>OZ251218.1:0-2790000 GCA_965240365.1 Gammaproteobacteria bacterium | reverse complement strand
TGCCGATATAGTTGCCCAGTGATTTGGACATCTTCTGCACACCGTCCGTGCCTTCCAGGAGCGGCATGGTCAAAACCACCTGCGGCGGCTTGCCGGCGGCCTGCTGTAATTGACGCCCCATCAGCAGATTAAACTTCTGGTCGCTGCCGCCGAGTTCCACATCCGCCGCCAGCGCGATGGAGTCATACCCCTGCGCCAGCGGATACAAAAATTCATGTATGGCAATGGGCCGACCGGATTTATAGCGTTTATTGAAATCATCACGTTCCAGCATGCGGGCCACGGTCTGGTTCGATGCCAGCCTGATCAGGTCTCCGGCCGTCAGCTTGTCCAGCCAGCTTGAGTTAAACGCGATCTCTGTCAGCGCCGGGTCGAGGATTCTGAATATCTGGCGCTGATAGGTGGCGGCATTGGCCTTGACCTGCTCCCGTGTCAAAGGCGGCCGGGTGGCGCTCTTGCCGGCCGGGTCGCCGATCATGCCGGTAAAATCACCGATCAGAAAGATAACGTGATGACCCAGCCGTTGAAACTCGCGTAACTTGTTTATCAGGACAGTATGCCCCAGATGCAGGTCGGGCGCGGTGGGGTCAAAGCCCGCCTTGACACGCAGCGGCGTCCCCGCCGCCAGTTTTTTTTCGAGTTCATCCAGGGGCAGGATTTCATCACTGCCACGGCGGATCCGTTCAAGCGCGTCAGTTATGTCTGTCATCATCTTTGGCATAGTTTAAAATTGGCTCTTTTAAATTCCCGGAGCTTAGCACAGCGCCCGCCCGCGCGCAGGGTGATTGAAACGTTGACCTCTTCCAAAGCAAAAGTTATGGTTACGCGGATACATTGCTTACAGCGATAAAATCAATCAGGATAAACCGTGGCTTACAAAGTCCATATCGTAAAAGATTACAAAAACGGAGGAGTAACAATCCGGCCGCGTTCGCGGCTCCGGCTATCAATCTGTCTCCCCGGTATCGCGGCGCTCCTCATCGCGGTCTGCTGGCTATTCGCCATAAGCGAAAAACCGGCCGCCGGGTTGCCCCCCGGCGGGGCGGACGCCTACCCGCAAACCGGCCTGGCCTACCAGCCGCAAGCGGATACTGCCGCCAGCATTCAGAACGCGGCCTACCGGCCTGAAGCCACTGCCCCTGAAAGCATTTATCCCGCGGCCAACGATTCGCCGGCCGTTGACGCAGGCGGCGAGCTACCGGCGGACCAGCCCGGCCCGGACCCCGTTGCCGCCCCGTTGACCGAATCCGCCGAGCCGGATTTTGTCATGCCCCGGCCCGAGGCTGCCGCCGCGCGGCCCGCGCCCCGACCAAACCGGCGGCAGATCACGGTCAAATCCGGGGACAGCCTGGCATTGATATTTTCCCGCCTGGGCCTGAGTCCGGGCCTGTTGCACCGGATCATGTCACTCGGCGGAGAAGTGAACCGCCTGAAAAGACTGCGGCCCGGCCAGTTATTAAATTTCAGTATCGCCGCCGGTGAGTTGCTTGGCCTGGAATATGAATTCGACCTGACTCATACATTGAAACTGGCCAAAAAGGAGGACGGTTATCGCGTTGAGCTTGTTAGCGAACCGCTGCAATCCGTGGTCAGGCAGGTCAATGCGACGATCGAGGATTCGCTCTTTCTGGCCGGCAGGCGCGCCGGCTTATCCGATAATCTGGTCATGCAACTGGCCGCCGTCTATGCCTGGGATATCGACTTTGCATTGGATATCCGCGCGGGCGACGCTTTCAGCCTGATCTATGAAGAACAATATAAAGACGGCGTCAAGGTCTCCGAAGGGCCCGTGCTGGCGGCGGAATTTATCAATCGCAACAAGCCCTTAAGGGCGGCGCGCTATACTCATGCAGATGGCCGGATTGCCTATTATTCCGATAACGGCGAGGCCATGCGCAAGGCCTTCCTGAGGGCGCCCGTCAACTTTACGCGCATCAGTTCCCGTTTCAACCTGAGGCGCCTGCACCCGATTCTCAATAAAATCCGCGCGCATAAAGGCATTGATTATGCCGCGCCCATCGGCACGCCCGTGCGGGCAACCGCTGACGGCAGGGTCGTTCAGGCGGGCAGAAAAGGCGATTATGGCAAGACGGTAATATTAAAACACGGCGGCCGGTACAGCACGGTTTATGCGCACCTGCATCGCTATGCAAAGGGGATCCGCGCCGGCAAGTCTGTCAAACAGGGAGAGACAATCGGGTATGTCGGTCAAACCGGGCTGTCAACCGGCCCTCATTTACACTACGAATTCCGCATTAATGGGGTACACCGTAACCCGCTCACGGTTGAGTTGCCGCGGGCGGAATCCATTGATAAAAAACGCCTGCCGGAATTTCGCAGATCGATCGCGCCTGTCATGGCGGAACTGGATCGGCTCGGCGGCAAGACCGTGCTCACGGCGCAAAAGCCCGACCTGCCCGACACAGGCCCCGAGCCCGCAACAGAAGACGGTTAAACGCTGAATATTTCGCCCAAAAGCGGATATTACATCGGGCTGATGTCGGGCACCAGCATGGATGCCATAGACGTCGCCCTGGCAAGATTTGAAGACCGGACCCGGCTTGCGTGCTACCGCGAATACCCGCTGGAACATGCGCTGCGGCGGGAACTGCGCGGCCTTTCCAAAGACAGTCCGATCGACGCCGTATCCAGGCTGGATGAACGGCTCGGTTTTCTCTTTGCCGCGGCCGTCAAGCGATTGTTGCGGGAAACCCGGCTGCAAAGCAAAGATATCATTGCCATCGGCAGCCACGGACAAACCATCCTGCACCGGCCGCAAGCGCCCTGCCCCGCCTCGGTCCAGATCGGCGATCCCAATGTGATATGTAATGAAACCAGCATTACCACGGTGGCCGACTTCAGGCGTATGGATATGGTGAATGGCGGACAGGGCGCGCCGCTGGCCCCCGCGTTCCATCAATACCAGTTTCAGGCGGCGGGCCATCCCGCGATCATTCTGAATATCGGCGGCATGGCCAACCTGACCCTGCTGGCGCCGGCCAAAGTGATCGGCTTCGACACCGGCCCGGGCAATGCGCTGCTGGATGACTGGATACAAAAACACAAAAACCGGGAGTACGACAAAAACGGGGCCTGGGCCGGCCGGGGCCATGTCAACGCGGCCTTGCTCAAGTCAATGTTGAATGATCCCTATTTCAGCCTGCCTGCCCCAAAAAGCACGGGCCGTGACTATTTCAACCTGCCCTGGCTGACCCGGCGGCTTGATGAATATACCGCTGAACGCGGGGCGGCCATTTCCGCCGTTGATGTGCAGGCGACACTGCTGCAATTAAGCGCCGTTTCAATCTCTGAGGCCATAAAATCGTATGCCAAAAATGTCTCCGAAGTCCTGGCCTGTGGCGGCGGCGCCTATAACCGGGCGTTGATGCAGAATTTACAAAGACTGCTGCCGGAGTTGAAAATAGCGACGACAGAAAAATACGGCCTCGCGCCGGCCTCGGTCGAAGCGGCCGCGTTTGCCTGGCTCGCCAAACAACGGCTTGAAAACAAACCGGCCAATCTCCCCGCCGTGACAGGGGCAAACAGAGAGGCATTACTGGGCGGCGTTTATGCGCCTTGTCATAAAAGCCGCTAATCTCAATTCCGGGGTTGTGCCGGCTTGGACCTTGTCGGGTTTGAGTATGTGTAATTTAGTGTACAATATCCATTTAATGTAACGGATACCTGAAGTAGAGAATGGCCGTGATTGACTATAAAAAACTGCAAAATCAACCGCTTAAATTCGTGCTGGCCGAGTTTCGCTTCTCGCCTGTCATGCAGATCGCCGAATACATACCAAAGATTCAGGAGGCATTGCGAAAACAGTATCCGGCAGCAGAGAAAGGTAACGAGCAAACCGTCCAGATACAGCCGGGCGGCATCGCCGTCTCGGCCATAGACCGCTGGGCGTTCATTTCGGCAAACAAGAAAAGCGCCATCGGCCTCAGCCAGGAGCGTCTCTTTTATATCACTACGGAATACCGGAGATTCGCCGGTTTTTCCAATGCCTGCAAACAGGCAATCGAAATCCTGGTGAACAGGGTTGAACCCGGCTTGATTTTGCGTATCGGGCTTAGATACAGCGATCTCATCATCGTTGATGAGGGTGAAGCAATTAACGAATTGGTCAATGGCTTTGGATTGCCGAACTGTATAGAATCCCTTGGGACAACCGGACAACACCGAACTGACACGGTTTTGCATACAAACATGGGCGGGCTGGCAATAAGAACCCTGTCCGGGAAACACAACCTTAGCTGCCTGCCTGATGTTCAGGGTTTGCCAATATCCATCACGGCAGACGCCACATCCAGCGAACGAATCATTCTTGATTTTGATCACTGCTGGGAAGCGCAGGATGAATCTGTTCGCTTTGAGACAGATCATATATTAGAAAAACTGACCGCTTTGCACGAAACAGCCAGAGAAGCCTTTTGGAAAGTAAGCACGGATTATGCGAGGAATGAAAAATGGGCCTGACCGCGACGGATTTTCAGATTGACGCGCATTACCTGTCAGGAGCGCTTAATAATGGTATAAATGCTCCGGCCATTTATTCAGCGTTATTAGAAGGCGCGGGGCCTGAGCAGACATTCTCTCTATACCAGGGTTCCGGGGGTGTGGCTGCAAGTCTGCTTAGTGTTACTCCAAGCGGCGCTAATATTCAAATACACTCAGCGCCTCAAAATAAACTGGCGGCCTCAATAAATGAAATTCGCCTGGCGTTTGGGTTGACAAAAGAAGAACTGGCGGAGATATGTCATGTTCAGAGCAGGAAGACCCTTTATAACTGGCTGAACGGCGCGGTCAAACCCAGGAAATCGGCAATGAGCCGAATTTTTGACCTGTTGATCATTGCAAGGGCATGGGTCAGCTCCGGCTTGCCTGTTGATCGGGCGCGGCTACATGAACCCGTGCTTGGCGGGCAAAGCGTATTTGCCCTTTTAAAAGAATCCGAAATCAACAAAGAACGCATTCTTTTTGCCGGATCAAGATTGCGCATGCTGTCTCCGGCGCAAGACCCGCTTTCAGAGCCGTTTGCCTCCCTGAATAAGGCTTGAAAGACTTGATCGGCGCTCAACTGGAAAAAGCCGGTTGGAGACAGGGTTCTGTTGTTGGCGCCCCGGCTATCCAGCAACTGACCAATATTATAGACGATATACCTTTCACGAAGAATTTGATGCTCCTGGTGGCGTCTCAGTCATGTGATATAGCACACAACAATGTTGACACGGAGCCATATATTGAGTTGTCCGTTGCCAGGAAGATTGAGGTAATAGAGGGGCGCTTAAGCCACAACAGGAATCCCCGGATTCTCCACACGCACCTCACATGCCGAACTAAGGATACGGATGTTTACACAAAAGAAAATCTTGAGTTAAGGGCGTTTGAAAGAACTACCCTGAAAAAGGAAATGCTCGCGGGACTGCGGCCTGATCCGGACAGGGTAATGGAAGACAGGCAACTGCAAAGCTATGTGACATGGCTGGCCGCCAGGTATTCCCGCCCGGCGCTGCCCGCGACATTTAATGATCTAATCAGGGCCGCGGACCCCCGGGGGAAACTGAGAGACAAGGCAAAAAGAGGCAATGCACAACTTGTCGGGATATACGTTGAAATAAATCCTGATCGTGAACTCAAGGACGGTGAATCTTACCTTGTCAATCTGCTTGGCTTGTTGCCGGCCGGGTTTGCCGGAGATTCAGGCAACGCCGAGAGTGCGATAAATGCGTTTGCCAATGTTTTACAAAGAGCCGGAATGGAAGTAAAAGCGGCTACCCGCACTGAAGACCAAATATCATTAGCCGTGATCAGGCGTTTTAAGCGTTTGTATTACGATGATCTGTCCTTCAGAGAAGGCGCGCCTTTGCCGGTGGAAACACGAAACATATTGTAGAAATTTGTTTTTCAGCGGGAGCATTCTGCAAGGCGCTCAAAAATTGCCGCTTATCGATCTTTGTATTGCCTCATGGGCGCCGGGAGAAGCGGCGATAATTCCGCATCCGGCGCTGATCAGGCTGGTGGGTCAAACCGAAAAAGAAGAGCCGCAGCCGCAGGTTGTCTGGGCATTGGGATTGCGGATCACGAATTGGGCGCCTTCCATGCCCTCGGAATAATCTATCTCGGCGCCGGTTAAATACTGGAAACTCATGGGATCGATCAGGAGTTTTACGCCTTCTTTTTCGACCACGGTGTCGCCCTCGCCGATTTCTTCATCAAAGGTAAAGCCATATTGAAAACCGGAACAGCCGCCACCGGAGATAAATACCCTGAGCATCAAGGCGTCATTGCCTTCATCGTCTATCAACTCTTTGACCTTTACCGCCGCCGCTTCGCTGAAAACAAGCGGATCGGGTATTGCTTCTTCTATGCTCATAATCGATCTCTGAAACAGGAATTTACTTACCCGCCTTCAGCGGCTCGCCATGACCCAGGGCAAGCGGCGTTTCGGCCGGTTCATGCGAATGCAACAGCTTGCCGTTGACCTCGGCGCCGATGGACATCTCTAATAAATTATAGTGGACATTACCTGTGATTCTTGCCTTTGCGGCAAGTTCCACATGCTCGCTGCTATGGACATCGCCGTTGACGGCGCCGTTCAACACGATATAAGGCACGCTGACCTGGCCCTCAATGGCGCCGGACTCGCTCAAGGAGAGCATGGAATGGCCGTCATTAACGGCCACCACATTGCCCTTTATTTTGCCATCCACATGCAGGCCGCCGCTAAAGCGGATATCGCCCTGTATTTCTGTCTGCTGTCCCACCAGCGTGTCTATCTTGCTGACCTTGCGTTTTTTTGAATTCTTAAACATAGTTACTCCTCAGCCTGTGCCAACCGGCCATTCAAATACCCTGTGCACGGCCGGCTTGCGGGAACCCTGCCGCCGTAAATGCACGATCACCCGCAGCGGCCTGAACCCCTCCGGGAATACCATATTCCCCTCTATGCGCGCAAAGTTTTTGAGCCTGATATTACGCCGCACCGGCCCGCCCGGCGCCAACTCCTGCAGCGATAATAGCGCGGCCCCCTCGGCATTCATGCCTTCAACCGACAAGTCCAGCGCCACTTCGATCACTTTATCATTTTTTGCGACATGGGTTAATACCAGCCTGAAACGAAACAGGCGCGGCTGTTTGGTCGGTTCGATATGCAGACCCTGGGCATTCAGGCCCTTGGCGCCCTCGGCGGCCGCCATAATCCCCTCGTAAAATTCCAGTTCGTCCTTTAGGCGATACACCTGATCCTGCAACTCAAGTATCTCGTTTTGCAGGCCGGCCGTGGTCGCCGCGTCGATCTGGCCGGAACGTTCAAGCAGGATGACCTTTTCCCGCAGGGCCGTATTTTCCTTTGCAAGGCGCTGTCTGGCCTGCCAGAGTTGGCCGGCCTCTTTATTCTGGTGCAAACGGGCCTTGATCAAATGCCAATGGTGGATGTTCAGTAAAAACCAGCTCAGCCCGGAGACCGCCACGCTGAGCAACAGCACGAACAGATAGACCTTAAGCGGGCGATGTCTTTTGACAACGAGCCGTGCCATGCAGGGCCTATGGCAACAGCGCCGAGCCGGTCAGGCCCAGACTTTCGTCAAGGCCGAACATCAGGTTCATATTCTGCAACGCCTGCCCGGCCGCGCCTTTAACCAGGTTATCAATCACGCATAATATCACGGCCGGCCCGGACTCCGACCGCGCCGGGTGCAGGGCCATCCGGCAATAATTACTGGCGCGCGCCATGCGCGTCTCGGGGTGCGAACCCGGCGGCATGACTTCGACAAAGGGTTCATCTTTATAAAATTCGGTATAGCGCGCCTGCAACTCGACCGTGTGATCCAGCGGCCGCACATAGGCCGTAACAAACAGGCCCCGGTTCATGGGCAGGAGATGGGGAATAAAGGTCAATTCCACCTTCGCGCCCCGGCGGATACCGTTCAACGTCTGAACCATCTCCGGCAGGTGCCGGTGGCCGGCGGCGTTATAGGCCCGGAATGATTCGGCGACCTCGGCAAACTGGGTGGCAAGCGCGGCCTTTCTGCCGGCCCCGCTGACGCCGGATTTCGCATCGACAATAATATCGCGGGGATTGATCAGACCCTGTTTTAACGCGGGCAACAGGGCCAGCAGCGTGGCGGTCGGATAACACCCCGGATTGGCGATCAAGGCGGCCGCCCTGATCTGCTCCCGATTGAGTTCCGGCAAGCCGTACACGGCCTGTTTGACCAGGTCCGGGCAGGCATGCGTCTCTCCATACCACTTCTCCCAGACCGCAATATCCCGAAGCCTGAAATCGGCCGAAAGGTCGATAATCCTGCAACCGGCCTTCAATAAACCCGGCGCATGATACATGGCGGTGGCATTGGGCGTTGCAAAAAACACCAGATCGCAGGCCCGCAGGCCGGGGCTGTCATGCGGCTCAAAGCTCAGGCCGACGGGCGCGCGCAGACCGGGGAAAAGCGCGCTGACGGCGCGGCCTTTGTTCGCGTTTGAAGTCGCCACGGCCAGATCAACCCGCGGGTGGGCGGACAACAGGCGCATCAATTCAAATCCGGTATAACCGGTCGCGCCGACAATGCCAACTGAGATCATGTTTAATTCCCTGGTGATTTCAAGAACGGTATAAATTTAGAGGAGCAAAATTCAGGAATCGGATTATAATCGTAATTTATCGTTTTCTCTAAGCATGGATACCGCCCCTGCCAGTCTTTAACCCGTTAATGCCAGCACCAGGCAGGCAGGAAACGCCCATTTAATCAAGGTTTGCTCCAGCCTATGCCCGGAGAAAACCGGAACACGAAAAAGTAAAAATACCATGAAGAAACCCATCCTCACGAGGAAAAAAACCATTCTTACAGGCGGCATACTGCTCATTTTTATCGGCGCCGGCCTGATCCTGCCGCTCAGACATTTATTCTCCCCCAATGGCATCCCCGATCTCGCTGTCAAGACGATTGACGGACGCGAGTTAAATCTAAAATCGCTGCAAGGCGCGCCGCTGCTCGTGACCTTCTGGGCCACGACCTGCCACAGTTGCCTTGAAGAAATGCCGCATCTCATCGCGCTTTATCACGAACTGAACCCGGCGGGGCTGCAAATGCTTGCCATTGCCATGCCCTATGACCCGCCAAACCGGGTCGTTGCATTGGCGGAACGGGAAAATATCCCGTATCCGGTCGCGCTGGACCTGGACGGTCGCGCCGCCCGCGCCTTTGGCCCTGTCAACCTGACGCCCACCAGTCTGCTGTTTGGGCCGAACGGCAGGATCATCAAACGCAAATCCGGCCTGATGGATATGCCGAAACTCAAACAGGAAGTAAGAAAACTGCTCGGCGACAGACAGGCCGGGCTTTCGTTCCACACCCGGATGTGCGCCGATGCTCTGGTTTAAGGCGCTGCATCTTATTTTCATGGTCACCTGGTTTGCCGGCCTGTTTTACCTGCCGAGGCTATTTGTGTATCACGCGATGAGCGCCGATCAAATCAGCATTGACCGTTTCAAGATCATGGAACGCAAACTTTTTTACGGGATCACCACGCCGGGCGGCGTGCTCACGCTGGCAACGGGGGCGGGCATCCTGTTCAGCACCGGTTTTGCCGCCTACAGCGGACAACTCTGGCTGCACATCAAACTCTTTTTGATCCTGCTGCTCATTGCCTATCACCTCTACTGCGGGCTGCTGCTGCGGGACTTTAAATACGATCGCAACCGGCACGGCCATGTCTGGTATCGCTGGTTTAATGAAATCCCGGTTGTATTGCTGATCGCCATTATCATTCTGGCCGTGATCCGGCCCTTTTAAGGCGCAGGCCCCGCATGCCCGGCGTTCTGGCCAATCGCACCTATCGGCGGCTGTTCCTGGCGCAGGCCGTGGCGCTCGCGGGCACGGGGCTGGCCACGGTGGCGCTGGCGCTGCTGGCGTTTGAACTGGCCGGCGAGGACGCGGGCCGGGTGCTGGGCACGGCGCTGGCGATCAAGATGCTGGCCTACATCGGCGTCTCGCTGATCGCGAGCGCCTTTGTGGACCGGCTGCCGAGGCGCGCTTTCCTGGTGGCCATGGACCTGCTCCGCGCAGGCATTGTGCTAACATTGCCCTTCGTGACCGAAATCTGGCAGATTTATCTGCTGATCTTCCTGTTGCAGTCGGCCTCGGCCGGGTTCACACCGGCCTTTCAGGCTCTGATCCCCGCCGTGCTGCCCGCCGAGAAGGACTACACCCGGGCGCTGGCGCTCACGCGCATGGCCTATGACCTGGAAAACCTGTTCAGCCCCATGCTGGCCGCGGCCCTGCTTAGCGTCCTGAGCTTTCACGGACTGTTCACCGGCACCGCGCTCGGCTTTGCGGTCTCGGCCCTGCTGATCCTCGGCGCGGCGCTGCCGGCCGCGCGGCAAAGCCGCCGGTCCTGCGGCCAACATATCTGCCGCGGCCTCGGCATCTATCTGCAAACGCCCAGGCTGCGCGGCCTGCTGGCCGTCACGCTGGCCGCCGCGGCCAGCGGCGCGCTGGTCATTGTCCATACCATCGTGCTGGTCAAGGCGGCGCTCGGCCTGCCGGAACGGGCCTATGCCCTGACCCTTGCCGCCTATGGCGCGGGCTCCATGCTCGGCGCCCTGCTGCTGCCGCGGCTGCTTGACAGGGTCGGCGACCGCGGCGTCATGCTCGGCGGCGCGGCCCTGGCCACGGCCGCGCTCGCGGGCTTTAGCGCCTATCTGGCCGCGGGCGCCATGCTCAACTGGGGCCTGCTGCTCGGCGTCTGGTTCCTGCTTGGCCTCAACACCGCGGCCATGCTGACCCCGGCCGGGCGGCTCTTGTGCCGCTCTGTGCACGAAGAAGACCGCACCGGCCTCTATGCCGCGCAATTTTCGCTCAGCCATGCCTGCTGGCTGCTCGCCTATGTGCTGATGGGCGCGACCGGCGCCGCGGGCGCGCATCTGCCCGCCATTGCCAGCGCCGCGCTGCTGTCACTGGCCGCAAGCCTGGCCGCCGTTGCCCTGTGGCCGCGCCGCGGCGCCGTGCGGCTCGCCCACGAACACCGCGACTTGCCCGCCGGCCATCCCCACCTGCTGGAAGGCCACCCGGCGGGCGGCCCCGTGCATCCCTTCATCATTGACGATCTGCACCGGCGCTGGCCGCGTTAGACGCCCTGCCCTGGCTCAAGAAGATTTGTTCCGGCGCCGCCCTGCCGCGAGTGAGGCGGCTGACATTGCTTAATCGAAGTTTTCTGAATCCGGGCACGGATAGCGCGGCGCCAGTATCGTTGCTACGGCCGATTCCGCGCTTATTGAGGCCAGTTCGGGCCTCTGCCTGAGCGCTTCGACCACCTGCGCGGCGAGGGTTTCAGGCGCGGCATCGGGCGGCAGGCAGACCCGTGGCAAGCCCGGTTCTTTAGCGGCATCGCAGGCGCAGGGGGTGACATACCAGACGCACAACATGCCCCGCTCATGTTTGAATCCGTTTTGCAATGAATCCTCACAGGCCGTCAGCAGGTCCGCCGCCGATGGCGCAGCCCACGCGAGCCTGCCGGGCAGGACAAGCAAGGCCAGCCACAACAGCGTCTTTATATTCCGTCTTTTAGTCATGCAAACCGGTCCGGCTTTGGGGTTGATATACCCGCATGTTAGCGTTTATATTCCCATAAACAAAGCACGACCGAATAAATACCGAAAAAAGCGGCTAAAGAGAGGATTTACATTATGGCAACACCCATGTACAGCACACAGGCATTGATTGAAAAGATTCAATCACTCCCCGCCGACCGGGTCGCGCAAGTGGAGGATTTTGTGGATTTCCTGCGGGAACGGGCGGCAAACCGGCAGACCGCGACCAACAAGGAGCCGCTGGATTTTCCGGTGGACAATCCTGGCCCCTGGCCGGAAGAATTGAGTTTACGCAGAGAAGATATGTACGGCGATGATGGACGCTGAACCTCTTTTCATCGACACCAATATCCTGATCTATGCCAACGTGGCCACCGCGCCGCTGCACGATCAGGCATTGACTGCGATTCGACAAGCCCACCAAACCGGACGGCCCTTATGGATCAGCCGCCAAGTGTTACGCGAGTTTATCGCGGCCCGCACCCGACCGCAGACATTCGCCCAAGCGCCAGCGCCGGAAGTGGCGATCGAACGGGTGCGCTATCTGGAAGAACGCTTTCAGGTGGCGGACGATACCGCCACTGTCACCGGCCAACTCGTCAGGCTGCTGAATGATTTTCAGATTGGCGGCAAACAGGTACATGATGCCAACATCGTCGCTTCCATGCTAAGCTATGACATCTCCTGTCTGCTAACCCATAACGTCAAAGATTTTGAACGGTTTGGAAAGCTGCTCAAAATTGAGCGGATTGATTCAAACTAAATAATAATAAACGATAGCAAATATCGCTATTGTTGATCAATCACATATTCATTCTTGTCGTTTAAATCAAGAATTAAAGCAGTCTCTCTTGCTCTTTCTTTTCCAAGAAAAAAACGGACTCTTTCCGTTCCATGATTTCCAGGTAAATCGGGCAGCTAAGCCATGAAATAGTG
Organism: Gammaproteobacteria bacterium; assembly: GCA_965240365.1. Lineage (GTDB taxonomy): Bacteria > Pseudomonadota > Gammaproteobacteria > Eutrophobiales > Eutrophobiaceae. Next base: position 2,777,474 of record OZ251218.1, on the reverse strand, counting down.
TTTTTTATTGTTCGACTCGATTGCCTATATTGAAAGAGACAAAAACCAAGTCACTGCAAACGGCGTAAAAACCTATCATAATTTTCAAGATTCATTTCTGTGTGTTCGAACTCAAGGTACAGTCTCCACAAGAAATTTTTTACGGCATTTAGCAAATCTTCCGCATCAACTAAAACAGGATCGCACATCTCCTGCAAGGAAGATTCAAGCAATAAATTACCCGCTTCCTGCCGCCTGAATGCAAGCACCGGCCCTCCTTCAAAACCCATAGAGTTATAAATCAAATCCTCAGTAATCGCCTTGCCATTGATTTCCAGCCATGCCACAAGCACCCTGGAAAATTCCACCAACAGAATATCTGCATGAGAAAACAGGACTGTATCCGTTTGCTTGTTTAATATCCTCAGTTCGCCTTTCGTGCCTGCTATCAAACCCTTGCTTTCAGGCCCCACCATCGCTGTTATAATCGCAGACATCCTGGTAATTTCAAAATCAATAAGAAGCCTTGAATGCGCGCCACATATGTAAGTCGGACACGGTGAAGGATTCTCATGCATTTCATCTTCCTTCCTAAAATAGATAAAACCATCCAGAGAATCCAGGTCTCTTATCGGCTTATCCGAAAAAACACATTCATCCGTCATCTTTAATACCTTGATTTCAGGCTCAGCAAGGCGCGTGCTAACCTCCGTCAACATACAGTCAAAATTTTCCAGATCAAATTCAGTCGGCTCCCGATCCAGATAACATCTGACAAAAACCAATCCGTCTTTTTCAGAGTAGCTTGCGGCAATCGCCCTGATTTGTGGATATATTTCGCCCGTTGTCAAAGCAAACCAGAAAACATCATACAAGCGCGGAGGTAATCCTGAGTCGTTCATTGTTCAATATCTTCTTTACCGGATTAATGGACGCTCATTTTTTATTCTTCTTGTTTTTCTTTTTGTCTTTCTTCTTGTCTTTCCTGCGTTTTTTCTTGTTTGCCTTTTTGTCCTGCCGCTTGTCTTTCTTGCGCTTTTTCTTTTCCGGTTTTTCAGGCTTGCTCCGACCGGATGCCTTGCCCGCGGCGTTGGCCGCGGGTTGTGACCGGGCCGCGCCCAGCATCTTCACCGCTTCCGCGATAAACCGTTCGGCGCGGACCTGATTAAACCCGGCGGCCTGGGCCAGTGTATCTGGCCCGCTTTTTACCAGCGCCTCAACCGTTGTAATCCCATGCTTTTTCAAAAACCCGGCCGTTTTGGGACCGATACCATTCATTTTCTCAACCGATGTGGCCATGACACTTCCCCTTGTTGGTAACGATTATGATTTATATAGTGTAGCACCCGAGTTCGGCATTGCAAAAAGCAATGCCTGCGCATTCCTAAAACGCCACTACCGCCGAACTCTTGAAGCTGACCCAGATCTGGCTGCCGATTTGCAGGCCGAGTTTTTCCAGTGTCTCGCAAGTGACCACGGCCTGGAATTTTTCGCCGGTGTCCACGCTGATTTTAATCATGCCCTTGTCTCCCAGCAGACCGGTAATGCGGCCGGGATAGCTGTTTTCGAGAGCGGCCCCCGGTTTTTCGGCGGACAGCGTGATCCGGCCGGGGTCAATGGCAATATGGCGGGCCTGGCCGGCGCCGTTGGCCAGGGTGATCCTGTGGACGCCGGTGTCAAAATAACGGTTCATCGGGTCCGTTTCGCCGCTGAACAGATTGAGCAGTTGCGATTCAAACACCCGGCCTTTGATCACGCTATAGACCCGGTCCGACAACCACTCGGCCTGGTGCTGATTATGGGTCGTGAATATGACGGTCTTTTTCAGTTCATCCCGCAGTTTCAGGATCAGGCGTTCCAGTTCCTGCACGGCCTGTTTATCCAGATAGGTAAACGGTTCGTCCAGGATCAACACCCGCGGTTCCAGGATCAATACGCGCGCTATGGCCGCCTTTTGCGCCTCGCCGCCCGACAGCGATCGGGCATTACGCCCGGCCAGGGCCTGGATCCCGAGTAAGTCCATGACCGCGCGCGCCCGCTCGGCCCGCCGGGTTTTACTCACATGCCTTAATTTCAGGCCAAGTTCGATATTATTCTGCACCGAACCGCGCAACAGATAGGGGTTTTGCTGCACATAAGCCACGCACTGCTTGCATTTTTCCGCATCGCTCCGGGTCACGAGTCTGGCATTGAACCTGAATTCACCCGCGCCGGGGAAGGCCAGGAAGGCCAGCAGGTTCAGCAGGGTGGTCTTGCCCGCGCCGTTGGGGCCGACCACGGCCGTGATATTGGCGGATTTTATCTGCAGATTGACGCCGTTAAGCCCGAACCCCCGGCCGTAATCAAAGGCAATATCCTTTAACTGATAGGCATCCGTCATCGGCTTCTTAGCTGGAACTCCTGCAGCAGCGCGTTGACCAGAAACGCGACCAGCAGCAGCATAAAGCCGAGCGCCAGGGCAAATTCAAATTCGCCCTTGCTGGTCTCAAGCGCGATGGCGGTTGTCATGGTGCGCGTATAACCATTGATATTGCCGCCCAGCATCATGGCGATGCCGACTTCGCCGATGGCGCGGCCGAAACCGGCCACCACGGCGGCCACCAGGGCAAAGCGGACTTCGCTCATATAAATCAGGCAGCGTTGCCGGTGATTGGCCCCGAGCGAGGCGCAGGTCCGCGCCAGGCGCGGATCGGCGCTGTTGACCGCGGCGATGCACAGGTTCCAGATAATGGGCGTGATCAGCAGGGACTGGCCGATGACCATGGCGGTGGGGGTATAAAGCAGCCCCAGCCCGCCCAGCAGCCCCTGCCGGTTTAATAAACCATACAACAACAGGCCGACCACCACCGTCGGCAGGGCCATCAGGGTATTCAGGCAGGCCGTCAGGAACCGTTTGCCGGCAAAATCATTGAGCGCCACGATCACGCCCAGCGGCAGGCTGATCAGGGCGGCAATCAAGACCGCGATCACGGACACCTTGAGCGAGGTCCACACGACAAAGAACAGGTCTTTGTCGATATTAATGATCAGCCGCAATGATGACACTATCGCATTCAGGAAAAAACCGCCGGTCTCGGCTTCAGCGGCGGGGCTGTCGGTCGCGGCCGGCTCGCCTGCCGCGGCGTAGAACAGTTGCTGATCATGGCGCTTATAGCCGTTAATGATCCGTCTGGCCTCGGCGCCGCTTAGAAACGCCAGGTATTTCAGCGCCGCGGCGTGATTAACATGCGGGTGTTGATCGGGATTGACGATAATGGCGTGATAAGGATTGGCCAGCATGGCATCGCCCTGGTGATGCACAAGCAGACTGATCCGATCCTTGAAGGCAAGATAGGCGCCTCTGTCCGTCAGGGTATAAGCCTGTTTCTCGTTGGCCTGCAACAAGACGGCGCCCATCCCGGCGCCCGCCTCGACATACCATTTGCCTTCCGGCCTGAGATCAAGCTGCCGCCAGATGGCGCGCTCCTTGATATGCGTGCCCGAATTATCGCCGCGGGAAACAAAGGTCTGGGCGGCGTCCCGAATGGCGGCAAAGGCCGCCGTGATGGTCTGCCTTGCCCGTGCGCGGGCCGGGTCGGCGGCCGGCCCGAGCAGGACAAAGTCATTATACATAACCAACGTGCGCCGGATGCCGTGACCATTGGCGATAAACGCCTTCTCCTGCTCCGGGGCATGGGTCAGCAACACATCCACATTACCCGCGGCGGCGATACGCAGGGCCTGACCCGAACCGGCCACCACCGTTTTTATCTTTATGCCGTGTTTTTTCTCAAAGACCGGGTTCAACTCGGCCATCAAGCCCGAATTTTCCGTTGTGGTCGTCAGCGCCAGACGCAGCGTTTCGGCCTCGGCCCCGGCAAAACCGGAGAGCGGGACCGCGGCCGCCAGCAGCAGCAATTTAATACAATGAAAGCTCATCTCTTGGTGGTTTGAATATTGCGCCCAGACTGCCTGTCCCGGATTAGGTGTATTTATGCCTTTTTGCACAAGCTGAAAGGGATATTAACGGCTATCATCAGGCGGGTAAATTGGAATATCCGGGGAAGGAGGACCTATGGGCCAGATATTACACGGCAGCGCCAGAACGACAGAGGCAGTGCGTCAAGCGATACAAAATAGTCAAGAGCGCATAGCCAGGCTGGCCAGGCGCTATAACCTGCCCGCAGGCTTTCCTGAAGGCGTACAACTTCACCAAACGTCTAAAAACCTTAAAAGGGCTTACATCCTACGAGAAAGTCATTGAAGGGTGGCAAAAAGAACCAGACCGGTTTACTATTAACCTACTTTACTATACTGCGGGATTATACATTTTATGGCCTCGGGGAAGAAGGGGGGCGCCGTTTAATGAAAATACTTGCTTTGGAAACCGCGACCGAGGCGTGTTCGGTCGCGCTTACCGTTGATGGCGAGCATCGGCTGAGGTTTGAGGTTGCGCCCAGAAAGCATACCGAACTGGTCTTGCCGATGATCGATGAACTCCTGGCCGAGGCCGGTTTGCAGGTTCGGGAGTTGGACGCTATCGCGTTTGGCCGGGGGCCGGGGGCATTTACCGGGGTGCGTATCGCCATCGCGGTCGTCCAGGGGCTGGCCTTTGCCCATGATCTGCCCGTTATCCCGGTATCGACCCTGGCCGCGCTGGCCCAGGCCGCCGCGGCCGTGGGCGAGTATGTGGCGCCGGCGCTTGACGCCCGCAAGCGGGAGGTTTATTGGGGTTTGTACAAACGGGATGAATGCGGCTTTATGCAAACTCTGATAGAGGACAGCGTCGGCCCGCCCGGGGCGGTCGCCGTTGTCAAGGAAGGCCGGTGGTATGGGCTTGGCCCGGGCTGGAAGACGTATCCGCATGAGCTGCGGGGCCGGTTTGACGGAAACCTGATCCGCTTTGACGCGGAGGCCCTGCCCTCTGCCAGGGGCGTGGCTGAACTGGCCGGCCCCGCTTTTCTGGAAGGCAGGGTCTTGCCCGTGGAGCAGGCGCGGCCTGTTTATTTACGGGACAGGGTGGTGGGTTGAGTGTGTGGAATTGTCATTGTAAGCTGCCGGGATGCCTCTCGTCTCTCCTTCGTCATTCCGGCCTGCCTGCTACAGGCAGGTACTGCTCTACCACCTACGTCCTGTAGGCGTGCCCTCACGCCGCATACAGGACTTTCTGTCCATAAATGACGACGGAGGTTGTTGGATGTTCCTTTGCTTGCCTTCGCTGTGATGGCCAATGATGGAATGGTGGGAATGACTTTGTAAGTTACCGGGATGCCTCTCACCTCTCCGTCGTCATTCCGGCGAAGGCCGGAATCCAGGAAAAAGGACACATTCCCGCCCAGGCGGGAATGACCTTAATTAATCAACAATCTCCAGGGAGACCCATCATGTCAAGACAAAGTTTGCAGTTGAATGATCAGGCGCATGATTATCTTTTGTCAAATTCCTTACGAGAAGCAAAGGTATTAAAGGCTTTGCGGGAGGAAACCTTGACCCATCCTCTGGGGTATATGCAGATCGCGCCGGAGCAGGGGCAGTTTTTTGCCTTTTTGACCCGGGCGCTGGGTGTCCGGCAGGCCATAGAGATCGGGGTCTTTACGGGTTATAGCAGTCTGTCGGTGGCATTGGCGTTGCCGGCCGGGGGCAGGCTGGTTGCGTGTGATATTGACGCCGAAACAACGCGGATCGCGCGGCGATATTGGCAGGAAGCCGGGGTCGGCGATAAGGTTGAGTTGCGGCTCGGGCCGGCTATCCGCACGCTGGACGCCTTGATCGCCGAGGGCCGCACCGGGCAGTTTGATTTTGCCTTCGTTGACGGCCATAAACCGGAGTATGTTGATTATTATGAGCGCCTGTTGTCCCTGGTCAGAACCGGCGGGGTGATCGCGGTCGATAATGTGCTGTGGTCAGGGCATCCGGCGGATGCGGCTAAACAGGATGAGGATACCAACGCGATACGGGCCTTTAATCAGTATATACACAAGGATCAGCGGGTGTTTATCAGTATGATACCGGTCGCGGACGGCATTACCCTGGCGCTCAAGCGCTGATCGCCATGCGCTCGAAAAACAGGGCGACATCTTCTATATGATACGTGGCCGGCATGAGCGGCAGCGCGCCGATGAGCCTTTCGCCATACGCCTTTTGCACGATGCGTTTGTCGCAGATGACGCAGACTCCCCGGTCGCTGTTGTCTCTGATCAGGCGGCCGATGCCCTGCTTTAGGGTAATCGCGGCCTGCGGCAGTTGGTAGTGCATGAACGGGTTGCCGCCCTCTTGTTTCATGGCGTCTAAACGGGCCTTGAGGACGGGGTCGGCGGGGCTGGCAAAGGGCAGTTTTTCTATGATGACCAGTGATAGCGCCTGACCCTTGACATCCACCCCTTCCCAAAAGCTGTTGGTTCCGAGTAGTACGGCATGGCCGGTCTGCCTAAAGCGGTTGAGTAGTTCGGAGCGGGGCGCTTTGCCCTGCACGAGCAGGGGGTAGTCAAGCTGTTCTTCCAGTATTTCAGCGGCGCGGTTTAGTGAGCGGTGGCTGGTAAACAGCACGAAGGCATGGCCTTCGCTGAGGGCCAGCAGTTTTAGCGCGCGCTGGATGAATTGTTGGAAGAATGCCGGGTGATGGGGTTCGGGCAGGTCGGTCGGCAGGTATAGCAGGGTCTGGGCCTGGTAGTTGAACGGGCTGTCCCAGACCTGGGCCGCCGTTTCGGTTAGTCCGAGTTGTTTTCTGAAATGCTGGAAGTCTTGTCGCACGGCCAGCGTTGCCGAGGTGAAGATATGGCAGGCGTTGTGGCTGCTGAGCCGTTGTTGAAAGGTCTCGGCGATGTTGATCGGGGTCTGGTTGAGATGGATATGCGACCCCCGGACTTCGACCCAGCGGACGCTGTCGATGCTCTGCCGGCCGTTGCAGGCTTCGATGTAGTCGTAGTGGGCCGTGGCGCGCTGCCAGCAGTTGTTAAGCCGCTGGCCGCGATCCTTGAGGGCTTCAAGCGGTTCCAGCAGGGCTTGCAGGGCGGTCAGCAACTTGTCCGCGGCGGTCGGCAGGTCGGTGGTGTCCCATAATGTCTGCCAGTCCGCGCGTCTGTCGGCGCGGCCGAAGATCAGGCGGAAGTCGCGGATCTGTTTTTCGAGCGCGGCCGAGGCGTCCGGCAAGTCGGGCATGTCGCCGGCTTCTTCGCGGTCGGCGATTTTCAGGTCGGTGATCAGTTCCAGTAGTTGGCGGCTGCTCAGGCTTTGGCTGAAATAGAGCGAGGCCAGTTCCGGCAGTTGGTGGGCCTCATCAAAGATGATCACATCGGCGAGCGGCAATATTTCGCCGAAGCCGCGCTCTCTTACGCCCAGATCGGCCAGTAGCAGATGATGGTTGGTGATGACCAGATCGGCCTCCTGCGCGGCCTTTCTGTTTTTGAAGACAAAGCATTTTTCGTAATGCGCGCAGGCCTGGCCGAGGCAGTTTTCGGTTGTGGATGTGATCCGGTCATGCATCGGGTTATTTTCGTCGATCCCGCTTAACTCGTTAAGGTCGCCGCTGTCGGTCGTGGCCGACCAGGCCGCAATCTGTTGCAGGGCTGTCGTTTCGGCGGGATTTCGATTGCCTTCTTTTAGCGCGTTGTGCATGTGTTCGAGGCAGAGGTAATTCTTCCTGCCCTTGAGGACCATGGTGGTCCGCGGCAGCTTCAGGGCCGCCAGCACCAGCGGCAGGTCTTTTTGTTTGAGTTGATCCTGGAGGTGGCGGGTGCCGGTGGAGATGATTGTTTTCTTTTGCGCGAGCAGCGCCGGCGCGAGGTACGCGATGGTCTTGCCGGTGCCGGTGCCGGCCTCGCAGATCAGGTCTTCCCCGGCCTCCAGCGCGGCCTGGATGGCCTCGGCCATCGCCGTTTGCTGCGGGCGCTGCTTAAAACCCGGAATCAGCGCGGCCAGCGCGCCTTGTTCGGAGAATATATCGGTGATGGATTGCATTTGCCTGCAGGGTTGGGTGGATTTTGATGGGCATGATAGCGCTTAATGGGGTTTAGCGCTTGTTTGGGGCGGGGGTTGTCATTCCCGCCCGGGCGGGAATGGGTTGTTTTTCCTGGATTCCAGCTTTCGCTGGAATGACGAATTGCTGATTTGATGCGTTTTCGTCATTTTGATAGGCCTGCGGCAGAAAGGACGGAATGACAACGGGGGCCTTGTTTTCACTCCTTCGTCATTCTCAGCACTCCGTCATTCCGGCGAAGGCCGGAATCCAGTGGTTTAATTATTACATTCCCGTATAAACGGGAATGACAACCTTGCATATTGAAATTTTTAGTTTCGATTTGCAAGGATGAATAATATCATCCCCGCCTGGGCGGGAATGGGTTGTTTTTCTTGGATTCCAGCCTTCGCTGGAATGACGGAGTGCTGATTTGATGCGTTGTCGTCATTTAGGTCCGCCTGCGGCAGGAAAGACGGAATGACAACAGGGGCCTTGTCTTCACTCCTCCGTCATTCCCAGCACTCCGTCATTCCAGCGAAAGCTGGAATCCAGTGGTTTAATTATTACATTCCCGCCCAAGCGGGAATGACAACTAAATACGCCATCCCGGCCGGACCAGTGCAGACAGACAGAAACCGGTGTCCCTTTAACATCCCGCCCCCGCCAATAATGTCATTCCCGCCCGGGCGGGAATGGGTTGTTTTTCCTGGATTCCAGCTTTCGCTGGAATGACGAATTGCTGATTTGATGCGTTTTCGTCATTTTGATAGGCCTGCGGCAGGAAGGACGGAATGACAACGGGGGCCTTGTTTTCACTCCTTCGTCATTCCCAGCACTCCGTCATTCCAGCGAAAGCTGGAATCCAGTGGTTTAATTATTACATTCCCGCCCAAGCGGGAATGACAACTAAATACGCCATCCCGGCCGGACCAGTGCAGACAGACAGAAACCGGTGTCCCTTTAAATTCAAAGAGAATTGTTTTGCTACGCGGCGCTAACACGCAAGCGTTCTCCTGAAAGCATCTGGCACATTTCAGATAAGCTGACAGCCTCTACGCCTTCAGATACAGGATATCGCTCCTGCCCCGCATAAACGACAAGGCTTTTATGGGGCTGGATATCTTCGCAGGCATGATAAAAGCCTTTTTTTGGCTTTGCCGAGAGGGCCCGCTTGATTTCAATCGCCCATCGTTCAGATTTACCCGGAAACTCCAGAACCAGGTCAATTTCGGCGCCGGCCGCGGTGCGGTAGAAATGCGAGCGCGTTCTGTAGGGAAGGTCAGAGAGTAAATTCTCTATAACAAAACCTTCCCAACTCGCCCCGATAACGGGATGCCCGGACAAGCTGTTGTAGTCGCCAAGGCCCAACAGGGCATGGAGCAGGCCGCTGTCCCTGATGTATATCTTCGGCGATTTCACCAGCCGTTTGCGAACATTTGTGCGATAGGGGCTGAGTTTTCTCACCAGTAAAAGATCGACCAGCAAGTCGATATATTTTGTGACCGTCGGCGCCGATAGCGACAGGGCAGAGGCAAGATTGGCGGCATTCAGGAGCGATCCTTGCCCGTGAGCGAGCATTGTCCATAAAGATTCCAGGGTCGCCGCCGGAATGCGCGGCCCGAATTGCGGGACATCCCTTTCGAGATAGGTGCGGATAAAATTCTTTCTCAGCGTAAAGCTGGATTCGTCGTTTTTTGCCAGGTAACTGTCCGGGAACCCGCCTCTTACCCATAGCCGGTTCATGGCGTTATCCGCGACGCCCACTTCGGTAATATCCAAAGGATGCATATCGATATACTCGATGCGCCCGGCCAGTGACTCTCCCGATTGCCTTAACAGGTCGATAGAGGCTGACCCCAGGATTAAAAAACGCCCCGTGCGCTTGCCCTTGCGGCGTCCTTTATCAATGACCCCCCGCAGTGTCTGGAAGAGTTCGGGCGTGCGGTGGATCTCATCAAGCACTACCAATCGATTTTCGTATTGTTCCAGAAACAGTCCGGGGTCGGATAATTTTTCACGATCATTGCGATCTTCCAAATCCAGATACAGCGCATCCCGTTCTTCGGCGATCTCGCAGGCCAGCGTGGTTTTGCCGACCTGACGCGGGCCGATGAGGGCCACCGCGGCCTGACGATCCAGGGCTTCTGTCACCCGCCGTTTGATGCTTCGTTCAATCATCCTTGCATATTGAAATTTTTAATTTCGATTTGCAAGGATAAATAATGTCATTCCCGCCTGGGCGGGAATGGGTTGTTTTTCCTGGATTCCGGCCTTCGCCGGAATGACGGAGTTCTGATTTGATGCGTTTTCGTCATTTTGGTCAGCCTGCGGCAGGCAGGCGGAGGCCGATAAAATTTATTGAAAAACTGATAAACCCGTTTAATATAGCATCTTAGATAAAAAACGGCGGAAGGCGCGCTACAATCCAAGAAGACATTTGAGTCCCGGAAGGCGTACCGTCTCTGAAGACTTTGTCTCGCGCGCCGACCCGCCACCTTATTTTATTAAAATCAATTGCCTGGAGTGAGAAAGTTCGCAGTATTGATCGATGCCGGTTTTCTGAAGCGGAAGCTGGGTTCACAGCAAAGCCCCATGACGGCCACTCAGGTCTTTGACTTTACCGAAAAAGTCAAATCTCATCCCGAACTGATAAATTCTGCGCTGCACCGTGTCTATTACTACGACGCGGAACCGCTAAGCGCCAAAAAACCAATTCCATTAACGGGCGGCAGAAATAACCGGCGTACCTGCGATTTCTCTCAAAATCCTCTCTATGAGGCAAATATGCAATTGCTGGATGAACTGAAGCAGAAACCTTATTTCGCCGTAAGGCTTGGGGAAACACAGTTTCGGGGATGGATCGTCAAACCTTATCTGCTGAAAGCGGACAAAACTGACACGGGCCTGCATTTAACATCTGCTGATTTAATGCCTAATATTCAGCAAAAGGGGGTGGATATGCGAATCGGCCTTGATATTTCTTCCTTGTCCCTCAAAAATCAGGCTGATGTGATTGTGCTTGTCACCGGGGATTCTGATTTCATCCCTGCCATGAAGTTTGCGCGCAGGGAAGGCAAACAGATATTTTTATTTTCTCTCGGTCATGCTATAAAAAATGAAATGTATGCGCACACGGATATGTGTGTAGAAGCCGAAGCTAAAGAACTGTAAGCGAATTGTGAGTGCCGGTTCGACTTTGGCAATGATCTTCCAATACATCACCCCGGCCGGCCCGGCGTCGTCTTCACTCCTCCGTCATTCCGGCAAAGGCCGGAATCCAGTGGTTTAACTATACATTTCCGCATGAGCGGGAATGACATCAATTATTTTGCAAGGTAAAGGCGCAAACTTCATTTATGTCTTCGTGCCCGCCGATGGCCATTATCAGGCGTTCCAGGCCGAGGGCGATACCGGCGCATTTGGGCAGGCCGGATTGCAGGGCCGCCAGGAATCGCGGATCGATCGGCGGGCTTTGCTTTTGCCGGCGCCGGCGGCGGGCCATATCTGTTTGAAAGCGCTGGCGTTGTTCGGCGGCATCGCGGAGTTCGTTGAAGCCATTGGCGATCTCCAGACCGTTGATAAACAATTCAAAGCGTTCGCTGACAGGCGGGTCGGCGGCTTTCAGGGTCGCAAGCGCGGCCATGCAGGCCGGGTAGTCGTAGATGATCAAGGGGGTCGGGGCTTGCAGGGCGGTTATCACGCGGCTTGAGAATATGAAATCCAGCAGTTCCTGCCTGTCACGGGTGGCGTCTTGCCAGCCGCTTGCCCGGCTTATCTCTCTCATTTCTGCAATCGTTGCGGTGTGCGGGTCAATCCCCAGAACTTTTTGAAAGGCCGCGGCATAGCTGAGCCGCTCGGGCCTTGCCAGTTGCAATGCTGTAAGCAGGTCCCCGGTTTCGTCCATGAGTTGATAGTAATCGAAACCGGGCCGGTACCATTCCAGCAGCGAGAATTCGGGCAGGTGTTGGCGGCCGCATTCTTCATCACGAAATACATGCGAGATTTGATAGATCGGCCCGGCGCCTGCGGCCAGCAGGCGTTTCATGCAGAATTCGGGCGAGGTGTGCAGGTACAGCGCCGGGCTGGACAGCGCGGATTTGAGCGACAGGCTTTCTATGTTGGGGTCGGTGATGCCGTAGTGACTCAATATCGGGGTATCGACTTCCAGGATTTCACGCGCTTGCATAAATTGCCTGATCGTCCGGTAGAGCGCGGCGCGTTGGCGGAGGGTTGCAGGCGTTGTGTTGGGGCGCCATGCGTTTTTATTTGTCATGGGGGCAGGGGTGTTTGTTGGTTGTCATTCCCGCATGAGCCCTGCCTGCAGCAGGCAGGCCGGAATGACGACTGGGGCGTCAGACTGAACACTTATCCGATCACGGCCATCATTGCCTCGATAGTCTGGGCCGGGCGCAGGGTGGTGATGGCGAATTCATCGCCCGCCGAGGTGAAGCCATAGACGGGCGCGGCCGGATGGCTGTTGTAGTAGAAGGGGTTGGAGAAGTAGTAGGCGCCGGTGTCGTGTACGGCGACGATATCGCCCGGTTCCAGCAGCGGCAGGGGGTAGCCCGTGGCCAGCTTGTCGCCGGAGAAACAGCAGGGGCCGGCAATATCCTGCGGTTCGGGGCGGCCGGTCTTGAGGCTGCCATCGGCATGGTGGGCGGTCACTCTAAGCGGCCAGGCCTTCGGCATAAACACGGTTCTGGCCGCGATCTGCGCGCCGCCCTGGGTAATCGCAATGTGTTGGCCGCCCGCGCGTTTGGTGTATTCGACCAGGGCCAGGATAAAGCCGTTTTTGGCCATGACGGCGCGGCCGAATTCGGTCAGGACCCGGTATTTGCCGGAAAACAGCAGCGGCGTCCGGGCCTTTAGAAAATCGGCATAGTCCTTGAAACGCGGCCGGACGGCCTCGCTTTCAAAGTTGACGCTGAGGCCGCCGCCGATGTCGAGCGTCCGCACTTGCCGCGCGCCGATCCGGTCGTTGATTTCTTCGGCCAGATTCACCAGCGCGGCGATGGCCTCGGCCATGAGCGCCATAGGGCAGCCCTGGGAGCCGGCGTGGGTGTGCAGGGAGGTGAGCCAGGGATGCGCCGCGTAGAGTTGGATAAGCCGCGCCCTGACGCCCTCGTCTTGCAGCGGAATACCGAACTTGGAGGTGGCCGTGGCGGTGCTCATGGCGGCGATGCTGCCGGCCCCGGTTTGCGGGTTGACGCGGAAACCGATGCGCGAATTTGCGCCGTGTCTGGCCACGCTTGCCGCGACCCGGTCGAATTCCTGAAAGTTGTCTATATTCAGGTTGACGCCCTTTTTTATGGCGGCGTCGATCACGGCGCCGCGCTTGGCCGGTTCATCAAACACGATATTGGCCGGCGCGAAGCCCGCCTTCAACGCCTGGGCAATCTCGCCCTCGCTGGCCACTTCGGCATTCATGCCGGATTCTCTGAGCAGCTTTAGCACGGCGCTCATGCTGTTGGCCTTGACCGCGAAGCTGTGTTCAAAATGGTCGGGGAAGCCGCGCTTTAGATCGGCCACGCTTTGGCGGAGGCCGTCCGTGTCAATAAAACCGGCCAGCGGGATTTGTTCGCCGACATGGTTGGCGGCGATGGCGACCCGCATGAGGGCCAGCTTGCGCGCGGAGATGGCCCCGGTTTCTTCTGTGATGGTGTTGTGGTCGTGCATGCCCATTCTCCTGCTTGCCGTGTCTGGTCTTTGCCGGTTTTGATGATTTTATGTGTCGCGCGTGGCGTGGCCGGGTTTTTGTGTATGATACCTGTTTCCCTTGTCGTCATTCCAGCGAAAGCTCGCCTACAGGGATGTAGGTGGTAGAGCGGCGTCTGGAACAGGCCGCCGAGGAATCCAGGCAAGGTCACCTCATCTAAAATAAGGTGTCAGGTATCCTGGCCATAGTATGGTTAATATCGCTCATAATGCGCCTATCGCCCCCGCCGTCATTCCGGCGAAGGCCGGAATCCAGTGGTTTATGTCATACATTCCCGCCCAGGCGGGAATGACAATTAGACAGAACTGGCGTTCATATCACATCCCGGCCCGCCCTCCTGGATTCCGGCCTTCGCCGGAATGACGACGAGCCTGTAATAATTGTGTACGTGTGTTGTGATTTGGTATAGCATGGCCTGACGATTTGGAGAGAATCGCACGAAACGCCCCGCCCTGGAAGCGCGGGGCGCCCTGCGTCTGACGTATCCGCTTTAAGTCAGGCTTGATAATATCGGGAGGTGTTGAACCCATGAATAAGTTTGCGCTTTACACAGTAACTATGGCAGTGCTGGCCTTTGGTCTGGTCGGCGCGCCGGCCCAGGCGAGCCGCACCTTTATCGCCATCGGCACCGGCGGGCCGACCGGGGTCTATTTTGTGGTCGGCAATTCAATCTGCCGCATGATCCACAAGGAGGCCGCCGAGGGCCGCAAGGAGGGCCGCAAGCACGGCATCCGCTGCTCGGCCCCGTCCACGGGCGGTTCAAATTACAACATTGCCAATATCGGCACGGGCGAACTGGATTTCGGCGTGGCCCAGTCAGACTGGCAGTATCACGCCTACAACGGCAGCGCCCGCTGGGAGGGCAACCGGCAGCCGGATCTGCGCTCGGTGTTTTCCGTCCACCCGGAGCCGTTGCAGATCATTGTTGACGGCGATTCGGATATCAACGGCTTTGACGATCTGAAAGGCAAGATCGTCAATATCGGCAATCCGGGCTCGGGCCAGCGCGGCACGATGGATTTTCTGATGAAAACCGCGGGCTGGACCAAGCGCGACTTCGCCCAGGCCATCGAGTTGACCTCAACCGAGCAATCCAAGGCGCTCTGCGACGGGCGTATTGACGCTTATGTTTATACCGTCGGGGTGCCGAACGCGGGCGTTTCCGTGGCCACCGACGGCTGCGGCGCAAGAATCGTGAATTTCAACAACGCGCTGGCCCAATCCCTCGTGACCAAAGATCGCCCCTATTACGCCTGGGCGACCATCCCCAGGGGCACCTATAAAACCACCACTGCCGATGTGACGACGTTCGGCGTGAAGGCGACCTTCGTGACTTCCGCGCGCGTGGCCGATGATGTGGTTTATGAAGTGGTGCGGGCCGTGTTTGAGAATATTGACGATTTCCGCAAGCTGCACCCGGCCTTTGCCACGCTGAAACCGGAAGAGATGATCTCCGCCGGGCTGTCCGCGCCGCTGCACCCGGGCGCGGCGCGTTATTATAAAGAGCAAGGCTGGATGTAAGTTTACCTGGGCCTTGTTGACACCCTGTCAGCAGGCCCGGCCCCGGGGGACCGGGATCAGTCCCCCGGTTCCAAAGGGAAACTCTGATTGAATCAGAGTTTCCTGCGGTACAGGGACCTGCCTGCAGCAGGCAGGCGTACCGCCCCAGAATCAATAACTTGGCAATGATGCAAGTCATTGATTTTGAAGCAAGGTGAAAATCGCATTTTCACCTTGCGTGCTCTGACCTGCCTGTTGCAGGCAGGGAAATCCAGGATGGATTTATTCAGAGCTTCCAAAGATAACAACAGGGGGAGTGCGGAATCATGACGCAAACGTCACCACCGGCTGACGGCGCCGGCCCCGGCCAGGATAATATCCAGGCGACCATTGATAAGTTTGAAAACAGCGGCCGGCAACTGGCGCCGAGCTACGCCGTGGTCATCGGCATTATCGCGGCCGCCTGGTCGCTGTTTCAGTTATTTATCGCCTCGCCCTTTGCCATTCCCTTAGGTTTTACCGCCACCGGCGGCGTGCCCGCGCGGGCAATTCATCTGGGCTTCGGCCTGTTGCTGGCGTTTTTGCTGTTTCCGGGGTCGAAGAAATCCTTCGGCGACAAGGTGCCGCCGCTGGATATTGCCCTGGCCCTGGTCGCCACCGGGACGGCGCTCTATGTGTATTTTAATTACGCGGGCATCAGTTCGCGCAGCGGCATTTTATTGGAGATCGGCGGCGTGCCGGTGGAGGCGATCATCGGCGGGGTGGGTATGTTCATGCTGCTGGAGGCCACCCGGCGCTCGGTCGGGCTGCCGCTGGTGATCGTGGCCGGCCTGTTCCTGGTCTATTCCATCTTCGGCCAGCAAATGCCGGACGTCATTTCCCATAAAGGCGTCTCGCTGGAGCGGTTGATCGGTTATCACTGGTTTACCGGCGAGGCGATCTTCGGCATTCCCATTGATGTCTCGGTCAGCTTCGTCTTCCTGTTCGTGTTATTCGGCGCGTTGCTGGATCGCGCCGGGGCCGGGCGCTATTTCCTGGACCTTGCCTTTGCCATGGTCGGCAAATACCGCGGCGGCCCGGCCAAGGCCGCGATCCTGGCCTCCGGCATGACCGGGTCGATCTCCGGCTCTTCGATCGCCAATGTGGTCACGACCGGCACGTTTACCATCCCGGTGATGAAAAAAACCGGTTTCCCGGGCACCAAGGCGGGCGCGATTGAAGTCGCGGCCTCCACCAACGGGCAGATCATGCCGCCGATCATGGGCGCGGCCGCCTTCATCATCGCCGAGTTGATCGGCATTTCCTATTTCGATGTGTTGCTCCATGCGCTGATACCGGCCGTCATTTCCTATATGGCGCTGTTTTATATTTCGCACCTGGAAGCCTGCAAGCTCGGCTTGCAGGGACTGACGGCCAATGATTTTCCCAAGGAAATCCGGGGCAAGGCGCTGCTGGCGATCTTTTTGAGCGGCATACATTTTCTGATCCCGATCATCGTCCTGGTCTATCTGCTCATGGTGGCGCGGCTCACGGCCGGGGCCGCAGTGTTTTATGCCAATCTGGCGCTGATGGGGATCATCGTCTATCAACATCTGCGCGATGCCCGCCGGCAAAACGACGGCCTCAGCGCCGGCCTCAAGGGCTCGCTGGCGGAGATTTACAGCGGCCTCGTGACGGGCGCGCGCAATATGACCGGCATCGCCGTGGCGGTCGCCACGGCCGGGATCATTGTCGGGGCCGTGTCTTCAACCGGCCTGAACAATGCCATGGTCGGCGTGGTCGAGACCTTGTCCGGCGGCAATGTCTATCTGCTGCTGATCCTGACGGCCCTGCTGGCGCTGTTGCTGGGCATGGGCCTGCCGACCACGGCCAATTATCTGGTGGTGGCTTCATTGCTGGCCGGGGTGCTGGTTGAGCTTGGTTCCGCCGCCGGCCTGGAATTGCCATTGATCACCGTGCATCTGTTTGTCTTCTATTTCGGTCTGATGGCGGATTCGACCCCGCCGGTCTGTCTGGCGGCCTTTGCGGCCTCGGCTATTTCCGGCGAAAATCCGCTGCGCACCGGGGTGCAGAGTTTTCTGTATGACATCCGCACCGCCCTGCTGCCGTTTGTGTTCATCTTCAACACGGAATTATTGTTGATCGGGGTGGATTCCTGGCTGCACGGGATCATGATCTTCATCGTCTCCCTGCTGGCGATCTTCTGTTTCAGTTCCGTCACCCAGGGCTGGCTGCTGGTCAAGGTGCGCTGGTATGAGGCCATATTGCTGCTGCTGGCGATGTTCGCCCTGTTCCGGCCCGATTATGTGATGAACAAGATCTCGCCGGCGTTTGAAGAGATCCCGGTCGCCAATTTCGTGGCCGGAGAGTTTGCCGTCGAGCCGGAACAGCGGGTGCGCGTGCATATCACCCGACAGACCGATTACGGCGACCGGTTCAGGCTGTTTACGCTCAAGGCGCCGGCAGAGGCGGACGGGCCGGCGGCCTTCGGTCTGGAACTCACGCCGCTTGCGGACGGCGGCGACTATGAGATAAATAATCTGGTCGGCTTCCAGGGCCTGGCCGAAAAGGCCGGCGCGACCTGGGGCGATATTGTCACGCGGGTGGAAGTGGCCAGACCCGACCAGCCGCCCAAGGAGTGGATCTACCTGATCGGTCTGGCGCTGATCGCGCTGGTGCTGGCCCTGCAATGGCGTCCGTTTCAGCAATGGCGGCGGGAACAGGCAATGCGGGAAGTGGCGGCTTGAGTTTGGGGGTGTAAGGGGCATTTTGGCTTGTGCCGGCGGGTGCAGACCGGCATCCATTTAACACCCCGGTATCGCCTTCCTGGATTCCGGCCTGCCTGCTATAGGAAGGCGGAAGAACATCCAACAGCCCCCGTCGTCATTCCGGCGAAGGCCGGAATCCAGTGGTTTATTCAATACATTCCCGCATAAGCGGGAATGTCAATAATGCAGTCATTTCCGCCCGCTATGCGCAGGCCGGCAAAAGTCGGAACCTGTTTAACACCCTGACATCCCCTTCCGCCTGCCTGCAGCAGGCAGGCCAGGCGGTACGGGCATCCTCGGCAGCTTGCTCCTGACCTGCCTGCAACAGGCAGGTCGCCGCATACAGGACTTCCTGTCCATAAATGACGGCGGGAGGACGGGAAACGATATTTTTAAACCGGGAAAAAACTCTTGATCACAAGGGAGAGAATGCCTGCTATGGTTGTCGCCATCATCCATTTCATCACGGCCATTTCTCGATCCTGTTTGGCTATACTGACTTTGACGCCGGCAATCTCACGGCTGATTTTTTCACTGAGCTTGTCATCAAGCGCGGTAATCCTGTCGCTCAACTTGTCGTCAAGGTCGGTAATCCTGCGGCTGAACTTGTCATCAAGCGCGGCAACCTCTCGGCTGATCCTTTCGCCCAGCCTCTTTTCTGCCCCGTTTATATCGGCTTTTGTGCTCACATTTTCCGCCGACAGGGCCTCGGCCGCATGCTTTGCCTCGGGGTCGGGGATGCCGACTTTGCGGAAGGCTTCGTACACTTCTGTGATCATCGTGGCCATCGGTTTTCCCTGATATTGGTTTGTTCTGCGGAATTTACCGGGAATGGCTTGCTGGCGCAAGTGTTGTGTTGGCATTCCCGCTTAGGCTCTGCCGTGGCAGGCAGGCCGGAATGGGAAACAAGGTTTTTAAACTGGAAAAAAACTCTTGATCACAAGGGAGAGAATGCCTGCTATGGTTGTCGCCATCATCCATTTCATCACGGCCATGTCTCGATCCTGTTTGGCTATACTGGCTTTGACGCCGGCAATTTCACGGCTGAACTTATCATCAAGCGCGGTCATCCTGTCGCTCAACTTGTCATCAAGATCGGTAATCCTCTCGTTCAGCTTGCTATCAAGGTCGGCAATCCTGTCGCTCAACTTGTCATCAAGATCGGTCATCCTGCGGCTGAACTTGTCATCAAGCGCGGCAACCTCTCGGCTGATCCTTTCGCCCAGCCTCTTTTCTGCCCCGTTTATATCGGCTTTTGTGCTCACATTTTCCGCCGACAGGGCCTCGGCCGCATGCTTTGCCTCGGGGTCGGGGATGCCGACTTTGCGGAAGGCTTCGTACACTTCTGTGATCATCGTGGCCATGCGGTTTTCCTTGGGAATTGGCGGGATTCTGCGGAATTTACCGGGAATGGGTTGTTAGTGCAAGTGTTGTGTTGTCATTCCCGCCTGGCCCTGCCTGCAACAGGCAGGTCGCCGCATACAGGACTCCTGTCCATAAATGACAGCGGGGGCTTGTTACTGCTTCCCCGTCAATACAAACCCCTTTCCCCTGTCAAGGCCCCAAGGTCGAATGAGGGGTCGCCGTATTGCACGACATCCATGGCCTCATAATCCCCCGCCTCGGCCTTGAAGTCCGGCTCTGCCGGCAGCATGGCCCTGGCGCCTTCCAGCAGCAGGCGGATGCGGTTTTCTATGGAACCGGCCTGGGCGCGGGTGGCTTCTATGATGGCTTCCAGACGGTCAAGGGTGAGTTCCGCGCCCGTGGTCTGGCCGAGGCGTTCCCTTTCGGCCGGGTCGGTTTTGAGCCCTTCCAGCCAGCGGACGCGGGCGCGCACGCTTTGTAATACGCGGGTCAGCCTGGCCACTTCATCACTGTCCCCGGTCGCCTCCGGCAGCGCCTCCAGGCTGTCCTCGCCGGGGTCTTCTTCCGTGAGGATGTATCTTTTCAACTCTTCACGGTAGTCCTCAAAGGTTTTCAGTTCGCGCCAGTAGTCAAACAATTGTTGATAGACCACCGCCTGCCCGGCGTCGTCCGCTTCCACCCAGCGGCGTTCAAGTTCGTTGACGCGGGCCTCCAGTTGTTCGATCAGGGTGTCGAGTTCTGCCAGGGTGATGTTGGGCGCGCAGCCGTATTGTTCTTCGCATTGCGACAGCGACAGCGCGATGCCGGCCCCAATCATGCCGAACAGGGTCAGTTCTTCCCCAAGCAGGCTTAAATCCACAAACGCCAGGGTCTCAGCGGCCACCAGACCCGCCGCCGGGTTGCTGGAGAACGCCTGCGCAAATTGCAGACCAAGCGGCCCGCTGGCGCCGAGCGTCATGCCCAGCCGCGCCACAAAGTCGCGGAAGGCGGGGTCGGTGACGCGGTCGGTGAAGCGGCTGCCGGGGTCAAAGCTGGCCGCGCCCTGGCCGCTGGCCACATCAAGTTCGCGCCGGGCCAGCGACAGGTTGATGTTGGACGAGCTGGCGAAGCCGCCAACGGCCACCAGCGCCGCCGAGGGCCGGGCCGGGTCAACGCGGTCTGCCGGCACGCTCAGCCTGACCGGCCCGGCCGAGGCGTCAATCACGCCCCGGGAACCCGACAGCCCCGGCACATTCGGCCCCGCGGCCAGGATGCCAAGCTGACCGCCCGTGCGGATGTTCGCCGTCAGCCGGATGTCCCCGGCCAGCAGCGTCAGGGGGCCGCCGGTCTCTATGGGACGGCTGATGGTCAGGTTCGGCACGTTGACCCTGATGTTGCTCACGGAGCGGCCGTAGTAAGGCGTCATGCCCTCGGGCGTGATGCGGCCGCCGATGATCAGGTGCCCGCGGTAGCCGCGCATGTTGGCCGCCAGCCTGAGGCCCGCGCCCACGTCGAGGTCCTGGCCGCGCATGCCCGGAATGGTCAGCGCGCCCCGGCCGGTCATGGTGTTCGGGAAACGGATGTTGACCGGGTTGACGTTCAGGGTCGGGCTGTTGCCGGAGATGACCAGTTCGGTTGCGCCGCTCATGTCGAGCGCGCCGGCGGTGATGTCGTCGAACAGCGTCAGGCGGTTGGAGGTCAGCGCGAGGGTGTTCGCGCCGGCGTTTATGGTGGAGCGGAAGGTCAGCGCGCCCCGGCCGGTGTTGATGCGCGGCCTGCCTGCTGTAGGCAGGTTGGCGTTGGTTGTGACCGGGCCGTTGAAGGTGAAGGCCGGGTTGTTGGTGTTGATGTCGCTGTCGAGTTGGGCGGGGCCGTCGAATATGAGGGTGTCGTTGGCGTCAAGGGCGCTTGCGCCGGCGGTTGTGTTGTTTACGAGGATCGGAGTCCGGCTTTCGCCGGAAGTTGTTTGTCCTGGATTCCGGCTTTCGCCGGAATGACGACGGAGGCGTATGGTTTGCGCGGTGGCATCGTCCGTGTTGAGTGCCAACACGCGGGTGTTCAGGCCCGGGTCTATCAGGTTGATGTTGCCGGCCGCGCCCGCGCCTGAAGTACTGATATTCAGGCTGCCCGCTTCTGTGCCGGTGAATTCTGTTCTGAACGCGCCATTAACGCCTATGCCGCCGCTGGCCGTGACTGTCAGGCGGCTGGAAGTAGCCACAACCCCGCCCGCGCCGTTGATGTCGCCGTTCTGGCTGGCAAGCCGGACTTCGCCGCTGCCGGCGCGGATGTCCGCGCCGATGTTGAGGGCGCCCGCCTCGGCGAGGCCCGCCGCGAGGCTGACCCCGGCGTTGTTGGTGGTGATGCCGCTGACATCCCCGACCGTGCCGATGGTAAAGCCGTTGCGGTCGATGTAGTTGAGTTGCCCGTTCAGATTCGCCCCCGCCAGCGTGGTGATGTCGTTGCCTTCGCTGACCAGGTTGACGCTGCCGGCGTTGTTTTGCAGCAGCAGTTCCGGCGCGCGCAGTACGCCGGCGGTCTGGTTGACGGCCTCGGCCGCCGTGATGTTGCTGAACGTCACGCGCCGCGTGGCCGTCAGGTTGGCGTTCAGGATGATTTGGGCCGCGCCTTCGACGATAAAATCACGCAGCGCCACGCGGCCGCCGATGGCGCTGTTGAAGCTGGCCGTGAGCGAACCGGCGATCGTCAAATCCTGTTGCCCGACGGTTGTGCCGTCTATGGCGCCGTCCAGGGTCAGGCCGCCCGTGCCGTCAATGCGCCCGCCGCTGCCGGCCAGCGTTATCGCGCCGCCCCAGGTGTTATCCGCGTCCCCTTCGCCGGCCGCATTGCGCAGCGTGCCGTCGTTCAATGCCAGTTCTTCGTCTTCTATGTTGAGGCCGCCGCCCGCGAGTTCGAGCACGCCGCCGGTGTTGACTACGGTACCCAGGCTGCCCGTGCCGCTGCCGAGCGCGCCGGTGTTGGCGATGGCCAGCGTGCCCGCGTTAATCGTGGTCAGGCCGGTATAAAGATTAAGGCCGCCAAGCGTGAGTCTGGCCGCGCCTGTCTTGGTGAAGTTGGCCCGGCCCGTGTCGCCGACCTCGCTGATAACGCCGTTGTAAACGCCATCAGTGGTCTGGTTGACGGTCAGGGTCTGGCCTTTGGTGATGTCGATGCCGCCGCCCGTGGCGCTGCCGCCGGAGAGCGAACCGATAGTCTCGGTGTTCTGGATGGTGAGCTTGGCGCTGGTGGCAGTGGCGAGCGCGACCGCGCTGTTGTCGGGGAGGGCGGCGCCGCCCGTGAGGACGAGTTCGCCGGCGTTGATGGTGGTCGTGCCCGTGTAGCGGTTGGGACCGGAGAGGGTGACGACGCCTTGTCTGGTTTCTGTTACGGCCGGCGCTGGAAGTACACGCCAGGTTATCGTCACGCTATCCTTTTCAAGGTTCGCGTCCCCGGCGAGGATCGCGCTGACCGTGCCACGGCGGAGGTCAATCTTGTCGCCGGCGGCCGGATTAACCGTCAGGACGCCCTGATTCGCGGTCGCGCCCGCGGCGCGGACGATGTTGCCGCCGCGGAGCAGGACATGGCCCACGGTGGCGTTGGTTGTGCCGAGGTCCAGGGTGGCGTCAGTGGCATCGGGGCCGGAAACCCTTACAGTGCCCACTTCCAGCCTGGTGTTAGTGGGAAGCACATCATCGCTTCCTTCCAGCGCCAGGGTACCTTTAGAAATCTCGGTAATGCCCGTGTAGCTGTTGAGGCCGCGCAGTCTGACCGTGCCGGTGGTTACTTTACTGAGCTTCGCCGTGCCCGCGAGCTTGGCCTCAATCGTGCCGCTGAAAAGGGAAAATGCACCAATGGGGTTATTCACAAACAGCTTGCCCTGATTCGAATCGCGGTTCGAGTCCGCGCCCGTGGCCCGGATCTCGCCGGAAGCCAGTTGAACGCCTCTTGTGAAGGCATTGCTGAAAGCGCGGAGGTCAAAGATGCCGCCGCTCTCAATGCGCAGAACATTGCTGCCGGCAATCGCGTTATCTCTGCCGAGCGCCAGGGTACCGCCTTTGACAGTGGTCAGGCCGGTATAGGTGTTTTCACCTGCCAATGTAAAGACGCCCTCGCCGTCCTTGGTGAGTCGGCCAAAGCCCCCGCCGTCACTGATCTCGCCGGAAAAGGTGGTGGGGTTGTCGGTATCGTTGTTGACAGTCAGTACGACGAACCCACCCAGCACGACATTGCCGCCCGGCGTGGTGTCGGCTGAATTATCTCTGAGCGAACCGATGGTCTCGCTGTTGCTCACGCGCAGCGTCGCGTCTGTGGACAGCGTCACGCCCCGCCCGGCCGCGCCGTCATCCGGGCTGGCCTCGCCGCCTTGAAGTTCGAGTTCGCCTTCCCTGATTTCAGTGCCGCCCAGGTAGTCGTTCGGGTTGGCGCTGTTGCTGTTGCTGACCACCAGCGTACCCGCCCCCTGTTTGATCAGACCGCCGAGGCCCGTAATGCGGCCGTTCAGCGTGGTGTCGCCCGCGCCCGTGATGGTGAGGTCGGCGGCCTCGTCGCTGTGGGTCAGGGTCAACGCGCTGCCCACGGTCAGGCGGCCGCTGTCGCTGGCAAAGGTGGTGTCGCCTGCCAGCGTGATGGCGCCATTCCAGGTGTTGTCGCCCGTGGCGTTGCGCAGCGCGCCCGGCGTGGCGGATACGCCGGCCCCGCTCAGCGTCAGGGCTTCACTGACGACCGTCACGTTGTTGCTCAGTTCCAGCGCCGCGCCGGTGTTGACGAGCGTGCCCATGTCGGCCGTGCCAAGCGCGTCATCGTTGGTAACCGCCAGGATGCCTTCCCGAACCGTGGTCAGACCCGTGTAGAGATTCGTCCCGCCCAAAGTGAGCTTGCCCGCGCCCTGCTTGATGAGGCTGGCGCGGTCTGTCGTGGAATCACCGATCTCGCGGATAACGCCGTTGTAAACACCGGGGGCGGTCTGGTTTATGGTCAGGGTCTGGCCTTTGGTGATGTCGATATGGCCGCCGCCCGTGTTGTGCCCGCCCGCGAGCGTGCCGATGGTCTCGCTGGCCTGGATGATGAGCTTGGCGCTGTTGTTGGTCGCGTCATTGTTGAGCGTGACCGCGCTGTTGTCGGGCAGGGCGTTGTTGCCCGTGACGGTGAGGTTACCCGCGTTGATATTGGTCTCGCCCTCGTAGGTGTTCGTGCCGCTCAGGGTGACCGGGCCCGCTATCGTCGCGCTCACCTGGTTCTTTTCAAGGTCGGCCGTGCCCGCGAGCGCCGCGCGCACGGTACCGCGCCGCAGGTCAAATTTGCCGGTGCTGTTGACGGTCAGGGTACCCGTGCCGTTGATATTGCCACTGCGGAGCACCACGCCGGCCACGGTGTCGTTGAAGCCCCGCAGGTCGAAGATGGCGGCGACAGGGCTGGCATCATCAGTCCCGATATCCACCGTGCTGCCATCGGGAATCACATCATTCGCGCCCAGTGCCAGCGTGCCTTCACTGACATCGGTCCGGCCCGTGTAGCGGTTGGCCCCGCTCAATACCACCGTAGTCACCGTGCGATCCAAGGGGTTGAGCTTGGTAAGCCCCGTGTTGCCCGCCAGGATGGCGCTGACCGCGCCTTTTCGCAGCGCAAAACCCACCCCGAGCAGCGGTCCGCCGTTCACGGTCAGCACGCCCTGGTTCTCGCCCGCTTCCGGGTTGCGGGTAATGTTGCCGTCGGAAAGGGAGACCAGCGCGCTGTTGAGAATGCCGGTTCTGCCGGTGTTATTGGCAAAGGTGTTATTAAACCGGCCCAGCGCAAAGGTGGCGCCATTCTCTACAAAAAGCTGGTTG
The DNA here is from genome assembly GCA_965240365.1 of Gammaproteobacteria bacterium. Classification (GTDB taxonomy): domain Bacteria; phylum Pseudomonadota; class Gammaproteobacteria; order Eutrophobiales; family Eutrophobiaceae. Next base: position 2,752,409 of record OZ251218.1, on the reverse strand, counting down.
CCGCGGCTAATGGCCTGGTCCCGGCCCAGCGCCAGGGTCCCGCCCTGAACGCGGGTCCGGCCCGTGTAGGTGCTTTGGCCTGCCAATGTAAAGACGCCCGCGCCGGTCTTGGTAAGGTTGGCGCTGAGCGTGGAGGTCTCGCCCGCGGGGTTCGCTTCGCTGATGACGCCGGAATAGGTCGTGTCTGTCGCGTTGGCAACCGTCAGGGTCTGACCCTTGACAATTACGACATTGCCGCCCGGATTGCTTTCCGCCGCGTCTTTGAGCGAGCCGATGGTCTCGTTGTTGCTCACGCGCAGTGTCGCGCCTCTGGAAAGCGTCACGCCCTGCCCGGCCGCGCCGTGATCCGGGCTGGCCTCGCCGCCCTGAAGTTCGAGTTCGCCTTCCCTGATTTCAGTGCCGCCCTGGTAGTTGTTCGGGTTGGTGCTGCTGCTGTTATTAACCACCAGCGTACCCCCGCCCTGTTTAATCAGGCCGCCGAGGCCGGTAATCTGGCCCGTGATGCGGGTCTTGCCCGCGCCCGTGAGGGTGAGGTTGGCGGCCACGGCCGGGTCCGTGGCGCTTTCCAGGGTCAGGGTACCACTCAGGATAAGCGTGGGCGCCGTGCCGGTGGTGTTGGCGTTGTGGATGGTGGTGGCATTGCTCGCCACCCGGATCGCGCCGCTCCAGGTGTTGGTCCCGCTGACGTTGCGCAGCGCGCCCTGGCGAACATCGCCGTCAAGCACGCCCTGCCCGTTCAGGGTCAGGTTTTCGTTGTTGATGGTGAGCGTCTCGCCCGCCCCGGGGTCCAGTTCCAGGGTCGCGCCCGTGGCGACGGTGGTGGTGGTGGTGGACGCGGCTTCGTCGCTGTCATCGAAACCCAGGGCGTGGTTGTCGCCGATAGCGAGCGTGCCCGCGTCGATGAAAGTAGCGCCGGTGTAACTGTTCGCGGAGGCCAGGGTGACCTTGCCCGCGCCCGTCTTTCTCAGGCCCGCCGTGCCCGCGAGCCGGGCGCTGACCGTGCCCTCCCGCAGGTCGAAGTAGCGGAGACTGCTTGTGCTGGCGTTGTTCAGCGTGAGCTTGCCTGTAACGGATTCGGGCGTGTCCAGGTTCAGAACCGTGCGGCCGCTGTCGCTAATCGTGCCGCTGAGCAGTTGCACGCCGTCAAAGGTATTGTCATAGCCCGCGAGGTCGAAGGTCCCGCCCGCGACCACCAGCCTGCTGTCGTCGTCTATCGCGGCGTCCTGGCCGAGTTTCAGCGTGCCGCCTTCCACCCGGGTAACGCCCGTGTAGGTGTTGGTCGCACTGAGCGTGAGCGTGCCGCCGCCGGTCTTGCTCAGGCCGCCCGTGCCGGTGGCGATGGCGTTGGTGATTGCGGTATTGCCGTTGCCTGCCAGGGTCAGGGTCGCGCCCGTGACGTCCGTGGCCAGGCCCACCCCGCCGCTAAGGGTCAGGGTATTGCCGAGGATCGCCTGGACGATGGTGGTATTGCCCGCCAGCGTGATCGCGCCGGACCAGGTGTTGTTGCCGAGGGCGTTGTGCAGCGCGCCTTGATACAACGGCGATTCTGTCGTGCCGCTGTTAAAACCCGGCCCGTTCAGGGTCAGCAGCTTGCCGAGACTGAGACCGGTACCGCTGGTGGGGCCTTCGAGTTCCAGCGTGCCGCCGGTGTTCACGGTGACGCGGGCGTTCGCGCCCGTGCCCGTGCCCAGCGCGTTGCTGTGGCTGATGGCGAGGATGCCGTTGCTGACCGTGGTCGTGCCCGTGTAGCTGTTGCTTCCGCCCAGCGTGAGCTTGCCCGCGCCGGTCTTGACGAGGCTGACCCGCGCCGTGTTCGTTGAGGCGCCGGTCTCGCTGATGACGCCGCTGTACGTGGTGTCCGCGCCCGTGGCGCTGTTCACGGTCAGGATGCGGCCTTTGGTGATTTCGATATTGCCGCCGTTCGCGCCGCCGCCGGAGAGCGCGCCGATGGTGGTGTCTTGCGTCACCGTGAGCCTGGCCCCGCTGGTGTTGGCCAGTCGCACCGCGGCGCCCTGAATGGCCCGGGCGATGTCCAGTTTCAGTTCGCCCCCCATGATGTCGGTCAGACCCGTGTAGTCGTTGCGGCTGGCCAGCGTGACCAGACCGCTGCCGGCCTTGCGCAGGCCGCCCGCGCCAGTGATGGCGATGGCGTTCGTGTCCGTGCCCGCGCGCTGGACGGTGATGGACGAGGCCGCGCGGCGTCTTGTCTCTGTCCCGTCGCCGGTCGTGCCGGCGCCCGTGGCTTCCAGCGTCAGCCTGTGACCGTCCTTGTCGATCGCGCCGGAAAGTCTCAGGGTGGTCGCGGCCGGGGCCGTGGTGGCGCCGGCCGCGCTCTCGGCCGATTGGGCCAGGATGCGGCTGTCGTCGTCGAGATCGATATTCCCGGCCCAGGTGTTGGCGCCGCTCAGAGAATGGAGCAGGCCGCCGTCCAGCGTCAGGCTTTCGGTGGCCGGGATGTTAAGGCTGCCCGAGACCGCGAGTTGCAGCGTGCCGCCGCTGTTGACGGTGGTGTTGGTCGTGGGCGTGACGCCGCCGACCATCGGGGCCGTGCCCAGCGCGGTATTGCTGGTGATACGCAGGATGCCGCTGTTGATCCTGGTCTGGCCGCTGTAGGTGTTATTGCCCGAGAGGATGACCCGGTTCGGGACGCCCGCGCCCGTGGCCGCGTTCTTGACCAGGTCGCCCGAGCCCGCGAGTTTGGCGCTGACCGTGCCGCTCCTGAGGTCAAATTCCCCGGCGCTCAGGACGCCGCCGCCGCTGTTGACGGTCAGGCTGCCCGTGCTGGTGCTGTTCTCGGGATCGCCCGTGTCCACGATGCTGCCCCGGATCAGGCGCACGCCGCGATAGCTTTCCTCGCGGCCCTTGAGGTCGTGGGTGGTGTTGTTTTCCACCACCAGGATGCTGCCGCTGGCGCTGCCGGAAAACAGCAGCCGGCCGGCCAGAATGCGGGTCTCGCCGGTGTAGAGGTGGCTGCCGGTGTAGCTGAGGCGCACGGTGCCGCCAATGTCGGCGGCCGCCCCGGTGGGGGTCTGGTCGGCGGCCGTGGTGCCGTCGCTGCGCTTCATCACATTGACATCCGCGCCCGCGAGGATCGCCTGAATCGTGCCGCTGCGGAGGTCAAATTCGCCCTTGCCGTCCGGCTCACCCGTCTGGCGCGCGGGGGTCACGGTCAGAATGCCCCGGGTCGGGGGCGTGTCATCCGTGCTCGGCGCGCTCGGGCTGGCCGTGATGGAACCGGCGTTCAGCCGCACGCCGCTAAAGGTCTGATTGTGCTCGCCCATCGCAAACACGCCCGGCACGGCCGCGCTCGCGCCGCTCTGCAACTGACCCACGATCAGGCGGCTGCCCGCGTTGATGGCGTTGTCTTCGCCGATGATGAGCGTGCCTTGGCGGATGTCGGTCAGGCCGGTGTAGCTGCTGGTCCCGTTCAGCGTGAGGCGGCCCGTGCCTGCCTTGCTCAGGCTGCTGTCCGCGCCGGTGTTGATGGGGCCGGTGAAGGTGTTGCCGGGGCCGGTGAAGCTCAGGGCAACGCTGAAATCCGTGGCGTTGCGGTTGACCCCGCTCAGGGTCAGGCTGGCGCTGGCGTCCGTGGTCGAGGCCGGGGCCTGCCGGTTGTCGATGGTGACGCTAATGGGGCTGCTGGCCGCGCCGCGCGTGATGGTGAGCCGGGGACGCAGGGTGTTGGCGCCGCTCAGGTTGCGCAGGGTGCTGTTATTGGCCAGAAAGACGCGCTTCTGCACGGCCAGATTGCCCGCGCCGCCGTCCAGTTCCAGGGTGGCCCCGGCCCCAATCGTGACGGGGCCGGCCAGCGTGGCGCGGCCGAGCGCGTTGCTGTGCCTGACGCGCAGCGTGCCGCCGTTATCGGCAAGCCGGATCGCGCCGATGTAGCTGTTGTTATCGCCCTCCAGCGTGAGGCGGCCCGCGCCGTCCTTGACGATGCCGCCGGCCGTCTGGTTGCCGCCGCTGATGGCGCCCGTGAGGGCGGTATGGCCCGCGCCCGTGATATTAAGCCGCTGGTTGCCGAGGCTGGCGGCGCCCGAGACGGTCAGGGTGTTGTTGGCCGTGGCGCTGTTCAGCGTGACCGGACCCGCGCCCGTGAGCGTCATCGTGCCGCTGTATTCGTTATTGCCGCCCTGGCTGGCCAGCGTGCCGCCGAGGCTCAGGGCATCGGCCACGGCAAGATTATTGCCGCTAAGCCGCAGGGTCGCGCCGCTGGCCACGGTGGTCCCGTTGCCGGCCGTGGCCAGGCCGAGCGCGCTGCTGTGGGTGATAATCAGCGCGCCGGCGTCAACCAGGGTGGTCCCGCCGTAGGTGTTCGCGCCGGTCAGCGTGAGCGTGCCCGTGCCGTCTTTGGTGAGGCCGGCCGCGCCCGCGCCGCTGATGACGCCGTTGTAGCTCGTATCGCCGGCCTGGTTCAGGGTCAGCCTTTGGCTGTCGGCGATGGCGACTTCGCCGCCGCCGCGCAGCGAGCGGATAGTCTGGTTGCTGGCGATGCTCAGTTTGGGGCTGCCGGTAGTGGCCAGGATGACATTGGCGCTTTGGGCGATGACGTTGTTGCCGTCGGTGTTGTCAAGTTCCAGTTCGCCCGCGTCGATGTGGGTGTCTCCTTCGTAGCTGTTCGCGCCCTTGAGCGTGAGCTTGCCCGCGCCAATCTTGCGCAGGCCATACGCGGTTGCCCCGTGGCTGATGACGCCCGCGAGCGTGAGGCTGTTACCCGTGCCGCCGGCGCTGTAAATGGTGGTGGTGCCCGCGAGTGTAATCGTGCCGTTGATGGTGTTGTCGCCGCTGACATTGCGCAGCGCGCCGAGATACACCGCCGGGGCGCCTTCCGCGGCGGTATTGACGCCCTGCCCGGTCAGTTCCAGGCTTTCGGTAGCGGCCAGGGTCAGGCCGCTGCTACCGCCCGCGAGTGCCAGGGTCGCGCCGGCGGCCACGGTGGTCCCGCCGTTGGCGCCGCTCGTCGGCGTGCCGAGCGCGCTGCTCTTGCCGATGCGCAGGATCCCTGCATTGATATTGGTCGCCCCGGCGTAGGTGTTATCGCCCGTGCCCATGAGCGCGAGCGTGCCCGCGCCGGTCTTGTTCAGGCCGCCCGCGCCGCCGATAGCGCCGCTGACGGTCAGGGTTCGGCCGCTCGCGCTGTCCAGCGCGCCCGTGCCCGTGAGCGTCAGCGCGCCGCTGTATTCGTTATTGCCGCCCGTGTTGGCCAGTGTGCCGGAAAGGCTCAGGGCATCGGCCACGGCAAGATTATTGCCGCTAAGCCGCAGGGTCGCGCCGCTGGCCACGCTGGTCCCGTTGCCGTCCGTGGCCAGGCCGAGCGCGCTGCTATGGGTAATGACCAGCGCGCCGGCGTTGACCAGGGTGGTCCCGCCGTAGGTGTTCGCGCCGCCGAGCGTGAGCGTGCCCGTGCCGTCTTTGCTGAGGCCGGCCGCGGTCGCGCCGCGGATGAGGCCGCTGTAGCTCGTGTTGCCGGCCTGGTTTATGGTCAGCCTCTCGCCGCTGGCAATGGCGATATTGCCGCCCGCCGCGCCGCCGCCGGAGAGCGCGCCGATGGTCTCGCTGTTGGTGACGGTGAGTTGAGCGCCGGCGACATTGGCCAGCTTGACGGCGGAGCTATCGTGCAGGGCGGCGCTGTCACTGTTGTTGAGTTCGAGTTCGCCCGCGTCGATGTCGGTGTCGCCTTCGTAGCTGTTCGCGCCCGTGAGCGTGAGCTTGCCCGCGCCAATCTTGCGCAGGCCATAGGCGGTTGCCCCGTGGCTGATAACGCCCGCGAGCGTGAGGCTGTTATTCCGGCCGCCGGCGCTGTAAATGGTGGTGTCGCCCGCGAGCGTAATCGTGCCGTTGACGGTGTTGTCGCCGCTGACGTTGCGCAGCGCGCCGAGATACACCGGCGGGGCGCCGTCCGCGGCGGTATTGACGCCCTGCCCGGTCAGTTCCAGGTTTTCGGCAATCGTGAGGTTGCCGCTCGCCGAGTCGAGTTCCAGGGTCGCGCCGGCGGCCACGGTGGTGTTGCCGGCCGTGGTCGCGGCCCCGAGCGCGCTGCTCTTGCGGATCCGCAGGATCCCGGCGGCGACATTGGTCGCCCCGGCGTAGGTGTTATCGCCCGTGCCGGAGAGCGCGACCACGCCCGCGCCGGTCTTGCTCAGGCGGCCCGCGCCGCCGATAGCGCCGCTGACGGTCAGGGTTCGGCCGCTCGCGCTGTCCAGCGCGCCCGTGCCCGCGAGCGTCAGCGCGCCGCTGTATTCGTTATTGCCGCCCGTGTTGGCCAGCGTGCCGGAAAGGCTCAGGGCATCGGCCACGGCAAGATTATTGCCGCTAAGCCGCAGGGTCGCGCCGCTGGCCACGCTGGTCCCGTTGCCGGCCGTGGCCAGGCCGAGCGCGTTGCTATGGGTAATGACCAGCGCGCCGGCGTTGACCAGGGTGGTCCCGCCGTAGGTGTTCGCGCCGCCGAGCGTGAGCGTGCCCGTGCCGTCTTTGGTGAGGCCGCCCGCGCCCGTACCGCGGATGAGGCCGTTGTAGGTCGTGTTGCCGGCCTGGTCCACGGTCAGCCTTTGGCTGGCGGCGATGGCGACTTCGCCGCCGCCGCGCAGCGAGCGGATAGTCTGGTTGCTGGCGATGCTCAGTTTGGGGCTGCCGGTAGAGGCCAGGATGACATTGGCGCTTTGGGCGATGACGTTGTTGCCGTCGGCGTTGTCAAGTTCCAGTTCGCCATCGTTGATATGGGTGTCGCCCGTGTAGCTGTTCACGCCCGTGAGCGTGAGCCGGCCCGTGCCGGCCTTGCTCAGCCGGCCCGCGCCAATGGCGATAATGCCGTTGATGGTGGTATTGCCGGCGCCCGTAACGGTCAGATTATGCGCGCCGCTGATGCCGGCCAGCGTGAGGCTGTTGCCCCCGGGGGCGGCGTTGTGAATGGTGGCATCGGCCGCGAGCGTAATCGTACCGCTGACGGTATTACTGCCGCTGACATTGCGCAGCGCGCCGAGATACACCGCCGGGTCGCCGGCCGCGGCGGTATTGACGCCGTCCCCGGCCAGGCTCAGGCTTTCGGTGGCGGCCAGAGTCAGGCCGCTGATGCCGGCCGCGGGGGCCAGTTCCAGGGTCGCGCCGGCCGCGACCGTGGTGTTGGTGATGGGCGTTGTTCCGCCGGTCGGGGCGGCCGGTGTGCCGAGCGCGCTGCTCTTGCCAACGCGCAGGATCCCCGCATTGACATTGGTCGCCCCGGCGTAGGTGTTCACGCCCGTGCCCATGAGCGCGACCACGCCCACGCCGGTCTTGTTCAGGCCGCCCGCGCCGCCGATAGCGCCGCTGACGGTCAGGGTCTCGCCGGCCCCGCTGTCCAGCGTGCCCGTGCCCGTGAGCGTCAGCGCGCCGCTCCAAATGTTCCCGTCGCCCGCGTTGGCCAGCGTGCCGGAAAGGTTCAGGTCCTCGGCCACGCTGAGGTTGTCGCCATCCAGTTTCAGGGTCGCGCCGGCGTTTACGGTGGTCCCGCCGTCCGCAGTCCCGAGCCCGCTGCTGCGGGAGATAGCCAGCGTGCCCGCGTCAACCTCGGTGGTCCCTTCGTAGTCATTGGCCCCGGTCAGCGTGAGCGTGTTCGTGCCGGTCTTTTTCAGGTTGCCCAGGCCGCCGATGCGGCCGTTGTATTCGAGGTCCGCGGTCTGGTTCACGGTCAGGGTCTCGCCGCTTTCGATTTGGATATGACCGCCCGCCGCGCCGCCGCCGGAGAGCGAACCGATGATCTCGCTGTTGGTGACGGTGAGTCTGGCGCTGGGGACCGTGCCCAGGTCAACAGCGGCGTTATCGGCCAGGGCGGCCCCGCCCTGAAGTTCCAGTTCGCCCGCGTTGATATTGGTGTCGCCCGTGTAGGTGTTCGCGCCGCTGAGCGTGAGCTTGCCCGCGCCGGTCTTGCTCAGGCCATACGCGGTTGTCCCGTGGCCGATGTTGCCCGCGAGCGTGAGGCCGTTAGCCGCGCCGCTGGCGCTGTAAATGGTGACATCGCCCGCGAGCGTAATCGCGCCGTTGACGGTGTTGTTGCCGCTGACATTGCGCAGCGCGCCGAGATACACCGCCGGGTCGCCTTCCGCGGCGGTATTGACGCCGTCCCCGGCCAGGCTCAGGGTTTCGGTGGCGGCCAGAGTCAGGTCGCCGCTCGCGGGGGCCAGTTCCAGGGTCGCGCCGGCGGCCACGGTGGTCGTGCTGGCCGCGTTTGCAGGGTCCGTGCCCAGCGCGTTGTTGTGCGCAACGCGGAGCACGCCGTGGTTGACACTGACCGCGCCCGCGAAGGTGTTGTCACCAGTGAGCCTGAGCCGGCCGCTGTCGGTGGCGTCCACGCCCTTGATCAGACCGCCGAGGCCGCTGATGATGCCAGAGAGGACGACATTGCCCGCGCCTCTTATGGTGAGGTTGCGGGCCGCGGGGGTCTCGCCGGATTGCAGGCTCAAGGGGCCGCGGACATCCAGCGTGCTGCCCGCCGCGCTGCGAATGGTGCTGTTGTTGGCGGTGAGCCCGACATTGCCGCGCCAGATATTGTTGCCGCGCAGGCTGGCGAGCGCGCCGCCGGCCAGGGTCAGGGCCTGGCTCAGGTCAAGGTTGCTACCCTCGGCGGGGTTCAGTTCCAGCGTGCCGCCGCTGCTGACCACAACCCGGCCCGCGCCCAGCGCGCCGCTGTTGGTGATGCGCAGGGTGCCGTTGTTGACGGTGGTCAGGCCGGTGTAGTCGTTGCCGGGGTTGCTCAGGGTGACGAGGTCGGGATTCTCGCCGGTGGCGGCGTTCTTGCTCAGCGCCGCGCCCGTGCCGGAGAGTCTGGCGCTGACCAGGCCGCTTTCCAGGTTGAAGGTCCCGCTGATGGTCAGGGCGCCGTATTCGGTGCGCGTGCCGCCGCTGCCGTCAGCCACTTCCCGCCCGCTGTCGATAATACGGCCCGACACCAGGCGCACGCCGGTCCAGTTGCGGTCGCGGCCTTTGAGGTCGTAGGTCCCGCGCACGGTCAGCACGCCGCCGCTCAGCGTGCCGTCAATAATCAGCCGCCCGGCCTCGATGGTGACCTCGCCCGTGAGCGGGTGCGCGCCCGCGAAGCTCAGGCGCACCGTGCCGCCGATGTCGTCGGGGTCGGCCGCCGTGGCCGTGCCGTCCGAGCGCTTGATGAGGTTGATGTTGGTCCCGCGCAGGATGGCGGCGATCGTGCCCTTGCGCACGTCAAATTCGCCCTTGCCGTCCGGGTCAGCCGCCACGCGCGCGGGGGTCACGGTCAGCACGCCGCGCGCGGTGGCGCCGAGCGCGGCTTCCGTGGTGCCCCCGAGCCGGGCGTTGTTGACCGTGATGTTGCCATCGTTCAGTTGCAAGCCCCTCAGGGTCTGGTTGAAGGCGCCCATCGCCAGGGTCGCGCCGTTGTTGATAACAAGGCGGCTGGCGGTGGAGATGGCGTCGTTTCTGGTGAGCGTGATGCTGCCGCCGTCGATGGTGGTCGGGCCGGTGTAGGTGTTGCTGGTCCCGGTCAGCCGCAGGTCGCCCGCGCCTTCCTTGATCAGACCGCCCGCGCCGCTGATATTGCCGCTGAGCACGACGCTGGAAATGTAGTTCCCGAAAAGCTGGCCGGTCTTCCGCGTCCTTATGGTCAGGGTATGGCCGGTGGTGGTCCCGCCGCTGGCGCTTTGCAGAACCAGGTTGCCGCTCAGGGTCGTGGTCCGGTCACAAACGTCGCCCCCGCATAAACCTAAGATACTGGTCGGGTTAACAAGTCTATGCTCAATGGCGCTGTCAGCGCCGAGTGTGATGCTGTTGCCGAACGTTCGGTTCGTTGTATCTGTATATTGTTTCCGCAGACGCAGGACGCCGCCATTCAGGGTCAGGGCTTCTCCCGCGTTAATCATTATGGTCTGAGTAGATGTGACCAGCGCCGATTCCAGAATCCCGCCACTGTTGATCGTCGTGCCACTGCTCGCGCCCGTGCCGCCCAGCCCGTTGGGGTCGTTAATGCGCAGCGTGCCGCCATTAATCTCGGTCTCGCCCGTGTAGGTGTTGGCGCGGGCGAGGGTGACCAGGGTGTCCGCCGCGCCCTGCTTGATAAGCCCCGCGCTGCCCGCGAGGATGACGCCGACCGTGCCGCTTTCGAGGATGAAGTTGCGGCGGTTGGCCTCGCCGGCGCCCGCGTTGTTGAGCGTCAGCGTGCCCGTGCCGCTGATATTGCCGTTGCCTTTCAGTTCCACACCGCCCACGGTCTCATTAAAGGCCCCCATGCTGAACGTGCCGCCATCAATGACCAGCTTGCCGGTGTTCAGAATGCGATCAGACGCGCCGAGCGCGAGCGTGCCGCCCCGGACGAGGGTGTCGCCGCTGTAGGTGTTCGCGCCGGAGAGCGTGAGCGTGCCGCCGCCGGTCTTGTTCAGACCGCCCGCGCCGCTGATAATCCCGGAGAGGCCCACATTGCCGGCCCCGGCGACGGTCAGGTCGTGGGGGATGGCGGCCGTCTCGCTCACGGCGTCGGTTTGCAGCTTCAGGGGGCCGCTGACGGTCAGCGTGCCGGAGGTGCTGCGAATGACGCTGTCGTCGGTGAGCGTCAGCGCGCCGCTGTAGATGTTATTACCCCGGACATTGCCCAGCGCGCCGCCGTTCAGGGTCAGCGCCCGGTTCAGGGTGAGGCTGGTTCCGTCCGGGTCGGAACTCAGCGCCAGCACGCCGCCGCTGTTGACCCTGACCGTGCCCGCGCCCAGCGCGCCGCTGCCGGTAATGGCCAGCGTGCCGCCGTCAACCGTGGTCGTGCCCGTGTAGGTGTTGGTCCCGCTCAGCGTGAGCGTGCCCGCGCTCTGCTTCAGCAGATTGCCCGCGCCCGTGGCAAGCGCGCTGGATATCAGGGTATGACCCGCGCCGGCCACGGTCAGGTCGCGGTTGGTCCCGCTGACGCCGCCGCTCAGAATCAGGCTGTCGACCGTGGCGGGGTTGACGTTGCGGATGAGGGCCGCATCCCCAAGCGTTATCACACTGGCCCAGGTGTTGACGCCGGTGGCATTGCGCAGCGCGCCCTGGTTGTCATGGCCCGACCCGTGCAGGGTCAGCAGCTTGGAGAAGCTGACGGCGCCGCCGCTGGTGGCAAGTTCCAGCGTGCCGCCGTTGACGGTGACGCCCCCCGCCGCGCCCGCGCCCGTGCCCAGCGCCTGGTTGCTGGCGATGGCGAGCACGCCGCCGCTGACCGTGGTCGTCCCCGTGTACTCGTTGGGGCGGGTCAGCCTGAGCCGGCCCGCGCCGGTCTTGATGAGGTTGGCGCGCGTTGTGATGGTGGACGCGCCGACCTCGCGGATCAGGCCATTATAGGTGGTGTTCGCGCCCGCGACGCTGTTCACGGTCAGGGTAACGCCCTTGCTGATCTCGACATTGCCGCCGGTCGCGCTGCCGCCGGAGAGCGCGCCGATGGTCTCATTGGTGAGCACGCTCAGCTTGGCGGTGTTGCTGCTGCTGTTGTCCGCGCTCAGGTTGACGGCGCTGGTGTTGTGAAGGGCGTTGCCGCCGCTGTGGTTCAGTCTCAGTTCGCCCTGCTGGATGTCGGTCCGGCCGGTGTAGGTGTTGGCCGCGGTCAGCGTGAGGACGCCCGCGCCCCGCTTGAGCAGGCCGAAGGACCCGGCCCCGTGGCTGATGATGCCCGCGAGCGTGAGGTCCGCGCCCGTGGCGCTGTAGAGGGTGGCGTTGCCCGTGAGTGTGATCCGGCCGGACAGGGTGTTGGTGCCACGAATACTGCGCAGCGCGCCGAGGCGGGCGCTGGCGGTGTCGTCCGGGTCGCTGAGCGCGCCCGGCCCGGCCAGGCGCAGGTTCTTGCCGAAGGTCCGGGGGCCGGTGTTGAACTGGAGTTCGAGCGTGCCGCCGTTGACGGTGACGCGCCCCGCCGCGCCCGTGGTCGGGCCGAGGGCGTTGGGCTGGCGGATGTTCAGCGCGCCGCCGCTGACCGTGGTCGTGCCCGTGTAGGCGCTGTCTCCGGTCAGGGTGAGCCGCGCCGCGCCGGTCTTGACCAGGTTCGCCCCGCCCGGGGCCGGGTTGGGAACCGGGTCGGGGTCCTGCTCAATGATGCGGCTGCCGTAGGTCCCGGCCGTGGTCTGGTTGATGGTCAGGGTGTAGCCCTTGAGGATGATAATCCGGCCGTTGTCCAGGGCGTTGCCGCTGGCCGTGGACGGGGCGCCCCCGCTCAGGCTGCCGATGGTGGCGTTGGCCGCGACCACAAGCTGGGCGCCGGCCTGATTGGCGAGGTTGAGCGCGCCCGGCAGGGCCTCCGCGTGGGTCAGCCACAGTTCGCCGGCGTTGATGGTGGTCTGGCCCGTATAGTCGCTGGCGCCGGCCAGCGTGACCCGGCTGTTTTGCAAAGTATCCGCAGTAGCGCACTCGCCGGCAGTAGCGCACTCGGGGCCACCGCCGGCCTTGATCAGGCCGCCCGCGCCGGTGATGGCCGGGCCCGCGCCGGCCGGCGAGACTTCGATGGTGGCGGCGGCGCGGCGATGGGCGCCCGATTGAAACTGTACTTCAAACACGCCGGCGAACGCGCTCAGGGTCAGGTTATGGCCCCGGTTGTTGATCTGACCGGTCAGCCTCAGGGTGTAAACCTGCCCCTCTTGCAGCCGCGTTTGACGGACAAAGGCGCCCTGGGCGTTGATCTTGGCGGGGGCGCCGAGGTTGATCGCGCCATTCCAGGTGTTGTTGCCGCTGAGGCTGTGCAGCGCGCCCAGGGGCGGTGATGAACTGTATGTGAATACATCTGCGGCCACGCCCTGGCCGCTCAGGGTCAGTATCTCGCGATTGGAGAAGCTGACGCCGCCCGAGAGTTGCAGGGTCGCGCCGCTTCGGACCGTGGTGTTGGTCTCGCCCGTGGCCGGCGTGCCGAGCGCGTTGGCGTGGGTGATACGCAGGACGCCGGCCTCGACGGTGGTCTGGCCGCTGTAGGTGTTGTTGCCGCTCAGCGTCACGAGGCCGCCGGGGTTCCTGTCCGCGGTCGTGACGCCCGTGCGCTTGACCAGCGCGCCGCTGCCCGCCAGGGTCGCGCTGACCGTGCCGCTTCGGAGGTCAAATTCCCCGTAGCTTTCGCCGCTGCGGGTGTCGGCGTTGACCGTGAGGCTGCCTTTGACGCGCGTCTCGCTGCCTTCCACGGCCCGGCCCGAGTCGATGATGCTGCCTGAAATCAGGCGCACGCCGCGATAGCTTTCCGGCCGGCCCCTGAGGTCGTGGACGCCGCCCTGCACGATGAGGATGCTGGAGGGCAGGTTGCCCCGCACGACCAGACGCCCGGCCAGGATGCTGACCGAGCCGGTGTAGAGGTGGTCGCCGGTATAAGTCAGTGTCACCACGCCGCCGATGTCTTCGCATTGCCGGTGGGGGTCTGGCCTGCCGTGGTGGTCCCGTCGGAGTCTTTGATGATGTCGGCCGGGCCGTTGAGGATGGCCTGAATCTCGCCGGCGCGCAGGTCAAATTCGCCGACGCCCTGGTTGGCGGCCGTGCGCGCGGTGGCACGGCGCGGCGTGACGGTCAGCACGCCCTGTCCGGTGCTGGCGACGCCATCCGTGGTGGGCGCAACCGGGCTGGCCGTGATGGAACCGGCGTTGAGTTGCACGCCGCTGAAGGTCTGGTTATAGGCGCCCAGGATAAACTCGCCCTCGACCGGGCCGGTCGCGCCACTACGCAACTGGCCCACGACCAGGCGGCTGGCCGCGTTGATGCCGTTGCTGCGGCCGATGGCGAGCGCGCCCTGTTTGATGTTGGTGAGGCCGGTGTAGGTGTTCTGGCCGTTCAGCGTGAGCCGGCCCGCGCCGGTCTTGCTCAGGCCGAAGGCGGACCCGGCAGGAGACCCGGTGGCATGGCCGATGGCGCCGGTGACGGTCAGGGTCGCGCCCGCGCCGACGTGGAGGGTGGCGTCGCCCGTGAGCGCGATATTGCCGCTGAGGGTGTTGTCCCCGCGCGTGTTGCGCAGCGCGCCGAGGCGGGCGCTGGCGCTGGCGCTGAGCGCGCCCTGCCCGGCCAGGCTCAGGCCCTCGTTGGCGTCAATAGTGAGGTTGCCGGTCGCGGGGTCGAGTTCCAGGGTCGCGCCGGCGGCCACGGTGGTGTCGTCCGTGGCCGCGCTCGTGGCCGCGCCCAGCGCGCCGGCCTTGCGGATCCGCAGCACGCCATGATTGACGGCGGTCGCGCCGGCGTAGGTGTTGGGGCTTGTGCCGGAGAGCGTGAGGCGGCCCGTGTCGGTGACCGCAGTGCCTTTAATCAGGCCGCCCGCGCCGCTGATGCGGCCGGAGAGGATGACATCGCCCGCGCCTTTTACGGTGAGGCCGTGCGCGCGGGCGGCCGCATCGCCCACGGCGGGGGTTTCCAGGCGCAGGCTGCCGCGGACGGTCAGCGCGCCGGCCGCGCTCTGGATAACGCTGGCCGTGGTGAACGTGAGGCTGCCGCTGTACGTGTTGTTGCCGCGCAGGTTGCCGAGCGCGCCGCCGGCCAGGCTCAGGCTTTCGGTGATCGTGAGGCTGTCGGTCCCGGGGGCCGCGAGTTGCAGGGTCGCGCCGGCCGCGACCGTGGTGTTGCCGGCCGTGGTCGCGGCCCCAAGCGCGCTGTTCTTGCCGATGCGCAATATCCCTGCATTGACATTGGTCACCCCGGCGTAGGTGTTCGTGCCCGTGCCCATGAGCGCGACCATGCCCGCGCCGGTCTTTTCCAGGCCGCCCGTGCCGCCGATATTGCCGGTGACGGTCAGGGTGCTGTTGGCCTCGCTGTCCAGCGTGCCCGTGCCCGTGAGCGTCATCGCGCCGCTGTATTCGTTATCGCCCTCGTTGGCCAGCGTGCCGGAAAGGTTCAGGGCCTCGGCCACGTTGAGGTTGTCTCCCTCAAGTCTCAGGGTCGCGTCGGCGTCCACGGTGGTCGCGCCGGCCGCGGTCCCGAGCGCGCTTTCGTGAGTGATAGCCAGCGTGCCCTCCTCAACCCGGGTGGTCCCGCTGTAGTCATTGGCCGCGCGCAGCATGAGGTCCCCGACGCCTTTCTTGACCAGGTTGCCCGCGCCGCCGATGCGGCCGCTGTATTCGCCACCATCCGCGCCCTGGTTCACGGTCAGGGTCTGGCCGCTTTCGATTTGGATAGTGCCGCCTGCCGCGCCGCCGCCGGAGAGCGTACCGATGGTCTCGCTGTTGGTAACGGTGAGTCTGGCGCCGGCGACCGTGCCCAGGTCAACAGCGGAGCTATCGTGAATCGCGCCCTGATTGCCATCCGTGGTGTCCGTATTGGCCAGTTCCAGTTCGCCCTCTTCGATGGTAGTCACGCCCGTGTAGGTGTTTGTGCCGCTGAGCGTGAGCTTGCCCGCGCCGATCTTGGTCAGGTCGAATTCTGCGCCGGCGGTCTCGCCGATGTTGCCCGAGAGCGTGAGGCGGTTAGCCGTGTCGCCGGCGTCGCGTCTGTAGCTGTATATGCGCACGTGCCCCGCGAGCGTAATCGTGCCGCTGAGGGTGTTGTTGCCGCGGACGTTGCGCAGCGCGCCGACACCGCTGAAGAGGTTCCCCGGGTCGCCCAGGACGCCTTCCCCGGCCAGGCTCAGGGTTTCGGCGATGCTCAGGTTGCCGTTCGCCGAGTCGAGTTCCAGGGTCGCGCCGCCGGCCACGGTGGTGGCCCCGGCCGTGCTCCCGAGCGCGCTGCTCTTGCGGATGCGCAGGATCCCGGCGGCGACATTGGTCGCCCCGGCGTAGTTGTTATCGCCCGTGCCGGAGAGCGTGAGCGTGCCCGCGCCGGTCTTGCTCAGGCCGCCCGCGCCGCCGATGTTGCCGCTGACGATCAGGGTGTGGCCGGCCGCGCTCGCCAGCGTGCCCGTGCCCGTGAGCGTGATGGCGCCGCTGTATTCGTTATCGCCGGCCGGGTTGTCCAGCGTGCCGCCGAGGTTCAGGGCCTCGGCCACATCGAGATTATTGCCGCCAAGCCGCAGGGTCGCGCCGTTGCTCACGGTGGTCCCGGCGGCCGCGCCCGTGGCCCCGAGCGCGCGGCTGTTGGTGATAATCAGCGCGCCGCCGGAAACCAGGGTGGTCCCGCCGTAGGTGTTCGCGCCGCCGAGCGTGAGCGCGCCCGTGCCGGTCTTTTCCAGGCCGCCCGCGCCGCGGATGAGGCCGTTGTAGCTGGTGGGGCCGCTCTGGTTCACGGTCAAGGTCTGGCCGCTTTCGATTTGGATATTGCCGCCCGCCGCGCCGCCGCCGGAGAGCGCGCCGATGGTCTCGCCACGGGTGACGGTGAGTTTGGTGTTGGCGACATTGGCCAGGTTGACCGCGCCGCCGTTGGCGATGGCATTGCCGCGCTGAAGTTCGAGTTCGCCGCCGCTGACGGCCAGGGCCGCGGTGGTGGCGGCGCGGCCGATTTGGGTGAGGCCGGTGTAGGTGTTCGTGCCGCTCAGCGTGAGTTTGCCGCCGCCGAGCTTAGTCAGGTTGCCGCCCGCGCCGCTGATATTGCCGCTGATGGTCACGGCGCTGGCCGGGGTTGCGCCGAAGGCCGGGGTGGTGAAGATTTCGAGGGTATGGGCGCGGGCCGCCGTGCTCATGCCGCTGCTGAGGTTAATGCTGCCGCTAATGCGGAGATTGCCGCGCAGGGCGTTGATGGCGCTGGTGGCGCTGGTCGTGCCGAGGGTCACCGTGCCAGTCGTGTTATTGCGGACGCGGGTGACATCGAGCGCGATGTCGCCGGCCCAACTGTTGTCGCCCGTGCCGCTGTTGAGGCTGCCGCCCGCGAGCGTCAGGGCTTCGGCGCCGATGGCGATGTTGGGATTGTCGGTGTTGCCCTGCAAGCTCAGGTTCGCGTTGTTATAGACGATGGTCCCCGCGTTCGCGCCCGTGGTGGCGCCGAGGGCGCTGTTGTGGCTGGCCGTCAGCGCGCCCTGGGCAACGATGGTCTCGCCGCCGTAGGTGTTCGCGCCCGAGAGGACCAGGTTGTGCTCGCCAATCTTGGTCAGGCCGTAGTTGCCGGTCCCGCTGCTGATGACGCCGGAGAGGCTCAGGCGACCCGGCAGGCCCTTGCTCTCGCAGGCCTCGGTCCCGGGGCAACCGGGCTGCCCGGGGTCAATCGTGCCGACCACCGTGTCCTCGTCCCGGTGGCTGTCGATGAGGCTGTCGGCCCCGAGTGTGATCGTGCCGCTGAGGATATTGAAGCCGTGCAGGTTGCGCAGTGTGCCGCCGTTTAGTGTCAGGTTCTCGGCCACGGTGATATTGCTGTAACCGTTGAGCGTGCCGCTCGCGTCAAAGCTCGCCCGGCCCCGCAGTTCCAGGGTCGCGCCGCTGGCCACGGTGGTCCCGTTGCCATCGCCCGTGGCCCCGAGCGCCTCGGCGTGCGTAATGGCGAGCTTGCCCGCGTTGACCAGGGTGGTCCCGGCGTAGGTGTTCTGGCCGCCGAGCGTGAGCGTGCCCGTGCCGGTCTTGGTGAGGCCGCCACCGGCGCCGCCCGCGCCGCTGATAACGCCGTTGTAAGTGGTATTCGCGCCGGCGATCTGGTTTACGGTCAGCCTTTGGCCGCTGGTAATGGCGACTTCGCCGCCGCCTTGCAGCGAGCGGAGGGTCTGGTTTGTGGTAATACTCAGTTTGGGGCTGCCACTGCCGGTGGCCAGGATGACATTGGCGCTTTGGGCGATGACGTTGCCGCTGGCGTTGTCGAGTTCGAGTTCGCCCTCGTCGATGCTGGTGTTGCCCTGGTAGGTGTTTATGCCCGTGAGCTTGAGCGTGCCCGCGCCGGTCTTGCTCAGGCCGACCGCCGAGCTTACGGACGTGGCGCGGCTGATAACGCCCGCGAGCGTGAGGGTCGTGTTCGCGGCGGCGTGGATGGGGACATCGTTCCGCAACTGGATATTGCCGTTGAGGGTGTTGTTGCCGCTGATATTGCGCAGCTTGGGCTCGCCCGGGACGCTCGCGGCGCCCGCCCCGCTCAGGGTCAGGCTTTCGGCGCTGGCGATGCTCAGGCCGCCCGCGTCGCCGGCGAGGTCCAGGGTCGCGCCATCGTTGACGGTGGTCGTGCTGGCCACGTTTCCAGGGGCCGTGCCGAGCGCGTTGTTGTGCTCGACGCGGAGCACGCCGTGGTTGACCGTGACCGCGCCCGCGAAGGTGTTGTCGCCCGAGAGCGTGAGCCGGCCCGCGTCGCCGGCGGGGTCGCCCTTGATCAGGCCGCCAAGGCCGCTGATGACGCCCGAGAGGACGACATTGCCCATGCCTTTTATCTTGAGATTGCGGGCCGTGGCGGTCGTGCCGAATTGCAGGCTGAGATCGCGGTTGACGGTCAGCGTGCTGCCGGCCGCGCTGCGGATGATGTTGACGACGTTCGCGCCCGTGCCCCGGAGGCTGATCGCGCCGCTCCAGATATTATTGTTACCGCGCAGGCTGGCGAGCGCGCCGCCGACCAGGTTCAGGGCCCGGCTCAGGGTGAGGCTGCCCGTGGCGGGTTCCAGCGCCAGCGTGCCGCCGCTGTTGACCGTGATCGCGCTTGTGCCCGCGCCCAGCGCGCCCGCGCTGGTAATGGCCAGCGTGCCCTTGTTGATGGTGATGGCGCCGTTGTAGTCGTTGCCGGCATTACTCAGGGTGACCTTGCCCGGCGTGGTGTCGTTCACCTGGTTCTTGACCAGCCCGCCCGCGCCGGAGATTTTGGCGCTGACCGTGCCGCTTTGGAGGTTAAAGGTCCCGGTGACGGTCAGGGCGCCTTTGACGGTGGGGTCCGCCTGGGTCCCGGTGTCGATAATACGGCCCGAAATCAGGGTCACGCCGGTCCAGCTCCGGTTGACGCCTTTCAGATCGTAGGTCCCGCGCACGCTCAGGGTACCGCCGGCCAGCGTGCCGGTAATAATCAGCCGCCCGGCCTCGATGGTGACGTCACCCGTGAGCGGGTGCGCGCCCGCAAAGCTCAGGCGCACGGTGCCGCCGATGTCGTTGGGGCTACCGGTTTCGGTCTGGATCGCCGCGGTCGTGCCGTCCGAGCGTTTGATGAGGTTGATGTTCTGCCCGCGCAGGATGGCCTCAATGCTGCCCTTGCGCACGTCAAATTCGCCGAGGCCCTCGGCGGCGGTTTCCGTGCCGGCGCGCGGGGTCACGGTCAGCACGCCCCGTTCGGTGAGCGAGGCGGTGGCGAGCCGGGCGTTGGCCTTGATGTTGCCATTGTTCAGCCGCAGGCCCTTCAGGGTCTGGTTGAAGTCGCCCATATTCAGGGTCGCGCCGTTGTTGATAATCAGCCGGCTGCTGGTGGAGATGGCGTTGGTCCTGCCGAGCGTGAGGCTGCCGCCGTTGATGGTGGTCGGGCCGGTGTAGTTGCTGGTTCCGTCCAGTTTCAGGTCGCCCGCGCCTTCCTTGATCAGGCCGGTGTGGGTGTTGTTGTTTCCGCGCAGTTGCAGGTTGCCGCTGACCCGGACGTTGGAGTTGTAGTTCCCGGTAAGATTGCCGGTCTTGCTCGTCCTGATGCCCAGGGTATGGCCGAGGCTCAGGTCGCTCAGGGTCGTGGTCCGGTCGCAGGCGGTGAGCGTGCAGTTGGCCGTGGTGTTTGTCGGGCCAACCAGTCTGTGCTCAATGAAGCTGACAGTGTCGCGCCCGACGGTGGTGCCGGCTAGCGCGTTCAGTATGATGGGGTTGCTGAACGTTCCGGCCGAGGTATCCGCATGGGATTTCCGCAGCCGCAGGATGCCCCCATTCAGGGTCAGGGTCTGTCCCGTTCTAAACATGAGCGGCTGGGTAGATGTGGCCAGCGCCGATTCCAGGATCCCGTCCCGGAGGATGGTCACGCTACCGCTCGCGGCGCCCAGCCCTTCGGGGTGGTTGATGCGCAGCGTGCCCCGTCCGATCCTGGTCGCGCCCGTGTAGGTGTTGGCGCGGGTCAGGGTGACCAGGCTGTTCGCCGCGCCCTCCTTGAGAAGCCCGGCGTTGCCCCCGAGGACGGCGTTGACCGTGCCGCTTTCGAGGATGAAGTTGCGCCGGCCGGCCGGCGTGCTGTTAGCGTTGTTGAGCGTCAGCGTGCCCGTGCCGTTGATGGCGCCGCCTGTCATCCGCAGGCTGCCGATGGTGTAGTTTTTCGCGCCGATATTGAGGGTCCCGCCTTTTATGACCAGCTTGTTGTTGCTTATGCTGAAGTTGGCGATGCTGTGGACGGCATTGAAGGTACCGCCCTGGATTTCGGTATTGCCGGTGTGGTTGAGCCTTGTCGCGCCAAAAGCTCTGCCGATATTAAGGGTACCGGGGCCGGCCTTGATGAAATTGCCCGTACCCGTGACGGTGAGGGTGCCCGAGGAGTAGGCGCCGGAGAGGTTGGTGAGGACGGGCCCCCAAAAATTGATGACACTCCCGCTCCCGGTATATAAGGTGAGGTTATTCGCCCCCAGGTTCAAGCGTGGTATCACCGGGGGTTGCAGTCAGAGGGAGATACAGGGGCTGGGCGGCCGACGTGTTTAATGGTGGTGTCGCCGGACAGGGTCATGGCGCCTGCAAGCGAAAGGACACTGACTGTTCCCTGATTGCGTAGCGCGCCGAGGCGTTCACGGCCGGAGGCGTCCGGATCGGGATTGGACCAGGCGCCCGGCCCCGGACAGATTCAGCGGGGCGCTAAGTCTATTATTTGGATATGTGGTATCCCCGAAGATGATGCTGCCGTAGTTTTCTACGGTGATTGTGCCGCTTGCTGTTGGGCCTCCGCGCAGCACGGTCAGGCGGCTGCCGTTTTTCTCGCTGTCCTCGGCGCTGGCCGCGCCGGTCCAGCCTTTAATGGTGATGGCGCCCGTGTAGGTGTAGGCGCGGCTGAGGGTCAGCATGCCCTGGCCGGCGATGGTGAGGGCGCCGCTGCCGCTGCCGCCGCCGTCCTTGAGGACGCCGCCAAAGGTGGTGTTGGTGGCGCGGGCGTTGTTTATGGTCAGGGTGGCCCCCCGCTGAATTTCGACCCCGCTGTTGGCGTTGCCGCCGGCGAGGCCGGCGATGGTCTGGCTGCTGCTGTTGGTGAGCCTGGCCACGGTCGCGGTGGGATTCTGGAAATCGACAATGCCGTTTTCAAGGGCCAGATTGCCGCTGTGGCTCAAGTGAACCGTGCCGGCCTCGATGCGGAGCCGGCCCGTGAATTCGTTGTTGCGCTCGCTGAGCGTGAGCGTGCCCGCGCCCTGCTTGATCAGGGTCCCCGTGCCCTCGATTTTCGCGTTCGTGGCCTGGGTGATGGCCCCGGCGCTGTTGAGGGTGATGGCGTGGGGCGTGGTCGTGCCGCCGCGCGTGCTGCTGGTGTTGAGAAAGCCGGTTATCTGAAAGCCCGTGTCGTCCCGAAAGCGAAGGTTGTTGCGCAGGTTGCGGCGCACGTCCAGCGTGGTGATGGCGTTGTTTTGCGTATCCAGGTTGTACTGCCCCCGCCAGGAGCCATGGTTGATGTTCAAGGTCGGCGTGGTGATGACGCCGGTCTGGGAAACGACGCCATCAGACCCGATAGTGACGCTGCCGTCGGCGCCCCCGGCGGTGAGCACGGCGAGACTGATGTTGCGCTGGGCGGACAAAGTAATGTTGCCGTTTGCGATATTGATCGCGCCGGTGAGGATGTCGTTCCCGGCGAAAAACCGGGCCAGGACCGTGGCGCCCGCGAGCGTGAGGCTGTGGCCGTTCATGTTGATGTCGCCCTGTTGGGCGGTGAGTTCGAAGGTCCCGGTGAAGCCCGCGCCAAGGCTGATGTCGCTGTCGAAGTAGATGTTCTGATTGGCCTGGGAAGCGGATATTGGCGCCGCCCGTCGCCCAGCCGGGTCAGGGTCGCCTGGCTGACCCAGGAGTTGGCCGTGTCCGAGGCCGCGCTAAAGGGGGCGGTGGTGTCTTCCGGCGTGGGGTTGGCGGTTGTGCCGTCGCAACTGTTTGAGGTGGCCGTGCCGCCGATGCAAAGGTCGTTCGGGTCCAGCAGCAGCGTCCCGGCCCGGCCTTTGGGCGCGGCCACATCCACCTCGCCCCGAAACGCCAGATAACGCTTGCCCGAGACCTCGACAAAGCCGCCATCGCCGCCCTGTGCGCCGCCGCGGGCCGAAATCTGCCCGTGATAGCGCGTGGTGTCGTCCGCCCAGACGATGATCCGGCCGCCCTTGCCTTTTGTTTTGGCGTCCGCGCTCAGGCGCGCGTTCTTGCCGATGTAGGTGATCCTGGCGTTCCTGACGGCCGGGTTTTTGCCCTGATAATCGCCGCCAACCAGAATCCCCCCGCCCCCGGCCGCGCCCGAGGCGTCCAGCCGGGCCTGACCCAGGAGACCGACCTTGTCGCCGGTGATTTCTATCTGACCGCCCTTGCCGGTTTCGGAGGCGACGGTAATTTGGGCCTTACCCGAGACCACGGCCTTGTTTTGGGCCTTGAGTTTGATTGTGCCACCTGCCAGACCGGTAATGGCATTCCGGCCTGGGCCGGAATGGGTTGTTTTTCCTGGATTCCAGCTTTCGCTGGAATGACGGGTCTGACCAACCCCGGAGGCGGCGGTAATCAGGGCGCTATCAGAAATGGACACTTCCCCGCCGCTGATGTCAATCTGCCCGCCTTTCCCCGTCCCCGAGGCGGCCGTAATACGGGCCTTGTCCGTGACCGCGACCTTGTTACTGGCCTTGATCTTAATCGTGCCGCCCGCGTGACTGATAATGTCATTCCGGCTACCGCCGGAATGCGTCGTTTTTCCTGGATTCCAGCTTTCGCTGGAATGACGGGTCTGGTTGTTGGTTGCCAGTCCTTTATGCTTTTTGGCTTCGCCGTTATTCTGGCCGCCATTCCTGCCGCCATTCCTGACCCCGCCCCCGTCGTCATTCCCACCCCCGACGTCATTCCAGCGAAAGCTGGAATCCATGTTGAGAAGGGCATCACCGGCCCGGCCCTGACCCACCCCGGAGGCGGCAGTAATCAGGGCGCTATCAGAAATGGACACGTCCCCACCACTAATATCAATCCGCCCGCCTTTACCCGTCCCCGAGGCGGCCGTAATACGCGCCTTGTCCGAAACCGCGACCTTGTTACTGGCCTTGATCTTAATCGTGCCGCCCGCGTGACTAATAATGTCATTCCGGCTACCGCCGGAATGCGTCGTTTTTCCTGGATTCCAGCTTTCGCTGGAATGACGGGTGTTTGTGTTTGTTGCCAGTCCTTTATGCCCTGCGCCTTCTCCGTCATTTCTAACCCCACCCCCAACGTCATTCCCGCCCCCGCCGTCATTCCAGCGAAAGCTGGAATCCACGTTGAGAAGGGCATCGCCCGTCTGGCCCTTGCCCGCCGCGGATAGACCGCTCGAAACATCCAGCCGGGCCTGACCAGAAACAACCACATCCGCACCACTAATATCAATCCGCCCGCCTTTCCCCGTCCCCGAGACCGCCGTAATACGCGCCTTATCCGAAACCGCGACCTTGTTACTGGCCTTGATCCTAATCGTGCCGCCCGCGTGACTAATAATGTCATTCCGGCCTGCGCCGGAATGCGTCGTTTTTCCTGGATTCCAGCTTTCGCTGGAATGACGGGTCTGGTTGTTGGTTGCCAGTCCTTTGGAATCTGCACCTTCTGAGTCATTTATGGGCAGGACGCCCTGTATGCGGCGAGAGGGCAGGACGCCCGTAGCCGCCCAGCGAAAGCTGGAATCCACGTTGAGAAGGGCATCGCCCGTCTGGCCCTTGCCCGCCGCGGAGAGACCGCTCGAAACATCCAGCCGGGCCTGACCAGAAACAGCCACATCCGCACCACTAATATCAATCCGCCCGCCTTTCCCCGTCCCCGAGGCCGCCGTAATACGCGCCTTGCCCGTGACCGCGACCTTGTTACTGGCCTTAATCTTAATCGCGCCGCCAGAGACAGCACCCCCCGAAACATCCAGCCGGGCGCTGCCAGAAACGGCCACGTCCCCGCCACTGATGTCAATCTGCCCGCCCTGGCCAACCCCGGAGGCGGCCGTAATTCGCGCCTTGCCCGTGACCGCGACCTTGTTACTGGCCTTGATCTTAATCGTGCCGCCCGCGTGACTAATAATGTCATTCCGGCCTGCGCCGGAATGCGTCGTTTTTCCTGGATTCCAGCTTTCGCTGGAATGACGGGTCTGGTTGTTGGTTGCCAGTCCTTTGGAATCTGCACCTTCTGAGTCATTTATGGGCAGGACGCCCTGTATGCGGCGAGAGGGCAGGACGCCCGTAGCCGCCCGGCGAAAGCTGGAATCCACGTCAAGAAGGGCATCACCCGTCTGGCCCTGACCCACCCCGGAGGCGGCAGTAATCAGGGCGCTATCAGAAACAGCCACATCCGCACCACTAATATCAATCCGCCCACCCTGGCCTGTCCCGGACGCAACCGTAATCCGCGCCTCGCCCGAAACCTCAACCTTACCCCCGGCTTCCAGCTTAACCGCCCCGCCCGCGCCCTTTTCAGAGGCCGCGTTCAACACACCCGTATTAAGCAACGAACTCCCGGCGCCTTTGGCCACCAGCCGAATCACCCCGCCGTTCTTCTCCACCCGGCCCGCGCCAATCACGCCACTGTTGTTCACCACCTGCGTGAACACGTCCCGCGCCGCCCGGCCCTTCAACAATACCGCCCCGCCCTCGGCCTTTATCGTGCCTGTATTGGACACCGCTTCTTCCAGACCCTCGGCCCGTTCCAGCAGTTCCTCGGTCACCGCAAACTGAATCAGACCATCCCCGTCAAAATCCATCGCCATCGCCTTGCCCGCGACCAGATTCACCTGACCGGCATGGGCCAGGATCGTCCCCTCGTTCTTCACCGCCCCGCCTATCAGCGACACCGCCCCCCCGGTCGCGGCCTGAATCAAACCCTGGTTGATAACCGCGCCCGGATTGCCTTCGGCATTGGCAAAGTGATACTTGCCCGCCAGAAAGTCCTTATCACTGATATTCAGACCCGAGGCCACCAGACCCCCCACGTTCACACGCGCCCCCGGCTTGAAGAATACCCCGTTCGGGTTCACCAGCAGCACCCGGCCGTTGGCGTTTATCTGGCCGAATATCTGGCTCGGGTTGTGATCGAGGATGCGGTTCAGCGCCTGCGCGCTGGCGTTGGGTTGACGGTAGTTGACGGCCTCGTTGGCCTGGACGTTGTAGCTGTCCCAGTTGAGGATGAGGTTTTGAGAGTGTTGCTGAATATTGGTCGTCCGCGCGTCCGGCCGCGCGATGATGCCCGAACCGGCCGTGACCACACCGCCCTCGGGGCCGGCCTGCGGCGTCACGGGCAGGCCAAGCAGAGTGACCGGGATCGCGGTGCGGATGGCGACCGTCAGGTGTTTCAGGCGAAAGCGCGGCGCGGCTGGCGCGGCCCCGGGGGGCCGGGAACGGCGGGCCGCCAGGCGGCGTTGCTTGCGGGTTTGGGCGCGTACTACAGTTGCTGTCTTGTTCATGGCTGCTGTCTGTTTAGTTGCTAAGTTGCTGTCTGGCCCGCCCGTCGCCTGCTCGCGCTGATAACGGGCGCGTTACTGCTATTTTAGACCCTGTTTCTGCTATTTGTCTATTATTATCATTTAAACTCCATCATTCAAACTCCGGGGGCTGACCGGGGTATGAGACAAGGCTTTTAAACCGGGAAAAAACTCTTGATCACAAGGGAAAGGATGCCTGCTATGGCTGTCGCTATCATCCATTTCATCACGGCCATTTCTCGATCCTGTTTGGCTATACTGGCTTTGACGCCGGCAATTTCACGGCTGATTTTTTCACTGAGCTTCTCATCAAGCGCGGTAATTCTATCGCTCAACTTGTTATCAAGGTCGGTAATCCGGCCGTTCAGTTCTTCTTTGCTCTTGTCAATATAGCGCCTTAACCTTTCTTCTGCCGCGTTTATATCGGCTTTTGTACTCACGTTTTCCGCCGACAGGGCCTCGGCCGCCTGCTTTGCCTCAGGGTTGGGGATGCCGACCTTGCGGAAGGCTTCGTACACTTCTGTGATCATCGTGGCCATCAGGTTTTCCTCGGGGATTGGTTTGTTCCGCAGAATTTACCGGGAATGGCTTGCTGGCGCAAGTTTTGTGTTGTGCTGGCATTCCCGCTTGGCCCCGCCTGCGGCAGGCAGGTCGCCGCATACAGGACTTCCTGGCCATAAATGACGCCGGGGACTGACCGGGGTAAAAGTCAAGATTTTTAAACCGGGAAAAAACTCTTGATCACAAGGGAGAGAATGCCTGCTATGGCTGTCGCTATCATCCATTTCATTACGGCCATTTCTCGATCCTGTTTGGCTATACCGGCTTTGACTCCGGCAATCTCACGGCTGAGCTTGTCATCAAGCGCGGTAATCCTGCCGTTCAGTTCTTCTTTGCTCTTGTCAATATAACGCCTTAACCTTTCTTCTGCCGCGTTTATATCGGCTTTTGTGCTCACATTTTCCGCCGACAGGGCCTCGGCCGCCTGCTTTGCCTCAGGGTCGGGGATGCCGACCTTGCGGAAGGCTTCGTACACTTCTGTGATCATCGTGGCCATGCGTTTTTCCTTGGAGGATTGGTTTGTTCCGTGGAATTTACCGGGAATGGCTTGCTGGCGCAAGTTTTGTGTTGTGCTGGCATTCCCGCTTGGCCCCGCCTGCGGCAGGCAGGTCGCCGCATACAGGACTTCCTGGCCATAAATGACGGCGGGGGGCGGGAAATAAGGTTTTTAAACCGAGAAAAAAATCTTGACCCCAATGGAAGCGACACCCACCAGCAGGGAAAGAATGCCTGCTATGGTGGTCGCCATCATCCATTTCATCACGGCCATTTGCCGATCCAGTTTGGCTATACTGACTTTGACTCCGGATAGTTCCCCTCTCACTTCGGCAATTTCACGGCTGATTTTTTCACTGAGCTTCTCATCAAGCGCGGTAATTCTATCGCTCAACTTGTCATCAAGGTCGGTAATCCGGCCGTTCAGTTCTTCTTTGCTCTTGTCAATATAACGCCTTAACCTTTCTTCTGCCGCGTTTATATCGGCTTTTGTGCTCACATTTTCCGCCGACAGGGCCTCGGCCGCCTGCTTTGCCTCGGGGTTGGGGATGCCGACCTTGCGGAAGGCTTCGTACACTTCTGTGATCATCGTGGCCATGCGTTTTCCTCGGGGATTGGTTTGTTCCGTGGAATTTACCGGGAATGGCTTGCTGGCGCAAGTTTTGTGTTGTGCTGGCATTCCCGCTTGGCCCTGCCTGCGGCAGGCAGGTCGGAACGGGAAACAAGGTTTTTAAATCGGGAAAAAACTCTTGATCACAAGGGAGAGAATGCCCGCTATGGTGGTCGCCATCATCCATTTCATCACGGCCATTTGCCGATCCAGTTTGGCTATACTGACTTTGACTCCGGTAATCTCACGGCTGAGCTTGTCATCAAGCGCGGTAATTCTATCGCTCAACTTGTCATCAAGGTCGGTAATCCGGCGGCTGAACTTTTCATCAAGCGCGGCAACCTCCTGACTGATTTTTTCACTGAGCTTCTCATCAAGCGCGGTAATTCTATCGCTCAGCTTGTCATCAAGGTCGGTAATCCGGCCGTTCAGTTCTTCTTTGCTCTTGTCAATATAGCGCCTTAACCTTTCTTCTGCCCCGTTTATATCGGCTTTTGTGCTCACATTTTCCGCCGACAGGGCCTCGGCCGCCTGTTTTGCCTCGGGGTCGGGGATGCCGACCTTGCGGAAGGCTTCGTACACTTCTGTGATCATCGTGGCCATCAGGTTTTCCTCGGGGATTGGTTTGTTCCGTGGAATTTACCGGGAATGGCTTGCTGGCGCAAGTTTTGTGTTTTTTTGGTTGTGGGGTCATTCCCGCTCACGCGGGAATGGATAGTTCAAACCACTGGATTCCTCGGCGGCCTGTTCCTGACGCCGCTCTACCACCTGCATCCATGCAGGCGAGCTTTCGCTGGAATGACGGCGGGGCCTTCGCCTACCTGCAGCAGGCAGGCGCCGCTCTACCACCTCGGCGGCTTGTTCCAGACGCCGCTCTACCACCTACGTCCCTGTAGGCGTGCCCTCCCTGCCTGCGGCAGGCAGGTCGCCGCATACAGGACTTCCTAGCCATAAATGACGGCCACAAGGCTATGTTGGGATGATGGTGGAGGGGTATCCCGGCTTGCCTGCCACTAGCAGGCCGGAATGTGATTCCCCTCCCCCATCAATATAAACCTCTTGCCACCGTCAAGGCCCCGATGCCGAATGAGGGGTCGCCGTATTGCACGACATCAATGCCCTCATAATCCCCCGCCTCGGCCTTGAAGTCCGGTTTCATCGGCAACATGGCTTCGGCGCCTTCCAGCAGCAGGCGGATGCGGTTTTCTATGAAGCCGGCCTGGGCGCGGGCGGCTTCTATGATGGCTTCCAGGCGTTCCAGGGTGAGTTCCGCGCCCGTGGCGCGGCCGAGGCGTTGTCTTTCGGTCGGGTTGGTTTTAAGCCCTTCCAGCCAACGGACGCGGGCCAGCACGCTTTGTAGTACACGGGTCAGTCTGGCCACTTCATCGCTGTCCCCGGCCGCGCCCGGCAGGGCGCCAAGCCCATCACCGAAGTCTTCTTCTTCCGCAAGGATGTATTTTTTCAACTCTTCACGGTAGTCCTCGAAGTTTTGCAGCTCCTCCCGGTATTCGGCCAGTTGCTGGTCGATGGAAGTTTGGTCGGAACTGTCCCCCGCTTCCGCCCGGCGGCGTTCGAGTTCGGCAACGCGGGCCTCTATTTGTTCGACCAGGGTGTCGAGTTCTTCAAGGGTCACGTTCGGCGCGCAGCCGTCTTGTTCTTCGCATTGCGACAGCGCCAGCGCGATGCCGGCGCCAATCGTGCCGAACAGGGTCAGTTCTTCCCCGAACAGGCTCAGGTCCACAAACGCAAGGGTCTCAATGGCCACCAGACCCGCCGCCGGGTTGAAGGAGAAGGTCTGCGCAAATTGCAGACCGAGCGAGGCGCGGGCGCCGAGCGCGAGACCCAGCCGCGCGATGAAGGCGCGGAAGGCCGGATTGGTGGCGTTGTCGGTGAAGCGGCTGGCGAGGTTGAAGCCGATCGCGCCCTGGCCGCTGGCCACATCGAGTTCGCGCCGGGCCAGCGCCAGGGTGATGTTGGACGGGTCGATGAAGCCGCGCGCGGCCACCAGCGCCGCCGAGGGCCGGGCCGGGTCAACACTGCCCGGCGGCACGCTCAGACTGACACGCCCGGCCGAGGCGTCAATCACGCCCCGGGAACCAGACAGCCCCGGCACGCTCGGCCCCACGGCCAATATGCCAAGCTCGCCGCCCGTGCGGATGTTGGCGTTCAGATTAATGTCGCCGGCGAGCAGGGTCAGGGGGCCGCCGGTCTCTATGGGCCGACTTATGGTCAGGCTCGGCACGTTGATCCTGATGTTGCTCACGGACCCGGAGTAGAACGGCGCCATGCCCTCGGGCGTGATGTCGCCGCCGATGATCATGTGCCCGCGGTAGCCGCGCATGTTGGCCGGCAGCCGCAGGCCCGTACCCGGCGCCGCGCCCACGTCGAGGCTTTGGCCGCTCATGCCCGGAATGGTCAGCGCGCCCCGGCCGGTCATGGTGTTCGGGAAACGGATGTTGACCGGATTGACGTTCAGGGTCGGGCTGTTGCCCGAGATGACGAGTTCGGTTGCGCCGCTCATGTCGAGCGCGGACGCGGTGATGTCGTCGAACAGGGTCAGGCGGTTGGAGGTCAGCGCGAGGGTGTTCGCGCCGGCGTTTATGGTGGAGCGGAAGGTTAATGCGCCCCGGCCGGTGTTGATGCGGCGGTTGGCGTTGGTGGTGACCGGGCCGTTGAAGGTGAAGGCCGGGTTGTTGGTGTTGATGTCGCTGTTGATGGTGGTTGGGCCGTCGAATATGAGGGTGTCGTTGGCGTCGAGGTTGGTCGCGCCGGCGGTTGTGTTGTTTACTACGATTGGGGTCCCGCTTAGGATCGGAGTCCGGCTTTCGCCGGAGGTTGTTGTTCCTGGATTCCGGCTTTCGCCGGAATGACGAGTGCTGAGGCGTACGGTTTGCACGCTTCCGGGATCCGTTTGGAATGCCAGCACGCGCGTATTCAGACGAGGATCTACCAGATTGATGTTGCCGGCCGCGGCGGCGCCCCGGGTGGTTATGCTCAGGCTGCCCGCTTCTGTGCCGGTGAATTCTGTTCTGAACGCGCCATTAACGCCTACGCCGCCGCTGGCGGTGATTGTCAGGCGGCTTGAGGTGGCCACGATGCCCCTCGTGGTGTTGATGTCGCCGTTCCGGTTAGTGAGGCGGACTTCGCCGCTGTCGGCGCGGATGTCCGCGCCGATGTTGAGGGCGCCCGCCTCGGCGAGGCCGGCCGCGAGGCTGAGCCCGGTGTTGTTGGCGGTGATGCCGCTCACTTCGCCGACCGTGCCGATGGTAAAGCCGTTGCGGTCGGTGTAGTTGAGTTGCGCGCCCGGGTTCGCCGCCGCCAGCGTCGTGATGTCGTTGCCCGCGTCGGCCAGGTTGACGCTGCCGGCGTTGTTTTGCAACAGCAGTTCCGGCGCGCGCAGCGCGCCGGCGGTCTGGTTGACGGCCGCGGCGCCCGTGATGTTGCTGAAAGTCACGCGCCGCGTGGCCGTCAGGTTGGCGTTCAGGATGACCTGGGTCGCGCCTGCGACCGTAAAATCACGCAGCGCCACACCGCCGCCGACCGCGCCATTGAAGCGGGCCGTAAGCGAATCGGCGAGCGTCAAGTCCTGCTG
This sequence comes from Gammaproteobacteria bacterium, assembly GCA_965240365.1. Classification (GTDB taxonomy): domain Bacteria; phylum Pseudomonadota; class Gammaproteobacteria; order Eutrophobiales; family Eutrophobiaceae. The sequence continues at coordinate 2,721,822 of OZ251218.1, read as the reverse complement.
CCCGGCGGTTGTGCCGTCTATCGTGCCGGCCAGGGTCAGGCCGCCCGTGCCGTCAATCGTGCTGTTGGCGCGCAGTGTTATTGCGCCGCCCCAGGTGTTATCCGCGTCCCCTTCGCCGGCCGCATTGCGCAGCGTGCCGCTGTTCAATTCCAGTTCTTCGTCCTCCACGTTGAGGCCGGCCGCGCTGCCCGCGAGTTCGAGCACGCCGCCCGTGTTGACCACGGCGCCCAGGCTGCCCGCGCCGCTACCGAGCGCGCCGTTGTTGGCGATGGCCAGCGTACCCGCGTTAATCGTGGTCAGACCGGTATAAAGATTGAGGCCGCCCAGCGTGAGTTTGGCCGCGCCTGTCTTGGTGAAGCTGGCGCGTTCCGTGCCCGAGCTGAACTCGCTGATAACGCCGTTGTAAACGCCATCAGTGGTCTGGTTGACAGTCAGGGTGTGGCCTTTGGCGATGTCGATGCCGCCGCCCGTGGCGCTGCCGCCGGAGAGCGAACCGATGGTCTCGCTCTGGCGGACGGTGAGTTTGGCGCTGGCGGCAGTGGCGAGCGCGACCGCGCTGTTGTCGGGGAGGGCGGCGCCGCCCGTGAGGATGAGGTTGCCCGCGTTGATGGTGGTCGTGCCCGTGTAGCGGTTGGGGCCGGAGAGGGTGACCACGCCTTGTCTGGTGGCTGTTACGGGCGACCTTCCAAATACAAGCTCGGTTATCGTCACGCTATCCTTTTCAAGGTTTGCGTTCCCGGCGAGGATCGCGCTGATCGTGCCGCGGCGGAGGTCAATCTTGTCGCCGGCGGCGACCGGATTAACCGTCAGGACGCCCTGATTGTCGGTCGCGCCCGCGGCGCGGATGATGTTGCCGCCACGGAGCAGGACATGGGCCACGGTGGCGTTGGTTGTGCCGAGGTCCAGGGTGGCGTCGGTGGCATCGAGGTCGGTAACCCTTGCAGTGCCCACTTCCAGCCTGGTGTTAGTGGGAAGCACAGCATCGCTTCCTTCCAGCGCCAGGATACCTTTAGAAATCTCGGTAATGCCCGTGTAGCTGTTGAGGCCGCGCAGTCTGACCGTGCCGGTGGTCGTTTTACTGATCTTCGCCGTGCCCGCGAGCTTGGCCTCAACCGTGCCGCTAAGAAGGGAAAATGAACCACCGGGGTTATTCACAAACAGCTTGCCCTGATTTGAATCGCGGTTCGAGTCCGCGCCCGTGGCCCGGATCTCGCCGGAAGCCAGTTGAACGCCGCTTGTGAAGGCATTGCTGAAGGCGCCGAGGTCAAAGATGCCGCCGCTCTCAATGCGCAGAATATTGCTGCCGGCAATCGCGTTATCTCTGCCGAGCGCCAGGGTACCGCCTCTGACAAAGGTCCGGAACGTGTAGGTGTTTCGGCCTGCCAATGTAAAGACGCCCTCGCCGTCCTTGATGAGTGAGCCAACGCCCCCGCCTCCGCGAGCGTCACTGATCTCGCCGGAAAAGGTGGTGTCGTTGCGGCTGCCGTTGTTGACGGTCAGTGCTCGGAACCCGCCCAGCACGACATTGCCGCCCGGCGTGGTGTCGGCTGAATTATCTCTGAGCGAACCGATGGTCTCGCTGTTAGTCACGCGCAGTGTCGCGCCTCTGGACAGCGTCACGCCCCGCCCGGCCGCGCCGTCATCCGGGCTGGCCTCGCCGCCTTGAAGTTCGAGTTCGCCTTCCCTGATTTCAGTGCCGCCCTGGTAGTTGTTCGGGTTGGCGCTGCTGCTGTTATTAACCACCAGCGTACCCGCGCCCTGTTTAATCAGACCGCCGAGGCCGGTAATCCGGCCCGTGATGCGGGTCTTGCCCGCGCCCGTGAGGGTGAGGCTGGCGGCCACGGGCGTGGCCGCGGCGCTTTGCAGGCTCAGGGCGCCGCTCAGGATCAGCGTGGGCGCCGTGCCGGTGGTGTTGGCGTTGTGGATGGTGGCGTTGCTCGCCAGCCGGATCGCGCCGCTCCAGGTGTTGGTCCCGCTGAGGTTGCGCAGCGCGCCCTGGCGAACACCGCCGTCAAGCACGCCCTGCCCGTTCAGGGTCAGGTCTTCGTTGTTGATGGTGAGCGTCTCGCCCGCCCCGGGGTCCAGTTCCAGGGTCGCATCCGCGGCGACGGTGGTGGCGGTGGTGGACGCGGTGTCGCTGTCATCGAAACCCAGGGCGTGGTTGTCACCGATAGAGAGCGTGCCCGCGTCGATGAAGGTAGCGCCGGTGTAACTGTTCGCGGAGGTCAGGGTGACCTTGCCCGCGCCCGTCTTTCTCAGGCCCGCCGTGCCCGCGAGACCGGCGCTGACCGTGCCCTCCCGCAGATCGAAGTAGCGGCGGCCGCTGTCGGCCGTGCCGTCATTGTTCAGCGTGAGCTTGCCTGTAACGGAGGTGCTCGTGCTCACGGTTACGGACACCGTGCGGCCGCTGTCGGTCATCGTGCCGCTGAGCAGTTGCACGCCGCTAAAGGTGTTGTCATAGCCCGCGAGGTCGAAGATCCCGCCCGCGACCACCAGACTGCCGCCGCTGTTGATGGCGTTGTCCCCGCCGAGTTTCAGCGTGCCGTCTTCCACCCGGGTAAGGCCCGTGTAGGTGTTGGTCGCGCCGAGCGTGAGCGTGCCCGTGCCGGTCTTGCTCAGGCCGCCCGTGGTGGCGCCGATGACGCCGGAAATCAGGGTATTGCCGCGGCCGGCGACGGTCAGGGTGAAGGTCGCGCCGCTGATGCCGCCGCCGAGCGTCAGGGTGTTGCCCGTGCCGGTGTTGCTGAGGTTGTTGATGGTGGTGTCGCCCGCCAGCGTAATCGCGCCGGACCAGGTGTTGGCGCCCGTGGCGTTGAGCAGCGCGCCCCGGGTGACCGGCGCGGCCGCCGTGCCGGTATTGAAACCCCGACCGTTCAGGGTCAGGAGCTTGCCGAGACTGAGACCGGCGCCGGTGGCCGGGCCTTCAAGTTCCAGCGTGCCACCGGCGTTCACGGTAACCCGGCCGTCTTCGTCGGTACCGGTACCCAGCGCATCGCTGTGGGTGATAACGAGGGCGCCGTTGTTGATCGTGGTGGCGCCGGTGTAGGTGCTGGCCGCGTTGAGCTTGAGACGGCCGGCGCCGGTCTTGATAAGGTTGGCGCGGCCCGTGGCGCCGATCTCGCTGATCGAACCATAGTAAAAACCATCCGCCCCCAAAGCCTGGTCAATGGTCAGGCTTTTGCCTTTGGTAATGCGGATGTCGCCGCAGACCGAACCGGTGCAGGTGGCGGCAACGCCGCTGTTCAGGCTGCCGATGGTGTTGTTTTCGGTGACGGCAAGGCGGGCATTGCCGATCAGAACCGCACCCGGAAGGGCACGGCCACTGGTGTTGGTGAGCCGCAGTTCGCCGGCGTTGATGCGGGTCTCGCCGGTGTAGGTGTTTTGGCTTGCCAGGGTGACAAGGCCCGTGCCTTGTTTGGTCAGACCACCGGAGCCGGTAATGGCGTTTGCGGTCGCAGTCGGGCGCTGGACGGTGATGGCGGAGGCCGCACGGCGGGTTATCGCCGCCCCGTCGCCGGTGGTTTCAGCACCGGCGGCGTCCAGGGTCAGGGTGTGGGTGTTAAGAGTAATAACGCCGCCAAGGTTCAGGGTGGTCCCGTCCGGGGCCGCCGCGCCGGCCGCGCTCAGGGCCGATTGGGCCAGGATGCGGCTGGCCAGGGTGAGATTGATATTCCCGGCCCAGGTATTGGCGCCGTTCAGGCCGTGGAGCAGGCCGCCGTTCAGCGTCAGGCTTTCGGTCGTGGGGACGATAATGCCGCCCGCGAGTTGCAGCGTGCCGCCGCGGTTGACGGTGGTGTTGGTCGTGGGCAGGTCGCCGCCGGAAATCGCCAGTTCCGGCGTGCCGAGCGCGTTGGCATGCTGAATGCGCAGGATGCCGCTGTTGATGATGGTCTGGCCGCGGTAGGCGTTGTTGCCCGAGAGGATGACGCGGTTGTCGAGGCCAGCGCCGGCCGCGTTCTTGACCAGGTCGCCCGAGCCCGCGAGTTTGGCGCTGACCGTGCCGCTGCGCAGGTCAAATTGCCCGGCGCTCAGGCCGCTGCCGCCGCCGTTGACGGTCAGGCTGCCCGTTATGCGCCCGGTCGTGCCGGTCTCGGTGCGGCCGGTGTCCACGATGCGGCCCGAGAGCAGGCGCACGCCGCGGTAGCTTTCGTCGCGGCCCTTGAGGTCGTGGGTGATGTTTTCGACCACCAGGATGCTGTTGGGTTTGCCGCCCAGGACGACCAGGCGGCCGGCCAGGATGCGGGTCGCGCCCTCGAAGAGGTGATCGCCGGTGTAGCTGAGGCGCACCACGCCGCCGATGTCTTCGGCATTGCCGGAGGCGGTCTGGGTCGCCAGGGTGGTGCCGTCGGTGCGCTTGATGAGGTTGGCCGGGCCGTTGAGGATGGCCTGAATCTCGCCGGCGCGCACGTCAAATTCGCCCACGCCGTCCGCGCCGCCCGTTGCGCCGCGCGCGGGGGTCACGGTCAGCACGCCCCGCCCGGTGCTGGCGGCGCCGGCCGTGGTGGGCGCAACCGGGCTGGCCGTGATGGAACCGGCGTTCAGGCGCACGCCGCTAAAAGTCTGGTTGAACGCGCCCATCGCAAACACGCCCTCGACGGGGTCGGTGGCGCTCGCGCCGCTGCCGCTGCGCAACTGGCCCACGATCAGGCGGCTGCCCGCGTTGATGGCGTTGCTCCGGCCGATGGCGAGCGTGCCTTGCCGGATGTCGGTGACGCCCGTGTAGCTGCTTGTGCCATTCAGCGTGAGCCTGCCCAGGCCGAGCTTGATCAGGTTGCCGCCCGCGCCGCTGATATTGCCGCTGATGGTGACGGCGGCGGCCGCGGTCAGGCTGGAGATTTCGAGGGTGTGGGCGCGGGCCGCGGCGCCGGCGCCGCTGCTTAGCGAGATGGCGCCGGCCAGCCTGAGGTTGCCAAGCAGGGCGTTAATGGCGCTGGTGGCGCCGGCCGCGCCGGTGGTGACGCTGCCGTCGGCATTGCGGACGCGGGTAACGTCCAGCGAGATGGCGCCGTTCCAGCGGTTGTTGCCGCTGATGCTTTCGAGACGGCCGCCGGCGAGCGTCAGGGCTTCCGCGCCGATGGTGATGTTGGCGCCGGCGCCGCCCTGCAAGACCAGGCTCGCGTTGTTATAGACGATGGCGCCTGAATTCGCGCCCGTGGTGGCGCCGAGGGCGCTGTTGCCGCCGACCGTCAGCCGGCCCTGGGCGACGATGGTGCGGCCGCGGTAGGTGTTCGCGCCCGAGAGCGTCAGATCACCGAGGCCGATCTTGCTCAGGCCGTAATTGCCGCTCCCGCTGCTGATGACGCCGGAGAGGGTCAGACTGCCCGGCAGACCGACGCTCGGGAGGGGCATATCGATCTCGGGCAGCCGGAATGTCCTTGCCGTGTTATCCCGGGCGCTGTCGATGACGCTGTCGGCCCCGAGCGTGACGCCGCCGGTCAGGGTATAGGTACCGTGCAGATTGCGCAATGTGCCGCCGTTCAATGTCAGGTCTTCGGCCAGTGTGATTTCGGACTTGTAGTCGGTGATTTCGCCGGCCGCGTTGCGGGTGATGTCGCCTTGCAGTTCCAGGACGCCATTCGAGCCAATGATCGTGCCGTTGCCGGCGCCGGCGGCCCCGAGCGCGCTGCTGTTGCCGGGGGTGGTGGCATCGGCCGCGTCGCTGTGGGCAATGATGAGTTTGCCCGCGTTGATGTTGGTGGTCCCGGCGTAGGTGTTCGCGCCGGAGAGCGTGAGCGCGCCCGCGCCGGTCTTGCTCAGGCCGCCGTTTGTGCCGCCCGCGCCGCTGATGACGCCGCTGTAAGTGGTGTTGGTGGCCTGGTTTATGGTCAGCCGCTGAGCACTGGCGATGGCAACTTCGCCGCCACCGGCCAGCGAAGCGATAGTCTCGCCGTTGGTGACGGTGAGTCGGGCGCCGGCGACATTGGCCAGAGTGACCGCGGAACTGTCGTGCAGGGCATTGCCGGCGCTGTTGTCGAGTTCCAGTTCGCCGGCGTCGATGGCGGTCGCGCCGGTGTAGGTGTTGACGCCGGTGAGGATGAGCCTGCCCGCGCCTTCCTTGCTCAGGCCAAAGGACGATGTTGTGGCGTGACTGATGACGCCCGAAAGCGTCAGGGCCGTACCCGCCACGGCGCGAATGCGGCTGCCGGCGGTGAGGCTGAGGTTGCCGCTCCAGGCGTTATTGCCGCTGAGGTTGGCGAGCGCGCCGCCGGCCAGGGTCAGGCCCCGGCTCAGGCTGAGGTTGCTGCCCGTGGCGGGGTTCAGGGCCAGCGCGCCGCCGCTGTTGACCGTGATCGCGCCCGCGCCCAGCGCGCCGGCGCGGGTGATGGCCAGCGTGCCGTTGTTGACGGTGGTCAGGCCGGTGTAGTCGTTGCCGGCGTTGCTCAGGGTGACGGTGTTGGGGTGGGTCCCGGTGGCGGCGTTCTTGTTCAGCGCGCCCGCGCCGGAGAGTCTGGCGCTGACCAGGCCGCTTTCCAGATTGAACTGCCCGCTGACGGTCAGGGCGCCGTATGCGGTGCTGCGCGTGCCGTCCGCAGCGGTGACTTCCCGCCCGCTGTCGATAATGCTGCCCGAAACCAGGCGCACGCCGGTCCAGTTGCGGTTCACGCCTCTCAGGTCGTAGGTCCCGCGCACGGTCAGCACGCCGCCGCTCAGCGTGCCGTCAATAATCAGCCGCCCGGCCTCGATGGTGACATCGCCCCCCGTGAGCGGGTGCGCGCCCGTAAAGCTCAGGCGCACGGTGCCGCCGATGTCGCCGCCCGTGGTCGTGCCGTCCGAGCGCTTGATGAGGTTGATGTTGGTCCCGCGCAGGATGGCGGCGATCGCGCCCTTGCGCACGTCAAATTCGCCGAGGCCGTCCACGGCGGTTTCCCCCTCGCCGAGCGGGGTCACGGTCAACACGCCCCGTTCGGTGAGCGCGGGCGGCCCGGTGACCGCCAGCCGGGCGTTGGCCGTGATGTTGCCATCGTTCAGCCGCAGGCCCCTCAGGGTCTGGTTGTAGTCGCCCATCGCCAGGGTCGCGCCGTTGTTGATGATAAGGCGGCTGGCGGTGGAGATGGCGTTGTTTCTGGTGAGCGTGAGGCTGCCGCCGCTGATGGTGGTCGGGCCGGTGTAGTTCCGGGTGGTTCCGCTCAGCCGCAGGTCGCCCTCGCCTTCCTTGCTCAGGCCGCCCGCGCCGCTGATATTGCCGCTGAGCACGACTCTGGAAATGAAGTTCCCGACAAGCCGGCCGGTCTTCCGCGTCCTTATGGTCAGGGTATGGCCGGTGGTGGTCGTGCCGCTGGCGCTTTGCAGGCTCAGGTTGCCGCTCAGGGTCGTGGTCCGGTCACAAACGGCGCCGGCGGCGCAGGTGCTGCTTGCGGTTCCGGTCGGGCCAACATATATATGCTCAATGACGCTGTCAGCGCCGAGCGTGATGCTGTTGCTGAACGTTCTGGCGCTTGAATCTCTATATTCTCTGCGCAGACGCAGGATGCCGCCATTCAGGGTCAGGGCTTCTCCCGCGTTAATTAGTATGGTCCGGGAAGGGTTGGTCAGCACCGATTCCAGAATCCCGCCACGGTTGATCGTCGTGCCACTGCTCGTGTCGCCCAGCGCGTCGGGGTCGTTAATGCGCAGCGTGCCACCGTTGACCAGGGTGGTTCCGGCATAGGTGTTGGCGGCGGAGAGCGTGAGCAGGCCGCTGTCGGCCGTGGCATTGCCCTTGATCAGGCCGCCCGCGCCGCTGATAAGGCCGGACAGGACGACATTGCCCGCGCCTTTTACCGTGAGGTTGCGCCCGGCGGGGGTAGTTGCCGGGGACGTGGCGGCGGTTTGCAGGCTCTGGGGGCCGCTGACGGTCAGCGTGCCGGACGTACTCTGAATGATGCTGTCGGCGCTAAACGTCAGCGCGCCGCTGTAGGTGTTGTCGCCCCGGACATTGCCCAGCGCGCCGCCGGCCAGGGTCAGGGGCCGGCTCAGGTCGAGGCCGGTTCCGCCCGGGTCGGAACTCAGCGCCAGCACGCCGCCGCTGTTGACCGTAACCGCGCCCGCGCCCAGCGCGCCGCTGGCGGTAATGGCCAGCGTGCCGCCGTTGACCAGGGTGGTGCCGGCGTAGGTGTTCGCGCCGGAGAGCGTGAGCGTGCCCGCGCCGGTCTTGGCGAGGCCGGCCGCGGTGGCCCCGCTGATGACGCCGTTGTAGGTGGTGTCGTCGTCGGCGCCGCTGTTGATGGTCAGCCTGCGGCCGGCCCCGATAGCGACCGTGCCACGGCCCGAGAGCGCGCCGATGGTTTCGTCCGCGGCGCCGGCAATTTCCAGCCGCGCGGTGTTGCCCGTGAGCGCGGTGTTCAGGTTGACGGCGGCGTTGTCATTCAGCGCGTTGCCGCCTTCCAGCCGCAGGGTCCCGGCCGTGAGCCTGACCGCGCCGACGCCGGCGCCGGCGCCGGCGAGGGTCAGCCGGCCCGCGCCCTGCTTGATCAGCTCGCCGCCTCGCTGGTTGAGGGCGCCGGAAAGCCGGGTGTTCCCCGCCCCGAGGACGGTGAAGTTGAAGGGGCGGCCGCCGCCGAGAAATCTGCTGCTGCTGATGGGGCCCGACAGGGTCAGGGTCGGCGTGGTCACGCCCGTGGCCGGGGTCTGCTGGTTGTCGATTGTCAGTGTCGCCCTGGCGCCTACATTGATCTGGCCGCTCAATGTGTTTATGCCCCTGGCGTTGCGCAGGGTGGCGTTCGCCCCAAACCACAGCAACAGGGAGTCGCTGATCGTGAGGCTGCCGGTGGCGCTGGCCGCTCTTAATTCCAGGGTGGTGGTGTTGCGGAATCTGACGCCTGCCGTGGTCGTGCCAAGCGCGTTATTGTGGGTGACGCGGAGCGTGCCCCCGTAAATGTTGAGGTCGCCCGTGTAAGCGGTGTTGTTGCCGCCGAGTTCAAGCACGCCGGCGTCGTACTTGAAGATATCGCCCGTGCCGCTGATGACGCCCGTGTTGATGGTGACGTTGCCCGCGCCAGAGGCGCGCAAAAGGTTGGTCGCGGTTGCGGCGCCGGTGTTGATGTTGCCGGTGATGGTCAGGGTGTCGCCGGCCGTGCCGCTTGACAGAGTGGCGAAAACGACGACGCCCCCTACGGCGGGGGTGCTGACGCTGATGGCGCCGCTCCAGGTGTTGTTGCCGCTCGGGTTGTCCAGCGTGCCGCTGTTAAGCGTCAGGGCATCGCCCACGCTGAGGCCGTTGCCGTCGAGTTCCAGGGTCGCGCGCCTGTTGACGGTGGTCCCGCCGGCCGTGGTCCCCAGCGCGCTGTTGTGGCGGATGGCCAGCGTGCCGTGGTTGACGATGGTCGCGCCGGTGTAGGTGTTGACACCGGAGAGCGTGAGCCGGCCGCTGTCGGCCGCGGCATTGCCCTTGATCAGGTCGCCCGCGCCGCTGATAACGCCGGACAGGAGGACATCGCCGGCCCCGGCGACGCTCAGGTCGTGGGGCGTGGGCGTGGTCTCCGGGGCCTCGGCGTCGGTTTGCAGCTTCAGATCGCCGCTGACGGTCAGCGTGCCGGAGGTGCTGCGAATGATGCTGTCGGCGGTGAGCGTCAGCGCGCCGCTGTAGGTGTTGTTGCCCCGGACATTGCCCAGCGCGCCGCCGTTCAGGGTCAGCGCCCGGCTCAGGTCGAGGCCGGTCCCGCCCGGGTCGGAACTCAGCGCCAGCACGCCGCCGCTGTTGACCGTAACCGCGCCCGCGCCCAGCGCGCCGCTGGCGGTAACGGCCAGCGTGCCGCCGTTGACCAGGGTGGTCCCGGCGTAGGTGTTGCCGCCGGAGAGCGTGAGCGTGCCCGCGCCGGTCTTGCTCAGGCCGGCCGCGGTGGCCCCGCTGATGACGCCGTTGTAAGTCGTGTCGTCGTCGGCGCCGCTGTTGATGGTCAGCCTGCGGCCGGCCCCGATAACGACCGTGCCACGGCCCGAGAGCGCGCCGATGGTTTCGTCCACGGCGCCGGCAATTTCCAGCCGCGCGGTGTTGCCCGTGAGCGCGGTGTTCAGGTTGACGGCGGCGTTGTCATTCAGCGCGTTGCCGCCTTCCAGCCGCAGGATCCCGGCCGTGAGCCTGACCGCGCCGACGCCGGCGCCGTTGCCGGCGAGGGTCAGCCGGCCCGCGCCCTGTTTGATCAGATTGCCGCCTTGCAGGTTGAGGGAACCGGAAAGCCGGGTGTTCCCCGCCCCGCGCACGGAGAGGTTGAGGGTGGCGTCGCTGACAAGTCTGCTGAAGTTGCCCGACAGGCTCAGGGTCGGCGTGGTCACGCCCGCGGCCGGGGCCTGTTGGTTGTCGATAGTCAGTGTCATCCCGGCTGATATGTATCTGATCCTGCCGCTCAATGTGTTTGTGCCCCTGAGGTTGCGCAGGGTGATATTCGCCCCCAGCCACAGGGTGTCGCCGATCGTGAGGCTGCCGGTGGCGCTGGCCGCCTGTAATTCCAGGGTGGCGTTGTTTCGGAGGTAGGTGTATCCCGCGTTCGTGCCAAGCGCGTTGTTGTGGGTGACGCGGAGCGTGCCCCCGTCGACTTCGAGGCGGCCCGTGAAGGTGTTGTTGCCGCCGAGTTCAAGGACGCCGGGATCGTCCTTGTAGATATTGCCCGTGCCGCTGATGACGCCCGTGTTGATGGTGATGTTGCCCGCGCCACCCATCCCCAACAGCATCCGCTCACCAAGACCGGTCCCGGCGCCGGTGTTGATGTTGCCGGTGAGGGTCAGGGTGTCGCCGGCCGTGCGGCTTACCAGGCCGGACCCGACTACCAGGCCGGGCGCGACGCCCGGCACGTTGATGATGCGGATGGCGCCGCTCCAGGTGTTGTTGCCGCTCGGGTTGGCCAGCCTGCCGCCGGAAAGCGTCAGGGCCTCGCCCACGTTGAGGCCGTCGCCGTCGAGTTCCAGGGTCGCGGGCCTGTTGACGGTGGTCCCGCCGGCCGTGGTCCCGAGCGCGCTGTTGTGGCGGATGGCCAGCGTGCCGCTGTTGACGATGGTCGCGCCCGTGTAGGTGTTGGCCGCGCTCAGCGTGAGCCGGCCCGCGCCGGTCTTGCTGAAACCGAAGGCTGCGCCGGCGGCGTGGCTGATGACGCCCGGGAGCGTGAGGCTGTTAGCCGCGCCGGCGGCGCTGTAGATGGCGGCGTCGCCCGTGAGCGTGATATTGGCGCGGACGGTGTTGGCGCCGCGGACGCTGCGCAGCGCGCCGAGGCGGGCGCTGGCGGGGTTCGTCGGGTCGCCGAGCGCGCCCTGCCCGGCCAGGCTCAGGCCCTCGTTGGCGTCCAGGGCGAGGTTGCCGGTCGCGGGGTCGAGTTCCAGGGTCCCGCCGCCGGCCACGGTGGTGTCGTCCGTGGCCGCGCTCGTGGCCGCGCCCAGCGCGCCGGCGTTCTGGATGCGCAGCACGCCGTGATTGACGGCGGTCGCGCCGGCGTAGGTGTTCGCGCCGGAGAGCGTGAGGCGGCCCGTGTCGCCCGCGCCCGCCGCGCCGGACTCGCCCTTGATCAGGCCGCCCGCGCCGCTGATGAGGCCGGAGAGGACGACATCGCCCGCGCCTTTTACGGTGAGGTTCCAGGCCGCGCCGGCGGCGGTTTGCAGGCGCAAGGCGCTGCTGACGGTCAGCCGGCCGGCCGCGCTCTGAATGCCGCCGGCCGCGGTGAAGCTGAGGTTGCCGTTGTAGCTGTTGTTGCCACGGACGTTGCCGAGCGCGCCGCCGGCCAGGCTCAGGGCGCGGCTCAGCGTGAAGCCGGCGCCGGCCGGGTCGGAACTCAGCGCCAGCACGCCGCCGCTGTTGACCGTGATCGCGCCCGCGCCCAGCGCGCCGGCGCCGGTGATGGCCAGCGTGCCGTTGTTGACGGTGGTCTGGCCGCTGTAGTCGTTGTTGGCGTTGCCGAGGGTGACGGTGTTGGGATTGTCCCCGGTGGCGGCGTTCTTGGCCAGCGCGCCGGCGCCGGAGAGCTTCGCGCTGACCGCGCCGCTTTGCAGATTGAAGGTCCCCGCCCCGCTGACGGTCAGCGCGCCGTATTCGAGGCGCGTGCCGCCGCTGCCGTCAGCCACTTCCCGCCCGCTGTCGCTGATGCTGCCCGAGACCAGGGTCACGCTGGCCCAGGTGCGGACGCGGCCGCGCAGGTCGTAGTCGCCGCCGCGCACGGTCAGGGCGCCGCCGCCGGCGGTCACGCCGTCAATAATCAGCCGCCCGGCCTCGATGGTGAGATCGCCCGTGAGCGGGTGCGCGCCGGTAAAGCTCAGGCGCACGGCGCCGCCGATGTCGGCGCCCGTGGTCGTGCCGTCCGAGCGCTTGACGAGGTTGATGTTGGTCCCGCGCAGGATGGCCTCAATGCGGCCCTTGCGCACGTCAAATTCGCCGAGGCCCTCGGTGGCGGTTTCCGTGCCGGCGCGCGGGGTCACGGTCAGCACGCCCCGTTCGGCGGCCCCGGCGGCGGCGAGCCGGGCGTTGGCCGTGATGTTGCCATCGTTCAGCCGCAGGCCCCTCAGGGTCTGGTTGTAGTCGCCCATCGCCAGGGTCCCGCCGTTGTTGATAATCAGGCGGCTGGCGGTGGGGATGTCGTTGTTTCCGGTGAGCGTGATGCTGCCGCCGTTGATGGTGGTCGGGCCGGTGTAGGTGTTGGTGCCGGTCAGCCGCAGATCGCCCGCGCCGGCCTTGGTCAGCCCGCCATCCGCGCCGCTGATATTGCCGCCGAGGGTTACGGCGCTGGCCGGGGTCCGGCCGAAGGCCGGGGCGGTGGAGACCTGGAGGGTATGGGCGCGGGCCGCCGCGCCCGCGCTGGCCGGGTCACTGAGGCGGATGTTGCCGGTGACGCGGAAATTGCCGCGCAGGGCGTTGATGGCGCTGGTGGCGCTGGCCGTGCCGAGGGTCACCGTGCCGGCGCTGGTGCGGGCGCGGGTGACGTCGAGGACAATGTCACCGGCCCAACTGTTGTTGCCCGTGCCGCTGTTGAGGCTGCCGCCGGCAAGCGTCAGGGCTTCATTGCCGATGGCGATATTGCCCTGCAAGCTCAGGTTCGCGTTGTTATAGACGATGGTCCCGCCCGCCGTGACGCCGAGGGCGCTGTTGTGGCTGGCCGTCAGCGTGCCCCGGGCAACGACGGTATCGCCGCGGTAGGTGTTCGCGCCCGAGAGGACCAGGTTGTTCTGGCCGAGCTTGCTCAGGCCGTAATTGCTGCTCCCGCTGCGGATGACGCCGGAGAGGGTCAGGCGGCCCAGAAGGCCGGTGCTGGGGATGGTCTCGCCGCCGACCAGGAATGTCCTTGCGAGTCTCGTCGCGGTGCGCTGTCGATAAGGCTGTCGGCCCCGAGCGTGATCGCGCCGCTTAGCGTATTGAAGCCGTGCAGGTTGCGCAGCGTGCCGCCGTTTAGTGTCAGGTCTTCGGCCACGCTGATTTGGCCCACGTAGGCCGTGACCTGGCCGGCCGCGTTCAGGGTCAGCCTGCCCCGCAGTTCCAGGGTCGCGCCGCTGGCCACGGTGGTCCCGTTGCCGCTGCCCGTGGCCCCGAGCGCGGTGTCGTGCGTAATGGCGAGTTTGCCCTGGTTGACCAGGGTGGTCCCGGCGTAGGTGTTCGCGCCGCCGAGCGTGAGCGCGCCCGCGCCGGTCTTGGTGAGACCGCCGCCCGCGCCGCCCGCGCCGCTGATGAGGCCGTTGTAAGTCGTGTCGCCGGTCTGGTTTATGGTCAGCCTTTGACCGCTGTTGCAATGGTGATGTTGCCGCCCGCGCGCGCCGCCGCCGGAGAGCGCGCCGATGGTCTCGCTGTTGACGACGGTGAGTTGGGCGCTGGCGGTATTGGCCAGCTTGACGGCGGCGCTGTCGCGCAGGGCATTGCCGGCGCTGTTGTTGAGTTCCAGTTCGCCCGCGGCGATGTCGGTGTCGCCCTGGTAGGTGTTCGCGCCCGTGAGCGTGAGCTTGCCCGCGCCTTCCTTGATCAGGCCGGCCGGCGAGGACAGCGTGTCCAGGACCACGCCGCTGATGACGCCCGCGAGCGTGAGGCCCGCGCCCGCGACGACGTGGATGGTGGCGTTGCCCTCAAGCAGGATATTGCCGTTGATCGTATTGTCGCCGCTGACATTGCGCAGCGCGCCGAGGTTGGCGCCGGCGTCCCCCAGGGCGCCCTGCCCGTCCAGTCTCAGGCTTTCGGCGCCGGCGATGCTCAGGTTGCCCGCGCCGCCCGCGAGTTCCAGGGCGCCGTTGGCGCCCACGGTGGTCGTGCTGGCCGCGTTTTCAGGGGCCGTGCCCAGCGCGTTGTTGTGCTCGACGCGGAGCGCGCCCTGGTTGACCCGCACCGCGCCCGCGAAGCTGTTGTCGCCCGTGAGCCTGAGCCGGCCCGTGTCGGGGGCGAGGGTATCGCCCTTGATCAGGCCGCCAGGGCCGCTGATGCGGCCCGAGAGGACGACATCGCCCGCGCCTTTTATGGTGAGGTCAAGGGCCGCGGGGGTGGTCGCGGTGCTTTGCAGGCTCAGGTTGCGGCTGACGGTCAGCGTGCCGGACGCGCTCTGAATGATGCTGGCGGCGGTGAACGTCAGCGCGCCGCTGTAGGTGTTATTGCCCCGGACATTGCCGAGCGCGCCGCCGGCCAGGGTCAGGTCCCGGCTCAGGGTGAGGCCGGCGCCGCCCGGGTCGGAACTCAGCGCCAGCACGCCGCCAGTGTTGACCGTGACCGCGCCCGCGCCCAGCGCGGCGCTGTTGGCGATGGCGAGCGTGCCGCCGTTGACCAGGGTGGTTCCGGCGTAGGTGTTGGCGCCGCCGAGCGTGAGCCGGCCCGCGCCGGTCTTGACGAGGTTGGCATTGACGCCGCTGATAAGGCCGGAATAGGTGGTGGTGTTGCCTCTCGCGTTGCTGACGGTCAGGGTCTGGCCGTTGGCAAGCTCGACATTGCCGCCCGCGTCGCCGCCGCCCGTGAGCGAAGCGATGGTCTCGCTGTTGCTCACGCGCAGCGTCGCGCCGGCCGTATTGGCCAGCGTAACGCCCCGCCCGGCCGCGCCGTCATCGGGGCTGGCGTGACCGCCCTGAAGTTCGAGTTCGCCCGCTTCAATGCGCGTGCCGCCCTGGTAGTTGTTGGCCGTGGCCGCCACGCTTCGGTTGAGCACCAGCGTACCCGCGCCCTGTTTGATCAGGCCGCCGAGGCCGGTAATCCGGCCCGTGATGCGGGTCTTGCCCGCGCCCGTGAGGGTGAGGCCGGCGGCCACGGCCGGGGTCGCGGCGCTTTGCAGGGTCAGGGCGCCACTCAGGATCAGGGTGGGCGCCGCGCCCGTGGCGACGCTGGCGTTGTGGATGGTGGCGTTGCTCGCCAGCCGGATCGGGCTGGCCACGGTGTTGGTCCCGCTGACGTTGCGCAGCGCGCCCCGGTTGTTATGGCCCGTGCCGTTCAGGATCAGGTTTTCGTCGATGTTGAGCGTCTCGCCCGCCCCGGGGTCCAGTTCCAGGGTCGCGCCCGCGGCGACGGTGGTGGTGGTGGTTAGCTCGCCTTCTTCCAGGACGCCGCCCAGGGCGTCGCCGGTGGCGATAGTGAGCGTGCCCTCGTCGATGAAGGTGGCGCCTTCGTAGGTGTTGTCCGTGACGGCCCTGGCAAGGGTCACTCTGCCCGCGCCCGTCTTTCTAAGGCCCGCCGTGCCCGCGAGACCGGCGCTGACCGTGCCCTCCCGCAGGTCGAAGTAGCGGCGGCCGCTGGCGGCCGTGCCGACATTGTTCAGCGTGAGCGCGCCGTAACGGATTCCGATAGTGCCAACCGGCGGCGGGCGGCCGCTGTCGGTAATCGTGCCGCTGAGCAGTTGCACGCCGCTAAAGGTGTTTTCGTAGCCCGCGAGGTCGAAGGTCCCGCCCGCGACCACCAGACTGCCGCCGCTGTTGATGGCGTTGCTCCCGCCGAGTTTCAGCGTGCCGCCTTCCACCCGGGTGACGCCCGTGTAGGTGTTGGTCGCGCCGAGCGTGAGCGCGCCGGGGCCGGTCTTGCGCAGGCCGAAGTTAGTACCGCTGATGACGCCGCTGATCGTCAGGGCATTGGTGGTATCGGCATTATGGATGGCGGCGGTGGAGCCAAGCGTGATCGCGCCGGACCAGGTGTTGGCGCCCGTGGCATTGCGCAGCGCGCCTCGATAATCCGGCGTGGCCGCCGTGCCGCTGTTGAAGCCCCGCCCGTTCAGGGTCAGGAGCTTGCCGAGACCGAGACCGGCGCCGCTGGTCGGGCCTTCGAGTTCCAGCGTGGCGCCGGTGTTTACGGTGACGCGCGCGGTCGCGCCCGTGCCCGCGCCCAGCGCGCCGCTGTTGCTGATGGCGAGGATGCCGTTGCGGACCGTGGTCGCGCCCGTGTAGCTGTTGCTTCCGCCCAGCGTGAGCCTGCCCGCGCCGGTCTTGATGAGGCTGACGCGGCCCGTGGCGGGCGTGCCGGTCTCGCTGATGACGCCGCTGTAAGCGCCATCGACGGTCTGGTTTATGGTCAGGGTACGGCCCCTGACAAGCTCGATATTGCCGCCCCGGGCGCCGCCGCCGCTGAGGCTGCCGATGGCGGGGTTGCCGGTCGATTGAAACGCGACCTTCGCCCCGGGCTCGTTGGCCAGGCGCAGCGCGCCCCCGATAGCCTGGCCGCTGCTTTCCACCCGCAGTTCGCCCCTGCTGACGAAGGTCTCGCCCGTGTAGCTGTTCGGCGAACTCAGCGTGAGCAGGCCGGTCCCGGCCTTGACCAGACCGCCCGCGCCGGTGATGGCACTGGCGCCGGCCGTGTTCCGCTCGACCTTGATGGAGGAGGCGCTGCGGTCGCGCGCAAAGAGCCCTTCTCGCACGATTATCCCGCTCGATGTGATGGCGCCCGCGGCGTGCAGGGTCAGATTATTGCCCGCGGTCTGAATTTCACCGCCGAGGGTCAGGGGGGCGCCCGGCGGGACTACCCCGCCTCTCGCCCTGTCGGTGATGCTGACGGACATGGCCTTGATGGCGGCGTCCGCGCCGAGGGTAATCGTGCCAAGCCAGGTGTTGGCGCCTTGCTCGTTGTGCAGCGCGCCCAGGGGCTGGTCGGCGAACTGGAGCGAATTACCCTGGTAACCCTGGCCGCTCAGGGTCAGGGTTTCGCGGTTGAAGGTGAGGCCGCCGGCGAGTTGCAGGGTCGCGCCGCGTTCGACCGTGGTGTTGGTCATGCCCGTGGCGGGCGTGCCGAGCGCGTTGCTGTTGGTGACCCGCAGGATCCCCTGCCGGACCGTGGTGTTGCCGCTGTAGGTGTTGGCCAGGCTCAGCGTGAGCGTGCCCGCGCGGATGCCCGGCGCGCCCCGCCCGCCGGCGGCGGGCCGTTCGCCCCGCTTGACCAGATGGCCCGTGCCGGAGATGATCGAACCCGCGGCCTGGGTGATATGGCCGCTGCTGGAGAGGGTGAGGGTCTTGCGGTCTGTCGTGCTCGCGCCGGTGTTGATGGCGCTGGCGAGACTAAAGTTCGTCCTGCCCCGGAAGTTGATATCGCCGCCCATGACGCCGCCGATATACAGGCGGGCGAGCTGGTTTTCGCGGGTGAGGGTGTAGGCGCCGTTGTAGGTCTGGGCGGCGGCCAGGGTCCCCGTGCCGGTATTAAGCGGACGGTTCTCGTTGAGGTGGAGATCGTTGGTGTTGATGATGCCCGCGGTCTGGCTGACCGCGCCCGTGGCCGAGAGGTACACCTTGCCGGCATTGACCCCGCCGAGCGTGATGTTGCCCGCCCGGGTCGCCGTGCCCGCGTAAAAGCGGGCCGAGTTGTCGGTGGCCACCGTGTTGTAGAGGGTCAGGCTGTAGCCGTTCATGTTGATATGGCGCCCGGCGATGAGGAGGAACTCGCCGCGATAGGGGACGGCGGGGACCGCGCGGGCGGAGCGGGTTGGGGGTCTGCCGGGGGTGCCGAGGCTGATGTTGCTGTCGAAGAAGATGTCCTGATCGGCCTGGAGGATGATATTGGCATTGCCGACGGCGTCCAGGGTCGCCTGACTGACCCAGGAGTTGGCCGTGGCCGAGGCCGCGCTAAAGGGGTTACTGGTGTCTTCCGGCGTGGGGTTGGCGGCTGTGCCGCCGCAACTGTTCGAGGTGGCCGTGCCGCCGATGCAAAGGTCGTTCGGGTCCAGCAGCAGGGTCCCGGCCCGGCCCCTGGGCGCGGCCACATCCACCTCGCCCCGAAACGCCAGATAACGCTTGCCCGAGACCTCCACAAAGCCGCCATCGCCGCCCTTTGCGCCGCCGCGGGCCGAAATCCGGCCGTGATAGCGCGTGGTGTCGTTTGCCCAGACGATGATTCGGCCGCCCTTGCCTTTTTGGGTGGCGTCCGTGTTCAGCAGCGCGCCCTTGCCGATATAGGTGACCGTGGCGTTCCTGACCGCTGGGTTCTTGCCCTGATAATCGCCGCCAAGCAGAATCACGCCGCCCCCGGCCGCGCCCGAGGCGTCCAGCCGGGCCTGGCCCAGGATACCGACCTTGTCACCGGTGATTTGAATGTGGCCGCCCTTGCCGGTTGCGGAGGCGACGGTAATTTGGGCCTTGTCCGAGACCACGGCCTTGTTTTGGGCCTGGAGTCTGATTGTGCCCCCTCTGTTGTCATTCCGGCCTGCGCCGGAATGGGTTGTTTTTCCTGGATTCCAGCTTTCGCTGGAATGACGGGGTTTTTTATTTGTTGCCAGTCCTTTGGATCCTGTGGCTTCGCCGTTATTCTGGCCGCCATTCCTGGCCCCGCCCCCGTCGTCATTTATGGGCAGGACGCCCTGTATGCGGCGAGAGGGCAGGACGCCCGTAGCCGCCCGGCGAAAGCTGGAATCCACGTTGAGAAGGGCATCACCGGCCCGGGCCTGACCCGTCCCCGAGGCGGCAGTAATCAGGGCGCTACCCGAAACAGCCACATCCGCACCACTAATATCAATCCGCCCACCCTGGCCGGACCCGGAGGCCGCCGTAATCCGCGCCTTACCCGAAACCTCAACCTTACCCCCGGCTTCCAGCTTAACCGCCCCGCCCGCGCCCTTTTCAGAGGCCGCGTTCAACACGCCCGTGTTAAGCAACGAACTCCCGGCGCCTTCGGCCACCAGCCGAATCACCCCGCCGTTGCTTTCCACCCGGCCCGCGCCAATCACGCCGCTGTTGTTCACCACCCGCGTGAACACGTCCCGCGCCGCACGGCCCTTCAACAATACCGCCCCGCCCTCGGCCTTTATTACGCCCGTGTTGGACACCGCTTCTTCCAGACCCTCGGCCCGTTCCAGCAGTTCCTCGGTCACCGCAAACTGAATCAGACCGTCCCCGTCAAAATCCATCGCCATCGCCCTGCCAGCAACCAGATTCACCTGACCGGCATGGGCCAGGATCGTCCCCTCGTTCTTCACCGCCCCGCCTATCAGCGACACCGCCCCGCCGGTCGCCGCCTGAATCAAACCCTGATTGATAACCGCGCCCGGATTGCCTTCGGCGTTGGCAAAGTGATACTTGCCCGCCAGAAAGTCCTTGTCACTGATATTCAGACCCGAGGCCACCAGACCCCCCACGTTCACACGCGCCCCCGGCTTGAAGAATACTCCGTTCGGATTCACCAGCAGGACTTTGCCGTTGGCGTTAATCTGACCGAAGATCTGGCTCGGATTGTGGTCGAGGATGCGGTTCAGCGCCTGCGCATTGGCGTTGGGCTGACGGTAGTTGACGGCCTCGTTGGCCTGGACGTTGTAGCTGTCCCAGTTGAGGATGAGGTTTTGGGAGTGTTGCTGAATATTGGTCGTCCGCGCATCCGGCCGCGCGATGATGCCCGACCCGGCCGTCACCACACCGCCCTCGGGGCCGGCCAGACTTACGGCCGGCAGGCCAAGCAGGGTAACCGGGAGCGTGGCCCGGACGAGGGCCGTCAGGGGTTTGAGCGGGTGCGGGGGGATGCCGGGAAAGGCGGCTTTGGGCCGGGAACGGCGGGTCGCCGAACGGCGTTGCCTGCGGGTTTGGGTGTGCGTTGCGGTTGCTGTCTTGTTCATAGTCATGACCGTGGTCCTGGTTGCCGCTTGCTGCGTTGCTGTCTTGTCCGCGCCGTTGCCGGGCGCATTACCGTTATTTTAAGGAAACTCTGATTGAATCAGAGCTTCCTTAAAACTTTTTTGTGTTATTTTGGCTATTATTATCGTTCTCATCTCATCGCCACTCTCACCCTGTCGTCATTCCGGCCTGCCTGCTGCAGGCAGGCCCCTGTGCCAATATATTTTCAACATCATCAGAAAACGGCGATCACCCGCGCGAGCAGGATTTGAACCATTATCCGCTTAGATCTTTATTTTGGATAGATGTTTATGCGGAATATTTATCAGATTTTGCAGAATTTATTGTGAACCGGTTCACAGTTCAAGGATTATTATGTCCCGGTTGGCACGCTGTCTTGACAAGCCAGCGGATGACTAATGAACGCGACATTCTCGCCGACGCGTTGTTCCCGTGTGCTGCGGGCAACCAGCTAGGGCGGGAGGCCGGGTTTTTATCCCGGAAAGAAACTTTTGATCAGAAGGGACGCAATACCGACCATGATTGTGCCCAACATCCATTGCGTCACGGCCATACTACGCTTGATTTCATTAATCTCGCCGCTGAGGCGTTTTTCAACCCCGTCAATTTTGGCGATCAGTTCTTCTCTGACCGCGTCAATTCTGGTGTTCAGTTCTTCTTTTACCCTGTCAATTTTGGCGTTCAGTTCTTCTTTTACCGCGTCAATCTTGGCGTTCAGTGCTTTTTCAACCCCGTCAATTTTAGCGATCAGTTCTTCTCTGACCGCGTCAATCCTGGCGTTCAGTGCTTTTTCAACCCCGTCAATTTTGGCGATCAGTTCTTCTCTGACCGCGTCAATCCTGGCGTTCAGTGCTTTTTCAACCCCGTCAGTTTTAGTGGTCAGTTCTTCTCTGACCGCGTCAATTTTGCCGGTCAGTTCTTCTTTTGACCCGTCAATTTTGGCGTTCAGTTCTTCTTTTGACCCGTCAATTTTGGCGTTCAGTTCTTCTTTTGACCCGTCAATTTTGGCGTTCAGTTCTTCTTTTGACTCGTCAATTTTGGCGTTCAATTCTTCTTTTGATCCGTCAATTTTATCGGTCAGTTTTTTTTCGACCCCGTCAATTTTGCGACTTAACCTGTTTTCTGCCTGGTCAACATCGCGTTTCGTGCTCAGATTTTCTTCCGACAGCGCCTCGGCCGCTTCTCTCGCCGCGGGCTCGGGGGCGCCGCCTTTCAGAAAGGCTTGATATACTTCGGAGATCATTGTGGCCATGATTTTTTCCTTTGGTCAGGTAAGGGCGTTTGTCTTTGTGTGTGGCGTGTCCATTGATTGTGCCGAATTTACCGGGAGTCGGTTCATAATTCAAGTGTTATGTTTTTCAGCGCGGGACCTGGAGTCTCTGGCACGTTGCTTTGACAGGCCGGCGGATGGCAATGAACACGGCATTTTCGGCGTTTCGTTATTCCTGTATGCCGCGGGCAGGCAGGGGTTCTAAACCGACAGGAAGCTCCTGACCAGGAGAATAATCATACCCGCCATAAGGGAGACAATGCCCGCCATACATGTGCCCATCATCCATTTCATCACGGCCATGCTGCGCTTTATGTCGTTAATCTCACCAGTCAGTTCTTCTTTTACTCCGTCAATTTTGGCGGTCAGTTCTTCTTTTACAGCGTCAATTTTAGCGTTCAGTTCTTCTCTGACCGCGTCAATTTTAGCGTTCAGTTCTTCTTTTACCGCGTCAATTTTAGCGTTCAGTTCTTTTTCAACCCCGTCAATTTTGCCAGTCAGTTCTTCTCTGACCGCGTCAATTTTAGCGTTCAGTTCTTCTTTTGACCCGTCAATTTTACGGCTTAACCTCTTTTCTGCCTGATCAACATCGCGTTTCGTGCTCAGATTCTCTTCCGACAGCGCCTCGGCCGCTTCTCTCGCCGCGGGCTCGGGGGCGCCGCCTTTTAGAAAGGCTTGATAAACTTCGGAGATCATTGTGGCCATAACGTTTTCCTTTGGTCAGGTATGGGGCGCGTCTTTAGCGCGCGGCGTGTCTATTTATTTATTCCGCCGAATTTACCGGGAGTCGGTTCATAATTCAAGTTTTTGTTTTTGCCGGGTTTTAATGATCTAAAGTTTCCCTGACGATTCGCTCACAAACCGCTCTTGAGGCCGGCTTCGATAAAACGGTTCAGGTCGCCGTCCAGCACGGCCCGCGTGTCGCTTGTTTCGATGCCGGTTCTTAGATCCTTGACGCGCGATTGATCCAGCACGTAGGAGCGTATCTGGCTGCCCCAGCCTATGTCGGCCTTGGATTCTTCCAGCGCCTGCTTTGAGGAGTTCCGTTTTTGCATCTCAAGTTCGTACAGCCTGGCGCGCAGTTGTTTCATGGCCTGTTCTTTGTTTTTGTGTTGCGAGCGGTCGTTTTGACATTGCGCCACGATACCCGTCGGGGTGTGCGTCAGTCTGACCGCCGAATCTGTTTTGTTGACATGCTGGCCGCCCGCCCCGCTCGCGCGGTAGGTATCGATACGCACATCGGCCGGGTTAATCTCTATTTCAATGCTGTCGTCGATCTCGGGGGAGACGAACACGGAGGCAAACGAGGTATGGCGGCGGTTGCCCGAGTCAAAGGGCGATTTTCTGACCAGCCGGTGCACGCCCGTCTCGGTGCGCAACCAGCCAAAGGCATAGGCGCCGGTATAACGGACGGTCGCGCTTTTGATCCCGGCGACCTCGCCCGGCGAGGCTTCGATCAATTCGGTCTTGAATTCGTTCTGCTCGCCCCAGCGCAGGTACATGCGCAGCAGCATGTTGGCCCAGTCCTGGGCCTCCGTGCCGCCGGAGCCGGCCTGAATATCAACGAAGGCGTTGTTGGCGTCCATTTCACCGGAGAACATGCGGCGAAATTCAAGCGTTGCAAGCTGCCGTTCAAGGTTGTCAAGGTCTTCCAGAACGGACTGAAAGGTGTCCTGGTCGGTCTCTTCCTCGGCCAGTTTCAAGAGTTCAACGGCGTCGCCGAGTGATTGTTCCAGTTGCTTTATGGTCTGAACGATATTTTCCAGGTCGGCGCGCTCTTTGCCGAGTTGTTGCGCGCGCCGCGGGTTTTGCCATACATCGGGCTGCTCAAGCTCTCTCTGTACTTCTACCAGCCGCTCCGATTTATGGTCGTAATCAAAGATACCCCCTCAGCGCGTCCACCCGCGCCTGCATGTCGGTTATTTTGCCTAGTGCCGGATTGATCTCGAACATGATTGTTTTACTCCTGTGTAAATAAAGAGCGCATTTTACTATAGGGCGACGGGGTTTGACAGGCGTGGTCCGGGGGACAGCGCCGGGTCGGGCGAAATGGTGTATTTGGTTGTCATTCCCGCCTGGGCCCTGCCCGCGACAAGCAGGCGAAAGCCGGAATCCAGGAATCAAAGCCGCGTTATTGGCCCGCCTGTGGCAGGCAAACCGGAATGACAACAATTTGGGCATTCCGGCCAGCCGTGGCAGGCCGGGTTGACCCTCCTTCCCCGCTTCTAATGCAGGACCATGCTCTGGCTGTTCTTGTCCTGAACAACCACGCGCGAGCGCCAGTAGTTGAGCGACTGGCTGTAGATGTAGCGCTGGGTCGGCAGGAGTTCGATATGTGGATGCCGGCAGAGGCAGTTTAATTGATCGACAATGTGCCCGGCCAGGTGTTGGCACGGATGCACGCTGTATTGTGTCATTAAATAGAACAGACGGGCCTGTAATCGATCGATGGTTTCAACCGATGATGACGCATCCTGTGGTTCTGAATTAGCGGTCTCAATCATTCTGGTTCTCCTGAATAGATTGTCATAGTCATGACTGATTTTTTTGATGGCTCTGGCATATCTGCATAACAGGCTGGCCTGCGCGTCCGTTCTGGCTGAACCGGCCAGGCAGGCCTGGCAGGCGAGCAGATAGAGTTCGCGGATCAGTCTGTGGGTCTGAAATCGACTGGACTGGACCATGTCTTCGGCCTTGATCGCGTTTTCCCGCAACAGCCGGCAGACTTCGTCCGGAGTCCAGTTGATAAGGTAGTTTTTTTTAAGTGTCTGAAGTTTTTTTCTCATGCAAATCAGAGCGGTTGAAGTAGTGTGCCGTATCTTTGCTAAGACTTATTTTAGCAATAATAAGAATCATTATTATTGTAAAAGGGAAATGGTCTTGTCAAATACTTTTTTATTAATTCGGCCTGAAAATTGGCGTATTAATCAAAAAAACCGGCTAATGAGGCGCTTGCCGGTCAAACGCCGGGGTTAACCGGGCCGTGATGCCATCCTGAAAGTGGATTCCGGCTTTCGCCTGCCTGCTGCATGCAGGGCCAAGGCGGGAATGACAATAATGAAGTCATTGCGGCCCGCTACGCGCAGACCGGCAAAGTCGGAATCTCTTTAACACCCCGGCATCGCCTTCCTGGATTCCGGCCTTCGCCGGAATGACAACGAAAAGACGAGAGGCATCCCGGCAACTTTCAAAGTCATTCCAACCTGCCCTTTGCAGGTTGGCGAAAGAACATCCAAAAAAACCCATCGTCATTCCGGCGAAAGCCGGAATCCAGTGGTTTAGACAAGCCATTCCCGCCAAGGCGGGAATGACAATAATAAAGTCATTTCGGCCCGCTATGCGCAGGCCAGCAAAGTCGGAATCTCTTTAACACCCCGGATCGCCTTCCTGGATTCCGGCTTTCGCCGGAATGACAACGAGGGCGGAAGCTGGCCTGCCTGCTGACTGCTACAGGCAGGAAAGGACAGCATTGAGGTAAATTGCTCAGGAAGCCCGGGCGGGGGGCCATGCGGCCGGGGGCGCGAGCGCTAAGGTGGCCGCGCTGCTTGCCGGGCTGGGCCAGTCGCGCATTCCCAATAACCTTAACCAGCTTGCGAAAGCGGCCCACTGCGGGACGCTGGAAACCGGCGAGCATGTGGAACGGCAGCTTGAAGAAGCCTGCGCGGCGGTGCTGGCCATGCGCGAAGCCCTGTTTGTCGCTTTGGGGCTAAGATGCGGTGGCGATACATGATTCTGGAAGGCAATGAACGCGGCGGCGCGAAAAATCTGGCGCTGCATCTGCTCAAAGAGGAAAACGATCATGTCACCGTGCACGAGTTGCGCGGCTTTATGTCCGATGATCTGGCCCCTGCGCTGAACGAGATTTACGCCGTCAGCCGGGGCACGAAGGCGAAGAAGTTTATGTTTGCTCTCAGCATAAACCCGCCACAAACGGCACGGGTTCCGACTGAAGCCTTTCTGAGGGCCATCGAACGCACGGAGCAGGATTTAGGGCTGTCCGGCCAGCCGCGCGCGATTGTCTTTCATGAGAAAAAGGGGCGGCGGCATTGTCATGTGGTCTGGTCGCGCATTGATGCGGTGAATATGAAAGCCATCAAGATTGATTTTTACAAGCGCAGGCTGATGGCTATTTCCCGCGATCTGTATATAGAACATGGCTGGAAAATGCCGCGCGGGTTTATGTGTTCCGCCGAGCGTGACCCCAAAAATTACACGCTTGCCCAGTGGCAGCAAGCGCGGCGGGCCGGTAAGCACAGCCGCGAGGTGAAAGCGGCCTTTCAGGACTGCTGGGCCGTGAGCGACAGCCTTGCCTCTTTCAGACACGCCCTGAATGAACGCGGTTACAGGCTGGCCGTCGGTCGGCGCGGCTATGTGGCCATTGATGAACGCTGCGAGGTCTATTCCGTTGCCCGGCAACTCAAAAAAGGAACCGGCAAAAAAGAGGTTGCCGCCAAGCTCGGTGAGCCTGAGGGGTTGCCCGGTGTGCGGGAGGCCAGGGCGGAAATGGCGGCGGCCCTTGCCAGGCGGCTGGACACGCTAGGCCGCGCGCAGCAATCGGCCATTGCAGTCCGCCAGCAAGACATCAAACGTCTGCTAGCCGAACTCGTTCAGCGACAAAAAGCCGAGCGCGGGACGCTGGACTCTGATCATGCTCAGAGAAGAATCCGGGAAACCAGGGCGCGGCAGCGACGGTTTAACAAGGGGCTGCGCGGCCTGCTGGATCATTTTACCGGCAGACACCGCCGTATCCGGGAGCAAAACGAGCAAGACGCGGCATACGCCTTGCAACGTGATCGCGGCGAAAAAGATACGCTGGTTTTCAGGCAGCTTGAGCAACGCCGCGCGCTTGCGCGGCGGATAAAGCGTCTGGCGCAATATAGGGACGCCAGCACAGAACACATCAGGGCCGACATTGCGCAATTTCAGGATATCCGCGAAGGGCGGCGCGATGCGTTTGATCAAGCCGCAAGCCCGGACAGCCCGCGCCGCGCCAACGGCGTTTCTTTAGAGCGATAACAAATTGCAGAAGTGGCCTCTGTCTGGCAAGCTGGTGTATAATCCCAGAATGCTCAGGAAATCATCAGAATCCGGCTAATCTCGTTAAAATCACCCGGCTTTACATCATTGAATGCCATCGACAGCGGCTGCCAAAGTCATTTTTTAAGCCTTAATATATTGAAATCGTTGAAAATTGCACGGATAAGGCGCAATCATTCACGTTTTTTTAATCATAATTGTCTAAAATTTTTATATTATTTAAAG
Organism: Gammaproteobacteria bacterium; assembly: GCA_965240365.1. Taxonomy (GTDB): domain Bacteria; phylum Pseudomonadota; class Gammaproteobacteria; order Eutrophobiales; family Eutrophobiaceae. The sequence goes on along the minus strand of OZ251218.1, from coordinate 2,695,346 downwards.
TAGAAAAGTATGATGAAATCAATCACATCAAATACAGGGTTTAACAAGGCAATGCATCCGGGCATTGAATATACGCTGGGTTTAATCCGCGAATTGCATGCTGGCCAGACCGATCATAATGGCAAATCCTATGTTGCCCATCCTATCAGAGTCGCGCGCAATGTAAAAACACTGGACCCGCAAGCCAGTGATGATGTGGTTATGGCCGCTATGCTTCACGACACGATAGAAGATTGTGGCATTGATGAAAAATACCTGAGCCAGAAAGACTACTCCGCAGCGTGTATTGCCATTGTAAGCATTGTAACGAAACCGGAAAATGACCGGCGCAGTTATGCGCAGGTTATTGATGATGTTATTTCCAGCGGAAACCGGGGCGCAATGCTGGTGAAGCTCGCGGATAATATGGACAATTTACACCCTGAGCGCGTGGCGGATTTAACACAAAAAAATCCGGAAAAAGCCGAGCGTTTAGGAAAGCGTTATCATACATCCATAGGAAAACTATGCGCCGCTTTGCGCATCACTACAGAAAATGTATATAGTTTAATTAATGACGCGCCAAAAATTAGGGGCAGTGGAAGTCATGCCGAGCCAACAATGGGAAAAGGTAAGGTGAAATATCAGTATTTTTTATTAGGTGAAAGCGTGCCTGTGCGTGTGGCTTTTAATGACAAAGGCTTAAGAAAGGGAGCAGAAGTGCCAAATCGTGAAAAAGGCGAATTGGTGCAGGATGCAACATATCTGAGTCGTTTGGTTTATAGCATGGAAGTTGAGGAAATTACGGAAGAACAATTCCGCGAGAAAGCGGAAGCTATGCTTGGCAAAAGCCTTGAATGAATAAAACATATAAAGCTGCTTTCATAACAAACAAAAGGACAGGCAGTTTTAGAACAGGGAGTGTGGAATGGAAGAAGGATTGCAAAATCCTGATCTGAATTTAAAGCAGCTTTATGACCAGGCCGGCGAGGCGATGCCTGATTTTGCAGAGTTTGGTCAGAACTTTCTCCAATATCTTCAAGATAAATATCCTGAACAGTTTACCGGCATTGAATTTCAAAGTGCGCCTCTGAAAGATTTAGAGCGCATTCAGGATAAAATCACAGGCGATTATGGTGGCAGCCATACAAGAATTTCTGATATGGTGCGTGGCCGTTTACTCGTGGAAACGCCTGAACAAATTCAAATTATTCGTGATGAAATTGCCGCGCTAAAAGAAACTTTAGGTATCGTTAAAGTTAAAGACTTTTACGCGGAACCTCTGGAAACACATTTTCGCACACTCAACACACAGGTGCGCCTGCCAAACGGCCATGTCGCAGAGTTTCGTGTAGATCAGCACGACATGGCCATAGCGGGTGAAAAGGCGCACAAATTATACGAAGAAATTCAGGCAATAGAGCGGACTGCAAAGGCAGAAAATCGTCCTCTTACAGATGCAGAGACAGAAAAATGGCAGCGCCTTTTAGAGCAACAGCAAGCAATTTTTCACGATCCGGCCCAGAAAAACAATCTGGATTCATTATTGAATGAAAACGGCGCGGCCATGTTGGAAGCCAATAGAGATAGCCGCTTGCAGAGTTTGGCGGAAACATTCAGTAATCTGGGCAAAAGTGGCGGTTTTGTGGCTGGTGTCGCCTTTGGCACATTATCCGGCGTGTTTACACTGGCCGCCGGCGGTTCAAAAGCCGAAGCCGCCGAAGTTACCTATGAAGCGGCTGTGCCTTATGGTGAAACCAGTCCTGATCTCCTTGATAATGATATGGAAGCAACCGCCCGGTCTGCCACCATCGAAACCGCCTCTAATCTGGGTTCTTTAGGCGGCGCCGTTGCCGGGGCCGCAACCGGGGCGGCTATCGGCTCGGTTGTGCCTGTCGTGGGAACGACCATAGGCGGCGTGGTTGGCGGCGTTGCGGGCGCTATAGGCGGAGGCGTCGGCGCGGGCTATATCACAGAAAAAGTCTATGCCAATTTTGCAGCCATAAAAGGCGGCGTAATCGAGGTTTCGCAAGACGCCATGCACACATTGAGCGCGGCGGCAAAAAGCGTCTTCGGTGATACCTGGGATTGGGTAACGGGCCATGATAAGCCGTCCATGCATTTAACCGCCGTATTTAATAAACTGCCGAACACCCTCACCGATGACATGCCGCTCGAAGTGCAATCGCTCATCGAGGTCAAGGCCAACGCAAAGCTGTTTGCGAGACAGTATGAGGATTTGAAAGCGCAGGGCGGTTTGGAGGCAGTGGCAAAATATATGGCTGACAATCCATCGCCGCCTGAAATAGCACACACCTATGATAACCGGACCGCGCAGCAAGGAATCTATACGCCCGGCATGAATCTATAAAAGCAGATAGATTGATTTATAGACAAAAAAGCGGGAGTCAGATACCTCTGTCTCCCACCAGTGCGGGTGGCGCTTGCCGCCACTCGCTGACCTGCCGCCTTGTTTTTAAGCCTTTTGCCGTCTTCTTAGAAATGCCGCTCACTATCCATCCGGTCATGCAAGATACGAACAATGAAAATATCGGCTTTGCGTCCGCGGTAAAAAATGATGTGACGCGCATGCTCAAAGCGCCGATACCCGGCCCGTATCTCATCGCAGCGGCGGCCCAAATTCGGGTTTTCAGCCAGCAACGTGAGCGCATTCTCAAGTCCGGCGGCGTATTTGTCAGCTTGTGCGACACCCCATTCCCTTGCGGTGTCGATATAGATTTTTTTGAGGTCACGCGCCGCCCGTTTTGAATAGACGTATCTATTGGCCATTCATCCGGCCATTCATTTCCGTTTTCGCCTCGGCGATGATCTGCGCATGTGTTTTGGCGCTCTCGCCGCTTTGCTCGCCCTCTTCCAGCGCCTGGCGCAGCGCTTCGAGTTTGGTCTGGTATTCGGCTTCCTGTTCCTGAAGCAGGCGCAGGCCCGCCCGAACCACTTCACTGGCGTTGCGGTAGCGGCCCGTTTCTTTCATGGCGGCGACAAAGCCGGTGAAGTGTTCGCCAAGGTCGATACTGGTTGTCGGCATGATTTTATCCTCTCTCTATTCCTAAACTACCAAATATTAGCAGTTTTGTCGAGAATAATGTACCTCTACCACAACAACGACCCCGGCACATTTAGAATTTAGGCAGGCGCGCGTTCAATCTGCTCCCAAACGGCGCGTTCTCAGTGGTAAAACCCCTCACCCTCAATGCGCGTGCCCAGGTAGCCATATCAGGCGCATTGCGCCATGTTCACTCTGCGTCCGGCCCGGCCTTTTTTGGGGCGTCCGAGGGTGGCCCCGCGTTGTACGGCGGCTTTGAGGCCGTCGATGGTGCGCAGCGCCAGATTGCCGACTTCCCATTCGGCCATGGCCAGTGTGATGGTGTAGAACAGCCGTCCGTCGGGCGTGGTGGGGTCGAATTTCTGCCAGACGGATTCAAACCGCACCTGGCGCGCGCTCAGCGCATCGAGCGCCGTTAAGCCCTCGACCACGTTGCGAAAGGCCCGGTCATAGGACGTGACCACCAAGACATCGCCCTTGCCCACCTCAGACAGAAGCTGGCGAAACACCGGGCGCTCTTTCTTTCTGGCCGAGACCCCGTTTTCTATGCGCACCACATCGCAGTGTTGCGCCAGTTCGTTGACCTGCCGGTCGGTGTGCTGGCAGTTTCTGGATGTTCTGACATAGCCGTAGCGCACGTTTTTATCCTCCTGAGATAGCTAAAAGAGTCAATGATTTCAGTGTATTAATGATATACAAAAACGTTCGTTTTCCCGGACTCGGTTTTTTTCGCATAGCTGCACTCCCATTCCTATAAATTTCAATCACTTACGAATTTTCTGGCCCTGCACATGGCCCATATCTCGAACACTAGCAAAAACGAACGTTTTATCTGTGTCTGATTCTCTGCGCGGCGGCAAGTGCTTTTGTCGGCGCGGCGCGGGCGGATACGTCACAGGACGCGGGCGGCTTTGACGCCTCAGGCGATTACATCACGGACTGCAAATACGCAACCTGTGTTAAGGTTCTGGGTAGTGAATGGTCGGAGAAAAACCCGTTCGGTGTGGCGGTATCCGTGCGTATGGGTACCCGACCTGCCGTTACTGACGATCAGATCAAGATGGTGTTGACTCGCGATTTCAAGCGTCATGGTATTGACCAAATCAGATTCTTCTATGAAAAAAACGATGTTCCTGCCTCTGTAATAGCACTGCATGTTAGGGGCGGGACGGAAGGCCCGTTTCTCATTAGCAATGTACGTGAGAAAATTTCAGGTGTCGCAGAAAGGGCAAAGAACAGGAATCCAGCGCTTGTTACTGACCGGGAAATTTCAAGAAATCGAGAGTAAAGTCTGATTGATTTTGCAAGCCTACGCGATCATCGGCATTATCATCAATAGTCAAAATTGCGTTCCTATGTTCTTCATTCCCTAGAAGCTCACGAGCGGCATAGGTGTTTTGCTCAGCATTTTGCGCTTCTTCCAGCCCCTGCAAAAGCTGATGCGTCTGCGCATGGGTGCTGGCTGGGTTCTTAAGATCATTGGCAATGGCTCTGGCAACCTCCCGGTTATAGATTTTCTGCGCCCATTCAGCGTATTTTTCCAGTTCGGGATCGTCTTTGTACTGATCCTTGATGCTGCCGTCAGGATTCAGCATTTCTTCCCTTAGCGCGCGTTCAAGGCGCGTGCGGTAGTCTTTGATACGCTCGCCGGGGCGTTGTGCGGGCACCGCATCCGGGCCAAACACCCGCAGGGCGATTTCTTCGCGCCAGGCATCGCCGAACTGCGCTTCAAACCCGGCTTCCAGCTTTGAAATATCACGATTGAGATTGTCGATATATTCAAGCAACACGTAGTGCAGAATTTCACGGACGGACTGTTTGTGCCTGGTCTCTGCCTTATTTTGGGATTTAATCCGCGCCAGCGTCAACGCCAATAGCCCTGATAACTGGCTTTCATCCAGCGTCCCCATGCCTGCCGACGCGGCCTGCATCTGCTGGTCAAAAACCGCGTCCTGCTCTTTGCCGTAAACGGCGGCGACAAAGTGATGATATAGCGGTGGAAAGCCCATTACGCGCCGCCTTTCATGGCGGCGCCCCGGTTATCTAACGATAACCGGCGGCCGGGTTTAACAAAGTTAAACCCGGCCATCGTCATATTCTGTTTGCACGCACCGCGCCCCTGTGTCCCGCCAGCCCTGTATTGTCTCGTTTTCATAGTGCTTACAATACTACGCAAAAGAGGTTAAAAAGGTCTTAATACAGGCTGGGCACGAAATAGCCCAGCCTGAGCGCGTGCCGCTTACGCCGCCCGCTGAGCGGCATAGCGCCGCGCCCGCGCCGGACGCGCCGTAACGGGATGGAACGAATCACGACTGCGAACCTCAGGCGTGTCACTTTGCCTTGCAGTACCCGCGATTAAACCGCGGATTCGGTTTACGCCGTATCGAACCCGGCATAAGGGTTGGCGCTGGTTGAGCAGGCGCTTGCTCATGCATGGTGCGGGTGCAGGGTGGAGAGGCATATCTCCAGGCCCCTGCGAGTGATGAACCGGCGATACGGTTCGCTGGCGCGGCACAGGCTCAATGCCTGCGCCGCGCCAAAGCGGGATAGGATGCAACGGAAAACCGAAGGGGTTTTCCTTGCCAAGCCCTTTGGAGTGCCGCCGCAGGTGGTAATACAAGGACAGCTTGCGGAAAACAGGCGAAGCCTGTAGGACGGAAACAAACCCTGCCGGTTCCGGTAAGGGGTTAACGTTCCAGAGAGGTTTATGCGGGTGGCGTGTAAGGCGGGATTTCGAGTGCGCCTTTCTTTTCAAGCAATCGAATAATTTCTTTGTCTCCGCGTACTCTTGCCAGACCAAGCGCGGTAGCGCGGAATTTTCTGCCTTGCCATATCCCGTCAGTGCTTACCTGCTTATCTAGCAACGCGCCCACGACGCGGCTGGAACAGCGGAGAGCAGCCCACATGAGCGCTGTCCTTCCCTCCGGGTCAACGGCTTCGAGATTGGCGTCTTTGGCAATCAGCTCTAGCGCCACCTTTTCCAAGCCGCTCTCACAAGCAAACATCAATGCCGTCTCCTTATCCTTGTTCTGCGCCTCAAGATTGGCGTCTTTGGCAACCAGCCCTAGCGCTACCTTTTCCAAGCCGCTCTCACAAGCGAACATCAATGCCGTCCACTTATCCTTGTCCTGCGCCTCAAGATTGGCGTCTTTGGCAACCAGCCCTAGCGCTACCTTTTCCAAGCCGCTCTCACAAGCGAACATCAATGCCGTCCACTTATCCTTGTCCTGCGCCCCAAGATTGGCGTCTTTGGCAACCAGCCCTAGCGCCACCTTTTCCAAGCCATTCCCACAAGCGAACATCAATGCCGTCCACTTATCCTTGTCCTGCGCCTCAAGATTAGCGTCTTTGGCAACCAGCCCTAGCGCTACCTTTTCCAAGCCATAACGACAGGCGAACATCAATGCCGTCCACTTATCCTTGTCCTGCGCCTCAAGATTAGCGTCTTTGGCAACCAGCCGTAGCGCCACCTTTTCCAAGCCGTAACGGCATGCAAACATCAATGCCGTCCACTTTTCCCTCTCCTGCGCCTCAAGATTGGCGTCTTTGGCAACCAGCCGCAGCGCCACCTTTTCCAAGCCGTAACGGCAGGCAACCATCAATGCCGTCCACTTATCCTCCTTGGTCTGCGCTTCAAGATTGGCGTTTTTAGCAACCAGCCGTAGCGCCACCTGTTCCAAGCCTTCCCTACAAGCGACCATCAATGCCGTCCACTTATCCTTGGTCTGCGCCTCAAGATTGGTGTCTTTGGCAACCAGCCCTAGCGCTACCTTTTCCAAGCCGCTCTCACAAGCGAACATCAATGCCGTCCACTTATCCTCCTTGGTCTGCGCTTCAAGATTGGCGTTTTTAGCAACCAGCCGTAGCGCCACCTTTTCCAAGCCTTCCCTACAAGCGACCATCAATGCCGTCCACTTATCCTTGTTCTGCGCCTCAAGATTGGCGTCTTTGGCAACCAGCCGTAGTGCCACCTTTTCCGATCCGGAACGGCAGGCAAACATCAATGCCGTCCACTTATCCTCCTTGGTCTGCGCTTCAAGATTGGCGTCTTTATCAACCAGCCATAGCGCCACCTTTGTACTGCCAGAGAAACAAGCACAATGCAAAGGTGACCATTTCTTGTCACTTTGGTAATTGATGTCGATTTCTCGATAGTTTTCAATCAACCACTTCAGGACGTTCCTCGCATCGTATAAACATGGTATAAAAATCCGCTTTCCACCAAACTTTGCGGTTTGTTCATAAACTTCAGCGCTATTTTCGAATATCTCTTCAATTTCCTTCGACAGGTTTCCATTCTCTAAAAGCCAATCGACATACCGCGTTAATGCGGACAAACATAAGCCCCATACAGAATCTAATTTTCTTGCATGATTCTTATCTCGACTTGATTTATCAAAGGTGTTAGCGAGGTAGGATGCCTGCTCAATTCCCAGATTTTCCCCGAATAAAGCCTGTAATGCTCTACTCCCATGAGCGCTGCTGTTTCCAATATCGGAAATCGTATTAACGCTGGCCAGTATGGACGAAAAGTACATATCTTCAGATTTATATTGACCGGGTTGCAAAAGCCCCGCCAGTGCTTTCCATCCATCACCTACACTATGGACGCTTTGATCATCCAGCAGGAGGTTGCGCATAGCGCGCTTGATAAATTCAATGAAACGTTCATTCGGGGTCGGAAATGGTTTCTGGTTCACATCGGTGAAAAGTAAAAGCCTGAAAAAAAACTTACGGACATCATTTTTTGGCTCGCTGTTTTCACAAGGGGCAAAATACCGAAAGTTATCAAGAAATGTAAAAACAAAGTTCTCGCCCAGTATGTCAGGTTCGTATCTTTTCAACTCCTCTGAGTCTCTTGACGAAACGATATTGTTGCAGGTTGATTTCAGGTGATCTCTGTCTTTTCTCTCCAGCTTCACGCCAATGTCATTGAGACACTGGAATAGATCATCAAACCGCAAGCCCTGAATCACCGTAGCGGCGGCAATGGCCGCGCCAATCCATTGGCCGTACTTATCGTCAAAGTACCACGGCAGCCGGTTTCTATTGTTAAAAAAATACCTGGCAACCAAGTCGCGGCGACTCCACGGTGCAAGCTTTTCGTTCTTAATCGACTCTCCCGGCGGGTGTTTTTTGAGCGCCTCGCCGATGAGTTTTGCGAACAATGGCTGACTGGCATAGCGGATGGTGGCTTCAGGGCTGTCTTTGGCAGGGGTATCCGCATGGTCTGTATCAACGCTCGCTTCTACCTCGCCATCAATGCGCTGTAGCGTTTGATACGCCCATTCAACGCTGTCTTCATCATCGAGGTTGCCGTAGGATTCCGCGATAATGGCCTTAAGCATCTTCTTTGATTGTTGAAGCACCATCGGGGGATATTTCTTTTGCATGGCGCTCAGATTGTTGACCACATTGGCTTGTGTTTCGCCCATCGCTTCAATTTTGTGAGCGTCCAGATCATCGAATGTCGCCTTGTCGGGAAACACATGATCCAGAACAATCAACCTGAGCTTTGGAACAATCGGCGCGTCCGTGGACGGCGACGGTTCGCTCAAGGGCCGGTCTGTTGTCGCATGCGCCTGCGCATGATGATTGCCTTTGTTGACAATATGCGTTATCACATCACGGAAGCGATAGATGTAATCAACAATGATAAGCGTATCGACCTGAACAGGCTCGGCGTTCCATGCGCGCCAGGACTCTGACAGGCTGTCATCTTCTACAAACCCGGCTTGCCAGTTATCAATCGTGGCATGTTTTCGAAACCACTCGGTAACGAGCCGTGTCTTGCCAGCGCCGGACGGGCCAATGATAAAGAGAAACTCAAACGGCGAAGGGTCGCCAAGAAAGGCATTCAGCGCTCCAATTTCATTGTCCCGGCCATGCAGCTTGCCATGATGATTGTAGGGGCTGAGAGATAATGATTCGTGGTCTTCATGCCAGATTTTATCTTTTGTGATTAAGCGCAACAGGCGATCAGATTGCCGAGGTGAAGCGGCCTGAGTTGCTGACGCTTCTTTTTTATTCTCGTTTGACTTTGATTTTATGTGGTTATCAAGATTGGAAATAAGTTGGTTTAAGGTTTCTATTGCTTTCTTTTGCAGGTTTTTATGCAGAGATATTTCTTGCATAGTTAACGACTCGCCCGCCCTATGCGCCAATTTTTCTGCTGATTCTGGCAATTCGTAAAAGCAGGCCAGCGGTTTTCCTTTGCAGAATTTCAGAAATTCAAGGAAAGTCTCGTCTGGGTCTTGCGCCAGTGTCGCGGACAGCCTAACAAAAATACAGTCCGCTTTTTTTGTAGTGAACCCGTGTAAATTCGAGGTAATATATGCTTTAAGCTGTTCCCATTTGTACAAGCCATCGTCTTCTACAACCGCTTTGATCTTCTTAATCTCATCAGCGCCATTTGCCTGATCTTTCTTGTCACGCAAAAAATCACACAAAAAAAATGCAACCCAGCAATCTCCAAATGCTTTCCGCCCTGTCTTACCCGGTTTAAATCGGGAGAATTTGAGTTCTGCGTCATCCCTCCCATCAGAAGATGCCGCAACTATTACTTTTTCGTAATAGCCGATAAATTTTTCAGAAACTGCCAGATTCAATTTCACGCGGGCGGCGGCTTATTTAAAGAAACGGGAATCAGTTGGTTACTGAACGGATTGCAAGATCAAAGAGGCGTCAACGCTGCTCAGGCCCATCATAGGACCAGAAGTGCCGCAATTTGTCGCATGCATCGTAACGTAGTTGCATCTTAATAGTTCCATCAAGGATTTCCTTGCTATAGACCGCAGTATAGCCTTCACGCACTAATTCATCCATCGCTTTAGCGCATAGAGCGCCTTGCTGCTCGGGCGGGAGCTTTTCAAAGGCACCGTATTCACCGTATTCATCATCGTACTTGGTGCGTGCAAGGTCGTAGCAAAGAAAGAATGTGCGGTTGGCTACCGCTGTCAGCCATTTTGCCGGCACGTCTGGCGGGTGGGTGCCGGTGTCGTATTCCAAGTCTACTTCTGATAGGGACATTGTTCCTCATATAACTTTTGGGAATATAAATATCATATCAATATTCCTTATGTCAATATAAAATTATTGCCGCATGATTGATCGCGCAGTCATCGCCGCCTGACCGGGGCTGGCAAACGCTGTCTTTTTTCATGAATCGGATAGATTCTGATGAAATAAGATTTTTTTCTACTTCAATCAGATTTTTTCCTGTTTCTATCTGATTTTCGATGGCGATAATAAGACAGCATTGTCCAACATAGAGGAAAGAACAATGCTGCACCCTCATACACGCCAATCCAGTTCCGCTTCTCGTGGAGCGGTAAACGCCTTAATCAAAGCCGCTGTTGCCATTATTGAAACGGACGGTGAAGCCGAGTCAGGCCTCCTATCTTCCCAAATCGTGATTCTCGACGCGCATACCACCTTGAGAGTCTACGGGAACTTTGGGGATACGACTATCGAAGTTGATTCTGATGATGATATTCAGTTTTTGGTTTTAGAAGAAGCTCCTGGCGACTTCATAGTTGACACTCATCGAACCGGGGATTGGGAAGAAACGCTGCTCGCTTACGCTGAAGACATCACGGCATCTCACAAGCCGATGCACGGTTACGCCGGAGAGGACTGAACCATGAGCGCAAATTCCAAAGACGGCAGAAAGCCGAACGATTACATCTTGCACGAACTGGCTTTATTGCCAAACGAAAAACAGGCAATGGCTTTGATGAAAGCGCATGCTGCACGCGAATGCGATGTTGAATTCGGCGCCGATCTCATTGCCGCAAAGCAAGCCTTTGCGCACACGGAGGCAAGGTTCACGTCGGGTAACGATGATTTGAGCAAGCTGGAAAAGCGCCTGCGCAACACGGATCAGCTTGTTCCTTCCAGAAAACCTGAAACGTCAGAAGACGCGGAGCCGGAACGGTGGAAGCATTATGATTTCTGGCAGTTTTGGGTGGCCATTTTTGGCGGTATCGCCGCCGTGGGCATGGGCGCATTAAATCTGAATTTTGCGATGCGCACTTCGTTTTCTCCGATTTTTATTGAATCTCCCTTTTTGGCGTGGGGTCTGGCGATGCTCTTGCCGCTTGGGTCGCTCGCCTTAAAGTTTGCCTCGGATTATTTACCAACCAATAGCAGCCGCAGGCGCTATGAGTTGAGTGTCTTTTTGATAAATGGCGGCGCGCTGGGCGTGTGGGCTTATCTGTTCGCACAGGCTTATCCTGGGGTTGCAGTCCAGATCGAATTCGACGTTCTGCTGTCGGGTTCGCATGGGGGTTCTTCGCTGGTGTTGACGCAGTTACTGGTGGAGCTTCTGACGGGAAGCTCGTTGTGGATCGCGGCTTCCGGTATCTATCGTCGATATCAGCCGGACATGCTTGATGATAACCCGCAATACATCGCGCTGACAAGGACTGTCAAGGCGCAGCGGGGTTTGGTGAAAGAACTCAGCGACGCCTATGGCATCTGCCGGGGCAAGGTCGCCAGACTGGAAGCACAACGTGATCTTTATATCAACAAGCGCTGCATCCGGCTGGCAGCGCTGCGCCGCTATATGTAGGCGCATGTATTTAATCCGATAAACCATAAGCGAGGTAACGCTATGAAAACGCTAATATCTGTAATGGTCTTGATCTTCTCTCTGCTGGCCGCCGCTCACCCGGCGGCGGCAAGGGAACGGGTGATTGCCTTTTCGCCCTATGAAACGCCGGAGGTTCTGGCCACACAAATCAGAACCGCCCTGAATCTGGCCGCCAACCTTGAAGCCGGTGACACCGCCGTGTTCATTGACGGCTACGCGCTGCAAACGCTCGGCGTCTTCACCGTGCCGAGTGATCTCAAATACCGCCATCCCAAGGCCCGCATGGCGCTGAATCGGCAGACCGTGGGCGCGTTGCTGCAATTTAAGGCCAATGCGCAGGCTGTCGGCACGCCGGGGCATCCGTCTGTTCGGGGCGCGGTGAAGTTGCCGCAACTGCTCCGCTTTGCCGGTGAGCACTTCAGGTCCGGCGATGGTCTGGATGTGCTGGTCTTCGGTTCGGCGCGCTACGATGATCCGCAGGAACCGGCCTTTTCCATGAAGGACGGGGCGTTCCCGGCCGACGGGCATTTAAGCGCCTCGCGCGGGCAAACGCCCTACGGCGCGGCGGACAACCCGAAGCTGCTCGACGGTGCGCGCGTTCACATTATCCATCATGATCCCTTTCAGCAGGATCGCCTGCGCTATTACACGCGGCGTTTCTGGACGCTTTACGTTGAGGCGCTGAGCGGTGAGATGGTGTCGTATGGCAGCGACGCCACCAGTATTCTTGCGCGGATCAGGAACGGCGCGGCGGGCAATGCACACGGCTTTGCAACGCACGGCGACACGGCCAAGGTGGAGATGGTGCAACTCACGCCGCCGTCCGCGGCGCCATCGATCTTTGAGCGCCGCCTAAGCCGCCGCCCGCTGGCCGAACGGGATATCCGCCGGGCGGACAATCTGGAGATTGGCATTTCATGGCTGTGCGAGCATTGCGATATCGACCTGCACGCGGCCCCGCGTCCGGGGGGCGAGGCGCTGTATTTCGGCAATACTAAATCCGCCGACGGGCGCTACTGGAAGGATTTCCGCCGGTCGCCGCAAACGCTCAACGGCTATGAAACTATCTCTTTTTTCGGGCCGCTGGATTTAAGCGCGGTGGTTGTGGTGATTAATTTTTACAGTGGCCGCATGCCCGGCGGCGTGGCCGGTGAGCTTCGCATTACGGCCAATCATCGCACTTATTCCGCGCCGTTTCATCTGGCGGCGGAAACCGGCGCTCCCAACAAGCCCGCGGTCAAAGCGCTGCTGCGCCAGGCTGACAGCAGGCGTGACCACGGCGGGACGATTTTGGTGGATGTGGCGGCCATCGTGCGCGCCGCACCGATACAGACGGCGCGGGGGGAATCGCCATGAGAGATTTCAATCCGGCTCCCGCATCCAGCCTCGTCAAGAATATCGCGCGTTTCAGTCATGCGCTGGCGGCGCTGGGCGCATTCTTCCTGGCGCCGGTCATCGCCAGAACGGTGCGGGTAGAGATGTTTCATTATCTGGCCGCTGAGTTCGGCCGCGAACTGGCGGTTTGGGGAAGCTGGGCGTTTGTGGGCATCGTGGTGCTGGCCTGTTTTTTTGGTGTGTCGGTGCTGTTGCAACTGTTTGTTCAGGGGTTTATACGGGGCGGTTCGCGCCGGGGTCTGTTTTGAACATGGACGGACGGTTCTACCGCGAGAATCCTTACGGGTCTGCCCGGCTGGGAACGCAGGATGACGCGCGGCGGCTGGGTAATCCCAACGGCCCCGTGGCCGTGATCGGCAATACTTGTCTGCGGCTGCCAGATCAGGAACCCGGCATCATCATCGGCGGCGCGGGCAGCGCCAAGTTTTCATGTCTGGGCGCCTATCAGTTGGTTCACCCTTCGACGGGCAGTTTTTTCATGCTGGATGTCGGCGGGCAGTATATGAGCACAAGCTGGCACTGGAATCTCGCCGCGGGACGCGACGCCTACGCCGTCAATCCGTTTGGCGTGAGCGCCTACCCGGACATCAATCATCCGGTTGATCTGTGGAGTATTCTGCAAGCCGATGATGATCTGTTCGATAACGCCAAACGCATCATCGCAATGGGTGTTGTGAATCAGGACAGCAAGGGCGAGAACGCCTGGGTGGGCCAGTCGGCCAAACGCTGGGGGAGCCGTATCGCCATGCAAAAGGTTCTGCTGGAAGGTCGGGTTACACCGCGGGGCTTTTGGGAAACGCTCAACCGCATTGACACTGACGATGCGTTCTTGAAAGCCATAGGCCGCAGTTCTGAGGGCATGCCTTACAATATCTACTCGACCTTGGTGGAGATGTACGCCAAAAAACATAATTCCGAGAAGGAATGGGGCGCGATCATCGGCTGTCTGAAAGACAGTTTTGACTGGCTGTCTTCGCCCAAGGCCGCCGCGGCGGTGAGCGGCGATGCGGATTATCTGCCTGAGCTTGCCGATCCCGGCAAAAAGATCGGTGTGTATTATGCCCAGCCCAGCGGCAGCGGGACGTTCAATGAAAGCCTGACGCGGATGGTGGTGGGTATCGCCCAGCTTCACTGCGTTCGCGCGGGGCGGGGCGCAAGGCCGCTCTTCTTTATCGAGGAAGCGGTTAGCTGCGGCGGTGCGGATTTTATTAAATCCGCCGTATCGGAGTTTCGGAAGTTCTTTCGCACGCTGCTGGTTTATCAGAGTCACGGGCAGCTTGTGCATCTGATGGGCAAAGCCGGAGCGGAGGAGATTATTGATAGTTGCGGCATGCAACTGTATATGGGAGGCGGTATCCGGGAAATCTCTTCGGCCAGAAGGCTGGCCGATACCGTCGGCAAGGTCACTATTCAGCTTGATGATCCGATGGCGCAGGGCAATCACCGCCTGCGCTCGGAGCAGGCCCGGCTCGCCGCCCTGCTGGAGGGTGCCGACCCGCTGAAAGCCGCTCATATCGCCGGGCACGAAGGCGCTCAAAGCGGGCAGCGGCGCAGGAGCGGGCGCTATGCGCTTGATCCGGCTGAAATTCTGGGACTCAAGGATGAAGTGCTGGTGATATCGCCGGGTTCGGGCCTGCCGCCGGTGCTGGCCAACAAGCTGCCAGCCTACTGGACTAATCCGGCCATGGCGGGCCGCTACGGGCCAGACCCGCTGTTTCCACCTTTGGATCGCCTCGGCGTTCAGGGCCGTTTCTTCCAGCGGACGCGGCGCTTTATCCGCGAGGACGTGCCCAGGCATCTGGCGCATTGGCCCAATCACGCCAATGGCCAGGTCGCCTATGTGCAGGGGTACAGGACGTGGTGAAGCGGCCACGCTATGGCGGTGTGTCGTCACAGGGGCGTGACGGCCTGCCGGATTCGCTGGGCAAGCGGGAAAGCCCGCAAGGGGAATTTACCGAGGCGTCCGGCCCGTTTGGGCGTATCGAACGTGAAGCGACGCGCCAGACGGAAGCAGAGCGCCAGGGTGAGCAAGGGCAAGGCGCGCTGATGGTGAAAACGGACAAGCCTTTCCCGCGGCTAAAGCCGCAAAAAGCGCATGCTGTGATCCGAGAACACTTTAACCGGCGTTGGGAGCAGGAGATACAGCGGGCGCGGCGTGGCCTTCAGAACGCTCAAACACCAGCCCGCGCCGCAGACGCCTTTGACGCTATCGACAAAGCGCAACAGCAGCGCCAGCGCGAGGCATGCCATGGTGTGTGTGCAACCGGCCTGGAACCGGCAGGTTGATAAAAACCGCATAATTTTTGTCAGCAAACAGGATTTTATATCTTGCCAAGATTGAAAAAACGAGTCATACGTTCTTTCTTTGTTCTTAAAAGCGAAAGAGGAGGAACAAGCCGAAACATACAAAGGATAAGCCCATGAATGAGATTGCGCCAGACGGCCATACACTACGAGCGGCAGACGCTTCAGAAATTGCAGAAACAGAAAGTCCAACAGGTATAGAATTGCCTTATGGTCTTAAAGCGCAGGAGTATTGGCATTTTATGGATGACTGGGATATAAGCGACCAACAAAAAGCGGCATGGCTGGTTGAGTTGGCCCATATTATCAAAGGCTTTGTTGATTGGGGCGTCGGGCAGGATACGGTACAGGCTTTGCTGGCCCGGAATTTTGTGGATAAATCCACACCGGATTCCATAGAGACACCTCTGGATTCTGGAAATGTGTTAGAACAAAGGAACATGGGACACTTTAATCAATCGGCCTCTGATGAGGCGGGAAAGGCAGAGCAGAATGAGTAAGCCAGGACATGCTGTTATTTACGCGAGGGTATCCACGCTCCGGCAGGCTGAGCAAAGTCAATCGCTCGCTTCACAGGTGATGCGGCTGAGTGATTATGCGGAGAATTATCTTAACGCCGAGGTGGTGGAAATCTTCAAGGACAATATCACCGGGCGCACGGAAGATCGCCCCGGCATGAAAGCGATGCTGGCCTATTTGCGCAAACACCGCAAGACACCGCAAATTGTTTTAATTGACGACATCAGCCGTCTGGCGCGGGATATTGACGCGCATAGGTCATTACGCAAAGCCATTACCAAAGCCGGCGGCATATTGATGTCGCCAAACCAGCAATTTGGCGATGACGCCGACTCTGAAATGAGTGAGAATATGGCGGCGCTGTTTGCGCATCACACGTCACGCAAATATTCCGAGCAGGTGATCAATCGTCAAACCGGCTGCTTATTGCGAGGGCACTGGCCGTTTTCTGAACCTATGGGTTACAAACGCCTGAACCCCGGCAAAGGCCAGACCAATATTTTGGTACGCGCTGAACCTGTCGCCAGTATTATTGCCAATGCCCTTAATAGATACGCGTATGGACAACTCAGAACGCAGGCCGAAGTCGCCCGGTATCTGGAAAGTCAGCCGGATTTCCCCAAAGACGGACACGGCAAGGTGCGTAATCAGCTTGTCAATGACATCCTGACCCGCGTGATCTATACAGGCTATGTCGAATTTCCCCAGCGAGGCATTGCGCTTCGGGAAGGTCTGCATGAAGGATTGATTACTTTTGCGACCTATAAGCGTATTCAGGAGCGCCTGCAAGAAAAAGCCTATGCCCCAACCCGCAAGAATCTTCAGGCAGATTTCCCGCTGCGCGGAGCGGTGCTGTGCGGTGATTGCGGCGAAGCCTTAACGGCTTGCTGGTCAACCAGCAAAAGCGGCAAAAAGCACCCCTATTATTTGTGCTTCAAAAAGGGCTGCGAAAGCTATCGCAAGTCTATCAAGCGCGACCGGATGGAAGGTGAATTCCACACTTTGATCAAAAAAATAGTGCCGTCCAAAGGGGCCGCGTCCATGGCGCAAAAGCTGTTCAGGAACCTTTGGGACAGGGAGATACAAAACAAACAGGCGCGTATGCAGCATTTTAAGTCGCAGATAGCAACCATCGAACAAAAAACAGATCAGTTGCTGGATCACATCGTCGAGGCTGATACGCCATCGGTGATCGCGGCCTATGAGAAAAAGATCAAATCATTAGAAGAAGAAAAACTATTGCTGAGCGAAAAAATGCAATCCGAGGGGCAGATCAGACGCGGTTTTGATGAAACTGTTCGAACACTCATGCGGTTTTTGAAAAACCCCCTTGTACTATGGGTTTCAGACGCATTAGAGGACAAAAGAGCATTCCTCAAACTGACGTTTGGGGAACATCTTGTCTATCAGCGATTTCACGGGTTTCGAACACCCAAAACCACCTTACCTTTCAAGCTCTTAGGTGATTTCAGGAACTCGAATTTCAAAATGGCGGAGAGAGAGGGATTCGAACCCTCGATACGGGATAAACCGTATACTCCCTTAGCAGGGGAGCGCCTTCAGCCACTCGGCCACCTCTCCACGGGGTGAAATTACTGTTTTATTGCCGCCACGGACAGGGCGCAATCCGGCCGGCTCCAACCAGCCCGGCCCGGCAGGCCCTGCCCGCGATCAGCCGCTGCCTTGCAGCCCGGATGATGGCGCTTCATCCGTTTTTTCCTGTTTTATCCGGTCATATATTTCTTCACGATGCACGGCGACATCTTTGGGCGCATTTACACCAATACGCACTTGATTGCCGCGAATCCCAAGTACGGTCACGTTGATTTCATCGCCTATCATCAATGACTCACCTACCCGCCGGGTCAATATCAACATTTGTAATCTCCTGATCCTTCTTTCAATCGGTTTTTTTCTCCCTCTTCTATTATAGCCCTTAAACGCGGGGATAATGTCGCTTTCCTGTCTTGTCCGATAAATTATACGGCTGTCTTATCAAGATTCATCGACACGTTCCGCCGAAACGGCGCCATTTTCGAGGCCGAAGGCCGAATGCAGGCAGCGCACGCCCAGTTCCAGGTATTTTTCGGCCACCACCACGGAGATCTTGATTTCCGAGGTCGAGATCATCTGGATGTTGATCCCTTCCCCCGCCAGCGCCCTGAACATGCGGCTGGCGATGCCCGCGTGCGAGCGCATGCCCACCCCCACCACGGAGAGCTTGACAATCCTGTTATCGCCCGTCACGTCTTTCGCGCCGATCTCGGCCGAGTTCTGTTTGAGGATCGACAGGGCCTTTTGGTACTCATCGCGATGCACGGTGAAGGTGAAGTCGGTGGTGTTGTCCTGCACCACGACATTTTGCACGATCATATCCACTTCAATGTTGGCGTCCGCGATCGGCCCTAGTATTTGCGAGGCGATGCCCGGCCGGTCGGCGACGCCGATCAGGGTCAGTTTGGCCTCGTCCTTGTTGTGGGTAACGCCGGATATCAGGGGCTTTTCCATATTGTTGTCCTCATGCGTGATCAAGGTGCCCGGACCGTCTTCAAAGCTGGACAGCACGCGCAGGTTGATGTTGTATTTGCGCGCAAATTCGACGGCCCGAATCTGCAACACCCTGGAGCCCAGGCTGGCCATCTCCAGCATTTCTTCGTAACTGATGACGGGGATACGGCGGGCGTCATCGACGATGCGCGGATCTGCGGTATAAACGCCATCGACATCGGTGAAGATGCGGCATTCGTCGGCCGAGAGCGCGGTCGCCATGGCGACCGCGGTGGTGTCGGATCCGCCCCGCCCCAGGGTGGTGATATTGCCGTCTTCGTCGATGCCCTGAAAACCCGCGACCACCACGATCTTGCCCTGTCCCAGGGCCTTGTGCACCCGGGCCGACTCGATATCGACGATGCGGGCCTTGTTGTGCCGGTTGTCGGTGCGGATATGAACCTGTCCGCCGGTGTAGGAGACGGCCGGGCAGCCCTTCTCCGCCAGCGCCATGCTCAACAGCGCGATCGTCACCTGTTCGCCGGTCGCCAGCAGCACGTCCAGTTCCCGCGGCGTGGGCGTGTGCGACAGCCGGTTGGCCAGCGAGAGCAGGCGGTCGGTCTCGCCGCTCATGGCCGACACCACCACCACGACCTGATTGCCGGCCTTTTTGGCCTCGATAACCCTGTCCGCCACGGCCTGGATCCGCTCAATCGTGCCGACCGAGGTGCCGCCATATTTTTGCACTATCAGCGCCATATCGCCTTATTAACAAGAAAAACGGGGGATTTTAACGGCAGCGGGAAATACGGAAAGCAGGCATTCAGGCGCTGAGCCGCGCGCGGACCCAGTCCGGCACTTTTTCCAGGGCGCCGGGGAGCGCGGCCGGGTCATTGCCGCCGGCCTGGGCCATATCGGGCCGGCCGCCGCCGCGGCCGCCGACCTGACGGGCGACAAAATTGACCAGATCGCCGGCCTTGATGCGGTCAATATTGTCCGGGGTCACGCCGGCCACCAGGCTGACCCGGGAATCGGCCACGCTGGCCAGCACCAGCGCGGCCGTGCCGAGTTTGTTTTTAAGCTGGTCAACGGTATCGCGCAGGGTCCTGGCGTCAACCCCGTCCAGGGTGCGGGCGATCACCTTGACGCCTTCAATGGTGCTGGCCTCGGCGGCCATATCAGAGCCGGCGCTGCTGGCCAGCCGGCCCTTGAGTTGCGCCAGTTCCTTTTCCAGCCGGCGCGACTTTTCGATGTGCAGATTCAGGCGGGCGGCGACCGATTCCACGTCTGTTTTCAGCAGTTCGGACATCTGCTGCAACTTCGCATCGGCGTCTTCCACCCAGCGTAATGCGCCGGCCCCGGTCACGGCCTCAATCCGGCGAATGCCCGAGGCGATCCCCGATTCCGAGGTGATCTTGAATAAGCCGATGTCGCCGGCCCGCTCGACATGGGTGCCGCCGCAAAGCTCACAGGAAAATTCACCGCCGATATTCAGCACCCGCACGGGATCTTCGTATTTCTCGCCAGACAGCGACAGGGCCCCGGCGGCCCTGGCCTCGGCCAGCGGCATGACCCGGATGCGGGTCGCTGCATTGGCCAGGATCTGGGCATTGACGCGCTGTTCGATTTGTGTGATTTCAGCGCGTGTCAACGGCTCGCCGTGCGAGAAGTCAAAGCGCAGCCGATCGGCCGCCACCAGCGAGCCTTTCTGCAAGACATGATCGCCCAGGACTTTTCTGAGGGTCGCGTTTAGCAGATGGGTGGCCGAGTGATTGCGCATGACATGGGCGCGGCGCGATTGATCCACGGCCGCATCGACGGTGTCACCGACTTGGATCGAACCGGCCTGCATGAGACCAAGATGAATATACGACTGGCCCTGTTTTTTGGTGTCTTCGACTTCAAACAGGGCCGCGCCGATCTGCAATTCGCCCTGATCCCCGATCTGGCCGCCTCCCTCCGCATAAAAGGGCGTCTCTGCCAGGATAACGCCGCCGCTCTCGCCCTCTTGCAGAGATTGCACGGAGCGCCCGTCCCGGTATATGGCGGTCACGCCGGTTGTTTGCCGCATGTGCTCATAACCGGTAAAGCGGGTGGGCCGGTCAGCGGCCCCGGCAACGCTGGTTTCGGCGAAGCGGCTGGCCTTGCGCGCGCGCTGGCGCTGTTTTGTCATGGCCTGGTTGAAGCCTTCCAGGTCGATTGCGAGGCCCCGTTCACGGGCAATATCGGCCGTCAGGTCCACCGGGAAACCGTAGGTGTCATACAGACGGAACACGGCCTCGCCGCCGATAACGGCGCCGTCCAGCCCGTGGATGAGTTCATCCAGCAGCTTAAGCCCCTGTTCCAGGGTTTCGGCAAAGCGCTGTTCTTCATTCAGCAATACCTTCTCGACATGGCCCCTGGCCGCGGGCAGTTCGGGATAGGCCGCGCCCATGACTTCGGCCAGCACGCCGACCAGTTTGTAAAAGAACGGTTCCTTGAAGCCGAGCTTGTCGCCATGCCGTATCGCCCGGCGGATAATGCGGCGCAGCACATAACCGCGCCTTTCGTTGGAGGGCAGGACGCCGTCGGTAATCAGGAAGGCGCAGGAGCGGATATGATCGGCCACCACGCGGCTGGAGGTGAGTTCGAGTTCGTCAGCGCCGCGCAAGTCTTGTATGCCCTGGATGATGCGCTGGAAAAGTTCGGTTTCGTAGTTGTTGTGGACGCCCTGCAACACGGCCGTGATGCGCTCAAGGCCCATGCCGGTATCGACCGAGGGGCTGGGGATGGGCCGCAGATTGCCGTCCGGATCCCGGTTGTACTGGGTAAAGACCAGGTTCCAGATCTCGATGTAACGGTCCAGTTCGGCCGTTTCGCTGCCGGGCGGGCCGCCCGGGATTTGCGCGCCGTGGTCATAGAAGATCTCGCTGCACGGGCCGCAGGGGCCGGTGTCGCCCATGGCCCAGAAGTTCTCTTTTGCGCCGCAATAGCTGAATCTTTGCGGGTCAACGCCGATCTCGTTCAGCCAGATGGCCGCGGCTTCGTCATCGTCTTCAAACACGGTGATCCAGAGCCGCTCCGCGGGCAGCTTTAACACCCCGGTCAGGTATTCCCAGGCAAAGGCGATGGCTTCCTGCTTGAAGTAATCGCCGAAGCTGAAATTGCCGAGCATCTCAAAGAAGGTGTGATGCCGCGCGGTATAGCCCACGTTTTCCAGATCATTATGCTTGCCGCCGGCCCGCACACAGCGCTGGGCCGAGGCGGCCCGTTTATAGGCGCGTTGCTCCTGCCCCAGAAACAGCTCCTTGAATTGCACCATGCCGGCATTGGTGAATAACAGGGTCGGGTCATTGGCCGGCACAAGCGAACTACTCGGCACGATTTCATGCCCCCGGGACTTGAAAAAGTCCAGGAATGAGCGGCGAATCTCGTTAGCGGTTTTCATTGCTGTTTAAGTATTAATCGTTCAGTTTGGAATCTGATTAACGTCATTCCGGCGCAGGCCGGAATCCAGTGGTTTTTACTATACATTCCCGCGCAGCGGGAATGACGATAAGGCCTTGTTCCAGCCTGCCTACCACAGGCAAACCTATTTAATCGCCCTGTTAATAACATCGCCGCCAAAGCCGCGACTGTACAGGAAGCGCGCCTGTCTTGCCCTGTTTTGATCATCGGCCGGGGGCGTCTCGCCAAACTTCCCGGCCCGCACCCGGCGGGCAAGCGTCAGCCAGTCGATCTGCCCGGCATCCAGATATTGCAATATCAACTCCGGCTCAACCCCGCGCTGCTGCAATGCCTGGCGAATCTTCATGGGGCCCTGCCCCTTATTGACCCGCTGCTGGACAAAGTGTTCGGCAAAACGCGCATCGCTTTGCAAACCTTCGGCCGCGAGTTGCGCCAGCACGGCCTCGATCCGGGCCGCGGCCGCGCCGCCGCGCGCGAGCTTGTGGCGCAGTTCCGCGCGGGTGTGCTCGCGCCTTGCGAGCAGATCACAGGCCCTTTGCAATAAATCGCCGCTCAGGGGGCCGCCCCGGCTTTTTTCGCGGCCTTGCCGGCGCCAGGGCCGGAGTCCGGGCCGGCCTGTTCCGCGGCCGCGCCGGGCAGTAATTTCTCGCGCAGCGCCTTTTCGAGCCGTTCGGCAATCTCCGGGTTTTCTTTCAGGTAATTGCGGACATTGTCCTTGCCCTGCCCGATACGTTCATCGCCATAGCTGTACCAGGCGCCGGCCTTGTCAATCAGGCCCTGTTTCACGCCGAGTTCGATAATTTCACCCAGACGCGAGATACCCTCGCCGTATAAAATATCAAACTCGGCCTGCTTGAAGGGCGGCGCGATCTTGTTCTTGACCACCTTGACCCGGGTCTCATTGCCGACCACTTCGTCGGCCTTCTTGATGGCGCCGATACGGCGGATATCCAGCCGCACGGAGGCGTAAAATTTGAGGGCATTGCCGCCGGTCGTGGTCTCGGGATTGCCGAACATAACGCCGATCTTCATGCGGATCTGGTTGATAAAGATGACACAGCAATTCGCGCGCTTGATATTGCCGGTGAGTTTTCGCAGCGCCTGAGACATCAAACGGGCCGCGAGGCCCATGTGGGAATCGCCCATCTCGCCCTCTATCTCGGCCCTGGGCACGAGCGCCGCGACCGAGTCGATCACCACCAGTTCGACCGCGCCGCTGCGCACCAGCATGTCGCAGATTTCAAGGGCCTGCTCGCCCGTGTCCGGCTGCGAGACCAGCAGATCATCAATATTCACGCCGAGCTTTTCCGCATAAACCGGGTCAAGCGCGTGCTCGGCGTCTATAAAGGCGCAGGTCTTGCCCTGTTTTTGCGCCTCGGCAATCGCGGACAGGGTCAGGGTGGTTTTGCCGGAGGATTCCGGCCCGTAGATTTCAACGATGCGGCCATAAGGCAGGCCGCCCGCGCCCAGGGCAATGTCGAGCCCGAGGGAACCGGTGCTCACGGTCGGGATCCCGACCACGGGCCGGTCGCCCATCTTCATCACGGATCCCTTGCCAAATTGTTTTTCAATCTGGCCGAGCGCCATCGACAGCGCCCGCTTCTTGTCATCTTCCATACTTGCTGCACCCATTATCTTTATCTCCGCTTCAAATTGCCGAATGCCGCGCCGTGAGTTGCAACGGCCGGGAATGACAAGGATAGTTTATATTCTTTTAGATGTCTTTGGTTTTGTGTCCCTGCTTTATCCCTGAGCGGCGCGGGACGGCGGCGCGGGCGTCCCCGGCGGCCTGTTCCGGGCCTGCCCGTCGCCGGCAAAATCAGTCGCCACGCTCCAGGCCGGCCAGCAGGCCCTGCAATGCGCATAAACAGGACTGTTCCCTGACCGTCCGCCGATCGCCTTCAAACACAACGCGCCTGGTCCTGACCTCCGCCTCCGGCAGATACCAGCCCAGGCAGACCGTGCCGACCGGTTTTTCGGGCGCGCCGCCGCCGGGGCCGGCGATGCCGGTGATAGCAACGCCAAGCCGCGCATGACTGTGCTTAACGGCGCCGATGACCATCTCTCTTGCCGTTTGCTCGCTGACCGCGCCATAGCGCGCCAGCGTCTCGCGGCGGACATCCAGCAGTTCCATCTTGGCCTCGTTGGAATAAGTGACATAGCCACGCTCAAACCAGTTCGAACTGCCGGGCAGGCGCGTCAAAATCTCTGCCAGACCGCCCCCCGTGCAGGACTCGGCCGTGACCAGTTGCCCTGAACATTTAAGCAACAGCCGCGCAAGCCGCCCGGCCTGACTTTCCGCGGTATTCATTGACGGCCTCTTTTTGCCCTGAAAAAAGCCTGCAACACGGCCCGGCATGGTTCGGCCAGCACGCCTTGCTCTATTTGCACCCGGTGATTCAATTCCTTGCCTTGCAGGAGATTAAAGACGCTGCCACAGGCGCCGGACTTTGGGTCGGCAATGGCATACACCAGCCTGGACAGACGCGCATGGATCAACGCGCCGGCGCACATGGCGCACGGCTCCAGGCTGACATACATGCTTGCGCCGGGCAGACGGTAATTCTTCATCGTTGCGCCGGCCTGACGCAAGGCCATAATCTCGGCATGGGCGGACGGGTCATGGCTGGCGACAGGCCGGTTCCAGCCTTCGCCGATCAGCTTGTCTTCAAACACAATAACGGCGCCCACCGGGACCTCGCCCGAGCGCTCGGCCTGCCTTGCCAACTCCAGGGCGCGCCGCATCCAGTAAGCAGGATCCTGCATGAGATCGCCATTCCTGCCTTAGGGCCTGACAGCAATGAGCGGCTCTGGCGGACAGGCCGAATTGACATGCGGCACTTTAACAGCCCTTATAGCGCTGTCGCTGACATGCCTCCGCCAACCGCTTTGCCTCCGCGATCTGATCGGCGGTCATCAGTGCCTCTATAGCGCCTGAATTTTCAAACGCGCCGGCCATGCCGTTTGCCTCGGCGAGGCTGAGCCATACATGGCCACGGACATAATCCTTCGGTAAGCCCTGCCCCTTGAGATACATAAGACCGAGGATCGCCTGTGAATCGGCCTTGCCCTGCTCTGCCGCTTTGCGCAGCCATTTTGCGGCCTGACCATAATCCCTGGGGAAACCCTGGCCGTGGTAATACATCACGGCCAGATTATGCTGCGCGGCGGCAAAGTCCTGTTGCGCCGCCTTTAGAAACCAGTCCGCGGCCTGCTTAAAATCCCTCGGCACGCCATCGCCGCGATAGTGCATCACGCCCAGATCATACTGCGCCTCGACCTGCCCCTCCCGGGCCTGCTGCTCAACCTCCGCCCGCAATGCGGTAAAATCTGCCCTGGCGTCAGCAAAACCTGTCAGGCCGAGGCTGAGGGCAAATAAAATCAGACCGGCATGTAGAATCATCATCTTCATTGCAGATACTCCCGCCGCTGTCACACGGCAATCGGTTTGCCCTTCCCGATCCGAGCGCGCCGCTTTGTAAGGGAATAGTCCCTTATTTCGCACTCACTGCCTGGACTACCGAAGGGCTGAATGCGCCAGTTGATTTTGCGCGCCAAAGCATGGGCCATCTGGTCCGGATTCGGGATCAATTGACGGACCAGTAGCTGACTGTAACGGGGATCCCGATCTTCGGCAAATCCGCGAATGTCAGTCTGAGAAAAGAGAAAGGGCTGGCGCTAGATCCTTGCGCTTAAGGCCGGGGCCAGCATTAGGCCCGTATAAGAGCTTGTCATTGAAGCCGCTGTAGAAAAAACACCTTGCTTATTATGGCACTCTGGCATTGCTATTAAATTGACGAACATATAAAGCGGGTTAGCCGATGCAGTATAGAGAGGTGTTCGCGTGGACTACGTCCGCTAAAATCACTCCCACTCAATTGTAAACGAGCCATTTTTTCTATTTAATTTCAATGGCAGACAGCAATACCATGCTAAATATCATGCTCAATCTGACTCAGGCGGCAATCGGTTTGGCCTTGTCGATCCGGGCCCGCCGCTCTGGTGTGTTAAGCGCCTTCCAGAGCTCGTTACGTTGTTGCAAATTCAACCAGAAATCAGCGCTGTTACCAAATACCCTGGCCAGCATTAGCGCCGTGTCGGCTGTGATGGCGCGGCGATTAGCACACAATTCATTGACGATTTTTTGACTGACGCCCATCGCCCCGGCCAGTTGCGCCCGGCTCAGCGCCATGGGCGCGAGGAATTCCTCAGTCAGCATTTCACCGACACTCACGGGTTTTCGTTTTGTGATATTCATCGCCTGCCTCAATGATAATCGTGGTTATCCAGATAGATATCCCGGGCCTCACCACGTTCGCCCGACCAGGTAAAGATCAATCGCCACTGTCTGTTGACGCGAATTGAGCACTTACCGGCCAGATTTCCTCTCAACTTTTCAAAATGATTACCGGGAGGCGACCGCAAGTCAAGATCAGAGGTCGCGTCATCAATTAACTGTAGCTTGCGGAACAATCGGCCTTCGACTTCAGCGGGTATCTTCTTGCTGGTTTTATCTTGCAGATAAAACTCTCTTAGCCAGCGGTCCCGAAAAGTCCGAATCAATTGCTATCTCTTCCCATAGAGATACGGTAGCACACTTGGTTAATCTTGTAAGTAACAAACCTGCGCATTAATTATTGCTTGAATGCCGCTTTACCTTAGCCTGAGCGGCTCTGCCAATGTTTTTTGCCTCAGTAATCCGCAGCCCGGCCTTTTCTGCCGCCACTCACGGGCCATAGCGGGGCCACTCTGTTCGGGAGATTCGCCCTGCTCGGCGTCAGCGATAGATCATGCTCAACAGCGCGCGCCCTGCTCATGCCGACATAATGCAGCGGGCGCACGGATTCACTGTGGCCGGGGCCGGGCATATCGACCAGGATAACGACTTCGCTCTCAAGCCCCTTGAAATCGCTAATCTGCGCAAAGCCGATGGCGCGGCGAGGGGAAACGCTCGGTGGGCAGCACACCACGCAGGCGCGACCCCCCGGCCGCCGGCTCGGGCGGGCCGATGAGTTGCTTCTGCACCCAGTCGATCAGTTGCTTTCGAGCTTTAATGAACATTAATCCTGCGCTTCTATCCCGTCCAACAATACCGCTGCCCGGATTTTAAGGGCCGCTTCCGGTTTCTCTCGCCGGACCGCGCTCAAGCGTCCGCGAGCGGCCGGACTGATTTAACCCGGCACGGTAACGCTAAATATTGTCCAACCACCCTCCACATTCTACGCCTGCCACAGCCATGCCTGCCAGAAACAATGCTGATCCTGTTTGCATTATCAGGCGGTCAGAATTCTTCATCGATCTCAAATAAATCCGGCCTTGAGCGGTGGACGCCGATACCGTGTTCCATGAGCAGCATGACAAGTTGTTGCCCGTTCATCAGGGCGATGGGGTTCTTGTCTGGCTGGGCGGCTTCCCTGACGGCGCCCGGGCTGAAATCGCTGGTGGTGATGATCATACCCTGCTCGTGCACGCCCAGGCTGCCGCGCACTTGCTGCACTACCGGGGCCTGGATGTTTTTCTTCCCCCATCGCTTGACCTGAACGGCCATCCTGATGCGGATCACATCGCTTATCACCAGGTCGCCCCGGACATCAATGCCGCCGTCGCCTCTGAATCTGGTCAACTCGACCTTCTCAAAACCCATCTCCGGCAATAACTGCTCGATGAGTTCTTCAAACTTATCGGGCTTCATGGCCCGTAATTTCTCGCGCAGCGCCTCCCCGACCCGGAGGTTGTGCTGTTCGATCTCGAACGTCAGCCCGCGCCCCTGCCATTGGCTCAGGCCCACATAGCCACGGCCGTGTCGGACAAAGCGGGGGCGCTCGCCGCGTCTCTGCCGGCGCCTGGTCTCGCTGATTATCTGGGCGTACATCGTGGCTTCCGGCGTCTTGCCGCCCGTAATCAGCCAGCCTTCCTGCAAAGCCTTCTCGGTGATCCTTTTGTAGTGCATCGGCTGCTTGTCGCCGAACGCTTCAAGCACCTTCTCGGCGCAATCGGAAAAGGAAAAGCCCGCGTTCGCGGCGGAGGGTTTTGGTAATTTTTCAACGGCCGTGGCAGCCGGCCCGCCGCCGCTCGGCATTTCAGCAGAATCCCGCAGGGCGAAGGTCTGGGCGCCCGCCTTGATGAAGGGCGATCGGTTCCCCGCCTGCTTGATGTCAGAATAAAGCCGGGCGGCGACCGTGGCAGCCGGGGTCTTGCCCCGCGATTGCCAGAGACCGGCGGCCATCATCCGCGCGGCAATGTCCCTGGCGTGCAATGCCGTTCCCGCCTGCCGCAAGACCCGAATGGCAGCGGCCTTAACGTCCATAATGCTCTCCCGTTGCGGGTTATCCACCCTGTTGTTGATAGGTCACACCAAAGATAGTGTCACCCAGCCATTTTTCGAATGATCGATTGTCGCTGAATTGCTTTAATAACTCGGCGTGATCCGCGAACGGGTCGATTATAACCCGTTTCAGCGCGGCATCGTGCCCGATTCGGGCGTTTTTCCAGGGTCACCTCATCTAAAATAAGGTGCCAGCTATCCTGGCCACGGTATCGTTAGTATTGCTCATAATGCGCCTATCGCCCCCGCCGTCATTCCGGCGAAGGCCGGAATCCAGTGGTTTATGCCATACATTCCCGCCCGGGCGGGAATGACAATTAGACAGGACTGGCGCTGATTTCACATCCCGGCCCGCCCTCCTGGATTCCGGCCTTCGCCGGAATGACGACGGGGTGTTGTTTTAGCTTTCCGTTATCCTGTCTGCCTGCTGCGGACAGGGCTTTAGCAGGAATGCAGGGTCACCTCATCTAAAAGTCGATATTGCCGAACGGGTCGTTGAACGCAACGCGCCGGTCATAATGCGCGAAAACCTTAAAGTTCTGGCGTGACCCCGTTATAATTGTTTATCGCTTAACCGAATCCAGGAATACCGATTATGGCCGGACCGCGCAGGGATATATTGAAAACCACCCGCGATATTTTCGTAAATCGTGATGGGCCGATTGGCATGATCGAGCGCGCCGTGTCTGAGCTTGGCAACGCGGACAGCAAAGTGCTGGTGTTTTATGGCCCCGGTGGCCAGGGCAAGACCGCATTATGCCGGCATATAGCGCGACGTCTGTCTGCGGCGGCCAAGGCTGAAAATCGCGCAAAGCCTCGTGTTGCCGAGCTTGACCTGCACGGGCGTGACAAATCGGATCCGGATTTATTGCTGGCCCGGATACGCAACGGGTTTGTTCGCGCCGGTGTAAGTTGCCCGGCCTTCGATCTGGCATTTGACATTGCGTGGCAGGAATATCGCCCCGAAGAGCCCTTCCCCAAAATTGAAAATGCGTGGCTGGCGAAAACACAGGAGCTTATCGGTGATGGCGCCGGCGATGGCGTAACGGCGGTTCGGGAAATGGCGGAAGAGACGGTTGAAACCATTCCGCTGCTGGGGCCATTGATAACACGCGGCGCGAACTGGTTTATGGATCGCTCCAAATCGGCATGGCTTCATCATACACGCGACTATCTGGCTGAACTTTATTCCAAAGGCCGGCTTAAAAAGCCGTATGAACTGTCGGACCTCATGCCCTGGATGTTGGCGCAAGACCTGAACTATCATCTGTCAAAGCATACAGGGGATCGCTTCGTGCTGCTGGTCGATGAATATGAGCGGGTTTTCGACCAGGGCGGCGCCGGCAAGTGTTGGGAGGAGAACCCCTTCGACCGCTTGATGCGTAGGGTTGTGGCGGAGACAAACGGCCTGTTAGCGGTCTTTTTTACCCGCGAGCCCCTGCCATGGGAAGACGACCCGGATTGGCGGGCCGATCTGGCGAGTTGCCAGCACGCGCTGGAGGGTCTGCAAGACCCGGATGCCGAACAATGGCTGAAAAAGGCCGGTGTCACGGATGCCGCCCTGCGCGCCGCGATGATCGACGGGGCGCGGGATAGCCTGCACGCGGACGCCCTGGCCTATCCGCTGTTTCTGGACCTTCAGATCGCGCATTGGGGGGAAATGACAAAGCGGAATGACACGCCGAAGCCCGAGGACTTCAAAGTCACGGACCC
Organism: Gammaproteobacteria bacterium; assembly: GCA_965240365.1. Classification (GTDB taxonomy): domain Bacteria; phylum Pseudomonadota; class Gammaproteobacteria; order Eutrophobiales; family Eutrophobiaceae. Next base: position 2,665,520 of record OZ251218.1, on the reverse strand, counting down.
GGATTTCAGAGCACGTTGTCAAAAGATTCTGGACCGGCTGTTGCGCGATTATGGCGAGGCATGGGAATACACACTGAAACGGCTGTGCGTTGCCGACCGGTTTGATAAGTTGACCTTCGGTTACGTGATCGACAAATTTGGCACGGGCCTGGCGAAGGATGCCTTCGACCGGCTTGCGGGCCTGTCTTTTGTCAGCGCGGGTGAAGCGGGTTTTCTGACGCTGCACCGGGCGATCCGTGATGTGCTGCGGTCAAGTCTTGAGGCAGACCGCCACCGGGAAACCGCGGCCGGGTTATTGGCGCATTACGAACCGCGCGCAACACCACCCTCACCCAAAGACATCCATGAAATCCATCGCCTTGCCCTGTTTGAAGCGGTGGCCTTGCGTCAACAGTTGGGCGCGGAAGATTTTGTGTCCTGGCTTTCTCGGTTAATGGAGCCGTTTCGAGTTGCGGCCTGGGCGCGCATGGGTGAACTGATCTGGCGTGATACATTGGGTTTTATTGAGGAGAATTTAGGCGAGGAACATCCCGACACGGCGGCGAGCTACAACGACCTTGCCTTAAACCTCAATGCGCAGGGGCGCTACGCGGAGGCCGAGCGGCTTTACCGCAAGGGGCTTGAGATAATCAAACAGGCGCTCGGCGATACGCATCCCAACACGGCGGCGAGCTACAACAATATTGCCTTAAACCTCGATGCGCAGGGGCGCTACAAGGAGGCGGAGCCGCTTCACCGCAATGGGCTTGAGATACGCAAGCAGACGCTCGGCGATACGCATCACGACACGGCGGCAAGTTACAACAACATTGCCTGCAACCTTGATGCGCAGGGGCGCTACGTGGAGGCCGAGCCGCTTTACCGTAAGGGGCTTGAGATAAGTAAGCAGGCGCTCGGTGAGGCGCACCCTGACACGGCGACGAGCTACAACAATGTCGCTTACAACTTGAATGCGCAGAGGCGCTACGCGGAGGCCGAGACGCTTTCCCGAAAGGGGCTTGAGATACGCAAGCAGACGCTCGGTGAGGCACATCCCGACACGGCGACGAGCTACAATAATGTCGCCGGCAACCTCGATGCACAGGGACACTACACGGAGGCCGAGCCGCTTTTCCGCAAGGGACTTGAGATACGCAGGCAGATGCTCGGCAAGACGCATCCCGACACGGCGGCAAGCTACAACAATGTCGCCGGCAATCTCAATGCGCAGGGGCACTACGCGGAGGCCGAGCCGCTTTTCCGCAAGGGACTTGAGATACGCAAGCAGGCGCTCGGCGAGACGCATCCCGACACGGCGTGGAGCTACAACAATGTCGCCTACAACCTGAATGCGCAGGGGCGCTACGACGAGGCCGAGCCGCTTTACCGCAAAGCGGTGGAAATCATGGAGCGCGCGTTCCCAGACCATCCAGATTCAGTGAAACTGCGCCGTAATCTGGAGACATTCCTCGCAAAGCGACCGTGAATATGGCCTGCGATATAGGCGTTTTGCACAATTGAAGTCACCGCGAAAGAACCCGACTTCCCGGTGATTGCTTTATGTTATGCCAGCGGCCTTAACGTCCATAACGCTCTCCCGCTGCGGATTCTCTGCTTTGCTCTCGATAGGTCACACCAAAAATAGTGTCACCCAGCCATTTCTCAAACGATCGATTATCGCTGAATTGCTTGAATAGCTCGGCGTGATCGGCAAACAGGTCGGTTATGACCCGTTGCAGCGCGGCATCGTGCTCGATGCGGGCGTTTTCCCTGTCGTTGTTTTGCATGGCGTTCTGGTAGGCCGTGTCCGCCGCGACCCTGGCCGGGATTTCTTCGGCGATGACCCTGCGGATTTTGTCGCCGTCCTTCCAGTCGATATTGCCGAACTGGTCGTTGAACGCCTCGATAATCCTGCTCAGTTGGTCCAGTTCCGGTTCCGGCTTGTGGCCGCCGCCGCTGGTCGGAACCGGCTCGATTTCGGCGTCCTGATCCGCAAGGCCGATCGCCAGGCTGGCTTTGACCTCGACACGGTAGCTGTCCATGTCGATGGCTTCCAGGATGCCGCGGGAGAGATCGTCTTCCCTGGGCGCGGGGAGTTTTGGGATCAGAAAGTTCAGGAAGATCGACAGCTTTTCCCAGTCGGCATTCGAGTACGGCAGGATGGCCGCCAGGAAACCGTAGGTGCGCACGAACACCTTGGCATTACTCTTGAAATCCACCTGGCCGTCTTCATCGAGATCGTCTTTATAGGCCATCACACAGGCATCCAGAATCGGATCAAGCCGGTCGCGTTCCGCGCCGCTTAGATAGCGTTCCACCAGATCGTCGATTTGCGCCCGCGAATAAACCTGGCAGCCGTCTAAATCAGATTTCAGATTGTGCAGCTTGTTGGGGTCGGTTTCGTCGCTGAGCAGGGTAGTGCGGTAATAGGGTTCGAACGACTGCTGGATAGTTTCGGAGTCGTTGCAAAAATCGAGCACAAAGGTGTCGCGCTTTTTCGGATGGGCGCGATTGAGGCGTGAAAGCGTCTGCACCGCTTTAATACCGGAGAGCGTCTTGTCCACATACATGCTGTGCAGCAACGGTTCGTCGTAGCCGGTCTGAAACTTGTCGGCGACGATCAGAAAACGGTACGGGTCCTGCCGCACCTTGTCCGCAATCTGGCTGCCGGGAAAACCGTTCCTCCTGAGCCTGAGCTGCGTTTGAATACGGATCAAAGTGAAGATCAAGCTCCCGCAGAGCAATGCTTGTTTCGTCGCCATGCCCTAGTTGAACTGCAACATATTCCGAATAATGCTTGGCGCTAAGTGTTGCGGTCTTTGTGCGATTCAGCGAAAGGCCGTAATCTGCCAGTGAGTTTGATAAAGTGGAAAGCGCTGTATATGCGTCTTTTGGGGAAGCACAGATCAATGTGAAATCATCTCGCTACGATTAACTTCATTCGCGGCGGCAATCGCAAAGCCAATACCATTTAAATACAAGTTTCAGAACGGGTGAATCTTTGTCGTGATACGAAATCCATGAGAACCGGCGGGAACAAGTGGACGCTCGGACTCAATCTTTAGTCCACTCATAAAGATTCTTGCGTCTTCTACAGATTTACTATTGACGCTTTCATATAAGCTGAAACATATCTGTGACAGCACATCAGCCTTATCCCGGATAAAACTTGCGTCAATATCATATGGAAGCGTATCGTTCTCGCCGCTCTGACCAATCTCCAGAGCCGCTCGTCTAAAATGATCTCTTTCAACAGTTAGCATAATGATTCTCCATCATTTGCATTGGACAACCTTCCCGGACGACACACCACCTTGCTGTGACGGTTCGGGAATATCCCGCGTAGCAAGTTCAAACTCCTCTGTCGAAGCGTCAGTCATTCCGCGTTCTTCTCTACAAGGCGGGCTTCTTGCGGATTATACACATAGCTTTTAATACTCCCATCCTTGATCCGTTCGACCGCCTCATCAACAACAGCAAGTGGCACAAGAAACCACTCGCGCGGGACAACAGGGTTTCCGAAGCGGTCTTTGATCTCGATATCGAGGCGGGCCGGATCAAAGATGCGATGGATCAGATTTTCGAGCTTCGTGCGGTTGATGTTGTAGAGTTCATAGGTCGCGACGACCTCGACATCCGCCAGCAAGAATGTCGCGTCGATCTTTGCGTTGGCGATGCGACGTTCTACCTTGCCGCTCGTCACGCCAATTTTGTGGAGCACATTGCGATGCTCCTTCACTATCGGCAAATCGGATTGGCTTCGCAGCACATAGATCGTGCCGCTCGCCTCGTCCTCATCGGTGGTGTGGTCTTCGAATAACGGTCCGGCTGAAGCTTCGGTGATCCGACGGCCGGCGGCGTCCTTGTGAAGCGCTCTCTGAAGAGAACGCATCAGCATGTTGCTCTCGGTGCCGTTGTCGAAGATCACGCGCAGACGGGCGTCCGTCATGCCCTGCGCTGTCAGGAAAGCCTCGTCCATTTCCGCGACATAAGCCTTCTGTCCGTTCACTATAAAAAAACGGCCCGAGTCAATCTCTGCCTTGCGCTCGAAGGGCCGCGTGGCCCTTATCCCCGTATCAAGTTCATTCTGGACCTGTTCGAACAAGGGTTTAAAGTGTTCGAAATCCTCACACTTCTGCCGATTGGCAATCTTGTCCGCCGCTTTCTTTTCAGTCCTGGACCGCACATGGCGAAGTTCGGTGATATCGGCGGTTTCCGCTTCGACGCCAAGCTCGGCCAGAAGCGCATCATCGTCCATATCGTCATCAGCCTTCGCGGCAACGGGACCGCTGGCGGCGAGCAACCCGTCTTGATCGATGCGCTCAAGCAGCGGCCTGAACTCGGCGAGTTCCCTCAACCGGTCAAGACGAACGGCATAGAGACGTTCAAAGATGTCCTTGTCCTCGCCGTGTTGCGGCGGATGTCCATGCTCCTCGACGAAGCGCTGAATCTCCTCGAAACCCGCGATCACCCGTTCTTCTTGCGGCGTTCTCGCGGCGGTCTTTCTGGCCTCGACTTCAACCCCGAGTTCGGCCAGCAGCGCATCGTCCTTATCGGTGAATTGCTTAGCCATCGGCGGCCTCCGCCCTCATGCGGGCCAGACAGGCGACGCCCTCGGCCATACGCTTTTCCCAGGCGTCGGGCGAAGTGATAGAGGGCAGCCTGCCGCGCTCCTGCATGAATTTCACAGCCCGCCGGGCCAGTTCGCGCGCCTCTTCGAGCGTAAGCCGCGCATTCTTCGCGGATATGATGGTCGCGACCTGCTTGAGGCTTGCCTCGCTCATGGTCTTGGCGAGGATCGCGTAGGCTTCACTGAACGGATTGATACGGTCGATCAGGTCGATATCCAGATCGCGCACATTCATTGCAAGCTTCCGTACACCGTCAATCAGGGCGGTGTTGGCGTTTTTCTCACCGTCACCCTCTTCCAGCGCGGCTTCTTTTGCCTTCTGGGTCAGATGCAGGGCGGCGATGGCATGCTGGCGGACAGCCTCCCGGTCTTTGTCATCCAGTTTGGGATACCTGTCCTTGACGATCTTGCCCATGCGGGCCTGTGTCAGTTCCTCGGGCACAAGTTCCTCATCGAACATCCCCCGCTCGACAGTCGGCTTGTCCTGCACGAAAGCGGCGATCACCTCGTTCAGGTCTTCCTGACAGATGCGCCTGGCTTCCTCGCTCTCCGGCTCGGTCAAACCCTTAATCTCGATCTGGAATTGGCCGCTCTCTTCGTGGACGCCGACATTGCAGCCATTGGGATCGTATCCGCCTTCGCCATAGTCGAACCCTTCGACCGGCCCGCTATCCGTTTTCTTCGGTGTGAAATTGAAGCGCGGCGCGAGCACCTGTTCCATGAGCAAGCTGGCCGCAATCGCTTTCAGCGTGTCGTTGACCGCCTCGGTCACAGCGCCTTCGGAGGCATCGGGCTCGGCGATCAGATTGGTAAACCGCGCGTGAGTCTTGCCCTCGGCATCGCGCGTCGCGCGTCCGATGATCTGCACGATTTCCGTAAGGCTGGAGCGATAACCGACCGTCAATGCGTGTTCGCACCAAATCCAGTCAAAACCCTCCTTGGCCATGCCAAGGGCAATAATGATGTCCACATGATCGCGGTTGCTTTTCTCCGCCGGGTCTTTCAGCGCCGCCGAAACCCTGTCGCGCTTCGCCGGATCGTCATCGACAAGATCGGCGATCCGCAATACGCGGCCAGCGGGCGTCTTGACAAGCTGGAAGCCGGTCTTCTCGTCGGTTCTCTGCCAGTTACCCAGCGCGTCGATGATATGCTCGACTTCGCGGTGCTTGTCCCTGGTGCTCTCGCGCGAATTGACCGACGGAATGTGAATAATGGTCTTTTCAGTCGGATCGAGGACCTTCAATAAGTCGTCCGCATACGCGCCCGAATAGAAATAGTAGCCGATGTCAAGCTGCTTGAGATATTTGTAGCCGTTGAGTTGCTCGTAATAGGTGTAGGTGACCTTATCGAACCTGTCCTCGTCATGCGGCATCAGCACGGGATTGGCATCACCCCGAAAATACGATCCCGTCATCGCCACGACATGCGCTCTGTCGCGGGCGATAAAGTCGCCGAGATGCGCGCCGAGCCTGTTGTCCGGGTTGGCCGAGACATGGTGGAATTCGTCCACCACGATCAGCCGGTCATCGAACACCGAAACGCCGAACTTATCGACGGCGAAGCGGAACGTGGCGTGGGTGCAAACAAGCACTCTGGCATCGCCTTTGAGGAAGGCGCCAACCGAATTGACCTTGCCGCCCTCGCCGCCCGGCGCATTGCACAGGTTCCATTTCGGCTCGACGCGCCAGTCCGCCCAAAAGCCGAAATCCGAAAGCGGCGCATCGTGAAAGCTCGCGCCGATGGATTTTTCCGGCACGGCGATGATGGCCTGCTTGATCCCCTGGTTGTGCAGCTTGTCGAGGGCGATAAACATCAGCGCCCGGCTCTTGCCCGAAGCCGGCGGCGACTTGATCAGCAGGTATTGCTCGCCCCGTTTTTCGTAAGCGCGCTCCTGCATCGGGTGCATGCCCAGTTCGTTCGACCTGGTCGAACTGCCGGTTTGGGCGTAGGTCACGGACACGGAGGGGATAGTTTTTTCTTTCATATATTTAATTTTGCATCTGTCGCAGTCTGACAACCTAACTGCCAAGCGGTTTCAATTCAGAGATACTCAACTGCCAGTTCCGTTCGGTGATATTAGCTCCGATGGAGTTCGCCAGATTTATGCGAACTCCGCCAAAATACTGATCGACAACACGTTTGATCTCCTGTTGGTCCCAACCCGGTTGCCGATCCATCACATCGCCCCCTTGGCTTTGGAGGCCGTCATCTTGGTGTACAACTCGAAAAGCTTTTCAAGGCGTTCGGTATCGTTCTTGAAACGGCGGCCGATATAGATACGTTCCAGTATTTCGTCGTTTCGATCATGCGCGGCGCGCAGGTCAGCGGGCATTTTCCTGGGGTCATAAAGATCAGCGATGGTCGCGGGGAAATGCGCCTCGCGCGCGAGCAGGATGTCTTCGGCGCAGCGGGTCAGGTCAATCTTGTTCTTCTCGGTCAGCCTGGGTACTGGGAAAGTGTTCCAGCCGAGCGTGTTCGAATAAGAGAAATCTGTTTTGAGCTTTCCACAAACCGTCGCCACCCAGACGAGATGCACGCGCGATGCGATCAATGCCATGTTCCAGAGAGGCGCGTCGTAGAGTGCGAATGACTTTTCTTGAATGATGCTCTCAGGGGGTAAAATACCAACGGGAAGGTAAGGCCGGCTCTCTGAGCTAACACGTGGAACCACTATTACTGATTTTTCTGCCGTCACTTGATCTCGAAACCGATACGGTGTCTCTGCAAGTTTCTGCGCTGTTTTATCCTGCTTTGCACCCCTACGCGAATTGACAACTTCCTCGATCCGTTTCGCAATTGGGGAGATTTGGATTGCATTTTGCAAGTCTTGCTCCTTGATCCACAAGCACGCACGTGGAACTGCGGTAATAAACTCTTTCGAACCGTAAAGTGGTCGAACAAATTTGGAAGCCGCGGGATACATGGCCACCATTTCTTGCGCCTCTTGGCGCGAAAAGATCAGCGATGCCCCGTAATATGGGTGATTGCCAAATTGCATTATCGCCCGATCATCTACGGGTTTACCGTGAGGTGAAACTGAAACGTTGGGTGCAGCAACCAAGTAAGCATTGATATTGTCGGCCTCGCGCAACACGGTACCACCGTCATCGGACTGAGCGAAGAGCATGCGCGCTGCTCCGGCATGATTGGATATGCCGACAATCACAACAGTTACGCCCGCATTGTGACTAGCGAGGTTTGCCCATTTGAAGCTGATATGTGCAAAGGCAATTTCGTGCCTATCCTTGAAAATCAACGGCCAAAGGATCGAAACTTGCTGCCCCTGACAAATCGAGTTTGTGGACACCAGTGCTGAAACTGTTGACGTGTGAAGGCCATAGTCCGCAGCTTTCATGAACCATCCCGCCACATAGTCGAGGGACTTCCAGCTTCTAGTTCTTCCATCGAATATGCAGCGAAGATCTTCTTTTTGTTCTGTACTTTGCCATTTCGACCCCCGATAAGGTGGATTCCCGCAAATATAGGTCTCGCCACCCTCGTTCTCAAAATCCATTTCAGCTTGATCAAGAGGTGTGCTGAAAAGATCATCTCCATGCAATTTCACGCCCGTCCCCGTGGGCGGGCAGACGCTTAGCCAGTCGAGCCGCAGGGCGTTGCCGCAGGTAATCCAGTTCTGCGCATTCAGCGGCAGGAATTCAACCAGCGCTTCCTTTTGACCGCGGTAGGTTACGTCGCACTGATACTCGGCGATGATAAGCGCCAGCCGCGCGATCTCCGCGGGGAAGTCACGCAGCTCAATTCCGCGGAAATTGGTCAGCGGAATATCGGTCTTGCGATTGTCTTCGCCCCATCGCCGATTGATCTCGGCCTCGATGGCGCGCATTTCCTTGTAGGCGATAACAAGGAAGTTGCCCGACCCGCAAGCCGGATCGAACACCCGGATTTTCACCATGCGGTTGCGCAGATTGCGAAGCTTGCGCGTGTTGTCGCCCGCCTCGTCGAGTTTGCCACGCAGATCATCCAGAAAAAGCGGATTGAGCACTTTGAGGATGTTCGGCACGGATGTGTAGTGCATACCGAGCGCGCCGCGCTCTTCATCATCCGCCACGGCCTGAATCATCGATCCGAAAATGTCGGGGTTGATCTTCGTCCAGTCGAGATTGCCGATGTGCAGAAGGTAGGATCGCGCGATCCTCGAAAAACGCGGCACGTCCACGGAACCGGAAAAGAGATGCCCGTTCACGTAGGGGAACACATCCGCCCATCGCGGCAGCTTCGCGCTTGCGCGCTTCTGGATGGCCGTGTCCATAGCGCGAAACAGTTCCGATATCACCTTATGGGTGTTTGACGAGTCCCGCGCGCTCATCTGGTCGATAGTCTCGGTGAACAGACCTGCGCCGTGAAAGATATCGGTGTCTTCGGCAAAAAAGCAGAAGATCAGCCTCGCCATAAAGTGATTCATATCATGGCGACGTTCCGCCGTGTCCCACTCGGGGTTGTCTTTCAACAGTTCGACATAGAGACGGTTCAGGCGTCCTGTCGCCTTGATATCGAAGGCGCTTTCGCGGATTTGCTTGACCGTGCTGATGCCCGCGAGTGGCAGAAAGAAACCGAAGTGGTTGGGGAAATCCGGGTAGTCGCAAACGATAACCTCGCCACTTTTCAGGTCTTCGGCGTGAAACTCCTTCCCATCGGTGGCAAGGATGAATTTTGCGCGCGCCTTGGCGGTGGCGGGGCTGGTCTTCATTGCCGTAAGGGCCGCTGCGACCGCGCCGTCTTCGGCGACCTTGACGTGGATATTGTTGGTCTGAAGCACGCCGCCAACATCCGATCTGTTGGACGCGCCGGAACGCAGGCGTTTAATCGTCGTGGCCTTGTTGCCGAACGCCTCCAGGAACGCGAAGGGAAAGGCTTCTGCGTCGAACGGCTGCCCGGCAAGTTTGGATATGGCCTCTTCGATCTCAACGGCGTTCAAGGTTTCGTCCTTTGTCGTTGGCTATGATCTGTTCGTTGCGCTCGATATATTCACGCATGAACTCCCGGATTACCTGGGAAGCGGGCCTGTCCTGCTCGCGGCAGAGTTCGAAGAACTTCTCGCGGAGTTGACGCGCGACCCTGATGCGCAGTCCTGAGTCTTTCATCTTGGCGAGTTTGTTGACCAGGAACATAAGCTATCTGTCCGAGGAGCGGGTGATCATCTTGTAGTCCGGGTCGCCGGCGTGCCGGGTGACAAAGCGCGGGTCCGTGATGTCGTCCTTGCCGCCCAGGCGTTCCAGGTCGGTCTTCCAGCTTTTGCCGTAGGGCGGGTTGGAGAGCATAAAGTCAAACTCCTGCGCCGGAAAGGCATCGCCGGAGAGCGTGGAACCGTACTTCATGTTCTCGGCCTCGGCCCCCTCGCCCTTGAGCAGCAGGTCGGCCGTGGCGATGGCAAAGGTTTCCGGCTGCACCTCCTGGCCGTAGAGATGAATGGAAACCTCTTTGCCATGAACGCGGGCGAGAGCGGCCAGGCGTTCCTCGGCCACGGTCAGCATGCCGCCCGTGCCGCAGGCCCCGTCGTAAACAAGGTACGTGCCCAATTCGATGTCGTCGGCCACCGGCAGAAAGATCAGGTCGGCCATAAGTTTCACCACATCCCGCGGCGTGAAATGCTCGCCGGCCTCTTCGTTGTTTTCTTCGTTAAAGCGGCGGATCAGTTCCTCGAAGATGGTGCCCATTGAATGATTGTCGAGCGCCGGGAGCAACTCATTGCCGTCCGCGTCCCGAACGGGCCTGGGGCTGAGATTGACGCGGCTGTCGAGGAACTTTTCAATCAGATGGCCGAAGATGTCGGCCTCGATCAACGTCGGGATCTGGTTGCGGAATTTAAACTTGTCGAGAATCTCCTGAACATTGGACGAGAAGCCGTCCAGATAGGCTTCAAAATCCGCCTTGAGTTGCTGCTGCCTGGCGCGGCTTCTCAGGTCGCGCAGGGTAAAGGGCGAGACGTTGTAAAACGCCTGACCCGCGGCCCGGCAGAGCATCGCGTGCTGGTGTGTAACGCCCGCTTGGTCCAGTTGATCCCGCATCGCCAGAACGTCTTGCTTGCCCGGCTCCAGCAAGGCATCGAGCCGGCGAATCACCGTCATCGGCAAAATCACATCGCGGTACTTGCCGCGCACATAGACATCGCGCAGCACATCATCCGCGATACCCCAGATAAAATTTACGATGCCGCTATGGGCCGCATGATTCATCGCTTGTTGTCACTCCCTGCTTGTCGATTGAGTTGAACGGGGTATTATTACTGACTTTGGGGTATTTGTATAATTTGTGGCTGTGGTGTAGATTACGGGTTTGCACGGTCGGATTTGGGAAATATCGATTGCCGTGCAGGCGTTGCCTGTTTTCGTCAGCTTGGGCGCGGGAACGAGCCGGATCGTGGTGATTTTTCCCGGTATAAAAGTGCTAAAATCGGTGTTTCGATGCTAATTTAAGCATTGTAACAGCGGAGATTTCGGGTTTGTTCTATGAGGAAGGCGTGCCTGCCGCCACTTGCTATGTTACTGCCACGGGTAGCACTTAATCCAGCAAATAGACACACGGATAGTACACTTGCTATAGCAGCGAACCGCCATAAACGCTGAGATTTCATTGAAGAAGAAAGATTTATCTGTTTTAAAATTCTTTATTAAAAAGTTGTTGACGCTCCGCCTAAGTTGTGATGATTCTACAGCCCGTACTTCAGGCTAATTGTCTGCTAACTCGGAGCATAAAAAAATGAATCCATTTTCACAATTATTTCAAATATCTATATCGGCCTTTTATCAAAGAAAAAAATTAGAAGATCATCTTTTAATACTTTCAAAAAGGTCGAATATCTATTAAATGCAAGAGGAGCAAGTATGAAAAACTGGGTAAAAATGTTACTAGGCGTCCTTGGAACTATTTTTCTTGGCGCTATTGGCAGCGGTCTTTGGGAAAGGTTTTTATCTAAATTCATGGATTCTCTCATTGATCTTTCAGTCGAATTCGTAAATTTAATCTTTAAATCATACAAGGATAGAATATATGAAACTGCATCATTAGGTTTTCATGATATCTACTCTCTCCAGTTATATATCATCTTTGTAATAACACTACCGTTTCTTTATTTATTAATCCTCAAAAAATATTCAGAGAAAAAATAGATAAAACTAAAATTGATAAGAAAACTGATATTCTTATAGCAAAAAAAAACAGTATCATTTTTCTTAAAATTTTAACTCTAATAGTTACGATTTCATGCTTGTTTATAATATCAAAGATTAGTTATACTAATAGAGTTATTACATACTCTATGAGATCATTAGATATTGTTAAGCCATATTTATCTAGCAATGAGTATAACAAACTCGTTTCTAATTTCTATCAGATCAGAAATACCGAAGATTATAATGCTTTTAATAAAAATTTAATTACGATCGCAGAAAAAAATTATTTGCGTCTTCCAAAAAATACCCCATTACAATAGATATTTAACAAATACAGCAATTAGGATGTTCACAAACTCATGCTTATTAAGCAAAAGCTATTAATTTAGTAATTGCTTGGAATTGCTTGCTTTTTTTAAGATTCATGAACTACATCTATGGCAGTACATCCCTATGCTGAGCTATTAAATCCACTGTATTTAATTGCCGGCTTAATAAGCTAAAAAAATCGGCTGACACTGTAACAAATAGGAAAATATTTTGATACCTAAGAAGAAATACACGTATCCTGAATAAATTGAGGATAATAGTATGATGAATCTCGTAATTAGAAATCTGGCAAAGCCTATCGTCGATGCGCTTAAACAATGCACGGCTCTGCATGGTTGAAGTGCTAAAGCCGAACATCGTGCCTTTTTCGAAGCATTATTGCTAAAACTAATGGCAAAGAGCTTATCGGCTAATTGAGAATCACATTGACAATTAGCCGAAAAATCCCATAATACAGTCATGGCAAGCCAGCAGAAATCCACCGTGACCTACATCCCCCGCAACGCGGAATCCAGACTGAAACATTTCGCCCGCGGCTACCCGGTGCTGGTGGTCACGGGTCCGCGTCAATCCGGCAAGTCCACCCTGGTACGTCATGCCTTTCCCGATCATCCTTATGTATCGCTTGAAGACCTCGACCAGAGGGAATTTGCGCAAACGGACCCGCGCGGCTTTTTGCGCCGGTTCAGCGAGGGCGCCATCCTGGATGAGGCGCAGCGTTGTCCCGAGTTGTTTTCCTACCTTCAGACACATGTCGATGAAAGGCAACGCCCCGGCGAATTTATCCTCACGGGCTCCCAGCAGTTCGGCCTGTTATCGGGTATCACACAGAGCCTGGCCGGCCGGGCGGCATTACTGACCCTGTTACCCATGACCTACGATGAGTTACGGCGCGCTGAAAAAGTGGGCCGCAGCCTCGATAAGGTACTTTTTGATGGCGCCTTTCCGCCCATCTTCGACCGCGGACTTGAACCGCATCTGTGGTATGGAAACTATGTGCGCACTTACCTGGAACGAGACGTGCGTCAATTGATCAAAGTACAGGACTTGCGAGCCTTTCAACGCTTCTTAAAATTGTGCGCGGGCCGGACCGGACAACTGCTCAATCTTTCTTCGCTGGCAGGCGACTGCGGTATTACGCATAACACGGCCAAAGCCTGGATATCCGTATTGGAAGCGAGTTATATCGTGCATCTGCTGCCACCGCATCACCGGAATTTTAACAAGCGGCTGGTCAAAACCCCCAAACTGTATTTTCTGGATACCGGTCTCGCGGCCTGGCTACTCGGCATCCAGAACAACGCACAATTGACTACTCACGTTCAACGCGGCGCATTATTCGAAACCTGGGTGATAGGCGAATTGCTCAAGGCCCGCTATAACGCCGGTGAAAGCTCGAACCTTTACTTCTGGCGTGATCGCTCGGGACACGAGATAGACCTGCTCATTGACCAGGGCGCCCATTTGTCGCCGCTGGAGATCAAATCCGGGCAAACTATTAACAGGGATTACTTCAAGGGGCTGGATTTCTGGCGAAAACTGGCCGGTGAAACCACCGGCCAGGCATGGCTGATTTATGGCGGTGGCACGCGCCAAACACGTTCCGATGTCTCTGTTTTGCCCTGGTGTGAAATGGATTCCGAGTCGATTGTTATGAGCGTATGATTAGGCCCTCATTTCTTATCTGCATCTATTTTGCTCAGGTTTTCCAATGCGCTTTCAGTCATAATAATCTTGTTCTTTTTTCTGCCTCTTTTAAAATCTGAGTGGGTAATGCAATAATTCTGGCTTAATTGATGACCAGGACAGAACGAAGACGGCCTGCGGGCAGCAGGTAGGCCAAAATGACAACAGTTTCGTCATTCCAGCGAAAGCTGGAATCCACGCCTGCCGGAGGCAGGCCTGCCTGCTGCAGGCAGGTAGCGGGGAGGCAGGTAACTCAGCGGGGTCGGTTGGCATGATGCATTCAGATGGTCATTCCCGCTTATGCGGGAATGTATTGTATCAACCACTGGATTCCAGCTTTCGCTGGAATGACGATGGGGTGTTGTTCCGGCTTTACGTCATTCCGGCCTGCCTGCCGCAGACAGACTCATGCCATTTTCTGCACACTCAATCCACATGCGGCTTAAACCACTCGGAACTCAAAAGAGCCTTTTTTCTTAATTTAACTACCGTAGGATCGATGAGTCAGTTGGTATATTTTTTCCTTCATTTTTAAATGACACCGTGTTTGTCGAGTATGATCCGACTAAAGCGGAAAGTAACAGGTTCCCGTATTGCTCTATACACAAGCAACTCAGGCGCTATTAAACGACCCTTGCACAATCAGCACAGCCAATATAGCATCATATAACGCTATTAATTATGCCTTTTGATGGAAGGAATGACTGACGTTCAAGAGGGGTTGCGCGCCCTGATCGAGCGAGAGATCGCGCGCCGATTGGCGCGACTGGGAGGCAGTGAGCCACAACTGAAACCAATACCTCGACACCGGCCCGATCCTGCAAAATGATCCTGGTCGATACCTCGATCTGGATCGATCATCTGCGTTACGGGGATACCCGGCTTGTTGATTTGCTTGACCGTAGTCAGGTGTTGGCACACCCCTTTGTCACTGGTGAACTGGCATGCGGAAATTTACGCAAACGCGACGAAGTACTCAAATTGCTCAATGATATTCCGCAGTCGCCGGTCGTTTCACCCACGGAGGCGTTGCGCTTCATCGAAAGCAACGAACTCATGGGGCAAGGAATCGGTTATCTTGTTGTCGCTTTGTGATATTCATGTGTTAGGAATTCCGCTTACTCCCACTCAATCGTCGCCGGCGGCTTGCCGGATATATCGTAGGTCACGCGCGCGATGCCATCGACTTCATTGATGATGCGGGCGGAGACTTTTCCGAGGAAGTCATGGGGGAGTTCGGCCCAGTGGGCGGTCATAAAATCGACGGTGATGACGGCGCGGAGCGCAACCACGTAATCGTATTGACGCGCGTCGCCCATCACGCCGACTGACTTGACCGGCAGAAAGACGCAGAAGGCCTGGCTGACTTCATCGTACAGCTTGTGTTTGCGCAGTTCTTCAATGAAGATATGATCCGCCTGGCGGAGCAGATCCAGATATTCCTGTTTGACTTCGCCAAGGATTCTTACGCCGAGGCCCGGCCCCGGGAAAGGGTGGCGATAGACCATTGTTTTCGGCAAACCGAGTTCGAGGCCGAGCTTGCGGACCTCGTCTTTAAAGAGTTCGCGCAGGGGTTCAATGAGCGCCATCTTCATTGTGGCGGGCAGGCCGCCGACATTATGATGGGATTTAATCACCGCGGCCTTTTGGGTCCCGGCTGCGGCCGATTCGATCACATCGGGATAAATCGTGCCCTGCGCCAGCCATTTTATCCCGGCAAAGTCATCCGCGTGTTCTTCAAAGATATGAATGAATTCACGGCCGATGATCCCGCGTTTTTCTTCCGGCTCTGTAATGCCTTTTAACCTGGCAAGAAAACGCGGCCCGGCGTTGATCCGAATAACCTCAATGCCCATGTGTTCGGCAAAGGTCTGCATGACTTGATCGCCTTCATGCAAACGCAGCAGGCCATTATCGACGAAGACGCAGGTCAGTTGATCCCCTATCGCCTCATGCAACAGGGCAGCCACCACCGAGGAATCGACCCCGCCGGACAAGGCCAGCAATACCTTGTCGGCGCCGATCTGCCGTTTAAGCCGCGCTATGGCGTCCGTGGCAATATTTTTGGTGGTCCAGAGCGCATGACAGCCGGCGAGGTCGTACAGAAAGCGTTGCAGGATAGCCTGGCCCTGGCGGGTATGGGTGACTTCGGGGTGAAATTGCAGCCCGTAAAGTTTGCGCGCCTCATCGGCCATGCCGGCGATCGGCGCGTTAGCGCTTGAGGCAATGACTTTAAAGCCGGGCGGCAGGGCTTCGACCCGATCGCCATGACTCATCCAGACATCCAGCAAGCCATGTCCCTCGGCATTGCGCTCGTCCTGTATATTCTTGAGCAGGCCGGAATGACCGCGCGCCCTGATCTTTGCATAACCAAACTCGCGCAGCCCGGACTGGTTCACCTGTCCGCCCAGTTGCGCCGCCATGATCTGCATGCCGTAGCAGATACCCAGCACGGGCAGGCCCAGGTCAAACACGCCATCCGGCGCGCGATATCCATTGTGCCCGGCCGCGGACTCCGGCCCGCCGGAGAGAATAATGGCATTGGGCCTGAAGTCCCTGAGCGCCTGTTCAGGCATATCAAAGGCATGAATTTCACAGTAAACCCCGGCCTCGCGCACGCGGCGGGCGATGAGTTGCGTGTATTGTGATCCGAAATCCAGGATCAGGATGCGTTCAGAATGTATATCGGTCATGGGTCTGTTTGAATGTTCAGGGAAACCCTGGCAAGTCTGTCGGGATAATCCACCGCTGCCCGCGGCAGGCAGGAAACTCTGATTAAATCAGAGTTTCCTCAAGCGTCACACCCGGTAATTGGGCGGTTCCTTGGTAATGGTGACATCATGCACATGGCTTTCCTTGAATCCGGCGCTGGTCAGGCGCACGAATTTTGCCTTTTCCCGCAGTATTTCAAGGCTGGCGCAGCCGGTATAACCCATTGCCGCGCGCACGCCGCCCACCAGTTGATGCAGGATTGCGGCCAGCGCGCCCTTGTAGGGCACCCGGCCCTCGATGCCTTCCGGCACCAGTTTTTCGATGGCGTCATGCTCCTGAAAATAACGGTCGGGAGAGCCATGTTGTTGTGACATGGCCGCCAGCGAGCCCATGCCGCGATAGGATTTATAGGAGCGCCCCTGATAAAGTTCGACCTCGCCCGGGGCCTCTTCGGTGCCGGCAAACAAACCGCCGAGCATGGCGCTATGCGCGCCCGCCGCCAGCGCCTTGGCAATATCGCCCGAGAACCGGATGCCGCCGTCTGAAATCAAGGGCAGACCCTTCGCCCGCAACGCCCTGGCCACGTTGGCCACGGCCGTAATCTGCGGCATCCCGACGCCGCTGACGATGCGGGTGGTGCAGATTGAGCCGGGGCCGATGCCCACCTTGACCGCGTCCGCGCCGCTTTCCGCCAGGGCCAGCGCGGCCTCGGCGGTGGCGACATTGCCGCCGATCACCTGGGTGTCCCTGAATTCGGTCTTGATCCGTTTGACCATCGCCAACACCCCGCTGGAATGGCCGTGGGCCGTGTCAACCACCAGCACATCCACATTCGCCTCGACCAGTTGCTCGACCCGCTCCATAGCGGCGTTTCCCACCCCCACCGCGGCGCCGACCCGCAACCGCTCGGACGAATCCAGGCAGGCGTTGGGATATTCGGAGGCCTTCTGTATATCCTTTACCGTGACCAGACCCACAAGCTGAAATTTGTCGTTGACGACCAGTATTTTTTCAATCCGATGCCGGTGCAGCAATTCGCGCACTTCATCCTTGCCCGCGTCTTCCCTGACCGTCACCAGTTTGTCCTGGCGGGTCATAATATTGCGCACGGGATCGTCCAGCTTCTTTTCAAAGCGTAAATCGCGGCTCGTGACGATGCCGACCAGCCTGTCGTCTTCGACCACGGGCACCCCGGAGATATTTTTCTCACGGGTCAGTTCGATGACCTCCCGGATGCTGGTATAAGGCCCCACGGTCAGCGGTTCCTTGATCACGCCGCTTTCGTATTTCTTGACCCGCCGCACGTTTTTAGCCTGCATTTCGGGGGGCATATTCTTGTGGATAATGCCTATCCCGCCGGCCTGCGCCATAGCGATGGCCAGGCCCGATTCCGTGACGGTATCCATCGCGGCCGAGACCACCGGGATATTCAGGCTGATTTCCCGCGTCAACACGGTTTGCACAGAGACCTCGCCCGGCAAAACCCCGGAATAATCCGGCACGAGTAACACATCATCAAAGGTCAGGGCTTGTTCGATAATATTCATGGCAGGCGCGGCTGTTGGTTAAAAATAACCTCCTATTATAAGCCGAAGTCCGGCCACGGCAAGCGGCAGTCCGCCCGTTACCCGTCATTCCAGCCTGCCCGTTGCAGGCCGGCGAAAGCGAAATAATAACAAATACCCACCCTGGCCATCACAGCGAAGGCAAGCAAAAGAACAACCAACAGCCCCCGTTGTCATTCCAGCGAAAGCTGGAATCCACGTCTGCCGGAGGCAGGCCTGCCTGCTGCAGGCAGGTAGCGGGGTGACAGGTAACTCAGCGGGGTCGGTTGGAATGAGGTATTCAGATGGTCATTCCCGCTTATGCGGGAATGTATTGTATCAACCACTGGATTCCAGCTTTCGCTGGAATGACGAGGGGGTGTCGTTCCGGCTTTACATCATTCCGGCCTGCCTGCCGCAGACAGGCTCATGCTATTTTCTGCACACTCAATCCACATGCGACTTAACCCACTCGGAACTCAAAAGAGCCCTTATTTTAGATGAGGTGACCCTGTATTGAACCAAACCGCCCTTTGTTTCACCCGGCTTTTGACATACCATGCGGCCATGTCTAACGCCACGCCCAACACCAGCGATGTCTATACCGTCAGCCGCCTGAACCGCGCGGTGCGGCGCCTGCTGGAAGAGGCATTCCCGGCCGTCTGGGTGCAGGGCGAGTTGTCCAATCTGGCGCGGCCCGCCTCCGGTCATCTCTATTTCACGCTCAAGGACAGCGCCGCCCAGGTGCGCTGCGCGATGTTCAAAAACCGGCAGTCCGGCCTGCGCTTCAAGCCCGAAAACGGCATACTGATTGTCGCCCGGGCCAACATCGGGCTGTATGAAGGACGCGGCGACTATCAATTGATCATCGAATCAATGCAACCGGCCGGCGCCGGCGCGTTACAGTTGGCCTTTGAGGCCCTGAAGCTGAAACTCTCGGGCGAGGGCCTGTTTGCCGAAACGCATAAAAAACCCATCCCGCCGTTTCCGCGGACGATCGGGGTCATCACCTCCGCCACCGGCGCGGCCGTGCGCGATATCCTGAGCGTGCTGGCCCGGCGCTTTCCGCCCGGCCGGGTGATCATTTACCCGGCCCCGGTGCAGGGCGCGGGCGCGGCTCCGAAGATTGCCGCGATGATCGGGCTGGCCGATGCCCGGCGGGAATGCGATGTGCTAATCCTGGCGCGCGGTGGCGGCTCGCTGGAAGATCTGTGGGCATTCAACGAAGAAAGCGTGGCGCGGGCCGTGTTTGCCTGCGCCATCCCCCTGATCTCGGGCATCGGCCATGAAATTGATTTTTCCATCGCCGATTTCGTGGCCGACCAGCGGGCGCCGACCCCGTCCGCCGCGGCCGAACTCGCCAGCCCCGACGCCGCCAAGCTGGCGCTCAGGCTGCAACGCCATGCAAGTCAATTATCCCGCATACTGACAAACCGGCTCAGGCAACACCAGCAACAGCTTGAACATCTCGCGCGGCGCCTGCCCTGGCCGGGGCAAAGGCTGCAACAACAGGCGCAGCGTGTGGATGAATATTCACTGCGGTTGATCCATCAGATAGAAAAAAGGCTGGGGCAAGACCGCATCCGGCTGGCCGGGCTAAATGGCAGGATCAACGACCAGAACCCGGCCGCCAAAATCGCGCAGCAGGCCCAGGCCCTGAACAACCTTGAACAACGCTTCAAACGCGCGATCAAGACCATCATCAACAACGCCGGGCAACGCCTCGGCACGCTGCAACAAATCCTGCAAACCGTGGGGCCGCTGGCGACCCTGGAGCGGGGCTATGCCATCGTCACCGAGCGCCAGAGCGGCCGGATCGTGCGCGAGGCAAAAGGTCTGAAAACGGGGGATCAGTTGCAGATCCGAATCGCCAGGGCCGAGATTGACTCAAGGGTTGATGCTATCCGTGAGAAGTAGAAGTTGTCATTTCCGCATAAACCTGCCTGCCGCAGGCAGGCGCTGCTCTACCACCTGCGTCCATGCAGGCGAGCTTTCGCTGAAATGACAACGAGGTGTTGTTTTAGTTTCACACCACCTTGGCCTGCCTAAACCAGACAGGCAACAAGACTCAACCATCCATTGCCTCGCCAGCCGCTTGCAGGTCGGCGTGGTAGGAGGAGCGCACCATGGGCGCGCTGGCCACGTTGGCGAAGCCGAGCCCCTCGGCGTAGCGTTTCAGCCCGGCGAATTCGGCCGGGGGCACGAAGCGTTCTACCGGCAGATGGTAGCGGCTTGGCTGTAAATATTGTCCAATCGTGATCATGTCGCAGTCATGCTGTTTTAAGTCATGCAACACCTGTTTGACCTCATCCAGGGTCTCGCCCAGGCCCAGCATCAGGCCGCTTTTTGTCGGCACGGCGCTATTCTGCCGCTTAAACTTTTGGATCAATTCCAGCGAGGCCCGGTAATCGGCAACGGGCCTGACTTTTTTATAAAGGCGCGGGATCGATTCAAGATTATGGTTAAACACATCCGGCGGCGCTTGTTGCAACAGTGTGATGGCCTTGTCGATCTTGTGCCGGAAATCCGGCACCAGGATCTCTATTTTCGTGCCCGGCCGCCGGCCGCGAATGGCATTGATGCAGTTCACGAAGTGCAGCGCGCCGCCATCGGGCAGGTCGTCACGGTCAACCGAGGTGATCACCACATATTCAAGCCGCATCAACTGAATGGCGCGCGCCAGATTTTCCGGCTCGGCCGCGTCCGGCGGCCTGGGCCTGCCGTGCGCCACATCGCAAAACGGGCAGCGGCGCGTGCAAATATCGCCCAGGATCATAAAGGTGGCCGTGCCATGCC
Organism: Gammaproteobacteria bacterium; assembly: GCA_965240365.1. Classification (GTDB taxonomy): domain Bacteria; phylum Pseudomonadota; class Gammaproteobacteria; order Eutrophobiales; family Eutrophobiaceae. The sequence goes on along the minus strand of OZ251218.1, from coordinate 2,644,713 downwards.
CGAAACACTCGCCCAGGTTGGGGCACGCGGCCTCTTCGCAGACCGTGTGCAATTTATGTTCGCGGATGAGCTTTTTCAGCGCCAGCACCTTTTTATCGGTCGGCGCCTTGGCCCTTATCCAGGCCGGCTTTCTGGGTTGCGGCGCGGCCAGCGGCACGATCTTGATGGGCAGCTTGGCCGTCTTCTGCCGGCCGCGCCGGTCCCGATCGGGCGCTTTATAGACATTATCCTGATACATAGCTCACTGTTTCACTTTCGCTGACCGGATAGCGGCGCCGCGGCCGGTCCAGGTGTTTGATGAGGCAGGCGGGCAGTTGCCGCTTGACCTCTTGCACTGAAATCGCGCCCGCGAAGCGGGCCAGTTGGGTGCATCTCAGGCCGGCGTAACCGCAGGGATTGATCCCGCTGAACGGGGCCAGATCCATATCCACGTTTAACGACAGACCATGATAAGTCGCGCCCTTCCGCACCCTGACGCCCAGGGCCGCGATTTTTTCATCCGCCACATAAACGCCCGGCGCGCCGGCCCGGCGCCGGGCCTTGATGGCGAACGCTTGCAGATAATCAATGACGGCCTGCTCCATCAGCGCCACCATTTTTTTAACCGCATAGGGACGCCGCTTCAAATCAATCAACAAATAGGCGATCAACTGGCCCGGGCCATGATAGGTCACCTGTCCGCCACGGTCGGTTTTGAGCACGGGGATATCAGAGGTGTTTAACAAATGTTCCCTGGCGGCCGCCAAACCCAGGGTATAGACCGGCGGATGTTCCAGCAGCCAAAGCTGATCGGGCGTTCCGGCATGGCGCTCTTCATTAAAAGCGCGCATCGCCTGGTACGTTTTTGCATAATCGCACAGGCCCAGATCTTTAACCTCGATAGTCATAAGGCCATAATCACCTTGTCATGGGCCGTGAGGTCCAGATAAATATTATCCAGTTGCTGCCGGCTTTTTGCCAGCACCGTGACGGTGACGGCGATATAGTGACCGGCCCGGCTCAAACGGCTTTTTACCGCCCCCTCGGATAAATCAGGCGCGTGTTTCCTGACAATACTGACCACCAGCAGATCAAAGCCGGTCTCGGCCGGCCCCAGCGCCTTGATCGGGAACCGGCAGGGAAATTTCATTATTGTCTGTTTGCCGCCATGCTGCATCATCATCCGCCATTAAACCATTAAAGCAACGGCCTGTCACAATATTATCCGGGTTCAATACATTAATGAGATGAATCAGGCGGGGAATCCGCAGATTTCACAGACCTGCCCGCAATAGGCAGCCTAGCGCAGATTTTGCATTATTCCGGCAGGCCGGCGGGAATGTATCGCATAAACCACTGGATCCCATGTCGTCATTCCGGCGAAGGCAATAAGTATATCCGAATAGCGCTTATTTAGTTCGGGCGGCAGACGATCTATACTATACGCTGACGCGCTGCCCCATTATCTGGAGAAAAAAATGGATATAAAAGAAAATGCAAAAAATATTGATGTCTGGACCCGAGGTCTTTTCATCCTGATCTATGCCGTTATTTTTTGTTTTCTGTTCGGCCTGATCTGGCTGGTCGTGATCTTTCAGTTCTTCATCAAGCTCATCACGGGCGAACTCAACCAGCCCTTGCTGGATTTCAGTGATTCCCTGAATTGTTACGTCTCGCAAATTCTGCTTTACATTACATTCAAGTCCGAGCAACGCCCCTTCCCGTTCAGCCCCTGGCCCGGCGAGGATTCGATCAAGGCGTTCACCCGAGAAACCGGCCAGGCAAAGACCAGCCGCAAAAAAACCGGCAAAAAGAAGACCGTAAAAAAGGATAAAAGCGGCGCTGCGGACGGGTAAGCATGCCACTCGGCCGGCGGAGTTTCAGGGCCTGGGTTTGATCACGGCCGCTTTTAGCGGCTGACCACCCGCGCGGGAATGAGGTTCCTGTAAAGAGCGGCTCCGGGCCTTCTTGCCGGCGGCCGATTGCACAACCGGCCGGATCGGACGCTACCCTGCCGCCCGTGTCCTGCCGACCTTCTGTTTTCGTATCAGGCCAAACCATCTTATAATGGCCGGTTTCAAACCATCTTTGTCCCTGATTTTTCATTATGCCGGCATTACATATCGAGCAATTAAAAAAGACCTATCGTAATGGTTTCAAGGCGCTGCGCGGCATCGATCTGGCTGTCGGCCGGGGCGATTTTTTTGCCTTGCTCGGCCCGAACGGGGCCGGTAAATCGACCACGATCGGGATCATCTGCGGCCTGGTCAGAAAGAGCGCCGGGTCGGTCCGTATCTTTGACCATGACACCGACCGACAACCCGCCCTGGCCAAGGCGGCAATCGGGGTCGTGCCGCAGGAATTCAACTTTTCACAATTTGAAACCTGCCTCGAAATCGTGGTCAATCAGGGCGGCTATTACGGCATCCGCCGTGAAGTCGCCCGGCAACGGGCGGAAAAATATCTGCTCAGGCTGGGCCTGTGGGAAAAAAGACATACAAAATCACTCGATTTATCCGGCGGCCTGAAACGCCGGCTCATGATCGCGCGCGCCCTGATCCATGAACCCGGCATGCTCATCCTGGATGAACCCACGGCCGGCGTCGATGTGGAACTCAGACGCTCCATGTGGGACTTTTTAAGCGAGATAAACCGGCAGGGCACGACCATCCTGCTGACCACCCATTACCTTGAAGAAGCCGAGCGCCTTTGCAAGAAGATTGCGATCATTGACAACGGTGAAATTATTGAAAACACCTCCATGAAAGAACTCCTGGCCACGCTCAACAGACAGACCTTTGTGTTTGACCTGGCCAGCCCGCTGAACGGCGCGCTGCCCAACTTAAACGGCTTTATCTGCCGGCGCATTGACCGCTCGACCATTGAAGTCGAGATTACCCGCCAGCAAAACATCAACGCGCTGTTTAGCGAACTCAGCGCGAATAAGATCAACGTGGCCAGCATGCGCAATAAATCCAACCGCCTGGAAGAACTGTTTCTGGGCCTGCTCTACGACCGGCAAAACTGAATCATGCCCGTCAATAGCATACTGGTCGCGCTTAACACCATCGTGATCAAGGAAATTTCGCGCTTTATGCGGATCTGGCTGCAAACGCTGCTGCCGCCCGCGATCAGCATGGCGCTTTATTTTGTGATCTTCGGCAATCTGATCGGCAGCCGGATCGGGACCATGAACGGCTATGCCTACAGCGCCTATATCGCGCCCGGCATCATTATGATGTCGATAATCAACAACGCCTATTCCAACGTGGTTTCCTCATTCTTCGGAGCCAAGTTTCAGCGCCATATTGAAGAAATGCTGGTCGCGCCCATACCCAATATTATTATTCTGATCGGCTTTATCACGGGCGGCGTGGCCAGGGGAGTGATAGTCGGCGCCGTGGTCACCCTCGTGGCCCTGTTCTTTACCGATCTGAATCCGCATAACCTGTTGATCACGATCGCGGTTGTCTTTATGACCGCGATCGTGTTTTCGCTTGGCGGTTTGATCAACGCCATCTTTGCCAGGAGATTCGACGACATCTCCATCATTCCCACCTTCGTGCTGACCCCGCTGATCTACCTGGGCGGGGTCTTTTACTCAATGGACATGCTGCCCGAATTCTGGCAGACGGTATCCGGCTTTAACCCGATATTGTATATGGTCAACGCGTTCCGCTACGGCATGCTGGGCGAATCCGATATCAACATCCTGAACGCCTTCCTGATACTGACCCTGTTCGCCGTCACCCTCTTCTCGATAGCGCTGTATCTGTTAAATAAAGGCGTGGGGATTAAAACCTGAGCGGGCAAACGCTGTTTGACCGGCACAAGGCGGAAGGCGCGTTTGCAAAAGCCTCGGGGAATCCGCAGATTTCACAGATTGGCGCAGATTATGCGTCATGCCAATCGATCTGAAGCAGACAGGCCGGAAATGACGGGTCTGTTGAAAAGTTGATTCCGCCCCCGTTGTCATTCCGGCGAAAGCCGGAATCCAGTGGTTTATACAATACATTCCCGCGTAAGCGGGAATGACAACACCAAACCATAAAATTTTAAAATGTATAGCATTTTCTACCCGCCTGAAATCAGATTTCTTTACTGGTTTTGCTATCATTACGCACATTATGGCGGCTGAGGATCATAAGCTGACTTCCCATGATCACATGCCAGCATTCCCGTAGCGTGATGCTTGCCAGAAAATAGAGCAACGCCTCTATTGTAGTTTGAATGGTGCTGTTTGACAATATTACAACATCAAAAACCTTTAATCCAGCCAAGCCCCATGCAACCAGCGTGATAAGGATGATAAGAATAGCCAGTTGAAAAGTATAGATATAGGTCTGTATCCCGTCCGGGTGGTGCTTCGCGATCTTTTCTATTTCGCTCTCCTTGAGAAGCGCTTGTGCGTTGCCTGCCCAGGCAAATGAAAGCCCTATAAAAATGCCCGAAATAGGCAGCAGAATCGTCCGGGCTGCCTCATGGATAGAAACCCCGACCAGTAGCGCCGTCAAGATACCGGCGGCAATGTGGATAACAAGCCACCAATTCACTAAAAGGCGATAGCCCGGTTCATCCTTCAAACCGCAGAACAGCCATTTCCAGAACTGCCATTTCATGACTACCCATCCGTTCCGCGGACACGAAGGTATGCTTTACGAATGCGCTCTAAAAGGTTTTGCTTTCCATCGTCTGTATTGATTTCATCGACCGAAACAGTTACCGGGTTTACATCCATGTGTTTCAACATCGGCTTCTCATCCTCTTTCGACTGGATGTGTGCCTTAACCTTGTTTCCTGAGGCCGCCGTCGAGCGAGCAATCTTTTCTATCTCTTCTGCATTCAGGCTTTCTCCCTTGATGGCCGTCTTCCCCTGCTGGGCACGGGTAGCCTGAAGAAGTTCCTCCATAGGCTTGTGGAATTGCTGGTCAACATCAAAGGGGTTGGGCGGGCTAAAGTCCATCTCAAATTTGGAAATTCGAACAGCATTCCTTACGAGTTCTAAAAAATCTTTCGGATCGCTGATCTTACTAAGATTGAACTTAAAACGGCCTTTACCTACTAGTTCCGAAGCACTCAGCAGCTTTGCCAGATTTTTAGCAATATTATCAACAGGAAAAGCTATTATGGATTTCTCAGCTATCGCGCAAACCTGAAATTCCAGATCAATGCCAACATGGGTATGAGGCGCCTCCTCCTGTGCCTGTTCAACAAAGTCGCCCCGGGTTTCGTCATAAAGCGCATGCGTTGCTTTGGTAATCTTTCCCAACGCGAAGAAAATCGTAGTTTCAGACAGTTTCTCGATGTTTCCAATTCGCCAGGACTGCCCTTTCCTTAATTCTTCCGATGGCTTCTCTTCTATCGCCTGAAGAATTGTCTTACTAGGCTGCTGCTTATCATCGAACAATGCACGGGTTTCCGGCCGCTCGATCTTAAGGCGATAAAGATGAAAAACTGTCATATCTGATGACCTCCGCGCACCTCAGGAAGGGCCTGATTGAGAAAATCCCATATGGTCTTGTCGTGTACCTCCCAGCCGGACATTAAGATATGACGCATATCACTGTCCGCAGGAATATCTAGCTAGCTCCTTTGAAAAGAGTAGAGTCAATTTGAAATTGACTGTCATCTATGGGCGCTCACTCTCGCTCATAAATATACCTCTGAATTATTGCGTCCGTAATATTCCCGCAACTGATGGCCATATAACCCCTTACTCGCCTGCCTACAGCAGGCAGGTCAATATGCTTGCGGTATTTCAGTATTAATATCAAGTGAGCTTTCAGAGCATACTTGCTATATGAATTCGTGCGGTAACTTCGCACTCAAAGTCTTCATTGTTAAGGCGATGTCGAGTATAACTTCCCTTCGCCTAAAGGCAAAGAATTTTATATCTCCAAAGAAGACATTATGGCCACGATCCATCGCCAGCAAATAGTCATAATCGCGCCACCCATACTCCGCGCAGCCATAAACCTGGCGATAAGGCGCTCCTGTACAGCCCTTATTCTTTATAGAAATTGTGTCTGTGCCGAGTTATCATCTCCCTTTACAATCAAATCCCGGTCAAATCTTTAAAGCCGATAAAAATCAGATAAGTCATTGTTTTTTTTACACTTTCAAAATGAGATCTCTTGAAACCTCACATCCACAACCCCTTTCAATCAAATCCCGGTCAAATCTTTAAAGCCGGCAAAAATTATGTAACTCATTGTTTTTATTATATTTTCAAATTGACACCTCTTGATGCCGTACGTCCACGGCCCCTTTCAATCAAATCCCGGTCAAATCATGCCCATGACGGCACATAACCCGATTTCGGGCGCTCACTGTCGGCCAGCCGAATAAGCTCACGGTCTAAAGTCGCCCGAATAACCTGGGACACCTGCGCGCTATTCCGGGCCTCGATCCCGAATCGCTCTCGCAGAAGGGCGCCATATCAGCCGCCACGATAAATACAGGCCGCGTTGCAGGTTTCCCTGACAACGACCGCGGAGAGCGGCGGCAGGGCCGGCTTTAGCCGGTTCCAGATCCATCTGGCCAGGTTTTCGCTGGTGGGGTTTTCCAGTCCTTCGATCTCGTTGAGATAGTGATGGTCGAGCCGTTCAAACAAGGGTTTGAAGGCCGCGCTGATGTCGGCGAAATCCATGATCCAGCCGCTTCTTTGATCGACCTCCCCCGTGACATGCACTTCAATTCTGAATGAATGGCCATGCAGACGATGACATTTATGCGCCGCGGGCAGGTTCGGCAGGCGATGGGCGGCCTCTATGCTGAACGCCTTGTATATTTCCATGATCAACGCGGCAGTTGCTGTTTAAAATCCTGATAGAGCGCGTTCGCCCTGGCCCAGAGCGGCCCCGGCCGGCCATTGCCGACCGGCGCGTCGTCGAGTTGAATGACCGGCATGATCTCCCAGGTCGAACTCGTGAGCCAGATCTCCTCGGCCCGGAGTAACTCCGGGCGCTCAATCCGCCTTTGCCGGCACGCCATATCGTTTTGCCGCAGAATATCGATCAGCGCGGCGCGGGTGATGCCGGGCAGGACATGATGATCCTGTTCCGGGGTGCTGATCACGCCCTGGTTGCAGATAAAGACATTGCTGGCCGCCCCCTCGGTCAGCTTGTCATCCCGGATTAAAATGGCCTCTTTGGCGCCCCTCTCCTGCGCCCGCCGCCGCAACAGGACACTGGCCAGAAGCGTGGTCGCCTTGATATCGCAACATTGCCAGCGAATATCCTCATGGGTGATGGCGCGGATACCCCGGGCCGGCTCGGGCCGGGCCAGCGGCCGGCTCATGGCAAACACCGTGGCCCGACTTGAGCGGGGAATGTCATGCTCGCGCTCACTGACGCCGCGGCTAATTTGCAGATAAAGGGATTGATCCGGCGCTTCGCCGGCATCGATCAATTTGCCGAAGACCTGAGACCATGCCGCCCGCGACAGCGGGTTGGCCATGCCGATCGACGTTAAGCTGTTATCCAGCCGGGCCAGGTGCGCCTCGCCGCAAAAGACATGCCGGTTATAGACCGGTATCACCTCATAGACGCTATCGCCAAAGGTGAAGCCCCGATCCAGCACATTGACAGAGGCCGCTGCCAGCGGCTTGTATTCGCCGTTCAGGTAAACCAGGGACATCGCGCTATTTGAACAGCAGATAGAGACTGTGTTTCAGGCGGTTCAGCAGGCTGCCGACGGGGACAGCCTCTGTGCTGATGAGCGGCAGCGTTGCCACTTTTTCATCCGCGAGCATGATATGCAATCGCCCTTTTTGCTCTCCCTGGTTGACCGGCGCGATGATTTGTTTGTCTATTTCAAACTCGGGCTTCAGCTTTTCATGCTGGCCGCGCGGCAGGGTCAGATAAAGCGGCTGATCCAGACCGAGCCCTATTGATTCCGCGTCCGCCTTCCAGATCGGGGCGCGGGTGACAGGCTCGCCCGCGCCATATAATTTCTGCGTCTCATAAAAGCGGTAGCCATAATTCAGCAGGGCCTGGCTGGCCCTGGCGCGCGCGTTCACGCCCTCCGACCCCATGACCACGGAGATCAGGCGCATGCCCTCGCGCCGGGCCGATGCCACCAGGCAATAACCCGCCGCCTGCGTGTGGCCGGTCTTGATGCCGTCAACGCTTTGATCGCGCCATAATAATTTATTGCGGTTGGGTTGGCGGATATCGTTAAAGCTAAATTCCCGCACGCTGTTTAATTGATACATCTCGGGGAAGTCCGCGATATAGGCGCGCGCCAATATGGCCAGGTCGCGCGCGGTGGTATAAAGCTCCGGGTGCGGCAGGCCGGTGCTGTTGACATAATGGGTATTGCTCATGCCCAGACGCCGGGCGTGGATGTTCATCAGATCGGCAAAGGCGGCCTCGCTGCCGGCGATATACTCGGCCAGGGCGACGCTGGCGTCATTGCCGGATTGCACAATCACACCCAGCAATAAATCACGGAGCTTTACCGTGGTGTCCACCTCGATAAACATTCTCGATCCCTCGGTCCGCCAGGCTTTCTTGCTGACCCGCACTTCATCCTCCAATGAAATCTTGCCGTCCGCCAGTTCACTGGCCACCACATAAACGGTCATGATCTTGGCCAGACTGGCCGGCGCGAGTTTCTGATCGATGTTCTTTTCAACCAGAAACTCGCCACTGTCGAAATCGATCAGCAGATAGGAAACGGCCTTTATGGCCGGCGCGGCCGGGACGATGATCGGCTCCGCAAAAGCCGCGCCCGCCGGCCAGAACAGGAGTAAAAACAGTGTACGCATAAACTCTTTTTTCATGTTCACAATACTTTTTTAAGGAAAATTTGATTTGTTAATGTTGAGCCGCCTAACGCCGGCAACGCCTTTGTGAATTCCGGCTGGCCGGTATTCACACCGTTCTGTCATCCGGCCGGCCCGCTTTCTACAGACAGTGAGCAGGCAGGCTGAAATGACTAAATCGTCGTCATTCCGGCCCAGCCTGCTATAGAAAGGCAGCAGGCAGACTGAAATAATGACTAAATCGTCGTCATTCCAGCGAAAGCTGGAATCCAGTGGTTTTTACTATACATTCCCGCCTAAGCGGGAATGACAATAAATAAGTCATTCCGACCAGCCGGTGCAAGCGGGAAAAGCCCGAATTTATTTATCATCCCGGCAATCTCCTCCTGGATTCCAGCTTTCGCTGGAATGACGACGGGGTATTGTTTCACCTTGCTGGTATTCCTGCCGTTCCGTCATTCCCGCTGGCTTACCTACTGCGGACACGCAGCAAGCAGGCAGACTGAAATAACGAAACTGCCGTCATTCCGGCCTGCCCGCTGCGGGCAGGCGCAGACGGGAATACCAACGCCTTCTTACAAAACATCGGTCACAATCCGATGTTCAAGCACGCCGTAATGCGCCAGCCTGGACACGATCGCGTCCGCCAGGGTGATGTCGGTCAGCGGCCCGATCCTGACGCGGTAGGCATTTTGGCCATGCACCACGGCCTGGCTTATCTTTATCAATGGCGCGCCCAGGGGGCGCAGTCTGCGCCTGAGTTTCTCGGCATTCGCCAACTGTCTGAACGCGCCCACCTGAATATAAAAACCGCTGTCACGGGCGCCGGGCGTGTCCGCCGTCTTCAGCGGCGCCGGCAGGGTCTGCCCCGGTTGCAGCGCGCGGACTTCGACCCAGGCCGTGCCCTTTTTCACGATGCCGAGTTTCGCGGCGGCGGCGTAGGAAAGGTCAATGACCCGGTTGCCGTGAAACGGCCCCCTGTCATTGACCCTGACCACGATATGCCGGCCGTTTTCCAGATTCGTGACCCGCACATAGCTCGGCAGGGGCAAACGCTTGTGCGCGGCGCTCAGCGCATACATATCATAGGTCTCGCCGCTGGAGGTGCGCCGGCCGTGAAATTTTGTGCCATACCAGGAGGCGACGCCCTTTTCAACGAAGCCCCTGCTGCTGTCCAGCACATGATAGCGCTTGCCGAAGACCACATAGGACGGCGGATTGCCATAGCGGCTTTTAGGCTCCGGTCTGGGCGTGACCGGGGGGATGCGCGCAACATCCAGACGCCCGGCCGGGGCGGAATCGGCCCCGCCGGATCGCCCGCCGCCGAACAGGCCGCAGCCCGCGGCCTGCAACAGGACCAGGGCCAGACACAAGGGCGCCGCGCTGTTTGTTATCGCACAACGGGGCATGGTGTGCGGGGCTCGTTCATGGCCGTGGCATACGCGCCTTTATTTCCCGCGCCAACTGGTAAACCGCCAGCGCATACAGGGCGCTGTGATTATAGCGGGTGATCACATAAAAATTATGATGCGCGAGCCAGTATTCATTTTTGTCTTCCAGCGCAAACTCAAACAGCTTCAGTTTTTCTTCCGGCGCGGACAGGGCGGCCGAAGTGATGCCCGCGGCCCGGAGTTCGGCGGCGGCGGTGTCGGGCTTCAGACCCTTGCCAAGACTGTCTTTGTAGCGCGCGCCCGTGACTTCCGCGCGCGCGATAACTGGTCTGCCGGGCTGCCAGCCGTGTTCGGCCAGATAGTTCGCCACGCTGCCGATCACATCGGCCGGATTATTCCAGATGTCAATCTGGCCGTCAGCGTCGAAATCAACCGCATAATGACGATAGCTGCTGGCGATAAACTGCGGCATGCCCATCGCGCCCGCGTAGGAGCCCTTGAGTTGCCCGGGCGCCAGGCCCTGTTCGCGGGTCATCAGTAAAAACTGTTCCAGTTCGCCGCGAAAAAAATCGGCCCGCCGCGGGTAGTGAAAGGACAGTGTATTCAGGGCGTCAAGCACGCGATAACGGCCCGCGATGCGGCCGTAAAAGGTCTCAACCCCGATGATCGCGGTGATGAGTTCGGCCGGCACGCCGAATTTCTGCCGGGCCTCGTCCAGGGCGCCGCGGTTGGCCCGCCAGAACTCGACCCCGCGCGCGATACGATCTTCCCGGATAAAGAGATCCCGGTATTCATGCCAGCGCAGCCGCCTTTCGGCCGGTCTGGAAATGATGTTCAGTATGGTCTCGGAAATGGCCGCGCCGGCCAGCAGTTGTTCCAGGCCGGCCCGCTCAAAGCCATGCCGCTGTTCCATTTCCAGGATAAATTCCGCCCTGGAAAGCGCCGCCGCGGCGCCCGGCGCGAGGCCGGAGCAGAGGCAGAGCAGCGTGATCATTATTTGCTTCAGTCGATACACAGGCCGTCACTCAAAGGAAGGAAAACGCCGATGGGTATGGATCGCCATTAAAATACCGAAACCCAGCAGCAGGGTTATCATCGAGGTGCCGCCATAGCTTACCAGCGGCAGCGGCACGCCGACCACGGGCAGTTGCCCGCTGACCATGCCCATATTAACAAAAACATAGATAAAAAAAGTCAGGGTGATGCCGCCGGCCAGCAAGCGGCCGAAGGTGTGCTGGGCATTGATCGCAATATACAGGCTCCGGCCGATGATGAACAGATACAGGCAGACCAGCAGCAATACGCCCAGCAGGCCGAATTCCTCGCACAGCACCGCAAAGATAAAGTCGGTTGATCGCTCGGGCAGGAATTCAAGATGCGATTGGGTGCCGTTCAGCCAGCCCTTGCCATACAGGCCGCCCGAGCCGATCGCGATCTTGGCCTGGATGGTATGATAACCGGCCCCGAGCGGGTCAGTCTCCGGGTTCAAAAAGGTCAATACCCGCCGCCTCTGGTAATCGTGCATAAAGTGCCACAGCAGCGGCAGGGAGACCGCGGCCAGCGCGCCCAGCGCCGCCAGCAGGCGCCAGGAAAGCCCGGCGATAAACAGCAGCCCGAAGCCGGCCGCGGCGATCAGCAGGGCGGTGCCGAGATCGGGCTGGCGCGCGATCAGGAACACCGGCAACAGGATCATGCCGGCCACGCTCAGGCTCACGACCGCCGTGGGCGGCAGCGGCCGGTTGGCCAGATGAGCGGCGATCAAGAGCGGCAGCGCGAGCTTCATAAATTCCGAGGGTTGAAAACGAAAGACCTTTAGATCCAGCCAGCGCTGCGCGCCCTTGCCCATATCGCCAAAGAAAAGCACCAGCACCAGCAGCAGGATGCCGCCCGCGTAAATCCAGACCGACCAGTGCGCCAGCCGGGCCGGCGGCAGTTGGGCGATGCCGACCATCACGGCCAGGGCCAGACCCAGCTTGAGCGCCTGCCGTTGCACGAGGGCCAGATCCTGATTGCCGGCGCTGTAGAGCACCAGCAGGCCGAGACCGGACAGGAGCAGCAGCGCGACCAGCAGCGGCCAGTCGATATGCAGGCGTTGGGCCAGGGTGCGCGCCTCCAATGCCTTAACCCCGGCTGATCAAGGCGCGATGACTCATAAAATGATCAAACAGCCGGCGCGCGATGGGCGCGGCCGCGCTGGAGCCGGAACCGGCGTTTTCCAGCACGATGGCCAGCGCGATGCGGGGCGCCTCAACCGGGGCAAAGGCCACAAACAGGGCATGGTCCCGGAACTGCTCGGGGATCTCTTCGGCGATATATTCCTCGCCCTGGGCGATGCCGATGACCTGGGCCGTGCCGGTCTTGCCGGCGAAGCGGTAATTCGCGTCAAGGCCGCTCCGCCGGGCCGTGCCGGTCGGGCCATGCACCACGTCCTGCAAGGAGCGGATGACTTCATCCCAGTCGGCCGGATCGTTCAGGCTGATTTCTGTCTCGACCGCGGCCGGCAAGGCCTTGACCTCATTGGTGAGCGGATCGCTGATGGCAGAGACCATGCGCGGGCGCGGCGCCCGGCCCCGGCCGGCCAGGATGGCCGTGGCCCTGGCCAGTTGCAGCGGCGTGGTCAGGGTATAACCCTGGCCAATGCCGATGATCAGGGTCTCGCCGGGGAACCAGGCCTCGCCCAGGGTCGCGCGTTTCCAGGCGCGCGAGGGCAACAGGCCGCCGCGCTCGCCGCCGATATCAATGCCGCTGGGCCGGCCAAAGCCATAGCGGGCCAGCCCGGCGGAGATGCGGTCGATGCCGAGTTCATGCGCCAGCCGGTAAAAATAGACATCGCAGGATTCGACAATGGCCTTGCGCAGGTTGGTGCGGCCATGCCCCCCTTTCTTCCAGTCGCGGTAACGATGGCCGTGCCCTTCTAATGAAAACCAGCCCGGACACCAGGACTCATCCTGCCAATTGCTGACCCCCTCGGCCAGGCCCACCAGCGCCAGAAACGGCTTCAGGGTCGAACCGGGCGGATATTCGCCCTGCAACGCGCGATTCAGCAGCGGTTTTGCGGCGGAACCCAGGAGCGCCCGGTAGGACTCGCCGTCGATGCCGTTCACAAACGGGTTCGGGTCATAGGCGGGCGAACTGGCGAAGGCCAGGATATCGCCGTTGCGCGGATCCAGCGCCACGATGGCGCCGCGCCGCGAGCCGAGTTCGGCCAGCGCCATTTGCTGCAGGGAGACATCAATGGTCAGATGCAGATTGCGGCCGGGTTTGGGCGGCGCGCGCTCCAGCACGCGGATCACCCGCCCCTGGGCATTGACCTCGACCTGCTGATAACCCGCCTCGCCATGCAGGACCGATTCATAGGCTTTTTCGATGCCCAGCTTGCCGATATGACTGGTGCCGCTGTAACGGGATTGGTCCAGTTGCCTGAGATCAGCCGCGTCGATCCGGGCCACATAGCCGAGCGCGTGCGCGAGTTCGCTGCCGAGCGGGTAATGCCGGCGCAGACCCGCGACCACATCGACCCCCTTAAAGCGGTGCCGGTTGACGGCAAAGGCGGCCACCTCGGCCTCGCTCAAATCCAGGCGCAGGGCGGCGTTTTCAAAGCGGCGTTGTTTGCGCAGGGAGGCCCTGAAGCGCCGCACATGATGCGCTTCGATAACGATGATCTGGCCCAGTTCGGCCAGCAGCGCGTCCAGATCGTCAACCTGCTCGGGCACGACCTCAAGCCGGAAGGCGGGCCGGTTCTCGGCCAGCACCCGCCCGGCGCGGCTGTAGATCAGGCCGCGCGTGGGCGGCACGGGCAGGATCTTGACCCGGTTTGACTGGGACAGGGTGCTATAGTGCTCGTGCCGGACCACGGTCAGATAGAAAACCCGCGCCATGACGGCGCCCAGCAACAGCAGGATGAGCGCGCCGCTGATATAGACGCGGCGCGCCACCAGACGCGCTTCATAGTCTTTATCCTGGAAGGTCAGTTGCATGGGCCGGGCGGGCCGCTCAGGGCAGGGCGCTGACAAACTTGCGGCGCAGATCTCTGAGAATGATAAACAGCCAGGGCCAGAGCAGCATGCTGGTCACGGCCGGCATCCAGTAGCGCCAGCCGCCCGAGCCGATGCCGCTGGCGAGATTGCCGAGCAGCACGATCAATTGATACAGCAATAGATAAAAACAGACCAGCACGGCCTGCCGAACCAGCGGGAAAACGCGCATACGTTGATGAAAGCGGATCGTCAGATAGGCGATCAGGGCCAGACCCAGCGCGTTCAGGCCGAGCAGCGTGCCCTGTTGCACATCCAGCAGCAGGCCGCAAAACCAGCCCGTGAAAATGCCGACCCGTTCCGGCAGGGCCATGCACCAGTAAATCAGCACGATGGCGACCCAGGCCGGACGCCAGTTGACGGCCCACTCCGGCAGCGGCAGCGCGGTCAGCATGATCGCGATCACAAAGCTGCCAATGATGCACCAGCCGCCGCGCTTCGGCCGTTCGGCGCTGATCATCTGCGCGCGACTTCGCTGTACTCTTCCGGCGCGGGCCGGCCGGTCACATTGGTCTGACCGCGCGGCCACACCAGCAGGACTTCACGGCTGCGGCCGAGGCGCGCGCTGGGCTTGAGCGTGACCCGCGCGAACGATTCGCCCGGATCCAGCGTGATCCGCTCAATCTCGCCGACCGGATAACCGGGCGGAAAACGGTGGCCGAGGCCGGAAGAAATGATCAAATCGCCGGGGCGGATGTCGGCGTTGTTGGGCAGGTATTCCAGCAGCAGGGTATCGTCCCGGCCAAGCCCAACGGCAACGGCGCGCAGGCCGTTGCGGTTGACCTGCACCGGCAGGGCGTGGTTGGTGTCGGTGATCAGCAGCACCGTGCTGGAAAAGGGGCCGGCATGCACGATCTGGCCCATGATGCCGCGCGCATCGACCACCGGCTGACCCTCATAGGCCCCTTCCCGCTTGCCCTTGTTGATGATGATCCGACGCCGGAAGGCGTGCAGATCGACCGCCACCAGGTCCGCCACCAGCACCCGCTCATTGAGGCGGAAGGAGGATTCCAGCAGTTCCCGCAAACGGTGATTTTCGGCCTCAAGGACTTCATAGCGTTGCAGTTTTGAGTTGAGCAGCAGGCGCTCCTGCTCCAGCCGCTGGTTGTCCGCCAGCAGGGTTTTATGGGCCGTGAAGGAGGCCGACAGGCGCTCGGCCGCGGCGACCGGCAGATTGACCGTATAATGCAGCGGATAGACCAGGGTGGACAGCGCCGAGCGCAGCGGTTTGACATAGCCGCGGTGATAATCGGTGATCAGCAGGCCGAGCGAGAGCAGGCCGAATGCGGCCAGACGCAGAGACAGCGGGACGCTTTTTTGAAACAGACTGTTAATGTGTCGCTCCTGGTAATCAGTTCACGGTCAGAATATCGGTGCCGAACTCGTCGATCATCTCCAGATAACGCCCGCCGCCGCGCGCCACGCAGGTCAGCGGATCTTCGGCCAGGATCACGGGCAAGCCGGTCTCTTCCATGAGCAAGCGGTCTATATCCTGCAACAGGGCGCCGCCGCCGGTCAGTATCAGGCCGCGCTCGGCCACATCGGAACCCAGTTCCGGCGGGGTCTTTTCCAGCGCGTTCCTGACCGCGCCGACGATGCCGGCCAGCGGTTCCTGCAGGGCCTCCAGGATTTCATTGCTGTTCAGGGTCAGGCTGCGCGGAATGCCCTCGGCCAGGTTGCGCCCGCGCACTTCCAGTTCGGTCTTTTCTTCGGCCGGATAGGCGCAGCCGATCTCGTGCTTGATCCGCTCGGCCGTGGCCTCGCCGATGAGGCTGCCGTAATTGCGGCGCACATAACTGATGATGGACTCGTCAAAGCGGTCGCCGCCGATCCGCACCGAATCGGAAAACACGATCCCGTTCAGGGAGATCACGGCCACCTCGGTCGTGCCGCCGCCGATATCCAGCACCATTGAACCGCGCGCGTCACTGACCGGCATCCCGGCGCCGATCGCGGCCGCCATTGGTTCTTCGATCAAGTAAACGGTGCGGGCGCCGGCGTTATTGGCCGAGTCGTGAATGGCCCGGCGTTCGACCTGGGTCGAGCCGCAGGGCACGCACACGAGCACCCGCGGGCTAGGTTTGAGCAGGGTCGAGCCATGCACGTTGTGGATGAAATACTGCAACATCTTTTCGGTCACGGTGAAATCGGCAATCACGCCATCCTTCAGCGGCCGGATGGCCTCGATATGGCCCGGCGTGCGGCCGAGCATCTTCTTGGCCTCGGCCCCGACGGCAAGGATGGATTTGGCGTTGATCTTGCCGCCGTCCTTACGGATCGCGACCACGGAAGGCTCGTTCAGAACGATACCTTTCTCGCGCACATAGATCAATGTATTGGCCGTGCCGAGGTCAATGGATAAATCGTTGGAAAAGAGTCCTCTTAATCGATTAAACATGCGGTAAACCAGTCAGTTGTTGGCGGCGGGAGGCCCTGTAACGCGGTTCTGGGGCCGCGCTTCGGGCCGGAACAGGCAGGGGCCGGGTGGCCGGAAAATCCCGGCTGAACAGGCCGCGGCCAGTGCCGGGCGACATGCCCGTGAAGCTGATTTTTTTGTTGTGCATCGGCGGCGCCGGTTCCGGCTTAAATCCCGTGTGTTTATTAAGGAAGCCCTGAATAAATCCATCCTGGATTTCTCAGGGCACGCAAGGTGAAAATGCGATTTTCACC
The DNA here is from genome assembly GCA_965240365.1 of Gammaproteobacteria bacterium. Lineage (GTDB taxonomy): Bacteria > Pseudomonadota > Gammaproteobacteria > Eutrophobiales > Eutrophobiaceae. The sequence continues at coordinate 2,627,872 of OZ251218.1, read as the reverse complement.
TGACTTCAAAATCAATGACTTGTATCATTGCCTAGTCATTAATTCTGGGGCGGCACACCTGCCTGCAGCAGGCAGGTCCCTGTACCGCAGGAAACTCTGATTCAATCAGAGTTTCCTTAAAGCACAACTTTAACAACGGGCGGGGCTTTGGGCAAGCCGTGTAATATGATAAATTTCTTTTTTTTCAACCGATAAGGAACGCTGTCTCATGTCGCTTGACGACGCCGAAGTAAAAAAAATCGCCTGGCTGGCCCGCCTGTCCATCGAGGCGCGGGATATTCCCGCCTACCGCGCCGAATTATCCGGCATCCTGAGCCTGGTCGAACAGATGAACACGGCCGATACGCGCGGGGTCGCGCCGCTGGCGCATCCACTTGAGTTGCCGGCCCGCCTGCGCGCCGACAGCGTCACCGAAACCTGCCAGCGCGAGCATTTCCAGCAACAGGCGCCCCTGACCGAAGACGGTTACTATCTGGTGCCGAGGGTGATCGAATAAGGCGGTCGAAGCGACGCCCGCGTTAAGCGAATGCCCGATCCCCGCGGCCCGCCAACATTTAATAAACCCTTCATGCACGATGCGACCCTGAGCGGGCTGGCCGACGCCCTGGCAAAAAAGGCGATCAGCAGCGCCGAATTGACCCGGCTTTACCTGGCGCGCTGTAAAAGATTCAACCCCGCCCTGAATTGCTTTATCACGCTGAGCGAAGACCGGGCCCTGGCCCAGGCCGAGGCCGCAGACCGGCGCATCGCGGCGGGCCAACACACGCTGCTGACCGGCATCCCGTTTGCCCACAAGGATATATTTTGCGCCAACGGCGTCAAGACCTCCTGCGGCTCGAAGATGCTGGATAACTTCATCGCGCCCTATGACGCCACCGTCACGGCCAGGCTGAATGAGGCCGGCATGGTCATGCTCGGCAAGACCAACATGGATGAATTTGCGATGGGTTCTTCCAGCGAGACCAGCTTTTATGGCCCGGTCAAGAACCCCTGGGACCGGGCGCGGGCGCCGGGCGGCTCCTCGGGCGGCTCCGCCGCCGCCGTCGCGGCCCGCCTGTGCCCCGCCGCAACCGGCACCGACACCGGCGGTTCTATCCGGCAGCCCGCCTCATTGTGCGGCATAACCGGCCTCAAACCCACCTACGGCCGGGTTTCGCGCTATGGCATGATCGCCTTTGCCTCCAGCCTGGATCAGGGCGGCCCGCTGACCCGGACCGCCGAAGACGCGGCCCTGCTGCTGAATGTCATGGCCGGTTTTGACGCGCGTGACGCCACCTCGGCCGAGCGCCCGGTTGAAGACTACACGGCCGGGCTCAATAATTCGCTGGCCGGCCTCAGGATCGGCCTGCCCAAAGAATACTTCGGCGCGGGCCTTGCGCCCGAGATTGGCGCGCTCATCAGCGCCGGCGGCAGGGAACTGGAGCGGCTCGGCGCCACCTGCAAGGAGATCGAACTGACGCACGCCGGCCTGGCCATCCCGGCCTACTACGTGATTGCGCTGGCGGAGTGTTCTTCCAACCTGTCGCGTTATGACGGCGTGCGTTTCGGCTATCGCTGCCAGGACCCGGCCGATCCGGCCGAATTGTACTGCCGCAGCCGCGGCGAGGGCTTCGGCAGGGAAGTAAAACGGCGCATCATGCTCGGCGCCTATGCCCTCTCGGCCGGTTATTACGAGGCCTATTACCGCAAGGCCCAGCAAATCCGCCGCCTGATCCGGGATGATTTTCAGGCCGCGTTCAAGGAGGTTGACGTGATCCTGGCGCCAACGGCCACCGGCACGGCCTTCAAACTGAATGAAAAGGTCGCTGATCCGGTCGCCATGTACCTGTCCGATGTCTATACCGTGTCCGTCAATCTGGCCGGGCTGCCCGCTATCTCAATCCCGGCCGGCCTGGTCAACGGCCTGCCCGTGGGGATGCAACTGATCGCGGATTATTTTGCCGAATCGCGCCTGCTCAATATCGCGCATCAGTTTCAGCAGGCCACCGATCACCACCGGGCGCGGCCCGCGGGGATTGAATGATGCCCTGGGAAACCGTTATCGGCCTTGAAATCCATGCCCGGCTTGCCACCCAAAGCAAGATATTCTCCGGCGCGGCCACCCGCTACGGCCAGGAACCCAACCGCCAGGCCTCGGCCGTTGACCTCGGCCTGCCCGGCGTGCTGCCGGTCCTCAACGGGGAAGTCGTGCGCATGGCCGTGAAATTCGGCCTGGCCATCGGCGCGGACATACCCGAACGCTCGGTCTTTGCCCGCAAAAACTACTTTTATCCCGACTTGCCCAAGGGCTATCAAATCAGCCAATTCGAGGCGCCGATCGTGAGCCGGGGCCATATTGACATTGAACTCGAAGCCGGCCGCCACAAACGCATCGGCGTGACCCGCGCCCACCTGGAAGAAGACGCCGGCAAATCCATACACGAGGGCTACGCCGGTCTGAGCGCGATAGACCTGAACCGCGCCGGCGCGCCCCTGCTTGAGATCGTGTCCGAACCGGAACTCGGCAGCGCGGCAGAGGCCGTGGCCTACATGCGCAAGATTCATTCGATCGTCCGCTACCTCGAAATCTGCGACGGCAATATGCAGGAAGGATCATTTCGTTGCGACGCCAATGTCTCGGTGCGGCCCAAAGGCCAGCGGAAACTCGGCGTCCGCACCGAATTAAAAAACATCAACTCCTTTCGTTTTGTCGAGCAGGCCATCAGGCATGAAGCGGCGCGGCAGATCGATGTGCTGGAGGCCGGCGGCGAGATCGCGCAGGAAACACGGCTCTATGACCCGCACAAAAACCTGACCCGCGCCATGCGCGGCAAGGAAGAAGCGAACGACTACCGTTACTTCCCGGACCCTGATTTACCGACGCTGAGGATTGAACAAACCCTCATAGACGAGATTCGCGAGCATCTGCCCGAACTGCCGGACGCAAAGAAACAGCGTTTTATGCGGGACTACCAACTATCGAAAGCGGACAGCATCACGCTCACGCGGCAAAGAGAAACCGCGGACTATTTCGAGGACTGCGCGCAAGCGGCGGGACAGGAGGCCAGGCTCAGCGCCAACTGGATCAATGGCGAACTGGCGGCGAACCTGAACCGGGAAAACAAGACCATCAGCGAAAGCCCCGTCAACGCGCGGATGCTGGGCGGCCTGATCCGGCGCATTAAAGACGGTGCGATATCCGGCACGATCGCAAAACAGGTCTTTGCCGCGATGTGGCAGGGCGAGGGCGACGCGGACAGCATCATAGAAAAAAAGGGCCTGCAACAACTGACCGACAGCGGGGCCATCGAAAAACTGGTCAATGAAGTCATCGCCGACAACCCCGATCAACGAAAACAATACCGCGCCAGCCCGCCGGAAAAACAAGCCAAACTCATCGGCTACTTCATCGGCCGGGTCATGCGCCAATCACAAGGCAAGGCCGACCCGAGGCAGGTTCATGAGTTATTAACCGAGCGGTTAAAGGCTTGAAAGGCCGCCGGATTGCCGGTTATGCGCCCTTCTGCCATTCCGCCCGCCGGCTGCGGGCAGGCGCCGCTCTACCACCTGCATCCATGCAGGCCGGAATGACGGATGCCCGGCTCCATGCCTCGTCGTCATTCCGGCGAAAGCCGGAATCCAGTGGTTTATGTAACACATTTCCGCCTGCCGTGGGCAGGTGGAAATGACTATAGAGGCGGCATTACAACCTGATGCAAACTGCTAAAAGCCGGAGCCTGTTCAACATCCCGGCCCCGCCCTCCCGGATTCCAGCTTTCGCCTGCCTGCAGCAGGCAGGCCGGAATGACGTATTGCTGATTTTACATTTTATCGTCACGTTCCAGATTTGTTAGCAGGCGCAAGCGGCAATGACAACCAAAGGCGCCACTCCCGCCCCTTCGTCACCCCTGCTTCCAGTTCACGGCAATCACCGGATTCAGCGTAGCCTGATAATCCGCCAGCAATGAAGTCTGACCTGCTGCGGGCGGCGAAAACGCCGCCATCGCCGGCGCCGATGCTTACGCGGTTATTCTTCTTACTTGAAGCACTGTTTAAGATCAAAACAAATGAATACTGTATCACCGCATTAAAGTTATAACTGTCCAAAATAATATGGAACCAGTAATATAATAACCCAAAAAAACCTGTCCATCTGCATTGGGTATCCGGATCATCCCAGGTTTTCCTTAGTATCCAGTATTTGCAGATAAGCCCCACCGCAATGGGGAGGACACAAAAAATCAGTGTAAACCAGGGTTCTTGCATCATGTCTCTTGCTCTCTTAAGCATAGCTAATGTGATAGTTTTTTCAAAAAAATATCAGAGAAGGGAAATCCTGTATTCTGAACGCAACGCCGGATTATTTCTTCAATTCCTCACCTTAATTATCAGTATTACCTGTCAATTGTTTAACGCTTTCAAACAGGCTCACGCTTAGATTTTAGCAGAGTAATATCAAAATCAGCAGCACTTAAAATTCTAAGATTACCTCAAGCCGGCACTGCCCCGCTTGATTTAAAACCGTTTACAGTATCTAAAAAATATTTGCCGCATTCACACCGCCTGTTTTTATTGAGGTCACACAACGCGATTGATGACACAGACTGGAATTCAGCAACCCTTATATTGCTTGCGGATACATTCCCGCGCCAGTTTCTGCGCCTTTGCAATCTGGGACGGGTTCATTTTTTGCTTGATCAGATTATGCACATGGCCGCGCAACTCGTCCTGTTTTTTGCCGCCGCTGGAAGCGCCAATATTCGCCCACATATACGCATAGACGGTATCCTCTGGCACACCTCTCCCCGTGGCGTACATCAACCCCAGGCTGGATTGCGCGAGGGCATACCCCTGTTCGGCCGCGCGTTTGTACCACTGCGCCGCCGTCTCGTTATCCTCTGCAACACCTTGTCCGCTGGCATACATCACACCCAGATTGAACTGGGCGGCGACATTTCCCTGTTCGGCCGCGCGTGTGAACCATTGCATCGCTGTCCTGTAATCCTGCGCAATACCTGTCCCATCGTAGTACATCACACCCAAATTGTACTGAGCAGTGGCATGCCCCTGTTCGGCCGCGCGCTTGAACCATTGCGCCGCTTTTTTATGATCCTGTTTAACGCCTGCTCCACTTTTATACATCGCGCCCAAATTAAGCTGGGCAGGAACAAACCCCTGTTCAGCCGCGCGTTTGTACCACTGCGCCGCCGTCTTGTGATCCTCTGCAACACCTTGTCCGTTCTCATACATCACGCCCAGATTGTGCTGGGCAGCGACAAACTCTTGTTCGGCCGCGCGTTTATACCACTGCGCCGCCGTCTTGTAATCCTGTGCGACACCTTGTCCGTTCTCGTAGATCAGGCCCAGATTAAACTGGGCTTCCTCATAACCCTGCTCGGCAAGAGGTGTCCATTCGCGCAGAGCCGTTTTGTAATCACCTTTCTCATAAGCCTCCCATCCTTCCTGGAAATCGAATCTGGCATACCATGCCCGGAAGACAATCACAAGCAGGGACAGACTCAAAAGTACTATAAAAATCCAGCGGAATATGGTGTGTCGCATAACCTGAGCTTAAAATATTCTGAAGAAAAAATGAACAGTCAGTCAAATAAAATGGCTCTTTTGAGTTCCGAGTGGGTTAAGCCGCATGTGGATTGAGTGTGCAGAAAATGGCATGAGTCTGTCTGCGGCAGGCAGGCCGGAATGATGTAAAGCCGGAACGACACCCCCTCGTCATTCCAGCGAAAGCTGGAATCCAGTGGTTGATACAATACATTCTCGCATAAGCGGGAATGACCATCTGAATACCTCATTCCAACCGACCCCGCTGAGTTACCTGCCACCCCGCTACCTGCCTGCAGCAGGCAGGCCTGCCTCCGGCAGGCGTGGATTCCAGCTTTCGCTGGAATGACGAAACTGTTGTCATTTTGGCCTACCTGCTGCCCGCAGGCCGTCTCCGTTCTGTACTAGTCATCAATTAAGTCAGAATTATTGCATTACCCACTCAGATTTTAAAAGAGGCAATAAAATTGATGCCGTTGCGGTTCAGCGCCAGTAATCCTGAGTCATCGCCGCGCTGACATGAACATGCCTGAACGCATCAACAGCATCACCATCGCCAATGCCGGCGCCTTCCAGATCATAATTGCCTGATGAATCTTTTTGTAACTTTTCACCCGAAGCTGACTCATAAGCTTTATAGGCTTCATGCTTATATATATCTCTCACAATCTTTAGAGCCAGAGTTGTTAGTCCCGCTAGCGCTAATGCTGCTGCTACTTTTGCAAGTATCATTGATCGATTACTCCTAATGTAATTTCTATATAAGTATATTCGTGCCATTTATCTTTAGTTTTAAACATGACGGCTTGATTGCGTTCAGCGCAATACGCCGGGGAAAAGCCGGCTTGCTTAAAATCATCAATTTGTTTCTGAGAAAAATTGTGCTGCTGTTGTATTATCCCCAGTTCTTGACTTCTTCTGAAAGAGATATAATCAAAATAGTCATCATCATGCGCATTTCTAAAAAACAGAAGATGCCAATTTCCTTCATGGATCATCAGGCCAGATTGATCTATTTTTTCATGAATAAATGCTTCTTTCTTTTCATCGGACAAACCGATAACTCCCTCATAATAAGGGAGTAGTATACAAGCCTTTTCCCATCGCTCATTATAAATCTCTTCTAAATATTTATATTCTCCGATGCCTATTTCTTCTTTTAATCTCTTGCTGGTAACGCTTTCTTCAAAAAAGAAAGTATCAAGGAAAACGTCGAAAACGTCACAGCCGGCCAGAGCCAGCACACATAACAACATCAGTATTTTCTTGAAGAAGAATTTACTCATGGGCCGGGCCCTCGGGAATGCGCCGCCCCCGAAATGAACCGCGCACTGCCGTTGCCGGGGGAGAGAAGGAATTGCAAAGGGGAGCGGCCGGGTCTGGCCGGGGGGCCGGGCCGAGCTTGGCCGGGGTCGGGATATGCCGGCCGGGCCGTAATGCGCACAACTGCTGGACAACATTCACTTTAGTGCTCTCCACTAAGACCACCCTGCCATATAAGCGGCAAGGCCGGCCTGGACGAATCCTGTGACTATCCCCATCCCCTCGGGGCCAATTCCGCGGCCTGTTTGAGCCTGACCGCTCAAAAAGGCGCGCCGCGCGCGTCCCCGCGCTAACGGCTTTACCGGGCTGATGCCGGTCTTCGCCGGTGATGATTAAGTCTTTTTGTTGATTATTCGCTGTTGGAATGATTGTTGTTATTTTTAAGCGTAGGCAGACTTTTGCGAAAAGTCAAGTGCTTTATTGAAGAAAATTGGAAAAATATCATTGTCTGCGCGCCGGGATGACGAAAAAGGCGGTATTTTGGTCTGGTGTGAACCGGTGGAAGCCGGGGTTTGCCCAACATCCCGGCCCCGCCCTCCTGGATTCCAGCTTTCGCTGGAATGACGTATTGCTGATTTTATATTTTGTCGTCACGTTCCAGATTTGTTAGCAGGCAGACCGGAATAACGGGTATCTGGCCCCGCGCCCCGTTGTCATTCCGGCCTGCCTGCTGCAGGCAGGCGAAGGCCCGCCTGCATGGATGCAGGTGGTAGAGCGGCGTCGGGAACAGGCCGCCGAGGAATCCAGTGGTTTATGTAATACATTTCTGCCTGCTATAGGCAGGTGGAAATGACTATAAAGGCGGCATTACAATCTGGCGCGAACTGGTGGAAGCCGGGGCTGTTCAATATCCCGGCCCCGCCCTCCTGGATTCCAGCTTTCGCTGGAATGACGTATTGCTGATTTTATATTTTGTCGTCACGTTCCAGATTTATTAGCAGGCAGACCGGAATAACGGATATCTGGCCCCGTGCCCCGTTGTCATTCCGGCGAAGGCCCGCCTGCATGGATGCAGGTGGTAGAGCGGCGTCGGGAACAGGCCGCCGAGGAATCCAGTGGTTTATGTAATACATTTCTGCCTGCTCTGAGCAGGCGGAAATGACTATAGAGGTGGCATTACAGTCTGGCGCGAACTGGTGGAAGCCGGGGCTGTTCAACATCCCGGCCCCGCCCTCCTGGATTCCAGCTTTCGCTGGAATGACGAAGGGGTTTTGTTTGGGTTTTTCCTCATTCACTCACTGTCCCGTCATTTCGGTCTGTCTGCAACAGCCAGGCTGGATGACGGATTCCTGGCCCCGTGCCCCGTCGTTATTCCGGCGAAGGCCCGCCTGCATGGATGCAGGTGGTAGAGCGGCGTCGGGAACAGGCCGCCGAGGAATCCAGTGGTTTATGTAATACATTTCTGCCTGCTCTGAGCAGGCGGAAATGACTATAGAGGTGGCATTACAATCTGGCGCGAACTGGTGGAAGCCGGGGCTGTTCAACATCCCGGCTCCGCCCTCCTGGATTCCGGCTTTCGCTGGAATGACGTATTGCTGATTTTATATTTTGTCCTCATGTTCCAGATTTGTTAGCAGGTGACCGAAATGACGGATGCCTGGCCCCGTGCCCCGTCGTCATTCCGGCGAAGGCCGGAATCCAGTGGTTTATGTAATACATTTCCGCCTGCCGTGGGCAGGTGGAAATGACTATAGAGGTGGCATTACAATCTGGCGCGAACTGGTGGAAGACTGGGCTGTTCAACATCCCGGCCCTGCCCTCCTGGATTCCGGCTTTCGCTGGAATGACGAAGGAGCAGGTTTATATAAGACATTCCCGTCTGCCGTGGGCAGGAGTGTTCAGGTCTCTATGCTGATTTGATCGCAGACGCCTAGTCGCAGTTGCGCGGCCGCGCTGCCTTGATTGACGGCTATTTCGATGAGGTTGTTGGCGTTTTCATACCAGAATAGCCGGCCTTTGGCGACCTTTGCAAAGGTGCGGGCCTGTCTGATCCTGGCGGCGCCGATCTTGAGTATGGTTTCATTGGCCAGTTGGCCGGAGCGGATGCCGGACATGCAGTTGCCGAAATGATCGATATAAATGACTTCATATAAATCGGCCGGCCAGTCATGTCGGGCTTGCCATTTGAATGGCGTTGTCGCTATGGCCTGGTTGTTTGCCAGCCTCGCGCAGACCGGCGCATAGAGGTCGCGGCCATGAAAGCTGTTGGAGAGCCTGTCCGGCCGCCAGGTTATTTCAAAGGCTTCGATTTCTTCCGCCCGCGCGGCGGCGATATCAAACAGGCCATTGTCCGGGCCGACAAAGCGGCGCCCGTCCATGTTTAATAGCACGGGCCTGTCTTTATCCGCGCCCACGCCCGGATCGACCACGCAAAACAGGATCGAATCCGGGGGGAGCGCGGCAACCAGCGAGGCCAGCAGATAGGCGGTGGGCTTTGGCTTATGCCTGGGCGCATCGGCCAGCAGGTTGATAACCCTGACATGCGGCGCCAGCCGCAACAGTTCGGATTTAACCTGGCCGATATAAGGCCCCTGCAAGCCATAATCGGTAAACAGGAAGATCACGGAAGAATCGGCGTGTCCATAGATGCGGTGGTTGCAGTCAAGCGGCCTGCGATTGATTGGCTTGCGATCTGCGGGCTGATATCAGGTCTGTTCCTGACCGGTCTCCACGGCCTCTGTTGCCGTTGCCCTGGGGCGGTCAACCAGTTCCACGATCGCCATAGGCGCCTTGTCGCCGCTGCGAACCCCGCATTTCAGGATGCGCAGATAGCCGCCGGGCCGTTCCTTGTAGCACGGCCCCAGTTCATTAAACAGTTTGGTGACGATAGCGCGATCACGCAGACGCGCAAACGCCAGGCGCCGGTTGGCCACGCTGTCATTGCCGGCCAGGGTGATTAACGGCTCGGCAACCCGGCGCAGTTCTTTGGCCTTGGGCAGGGTGGTCTTGATCATTTCATGCCGCATCAATGAAACCGCCATATTGCGAAACATCGCCTTGCGATGCGCGCTGTTGCGGTTCAGTTTTCGTCCACTTTCACGATGACGCATTTTGGTCTTCTCTCTGGTTTATGCGGATGCGGGTTCTTTGGTGTCAATACCGGGCGGCGGCCAGTTTTCCAGACGCATGCCCAGTGACAGGCTGTGTGAGGCCAGCACATCTTTTATTTCAGTCAGCGATTTTTTGCCGAGGTTGGGCGTTTTTAATAATTCCACTTCCGTTCTTTGAATCAGGTCGCCGATGTAATAAATGCTCTCCGCCTTCAGGCAGTTTGCCGAACGCACGGTTAATTCCAGGTCGTCCACCGGGCGCAGCAGTATCGGATCGATTTCGGGCTCTTTGCTCTGGCTTGTTTCAATGGTCTCTTCCGCCTCCAGGTCAACGAACACCGCCAACTGGTTGCGCAGGATAGTCGCGGATTCCCTGACCGCGTTGTCCGGGTCAATGGTGCCGTTGGTTTCGATCTCCAGCACCAGTTTATCGAGGTTGGTGCGTTGCTCGACACGCGCGCTTTGCACTTCATAGGATACCCGCCTGACCGGGCTGAACGAGGCGTCCAGCTTGAGTTGCCCGATCCGCTGCTCGGTTTCATCGGTGCCGCCGATGATAACCGGCCGGTAACCGCGGCCACGCGCCACTTTCATGACGATATTCAATTCGCCGGCCTTGGTCAGGTTGGCCAGCAGGTGCCCCGGATTGGCGATCTCGATATCGTGATCCAGCGTGATGTCGCTCGCATAAACCGCGCCGGGGCCGCTTTTCTTTAAGGTAAGCGTGGCCTCGTCGCGGGCATACATGATGATGGCCAGGCCCTTGAGGTTCAGCAGGATATCGGTGACATCCTCCTGCACGCCCTCGATGGTGGTGTATTCATGCAATACGCCTTCAATTTCAGCCTCGACCACGGCACAACCGGGCATGGAAGACAGCAGCACGCGCCGCAGCGCGTTGCCGAGCGTATGACCAAAACCGCGGTCGAGCGGTTCAATCGTAATCCTGGCGGCCGTTTTGCTGATCGACTCTACGTCAACCCTGCGCGGTTTTAATAATTCATAAAATGTCGATGACATATTAAATAGTTCTCCAAATGCTATTAACATAGCAATTAAACAGCCATCCTGGCCTGTTTAATTGTCGCCCGGTAAAATCGGGCGCAATTCGCGGAATCGCTTGATTTTATCAGGCTCCGCGGGCCGGCCCGCGGCGGCGCATCCCTGCGCCGCATTATTAACCCGCTATTAATAGCGGGTTAATAATTACTTGGAATAAAGCTCCACCACAAGTTGTTCGTTGATCTCGGCCGGCAGTTCGCTCCTTTCGGGGACGGCCTTGAACACGCCCTCCATGGTCTTGCCGTTTACCTCTACCCATTCGGGCAGGCCGTATTGTTCGGCCACATTGAGCGCGTCCCGGATGCGCAGTTGTTGCCGGCTTTTCTCGCGGATGGCAACGGTGTCTTCGGCCTGCACCTGGTAAGAGGGAATATTCACGGCGCGGCCATTTACCATGATGGATTTATGACTGACCAGTTGGCGGGCCTCATTGCGGGTGGAGCCGAAGCCCATTCGGTAAACCACGTTATCCAGCCGGCATTCCAGCAGTTGCAACAGGTTTTCGCCGGTCGAGCCTTTGCGGCGCGCCGCCTCTTTGTAGTATTTGCGGAATTGTTTTTCCATGATGCCATACATGCGGCGCAGCTTTTGTTTTTCACGAAGCTGCAAGGCATAGTCGGACATTCTGCCCGGCCGCGCGCCCTGGATGCCGGGTTTTTTGTCGATCTTGCATTTCGATTCCAGCGGCCGGGCGCGGCTCTTTAATAATAAATCAGTGCCCTCGCGGCGGCTGAGTTTGCATTTGGGTCCGAGATAACGTGCCATAATAAAGTCCCCGCTCAGACCCGGCGTTTTTTGGGCGGCCGGCAGCCGTTATGCGGGATCGGCGTGACATCGGTGATGTTGATGATCTTGAGTCCGATGGAGTTCAGCGCCCGCACGGCCGATTCACGGCCCGGCCCCGGCCCCTTGACGAAGACTTCAAGGTTCTGCATGCCATATTCCTTGGCGACCTCGCCGGCCTTTTGCGAGGCGATCTGCGCGGCAAACGGGGTGCTCTTGCGCGAACCGCGAAAACCGCTGCCGCCGGAGGTCGCCCATGAAAGGGTATTGCCCTGACGATCGGTGATCGTAATGATCGTGTTGTTGAATGAAGCGTGAATATGGGCGACGCCATCAACGATGGTCTTCTTTGCGCGCTTGCGACCTTTTGCTGCTGTTTTAGCCATAGTTTAAACCTGTTATTTCTTGATCATCTTGCGCGGGCCCTTGCGGGTTCGGGCATTGGTGCTGGTGCGTTGTCCCCTGACCGGCAAGCCGCGCCGGTGGCGGATGCCGCGGTTGGCGCCCAGATCCATCAGGCGCTTGATATTCATTGAGACCTCGCGGCGCAGATCGCCTTCCAGGTCATATTTGCCCACTTCGGCCCGAATCTTGTCGAGTTCGGCCTCGGAGAGCTGGTTGACCTTGACGCCCGCGGCTAGGCCGGTCGCCGCGCAGATGAGTCTGGCGCGGGTCGGCCCGATCCCGTAGATATGGGTCAAGGCGATATTCAAATGTTTGTTGTCCGGTATATTGACGCCCGCAATTCGAGCCATAAGCTGTCTCCCGTCTAGTCGTCCTAACCCTGCCGCTGTTTATGGCGCGGGTCGGAACAGATTACCCTGACGATTCTGTTGCGCCGGATGATGCGGCAGTTCCGGCAGATTCTTTTTACTGATGCTCTTACTTTCATGTCCTGTCTCCGGGCGCCGGTTAGCGGCGCCGGCCATGCCCTTTCAAATTCGCTTTTTTCATCAAGCCGTCATACTGATGCGACATCAAATGCGCCTGCACCTGCGACATAAAATCCATGACCACGACCACGATGATCAAGAGCGAGGTGCCGCCAAAGTAAAACGGCACATTGAATCTCAGGATCAAAAATTCGGGCAGCAGACAGACAAAGGTGATATAGACCGCGCCCGCCAGGGTCAGCTTGGTCAATACCTTGTCCAGATAGTTCGCCGTCTGCTCGCCGGGCCGCATACCCGGGATGAAGGCCCCCGATTTTTTCAGGTTGTCCGCCGTTTCCCGCGGGTCGAAGACCATCGCGGTATAAAAGAAGCAGAAGAAAATAATCCCGGCCGCATAACACAGCACATAAATGGGCTGACCCGGCGACAGGGTCGTCGCAATATCCTGCAACCAGCGCATATCGTCGCTCTGGCCGAACCAGCCCGCGATCGTGGCCGGGAACAGGATCAGGCTGGAGGCGAATATGGGCGGGATAACCCCGGCCATATTGAGCTTCAAGGGCAGATGACTGGATTGCCCGCCATACACCTTGCGCTTGAATTGGCGTTTGGCGTAATTCACGGTGATACGCCGCTGGCCGCGCTCGACAAAGACCACAAAGGCCGTCACGGCCATGGCCAGGGCAAACAGGCCAAACACGGCCAGCAAGTGCATCTCGCCGGTGCGCGACAGTTCGAGCGTGCCGCCAATCGCGGCAGGCAGGCCCGCCACGATGCCGGCGAAGATGATCAGCGAAATACCGTTGCCGACCCCGCGCTCGGTGATCTGCTCACCCAGCCACATCAGAAACATGGTGCCGGTCACCAGGGTGGTAATGGCCGTGATGCGAAAGCCAAGCCCCGGCTCCATGACCACGGTCGTGCCGGCCGCCTGTTGCCCTTCAAGGGCAACGGCCACGCCGAAGGCCTGAAAGGTGGCCAGCACCACCGTGCCATAGCGCGTATATTGGGTAATCTTGCGGCGGCCCGCCTCGCCTTCCTTTTTTAGCTGTTTTAGTTTCGGCTCTACCACCGACAGCAACTGCATGATGATCGCCGCCGATATATACGGCATGATGCCCAGCGCGACCACCGAGAAACGGCTTAAGGCGCCGCCCGAGAACATGTTAAACATATCCAGTATGGTGCCGCGCTGCTGATTAAACAGATCGGCCAGGGCCACCGGATTGATGCCCGGCACCGGGATATGCGTTGCGATACGATACACAAACAGCGCAAACAGGACAAATAGCAGGCGCTGGCGCAGTTCTTTCAACTGGCCGAGGCCGGCAAGCCCGCCCGGCAAGGCTGGACTGGAGGCCGCCATCAGGCTTCTATCCTGCCGCCGGCCGCCTTGATCGCGGCGCTGGCCCCTTTGCTGAGGCCAAGCCCCCTGACCGTGACGGCCTTGTTGAGGCTGCCGGAGCACATGACCTTGACCCGTTCGATATTTTTATTGATGAGGCGCGCGGCCTTTAACGCGGCCACATCGATCACATCGGCCTCGACCGCCATGAGTTCATGCAGGCGGACCTCGGCGGTGACACGCGCCCGCCGCGAACTGAACCCGACCTTTGGCAGACGCCGCTGTATCGGCATCTGGCCGCCTTCAAAGCCGACCTTGTGATAGCCGCCCGAGCGTGATTTCTGGCCCTTGTGGCCACGACCGGCGGTCTTGCCCAGGCCCGAGCCTGTCCCCCGGCCCCGGCGTTTGGCCTTCGCGCCGGCGGCGGGATGGGGCGCAATCCTGTTTAAGCGCATCGTTCAGACCTCTTCCACGGCCAGCAGGTAGGCCACTTTGTTGATCATGCCGCGGTTCTCGGGCGTATCGGCCACGGTCACGCTGTGGCCGGTGCGACGCAAACCGAGGCCGGTCACACAGGCCTTGTGGCCGCGCCGGCGGCGGTTGACGCTCTTTACCAGGGTCAGCCTGATCTGACTGTCGGCCTTGCCCGCCATGCTCAAGCCACCACCTCTGCCACCGACTTGCCGCGCCTGGCGGCGATCGCGGCCGGCGAAGACATGGATTGCAGCCCTTTAATAGTGGCGCGCACGACATTAATCGGGTTGGTGGAGCCGATGGACTTGGCCAGCACATTATGCACGCCGACCACTTCGAAAACGGCCCGCATCGGTCCGCCCGCGATAATACCGGTGCCCTCGGAGGCCGGCTGCATATAGACCCTGGCCGCGCCGAATCGGGCCGTGAGCGGGTAATGCAAGGCGCCTTCATTGAGCGGCACGGCGACCATATTACGGCGCGCGTCTTCCATGGCCTTCTGAATGGCGAGCGGCACTTCGCGCGACTTGCCGCGGCCCACGCCGACCCGGCCGTTGCCGTCGCCGACCACCGTCAAGGCCGCGAAACCGAAGATACGGCCGCCCTTGACGACTTTGGACACGCGGTTTACCGCGACCAGTTTTTCCTGCAATTCTTCATTGCCCGTAATCGAGTTTGCCAGTGCCATATCCGCCTTACCTAGAATTCCAAGCCGTGTTCGCGCGCGGCGTCGGCCAGCGCCATGATACGGCCATGATATTTAAAACCGGAGCGATCAAAGGCGACTTTGGCCACGCCGGCCTGCCTGGCGCGTTCGGCCAGCGCCTTGCCGACCACGGCCGCGGCTTCGATATTGCCGCTGTATTTGATCTGCCCCCTGAGCGCCTTGTCTATGCTGGAGGCGCTGGCCAGCACCCGCGATCCGTCAGCGGCAATAACCTGGGCATAGACATGGCGCGGCGTCTTGTGCACGCATAAACGATTGACGCCAAGCCGCCTGATCCTCGCGCGCGCCTTGCCGGCCCGCCGTAATCGGTCTGTTTTCTTGCTCATAACGATTAAGCCTTATTTGAAGATCACGCCTTTTTGGCTTCCTTGCGGATGATATGTTCATCGACATAGCGGATGCCCTTGCCCTTGTAGGGCTCGGGCGGCCGCCAGGCGCGAATGTTTGCCGCAACCTGTCCCACCTGTTGTTTATCCGCGCCCCTGATCACGATTTCGGTCTGTTTGGGCGTTTCAATCTTGATGCCCGCCGGGATCGGAAAGGCGACCGGATGAGAAAAACCCAGGGTCAGATTCAAGGTGTCGGCGGAGACCGAGGCCCGATAACCCACGCCCGTAATTTCCAGTTTGCGTTCAAAACCTTCACTGACGCCCGTGACGATGTTTTGCAGCAAGGCGCGGGTGGTGCCGGACAATGCCCGGGCGGTCTTGCTGTTGTTCAGGGCGCTTGTTTTCAGGACCTTGTCTTCCTGCACGACCTTGATTAAGGGATGCACTTTGTGCGACAACTCGGCCCGGGCGCCCTTTATGGTGATCAGATTGCCGGTGATGCGGACTTCAACGCCGCCGGGGATCCGCACCGGATTATTCGCTATTCTCGACATCTTGTTTCATCTATTAACAGACGGAGCACAACACTTCGCCGCCGAGGCCCTGCGCGCGCGCCGATTTATCCGTCATCAGGCCCCTGGAGGTGGAAACGATAGCAATACCCAGACCGCCCATTATCCTGGGCAAGTCATTGACCGATTGATAATTTCTGAGGCCCGGACGGCTGATCCGTTGCATTGAAGCAATGACCGGTTTGCCTTCAAAATATTTCAATTCAATATTCAATACGGGTTTGCCGGCCATATCTTCAACACTATAGTCAGTGATGTAGCCTTCCTGTTTTAATATGTTCGTGATCGCCACTTTCAGTTTTGAAGACGGCAGCCTGACCACGCGCCTGCTCCGTTGCAGCGAGTTGCGGATGCGGGTCAACATATCGGCGATGGGATCGGACATACTCATAACTGTTGCTCTCTCATGGCGCCGGCGCTTACCAACTGGCCTTGACGAGGCCCGGCACATCGCCACGCATGGCCGCCTCGCGCAGTTTGTTTCTGGCCAGGCCAAACTTGCGGTAATAACCGTGCGGCCGGCCGGTAATATTGCAGCGGTTGCGCTGGCGCACCGCGCTGGCGTCTTTGGGCATCTTTCCCAGTTTTTCCCGCGCCGCCCGGCGTTCCTCCTCGCCGAGCGAGGTATCCTTGATCTTGCCCTTCAACTCCGCTCGCCTGGCCGCGTATTTTTTTACCAGACGTTGCCGCCTGATTTCACGGTTTACCATACATGCCTTTGCCATTTTGCAATAACCCTCAGGACCTTAGCGGAAATTTAAACGCCTTCAGCAACGCGCGGCCTTCCGCGTCGGTCCGGGCGGAAGTGGTAATGGTAATATTCATGCCGCGCAGCGCGTCGATCTTGTCATAGTCAATTTCCGGGAAAATGATTTGTTCCTTTATGCCCATATTATAATTGCCGCGGCCATCGAACGCCCTGGCGTTTAAGCCGCGAAAGTCACGAATGCGCGGGATCGCGATCGAGATGAGGCGATCCAGAAATTCATACATGCGCTCGCGCCGCAGGGTCACCTTGCAGCCGATCGGCCAGCCGGCCCGCACCTTGAAATTCGCAACCGACTTGCGGGCCTTGCAGACCACGGGTTTTTGGCCGCTGATCCTGCTCATGTCCTGCAACGCGTTTTCAATCACCTTCTTGTCGGCCACGGCCTCGCCCAGGCCCATGTTTAACGTGATCTTGATAATCCTCGGCGCCTGCATCGGCGATTTATAACCGAACTCTTCGGTCAACCGTGCTATCACATTGTCCTTATAATATTCCCGTAATCTGACCATAATCAGCGACCCTATACGTCCACGACTTCATCGTTTGACTTGAAGTAACGCACCTTTTGCCCGTCGGCAAGATAACGGTAGCCGACGCGGTCGGCCTTGTTTAAGACCGGGTTCCAGATGGCGATATTGGATATATGAATCGCCGCTTCCTTTTCAACGATGCCACCCGGCGCATTCTGCATGGGATTGCCCTTGGTGTGGCGCTTGATCATGTTTACGTTTTCCACGATAACCCGATCCATATCGCGCTCTACGGACAAGACCACCCCGCGCCGGCCTTTATCCTTGCCGGCGATGACAACCACTTGATCGCCTTTTCTGATACGGGCCACCTTAAAGCACCTCCGGCGCCAGCGAGACAATCTTCATAAATTGTTCGGCGCGCAGTTCGCGTGTTACCGGGCCGAAGATACGGGTGCCCACCGGCTGTAACTGGTTGGTCAATAATACGGCGGCATTGCCGTCAAAGCGGATCAGCGAGCCATCCTTGCGGCGCACGCCCTTGCGCGTGCGCACCACGACCGCGTTATAGACTTCGCCTTTCTTGACCTTGCCGCGCGGAATCGCTTCCTTGACGCTGACCTTGATCACATCGCCGATGTTGGCATAACGCCGCTTCGAGCCGCCCAGCACCTTTACACACATCAGCCGGCGCGCGCCGCTGTTGTCCGCCACATCAAGCAGAGTCTGCATCTGAATCATGGATAGTCCCTCTCCCGCTCAGACCCGCTGCGCCCTGCTGACCACTTTTTGCAGACGCCAGGATTTCTTTTTTGAGAGCGGCCTGGAAGCCTCAATGACCACCACATCGCCCTGCTTGCATTCGTTTGCCTCATCATGCGCCATCAGCCGGGTCGAACGGCGGATATATTTGCCATACAAGGGATGTTTGACCCTGCGCTCGATGAGCACGGCGATGGTCTTGTCCATTTTATTGCTTACCACGGTCCCGGTCACCGTCCGCGGCTGTTTTTCCTGCATGTTCATACCGGCTTGTCCGCGGCCGCTTTCTTCTGGTTAATGATCGTCTTGATACGGGCGATATTGCGCCGTGTCTTCCTGATTTCACTGGGCTTGTCCAGTTGCCCGGCACCCTTCTGCATGCGCAGGTTAAAGCGCGCGCGCAATTCCTGCAACAACTCGGACTGCAACTCGGCAATGGTCTTTGCCCTTAATTCGGCCGCCTTCATTACAGCACCGTCCTCTCGACAAAGGTGGTCTTGACCGGCAGCTTGGCCGCGGCCAGCGCCAGGGCCTCGCGCGCCAATTCGGCCGGCACGCCTTCCATCTCATACAGCATCCGGCCCGGCTGGATTTGCGCGACCCAGTATTCGACATTGCCCTTGCCCTTGCCCTGGCGCACTTCCAGCGGCTTTTTGGTGATCGGCTTGTCCGGGAAGACCCGGATCCAGACCTTTGCGCCGCGCTTTACCTTGCGGGTCAGGGCCCGCCGGGCGGCCTCGATCTGGCGCGCCGTGACGCGCCCGCGGCCGACCGCCTTCAGGCCATACTCGCCAAAGCTGACCTTGTTGGCCACCGTCGCCAGGCCGCGGTTGCGGCCCTTGCTCTGTTTTCTGAATTTTGTGCGTTTAGGTTGTAACACGTTGCTTTTGCCTTCGTTTCAAACTATTGTTCCGGGGTTTCCCTGGAAAGCCCTGATTGAATCAGCGTTTCCCCGAGGTTTTTTCAGAGTTGCCCCGGGCGGGCTGCTCATGCCCGAAGATCTCGCCCTTGAAGATCCAGACCTTGATGCCGATGATGCCATAGGTCGTGGCGGCCTCGGCCGTGCCGTAGTCCACATCGGCGCGCAGGGTGTGCAGCGGCACGCGGCCTTCCCGATACCATTCGGTGCGCGCGATCTCGGCCCCGTTCAGGCGTCCGCTCAGCGTGAGCTTGATGCCGCCGGCGCCGAGGCGCATGGTGTTGGTCACGGCCCGCTTCATGGCGCGGCGAAACATGATGCGGCGCTCGATCTGCTGCGCCACGCTCTCGGCCACCAGATAGGCGTCCAGTTCCGGCTTGCGGATCTCCTCCACGCTGACATGGGCCGACACGCCCATAATCTTTGATATCTGCACGCGCAGGCGCTCGATGTCCTCGCCCTTCTTGCCAATCACGATGCCGGGCCGGGCCGTGTGGATAATGATCCGGGCATTGCCGGCCGGCCGCTCAATCTGTATGCGGCTGACCGAGGCGTTCGCCAGTTTTTTGCGCAGATATTCCCGCACCTTGAGATCGGTGTGCAGAAAGCCGGCATACTGCTTGCTGTCGGCATACCAGGTTGAACTCCAGTCTTTGACGATGCCGAGGCGCAGGCCGGTCGGATGCACTTTCTGACCCATATTTGATCACCCTCCGTTTTCAGATACCGTCACGGTAATATGACTGGTCGGTTTTAAAATCCGGTCGGCGCGGCCCCTGGCGCGCGGCCGCAGACGCTTCATGACCGGCCCATGATTAATCTCCAGGGCGCTGATCTGCAATTCATCTATATCGGCGCCGTCATTATTTTCGGCGTTGGCAATGGCCGACTCCAGCACCTTTTTAAGCAGCGCCGCCCCCTTTTTGTTGCTGAAGCTCAGCAGGTTCAGGGCCCGCTCGACCGGCAGGCCGCGGACCTGATCGGCCAGCAGGCGCAGCTTTTGCGGCGATGAACGGGTAAATTTCAGGGTCGCTGAAGTGGCCATAATCCTGTCCGCGCCATTTAAACCTTTTTGTCCGCGATGTGGCCGCGGAAGGTGCGGGTCAATACAAATTCGCCCAGCTTGTGCCCCACCATGTTCTCGGAGATATAAACCGGCATGTGATCGCGGCCGTTGTGCACGGCGATGGTAAGCCCGACCATCTCCGGCATGATCATGGAGCGGCGCGACCAGGTCTTGATCGGGCGCTTGTCGTTATTCTTCCTGGCCGTCTCCACCTTTTTTAGCAGGTGGTGATCGACAAACGGGCCTTTTTTGACTGAACGCGGCATGGTCTCTCTCCGGGCTTATTTGCGTTTACGCACGATCAGTTTATCGGTCCGCTTGTTATTGCGGGTCTTGTAGCCCTTGGTCGGCACGCCCCAGGGGCTGACCGGCTGACGGCCGCCGGAGGTGCGGCCCTCGCCGCCGCCGTGCGGGTGATCCACCGGATTCATGGCCACCCCGCGCACGGTCGGGCGTATGCCGCGCCAGCGCCGCGCGCCGGCCTTGCCCAGGGCGCGCAGGGAATGCTCGGCATTGCCCACCTCGCCGATGGTCGCGCGGCAATCCGCCAGGACCTTGCGGGTCTCGCCGGAACGCAGGCGCAGGGTGGCATAGCGGCCTTCGCGGGCGACCAGTTGCACGGCGGCGCCGGCGCTGCGGGCGATCTGCGCGCCCTTGCCCGGCTTTAATTCAACGCAGTGAACCATTGTGCCGAGCGGCATACTGCTTAGCGGCATGCAATTACCGCGCTGAATACCGGCCTGGTTGCCCGATATGAGCTGATCCCCGGCCTTGACCCCCCTGGGGGCAATGATATAGCGCCGCTCGCCATCGACATACAGCAGCAGGGCGATGTGCGCGCTACGGTTCGGGTCATACTCGATGCGCTCCACCCGGGCCGGAATCGTATCCTTGTTGCGCTTGAAGTCAATCAGGCGGTAACGCTGTTTTGAACCGCCGCCGCGATGACGGACGCTGATGCGGCCGCTGTTGCCGCGGCCGGCATGTTTGCTCTGCTTTTGCAGCAACGGCGCGTGCGGTTTGCCCCGGTGTAACTCCGGGCTTTGCACCTTGACCATGGCGCGGCGGCCGGCAGAGGTCGGTTTCGGATTGATTAATGCCACTGTGATTTACCTCAGGCGCCCATAAAATCAATGTCAAAACCGGGCTTTAATTTGACATAGGCCTTTTTCCAGCCCGCGCGCCGGCCTAGCTTGCGCGCAAACAGTTTATTCTTGCCCTTGACGTTGCTGACCCGCACCGACTCGACTTCGGCGCCCTCGAACATCAGTTCAACGGCCTGCTTGACGGTCGCCTTGGTGGCGTGCCGCGCGACCTTGAACACGTATTGATTGTGCGCCTCGCCGACCAGGGTCGATTTTTCGGTTATGCGCGGTTCCAGCAATATTGTCATGAGTTCTGCCTGATTCATGCCAGCCACGCCTCGATCTTTTCAACGGCCGCCCGGGTCATCAATACCTTTTCATGGCCGATCAAGGCATAAGGATTGAGTTCGGCGGCGGCCAGCACCCGCACCCGCGGGATATTTCTGACGCCCAGAGACAGATTGCGGCCGGGTTCGGGCGTGATGATCAGGGCTTCTTTGAGGCCCAGCCCGTCCAGTTTTTCCTTTACGGCCCGGGTCTTGGCCGTATCCACATCAAACCCGGCGACACAGACCATGCGCCCCTGCCGGACCAGTTCGGAAAGGATCGAACGCATGGCCGCGCGATACATTTTCCGGTTCACCTTTTGGTCGTAGGCGCGCGGTTTGGCGGCGAACGTGACCCCGCCGCCGCGCCATATCGGGCTGCGGATGGTGCCCGCGCGCGCGAGGCCCGTGCCCTTTTGCCGGCGCGGTTTTCTGCCGCCGCCGCGCGCCTCCGAGCGCGAGCGTTGCGCGCGGGTTCCGGCCCGCGCGCCCGCCATGTAGGCGGTCAACACCTGATGCACCAGGGGTTCATTGAATTCGGCGGAAAAAACACGATCCGAGACCGTCAGCGCGGCCGCTTCGTCCTGACCCGCCGCTTGCAGCATGAGTTCCATTATGGCCGCCTATCGCTTCGCTTTAACCGCGGGTTTAACGATCACCCGGCCGCCGCGCGTAGCCGGCACCGCGCCCTTGATCAGCAGCAGATTGCGTTCCTTATCGACCCGCACCAGTTCCAGGTTTTGCGCGGTGCGCCTTACATTACCCAGTTGGCCGGCCATTTTTTTGCCCTTGAAGACGCGGCCCGGCGTCTGGCACTGGCCGATTGAACCCGGCGCCCGGTGTGACAGGGAGTTGCCGTGGGTGTTGCGCTGATGCCTGAAATGGTGACGCTTGATCCCGCCGGCAAAGCCCTTGCCGTTGGTGATACCGGTCACATCGACCTTCTGGCCCGCTGCAAACATATCGGCCTTGAGTTCCGCCCCGCTGGCATAGCGCGCCAGTTCTTCCGCTTCGACCCGGTATTCCAGCAGACCTGCGGCCGTCTTCAATTCGGCCCTGGCATAATGACCCGCCTCGGCCTTGCTCATGGCAGACGGCTTTTTTGCGCCCCAGGCCACCTGTATCGCGTTGTAACCCCGGCCTTCGGCCGTAATCAGGCCGGCCACGTAATTGGGGCTGAGTTCGACTACGGTCACGGGCGCCGAGCGCCCTTCTTCGGTGAAGACCCGGGTCATACCGCGTTTGTGACCAACTATTCCGAGCGCCATGGCTATTTCTGTCCGTTGAGCATAATTTGTTTGATCTGCACATCGACCCCGGCCGCCAGATCCAGTTTCATCAGGGCATCGACGGTCTTGGGTGTTGGATTAACGATATCCAGCAGGCGCTTGTGCGTCCGAATCTCGTACTGATCGCGCGCGTCCTTGTTGACATGCGGCGAAATCAATACCGTGAACCGTTCCTTTTTGGTCGGCAACGGTATCGGGCCCTTGATCCGGGCGCCCGTGCGCCGCGCGGTCTCGACGATCTCCCGGGTCGACTGGTCGATCAGGCGATGATCAAAGGCCTTGAGGCGAATTCGAATAACTTGCTGCTGCGCCATCGGGTTTACTCAATAATCTTGGAGACCACGCCGGCGCCCACGGTGCGGCCGCCCTCGCGTATCGCAAAGCGCAGCCCCTCTTCCATCGCTATCGGCGCTATCAACTGCACGCTAATCTGCACATTGTCCCCGGGCATCACCATCTCCGTACCCTCCGGCAACGTCACCGCACCCGTCACATCCGTCGTCCGAAAGTAAAACTGCGGCCGGTAGTTGTTAAAGAACGGCGTATGCCGGCCCCCCTCTTCCTTGCTCAACACATACACCTCCGCCTCAAAATGCGTGTGCGGCGTTATCGAACCCGGCACACACAGCACCTGGCCACGCTCCACCTCTTCACGCTTGGTGCCACGCAACAACACCCCCACGTTATCCCCCGCCTGACCCTCGTCCAGCAGCTTGCGGAACATCTCCACGCCCGTACAGGTCGTCTTCTGCGTCGCCTTGATGCCCACGATCTCTATCTCTTCACCCACCTTGATCACGCCACGCTCCACCCGGCCCGTCACCACCGTGCCCCGGCCCGAAATGCTGAACACATCCTCTATCGGCATCAAAAAAGGCTGCGACACCGGACGCTCTGGCACCGGAAAGTAACGATCCATCTCCGACACCAGCTTCTCAATCGACGGAATGCCCAACTCGCCCGTGTCCCCTTCCAGCGCCTTCAGCGCAGAACCCGTCACTATCGGCGTCTCATCTCCAGGAAAATCATAACTGTCCAGCAGTTCCCGCACTTCCATCTCAACCAACTCCAGCAAATCCGCATCGTCCACCTGATCCGCCTTGTTCAGATACACCACAATGAACGGCACACCCACCTGACGCGACAGCAGGATATGCTCCCGCGTCTGCGGCATCGGCCCGTCCGCCGCGCTGCACACCAGCACCGCGCCATCCATCTGCGCCGCGCCCGTTATCATGTTCTTCACATAGTCCGCATGACCCGGACAGTCCACATGCGCATAATGACGCGCCTCACTTTCGTATTCCACATGCGCCGTCGCTATCGTTATACCCCGCTCACGCTCTTCCGGCGCATTGTCTATCTGCTCATAGGCCTTGAACTCACCACCGTGCTTCTCACCCATCACCTTCGTTATCGCCGCCGTCAGCGTCGTCTTGCCATGATCCACATGCCCTATCGTGCCCACGTTCACATGCGGCTTGCTCCTTTCAAATTTCTCTTTCGACACGACTTTTTACCTCTTGCTGTTTTTGACTCGGAATTATTGTAAGCGGGATACTTACGGGTTTTTGTTGGCAATGCCTTCGGCTATGCCGGCCGGGACTTCGTTATATTTGGCGAATTCCATGGTATAGACGGCGCGGCCCTGGGTGGCGGAACGCAGGTCGGTGGCATAACCGAACATCTCGCTGAGCGGCACTTCCGCCTTTATTATCTTGCCGGCCGGCGACTCGGCGGCGCCTTGCAGGATGCCGCGGCGGCGATTCAAATCGCCATTGACCGTGCCCATGTATTCTTCCGGCGTGACCACTTCAACCTTCATCACCGGTTCCAGCAGCACCGGTCTGGCCTTGCCGGCGCCCTGCCTGAATCCCATCGAGCCGGCGATTTTAAACGCCATTTCGCTGGAGTCAACATCATGATACGAACCATCGTATAAGGTGACCTTCACATCGACCACGGGATAACCCGCGACGATGCCGTTTTTCATCTGTTCCATGACGCCTTTCTCAACCGCCGGGATATATTCCTTCGGCACCACGCCGCCCGCGATCTCGTTGACAAATTCAAAGCCCTCGCCGGCCGGCCGCGGCTCCAGCCTGAATACCACGTGACCATACTGCCCGCGGCCGCCGGACTGCCGCACGAATTTGCCCTCGGCCTTGTCCTGTATGGCGCGGATCGTTTCCCGGTAGGCGACCTGGGGCTTGCCGACATTGGCCTCGACCTTGAATTCGCGCTTCATGCGGTCAACGATAATCTCCAGATGCAACTCGCCCATCCCCGAGATGATCGTCTGCCCAGATTCTTCATCGGTATGCACGCGGAAGGAAGGGTCTTCCTGGGTCAGCTTGCCCAGCGCCAGACCCATCTTTTCCTGGTCGGCCTTGGTCTTTGGTTCTACCGCGACGGCAATGACCGGCTCCGGGAATTCCATGCGCTCCAGGGTAATCGGCGCGCCGACAGCGCACAGGGTATCGCCGGTGGTGACCTCCTTGAGGCCGACCGCCGCGGCAATATCGCCGGCCCGAACTTCCTTGATCTCTTCACGGCTGTTGGCGTGCATTTGCAGGAGCCGGCCTATGCGCTGTTTTTTGCCCTTGACCGGATTGAATATCGTGTCGCCCGAGCGCAATACGCCGGAGTAAACCCGGAAGAAGGTCAGCGCGCCGACAAAGGGGTCAGTGGCGATCTTGAAGGCCAGCGAGGCAAAGGGTTCCTCATCGGCAGGCCGTCTTTCCGCTGCCGCGTCGTTGTCGGCGGCCGGGATCCCCTTGATGGCCGGGATGTCTGTCGGGGACGGCATATAGTCGATGACGGCATCGAGCAGGGTTTGTATGCCCTTGTTTTTGAAAGCGGAACCGCAAAGCACCGGGACGGCTTCATTGGCCAGGGTCTGGCGCCGCAATCCGGCCCTGATTTGCGCCTCGCTCAGTTCGCCCGTGTCCAGATAGGTTTCCAGCAGGTCTTCGCCGGCCTCGGCCGCGCTTTCGACCAGTTGCGCCCGATACTGTTCTGCCTCGGCCCGCAATGGCGCGGGGATCTCTCTGGCCGCAAAGCTGAGCCCCATATTTTCCTGTTCCCAGTAAATCGCCTTCATCCGCACCAGGTCAATGACGCCCTCAAACTTGTCCTCGGCCCCGATCGGCAACTGTACGGGCAATGCCCTGCAGCCCAGGCGCTCGCGGATCTGTTCCAGCACCCGCGGAAAATCGGCCCCGGCCCGGTCCATCTTGTTCACGAAGGCCATGCGCGGGACGGCGTATTTGTCGGCCTGCCGCCAGACGGTTTCAGATTGCGGCTCCACTCCGCCGACCGCGCAGAAGACCGCGCAGGCCCCGTCCAGCACCCTTAATGAGCGTTCTACTTCAATCGTAAAATCGACATGGCCGGGGGTGTCGATGATATTGATGCGATGTTGATCGTATCCGGCGGCCGAACCCTGCCAGAAGCAGGTGGTCGCGGCCGAGGTAATGGTGATGCCGCGCTCCTGCTCCTGCTCCATCCAGTCCATGGTCGCGGCCCCGTCATGGACCTCGCCTATCTTGTGGGAGACCCCGGTATAGAACAGGATCCGCTCGGTGGTGGTGGTCTTGCCGGCGTCGATATGGGCCATAATACCGATGTTGCGGTAGTGCTCAATGGGGGTGTTGCGTGTCATCGCTGCCTGTGGAACAGTCAAGGTTGCTTACCAGCGGTAATGCGAGAAGGCCTTGTTGGCCTCGGCCATGCGGTGGGTGTCTTCGCGCTTTTTGATCGCGGCGCCGCGATTTTCAAAGGCTTCCATTAATTCCCCGGCCAGGCGCAGGCCCATATTTTTCTCGGAGCGGCTTTTGGCGCCGTCCACGATCCAGCGCATGGCCAGCGTGAGGCTGCGATCCGAACGAATCTCGACCGGGATCTGATAGGTCGCGCCGCCGACCCGACGCGATTTCACCTCGACGATCGGGCGGACGTTTTCAAGCGCCTTGCCGAACACCTCAAGCGGTTCCGGCTTGCCCCTGGCGCCGATCTCGGCGAGCGCGCCATAGACAATCTTTTCGGCAACGGACTTCTTGCCGCTGCGCATAATGATATTGATAAACTTGGCCAGCACCTTATCGTCATACTTCGGGTCCGGCAGGATATCCCTTTTATCGGCGGCGTGTCTTCTGGACATGGGTCAACGGTTCCTGTTTTTTATCAGGAGCGGGGGCGCTTGACGCCGTATTTTGAACGGCCCTGTTTTCTGTCATTAACACCGGAGGTGTCCAGGGTGCCGCGCACGGTATGGTAACGCACGCCGGGCAGGTCCTTGACCCGCCCGCCCCGGATCAGGATCACGGAATGTTCCTGCAGATTGTGCCCTTCACCGCCGATGTAAGTGGTGACCTCCTGACCATTGGTCAGCCTGACGCGGGCCACCTTACGGAGCGCCGAGTTCGGTTTTTTGGGCGCCGTGGTATAGACACGGGTGCAGACACCGCGCTTTTGCGGGCAGGCCTCCAGGGCCGGCACGTTGCTCTTGACACGTTGCCGCTTGCGCGGCTTCCTGACTAACTGGTTTATCGTCGCCATAAAAATTCTTCAGGTTTATGGAAACTCTGAAAAGCGGCCGCGGGCCGGATTGCCTCAATCGCTTTCAGGGTTTCATAAGGTTAATAAAATGCACAGACACCCCACTATCCAAACCGGACATATCCTGTAGCGGTCGATATGTCTGTCATTCGGCGCGGATAGGCGGAGAAGATTCTTCGGATATCCTGGGGATGCGGCCCGGCGTTTCGGCATTTGCCGGTATTGCCAATAAAAAATAAAACGGCAGATCGGCAAACTGGAACCGGCCTGTCAAAGAGGCCGGGATTCTATGTCCTTGATACGGCCGCTGTCAAGCGACATCTGGCTTATTTCCGGGCTTATTTTTCAGCTTTCTTTTTAATTTTGTATGTCCTGCATGGATTATTCAGCGCCGCCCTAATTTGCCGGCGCGCCATCGGCCACATCGCCCTCAAAACCGGCCGGCGGCAACGGCATAGCCGGCGCCGCAAGCTCGGCGGCCGGCAGTTCAGGCGCCGGCGCGACCTCTTCTTCCCCGGCTTCCCCGGCCTGGTCGGCATGATGGGCCAGACCGGTGCCGGCCGGGATCAGGCGGCCAACGATGACATTTTCCTTGAGGCCGCGCAGATTATCGCGCTTGCCGTTGACGCTCGCCTCGGTCAGCACGCGGGTGGTCTCCTGGAAAGAGGCCGCTGAAATAAAGGATTCCGTGGAGAGCGAGGCCTTGGTGATACCGAGCAGCACCGGCATCCACTCGGCCGGCTGTTTGCCCTCGGCCTCGACCTTTTCGTTTTCTTCCAGCACACGCGAACGCTCGACCTGTTCGCCCTTCAGGAAGCCGGTGTCGCCGCCGGCGACAATTTCCGCCTTGCGCAGCATCTGGCGCACAATGACCTCAATATGCTTGTCGTTGATCTTGACCCCCTGCAGGCGGTAAACATCCTGGACCTCCGTGCTGATATGCTCGGCCAGGGCGCGCACCCCTTTCAGGCGCAGGATATCGTGCGGCGCGGGCGGGCCATCGACAATGCTTTCGCCCTTTTCGACATGCTCGCCCTCAAATACGTCGACATGACGCCATTTGGGGATCAATTCTTCATGCACATTATCGTCCTGGCCCGTGATCACGACGCGCTGCTTGCCCTTGGTCTCCTTGCCGAAGCTGATGGCGCCCGAGATCTCGGCCAGCACCGCCGGCTCCTTGGGCCTGCGGGCCTCAAACAGATCGGCCACCCTGGGCAGACCGCCGGTAATATCACGGGTCTTGGCGGACTCCTGCGGCAGGCGCGCGATCACATCGCCGATATTGACCTCCTTGCCGTCACTGACATTGATCACTGCCCCGGGCGGCAACGGGTAATGCGCGGCCTGATCCGTGCCCGGGATCTTCAGTTCCTCGCCGCCGGCGTCAACCAGTTTGACAATCGGGCGCATGTCTTTGGCCGTGGCGGCCCGTTGCTTCGGGTCCATAATGACCATACTGGTCAGGCCGGTAATCTCATCGACATGGCGCGTTACCGTGACGCCCTCGACGATGTCGGAAAACTGCGCCCTGCCCTTGACCTCGGTAATTACCGGGTGCGTATGCGGATCCCAGGAGGCAATCTGCTGCCCGGGACGGGCCTTGTCGCCATCGTCCGCCGTGAATACGGCGCCATAGGGAACCTTGTGGCGCTCGCGCTCGCGGCCCTGATCATTCAGTATCGCCACCTCGCCGGAGCGGGACACCACGACCTTGTTGCCGCTTTCCTGTTCCAGCGTCTTGATATTCTTCAATCTTATCGCGCCGCCGTTCTTGACTTCGATACTGCCGATCGCGGCGGCCCTGGAGGCCGCGCCGCCGATGTGGAAGGTGCGCATGGTCAGTTGTGTGCCCGGCTCGCCGATGGACTGCGCGGCGATCACGCCCACGGCCTCGCCGATATTGACCAGATGACCGCGGCCCAGGTCGCGGCCGTAACATTTACGGCAGATGCCATAGCGGGTGCAACAGGTAATGGCCGAGCGCACCACGACATTATCGACCCCGTTCTGATCCAGAATATCGACCCAGCCCTCGTCCAGCAGGGTCCCGGCCGCGGCCACCGTTTCGCCGTCCAGCTTGACCGCGTCCCGGGCCAGCACGCGGCCCAGGACGCGCTCTCGCAGGGGTTCAATCACATCGCCGCCTTCGATAATCGGGCTCATAGCCAGCCCTTCGCCGGTCTCGCAGTCTTCTTCGGCCACGACCAGATCCTGGGACACATCCACCAGGCGGCGCGTGAGATAGCCGGAGTTGGCGGTCTTCAGGGCGGTATCCGCCAGACCCTTGCGCGCGCCATGCGTTGAAATAAAGTATTGCAACACGTCCAGACCTTCACGGAAGTTGGCCGTAATCGGCGTCTCGATAATGGAGCCGTCCGGCTTCGCCATGAGGCCGCGCATGCCGGCCAGTTGCCTGATCTGGGGCGCGGAACCGCGCGCGCCGGAATCGGCCATGATGTAAATCGAGTTAAACGAGGGTTCCTTGATTTCGTTCCCGTCCGCGTCGATATGAATATCGGTCCCGAGTTTATCCATCATCGCCCTGGCCACCTGATCATTGGTATGCGACCAGATATCAATCACTTTATTGTAACGCTCGCCATCGGTAATCAGGCCGGAAGCGCGCTGCTCTTCCAGTTTTTTGACCTGGTCTTCGGCCTTGCCCAGGATTTCGGTCTTGTCGTCTGGCACCACCATGTCTTCAACCCCGATCGAGACACCGGCCCGGCTTGAGTATTCAAAACCGGCGTACATCAGCCGGTCTGAGAAAATAACAGTCTCTTTCAGTTCCAGTCTGCGATAACAGATATTAACGAGTTGCGACACGGCCTTTTTTGTCAGGACCTTGTTGATCAATTCAAAGGGCAGTTTATCGGGCAGGATCCGCGATAATAAGGCCCGCCCGGTCGTGGTCTTGTAGCGCTTTTGGCTGATCTTTTTTTCACCTTCCGGGTCAACACCGACTTCCCGGATGCGGGTCTCTATGCGGGCCTGCAGATCCACCACCCCGCTTTCATAGGCGCGATGCACTTCATCGACATCGCTGAATATCATGCCCGTGCCCCTGGCCTGGATGGACTCGCGGGTCAGATAATAGAGGCCCAGCACCACATCCTGGGTGGGCACGATGATCGGTTCGCCATTGGCGGGCGAGAGGATGTTGTTGGTGGACATCATCAGCGTGCGCGCCTCAAGCTGGGCCTCGACCGACAGGGGCACATGCACGGCCATCTGGTCGCCGTCAAAGTCGGCATTAAAGGCGGTGCAGACCAGCGGATGCAACTGGATGGCCTTGCCTTCGATCAGCACCGGCTCAAAGGCCTGGATGCCGAGCCGGTGCAGGGTCGGGGCGCGATTCAGCATGATCGGGTGTTCGCGGATCACCTCTTCGAGCACATCCCAGACCTCGGAACCCTCGCGTTCGACCAGTTTCTTGGCCGCCTTGATGGTGGTGGCCAGTCCGCGTCGTTCCAGTTTGCTGAAGATAAACGGCTTGAATAATTCCAGCGCCATTTTTTTGGGGATGCCGCACTGATGCAGGCGCAGGGCCGGCCCGACCACGATCACCGAACGGCCGGAATAATCGACCCGTTTGCCGAGCAGGTTTTGCCGGAAACGGCCCTGCTTGCCCTTGATCATATCGGTCAGTGATTTCAGGGGCAGCTTGTTGTTGCCGGTGATCGCGCGCCCGCGCCGGCCGTTGTCCAGCAAGGCATCGACCGATTCCTGCAACATGCGCTTTTCATTGCGCACGATGATGTCCGGCGCATTCAGATCCAGCAGACGCTTCAAGCGGTTATTGCGGTTGATGACCCGGCGGTACAGATCATTCAGATCGGAGGTGGCAAAGCGGCCGCCTTCCAGCGGCACCAGCGGCCGCAATTCGGGCGGCAATACCGGCAGCACCTGCAAGACCATCCATTCCGGCCTGTTGCCGGAATTCATAAACGCCTCCAGCAGCTTCAGGCGCTTGGTCAGCTTGCGTAATTTGGTTTCCGAGGTGGTGAGCGGGACTTCCTCGCGCAGGATATCGACTTCGGCCTCAATATCGATTGATTTTAATAACTCGCGGATGGCCTCGGCCCCCATCCTGGCCTCGAATTCATCGCCATATTGTTCCAGCGCCTCATGATAATTTTCTTCGGTCAGCATCTGCCCGCGTTCCAGTTCGGTCATACCGGGGTCAATCACCACGTAGGCTTCAAAATAAAGCACCCGCTCGATCTCGCGCAGGCTCATATCCAGCATCAGGCCCATCCTTGAGGGCAGCGACTTCAGGTACCAGATATGCGCGACCGGGCTGGCCAGATCGATATGGCCCATACGCTCGCGCCTGACCTTGGACACGGTAACTTCAACCCCGCATTTCTCGCACACCACGCCCCGGTGTTTCAGTCTTTTGTATTTGCTGCACAGGCATTCATAGTCCTTGACCGGGCCAAAGATCTTGGCGCAGAACAAGCCGTCGCGCTCCGGCTTGAAGGTGCGGTAATTGATAGTCTCGGGCTTTTTAACTTCGCCAAAGGACCAGGAACGGATTTTTTCAGGCGAGGCGAGACCAATGGAGATCGCATTAAATTCCTCGGCCTGTCCCTGCTGCTTCAATAATTTGACTAAATCTTTCAAGGTTGACCTCCTGCGGAGATTGGTGCGGGCCACGGCCCGGATTTAAGCATATTCATATCAGTTCATTGCCGGATCAGGCTAGGGCCTAGGGTTCCAACTCGATATCAATACCGAGCGAACGAATTTCCTTTACCAGCACATTGAAAGATTCGGGCATCCCGGCCTCCATCTGATGATAGCCGTCAACGATGTTTTTATACATCTTGGTGCGGCCGTTGACATCGTCCGACTTCACCGTCAGCATTTCCTGCAGGGTATAGGCCGCGCCATAGGCCTCCAGCGCCCAGACTTCCATCTCGCCGAAGCGCTGCCCGCCAAACTGGGCCTTGCCGCCCAAAGGCTGCTGGGTCACGAGGCTGTAGGGGCCGGTCGAGCGCGCGTGCATCTTGTCGTCAACCAGGTGGTTGAGCTTGAGCATGTACATATAACCCACGGTGACCTTGCGGTCAAAAGGCTCGCCGGTGCGCCCGTCATACAGCCGGGTCTGGCCGTCTTCCGGCAGGCCGGCCAGCTTCAGCATGGCCTTGATTTCGGCCTCGCTGGCGCCATCGAAGACCGGGGTCGCCATGGGCACCCCGTTTTTCAGATTGGCCGCCAGTTCCTTAAGCTCCTCGTCCGAGAATGAATCGAGGTCTTCCTGGTTGCCGCTGGTGTTATAGACCTGTTCAAGGAATTGACGCAGTTCACTCATCTTTGCCTGCCGTTCCAGCATCCGACCGATGCGGATGCCGACCCCCTTTGCGGCCCAACCCAGATGGGTCTCCAGAACCTGACCGACATTCATCCGGGAAGGCACCCCGAGCGGATTTAACACCACGTCCACGGGCGTGCCGTCCTGCATGTGCGGCATGTCTTCGACCGGGACAATGGTCGAGATCACCCCCTTGTTGCCGTGCCGCCCGGCCATCTTGTCGCCCGGCTGGATACGGCGTTTGACCGCGAGATAGACCTTGACCATTTTCAGCACGCCCGGGGCCAGGTCATCGCCCGAGGTCAATTTGGCGCGCTTTTCTTCAAAACGGCCGTCAAATTCCTGTTTCAGGGTCAGCAACTGTTCCCCGCCCTGTTCCAGTTGCTGGTTGGCGGCATCGTCCCGCAGCCGTATCTCAAACCATTTCTCGCGCGGAAGCTGTTGCAGATAGTCCGCGCTGACCGTAGCGCCGGCGCCGAGGCCGGCCGGGCCGCCCGCCGCGACCTGACCCGTCAATAATCTTGCCACGCGCTGATAAACGCCATCTTCCATGATCCGCAGTTGATCATTTAAGTCTTTGCGCACGCTGTTTAACTCGGATTCCTCGATCTCCAGGGCGCGCGCGTCTTTCTCGACCCCATCGCGGGTGAAGACCTGCACGTCGATGACCGTGCCGCTCATGCCGGACGGCACCCTGAGCGAGGTGTCTTTGACATCCGAGGCCTTTTCGCCAAAGATCGCGCGCAACAGTTTTTCTTCGGGCGTAAGCTGGGTCTCGCCCTTGGGCGTGACCTTCCCCACCAGGATATCGCTGACATTGACCTCGGCGCCGATATACACGACACCGGATTCATCCAGCTTGCCGAGCGCGCTTTCGCTGACATTGGGAATATCGGACGAAATCTCTTCCGGGCCCAGCTTGGTGTCACGCGCCACGCAGGTGAGTTCCTCAATATGGATCGTGGTATAGCGGTCTTCCTCGACCAGCCGCTCGGACAGGAGGATGGAATCCTCGAAGTTATAACCGTTCCAGGGCATGAAGGCGACCAGCATGTTCTGACCCAGGGCCAGTTCGCCCAGGTCGGTCGAGGGGCCATCGGCCAGGACATCGCCCTTGACGACCTGATCGCCGGGCCTGACCAGCGGCTTCTGGTTGATGCAGGTATTCTGATTGGAGCGGGTGTACTTGGTCAGGTTATAGATATCAACGCCCGGCTCGCCGGCCACGACCTCGGCATCATTGACCCGCACTACGATACGGCTGGCGTCAACGGAGTCCACCAGACCGCCCCGCTCCGAGATTACCGTCACGCCCGAGTCAATCGCCACCTTTCTTTCCATGCCGGTGCCCACCAGCGGCTTGTCGGTGCACAGGGTCGGCACGGCCTGACGCTGCATGTTGGAGCC
The DNA here is from genome assembly GCA_965240365.1 of Gammaproteobacteria bacterium. Taxonomy (GTDB): domain Bacteria; phylum Pseudomonadota; class Gammaproteobacteria; order Eutrophobiales; family Eutrophobiaceae. The sequence goes on along the minus strand of OZ251218.1, from coordinate 2,593,800 downwards.
CATCAGGGCGCGGTTGGCATCGTCATGTTCCAAAAACGGGATCAGGGAGGCGGCCACGGAGACGATCTGACGCGGCGACACATCCATATAATTGATGCGATCGGGGGTCGCCATGGTAAATTCATTCTGATGCCGACAGGACACGAGTTCATCCAGCAGATTGCCGCTGGCATCAAGCGTGGCGCTGGCCTGGGCGATCATGTAATCGCCCTCTTCAATGGCGGACAGATATTCGATATCCTCTGTGACCCTGCCCTCGACCACTTTTCGATAAGGCGTCTCCAGAAAGCCGTAGCGGTTGGTCCTGGCGTAAACGGCCAGGGAATTAATCAGGCCGATATTAGGCCCTTCGGGCGTTTCGATCGGGCACACGCGGCCATAATGCGTGGGATGCACATCGCGCACCTCAAAACCGGCCCGCTCACGGGTCAGGCCGCCGGGACCCAGGGCCGAGATGCGCCGCTTGTGGGTGATTTCCGAGAGCGGATTATTCTGATCCATAAACTGCGATAACTGGCTGGAACCGAAAAATTCCTTGATCACGGCCGAGACCGGCTTGGCGTTGACGATCTCCTGCGGCATCAGGCCCTCCGATTCGGCCAGGCTCAGGCGTTCCTTGACGGCCCGCTCGACCCGGATCAGGCCGATACGAAACTGGTTTTCCACCATCTCGCCAACGCTGCGAATGCGCCGGTTACCCAGGTGATCGATATCGTCCACGCTGTCTTTGCCGTTGCGAATATCGATCAGGACCTTCATCACGGCGATGATGTCGTCGGTGGAAAGGATGCTTTCGCCGGTAATGGCCTTGCGCCCGACCCGGCGGTTAAACTTCATGCGGCCGACCGCGGACAGGTCGTAGCGATCCGGGCTGAAGAACAGATTTTTGAACAGATTTTCGGCCGCGTCCCTGGTCGGCGGTTCGCCGGGCCGCATGACGCGGTAGATTTCGACCTGCGCCTCAAACTGGCTGGCGCTGGGGTCATCGCGCAGGGTATCAGCGATATAAGGGCCATTGTCGAGATCATTGGTGTGGATGGTGTGGAATTCCAGCCCCTCGCGTTCACTGATTTTTTCCAGCAATTCTTCGGTAATTTCGGTATTGGCCGGAAATTCGACTTCACCGGTCTCGGTATCGAAGATATCTCTGGCGAGCACCTTGCCGATCAGAAATTCGGCCGGCGCCGGCAGGGTCTTCAAACCGGCCTTTTCGATCCGGCGAATATGGCCCGCGTTGACGCGGCGTTCCCTGGCGACGATCACATTGCCCTTCTTGTCCTTGATATCAAAGGCCGCCGTCTCGCCGCGCAGGCGATCCATGACCAGTTCCAGGCTGATACCCGCGGCCGTCACCTTGAAGGCGTCACTGTCAAAAAAGATATCGAGCATCTCGCTGGTGCTGTAACCGAGGGCGCGCAGCAAAATGGTCGCATGGATCTTTCTGCGCCGGTCAATGCGGCAATAGAGCAGGTCTTTGGGATCGAATTCCAGGTCCAGCCATGAACCGCGGTACGGGATAACCCTGGCCGAGTACAGCAGCTTGCCCGAGGAATGGGTCTTGCCCTTGTCATGCTCAAAGAATACGCCGGGCGAGCGGTGCATCTGCGAGACGATGACGCGCTCGGTGCCGTTGATGACAAAGGTGCCGGTACGGGTCATGAGCGGCATCTCGCCCATATAGACTTCCTGTTCGCGGATGTCCTTGACGGCCTTTTTGCTGGCCTTGGCCTCTTTGTCATAAATGACGAGGCGCGCCTTGACCCGCAATGAGGCCGCATAGGTCAGGCCCCTGAGTTGACATTCCTTGACATCAAAGACGGGCGCGCCCAGCTTGTAACTAACGAATTCCAGCGCCGCGTTGCCGGAGAAACTGGCGATCGGAAAGACCGATTTGAAGGCCGCCTGTAAACCGGTATCGGCGCGTTTTCCCGGGTCGGCGTCGGCCTGCAAAAAGCGATCGAAAGACTCAATCTGGGTCGCTACCAGATAGGGCACCTCAAGAATATGCGGACGCTTGCCGAAATCCTTGCGGATGCGCTTTTTTTCAGTGTAGGAATAGGCCATTGCAATTACTCTTTAAAGTCTGTTGATTCGGGTCGCCGTTAAACCGGCGGGCCCCCGCAGGGCGCGGGCGCTTGCCGCTTGACCCGGAGTTACGGTAACGAGCGAACATCCCGTCTGAATTTAACCGGCCAGGGACCGGCAGGCGGGCGCAATACCGCCCCGCCCGGCTGATCAGGCTTACATAAACGGGATTATTTAATTTCAACGGATGCGCCGGCTTCCTCAAGCTGCTTCTTGATCTCCTCCGCTTCCTCCTTGCCGATGGCCTCCTTGACGACCGAGGGCGCGCCGACCACCAGATCCTTGGCTTCTTTCAGGCCGAGGGTGGTCACGCCGCGCACTGCCTTGATCACGGCCATCTTGGCGTCGCCGAAACCGGCCAGGACGACATCGAATTCGGTTTGCTCCTCGGCCGCGCCCCCCTCGCCGGCGGCAGCGGCCGGGGCCGCAACCGCGACCGGCTGGGCGGCCGAAACCCCCCATTCGTCTTCGAGTTCCTTGATGAGATCAACCAATTCAAGCACCGGCATCTGGCCCAGCGCCTGTTTGATTTCTTCGCGTGAAACGGCCATTTTAATTTCCTCCAAAAAATAAAAACCAGACTGATAAAAAGCGTCGCTTCAGGCCGCGGCGGCCTGATCGCGTTTTGCGGCCAGAACCCGGGCCAGACTTGCCGGCGGTTCTGCCAGGGTACGCACAAAGCCCTGTAACGGGGCGGAAAATAATCCGAGTAACTGGGCGCGGGCCTCGTCAAGAGAGGGCATACTGGCCAGGCGGCCGAGTTCGGACGGTTCCAGCAATTTCCCGTCCAGGGCCACAAGTTTCACCACCAGTTTGTCATTGTCCTCGGCAAAATCACGCACGACCCGGGCCGCGCTGCCGGGTTCGGCGCCGGAAAATGCCAGCACCAGCGGTCCGGCCAGACCGGCGCGCATACACTCAAAGCGCGTATTTTCCAGGGCGCGCCGAACCAGGGTATTGCGTACCACCCTGAGATAGACGCCGGCGGCGCGGGCCGCGTTACGCAAGCCGGTCATTTCCGCCACCGTAAGACCGATATACTCGGCCGCGACCGCGGCCGGGGCCTCGGCCGCAACACCGGCCACCTCCGCCACGATCGCCTTTTTTGCATCAAGAGTCAGACTCACTTTAGTCTCCTTAATTAGGGCCGTTTATAATGTCGCTGGATCAACCGGCAGAATCATTCAGACAGGCTGGCCTGGTCAATCAGCACACCCGGCCCCATTGTCGTTGACAGACTGACTTTTTTAAGATAAATGCCCTTGCTTGAACCGGGTTTGGCCTTGTTCAGATCGCTCAACAGGGAACGCAAATTTTCAATCAGCGCGTCAACCGCAAAGGACAGCTTGCCTATCGGGCAATGAATGATGCCGTTCTTGTCCGTGCGGTAACGCACCTGGCCGCCTTTGGCATTGGCCACGGCCTGTTTGACATCCTGCGTGACCGTCCCCACTTTCGGGTTCGGCATCAGACCGCGCGGCCCGAGGATCCGGCCGAGTCTGCCCACCACCGGCATGGCATCGGGCGTGGCGATGACCACGCCAAAATCAATAGCGCCCTTTTGCATGGATTCGGCCAGATCTTCAAGGCCGACGGCATCGGCCCCGGCCGCCGCGGCCGCCGCGGCGTGCTCGCCCTGGGCAAACACCGCGACCCGGACTGTCTTGCCCGTGCCCTTTGGCAATACCGTCGAACCGCGCACCTGCTGGTCCGACTTGCGCGCATCCACGCCGAGATTGACGGCGACATCCACGGATTCGTCAAATTTTACGCTGGGCAAATCTTTTAACAGTTGCAGGGCGTCCTTGATGGCATAGGCCCTGCCGGGTTCCAGTTTTTCCTCGCAGGCCCTGTTGCGCCTGGACGGTTTTGCCATGATCAGACGCCCTCCGTGTCGATGCCCATACTGCGCGCGGTGCCGGCAATGGTTCTTACCGCCGCATCAAGGCCGGCCGCCGTCAGATCGGTCTCTTTGGCCCTGGCAATTTCCTCCAGTTGGGCGCGGCTGACTTTAGCGACCTTGCTGGTATTGGGAGTGGCGCTGCCGCTTTTGATCCCGGCCGCCTTCTTCAACAGGACCGAGGCCGGCGTGGTCTTGCTGACAAAGCTGAAACTCTTGTCGCTGTAAACAGTAATGATCACGGGCACCGGCAGGCCCGGCTCGACGGCCTGGGTTTCGGCGTTAAATGCCTTGCAAAATTCCATGATGTTGACCCCATGCTGGCCCAACGCGGGCCCGACAGGCGGGCTGGGATTGGCCTGACCGGCCGGCACCTGTAATTTAACATAACTCTCAATCTTTTTGGCCACGGCCTGTCTCCACTGGTATCAACACCATTACAATGACCCGACAAATCAAGTCGGGTTTTTGTGAAAAATTATTCTTTCTCAACCTGGCCGAACTCAAGTTCGACCGGGGTGGAACGCCCGAAGATCAACACCGAGACCCGCAGCCGGCTTTTTTCATAATTGACTTCTTCGACCACGCCATTGAAGTCGGTAAACGGACCGTCCTTGACCCGCACCACCTCGCCCGGCTCAAACAATACCTTCGGCTTGGGCTTGTCCACTCCTTCCTCGACCCGCTGCAATATGGCATTGGCCTCCTGCTCCGTGATCGGGGCCGGCCTGTCACTGGTTCCGCCGATAAAGCCGAGCACCCTGGGCGCATTCTTGACCAGGTGCCAGGTCTCTTCGTTCATCTCCATCTTGACCAGCACATAGCCGGGAAAAAATTTGCGATCACTCTTGCGCTTTTTGCCGTCACGCATTTCGACCACTTCCTCGGTCGGCACCAGGATTTCGCTGAACATGGCGTCCAGGCCGCTGCGCTCAATGCGCTCTTGCAGCGAACGCATAACCTGGTTTTCAAAACCGGAATAGGCGTGCACAACGTACCATTTTTGGGTCATATCAGGCCCCGTGCCCCATGAGCAAACCAATTGCCCAGCCAAGCAGGGCGTCCAGCCCCCACAGTATCAGCGCCACGATAATGACCATGATGATCACGATCAGCGTGGTCTGGACGGTCTCCTGCCGGGTTGGCCAGACCACCTTGCGGACTTCTATCTGGGCCTCATGGAAATAACCCCAGATCTGCCGCCCCTTGCCGGTCTGCAGGGCGATGGCGACACTGACGCCGACCGCGGCCAGCAGGCCAAGCACCCGGTATAACAATGAATAATCGGCAAAGAAGTAAAAACCGACCAGGGCCGCGATAACGATCAGCAGGGCCAGACCGAGCTTGGCCGTATCCAGCGCGCCGCCCGCCGTTTGAATATCCGAACTCATGTTATTACGCATCCGTTTCCGGCCGTTTCCCAAGGCTGGCAGGCCAGGAGGGGATCGAACCCCCAACCTGCGGTTTTGGAGACCGCCGCTCTGCCAATTGAGCTACTGGCCTGAATCGGTGCCGTTAATTTATCCCGCTCACTCAATGATCTTGGAGACCACGCCGGCGCCCACGGTGCGGCCGCCCTCGCGTATCGCAAAGCGCAGCCCCTCTTCCATCGCTATCGGCGCTATCAACTGCACGCTAATCTGCACATTGTCCCCGGGCATCACCATCTCCGTCCCTTCCGGCAACGTCACCGCGCCCGTCACATCCGTCGTCCGAAAGTAAAACTGCGGCCGGTAGTTGTTAAAGAACGGCGTATGCCGGCCCCCCTCTTCCTTGCTCAACACATACACCTCCGCCTCAAAGTGCGTGTGCGGCGTTATCGAACCCGGCACACACAGCACCTGGCCACGCTCCACCTCTTCACGCTTGGTGCCACGCAGCAACACCCCCACGTTGTCCCCCGCCTGACCCTCGTCCAGCAGCTTGCGAAACATCTCCACGCCCGTACAGGTCGTCTTCTGCGTCGCCTTGATGCCCACGATCTCTATCTCTTCACCCACCTTGATCACGCCACGCTCCACCCGGCCCGTCACCACCGTACCCCGGCCCGAAATGCTGAACACATCCTCTATCGGCATCAAAAAAGGCTGCGACACCGGACGCTCTGGCACCGGAAAGTAACGATCCATCTCCGACACCAGCTTCTCAATCGACGGAATGCCCAACTCGCCCGTGTCCCCCTCCAGCGCCTTCAGCGCAGAACCCGTCACTATCGGCGTCTCATCACCAGGAAAATCATAACTGTCCAGCAGTTCCCGCACTTCCATCTCAACCAACTCCAGCAAATCCGCATCGTCCACCTGATCCGCCTTGTTCAGATACACCACAATGAACGGCACACCCACCTGACGCGACAGCAGGATATGCTCCCGCGTCTGCGGCATCGGCCCGTCCGCCGCGCTGCACACCAGCACCGCCCCGTCCATCTGCGCCGCGCCCGTTATCATGTTCTTCACATAGTCCGCATGCCCCGGACAGTCCACATGCGCATAATGACGCGCCTCACTTTCGTATTCCACATGCGCCGTCGCTATCGTTATACCCCGCTCACGCTCTTCCGGCGCATTGTCTATCTGCTCATAGGCCTTGAACTCACCACCATGCTTCTCACCCATCACCTTCGTTATCGCCGCCGTCAGCGTCGTCTTGCCATGATCCACATGCCCTATCGTGCCCACGTTCACATGCGGCTTGCTCCTTTCAAATTTCTCTTTCGACACGACTTTTTACCTCTTGCTTTATGTTTGCTGTTCAAATCAAAAAATGGAGCTCATAACCGGATTTGAACCGGTGACCTCTTCCTTACCAAGGAAGTGCTCTACCGACTGAGCTATATGAGCCGTAATCCTGCCCTTCATAGCGGCATCCGCATCGCTTTGGAGCGGGTGATGGGAATCGAACCCACGTGTTCAGCTTGGAAGGCTGACGTTCTACCATTGAACTACACCCGCCTGATTCCCTTAGTAAACTCTGAATAAGTCCATCCTGGACTTCCCTGCCTGCTGCAGGCAGGTCAGAGCACGCAAGGTGAAAATGCGATTTTCATCTTGCTTCAAAATCAATGACTTGCGTCATTGATTTTGGCGGCACTTCCCTGTGCCGCGGGAAACTCTGATTCAATCAGAGTTTCCCTATCACCCGTGGCGCTCAACATGCCGGCCGGCTGCCTTTGCCGAGGCGCAAGCCTTCCGAGCAAGACCTCACAGGATAACACTCCACATACTGGTGGAGGGGGTAGGATTCGAACCTACGAAGGCTGAGCCAACAGATTTACAGTCTGCCCCCGTTGACCGCTTGGGTACCCCTCCAAAATTCAGCCGGCCATTTTGAAAGAATTCGAGAGCGCTGTCAAGGCGGTATGGAATTATTTTGCAAAATTTATTTATGCCTCTTTGAATTATCCCGTTATGCCTTTCTGAGGATCTCGCCTGTCATGGCATCCCTGATCTGGGTCGGTTTTTGCGATCCGGCGATATTGCCGGGGAAAACATAATCAATTTGCCCGGGGAAATAGGCCTCCACTTCGGCGCTGCCACGGGCCGGTGACGCGGCCTCCGGGTTGGCGCTGGTCGAGACCAGCGGCCCGAGCGCCCGGCACAGGTCCCGCGCGACGGGGTGGGCGCTGACCCTGACCGCCAGCGTGGCATGGACCCCGGTCAACCAGGCGGGCGTCTCGCTCCTGGCCGGCACCAGCCAGGTATGAGGCCCGGGCCAGCTTTCCGTTAACGGCCGCCGATCCGACACCCGGGCGAAGTCAACCAGACCCTGAAGCTGGCCGATGTCCGCGGCCACCACGATCAGGCCTTTGTCCACGGAGCGCCGCTTGAGCGCCAGTATCCGCCGCACCGCGGCCTCATGTAACGGCAGGCAGCCAAGGCCATATACGGCCTCGGTCGGATAGGCGATCACACCACCGCCCGCACAGGCCAGGATGGCCTCCGACAGCGGCCCCGCCTTGCTGTTTTCCATGCCGGCGAGGACCGCTAACCGGCTTTTTTGGCGGCCTTTCCGCCCGTTTTTTTGTTGCGGCCGCGGGCCCGCGCGGCCGGGGCCGCCGCCAGCAGCTTGAGCGATTCTTCCAGACTCAGGCTGGCGGGTTCCTTGTCTTTGGGCACTTTTACATTTTTCTTGCCGTCCGTCACATAGGGGCCATAGCGGCCCTTCAGCACCGAGATCCCCTGCTCCGCAAAGATCTTTATTTGCCTTTCGGCGTCGGCCTTTTGTTTTTCGGCTATCAGTTCCAGGGCCCGCTCCAGCGTGATCGTGTAGGGATCCTCTTTGAGGGAAACGAATTTACTGCCATAGCGGATATAAGGCCCGAAGCGCCCGATGCTGACCGCGACCTCTTCACCGGCCTCCGTCTGGCCCAGCGCGCGCGGCAACTTGAAGAGTTCGAGGGCCTCGGCAAGCGTGATCAAATCGAGTTTCTGGCCCGGGCGCAGGCTGGCGAACTTCGGTTTATCCTCGTCATCTTTGGTGCCGATCTGGGCATAGGGCCCGTAACGGCCAATACGCACGGAAACCTCCTTGCCGGACTTCGGGTCCGCGCCCAGCACCCTGGCCTGGACGACTTCGCCGCGGCTGACATTTTCTTCCTTGTCGAGGATCCGCTTGTTGAACGGGGCCCAGAAATCGCGCATTAATGGCACCCATTGCTTCTCGCCGCGTGAAATGGCGTCCAGATCATCTTCCAGCCTGGCGGTAAATTCATAGTCCACGTAATCGGTGAAGTGGCTGGTCAAAAAATTATTGACGATACGGCCGATATTGGTCGGGTGGAAGCGCTTGTTTTCGAGTTCGACATAGTCACGATTGCGCAGTGTGGAAATGATGCTGGCATAGGTCGATGGCCGGCCGATGCCATATTCCTCCAGGGATTTGACCAGACTGGCTTCGGAATAACGCGGCGGCGGCTCGGTAAAGTGTTGTTCGGTCCGGATTTGAAGCAGTTTCACCCGATCCCCTTCTTTTAGCTGGGGCAATAATTTTTCATCCTCCTCATTGCCGTCCGCCTCATCCTTGCCTTCCAGGTAAACCCGCATAAAACCCGGATCGGCGATGGCGGAGCCGTTGGCCCTGAACAGATTGCCCTTGCCGCACGCCATATCCACCGCCACCGTGTCAATCGTGGCATGCTTCATCTGGCTCGCCATGGTCCGTTTCCAGATCAGTTCGTACAGTTTGAACTGTTCGGCGCTCAGGCGGCCCTTGATCTCCTTTGGCGCGCGCGTGACCGAGGTCGGGCGGATGGCTTCATGCGCCTCCTGGGCATTTTTGGCCTTGGTCTTGAATTGCCTGGGCCTGGCCGGCAGGGCCTCCTTGCCATAGCGCCCCAGGATAAAATCGCGCAACTCGGCCACGGCCTCTTGCGCCAGATTCACGGAGTCGGTGCGCATATAGGTGATCAAACCCACGGCGCCCCGGCCGACATCAATGCCTTCATAAAGCTGCTGGGCAACGCGCATCGCCCGTTGCGCGGTAAAACCCAGTTTTCTGACCGCTTCCTGTTGCAGCGTGGAGGTGATGAACGGGGCCGCGGGCTGCCGTTTGCGTTGCTTTTTGGTCACCGTTGCCACCTGCAACTCGCCCTTTGCGGCCTGTTCCAGGCTCTGCCTGAGCTCGGCGGCCCGCGCCTTTGTTTCAATGCTGAATTGCTTTAACTTTTCATCGGCAAAGCGGATCAGTTTTGCGTTGAACTTGCGCTCGGCATGGCTCAGATCGGCCTCAATGGTCCAGTACTCCCTGACCTTGAATTCCTCTATCTCTTTCTCCCGTTCAACGATCATCCTGAGCGCGGGCGACTGCACCCGGCCGGCCGACAGGCCCCGCTGGATCTTTTTCCAGAGCAGCGGCGACAGGTTAAATCCCACCAGATAATCCAGCGCCCGCCGGGCCTGCTGGGCGTCAATCAGATTTTCGGAGAGTTGGCGCGGATGGGCAATGGCATGTTGCACCGCGCTCCTGGTGACTTCATTGAAGACCACGCGGTGCACCTTTTTTTGTTTCAGGCAACCCTTCTCTTTCAGCAATTCATGCAGATGCCAGGAGATGGCCTCGCCTTCACGGTCGGGGTCGGTGGCCAGATACAGGGTGTCGGCCTTTCTAAGCGCCTTTTTGATCGAGGCCAGCGCGGCCGCGTTTTTTTCAATGACTTCATATTGCATGGCAAAGTCATTATCCGGGTCAACCGCGCCCGATTTCGGCAACAGGTCGCGCACATGACCGTAAGAGGCCAGCACCTTAAAATCCGCGCCCAGATAACGTTCCAGGGTTTTGGACTTGGCCGGCGACTCCACAACGACAAGAGAACCACTCATAATTAAAGATAACCTGGCTTAAGTTTGGGAAACAGGGAATAATGCGTTAATAATCAAGGCTTTAAAGGGAAACCGCAACGGGGCAATCGCGTTCAGTGAACAACCGTGCTGAGCTCGTCCATGATGATGTCTTCCATCCAGGCAAAGGCGGCCTCCTTGCCGGGGCGATTGAATAACACCATGAGCACCACCCATTTGAGTTGCTGTAATTCGATCACATCCGTCTCCAGCGCGATGACGCGGTCGATCACCAACTCGCGATCTTCCGCATCGAGCGCGCCGGATTGCTCCAGATACAGTAAAAAGCCCTTGCATTCCAGGCTCAGTTTTTCATTTTCAACGGCGCTGAATACCCGCATTGAGCCCGTCTGCAAGACATCGATCCCGTCTTTTTGGGCGCTCAGTCCCTCCAGCCAGTCGATGGCCTTGTCCACCTGCACATCGGCAAAACCGGCCCGCACCAGTTCGGATTTCAAGTCTTGCTGATCGGGGCTGATCTCAAGTTCCTCTTCAACGTAATGGTCAAACAGATAAATCAGGACATCGAGCACGGATTCTTTCATAACATGAATTACTCGCCAATCTAAGGTTGTTGGAGTATCAGATATATTACTGATTAGCCGGATAACCGGCTACCTTTTTTAACAAAATCGATCAAACGTTCTGATGCATGGGAAATAGCTTTATCAACGCGGGCTTTCCAGTCGCTTAGGCTTGAACTTTTAGTAACCGGGAAAATGACTCCACGAGAGGAATTTATTATGCCTCCCTCCAGGTAACCGTCCTGATTCCTGACAAAGCCAGCCAGGGCATTCTCAACACCGCCCCCTTGCGCGCCAAAGCCAGGCACAAGAAAAATTGATTTAGGCAGTAGATTTCTTATAGACACTGATTCCTCCGGGTAAGTTGCGCCAACCACGGCGCCAACGGGACTCCAGTTATTATCTGTAAATGAGTCAGTAATAACTTCATTAATCTTTTTCGCAACAAGGCAATACATTGGCATACCGCTGACAATTTCATCCTGAAAATTACCTGAACCCGGATTACTGGTTTTAACCAGAACAAAAACCCCTTTGTTATTTTGCCTGGCTGTTTCGCAAAATGGGGTTATTGAATCAATGCCGAGGTAGGGGTTTATGGTTATAGCGTCAAATGGTGAATTATTTGATAAATATGCCTCAGAATATGCGGCGGCAGTGGACCCTATATCATTCCTTTTGACATCGAGAACCACGATTAGCCCCCTGGATTTTGCATATTCACTTATTTCTTCCAGACACTTTTGACCTCTCCAGCCAAACTGTTCGAAAAAAGCCGCCTGAGGCTTTACAACATGAACCTTGCCCGCGCATAGCTTAATGACTTCTATCGAAAAATCAGCAACCGCCTGAACCGTATTAGGGTCAAGCCTGTCCATTGACCCTGACTCAAACGCGCCAGGAATCATACTTAAATGAGGATCAATGCCAACGCAAAGCGGATTATAGTCGGTTCTGTATTTCTCTAAAAATTTGTTGGCAAAATCTATAAACATAGCTGATTATCGCTCATATCAGACCTGACTTGAACAATCTTGAGCGATATTGAAATCCGGCAAGGTAGCGCCGCGTCTGCCTGCCACGGGCAGGCGGCAGGCAAGCCGCTTGACTGGTCTCATAGGTATTGAACGCGGACATGACTTTGACGACAATTTAATCTTTATGAACAACGGCGATATTTGCCGGTATTGCCCGCTTCGACAATACCGTCCAGTTCCATTATCAACAGCATGGAGGAAACCGTGTCTGCCGTCAATCCTGATGATTCGACCAGATGATTGACGGAAACCTCGTCATAGGCCATGAGTTCAAGCAGTTTTTTATAATCCGGTTCCAGTCCGTCATCTTTATTCGTGGCCGCGGCTGGCCGCCCTGCCGCGGCCCCGACCAGCGGCCCCAGTTCCTCGAATATGTCGGCCGTGCATTCCACCAGCTTGGCGCCCTGCCTGATCAGGCTGTGGGCGCCCCGGGCCAGCGGATTGTGGATCGAGCCGGGTATGGCGAACACCTCGCGCCCCTGCTCCAGGCCGTAGTGAGCGGTGATCAGCGAGCCGCTTTTCCTGGCCGCCTCGACCACCAGCACGCCGGTTGACATGCCGCTGATCAGACGGTTTCTCTGCGGGAAATGGCCCGGTCTGGGCGCGACATCCGGGAAAAACTCCGAAACAAGCAGCCCCTGCTCGATAATCTCGGCGGCCACGGCCCTGTGCCTTGCCGGATAAACCTGTTGCAGGCCATTGCCCAGTACGGCCACCGTGGGACACTTTGCCTTGAGCGCGCCCAGATGGGCATGGTAATCAATGCCGAGCGCAAGCCCGCTGCAAATCGTGAGGCCGGACATTGCCAGTTCACGGGCGAATTCCTCGGCCAGCCTGCGACCGGCATGGCTGGGGTTGCGGCTGCCGACAATCGCAAACTGCACGGTTGCGATGGTCTCGCGCCGGCCCGCCGCAAACAGACAGACCGGGGCCGAGGCAATTTCCCTGAGCAAGACCGGATAATCCCGATCCTGGATGGTAATAAGGTGATGACCGGCCTGATCCAGCCAGTCCAGGGCAAGCCGGATTCTGGCGGCGTCCGGTTTGTGTAATGCGTCAATAGCGGCCTGATTCAGGCCCCGCCGGGCCAGCGTCTCGGCGTCAAGCTCCAGTATCGCGGCCGGCGTTTTGTATTCTTCCAGCAGCTTGCCGGCGAGCACCGGGCCCAGCCCCCGGGCCGCGCCCAGCGTCAGCCACGACCGGCACAGGCCGCGGGTAGCCTCATCCATGCCGCGACAAGAAAATCCGGGCGGGTTTCTGCGGCGCCCGCCCGCGGCGTATTATGTTCAGACCCGGACTGGATACTGCGCTAGATGCTGCGCACCGTATCCAGCACATGCACCGGCCCCCGGGTCTCCATCACCAGCGCATAGCTGACCTTGTCAAAGGTCCTGAACACCAACACCACGCCCACATATTCCTCCGGCAGGGTGACCGGCTCGCTCCTGGCCTGTTTGTTGGCGATGTACGGGAAGGTCTGATCGAACTTATGGACAATATCCTGCATGGCATGGCCTATTTTGGTGGCGGTCTGACCGATGGCGCTGGTCGCGTTTTGCACGGCCTCGGCCCGCGCGGCCTGTTTTTGGGCTTCGCTTTGGGTCAGATTGGGCCCGATCCTGTCCTGCACGACATAGCCGCTTTGATAGACGCCGAGCACATTGCCCGGCTCGATTCCCTGCTCCGCGCCGAGGCTCAGCACCACGACCTGATACTGGCTGATCTGGGAAATACCGTCAATCACCGAGATAATGTTGCCTTCGACCTCGGTATCGGTCGGGCGCGGCACAAATTCGGTGCTGACGCCTTCATCCGACTGCGGCAGCAGCCGGTCGCCGTTTAGAACCTCGCGATCCACCACCGTGATGATGGCGGAGGCCGGGTCGCCGCGCGCGGTCAGGCGCGCATCGCCCACATAGATCGCTTCATAACCCAGGATCTCGGTTTTCTCGGCGGGATTCTGCTTGGGCCGGGTATAGGCCGGCCCCTTGCGATAGATGGAATAGCGGGAAATGTCCGAATCCTCGGGTATGCCGCGCACGTAAATCTTGTTGCCCGTGGTTGCGATCAGGTGCTCGTCATAGCTTGAGACGATATAGGGCCAACTCTCGATCTCATTATCATTGAGCACCAGCGGCTGTTTCAGGAATTGTTGTATGGCATCGACCGGAATCGGCGGTATGGCCTCGATATTACTCAAACTGCGTATCGTCGGCGATAATTTAACGTATCTGCCGGCCACCGTCCGCCCCCCGGTTCCGCGTTCCAGATCGAGTCTGGGCCGGCCGTCCTGGTAGCTCAGCGAGATAATATCGCCGGGATAGATAAGGTGGGGGTTTTCAATCTGCGGGTTAACATCCCAGATTTCCGGCCAGCGCCAGGGCTGTTCCAGAAAGCGGCCGGATATATCCCACAGGGTATCGCCCTTGACTACCGTGTATGTGTCAGGGTGATCAGGATTCAATGTCAACTGATCGGCCCTCACGCCCGTTGCAAATAATAAAACTGCAAATGAAATCAGAATTTTGTTTAACATGCCTCTTACCTTGTATAATTTCCCTGACGTAGATTAGCAAAAAATCCGGCAAAGTGTTAGCGCCCGCGTCATTTTTAATCGTGGCTGCCGACCCAATAGCCGAATTTTGCTGATATACTGAGCATAAGTCAACAACTACTGATTTGGAGCCGATACGGTCATGGCGATATTGCAGGTTTTACATTTCCCGGATGAGCGCGTGCGGAAAAAGGCCGTGCCGGTCGAGAATATTGATGAAAATATCAAAAGGATTGCCGCGGACATGCTGGAAACCATGTATGACGAGGGCGGCATCGGTCTGGCCGCGACCCAGGTCAATATTCAGCAACGGATTGCCGTTATCGACCTGTCGGAGGAAAAAAACCAGCCATTGTATCTGATCAACCCGGAGATCATCCGCACGGACGGCAGGGAGATCATGCGCGAGGGCTGTCTGTCCGTGCCCGGTTATTTTGACGTGGTTGAACGGGCCGAACGGATCGAATTCAGCTATCAGACCTTGAGCGGCGAGACGGTCACGACCGAAACCGGCGGGTTGTTTGCCGTGTGTGTGCAACACGAAATCGATCACCTCAACGGCAGGCTGTTCATTGACTACCTCTCGCCCTTAAAAAGACAGCGCCTCAAAAAGAAGATCGGCAAGCAGGAAAAACGCCACAACCAGGTCTCGTGAACGAAGGCGGGCTGAGACTGGCCTTTGCCGGCACGCCCCCGTTCGCGCGGCAAGTGCTGGAAGCGTTGCTGCGGGCCGGGCGGCACCCTGTCAAACGGGTCTTCACCGGGCCGGATCGGCCCGCCGGCCGAGGCCGCAAGGCAAGGCCGAGCGCGGTCAAGATGTGCGCGCTCGAACACCGTTTGCCCTTGCTGCAACCTGAAAACGCGAACGCATTCAGGCCCGACAGCCTGCAGGATATTGATTTAATGCTGGTCGTGGCCTATGGCCTGCTGCTCACGCCTGAAATCCTGGCAACACCCGGCTATGGCTGCGTCAATATCCATGCCTCGCTGCTGCCGCGCTGGCGCGGCGCGGCGCCCATACAGCGGGCCATCGAGGCCGGCGACCAGCAGAGCGGCATCAGCATTATGCAGATGGAGGCCGGGCTTGACAGCGGTCCGATCATCGAGCAAATCGCCTGCCCCATCTGGGCCGGGGACACGGGCGGTGCCCTGCATGAGCGCCTGGCGCAAATAAGCGCGGACGCCATCAACGCCGCCCTGGACCGGATCGCCGCGCGAGACATTCACAAGACCCCACAGGACAACCGGCTGGCGACCTATGCCCGCAAGATCACAAAACAGGAGGCCGAACTGAACTGGCGCGCGCCCGCCGCAGAACTGGCGCGCAAGGTGCGGGCCTTCAATCCGGTGCCCGTGGCCCATGCCAGACTGGGCGAGCGATCGATGCGTATCTGGGAGGCCAAAGCCAGGCCGGCGGCCGGCCCGGCCCGCCCGCCCGGCGCTGTTTCAAAGGGCAAAGACAGCCTCGATATTCAGACCGGGCAAGGCCTGCTGGCCGTTACCCGCCTGCAATTACCCGGCAAAAAGGCCGTCAGCGCCAGGGATTTTCTGAACGGTTATCCCGGCTTTTTAGACTGAACCCGCGTTGGCCCCGCCATGTCCGCCCGTTACATTGCGACCCGGATCCTCAAACAGGTGCTGGAAGAGCGGGTCATCCTGCCGCTGGCGATAAAAAATGAACTGGCGCGGCAGCCCGCGCCGGAAACCGCCCTGATCCGGGAACTGTGTTACGGCGCCTTGCGCTGGTATCCGCAACTTGAGCGCCTGCTCGGGCAACTCTTGCAGAGACCGGTCAGGGGCAAGGACAGTGAACTGGGCTATTTGTTATTGCTCGGCTTATATCAGTTAAGATACATGGATATCGCCCCCCATGCCGCGGTCAAGGAAACCGTGGAGACCTGCCTGAGCCTGAATAAAAAATGGGCCAGGGGATTTGTCAACGCGGTGCTGCGCCGCTTTCTGAGAGACAAGGACACGCTCATGGCGTCACTGGAAAATGACCCGGCGGCCCGGAGCGCGCATCCCGTCTGGCTGATTGAACGGCTGAGGCGGGACTGGCCCGCGCAATGCGAGACCATTCTGAGCGAAAACAACCGGCGCCCGCCCATGTATCTGCGCGTCAATCGCCTGAAGAATTCCCGCGCCGCGTATCTAAAAAGGCTGGACGAGCATAATATCGGCGCAAAACCGGCCGCCCTGTCGCCCGAGGCCCTGTTGCTCGACCGACCCCGCGCCGTGGATCAACTGCCCGGCTTCGGCGCCGGTCTGGTCTCCGTACAGGATCTGGCGGCCCAACTGGCCACGGGCCTGCTCGATATCCGGCCCGGCCACAAGGTCCTGGATTGCTGCGCGGCGCCGGGCGGGAAGAGCGCCCACATCCTGGAATTACAGCCCGATCTGGATTCATTATTATTGATCGAGAAAGAGGCGGCCCGCGCGCAAAGGCTGCAAGCCACCCTGCAACGCCTCAATCTGAAGGCGGAAGTGAAAATCTGTGACGCGCTGGCCACGGAGCAATGGCGGGATAAAAGCGGCTACGACCGCATCCTGCTGGACGCGCCCTGTTCCGGCACGGGCGTTATCCGCCGCAACCCGGACATCAAATTATTAAGAACCGCAGCAGAAATCGACCAGTTGAACCGGCTACAGTTTGAATTGCTGTGCGCGCTCTGGCCCGCGCTGAAAAAAAACGGCCAGCTGCTGTATGCGACCTGTTCCGTGCTCCGGCAGGAAAACTCGGCGCTGATACAGCGCTTTCAGGCCACCCGCAAAGACTGTGTGATCAACCCCCTGCCGGCGGACTGGGGCACGGATACGGGTTACGGCCGGCAGATTATTACCGGTGAACATAATATGGACGGCTTTTTTTATGCCTGCCTGGGAAAAGAGTAAGGGCCGGGCGGCCTCTTTTTCAGCCTGGCGCGGGCCGCGGCAGGCCGGTCTCGGCCTCGGCCTTGCCCTGCTGGCCGGCCTCGCCTTTGGCAACCGCATCACGGCCCGCATTGAGGCCGGTCTGCCGGCCATCCGCGGCGATGAAAGGAAACTGCGCCAGGTATTCAACAATCTGCTGGCCAACGCGGTTGATGCCAACACGATCAATAATGATAATGCGCTGACGATCAGCGCGGCCAGAGTCAGGGTCAACGGCGCCAGCATGATCGAGGTCCGCATTAGCGATAACGGCCCGGGCATCGACGCCGGACTGGCCGGGGAAGTCTTTGAACCCTATGTCACCGGCAAACGCAAAGGCACCGGCCTCGGGCTCGCAATCGTGAAGCGCATCATTGATGAACACCAGGGCCGGGTCTGGCTGGAAAACAACCCTGGCGGCGCGGGGGCCTCGGCGGTCATACGTCTGGCGGCGTATGAGGCCGACACCCGCGCCGCGGCGAAGACAGCCTGATGTTAAAGCGTCATATCCTGGTGGTGGATGATGAGCCGGATATCCGCGGCCTGGTGCGGGAAATTCTGGAAGATGAAGGCTTCAAGGTCAGCGTGGCCCAGCACGCGGCCGAGGCGCGCGCGCTGATCCGGAGTTTCAAACCGGATATGGCGCTGCTGGATATCTGGATGCCGGATGTTGACGGCATCAGCCTGCTCAAGGAATGGCAGGAGGCCGATAATCTGTCTATGCCGGTGGTGGTGATGTCCGGCCACGGCAATGTCGAAACCGCCGTCGAGGCGACCCGCTATGGCGCTTATGATTTTATCGAGAAACCCTTATCCACCGCGAAATTATTGCTGACCGTCAAACAGGCCCTGGCGAATGGCGCGCCGCAACAGGCGCAGCGGCCGACGCCGGACACGGCCCTGGCGCGGCTTGCGCCCGTTGGCAAAAGCAGGGTGATGGTCGATCTGCGCGCCCGGATCACCCGGCTGGCGCGGCATGACACGCCGGTGCTGATCAAGGGCGAGTCCGGCGCCGACAAGCTGGGCTATGCGCGTTATCTGCACGCCCTCGGCGGCAGGCGGGCCGGGCCGTTTATCGCGGTCAGCGTGGCCGCTCTGGGCCGGGAACAGGCCGCGGCCACCTTATTCGGCCCGGAGTCAAACACGGCGACAAACACCGGGCGCCCGACCGGTTATTTCGAGCAGGCCCAGGGCGGCACGCTGTTTATCGAGGATGTCGGCGAACTTGACGACAGGCTGCAAGCCGCCCTGCAGGCCGTGCTGGAAAGCAAAACATTTACCCGCGGCGGCGGCGCGGAGCGGCGCCCGGCGGACATGCGGCTGGTCGCGGCCACCCGTTTCGACCTCGAAGAGCGGCTGCGGGAGGGCGGCTTCAGGGACGATTTATACTACCGGCTCAATATTCTGCCGCTGACCGTGCCGGCATTGCGGGAGCATTACGAAGATATTCCGGCCTTGCTTGATTATTATGTGAATTATTTTACCGAGACCGAGGGCCTGCCCTGCCGCCGCTTTAATATCGCCGCGCAAAACCGGCTGCGCGGCTATCACTGGCCGGGCAACGAGCGCGAGTTGAAAAACCTGGTGCAGGGCCTGTTGATACTCGGCCGCGAGGCGATTATCGGCGTGGCCGAGGTGGAGGCCGCGCTCGGCCGGAGCGGGGATAAACACGGCGGATTTTTGGCAAAAAGCCCCGCCTTTGACCTGCCGCTGCGCGAGGCCAGGGAAAACTTTGAAAGGGCCTATCTGGAATATCAACTGGCCAGGGCAAACGGCAGTGTCAGCCGGGCCGCGAGCGCCGTGGGTATAGAAAGAACCCATCTGTACCGTAAACTGAAAATGCTGGGCATTGAACTCAAATGAAAATAATCATCCTGGGCGCCGGTCAGGTCGGGGCCTCCGTGGCGGCCAACCTGGTCAATGAAGACAACGATATTACCCTGGTGGACAACAACCCGGCCGCATTACAGTTGATCAGCGAGCGCTATGATCTGCGCGCCATCACCGGCGTGGCCTCGCATCCGTCGGTGCTGGCCCGGGCGGGGGCCAAGGACGCGGACATGATCCTGGCCGTGACCAACAGTGACGAAGTCAATATGATCGCCTGCCAGGTGGCCTATACCCTGTTTCATACCCCCACCAAGATCGCGCGCATCCGGGAAACGGAATACCTTAACAGCGCGATCCTGTTTGCCCAGGAAGCCCTGCCCATTGACGTGTTGATCAGCCCGGAACAGATCGTGACCGACTATATCCGGCGGCTGATCACCCATCCGGGCGCCTTGCAGGTGCTCGACTTCGCCGAGGGCAAGGCGCAGATGGTCGCGCTCAAGGCGGCCCTCAGCGGCGTTATGGCCGGGCATTCGCTGCGCGATCTCAAAAGCCGTTTGAACGGCATCGACTATCGCATCCCGGTTATTTTCCGGGACAAGCAGGCGGTCATCCCCAACGGCGACACCGTCATTGAGCCTGATGACGAGGTCTTTATCATCAGTTCCCGCAAATTTATCCGGCAACTGCTGCAACTGATCCGGATCCGGGAAAAACCGCTGAAAAGCATCCTGATCGCGGGCGGCGGCAACATCGGCATCCGCCTGGCCGAGTCCCTCGAAAAGACCTGCAAGGTAAAATTGATCGAACTGGATCCGGCCAGGACCCGCCTCGCCTCGGAAGCCTTAAACCACACCATCGTATTAAACGGCGACGCGGCCGATGAAGACCTGCTGAGCGAGGAAGACATCCATAAAACCGACGCCTTCTGCGCGCTCACCAACGCCGATGAGGCCAATATCATCTCCTCGATGCTGGCCAAGCGGCTCGGCGCGCGCAAGGTCATGGCCCTGATCAACCGGGCCGCCTATGTCGATCTGGTGCAAAGCAATACCATCGACATCGCCATCTCGCCCCAACAGGCCACGATCGGCAGCCTGCTGGCGCATGTGCGCAAGGGCGATGTGGTAGTGGTGCATGCCCTGCGCCGCGGCGCGGCCGAGGCCATCGAGGCCATTGCCCACGGCAACCGCGCTTCATCCAAAGTGGTCGGGCGCAGGATCGCGGAGATCGACCTGCCCCACGCGGCCACGATTGGCGCGATCGTGCGCGGCGATGCGGTGTTGACCTGCGATAAAAATACCGTCATCGAGGCCGAAGACCATGTCATCCTGGTGGTTGCCGATAAAAAATACGTGGCCGAGGTTGAGGCCCTGTTTCAGGTGGGCGTCACCTTTTTATAAGCCCGCCCGAAGCAACGATCCAAAAAATGCAACTCGCCGTCATTCAACGCATCCTCGGCATCCTGTTGTCGCTGTTCAGCATCACCATGCTGCCGCCGCTCCTGATCGCGCTGATCAGCGCGGACGGCATGGCCCGCCCCTTCCTCTCGGCATTCGTCCTGATCCTCGCCGGCGGCCTGATCCTGTGGCTGCCGGTGCGGGGCATAAAAAACGAACTGCGCCTGCGTGACGGCTTTATCGTGGTGGTGATGTTCTGGGTCGCGCTGGGCCTGTCGGGCAGCATCCCGCTGATCCTCTCGGACAGCCCCGATCTGGCCCTGCATGACGCCGTTTTCGAATCCATATCCGGCCTGACCACGACCGGCGCCACCATCATCGTGGGGATCGACCATCTGCCGCCATCGATCCTGTTCTATCGCCAGCAACTGCAATGGCTGGGCGGCATGGGCATCATCGTGCTGGCGGTCGCCATCCTGCCCATGCTCGGCATCGGCGGCATGCAACTCTACAAGGCCGAGACGCCGGGGCCGGTCAAGGACACCAAGCTGACCCCGCGCATCACCGAAACCGCCAAGGCGCTGTGGTATATCTATCTGAGCATCACGATATTATGCGCCGGCGCCTACTGGCTGGCGGGCATGAGCCTGTTTGACGCCGTCAGCCACAGTTTTTCGACCGTCTCCATCGGCGGCTTTTCCACCCATGACGCCAGCATCGGCCATTATCAAAGTGTCGCCGTCGAGTCGGTCGCGGTGGTCTTTATGCTGCTGGCCGGCATTAACTTCAGCCTGCATTTTATGGCCTGGCACAACGCCAGCCTCAAGACCTATTATCAGGACGCCGAACTGCGCGCCTACTTCGGCATACTGCTGATCATCTGCCTGATCGTGATCGTCTATCACATCATCGCCAAGGATTACGACAGCCTGTTCAAGGCCGTTGAAGACAGCGTCTTTCAGACCGTCTCCATCGCCACCACCACCGGCTTCACCACCACGGAATATCATAACTGGCCGGGTTTTTTGCCGTTGCTGTTATTATTCTCCAGTTTTATCGGCGCCTGCGCCGGCTCGACCGGGGGCGGCATCAAGGTGATCCGCATGCTGCTGCTGTTCAAGCAGGGGATGCGCGAGATCAGGCGCCTGGTGCATCCGAGCGCGATATTCGTGATTAAAATCGGCAACAAGCCCATTCCCGAGCGGATCATTGAGGCCGTATGGGGATTTTTCGCGGTTTACGTCGCGGTCTTTTCCATCCTGCTGCTGGCCCTGATGATGACCGAACTGGACCAGGTGACCGCTTTTTCGGCGCTCGCGGCCTGTATGAATAATCTCGGGCCGGGCCTCGGCGAGGCCAGCCTGCACTATGCCGACATTAATGACACGGCCAAGTGGATCCTGTGTTTTGCAATGCTGCTGGGCCGGCTTGAGATTTTCACCCTGCTGGTGTTATTCACGCCCACCTTCTGGCGCCGTTGAACAGGAAAATGAAAGACCGAACGGAAACATACAGCGAAGACCACGCGGGCGATCTGCCGCCGGCCGCGCGGGTGCTCAGGCGCAACCGGCACCTGCTGCCGGCCTCGGGCCGGGCGCTGGATCTGGCCTGTGGCGCGGGCGCCAATGCACTGTGTCTGGCCCAAAGCGGCCTCAGCGTTTCCGCCTGGGATATTTCGGCCACGGCGCTGGCCGGGCTGGTGGATAATGCGCAAGAGGAGGGCTTGAGCGTTGCCTGTGAGGTCCGCGATGTCGCGTGCCAACCGCCCGAGCCCGATTCATTTGATGTCATTGTCGTCAGCCGTTTTCTGGATCGGGCGATCATGGCGGATATCAAACGGGCGCTGGCTAAAGACGGCCTGATCTTTTACCAGACCTTTACCAAAAACAAAGTCGATAGCGACGGGCCGCGCAATCCGAAATATCTGCTGGATAACAATGAACTGCTCGGTTTTTTTAAGGATTGGTCTATCCTGTATTACCGTGAAGAGGGGACAGTCGGCGATATCCGCCGCGGCTTTCGCAATCAGGCCATGCTGATCGCGCAAAAACCATAGCAATGAACAGAATCGACACCTTCAAGGCGCTGCTCGACAAAGGTCAGGACAATGCCCTGCTGCGCTACAGCCTGGGCGCCGAATATCAACGGCTCAAGGACTACAAAAACAGCATCGGCCAGCTTGAAAAGGCGCTGGAATTTGACCCCGGCTACTCGGCGGCATGGAAACGCTATGCCAGGGCGCTGAACGAAACCGGTCAAACGGAAGCCGCGCGCACGGCCTATCAAAAAGGCATCCGGGCCGCCGAGCAGAATGGCGACAAGCAGGCCGTGAGGGAAATGCGGGTCTTTTTGAGGCGGCTTGAGAAGACCTGAAAAGTCCGTCGTTCCTGTCTGCGTCGTGGAAAACAATCCGCAGATTACGCAGATTACGCAGAGTCATTCCCCCTGCCTGCTGCAGGCAGGTCGCCGCATACAGGACATCCTGTCCATAAATGACGTAAGGAACGAAAATGACATTGAAGGCTGCCGTGCTGCATCCATACCCCCCATCGTCATTCCAGCGAAAGCTGGAATCCAGTGGTTTATGTAATACATTCCCGCGCGAGCGGGAATGACAATTGAAGGACTGGTCATTATTCCCGCTGACGCGGGTGGATTCCTCGGCGGCTTGTTCCAGACGCCGCTCTACCACCTACGTCCTGTAGGCGAGCTTTCGCTGGAATGACAACGGGGGTCAGAATGACAGAAACCAAAGTCCGCCCGCCCCCTAAAACCGCATATACAAACTCGCCATCCCGCTCAAACTCCGATACCCGCCCCCGGACACCGCCTCGCTGTTGAGACTAAAGAACAAACCCGGGGCCAACTCAAACTCCGCCTCCGCACCCAGATAAACACTGCTACCCAACTTCGGCTCAAATCTCAAACTCCGCGTCTCACCCAAAAGCCGAACCTGCGTCCGGTTCGAATTCAAGTCATTCCGATACTGCCAGCCCAGCCGCAAGGCCAAACGCCCCGGGCCAACCTCCCGGCTGGCCTTCATCTCCAGGCGCGTCTCCACCATCTCCACCGTGCGCCGCCCCACCGCGGCCGGGGCCCGAATCCCCGTTTCGGTATAAGCCCGGATGCTCTGCCGCGCATAACGGGCCGACAGCGAAGGCTCAAACCGCGCCAAACCCGTATCCAAAGCCCGCCACCCAATCCGCGCCTCCGGCGCCAGCCACCAACTGCGCGTGCGCGCCTCGGCCCGCGTCTCGCCGTTTAACCCCCGCTGGTCATTCACCAGACGGCTGTGTTCATGCTTCAAGGTCCCACCCGCAAGCCCCAGATGCACATAGAACCGCGCAAAATCCTGACGGGCATAAAGCCCGGCAAAGGGCCCCTTGAACACCCCGGGGCCGGGCTTAAAGCGTTGTTCTCCCTCAAAGACCCGTTCCCCCCGGCCATAGCCCGCCAGCACGCCGAGTTGCGTGGCGGCAAAGCGGACATCATAGCCCCCGGCCAGCCCCACATGGGTAAGCTCCGGGCTCAGCCCCGCCGGGCCGCTCTCCCGCTCCCGGGCGCGGCTGCCGAAGGGACTGAGCCAGAAGGCCGCCGCGCGCCCGCTCGGGTTCAGGTTGCGGGTATTGGCAGAAGAGGCCAGCACGGGCCGGGCCATCAGGCCGCTGATATTGCCGCTGACATCGCCCAGGTTCCGGGCCGCGCTCGCCAGCAGGCGGGTATCGTAGGTGGCGAACTGGCGGCTTTGGGCGTTGTAGAAGAACGGCAGCCCCTGCCCGCTGCCGGGCCGGGCGCTGACGGAATCAATGGAATCCCACAATACGGAATAGGCCGGCGCGGCGCTGACGTTTATCCTGAAACCCCCGCTGGCCTTGTCAACGGCAACGGTAACTTTGCCGGCCTTGCTGCCGGCGCCGGCAACTTTGGCGCCGGGCTCTTTGCTGGTATCGTTAATCTTGCCACCAGCGCCGGGCTCAATGTCGCCGATGAGCACAGAACCGGCTTGCAGGTTTATGATGTTGCCGCTGCCCGTAAAGTGAATGGCCTTGCCGGCGCCGTCAGGGTTGGCCTTGATTGTGCCGCGGTTGTTGATGGTGTTGTTGCTGTCACCCGTGATGGCATGGGCATTGGCCCCCGTGCCCGTAGCCTCAATAGTACCCGTGTTGGTCAGCGTGTTGCCGCTGCCCATAACCACGGTCGGGGTATTGGCGCCGTTGGAACGCAGGGTCTTGTTGCCGCTGTGGTTGACGGTGTTGTTGTCGCCGAGAATCAGGGCGCTGCCCTGGGCGCTGGTGATGGTACCGCTTAGGGTCAGTTCGTTGCCATCTCCGGCCCGAATCCCGGCCGAACCGAGGCCGGTGACCGCAATGCGGCCGCTGTTGGTTACGGTGGTCTTGTCCCCGACCCGGATCCCCGGCGCATTGGCCCCGGTGGTGTTGATCGTGCCGTTGTTGGTGAAGCGGGTACCGGTGGGCCGCAGGGTGAGTAAAACGTCAACACGGGGCGCCTCGGGCCTTCGGCCCTGCGTGTTGACCGTGATGCCCAGCAGACCCGCCGCGCCTTCGCCGGTGGTGTGGATGCTGCCGTTATTGGTCACGGTATTGTTCGCGCCAACAACCTGAATCCCCGCGGCATTGGCCCCGCCCGTGCGGATCTCGCCATCGTTGGTGATGCGGTTATTGCCGTTGTCCGGCCTGTTAAAGAATGAGAGTAAGCGCTTCGCCAATCCGGCCCGGATGCCGGTGGCATTCGCGCCGCCCGTGCGGATGGCAGCGTCCGCTTCATTGATGAAGGCATTGCCATTGAGCATTAAAATGCCTATGGCATCCGCATCCCGGGTAGTGATGACGCCGCGCGTCTTGTTGGTGAGGGTATTGTCATTGCGCGCCCGGACGCCCGGCGCATTGACCCCGGTGGTGCTGATGCGGCCACTGTTGGTAATTTCGTTTTTGTCACTGGCCCAAATGCCATCGGAGTCCCTGCCTTCAGTGCTGATGCTGCCCGCGTTGCTGATGGTGCTGTTGTCATTGGCCTCAATGCCCCGGGCGATCCTGCCTTTGGTGCTGATGCTGGCGCCCGCCTCATTGGTGATGGTGTTGTTGTCAGAGGCCGCAATGCCATAGGCGAACTCGCCTTCGGTGCTGATGCTGGCGTCCATCTTATTGGTAATGGTGTTGTTGTTTCTAGCCCGAATGCCAAAGGCAAAGGCGCCGGAAGTGCGGATACGGCCCGCGTTGCTGATGGTGTTGCGGTCTGTCAACGATTCAATGGCCGGGCGGCGCGTGCTAAGACCACCGCCTCCCGTGGTGGTGATAGCGCCGTCTTTGGTGACGGTGATGGTGTTGTTGCCCGTGGCCGAGGGCGTCTGGCCGCCGTTGGTTTGGGTCTCGGCCTTGTCGATGGTGATAGTGGCGGCCCGGACTTCAACGACGGTTGCGATCAGCAGCAGGGCCGGGGCGCAGATTACGCTAAAAAGCGGAGAGCGGAGAGCGGAGAGCGGAGAGCGGAGAGCGGAGAGCGGAGAGCGGAGAGCGGAGAGCGGAGAGCGGAGAGCGGAGAGCGGAGAGCGGAGAGCAAATATTGTGGTTGGGCAGCGCATTAGTTTTTCCCCTTTATGCTGTTGTAAAAAACATGGAATTTTACCGGACTTTATGATCCTGGTCAAGTTTTTTTGAATTATTTTGCTTGTGATTCCTGTCCGCAGATTACGCCGATTACGCGGAGTTATTCCCCCTGCCTGCCGCAGGCAGGGCTGACACGGGTGGATTCCGGCCTTCGCCGGAATGACGACGGGGTGTTGTTCTGTTTTCCACTATCCTGATCTCCCTGCGCCAAATCAACCGAAACGAGCATATAATCTGCGCTAATCTGCGAAATCTGCGGATTACCCGCCCACACTGCCGGAATGATGGCGGGGCCGGGAATGGAAATAGTTAAGGTATCCCGGCAACGCCCAATCTCAAAAATAATGAAGGTCGCGGCTTAATAGAAGGGCTTTATTTGCGTACAATCCGGTTTATGGATGTTTCCCGTATTCTTGATTCGCTCAACAGCGCGCAGCGCGAGGCCGTGGCGGCGGATAATGGCAATCTGCTGGTGCTGGCCGGGGCCGGCAGCGGCAAGACCCGGGTGTTGGTGCATCGTATCGCCTGGTATATCGAAACCGGACAGGCCAGCCCTTATAGCATCCTGGCCGTGACCTTCACCAACAAGGCGGCGGCGGAAATGCGCGGCCGTATCGAGCATTTACTCGGGCAATCGGTGCGCGGCATGTGGGTCGGCACCTTTCATGGCCTGTCGCACCGCCTGTTGCGCGCGCACTGGCAGGAGGCGCGCCTGCCCGAGACCTTTCAGATTCTGGATAATGAGGATCAATACCGCACGGTGCGGCGCGTGATCCGAAGCATGCTGCTGGATGAATCCCGCTATCCCCCGCGCCAGGCGCAGTGGTTTATCAATGCGCGCAAGGACGAGGGCTTGCGGCCCGGGCATATTGACCCGCAGGAGGACCCCACCACGGCCCAGTTGATTGAGGTCTATAAAACTTATCAGGAAACCTGTGAACGCGCCGGCCTGGTTGATTTTGCCGAGTTGTTATTGCGGGTGTTTGAGTTGTTTCGGGATCAGGCCGCGCTGCGCGAGCATTATCAACACCGCTTCAGGTATGTCCTGGTCGATGAATTTCAGGACACCAACGCCCTGCAATACGCCTGGCTGAGATTATTGGCCGGTCAGCAGGATAATACCCTGTTTGCGGTGGGCGATGATGATCAATCGGTGTATAGCTGGCGGGGCGCGCGGGTTGAAAACATGCGCGCGTTTGAGCAGGATTTCAAGGACACCCGCCTGATGAAGCTGGAACAGAATTATCGTTCAACGGGCACGATCTTAAAGGCCGCGAACGAGTTGATTGCCAATAATCACGGCCGTCTTGGCAAAAATCTGTGGACCGAAGTCGAAGACGGCGAGCCTGTCGATCTGTACATGGCATATAACGAAACCGATGAGGCGCGTTATGTGGTGGAGCAGATAAAGAGCGCGGCCGATGAGGGCAAGTCCTATGATGATTATGCGATTTTATACCGGATCAGCGCGCAGTCGCGCCTGCTTGAAGAGGCGTTAATGCAGGCCCGCATCCCTTACCGCGTTTATGGCGGTATGCGGTTTTATGAGCGCGCCGAGATCAAGGACGCGCTGGCCTATGTGCGTCTGGCGCGGTTCCAGGACGATGACGCCTCGTTTGAACGGATTGTGAATACCCCGGCGCGCGGTATCGGCCAGCGCACGCTGGAAGAACTGCGCGGCACGGCCAGACGCGACCGGTGCTCGCTGTGGCAGGCGGCCCGGCATAATATTGAACATAAACTCCTGAGCGCGCGGGCGCTGAACGCGCTTTTGCAGTTCATGGACCTGATCCGGCAGATGACAGAGGCCGAGGCGGAGGCCACGCTGGATCAACAGGTGGACAAGGTTATTCGCCTGAGCGGCCTGGCGGCGCATTATAAAAAAGACCAGAGCGAGAAGGGTCTGGCGCGGATCGAAAATCTGGAAGAACTGGTGACGGCCGCCGGGCAGTTTGCGCTTGGCCCCGCGGAGGAGTTGGCGGAGATGGATACCCTGTCGGCCTTTCTGGCCCATGCCGCGCTGGAATCCGGCGAAACCCAGGCGGTTGACAACAGCGCCTGCGTGCATATGATGACCCTGCATTCAGCCAAGGGCCTGGAATTCCCGGATGTCTATCTGGTCGGCATGGAGGAGGGCCTGTTTCCGCATCAACGCAGCAGCGAGGCCCTGGCCCAACTGGAGGAGGAACGGCGGCTTTGCTACGTGGGCATCACCCGCGCGCAAAAGAAATTGACCTTGACCCATGCCCAGCACCGGCGCCTGCACGGGGCCGATTATTATCCCGCGGCTTCCCGTTTTATTGAGGAAATCCCGGCCAAACTGCTGCGCGATATCCGCATGAAGGGCAGTATAAACCCGGCGCTGTTCAGCAAGGCCGATAGCGCAGGAGAGCACGATGAATTCAGACTGGGCCAGCGCGTCCGACACGCCAAATTCGGCGAGGGCGTGATCCTCAATCTGGAAGGCAGCGGTGGCCACCGGCGCATCCAGGTCAACTTTGAACAGGCCGGCTGTAAATGGCTGGTCGCGGCCTATGCCAACCTGATTCCCGGCTGATTAAAGCCGGTTGATCAAACAGCCGTTTGATCGTCCTATCAGCAACATAAAAGCAGGAGAATATTATGAATACACTAAAAATTGTTTCACTTTTACTGGCGGGCTTCCTTGTCAGCGCCTGTGGTCACGGTGATAAAGCGGAGACGACGGCGAGTCCGGCCCCCGAGCCGGCGGCCAGCGCGGCCCCGGAACCGGTAAAGAAATACGAATGGAAGATCGTCACGACCTGGCCGGCAAATTTCCCGATCTTTCAGGAGGGCGTGGAAAAATTTGCCGACGATGTGCGCACCATGACCAATGGCCGGCTGGACATAAAGGTCTATGCGGGCGGCGAACTGGTGCCGGCGCTCGGCGTATTTGACGCCGTCTCGCAGGGCACCGTCGAGATGGGGCACGGTTCGCCTTATTACTGGGCCGGCAAGGTGCCGGAGGCGCAGTTCTTCTCATCCGTGCCGTTTGGGATGACGCCCAAGGGCATGAATGCCTGGCTTTATAACGGCGGCGGCCTGGACCTGTGGCGCGAGGCCTACAAGCCCTTTAATCTGATCGCGTTTCCGATGGGCAATTCCGATATTCAAATGGGCGGCTGGTTTAACAAGCCGATCAACTCGCTGGACGACATCGCCGGCCTGCGGATGCGCATCCCCGGCCTGGGCGGCAAGGTCTTGAAAAAGGCCGGCGGCAACCCGGTGCTGATGGCCGGCGGCGAGATTTATACGGCGCTGGAACGCGGCACGATCGACGCCACCGAGTGGGTCGCGCCGTTCCACGACCTGCGCCTGGGTCTGAACCGGGCGGCCAGCTATTATTACTATCCGGGCTGGCATGAACCGGGCACCGTGTTTGAGTTGATGATCAACACCGATAAATGGGCCTCGCTGCCGGCGGATCTGCAAAGGGCCGTGGAAGTGACGGCCACGGCCATTAACGGCTGGATGTATGTCCAGATGGGATTTTACAACCAGCAGGCCCTGAATGAACTGAAAAGCAAGGAGAACATCCAGATCGTTGAGTTTCCGGAGGAAGTGCTGCTGGCGCTGAAACAGGCCACCCGCGAAACCATGGCCGAAGAGTCGGCCGCGAACCCCGCCTTTAAGCGGGTCTATGACTCCTATAAATCTTTTCAGGCCAGCTATGAAGGCTGGGACGCCCTCTCCGAACAGTCCTATCAGAACAGCCTGAAACTGAAATAAGGCAAGCGCGCGGCGGCACAGGGAAGTGCGCCGCCTGTTGAATTCGTGGGTAGAGGGATGCAGTTCCAGCGCTCTGCCCGTTTCGTCATTCCGGCGAAATATCCCTTCCCGCAGCGGGAATGACAGCCAACCTAGCGCAGGCAGGCAGAACCGGAGTCCATTTCACACCCCTTACACCATAGACAAACAAAAAAATACCCGCATCCACGGATACGGGTATTTCGATAAATCAAGGTCTTTACTGGTTTTTCAAAACTTGTACAGCAGGCCGAAGCTGAATAAATCGACACTGTTGTCGTAGTCATACCTTTCCCACTCGGCCCGGATGCCAAAATTCTCGATCACCTCATATTCGGCTCCGAGACCCGCGATGTAGGAGATGCCGTCGTCCTCGGCGATGGTTGTGGCAGGCGGTCTGGCCTCGGCCTCACGGCTCCAGATAAAGCCGCCGCCTTTGGCAAAGATACTGAATTCTGAAGTTACCGGATAACGGAACAGCCCGGCAAAGCTAAAACCGGAGACCTCAATAGTGGCCAGAGTGGTATTGCCTTGTTTTTTACAACACTTGAGCTCCACCTCGCCGGCATTGACATAGGCAAATTCGGCGCCGAGATATTCATTGAGATTATAGCCCCCGAAAAATTTCCAGCCCAGGACGCTGTCATTCACTTTGACGCCGGCCTCTCTAAACTGAGCCGGCAGATCATAATCAAACTCGCTCTGGCCCAGCGTGAAGCCCAGATAACCGCCGGCTTCTTCGGCCTGAAGATTAAACGGAATAAAGAGGGCGCAGATTAGCGGGAGAGCGGAGAGCGGAGAGCGGAGAGCGGAGAGCGGAGAGCGGAGAGCGGAGAGCGGAGAGCGGAGAGCGGAGAGCGGAGAGCGGAGAGCGGAGAGCGGAGAGCGGAGAGCGGAGAGCGGAGAGCGGAGAGCGGAGAGCGGAGAGCGGAGAGCGGAGAGCGGAGAGCGGAGAGCGGAGAGCGGATTTCTTAAAGTTTGCTGTTAAGTATTTCATTGGTTTTCCCCTTATCTAAGGTTTGTTAAAAAACAGAATTTTACCGGATTTTATGCGCTTAGTCAAATTTTTTTTCAGATTCCGCAAACGAGAATTCGTCATTCCGGCCGGCCTGTCGCAGGCCGGAATGACAACATAAAATATTACTTGAATCCGGTAGAGATATACGCCGCCAGATTGG
The DNA here is from genome assembly GCA_965240365.1 of Gammaproteobacteria bacterium. Classification (GTDB taxonomy): domain Bacteria; phylum Pseudomonadota; class Gammaproteobacteria; order Eutrophobiales; family Eutrophobiaceae. The sequence goes on along the minus strand of OZ251218.1, from coordinate 2,562,655 downwards.
CAATATCATCCTCGCTCAGCGCGGCGGCCTGGCCCCACATCAGCGCGCTTTGCGCGCCGAGGGTCTCGCCGGCCTTGTAGGCGGTGAGCTTGGACACAATATCCTCGCTCGACTGCCCGGCCAGCGCCGGGCCTATGCCCCCTTCTCCGTTGCCGCCATGACAGGCCGCGCAGGCCGGATAGCGTTGCTTGCCTTTATCCTCCGCTGACATGGCCGCGGCCGTTGCGACCTGTGCCGCTTCCGCCCCGGCGGGTGGATCGGCGGCGGGCTCGGCTTTGGCCTCTGCCACGGCGGCGGTTTCCGTCCCGGCCACGTTGAGGCGGCCGACCGGCGCGGTGATCCGGGCGATTTTATCGATCCGCAACGCCGGGTCTTCACTGACATGACCGGCAAATTGGGCCGCGACATAGAACAACACCATCATTACGGCGATACCCGCCACCACGACCGAGAAGTTCCTGAAAAATGTCCTGTCCTGTGCTTCACTCATTGCTTGTCTCTGGGGTGTCCTGAAAATAGTTGTTTGTAGCTTTATTAAGCCGGCAAGTATAACGGCAGACAGGAAGTCTGAAAACTCCCTGTCCGGGTTCACAGGCATGTAATCCGCAGATTACGCAGACCTGCCTGTCGCAGGCAGGTTAACGCAGATTGTGTGTTGTTCTGGTTGGCCTGTTGCTGGCGGGTGGGAATGGCAGAGAGTAGATTTCAGCTACGTTGTCATTCCGGCCTTCGCCGGAATGACGAGGGGGGTGGAATGGAAATATTCGTTAACGACCAGGAATCAAACCCGCGAAGTCCGGCAGGCCCGGGCCATCGTGTATCATTGTGACCATGACACTTAAAAATACCCATTTAATTATTGGCGCCGGTTATCTGGGCCGCCATCTGGCGAATTTATTGCAGGGCGAGAGAGGCCACTTGACCCGCCGCGCCGCCGCGCCCGGCATCATCCCGCTTGATTGTAATGTGGCCGGCAGTTGGGCCAACCTGTCCGCGCTTGAGGATAACAACGATGCCCTGTCGATCTATTTCTGTGTGCCGCCCGGCCGGGTAGAGGCGCGGCTTTTCCCCGACTTTTTGCGGCGGCTGACCCGGCTCGGGCAGCGGCGCGCCGTGCTGGTTTCATCGACGGTGGTTTATGGCCGGCGTGAACGCGCGGTGGACGCGGACAGTGAAGTCAGCATCGACAGCCCGCGGGCCGAGCGTCAATACCGGCTGGAACGGGACTGGCTGAAGCACATGGATAATGCCCGCGTCCTGAGGCTGGCCGGTCTGTATGGCCCGGGCCGCGTTATCGGGCAGGCCGGTATCCTCGCGGGCAAGACCATTCAGGGGCAGGCCGACGCCTGGCTGAACCTGATTCGGGTGGAGGATGCGGCCAGCCTGTTGCAGAGAATGGGCGAGTTGGCAGAACCGGCCCAGGTTGAACTGGGCGCTGACGGCAACCCGGTCCGGCGGCGGGATTATTACACCTTCCTGGCCGAGAGACTCGGCGCCGCCCCGCCCGGTTTTGACCAGGCCGAAACAAACGGCAGGGGCCGCCGCTGTGATAATCAAAAGACCTGCCAGCGGACAGGCTGGCAACCGGCCTTCCCGGATTACCGCGCGGGCTTGTCGGAATTGACAGGGAAAGCCGGATGAAGGATTGGTCAGGGCATTGCCGTGATAGCAGGTATAAAAATCCATCCGGCATCGCGGCATCGCCCTCCTGAGCAGCACACGGTTTTAACAAAAATATTGCGATGCAACATTCCGGGAAAGATGCTAAATTCGCTTTTTTAACAGGGAACTGAAAAAGGCGATGGGCAAACCCCGGGAATTGATTACCTGTATAGTCGCGCGATGTGCTGAAGAGGGTTAATAGTAAACCGTTCAGGTTCCTTTTGCCACCCTTCAATGACTTTCTCATAGGGTGTCAGGCCTTTTAAGGTTTTTAGACGTTTGGCGAAATTGTACGCCTTCAGGAAAGTCTGTAAATGTGCTTTGAGTTATTCATGTGCGCTGTAGTGGTATCGCTTGACGGTGGCCTCTTTGATAGTGCGGTTCATGCGTTCCACCTGGCCGTTGGTCCAGGAATGATTGATTTTGGTGAGCCGGTGTTCAATGTCATGTTCCTGGCAAACACGGTCAAAGAGGTGCATTGATGCCGGTTTGTCCTGTTTGCGGTGGGTAAATTGGGCGCCGTTATCGGTCAGGAGGGTGTGTGTCTTGTAAGGCAGAGCCGCAATGACATTTCTCAGGAACTGTACTGCGGTCATCTTCTTTTTATCCGTGTGTCGTTCGGCGTAGGCCAACTTACAGGTGCGGTCAATGGCCACAAAGAGTTGCAGTTTACCTTGTTCTGTTTGCACGTGTTTCCAATCTGGCATCGCCCTGGATCCCCCGGCGGCCTGTTTCTGACGTTCTACCACCTCGGCGGCCTGTTCCAGACCTGCTTGCAGGAAGTGACAGAAATGACGCAAGGGGCTTAAGTAAAGCGTGAGGATTGCCGGGGTGTGAAATGGATTACAATTCTTTGCTGTCCATACCAGGCCTCTCAGAATGATGTCATTCCCGCCTTGGCGGGAATGGCTTGTATAAACCACTGGATTCCTCGGCGGCCTGTTCCAGACGCCGCTCTACCACCTACGTCCTGTAGGCGGGCTTTCGCCTGCCTGCAGCAGGCAGGCCGGAATGACGACGGGGGCTAAAGACCAGACTGCGCTTGCATTGCAGCCTGCGACGGGCAGGTCGGAATGACGGCAGCAGGCAAAGCAACTTAACGGCCGGGATTAGCCAGGGTCTCGTTGAGCCGTTTATCCTTTGCGCTGGATTCCAGCGCGAGTTGTTCTTTATATTCAACCAACCTGCTTAACAGGCCCTCATCGTGCATGGCGAGCATTCTGACCGCAAGCAGGCCGGCATTCTTGCCGGCGCCGATGGCCACCGTGGCCACGGGCACGCCGCCCGGCATCTGTACGATTGACAGCAGGGAATCCAGGCCGCTTAATGTCTCTGTCCTGACCGGCACGCCAATAACCGGCAGCGGGGTATGGCTGGCCACCATGCCGGGCAGATGGGCCGCGCCGCCCGCCGCCGCGATGATAACCTTGATGCCTCTGCCAAGCGCCTGCCCGGCGTAACGCGCCATGATATCCGGGGTGCGGTGGGCCGATACGACCCGCGCCTCATAGCCGACCGAGAATTGATCACAGATTTCAGCCGCCGCCTTCAGTGTCGGCCAGTCCGAATCACTGCCCATGATAATGCCGACCCGCGCTTTGTTTGTTGTGGTCATTTGTGCGCGCCAAAGCGGATGTGGCGGGCGGCATTGAAGGCGGTTGTTTCCGCCGCCTCAAGCGATGGGCCCAAGGCGGTAACGTGCCCCATCTTGCGGCCGCTGGTCGTCCTGGTCTTGCCATAGACATGCACACGCGCGCCTTTCTCTTTCAGCGCGGCGTCGATGCCTTCCGGATCGCCATCGCCCGAACTCTCGCCCAGCAGATTGACCATCACGGCCGCCTCGGTAATCAGGCGGGTCGAGCCGAGCGGCAGCCCGAGCAGGGCGCGGACGTGATTCTCAAATTGCGAACATTCACAGGCCTCAATCGTGTAATGGCCCGAGTTATGCACCCTGGGCGCCACCTCGTTCAGCAGAATATCGCCCTCTCTGGTCAAAAACATTTCAACCCCGAGCGTGCCGACACCGTCAATCGCTGTAACGGCCTCTTTGGCCAGCGCCACGGCCCGCTCCGCCAGGCGTGGTTCAATATCGGCCGGGGCCCGGACGATATGGCAGATGTGGTCTCTCTGTACCGTTTCAACCACGGGATAGCTGACCATACTGCCATCCTGCGCGCGGGTAATGATCACCGCGAGTTCCCTGACAAAATGACAAAATCCCTCAACGTACAGCGCGCGCTGATCGCCGCCGAGCTTTTTCCAGGCCGCGTCAATATCACGCGGCCCGTTGACGGTGGCGTTGCCCTTGCCGTCATAGCTGTACCTCCTGGCCTTCACGATCAGTGGCCAGCCGAGTTTTCTGGCGTGTCTGGTAATGTCGGGCCTGAATGTGATGGCCGCAAACGGGGCCACGGCGATGCCGGCAATATCCAGGGTCCGTTTTTGCACGAGTTTGTCCTGCACCAGACCGACCGTTCTCGCGCTCGGATAAAGCCTGTGCCCGGCGTCTTCCAGCGCTTGCAGACTGTCGGCATTAACGAACTCGTTTTCCAGAGATACGACATCAACCTGCCGGGCCAGCTTTAATAAAACCCGCGGGTTATCCCAGTCGCCATAGAGAATCTCGGCCGGCAGGCGGGTGGCCGGTGTGTTTTCCGTTTTTTCGAGGATCACGATCTCGCAGCCAAGTTCAAAGGCCGCGAGCGCCGTCATCTTGGCCAGTTGGCCGCCACCCACGATACCGATCCGGCGCCCGCCGTCCGGCCTGGTGGATTTCACTGAGTTCCGTGCCATTAAATGCTGTACCTGCCTTAAAAAGCCGGTAAATCTATCATATTTTATCCACCCGCCAGCAATTATTTTCAGATGGCGAGGGTGTTACCTGGACGCCGCAATCGTGGCCCGCATCCATTCAAGAAAAGCGGATTTGGTCATTCGGGGCGGCAGGTTTCAGTCTGGCCGGGAGTGGGAATGTCTGCTTGCAGAAACAATTGCCGTCATTCCGGCGAAAGCCGGAATCCAGTGATTTATATAATACATTCCGGCCAGCCTGCCGCAGGCAGGCCCAACGGGAATGACGATGGGGTGTTGTTTTGGCTTTACGTTATTTCGGCCCGCCTGCAAAAGACCAACCGAAATAACACAATAATCTGCGTTAACCTGCCTGATTCATCTCATAACTATTGAACCCGGACACAATCTTGGAAAGCAAGAAGATTGCTGATAGATTGGGGCCTTCATTAACAATATTGGAGAGGTAATAAATGAACCGCAGGCTGATTTCAAGCGGGTCCGAGTTTGAAACCCGGATTGGATATTCGCGGGCCGTGGTCGATGGGGACTATGTTTTCGTATCGGGAACCACCGGCTTTAACTATGAGACTATGGAAATCCCGGATGATATCGCCGCGCAAACCGAGCAATGCTTCAAGAATATCGAAGCCGCGCTGAATGATGCCGGCGCCAGTTTGGCCAACGTCGTGCGAGTGCATTATATCGTCCCGGATCCGGATAATTTTGAACCGTGCTGGCCGATTTGCCGGAAATATCTTGGCACGGCTCGACCGGCGGTGACGATGCTTGTTGCGGGCCTGCTTGATGAACGCATGAAGATCGAGATCGAAGTGACCGCGTCCATGCGCGACGCTTAGCATAGCGCCGAGCGGCATTCGAGTCTACTGCCTAGGGTTGCGCTTCAAACAGAAAGAGGCTGGCAGCCGCTAAAAAGGTATTGGTATGAGGCGAATTTTAACGATTTTCCTGCTGCTGCTAAGCGCGATTTCATTTTTTGCACGGGCAGATGACAACGCGCTAAGGCGGGCCTATGAATCGCAACAGGGCAATATCCAGATTCAGGGCGCGGGGACGGTGATTCGCCTGCTCCCGGATGATAACCGGGGCGCCAGGCATCAAAGATTCATACTGAAATTATCTCATGCTCAAACTCTGCTGGTGGCGCATAATATTGATCTGGCGCCACGGATCCCGAATTTAAGGATCGGTGATGTGGTGGCGTTTTATGGAGAATACGAGTGGAACAGCAAGGGCGGCGTGATTCACTGGACCCACCGCGACCCCGCAAACAGGCATGAGCATGGCTGGCTGAGGCATAAGGGTCGGGTGTATGATTGATCCGTCATTGAGGTCTTTATCAATAATTCGGAGGATAAAAACATGAGATCTGGACTTTACATTGTTACTCTGAACAACGAAGAACCCATTTCTGTAAATGCAAATGATCCGAGGTGTGCGGACACGGCAATTTGCGCAACTAAAGAGAATTGTAAGTGGGGGAAGACAAAGGATTTTGCAGCGCGCCGGGAAAACTATTACCAAACATTCGGCAAACATAATGTAAACTTCAAGCCGGTTGTCCGCCTGAAGGATATTGATGCAGCGGACAATGTGGTTATGGCCGCGCTCGACGAATACCGTATTTTGGGCAAAACCGGGCGCAAGAATAAATGGCTGCAAGGTATCAAGCCAGAGAGGGTTATTGAGTTGATGCTTTATCATCTTGACAAAGCGGGTATCAAATATGAACCGCTTTTGTGAGCGCGGAAAATGTTGCGGACAAGCCCCGATAATGGTCATTCCCGCTTATGCGGGAATGTGTTGTATAAACCACTGGATTCCTCGGCCGCTTGTTCCAGACGCGGCTCTACCACCTACGTCCTGTAGGCGAGCTTTCGCTGGAATGACGACGGGATATTGTTCCGGCTTTACGTCATTGGAATGACGACGGGGTGTTGTTCCGGCTTTACGTCATTCCGTGCCGCCGGCAGGCAGTTCATGCCATTTTCTGCACACTTAAATCCACATGCGGCTTAACCCACTCGGAATTCAAAAAAACCCACTTACGAGTTGAATGCACGTATTACGTCAACTCATCTCTCGTATCTGATCGGCAGAGATCACAAGCCTAAGCCCGGCCCCGCATCAAACTCAATACACATCTTTCTGATAACGGCGCTCGTCCATCAATTTCTTCACATATTGCGCCGCGCCTACCTGATCAAGCCGGCCATGTTCGGCGATGACCGCGTGAATGGCGGAGTCCACGTCTTTTGCCATGCGCGAGGCATCGCCGCAGACATAGATATAGGCGCCCCGTTCCAGCCATTCGAAAAAGGTCTGGCCATGTTCATGAATATGGTTTTGCACATAAACTTTTTGCGCGCCATCGCGCGACCAGGCGAGGTTGAGACGGGTCAGCAGATTGTTTTCCCGCCAGCGCAAAAGCTGTGCTTTATACAGGAAATCCCGGGCTTCGTGCCGGTCGCCGAAGAACAGCCAGTTCTCCCCGCTCGCCCGGCGCGCCTCGCGTTCTTCCAGAAAGGCGCGAAACGGCGCTATGCCCGTACCGGGGCCGATCATGATCAACGGCGCGCTGTCGTCCTCCGGCAGGCGGAAGTGCGCGGCGGCTTGCACATAGACGCCGAGATTACTGCCGGGGGCCAGACGATTGCCGAGCCAGGTGGACGCAACGCCCTTGCATTTTCGTTCGAATTGTTCGTAATGCACCTCGGCGACGGTCAGGTGAACCTCGCCCGGATGCGCCCTGGGGCTGGAGGCTATCGAATAGAGCCGCGCCTGTAGCGGGCGCAGGCCGTCCACCAGGCATTGCGCGTCCAGTTCGGGCTTTAAGCAGGCGAGCACGTCGATAACATGATAGCCGTCCGGCGCGGCGTCTATGCCCCAGGTCTTGAGCGCTTTGGCATTGACGGTGATGATATCGAGCCGGGTCTGTAACAATACCCCGAGCGTGGCGGCCTCGGCGTTGACGCGCACAATCTCATCGCCATGAAAACCGCCCGCCTGCAATATTTTCGCCACGTCTTCCGGGCAGTTCAGGGGCCAGACACCGAGCGCGTCCCCGGCCTCATAGCGCATGTCTTCGCCGCCGCCCGCGAGGGAAATTTCGATATGATTGACCCGTTTTGCAGAATCAGGAGCGCTGAGGTTGCGGGCGGTCTTGAGCGTGGCGATGAAGGGGCGCTGTTTGCTGTAAACCGGGCCGGCGCTGTCCGGCGCGGCGGCGGCCGCGGTCTGGTCGGCCGCCGCCTGGCCGGCCGCGTCCGCAAAGGCGGGCGTCTCAAAGACAGCGGCCTTCCAGGCGGCATAGTCATCTTCAAAGGCGACATCGCAGGCGACCAGGTCATGGCAGGCGGTTGCGCCCAATTCAGCCAGGCGGGCATGGATGTCGGTCGCGCATTGATTGAAGTCGGCGTAACTGGAATCGCCCAGCCCGCAAACGGAAAAGTTCAGGCCGGCCGGCAGCGGCGCCGCGCTGTCGCTCATAAGCCGCTCGTAAAACCCTTTGGCGTTGTCCGGCGGTTCCCCTTCGCCGAAGGTGGAGCAAATAATCAGGATGTGTTGCATATTTGTCAGGGCGGCCAGATCGAGGCTGTCCAGTTCGGCCACCGCCGGGGCAAAGCCGCGGCTGGCTGAAAATTTCTTTAAGTCCCTGGCGAGCACTTCCGCATTGCCCGATTGCGAGCCGTAATAGATGTTCAGCGGCGGCGCGGCAACGGCCTTTTCCGGGGACGCGCCGCCGGCCGTCATGGTGCTGATGCCTGTCAGCAGGCCGCTCAGCCATTGCCGCTGTTCCGCGTCAAACGGCGCGTCTTCCGGCAGTTCAACCACCTCGGTGGCCTTGTCCCGTTCCGCGATCAGGCTGTCCAGTTCGGTGATGAGGGGATGGGTCATTTAGCAAGCGCCTCGTGAAGAATTAAGTTAAGGCGCGGCTTCGCCAAGTTCCTGGTTGAGGGCCTGTTAACACTATTTTAGCAGTCCCTGCTTGAGTCTGTTTTGCGCGTCAGCAAGGCGGAAGAAGCGCAGTGTAGTTGCGCTACTCAAGCGACTGACCTGCCTGCAGCAGGCAGGCAACGAAGCTGGGGCGCAAAACAGGCCAAGCCCTTCGGGTTGTGCCCCAAACTGCGCCACTCGGCGTTGCTTGCCTGCCTGCTGCAGGCAGGTCGCTCATTTGGAGTGACCAAACTACGCTCCGCGCGCCTTGATTGGCGCAGTTTGGGGCACAACAGGGCCTGCCAAAATAGTGTTAACAGGCCCTAATAACGCTGACTGCAATTCGTTTTCGCCGAGGCGCCGGGCAAAGCTCAGGAAGGATTCCGCGTTTTGGCGGCGCTTGAGGTAGTTGCCCACGATCTGTTGCATGAACTGGCAGATATCGCGCGCGGCGACCGGCCCCGACAGAAAGCGGGCCAGACCCTGATCCTGGTCCGCGCCGCCGCCGACATAGATGTTATAACCCTCACTGCCGTCTGCCGCGGTCGTGCCGACCAGGCCAATATCGCCGATATAATGCTGCGCGCAGGAATTGGGACAGCCCGTGAGGTGAATGTTAAGCGGCTTGTCCAGTTCAAAACGGGTCTGTAAATGATCGACAATCGACTCGGCGTCCTGTTTGGTATGGGCGTTGCCGAGCTTGCAGCCCCAGCGCCCGGTGCAGGCCACCACCCCCGCGGCAAAGGCGGTGGCCGAGACGGCCAGGCCCAGCGCCTCGATCGCGGCCGCCGCCGCCTCGACCTCGGCATCCGCGATGCCCGGAATAAGCAGATTTTGCCAGACGCTGAGGCGCACATCGTTATTGCCGTATTGCGCCGCGATCCGGCCGAGGCCCTGCATTTGCGCGGCGCTCATGCGGCCGGCCCGCAAGCCAACGCCAATGTAATTAAACCCCGCCCTTGCCTCCGGGTGGACGCCGATATGGCCCTGCCGGTTGACGGGCGCGCGCGGCGCGTCAAATTTATCCGGCAGGGCGATTAAGGCCACGCCGTTGCCGAAACTTTCCAGTTTTTCCTGGATTCTGTCGATGGTCCATTCGAATCCGCGCCGGTCGAGCAGGTATTTAAACCGCGCCTTCTTGCGATTGGTCCGGTCGCCATGCTCAATAAAGACGCGCAATATGGCCTCTGCGATTTCCGGCGTATCCTGCGGGCGGCAAACGAAACCGGTGTCACGGGCAAAATCTTCATGCCCGGTTATCCCGCCCAGGAGCAGCCGGCAATAGACGCCGGGCGCCACATTATGGTCATTCTCAAGCGCCCTCACGGCCATAAAACCCAGGTCATTCGTGCCCGAAACACAGGAAATCGAGCCGGCGTTATCAAAGGCGATGTTAAATTTCCTGGGCAGGCCGTGCAGATCCCGCGTGTTTAAGATGCGATGACTGAGGGCCAGCGCATAAGCCTGTAGATCGGTGACCTCCAAAGGGTCAAAACCGGCCGTGGGCGATGCCGTGATATTGCGCGCGCTGTCCGCCCCGGAACCCTTGCAACCCAGGCCCATATCATAAAGCCGCGCCAGCAGATGCAATACCCGGTCGGGTTGTATCTCCCGCAGTTGAATATTGCCGCGGGTCGTGATGTGGGCATAGCCTTTGGCCACCTCTTCTGCCAGGTCGCCAAGCAGGGTCAGTTGATCGCCGCGCAATTTGCAGGCGGGCAGGCGCAGACGGCACATATAGCCCGGACTGTTGGGTTCCGTGTTAAACAGGCCGTGATGCCGAAACATAAACTGGGTAATGCCTTCTGCGATCTTGTTGGCGTCGTTATGTTTGACGATCTGATCCCAGATATCCAGCACATGGCATTCATACTTGGCCCTTTCCTCGCGGCACAGGTCTTCCACCGGCGTGCCCCAGAATGTCTCCGCAACCGCCCCGGCCTCATCCTGCCGCCCGTCCGCCAGATGCAAATTAAGCCGCGCCAGCATATCGGCCAGATATTGCTTTTGTTCCGGTGTAAACCCCCTGTTTTTTGCCGCCGGGGATGTCGGCCCGGCAGCCGGGCTCAGGGCGACGGGCGGCGGGGCCACATTGTGGCCTGCATTGTAATTTTCATCCGGTTCAACCGGTTTTGAGCGTGCTAACACGGGGCGCCTCCAGCTTACAAATTCAATTCACGCGGTAAATATTATTGTTATTAGCAATAAACCTGCCGATCCGGCAAAGACGATAAAACCATTGAAAACAAGGCTTCCGGCGACCCTGCCCGCGTTTTCCTTGCATCACTTTGGTGCCGATGAGCGAAGGACGCGACCTGATGGTGCAAGGGAGCAGACTTCAAACAGGGCCGCTTTGAATGGCATGGTATTCAGATCGACAAGAATCTTCTGCGCTGGCAGATCAGGCTTGTATTCGAATTTACCTGCTTGCAACAGCAGGCACCCATTCTTATAGCTCTGGCCATTGCCCACCATGGCCACCTGCCTGCCACAGGCAGGTTCACAAACGGCTTCACATGCTGCGGCAGAATTAGCTTCACCTCATAGCCCCGCGCCTGCAACTCACGACCCCAGTGATTCGAACCCCCGCACGTCGTATCGCCCGGTTAAATACTGGCTTGCCGGCCTGATTCACACCACACACTTGAAAAATAGTCTTTGCCAAATCAATACCAATTAGAGTAACTTTCATCTCGGACACCTCTTTTGTGCATTTAGTTAATCGAAAACTTCATTGCTCTCCTGGGTTCCAGCTTTCGCTGGAATGACGAGGTGGTGGAAATGACAACGGGGTAGAAGTAGAAAGAGAAGGCAGAGAATCAGAAGGGTTGGCAATAAACAACCAGACCTGTCATTCCAGCGAAAGCTGGAATCCAGTGGTTTATATAATACATTTCCGCTCGTCGGGAATGACATTCATAGAGACGACAATCCAATGCGCTCTCCCATAAAATCCGGGAACCATTAACCTGAAGTTCCTACCACATTGTAGTTGCACCAACACACCCATCCTGCTCTAATTAAAGGAGTTTTCTGTATAACTAAGGCCTTTTTTAATGGCTCTTTAGAATTCCGAATGAGTTAGGCCGCATGTGAATTGAATGTACGAAAGTCCAGTTTTCCAGTGATCAGAAAGATGATGGTACGGACCTGCCTGCTGCAGGCAGGTCGCCTCCTTCTCATTGATCAATATTGATCAATAGTGACAGAATTATTACATTACCCACTCTGATTTTAAAAGAGGCATAAAAAGGGCGCTCACTCATTTGAGTTGCTGTCCCGAATCTGTCCCGCTAAAGTCACGAAGCGTTCGCCATGGGCCTGTCGCTTTATCGACGCGCTAAGGAAAAAGATGGCGGCGGCAATGCGCTGAATTATAAGCAGATCACGATCGCGGGATCGTTACACTCCGCCAGGTGGCGGCCTTGCCCCGCTCCGGCGCCGGTACGGGAAGCTCCGCGTTTTCTTTTGGCAGGCGCCGGTTTGCACATCACATCTTGAGGCAGCGGGCGTCGGACTAACGGATAATGATTAGAATAATGAACAGGAAAGCATAATGATCGAAACCCGAACCCTCGGCCTTGATGAAATTGAAGCCCTTTCATTGCGCGCGCTTATCAAGGCGGGCGCGAGTGAGCATAATGCCCGTCCGCTTGCCCTGGCGACAGCGGCAACCGAGGCGGATGGCGTTGCCAGCCACGGCCTTGCCTATATTCCGATCTATTGCGAGCATGTGCGTTGCGGCAAGGTTGACGGGCGGGCAAGGCCCGTCGCAAGCAGGCCGGCGGCGGCCGTCATCCGTGTGGACGCGGCCACGGGCTTTGCGCATCCGGCCATTGACCTTGGCTTTGAGCAGCTTATGCCACAGGCGCGGCAGTCGGGCATTGCCGCGCTGGCCATCACCAACAGCTATAATTGCGGTGTGCTTGGTTATCATACTTATCGTCTGGCATGCGCGGGGCTGCTGGGGCTGGGGTTTACCAATGCGCCCGCCTCCATTGCGCCCTCGGGCGGCTCAAAACCGGTCCTGGGCACCAATCCTTTTTCACTTGCCGCCCCGTCCGAGGACAACACGCCGGCGGTTTTGATTGATCAAAGCGCCAGCGCCATTGCCAAAAGCGAGGTGATGAAATATGCCCGTGAAGGACGCCCCATCCCCGAAGGCTGGGCGCTGGACAGCGCCGGCAATCCGACCACTGACCCGAATGTTGCTCTAAAAGGCTCAATGGCGCCTTCGGGCGGTTATAAGGGGGTCGGGGTTGCCCTGATGGTGGAGATTATGGCGGCGGCCATGACCGGCGCCACATTGGGCATCCGGGCCGCGCCATTCTCGGGAACGGCCGGCGGGCCGCCCAGGACCGGCCAGTTTTTCATCGCCATCGATCCTGCCATCTCATCGGGCGGTGAATTTGCCGCGCGCATGGCCGCCCTGGTGCATGCCATTGCAGAGCAGGAAGACGCCCATTTGCAGGGCAGCAGACGCGCCGCAAAACGCGCCGATGCCCGCAAAAACGGCGTTGCGGTTGATGTCGAAACCCTTGCTAAAATCTCCGCCATACTCGAACCCCTGCCGTAAGCGCGCGCCTTCCCGATGAGCACATTGAACCCTGTCATGCAATGGAAAACATGATGTCCGCAGCCGCGATCCCGCCCGAAGACCTGAGCCGCATCGAAGCGGTGCTGAGGTTCTGGTTTGGTAAGCAGGCGTTGTCGGCGGCGCGGATCGATCAACGCATGGCCATCTGGTTCGGCGAAGATGTGGGCTTTGATCACGAGATCGAGCGCGAATTCAAGAAGGATGTCGAGGCGGCCTCCGCGGGCCGGTTGACGCGCTGGGCCGATGCGCCGCGCGGCCGTCTGGCGCTCATCCTGCTGCTGGATCAGTTCCGGCGCAACATCTACCGCGGCACGGCGGCGGCCTTCTCGCGCGACGAGATGGCCCTCAAGCTCTGCATGGAGGGTGTCACGGAAAATAAGGAAAGTGATCTGGCGCCGATCGAGCGGGTGTTCTTTTATATGCCGCTGCAACACGCCGAGTCGAACGAGGCGCAGGCGAAATCCGTGGCGCTGTACACGCGGCTCGCCGGGGCGGTCGCGCCGGATTATCGGGAGACCTTCAAAAAGATCGTGCGGTTTGCCGCGCTGCACGCCGACATCATCCAGACCTTCGGCCGCTTTCCCCACCGCAACGCGCTGCTCGGCCGCGAGAACACGGCCGCGGAAGCCGAATACCTCGCGGGTGACGCCGCCGATTTCGGTCAGCGCGCGTAGGCAGACGCATTATGGTTCGCGGCCGGCTTTTGCCGCCGACAGCCAGACCTGAAGTGACGCCCGCTCAACGCGGCCAGGAGACAAACACAAGGCCCCGGCGCCGCGCTGTCAGGCCATGAGCGGGCCGAGCGCCTGTCCCCGGCTTTCTGCCTTGACAGGCGGGGGTGTTGTGCGGTTATTATCTCTGGCTGCAAATTTTAAGATTGAACAGCTTGCCGGCCGCCGGCCGAATTTTTCGGGCGCTGCCGCTTGCCTTTAGCGACATACCAGACCGGGCATACGCCCGCTTAACGAGAGGAGGCAGTTATGAGCCATAACAACAGCAAGAACCTGCAGGACACATCACTTGAACAGGACGGCGCCGGCGCGCCATCCGGCCGCCGCGATTTTCTGAAAAAGGCCTCGGCGGCCGCGGTCGGGAGCGCCGTGCTCGGCGCGCCGATGATAAGGAACGCCGCCGCGGCCGAGACCACCACGTGGAAAATCCAGACCTCCTGGCCCGGCGGTGTCGGGCTTGAGATTTTCAAGGAGTGGTGCGGCACGATCAAGGAGCGCTCCGGCGGCGAGCTGGCCTTTCAGCCCTTTGGCGCAAAAGACGTGGTCGGCGAGTATCAGCTTTTTGACGCGGTCAAGAACGGCGTTATCGACGCCATGAACCCGTTTACATTTTACTGGGCGGGACGCATGCCGGCCGCGATGTTTTTGAGTTCCTACCCGATGAGCATGCGCAACCCGCACGAGTGGGACGTGTTTTTCTACGGCCTCGGCGGCCTGGAGATGGCGCGCGAACTGTTTGCCAAACAGGGCATGTACTACGTCGGCCCGATTCAACACGGCCCCAATATTATTCATTCCAAGGTGCCGATTCGCTCTATCGACGATTTCAAGGGCCGCAAGATGCGGCTGCCCGGCGGCATGATCTCCGAGTTGTTCCAGGCCGCCGGCGCCAAGACCACATTGTTGCCCGGCTCGGAAATTTTCCCCGCGCTGGAAAAAGGCACCATTGATGTCGCGGACTATGTCGGCCCCTCGATCAACTATGCGCTCGGCTTTCATCAGGTCACCGATTTTATCTCCATGGGGCCGCCGGGATTTATGTCGATTTATCAGCCCGTTGACGTGATGGACCTAACCGTTGGCGAAAAGGCCTGGAATGCCATTTCCCCGGCCATGAAGCAATTTGTCGAGACCGAGATCCACCGTTATTCCGATCTGCACCATGCCAAAATCCAGAAAGCGGATCAGGACGCCTGGGTCAAATTCGAAGAGGCGGGCACCATTGTCACGCGCCTGAGCGAATCCGATGTCGAGCGCTTCACGGAACTGGCCGTGCCGCTCTGGTTTAAGTGGGCCAACAAGGACGCCGACGCCGCCAGAGTCTTTAAGGTGCAGCTTGACTACATGATGTCGGGCAGCCTCGGCTACGTCGATAGCGCGATGATCAAAGGCTACTCGCTCGGCTGATGTCATTATAAAGGGCTGTCTTGCCAGCAAGATGGCCCTTTTTTTACGAGTCAAGCATGCCCAATCTGAGCTTTGTGCTGCCGCACTGGATGTACTGGTGCGGCCTGGTCTTCTTTCCGCTGCTGGCCATGTTTATTTTGCGCGGCCGCAAGGCGGAAGGCAGGAATGCCTCTTACGGCATCGCCTATTTTCTGCTGTTTACCGCCGGGTTTTTGGGTATGCACCGGATTTATCTGCGCAATTATTGGGGATTGTTGTTTATCCCTGTCTTTGTTGCGCTGTTGCTGGCCAACGCCACCGGCCGGGACACGCGCGAGGGCATTTCCAGCGCCGGCAACGACATCGTAAAGGCCGAGTATCTGCTCGAACGCGCGCGAAAACGACTGGCCGACGGCAAAGACGGCGCCGAGGCGCAAATCGAGAAGCACGGCAAGGCGCTTGAGGCCGCCAACAAGGCATTGCTCGCGGCCGAGGCGGAACAGGCCCGCTGGATCAGGATCGTGCGCATCCTGGCGCTGTTGTTGCTCGCGGGCATTGTGCTCGATGCCGTGTTGCTGCCGGGCTTAAAGCGGCGCTGCGATCGGCTTGACGCCGACAATCCCCTGCGCCAGTCCACGCTTGATCGCGCAACGATCACCGCCGAAGGCGGCAACATCGCGCCCGAACATGGCGCCTTTGCGAAAGCGGTGGGGCGCTTGAATAATTTCTGCGGCAACTTTGTCGCCTACTGGTCGGTGATCGCGGTGATCGTGTATTACTACGAAGTCATCGCCCGCTACGTGTTTAACTCACCGACCAACTGGGCGCACGAAAGCATGTTTTTAATGTTCGGCGTGCAATACTTGATCGCCGGCGGGTTTTGTCTGCGCGAACAGGCGCATGTGCGCGTTGATGTTTTTTACACGCGCTTTTCCGAACGCAAAAAGGCCGCGGTCGATCTGCTGACCTCCATCTTCTTCTTTATCTTCGTCGTGACGCTGATGCTCACCGGCTGGACTTTTTTCAAAGACTCCTTTGCGGTGCGCGAAGTGTCGTTTACCGAGTGGGGCATTCAATACTATCCGATCAAACTCTCAATAGCGGTCGGCGCGCTGCTGCTGTTATTGCAGGGTATCGCGCAGTTGCTGAATGACGTCAACACCTTGCGGGAGACGCGCGCTCATGGGACTTGAGATCAGTATCGGCTGGCTCACCTTGTTGATGTTCGGCTCGCTGGCCGTTTTGTTAATGGCCGGTTTGCCGCTGTCGTTTGTGACCGGCGGACTGGCCTGCGTATTTCTGTTTCTCTTTGGCGATGCGCAAATGCTGAATATTCTGCCATCGCGCATTTTCCCGTTGATGACCGACTATCAACTGTCGGCGATCCCGCTGTTTATCTTTATGGCCTCGATGCTGGAGCGGGCGGGCATTATCGAAGAACTGTTCGATATGGTGTACAAAATACTCGGCAGCCTGCGCGGCGGTCTGGCGATGAGCACGATTATCGCCTCGACCATCCTTGCCGCCATGTGCGGCGTGATCGGCGCCACGGAAGTCACCATGGGCATGATCGCCCTGCCGGCCATGATCAAACGCAGCTACCACCCGACTATCGCCTGCGGCTCGATCCTGGCCGGCGGCACGCTGGGCATTTTAATTCCGCCCTCGATCCTGGCTATTTTATTCGCCGTTGTCGCGCAGCAATCGGTGGGCGAATTATTTGTCGGCGCCGTCATACCGGGTCTGATTTTATCCGCCATGTACATTGCCTACGTGGGCGTTCGCTGCGGGCTGAACCCCGCGCTCGGCCCGGCCCTGCCCGCCGAAGAGCGCGTCGATACACGCGAGAAAATTCGTTTGCTGACCAACATGCTGGCGCCCATTACCCTGGTCACGCTGGTGCTGGGCGTGATCTTCGCCGGCATCGCCACGCCGGTTGAAGCGGCCGGCATCGGCACCTTTGGCGCGATTGTCGTGTCGGCGATTCACCGCCGTCTGAACTGGGCCAATATACGCGAGGCGGCGCTGACCACACTGCGCGTGACCGGCATGGTGTTGTGGATTATTTTCGGCGCCACCCTGTTTGTCGGTTTTTATGTGGTCAACGGCGGCCAGGCTTTTGTCAATGAAACGCTGCTCGCGACCGGCTTTGGTCCCTACGGCATCTTGATCGTCATGATGATTATTCTGGTGGTGCTCGGCATGTTTCTGGACTGGGTCGGCATTTTACTGCTGGCCGTGCCCATCTTTATCCCGCTGATGAAAACCCTGAGCTTCGATGGCGTGTTCGGACTGCCCGGCGTCGCGCCGGAAGAGGCGGCGCTGTGGTTCGGCGTGGTGTACATGGTCAATATGCAAATGTCGTTTATCAGCCCGCCGTTTGGTTATGCGCTGTTTTATTTAAAAAGCGTCGCGCCGCCCGGCGTGACCATGGCGCAGATTTATCGGGCATCTTTTCCGTTCTTAATATTGCAGGCCATCGGCCTTGCGATCTGCATTATTTTCCCCGAACTCGTGTTATGGCTGCCGCGCCTGGTTTATGACTGATTCGGTATTTGCGTTTTTTTTCACAATATTTATTAACCTGGCAAATGAATAATATAGCGGGCTACACCCGCCTGCTATAGGCAAGCCTGGTCTGCGGAACGAGTAAAATCAGGCAATTCCGCGAATTGCGCTCAATTTTATTGGGCACAATTAAGAACTTTTCTTGTAGTGGCCGGGCGTCTTTATTAAGGGGTTATTCATATTGTTTTTCTTCAAACTCACATTGCATACAGACACTCTCTCTTTAAATGAATGGCTCAAGGCCTTCTGAAATAAAGTATATTTCTTCATCAGAAAGCTGTGGTGATATTTTTCTGTTATAATTTCTATAGTAAAAAGTGCTTCGCGGACATGTGTAAAACCTCTGTATAATTCAGACCACATTTCTCTACCTTTGATCCGTAACTCAGAGTAACCTCGCGCTCTTAAACTATGTAGCCATACCATTCCGCCAGCGGCATAAACTTTTGAATCTGATTTCTGATGTTGTAGAACCCACTTGGAAAGATACATCTGAGCTGTAGCATGCTCTGATTCAGACACTTCAAAATTCAATATATCGACTGATAAATAACCAGTATCGATTAAGTCAAGCCGAACCAGATTTGCCCATGCCAGCAATGTGCCCATTTCTTCATCAGAGTTCCCACGTAAAGCAAGAATAAAACGTTCAATGTCATCTAAGCCACTTTTATAGCCTGCCAGATAAATCTTTTTCTTAATCCATTGTCCTATTATTGTATGCATTATAAAAAAACTATTTAATATTTCACTAATTTTTAGAAAACTGACTTGGTATAAAATCACAAAGTAGTAACCACTCGTCATCAGTTGGTGGCATAATATACATTACATTTTCTCGACCGATTAATTGGGCTATTTCGGGGTTAATTGGTTTTTCCAATTGAGCTTGCTTGACGGAGAACTCCCGTAAGTCAGTCATAGCATGTTTTAAGATACCTTTTGAATTTAATAAAAAATCCCAGATTTTCCTCACATCATCTCTTACATTAGGTACAAAGCTGCATCCAATAAGTGTCATCCACACTTCTAAGGCTTTATTTGTAAGTTTTACATGATCTTCCATTTCATCAGGAAATTTATCAAATGGAAGAATTCTAATTGCATCAGGGAATTCTTTAAATAATTTGGAAAATGTTTTCTTTAATTGGGATAACTGAATTGTTGCAAGATTACGCATATTTTCCATTCCTCCATAGATAGTGATCATTTGCTCTCTTGGACAATTAAAAGGACTGTTAATCGCGTCTTGAAATAGTGGTATTTCGCTAAAGTTGTGTCTAAGTAACTGAGCTATAGCTAAAATTTTTGCTCTCCTTAAGGGAGTGCTATTTTTCAAATCCCATTTGAGTTCTTTTACGCACATATATACACATGCATTTTCAGATTTTTTTTGAAACCAATTAAACATTATTGATTTCCAAAGCAAGAATTTTTTATTTTGACATGTTTACTTTGTTTCTTTACATGTTTTCCCCACATCATTAAAAATCTGTCCAGTTCGGGAAAATCGACATCTGTTAAAAAGGGCAAAAGCGTCTCCATAAACTCTTTTAAATTCATAATATCCTGCCAGGAGGATGGTTTTTCTTTATAGCTATAGTGTTTTCTTACTCCGGAAATCAGATCATTCATCGCTCGAAAATTGTGCTGATCAATGATTGGAATATTCGATTTGTGATGAATTAAGTGAGTAATAAAAGCGACAGTGATGTATCTAGTTTTGGGCCATTTACTTTGCCACCATTGAAAAGTATGAACAGGTGAAAAGCAGTTATTTGTTTTGACAAATTGCGGCCATAACACTTGAACCTCTGATATTAACTTACGGTGTGCCGCAGGAAAATTTGGCTTTCCCCAATGTCCATATTTCCATACCAAGGCATCATGTATATCCTGGTTGGTAGGTTTCAGTTGGGAAAATCTAAGCTTAAATTGATTATATTTCCATTTAGGATATTTGTTAAAATTGTACTGTTTCGATACTTTATTAAAGTAGGAAGAAATAAAGCAGACTATTTGTTGCGCTTCTGTTTGGTTAATCAACATTTCTTTACTCGCAGAATAAGGATAAATCGAGTTTTCATTACATACCGTTTTAACGACAAACACTTCTTCGGATTCTGTTTTCTTCATCTCAATCAGCTTAAATCGAGCATCGGCATTATTAAACCATATACTGCCGAAAAACATGGTAAAAGTCAGGCAGAGCATGGAAGTCAACTTCGGTATTTGATGGATCCAAACCTGGAATTCAGTAGTCCTTATATTGCTTTTGGATACATTCTTCCAATTCCTACTCTCTCAATTTCTCGCTCATCTTCAAATTCAAATTGTGCCAAGCTTGAGTATTACCCTCAAAGGCTGCGTTTCTATAGCACTGCATCGCCATATTGTCATCCTGTGGAACACCTCTTCCATGAGAGTACATCACGCCCAGATTGTTATGGGCAGTAGAATGACCCTGTTTGGCCGCAAGTCTGAACCACTTTACAGCCACCTCGTCATCCTGTGGAACACCTCTCCCAGTACCATACATCGCACCCAGACTGGTCTGGGCACGGGGCAGTCCCTGTTCAGCCGCGCGTGTGTACCACTGCACCGCCGTCTTATCATCTTGTGGAACGCCTCTTCCTTTTTCGTACATCTTGCCCAGATTAGTCTGGGCAGTGGCATAACCCTGTTTGGCCGCGCGTACATACCACTGCGCTGCTGTCCTGTCGTTTTGTGTAACGCCTCTTCCATTTTCGTACATCAGGCCCAGATTGGTCTGTCCATCATCAAACCCTTGTTCGGCCGAGCGCGTGTACCACTGCACCGCCATCTTGTTATCTTGTGAAACACCCTTGCCATTTTCGTACATCCAGCCCAGATTGACCTGGGCTTGGGGATGCCCTTGTTCGGCCGCGCGTGTGTACCACTGTAATGCCATCTTGTTATCCTGTGAAACACCCTTGCCATTTTCGTACATCCAGCCCAGATTAGCTTGGGCTTGGGCATGCCCCTGTTCGGCCGCACGTTTATACCATTGCGCCGCCACATTATCATTCTGTAGAACACCTTTGCTATTTTCATACATCCAGCCCAAATTAGTCTGGGCACAGGCATAACCCTGTTCGGCCGCGTGTCTATACCATTGCGTCGCCATCTTGCTATCCTGCGGAACACCCTTGCCATTTTCGTACATCCAACCCAGATTAGTCTGAGCTTGGACAAGCCCCTGTTTGGCCGCGCGTGTAAACCACTGCGCTGCCACCTTGTAATATTGTGGAACACTTTCTTCTTTACCGTACATCACACCAAGATTAAATTCGGCTTGTGCATATGCCGGTTTGACCGCGCGTCTGTACCACAGCATCGTCATCTTGTCATACTTTGGGACACCTTCTCCTTTGCCGTACATCCAACCTAGATTGGCTTGGGCTTGAGCATAACCCTGTTTGGCCGCGCGTGTGAACCACTGTATCGCCGCCTTGTCATCCTGTGAAACACTTTTCCCTTCAGCGTACATCACACCCAGATAAAACTGGGAAGCGGCATGTCCCTGTTTGGCCGCGCGTGTGAAACACTGCATCGCCACCTTGTCATCCTGTGAAACACCTTTCCCTTCAGCGTACATCACACCTAGATAAAACTGGGAAGCGGCATGTCCCTGTTTGGCCGCGCATGTGAACCAGTGCATCGCCGCCTTGTTATCCTGTGAAATACCTTTCCCTCCAAAGTACATTGTGCCCAGATAGAACTGGGCAGCAGCATGCCTCTGTTCAGCCGCGCGTGTGTACCATTGCACCGCCACCTTGTCATCTTTCGGAACACCTCTTCCATAAGCGTATATCAGACCCAGAATGAACTGGGCAGCGGCATGCCTCTGTTCAGCCGCGCGTGTGTACCATTGCAGCGCCACCTTGTCATCCTGTGGAACACCTCTTCCGTAGGCGCACATCAGACCCAGGCTGAACTGGGCATCGGCATGCCCCTGTTCGGCTACATGTGTGTACCACTGAGCCGCCGCCCTATCATCCTGTGGAAAACCTTCCCCATCAGTGCACATTGGCATCTCCCCTGTTCAGCAAGAGGTTCCATACACTCAGGGCCGTTACGTAATCGCCACTCTCATAGGCGGCCTGTCCTTTTTGCAAATCAGCGCTCGCGCTCAGCCCCGCGCTGCCAAAAAGCACGGCAAAGATTAGGCGAACTATGATAGTCAATTTTGGCATAGTAATTAATCCAATTAAACTAAAACTAGCCCTTTACATAGTTGACCGCTGTCAGGGCACCGCAAATTGCGCTTTACTTGAAATAGGCCCGTCTTTACAAGTGAGGCAATCACATCATTGTCCGCCTGTTTTGTGTCAGGATTATGTCCAAATTGCCTGAGCCAGTAATCCAGTGAACTTGGCTTAGGATGATTAGCTTTAGAGCAAATTACTTGCCCCTGAATAATATAATCTCTTCCAGATTTACGGATATGCCGTATAAGGTTACGTTCATCAAAAGAACCACCGTAGCTTAGTATTATCATTCTCTTCTGCCTGATTTTAGGATTAGGGATTTATGAGTAGAGTATATAAACATAGCATCAATCTTGCAGTTTAGAAATAAGACAAATTCTATAATTGAATAAGAATTTTTCTTATAGAGTTCGGGCGTCTGGATTCAGAAAAAATTCCCGTTGCCTGCTGTGATTGACTTGATTATCTTTAGACCGGCAGGCCAGAAATTGGCCATCGGGGTATCTGGAAGTTTGGCCGTGCAATACGATCCAGCGCAGATTTTCGCTGTTTTTCGGCGATTAGGCGGCGTTGGTTATCGAAGTGAGTGGCGGAATACGGATTGGCCCTCTGCGCCACTGACCGGCCTCTGCTGGCCGGCTTCGCGGGCTTTTGCGAGGACTGTTACGAAGCGACCCGAAGGCTGGTGGACGAGGTGCATGGCGATGCGTAGTATGGCAAGGCAAATTCGTGATGTAGTATGCCATGCCGGGAGCGCCACCGGCCGGAATGACGTTAAAGCGCGCTTACCAGGCTAATGCGTAGTTGGCAAGAGTATTGACCGATGGGATGTTCCTTTGAAAATTACCCTTTTTAAATCTATAGACGACAGCGACAGATAGACATTGCGATCTTTGGTTGGCACATCAACGATTATTTTGTAGGTATTGTCATAATCAATAAACTTGTGCAACAAGCCTCTTTTGTCATACGTGTGATGGTATGCGTGTTTCAGCCTTCTAATGAGGTTATTAAACTGGCGTTCATCATAGCGCCAGTTGGTAGAGCCTCTTTCATGAACGGCGTTGGATAATAGATACGCCTTTAACAAAGCTCTGACGTTTTGTACCACGTGCTTTGATGTGTGCTTATGATAATGAGTTTCTGTGCGCATGGCATGTGCCCCCGTTGCATTCCTGATAAGTGTTCAGTAAATCATTATAAACTTGGTGTGAGTCTGGCTGTTTGAATATAAGACAGGTCTGTTTTTTCATAAGAATTGCGCTTATAGTGATCGGGTATGCCTCTGAATGTAAGAAAAATTTCCATTGCCGGCCGTGATTGGCCGGATTAGTATTGCGCCATTTATGCCGGCCGGAATGACAGCAAAACCCGCTTGCCGCTTTAACAAACCACTGAGAGGAGAACTGACTCAGATGAATGCCGCGACAGACCCGGATCCCCCGATCCGTTTTGGCCGCTATATAACATCCCGCCCGCGGGCGTGGTTAATGCTGGTGCTGTGGCTCGCGGTTACGGCGCTGTTGGTGCTGGCCCTGGTTTATCTGCGGCTGGCCGAGAACCGGCGGCTGTTTACCGGGCAGGCGACCCTGGCCTATGACTCGGTAAAAGAGAAAATCAGCATCAATGAAACAGTGCTGGAGGGCTTTGCCGCCATGCTGCGCCTGGCCGGTGATTCGCCCGTGATCCGGCGCTATACCGCCGAGATGCGGCGGGCCTATCCGCATATTTATTCGATCGGGTTTCAGCAATATGTGCCGGCTACCGGACGGAATGCCTTTGAACAGCGTCAGCGCGAGCAGGGCCAGACCGGTTTCGAGATCAAGGATTTTACCTACGAAGACACCCGCCGCTTCCACCGGGCGGCCCCAGCCGCCTCCTATTACCCAACCGTGTTCGGCGAATCGATCAATCCTGAGGTCAAGCAGGTGCTGGGACTGGACCAGTTTGCCGTTCCGTTTTTGAGACAGGCGCTGATCGCCTCGATCCGTTCGGGCCGGGCCGTGGCCACCCGGCCCTTTACCCTGGCCGAGGGCGGGCGTGGCTATGTGTTATATCAGGCGCTGGAGCCGATCCCCGACTTTGACCCCGGCAGTGGCGCGGATATTGACAGCAGTACGGTCTCTATCCTGATCAAGACCGATGAATTACTACGCTTTGCCGGCGAGGCATTGCCCGAGGCGGCGGCCCAGCTCACGTATCGGGATGCCGAAGGCGGCGAGATTACCGAATCCAGCGCGGCCGGCCGCCGGCCGGACTATGCGATCCGGCTTGGAAAGCGGGTCTTTCGGCGGCAACTGGATGATTTCGGCCAACCGTTCCGGCTGGTGCTGGAGGCCGATAACGGCCTGCCGGGCCGGGATCTGGCGCAGGCGGCCGCCTTGATTTGCCTGTCGGTCTTGCTCGGCTGGTTTTATTTTCAAAACAGTTATCGCCGTTATCTAAGCCATCTGGGCAGGGCCGAGGCCTGGCGTGAACTGGCCAGCGAGCGGGCCGGACTGGAACGGCGGGTGGCGGAGCGCACTGAGGCGCTCGGCCAAAAGAACATGGAAATACGGCGGCTGGCCGGCAAACTGGCCAGTCAGCATGAAGACAATTACCGCGCCATCGCGCATGAGCTGCACGATGAGTTTGGTCAGTTGATCACGGCCATCGGCATCAATACCCGCTTGGTCGCCAACCGCATCGGGACTGATACCGAGGCCGCGCGGCTGTCCGCCGAGACGCAGCGCCTGGTGGATCGGCTGCATACCGCCATGCACTCGCTGATTGGCCGCCTGCGCCCGGAGGCGCTGGATACCTTCGGTCTCAGGGTCGCAATCGAGCATTGCATTGACTTGTTCAAGCTCAAGCAATCCGGCATTGAATGCCGCCTGACGCTCGATCCCGATATTGACCGCCTGCCCGATAATTATGCCATCATTATCTACCGCGCCATCCAGGAACTCGTGCACAATGCCGTCCGCCATGGCCGGCCCAAGGTGATCGTGGTCAGCGTCGGGCTGTCTGCCACGGAAGCGCGAGTTAGGGTGGCGGACGATGGTTGCGGCATGGCGGCCAATAACCGCGCCGGGGGCTATGGCCTGAGCGGGCTGAATGAGCGGCTTATGGCATTGAACGGCGCGCTCGAAATCGCTCCGCCGGCCGGGGCGGGGCGCCCGAATCCGGGTCAGGTTGTCATCGTGAGGTTGCCGCTGACGGCGGATTACAGCCGGCAAACAAGTGATGAAACAACGCAAGATACTACTGGTTGACGACCATTCCATCGTCAGGGAGGGTTTTGCGCGGCTACTCACCGAGGAGGCGCAAAACAGGGTCGTTCTGCAAGCGGACAACGGGCCGGCGGCTATCAGCTACGCCCGCCGGCATGAGGCTGATGTGGCCGTGGTCGATATCAATATGGAAGCGATGGACGGGCTGGAACTGACGGCCCGGTTGAAATCCTTGCGCCCGGCTATCAAGGTGGTGATCCTGAGCGTGAATGAAGACGAACCCTTCATTTCAAGGAGTCTGGCCGCGGGGGCGGATGCCTTTTTGTCCAAACGCTGCGCCCCGGCGGAGCTCAATCAGGCTATCAAGGCCGTGTGCCGTGGCAGGGCGCCCTATCTGGGCGCTGACGTATCCCGCCGGCTGGCGCTGGCCCGGCTCAACCACAAGCAAGACCCGCTGGAGAGATTGAGCAAACGCGAGTTTGAAGTATGCCGGCATCTGGCGCGCGGCGCTTCGATGAATGACATCGCCGCGCGGCTGAATATCAGCCCCAAGACCGGTTATGTCTATCGCGGCAATATCTTCAGAAAGCTGGAGGTGTCCTCGCTGGCCGCGCTAATCCGGCTGGTGCAGCGGTATGATGTATGAGGCCGGATCGTGGTTAGGTGGGCACACCCCGTTTGGTATTCCTGCTTGCGCCTGCCTGTGGCAGGCAGGTCTGAAATGGAGGAACAGTTTAAAATGGCAAAAGAGCCTTCATTTCCTGCCCCGTTGTCATTCCAGCGAAAGCTGGAATCCACGCCTGCCTGCTGCAGGCAGTTAGCGGGTGGCAGATAACTCAGCGAGTCGGTTGAAATGATGTATTCAGATGGCCATTCCCGCTGATGCGGGAACGTGTTGTATCAACCACTGGATTCCAGCTTTCGCTGGGCGGCTACGGGGGCATCCTCGACAGTCTGTTCCAGACACTGCTCTACCACCTACATCCCTGTAGGCGTGCCCTCCCTGCCTACTGCAGGCAGGTCGCCGTATACAGGACATCCTGTCCATAAATGACGACGGGGTGTTGTTCCGGCTTTACGTCATTCCGGCCTGCCTGCCGCAGGCAGGTTCATGCCATTTTCTGCACACTCAATCCACATGCGGCTTAACCCACTCGGAATTCAAAAGAGCCCACCTTTAAAAAAACCAAACATCAAAAATACAAAGAATCGGAAAACCTGTACTATGTAAACCAGTTTCATTAGGAGGATTATCCTGTGGGTATCGTGATGATTCTGCTGCTGATCATATCCATCATATTGATCGTAGTAGCGACTTCTGTATTTAAGCTGCATCCCTTTATCGCCTTGATATTTGCAGCCTTGTTTGTCGGGCTGGGCGCCTCCGCGCTCGGCCAGTTTGATGTCATGGCGGTGGAATCCACCCTGCGTTCGGGCTTCGGCGGAATTCTGGCCTATATCGGCATCGTCATCGTTTTGGGAACCATCATCGGTGTGTTTCTGGAAAAATCCGGCGCCGCCATCAAAATGGCCGATGCCATCCTGAAAGCGGTGGGTCCCAAACGGCCCGGTCTGGCCATGAGCATCATCGGCTGGTTCGTCTCCATTCCCGTTTTCTGCGACTCCGGTTACGTCATCCTGTCGGCCCTGAGAAAATCGGTCGCCCATAAAGCAAAAGTCTCGGCCGCCATGATGAGCGTGGCCCTGGCGACGGGTCTGTATGCCTCTCACACCCTCGTTCCTCCCACCCCCGGCCCCATTGCCGCCGCCGGTAATCTGGGTTTGGAAAACAGTCTGGGGCTGGTCATCATGTTCGGCGCGGTGATCTCTGTCTTCACCATGCTGGCGGGCTTCTTCTGGGCGAAATACATCGGTGGAAAAATCAAGCTTCCGGAAGATCTGGAAAATAAAGCGGCCTTCGCTAAAGGTCTGGACCTGGAAGAAAAAGCCATTGCCGATCAATACGGCAAACTGCCTTCCACCTTTATGGCCTTCGCGCCCATCCTGATCCCCATTGCGCTGATTGCCATGGGGACCATCGCCTCATTTCCCGGAGAGCTGATGGGCGCCGGTTTCATAGCCGGTTTCTTCCAGTTCTTCGGAAAACCGGTCATGGCCTTGCTGGTCGGTTTTGTCTTCGCCCTCGGTCTGGCGCCCAGGCTGGATGAAGCAGTGCTGATGAAGTGGATCGGTGAAGGCGTCAGGATTGCCGGCCCGATCATCCTGATCACCGGCGCCGGCGGGGCCTTCGGCGCCATTATCAAGGCGACTCCCGTGGCGGAATACCTCGGTCAATCCATGAGCGGCTGGAACCTGGGCATCCTGGTTCCCTTCTTCATTGCCGCGGCCCTGAAAACCGCCCAGGGTTCATCCACCACGGCTCTGGTAACCACATCCGCCCTGATGGCCCCTCTCCTCGCCTCTCTGGGTCTCGACTCCACTATCGGCGCCGTGCTGACAGTGATGAGCATCGGCGCCGGGGCCATGACCGTATCCCACGCCAACGACTCCTACTTCTGGGTGGTAGCCGAGTTTACGGGCATGGATGTGAAGACGGCCTATAAATCCCAGACGGCGGCCACCCTGGCGCAGGGAATCGTCACCATCCTGGTGGTGCTGATTCTTTCGTTTATCCTGCTGTAGCTCACCATTCCCGCCGACCGCGGCGAACGACAGGAATCGCGCCTGGGGCGGCGGCTATCTGCTTGCCAGACAGGGGTATCGCGGTTATTCTCTTTGATATTTTCAGATTGCCGGATAAAATTCCCACTGCGGGCGGCTTCGCGGGCTTTTGTGCAGACTGTTATGAGGCGAGACCCCAAAGCTGGTGGAAGAGGCGCATGGCAATGCGTAGCAGGGTCTAAGCGAGTATGTGTTGCAGTATGCCATGCCCGGCGCGCCGCCGGGCGGGATGACAAGCCGTTGTACGAAGAATTGACCGATGGGATATTTCTTTGAAAATTACCCTTTTTCAATCCACGGCCGACAGCGACACATAGACATTGCGATCTTTGGTTGGCACATCAACAATTATTTTATAGGTGCCATCATAATCAATAAACTTGTGCAACAAGCCTCTTTTGTCATACGTGTGGTGATGCGAATGTTTCAGCCTCCTGATGATGTTATTGAACTGGTGTTCATCATAACGCCAGTTGGTAGAGCCTCTTTCATGAACGGCGCTGGATAATAGATAAGCCTTTAACAAAGCTCTGACATTTTGTACCACATGCTCTGGTGCGTGCTTATGAAAATAAGTTTCTGTGCGCATGGCGTGTGCCTCCTGTTCTATTCCTAATTAAGTGTTAAGTAAATCATTATAAACCTGGTGTGAGTCTGGCTGTTTGAAAATAAGACAGGTCTGTTTTTTTCGAAATAATTACGCTTATAGTGACCGGGTATGTCTCTGGATGCAAGAGAAATTTCCGTTGCCTGCCTGCGGCAGGCAGGCAGGCAGGCAGGCAGGCAAGCCAGTCAAGCAGTTCAAAGTAACCGCCGGCCATGAAAAGCGCCAGGCCGAGTCTGTAAAACCAGACCAAATCGCCAGGAAACTCAACGTGCCTTTTGGCGTCTTCGGCCCCGGGGAAGTCAAGCGCGGCGATCAAGCGCGCGCGGGGCGATATCCTTGCCGGATAAAAAATGGGGGGTTATTTTCATTCATAACCGGCCCCGATTAAGCGTTCCTTTTCCGCTTTTGTCATTTTCTTGATCTCCGCCTCGCGCCGGCTGGCGGCCGCGCGGTCCGGGCGCCGCTCTTTATAGACCAGCCGGACCGGGCGCCGCGGCCAGGTGTAGGCGGCCGCCCGCTTGGATTCCTGGTTGTGTTCGCGCAGCCGGCGCGCCATATCAAGCGTGATCCCGCTGTAGAGGCTGTGATCGGCGCAGCGCAGGATATAAACCAGCCAGCATTTTACCTTTGGAGGCGGCGCCGGGTTGGTCGCCATCAGGGCGCCGCCATCATTTCTTCCACATCGGAGACCGCGGCATAATACCAGCCGGAGAAATTCATGCGCTTGTAGGCCACGACCTTTTCGCGCTCATCGGCCTCATAAGCGTAATGGCCGGATTCGCCGTTGAGGATTTTGTTGACCACATATTCATTCGGGAAAAGCTCCAGTTCTTCACTGATATTGACCAGTGTGCCGACCCCGTAGGCGCGCGATTCGTCCGCTGAGGCCACCACGATCTCGCCCTTTTCATTGAGCAGATAAATATCCTCAAGGCCCGCGACATCATTCATGGGCAGCATGTTTTCGCGGATATAATCCAGCGTCAGTTCCACCCCGGCAACGCCGATCAGTTCGCCCTTGTTATTGAACAGGGGGCTGGTGGCGGGCAGGACCTCGCCACGCCCGCCGACATCAATATAGGGTTGCAGCCAGCGCACGTCTTTGTTGCCGAGGGAGCCGCGGTACCAAGGCCGCTGCCGCGGGTCATAGGCCTCCGGATAACCGGTGCGGCCCGGATAGTTGGCCATCACGCCCTGTTCCAGCCCGACAAACATCCAGACCAGGGGCAAGCCCTGGTGCATGATCAACTCCTGCACCAGGGCATCATCGGGCGCGATGTCGGAATCCTGGCTCTTCAGCATCAATTCCTTGAATGAGCGGCGCAACGGATTCAGCCGCCGCAATATGGGCCTGACGGCCGGTTCTTTGATGCCCGGCGCCAGCTTGTAGCTGTGATAATCCATGCTGACCGGAAAGCCATAGGCCTCGGAAAAGCGGTAGTCGCGGGGCCCCAGGTCCGGATCAGCGATGGTTTCATGCGTATAATACCGGCCCTTGTCCTCGGTGCCGTGGTTCAGGAGGATGGCCGCCCCGTTGGAGAGGCCCATGAGTATCACCTCATAGCGCTGGAATTTGGAATCGATCAGTTGCGCCTTGTCGCTGGCCGCGCTGATAAAAAAGTTCATGGCCTGATCCTGAATCTGTCTGGCCTTCAGATTCTGTATCTGGAACATAACCAGCACGCCCACCACCAGCGCCAGCGAAGCCACTAGCGAGTAGCCCACGATCACGTTCATGGCCGCCTTTTGATGGTGGGTAATCATGCGTATGATTTTCTGTTTGACTGATTCCGGCCGGGCCTTGATCGCCTCGCCGCGGATCGAACGGCGGATATCATCGGCAAATTCTTCCACGGTGGCATAGCGGTCGCGCGGATAAAACTGGGTCGCCTTTTTGGCGATCTCCAGTAATTGTTCGGTCTTGTCGCTGCCCCCGTCACAGGGCGGCTGCGGGTCAATCTGGCCGCGTTTGGCCTTCATCATGACTTCATCGCTGTCCTTGCCGTTGATCGCGCGTTGCAGCGTGACCAGCTCAAACAGGACCAGGCCCAGGGTATAAAGATCACTGCGATGATCCAGAATATCCAGTTCGCCATCGGCCTGTTCCGGCGACATATAGGCCGGCGTGCCCATGACCTGGCCGATCTTGGTCTTGTCCCGCTCATCGACCTCGTCATGCCCGACCGCGACGGTCTTGTCGCCGAAGGTGCCCTTGTCCACGTCCATGGTCTTGGCGATGCCCCAGTCCATCACATAGACCTCGTTATAAGACCCGATCATGATGTTGACGGGTTTCAGATCACGGTGAATCACGCCCTTGCGATGGGCGTAATGCAGCGCGTCACAGACCTTGAGGAAGTGATCGAGGCGCATGTTGAGGCTGTGCTGTTCGTCCGGCTTGCCGTATCTGGCATATTGTTCGCGGGTTTCATGGATATGATCCTTGAGGGTCACGCCGTCGATCAGCTTCATCGCATAACCCACGGAATTGCCGCTGTTCATCAGGGCATAGACCGGCACGATGTTCGGGTGCTGCAACTGCGCCGTGACCTGCGCCTCCAGATAAAAGCGCCCGAGATAACTCGGGATGTCGGCCACATGCGGGTGGATCTTTTTGTAGGCCACGGTGCGGTTGAGTTTATTGTCGCGCGCGACCAGGATCTCGCCCATTGCGCCGCGGTCGATGGAGTCCAGCACGATGTAATCTTCGTGATCGATGTAGGTGCCGGTGATCTTGACCTCATCGGCGTCCGGCGCCGGCCTTTTGCGGGCGCTGATGTCGGTAATATCCTCAATATAGGTCAGTTCCACCCGCTCGCGGGTCTGGATATTCTTGTACTCGGCCGCGGTGATGTGTTTTTGCTTAAAAAGATAGGCCGCGAAGCCCCGCTCGTTGCACTCGTCGCCGTTTTGGGCCTGATATTCGTCGAACAGGGCCTCCAGCTCAGGCAGGCTGAGCGAGGTAATATTCTCTTGTATGGTTTCTGTCAGCATGTTTGATAGGGCTGCAAGCCAATATCATATAATAAAACAATAAATATAGCAGAAAGCGCCGAAAAACGCGCAAAAAGCCATAATTCGGACATATCCGCAGATTACGCAGATTACACAGATTTAAAAACAAGTTCTTTCAGTATTTTCATCCGCGTAATCTGCGCAATCTGCGGATCAATCCAGAAAAATCTCCAACAGCTCATTCAGATAGCGGCGGCCGGCGGCGGTGGGCCGGATGGTATCCTGGTCCATGCGCAACAGGCCCCGCCTGAGCGCCGCCCTGGCCGGTTGTTCGAGCGCCGCAGCGGGCAGGCCGGTGCGCTCGGCAAATAACGCGCGCCTCACCCCTTTGCCAAGCCGCATCGCGTTCAGCATAAACTCAAACACCAGGTCATTTTCACTCAAGCGGCGGCTTTCGGTCACGGCGGCCGCGCTGCCGGCCAGCGCCATGTAGCGTTCCGGCAGCCGGTGGCGCCGGCGGCGTTCTACCCCGCCGCCGTCAAGCCCGCTCAGCTTGCTGTGCGCGCCCGCGCCGAGGCCCAGATAATCGCCGAATTGCCAGTAGTTGAGATTATGCCGGCAGTCCTGCCCGGCCCGGGCATAGGCCGATATTTCGTAGTGCCGATAACCCCGCTCCCTGAGATAGCGTTGGCCCTCGGTCTCCATCTCCCACAGGCAGTCCTCCGCGGGCAGCGGCGGCGGCCGGCGGTAAAAAACGGTATTCGGCTCGATGGTTAATTGATAGCGGGAAATATGCGCCGGCCCCAGTCCGACGGCGGTTTCCAGGTCGGCCAGGGCATGCTCCGCGGTCTGGCCCGGCAGGCCAAACATCAGATCTATATTCACATTTTCAAACCCGGCCCGGCGCGCGAGTGCCACCGCGCGCCGGGCCTCGTCCGCGCCGTGGCTACGCCCCAGCGCCGCCAGACAGCGCGCGTCAAAACTCTGCACGCCCAGTGACAGGCGGTTGACGCCGGCCTGCCGGTAGGCGCTGAAGCGCGCGGCCTCGGCGCTGCCGGGATTGGCCTCCAGCGTGATCTCGATCCCGGGGGCCAGATTCAGGCGGGCGCGCAGCGCGTCCAGCAGCCGGGTCAGCGCCCGGCCGGAGAACAGGCTGGGCGTGCCGCCGCCGATAAAGATGCTGGCGATGGCCCGCTCCCGAACGCGCGGCAGTTCAAACTCAAGGTCCGCGATCAGGGCCGCCACATAGCGCGCCTCGGCCGGCCCGTCCGGCTTTAACTGGTGCGAGTTAAAATCACAATAGGGGCATTTCCTGCCGCACCAGGGCAGATGCACATACAGCGACAGCGGCAGCCCGGCCGGCAATCCGGCAGTTGCGCGCAAGGCGGCCTCAGCCCAGCCCGGCGGCGGCCGTTCGGGCCGGGGCGGCCCGCTGCCTGCGGCCCCGGCCGGTCAGTTCCAGCAGCAACGACATCAGGCAGGGCATAAAGAACAGCGTCACCAAAGTCGAGAAGAACAGGCCAAACAGAACAATAGCGCCCAGGCCGCGGTAGAGTTCGGCGCCCGCGCCTGGGTTAAAGACCAGCGGCGAGAGGCCCGCCACCGTGGTGATGCTGGACATCATAATCGGCCTGAGCCGCGCTTCCGCGCTTTCCCGCACGGCGTCAACGACCGCCATGCCGCGGCGGCGGATATTTTTCATGGCGCGTTCCACCAGCAGGATGGGGTTATTGACCACGGTCCCGATCAGCACCAGAAAGCCCAGCATGGTGATCATGTCGAACGGCTGGCTGATATTTTGCAGGCCGATCAGGCTCAGTTTGCCGCCAAAGTAATTCACCAGCCACAGGCCGACGATGCCGCCGCTGATCCCGATCGGCACTGAAGTCATGATCAGCAGCGGATAGCCCCAGTGCGAGAAGATGGCCGCCAGCAGCAGATAGGTGATGAGCACGGCAACGATGAAGTTGACTTGCAGGGCCTCGCGGGTCGCATTGAGGCGGTCGCTGGCGCCCGTGATGTTGAGCGTCAGGCCGTCTTGCAGTTCGCCGGCGTCTTTCAGGTGGCGGATCAGGTCGCGCCGGACGATCTCGACCCCCTCTTCCAGCGGCACGGCCCGCGGCGGGATGATCGACAGGGTGATGGTGCGGCGGCTGTCAACCCGGCGGATGGTTTCGGTATTGACGGCGTCCTCCACGCGGGCCACGGCGCCGAGCGGGACGATGCCGCCCTCGCTGGAATACAGCAGCAGGTGTTGCAGGTCGGACGGCGCCCGAACCACGCCCGCGGTTGAATACAGAAACATGTCGATCTTGCGGTCGCCTTCAAAATATTCGTCCACAAAGGCGCCGTCGGAATAGGCCCAGATGGCATAGCCCAGTTCATCGGCGTCAATGCCGAGTTCGGCCGCGCGTTCCCAGTCCGGGTGAATTTCAATCATCGGCTGGCCGAGCGTCAGCGCGGACGGCGCCGGCCGGACCCGCGGCTCGGCGAAGATTTCCTTTGAGCGCAGAAAAGCCTTGAGGCCCAGCGCGTATAATTGTTGCAGATCACGGCCGCTGATATCGAGGTTGATACTGCGCGTGCCGCCGGAGTTGCCGGCAAAGATGCTGCCGCGCGAAACGAAGCCGAGCACGCCCGGAAACTGTCCGGCATAGTCCTCGCTCAGCCTGATCAGCCGTTCAAGCTGGCGGCGCTCGGTCACTTCCACGATATAAAAAGCCCTTGAAGTGTTGACGAAGGTCACGATGTAATCCAGCGGCGGCATGGCATCCGGCCCGTCCCGGCCCGCCGTTGGCAGCCGGCCGACATGGGGCGCGTAGTATTGGTTGACGCCGCGCCCGATCGCGTGCATCTGCTCGATGTTATAGCCCGGCGGCGCAAAGATGCGGGCAAAAATCTTTTTCTCCTCGCCCTCCGGCAGGTATTCCGCCCTGGGGGTCAACTGAGCCAAAGTCAGAAAGGCAAGGCCGATCACACCCGCGATCAACACCACCCGGCGCAGCAGCCCATGCAGCAGCCAGTCCAGCAGGCGCATGATCAGCCGCCCGCAGGCCTGGCCCGAACGATACAGGCCCAGCCGCGCCGGCGGGCCGGTGTTTGGCTGCAGGAAGCGGCTACAGGCCACGGGGATCACGGTAATCGCGACCACCATCGACATCAGTATCGAGGCCGCGATGGCGATGGCGATATCCGAATAGAGCTGGCCCGCCTCTTCCCTGACGAAGACGACCGGCAAAAACACGAACACCGTGGTCAGGGTCGAGGCCAGCACCGCGCTCCAGACCTCGCGCACGCCCGCGAGCGCGGCCCGGAAGCGGGTTTTGCCCCCGGCCATATGTTTGTAGATGTTTTCCAGCACCACGATACTGTTGTCGAGCGTCATGCCTATCGCAAACGCGACCCCCGCCAGCGAGATCACATTCATGGTGCGGCCGCTGATCAACAGCCCCAGAAACGCGGCCACGGCGCAGACCGGGATCCCGAGCGCGCCGACCAGCGTGGCCGAGGTCGAGCGCAGAAACAGAAACAGCACCAGAGTGGCCAGTAGCGCCCCGACCAGCAGGCTCTGCGACACGATCCGCACCGAGGTCTCGACATAGCGCACGTCTTCCGAGATCAGCCGCATGACCATGCCGTTGTCCCTGAGCAGGCCCCGGTTCAATTCCTCGACCACGGCCAGCATATCCCGCTTGATCTGGATCACATTGGCCCCGCTCTGGCGTCTGACCGAGAGATTGATCACGGGCTCGCCGTTGACATAGACAAAGGAGCGCGGCTCAAAGGCGGCCTGTTCGACCTGGCCGACATCCTTCAGGCGGATAAAGGCATCGCCCCGGCGCGCGATCACCAGATTTTCGATCTGTTCGATATTATCGAAACGGCCGCGCGTGCGCAGCAGATAGCGGCGCTTGCCAAAATCCAGATCGCCGCCCGAGACATCGCGGTTGCGGGCCCGGATGGCATTGCGCACATCGGTCAGACGAATGGCGCGCTGGGCCAGCCTGACCGGGTCCACCAGGATCCGGATCTGCCGGTCCTCGCCGCCGAACAGGCCGACCGAGTCCACCCCCGGCACCCGCTCGATAAACATCCGCACATTATCTTCCAGAAAATCCCGCTGCTTTCTGATATCAAGCCCCGCGGGATTGCCGGGCAGCGGCTTGACGCTGAAAAACATAAACGAATTGGCGGAGAAGGAACTGGCGCTGATGCGCGGCTCGTTCACATTCTCGGGATAAGCCGGTACCTGACTGACAGCGTTATTGACCCGGATCAGGGCTTCATTGATGTCCGCGCCATGCGGGAATTCGAGTTCGATCTCGGCCCTGCCGGTGCGAGCCGTTGCGATCATGCGCGTAAGGCCCGGTATGCGGCGCAGGTATTCTTCCTGCTCGATCAGGATCTCCTTTTCAATATCCTGCGGGCTGGCCCCGGCCCAGCGGGTCTCTACCGAGATCACGCGCGGGTCCAGATCCGGGATCATCTGCACCGGCACCCGGAAAAAGGCCAGAATACCGAAGATACAGACGATCAGTATCGCCACCGTGACGATGATGGGTTTATGCAGCGCGAAACGGAACATGGGCCGATGATTACGGGCCGGCGGCCGGCGCTTCGATGATCCTGACCCGCTGGCCGGGCTGCAATAACTCGTTGCCCTTCACGACCACCCGATCGCCGGCCCTGATATCGCCCGCGACGATCTCAACCTGGTCCAGATGGGTGTTGCCGGTCCGCACCGGGACCGGCGCCGCGGTCTCGCCCGCGGCCGTATTTTCAACCCGCCAGACCGTCTTGCCGCCGTCCGGTTTCAGGATGATGGCATCCCGCGGCAACAGCATGGCGCCGCCTTCAGCCGACCCGGACAGCGTGATAAATACCCTGGCCGACATGCCGGGGGCGATCAGCCCCGCGCTGTTATCGACCCGGATCATGACCGGAAAGGTGCGCGTGCCGGGGTCGCTGACGGGCACCTTGGTGGTGACCGCGGCGCTGAATTCCCGCCCCGGCAGGGCGTCATATTTAATCGTGACCGGCGCGCCCACCTCGATCCGGTTAAAGTAAAACTGCGGCGCCGGCGTCTCGATCCGCAACGGGTCCAGCGCCGTCAACTGAAACACGGCGGCGCGGGTGTCCGCCCACTGCCCGACCTCCGCCATTTTCCGGCTGATGACGCCGGCAAAGGGGGCGTACAATGTCTGTCGCGCGTTGATGAGCTTTTGCCTGGCCAGTTCGGCCTCAAGCCGCGCGACCACCGCCAGATTGACCTCGACCTCGGCCGCGAGCGCGGCATGGGCCGTCTCCGCGATATGGTTTTGCGCCGCGAGGCGGGCCGCCTCATCGCGCTGCCGCCTGAATTCCTTCAGCCTGGCGCGGGCCTCGTCCAGTTCCGCCGTGACCCGCCTGACCTCGATATCGCTCAATTCACGATCAATGGACAACAGCGCGTCCCCCTTGCGGATGCGGTCGCCTTCATCGACCAGCACGCTTTCGATATAACCCTGCTCCCTGGTGGAGAGATTGGCCCTCTTGAACGACCTCACCGTGCCGGTCAGCGGCGCCTGCTCAAGCATAACCCCCTGCCTCACGGCCACCACGCTGACCGGCGTCAGATTCGTCTCGGCCGGGGCCAGCGCCGGGATCAGGATCAAGATGACGGTCAGGATGATGTTTATTCGGTATGGATACATGGCGCCTTTAGGGTTTATTATCCGCAGATTACGCAGATGAACGCAGATAAAAAACCAAAACACATTGTCTTTAAGTCTTTCAATCTGCGAAAATCTGCGTAATCTGCGGATTATCAGTTCATCTTCCATACTGTCTTTGCCTGATTGGCCAGCCATTTTTGTTGTCTGTTTATCGAATCCATGTTCCAGTCTTCATAAGCGGCTATTTGCCTGTTTATTTTCAGGCCGCTGTTTTTCAGTATCACTTTTTTTTTCGCAAAGCTGACCCTGTCCATAGCGCGATTTTTTGGCGCCGGTAACAGGGCGAAGTTGGCTAATCGGTCGATGGCTTCATTGTAAGTATCCATGCCAAAGTATTCCTGCCACTCGGCAGTGGGGTTATATGGCAGGACATGCTCCACGCTGAGCCTGTCCATCGGCAGCTTGCCCGCGTCGGTATGCCCCGCGATGGCGCTTAACAGATAAATAATCTTTTGCGAGCCTTGTCTGGCGGGCAGGGTTTTAACGGAAAAAGCGCTTACAAACTCATTGTCCGGCGGATAAACGGAGCGCGTGAGTTGTTTTTTCAGCTCGGCCCGGGAAAGCCCGGCCGCCCGCATAAGGGCATTGGCCATGCCGTTATACAACCGCTCTTGCTCTTTTGCCGATTTTTGACAAATCACATTATAACGCACGGCTATCACCGCCAGCCATCTGACCAGTTTATTAAAATCCCCGGCGTCATATTGCCGGTAAGCGGCCATCAGCAAACTCAGGGGTGTTTTTATATTAAACAGCCTGAGCACACGCAGGTCTTCAATACAGTCGCCATATTTGCCGCTGTCATATTCCTTCCAGAACGCGTCGTCCGGGTTTTGTAAGGCGGCATACACGGAAGAATTTTCTTTCAGCGCCTTGATGTAAGGCATCACCTGTTCAGCGGAGCTAATACGTTCCTTCAGATAACGATACAACTCTTTTTTATGCCTGAGCCTTGAAAACATGCCCTCATAACTGCGCAAAAAAGCGGTAAAATTGGTCTCGCCCAGTTGTTCGAGCGTGCGACTCCACATGCCTTCAAAATCTGCAACAGCATGACTTTTTTCGCCGGGCCTCAAGGTGGACAATAAATAGTTCTTCAACAAGTCCGGCGCCGAAAGATGGATCCCCCTGGCGTTTAATGTTTCAAAAACCAAAAACGCGTCCAGATCGTCGCGCACGGTAATGGCGGTAAACAGCAGCCCGTCACCCAGAACTTCAATCAGTTCCGCCAGCGCCTTGCCGGAACAGGACGGCAGGTTGTTGTAAAAGAATTCAAAGGCTTTATTAAGTTTGCGGTTGGTCGCGATAATGCCGCGCGCTCTGGGTATGCCGTAGGGCAGATCGACAATTTCACGAAAATGGTCTTTATTATTGCGGTTAAGCGCCAGTTTCGGCGCGGTGCCGAGCGTCACCACGTCGAAGACGCCCAGATAGCGTTTGTGGGTTTCCTCTCTTCTCTTTTCGTTATCGCCTGCTTCAATGCCTTGCGCGATCAATTCATTGAACCTGGCCAAAACCGCGACAATAATTAATGTGACGGTCGTGATTCTCTGTTGCCCGTCAATAATTTGAAAAGACCTGTTATCGGCGCTTTGCAAGACCAGATAGCCCATGAAATGCTGGGTTTTGTGCGCCTGTATATGTTGAATATCCTGCCAAAGCTCGTCCAGTTGTTCCTCTTCCCAGGTATAGTCTCTCTGAAAGGCGGGCACGACATAGCTTTTGCCGTTGCTCATTACTTCGGCAAAGGTTTTGTTTTCCGGCTCCAAATGTACTTTTTTAAGCATGGTTATTTCTTTTTTTATTATCCGCAGACCTGCCTGCTGCAGGCAGGTCTGCGGATGCTTCAAAGCCGCCGCGCCAGCGCGCGCAGGGCGCGGCCGCGGTGGCTGAGGCGGTTTTTCAGCCCGGCCGTGAGTTCGGCCGCCGTGCATTTTTGCCGGGGCAGGTAAAACAGCGGGTCATAGCCGAAGCCGTTGGCGCCGCGCGGTTCGGCGAGTAATTCACCCTGCCAGACGCCGGTTGCGATAACGGGCAGCGGGTCTTCGGGGCAGGCCAGATAGACCATCACACAGACAAAGCGGGCCCGGCGCTCCGCCGTCGGCAGGGGCTTGATCGCGGCCATGAGTTTTTCCCGGTTTTGCCGGTCATCGGCGCCGGGGCCGGCATAGCGCGCCGAATAGAGCCCGGGTTGCCCATTGAGCGCCGGGACTTCAAGGCCGGAATCATCGGCCAGCGCGGGGCGCCCTGTTTTCAGCGCGGCATGACGGGCCTTGATCAGGGCGTTTTCAACAAAGGTCAAGCCGCTTTCTTCGGCGGCCCCGATATTAAACGCCGCCTGCGAGATCAGCGTGATGCCGGCCCTGGCCAGCAACGGGGCTATTTCGCGCAGTTTGCCGGCATTATTGCTGGCCAGGACAATCTTTGCGGGCCGGGTCATGGCGCGGGGTTCATGTCGCAAGCGCCGCGTTTTGCAGCTTAAACAGTTCGCCGATCCCGCTTTCCGCGAGGCCCAGCATCCGGTTTAACTCGGCCGCGCTGAACGGGCGGCCCTCGGCCGTGCCCTGGACTTCGATAAATTCCGCCTTTTCGTTCATGACGACATTCATATCGGTCGCGGCCGCCGAATCCTCGGCATAATCCAGATCCAGCACCGCCGCGCCATTATGGATGCCGACCGAGACCGAGGCGATCTGCCCCTGGATGGGGCTGGCGCTGATCAGGCCGTCGGCCCGGGCCCGGTTGAGGGCGTCCACCAGGGCGACATAGCCGCCGGTAATCGCCGCGGTGCGGGTGCCGCCATCGGCCTGGATCACATCACAGTCGATCACCACGGTATTTTCGCCGAGCGTTGCCATGGCAACGGCCGCGCGCAGCGCGCGTCCGATCAGGCGCTGTATTTCGACAGTGCGCCCGGCCGGTCGGTTCAGGCCCGCCTCGCGGCGCATACGGTTGCCGGTGGAACGCGGCAACATGCCGTATTCCCCCGTCACCCAGCCCCTGCCGCTGCCGCGCAAAAAACCGGGCACGCCGGTTTCAAAACTCGCGTTGCAAATCACCCGGGTATTGCCGAATTCAATCAGCACGGAACCCTCCGCATGGCAGGTGAAATGACGGGTAATTTTAACCGGCCGTAATTGATCCGGCGAACGTCCGCTCGGGCGCATAACTGTCTCCTGTCAAAAAAGCGGGTATTATAGCGTTATAATAATCCGCAGACCTGCCTGTTGCAGGCAGGTTACGCCAAAAATAATCCGCAGATTACGCAGATTACACAGATAAAAACACCAGAAATAAAAAATATCTAAAGATTCATCTTTAATCTGTGTAATCTGCGTAATCTGCGGACAAATCAAGGGACTATGACATGATTCAAAGTATGACCGCCTATGGCCGCGCCGAGCAGGGCGGCGACTGGGGCCACGCCAGTTGCGAAATACGCGCCGTAAACCACCGTTATCTGGAAATCGCCATGCGTCTGCCCGAGG
The DNA here is from genome assembly GCA_965240365.1 of Gammaproteobacteria bacterium. Taxonomy (GTDB): domain Bacteria; phylum Pseudomonadota; class Gammaproteobacteria; order Eutrophobiales; family Eutrophobiaceae. Next base: position 2,522,074 of record OZ251218.1, on the reverse strand, counting down.
AGTTGCGGATGCTTGAGCAGACCTTGCGCGCGGGCATCTCGGCCCGTCTGAGGCGCGGCAAGATCGATTGCGCTATCCGTTTTGAGGCAGGCGCCGCCCGCGCGGACTTGCCGGTCAATACCGAATTACTGGCGAAACTGGTCAACACGGCCGAACAGACCGCCGCCGGGCTGCAACGGCCGGCCCCGATCAATCCGCTGGAATTATTGGGCTGGCCGGGCATTCTGGATCAAAATGCGCCCGCCGCCGAGGTGATCGGCGCGCCCCTGACGCAGCTGCTCGATCAGGCCCTGGATGCCGTTATCGAGACCCGCCGGCGCGAGGGCGAGAAAATAAAGACCAAACTCACGCAGTATTGCGCCGAGGCCAGGGAAAGGGTGGCCGGGGTGCGGCAACAACTGCCCGACATCATTGAGGGTCAGCGCAGGAAGATGGCGCAACGCCTGCAGGAATTGACGGTGAAGGCCGATAATGACCGGCTGGAACAGGAGTTGCTTATCCTGGCGCAAAAGATGGACGTGGCCGAAGAAATGGATCGGCTTGAGCTGCATATTGACGAGGTCATCCGGGTATTAAACCGGCCCGGCCCGGCTGGCCGGCGGCTGGATTTTCTGATGCAGGAGTTGAACCGCGAATCAAACACGCTCGGTTCAAAGTCGGCGCATATCAATACCAGCAACGCCTGTGTGGATTTGAAGGTGCTCATAGAACAGATGCGGGAGCAGATCCAGAATATCGAGTGATCCGGCCGGCGTATGCCGGGATTGCCGGCCCCGTTGACAAGGGAAATTTTGATTAAACCAATGATTAAAGCAGAAATTTCTCCTGTACAGGGGAGCATTCGGGGTGGCAAAGATAAACTTGCGGGTCATTCATACTACCTCTAAAATTCTGAACCTTGATTTTCTGATTCACCAACGGTATTGAGGATGTCCCAATGAAAACACTCTTAAACATGCTGCTTCCGCTCTCACTGAGCGCGCCCCTGTTCGCCAGCACGATTATCCCCACCCCCGAAAAATTAATCGGGAACAAAAACTTACAAGACATTTCCATAATCCGCCAAACAGCCGCCGCAACAGTTGCCACTACCACCCCGCTCATTGCGGACGCAACGGCCACTACCACCCGCCCTGAATCCAAAGCAGAAGAATCCGCAACGCCGCCGCCCCTGACGGCGGAAGGGAGGCCGATAGAAGAAATTACCGTCACCGGCCAGGCCGAGGAATACAAAGGCGGACAGGTCACGCGCAGCGGCCGTCTCGGCCTGCTCGGCAACCAGGATATCTTTGACACGCCGTTCAGTATGAGCGGTTACACCTCCGGCCTGATTGAGAACCAGCGGGCCAGAACAGTGGGCGATGTCATTCGGAATGACGCCTCGGCGCGCTCTGGTTCTGGCCAGGGCATTAGAGAAGACATCGGCATCCGGGGCTTTAGCGCAAGCGCGAATCTCTATGACGGCCTGCCGGGCCTGCATTTTGTGTCTGGCGGCTCAACGGTTCAGACCCTTGACGGGGTCGAGATCTTCAAGGGACCGAATGCCCTGCTCAACGGCGCATCGGGCCGCGTGGGCGGCGCCATCAATCTGGCGCCCAAGCGGCCAACAGACACCGCCCTGAGCAGATTCACCACGGACTACGATTATCGATCGCGCCTAGGCGCGCACATCGACCTGAGCCGCCGCTTTGGTTCGGAAAGGCAATTCGGCGCCCGGCTCAATACGATTTATCGCAAGGGCGAAGGGGCCGCCAAAGGTGACAAGGAGGCATTTGGCGAGGCGTCCCTGGCGCTGGAATATCGCGGCGACAGGCTCAAGCTGGGGACCATCCTGGATTATCAGGACCGGGAGTTGCGCCCGGGGGGTGGTTTTTTCAATTTAAGCGGGAACGCCACCACGATACCCTCTGTGCCGGATCTTGCGAATGCGATTCAACAGCCCTGGGAGAAGACAAGAATTAAAGCCGCCCGTGGCCTGCTCAGGGCGGAGTACGCCCTCGGCCGGGACTGGGCCGTGCATACGGCCTATGGCGCCCTGGCCTCTGAAGAATATCGACTGGTGACGTGGGGCCTGAATCTCGACGCCAGGGGAGATTTTAATCCGCTCCTTCAATTCAACCCATATAAGGAAAACACTTACACCTGGAATGCCGGTATCAACGGGCGATTTGAAACCGCCGGGGTCACGCATCAGCTCTCAATAGAAACCATACGCACAAAGCTCGAAACCCGGCTTTCCAGAAATCTGACATTTGCAAACCTGCCTATCACCCAGAACCTGTACAAGCCGGTCTTTATTGCGCGCCCGAACTTTAATGATTCAATCGGGGCCTGGGGCAAGTCCACTGAAAGCCTCGATTCATCCATCGCCATTGCCGACACCCTGGGTTTCCTTGATGAGCGCGTGCTGTTCACCGCCGGGATCCGGCGCCAGAGTATTGCCAGCAAAAATTTCGACTTCACTACAGGTGTACTCGAAAGCCAATACGACAAGTCGGCCATCACCCCGGCCTTCGGCCTGCTGGTCAAACCCTGGGATTTTGTGTCCCTCTATGGCAACTATATCGAAGCCCTGGAGCAGGGGATGACCGCGCCAGACAGAGCGGTCAACGCGGGGGAAATATTTCCGCCATACGTCACGGATCAGATTGAACTCGGCGTAAAACTTGACCTGGATGGCCTTGGGTTGACGGCCGGGCTGTTTCAGATTGAACGGCAGAGCGGGGTCATCAATGCCACAACTAACCGGTTCAGTAATGATGGTCAGCAGCGCAATCGCGGCCTTGAACTGAATATCTTTGGCGAAGCGCGGCCGGACCTGCGCCTGCTGGGCGGCGTCGCCTATATCGACAGCAAGCTGGTCCGCACCAGCGGGGGCGGCAGGTTTGACGGTAATAACGCGCCCGGCGTGCCGAAACTTAGGGCCGTGTTGAACCTGGAATACGACGCGCCCGTCCTGCCGGGCCTGACATTGACGGCCCGCGCCGAGCACGTGGGCAGCCAGTTTATCTCGGGGGACAACAGCCTGAAACTTCCTTCCTACCAGCTTTACGGCCTTGGCGCCCGGTATCAGCGGACGCTGGGTGACAAGGCGTTCACCCTGCGGATGACTATCGACAACCTCCTTGATAAAGACTATTGGAGCACTGCCGCGGGCCTTAGAAACATTCTTTATCTGGGCGCGCCCAGAGGCATAAATTTGTCACTCACCGTGGATTTCTAACGCCTGTCTGCTTTCTCCCTCTCCCCCGACGGGGGACCGCTCCTCCCCCCAGCGGGGGGAGGCTGGGAGGGGGGCCGGAATCCAGTGGCTTATGTAATCCATTCCCGCGTCAGCCCTGCCTGCAGCAGGCAGGGGGAATGACATTCAAAGAAACGGCAGGCCAACGCATCCTCCCACAAAACCCGGCAAGCATTTAAACACCCCGACCCCGCACACCTGTTGTTTTTTATTCGTCAAATCCGCTACCATTGACCGGATTATGAATAAAATCGGAACGCTGTTCATCATTGCCGCCCCGTCCGGGGCCGGCAAAACCTCACTGGTCAGGGCGCTGCTTGGGCGGCAAGAGGGCGTTGCCGTCTCTGTCTCGCACACGACCCGCCCGCCGCGGCCGGGCGAGGCCGATGGCGAGGCGTATCATTTTGTGGCGGAGGCCGAATTCAAGGCGCTGATCAGGCAAGATCATTTCCTGGAATATGCCAGGGTCTTTGACCATTATTACGGCACCTCGCGCGAGCGGGTCCTGGCAACCCTGGCGGCCGGCACAAGCCTTATCCTGGAGATCGACTGGCAGGGCGCGCGACAGGTGGCGGCCAGGCAGGCGGATTGCGTCAGCATTTTCATATTGCCGCCGGATTATGCGAGCCTGCGGCAACGCCTGCTGCAACGTGAAAAGGACCCGCTGGAAACCATCGAACGGCGCATGCACGCCGCCCGCGAACAACTCGCCCACTATAAGGAATTCGACTATATCGTGGTCAACGACGAGTTTGAGCGCGCGCTCGGCGAGATCATGGCCATTATGACCGCCGCCAACCTGGGCCGGCGGCGTCAATCGGCCTATTACGATGATTTTGTCGCTAAAATCATCGCACAACAGGATGAAATTCAGTAAAATAGCCCCCCGGCCGCTGGCGTGCGCGCATGAATCCACCCCGGCGGCCGGCATAATTTACACTTCTTGCTAAAGTTAATGAGGAACAAGCATGGCCAGACTTACCGTAGAAGACTGCCTGGAATATGTGAATAACCGTTATGAACTGGTCTTGCTGGCCAGCAAGCGCGCCCGCCAGATTGCGCTGGGCTCCGATGCGCTGGTGCCGGCCAATGACGACAAACCGACCGTGATTGCCCTGCGCGAGATCGCGGAAAATCTGGTCACGGCGGAAAACATCGACAAGATCGACCAATTCGACACCGAAGATGAATTTTCAGACGCGGATTTTCAATTTCCCGTCAACAACGGATAACGCGCCACGGCTGGACGCGAATATAAAACACGGTTTCTATAATTTATCCGGGTTCATCTGTGGTTCATTTACACACTCCATTCGGCGGCCGGCCGCTATGCTGACGCCGGCCGTGTCACCCAGAGCGGATAATGTGGCGCCTCATTATCCATTTTCCATTATCCATTTTCCATTACCCACCATTCGTTCACTAACATGACCCGTCCGTTCCAAACCCTGCTGTGGATGATCGCCTTCACGCTCATTATCATTATCGGCAGCCTGCTGCTGAGCGGGCCGCTGCATAATGCCTATTCCGCCAATGCCGTCTTTAATTCCGTGATCCTTGTGGTGCTCATCACGGGCATCATCATAAACTTCCGTCAGGTGATCCTGCTCTATCCCGAGATTAAATGGATAGATCGTTATCAGGCGGGGCAGGTCTGGCGCACCGCGGCCCGCCCCAGGCTGCTGTTTTCCATGGCGCGGCTGCTCGGCGACAAGGAAGACCTGGTGATGTCGGCCACGGCCATGCAGACCATACTGGATTCGATCCGCACCCGCCTCGAAGACTCGCGGGATCTGTCCCGCTATCTGATCGGCGTGCTGGTGTTTCTCGGTCTGCTGGGCACCTTCTGGGGTCTGATGGCCACGGTCAGCACTATCGGCAGCCTGATCAGTGAAATGTCGGTCGAATCCGGCGGCGCTGAAATCTTCAAAAACCTCAAGGCCAGTCTGGCCGGGCCATTGTCCGGCATGGGCGTGGCCTTCTCTTCCTCGCTGTTTGGCTTGGCCGGCTCATTGATCGTGGGTTTCCTGGACTTGCAGGCGGGCCACGCGCAGAACCGCTTTGTCAATGAACTTGAAGAATGGCTCTCCCGTAGCGCGCGCATCTCCAGCGGGATTATCGGCGATGAGACCGAGATGGTCGGCGCCCCGGCCTATGTGCAGGCCCTGCTGGAAAAAACCGCCGATGCGCTGGAAAAAATGCAGCGGACCAGCGCCTTTGAAGACAAACAGCGCGATGTGCTGCTGGCCCAACTGGGCGATATGAGCGGCGCCTTTGATCGTTTCAACGACCTCCTGGGCGAACAAAACGAACGGCTGGACCGGCTCCACTCGACCCAGACTGAAATCCTGCGCCGGTTTAAAGCCACGGCGGAGCAGGATCAGAGCAGCGCGGCCAACGAGGAGCTCCGCTCGGAGCTGCGGCTGTTGACCCGCACCATTGCCAAGGCCCTGAGCGCGCGGGACAAGACATGACCGCGCTGCGCCGCCGCCGTCCGCTGGAGATCTGGCCGGCCTTCGTGGACGCCACCGCCTCGCTGTTGCTGGTGGTCGTGTTTGCGCTGTTGCTGGCGGTATTGGGGCATCTGGTGCTGGGCACGGCGCTGGCCGGGCGCGATGAGGCGCTGGCCAGCCTCGGCATGCGTATCAGCAAGCTGGCCGAAATACTCTCGCTGGAACAGGCCGAAACGAGCCGGCTTGAACAACTGCTGGCGGTCAGAACGGCCAGCCTGGACGAAAGCAGGGCGCGCGTCAGCGCGCAGGAAGACACGATCCGCGCCAAGGCCGAGTTGCTGGCCGAACGCGACGCGACGGTCAACACGCTCAAGGACATGATCAGCGAACAGATCGGGCAGATTGAAACACTGCAACTGGACATCGAGGCATTGACCGCGCTCCGCGACCGAATTCGTTCGGAACTCGAACAACAAATCGCCGCCCGGCAGGATATCCAGCAAAAGCTGGAGGCGGAGAGCGAGCTCAACCTTGATAATCTGGCTCAGATAGAACTGATCAACAAACAACTCAGGGAATTCCGGCAACAACTGGCGACCCTGGCCGGCGCGCTGGAAGCCGCGGAACAGGAGATTACCGACAAACAGATCGTGATCGATGACCTCGGCGCGCGCCTGAATACCGCGCTGGCCAGCAAGGCCCGGCAACTGCAAAGATACCGCTCGGAATTCTTCGGGCGCCTGCGCGAGGCGCTGAGCCAAAATCCCGACATACGCATCGAGGGCGACCGCTTTGTGTTGCCGTCCGAACTCCTGTTTGAATCCGGCTCGGACCAACTCGGGGTCGAGGGCCGGCAACAGGTTGAAAAGCTGGCGCAGACGCTGAATGACATCTCCGCGATTATCCCGGACGACATCGACTGGATACTGCGCATCGACGGACACACCGACAAGCGCCCCATCAACAGCGAGCGCTTCAAATCCAACTGGGAACTGTCGGCCGCGCGCGCCATCAGCCTGGTGCGGCAAATGACCCAAAACGGCGTGCCCGTGGCGCGCATGGCGGCGGCCGGTTTTGCCGAATACCACCCCGCCGACCCGGCCGAAACCCCCGAAGCCTACGCCCGCAATCGCCGCATTGAATTGAAACTGACCAGCCGTTAGGACAAGCCGGCCTGTCGCGGGCAAGCCGGAATCCACGAAGGTGGGCCGGGGTGCTGGATGAATCTCCGTGCTTGGTCTCAACGAGATGACAGATTTGTTGTCATTCCCGCTCAGCGGGAATGTATATTAAAAACCACTGGATTCCAGCTTTCGCTGGAATGACGACGGGGGGATAGATAAGTCGCGGCAATCCTGTTGTTATTTTGCTCCCTTCCTGCCTAAGAAAGCATTGTTACGCTCTCTGCATGATCGTCATTCCGGCGAAAGCCGGAATCCAGTGGTTTTATAATACATTCCGGCCTGCCTCCCTAACTCAGAAACATCCGGTAGGCCGGGTTTTCGGTCTCGTGCCAGTGCGGAATGCCCAGTTCCTCCACAAACCGGCGAAACGCCTGCCGGTCTTCCTGCCCCACCTGAAAGCCGATCAATACCCGGCCATAGGCGGCGCCATGATTGCGGTAATGGAACAGGCTGATGTTCCAGCGCTCGCCCATTTCGGTCAGGAAATGTAACAGGGCGCCCGAGCGTTCGGGAAATTCAAAGCGGTAGATGATCTCGTTTTCAGCCTGGGGCGCGTGCCCGCCGACCATATAGCGGATGTGCATCTTGGCAATCTCGTCCTTGCTTAAATCGACCACCTTATAATCCCTGTCCCGCAACTGCCCAAGCAAGCGCTGCTTTTCTTCCAGCCCCTTTTTAAGCTGTACGCCGGCAAAGACACAGGCATCATGCTCATCGCCATAGCGATAATTGAATTCGGTAATCAGGCGCGGGCCGAGATCATGGCAAAGGCGCTTGAAACTGCCCGGCCGTTCCGGGATATTGATCGCCAGCAGGGCCTCGCGATTTTCCCCCAATGCCGACAATTCGGCGATATGGCGCAGGCGATCAAAATTGACATTGGCGCCGCTGAAGATGGCGACCAGTTCCCGGCCGCTGATCTGCTCGCGCTTTATATATTGCTTCAGGCCGGCCAGGGCCAGGGCGCCGGCAGGCTCGGGGATGGAGCGGGTATCTTCAAAAATGTCTTTGACCGCCGCGCAGATCTCGTCAACGCTGACCAGCAGAATCTCGTCCACCAGCGCCCTGGCCAAACGGTAATTCTCCTTGCCCGCCTGCCGGACCGCGGCGCCATCGGCAAAGATGCCGATCTTGTCCAGCAGCACCCGTTCCCCGGCCTCGAAGGCGCGCCGCATACAGGGCGCCTCGTCCGGCTCTACTCCTATGATCTTAGTATCCGGAAAGTTCGCCTTGATATGAACCGCAATGCCGGCGATCAGGCCGCCGCCGCCCACGGGCACAAAGATGATATTGGTGTCAACGGCGGAACATTGTTCCATTAACTCCACGCCCACCGTGGCCTGCCCGGCGATGACCAGCGGATGGTCGTAGGGCGGGATAAAGCGCAGACCCTTGTCGCCGGCCATGCTCAAGGCATGGTCCTTGGCGTCATCATAGGTCGTGCCATGCAGGATGACCTCGGCCTGCATCCGCCTGACCGCGTTGATTTTAATCTCCGGCGTGGTCTTCGGCATGACGATAACGGCCCTGATAGCCAGTCTTTGCGCGGCCAGCGCCACGCCCTGCGCATGATTGCCGGCCGAGGCCGCGATCACGCCGCGCGCCACCTCGCCGGCAGAGAGCGCGGCCAGCATGTTATAGGCGCCGCGTAATTTATAGGAAAAGACCGGATGCTGATCCTCACGTTTTAACCAGATATTATTGTGATAGCGAGCGGAGAGTTGTGGCGCATGGTCCAGGTCGGTCGGCTGCGTGATTTCATAGACCCGCTCTCTGGCCTCTTCAATCATTTTTTTATATTCGGGGAACATCGTTATAAGATAACATCTAGCGCCAGATCTAGCACCAGACAAACCTGTTTTTCAACGTAATAAGCCATGTCACAAGACGACAAAAAACAGCGGGCGGCCGAGGCCGCGCTTGACTATATTGAGAGCGGCGCGGTCGTCGGGGTCGGCACCGGCAGCACCGTTAATTTTTTTATCCGGGCATTGGGCCGAATCAAGGCCCGCATCGCCGGGGCCGCGCCAAGCTCGGCCGCGAGCGCGCGCCTGCTTAAAGAGCAGGGCATCCCGCTGCTTGATCTCAATGACCTTGATGAAATACCGGTCTATGTGGACGGCGCCGATCAGGCCACGGCCGGGCGGCATTTGCTGAAAGGCGGCGGTGGCGCCCTGACGCGCGAAAAGATTGTCGCGGCAGTGAGCGCCCGCTTTGTCTGTATCATTGACGACAGCAAACTGAGCGCCCGCCTCGGCGCCTTCCCGTTGCCGCTGGAAGTGATTCCGATGGCCCGCCGCCATGTGGCGGGGCAAATGCTGAAGCTGGGCGGGCACGCCGTTCCGCGGGCCGGTTTCACAACCGATAACGGCAATATTATTCTGGATGTGCATCAACTTGACATACAAGACCCGGTGGCGCTGGAACAGGAGATAAACCAGATCGCGGGCGTGGTCGCAAACGGTCTGTTTGCCCGGCGTCCGGCCGATACCCTGCTGGTCGCCGATGGCTCGGGGCTTAGAAAAATATGAATTGCAAACCGTTAGTTGTCATTCCCGCCTGCGACAGGCGGGAATGTATTATAAAAACCACTGGATTCCAGCTTTCGCTGGAATGACAACGGGGCGTCATTCCGGCCTGCCTGCCGCAGGCAGGCGAAAGCCGGAATCCAGGAAGGTCATGCCGGGATGCTAAATGAAGACCAACAGGCTGTGCCTATCCCTGCACAATGAACAAACCAAACTCTCCATAACGGCAATACACTAATGATTGGTCTCTTGCAACGGGTCAGCGATGCCTCGGTCAGCGTTGACGGCGAGCTTATCGCCCGCATTGAACGCGGTCTGCTGATCCTGGTCGGCGTGGAAAAAACAGACGATGAGCAGCGGGCCGGGCGTTTGCTTGACAAGCTGATCAACTACCGGGTGTTTCCCGATCATGCCGGCAAGCTGAATCTCAGCCTCAAGGACATAGACGGCGGCCTGCTTTTAGTGCCGCAGTTTACATTGCCGGCCGATACCCGCAAGGGTCGGCGGCCCGGCCTGTCCGGGGCCGCGACGCCCGCTGTCGGCAAGGCCCTGTTCGACTATCTGCTCAAGCGCGCGCGGGAAGATCATGGCAAGGTGGCAAGCGGGCGCTTTGGCGCAAACATGCAAGTCCGGCTCTGCAATGACGGCCCGCTCACTTTCTGGCTACAGGTCTGAACCCGGCGCGGCATTTATGTTTGGGCCGTCCGCCCGCTCAGGCAAGCCAGTCCCTGGGTTTTAGAAAAACATCATACAACTCGGCTTCCGCCGAACCCGGCCGCGGCTGCCAGCCATATTCCCAGCGCACGGCCGGCGGCAGGGACATCAGGATCGATTCGGCGCGGCCGCCGGATTGCAGGCCAAACAGGGTGCCGCGATCATAGATCAGGTTGAACTCGACATAACGGCCGCGCCTGTATAACTGAAAGTCCCGCTCGCGCGCGCCATAGTCCATGCGCATCCGGCGCCGGACGATGGGCGCATAGGCTTTTAAAAAGTGATCGCCCACGCTCCGCATAAAGGCGAAGCACGAATCAAACCCCCACTCGTTCAAGTCGTCATAAAACAGCCCGCCGATACCGCGCGGTTCCTGCCGGTGCTTGAGATAAAAATAGTCATCGCACCATTTTTTATATCGGGCATAAGTCGTGGCATCGCCAAAACCGGCGCAGGCCGCCTCGGCGGTCTGATGCCAGTGTCTCGCGTCCGCCTCAAAGCCATAATAAGGGGTCAGGTCAAAGCCGCCTCCAAACCACCAGACGGGCGCCGCGCCCGCCTTTTCGGCCATGAAGAAGCGCACGTTCATGTGCGTTGTGGGGATGTAGGGATTCAGCGGGTGAATGACCAGCGAATTGCCCAATGCCTGAAAGGCGCGGCCAGCCAGTTCCGGGCGCCGGGCCGTGGCGGAGGGCGGCAGGCCCTCGCCATGCACATGCGAAAAATTGATGCCGCCCTGTTCAAAAAAGCGGCCCCCGCGCAGCACCCGGCTCCGCCCGCCACCGCCACCCGGCCGCTGCCATTCATCCTGTTGCAGGCTCAATTCCTCATCAAGCGCCTGCAATGCCTCGCAAATCTGCGCCTGCAAGCGCAGCAGATACGCCTTGATCCGGTCAATATCAATCATCTTCATATCCATTTATTGCTAACAACGGGGTTAAAGGTTTATCCTAGCACGACTGTTATTCCAAGGTACCGCACAATGAGCAAGCGCAACGCAAACATTAAACGCGACACAAGGGAAACCCGAATTGAGGTCGCCCTGGATCTCGATGGCACGGGCCAATGCGAACTGGCGACCGGCATCCCGTTTCTGGAGCACATGCTGGAACAGATCGCGCGCCACGGTCTGGTCGATCTCTCGATAAAGGCGCGGGGCGACCTGCACATCGACGCGCATCATACGGTGGAAGACATCGGCATCACCCTGGGCCAGGCCCTGGCCCGCGCGCTTGGCGACAAGGCCGGCATCCGCCGCTATGCGGACGCCTGTGTGCCGCTGGACGAAGCCCTGTCACGGGTCGTGATCGATTGCTCCGGCCGCCCCGGGCTTGAGTACAGCGCCGACTACCCGCGCGCCAGGGTGGGCGAGTTTGATGTTGACCTGATCCGTGAATTCTTCCAGGGCCTGGTCAATCACGCGCTGATCACCCTGCATATAGACAACCTGAAGGGGCGCAACGCCCACCATATCGCCGAAACCATCTTCAAGGCCTTTGGCCGCGCGCTGCGCGTGGCCGTCGAGCCGGATCCGAAAATAGCGGGCATCGTGCCGTCCACCAAAGGCGCGTTATAGGGCCCCCTGCCCGGTTTCAAACCCGTGTCCAATATCGTCGTGCTAGATTACGGCAGCAGTAACCTGCGTTCCGTTGCCAGGGCCTTGACGGCGGCCGCCGAGGGACAACACCAGATTGCCGTCAGCGGCCGGGCCGGGGAAATACTCAAGGCCGACAAGATCGTCTTTCCCGGACAGGGCGCGATGGGCCAGTGCATGACGCATCTCAGGCAACGGGGCCTGGACCGGGTCATCCGTGAATGTATCCAGAACAAACCGTTTCTCGGCATCTGCCTCGGCCTGCAATCCCTCATGGAACACAGTGACGAGAATGGCGGCATGGCCGGCCTGGGTATCCTGCCGGGCAGGGTCATGCGCTTTGCGGACAATGCCAAAGACGAATACGGCAACGCCTGCAAGATCCCGTCAATGGGCTGGAACCGCGTTTACCGCGCGCGGCCGCATCCGCTCTGGCGCAATATCAAAGACGGCAGCCGCTTCTATTTCGTGCACAGCTACTACGTCCGGCCGGAACAAAAATCAGACATCGCCGCCAGCACCGACTACATTTGCCACTACACCTCGGCGGCCGGCCGCGACAACCTGTTTGCGACCCAGTTTCACCCGGAAAAAAGCCAGCAGGACGGCCTGCAACTCCTGAAAAACTTTGTCAACTGGGATGGCGATGCCTAAATCACTCTGTCATTATTCCGGCCCGCCTGTGGCAGGCAGGCTGGAATGACAACGGGGGCAGGAATGAAAAGACAGCAGAGAACCAATAAGGAGCGATAATGAAAGAGGCCAGAATAACATTGAAGACCAACGGGCCGTGTCTATTACCTTCGCCGTCATTCCAGCGAAAGCTGGAATCCAGTGGTTTATGCAATACATTCCCGCTCTGCGGGAATGACAATAAAGGCGGTATTGTGGCAGGCAGGGAGAAACTGCAATCTGTTTACCATCCCGGCCCCGCCTCCTGGATTCCAGCTTTCGCTGGAATGACGACGGGGGCGGAATGAAAAAGAAGGCAGAACACCAAAAGGAGCGGCAATGACAGGAGCCGGAATAATATTGAAGACCAACGGGCCGTGTCTATTACCTTCGCCGTCATTCCAGCGAAAGCTGGAATCCAGTGGTTTATGCAATACATTCCCGCTCTGCGGGAATGACAATAAAGGGGGCATTGCAGTGGGCAGGGAGAAACCGCAATTCGTTTACCATCCCGGCCTTGCCTTCCTGGATTCCAGCTTTCGCTGGAATGACGACGGGGGCGGAATGAAAAAGAAGGCAGAGGACCAAAAGGAGCGGCAGTGGCAGAAGCCGGAATAACCTTGAAGACCAACGGGCCGTATCTATCACCTACGTCGTCATTCCAGCGAAAGCTGGAATCCAGTGGTTTATGTAATCCATTCCCATAGGGAATGACCTCCTCCCCCTAAAACCCCCACACAACCCCCAACTGTCCCTGCACCCCCAACACCGCCTCACTGCCATAACTCGCCTCCAAGTCCGCGCTGAAACTCAGATTCAAATCCGGCACCACATACTCAAAGCCCGCGCCCATAAACCCCCTCACGGTCGCCTCATCGTCCACCTTAAAACGCACCACCCCATCCCCCCGCCGGGCCTCTATCCGCTCCCCGCCAAAGCGCTTCCGACCCTCGGCGCCCACCCGAAGTTGCCCATACAATTGCCCCCCATACGCATTCACAGGAAAACGCAACGGCATCCCCACACTCGCCCGCACCAGGCCAATATGCCGGTCTTCCGCCCTAAAGCGCAACGGCTCCCGCCCCGCCACCAGACGCTCGGCTTCCTCGGCCCCAAACAGACCCAGATAACGCAGACTCAACGCCGGTTCCAATGCCACACCCCTGACAGTCAGCCGGGTGGCCAATCCCAGTTCCGGGCTGACAACGTAGCGCCTGCCCTCATACACCACCCGCTCCTGACCGCCTGTCACCTGATTGTTCAATCTTTGCCATTCGGTCTCGGTGCGGCTTTGCCCAAACAGCAGACCGGCCTTGAGGTTCAGGGCCTGCCAGCGGGTGCGGGCATACGCCCCGGCAAACACATGCCGGCCTTCGGCGTCCGCCCCCGGCCCGCGGGCCACCAGCGTATCCTGCGCCGCCCCCACAAAGCCGCCCGCCTGCCAGTCCGTGCTGGCAACCGCATAACCCGCCAGCGCCCCGCCATAGCGGTAGCGGGCGGCCGGGGTGAGACCGTCTCGCTTGAAGTTGTGCAGACCGCCGAAGGGCCGGACCCAGAGGGTTTGATGAACCGCGGCCGTGCTGTTGCGCGCGTTGGGGCCGGTGCGGGTACCCTGTTGCTGGGCCAGGCTTTGGAAAACGGCCCCGGTCCATTGGCTTTGGGTGCTCTCGGTGCGGGTGTGTATGCGGGCCGGGTCAAGCACGGTCACGGTGGTCTGGGCCTGACCTCGTGCTGTAGCTGTCGTGGTGTTCAGCAGGAAGGGCCGGCCATTGGTGTTGATGGTAAAGGGGGTGGGGGCCTGTCCGGGTTCGGCATTGTTGTCGATGAGGGTCAGCCGGGCCGGGCCGGTGGCGAGGTTCAGGGTGTCGTCCTGGCCATCCCAGCGCACCTGGCCTTCAAGGGTGGAACCGGCTTGCAGGTTGAGCGTGTCCCGGCCTGGGCCTTGCAGGTCCAGGGCTGCGCCTGAGGCGCCTTTGAGGGAGCGCAGGGTACCGGCATTGTTGATTGTGGTTCCGGTTTGTCCGGTATTGGCGCGGATGATGCGTCCTTCAACCACCCGGTAAAGGGCATTTCGGGCGCCAGGGGCGCGGGTGATTTGAATCCCGGTCTGGCCTTCAATGGTCCCGGTGTTGTTCAGCGTAGTAAGGCCCGCGGCCTTGACGCCGATGCCGGTTGTGGCCCGAATCGTGCCGCTGTTGGTGAGGGTGGCAATGGCATTGTTGTTGTAGTCGAGGCCGTGGATGTGGCCTTGAATGGTGCCGCTGTTGGTGATAGTGGCGGCCCGGGTCGCCGTGCGGGTGAGGGTGATGGCGCTGGCCCTGTCGGAGAGAATCGTCCCGCTGTTCTCAAGCCTGAGCAGGCTGCCCGCGCTCAGGGCTTCCCTGCTGCCGCCCCGCAGGGTGCGGGGGCTGGTGTTGGTGAGGCTGGCGATGGGGTTGTTGCCGTAATTGAGGCCGTAGGTGCCGCCCTGAATCGTGCCCGTGTTGGTGATGGTGGCCGCCTGGGTCGTGTTGCCGGTGAAGGTCACGCCCGCGCCCGTGGTTCCGATAATGGCGCCGCTGTTAGTCAGGCGGGTGATGACATGGGCGCCGTAGTTGAGGCCGTGGGTCTGGCCCTGAATCGTGCCGCTGTTGCTGACGGTGGCCGCCTGGGTTGTGCTGCCGGTCAGGGTGATGGCCGCGGCGGAAGTGGAGGCGATAGTACCTTCGTTGTTCAGGGTGGCAAGGCTGGCCGCGCTCAGGGCCTCGTTGCGCCCGCCCCGGATAGTGCTGGTTTTGGTGGTGTTTTGCAGGCGGGTAATGACGTTGTTGCCGTAGTTGAGGCCGTAGGTGCCGCCCTGAATCGTGCCGCTGTTGGTGACGGTCACGGTGGCGTCCGTGCCCGTGAGCCTCACGCCCGCATTGGCCGCGCCCGTGATCCGGCCGCTGTTGGTCAGGCTGCCGATGGAACGGGCGCTTATGCCGATTGCGCCGCCCGAGATTTCACCGCTGCTGGTGTTGGTCAAGGTGGTGATGTTTCCGGCATCAATGCCATAGGCCGCTGTCGCCGAACTCCCGCCCGCGATCCGGCCGCTGTTGGTCAGGACGCCAATCGACCCGGCTTGAACGCCGTCATCGCCGCTCGAAATGACGCCGCTGTTTAATAATCTGTTGATTCTGCGAACAGCAGAGATGCCGTCTGCGGCGGCGCCGCCCGAGATTTTACCGAAGTTCTCAAGTGTGCCAATCCCGGTTGTGGCATAAACGCCAAACCGGCCGCCCGAGATCGTGCCGTTCTTTTTATTGATCAGTTCATTGATGGTAGCAGCCCGGATTCCGTTATAGTCCCCGCTTGTTGAGATTTCGCCGCTGTTCTCCAGGTGGCCGAGGGTGGCATTAACCCAGATACCGTTATCCCCGGCGCCCAGGATCTTGCCGCTGTTCTCCAGACGGTCGATGGAACCGGCGTTAATGCCTCGCTGCCCGCCCGAGATTTCGCCTTTGTCTTTATTGATTAGGATTCTGATATGACCCTCACCGCGTACGACAGAAATACCGTTACTGCCGCCCCTGATCCTGCCGCTGTTTTCCAGGCGGTCGATAGAAGTGGCTCTAACGCCAAGGCCGGTACTGCCGCCGCCCAAGATCTCGCCGTTGTCTTTGTTGATCAAGGTTGTGATGCGACCGTCGACATAAATGCCGTCTGTTCTCGTGCCCGTGATCTTGCCGCTGTTTTCCAGACGGTTGAGAGAGGAGAAGATAGCAATGCCGGTATCCCTGCCTTCGATCGTGCCGCTGTTGGTCAACGTGCCGTTGGGCTGGGTTGGAGCGCCCATATTAATACCTGTAGAGCCATTCCCCCTGATCGTGCCTTTATTATCCAGGCTGGTAATGATGGAAGAGCCCGCAATGCCGATACTCCCCTCGATCGTGCCGGTTTTTTGATTGACCATTGTGCCTATCATACCGGTGCTCACTCCAGTGTCGCCTGTGCCTTTGATCGTGCCGAAATTTGTCAGTGTGCCGATGCTGTTAGAGGATATACCTTTGTCTGTCGACGAGATCTCGGCGCCGCTGCGATTGATCAGTCTGGTGATGACGCCGGTGGAGACCGCGCTGAAATTAACGCTCTTAATCGTCTTGCTATTGTCCAGAAGGCGGATATTGTCAACCTCAATAGCGTTATCGTTTCCTTCAATGCGGCCCCGGTTGGTCACGCTGATGTTGTTGGACGTGCCAGTGCCGTCAGAGACGGCGATCCCGCCTGCTGCTGTGTTGACGATTGCGCCGCTCGCCTCTACGGTCAGGTTATCGTTATCGCTGAGGGTGATAGCGCCACGGGAGGTTGTGACCATGCGATCCACTGCCCACACGGACGCGGGTAGCAGGAGGGTCAGCAGGCCCGCCAAAGCGAGCGGTAGCGGCAGGACTTGGAGAGCGGCGGTCATCGCCCCCCCCCCCCTAAAATTTGGGGAGCGGCCGGAAACGCCCGGTGGGTATGGCTTTGCGGGGATTGAGTTGTGCTTGAATCAGGATTGGCCTGTGACATGGTCTGTCTCCGTTGCTTGGATTTTGATGTTTGGAGGTGTTTGATTTGGGGGGAAGCATACCATTTTGATTGTGGGCGGCAAGTGTTGTGTTTCTGCCACGTCGTCATTCCGGCAAAGGCCGGAATCCAGGAGGGCGGGGCCGGGGGTCATGGTTGCCGAAGTTTAGGGGAGGGCGCGGGGGCTTGCCGTTCCTGTGATTGTCATTCCCGCTTATGCGGAAATGTATTGCATAAATCACTGGATTCCAGCTTTCGCCGGGCGGCTACGGGCATCCTGCCCTCTCGCCGCATACAGGACTTCCTGTCCATAAATGACGGAGGGGGCTTTGGTTGGAAATCTGCCAGGAATGGCAAAGGGGCCTGTCGGAATATCGCTCATTCCCGTTTCTGCCCCAATGGGTAATCTGCGTTAATCTGCGTAATCTGCGGATTCACCAAGACAGAAGTCACCATCAAGGCAATTGAAGCCGGCCTCAGGGGTATTGATCCCGGCAGTTTTCCAGCGCGGCAATGCGTTCTTCCAGCGGGGGGTGGCTCATGAACAGGCGTTTCAGGCCGGCGGCTACGCCGCCGGAGATACCGAATGCCGCCATTTCATCGGGCAGCGGTTGCGGATTGCTGACCGCCCGCAAACGCCGCAGGGCCGAGATCATCTTTTCCCGGCCGGCCAGCCGGGCGCCCCCCGCGTCGGCCCGGAATTCACGCCGTCTTGAGAACCACATGACAATCATGCTGGCCAGCACGGACAGGATAATCTGCACAAACAACACGCCGATCCAGTAGCCCGGCCCATGCCCGCGCTGTATCTTGAAGACGACCCGATCCAGCAGGTGGCCGATGACGCGCGAGAAAAAAATCACAAAGGTATTGACCACCCCCTGTATCAGGCTCAAGGTGACCATGTCGCCGTTGGCGATATGGCTGACTTCATGGCCGATGACCGCTTCGACTTCGCCCTGGTTCATGTTGGCCAGCAGGCCGCTGCTGACCGCGACCAGGGCATGATTCCTGTTCATTCCGGTGGCAAAGGCATTGGGCTGGGCCGAGTCAAAAATACCGAACTCGGGCAGGCCGATACCGGCCTCGCGCGCCTGCATTTCCAGGGCGCCGAGCAGCCATTGTTCCTGCGTGGTTTGCGGTGTTTGCAGCAGGCGCACGCCCATGAGTTTTTTTGCCATCCATTTGGATGTCGCCAGTGAAATGAACGCGCCGCCCATGCCGAACACGGCGGAGAAGATTAAAAGTCCGTTCAGGTTCAGGCTGCCATCCTGTTGTTCGAGGTAGGCGTCAATGCCGAGCAGGCGCAGCGTGATGCTGAGGACGGTGATGATGGCGAAGTTGGCGCCGAGGAAGAGCAGCAGCCTTAGCATGGTTGTTTTTACTCCTTGTTGGGTTTGTTTTGTGCGGATTGTAGTGGGGAATCGGGAAAGTGCAATGGCGGGAATGACATCTTCATAGCCTCCTTAAAACCGTCATTGGCGAGTTGTACAGGACCTTGCGGGTGCCGAGCAGGCCGGCCAGCAGGATGATGATGGCGCAGCCTGGCGGCGCGATCAGCCAGATTAGCGGATTGATGACCGCGTCAATATTGAACACGAATTCGGCCAGGATCAGGGCGATGGCGGAGGCCGCCAGGGCGGACAGGAAACCGGTGACGAGGCCGAGGCAGACGAACTCCGCCGTGAGGCCGGCCAGGATCTGTTTGCGGCGGGCGCCGAGCGCGCTCATCAGCGCGGCTTCGTGGCCGCGTTCGTCATGGGTGGTCTGTAAAGCGGCAAAAAGCACGGCAACGCCGGTCAGCAGGGTAAAGAGAAAGACGAATTCCACGGTCTTGACGACTTGATCCATGATGACCCGCACCTGTTTTAATATGGCATCGACATCCAGGATGGTCACGCTCGGGAATTGGCGCACGAGTTGAATCAACAGCGGCCGTTCGGACCCCGGCATGTGAAAGCTGCTGATGAAGGTGCCGGGGTAATCCCGCAAGGCGCGGGTGTTGGCCACCACGAAGAAGTTGACGTTAAAGGAATCCCATTCCACCCGGCGCAGGTTGATCACCTCGGCAATCAGGTCCTGGCCGCCGATGGAATAGTTCAACCTGTCGCCCTGTTTGATCCCGAGTGTCTCGGCAATGCCCTCCTCGACCGAAAAGTACTTTTCATGCTCCGCGTCGCCATCCCACCAGCGGCCGGAAACCAGCGCGTTATCGGCCTGCATGTGATCCGCATAAGACAGGTTGAATTCGCGCGACGCCAGGCGTCTGGCGCGCGGGTCGTTGAAAGTTTCCGGGTCCAGCCGCCGCTCGTTGATATGGGTCAGGCGGCCCCGGATCATCGGGTAGAGTTTGATATCCTTGCTGAGCGAGCCGGCCAGAAACGCGCGCAGCTCATTGACCTGATCCGGTTGTATGTTGATCAGAAAATAATTCGGCGTTTCGGGCGGCAAACGGGTTTGCCAGCTTTCCAGCAGGTCGGTTCTTATGAGTGTCAGCAGCAGCATGACCGTCACGCCGATGCCGATGCCGATGATTTGCGCCACGCTCTGGTTGGCGCGCCGAGTCAGATTGGCCAGGCCATAGCGGGCCGAAGTGGTTAAGCCCGGTTGCAGGTATTTCAACAGGCCGATCATGAGTTTTGCGGCGACGGCCAGGATCAGGGCCGTTAAAAAGAGGCCGGCGAGCGTGTAAAAGGTCAGCCTGATACTGCCGGATTGCCAGGGACTTAATAACAGCAGCGCCCCGGCGGACACCGCGTAAATGACATAATTATTCAGCGGCAGCGGGGCCAGGTCGCGGCGCAGCACCCTGAGCGGCGGCACTCTGGCCAGCCGCAGCAATTGCGGCAAGGCAAATGCCAGGGTGGTAATCAGGCCGGCCAGCAGGCCCGTGACGACCGGGAACAGGGAGGGCCGGGGCAAAGAACCCGGGATCAGGCCGGCCATTAAGCGGTTCAAGCCTTCCTGGGCCAGATAACCCAGGGCGCAGCCCGGCAGGCTGAACAGCAGACCCAGCATGATCAACTGGAGCACATAGAGCCGCGTGATCTGGCCCTGTTTGAGGCCCAGACAGCGCAGTATCGCGCAATGATCATAATGCCGCCCGGCATAACGCCCGGCCGACATCGCGATCGCAAGACCCGCCAGCGCCACGCTGACCAGCGCCGCCAGACCGAGAAACTGCTCGGCGCGTTCCAGCGCGGTTCTGATCTCGGGCCGCGCGTCGCGGATGCTGTCAACGCGCAGGTGTTCGTTCTCGATATTTTTTATGGCCCGTTGATATTGATCCAGGCTGGCGCTGTCGCCGCCGAGCAACAGCCGGTATTGCACGCGGCTGCCGGGCAGGATCAGCCTGCTGGCCGGCAGATCGGCCCGGTTCATCAGCAGGCGCGGCGCAATATTGAATAAATCGCCGCCACGGTCGGGTTCATAAGTGATGATCCTGTCGATCCTGAGGGTGGCCGCGCCGAGTCCGATCATATCGCCGGGTTTCACTTGCAGGCTTTGTAATAAACGGCCTTCCAGCCAGACACTGCCGGGTTCGGGTACCTGGTCGGTCACGGTTTCCGCGCCAAACAGGGTGTCCGTGATTCTGAGCCGGCCCCGGATCGGATAGCGCCTGTCCACCGCCTTGACTTCCGCGAGTTCCAGCCGCTCATCTTTCATCACGACACTGCGAAAGCTCTCGTTCAGCGAGTATCTCAGGTTTAAGGTCTCGGCCTGTTCGACATAAATGGCGTCAATTTTTTTTGACGAGACCAGCACCAGATCCGCCGCGAGCAATTCACTGGCCTGTAACTCGGTCGCGCGTTTAACGCGATCGGTAAAGAAACTGACCGAGGTCAGACAACTCACGGCAATCAGGATGGCGATACCGATCAGGCGCAACTCGCCCGAGCGCCAGTCCCGCTTGAGGCCAAGCGCGGCAAACTTTAACAGGTTCATGCCGTCCCGCCGGCCAGTTCGCCGCCCGCGATGACCACCTTGCGGTCGCAATGATCGGCAATCGCCTCATCATGCGTGACCATGACCAGGGTGGTATTGTTGTCTTTGTTCATTCTGAACAATAAGTCAATAATGCGCTGGGCCGTATTTTGATCGAGGTTGCCGGTGGGTTCATCGGCAAACAGGATTTTAGGGTAGCCGACAAAGGCGCGCGCGATGGCCACGCGCTGTTGTTCGCCGCCGGATAACTGATTGGGATAGTGATGCAGGCGTTCTTTCAGGCCGACTTCGCCGAGCCGCGCCGTGGCCAGTGCGCGCGCGTTTTTATGGCCGGATAATTCCAGCGGCAGGGCCGTATTTTCCAGCGCCGTCAGGCCCGGCAGTAATTGAAATGATTGAAATACAAAGCCGACGGTCTGACTGCGAATCGCCGCCCGCCCGTCCTCGTCCAGGCTGGACAGGTCGGCGCCGTTCAGCCAGACCCGGCCCGCGCTGGGCCGGTCCAGGCCGGCCAGCAGACCGAGCAGGGTGGACTTGCCCGAGCCGGACACGCCGACAATCGCCAGACTTTCGCCCTGGCGGATGGACAAATTGATGTTGTTGAGGATGGTTAAGGTTCCTTCCGGGCTGGTGACTTGCTTTTTAAGCCCTTCAGCCTGCACAATAGTCGTTGAGTTCATTATTATGATTTACCGCGCGTTTATCCTTGTTGTCTGTTTTATGGTCGCGCCCGTGGGCGCACAGGCCAGGACCCTGCTGGTTCTGGGCGACAGCCTGAGCGCCGCCTATGGTATCCCGGTCGAGCAGGGCTGGGTCACTTTACTGGCAGAACGCATCCTCAGACAAGGATTAGACTATAAAGTTGTGAACGCCAGCATCAGCGGCGAGACGACCATTGGCGCAAAAACACGCCTGCAAAAACTCCTGTCCGACACGAAGGCCGAGCTGGTCATCGTCGAACTGGGCGGCAATGACGGGCTGCGCGGATTTTCATTAACGGAGATAGAGCAGAATCTAAGCGAGATAATCGGCCTGATCCAGGGCGCCGGCGGCCGCGCCCTGCTGGTGCCGATGCAACTGCCGCCGAATTATGGCGCGGCCTATAATAAAAGATTCCGGGCGATTTATCATAATATTGCCGACCGGCTGAACGTCAATTTATCCGAATTTATCCTGCGCGATATTGCCGAACATCCCGAACTGATGCAGGCGGACGGCATTCACCCCGTGCAGGCCGCGCAGGCCCGGATGCTGGAAAATATCTGGCCCAGCCTGCTGGCCCTGATGCGCGAATGAAATATTGCTGCCACTGCCAGGCCGAGTTGGTTCATGCCATCCCCGAGGGCGATGATCGTTACCGCTATATCTGCCGGGCCTGCGATACCGTCCATTATCAAAACCCCCGCATCGTGGCCGGCTGCCTGCCGGTCTGGGGCGAGCAGATTTTATTATGCAAGCGGGCGATTGAGCCGCGCCTCGGTTACTGGACCCTGCCGGCCGGTTTTATGGAACTCGGCGAGACCACGGCCGAGGCCGGACGCCGGGAGACATTGGAAGAGGCCAATGCGCGGGTTGAGATAGAGGCGCTGTATGCCGTGTTTGACCTGCCGCAGGTGAACCAGGTCTATATGATGTTTCGCTCGCGCCTGCTGGATCTCGATTTCTCCCCCGGCAGGGAAAGCCTGGAAGTCAAATTATTTACGGAAGACCAGATCCCCTGGAATCAAATCGCCTTTATGACCATCAGTGAAACGTTAAAGCTCTATTTTAAGGATCGGGACAATGGCGGGCGGTTTGAGCAACACAGCGGCGAGATAGTAAAACGGGATGGGACCATGGTTTTTTTGCGGGCGGGCGAAGGGGGGAATCCGGCCTGTTGAATAACCCCCGGTTTCCACTGGACTGGAATGCCGTTCCTGATGGTCATTCCCGCTTGGCGGGAATGACAACAAAGGCCGGGATTCACTTTCCAGCAAAACCGTCTTGCCCTCTTCCGTTTGCCTCGCTGTTCAACATTGTGGCAAACTGACATTCGTCAGCTTTACGGGCGCCAACCGAATGTTCCATTGTAAAATTCAAATATCCGACTTATAAAAATTGCTTAAAAACGCCGTAAAAAATACAGGCCGGGACGCGCAAACGCGCGCTTCAACAAGACCTTAGGGCAAAAAAATCATGGACACCGTCGATCCGAAGAAGCGCTCGTGGACGATGGCCCAGGTCAGATCGAGCGGCAACAAGTCCACCGAGGGGGCCTTGATCCAGATGATGCGCCGCGCGGGCATCAAGGGCTGGAGGCGGGGTTACCCCCTGTTCGGATCGCCTGATTTCGTGTTTCCGAGAGCACGGGTGGCGGTGTTTGTGGATGGCTGTTTCTGGCATGGCCACCCTACCCGGTGCAGAATCCCGGCCACGAACAGGGCCTATTGGGAAGCGAAGATCGGCCGAAACAAGGCCCGGGACCGGCGGGTCACGCGAACCCTCCGGCAACGGGGCTGGCAAGTGATAAGGATTTGGGAACACCTAATCAACCAGCCTCGCACCGTTAAGCGCCTGCGAGAGGCATTGGAAAAGAATGAGCACTGAACAGAAGACAGTCGCGGAATTTTTCGCGGGCATCGGCCTGATGCGCATGGGTCTTGAGCAGGCGGGCTGGCAGACGATCTGGGCGAACGATATTGACCCCGACAAGGAGACGATGTATCGGCGCCACTTTGACGATGCCGACAATCATTTTGCGTTGGGAGACGTGCATTTGATCGAGTCCCGTTCGATCCCAGCCGTGACGCTGGCGACAGCCTCGTTTCCATGCACGGATTTATCGCTGGCGGGCGGCCGCAGAGGGCTCGCCGGGACCGGATCGGCCGCGTTCTGGGGATTTGTTGACGCCATCAGAGGCATGGGCCGCCGAAAGCCGCCAATCGTGCTGCTTGAGAACGTGACCGGCTTCCTTAGCTCGCACAACGGGAATGATTTTCAAGACGCCTGCGTCGCCCTGAATGAGCTTGGCTATGCCGTGGACGCATTCATCATTGATGCTGTTCATTTTGTGCCACAAAGCCGCCAGCGGCTCTTTGTGGTTGGATCGCAGCGGCGGCCATCGCTACGGGTTGAAGAACCCTTGTCTTTCTTTGAGGGTCCCGGCCGTCCCCCGGCGCTCGCGGATTTCATCTTCTGGCGCCCGGAGATTCAGTGGGCCGTGCGAACCCTGCCGGCGCTTCCCGCTCCTGCGGCAAATCTGGCGGATATTATCGAGGCGCTCCCCCCTGATTCAACGTATTGGTGGAGCGCGCAACGATCTGAATATCTGTTTAATCAGATGAGCGCAAAGCACCGGGCGAAGGCGGAGGCGATGATAAACGGGAAGGCGCTCAGTTATGGGACTGTATTCCGCAGAGTCCGCCGGGGGCGTTCCATGGCGGAGCTTCGCACCGACGGGATTGCCGGCTGTTTGCGAACGCCCCGCGGAGGCAGCGGGCGCCAGATACTCTTTGTCGCCGGACGCGGCAAGTATGCGGTCAGGCTCTTGACGCCTCGTGAGTGCGCAAGATTGATGGGCGCGGGCTCATTCAAGATCGATCGCGGCCTTACCCTGAACAAAGCGCTGTTTGGCTTTGGAGACGCCGTCTGCGTGAGCGTCGTTGAATGGATTGCGCGCAATTACCTTGAACCGCTCCGCAAAGAACTCAATGAATCGCGCGACAGCGCGGCTTACGAGTATGGCAAACGCAAGCGCGCGTGAACTCTCCCATGAGCAGGCTTGCGGAAAAAATCACGACTTTTGAGACCGCCAACGCTATCCGCGGCAAGGGGCCTCTGTGCGTGATGCTTGTGCTTACCCGCAAGGCCAAAGAGGGCGCGCCGCCGTTCTCTGCGGAAGACTTCCTGACGCCGCAAGGCGGCCAGGTCGCGGGGCTGAGCGGGAGCGCGGTTCAGACAATTCTGAATGAGCATGGCATCACGCGGATGCTTGCGGAAGAAGGCGGCCGTACCAGCCGCGGAAGCATTCAGAAGATGCGGGCCTACATCGACCTGCTGAACGAGCTTGCCAGCAAAAAACTGCTCGACTTTGAGGCATTGGAAGCCTGGTGGATTGAGCGGGTTATCCAGTTCTTTGCATCCCAACCTTTTCGAATGCGTATCGACGCTTCCAGGTCTCTGCGCAGTATCGTTGCGGATTTGGTTCAGGCGGCGTTTGCGCGCCAACGCGAATGTCCCGGCGCTATGGTCGCCGGCGCGGTCATTCAACATCTGGTCGGCGCAAAACTTGAGTTGGCGGCGCCAGATGATCGGATCGAGCACAACGGATTCGCTGTTGCAGACGCCCCAACCGCGCGCCGAGGGGACTTTCTTGTCGGAGACACGGCGATCCATGTCACGACCGCCCCGAGTGAAGCGCTACTCAGAAAGTGCTCTGACAACCTCGGGGCAGACCTTCGACCGCTCATCATCACCACTGAAGAGGGCGTGGGAGGCGCCAAAGCCCTGGCCAGGAGTCTGGCGCTTGCGGAAAGAATTGAAATACTTGAACTGGAACAGTTCGTCGCAACAAACGTCCTTGAGTGGAGCAGATTTCAGCGGGAACAACGCCCGCTTACCGTTCGAGAATTGATCGCGTGTTACAATCGTATCGTTTCAAAGTGCGAGACTGACCCAAGCCTGCGGATTGTGATCGCTTAACGCTGGCACTGTTTGGAGTTTGAGATTTGCTCTGGCATTGTGGCGTTTCTTCCTTTCCGGCTTCACACCAAAGTAGTTCAGGAGCAATGTGCTAGAATCGCAAGTTGCTAAAAGCTACAAGGGGTATAGGTGTTGGATCTCAAAGAACGTTCAATCGAAGAGTTTGTAAAAGCGATTAAGAGGGCCGGGGCTTCTCCAGATCATCGTTACACCATGTTCCTCGGCGCGGGTTGTTCGAGATCATCCGGAATACCGACCGCGGGCGAGCTTGTTCGTGATCGCTGGATACCAGAACTAGCGCCCGATGGCGAAGATCCGATCGAATGGGCCGAGACTCAGATTCATGGTTTCGATCGAAATAACCCTGCGGCATCGTATAGGGAAGTGATTGAGAAGTGCTTCCACAATCCGACGGTGCGTCAAACAGAGATCGAACGGATCTGCGAGAGGGCGTCGCCAGGCTTCGGCTATTCCGTGGTTGCGCAACTCTGTGCTCAAGATAAAACACCGTTCAGTGTTGTCCTGACGACCAACTTCGACGACCTCGTCGCCGACGCGATGTTTCTCTACGCCGAATCGCGTCCGCTCGTTATCCATCATCCGGCATTGGCCGAGTACATCCGTCAAACGCGAATCCGCCCGATGGTTGTCAAGATACATGGCGACGCCCGGCTCTCGCCTAAGAACACGGCACTGGAGACGGAAGCGATCGAAGAGGCCATGCAGGAACAAGTCAAGAAGCTGCTTGATGATCGGGGTCTGCTATTCTTTGGGTACGCCGGGGCTGATGACAGCGTATTTCAAATGCTCGACAAACTCCCGTCAAATGCGCTGGACCTCGGTGTGTACTGGGTCAACAAGAGCTTGCCTGCACAACCAAAGTTGCAAGAGTGGCTCAAAAAGCAAGAAGCGACATGGGTCCAGCACACTGATTTCGACGAAGCAATGCTCCGTTTTCACCGCGCGTACGACCTCGCTCCTCCCACAAAAGACCGATTCGACACGATTTTCAATACGTGGGAGCGTCGGTTCGAAGAACTTAAGGAGCGGATCGACGCAAAGCCTGATGATGACGAAGATAAAGCCCGGCTTACGGCTGACACCGAGGCTGTCCGTTCCTCGATAGACGCCTGGTGCTCAGTTAACAATATCTTCGCTATGCAGAAGCAGGATGCCGATGCGGCCCTCGCCGCCTACAAAGCAGCGGTACGTAAACATCCCGGATTCGCTCCGCTCCTAAACAACTACGCCAACTTCCTCACCGATGTTCGCAGTGATCACGATGCGGCCGAGACCTTCTATAAACGCGCTATCAAGACCGACCCAAAGGATGCCAACATCCTCGGCAATTACGCCAACTTCCTCAAGAATGTTCGCGGCGACCACGATGCGGCCGAAACCTTCTACAAACGCGCCATCAAGACCGACCCAAAGCACGCCAGCACCCTCGGCAACTACGCCATCCTCCTCACTGATATTCGCGGTGACCACGATGCGGCCGAAACCTTCTACAAACGCGCCATCAAGACCGACCCAAAGGACGCCAACACCCTCGGCAACTACGCCAACCTCCTCAAGAATATTCGCGGCGACCACGATGCGGCCGAAACCTTCTACAAACGCGCTATTGAGGCCGACCCAAAGCACGCCAATAACCTCCGCAACTACGCCATCTTCCTCACCGATGTACGCGGAGACCACGATACGGCCGAAACCTTCTACAAACGTGCCATTGAGACCGACCCAAAGCACGCCAATATCTTCGGCGGCTATGCCTTCTTCCTTACCAATGTTCGCGGCGACTACGATGCGGCCGAGGCCATGTACAAACGCGCCATCAAGGTCGATCCGAAGGACGCCTACGGCCTCGGTAACTATGGCGAATTCCTGCTGTACCGAGGCGAGCGCGACCGGGGATTCGATCTTCTTGACCGCAGTGATGAAGCCGCCAGGGATAAGGGAAATATCAACAAGATTGCCGAAAACGAGATTTGCCGGGCAATCTACACCACTGATACGGAAAGACGAGCGGCGCTTTCCCGCCTTCACCAATCTCTCCCCGACATCAAAGCGCCATACCTCTTATGGTGGCAGTGCGAGCGACAGCGGCGCCTTTCCGTTGCTGCCGCCGAAGATCGGAAGTGGCTTGCAAAGCTGATCGATGTGTCTGAAGGCAAGGCCGGGATCGATGCGCTTGACGAGTGGTCGGAGTGGCAAGAGGCGAGGCCGGACGCGCCGTGACGTTGCAGTGGGCGCCGCAGCAGTGACTTCAAATCCGCCCAGGTTGTCTGTTCTCTCTACACGGACCATCTTCTGATCCGCCACTTCTCGTAACCCTCAGAGAGCCAGTGGTTTTATAATATATTCCCGCCTGCTTTAAGACAGGCATGACAGCAAGCACATTCCGGCTGGCCTATGGATTCGGGTAAATACGGAATCCCGCCTGACACCCCGGCGCCGCCTTCCTGGATTCCGGCCTTCGCCGGAATGACGACGGGGGCAAGGATTCACTTTCCAGCACATCGTCATTCCGGCCTGCCTGCTGCAGGCAGGCGAAAGCCGGAATCCAGTGATTTTATAATACACTTCCGTCTGCCCGTGGCAGGCGGAAATGACATTAACGCAGT
Organism: Gammaproteobacteria bacterium; assembly: GCA_965240365.1. Taxonomy (GTDB): domain Bacteria; phylum Pseudomonadota; class Gammaproteobacteria; order Eutrophobiales; family Eutrophobiaceae. The sequence goes on along the minus strand of OZ251218.1, from coordinate 2,493,912 downwards.
CCGGCCTTTAAGCTGATTTCCCGCAGGATCTCATCGGCCGTCTGGGCGCCACAGTCAAATACCCGGCCGGATTTTGGTATGAACGGTTCGCTGCCGATGCTGCATAGACAGATCAGGCCGGCGCGGCTGAGGAGTTGGCCGGCTTCTTCCAGATTGAGATTTGTCCCGGCCTTGTCGAGCACGCAGCAGATATGCCCCATGTCGAACAGACGCCGTTCTAGCTCCCCGGCGACCGCCAGGCTGTTGTCGCCGGATAACCAGACCGTAAGCCCCTGTTGTCCATAGCGCGCGGCGCGTTCCGCGGGCGTGACCGGCCGGGCCCGGGCGCTGTCGCTCGCGCCGGTAATCATGCCGGCCCCGACCGTGACGTTGCTGAGCCGGTCGATGAGGATAAAAGAACCCGTGCCCTTGCATTTTTTATACGGGTCAAAGCTGACCGGCGCGTTGACGACGACCTCACAATGGCCGATCTCGTTTAAGCGCAGTTCCGCCGCCGGCAGTTGTTCCAGCGAATTTACATCAATGCGATGCCGGATCCGCGGCACCGTGCCGCTGACCAGCTTGCTGGCCAGTTTAATATCGTATTGCTTGCCCACGGCCAGCGGTTGTTCACTCATCCAGACGATATTGGCCGCGAAGCGGTCGGCGGTTTCAGGCAGGTTCGCGGACAGGGCCAGCATATCGCCGCGGCTGACATCAATTTCATCCTGCAGGGTGAGCGTGACCGACATCGGCGTGTAAGCCTGTTCCAGTTCGCCATCGAAGGTGACGATGGACTTGACCGTGCTGCTCTGGCCGGAGGGCAGCGCGGTAACGCGGTCGCCCGGCCGCACGATGCCGCCGGCCAGGGCGCCGCAGTAACCGCGAAAATCGGGATTGGGGCGATTGACGTATTGCACCGGCAGACGCATGTCGGCAAGGTTTCTGTCGGCGGCGATTTCTATGCTGTCTAAAATGGCCATCAGCGGCCTGCCCGCGTGCCAGCCGAGCGGCGCGCTTTGTTTGACGACATTATCGCCCTTGAGCGCCGAGATGGGGATGAATTGCAGGTCGGCCCGATCCAGCCGGGCCGCGAAGTCCAGATAATCCGCCTTTATGCGGTTGAAGACCCCCTCGTCGTAGCCGACCAGGTCCATCTTGTTAACCGCCACGATGATATGTTTGATGCCGAGCAGCGAGGCGATGACGCTGTGCCGCCGGGTTTGTATCTGCACGCCGTGACGGGCGTCTATGAGGATGATGGCCAGATCGCAGGTTGAGGCGCCGGTGGCCATGTTGCGGGTGTATTGTTCGTGGCCGGGCGTATCGGCGATGATGAATTTACGTTCGGCGGTCGAGAAGTAGCGGTAAGCGACATCGATCGTAATGCCCTGCTCGCGTTCTGCCTGCAAGCCATCGACCAGCAGGGCCAGGTCCACCTCGGCCCCGGCCGTGCCCGATTTAACGCTGTCTTTGGCCAGTTCGGCCAGTTGATCCTCATAGATCATCCTGGAGTCATGCAACAAGCGGCCAATCAAAGTGCTTTTGCCGTCATCGACGCTGCCGCAGGTCAAAAGACGCAGCAATTCCTTCTGCTCATGCCCGGCCAGATAGGCGTCAATGTCAGTGCTGATCAGCGCGGATTGATGGGACATCTCAGAAATAGCCCTCGCGTTTCTTTTGCTCCATCGAACCGGCCTGATCGTAGTCGATGATGCGGCCCTGGCGCTCGGAGGTGCGGGCCAGCAGCATTTCCTGAATAATTTCGGGCAGCGTGGTTGCCGCCGATTCGACCGCGCCGGTCAGCGGATAACAGCCCAGTGTTCGAAACCGCACCCGCTTTTGTTCGGGCGCCTCGCCGGGTTCAAGCGGCATACGCGCGTCATCGACCATGATATAAACCCCCTCGCGCTTCACGACCGGGCGTTCGGCGGCGAAGTAGAGCGGCACGATGGGGATATTTTCCAGGTGAATATATTGCCAGACATCCAGTTCGGTCCAGTTGGACAGGGGAAAGACCCGGATGCTCTCGCCCCGGTCGATGCGGCCGTTGTAGATATTCCAGAGTTCCGGCCGCTGGTTTTTGGGGTCCCAGCGATGATTTTTGTCACGAAAGGAATAAACCCGTTCCTTGGCGCGCGATTTTTCCTCATCGCGGCGGGCGCCGCCAAAGGCGGCGTCAAATTGATATTTATCCAGCGCCTGACGCAGGGCCTGGGTTTTCATAATGTCGGTGTGTTTCTTGCTGCCCACGCTGAACGGGCTGACCCCGGCCTCGACCCCCTGCCGGTTGGTATAAACGAGTAATTCCAGGCCAAGCTCGCGCGCCAGCCGGTCACGAAACTGAATCATCTCGCGGAATTTCCAGGTGGTGTCAATATGCAGCAACGGGAAAGGCGGCTTGCCGGGATAAAACGCCTTCAGGGCCAACTGCAACATGACGGCCGAATCCTTGCCGATGGAATACAGCATGACCGGTTTTTCAAATTCGCTGGCGACCTCGCGGATAATATGAACGCTCTCCGCCTCAAGCTGCTTTAAATGAGTGAGCCTGTCTTTGCCCATGCCCTGAATCTTCCCCGCAAGATGGTCTGAAAAAAGGCGGAGATTATAGCAAATACGCCGCGCGGGGCCAGCCGGGGGGAGTTTGATCCGCAGACCCGCCTGTTGCCTGCCCTTAGCAGACAGGCCTGGAATCACAGCACATAGATCATTTTCACCGCGTCGTCATTCCGGCGAAAGCCGGAATCCAGTGGTTTATGTCATACATTCCCGCGTAAGCGGGAATGACAGCCAAACACAGCATCCTGGCCGGTCTGGCGCAGGCAGGCGGAAGCGGCAATTCACCTAATACCCCGGGCCTACCCTCCTGGATTCCAGCTTTCGCTGGAATGACGACGGGGGTTATTCCCGCTCTCCGTCATTTATGTAGGCGAGCGCCCTCTGGAATAACGGATTCTTGACTTCATACTCTATCGTCATTCCGGCGAAAGCCGGAATCCAGTGGTTTATGTAATACATTCCCACTTAAGCGGGAATGACAGCCAAACACACTATTCTGGTCGGTCTGGTGCAGGCAGGCGGAAGCTGGAATTCACTTAATACCCCGGCCTACCCTCCTGGATTCCAGCTTTCGCTGGAATGACGACGGGGGTTATTCCCGCTCTCCGTCATTTATATAGGCGAGCGCGCTCTGGAATAACGGATTCTTGACTGCATACTCCATACGTCATTCCGGCGAAGGCCGGAATCCAGTGGTTTATGTAATACATTCCCGCTTAAGCGGGAATGACAGCCAAACACAGCATTCTGGTCGGTCTGGCGCAGGCAGGCGGGGTGTTTGGATGGTTGGCAGTTTGCCTAGAACTCAAACTGCGCGCCCAGCTTGATGGTGAGTGGTGAACCCTGGTTTAGCCATCCCCGCGATCCTGTTGCTACCCAGTAGGCTTCGTCGGTCAGATTATCCGCATTGAGCCGCAGGGTTAGATTTCGACCCGCGAGTTTCGTCTCGTAGCGCGCGCCCATATCAAACAGCGTGACATCGCCGAGATACCACCGGTTGTCCCTCTCAGCCGGGCGCTTACCCACATAACGGGCGCCTGCCGTCAACGTGAGCGGCAGACCTGGCATGGTATACTCGCCATAAAGGCTGGCCTGCTGCCGAGCCACCCCCGCTTCGCGTTTACCATCAAGCGCGCCGCCCGTGGTTTTCTGGTAAGTGGCGTCCAGCCACATCGCGCTGGCCGTCAGAAGCCAACGCGAGCCTAAGCGGAATTTGCCGTTGAGTTCCAGGCCCTGGAAGCGGGCTTCGCCGTCCTGGGTGAACACATTAGCCGGGGTGGTGTAGTTGAGCGCTTCTTCTATTCGAAACAGCGCGGCGCTGGCCGACCAGTCATCAACTTCGGCCTTTGCCCCAATTTCATATTGTTTACTCACGGACGGCGGGAAGACTTGATTGGCATTGGCCGCGGTTCTTGGCGCCGTTGCCCCTCGTACTAAGGCTTCTACATAACTGCCGTACAGGGATAGGCCATCTATTGGGCGGAAAATGGCGGCAAGGGAGGGAGTAATTGCGCTCTTCTCGTAGTCCCTGGAGGTATTCCAGGCCCTGTTATAAAGATTACCATGCCGCAGACCAAGGATGATGTCCCAGTTCTCGCCAATTCGCAGCGTGTCTGACAGAAATAGCTCCCGGTGACGGGTGGCATCAATTTCGCCTAAAGCGAAATCCGGGCCGCTAAAATAATTGTCAAATGGATTACTAACTTCAACCGGATTAGACAGGTTGCCCACATTGGGCCTATACACAAACAATGGTTGTCTAAGCAACTGATCATCGTAAGTGTCTATTCCGCCTAGTGCAGTATATGAAGCGCCTACTGCCAACTCATGCGATATCGGGCCGGTTGTGAAGATGCCGTTAATCATTGCCTGCGATTGTGAGCTTTTATACATGGATAATTGTACATAGCCTAATTGCAACGAGTAGTTACCGTCAGAGTCAGGAAAGATGTATGGCACACCCATATTCCGTTCATTCTTTAACTGACGATGTGCCAGGGTCAGGGTCCAGTCCGCGGCAAAATCCCAGGACAGATCTGTGCCGTAGGTTTCTTGAGTCGAGTCAAAACGTGACCAGGAGGGGGCAAGTCTTCGACTACCGTCAATCGGCGCAGGTGGTTTATCGCTGGCGAGAAAGCCGAATGAAGTATCGGAACGTGGTATTAAAAGCCAATAACCGCCTGTGCGCTTATGTTTCCCCAATAGGGCATCAAACCGCCATACCAGATCGGGTGTGATTTCCCAGTCCAGGGCGATGGAACCTGAATTACGGCGTAACTGGCCGTCTTTGATATAGGTGTCTCCCGATTCATGCACCAGATTGACGCGATAACCAAAGCGATCATCGGGGCCCAGCCGTCCACCCACATCCCCATGAACCAGCGCCAGGCCACTGTCCATCACCTGTGTGCTTAAGCTCTGAAAAGGCTCATCTGTCGGCCGTTTCATTACGTAGTTGATGATGCCGCCCGGCCCCCCGAACCCGTACAGGAAGCCACTGGCCCCCTTGAGAATGTCAACCCGTTCCAGATGCTCCAGGGGTATATCTCTCGACAGCACATATGCACTCAGGCCGTCAATTTTCTGTCCAGTAACAAGGTCAGGTTGTAAACCCCGTATCTGCATCGACTTATTTTCAGTTACAAGATTGTCTGTCATCAGGCTGATTGAGGCGTCGCCTTTGGTGATGTCAGCTAAAGAACGTGCCTGTTTGTTTTTTATCAAGTCACTGGAATAGACCTCAATGCTGTAAGGGGTGTCTTGCAGTATTTTGTTACCGAGCACGCCGACATTGGCGTCTTCCACGCGATAGGCTTTTTCGGCATCGCCGGACAACCACGGCTGCATTGATTGCGCGTCTCCCTCGACAGTGAGGGGCGGCAACATTTCAGGTTCTTCTTCTTTGGATTCGGTGTTGGAGGTATTGGCGGCTTCGGCCGTAATGAGCGGGGTATTGGAGTCGGTAACGGTTGAATTAAAGGTTTGGCCGATGCCCGGAAAGTCTTGTGTGCTGGCGTTCTCAGCTAATTTTTCGGGGGGGGGGGGGGGGGGGGGGGGGTAATGTTGTTGGCGAACAGAGGCGCGCTGAGGCTAAGCATGAGCAGCATGTTTGAAAGTGTTTTCATTGGAACGTCCTCGTGTCTTTGGTTAATTGGAAAAAACGGCATTATAAAAGTAGTTGAAATGATTCGCAAGTTTATTTTTATAAAAACAGGAAATTATTTTTAGCGTTGTTGTTTTGCGCCTGACTTGCGGCAGTTGGAAGCTGGAATTGCCCCCCGTCGTAATTCTGGTTGGTCTGGCGCGGGCAGGCGGAAGCTGGAATTCACTTAATACCCCGGCCCACCCTCCTGGATTCCAGCTTCCGCTGGAATGACGGCGGGGGTTATTCCCGCTCTCCGTCATTTATGTAGGCGAGCGCGCCCTGGAATAACGGATTCTTGACCGCATACTCTATCGTCATTCCGGCCTGCCCGTGGCAGGCCGCGGGCGGACACCAATTATTTTTTTTAATCCGGGTGTTGACAGCCGGAAATTTTGGACTATATTTAGCACTCACTCAAGAGGAGTGCTAACAAATTTGTTGGCACTGTTATAAATCAACAGGTTAGGAATTAAGGAGGTTTGCTTTTAATGAATATCCGACCATTACATGATCGTGTGATCGTGAAGCGCGTGGAAGAGGAAAAGACCTCTCCGGGCGGTATCGTGATTCCTGATTCGGCCACGGAAAAACCGGTGGAAGGCGAAGTCATTGCCGTTGGCAATGGCAAATTGCTGGACAACGGCGAACTGCGCGCGCTGGATCTGAAAAAGGGTGACAGGGTGTTGTTCGGCAAGTATTCAGGCACTGAAGTCAAGGTCAGTGGCGAGGAATACCTGGTCATGCGGGAAGACGACATCATGGGCGTCATCGAGTAATTAAACAATCAACAAGTCAGGAGAAATAATCATGGCTGCAAAAGAAGTTAGATTTTCGGACGATGCCCGTTCACGCATGGCGAAAGGGGTAAATGTCCTGGCGAATGCGGTAAAGCAGACGCTTGGCCCGAAGGGCCGTAATGTCATCCTCGACAAGAGTTTCGGCGCGCCGACCGTCACCAAGGACGGGGTCTCGGTCGCAAAGGAAATCGAGCTGGAAGACAAATTTGAAAATATGGGCGCGCAGATGGTCAAGGAAGTGGCTTCCAAGACCTCTGACGTGGCCGGCGACGGCACCACCACCGCGACCCTGCTGGCGCAGGCCATCGTGCGCGAGGGCCTGAAGGCGGTCACGGCCGGCACCAACCCGATGGACATCAAGCGCGGTATCGACAAGGCCGTGACCACGGCGGTGGAGGAATTAAAAACCTTCTCCAAGCCCTGTGAAGACAGCAAGGCCATCGCCCAGGTCGGCACCATCTCCGCCAACTCCGACAACGACATCGGCAACATCATCGCCGAGGCCATGGAAAAGGTTGGCAAGGAAGGCGTGATCACCGTTGAAGAAGGTTCGGGCCTCGATAATGAACTGGATGTGGTCGAAGGCATGCAGTTTGACCGCGGCTACCTGTCGCCCTACTTCATCAATGATCAACAAACCATGAGCGTGGAACTGGAAGAGCCTTATATCCTGTTGCACGACAAGAAAATATCCAACGTCCGCGACCTGCTGCCGGTGCTTGAGAATGTCGCCAAGGCGGGCAAGCCCCTGCTGATCGTGGCCGAGGATATTGAAGGCGAGGCCCTGGCCACGCTGGTCGTCAACAACATGCGCGGTATCGTCAAGGTCGCGGCCGTCAAGGCCCCCGGTTTCGGTGATCGGCGCAAGGCCATGCTGGAAGATATTGCCATCCTGACCGCGGGCACCGTGATTTCCGAGGAAGTCGGCCTGAGCCTGGAAAAGGCCGGGCTAGATGACCTGGGCAACGCCAAGCGGGTGCAGATCAGCAAGGAAAACACCACGGTCATTGACGGCGCCGGCAAGACCGCCGACATCGAAGGCCGCGTCACTCAGATCCGTCAGCAGATCGAAGATTCCACTTCGGACTACGACAAGGAAAAACTGCAGGAACGGGTGGCCAAGCTGGCCGGCGGGGTTGCGGTTATCAAGGTCGGCGCCGCGACGGAGATCGAGATGAAGGAAAAGAAGGCCCGCGTCGAGGACGCGCTGCACTCCACCCGCGCCGCCGTTGAGGAAGGCGTTGTGGCCGGTGGCGGGGTCGCGTTGATCCGCACCCTGGAAAAGGTCGGGGCCGTCAAGGGTGAAAACCATGATCAGCAGATCGGGGTTGATATCCTGAAACGGGCCATTGAAGAGCCGCTGCGCCAGATCGTGACCAACTCCGGCGAAGAAGCCTCCGTGATCGTCAACCGGGTGCGCGAAGCCGAGGGTAACAACGGTTATAACGCGGCCACCGGCGAATTCGGCGATATGATCTCGATGGGGATTCTTGACCCGACCAAGGTGACCCGCTCGGCCCTGCAAAACGCGGCGTCCGTTGCCAGCCTGCTGCTCACCACCGAGGCGATGGTGGCCGAGATTCCCAAGGAAGAACCGGCCTCACCGGCCGGACCGGACATGGGCGGCATGGGAGGAATGGGCGGCATGATGTAATTGCCGATGACCCGTTCATCTCTAGCGAGGCCCGTAATTCATTGAGTTACGGGCCTTTTTTATTGGGTGAGGTATCCAGAAATATTTGCCTGGGTTATGGGAATCGTGCTTAAAACCAAGCTCGTTGATTGAAGCCGGCGCTACAATAGCTAACCTCATTTTTCATATCCGCAAACCGTCTTGCTCTCTTCTGTTTGCCTCGCTGTTCAACATTGTGGCAAACTGACATTCGCTAGCTTTACGGGCGCCAACCAAATGTTCCATCAAAATCCAACCATTGCTGCTGAATAGGCCCCACGGCGTTGCGCGTGAGCGACCTGCCTACCCCCCCTGCCTACCAAAAACAGGGAAGCCCAGGATGGTCTTATTCAGAGCTTGCCTGATAAAAAAGGCCCGTAACGCAATCAGCGTTACGGGCCTTTTGAGCGCTATTTACGCACGCCCTCAATGACAAAAAACAGATCCATTTCCCTGGCGGTCGGGCCGAGATCCTTGAGAATGCCATAATCCGCCAGGGCGATGCGTGTCTTGCCCTCGAAACCGGCCCGATAGCCCCCCCAGGGGTCGCTCCCTTCGCCAATCTTGATCACCTCGATAGTGATCGGCCGGGTCACGTCACGCAGGGTGAAATCGCCCTTTAAAACACCGCTGCCGTTTTCATTCATTTCAAATGAGGTGCTGACAAATCTGGCCTCGGGAAATTTATCCACATCCAGGAAGTCTTCGCTGCGCAGATGCTTGTCGCGCTCGGCATGGTTGGAGTCAACACTGGCCGGATTGATCATGACGCTGATCTTGGAGGCCGAGGGGTTGTTTTTATCGAAGGTAAAATCGCCCTCAAAGTCATTAAAGCGGCCCCATACCCAGCTAAAACCCAGGTGCGAGATCTTGAATTTTATCGAGGCATGCATGCCCTGCTTGTCGATCACATATTCGGCGGCCAGCAGATTGGCGGAAAACAGGGATAGCAGTAACAGGCTGTAACGGATAATTTTCATAATTTTTTCTCCTCAATGTCGGTCGGTTTAAGAATGCGGATAAAGGTGATGTCTTTATCAATAAAATGATGTTTAACGGTAGCGCAAACATGCAGTAAAAATAATCCCGCCACCGCATAGGCGGCATATTCATGAATCCTGCCGGCCCAGTCCGCCGGCTCGGAGTCAAGCCTGGTCAGCGCCGGAATATCAAACCAGCCGAAAAAATCGATCGGCGCGCCCCTGGCCGTGGTGATGAAATAGCCCGTGACGGAAATCACGAGCAGCAGTAAATAAAAGGCATAATGTGTGATCCGGGCCGCTATGTTCTCCCAGCTTTGATAACTGGACAGGGCCGCCGGCCGCGGATTGGTCCAGCGCCAGGCGATCCGCAACAGCAATAACAGAAAGGTCGTGACCCCCACGGCGATATGCCACCAGGGCAATACGTTATACCATTTGCTGTAATAGTCCAGTTCCACCATATAATAACCGGAGGCGAACAGGCCGATGATCAGGAGCGCCATCAGCCAATGCAGGATGATGCTCACGAGGCCAAAGCCCTGTCTGGTGTTGCGTATGTTCATTTAAGCTGAAACCCGTGGCCGTATGTCATTAAAGGGACAACCTTAGCAGTTGGGATAACGTAAATCAGGCCAAAGTTCCTTAGGGCCTGTTAACACTATTTTAGCAGTCCCTGCTTGAGTCTGTTTTGCGCGCCAGCAAGGCGGAAGGAGCGCAGTGTAGTTGCGCTACTCAAGCGACTGACAACGAAGCTGGGGCGCAAAACAGGCCAAGCCCTTCGGGTTGTGTCCCAAACTGCGCCACTCGGCGTTGCTTGTCGCTCATTTGGAATGACCAAATCTCGCTCCGCGCGCCTTGATTGGCGCAGTTTGGGACACAACAGGGCCTGCCAAAATAGTGTTAACAGGCCCTAGAGGAAAGTTGTGCCAGAGCCTAAACAGGCGCGGGCAGGTCGCTTTGCCCCATGAGGTATTGGTCTATACCCCTGGCGGCGGAGCGTCCTTCCGCGATCGCCCATACGATCAGGCTCTGGCCCCGGCGCATATCGCCGGCCGCGAACACGCCGGCGACACTGGTCTGCCAGGTCTCGGGGTCGGCGACCACATTACCGCGCTTGTCCAGTTCACAGCCAAGCTGTTCGATCATGCCGGGTTTTTCGGGGCCGGTAAAACCCAGCGCCAGCAGGGCAAGGTCACAGCGAAGCCGCGTTTCACTGCCCGGGATTTCGGCGAAGGACACGCGCCCGCCATCATTCTGCAATTTAACCTTGACCAGTTCCAGCGCTTCGACGTTGCCCTTGCCGTCATCAATGAAGCGTTTGGTCGAGACGGAATAGACCCGCTCAACGCCTTCTTCATGGGCGGACGCGGTCCGGTAGATACGCGGCCATTCCGGCCAGGGATTATCGGCGGCCCTGGCCGCGGGCGGTTGCGGCATGATCTCAAGCTGATGCGCGGAGGCGCAACCCTGACGATTGGCGGTGCCCAGACAGTCGGCGCCGGTGTCGCCGCCGCCGATGATGACCACATGCTTGCCCCTGGCGCTGGCAAAGCCGGCCGGCGGCGCGTCGCCTTCGCAGACCTTGTTTTGCATGGGCAGGTAGTCCATCGCCTGATAGACGCCGTTCAGTTCATGGCCCTCGACGGACAGCCCGCGGCGCGCGCAGGCGCCGCCGGTCAGGAGCAGCGCATCGTAATCATTCCTGAGCGTTTCCAGCGCAATGTTCCCGCCCACGCAGGCGTTGGTTTTGAATTGCACGCCTTCAGTCCGCATTTGTTCAAGGCGGCGATCCAATACCTTCTTTTCCAGCTTGAATTCCGGGATCCCATAGCGCAACAAGCCGCCCACGCGGTCATCGCGCTCAAACACCGTGACCTCATGTCCGGCCCGGGCAAGTTGCTGGGCCGCGGCCAGCCCGGCCGGGCCGGAACCGGCGATGGCGACGGTCTTGCCCGTCCGCTTTGCGGCCGGCATGGGCTTGACCCAGCCGTTTTCCCAAGCCTTGTCGATGATTGAGATTTCAATCGCCTTGATCGTGACCGGCTCATCGTTAATGCCCAACACACAGGCGCCCTCGCACGGCGCCGGGCACAGGGTCCCGGTAAATTCCGGGAAGTTATTGGTCGCGTGTAAACGCTCGATCGCGGCCCGCCATTGATCGCGGTAAACCAGGTCGTTCCAGTCGGGGATCAGGTTGCCCAGCGGACAGCCCTGATGACAGAACGGGATGCCGCAGTCCATGCAGCGCGAGGCCTGGGTCTTCAGGGGTTCGACCGGCCAGGCCCGCATGACCTGATGCCAGTCTTTAATGCGCTCCTCTACCGGGCGATATGGCTGCTTTGCGCGCTTCTCTTCCAGAAAACCCGTGATCTTACCCATGCGCGGCCTCCATGACGGCGTCGTCAATGGAGGCGCCCGCCGCCTTGGCCTTTTTGATCGCCAGCAGCACGCGCTTGTAATCCCTCGGCATGATTTTGACGAACCGGGTTTGATAATCTTCCCAGTTATCAAGGATAGTTTGCGCGACGCCGCTCTGCGTGTACTGCGCGTGCCGGGTCAATAGAGATTTCACGATTGTAATGTCTTCCGCGTCTTCCATCGGGTCCAGATCCACCATATCCCGGTTGCAGCGGATCGCGAATTCATCCCTGTCCGCCAGCACATACGCCACGCCGCCGGACATACCGGCGGCAAAGTTGCGCCCGGTCTTGCCGATAACGACCACCCGGCCGCCGGTCATGTATTCACAACCGTGATCGCCCACGCCCTCGACCACGGCGCTCACGCCGCTGTTGCGCACGCAGAAGCGTTCGCCGGCAATCCCGCGGAAATAGGCCTCGCCGGCCGTTGCGCCATACAGCACGACATTGCCGATCAGGATGTTTTCTTCGGCGACAAAGGATGAATGACGCGGCGGGTAAACGATGATCTTGCCGCCGGACAGGCCCTTGCCGATATAGTCATTGGCGTCCCCTTCCAGGGTCAGCGTTACGCCCTTTGGCACAAACGCGCCAAAGCTCATGCCGGCCGAGCCATTGAAGTGGATATTGACGGTGTCTTCGGGCAGGCCCCGGCCGCCATGCCGGCGGGTGATGTGGTAACCGAGTATGGCGCCGGTGGTGCGATCGGTGTTTTTGATCGGCAGGATGATATCGACTTTCTTTTTGCGTTCCAGCGCCTCCCGACACAGGGGCACGAGCCTCCGCGCATCGAGTGATTGGTCCAGGCCATGATCCTGTTGCTTGACACAGTAAATCTCATCGCCCGGTCGCGGTTCGGCCTTGTAGAGTATTTTGGAGAAATCCAGCCCTTCGGCCTTCCAGTGCTTGATGGCCTTGCGCGTGTTTAATTTATTCACCTGGCCGATCATCTCGTTGACTGTCCTGAAGCCCAGCCGCGCCATGTACTCGCGCACTTCTTCGGCGATATATTTAAAGAAGTTTTCAACAAACTCGGGCCGGCCGGCAAACTTGCGGGTCAGTTCGGGGTTTTGAGTAGCAACGCCCACCGGACAGGTATTCAGATGACAGACGCGCATCATGATACAGCCCATGACCACCAGCGGCGCGGTGGAGAAGCCATATTCTTCCGCGCCGAGCAGGGCCGCGACCACCACATCGCGGCCGGTCTTTAGCTGACCGTCGGTTTGCACCACGATACGATCCCGCAGGCCGTTTTGAATCAGGACCTGCTGTGTCTCGGCCAGGCCCAGTTCCCAGGGCAGGCCCGCGTGCTTGAGCGAACTCATCGGCGATGCGCCGGTGCCGCCGTCGTAACCGGAGATTAAAACAACATCGGAATGGGCCTTGGCCACGCCCGCCGCCACCGTGCCGACCCCGACCTCGGCCACCAGCTTGACATGGATGCGCGCCTTTGGGTTCGAGTTTTTTAAATCGTGGATCAACTGCGCCAGATCTTCGATTGAATAGATGTCGTGATGCGGCGGCGGCGAGATCAGGCCGACCCCCGCGGTTGAACCGCGCACCTCGGCGATCCACGGATAGACCTTGGCGCCCGGCAACTGGCCGCCCTCGCCCGGCTTCGCGCCCTGCGCCATTTTGATTTGAATATCATCGGCGTTCACCAGGTATTCACTGGTCACCCCAAAGCGGCCGGAGGCAACCTGCTTTATCGCGCTGCGGCGCAGATCGCCGTTTTCATCCGGGGTAAAACGATCCGGGTCTTCGCCGCCCTCGCCGGTATTGGATTTTCCGCCGATGCGGTTCATCGCGATCGCCAGGGTTTCATGGGCCTGCCTGCTGATCGAGCCGTAGGACATGGCCCCGGTTGAAAAACGCCGCATGATGGCTTCAATCGGCTCGACGTCCGCTAAAGGCAGCGGCTGATTGGCAAAGTTAAAGTCAAACAGCCCGCGCAGGGTCGCCAACTGTTCATTTTGATTATCGACCTTTGCGGTATATTCCTTAAAGAGGCGGTATTGGCCGGAGCGGGTCGCGTGTTGCAGTTTGAAAACGGTCTCGGGGTTAAAGAGGTGATATTCACCGTCACGGCGCCATTGGTATTCGCCGCCCCATTCCAGTTCCGGGCGCTTGACCGGGCGCGCCGGAAAGGCATTGTGATGGCGCAGGCTGACTTCTTCGGCGATCACATCGAGACCGATACCGCCGATCCGCGAGGCGGTCCAGCTAAAATAGCGGTCCACAAACTCCTTATCCAGGCCGATGGCCTCAAAAATCTGCGCGCCGCGGTAAGACTGCACCGTGGAGATCCCCATTTTCGACATGGTTTTAATCAGACCTTTATTGACCGCCTTGATAAAGTTACGAATGGCTTTTTCATGCTCCATTTGCGGCAGATGGCCTTTACCGATCAAGTCTGCCAGAGACTCAAAGGCCAGATAGGGATTCACACAGCCAACCCCGTAGCCGAGCAATACGGCGAAGTGATGGACTTCCCTGGGCTCGCCCGACTCCAGCACGATGCTGACTTTGGCGCGCGTGCCCTGACGGATTAAATGATGATGCACGCCGGCAACGGCCAGCAGCGCCGGCAGCGGCGCTCGGTGCTGATCGATGGCGCGATCGGACAGGATCAGATAAACGATACCCTCCCGCACGGCCTTATCGGCCGCGGCGCAGACGCCTTGCAGGGCGGCGTCCAGCCCTCTGCCCCCTTCCGCGACCGGATAGGTGATCGGGATCACGATCGAGTTAAAACCCGGCAGCGCCATATCGCGGATACGCGCGAGTTCTTCATTAGTAATGAGCGGGGATTTCAGCTTGAGCTGGCGGCAATGGGCGGGGCCCGGCTTTAAGGGGTTGGATTCCAGGCCGATGGTCGAGCCGATCTGCGTGACCAGTTCTTCGCGGATCCCATCCAGCGGCGGGTTGGTCACTTGCGCGAACAGTTGCTTGAAATAATCATAGAGCAGGCGCGCGCGATTGGACAAGACCGCCAGCGCCGTATCCGTGCCCATCGAACCGGTGGGTTCCAGGCCATTCTTTGCCATCGGCGCCATCAATATGCGCAGGTCTTCATGGGTATAGCCAAACACCTGCTGCCGTTGCAACAGAGTGTCCTTGTCCACGCCCGGGATATTCTTCGGCGCCGGCAGGTTTTCGATGGGCATGATGTTGGCCCGCAGCCATTCGTCATAGGGATGTTCATTGACGAAACGGCGCTTTAGTTCTTCATCGTCAATAATGCGGCCCGCTTTGGTATCGACCATAAAGATCCGGCCCGGATGCAAGCGCTCCTTGATCACCACGTTCTCCGGCGCAACCTCCAGCACGCCGACCTCCGAGGCCATGATCACCATATCATCTTTGGTGACATAATAGCGCGACGGGCGCAGGCCGTTTCGATCCAGTATGGCGCCAATCACTTCGCCATCGGTAAACGCGATCGAGGCCGGGCCGTCCCAGGGTTCCAGCAGACAGGCATGGTATTCATAGAAGGCCCGGCGGTCCGCCGGCATGGTCTCATGTCCGGCCCAGGCCTCCGGCACCATCATCAACACCACATGCGGCAGCGGCCGCCCGGCCATGTGCAGGAATTCCATGACATTATCGAACATGGCCGAATCGCTGCCGCCCTCGATCACTATCGGGAACAGTTTTTTGAGGTCCTCACCGAATAATTCGGATTCACACAGGGCCTCGCGCGCGCGCATCCAGTTGGTATTGCCGCGCGCGGTGTTTATTTCGCCATTATGGGCGACATAGCGGAACGGCTGGGCCAGCCGCCATTGCGGGAAGGTGTTGGTGGAAAAACGCTGATGCACCAGGGCCAGCGCAGATTCGAGATCCGGCTCGGACAGGTCCGGGAACATGGGTTCGATCTGGGCGCCGGTCAACATGCCCTTATAAACAAAGGTGCGGTATGAAAGCGACGGGATATAAAACAGGCCCTGCTCGGATAAATCCGAATTCCAGATCTGGTGTTCGATCCGCTTGCGGATCACGTAGAGCTTGCGTTCAAACGCGGCCGGGTCAATGGCCTCGTCCTTGCCGATAAAGACCTGTTTAAAGGCGGGCTCGTCTTTCCTCGCGCCGGGGCCGAGCGAGGAGGCGTCGATTGGCACATCGCGCCAGCCCAAAAGCCGCTGGCCTTCCTCTTTAATGATACCCTCAAACGCGGCCAGACATTGCCGGGCCTGACCGGGGTCGGCCGGCAGAAAGACCAGACCGGCGCCATAGCTGTCCGCGGCCGGCAGAGTGATGCCGATCCCGGCGCAAACACGCCGGAAAAACCGGTCGGGCTTTTGAATCAGGATCCCGACCCCGTCACCGGTATTCTCTTCACAGCCGCAGGCGCCGCGGTGCAGCAGGTTTTTGAGGATGGTCAGGGCATTATCGACAATCTCATGCGACTTTTGCCCCTTTATATTGACGATGAAACCGACGCCGCAGGCGTCGTGCTCTGTTGCCGGGTCATACAGGCCGGGCTGCTCTGGTGTGTGCTTCATACTTGAATCACGCCTTAATAAAATTGTAATTATTACAGGCCGTTGGCCAAATATTTATTGAACAGCGATGTTCTGAGACCCTGGTCTGGCGCTCAAGCTCTGGTATTGGCTGTCATCTTTGGGTCGTTTGAAACATCGCGGAAAGGCATGGATTATAATAAAGCGCGCCGTTTATGTCACGGCGCAGATAGAATTTGTACGGGGCAGGACGATCTTCTGTTTTCTCTCATTTTAGCGGATTATTGACGTTTTTAGTGATATTTGTCTGCTTTTAGCGCTTTTTAAGGCGTCTCAATAGTTGCGGCTGTTAAGGTTTTTGACCGGTCTTGCCTGGTCCGTGCGGCCGATCCTGGCCGGCGGCCGCTTTCCTAAGACGCCTGTTCGGCCCGGATCCTTTCAAGTTCAGCGAAGGCAAAACGGTCGGTCATGCCGGCAATGTAGTCCGCGACGACCCTGGCCTTGTTGCTGTCGTCGGCCTTTATCAGATCCCTGAATTTTTGCTTGAGCAAGCCGGGGTTTTGGATATAGGCGTTAAACAGGGCGCGGACCGTTTCCTTCGCGTTCATGGCCATTGACCTGACCTTTTTGTGGTCATAGAGATGACGGCGCAGATATTTCTTTAGCTCTCTGTGTTTTTTATCCTGCTCCGCGCTCATTTTAATCAGTGATCTGCCACAGGCCCTGATATCGTCAATAACGGCCGGCGCGGCCTCGTTGATCAACGCCTGACTGGCGACTATCAAGTCGCTGACCAGATCGTTGATCATGCGCCTGATTATCTCATGCCGCAGGCGGCTGTCGGCAAGCTCGGGCCATTGCCGTTTGACCCGCTCGTGATGAAAGCGGACCAGTTCACAGTCTTGCAGTCCGCTCAGTGTCAACAGGCCGGCCCGCAGGCCGTCATCAATATCATGATTATTGTAGGCTATCTCGTCCGCGATATTGGCTATCTGCGCCTCCAGGCCCGGCTTTTGCCTGTTGATAAAACGCCGCCCTATCTCGCCGAGGGCCGCCGCGTCCTTGCGCGAGCAGTGTTTCAAAATGCCTTCGCGGGTCTCAAAGCTCAGATTCAGGCCAGGAAAGCCGGCATAGCGCTGTTCCAGCACATCGACGATCCTGAGCGATTGCAGATTGTGCTCAAAGCCGCCATGCCCGCGCATACAGGCGTTTAAGGCATCCTGTCCGGCATGGCCAAAGGGCGTATGCCCGAGGTCATGGGCCAGACAGATGGCCTCGGTCAGATCCTCGTTGACATGCAAGGCGCGGGCAATGGTCCTGCCTATCTGGGCGACTTCGATCGAATGGGTCAGGCGGGTGCGGAACATATCGCCCTCGTGATTGACAAAGACCTGGGTTTTATATTCGAGCCGGCGAAACGCGGCCGAGTGTATTATGCGATCCCGATCACGCTGATACTGATCGCGGTAAACCGCGTCATCATCCGCATAAACACGGCCTCTGGAGTTATCCGGGCGGGCCGCATAAACCGCCAGAGCCGTTGCCACTAGCCGTTCCTCATGGCAGAAAATGGTTTATGGTCTCACCCAGCGCCTGCTCGCTATACTCGGCCGTGAGCACGGCCTCGCCAATCGCCTTGAGCAGGATCAGAAAGACCACGCCGTCCCGGGCCTTTTTGTCCACCTTCATATTGGCCAGCAGCGCCGCGCCGCTCGCGTCCGGGTGGACCTTGGCGGGCAGGCCGGCCTTTTCCAGCAACGCCCTGACCCTGTTTACGCTGGTCTGCTCCAGGAGGCCCAGACGGGCCGATAAATCGGCCGCCATTAACATGCCACAGGCGACGGCCTCGCCATGCAGCCATTTTTCATAGGCCAGGGCCGTCTCGATCGCGTGTCCGAAGGTATGCCCCAGATTCAACAGGGCCCGCGCGCCCGATTCGCGCTCATCTTCGGCGACCACCTCTGCCTTGTTGAGGCAGGAGCGTTCTATGGCATAGGCCAGCGCCGGCTTCTCGCGTTGCATCAATGGCTGGATATTCGCCTCCAGCCACTGGAAAAATGAGGGGTCACGGATCAGGCCGTATTTGATGACTTCGGCCAGACCGGCCGCGAGTTCCCGGTCGGGCAGGGTGTCGAGCACGGCGGTATCGGCGATGACCGCAACGGGCTGATGAAAGGCGCCGATCATGTTTTTGCCGAGCGGGTGATTAACCGCGGTCTTGCCGCCCACGGAGGCATCCACCTGGGCCAGCAGGGTCGTCGGGATTTGCATAAACCGCACCCCGCGTTGGTAGCAGGCGGCGCTAAAACCGGCCAGATCACCGATAACTCCGCCGCCAAGCGCGATGACCATGCAGGAGCGGCCGTATTTATGCTCAAGCAGCCGGCCGCTTATCCGCTCAAAGTTTTGCAGGTTCTTGCCGCTCTCCCCATCGGGCAGGATAAAGGTGGCCACTTCGGCGCCGGACAAGGCCTGCCGAACGGCCTCAAGGTACAAGGCCGCGACAATTTCGTTGGAAATGATCAGGATTTGCTTTGAGGCGATATGCCGCCTGAGCAATGCAGTATCGGAAAGCAGACCTTCGCCGATATAAATCGGGTAAGCGCGGGGGCCAAGTTCGACATTAATCTGCTTCATTCTGCCTCATGCCGTCCAGTATTTTTTGCAGGATTTGTTTTACGGTTAAGCGATCGGTGTCAATGATTAAATCGGCCAGACCCGTGTAAAGCGGTTCGCGCTGTTGCAGGATATACCTGATCTGCGCCATTCTGTCGCCGGCCTGCAACAATGGCCGGCGCCTGTCCGAGGCCGTTCTTCGGTATAATTTTTGCGGACTGGAACTCAGATAGATAACGAATCCGTTATCCGCCAAGAGGCCGCGGTTCGCCCCGGCCAGCACCATGCCGCCGCCGGTCGCAAGCACAATGTTGTCAAGCCGCGTCAGCTTTTTTAGCAGGTCCGCTTCACGTTTCCTGAAGCCCGCCTCCCCTTCAATCTCGAATATCAGCGGAATATCGGCCCCGGTCTGCCGCTCTATTTCTTGATCGGAATCATAAAATACCTTGCCCGACCTTTTGGCAAGCTGCCGTCCGATCGTGGTCTTGCCCGTGCCCATCGGCCCGATCAGAAAGATATTATTGGCCCTGGCCACCCGCGTTTTCCAGGAAGCAAACAGCAAAGCCTGTCGATAAACAACAAAAAAGGGATAATGCCACCGCCCGGCATATCCCTTCAAGTAGTATAACGTGTGTTGTTATTATTAGAGGCTGAGATTTTCCTTGATAATTTTGGGCGTGATGAATATCAGCAGCTCGCTTTTGGTTGAATCGGTGTCGGTACGCTTGAACAGAAAACCCAGGTAGGGCAAATCGCCGAAAAAGGGCGTCTTGTCCACCGATCTTGTATCTCTGGAGGTATAAACACCGCCAAGCACCACGGTCTCGCCGTTATCGACCAGCACTTGGGTGGTCACGCTGCGGGTATCGATCGCCGGCACACCCAGTATCCTGAGGGGATTGATAGAATCCTGACTGACAGCCAGGTCCATAATAATCCGGTCATCCGGGGTAATCTGCGGCGTTACCCGGAGGCTCAATACGGCCTCCTTGAATTCAACGCTGGTGGCGCCGCTTGAAGTGGCCCGCTGATAAGGAATCTCCACCCCTGACTCAATGAGGGCCTCGTTCTGGTTGGCCGTAATCACCCTGGGACTCGCGATCTCTTCGCCGCGGCCCTCGGCGATCATGGCCGATAACTGTAATTGCAAAAGATAGGAACCCACCTTGCCTATTGCAAACCCCAAAGTCGGGGCATTAAGCGCCTTTGCGGGCAGATCGACGATGAGAGCCTCATTACCGCCACCGCCACCGCCACCGCCACCAGCATTGTTAAAGGATGTAGGCTGACCAAAATTGGTTGTGCCTTGTTGTCCACCACCTATCACTACGAACGGATTTCCATTAGGCCCGATTGCCTGTCTGCTTATTTTGTTTGATGACGCAGCGTGCTTGGTATTTTTGCTGTAACCAAAGCGTACCCCTACATCCTTGGAAAAGCTTTCATCCGCGTTAACGATACGGGATTCGATCAAGACCTGCCTGACCGGCACATCCAGTTCCTCGATCAATTCCCGGATCGCCGCGAGGCTTGAACTGACATCCTGCACAATCAGGGTATTGGTGCGGTCGTCGATGGACACATTGCCGCGCTCCGACAGCAGATTATTTTCCTCGGCCTGGATCAACTGGATCAGATCGGCGGCATTGGCATAATTGATCTTGACGAATTCGGTCCTGAGCGGGGCCAGTTGTTGCACCTGCCGTTCCGCCTCCAGTTCCAGCCTTTCCCGCGCGGCAATTTCCTCGGTCGGCGCCACCATGATCACGTTGCCCGATTGACGCATGGCCAGCCCCCGGGATTTAAGGATAATGTCCAGGGCCTGATCCCAGGGCACATTCT
The DNA here is from genome assembly GCA_965240365.1 of Gammaproteobacteria bacterium. GTDB lineage: Bacteria > Pseudomonadota > Gammaproteobacteria > Eutrophobiales > Eutrophobiaceae. The sequence continues at coordinate 2,473,430 of OZ251218.1, read as the reverse complement.
TCAGGCGCAGGGTGACATTGCCGCCGACCGAATCGCTCGTGACCATATTGAGATCGGTAAAATCGGCGATCAACTGTAATACGGCCCTGACTTCAATGTCCTGGAAATTGAGCGAGAGGCGTTCGCCGGTAAAGTTGAATTTATCCCTGGTCGTGGTTTCTTCTTCCTCCGGCAGCGGCTTTAATTCGATGATGTATTGATCATCGGCCTGATAGCCAATGTGCTCATAATTGTCGGTGACAGTGCTGATCGTCATGGTCACGTCATTCTCGTTCGGCCTAGTGTCGATCTCTTTGACGGGTGTCGCAAAATCAATCACATCCAGCCTTCGGTCCAGTTCCGCGGGCAGGCGCGCGTCGATAAAATTGACCACGATCCGGCCGCCCCTGAACCCCATGTCGATAGGGATGTCAGGGTCAGACAGGTCAACGATCACTCTACCCTCGCCATTCTCACCCCGGCGGAAATCAATATTCTCAAGGCTGCCGCCGGCCGGCCCGCCACGGCCAGCGAGGACGGAGTCGCCGGCGGCCGTCGGCGCCCGGCTCACGCCCGATTCCAGGGTCAGGATAACATTGCTGCCCTCAACATCTATATTATGGGAAACGGAGCGTGCCAGATTGATGACCACGCGCGTGCGGCCCGCGGCTTCCACGGCATTGAGGCTGTCTGCCATGCCGATGCCGATCCTTTGTGATTTATCCGCCAGATTCAGGGTTGTGCCCGGAAAATCAATGGCAAGCCTGGCCGGATTGTCGATGCTGAAACTCAACGGCCGGACTGCCGGCGGCGCCGACAGCTTTAATATGATCCGGGCGCGCTCACCCGGCAGCGCGGCATAACTCACATCATCCAGGGAAGCCGCAAAGGCGGCGCTGCCAAAGAGGGCGGGGGCCGTTACAAGCAACAACAGACCCATGATTTTTTTAAATTTTATTTTCATAATCCTCAAATCCGCATATTTAGAGTAAATATTCTGACTGGCTTTCATAAACTGTTTCTCCATAGCAGGCAGACTGGCCTACTCGATCAGCGCGAGGGCCGCCGCCCGCTCTTCCCAGCGCCCGTTACTGTCCTGGATGATCTCCCTAAGCTCGATCCGATCTTCAAAGATATTGATAACCTTACCTATGTTCTTGCCCATGTAATTACCTTGTTGCACCCGATGCACGACACCGGACGGATCCAGCACGATGGCCCAGTCGCTGGTCTCGTTTTCAAGGGTGCCGACCATGCGCAGGCTGTCCAGTTCAAACTGCTCAAGCTCTTCCCGGTTACGCTCCCTGAGTTCGCGCGCCATCTCATCGCTCAGGCCATCATCGACGGCCACGCCCTCTTCGGTGATCTCGGGGATATCAAGCACATAAAACAGCTTGAAGGGGCTGGTGCGCTCAAGCCCGGCAGACTGGTATAGATAGGCTTCATAGGGCCTGATCTCGGGCAGTGGCTCGATCCGTCCGCCTGGTCTGGCCAGTATGTCGGCGACCTGATTTTCAAGATCGCTGATATCTCTGGACACGCAACCCGACAGGGCAACGACCAGACACAGGGGCAACAATAACAGGGAATAATGGGTGGGGAGCCGGCGCTTGAGTTTCATGATTTAATTCTCTACTTCCAGGGCGCGGTAGGTCTTGGCGATGGCGATCATGGAGAGCGGCCGTTCCGCCGGGGCCTGCTGCACGCCTTCGGACTGAATCTGTATATCGTGCATGGTCACGATACGCGGCAGGGCGGCAATGCCGCTGATAAATTCACCAAATTGATGATAGCTGCCCACCACCGAGATATTGATGGGCAATTCGGCATAAAATTCTCTGGGCGCCTCTCCCCTGGGTTCAAACAGCTTGAATTCAAGGCCCGCGGAGAGGCCGGTCTGGGAGATGTCGATCAGCAAATCCGCCACTTCGGTCTTGTTGGGCAGTTGCTGCAACATATCATCGAAAGACTGCGCCATCTCCCTCATCTGATCCTTGAGCGCCTCCAGGTTGGCCGCCTTTCTCTGCCTGGCTTCCAGGATTTGTATTTGCTCGCTCTCTTTTTGCTTGAGTCCGGCCAGTTCTTCCCGCAGCTTGGTGATGTCAAAATGCCAGCCGGCATAGACCAGGGCAGCAAACACGATAACGAAGACCGCGACCTTGAAGGTGGTTGGCCAGACCCCGGGGTTATTCGGGTCCAGATTGTTTATGTCGTCAATGATGCTCATGGCTCTTGTTCCTCAGCCCGCGGGGGCGGCGGGTATGACCTGGGTAAAGGTCAGCTTGAAACTGTTGATGCGCCCGACGCCGGCCGCATTGGATTCCCTGATTATCTTCAAATCGGGATTGGTCAGCCATTCGGAGGATTCAAGGTTCCGCATAAAGGAGGAGACCCTCGCGTTCGACTGCGCCAGACCATCTATGGTGATACTGTTGCCCGCCTGGGCCACCCGCGTGACGGACACGCCTTCCGGCAGGCTGGTGATCAATTCATCAAAAAAGCGGACGATCAGGGGGCGATTGCCCTGCAGTTGCTCAATGGCCCGCATTCTGGACAGCAGCCTTGCCTTTTCCTTTTCAAGCTGCTGGATTTCTTCTATTTCCTTGTCAACCGCGGCGATCTGTTCCTGGATATAGCTTATTCGATAATTATCAAGTTCAATGAGGCCTTTATGATAAAGATGGGTGGCATACCAGACCAGACCCGCGACAATGGCGACCAGTAACAGCGTGGTATAAAACTGCGTTTGCAGTTCCTTGCGGCGCGCCTCGCGCCAGGGCAGCAGATTGATTCTGGACATCAGGCATTCCCTCTGAGGGCAAGACCACAGGCTATCATCATGGCCGGGGCGTCGTTGCCGAGTAACTGAGTTGGAATCTTGGGGGCGACCGACATATTCGCAAACGGGTTGGCCACCACGGTGGGCACCTTGGCCTTCGCCTCCACGAGTTTGGCGATGCCCGGAATGGAGGCGCAACCGCCGGCCAGGATCAACTGATCGACCTGACTGACCTGACTGGCCGCAAAAAAGAATTGCAGACCGCGACTGATCTGCGAGACCATCATCTCCTTAAAAGGCTTGAGCACTTCCAGCACATAGTTTTCGGGCAGGCCGCCCTGCCGCTTGGCCAAGTCGGCCTCTTCATAGGACAGGCCATAACGGCGCTGAATGTTTTCGGTCAGGCGCCCGCCGCCAAACGATTCTTCACGCGAATAGATAGTCTTCTTGTCTTCCAGCACGCTGAAGGTGGTAATGGCCGAACCTATATCGGCGATGGCAACGGTTGCTGTCGAGCCATGCTCGGTGACATCACGGTCAAGGCTTTCGGAAGTAATGAGGTTGATCGTATTTTCCATGGCGAAGGCCTCAATATCGACCACCTCGGCCTTCAGTCCGCCCAGTTCCACCGCCGCCACCACATTATCGACAATCTCGCTGCGCGAGGCCGCGAGCAGTACATCGACCCGGTCTATGCCTTCTTTTGCGTCACCCATGACCTCAAAATCCAGCGCGACCTCCTCCAGCGGAAACGGAATATATTGATCGGCCTCAATCTGAATCTGGCTTTCCATCTCCTCATCGGTCAGGCCAGCCGGCATACTGATAATCTTGCTAATCACCGAGGAACCGGCCACGCACACCGCGGCCTGCTTTGTTTTGGTGTGGGCCTTGTTCGCGGCCCGGGCAATGGCCTCGCCGACCTGCTCGATATCGTTAATGGTTTTCTCGGAAACCGAGTTGCGGGGCAACGGCTCGACCGCGTAACTCTCAACGCGATATCTGCCGCCGCTACGGCTCAGTTCAAGCAGCTTGATGGCCGTTGCGCTGATATCAATACCCAGCACGGGCACTGTTTTTTTGTTAAACGAAAACACGGCTATTCCTTCTCTAGAGCGTCATAGTAATAATTGCTTGCATGAAACCTGATATTAACCGGAAAAATAATTTAAACAACAAAAATTTAAAAAACAACCATTTTTTGAATTCTTCCCGCCACAAGGCCGCAAATTTTACAACGATTGGCGAAAAATAAACAATATTATTGATTTCAGGAATAGTATCATACTTGAAATGTTGCGGTTTATCCTTAATTTGCTGCTCGCCCTGCCGCTGTTCGGCCTCATCGCGGTCGGCGCCGCGGCCTGGTATATCCTGCCCGGCCTGCCGGATATCGCCGCGCTCAAGGACACGAGAATGCAGGTGCCGCTCAGGGTCTATAGCGCGGAATTATCCCTGATCGCCGAGTTTGGCGAAAAGCGGCGCACGCCGGTCGAAGCAGAGGCGGTGCCCGAACAGATGATCCAGGCGTTTCTGGCCGCGGAAGACGATCGTTTCTACCACCACCCGGGGGTGGACTGGCAGGGGCTGCTGCGGGCCGCCTATGAGTTGATCAGAACAGGCTCAAAAACGCAGGGCGGCAGCACGATCACCATGCAGGTCGCAAGAAATTTCTTCCTGAGCCGTGAAAAAACCTATGTCAGAAAACTGAACGAGATTTTCCTGGCCCTGAAGATTGAACGCGAGCTCGGCAAGGACGAGATCCTTGAACTCTACCTCAACAAGATCTATCTGGGCCAGCGCGCCTATGGCGTCAGCGCGGCGGCCGAGGTCTATTACGGCAAGGATATCGGCGAACTGACGCTGGCCCAGACGGCGATGATCGCCGGGCTGCCCAAGGCCCCGTCCGCGACCAATCCGGTCACCAATCCCGACAAGGGGCTGCAACGGCGCGACTATGTGCTGGAACGGATGCATGCCCTGGCGTTCATCAGCGCCGAGCAATACCGGGAGGCGCGCGCGGCCCCCGTCTCGGCCTCCCTGCACAGGGCCGCGACCGGGCTTGAGGCGCCTTACATCGCCGAGATGATCAGGAGCGATCTGGTCGCCGAACAGGGCGAAGCGGCCTACACCGGCGGGCTGGTTGTGAGTTCGACCATAGCGGACCAAAATCAACTGGCCGCCAACCAGGCCCTGCGCCGAACCCTGCTGGCCTATGACCAGCGGCACGGCTACCGCGGCCCCGAGGACCGGCTGGAATACCAGACAGACACCGATAGCGCGGAACTGGACAGGATGCTCAAGCGCTTCCCCGTGCTTGGCAACCTGTACCCGGCCATCGTCACCGGGGTCAACGAGCAATCCATAGACGCCTGGCTGGCCGGCATCGGTCAGGTCACGATCGACTGGGACGGATTGAAATGGGCCAGAAAATATATCAGTGAAAACCGCCGCGGGGCCGCGCCGGAGCGGGCCGCGGACATCGCCCGGCCGGGCGATGTCATCCGGCTGCTGGAAACCGAGACGGGAGACTGGGCCCTGTCGCAGGTGCCCGAGGTGGAAGGCGCGCTGATATCGCTGCGGCCGGATGACGGCCGCATCCTCGCGCTGGCGGGCGGCTTTGATTTTTACCGCAATAAATTTAACCGTGTCACCCAGGCCAGAAGACAGCCCGGCTCGGGTTTCAAGCCGTTTATCTATTCCGCGGCCATCGCCGCCGGCAATACGGCCGCGACCGTGATCAATGACGCGCCGGTCGTGTTTGCCGAACCCGGCATTGCGGCCGAATGGCGCCCGGAAAATTACAGCCGCAAGCACCACGGGCCGACCCGACTCAGGGAGGCGCTGACGCATTCGCGCAATCTGGTATCGGTGCGCCTGCTGGACGCAATCGGGATCGATACCGCCCTGGCCCATATCCAGAAATTCGGCTTCAAGGCCGAAGAACTGCCGCGCAATCTCTCTTTATCGCTGGGCAGCGCCGAACTTTCCCCGTGGGAAATGGCGCGGGCCTATAGCGTGTTTGCCAACGGCGGCTATCTGATTGACCCTTATTATATTGCCGAAATCAAGACCTATGATGCGCGGCCGGTCTATACCGCCAGCCCCGCGCGGGCCTGCCCCGAATGCGAGACGGCGGCGGCCATACTTACAGACAACCCGGCGCCGACAGAGGCCGCGCCGGCAGAAACCATGCCCGCGACGCCGGCGGCTGCCGGCCAGGGCGACACCGGGCCCGAGCTCGCGGACACGACCGTAGCGCCGGACACGGCCATGCCGGAAACGCTCGCGCCGAGGGTGGTCAGCGCGGAAAATATCTGGATTATGAATTCAATGCTGCGCGATGTGGTCAAGCTGGGCACGGGCCGCCGCGCGCTGCAACTCCAGCGCCGGGATCTGGCGGGCAAGACCGGCACCACCAATGATCAGCATGACGCCTGGTTTTCGGGTTTTAACCCGGATCTGGTCACGGTCGCCTGGGTCGGCTTTGACCGGTTCAAGCCACTGGGCAACCGCGAAAACGGCTCCAGGGCCGCCCTGCCGATGTGGATCGATTATATGAAAATTGCCCTTGAAGGCATGCCCGAGTCGGTCATGGCCCGGCCCGAGGGTCTGGTTAATGTGCGCATTGACCCCGCCAGCGGGCAACTGGCCGGCGCCGACAATCCCGCGGCGATCTTTGAGGTGTTCCGGCTTGAGCATGCGCCCGGCGCCGGCCCGGCGGACCAACGGCCGGATGTTTTGGTGCGCAAACCCGACGCCGAGGTCATCCCCGAACAATTATTTTAGGATCCTCATGCGCGCCAGTATAAACAGCCGGATCAGGAGGGAAATCGCGGTTGCAGCCGCCAAACTTATGCAAACCGATGGCCTGGAAGATTATCTGGAGGCCAAAAGAAAGGCGGCCGGCCGGCTTGGCGTCAATAATAAGGGGCTATTTCCCAGCAACCGCGAAATAGAGACCGCATTGATCGATTATCAGGCGCTGTTCTGCGCCGGGGAACATGCCTCAAACCTGGCCAAAATGCGGCAGACGGCGCTGCGGGCGATGCGCCTGCTTAAACGCTATGAACCCTGTCTGGCCGGGCCGGTGCTGACCGGCACGGCCGGCCCGCGTTCTGAAATCCTGCTGCATCTGTTTGCCGATGCGCCGGAGCCGATCGCGCTGTTTCTGGCGCAACATGGCATCCCAAGCCGCGCGGTCGAGCGCCGCCTGAAGATGGGCAAACAGAGACCGGCCTACTTCCCGGCGCTCAGGTTTATCGCCGGCGATATTGATATCGTATTGCTTATCCTGCCCTCCGCCCATAAAAATACCGCGCCCATAGATCCGATCAGCGGCCGGGCCATGCGGCGCGCAAGCCTGGCTAAAGTCGAGCAACTTGCCGACCGCTGAGCGCTGCCGCCCCCACCCGGGAAACAACGGCGCGGGGCGGCCGGGCGCCACGGCTGAACAGGGGCAGTTATTACCGCCAATACAGCCGCAAACACGGCCAGAACAATGACCGAAGACAAACGCATCGCCCGCGTGGCGATCGCCACGCCGCTCAGACGCGCATTCGATTATTTATTGCCGGTGGCGGCCAGGCAAAAGGCCGCGCCCGGCATGAGGGTCCTGGTCCCGTTCGGCAGACGCAAAGAGGCGATCGGCATTATCCTCCAGTGCCAGGACCGGAGTGAATATCCGGCGGACAAGCTCAAACAGGTGATCCGGCTCATGGATGAGGAGCCGGTCTTCGACCCCTGGCACCTCGAATGGATCACATGGGCCGGCCGCTATTACCACCATCCCGTGGGCGAAGCCGTGTTCAATGCCCTGCCCGCCCGGCTCAGAAAAAAGCGAAAATTCGACAATGTCAAACCCGCCTGCTGGGGCCTGTCGGAGGCCGGCCGGGCCATCGACCCCGCCCGGCTAAAAAAATCGCCCCGCCAGGCGCGCCTGCTGGCCTGGCTGCAACAACGGCAAAAACCCGCGCATGAATCCGAACTCGGGCCGGAGTTTGCCCAGCCGCAAAGGACACTGAACGCGCTCCTGAACAAGGGCCTGGCGCTTAAAACCGATCAGGCCGCCCCCTTCTTCACGCAGAAAAACATCCGCCTCAATGAGGAACAAAGGCGGGCCGTCAACACCGTTCTCGACCGCCCCGCCGGGCACGGGGTGTTCTTGCTGGACGGGGTCACGGGCAGCGGCAAGACCGAGGTCTATCTCGCCCTGCTTGAACCGGCGCTCAGGTCGGGCCGGCAATGCCTGCTATTGTTGCCCGAGATCGGCCTGATCCCGCAATTGATCCGGCGTTGCCAGGCGCGTTTCAGGCTCCCGATCGCCATCCAGCATTCCGGCCTGAGCGAACTGGAACGCCTGCAATACTGGCAGCAGGCGCGCTCCGGCGAGGCCGGGCTGGTGCTCGGCACCCGCTCGGCGGTCTGGACGCCGCTGGCCAGGCCGGGCCTGTACATCATTGACGAAGAACATGACCTGTCCTACAAACAGCAGGACGGCTTTCGCTATCACGCCAGAGACATGCTGATCAAGCGGGCCGCCAGGGACGGAGTAAACATCATTTTAGGCTCGGCCACGCCCTCGCTTGAATCGCTGCTGAATGTCGAGCGGCAGCGTTATACCCCTATCCGATTGACACGGCGGGCCGGGCCGGCCAGGCCGCCCGGCTTTCGCCTGCTGGACATTCGCGGCCGGAAAATGCGCGGCGCGCTGGCGCAGGAACTGGTGGATGAAATCGGCGCCCAACTGGCAGAAGGCAATCAGGCGCTGCTGTTTTTAAACCGCCGCGGCTATGCCGTCCACCTGTATTGCCACCAGTGCGCCTGGCACGCCCAATGCCAACGTTGCGAGCGGCCCTATACTTATCATAAAAAGAGCAACAGACTGCGCTGCCACCATTGCGGCGGCGGCAAAAGACCTTTAAGCCATTGCCCCGCCTGCGAGCGGCCCCTGTTGCTGCTGGGACACGGCACCGAACGCATCGAGGAACAATTAAAACGGCTGTTCCCCGGGGCCGGAATCGCGCGCATCGACCGCGATACCGTGCAGGGCAAGGCGGCGCTCACGCGACTGTTTGATGACGTGCTGAACGCCAGGATCGATATCCTGATCGGCACCCAGATGCTGGCCAAGGGCCATCATTTCCCCGCGGTCACGCTCACGGCGATTATTGACGCCGATCGCGGCCTGTTTTCGGCCGACTTCAGGGCCGGCGAACGGCTCGCGCAACTGTTCATGCAGGTCAGCGGCCGGGCCGGGCGCGGCAGCAAGCCGGGCAGCGTCACGATTCAAACCCATTACCCGGGCCACGGCCTGTTTCATAGCCTTATAGAACAGGGTTATGCCGCCTTTGCCGCCGAATTGCTGCGGGAAAGACAATTATCCCGCCTGCCGCCCTTCACCCGCATGGCCCTGCTGAGGGCCGAGGCGCACGAGGGCGGCGCGGTAAAACACTTTCTGAACGAGGCGCTTAGGCAATTCAAACGGCTCGGCAACCCCGCGGTTGAGGTATATGGGCCGCTGCCGGCGCTCATTGAAAAACGAGGCGGGCGCGAGCGCTATCAACTTGTGTTGCAGGCCGCGGACAGAAACAGCCTGCATCAAGACCTGGACGCCTGGCTGGCCAGGCTTGAGGCATTGAAATCGGCCGGCCGGGTCAGGTGGTCCATGGATATCGATCCGCAGGATATGACTTAGGGCCTGTTTACACTATGTTGGCCGTCCTGTTGTGTCCCAAACTGCGCCAATCAAGGCGCGCGGAGCGTAGTTTGGTCATTCCAAATGAGCGACAAGCAACGCCGAGTGGCGCAGTTTGGGACACAACCCGTAGGGCTTGGCCTGTTTTGCGCCCCAGCTTCGTTGTCAGTCGCTTGAGTAGCGCAACTACACTGCGCTCCTTCCGCCTTGCTGGCGCGCAAAACAGACTCAAGCAGGACGGCCAACATAGGGTAAACAGGCCCTGGGCGATCGGCACAATCCGGCTTCTGTCCGCGGCCCGAAGCGATTATAATGCTCGGCTTTTTCAGGGCAGGATTGCAAAATTGAAACAACGGCTGCAGGCACTCACGGACACGGCGCTCGATGAACTCAAACGGCGGCAACTTATCGCGGCCGATAAAGACTGTCCGACGCGGGTGGAACCCGCCCGCGGCGCGGCGCACGGTGATTTTAGCAGCAACATTGCCCTGCTGCTGGCCGGGGCGGCCAGGATGAACCCGCGCGAACTGGCCGGCCGGATTGTCGAGCAACTGCCGGCGGACGACAGCATTGACAAGATCGAGATCGCCGGCCCCGGCTTCATCAATTTTTTCCTCAAAAAAAGCGCGTTTCTAGCCGTGATCAAGGATATCCTCGACCAACGCGAGCAATTCGGTGATTGCGAACTGGGCCGGGGACAAAAGGTCTTGCTTGAGTTCGTCTCGGCCAACCCGACCGGCCCGCTGCATGTCGGGCATGGCCGCGCCGCGGCCTATGGCGCGGCCTGCGCCGGGCTTCTCAAAAAGGCCGGTTTTTCGGTCCATTGTGAATATTATGTCAATGACGCCGGCCGCCAGATGGATATCTTGGCCGTGAGTATCTGGCTGCGCTACCTGCAACATTTCAAGCCTGAACTGCCCTTCCCGTCCAACGGCTATCAGGGCGATTACATCAAGACCATCGCCTCGGAACTCAGAGAGGCGCATGGAAATCGCCTTAATAAAGGTTGGGAAGTTTTAAACGCAAATATGGTGGCAGAAGGAATGGGAGTGCTAAAAGAAGAAATGATGGATAGTCTAATCAAGCATTCAAAAGAGGAACTTGGGACGGAAGATTACTGCTTGATCCTTGAAAAGGGGCTTGATTGGGTCTTGAGAGCGATCAAAACAGACCTGGCGGCATTTGGCGTTGAATACGATGAATGGTTTCCAGAGCGCGACCTGCTGAGGGGCGGCCGGATCGAGGCATGTATAGACAAACTCGAACAGAACGGGCACGTTTATTCAAAAGACGGGGCCAGATGGTTCCATTCCAAAAAGCTGGGCGATGTAAAGGATAGAGTGCTGGTCAGGGAGAATGGCGAGACCACCTATTTTGCCTCCGACATTGCCTATCACCGGGCAAAGATTGAGCGCGGCTTTGACCGGCTGATCAATATCTGGGGGGCCGACCACCACGGCTATATCGCGCGCGTCAAGGCGGCCATGCGGGCGCTTGGGCTTCACGCGGACAAACTGGAAATACGGCTGGTGCAGTTTGTAAGCCTCTTTCGCGGCCAGGAAAAGCTGCCGATGTCCACCCGCTCAGGTGAATTCGTGACCTTGAAGCAGCTACAGGATGAGACCGGCAAGGACGCGGCCCGGTTTTTTTATATCCTGCGCAAGGCCGGGCAACATCTGGATTTCGACCTGGAACTGGCCAAATCACACTCGAACGATAACCCGGTTTATTATATACAATATGCCCATGCCCGCATTTGCAGCGTGTTTCGGCAGGCGGCCGAAAAAGGCTATGACTATAAGCCCGCCGCGGCCGTGGCAAACCTGGCGGCATTGACCGGAGAGCATGAGATGGCGCTGGCGCGCGGCCTGGCCCGATATCCCGACCTGATCGCAAAGGCCGCCGGCGCCTGTGAACCGCATCAACTGGCTTACTATCTGCTGGATTTGGCCAATGATTTCCATCGCTGTTACAATGCCTGCCGGTTTCTGGCCGGGGATGAGCCGACCCGTAATGCCAGACTGGCGCTGGCCGATGCGACCGGCGAGGTAATCCGCAACGGACTGGCGATATTGGGCGTCAATGCGCCGGAACGGATGTAACATGGCCAGGGATTATAAGAACATAAAAAAGCGGAAACCGCCGCTGCGCGAGCGCTTCAGCCATGCACTGTCTTTCCTGACGGGCCTGAGCCTGGGTTTGTTCGTGGCCGTGATCGTTTACTTCAACGAGCACAGCGCCGATATTGAAGTCAACAACGCGCTGCTGACGGATACCGGCAAAGCGGCCGCGCCCCGCGAGGACGGCCGCGGCGCGGCCCCGGCGGAGCAGGTCAAACCGGAATTTGAGTTCTACAAGATCCTGCGCGGCAAAGAGGTCAATATATCGGAGTGGGAAAGCGCGGAGGAAACGCCCGTGCGGCAGGACAGCCCGGAGCCAGGCCTGTTTGTGTTGCAGGTCGGTTCCTTCAAGGAATACGGGGCGGCTGATCAGGTCAAGGCGCAACTGGCGCTGGTGGGCGTCAAGGCCGATATACAGCGGGTGGTGATCAACGGTCAGGACGTAAGACACCGGGTTCGGGTCGGCCCCTATAGCAATGACAGCAAGCTGCAACAGGTCAAGGAACGGCTCTCGGCAAATGATCTGGACTTTATGCTGCTCAGGTTAAAAAGGGAAGAGATTTAAGCAAGCCTGTAATATCTACAGAGAACATTTACCAGGAGAAATCTTATGGCACTACGCATCAACGATGAGGCCCCCAATTTTCAGGCCGAAACCACCCAGGGGCGGATCGATTTTCACGAGTGGATCGGCGCGCAGTGGGCGGTGCTGTTTTCCCACCCCAAGGACTTCACGCCGGTCTGCACCACCGAACTCGGCTACATGGCCGCTATCGAGACTGAATTCGCCCGGCGCAATACAAAAATTATCGCGCTCAGCGTTGATTCTGTCGAAGATCACAACAACTGGATCGGCGATGTCAGCGCGGTCGGCGGCGCGCCCGTGGGCTACCCGCTGATCGCCGACACCGATCTCCATGTCGCCAAGCTCTACAATATGTTCCCCGCCGATGCCAGCGGCGACGCCGGCAGCCGCACCGCCGCGACCAACGCCACCGTGCGCTCGGTGTTTGTGATCGGCCCGGACAAGAACATCAAGCTGATGATGACCTATCCCATGACCACCGGGCGTAATTTTGCCGAGATCCTGCGCGTGCTGGACTCGCTCCAGCTCACGGCCAGGCACCGGGTCGCCACGCCGGCCAACTGGCAGGAAGGTGAGGATGTGATTATTGTCCCCGCGGTCGGCGATGAAGAGGCCAGGGCCGCCTACCCGGACGGCTGGGAGGCAGAGACGCCTTATCTGCGCAGGGTGAAACAGCCGCAATGAAGGATCATCCACGGATTATGCGGATTACATGGAGTAGCGTGTGTGGAATGCGTGATTTTTAGTGTAGTATGGATAAGCAGAACGATGAACCGGGCCCGCGCGGCCGGCGGCCATGAGCCTGTCCCCCTATTCGGAAACCCCGGTTTAACGGATTAGAAACAACAATAAATCGACCAGACGGAAAAAGGCCGGCCCAATCCCCGATGAGCAATCAGAGACAGACTGTCGTAGTGGTTGATGACAATTCGACCGTGCGCACATTATTCAAGCGCAGCACGGAAAACCTGGCCGTCGACCTTGTCAGCTATGGCTCGGCCGCGGAGGCGATGGAATACCTCAAGGACAACCAGCCCGACCTGCTGTTTCTGGACATCATCATGCCGGACAAGGACGGCCTGAGCTTTTTGCGGGAACTCAGAAATATGCCCCTGCACCGGGACACGCCCGTGATTATGATCACTTCAAAAGACTACATGCAGGACAGGACGGTTGCGAACGCGCTGGGGGCGCTTGAATTTGTCACCAAACCGGTGTCAATGCGGACAATAACCGATATAATCCGGAATTATCTTTAAGCAAGCTCTCTTCAGGACAGACATTCAGCCGGAAATCGCATGGCAAACTCCTATCTTCGCTTCTGGGGCGTGCGCGGCTCCTATGCGGCGCCATTCGGCAGCCACATGAGAGTAGGCGGGAATACCTCCTGCGTTGAAATCAATGTTGACGGGCATTTGCTGGTGTGCGACGCGGGCACCGGCATTATCCCGCTGGGCAACAAGCTCCTGGCCCGCAAAGACAACCGCAATATGCTCATTATTCTGACCCATTATCACTGGGACCACATCTGCGGTTTGCCCTTTTTCGTGCCCGCCTTTACCCCGGACTGGAATATTAATTTTTTCGGCCCCAGTCACTCGGTGCAGGAGATGAGGCAAAATCTCGACTCACAGATGCAGGCGCCCTATTTTCCGGTCAGCACCGAAAGCTGGATGGCGAATATCAACTATCTCGACCCCAAGCAGGCCAAAATCAGTTACGGCCCCCTCGAAATCAGCTACTTTAACGTGCATCACCCCGGCATTACCTACGGCTACAGGATAAGGATCGGCGACAAAACCGTGGTCTATATCTCCGATAACGAGTGTCAGTTTCTTGATAAATCCATCAGGCAGAAGCTGGAGGAGTTCAACGAAGAAGAACAGACCATGTTCCAGACAATGAACCGCGAAGAATATGAATACGAGCTTGAGGCCATAAAAAACGCCGACATCCTGATCCACGACGCGCAATACACGCCGGAGGATTATCAAGTCAAGCGCGGCTGGGGCCACTCCTGCTATATTGACGTGGTAAACTACGCGATCGACGCGGGCGTCAAGACGCTCTATCTCTATCACCATGACCCGTATAATGACGATGAGGCCATTGACGCGATCCATGCCAACAGCCTTGCGATCATCAAACAACGCCAGGCCGCCCTGCAATGTATCGTCGCCCGCGAGGGGCTGCAGGTCGCGCTGGATTGACACGGATTTTTCTATTGCCGGGGCCGACCACGCCTTATTAATGGCAAGCGCAATCAAAACAGGCATTCAGATCCGCCCGGCCGGGCGCAGGCCGGGACGCGCCGAAGCCTTATCCCCCATTGCCGGCCAGTTTTACTAGGGCCTGTTTACACTATGTTGGCCGTCCTGTTGTGTCCCAAACTGCGCCAATCAAGGCGCGCGGAGCGTAGTTTGGTCATTCCAAATGAGCGACAAGCAACGCCGAGTGGCGCAGTTTGGGACACAACCCGTAGGGCTTGGCCTGTTTTGCGCCCCAGCTTCGTTGTCAGTCGCTTGAGTAGCGCAACTACACTGCGCTCCTTCCGCCTTGCTGGCGCGCAAAACAGACTCAAGCAGGACGGCCAACATAGTGTAAACAGGCCCTAAGTTGAACGACCCCAGCCCGCCCTACCCGGATATCAAGAGCTTTGTCTGCCGCGGGCGGCGGTTGACCAGGGCGCAAAAATACGCGCTCGATCATTACCGGCAAAGGCATGTTATCCCGTTTCAGAAGCGGCCGATCGATATCCGGCGCGCCTTCAAGCGGCAGGCCCGCTGATCCTGGATATTGGCCCCGGCCGCGGCGATTTCACCCTCCACCATGCCCTGCGGCGTCCCGAGAACAATTACCTCGCGGTTGAGGTGCACCGGCCCGGTATCGGCCATCTGCTGAACGAAATCGAGCGGCACAAGGCGGGCAACATCAAAATTATCGATCATGATGTGATCGAGGCGCTGACATACCAAATACCCGCGCGCGGCCTCAGCCAGGCCATGATCTTCTTCCCCGATCCCTGGCCTAAAAAGCGGCACCACAAGCGCCGCCTGATCAAGCCCGCGCTGCTGGCCCTGCTTAAAATAAAACTGGCCGCGCACGGACGCCTGCATATCGCCACCGACTGGGAGGATTATGCCGCGCAGATCGCCCATGTATTCAGGCAAGACCCGGACTTTGTCAACCTGGCCGCGCCCGGCCCGTTCGCGCCGCGCCCGGCCTGGCGGATCAAGACCCGCTATGAGGCGCGCGGACTCCGGCTCGGCCACCCGATCCGGGATTTTTGCTATGCCCTGCGGCCGCGGCCCGGCGGCGAGGCGGCGAATTCCAGGCCGCCCGATCCAGGGCCGGGATAAGCGGGCGCCGCCGATGACTGCCATCGATCATGCCGACCTGGCCAGCCTGATCCCCGAGGTGCGGGAGATCGCGCGCCAGGCCGGCAAGGTTATCCTCGATATTTACCAGACCGATTTTTCGGTCGAGAATAAAACCGACAATTCACCGCTGACCGCCGCGGATATGGCGGCCCACCGCATGATCTGCGGGCTGCTGGCCGCTATCACGCCCGGCATCCCGGTTTTATCCGAGGAATCCGCCTGGATCAACTTTAACGAACGCCGCCGCTGGCGCCAATACTGGCTGGTGGATCCGCTGGACGGCACGCGCGAATTTATAAAACGCAACGGCGAATTTTCCGTCAATATCGCGCTGATTGAAAAACAGCGATCCATACTGGGCGTGATTCATATCCCGGTCACGAACATGACCTACAGCGCCGCCCTGGACTGCGGCGCCCGGCGTTGTGGCGGAGATAATAACGGCGGCCCGATCCGGGTCAAAAAAACCCATGCCGGCAGCATCATCGTGGCCGGCAGCCGCGCCCGCGCCAATCAAAGACTCAAGGCGCTCATTAACCAGCTTGACCGGCCGGAGGTATTATCGGTCGGCAGTTCATTGAAGTTTTGTCTGGTGGCGGAAGGCAAGGCCGATATTTACCCCCGCTTCGGCCCCACTTCCGAATGGGACACCGCGGCCGCCCAGGCCATTGTGGAAGAGGCCGGCGGGATCGTGGTCGATACCGATTTCAGGCGGCTCTGCTACAACACCAAGGAATCATTGCTGAACCCCAGCTTCCTGGTGATCGCCGACCGGGCGTTCGACTGGCGGCGTTATCTTTAAGGAAGCCCTGAATAAATCTATCCTGGATTTCCCTGCCTGCAGCAGGCAGGTCAGGGCGCGCAGGATGAAAATGCGATTTTCACCCTGCTTCAAAATCAATGACTTACGTCATTTATTTTGACGGCACGTCCCTGTACCGCAGGAAACTCTGATTCAATCAGAGCTTCCTTAACCGCCGGGAATAAAGCTCAGGCGCCGGGCTTTAAGGAAGCGGCACAGGGTTTGGCCGGAAAAACGGCGCGCCTCTCGAATTCGGCCAGGATGGTCTCTTGCAGTTGCCGGCGCGGCGCTGAACCGGCCGGGTCGCAGACGATCAGCCTGCCCGTTGCGGACAGCCGGTCAATTTCGGGGCGCAGTGCGCTGCTTTCGGCGGCGGGGGCCGTTTTCTCAAGCCGCCGGATAAAGGCGGCACTCACGATGAAACAGGCCATATCCTGTACCGTCAAGGGAAAGGTCAACAACGGATATTTGAAGATCAGGCCGGGTTCCGCGGTTGCCATCATCGCGGCCCGTTTCTGCTTGAGCGCTTCATTAAACAAGGCGCTGTGAAACACCAGGATAACCGCGTCTTCCGAATCTTCCCAAAGCCGGGCCACGCTCAGGGCGTCAGACAAATCCTGCGAGCAAAACAGCACATCCAACTCCCGCTCCAGCCGGCCCACGCCGGCGTCCGTGGCAAAATGCCAGAAGCGGTTGTCAAACAGGGCCGCCCGCAATCCCCGGCGCATGCCCCTGAACAAATAGCCTCTGCCGTCATATTGCAGCGGTAGAAACGCATAGCGCTGCTTGATCATCCGCTGGATTGCCGCTGGCCAACCCCGGGCATGGGCCGGCAGGCGTCTGCAAGACGCCGCGCCATTATATGGATAGGCCGTTTGCCTGCTTGAAGGCGCCTGCATGACGGGTCATTGGATGAATCAAGTTATGCCTTTTCCCTGATGGCCCGGCGCAAAACCAGGTACCCGGCTATGCCGGATATCAGGGAGCCGATGATAATCCCCAGGCGCTCGTCAAAGGCCACTTGCATCCCGGCAATATGAAAACTGAGCGCGCCGATGAACAGGCTCATGGTAAAGCCGACCCCGCACAATAAGGCAACGCCATATAACTTTAGCCAGTCGATGCCCTCGGGCAGTCTGGCAAAACCCAGTTTTACGCCCAGCCAGCAGGCGCCGAATACGCCGATTTGCTTGCCGATGAACAGCCCGGCCGCGACCCCGAGCGGGACCGGGTGCAGGATGTAATCAAGACCGGTCCCCTGCAAGGACACACCGGCATTGGCAAAGGCAAATATCGGCAAGACCCCGAAGGCGACGATATTATGCAGATCGTGTTCGAGTTCTTTCAGGGGCGAGCGCGCTGGCTGTTGCGGGCAGCGCAGCGGGATAAAAAAGGCCACCACAACCCCGGCCAGCGTCGCATGCACGCCGGATTTCAATACCGCGGTCCAGATGATCAAGCCGACAAACAGGTAGGGCGTGATACTCATGATGTTTTTCCGGTTAAAAATAAACAGCACCGGCAATAAGGCGGCGGCGATAAGCAGGGAAGTCAGGGAAAGTTCGCTGGTATAAAACAGGGCAATGATGATAATTGCGCCGATGTCATCAATGATCGCAACCGAGACCAGAAACACCTTGAGGCCGGTCGGCACGCGCTTGCCAAGCAGCATGAGTATCCCCAGCGCAAAGGCGATATCGGTCGCGGCGGGTATGGCCCAGCCCCGGATCGCCACCGCATCGCCCCAGTTGATCAGCACATAGATAACGGCCGGGATGATCATGCCGCCGATCGCGCCGATGGTCGGCAGGGCAATATTGTTGACGCTGGATAATTCGCCCTCGACAATCTCCCGTTTTAATTCCAGCCCGACCAAAAAAAAGAATATGGCCATCAGGCCGTCATTGATCCAGAGCAAGAGCGGTTTGGCGATCAGCAATGGCCCGATCCGGATCTCGACCGGCAGCGCCAGCAACAAGTCATAAAAATGGCCCAGCGGCGTATTGGCAATGACGATGGCCAGCGCCGCCGTCAACACCAGCAAGATCCCGCCCGCCGCCTCAAGTTTGAAAAAGTCTTTGAATAGATTCATAGCGCGTCTTTCAGCTTATTGTTTTTTATCCGACTATGCCCTCCGGCCGCCTGCCTGAGCAGAGTCTGCATGATACTAGGGAAGCGCCGCACAAGTCCATCCCGTGTCCGGGTTCAATGCCTATGAGACAAATCAGGGCTGTCTGGCGCAGGCAGACCGGAATGACGATGGAGTGGGAGTGTAAAGAGAAGGCAGAGCGCCAGAAAGGTTGGTAATAAACAATCAGGCCCGTCATTCCGGCGAAAGCCGGAATTCAGTGATTTATGCAATAATTCCCGCTTTCGCCTGCCTTAGGCAGGCCGATATGGCGCAATGGAGGAGTGGTGTTGGTGGTGTTGAAGGTTGCCGGGATATACCGTTGCCTCCATCGTCATTCCAGCGAAAGCTCGCCTGCATGGATGCAGGTGGTAGAGCGGCGTCAGGAACAGGCCGCCGAGGAATCCAGTGGTTTTAACTATACATTCCCCCTGCCTGCAGCAGGCAGGGCCCTGCGGGAATGACCATCAGGGACGGCATTCCGGTTCAGTGAAAACCGGGGACTATCCAACACCCCGGCATCGCCTTCCTGGATTCCAGCTTTCGCTGGAATGACGACGGGGGTCGTTGGATGCGCCTTTGCCTGCCTTCGCTATGATGGCCGGGATGAGTGTTTGTTATTATTCCCGCTTTCGCCTGCCTTAGGCAGGCCGATATGACGCAATGGAGGAGTGATGTTGAAGGTTGCCGGGATATACCTGTTGCCTCCATCGTCATTCCAGCGAAAGCTGGAATCCAGTGGTTTTAACTATACATTCCCGCCAAGCGGGAATGACCATCAGGGACGGCATTCCGGTTCAGTGAAAACCGGGGACTATCCAACACCCCGGCATCGCCTTCCTGGATTCCAGCTTTCGCTGGAATGACGACGGGGGTTGTTGGATGCGCCTTTGCCTGCCTTCGCTATGATGGCCGGGATGGGTGTTTGTTGTTATTCCCGCTTTTGCCCGCAGCAGGCAGGCTGGAATGACGATGTAGAGATAGACGCATTCCGGCAACCTTCATACCTGGCGCCCCGTCACCCCGGTTTGCCTGTTGCAGTCCGCCCGCGACCAGGTTAAAGAATATGTATCATTGACAATTAAAGTCAACGGGGCCGCATTTTTCAGTTATGATCCGGGCCAAAGCGGAGGCATTCACAATTGGCGATAATAACCGGCATGGACCAACTGCCACTCAAGGGCAAAAAACATCGGAACCGGATAGAGACCCGGCCGGCCTATATTGAGGACTGGCTTGACGCACTGCCCTATGTTGATTTTGCAAAAACCAGCCGGCTGGTCGATGCCGCCCTGCAGGCCACGAACAAGGCCGACATAAAGCCGTCCTCCAGACTGGCGCTGATCGAATTGTACGATCGGCCTTATCAGTATTATCTTGCGTCCCGCATCCTCAGCCGGGGGCAAACCACTTTCGCGCTGCAATACCGGGCCGGCCTGCTGAAACGCATCGCCCTTAATCTCAGTCACGCCTGCAATATCGTGGTGGAGGCCGGGCTGGCCAAAAAGACCCTCTGGGGAAGGGCCCGGCCACCGATCAAGCCCATGCTGATGTTGATGAATTATTTATCGCAGGCCCTGATATTCAGTTTTTTTGAGTACGCATCGGCGCCGAAAAATATCTGGCAACAGATCAATTTCAACTACGGCCTGGCCGAATCCGCGGGCCTGCATAAAACCGTCCACGGCCTGGCCGCGGCCGACAATAAAAAGATTGAAACAAGCATTGAGCATAGTTACAAGCGGATCATGCTGGCCGCGCTGGCGGATCCAAATTACCTGCCCGTCGGCGCGATCTGGGAGATTTATGCGCAACTGGACAGTTGGGCCGACCACGCCCGGATCAAGCCAATGCAGACCGTTTCCGATCCGGCCGGTTACTTTGTGATTGAGCTTGACAAAAACAGCAAGGCCGTGCCCTATTCCAAAGCCAAGCCAGACAATCGGCACGGCAATATCCGTCTGTTGGACACAAGGCCGCTCATGGAGATCATAGAGAAGCATCTCGAACTGTTCCAGATCAGCGGCCAGACCGATGAAAGCATCGTGCTCTCGCCTTATTACGTCAAATCGTTATTGGGGCACCTGTTAAAGACCTGGGGCTCGCCGCCTATACGCGATTCTGAAAGACAGGCGCAAACCGGCAGCGTCAAGCTCGTCTGCGGCGTCGATGCGATTTATTATCACATCAACGGCGGCCCCTTTGAGGCGGGCGACACGGAGGGGGCCGGCGAAGATGAAATCTGCATCTCGGCGATCACCGGATTCGAGCATACTGACTCCAGCGCCGGGTACCTCGCCGAGACCTGGCGTATTCTCGACAGGAGCGAAGGCGGCTGCGCCCTCATCCGTGGCAACAAGCCGGCAAAGCCGCCCCGGGTCGGCGACCTGGTGGGGATCAATCTGGACGGCCCGGCCGAAGACCGGCGCATCGGGGTCGTGCGCTGGATGATGACGCGGCATGAGTTACACAAGATGGGGATCCAGAACATCGCTGTGCAGGTCACGCCTATCGGGTTGCGGGCGCAAACCGGGAGTGTGGCCGATACCATGTTCAGGCCGGCCTTTTTGGTGACACAGTATAATGCCGCCGGCAAGGCCGCGATCATCGCCGAAAGGGAACTTTATTTTAAAGGGCGCGAACTGAAGATCAGGACGGCCGACCAGCAACACCCCATCCGCGCCGACCGGCTGTTCGACAACGGCATCTCTTATGAAATTTTCAGCTATACGACCCCGGCCAGATGAGCCGCCCCAGGCGGATTTTTCTCATACCTGACAAAAAATGCTAGGCGCATGACCCGCATCCTGGTTTTATACTACAGCCGAAACGGCAGTGTGGCGGAGCTCGCGCGCTATATCGGCCGCGGTATCGAATCCGTCAAGCAGTGCGAGGCCCTGATCCGCACGGTCGCGGCCGTTTCCGCAACCACAGAACGCGGCGAGGCGGCGATCCCGGCGGCGGGGCCGCCGTATGTGACCAAGGCCGAACTGCTGCAATGCGACGGCCTGGCGCTCGGCAGCCCGACCCGCTTCGGTAATATGGCCGCGCCGTTAAAATACTTTATCGATTCGACCGCGGATATCTGGGTATCCGGCGGTCTGGCCGGGAAACCGGCGGCCGTGTTCACCTCCGGCGCCAGCCTGCACGGCGGCCAGGAAACGACGCTGACTTCCATGATGCTGCCGCTATTGCACCACGGCATGTTGCTCGCGGGCCTGCCTTACTCGGAACCCGGCCTGTTTGCCCACAGCGGCGGCGGCACACCCTATGGCGCCAGCCATGTCGCCGGCGAAAAAGGCGAGTTGCCCGTCAGCGCCAATGAAAGGGAATTATGCCTGGCGCTCGGAAAGCGCTTGGCGGGGATCGCGGTAAAAATAAAATAAGTTAACGCATTCGGGCCTGCCTGCTATAGGCAGGCCCGAATGACCATCAGGAGGGGCTTTTCAGACCAGTGAAAGCCGGGAACTATCCAACATCCCGGCATCCCCTTCCTGGATTCCAGCTTTCGCTGGAATGACGGGTTCTTGACTGCCTGCTTTGCCGTCATTCCGGCCTGCCTGCCGCGGGCAGGCGAAAACCGGAATCCAGTGGTTTTTACAATACATTCCCGTCCATGCGGGAATGACCATCATGTGATTCAATCATCTTCCTGACAAAGGGGATGGTTATCCTGCGTTTTTCCGTAAGCGCGGCGCGGTCTATTTTATCCAGCAGCGCGAACAGGCAGGACAGATCCCTGTTAACCCGGCAGATCACATACTCCAGCACCTCGGCATCGAACTCACATGCGCGTCCTGTCGCCCACTGCCTCAGTATCCGGCCTTTTAATTCGTCATCGGGCGGCTTGATCTGAAAGACCTGATCCGAATCCAGCCTTGATTTAAGGGCTTCCGTTTCCAGCGCAATTTGAGCGGGCGCGGCCGGCCCGCTCAAGAGCAGCGAATGTTGCCGCTCGCGCAGTTCGTCATAAAGCCAGACCAGACCCTGCTGCCACTCCGGTTTGCCGCTGATTAAATGAATATCATCGACACAAACCAGATCAATCTCGCCGAGGTCATGCAGGATAGCGGCGCTGATTTGCGGCTGTTGTTGCAGCGGGATATACGCGGCCTGCAACCCGTGCCGGGCGCTCTCATGGCAGGCGGCCTGCAACAGATGGGTCTTGCCGGACGCCCTGCCGCCCCACAGATAGACGGTATGGCTCGCGCTGTTTTTGGCAATGATATCTATTAATGCCAGCAGGGCGCGATTCCGGCCGGGGAAAAAGGAGGCCAGATCAGGGTTTTCCCGCTGGCCGAAATCAAACGGGATCTGCGGGCACGCGGCCTCTGGCAGCGGGCCGCTCATCGTGCCAATAAACGGTAATCGGCCGGCCCGCCGACCTTAATGGCCTCCAGCGTGCCGCTGAGATCGAGCGCCTGTTCAAGAGCGGCCCGCCCGCCGCGCGCGTTCAATTCAAGCACCAGTTCATTCCGCCTGACTCGTTTTATCTCGACCGACACGACCGATTGCAGGGCCTCAAGATGGGCGAGCGTCCTGGCGTAGTCATCAATCGAGTCCACATCCCGCACCGAGAACCGGATGCGCTCGACCGCGGCCGAACCCCGGTTGACATAACGCGCCGCGAGCCGATCGGCAAGCTCATTCACGCCCGCCTCCAGCACGGTCTCCGCGCGGGCGGCCCGGTTATTCCAGCTTAGCCTTTCGTCATCAAACCAGGCGTTCCATTTGATTTCCCAGCGATCCGGCGAGGCTTGCAGCAGCCGGCCGGTCAATACAATATCGGGCCGGTAGCGCCCGGAGGCGGCCATGATCGGTGCCTTGAAGCCGGCCCAAATATCACTGACGGCCAGAGCGGCCGCGTCTTCCAGATCAAACAGCGGAAACAAGAGCGGCAGCCCCCGCCGGGAAGCATACTGCTCCAGCAGGCCCAGAAATCCGCTTTCATCTTCAAATTCAACGATGCGGCGCGCGCCGTTTTCTTCCAGGGCCAGCCAGGCGAGTATGGCCGGCCGCTCTTTGGGCCAGACGGACAAACCGTAATCCTGCAGGGCCTGATTGACCGCATTCTCATCAAATTTGACCCAAAGCGCCAACGGCGGCGCGCTGTCCGCCTCGCCGGCGCCGGTTTGTTGATAACGGAATTGCTGCACATAACGCCCGGCTTGCCCGGCCAGGGCCGCGATACCTTCATGTTGCGCGATATTCCTGTCCCCGGTCAGTTTTACCAGCGCCTCGATAAAGGCGGCGCGTATGGCCCGTGGCCGGACTGCCGCCGCCTGACTCTCAACCGGCGCCATGCCCTGATACAGGCCCGCCGCCTCCAGCGCCAGCGCGGGCCGGCCCGTGGCCAGCAAACAAGCGGACAGCAAGGCCCAAAACAGGGGCCGGATGGGATATTTGAGATTCATGGCGTGCACGCTATGCAAGAGTTCGCTATAAGTCAAGGATTGCGGGAAGCGGGCGACACCGCTACTATGCGCCGGTGAATTCAGCCGATAAAAAATTGAGCTATAAGGATGCCGGCGTTGATATTCGGCGGGGCAACGCGCTGGTGGAGCGCTTGAAGGAAACCGTAAAAACCACCTACAGACCGGGCGTTTTGGGCGGCCTGGGCGGCTTTGGCGCCCTGTTCGATATGGCCGCGCTTAATTACAGGCAACCGGTTCTGGTTGCCGGGGCAGACGGGGTGGGCACCAAACTCAAGCTGGCTATCGAGTCCGGGCGGCACGATTCAATCGGCATTGACCTGGTGGCCATGTGTGTGAATGACCTGATTGTGCAGGGCGCGGCGCCGCTGTTTTTCCTGGATTATTTTGCCTGTTCCAGCCTGGATGTGGATACGGCGGAAACCGTGATCAGGGGCATGGCGGCAGGCTGCGCCAGCGCCGGTTGCAGCCTGATTGGCGGTGAGACGGCCGAAATGCCCGGCCTGTATCAAAGCGGCGACTATGACCTTGCCGGTTTTTGCGTGGGCGTGGTTGAAAAGGATGCCATCATCAGCGGCGCGCGCGCGCGGGAGCACGATGTGTTGATCGCCCTGCCTTCCAGCGGCTGCCATGCGAACGGCTATTCCCTGATACGGAAAATTATTGCCGATAGCGGCCAGGATTTATCCTGGAAGCTGGATGACCGGCCCTTGCTGGATCATCTTATTGAGCCGACCCGGATTTACGTCAAGACCATTCTTTCCCTGCTGGAAGAGACGCCGATCAAGGCCATCGCGCATATTACGGGCGGCGGCCTGATCGAGAATATACCGCGCGTCATTCCCGAACACCTGTGCGCCCGGATCGATATTCAAAGCTGGGAGATGCCGGCGATATTCAAATGGCTGCAACAAAGCGGCAATGTGGATCGGCATGAGATGTTGAAAACCTTCAACTGTGGCGCCGGCCTGGTATTGTGCCTGGAACAATGCCGGCTGGATACGGCGCTCGCCCGACTGACCGATGCCGGAGAAAGCCCCTGGGTAATCGGGGAAATCACCCGCCGGGATACAGCCGGGCCGGGCCTTGTATATTAGGGAATGCGGCCACGGGAAATTATCCAGCCCCTTGCCCCGCTCTTTTCGTCATTCCGGCCACATCGTCATTCCAGCGAAAGCTCGCCTGCATGGATGCAGGTGGTAGAGCGGCGTCAGGAACAGGCCGCCGAGGAATCCAGTGGTTTTAACCATACATTCCCGTCAGGCGGGAATGACCATCAGAGACAGCATTCCAGTCCAATGAAAACCGAAGGTTATCCAACATCCTGGCATCCCTTCCCTGGATTCGAGCTTTTGCTGGAATGACAACGTGGGCAGGCAAAACCTCCGTCGTCATTCCAGCGAAAGCTCGCCTGCATGGATGCAGGTGGTAGAGCGGCGTCAGGAACAGGCCGCCGAGGAATCCAGTGGTTTTAACCATACATTCCCGCCAGGCGGGAATGACCATCAGGAACGGCATTCCGGTTCAGTGAAAGCCGAGGACTATCCAACATCCCGGCATCGCCTTCCTGGATTCCGGCTTTCGCTGGAATGACGAGTTCTTGACTGCCTGCTTTTCTGTTCAAATATCTGTTTGTCCATCGGCCGCCCGCTTAATTATTTTTCTGAACACTGGCCAGAAATCCGCACAGTATTTTCCATTCACTCTCGTCCAGTTGCGCCCGGTTAAACAATGCGCGCATCCTGTGCAGCAGGCGCCCCGGCCTTTGAGCGTCCAGAAAACCGGTCGCCAGCATGGCTTGTTCAAGGTGGGTATAAAATTGCCGCATTTTTTCCTGGCTGACGTAATTCGTCTCTTTTGATCCCGCAGTCTGGCTGTCAGCGCCCTGTTCCTGCGACAATACGAAAATTTCATAGCATATCAACTGAACCGTGGCCGCCAGATTCAGGGAGTTATAATCCCCGCTGGTGGGGATTTGTATGAGCGCGTTGCAGGTTTCCAGTTCCGCATTGCTCAGGCCCGAGCTTTCCCGGCCAAATACGATAGCGCCGGAGGAATAATGCCCGCGGCAGAGCTTTTCGGCGCCGGCGCGCGGCGAAAATAACGGCCAGGCCAGGTTTCTGCTACGGGCGGTCGTGGCCATGACCAGATCGCAGTCGGCCACGGCATCGGCCAGACTGACATACAAAACCGCGTTTGAGAGTATATCGTCAGCCCCGGCCGCGCGGGCCGTGGCCTCGGCCGCCGGAAACCGCTTCGGGTTCACCAGCCGCAGTTTATCGTGCGAATTTTATTGGGCCCATGGTCTTCATGGCCCGCGCCGCGGCGCCGATATTGCCCGGATGGGTGGTCTCCACCAGCACAATTTTTACCATGCTCGGAATCGTCAACATTGGATATTCAGTTTTGTATAAATAACTTCACTCATCATTGCCAACAACGTAAACTCCGTCTTTTCATTCTTGTCCTGCCTGGAGGAAAATATGCACCCCCTGCTCAATATCGGCGTTCGCGCGGCAAAGGCCGCCGGTGACTATATTGTACGCGAAATAGATCGCGCCGATGTAATTCCCGTCGATATAAAAGGAAAAAATGACTTCGTCAGCGAGGTCGATAAAAATGCGGAAGCCATCATCGTCGAAACCATAAAAAAATCATATCCCGAACATGCCTTTCTGGCCGAGGAGTCCGGCAGGTCGGGCAAGCATGAATTTCTCTGGATCATAGACCCGCTGGACGGCACCACTAATTTTTTACACGGCTTCCCGCATTTTGCCGTTTCCATAGCGCTGCAACACAAGGAACGTCTCGATCAGGCCGTCATCTATGATCCCTTGAAGCAGGAAATGTTTACCGCCTCAAGGGGCAAGGGCGCGCAACTCAACAATAAAAAAATCCGGGTGAGCGCGCGCAGAGACCTGACCGGGGCCTTGCTGGCCACAGGCTTCCCCTTTGGCGAAGGGAAAGCGCTGGATAAGTTTATTGAAACCCTTAGAATCCTCTATCCCCTGGTGGCGGGCATCAGACGGGCCGGGGCCGCCTCGCTTGATCTGGCCTACGTGGCCTCGGGCCGCCTGGATGGTTTCTGGGAATACGACCTGAAACCCTGGGATGTGGCCGCCGGGGCGCTTTTAGTGCAGGAGGCCGGCGGCATAAACAGCGAGCTGTCAGGCGCAACGGACTATCTGTATAACGGGAATATCATTTCTGCCAACCCCCGGATTGTGCGGGCCATGCTTAAAAAACTGAACGGCTGACCCGGTCATGCTTGTTGCGCATCCTGGTCGGCATGATATTACTTAATCAAAGTTTCCCTTAAGGAAGCTCTGAATAAATCCATCCTGGATTTCTCAGAGCACGCAAGGTAAAAATGCGATTTTCACCTTGCTTCAAAATCAATGACTTGTATCATTGATTTTGGCGGTACGTCCCTGTAACGCAGGAAACTCTGATTCAATCAGAGTTTCCTTAATCACACTCAATGACAAACAAATGAAAAAAAGAATTCTGATCACGGGCGGCGCGGGTTTTCTGGGTTCGCATCTCTGTCGGCGGCTGCTCTCCGAGGGCAATGAAGTGCTCTGCCTCGATAATTTTTACACGGGTTCAAAGGATAATATCCTGGCGCTTATGACCGAGCCTTACTTTGAGATCATCCGCCATGACATCACCTTCCCGCTTTATATCGAGGTTGACCAGATTTATAACCTTGCCTGCCCGGCCAGCCCCGTCTATTATCAAAAATATCCGGTGCAAACTACCAAGACCAGCGTGCTGGGCGCCATCAATATGCTTGGTCTGGCCAAACGATTACAGATCCCCATATTGCAGGCCTCGACCAGCGAGATCTATGGCGATCCGGATGTGCACCCGCAGGCGGAAGATTACCGGGGCAATGTAAACTGCCTGGGCAGACGCGCCTGTTATGACGAAGGCAAGCGCTGCGCGGAAACCCTGTTCTTTGATTATCAACGCGAACTCGGGCTTGATATCAGAGTCGCCCGTATCTTTAATACCTACGGCCCCAATATGGCGATTAATGACGGCCGGGTGGTAAGCAACTTCATCGTGCAGGCGCTTTCGGGCAAGCCCCTGACGGTCTATGGCGATGGCAGCCAGACCCGGTCATTATGTTTTGTCGATGATCTTGTGGCAGGCTTGATTAAACTAATGAATACCCCGGATATCCGGCAACCCGTCAATCTTGGCAACCCGGTTGAAAATACCATCCTTGAAATCGCCGAGTTTATCATTCAAAAAACCGGCAGCGATTCCGGGATACGGTATGAAGCGCTGCCGGAAGATGACCCAAAGCAACGCTGCCCGGATATCAGCAAGGCCAAAGCCATGCTCGGCTGGCAGCCCGAGGTGAATCTTGAAGAGGGCATTAAGCAGACGATTGATTACTTTGCCGGGCTGACATTGCCTGCCTGAGTCCACTGTAAATATTTATTCTATTAATAATAATTTCCATGAATTTGACAGTATTCATATTTTAGTCAGACTTCTTGCTTAAGCACAGACAACATATCGTCAGGTTTGGCGGCCAGATACCTATATGACCATTTTCGAGTAACGATTTCAACTTATACATCCACTTGGGAAATTTCCATGGCAGCAAGTTTGCATCAATTTTTTTTACCAATAGTGTTGTTAAAATATCGGATTGAGAAAGCTGCGCTCTTATATTTGCTGATCGCGCACTATTAATATCAAAATATTGTTCAAGCGTTTTCACGAGAGTAATGGCTTCTTCTACCGGGATATCACGGGCGCCATCCAGCGAAATATCAAATGTCACTATCAGTTGGCCACCAGGCTTAAGTGTTCGGTGAAATTCCCGCGCTACTTGATCATAATTGTCGGTATGCTCAAGCACCGAGATGCAGTAAATTAAATCAAAATGTTTTGATTCATAGTCCAGCGATTTAAGATCAGTCTTAGAAAACTGCACCCCGCTCTGATTGATCTGATTGCGCTGATCAAATGCTTTCACCAGAGTATAGTCATTATCACAACAATAAATTTTTGCCATAGCAAATTGTGCTGCAAGATAAAAAGGAAAAAAAGTAAACCCGGAGCCAGCGTCCAGAACAGCTAAATCAGGATTTTTACTGACAAGGCTTTTAATTTTTTCATACACAAACGGGTATTCCCACTGCCGACTCCAATGATGCAAGGGATCTATACCCCACCTATATTTGTAGCCGGCGGGGTAACCTCGCTTAATTGAAGTAAAACGATTAGAAAAAGCCTCCATAGCCTGGAATGGCTCTGATAACAGCAGAGTTCGATAATCTTTTGCTAATGGAATACCGTCGGTAATAGTTGAATTCATGGTATTGTTCCTTTATATCATAAGTAGAGCGTTAGGCGAACTGGCATTTAGCATGATTACAGACGCGCTCACCTATCTGCTACAGGCAGATCAGGATTGAGTTCCGGCGAATACGCCAGACGCTTTTGATTTCTTAATTCAGTCTTTGTACTCATGGCAATAAACTATAATACGCTACGGATACTTATGCAATTTTTATAGACAGACTCTAAATAAGGGATTTATAAATATCGATATACCTCTCAACAAGTCTGGCTTCGCTAAATCGTCCAGCGCTTTCCAGCGCGCCCGCCTCAAGTTTTTGCGCTAAATCCGGGGCAACTCCATTGAGGGTGCTGGCAGAGCCTACCAGCAGCGCATTGAAGGATAGCCCTAGCTGGCCATAATTTGCCTGAAGAAAGTATCTACGTCACTGGCACGCGATCGCCAGGTTTGTGCAGGAATCATTGGCGCAGTGCGCGGACTACGTAGATGTTCACGCACATATTCTGCCAAGGTTTGGTGATCTCCGGGCTCGAATAAGGAATGCTTGGTATCTTTCAAGGCAACTCGGACATCGCCCACGCTCGTTGCCACCACGGGCGTCCCACAGGCGATGATTTCGTAGAGCTTTTGGGGAAAACAATAACGACCGAACGTGGAATCCAAATTACAAACAATACCAACGTCGAGTGCTGAAAAAAGGAACGGCATTTGCTGCTGATTGAGTATTCCTAAATCGATGGTGCGTTCGGCCGAGAAATTTTGTGGTGTTTTATCCCGAGGGCCGGCATAGACGAGATATAAGTCAGGAATTTCGCTTTTAAGCAATTCGAACGCTTTGAACATTGCCGCAATCCCTCGGCTGGATACGATGCCGCCGCCCGTTCCAATGAGCTTTGCGTTGAGGGGAAGTCCTAAGGAAGCGCGCGATTCATCGCGATCTCGGGGGTAAAAGAGATTGTCGTTGATGGCGCTTGGCGCGACGATGCTCAATGCGTCGGTTGCATAGTTTTCGCGAATATAGTCGTCAAGCGAATGGCTCATCAATGTCAAACCGTCAGCCAGTCGGCATGCGCGTTTCAGCATATAGGTCATGCCGGGAAGCCTGGTTAGTCCATATGATTCAAAATTGTCATTGAGGTCGAGAACCAAACGCGTACCGTAGCGCTGTTTTAGATACGCGCCGATTGAGATCTGAATAACGTCGGCGCACGCCCAAATCAAATCGGGCGAGTGCTCGCGCATGATTTGTTTTAGCACTTGCCAGTATCGTGGCAGCCCCATAGGCAGCAGGTTTACCGATTGCCACTTCACGTTGTCGTTGAGGACGCTGTTGGAACGAGGGCGATAACTTAGCGTCAGCCCAATAATGCTGTGCCCATCGTTGGCGAGGTGGTAGGGGATTTCATAAATTCGACCGAACCGGTCATCTATGACATCACGACCGGTGTACTGGCGCTTTGCGATAACGAGGATCCGCATTGTAGATTCCTAACTTCAAACCTTTCCCTTGGCTGACGATTGGCTTACCAGTTTGCACCGGTCGCAGCGTTCGCACGGCAGGACATCATCAGCGACAGAGTAATGATTAATGAATTCGCTCCGGCAACTGGTGCTTTCGGTGTATTCGGCCATTTGGTTAAAGCGCCTTAAATCGCCGAGCTACGAGAATCTTCATCTCCTTGCTTTGCTGCTTATCCATGCTTGTTGAGTTTATAAAGCGGATAGAGACGCCACCAGAGAGCGTAGCCTGCCTTGAGCAGCCACGAATGGCAGTGCGCATAGTGAATGGCTTTTTCTTCCGAAAGCCGAATTTTTAAAGTATCTTTGTCCAGTCGGCTGCTTATGCCGTCATTCCTCATAAAGCTGATGGCTTCGTTCACTGTTCTTGCTCGCGATCCGGCCCTGTATGCCCTTAGAAACCAGTCATAGTCCATGGCAATTTTATAGTTAATATCAAAGTTGCCGATTTTTTGAAAAATCCGGTCACTGCAAATCGCGCCTTGATGCTGAAATTGAGTCTTGACGTTTATCCATGGTCGAAAACCTTTGCTTTTTTTTTCCGCCCACTGGTTCGAGTCACCAAACAGGATGTTGAAGGCATAGATATCATAGCCGGGATTTTTCTGAATATTTGCCAGCGCCATTGAAATAGCGTTGCCAGACAATAAATAATCTCCGGCATGTAAAAATAATATCCAATCTCCCGATGCGGGTTTAAGCCCCTTGTTCATGGCATCTGCGATGCCTTTGTCCGTTTCAGAGGTTATATGGTCTATTTTTGCCTTATATTTTTCGAGAATTGTCGCCGTGGCATCAGTGGATTTTCCGTCTATCACGATATATTCAAGGTTTGCATAGTCCTGGTATACGACGCTTTGGATGGTTTGCTCAAGATGAGCGGCGGCGTTGTGGCATATTGTAATAATACTGAATTTAGGTTTTTTCATTGCATTTATGGACAGGATATCCGGTATGCGGCGACCTACCTGTAGCAGACAGGGCTTTAGCAGGAAGGCAGGGTCACCTCATCTAAAGTAAAGTGTCAGTTATCCTGGCCACGGTATCGTTAATATCGCTCATAATGCGCCTATCGCCCCCGCCGTCATTTATGGACAGGATGTCCTGTATGCGGCGTGAGGGCAGGATGCCCGTAGCCGCCCGGCGAAAGCTGGAATCCAGTGGTTTATGTCATACATTCCCGCCCAGGCGGGAATGACAATTAGGCAGGACTGGCGCTCATATTACATCCCGGCCCGCCCTCCTGGATTCCAGCTTTCGCTGGAATGACAACGGGGTGTTGTTCTGGCTTTCCGTCATTCTGCCTGCCTGCCGCAGGCAGGGCTTTAGCAGGAATGCAGGGTCACCTCATCTAAAATAAGGCGTTGGTTATCCTGGCCACGATATCGTTAGCATCGCCCATAATGCGCCTATTGCCCCCGTTGTCATTCCAGCGAAAGCTGGAATCCAGTGGTTTATGAAATACATTCCCGCCCAGGCGGGAATGACAATCAGGCAGGACTGGCGTTCATTTCACATCCCGGCCCGCCCTCCTGGATTCCGGCCTTCGCCTGCCTGCAGCAGGCAGGCACTGCTCTACCATCTACGTAATTTAGATGAGGTGACCCTGATCGAACCCAGACAAGGGCTAGATCAGAAAATAAAATAATTGTATAGTTGCCGATAGCGGTCTATCTTTTATTGCTAATATCAGGAATAGTTACTTCTAATTTCAACAGCAATTAGAAGGTTTTTTATGAGAATAAATAATAACTAAAGCATAGAGAAAAATGAAAAAGAAACTTTTGGTATTAACCACTACCTATCCTCGCTGGCAAGGTGACACCGAACCGGCATTTGTGCATTATCTTAGTCGTAATTTGCAGAATGTCTTTGAAGTGCATGTGCTAACACCGCATACAGCCAAGGCAAAACTAACAGAGACTCTCGAAGGTGTGAATGTACATCGTTTCCGTTACTTGCCAGTGACCTGGCAGAAACTTGCTTATGAAGGCGGTATAGTACCCAATCTAAAACAAAACAAATGGCTTGCGTTACAAATTCCGTTTCTGTTTTTCTTTATGTTCTTGTCCGGTCTAAAGCTGGCTAAAAAATATAAGGTAGATATTATACATGCCCACTGGGTCATCCCACAGGGTTTCATCGCATTACTTATCAGGCGATTTTATTCTGACTCTGTAAAAGTGATGGTCACCAGTCATGGCGCTGATCTGTTTTCCTTGAAAAATTCTTTATTGAACAGGCTCAAGGTTCGAGTATTTACCAGGGCTGACTATGTTACAGTGGTCAGCCAGGCCATGAAAAAATTCTGTCAAAAAAGTTTAGGCGTGCAACGTACTATTCATGTGCGCTCAATGGGAATTGATTGTAAAAATGTCTTTTTAGATCGCGTTGATCATTCGGAGCGATCCGGCTTTATATTTGCAGGTCGTCTGGTTGAGAAGAAAGGCGTTAATTATCTATTGCAGGCTTTCGCAAAACTGATAAAAGAAAAGCCAAATGAAAAATTGCTTGTCGTCGGTGACGGCACAGAAAAAAAAGCCTTGATTCAATTAAGCCAGTCATTAAATTTGGAGAAGAATGTCACTTTTCGAGACGCGGTAAAAACAGAAGAACTGGCAAGTTTATTTAATCAGGCGGCAGTTGCTGTAATGCCTTCAGTGGTGGCTTCTGATGGTGATCAGGAAGGGCTGGGGCTGGTAGCAGCCGAAGCCTTAGCTTGTGGATGTGTCACTCTCGTGTCGGATTTGCCGGCAATACAGGATATTCATGATGATGATTTTTTACAATTCAGGCAGGCGGATGTAGAAAGCCTGTACCAGGCGTTGACAAGAGTGTTGGATGAGCCTGTTGAAGCGCGTAGAAGATCAGAGTTACTGCAAAAAAAAGTTATCCAGCGCTTTGATTGGTCGCAAGTGGCAGATGAATATAAAATTTTGATGCGCGCATAGCTAAGGCAGTCATATCCTGTTCATTGAATTACTTCAGTTTATCAAAGGTAGTTTTATCTAAGCCATGAAAGTTGTGCACATTTCTGCGCCGATAAAATACCAAAATTATTATATTACCCATTCTGATTTTGAAAGAGGCCATTAAATAAAGCAAATATACGAAATACGTATGATTAGTCATGCCTATAAATTGACGCTAACCGACGTGCTGCCCGTATTCCTTTCTGCCATACGGTGATATATTTGTCACGCTTTGCAAAAAATGGAGAACGATCAATCGTTTCCCAATCTGGCGCAGCAAGTAATGCATCGCTGCCATCTTCTGTAAATTTGGGATACCAGTACTCGAAGGCTGAAAAACGAACGGCGCCTATTTCCTTAACGCAGAGTGAAAAATAGGATTGATCGTGTCGATGTTCTCTGAAACCACTAAAGTTTGGCTTTACGGATTTTTCGTCATTGAACAAAGATGGCGTTTCTGCGGTTTTGTGTATCCAGGTGTGCAGCATATCTTTGACGGAACTGTTATTTTTTACACCAAACAGACCTGTCCCAAACTGAGCCGACTGTGCATGGGTATGATGTTCACCGACCTGAAAAGCGTAAAAAAGGTCGCCCTTGGTCCAGTGCGCCTCGGTGAGGTCCGGCAGCTTGCGGCCATCGTAATCAAAATAAACGCCGTCTATCGACCCTTGAAAGGCGAGCACGTCATGAGACGACCCTTTGAGCGCTTCGATATAGTCACACATACGATTGCGGCCCTCAACACGGACGTGAGACCCAACATCGCTCCAGAACAATATTTCCAGGTCGGGCATATTTTCAAGCGTTTGAAGAACGATATACGGTTTCCAACACCAATATCCAAAGCCACGGGTACCCCGGATGAGACGCGCCGCATGCTCTTTTCGATACCAAAGCGGCAAATCGTCTTCTGAGTTAATCGACACTCGATCGAATATGTCCATGACCCGTGTTTGCGCTTGAAACCGCTTTAAGCTGGGTTTGAGCCAGTTATCACCAAACGTCGTGATGCCAATCATACTTACTTTTTTCTAGATTATTATGCGCTCGTGCCTTTTGAATATGCGCGCAACTTCTTCTCACGCGCCGGTTAATGACTGTTAATCAAGCACTTATTACATCTTGGCAATATATCTACGAATACACACTGGCTACTATCACGCATAGGCAGCCGGGTGAATAACATTTGATGTTAATATATACCTGTATATGCTTAGCTATTGTGCAGCCTAAAAGCCGGTCACAGTGTATTATGAAGCAGACTATCCAACCGCTAATCGATACGTTTTTGCCGTTTCCCGCGCGCATCGTTGCCAGGAAAACAGTTTCTCACGAGCAGCGCCTTGTATCGTGAGAGCTTGACGCAGTGCCGTGTCATCAATAACATGTTCAACAGCCAAACGAAGCGCTTCAGGCTCAGCCGGATCAAAATCCACCGCCGCATCACCAGCGATCTCTCGAAACACTGATATATCACTGGCGACTACTGGACAATGTTGGGAAAACGCTTCGAGAATAGGAATACCGAAACCTTCATACAATGATGGAAACACAAATACCAACGCGCCCATGTAGGCTTTTGATAACTTCGCTTCCGACAAGTTGAATTGAAAGATTCGATTCAAGACGCTCAGCCGTGCCATCAAGCGTTTTTCTTTCCTGGTAAATGGTCCACCACTCACACACCACAGATCCAGATCTTTGTTCTGGATCAGCGGCGCGATGCCGGACAGAAAAAACAGGAAATTCTTATACCAGGAGCGCTGGCCGATAAACGAATCTCTTTAAAAATTAACTCTACGCTAAAATTTCCAAACTTCGCAGTTTTCTCTGAAAGTAGGCGATCTTCAATTTATTAGCTATCTTTTAAAGTTTTATTGTTTTCCAACCAGCTCATATAGTCTGCAATATCTTTTATGAGATAATTAACTAGCTGATCAACATTTATATCATAGTTCCATTGCAAATCTCTTTTGGCCATAGAATTATCGCCATAGATTACATTGAGATCTAGTGAACGAATAAAACTATTATCGAGACGCAGATGGCGGATCATATTCAAATCTAGTTTCTCAAAAACTCTCAAAACTACTTCCTGTAAGCTAGCATAATATCCAGAGCAAATGATATAGTCCTTAGGCTCTTCTTTTTGCATCATGAGCCACATCGCTTCTACATATTTTGGAGCATAGCCCCAATCGCGCTGGATTGCTAAATTTCCCAGAGTAAGGAAATCGCGTTTTCCGGACTTTATTTCTAAAGCTGATCTAATAATCTTTTTTATTACAAATTGATCTCCTCTCAGCGCCGACTCATGGTTAAAAAGAATGCCACAGCATGAAAAAATACCATAAGCCTCACGATGATTAACCGTAAGCCAATGTGCCGATGCTTTAGAAATGCCATACGGACTTACCGGATGAAAAAGTAACGATTCACTGATCGGCAGATTCTTCAAAGATACATTTCCAAACATCTCACTACTTGAGGCCTGATAGTAGCGAATATCATTATTTACTAAACGTATACACTCAAGGAGATTCTGTACACTGGCAGTGTTGTAAGAAAATGTAAGTGCCGGAGTTTGGAAAGAATAATCGACCGAGCTTTGAGCTGAAAGATTATATACCTCCTGGGGTTGTATTTTTTCGAAAAGGCCAATGACCTTATTTAAATCGAGCAGATCTACTTCAAACAAATCTATTTCTTCCAATATTCCCAGAAAACTGAGACCAATAGTATTATCAGGCGTGAGTTTTCTTGATACACCGAAGACTTTATATCCATTTTTAATTAAGAACCTGGCCAGATAAGCACCATCTTGTCCGGTAACTCCCGTAATCAGGGCGCGTTTAATCATAGTCAAAGATAAGACCTGCTTGATCTGTTAGGGAAGGTGAATCGCCCTGAGTTTATCGGGGGTGATTTTATCTGAGTCATGCGATTTCGCTTAACTCGGTTTGTTGATGATATATCATTTCATTCTCAGTGGGTGGTATATCGCCGATAGAGCGGGGTAAACGACAGTGGTTAAACTATTCTATTCAAGTACAGGTCGCTCGCTCTACTTTGTAGAGATTGTTGATGGTTTCTACCGGAGCCATTGTCATAGGGCTGCTCACTATAGGCAGGTATCCCCCACGCAGCCTACAAACACATTAAAGTTGGCCTTAGCCAGTCGTTCCGTATAGCGGATGGACAGATACTGGCTGCCTCTGTAACCATAGTCAATCACGCCCTTTGGTTTGCCAAGTAACCATAGTGCTTATTCAGATGAGGCTCATGCTTTTCAATTATTCAAGCACCCTTGTTTCCACCGATTCTTGATAGAAGCCACGATGCTTAATATTGGACTGATTATACTTTAATACTGGTGATTGACCAAATGTCTTCGCCGTTGCAACCTGACAATTATATACTTCTATATACTTGGCTTTGGCGCATTATGAAACAGACTACCTAGCTGCTAATCGATACGTTTCCGCCGTCTCCCGCGCGCATCGTTCCCAGGAAAATAATTTCCCGCGAGCAACGCCTTGTGCTATAATATCTTGACATAGTGCTGTGTTATCAATAACACGTTCAACGACCCCACGAAGCGCTTCAGATTCAGTCGGATCAAAATACACCGCCGCATCACCAGCGATCTCTCGAAATACTGGAATATCACTGGCGATTACTGGACAGTATTGGGAAAATGCCTCGAGAATCGGGATACCAAAACCTTCATAAAGTGATGGAAATACGAATATCAATGCACCCGCGTAGGCTTCTGATAGCTTCGCTTCCGATAAGTTGAATTGAAGGACTCGATTCAAGACGCCCAACCGTGCCATCAAGCGTTTTTCTTCTCTGGTAAATGGCCCACCGCCCACACACCACAGATCCAGATCCTTGTTTTGAATCACTGGAGCGATGCTGGACAGAAAAAAAAAGAAATTCTTATACAAAGAGCGCTGACCGACAAACAGGATATAGGGTTGACCGTGCCGTGCCCGCTCTTTTTTTTCGTTATTGTAGTATTTCAGGCTGTTACCAAGATAAACCACATCTATCTTTTTTTCTTGCACTTCAAATAATTCGATCAAGTCTCTCTTGGTTGCTTCGGATATTGTGATAATGCGAGCAGCACAATGAGCTAATTCTTTTTTCTTTCTTGTTATAGCTCTGTCGCGGACAAAAAATGTTTCATGATAACGCTCATGTATCATATCATAAACGGTAAGTACAAATGGAATCTCTCTCGTTGATCGTCGAAAACTATCGTCGTAGTAGCTTGGGTGCACGATATCCGGATCTGCTTGTTTCGTTAATTTTGGAAATAATGCCGTGTTTATAACTTTTGAAATTCGGGATTTTCCCAGGAAATGTCTATCCGTGAGAAGCGATCTTTGTGGCATTTGGCTGTCTTTCGCATACACATTGTCACCGTACCATAATGGCACAAACAATTCTACACCGTAATCTTTCGTCGTGTATTCCCGATAGAGTTCCGCAAAGAGCCGCGAAATACCGCCGTATCTCTGCCACGCAAAGACTTGCGGATCGAAAAGAACCTTCAATCAAAACTCCTGCTGTCTGTAACAGTCAAAGATGTCATGCGTAGTCTCAGGATTATCGCCCTGAGTCTTGCTGTTTTACCTGAGATCCAAAGCCTCCAGGGCTTGCTTCTGCGTGTCAACACATGAAAAAAAC
This sequence comes from Gammaproteobacteria bacterium, assembly GCA_965240365.1. Classification (GTDB taxonomy): domain Bacteria; phylum Pseudomonadota; class Gammaproteobacteria; order Eutrophobiales; family Eutrophobiaceae. The sequence goes on along the minus strand of OZ251218.1, from coordinate 2,435,016 downwards.
GTCCATCGGTCAAAAGTCGTGTGCCGGTAATATTTGCTATGTATTTTAAGGTAGTTCTGCTGTAGAAGCTGACATGCTGGCCATGACTGAATCCGTAATACATCCATTCGGCCGGCGGCACTGTCTTTTCATCTTTCAATTCCGTAGAAAATACAAACGTGTCAGTTGCCGATAGCACCTTGTGAATTGTCTTCAAAGGGTCATGGAGATGCTCAAGGACTTCGAAAGCGCTTATCGCGTCGTATTCTCTCTCAAGATCGGCTTCAAAACCCATGGCGAACAGGTTTTGTGTTTGTCGATCATTCCAGTAATAATCGAATCCGATGTCTCGCATCAGCCGAGTCATTATGCCGTAACCGCCAGCATAATCCAGGAAACGGCCACTTCGTAGCCCCGCATCATTCAGGAATAGCGAAAGACTACGCGCAAGCTGGATATTGCGGGTCAGGATTCCAGTATCTTGTAGAGTAATCGGTCGAGTGTATGCTTCATCAAGCCAATACGGAGTCTCAGTTTGAAGGAGGTCACAGGCAGGGCAAAGAAAATACCCTACTTTGTTTTTTTTAAGAACGTTTGCAGAAAAAATCAGATCTGTTACTTCTCCACAAACCCGGCATCTATTCGTTTTTTTCTGTGTCACGCTCAGATAGAACAGGTAAGTATTAAAATATCGAAACGAGTGATGAGCATAAACATTTACAAAAAACTGTTAGAAGCAGGAGATAGATCAAATATATTCGTCAACATGACATCTTCATTATTCTGAGAAAATTTCAGTTACGCAAAATTCATTCAGCTATTTGAGTTAATAATTCGGTTAATTTTTTTGAATGCTGGGAAAAACACGATTTATACTTTTTGAAATGGCATGAATATCGCTCGATTGACTATACGCCAAGCGGGCGCCGCGGACGGGAAGAAAGCCACTGACAGGTAGGCCACAACGAATTGAGAAATTACAGTGGATAATGCCGCGCCAGTGATGCCAAATTCAGGAATAAGCAGAAGGTTCATTAGTAAATTTATTAATGCTCCTGCAATCGTCATGTACATCATGATATACATGCGGTTCTCGGCGAGGTACCATTGACTTATTCCATAACCCAATGCGACAAAAATACCCGCCCAAAAGTGTATCCTTAGAACATCGCCCGCAAGCTGGTATTCATGTCCAAACAGTATGGTGACGAGTGATGGCCCGATAAAAGTAACAAGCATTGCCACAAGAAAAGAACTCCAGAAAAGCAAGGCAATTAACCAAATCAATCTTTGTTCATACGATCCATTTTGAGCTTTTCTTGCGGAAAGAATATTTGGCATGACCGATTGGGTTATTGCCAGCGGGATCACATACCAAACCTGTGATAGCTTAACCGCAACCGAATAGACGCCTACATCCGCCTCAGTCATCATGGAACCAATCATGATCTGGTCGATTCGTATGTAGATCATAATTGCCAGGCCGGATAAAATTACAGGCCAGCTATTTAACAATAGCGCTTTTGCGCGCGCAACTCCGGCTTTCCAGGGCTGTCCCCGTTCACTATGCCGCAACCATTCAATAATCAGAAAATTCGCGACCATTATCGCGTCCAGCAGAGTAATCGCGGCGATCCAGACAACACCGAGTCCGGATATCAGGCAAACGATCATGCCGATAGTCGAAATAATAAACGCAATTATTCGCGCGCGGAACACGTAGCGCCATTCAACACGGCTTCTAAACCACCAGTCAATGACCTCAGCAGTGAGAAATAGCTGCGCGAGGCCCGCCAACGCGATCACGGCAAGCTGAGTTTGATTGTCAAAGCTGTAGAATAATCCGTAAAGCGCGATTGAGCCAATGACAACAATCAGTCCGCCAATAAGCCGAAGCGCCGTTGCCGTGCCGAGGATTTCCGCTTCTGATTCCCGGTCAGACACGACATCACGCAAGACAATGCTTTCCAGCCCCATCTGTCCGAAAGCGGCAAACAAACCAACCCACGCGAGACCGAAACTCAACACGCCATACTGTGATGGGCCGAGGTAACGAGCGACCCAGACCGCGACAAAAAATCCGACGCCCAGACGGATAGCGCGTTCCAGAACGATCCATGAGGTATTGCTGAATATTTGACGCAATCCTGTTGTGTCAGGCTTGTCTGTTGCTGCTTTGTGCATATTTTTAAATAGTGAATTCAGGCACGCTACCGCCATACGCGGCCTGTATCGGCTGCGTATATTTTTATTAACTCTATTTACAATCTTGAGAACGGATTATGGATAATCTGTTCTCAATTTTCTAATAACCCGGCCAGGTGGCGGATTAAAGTTTTCCCGTTTACTTTTTTACCGCCTTCCACAGCACCAGCATGGGTCTGTCTTTGAAAATATTTTCCATGTCTTTGTATTCAGATTCAGTGACTACCAGGGTGCGGATTTTTCTTTTTATGTAGCGCTCTGTCTTGCCGACCAGATCAGCCAGATTTAACTTGTCAATTTGACCGACCAGGACCAGGTCAATCAGGCCGGTATCTTTTCCTGCCGCATAATCATCTATCAGAATGGCCGTTTCCAGGTCGCCCAGCCGCTCCAGAATACTCTCGATGATTCGGTCCATCCCCAGAGATTTTCTTACCATTGATTGCAGTTCGGGAAAGAGGGGATGCGCGGGATTAGCCCGATAATTCATTTGGCGGCCGTCTTTTTTGCAATCCAGCAGGCCCGCCTCGCTCAAATTGTGCAATTCTTCACGCACCTGACTGGTCGAGGCGCCGAATTCTTCCGCCAGCCCGCGCAGATAGGCCTGTTGCCCGGGATTTAAGAACAGGCGTATCAGAATGCGGATCCGCATTTTTGAGGTGATTAGCGCGTTGAATAAGGAGTTCATTTTTTGGTTGATTTCGTTCTGTTTTATAGAACTATAGGTGAGTTGTCGTGATTTATCAAGTGGTAATATGGTCATTCCCGTTCTGGCCCTGCCTGCCGCAGGCAGGCCGGGCGGCTACGGGCATCCTCGGCAGTCTGTTCCAGACACTGCTCTACCACCTACGTCCTGAAGGCGTGCCCTCTCGCCGCATACAGGACATCCTGTCCATAAATGACGGGCCTGATTGTTTATTGCTAAACTTTAGGCCCTCTGCCGTCTCTATCACTCTTACCCCATACGTCATTCCCACCCCGTCGTCATTCCGGCGAAGGCCGGAATCCAGGAGGGCGGCGGTGAGGGGTTAATGGCCCCCCGGTTTTGCAGGAAGGCGCATTAGGTTGCCGTCCCTATGATTGTCATTCCCGCCAAACGGGAATGTATTATATAAACCACTGGATTCCAGCCTTCGCTGGAATGACGGGGCTGATTGTTTATTGCTAAACTTTAGGCCCTCTGCCGTCTCTATCACTCTTACCCCATACGTCATTCCCACCCCGTCGTCATTCCGGCGAAGGCCGGAATCCAGGAGGGCGGCGGTGAGGGGTTAATGGCCCCCCGGTTTTGCAGGAAGGCGCATTGAGTTGTCGTCCCTATGATTGTCATTCCCGCCGAGCCCTGCCTGCAGCAGGCAGGCCAGAATGACGCAGAGGGGGCTATGGTTGGGAATCTGCTGAGAATGAAGAAGGAGCGGCAAAACGGACCACAGTGAGGGTGCCGCAGCCCGTTCGGGATCGGGGGCGCAGACCTTTAGCTCAGGTCTTCGATATCCAGATTCAGGGCTGCCGCGAAAGCGGTGAGCGCTTTTTTGGACGGCCGGCGGGCGCCGCGTTCGATCTGGCTGAGGTATCCGGTGGACACGTTGGCGGCTTCGGCCAGGGTTTCCTGCGTCATGGCGCGGTGTTCGCGGAACACCTTCAACGGCGGTTCGCCGTCCACAAGGCGCTTCACAACATCGTGGGGCAGACGTTCGCCGGTGTCTTCGGCGCGGGCGGCGTCAAACAGTTCCTCGTCCGTCATGGCGGCTTCCGCGCGGCGTCTCAGATCGACCCACCGTGCGTAGGGAACAACGGCAAAGGCGGGGCGTTTGCCTTCATAGATGATTTGGGTCTTGGTCATGAGGTGTTCTCCTTATTTATATGCCTTGCCGCGCGGCGCGATTTTCTCGATAGCCAGAACGATGCCGTCCTGGCTGTAAATCACTCGCCAATCACCGACCCGCAGGCGGCAGCCATCGCGCTCTTTCAAGGTCTTAAGGTCCAGGTCGGTGCGGGCCGGGTTGTCGGCCAGCTTTTCGATGGCGGTCAAAATCCGTCTGGCGGTTTTTGGCGGCATCGTCCGCAGGGTCCTGGTGGCCTGTCTGGTGTAGGTGGTTTCCAACATCGCTTATTCGGCCTCTTTATAAAACAGAGTGTAACTTTTTGTGTTAGTATCCTCAAGAGAAATCAACATCCAAATGTAAGCATTGTCATTCCCGCCAAGCGGGAATGACGGGTCTGGTTGTTTATTACCGGCCTTTTTGGTTCTCTGCCTGCTCTTTCCGCTTCTACTCCATCGTCATGCCTGGCCCCGTCGTCATTCCAGCGAAAGCTGGAATCCAGGAGGGTGACGCCGAGAGGCTAATGGTTCCCGGCTTTGTGGAAGGGCGCATTGAGTTGTCGTCCCTATGATTGTCATTCCCGCCAAACGGGAATGTATTATATAAACTACTGGATTCCAGCCTTCGCTGGAATGACGGATCTGGTTGTTTATTGCCGGGCTTTTTGGTTCTCTGCCTGCTCTTTCCGCTTCTACTCCATCGTCATGCCTGCCCCGTCGTCATTCCAGCGAAAGCTGGAATCCAGGAGAACGGCGGCGAGGGGTTAATGGCCCCCCGGTTTTGCAGGAAGGCGCATTGAGTTGCCGCCTCTGTGATTGTCATTCCCGCCAAACGGGAATGTATTATATAAACCACTGGATTCCTCGGCGGCCTGTTCCAGACGCCGCTCTACCACCTACGTCCTGTAGGCGAGCCTTCGCTGGAATGACGGGCCTGATTGTTTATTGCTAAACTTTAGGCCCTCTGCCGTCTCCATCACTCCTACCCCATACCTCATTCCCATCCCGTCGTCATTCCGGCCTACCTGCTGCAAACAGACACCAGGCAGAACAAAATAACGAGGTCCGGCTACTCAAAAACCGCTTATTTTTTATTCTGACTATAAATCAAAAAGGTAATCTGTTCGGAAACCAAACCGACGAGAAATATGAATACCGAGATTATAAACAGTAATATCCCCATATTGGTAAACCGACCCTGGGACAGGTAGGTATAGAGATAATAGCCCAGGCCACTGGAAAAAATGATGGCGCTGATCGGGAAGAATATCTTTAATGGCGAATACAGCACCCCGACCCTGAATATGATCAGCAGGAACTTGACGCCATCGCGGATTAACCTGATATGACTCTTGCCCTTGCGAGACGCGACCGCGACCGGGATAAATCCGACCGAATAGCCCGCCCTGAGAAAGGCCATCGTTATGGTGGTCGGATAGGAAAAACCATTTGGCAGGATATTTATGAATTCATGAAACTGATCAGACCGCGCGGCCCTGAAGCCTGAGGTCAAATCGTCAATCCTGTGGCCGGTTACCTTGCCCGCCAGCCAGTTATAAAAACCGTTGGCAAACCTTCTGGCCAGGCTTGCATGGGAATCAGCCGTCCGCGCGCCGATTACCATATCGTAATCATCGTTTATTTTACTCAACAGTTTATGGATCTCTTCGGGCCTGTGCTGACCATCGGCGTCCATAAAGACATAAATATCGCCCGTGGCGGCGCGGGCGCCGGTCTTGATGGCCGCGCCATTGCCTTTTTGATAGGGATGATCGATGACCGTGACAGGGAAACCGTGGCACACGTCCGCGGTGGCGTCGCTTGAACCGTCATTGACGATGATAATTTCCGCGGCGGGATAGCTGTCCAGCAACAGCGGCAGTATTTTCTTCAGCGCCGCCGCTTCGTTGCAGGCCGGGATGATGATGCTTAATTTCTTGTCCATCTATAAAGCTCTACTACAATGCTTCCAGCAGCTTAGTATAGGCCAGAGCGTCGCGCGGCCGGCCCCTGATTTTTTCCCTGAATTCTTTTTTAACCTTTTCGACTTCATCGGCTCTGTCCATGATACGCAGCAGCCTTATCTTGTAGATATAATATGAGAGCCTGCCGCCGGCCGCCAGCGCCATATTGATATAATCCAGGGCCCGTTCATAGTCACCATTATAGACCCGTATAGTCGCAGAAAACTCATAAAGATGATTCCGTATAAAGCTGTAATTGTTATTGGCGATCATGTTCGAGAGCAGTTTTTGCATATTCTCATGGTCGCCGGGCCCGCAATTTTCATTGATGATGTCAACGATAAATCCATCCAGGGCTGTCACGATTAGCAAACTATCGGCCCTGGCCTGTTTTGCCCTGGCAAGGACCGCATCCCATATCCCGGCCCCGGCCCCTGTTTCCGTGGCACAAGCCTCAATGTGTAATTTTATGATGGCGGGGTAAATAGCGTCCGGTTTTAATTGTTCGACCCGGGTGTAAATAGCGATGACCTGTTCGTATTGTCTGCTGCCTACATATTTATCCGCCAGATTGGTTAGCGCCCTTTCCGAGCTCGGGTTATTTCTGGCCCATTCCAGCGTTTGCAGCTTCGGTTGCGGCCAGAGTGTCAATTCAAGATAAAAGGCCGCCATAACGAGCGTGTAATAAACCAGCCCGGCCAGGCCGGCGCTCAGCCGGTATTGTCGCGTCTTTATAAATTTCAGCAGCAGATAATTGAGGCCGAACAGGATCCCCAGCGAGGGGAGATAATTCCGGTGTTCAAAATACAACTCAAGGTTTACAAAACCGGCCTCCAGCGCATGCCCGGCCAAAAACCACAACACCGCAAAACTAAACACCGGGGCTGACCGCCTTAGCCTCAGGCCCGCCAGAAAAACCAATATCAGGGCCGCTATCGAGACCAGCGTATAGGGTGGCGTGAGCAGCCCGGTAGATATTGGAAAATCGTCATGGAAAAGGCCAAAGCTGCCATAAACGGGCAGTAGAATATGCTTTAAATAGACCAGTAAAACGGACGGCTGGGTCAGCAGCCTTTCGAACATACTAAAGGGCCGAAAGTCATAACTTGCCATAATCCTGCCGAAGTCCGCCAGCAAATAGACCAGCAAGGCCAAAAGCGGCAGGGAAAGCACGAGCAGAAATCCGTTTTTTAACCCGGCGCTGTTGGAGAACAGTGTTTTTTCAATGACGATAATATACAGGAGCAGCAATATGCCGCTTTCCTTTGAGAGGATGGCGAGAATCAGGCTGATCGCAAGCGGCGCCATGAATTTGAGGTAAGCGCGCGGATCATGCCGGCCGGCAATGCCGTCCCTGCAACGGAGATACGCCCAGAGCCCGGTCAATGTAAACAAGGCCGAGAGCAGCGTCATCCTTTGCACCACATACAAGACCGTGCTCAACTGCATGGGGTGTAACAGCCAGAGCGCCGTCGTGAGCAAGGCGAACACCCGCCGCCGGCCCCGGTCTTTCTCCAGCGGCGCAATCAGGCGCAGGCTTATCAGCCAGACCAGAACACCGTTGACACAATGGATGGCGAGATTGACGGCCTTGAACGCGGCCGGGTCAGACGGCCAGGCCGGATATTGCAGGGCAAAGGTGAATAAAGACAGCGGCCGGCCCGAAGGCCCGGCAAAACCACTGAAGATATAATAGAAAAAACCGTTTTCTTCTATTTCGGAGAGTTCGGAGAGATTGGGAAAATCATCCAGGAAAAACAGGCTCTCAAGACCCGGAGAGTATAAATATACCGTGAGCAGCAACAACAAAAACAGGCAGAGTTTATCGGCATGGTCTTGATATCGGTACACCCTTGTACGCCTGTAATAAAAAAGGCCGCCTGTTGCTCAACAGGCGGCCCTGTGCTGTTGCAGGGAACCTTTACTAAAGGGCGTCTTTACAACCGGTGGGCCGGTGCTTCACTAGAAGGTTAGCTTGGTTTGAGCCACATTTCCAGGTTCTGCCTCCGTCGCCTGTTTGCATAATAACTACTTTACCTGCAACACTGTTGGAGACGCCTGAACCTGCCACTTTCATCTTTGCTTGTAGGGCGATCGTGCCATTACTAGGAGCATGAAAAGTGATTGACGAAACATATCTCCCGGAAATAGTGGTGCCTATTTGTGTAGGTTTAAGTGTAGAATCAAAGGCACCATTAGACTGATAATACTCAGCAAGACCTGTCTTGAAACTACTGGCCAAACTGACTGCCTCGGACACCTGCGCCCGGGCCGTATAATCCTGATAGGACGGAATCGCAATAGCGGCAAGGATGCCGATGATCGCGACGACGATCATCAATTCGATCAGGGTAAAACCTCGTTGTACTTGTTTCATTGCTTTATCTCCTTAAAATTAAAGTTGGTGCGGCTGTTCAGCCGGTTGGTGTTTGAATCCGCATCCGAAGAAGTCGGGTGCTTTAATCATCAAAAATTCACGGAATTCTTAATAAGCAGATACTATGCCATAGTAGCCCTTATGAAAACAATTTTTTATTAAAATCGCTGAAATATTTTTTATTCTTCGTAAAAACAATGAGTTAAAATCCTCTTTTTGTCAGGCGGGACATTAGAAACGGCCATTATTCGCTGGATAATAGACACGACTTGAAGCAAGTCTAGTCAAATACTGACAAAAATTGTCACAATTCTACTGTAGCCGGGGCCTTTAAGGAAGCTCTGAATAAATCCATCCTGGATTTCTCAGAGCACGCAAGGTGAAAATGCGATTTTCACCTTCCTGCCTGTAGCAGGCAGGGCTTCAAAATCAATGACTTGCATCATTGCCAAGTTATTGATTCTGGGGCGGTACGTCCCTGTACCGCAGGAAACTCTGATTAAATCATAGTTTCCTTAACGGGACTTGCCGAATCATCTCGGCCCGGCAAGCCAACAAACGGGAAAGAGAATCGATATGAACAGAAAATACAAACAGCCCTTAACGCTTGAGGATCTGGCGGCGCGCCCGGACAGTGACATCAACTATAGCGACATCGCCGAACTGGATGAGACATTCTGGCGTAACGCGAAGCTCAGACCGCCGCGCGCCGGGCCGAATGTCAGCCTGCGCTTGCCGGAAGATGTGATTGCGTTTTTTAAGGCGGACAACCCCAGAGGTTACACTGCCCGTATGGCGGCTGTTTTATCGGCCTATGTGAATGCGCGGCAAAGAAGGGATTGACGGAGGCTTTCTTCAAGATTCCGGAGATATTAGGGCTGGAATGAGGACGTGGGAGTCATTCCTGACGCTTCGACTGCGATACTGTCATTAGAAAACCTTTTTTAGTCCGGCTTGTTTAAGCACCTGATTAGTGGTATGTCTGGAAGGTATTTTGTCTCAGAATTTTTTTGAGTGGCCTGGTGAAAGAATTCACCGGGCACAGGCCAGCCGTTCGGCTTGCAGTCGATAGGGAATGGGCGTTTTACAGGATATTGCCGGGGTATTTAATTCCAGCAGTTCCGGGATCATCACCTTTAATTTTGCCTGCAATGCTTCAATTGTCGGCGCAGAGGTGGCCAAACCAGGGACATCGGTCTCTGATATCGACCAGACAGACGCCTCTTCATCCCAGATTGCTTTAATAAAGTAGATTTTTTTCATGCTATTGCCTGTTTTTGTTTACCTGCCATCTCGTTATTCCCAGCACTCCGTCATTCCAGCGAAAGCTGGAATCCAGTGGTTTATGCAATACATTCCCGCATAAGCGGGAATGACCATTCTGAATACACGCATTCCTGCCGACCCGCTGAGGTATCTGCCTCGCCCCTACCTGCCTACGGCAGGCGTGGATTCCGGCCTTCGCCGGAATGACGACGTGGGGATAGATGCATTCCGGCAACCTTCATGCTCAGCACCCTGTCATTCCCAGCACTCCGTCATTCCAGCGAAAGCTCGCCTACAGGACGTAGGTGGTAGAGCGGCGTCTGGAACAGGCCGCCGAGGAATCCAGTGGTTTATACAATACATTCCCGCGCAAGCGGGAATGACAATTCTGAATGCACTCATTCCAGCCTCTCCAATATGCAAAACCCCAACAGCTAATCCAGGTCCAACTTACTCAATCGGTAGCGTAATGCCCTGAAGCTGATGCCGAGCAATCTGGCCGCTTTGGTCTTGTTCCAGCGTGTTTTTTCGAGGGCGTCCAGAATCTGCTGCCTTTCCACATCGACCAGTAATGATTGCAGATTCGTGGCATCCGCTTGTTTGCTGTCAACTTTGCCGGCATCCGATAAATGCAGGTCATGCTCGTCTATCTCGGCGCCGTTGCCGAGCGCCAGGGCCCTTTCCAGGATATTTTCCAGTTCGCGCACATTGCCGGGGAAGGCATGGGCCTTGAGGGCGGCCAGGGCCGGGCCGGACAGGCGCGCATGGGGCAGCCCCTCTTTGCCGGCTATTTTCCCGATAATATGTTCGGCCAGCGGCGCAATGTCCTCAACCCTGTCTCTCAGCGGCGGCACTTTTATCGCGATCACATTTATTCGATAGAATAAATCCTGCCTGAACCGGTCTTCATCAACCAGCGCTTGTAGATCCTTGTTGGTGGCGCTGAGTATGCGGATGTCCACATTGATCTCCTTCTGCGAACCGACCGGCCGGATATTTTTTTCCTGAATGGCGCGCAGCAGTTTTACCTGCATGTGCCGCGGCAATTCGGCTACCTCGTCCAGGAACAGGGTGCCGCCATCGGCGGCCTTGAACAGGCCGTTTTTGTCCATGATCGCGCCGGTAAAGCTGCCCTTGATATGGCCGAACAGTTCGCTTTCGAGTAAATCGCCCGGAATGGCGCCGCAGTTGACCGGCACAAACGGCCGGCTTGCCCTCGGCCCGGAGGCGTGAATCATACGCGCGACCAGTTCCTTGCCCGTGCCCGATTCGCCGCTGATATAAATCGGCGCCTGGTTTTTGGACACCTTGTCTATGGTGCGCTTTAATTCAAGCAGCGGCCCGCTCTTGCCGACCAGATCATAGCGCGACTGGCGCGCCTTTTTGCCGAGATTCAGGGCATTTTTAACGATGGCCCGCAAGGCATCCAGATCGACCGGCTTGGTCAAAAAATCGAACGCGCCGGATTTCAGCGCCACGATGGCGCTGTCCATGCTGCCGTGCGCGGTGATAACGGCAATGGGCATGGCCGGATATTGCTTCTGCGCCTCGGCCACAAAATCAATCCCGTTACCGTCCGGCAGCTTCATATCCGTCAGGCAAATATCGAAGCGCTGCGTCTTTAAAAGATTTCTGGCCTGTCGCAGATCTTTGGCCGGACGGCAGTCAATCCCCATGCGTTGCAGCGTAATGCCCAGCAATTCAAGGATATCCGGTTCATCGTCAATGATTAATGCGATATTGGCCATAAGCAAACGTTAAATCATTTTTTTATTCATGTGTATGAAAGTGATCCTGAAGGTGGCGCCGGCCTCCGATGAGGACAACAGGCTCAAGGCCGCCTGATTGGCCTCGCACAGTTCCCGCGCCACATACAGGCCGAGGCCCGAACCCTGGGCCTCGGTGGTAAAAAAGGGTTCAAACAGATTGTCTATTATATCCCGGGAAATACCCGTGCCGCGATCAATAATATCCACATAGGGCCGGCCGGATCCCGGCTCGGCCGCGGCGTACAGCCTTAACAGCGGCCGCCGTTTTGAATAGCGCAGGGCATTCTCGGCAAGATTCCACATAATCTGCCATAACTGCGAGGCATCCGCCCGGATAAACAGGGCGGTCGCGGCCGAGGCCGTCTCAATATCGGCCCCGTCAAGCTCAAAGCGTGTCATTAACTCATCCCTGAACGCGGCCAGCCAGGCATTAATCTCAATTTTTTCAGGTATGGCTTGCGCCCTGCGGCTGATACTCAGGACATTTTCGATAATCGTATTCACCCGGGCAGAGTGATCATTGATGATCTGCACCAGCCTTTTATCCCCCGCGGTCAAATCCGGCGCCTCATTCAACAGTTGCCCGGCATGATTGATCGCGCCCAGGGGATTGCGGATTTCATGGGCGATGCTGGCCGTCAGGCGGGCCAGCGATGCCAGCTTTAATTGCTGGGCCCTTTGCCGCAAGACCGCGATATCCTCTATAAATACCAGCACCTGAAAGTCATTGCGCTTTTTCAGCCTGATAAAGGAGAGCTGCAATTCAAAATCCGTGTTGCCGGGCTTGAGCACCCGGCTCTGCGGCCCGCTGCCGGCCAGCCATTCTGTCACGGGTTCTGTTAAAAATCCGGAGATAAGGCGGTTACTATCAACCGTTTTTTGCGCGACTGGCCTGAACAGTTGTCTGGCCGAATCATTGACCAGCACCACGTTCATTTTGCTGTCCAGAACGGTTATCCCGGCCTGCATACGTTGAATAATATGCTCATTGAGCCTGGCCAGCTCGCCGATCGCGATGGTCTGGCGCTCGGCAAAGGCCTGTGTTTTTCTGACCCGGACAGACAGAAAAATGCCGATGAACGCGGCCAGAAAAAAGGTCGCCCCGAGCAGCCCGGCATGCACGTAGTTGATCGGTTCTGCAAAGAGGAAAAACTGCAAATAGAATTCATGCCCGAGCACGACCAGGGTGGCGATCGCCGCGAAGAAAATCGCAATTTTACCGGTTCTTAAAATACTGCCGCCGGCCACGGCGATAACGAGCAACATGCCAAAGCCGCTGCCCAGCCCGCCGCTGGCGTACATCAACAGGCTCAGCATGACAATATCGATCAATGTATGCGCGGCGATCTGCAAATTAAAGCGGGGTCGGCGGCGCAGGATAAACAGGCTGAAAAACAGCGCCGTCAAAAAATAGACCTGGCTGATGAGCATAAACAGGGTTTCATCAAGCCCGCCAAGCGGCGCCGGCAACAGGCCGATACTGGCGCTCAGGACAAACAGGCCGGACAGCAACAGGCGATAAAAATTAAAATAACCCAGGGCGCGCCAACGGGCCGGTTTACTGTTAAAATCAAGCGTGTCGCTCTCGGTATCCATGAATACATTGATTAAGTGTGCTGGGTTTGAGATATTGTCGCACTTATTCAGGCTCATGGAACAGCGGAACACAAAATAACAACCATAAGGAAAAGGACACGATGAATCTGCATGAATATCAGGCTAAAACCCTGCTCGGCGAATATGGCATCCCGGTTCCGCCGGGCAAGGTCGCACACTCCGTGGAGGAGGCGCTGCGCTATGCGGCCGAGGAAGACAGGGAGAACTGGGTGGTCAAGGCCCAGGTGCATGCCGGCGGCCGCGGCAAGGCCGGCGGCGTGGTGCTGGTAAAGGGCTATACCGAACTGGAAGCGGCGGTTCAAAAACTGCTCGGCAGCCGCCTCGTGACCCAACAATCGGCGCCAGACGGACAACCGGTCAACTGTGTGCTGGTGCAATGGCTTACATATATCAAGTCGGAACTGTATCTGGGCATGGTGGCGGATCGGCAGAACCGCCGGGTCACCATTATGGCCTCGACCGAGGGCGGCATGGATATTGAAAAGGTGGCGGCCGCCACGCCTGAAAAGATCATCACCATGCAGGTTGACCCGCTGCTCGGCCTGCATGAATTGCAGGAATATCGCGGCCGCCGCATGGGCTTTGCGCTGGGACTCAACGCCGCGCAGCGCGCGTGGCTGAACCTGATATTAAAGCGGCTCTACCGGCTGTTCCTCGAAAAAGACCTGAGCCTGATTGAAATTAACCCCCTGACCATCAATACCGCCGGCGACCTTGAGGCGCTGGACGCCAAGATCTGTGTCGATGATAACGCGCTGTACCGGCAGCCGAAGCTGGAGGAATGGCGCGACCCGAGCCAGGAAGACGAGAAGGAAAACCGGGCCAGGGCGCTGGATCTCAACTATGTCACGCTGAGCGGCAACATCGCCTGCATGGTCAATGGCGCCGGACTGGCCATGGCCACCATGGATATCATCAAACTGCACGGCGGCGAACCGGCCAACTTTCTGGACGTGGGCGGCGACGCCACCGCCGCAAGGGTCACGGAGGCCTTCAAGCTGATCGTCTCCGATCAAAACGTCAGGGCCATTCTGGTCAATATCTTCGGCGGTATCGTGCGCTGCGACCTCATTGCCGAGGGTATCATCCAGGCCGCGCGGGAGATCGGCGTTGCCGTGCCCATCGTGGTCCGACTTGAGGGCACCAATGTTGAAGCGGGCCGGGCGCTGCTCTCTGCCAGCGAACTGGAAATTACCGCGGCCACTGAGCTGACAGACGCCGCCGAGAAGGCCGTGGCGGCTGCGGGAGGCAAGCAATAATGGCGATTCTGGTAAACAAGTCAACCAAGGTCATCGTGCAGGGCTTCACGGGCAGGCAGGGCACCTTTCATGCCGAACAGGCCATCGCCTACCGGACCCGGGTCGTGGGCGGCGTGACGCCCGGCAAGGGCGGCACAACCCATCTGCAACGCCCCGTGTTCGATAATGTCATTGACGCGGTCGCCGAGACCGGCGCCGATGCCAGCATGATCATGGCCCCGGCCCACGCCGCGGCCGAGGCGATCATCGAGGCGGCCGAGGCCGGCATCGGGATCATCGTCTGCATTACCGAGGGCATACCGGTGCTGGATATGCTCAAGGCCCGGGCCTATCTGGAAAAATTCCCCCAAAGCCGCCTGATCGGCCCAAACTGTCCCGGCCTGATCACGCCCGGCGAATGCAAGATCGGGATCATGCCGGGCGACATCCACCAACCCGGCAAGATCGGCATCGTCTCGCGCTCGGGCACGCTCACTTACGAGGCCGTCCAGCAGACCACACAAAACGGCCTTGGCCAAAGCACCTGTGTCGGCATCGGCGGGGATCCCATTCATGGCATGAGCTTTGTGGACTGTCTCGGGCTGTTTCAGGAAGACCCGGCCACGGAAGGCATTATCATGGTTGGGGAAATCGGCGGCGCGGCCGAGGAAGAAGCGGCAGAGTTCATCAAGACCCATGTCAGCAAACCGGTGGTCGGTTATATCGCCGGCGTGACCGCGCCGCCCGGCAAGCGCATGGGCCACGCCGGGGCGATCATCTCGGGCGGCCGCGGAACGGCGGAGGATAAATTCGCGGCGCTGGCGGCCGCCAATGTCACCACGGTGCGCTCGCCGGCGGAAATGGGCGCGGCGATTCGGGCCAGGCTCTCGGCATGATTCCGGCCAGCCTGTTGCAGACAGGCCGGAATGAGGATTGGCGTGAGAATAATATTGAAGGTTGCCGAACCGCGTCTATGCCTCCTTCGTCATTCCAGCGAAAGCTGGAATCCAGGAAAATGTGCCGGGATGATCGATTGAGCGCTGCCGCTTATCTTCAGCAAGCAGCCAGGAAAGCGCTGCCTCGGTCAGATTTGCCCCTATTGTTCGCCCAGAAAACACCACTCAGGCCATGCGCCGCAAGATTCGTTTAACCATCGCCCAACTGAACCTGACTGTCGGCGCCATTGACGCCAACACGGACCAGATCATCGCCGCCCTGCAACAGGCGCGGGGGGATACGGACATTATTTTATTCCCGGAACTCAGTATCAGCGCCTATCCGCCCGAAGACCTGTTGTTCCGGCCCGCCTTCTACGCCGCGATCCAGGCGGCTCTTGCGCGCATCGTCACCGAGACCGGCGAGTTCTATGCGCTGATTGGCCATCCGCACCGCGAAGGCCGGCGGCTCTACAATGCCGCCAGCCTCATACGCAAACAAAAAATCATCCATACCTACTATAAGCAAAACCTGCCGAACTATGGCGTATTCGATGAAAAGCGTTATTTCAGCGCCGGCAACGAGCCCTGTTTGTTTGAGATCAACGGCTGCCGGGCCGCGCTCAGTATCTGCGAAGACCTCTGGGCGGGGGAACCGGTCCGCCAGGCG
Source organism: Gammaproteobacteria bacterium (assembly GCA_965240365.1). GTDB lineage: Bacteria > Pseudomonadota > Gammaproteobacteria > Eutrophobiales > Eutrophobiaceae. The sequence continues at coordinate 2,419,174 of OZ251218.1, read as the reverse complement.
GCCGCGGCCGGCGCCTCGATCCTGCTTAATATCAACGCCTCGCCCTACGATAAAAACAAACTCGCGCTGCGCGAGCAGATGATCGCAAAACGGGCAAAAGAAGCCAACTTGCACATTGTCTATGCCAACCTGGTCGGCGGCCAGGACGAACTGGTCTTCGACGGCAATTCCATGATCGTCGATAACCGCGGCGAACCGGTTTTTCATGCGCCGGCCTTTGAGGCGGGTTTATTCACGGTCAACCTTGATATGGCGCACAAGCCCCCTCCCCCGGCCAAAGCCGGCCTCGCACAGGAACAGGAACAAAGTATCTATACCGCGCTCTTGACCGGCGTCAGGGACTATATCGGGAAAAATCGTTTTAGCGGGGCCGTTATCGGCCTCTCGGGCGGGATCGACTCGGCCCTGACGCTGTGTATCGCCGCCGATGCGCTCGGCCCGGAAAATGTCGAGGCCGTGATCATGCCATCGCGCTTTACGGCCGCCATGAGCATTGAAGACGCCGAGTGGCAGGCCCAGGCGCTGAACGTGCGGCATGAAACCATCTCCATCCAGGCCGCCTTCGATACCTTTCTGACCTCGCTCGGGCCCAGGTTCGCCGACCTGCCGGCCGATATTACCGAGGAAAATATACAGGCGCGCTGCCGGGGCCTGATCCTCATGGCGATCTCGAACAAGACCGGCAGGCTGGTGCTGACAACGGGCAATAAAAGTGAAATGGCGGTCGGTTATGCCACGCTGTACGGCGATATGGCCGGCGGCTTCGCGCCGCTCAAGGATATCTGGAAGACGATGGTTTACAGGCTGGCGAAATGGCGCAACCGGCGGCAAACAGTGATACCGGAAAGGGTGCTGACGCGCCCGCCCAGCGCCGAACTGCGCCCGGACCAGGTTGATCAGGACAGCCTGCCCGATTATGCCGTGCTGGATCCCATACTGGAACTCTATATTGAAGACGACACCCCGCCGGAGGCGATCATCGCCCGGGGCTTTGCCGCCGAAACCGTGCGTCAGGTGCTGAGACTGGTGGACAAAAATGAATATAAACGGCGTCAGGCCGCGCCCGGCGTCCGGATAACCGCGCGCGCCTTCGGCCGCGACCGGCGCTATCCCGTCACATCCGGCTATGTCGAGGGTAAATCCGGTTAATGCGTTACCGCACCTCAAGCCGGCGCACGGCATAGGCGCCGGGGTGATTCGGGTAATTTAACTCAAGCACGCGCAAGGCGTCATCCGACAGGTCGTTCAGTTCAAGCACGCGGTAGGCCCTGGCCATGAGCACCAGCGCATCCGGCACGGCCGGGGTGCGCGGATAGTTTTCAAGCACGTATCTGGCCCGGTTGGCGGCCGCGACAAACGCCCCCCGGCGCATATAATAAGCGCCCACATGCAACTCATGCGCGGCCAGATTGTTGCGCAAATAGCGCATCCGCTGCTTTGCGTCAGACACATAGCGGCTCTCGGGGAAACGCTGGACCAGTTCAAGAAAGTCCTGAAAGGCGAGTTCCGCCGAGGAAGTGTCGCGCTGCGACTCATCGGTCGGCAGATAGCGCTGCAGGAAGCCCTTGTCGCGGTTAAAATTGGTCAGGCCCTTCAGATAGTAGGCATAATCCACATGCGGGTTCTGCGGATAGAGCCGCATAAACCGCTCACAGGCGGAGATAGCCGCCTCCGGCTCTTCGCTCTTGTAATGGGCATAGGCCAGATCCAGGAGCGCCTGCTGCGCGTGCCGGCCGAACGGATAGCGGGCCTCAAGCTCTTGATAGTGCTCGACCGCCTCGCTGTAATAACCCGCGTCCAGCGCCCCCTTGGCTCGGGCATAGAGCCGGTCCGCGCTCCAGTTCAGGGTTTCGTCTTCCTTTTCATCGCCGAAAAAAGAACAGCCGGGCAGGCACAGCAAGAGTGATAATATAATAAGATGTCGCATGGGCGCGTAGCTTAACCTAATCCCGCGCGGCTGGCAAAATTCTGTCGGGGTTCAATAGCTGTGAGGCAATCAGGCATGGAATCCGCAGATTTCGCAGACCTGCCTGTAGCAGACAGGTTAACGCAGATTATGTGTGGTTCCGGTTCGCCTGTTGCTGACGGGCGGGAATGACGTAAAGCCAAAACAACGCCCCATCGTCATTCCGGCCTGCCTGCTACAGGCAGGCGAAAGCCGGAATCCAGGAGAGCGGGGCCAGGGTGTGAAATGGATTGCAGTTCTGTCTGACCGTATATTTCGGGACAAGATTCTTATGCACAAGCTGCAATTACAGACCGCCGTGCCCGAGGCGCTGGCCGGCAGGCGGCTGGATCAGGCGCTGGCCGCGCTGTTTCCGCGCCATTCCAGGGCGCGGCTGCAAGCCTGGATCACGGCCGGTTATGTGCGCGTTAATGATCAAAATCTGAAACAAAAAGACAGGGTCAAAGGCGCGGATCGCATCAAGATAAACGCCATTATCACGGAGCACGGCGGCGATCGGCCGGAGGCCATACCGCTCGCCATTATCCATGAGGATGACAGCCTGATTCTGGTCAATAAACCGGCCGGGCTGGTCGTGCATCCGGGCGCCGGCAACCCCGAACATACCCTGGTCAACGCGCTGTTGCACCATGACCCGGGACTCAGCGCGCTGCCCCGCGCCGGGATCATACATCGCCTCGACAAGGACACCACGGGGCTCCTGATTATCGCCCGGACGGCCAGCGCCCATACGGCGCTGGTAAAACACTTGCAGGCGAGGCGGATAAAACGCGAATATCAGGCCATCGTCAGCGGCCGGGTCACGGCCGGCGGCACGATAGCGGCCGCTATCGGCAGACACCCGCTGCAACGCAAAAAAATGGCGGTCACCCCCAACGGCAAGGCCGCCATCACTCATTACCGGCTGATCAAAAAATACCGGCATTATACCCACCTGGCGCTACGGCTGGAGACGGGCCGCACCCATCAAATCCGGGTGCATCTGGCGCATATCAACCATCCGCTGGCGGGCGACCCCGTTTATGCCAAACACAAAACCGGCGTCAAGGGCAGCAGCGCCGGGCTGCGCCAGACCATTGCCAAGCTCGGGCGGCAGGCATTGCACGCCTGCCGCCTGACATTGCCGCACCCCGAGAGCGGTAAAACGATCACCTGCGGCGCCGAACTGCCGCCGGATATGCGGCGCCTGATCGAGGCGCTGGAACGGCATGACGGGCCATAACGGCGCGCCGGGCTGGCTCCGGGCCGACTGGCCGGCGCCCGCCCATATCCGCGCCGGCGTCTCGCTCAGATTACATGGCGCGAGCCGCGCGCCCTACGCCGGCCTGAACCTGGCCGCGCATGTTGGCGATGCCGATGTGAACGTGCGGGAAAACCGCGCGCGTCTCGCCGCCCGGCTGCGGCTTGAATCCGAGCCAACCTGGCTGCAACAGGAGCACGGCCGGCATATTATTTCACTCGACAGCATCCATCCCGGGCGCAAGGCCGACGGCGCGCTGACGACCCGGACCGGGCGGATTTGCGCCGTGCTTACGGCGGATTGCGCGCCCGTGCTGTTGTGCGACCGGGCCGGGTCAAAGATTGCCGCGATCCACGCGGGCTGGCGCGGCATCGCGGCCGGCATCGTTGAAAATGCGATCCGGCATTTTGCTGCAAGAGACGGGCTGATGGTCTGGATCGGCCCCTGTATCGGCCAGCGTCATTATGAAGTCGGGCCGGATGTCTATGCGGCCTGCGCCACGCGCTCAAGCCTGCTTGCGGCCGCATTCACGCCCAATGACCGGGGCAAGTGGCATTGCGACCTGGCCGGCCTGGTAAAAATTATCGCCAGGCATAACGGCGTGGAGGCGATCCATGCCTGCGGACTCTGCACCTTTGCCAATGACGCCTGGTTTTATTCCTATCGCCGTGACGGCGCCACCGGGCGCATGGCGACCCTGATCTGGATGGCGCCGCGCTGACATTCCCGCCCCGGCCCGCTTGAAAAGCGGCCCGTTGCCCTGATTTATTGACCGAATAAATTGAATAATCAGGAAAAATCATGCGAGCCGATAAACTCACGACAAAATTTCAAACCGCCCTGGCCGAGGCCCAAAGCCTGGCGCTGGGCCGCGACCATCCCTATATTGAACCGGTCCATCTCGCCCATGCCCTGCTGAATCAGGCCGGGGGCGCGCTGGCGCCGGTCTTGCAGAACGCCGGCGTCAATGTCGATCCGTTGCGCGCCGGGATAAGCGCGCTGCTTGACGCCCTCGCCACCGTGCGCGAGGCCTCCGGCGAAGTCCGTGTCAGCCCCGAACTGGAGCGCCTGCTTAACCTCATGGACAAGGCCGCGCAACAGCGCAACGACCATTACATCGCCAGCGAGCTGTTCGCCATCGCCGCGCTGGAAGACAAGGGCAAACTGGGCGAATTGTTCCGCAAACACGGGGCCGACAAGGCCAAAATCGAGGCCGCGATCAACGCGCTGCGCGGCGGCGAACGGGTGCATGATCCAAATTCCGAAGAAAGCCGCCAGGCCCTGGAAAAATTCACCCTGGACCTGACGGCCCGGGCGGAAAACGGCAAACTGGATCCGGTCATCGGCCGCGATGAAGAAATCCGCCGCACGATCCAGGTCTTGCAACGGCGGACCAAAAATAACCCGGTCCTGATTGGCGAGCCGGGCGTCGGCAAAACCGCCATCGCCGAAGGGCTGGCGCAGCGTATCATCAACGGGGAAGTGCCCGAGGCCCTGAAACACAAGCGCCTGCTGGCGCTCGACCTGGGCGCCCTGATTGCCGGGGCCAAGTTCCGCGGTGAATTTGAAGAGCGGCTCAAGGCCGTATTAAAGGAGCTAAGCAAGCAGGAAGGCCGGATCATTTTATTCATTGACGAAGTCCATACCATGGTGGGGGCCGGCAAGGCCGAGGGCGCAATGGACGCCGGCAATATGCTCAAACCCGCCCTGGCGCGCGGCGAACTGCATTGTATCGGCGCCACCACGCTGGACGAATACCGTGAAAATATCGAACAAGACGCCGCCCTGGAGCGCCGCTTTCAGAAGGTGCTGATCAATGAACCCGGAATCGATGACACCATCGCCATCCTGCGCGGCCTCAAGGAACGCTACGAAGTCCATCACAATGTTCAAATCACGGACCCGGCCATCGTCGCGGCCGCCACCCTGTCACAACGCTATATCAGCGACCGGCAATTGCCGGACAAGGCCATTGACCTGATCGATGAATCGGCCAGCCGCATCAGTATCGAGATCCATTCCAAGCCCGAGGCCATGGACCGGCTCGAACGGCGCCTGATCCAGATGAAGATCGAACGCGCGGCGCTGCAAAAGGAAACTGACACGGCCTCAAAAAAACGCCTGGCCTCGCTGGAAGCGGACATTCAACGGACGGAAGGTGAATTCAAGGACCTGGAAGAGGTCTGGCTCGCGGAAAAGGCCACCCTGCAAGGCGCGCGCCATATCAAGGAAAAACTGGAACAGGCCCGGATTGACTTCGAGGCGGCCCAGCGCGCCGGCGACCTGAATCAAATGTCGGAACTGCGCTATGGCGTCATGCCGGAACTGGAAAAACAACTGGACATGGCCACCGAGGCCGAGGGCCGGGAGTTGACGCTGCTGCGCAACAAGGTCACGGAAAACGAGATCGCCGAGGTCGTTGCCAACTGGACCGGCATCCCCGTCAGCAAAATGCTGCAGGGCGAACGGGAAAAACTGCTCAAGATGGAAGCTATCCTGGAACAGCGCGTGGTGGGCCAAAAACAGGCGCTGGCCGCCGTCTCTCATGCCATCCGCCGCGCGCGCGCGGGCCTTTCAGAGCCGGGCCGGCCGAACGGCAGCTTTTTATTCCTCGGGCCGACCGGCGTGGGCAAGACCGAGTTGTGTAAAAGCCTGACAGAATTTTTATTCGACAGCGAAGAGGCCATGATCCGCGTTGATATGTCGGAATACATGGAAAAACACGCCGTCGCGCGCCTGCTCGGCGCCCCGCCCGGCTATGTCGGCTACGAACAGGGCGGTTATCTGACCGAGGCGGTCAGACGCCGGCCCTACAGCCTGATCCTGCTGGACGAGATAGAAAAGGCCCATGCCGATGTCTTCAATATCCTGTTGCAGGTGCTTGACGACGGACGCCTGACCGACGGCCACGGCCGCACCGTTGACTTTCGCAACAGCGTGATCGTGATGACCTCAAACCTGGGTTCGGACCTGATCCGGGAACGGTCCGCCGATTCCGACTATGAAGACATGAAGGAGATCGTCATGAATGAAGTGAGTCATCACTTCAGGCCGGAATTTTTGAACCGGATTGATGAAGTGGTGGTCTTTCACGCCCTGCTCAAGGCAGAGATCCGGGCCATCGCCGAGATACAACTGGCCCGCCTGAAAAGCAGGCTGGCGGAACAGGAACTCACGCTGGAACTCGACGGCGCCGCCATAGACCGGCTAAGCGCGGTCGGCTTCGACCCGGTCTATGGGGCCAGACCGCTAAAACGCGCCATTCAGGATCAGCTGGCCTCGCCCATCGCCGAAAAGATACTGGCGGGCGACTTCGCCCCCGGCGCCCGGATCAAGGTCGGCGAAAAAGACGGACAACTGCATTTTGAGCATACTCAAGACCAGGGCGGGATAAATCGAGACTAGGGCAGCCCGGCGCCTGCCTGCTGCCGGCAGGTCTCGCAGATTATGAATTATTCTGGCTGGCCTGGCGCAGGCAGGTCGGAATGACACCAATGTCGTCATTCCAGCGAAAGCTGGAATCCAGGAGGCGGGGCCGGGTACTCGATTAATGCCGGTTTTTTTTTCTGCCTGCATTGTGCTGGTCGAAGTAAGTGTTGTCATTCCCGCTTACGCGGGAATGGATAATTCAAACCACTGGATTCCAGCTTTCGCTGGAATGACGCCGGGGGGCTTCCGGCTTTCGCCTGCATGGATGCAGGTGGTAGCGGCGTCAGTAACAGGCCGCCGAGGAATCCAGTGGTTTGGACTATACATTCCCGTACGCGCGGGAATGACAATACACCGGGCACTCCTGCCCCTGCCATTCGGCTAACAACCGGAATCCAACACCCCGGCATCGCCCTGCGGGATTCCCCGGCCGCCTGTTTCAGAACTGCCTGCCGATGGGCGCAAGCGCGCCATTCCGGCAGGACAGGGACAGGCTTTGGAAAGGCGGTTCATGCCATGTATTAATGCGGTTTTGACCCCTGCCGCCCGTTTTTCCGGGCCTTTCTGAACATTTTTAAGCAATTTATGCTTGCTTTTGCAGCAAATAGTTGGTTATTTATGTCATATAATCTAATATTCAATTCAGACATTCGATAAATCAGGGCGAAATCTTGAAACTATGGCGACTCCGACAAAAAAAATCCGCTTGAGCGGCCTGGCGCGCAGGCTGGTCGAGGATGAATTGCTGGACGAAGAAAAGGCGCAGCGGATATTCGAGGCATCCCTCAAAAACAAAAAGCCCTTCGTCAGCCTGATCGTCGAGAACAAGCTCGTGGCCAGCAGCCAGATCGCGGAGGCCGCCATGCACGAGTTTGGCGAACCCATGGTCGATATCGACACGGTGGATATTGACCCCGATGTGGTCAAGCTGGTCAAAAAGGAATTGATCATAAAGCATCATGCCCTGCCCGTGTTCAGGCGCGGCAAGCGTCTGGTCGTGGCCATTTCCAATCCCACCAATATCCTCGCCCTGGACGAGATCAAATTTGCCACGGGCCTGATCATTGACGCCATCATCGCCGAAGAAGACAAGCTGGCCAAAAACATTGACAAGGCCCTGGAAGCGACGGATGACACGTTTAAAAACCTGAGCGATGAACTGGATGACCTGGGCGAAGACCTGGTTGATCTGGAACAACTGGAGATCGCCGGCGAGGGCGCGGCCCAGGAAGAGGCCGATTCCGCTGTCGATGACGCGCCGGTCGTCCGCTTCGTCAACAAGCTGCTGCTGGACGCGATTAAAAAAGGCGCCTCGGACCTGCACTTCGAGCCCTACGAGAAGGTCTATCGCGTGCGCTTCAGGATTGACGGCATGTTGCAGGAAATTGCAAACCCGCCCATGAATCTGGCGGGCCGGGTCGCGGCCCGCATCAAGATCATGTCGCGGCTGGATTTTGCCGAGCGGCGCGTACCCCAGGATGGCCGCATCAAGCTCAAAATCTCCAAGACCCGCGATATTGATTTTCGGGTCAGCACCTGCCCGACATTATTTGGCGAAAAGGTCTGTATGCGTATCCTGGACTCCGACAGCGCCAAGCTCCAGATCGATTCGCTGGGCTACGAAGACGATCAAAAAGAGACCTATTTAAAGAACCTGCACAAACCTTACGGGATGTTCCTCGTGACCGGCCCGACCGGCAGCGGCAAGACAGTGTCGCTCTATACCGGCATTAATATCCTGAATCAGACCGATGTGAATATCTCCACGGCCGAAGATCCGGTGGAAATCAATCTGCGCGGCATCAATCAGGTCAATATCGACGAACGCACCGGCCTGGATTTCCCCAAGGCGCTTAAAGCCTTCCTGCGGCAGGACCCGGATATTATCCTGGTCGGCGAGATTCGGGACATTACCACCGGCAATATCGCCGTCAAGGCGGTGCAATCCGGCCACATGGTGCTGTCCAGCCTGCATACCAACGACGGGCCACAGACCCTGACCCGGCTGCAGGATATGGGGATCCGGCCCTTTTCTATCGCGACCTGCACCAATATCATTGTGGCCCAAAGGCTGGTAAGATTGCTGATTCCCGACCGGCGCAAGCCGGTCAAGATGCCCGATGACGCGCTCAGAAGCGAAGGCTTCCCGGTCGAGATGATTGAAAAGGGCATTGATTTATATGAGCCAAGCGAGATCACCGAGGAGGACCCGGGCTACAAGGGCCGCACCGGAATTTATCAGGTGATGCCGATCTCCGAGACCACCAAACGACTGATCATGGAAGGCGCCAATGCGATACAATTGGCCGATCAGTGTGAGGCAGAAGGGATCTGGGATATTCGCCGTTCCGGCCTGCAAAAGGTGGCCAACGGCCTGACCAGTCTGACCGAAGTCAACCGTGTAACTATAGAGTAAAGATCATGGCTAAAGCACAAAAGACATATATGTATGCCTGGGAAGGTATGGACAAATCCGGCCGGCGAACCCGCGGCGAAACCGCCGGGCAGAGTGAAGCGCTGGTCAAGGCGCTGTTGCGCCGGCAGGGCGTCAATCCGCTCAAGGTAAAGAAAAAGGCAAAGCCGCTCTTGGGGCTGGGCGCAAAGACCAAGGTTACGCCCAAGGACATCACGGTATTCAGCCGCCAACTGGCCACCATGATGTCGGCCGGCGTGCCGCTGGTGCAGGCGTTTGAGATCATCGGACGCGGCCATGAGAACGCCGGGATGCAGGAACTGATACTCGGCATCAAATCCGATATTGAAACCGGCAATAAACTGACCGAGGCGCTGAAAAAGCGGCCGCAACATTTTAACGATCTCTATTGTAATCTGGTCGAGGCGGGCGAACACGCGGGTATCCTTGAGGCCATCCTGCACAAGGTCGCGCTCTATCTGGAGAAGATCGAGGCGCTCAAATCCAAGGTCAAGTCGGCGCTGTTTTATCCGGCGGCGGTGGTTGTCACGGCCGTGGTCGTGATTTCGATCATGATGATCTTCGTGATCCCGCAATTTTCAGATTTATTCTCCAGCTTCGGCGCCGACCTGCCGGCCCTGACCCAGTTCCTGATCGACAGTTCCAATTTCTTTGCCCGGAACTGGGTCTATATGCTTCTGGTCCTGGGTCTGGTGGTCTTCGGCCTGCTTGAGATCAAGAAACGCTCGGCCTCGGCCCGCCAGTTGCTGGACCGTGGCCTGCTGAAAATGCCGGCGCTCGGTGAAATTATAGAAAAATCGGCGATCGCGCGCTTCGCCAGGACCCTGGAAACCATGTTCGCGGCGGGCACCCCGCTGGTCGAGGCGATGCCGCCGGTGGCCGGGGCCTGCGGCAATATCGTCTTTTATGACGCCGTGATGAAGATGAGAGATCAAATCTCGACCGGCAACCAATTGCAGGCGGCCATGCGTGAAACGGGCCTGTTTCCGAATATGGTCGTGCAGATGATTGCGATTGGCGAGGAATCCGGCTCTATCGACACCATGCTGGGCAAGGTGGCGGACTGGTACGAACAGGAGGTCGATGACGGGGTCAAGGCCCTGACCAGCCTTCTGGAACCGATAATCATGGCCACTCTGGGCGTGATCATCGGCGGCATCGTGGTCGGCATGTATCTGCCTATCTTCAAAATGGGTGCGGTGGTATAGTCCGGCCCTCGCAAATCTCTACGGTCATGCGCCCCGGCGAATAGTTGCCGGGGCGCAGGCCGAATGCAGTACCTTGTTCCAGCCCTGAATAAACGGCATCAATGCCGGGGCCAGCCGGCAGGCCAGGAAAATCCACGAGGCGGAGGCCCACGCCCGGCGCCCCGTCCGCTCAAACCAGAGACCCGCCGTGTCCGCAATCATTGAAGTATTTCAAATTCACCCCCTGTTTTATCTGCTCACGATCTTCATGCTGGGCCTTGTGGTCGGCAGCTTCCTGAATGTGCTTATCCTGAGACTGCCGATCATGCTGCAACGCGACTGGAAGACGCAATGCTCCGAACTGCTCGGGCTTGAGGGCGAACAGGAGACGGAGACATTCAATCTGGCCACGCCGCGCTCGCGCTGCCCGCGCTGCCGGCGCGCGATTAAGGCATGGCAGAATATCCCCCTGCTCAGTTATCTGTTGCTCGGGGGCAGATGCGCGCAATGCAAAGCCGCCATCTCGCCGCGTTACCCCCTGATTGAACTGACCGCCGCGCTCACGGCGGTCCTGACCGCCTTCCTGTTCGGGGTGAGCCTGCAGGCCCTGTTTGCGATCAGCCTGGGCTGGGCCCTGCTGGCGCTGGCCATGATAGACCTGGATCATCAACTGCTGCCCGATGATATTACCCTGCCGTTTTTATGGCTGGGCATCGCGCTCAATTTTTTCAATCTGTTTACCGATCTGCATTCCAGCGTCCTCGGCGCCATCTTCGGTTATGGCGCCTTGTGGTCGGTTTATATCGCCTACAAACTGCTCACGGGCAAGCAGGGCATGGGGCATGGCGACTTCAAATTACTCGCGCTGCTGGGCGCCTGGCTGGGCTGGCAGTTACTGCCGTTGATCATTATCATCGCCTCGCTGCTGGGCGCGATAATCGGAATCGGCATGATTGTTTTCAAGGCGCATGACAAGGACATACCCATACCCTTCGGGCCTTATCTGGCGATCGGCGGTTGGATCTCGATGTTGTGGGGCCCTTATATCCTGTCAATGTACCTCAATTCATGGGCATAGCATGCCGGTCGCGCTTCGCATTGCCTTAACAGGCGGCATCGGCAGCGGAAAATCGACGATCGCCGCGCTGTTTGCAAAACACGGGGCGCCCGTCATCGACTCCGACAACATCGCGCGCGAACTCGGTTCGCCGGGGCAGCCCGCGCTGCAAAAAATGATCGACGCGTTTGGCCATAAGATCATCAATGCGGACGGCGGGCTGGACAGAAAAAAGCTGCGCGACATTATTTTTAACGATCACGGGGCAAAGGCCCGGCTGGAAGCCATACTGCATCCGCTCATCTATGCGGAAATTGACAAGCGCAGCGGCCGGGTTGACTATCCCTATTGCCTCGCGGTCATCCCGCTCCTGCTTGAAACAGGCCGGCACAACGACTTTGACCGCGTGCTGCTGGTGGACGTGCCGGAACGCTTGCAGCTTGAACGCGCGCTCAGCCGCGACCGCTCATCCCCCGCATTAATCAAAAAAATTATGGCGAGCCAGACCCGCCGCGCGGATCGATTACAATACAGCCACGACGTGATTGACAATACGGGTCGGGTCGATGAACTCGACGCGCATGTGAGCAGACTGCACCGGCGCTATTTGAAAATGGCGGAAGACTCACGGTTACAACGATTAAGCCAGGGTGAATGACGAAATCATATTTGAGCAGCCACTCAACGAGAGAATACGAAGCCTGCTGCGGCTGGAACATCTGTTTGCCCATGCCGGCTACCACATGGCGCGGCATTCGGAGTGGGATTGCAGGAGCGGCCTGGAATGCCTGCTGAAAATCAACGATCTGCTGAGCCGCTCCGATCTTAAGGCCGAATTGATCAAGGAACTGGAACGGCATGCCGCGATGCTCGGCAAACTGGCGGATAATCCGGGCGTGGATCAGGGCCGGCTGGCGCGGATCAAGGCCGAACTCGGCGTGCTTTTAAACCGGCTCAAAGACAGCAACTATCAACCCGGGGCCCTGCTGCGGCAGGACGAGCGGGTGACGGGCTTCAGGCAGCGGGCCGAGATGGCGGGCGGTTCCTGTAACTTTGACTTGCCCCGGTTTCACTACTGGCTTAACCGGCCCGAGACCACGCGCCGGCGGGATTTTGACAACTGGCACAGCGATCTGGCGCCGCTCAAGCAGGCCGCCGCCCTGGCGCTGGACATGATCAGAAACAGCACGCGCCCGCGGAACGAGCGGGCCGAGCGCGGGTTTTATCAAAAACCGATCGAATCCGGCCTTGCCTGCCAATTAATACGCGTGATCCTGCCGTCGGCAAGCCGCTGCTATCCCGAAATAAGCGGCGGCAGGCATCGTTTTACCATCCGTTTCATGGAAGAATCCGGGCAGGGCCACGGCCGCCCGGCGCAAACCGGCGGCGATGTGGACTTCAAGCTGCAGTGCTGCATCCTGTGAAAGCCCGGCCTGCCTGCCCGGCCTGCAAAAAACAGACGGTGTTTGGCCCGGCCAACCCCCACCGACCCTTTTGCTCGGAACGCTGCCGGCTGATCGACTTGCAGCGCTGGCTGGCGGAAGACTACACGATCTCTGAAAAAATCGGCGCCGCTAATGAGCCTGACGCCGGGGCTGATCCCGGCCGCGGATACCAGAAAAACCCCGAATAAGTCCAGCCCGAACTTCCTGGTTCAGGCTTGTGCCGCCTTGATACAGGCGCGGATCACCGCGTCCGGCCGGGCGGCATCCCAGACGGCGCTGAGCAGGGCCAGGCCATGCGCGCCGTTTTTCCGCGCGGCGGGCAGGTCGGCCGCGGTCAGCCCGCCCAGCGCGTAAACCGGAACCGGGCTCAACCTGCACAGACTTTCAAACCTCTGCCAGCCGATGGCTTTGCTGCCGGGGTGACTTTTGGTCGGCTTGACGGGCGATATAAAGATATAATCCGCCCCGATTCGGACCGCGCGGGCGATTTCACGTTCGTTATGGCAGGAGGCGCCCAGCAAACGATCGGCGGCGACCGGCCGGCTGCTGTGCCTGAACAGCGCCCTGGAATTCAGGTGAATGCCATCTGCCTGATACTTCCGCATAGCGGCCGGCGCGCCATTGATGATGAGTTTTGCCGCATAGTGGCCGAGCATGGACTTCAACTCGGCAATAAACAGGGCCTCATCCGGCTGTCCGCCCGGCGCCTCCATTCTAAGCTGAAACAACCTCAGACCGGCCCGCAGGCACTGCTCCAGCACTGCCAGGCAGCGGCCCTTATCCTCGCAGGACGGCTCGCTGATGAGGTAAACCGGCGGCAGGCGCAGCGCCGCCAGAATGGCCCGGTTGGCCTCGGGAAAGGCATAGCGCTCCAGTTTATCAAGCGGCGCCCAGGTCAGGGCCTGATTTTCACGCGCCTTGATGTCGCCGCGCCAGGCATAGACGCGCCAGACCCTGCATAACAGCCGTTTGTCCTGATAGTCGTGCCGGACATCGACAAGTCCGGCAATGGCCGCCGCCTTGATCCCCAATTCTTCATAAAGCTCGCGTCTGAGCGCGGCCTCGGCCGACTCGCCGGGCTCAAGCTTGCCGCCCGGAAATTCCCACAAGCCGCCGAGGTGTTGCCCGGCCCGCCTTTTCGATATCAGGACCGCGTCCCTTTTGGCGTTGTAAATGACGCCGAGCGCCACCTGCACCCTGTCGGCCATATCATTTCAGGTCTTGGACGCGGTGTTGATCCTGATATATTCCTGGGAAAGATCGGTAGTCCATACGGTCTCGCGGCAGGCCCCCATGCCCAGCCTGACCGAGACCTTAAGCTCATCTTTCAGCATGATGGCCCCGGCCTCCCGTTCGTTATCAGCCGCCCGCGGCTGGCCGTTTTCAAACAGACACAAACCGGCCAGATAAATACTGAGCCGGTCGCAATCCATATCTTCGACAGGGGCCTTGCCGATAGCGGCAAGGATACGGCCCCAGTTGGGGCTTGAGGCGGCAAACGCGGTCTTGACCAGGGGCGATTCGGCAATGCTGTAGGCCACGGCGAGACAGTCTTTTACGGTTTTACCCTCCAACACCTCTATTTCAATAAATTTACCGGCGCCCTCCCCGTCCCTGACGATAAACCGGGCCAGTTTACGCATGAGCTCGGTCAAGGCCCCGCCCAGCCGTCTGTATTCGGCGCTGTTTTCCGAGCCTATCAACGGGTTTGCGGCCTGCCCGGTTGCGATCAGGACGCAGGCATCGTTGGTCGAGGTGTCGCCGTCCACGCTGATCCGGTTAAAACTCCCGGCCACGGCATGCCGCAACAGCCGGTCAAGCAAGCCGACCTCGATGGCCGCATCGGTGGCGACAAACGCGAGCATGGTCGCCATGTCCGGCTTGATCATGCCGGCCCCCTTGGCGATACCCGTGATAGTGATCTCGCGGCCGTTGATCGTGATTGATTTTGAGGCCAGCTTGGGGCGGGTATCGGTGGTCATTATGGCCTGTGCGGCCCCGAACCAGTTATCCGCGGCCAGTTCCGCAGTCAGCCTGTCCGCGTTATTTTCGATCTTGCGCAATGCCAGACGCTCGCCGATAACCCCGGTAGAAAAGGGCAATACCTGCTCCTCTTTGCAATCTGTCCGGGCCGCGATCAGGCCGCAACTGCGCAAGGCGTCAGCCAGGCCCGCCCGGCCCGTGCCGGCGTTGGCATTGCCGGCGTTGATCAGGCAGTAGCGCGGCGCGGCGGCATGCAAATGCCGTCTGGCGATGCTCACCGGGGCCGCGCAACATTTATTGCGGGTGAAGACCGCGGCAAGGATGCTGTCCCGGGCCATCTCCAGCAAGGCCAGGTCGGGCCGGGGGGCTGAATTAAGGCCGGCGTTGACGGCGGCCAGACGAATGCCCCGGACCGGCGGCACGGATGCCGGGACTGCAAAGGCAAGCGCCATCAGTGGCGCTCAAAGCCGCCCGTGGGCCCGCGCATGGCCTCAGCCAAACTTGCCATGACAATGTTTGTATTTTTTGCCCGAGCCGCAGGGACAGGGCTGATTGCGCCCGATCTTGGGTTTGGCGCGCACAAACGGCCGCTCCGGCGGCGCGGCGGCGCGGGCCGCGGCCTGGGCCGGTTCCGGATTCAGGCTGCTTTGCACCGCGGGATGATTAAAGTTCATGGCCTGCTCATGCTCCCTGTTTTCCGCGGCCTCGATGTCCTGTTCGGTGCGGATACTGACCTTGGCCAGAAAGACCACCACATCGTGCTTGATGTTTTCCAGCATTTCCACGAACAGATCCAGCGCCTCTCTTTTATATTCCTGCTTGGGGTTTTTGGCGGCGAAACTCCTGAGGTGAATGCCCTGCCTCAGATGGTCCATATTGACCAGATGTTCTTTCCAGTGCCGGTCCAGCACATCCAGCATGATCTGCTTTTCTATGCGCCGCATGAGTTCGGGGCTGATCTGCCTTTCCTTTTGTTCGGCGGCGGCCGTCATCGCGGCCTGAATTTTCTCGCGCAGGGTCTCTTCATGTAACGACGGGTCGGCCTCCAGCCACTTTGAAACATCCGGCGCAAGCTCAAACTCATGCTGCAAGGCTTCCTCCAGGCCGTTGATATCCCATAATTCGGCCATGCTGGCCAGCGGGATATGGGCGCTGATAATGTTATTGAGCACATCCGCCCGCATGGCGCTCACCTGTTCAACGACATGCTCGCCGTCGAGCAGCTCATTACGCCGCTCATAGATCACCTTGCGCTGGTCATTGGCGACATCATCAAAATCCAGCAGATGCTTGCGGATGTCGAAGTTATGCGCCTCGACCTTTCGCTGCGCGTTTTCTATCGCCCTGGTCACCAGCCTGGACTCGATCGCCTCGCCTTCCTCCATGCCGAGCTTTTGCATGATGGCCGAGATCCGCTCCGAGGCGAAGATGCGCATAAGATTATCCTCCAGCGAAAGATAAAAGCGGCTGGAGCCCGGGTCGCCCTGGCGGCCGGAACGACCGCGCAATTGATTGTCGATACGGCGCGACTCGTGCCGCTCGGTGCCGATGATATGCAGGCCGCCACTGTCCAGCACCTGTTGGTGCCGTTTTTCCCAGTCGCCCTGCAAGGCCTCGGCCGAGCCCGCCCTGGGCAGGGCTTTGCGCTCCGCCTCATAGTTTCCGCCCAGCACGATATCGGTGCCGCGCCCGGCCATATTGGTGGCGATAGTCACCGCGCCCGGCCGCCCCGTCTGGGCGATGATCTCGGCTTCCTTCTGGTGAAACTTGGCGTTCAATACCTGATGCCCGATCTTCTCCCTGTCCAGCAGGCGGGATAAATATTCGGACACCTCGATCGAGGCCGTGCCGACCAGCACCGGCTGGCCCTTTTCCCGGCAGGCCCTGATATCGCCGATGATCGCCTCGTATTTTTCCCGCGCGGTCAGAAAGATCACATCGCTCTGATCATCCCGGATCATGGGCTTGTGAGTCGGGATGACCACCACCTCCAGGTCGTAGATGGATTGAAATTCATAGGCCTCGGTATCGGCCGTGCCGGTCATGCCCGACAGCTTGGCGTACAGGCGAAAATAATTCTGGTAGGTGATCGACGCCAGCGTCTGGTTTTCATTTTGAATGGGCACGCCTTCCCTGGCCTCGATGGCCTGATGCAGGCCCTCGGACCAGCGGCGGCCCGGCATGGTCCTGCCGGTGAACTCATCCACGATCACCACTTCATTATCCTTGACGATATAATCCACGTCTTTCTGAAACAGATGATGCGCCCGCAGGGCGGCATTCAGATGGTGCAGGATGCTGATATTAACCGGGTCATACAGGCCCTGATTTTGCTCAATGACCTTATTGGTCTTCAGCAACCGTTCGATATGATCATGGCCCGCCTCGGTGAAATAGGCCTGCTTCGCCTTTTCATCAATGCTGAAATCGCCGGGCCCGTCCTCGCTTTCCTGTTTTTTCAGGGCCGGTATCAGGGCGTTGATCGTCAAGTATAATTCAGACCTGTCGGCGACCATCCCGGAGATGATCAAGGGCGTCCTGGCCTCGTCGATGAGGATCGAATCCACCTCGTCAACGATGGCGAAATTCAGGCCCCTCTGCACCCGGCCGTCGCTGCTGAAGGCCATGTTATCGCGCAGATAATCAAAGCCGAACTCGTTGTTGGTGCCGTAAGTTATATCGCAGGCATAGGCGGCCTTGCGCTCGTCCATGGAAAGGCCGGCCACGATCACCCCGGTGCTCAGGCCCAGAAAGCGATAAATCTGTCCCATCCACTCGGCGTCACGCCGGGCCAGATAGTCGTTGACCGTGATCACATGCACGCCGTTGCCGGTCAGCGCATTGAGGCAGGCCGCGAGCGTGGCCACCAGGGTCTTGCCCTCGCCCGTGCGCATCTCGGCGATATTGCCATTATTCAATACCATGCCGCCGATCAACTGCACGTCAAAATGACGCATGCCCAGCACGCGCCGGCCGGCCTCTCTCACCAGGGCAAAGGTCTCGGGCAGGACCCGCGCCAACCGCTCACCGCCCGCGACGCGCTGCTTCAATGCCGCTATGCGGACTGGAAAATCCGCCTCGGCGAGGCCCTGCAACTCCTTTTCCAGGGCGTTAATCTGTTTGACGGCTTTGTCTAAACGCTTGATGACCCGGTCATTTCTGGAGCCGAAGAGTTTGTTTGCGATGTTCAGGATCATACCGGTCTGCTATATCGGAGATTATGTAATGCGCGCTGTGCCAGAGCTAAATTCAGGGCTGAATTCTAGCGGAATGTGAACCGCGGGAGAACGTTATTTTATGGAAATATATTTGCTCGGATTGACAATCTTGCCATCGTGCAGGACTTCAAGATGGACATGCGGGCCGGTAGCCCGCCCGGTTGCGCCCATGAGCGCGACCTGCTGGCCCTTGTCAACCTTTTGCCCGATCACCACCGTATTTTTCTGGTTGTGGGCATAGCGGGTCGAATACCCGTTACCGTGGCTGATCTCGACCATCTTGCCATAACCCTGGCGCGCGCCGGCCCAGGTCACGATCCCGGCCCCGAGCGCCAGCACCGGCGATCCTGCCCGGCCGGCATAATCAACGCCGTAATGAAATTCCGGCTTGCCGGTAAAGGGGTCGGCGCGCATGCCAAACAGGGAAGACACCCAGCTGCTCTGCACAGGCCGCCCGGCGGGGGTGGTCCGGCTTTGCAGGCTGCGGTCCATGAGCATGGCTTCCAGCGCCGCCAGCTTTTCCGATCGATCCTGTAGCTGGCGGCCGAGGGCCTCAAGGTTCTGTATAAAGTCCTTGACCTCTATCGTGCCCCCGGCCGGCTCGGGCCGCGGCCCCCCGAGACCGGGCGGAACTGTCATATCAAATTCAATATCGCTCAGATTCGCCATGTCCGCCAGACGCGCGCCCAGCGCGTCAAGGCGCAACACATGCGCCTGTAATTTGCTCAGGCGCAAGGCCAGCACGTCCAGATTTTTTTCCGCATCGTCCCTGGCCTGTTGCAGCAGTTGCCGTTGCAACTCGATCTCCCTGTCCCAGACCGGGGCCGCCTCGGAGTAAAGATTTTTTAATGAGGCGCGGCTCATACTCAGTGAATAAAGGCCGCCGGCATAAAACACCAACAGCGCCGCGCCGATACCGAGCAGCAGACCGCCGCCGAGCAGGACAGGCCCCGGCTTCAGGGACAGGCTTTTGTTTGCCTTTGAGATTAAGAGTAATTGCATATAATTGTTTTTACTATGGACACAACCGACAAAGACCGCTCATTCGGCGCCATCCTGCGGCGGGACGCCAGGCTTGCCGACCTGTATAAAAAGGGACTCGAATTGCGCAAACTGGATGAAAAACTAAAGGGGCGGCTGGATCCCGGCTTAGAGCGCTATTTTGAACTGGCCAATATCAATAATGACGTGGCCGTCTTGCTGGCCCACAGTCCGGCCTGGGCCGCCCGCCTGCGCTATAGTATCCCAGCCATCCTCGGGGCCTGCCGGGAACTGGGGCTGAATTCAGTCAAAACGGTCCGCATCAAGGTAAGAAAAACTGTCGAATGATTATGGAGTCCCCGCTAAAAATCCCTTTCTATCTCCGAAAGTATGAAAACCCGGTTTAATTCAGGGCTTCCCCGCCGATAACTTCAGTTCGCGGGCATGGCCTGCATAAATGAGATGGGCGCCTTGTCATGATCTTCAAAGCTGACCAGTTCCCAGTAAGACTCGTGCGCGATCAACTCTCGCAACAGGGCATTATTGAGCGCGTGGCCCGATTTAAAACCCTGAAACGAGCCAATCAGGCTGTGTCCGAGCAGATACAGATCGCCGATGGCGTCCAGTATCTTGTGCTTGACGCACTCGTCTTCATATCTCAGCCCGTCCTCGTTCAATATGCGGTAATCATCCACCACGACCGCGTTGTCGAGGCTGCCGCCCAGGGCCAGATTCTTCTCGCGCAGCAATTCGACATCGCGCATAAAGCCGAAGGTGCGCGCGCGGCTGACCTCTTTCACGAACGAAGTCGTTGAAAAATCGATCTCGGCCCGGCAATTGGCGGCGTTAAAGGCCGGGTGGTCAAATTCAATCGTGAAGCCGACCTTGAAGCCGTCAAACGGCTCGAACATGGCCCATTTGCCTTCCTGCTCGACCCGCACCTTTTGCTTGATACGCAGAAATTTTTTCGGCGCATTCTGCTCCTCGACCCCGGCCGACTGGATCAGAAACACGAACGGGCCGGCGCTGCCGTCCATGATCGGCACTTCATCGGCGCTCAGATCAACCCGGGCATTGTCGATGCCGAAACCCGCCAGCGCCGAGAGCAAATGCTCGACGGTGGAAATACGCACATCGTCCCTGGTCAGGGTCGTGGACAGGCTGGTATCGCCGACATACTCGGGATGGGCCGGTATCTCGATGGCGGGGTCAAGGTCAACCCGTTGAAATACCACACCGGTATTAGCGGGCGCCGGGCGCAGGGTCAGGAATATCTTTTTGCCTGTATGCAGGCCCACCCCGGTCGCCCGGATGCTGTTTTTTAGCGTGCGTTGCCGAATCATTATAACTTATCCAATAATTTGTTTAGCGCCGGTGACGGCGTTGTTAAAACCCGCGAGCGGGCCATGCGCGGCCCGCCGGGGACAGGAAAACCCCGGCATCACCGGGGTTATTCCATCTCCCAATCTCCGTCCCGCTTCGAATGCCAACTATTAACCCGGCAAATAATAATATAGCGGGTTAACCTGCCTGCAGCAGGCAGGTAGTCCAGCACACGGATGTGCTGGCGCGGGCCTGCCTGCTGCAGGCAGGCGTAGCCCGCGGAGCCCTATAAAATCAAGCCATTCCACGAATTGCGCCGAATTTTATTGGGCGACAATTAAACAGGCAAGGATGCCTGTTTAATTGCCATGCTAATATTAACGGTATTTATTCCCGAAATCTAGTCCGCCTGACGCCTTAAAAAGGCCGGAATATCCAGATAATCCGGATCCTGCCCGGCCTTGCCGGCCGTATCTTCCGGCCCCTCATTGCGCAGCACGGTCGGCCGGTCGAAACTCTTATAGTCGGAGCTGACCCGCGCATTCTGAACCAATCTGATCCGGCTTACATCCTCTTTTTCAGGCGCATCGCCAAGCCCGGTCGCCACGATGGTAACCCGGATATCGCCCGACATCTCCGGGTCAAACACCGCGCCGGCCACCACCGAGGCGCTGTCCGAGGCCAGTTGCCTGACCCTGGCGCCGATCTGGTCAAATTCACCGATGGTCAGATCCGGTCCGGCGGTAATATTGACCAGGATCCCCTTGGCGCCGCACAGATTCACGTCTTCCAGCAGCGGACTGGAGATGGCGGCCTCGGCGGCCACCTCGGCCCGGCCCTCGCCCTGGGCCCGGCCGGTGCCCATCATGGCCATGCCCTTCTCGGACATCACGGTGCGCACATCGGCAAAATCCACATTGATCAGGCCCGGCCGGGTGATGATCTCGGCAATGCCCTGCACTGCGCCCAGCAGCACATCGTTGGCGGCCGCGAACGCATTCAGCATGGACATGTCCGCGCCCAGCACACTCTTGAGCTTTTCATTGGGGATCGTGATCAGCGAATTGACAAACTGGCCGAGCTCATCAATGCCCTGCGCGGCCACGGCGGCCCGCTTTTTGCCCTCGAATTCAAACGGGCGGGTCACGACCGCGACCGTCAGGATGCCCATCTCCCTGGCCACCTGGGCCAGTACCGGCGCGGCCCCGCTGCCGGTGCCGCCGCCCATGCCGGCCGCGATAAAGGCCATATCGCAACCCTCCAGCAGTTCCATCAAGCGATCCCGATCCTCCAGCGCGGCCTCGCGGCCAACATTGGGGTCAGCGCCCGCGCCCAACCCTCCGGTCGACTTGCTGCCGAGTTGCAGGATCATGCCGGCCGAGGAGCTTTTCAGGGCCTGCGAGTCGGTATTCGCGCAGATAAACTCGACTCCCTCGATGCCGGTCTCTACCATGTGCTGCAAGGCGTTGCCGCCGCCCCCACCGATCCCGATGACCTTGATCACGGGCGTTTGATCGGCTTCATCCGCTAATTTAAACATAATAATTACCTCCTGAGGTTTGACTTTCAACGATTAAAAATTAACTGCTCACTCTTCACTAAAAATTACCCCTGAACCAGCTCTTCATCCTTTCCCAGACGCCCCGCATGCCCTCGTTCAGATGCACCTGCGGCGCCCCCTCCTGATTTTGTTTATGGCCGAACAGCAACAGCCCCACGCCGGTGGCATGGATCGGACTCCTGACCACATCGACCAGGCCCGAGACATGCTGGGGCACACCGAGGCGCACCGGCACATGAAAGATTTCTTCCGCCAGTTCAATCAGACCGTCCATCTTCGAACTGCCGCCGGTCAGCACGATGCCGGCCGTGAGCAGGCGCTCATAGCCGCTGCGCCGGAGTTCGTCCTGCACCAGATTCAGCAGTTCTTCATAGCGCGGCTGCACCACTTCGGCCAGGGCCTGACGCGCCAGCCGGCGCGGCGGCAGGTCGCCCACGCTCGGCACATCAATGCTGTCATCGTGTCCGGCCAGTTGCGTGAGGGCGCAGGCATATTGCAGCTTGAGGTCCTCGGCATCCTGGGTCGGCGTGCGCAGGATCGCCGCGATATCGCTCGTGACGTGGTCGCCCGCGATCGGGATCACGGCGGTATGGTGGATCGCGCCTTCGGTAAACACGGCGATATCGGTGGTGCCGCCGCCGATGTCGATCAGGCAGACCCCCAGTTCCTTCTCGTCTTCGGTCAGGACCGAATAGCCCGAGGCGATCTGTTCAAGAATGATGTCATCCACCTCCAGGCCGCAGCGGCGCACACATTTGCTGATATTCTGGGCCGCGCTCGCGGCGCCCGTGACGATATGAATCCGCGCCTCCAGCCTGACCCCGGACATGCCCACGGGCTCCTTGATCCCCTCCTGCTTGTCGATGATGAATTCCTGCGGCAGCACATGCAGAATCCTCTGATCGGCCGGGATCGCGACGGCCCGGGCCGCGTCGATCACGCGATCGACATCGCCGGCGGAGACTTCATTGTCGCGGATGGCCACGATGCCATGCGAATTCAGGCTGCGGATATGGCTGCCGGCGATACCGGCAAACACGGAATGGATCTCGCAACCGGCCATTAGTTCGGCCTCCCGGACGGCCCGCTTGATCGAGTTCACGGTCAATTCGATGTTGACCACCACGCCTTTTTTCAGGCCGCGCGAGGGATTTGAGCCGATGCCGATGATCTCAATGTCGTCATCAGCGGTGATTTCACCCACGATCGCCACCACCTTGGAGGTGCCGATATCGAGCCCGACGATGAGATTTTTGTCTGTCTTTTTAACCATACTTCACCCTTGCCGGCCCTTTGTCGCCATCAAAATCACTCTTGCCATTGCACCGCAAAGCCGTTGGTATAGCGCATGTCAATGGTTTCCGCCCGCCGCTCCCGCTCCTCCGCCAACACGACCGGGACCAGGCGCAGCAGGCGCCGAAGGCGGGCTTCAAAATCATGCCGGCCGAGAATGACCCGGGCGCCGTTGCCGAGCCTCAGCGACCAGGCGCGCCGTTCGTCAAGATTCAACGCCTTGATACTCAAACCCGCCGCTTCAAGCCCGGCCTGCAAGTCCTTAAAACGATTGAACAGAACCAACTCGCTGCCTGGCGGCCCGTTCAGCAACGGCAGTTGCGGCGGGATGCCGCCGGCCTCCGGCGCAAAGTATTGGCCGGCCGTATTCAACAGCCCGCGCTCGCCCCAGCGCGCGGCCGGGCTTTGCTCGGTCACGATCACGCGCAGGGTGTCCGGCCAGACGCGCTTGACGGCGATCCGGCTCACCCAGGGTTCGGCCAGCAGCGCCAGGCGCACGGCGTCCACGTTCAGGTTGAAAAAACCGCCCTGCGCCTTGCCGCTGACCCGCCGCTGCAAATCCGCCGGTGACAGGCGCGTGAAGTCGCCCTCGATCCTGACCTGACTGATCGGCAATGTGGCCGGATCAAACAACTTCATACCAAACCAGCCCAGCAGCAGGAGCAGCCCGATCAAGGTCAATACGCCGGCCAGGCGGGCGCCTGGCCGCGGGGCTTCGGCGGCCGTATCCAGGCCCGGCCCGTCCGCGCGGGGCTCCAGTTCCAGCGCCATCAGCCCTTTGCCTCTGCCCGTTCGGGCTCCGTCAGGCTGGTGGCCAGTATTTGCAGCGCCAGTTCCTGAAAGGAGAGCCCGGCCTGGCGCGCGGCCAGCGGCACCAGACTGTGATCGGTCATGCCCGGCACGGTATTGACCTCGATCAACCAGGGCCGGTCGGTCTGGTCAAGCAGCAGATCCACGCGCGCCCAGCCGCTGACGCCCAACAGGCGGCAGGCCCGCAAAGACAGTTCGCCGAGCCTTGCCTCGGCCTCCGGGTCGAGGCCGCACGGGCAGATAAAGCGCGTGCCGGGATCCTCATACTTGGCCCGGTAATCATAAAACTCGCGCCTGGTCTCCAGTTTTATGATCGGCAAGGCCCGCTCATGCAGGATCGGGACCGTATATTCGGCGCCCTCGACCCAGGCCTCGGCCATGACCCGCCGGTCAAAGCGGCCGGCGCGGCGCCGGGCCCCGGCCCATTCCGCCGCCCCGGCGACCTTGCTTGCGCCCAGACTGGAGCCTTCATTGACGGGCTTCAGCATGAGCGGCAGGCCGGTCCTGGCGATGACGGCCTGCCAGTCGCTGGCCTCATCCAGTTCCACGGCCGCCGGCGTCAGCAGATCCGCGGCCCGCCAGATCGCCTTGCTCAACATCTTGTCCAGCGCCAGGGCCGAGGCCGGGACGCCGCTGCCGGTATAGGGCAGTCCGATGGTTTCCAGCGCGCCCTGGATCACGCCGTCCTCGCCGCCGCGCCCATGCAGGGCGATAAAGGCCCGGTCAAAATCTTCCGCGAGCAGTTGCCGCAGGGTATCGCGGTCAAGATCCAGACCCCGGGCATCGATCCCGGCCTCAAGCAGCGCGGCCAGCACGGCCTTGCCGCTGGCCAGCGAAATATCGCGCTCGGCGGACTGCCCGCCCATCAGCACGGCCACCCGGCCGAAGTCGGCCGGCCGATATTCGGGCCAGCGGTTGATCGCCGCGGATTTGTTTGCCCTGGATTTGTCTGGCCGGGTTTTATTTTTCCGGGGTTTATCTGCCTGGGTTTTATTTGCCCGGGATTTGTTGACCGGCGCCTTTTCACCGATGATCCGGACCTCGGGTTCCAGCAACACGCCATGCCTTTGCCTGACGGTCCTCTGCACGAGTTCGATCAGTTGCTCTATCTCCAGGGCCGTGGCATTGGCGCTGTTGATGATAAAGTTGGCGTGTTTCTCCGACACACGGGCCGCGCCGATGGCCCTGCCCTTCAGCCCGCAGTCCTCGATCAATCTGGCCGCATGATCGCCCGGCGGATTTTTGAAGACCGAACCGCAACTCCTTTCCCGCCACGGCTGCGTCTCGTCCCGGCGCCGCATGAGCGCATCGATCGAGGCCTCGACCGCCGCCCTGGAAGAGGCTTGCAGTTTGAATCTGGCGGCCACGAACCATTGCCCCGGCGGGATGCGCGCCTGTCTGTAGGCGGCGCTGAAATCCTGCCGGGCGCGGGATTGCCGCTCGCCATGCCGGTCAATAAGCTCGACTTCCGTCACGCGATCCCAGATTTCGCCGCCGTAGGCGCCGGCATTCATGGCCAGCGCGCCCCCCACCGTGCCGGGGATCCCGGCCAAAAACTCAAGCCCGGCCAGGCCCCGGCCTGCGGCAAAGCGGGCCGCGCGCGCGCAGGCGAGACCGGCCCCAAGCTCGATGGTCCCGGCCTCAAGCTGCCTGTGCCCGGTCAGCACCCCCGCGACCGAGATCACGGCCCCGCGGATGCCGCCGTCGCGCACCAGCAGATTGCTGCCATGCCCGACCCAGGTCAAAGGCAGGGCCGGCGGCGCCTGCCTAATAAACCCGGCCAGATCGTCGAGATCGGCCGGCTTATAGTAATAATCGGCCGGCCCGCCGGCCTGCCAAAAGCTGTGCCGCGCCATCGGCTCCCCCCGCCTGAGCCGGCCGCGCAGGGCCGTATCATCAATCGCGGCGGTCATGGCATTTGTCCTGTTCTGCGTTCATCTGTGTAATCTGCGGATTAAAATGTCTGCCCAGGTCCCGCCATCAATGCGCCACGGCGCAATGCCGTTCATATAATTGCCGCGACAGCAGGCCAATATCGCCCGCGCCCAGGGTCAACAGCAGGTCGTCGGCGCGCGCCGCGCCGGCCAGGACCTCGGCCAGTTCGACCTGATCCTTGACGAACACGGGATCGGCCCGGCCCCGCAGGCGAATGGCGCGGCACAGGGCGCGGCTGTCGGACCCGGCAATGGGCGTTTCCCCGGCCGCATAGACCTCAAAGATCAACAGGCCGTCCGCCATTGACAGGGCCTGGCTGAAGTCTTCAAACAGGGCCCTGAGGCGCGTGTAGCGATGCGGCTGATAGACCACGACCAGCCGCCGCCCCGGCCAGCCGGCCCGGATCGCGGCGAACACGGCCCTGATCTCGGTCGGATGATGGGCGTAATCGTCGATCAGGGTCAGCTTGAGGCCGTTGATCCTGATATCGCCGCGCACATGGCAACGGCGGGCAATGCCCTGAAAGCGGCTCAGCGCGCTCACGATGGCCTCATCGGCAACGCCCAGTTCATGGGCCACGACCACAGCCGCCAGCGCGTTGAGCAAATTATGTTTGCCCGGCAGATTAAGCTCGATTTCAAGCCAGTCCGCGCGGTCTTTTTTGGAGACCGCAAACCAGGTGCGCGCGCCCTCCTGGCGCAGAAAGCCGGCCCGGTAGTCGGCCGCAAAATCAAGCCCGTAAGTCACCACGGGCCGGCTGACCTCGGGCAGGATGCGGCGCACGCCGGCATCGTCAACACACAGCACCGCGAGGCCATAAAACGGCAACTGCTGTAAAAATTCGATAAAGTTATGCCGCAGGCGGGCAAAATCACCCGCGTAGGTCTCAAGGTGATCGGCGTCGATATTGGTGATCACGGCAATGACCGGATACAGATGCAGAAACGAGGCGTCACTCTCGTCCGCCTCGGCCACGATATACCGCCCGCTGCCGAGACGCGCGTTTGAACCGGAGCTGTTTAACAGGCCGCCGATCACATAAGTCGGGTCCAGGCCGCCCTCGGCCAGCACGCTGGCCACCAGGCTGGTGGTGGTGGTCTTGCCGTGGGTGCCGGCGATGGCGATCCCCTTGCTGAAACGCATGAGTTCGGCCAGCATTTCGGCGCGCCGGACCAGCGGGATACGTTTTGCGCGCGCGGCGCGCGCCTCTTCATTGTCTTTGCCGATGGCGCTGCTGACCACGACCACGTCCGCGCCCTCGATGTGCGCCGGCGCATGCCCGATTGAGACGCGGATCCCGAGCGCGGCCAGTCGGTCCGTGACCCGGCTGGCGCGTATATCGGAGCCGCTGACCTCATAACCGAGATTCTTGAGCACTTCGGCGATGCCGCTCATGCCGGCCCCGCCGATACCGATAAAATGGACGCGCCGGACCCGGCCCATATCGTGCGCCTGCCAGTCAGACATGGCCGGCCTCCACACACAGTCGGGCGACGGTCTCGGCCGCGCCGGGGCGGGCCAGCGCGCGCGCGCGGACGGCCATTTTCCTGAGCCTGTCCGGGCGGCTGAACAGCGCGCTTAACACGCTTGTCAGCCGTTCCCGGTTCAGTTCCGCCTCCGGCAACAGCAGGGCGGCCCCGGCCGTCGTCAGATATTTGGCGTTTTCGGCTTGATGATCATCCACGGCATAGGGAAACGGAATCAGGATAGAACCCACGCCGGCGGCGGCCAGTTCGGTAATCGTCAGCGCGCCGGCCCGGCATACCACCAGATCGGCCCAGCCATAGGCCCCGGCCATGTCTTCGATAAACGCGCTGATCTCGGCCTCAAAGCGGCAGGCTTTATAGGCCTTGCCGGTCGCCTCGGTATGGCGCCGGCCACACTGGTGCCGGACCCGCAAGCTGAAATCCCCGCTCAGCCCGGCCAGCGTCGCGGGCAACACCTCGTTCAGCCGTTTTGCGCCCAGACTGCCGCCCAGTATCAGAATCCTCAGATGACCGTCGGCGCGGCCGGCAAACCGTTGTTCCGGCCCCGGCAGGCCTGCGATCGCGGGACGCACCGGATTGCCGCTGATAATGACCCCGCGCCGGGCCTGAAACGCGCCCGGAAAGGCCGCCAGCACGGCCACGGCCAATGGCGCCAGCAGGCGGTTGGTCATGCCGGCTATGGCGTTTTGTTCATGTATCAGGAGCGGGATACGCAGCAACCGGGCCGCGATGCCGCCCGGGCCGCTGGCAAAGCCGCCCATGCCCAGCACCGCGACGGGCCGCGCCCGGCGCATGACGAGCAGGGCCTGCCACAGGGCGATCAACAACATCGGCGGGGTCAGCAACCAGCGCCCCGGGCCCTTGCCCCGGATGGCGGAGACATTGATCGTGGCCAGCGGATAGCCATGCCGGGGCACAAGCTCGGCCTCCAGGCCGCGGTCCGTGCCGAGCCAGCATAAGCCACAACCCTTTTCCTTGAGCCTGGCGGCCACCGCCAGGGCCGGATAGACATGGCCGCCGGTGCCGCCCGCCATGATCATGATGGTCCGCTCAGACATGGGCCGGCGCCCCCGCGTGGGTGGCCGCGCGCCGCGCGCGGCGATTTTCGTATTCGATCCGGAGCAGAATGCCCATCAGCACGCAATAGACAATCAGGCTGTTGCCGCCATAACTCATGAGTGGCAGGGTCAGGCCCTTGGTCGGCAAGGCGCCCATGTTCACGCCGATATTGATATAGGTCTGCAAACCGACAAGCAGGCCGATGCCATAGGCAAAATAGGCCGCGAAGGGCCGCCCGGCCAGTTCCGCGCGCCGGCCGATGGCAAACGCGCGCCAGACGATAAATGTGTAGAGCAGGATTAGCGCAAGGCTGCCGATCAAACCCGTTTCCTCGGCAATGACGGCAAACAGAAAATCGGTATGCGCCGCCGACAGGTAAAATAACTTCTGGACGCTGCCGCCCAGACCCACGCCAAACCACTCGCCGCGGCCGAAGGCGACCAGGGCCTGGATTAATTGAAAACCGCTGTCGTAGCGGTCCTGCCACGGGTCCATGAAGCTCAGCAGGCGGCGCATGCGATACGGGGATACAACGGCCAGCGTGAGCAGGCCGCTGACGGCCACCGCAGCCCAGGCGAAGTAACGGCTTAACGGCACGCCGCCCATGAACAGCATCCCCAGCGCCGTCATAAATAACACCACGCTGACGCCATAATCCGGTTCCAATAGCAGCAGGGCCGCGATCAGCGTGAGCAGGCACACGGGCCGGATAAAGCCGGCGAAATCGGCGCGCACGGCCTCGCCATGCCGCACCAGATAGCTGGCCAGATAGGCGATCACGCATAATCTGGCCAACTCCGAGGCCTGCAGGGTAACCGGGCCCAGTTGTATCCAGCGCGTGCTGCCGTTCACCTCTTTGCCGAGACCGGGTACCAGGGTCAGGGCCAGCAGCGCGATGACCATGATCAATAAAGGCCCACTCAGCGCCTGCCAGACGCGCATGGGCAACTTCAGGCAGCCCAGGGCGAGCAACAGGCCCAGCCCGGCCGCAATGGCCTGCCGCCGGAAAAAATACAGGGCGTGGTCGAACTCCCTGGTCGAGATCGAGGCCGAGGCGGAGGCCACCATAATCAGCCCGGCAAAAATGAGCAGCAGCGCGGCGCCGATCAAGCTCAGGTCATAGCCGGCCAGCCACCTGTGCGGCCACGGCCGGCGCGGGGCCGGGCTGGCCTGCGGGTTTGGCCGCGCGGACATCAGACCGCCGCCCGGGCCTTAACGGCCTTGATAAACAGATCGCCGCGCTGGCGGTAATCCTTGAACATATCGAGGCTGGCGCAGGCCGGCGCCAGCAATACCAGATTGCCCGCGCGGGCCATTCCAGCGGCCAGATCGACGGCCTCTTCAATGCCCCTGGCAAAGCTCACGGGCAGCGTTTTGTGAAAAACGGCGGCCAGCTTGCGCGCGTCCCTGCCCAGCAGGATGACATGCTTGACGTAGCGGTTGACGATGGCCGCCAGGCCGCTTAAATCGGCGCCCTTGCTGTCGCCGCCGGCGATTAAAATGATCCGGCCCTGATCATTCAAACCTTCAATGGAGGCAATACAGGCGCCCACGTTGGTGGCCTTGGAATCGTTATACCAGTCCACGCCGTTGATCCGGGCCACCCATTGGCAACGATGTTCGAGGCCCCTGAAATCCCTGAGCACGGCGGCCATCACGCTGAACGGCACGTCAAAGCCATGCGCGAGCGCCATCGCGGCCAGCGCGTTGGCCGTGTTGTGCGCGCCCTTGATACCGAGTTCGACCTGCCGGATGATCTTTTCCGCGCCGAAACAGAGCCAGTCCTGGCCGTTAAAATCCGCCAGACCGAATTCCCCGGGGGCCGGTTTTGCCAGCGAGAAACAGCGCGTCTCCCGGCCCGCCCTGGCCATCGCCCGGACCACGGCATCGTCCTTATTGAGCACGATCAGGCCGTCACCGGCAAAGATATTCTGCTTGGCAGCGGCATAGCCGGCCATGGTGCTGTAACGGTCCATGTGATCCGGCGAGATATTCAATACCACGCTGGCCCGGGCATTCAGGGAAAAGGTGGTTTCCAGTTGAAAGCTGGATAACTCCAGCACGTAAACATCCGGCCCGGCGTCCGGATCAGGCGGCAACAAGTCAAGCGCGGGCGTGCCCAGATTGCCGCCCACGGCCGCCCTGTAACCGGCCCCTTGCAGCAGCCTGCCGACCAGGGTGGTGACCGTGCTCTTGCCGTTGGAACCGGTAATGGCGATCACCGGCGCCCGGGCCGCGCGGCAAAAGAGTTCAATATCACCATAAACCGGGATTTCCCGCGCCAGCGCCCGTTTGACCGCCGGCTCATCAAGCGGGACGCCCGGACTCAGGATAATCGCCTCCGCGCTCAATAATAGCTCGGGGTCAATCCCGCCCAGATAGAACGGCGTCTCGGCAAACTGGCTTTTGAAGGCCGCCAGCAAGGCCGGTTGCGCCTGGCTGTCGGTGAGCGCCAGGCGCAGGCCCTGTCCGCTCAGATAGCGCGCGCAGGACAGGCCGGTCTGGCCGAGGCCGACGATAACGGCGTCGAAGCGCCGGCCGGCCGCCTGCATTTCCATATTTTTTTTCATCGCAAACAAGGCCGGGCGCTCAGCGTATTTTTAAACTGGCGAGGCCGATCAAAACCAGAATAACGGTAATGATCCAGAAGCGGACAATGACGCGCGGCTCGGGCCAGCCCTTGAGTTCATAATGATGATGCAGCGGCGCCATTTTGAACACGCGGCGGCCGGTCAACTTGAAGGAAGCGACCTGTAAAATGACCGAGACGGCCTCCATCACAAAGATGCCGCCCATGATAAACAGCGCCAGTTCCTGCCGCACCGTGACGGCCGCGACACCCAGCGCCGCGCCCAGCGACAGGGCCCCGGTATCGCCCATAAAAACCTGGGCCGGATAGGCGTTAAACCAGAGAAAACCAAGCCCGGAACCGACCATCGCCCCGCAAAAAACGGCCACCTCGCCCGCGCCCGGCACATAGGGCACCCCCAGATAATCGGCAAAATGCACATGGCCGGCGGCGTAGGCAAAAATCGCCAGCGCCCCGGCCACCATGACCGTCGGCAAGATGGCCAGACCATCCAGGCCGTCGGTCAGATTGACGGCGTTGCTTGAGCCCACGATGACCAGATAAGCCAGCAACACATACAGCCAGCCCAGGTCGAACACCAGGGCCTTGACGAAGGGCACGATCAACTGGGTTTCAACCGGCAAGGTCGCGCTCTGATAGAGATAGACCGCCGCCCCCAGCCCCACCAGCGACTGGGCCGCGTATTTATATCTGGCGGGCAGGCCCCGGCTATCGTTGTCGATCACCTTTTTATAGTCATCAATGAGGCCAATCACGCCAAACAACAGGGTCACCAGCAACACCACCCAGACATAACGATTCGAGAGATCCGCCCAGCACAGGGTGCTGAAGCTGATGGATACCAGGATCAGCAGGCCGCCCATGGTCGGCGTCCCGATCTTGTCCAGATGCGAGGCCGGGCCATCGTCACGCACGCTCTGGCCGATCTGTCTGCGGCTTAAATGACGAATCAGATAAGGCCCCAGAATGAAGGAAATAAACAGGGCGGTGAGCACGCCCAGTATGGTCCTCAGGGTCAGATAGCGAAACACGCTAAAGCCGCTGTCAAAGCGGAGCAGATATTCCGTCAGCCACAGCAACATCAGGTCTGCCCCTCCGTCAGCGCGCGCACGACCCGTTCCATCCGCATCGAGCGCGACCCCTTTATCAGCACCGTGGCATCGGCCGCCACGACCGGTTCCAGCGCCTGCATAAGTTCGGTCAACTCCCCGCAATGCCGCGCGCCCGGGCCGAAGGCCCTGGCGGCATTGCCGCTCAATTCCCCCAGCGTAAACAGGCCGTCGATGCCGGCCGCCCCGGCCTCGCGGCCGGCGGCAATATGCATCTCCCGGGCGCGGTCGCCCAATTCGCCCATATCCCCCAACACCAGATAGCGCCGGCCCGGACACTGGCCGAGCACGTCCAGGGCCGCCGTAAGCGAGCTCGGGTTGGCGTTATAGCTGTCATCAATAATGCGCGCCCCGGCGCGGCCGCTTCTGATCTGTAAGCGGCCTTTGACCGGCCGCGCCTTTTCCAGGCCGCGCTTGATCGTGGCCAGATCAATACCCAGGCTCAGACAACAGGCGGCCGCGGCCAGCGCGTTCAGCACGTTATGGCGGCCCGCGAGCGGCAGGCTGACGCCGATGCCGCCTTCAGCGCAATTTAATTCAAAGCGCATGGCGGGCGGCGCGGCCACAAGCTGAATCCGGCTGGCGCGCACATCGGCCTCGGCGGCCTCGATCCCAAAGCTCTTCTGTGTCCGCGCGCGGCAGGCGGCGCGCCAGAAATCGGCATAGTCATCATCGGCGTTGATGATCGCCGTGCCGGAGGGCTTGAGGCCCGAATAAATCTCGGCCTTGGCGCGCGCGACCCCGGCCACGCTGCCAAAGCCGGCCAGATGGGCCGGCCCGCATTGCGTGATCAGCGCCACATCCGGCCGGGTGATAGCGCTCAGCCATTGGATCTCGCCGGCCCGGCTGGCGCCCATTTCGACCACGGCATAGCGGTGCTGTTTACCAAGGCCGAACAGGGTCAACGGCACGCCGACCGCGTTGTTGAGATTGCCCTCGGTGGCGTGCACCGCGGCCATCTCGAACAAGATGGCGGCCGTCATCTCCTTGACCGTGGTCTTGCCGTTGCTGCCGGTCACGGCCACCACGGGCAACCCGAGCCGCTCGCGCCAGGCCCGCGCCAGCAGGCCCATTGCCTTGCATGAATCGGTGACGCTCAGGGCCGGCCGGGAATGCCTGACGGCGCGCTCGATCAGCACGGCGCTGGCGCCCTTTTGCTCGGCGCTTTCGACATAATCGTGCCCGTCAAAACGCTCGCCGCGCAGGGCCACAAACAGATTGCCCGGCTCTAAATGACGGCTATCGCTGCTGCAACCCTGAAAGGCCAGGGCCTGCCCGGGCCGATCGGCCCCGTGCAGGCTGGCATCCGTGGCCGCCGCGGCCTCGGTCAACGTCATGCTGATCATGCGGCCACCGCCGTCAGGCTTCTGGCCAGTTCGCGATCGCTAAACGGCAGGCGCATACTGCCTACTGTCTGCGTGCTTTCATGGCCCTTGCCGGCGATCAACACCACGTCCTCCGGCGCCGCGTTTGCAAATGCGCCGCTCACGGCGGCGGACCGATCTTCCTCGACCGTGACCCGGCGCCTGTCCTTGATGCCGGCCAAAATCTGCCGGATGATCTGTTGTGGCGGTTCCGAACGCGGGTTATCGCTGGTCAGAATGACATGATCGGCCAGCGCCGCGGCCAGCGCGCCCATTTGCGGGCGCTTGCCGCTATCGCGCTCGCCGCCGCAGCCAAACACGCAATGCAGCCGGCCGCGGCAATGCGGACGCAATGCCAGCAGCGCCTTTTGCAGGGCGTCCGGCGTGTGCGCATAATCGACCACCAGCAGGGGCTTGTGCGCCGCGCTGAAGCATTCCATCCGGCCGGGTATGCCGCTGACCGCGGACAGCGCGCGCGCGGCCCGGCGGGCCGGGATACCGGCCGCGCACAGGGCCGCGAAGGCGGCCAGATTGTTGTCAATATTAAACCGGCCCGGCAGGCGGGTTGCTATGCGCGCCTCCCCCCAGGGGCTGTGCAGACTCAAGCGATAACCCAGGCCAAGCGGTTCACATGCGCGGCAAACCACCTCGGCCCCGGTCCCGGCATTGGCGGAGCAGGCCACGACATTAATTTCCCCGCCCAGACGCGCGCGCAGTTTTGATCCATATTGATCATCAATATTAACGATGGCCTGCTTTAATTCAGGGGCCTCAAACAACTGAAATTTGGCCGCGGCATAGGCGTTCATATCGGCGTGATAATCAAGGTGATCGCGGCTAAGATTGGTAAACACGGCAATATCGAACAGGAGGCCGGCCACGCGCCCCTGATCAAGCGCATGCGATGAGACTTCCAGCGCAACGCTGTCGAATCGGCCGCGCCAGCCGGCCAGCAGGGAATGCAGTTGCAGCGGATCAGGCGTGGTATGGCCGGAGGGTTCCAGCGCCGCCGGCGGCCCATGGCCCAGCGTGCCGATCAGGGCGGCCCGGCGGCCGGCCGCTGAGAGGGCGCGGGCGATCAGATACGCCACCGTGGTCTTGCCGTTGGTGCCGGTCACGCCGAATAACTGTATGGCCCTGGACGGCTCCTCAAAAAAACGGCTGATCAGACAGCCCGCCCGTTTGCGCAGGGCCGGAATCTTTAGCACGGGCACGGGCGCCGGCGGGTCAACAGCGAGCGGTTCCGCCGCGTCAACCGCAACGGCAATGGCGCCGGCCTTGACGGCGGCATGAATATAATCCATGCCGTTATGCCGCAAACCTTTACAGGCAAGAAACAGATCGCCGGGTCGGACCTGCCTGTGGTCGATTGCGATACCCGCTATGATGATATGGTCGGCGGCGGACTTGGCGGCCGAATTCCCGACAGATTCCCGGGCAAACGCCCAGGCCGGTTCCCCGGACAGGATATCCGCCAGCGATCTGCCCTGTTGCGCTGCGGCCCCGGCCATCATCGGCCCGGCCCTGCCTGCCGGACAGGCGTCCGAGTATGGGCCATAAGCGGGCGGCCCAGCGCGGCCGGGTCGTCCGGGGGGACATTTAACAGCCGCAGGGCGCCGGCCATGACCCTGGCGAACACCGGGGCGGCCACAAGGCCGCCAAAATGATTGTCGGCGCGCGGCTCATCGATCAAGACCAGCATCACATAACGCGGGGCACCGGCCGGCGCGATGCCGGCAAACAGGGACAGATAGCGGTCCTCGGAATAGCCGCCGCTTTTATCATCGTATTTATGGGCCGTGCCGGTCTTGCCGATGACCCGGTAGCCAGGTATCGCCGCGCGCTTGCCGGAACCCTCCGGGGACACGACCGTGGCCAGCATGGCCCTGATCTGGCGCGCCACGCGCCTGGAGATAACGCGCTCGCCGGCCGCGGCCTGCTCCACCTTGAGGAAAGACACCGGCCGCATAATGCCGTCCGCGGCCAGCACGGCATAGGCGCGCGCCAGTTGCAAAGGCGTGACCGACAGGCCATAACCGAAGGACATCGTGGCCATTTCAAACTCGGACCAGGCCTCAAACGGCCGCAGTTCGCCGGCCGCCTCGCCCGGGAAACCGCTCGCGCTTGACTGGCCAAGACCAAGCCGGTAGAGCGTCCGCCAGTATTGCTCCGGCGCCAGCGACAACACCATCTTGCTGACGCCCACGTTGCTGGATTTGCCGAGCACGGTCGCAACATCAATCTGGCCGTAATTACGCGCGTCCCGCACGGTATGATCCCCAACCTTTAAATGACCGGGCGCGGTGTCGATCCGCGTCTCTGGCCGGTAGCGGCCGGACTCCAGCGCGGCCGCCACGGCAAAGGGTTTCATGGTCGAACCGGGCTCAAACATATCGGTCAGCGCCCGGTTGCGATAATAATCACTTTTGAAGTTGCCGCGGTCATTCGGGTTATAGGCGGGCCAGCCCGCCATCGCCATAACCTCCCCGGTGCGGCTGTCCAGCATCACCAGCAAGCCGCCCCGGGCGCGGTGCTGTTTGACGGCCGCGGCCAGTTCCCGGTGGGCCAGATATTGCACGCGGCGATCAATGCTGAGGCTAAGCGGCTTGCCCGGCCGGGCCGGCCGGATGCGCTCTATATCCTGCACGGCCCGCTTCAGGCTGTCTCGCAAGACCCGCTTTTTGCCGGGCCTGCCGCTCAGCCAATGGTCATAGGCCAGTTCCAGCCCTTCCTGACCCTGGTCATCAATACCGGTAAAACCGATGATATGGGCGCTGATCTCCGCGGCCGGGTAATAGCGCTTGTATTCAGGCCGGGCCTCAACCCACGGGATCGCCAGTTCTGCCACGGCCGCGGCCGTCTCCGGGAGAACCTGACGCCGGATAAAAACAAAATCGCGGCCCCTGTGCTTACGCAGATAGCCGCGCAGGGCGTCGGCCTCAAACCCCAACAGCGCGGCCAGTTCCGGCAAACGCGCGCTGTCTTCAGACACCTCCCGGGGTCTGGCGCCGATGGATTGGACCGGCGTGCTCATCGCCAGTTGTTCGCCGTTGCGATCAGTAATCACGCCGCGATGGGCCGGGATTTCAACAACCCCGATAGAATGCGCATCGCCATAGGCTTTAAGGGGATCATTATTTAATAATTGCAGGTAGATGGCGCGGCCGCATAACAGCAGCGCGCCACACAAGAAGCCGCCGAGCAGCAACCAGCGGCGCAACGGGTATTCAGGATGTTTCGCGGCGGTCTTCATTTTGCCAGCAACACCACGGCGCCCTGCTCCGGCGACCGCATATTCAGTTCCCGCCTGGCCACGGCCTCGATTCGATCATCACTGGCCCAGGTGCTCTGCTCAAGTTGCAGGCGCACCCACTGCTCATCTAATGCGTCACGTTCCTCCGCAAGGGCCTGCAGCTCAACGAAAAAACGGCGCGCGTCATGCTGGGCGATCACCACCCACAGCGCGGAGAAAAACACCAGCGCGTACAAAACGTATTCCACCAGGCGCAACATGCTCAACAACGCTCCGCGACCCTGAGCACGGCGCTTCTGGCGCGCGGATTCGCGTTTATCTCGCGCGCTCCCGCGCGGATTTTTTTGCCCACTGATTTCAGCCTGGGCGGCGTTGCAACCGGCGCTGCCGCCCAGACGGGCAGACCATGATCGGCGCGGGCCTCGGCCCGGATAAAACGCTTCACGATGCGGTCCTCCAGCGAATGAAAGCTGATCACGGCCAGCCGCCCGCCCGTTTGCAGGGCCGCAACGGCCTGTGGCAACACCTGTCTCAGATCGTCAAGCTCCCGGTTAATAAAAATCCTGAGCGCCTGAAAGGTGCGCGTGGCCGGATGCTGCTTTTTCCTCCCGGCCCTCACAATGCGGCCGACCAGGGCGGCCAGTTGGCGGGTGCTCGTCATCTTTTGTGCGCCTCTCTGCCTGGCGATTGCCGCAGCAATGCGCCGCGCCGCGGGTTCTTCGCCATAGTGATAGATCACGTCCGCGATCTCTGTTTCAGGCGCGCTCGCCAGCCAGTCCGCCGCCGTCGGCCCGCGCGTGTTATCCATGCGCATGTCTAAAGGCCCATCCAGGCGAAAACTGAAACCGCGCGCCGCATCATTCAATTGCGGCGAAGACACGCCCAAATCCAGCACCAGCCCGGCGACCCCGCCGGCGCGCTTGCGCCGCTGTAACGCCTCTGTCAACATCGTGAAAGAACCCTGCATAATTTCAAAACGAGGGTCATCCCTGAACGTCCCGGCAAGCGCCCCTGCCGCGGCCGGGTCCTTGTCAAAGGCAAGCAGCCTGCCGCCCCGGCCAAGCCGCGCGAGGATCGCCCGGCTGTGGCCGCCGCGGCCAAAGGTGCCGTCGATATAAAGGCCGTCCGCGCGGATATTGAGCGATTCAATGATTTCGTCCAGCAAGACCGGTTTATGCCCAGGCTCCAATGTGTTGCGATGATCAATCTGAATAATCCTAAAAAGAAATTGACCGGAGCGCTTCGGGCACGGAACCGGAATCATCGCCGATGGATTGCTGCCATTCGGCAAATTCCTGATCCCAGGCCGCTTCGTTCCAGATCTCGAACTTATTGTCCTGCCCAAAAATCATGGCCGGCCCGGCCAGCCCGGCATAATCGCGCAACAACCGGGGGATGAGGATGCGTCCCTGGCCGTCCGGCTCGCAATCACGGGCATAACCCCGTATCATCTGCTTGTCGCGCCGGCTTTGCTTATCGGAATCAGCAAGCGCGGATAACTTTGATTTGATCTTGTCCCATTCCGGCCGGGGATAAAGCCAAAGGGCCCGGTCAAATGGGCTAAGGGTAATAGTCAGCCGATTTTCAAACTGCACCAGGATAAACTCACGATAACAACTCGGGATGGCCAAGCGCCCCTTGCTGTCAACACTGATTTTATTAGGGCCTGTAAACACCTTCGTATTCCAATCCGTCTTTAAAAACCACTTTCAACCACTAATCCCCACTTCATAACTATAGGAAGCCAAAGGCGGCTCTGTCAAGGCTTGTTTGCGTATTTTTCGGAGAAAAATGGAATTTTTTACGCCTTGCCCGGCATAAAAAATTTGAAAAAACAGATTTAAAAAGGCGGGAAATGATGAATAGCTTTT
The DNA here is from genome assembly GCA_965240365.1 of Gammaproteobacteria bacterium. Lineage (GTDB taxonomy): Bacteria > Pseudomonadota > Gammaproteobacteria > Eutrophobiales > Eutrophobiaceae. Next base: position 2,380,579 of record OZ251218.1, on the reverse strand, counting down.
ATTTCATTGGCTTAGCGTCGATACCCGATCATTAACTTCAAGAATGAGGAAAAGCGGTCAGCTAACGGCAGGGCGTGGGGGAAAACAGGTAATCATTATTAAAATTTCCTGCCGAGAGCCTGCCGACAGCACCTGGAATGGTCTGCTGGGCATATTATGCTGGCCTAATAGACTGGCTTATCTATTTCCTGCCTGTAGCAGGCAGGGCTTCAGAATCAGTGACTTGCGTCAATGATTTTGGCGACGTTTCGGGGGCCATTCTCTTGCTAAGCCTTATCGGAAACATTGAGCTTGATGATATTGTCCGGGAATTTGCGTTGTTCAACTTCGCTTAAAAAGGCGCCGGCAACGGCCTGGATTGATTGGCCGAGATGGGCATATTGCTTTGAAAAGGGCGGCCAGTAATCGCCGAGCCCCGCAGCGTCATTGATCACCAGCACCTGGCCGTCACAGTCCGGGCCGGCGCCAATGCCGATGGTGGGTATCGGCAGCGCCGCGGTAATGGAGGCCGACAGATCGGACGGGATATGTTCCAGCACCAGCAAAAAGGCGCCGGCCTCGGCTATGGCAGAGGCGTCGGCGTAAATGCGCGCCGCGTCCTGGCGCTCAACCCCCGCCTGCCTGAAATTCCTCGCGGTCTGCGGGGTTAAACCGGTGTGCCCGACCACCGCAATATCATGCCGGATTAAATGCCGGATCACATCGCATTTCGGCCCCTCCAGCTTGACGCTGTCGGCCCCGGCGGCCAGTAATAAACGCGCGTTAAGCAGGGCCGTTTCCGGGTCACGGTCGGTATTGTAGGGCATATCGGCAATAATATGCGTGCCGGGCGCGCCGCGCCGCACCGCGCCGACATGGTATTCCATGTGTCGGATGGTGACGGCGCGGGTGCTGTCAAAACCCATCTCGACCATGCCGACCGTGTCGCCGACCAGGATTACCGGAATGCCGGCCTTTTCCAGACAACGCGCGACCGGGCAGGTATAGGCCGTGAGCACCGCGATCGGCCTGACCTGTTTCATTTGACGAAGCGCTGTGGGGCTGTATTTCATCATGTTCACCGGGGCTGATATTTTCGACTATAAAAAAGCCATGACAGGGACTTATTCCGCGGCCGAAGTCAGGCAATCGGACGGTTATCGTCCTCGTTCTTGTCCTTTTTATTATAGCCTCTGTCCTGACGCCTCAGATTAACCGCATGTTTTTGCCGGTATATATCCAGCACCTTGTCGGCCGTCAAGCCGGCGCACATCATGGCCGATACCAGAAAATGCAGTATATCGATCAACTCGACCCGGATATTCTGCAAATCAATCTCGTCCTTGCTCCACCATTTCCACAGTAATTCTTCGTCCAGTTCATTCAATTCCTCCCGCATTGCCTTTGAATAATTCCGCAGCCATTGATTCGGCAACGCATTGACCATGCGCTGATCCCCGGCCGCGGCCCGCATGATGGCCTGCATGGTCAGCCCCCGGCCGGTCTCGTCCCTAAGTCCATTTTTGGAAAAGACATAATCATTCAGTTCGGTCTGCATCTCAAAAATCTTGTCCAGCATCGTTTACTCCGGTTTTTTGTTGAAAGTTTCCTGATAGTTAATAGACATTATTCCCGCATAGGCAGTAAAAAGCGAGACTATATCCTATCCCTGCTCCCTTATCTGCGCTATCATCGCCCTTATGTCTCTGGCATTCATGCCATTCCCCTGAACCATCCCTGCCACAGGCAGACACGCCGGCCCATAATCAGATGAACGCTCTTTATTTTAGAATCCGCGCGGCAGAAGCGGCGGGCTGATGGGATTCGATAAACGTTATCTGATCCATGGTTTTTTGCCGGCCTTCTGTTCGGCCGTTTGCTTTGCCGTGATGGCAAGCTGTATCAAACTGGCCTCATCGGATTTGCCGGCCGCGCAACTCGTGTTTTTGAGGAGCATTATCGGCTTATTGATTATCCTGCCGGTCGTCCTGCCCAGGGGCATCGACTTTATCAAGACCCCGGTATTGGCCATGCACATGCTGCGCGGTTTTGTCAGCCTGTGCGCCATGACCTGTTTTTTTTATGCCATTGGCCATGTCGGGCTGTCTGAATCGACCCTGCTAAACGCCACCTCACCGCTGTTTATCGGCCTGCTGGCAATGACCCTGCTCAAGGAAAAAGTCAGCATCTACAGCGTCATCGCATTGCTGGCCGGCTTTATGGGTATCGCGCTGATCCTCAAGCCCGGCACCTCATTATTTACCCATGCGGCCCTGATCGGCCTCTGCTCCGGTTTTTTTATCGCCTGCGCCAAGATCCTGGTGCGTTATATGGCCGGCACCGAACCCGTGATGCGCACGGTATTCTATTTCAGTATCTTCTCGACATTGTATTCGGGCATACTGATGATCTGGCTCTGGCAGACGCCCAGCGCCCATGACATCGGGCTGATGTTGCTGGCCGGCATTTGCGCCACGGCCGGGCAGACCTTTCTGACCTATGCCTTTACCCACAATGAAGCGGTGACGGTTGCCCCGTTTGCCTATGTCAGCGTGGCGCTGGCGACATTGATCGGCTGGCTTGGCTGGAACGAGATACCGGATGTGGGTTTCGGCCTGGGCGCGATATTGATCGCCGGGGCCTGCCTGTCGCTGTCGTTACAGGGGAAATTGCCCAATCCGTGGAAATTGAAGAGACCCTGGCGGGAATAAGGATAGTAAAGGAAGCTCTGATTGAATCAGAGCTTCCTGCGGTACAGGGATGTGCCGCCCCAGAATCAATAACTTGGCAATGACGTAAGTCATTGATTTTGAAGCAGGGTGAAAATCGCATTTTCACCCTGCGTGCCCTGAGAAATCCAGGATGGATTTATTCAGGGCTTCCTAAACGGATTCAGATCATCAGGTTCAGGCCCGCCCGCCGATTTCAATCCTGTTGCATCATTTTCAGGTCAAAAGAGCGGCTTTCCGTCTTCACCTTGCAGGTGGTTTCGTCATCCCCGTCGCCGCACTCGATGAGCACGCCCTCGGGATAGAAGGAAAGATTCTGGCAAGTGGCTAAAAAGTTGAGCCCACCGCCGGCGGGCTGTCTTGTCAGTTCATCCAGCCTGCAATCCGTCTGGTACAGGATCAGGCGACGTATCTGATAATCGTTGATTTCAGCCTGTACGGAAGCGGCGCTCAGTACAGCCGCCAGCAGCATCAGGCCGCCGGCCCTCGGGCTAAACGGCCTCACATTAAGCCGCCGGCGCGGTCAAGGGAATTGACCGGCCGGCTTTGCCATGCCGGATATTATTGCCGGCGGGCCGGAAGCTAATCATCAGGCTGCGCGTTGATATAGGCGCGGATCGCCCACATGGCTTCCTGGCTCAACAAGCCCTCGAACTTCGGCATATAGGTGACGCCGTTGCGAATCGCGCCATTGCGGACCCGATATATAAACCATTCGTCGCCTTCCAGATCGTCCTCAAGCCAGCGCAGATCCGGCGCAATGCCGCCCGATTTCGCATCCAGTCCGTGGCAGCGGGCGCAATTGGAATTATAGCCGGATGAACCAATCTCGATGGCCAGTTCATTATCCTTATAAGGGTTTTGGGTCAACCATTCCTCCCCGAGCGCGTCCAGACCCTCGGTGTCAACCGGCTGCGGCGCGCCATCGCCGTGGGCAAACACGCCGGACAGGCAAAAAAGACTTAGAAAAAGGCCAAGCAGACAGTTTATTTTCATTTCACACTTCCTCCAGTTCCAGTTATGTAGGCGGCGCGGTCGCTTAGGGAAGCTCTGATTGAATCAGAGCTTCCTGCGGTACAGGGACGTACCGCCAAAATCAATGACGTAAGTCATTGATTTTGAAGAAAGGTGAAAATCGCATTTTCACCTTGCGTGCTCTGATAAGTCCTGGATGGACTTATTCAGAGCTTCCTTAATGGGTTCCAGCCAGATTTCCCAGGCCGCGCTGCCGTCAATTTTTAAGGAATATTCTCCGGGCCGCTCAATAAGGTATTCGGCCTCGCCCCGCCCGCCGAGGTGCAGATTCTGCAAGACATTGCCCTCGCCATCGCGCAGATACAGCACAAAGATCACGCCATGACTGCGGTAACGCAAGACATGGGGCTCCGTCAGACTGAACACATCGCTGACATGCCCGAGCTTGCCTTGCAGGGTCGGCGGGGCGAAGCGTCTCGCGCTGTTATCAAAACAGGCCAGCCTGGCCTCCGGAGCTTCTATTTTCCTGCATAATTGCAGGGCGGATACAACATCCGTCCCGGCGGCCCGGGCCACGGCGACAAGGACCGCTGTCAGGCCAAGCAGACTTGCGGCAAGGACAATGCCCCTACCAGTCATGGGGACAGCCCTTGCACCCCTCCATGAACGCGCCCTGAAAAATAGCGAACCTGATCCTTGCGCCCTCCATCACGGCGTCGGCCAGATTGGCCTCATACAGCTTGGCCTCCTGCAAGTTGGTGTTGATGATCCTGGCGCCGACCAGTTGAATCTGATTGGCGCGCACCATCTCGAAATTGGCCGCGGTCAGGTCCGCATAATTCATCTCCGCCCTTACCGCCCTGGAGAATTCCAGATTGACGCCGCGCAGGCTGGCGCGGACCAGTCTGGCCCCCTTTAGATTGCTGATCCGCATATCGGCCGATTCCAGGTCGGCCCCGGACAAATCGGCGCCAATAAACTTTACGCCGCGTAAATCGGCCCGCACGAGGCTCGCGCCGCTCAGGTCGGCGTTGCTGAGGTCCGCATTCTTGAGGTCCGCAAAGCGGAGATCGGCGTTCTTGCAGACCGTGCCCGGCTTGATTTCACAGCCGTTCACGATCCACGGATCAGGCCGCTGCTGGCGATTGACGATGGTGTCGTAGGCCGGCAATGAAAGACTGAAGCCGGACAGCAAAAGCAGCAGGCCCGCACTGAATGATTTTGCAGATAATCCCTTCACTGATCTTGTTCCCGCGTTAAAGGATTAAAGATGGCGGGGCTATAAAGCCCCGCCGATTAAAAAAACTCGCCTGCCGGGGAATGCGCGGGCGAGACGACTCAAAGCCGTTTTTACTCCATTCAGTTGGCCGCGACTTCGCTGCCACCGGCGCCGGTCGCGACCTGTTCGGGGATTTCAAACACCCAGAAAGAGCCGCCCTGTGATACCGGCTTGGTCAGGTCGGCAATATCGCCGCCCCAGAGCGGCACCGCGCCGCCATAGCCGGAACCGATGCCGACATACTGCTTGCCGTCCATTTCCCAGGTGACCGGGATGGACACGATGCCCGAACCGGTCTGGAATGACCACAGTTCCTCGCCGCTTTTGGCGTCAAAGGCCTTGGCATAACCATCGCTGGTGCCGGTAAACACCAGCCCGCCCTTGGTGGTCAGGGTGCCGGCCCAGAGCGGCAGCTTTTCCTTGTGTTCCCAGATGATCTCGCCCGTGAGCGGGTCCATGGCCTTCAAGGCGCCGATATGGTCGTCGAACTGCTTGTGGATCCGGAAACCCTGGCCCAGATAGGCCGCGCCTTTTTTATAGGTGATGTTTTCCGTCCAGTAATCCTCTGACCAGTGGTTGGCGGGGATATAAAACAGACCGGTGTCGGGATGATAGGACATCGGATTCCAGTTTTTGCCGCCCAGAAAGTTGGGGGTGACCGAAATCTTCTTGCCCTGTCTCTGGCCCGGCTCCGGCTCTGGCGGGTATTGATCGAAATTCACGATAGGCCGGCCGGTCTTGAGGTCAAAGCCCTTGGACCAGGTGATATCGGGCACGAAGGGATGGGCCGCGATCAGGGCCGTGGGCTTATTGGCCTGTTTGGCGCCGCGCTTGGCCAGCTTGGCGCGGTCGGTGATGAACAGATAGCCGTTGCGGTCGGCATGGCCGCCGGCCTTGACCATCTTGCCGCTCTTGGGATCTTTGTATTCAAACAGAATGATCTCATTGTTGCCGGAATAATCCCAGGCATCGTTGGGCGTATGCTGAAAAAAGCCGACCAGTTCGCCGGTGCTGGGCTCGACATAAGCCTGACCGGAGGTATAGAGGCTGTCCCAGTTACCGGGATTCTTATCCGGGCCGGTGCGCTTCCAGGTATTCCACGGCGCGGGGTTGCCGGTGCCGACCACGATGGTATTGGTTTCCTCGTCAAATGAGGCCGTTTGCCAGGGCGCGCCACCGCCGTGACTCCAGGCTTCAACCTTGCCCGTACCCTTGTAATCGCCATCAGGCCAGGAAGGCGCCTTCGGGTTTCCGGTCGGGGTGGATTCCTTGCCGTTCAGGCGGCCCACGTGGCCTTCAACAAACGGCCGCATCCAGATTTCCTCGCCGGTGTCGGGATCCCGCGCAAACAGTTGCCCGAGCACGCCGAATTCATCGCCGGATGAGCCGTGAATCAGCAAGACCCTGCCGGTCTTCCTGTCCTTGATGATGAACGGCGCGCCGGTCATGGTATAACCGGCCGTGTGGTCGCCGAATTTTTTCTTCCAGACCGCCTTGCCGGTCTTCCTGTCGAGGGCCACGATCGAGGCGTCGAGCAGACCCATGAAGACCTTGTCGCCATAGATGGCCGCGCCGCGATTGACCACATCGCAACAGGGGCGGATATCATCCGGCAGACGCGCGGTATATTGCCAGAGCTTCTTGCCGGTCTTGGCATCCAGCGCAAACATGCGCGAATACGAGGCCGTGATATAAATGACGCCATCACGAATCAGCGCCTGGCCTTCCTGGCCGCGTTGTTTCTCGTCGCCAAACGAGAAGGACCACTTGGGGCGCATTTTTGCGACATTGGCGGTATTGATCTGGTTGAGCGAACTGTGGCGCTGCGCCTTGAGGCCCAGACCATACATCAGCACGTCATCCGTGGTCTTGTGATCGTTTTGAAGGTCTTTCCAGGTTACGCCGGCGGCGGCAATCGCCGAAGGCGCGCTGAACGCGGTAAAAAAGACAGCCGCCGCGCTGACAATGGCCATTGTTGCCTTGTGCAAGGCGCGGGCTTTAAGTTGATTTAACATAGCAAACTTACCTCCTGCTCTTTGTGTGTTAATGGTTTTGTTACAACGGCGCTATTTATAGGCCCTGATATTCATTGTGTAAATAATGTGTTGCATTTTGCGACATAAAGTATTAGGACAAGTTGAACGGGCCGGGCCGGCCGGGATGTGATTATGAGCGCCGGTTCTGTCTAATTGTCATTCCCGCAATGACGGAGGAGGTTGTAGTTGGGAATTTACCGGGGATGACAGAGGGGGTCTGTCGGAATACCGCTCATTTCCGTTTTTGCCCCGTCGTCATTCCGGCGAAGGCCGGAATCCAGGAGGGCGGGGCCGAGGGGTTAATGGTTGCCGGGGTTTGTGGGAGGGCGCGTTGACTTGCCGTTTCTTTAGAATGTTATTCCCGCTGACACGTGAATGGATGACATAAACCACTGGATTCCAGCCTTCGCTGGAATGACGGCGGGGGCAATAGGCGCATTATGAGCGATACCAACGATACCGTAGCCAGGATACCTGACACCTTATTTTAGATGAGGTGACCCTGCATTCCTGCTAAAGGCAGACAGGATGATGGAAAGCCAAAATAACACCCCGTCGTCATTTATGGACAGGATGTCCTGTATGCGGCGTGAGGGCACGCCTACAGGGATGTAGGTGGTAGAGCGGCGTCTGGAACAAGCCGCCGAGGACGCCCGTAGCCGCCCGGCGAAGGCCGGAATCCAGGAGGGCGGGGCCGGGGGGTTAATGGTTGCCGGGGTTTGTGGGAGGGCGCGTTGACTTGCCGTTTCTTTAGAATGTCATTCCCGCTGACGCGGGAATGGATTACATAAACCACTGGATTCCGGCCTTCGCCGGAATGACGGCGGGGGCGATAGGCGCTTTATGAGCAATACTAACGATGCCGTGGCCAGGATACCTGACACCTTACTTTTAGATGAGGTGACCCTGCCCCCAAACCGCGCGCGGCGCGCCGTTCGCCGGGCGGGCGAGCAGCCCGTGTTTGACCGCATAGGCCATGCAGCCCGGCACATTGACGGTTCGGAACGCGTCGACTTCAAGCCGGATGCTCACCTCGTCGCCCTCGCCGAAGGTCAGTTCACGCTCCCCATCGAGCGCGAAGGCGCCGGCCGTAACGTCGGGGCGATAGACCGCGCCGGGGGTCATTGTTTCGAGCGACCCGATGCCAATCTCTTCAATAAGGCCGGGCGCGATCGGCGCTGTCAGGCGCGTCCGGGCGGCCTCAAGCGGCACGAGACGCGCGCGCCGCCCTTCCGGGGTCTGCCTGTCCAGCGGCGCCAGCAGGCCGATGATGGACGACAGGCCAATCCCGTCCGCTTGCCCGAAGGTGACAAAGAGATCGCGGAAATTTTCCGTCTTCCAGATCGCGCGCGCGCCGATAAAGCGCTCGGACACGACGGCGGCATCCACCAGCGCAATCTCGCGCCGGTCGTTGACGCGCGCTTCGAGCCGTTTGTTGCGGGAGAAGGCGTCTTCAGAGGGCGCCTGTCCGGTCGCGGCCAGCCCCACGGCCAGGCCGGTGATGGTGGGTTCGCGCAGTTCCGGAAAGGCGTTGTTGGTGCCCGTCGAGACGCCGGCGATGGGGGTGTCCCCGCACTGTGACACGACCACCCGGTTGGTGCCGTCACCACCGAGCACGATGATGGCCGCGACACCCTGATCGCGCATCCGGCGGGCGGCTTCGGCGCTGTCCCCGGCCGTGCAGGTGACCGGCATTTCCAGATAGCTGACCCTCGGCAAGCGCGGCTGCCCGACCCTGGACTCACGCCTGATCATGCGCAGCAAATGGGCGCGGATGCCGCCGTTCTCAGGCATGATCAGCGCTTCCTCCACCCCGGTCGCGGCGAGGCCGGCGAGCATGCGCAGCACGATATTTGCCCGGTCATTGATCGACAGGTTGCCGGCATGGCTGACAATCCGCCGGATGTCACGGGCCGAGACAGGATTTGCGATAATGCCAACTTTTGTCATGGGCGCGGTCTTGCTTTGGTCAAAACAGGGTTACCGTTCCCGGTAACAAACACAGCTTACCCGATTCTCAGGATTAGAACAGTGTACAGGTTCAGGTAGAAGCAGGATTTTTCCGAGAAAAGAAATCGCGTAGCGTGTGAGCGCTTGACAGGATACTTTTCAAATGATTTCATTTTTTCAACCTTAATCTTTCCAGCCAAGCCAACGTCCCGGATCGGGACAATACACCGTGATTAAGACTGCCCACATGCTTTCTTGATTATAAGCCCAAACGCTGTGAATAGGTTCACCTGAAAATCCCTGCCCAAAATCAGGCAACTTGGGTATGGCTTATCATCTGGATAATCTTCAATGATTTCACCTTAAAAACGCAGAAATTCGTCGCAGGCGAGGCAAGGGTCAAGGGTTAAGATTCAAGGGGTTATATCCTGGACAAGCCGAAAGCCGCTATAGGCGTAGCGATACGACGACCAGCTCCTGAGGCGGCTCGCAGAGCGCAACCTCTGTGGAATAGAGACCCAGGAGCCGCCGCGCAAAACGGCAAGTGATACGGCAAGCGATTCGTCGCAGCCCGTCGTCCAAGCACTGCCGTCGCTTGGCGCGCCTTCGTAGTTGTAGTACCAGCAGCCCTCCACCCACTCCCAGAGATTGCCGTGCATGTCATACAGGCCAAAGGCATTGGCCGCAAAACTCCCCACTGGGGCCGGTCCCTTACCATCCCACTGACTGCCGCAGCCATTGCAGTTGGCCCAGTTGCGGCCGATGGCGTTGCCCCAGCTATATCTCGTTATCGTGCCCGCCCGCGCCGCGTATTCCCACTCCGCTTCGGTGGGCAAACGGTAGATCCGGGCGCCCTCTTTTTTATTGAGCCAGCCGATAAAGCCCTGCGCATCACGCTGCGAGACATAGGCTACCGGGGCGCGATCGCTGCCGCTGTTCCATTTGATAAAATTATCGGTCAGCAGGTCATCCCGCCCGGCGTCGGCGATGTATTGCTTAAACTGCCCCAAGGTGACTTCATAGACCCCCATCCGAAAACTACGGCTGATGCGCACCTTGTGTTGCGGGGTTTCGTCATCGTCTGCCTTGTCATCAGGGCTGGCGTCGAAAGGGCAGGCCGCACCCTTGGGCGGCAACCCTATAAATTTTCGCTTTTTGTCGGTTTCCTTGTCGGCATTACTGAGCTTGCAACTACCCATATAAAAACTGCCCTCCGGGATATTTTTGAAACGCATACCGATGGAGTTGGTGTAGTCCGCCGCCCGGACGGCAGGGCTGAAAAGCACACCTGAAAACAGCACGGCGCACAGCAAGGGTAGTATTTTTTTCATTTTGCCTTTCCTCCCTGGAGTGTAGTGTTATTGTTCAAAATCTGGTTGTAAAAATCCTGAATACGTATAAAGCCAAAGCGCAAATCAATCACTCTGTCAGGATTTTTCATAAATGATTGGATTCGGCGCACGGGCCGCGCTGCCGGAATATACCTCAAAGCCATTCACATACACCGTAATATTGGAAGACTCGGAAATCACCGTTGCCATGCCCGATGAATCGGTTTTTGTCTCACGGCCGCCATAGCACTTTACCCGATGCCCCGAAAGCCCCTTGCGCGAGCGCCTGTCCACGACCATTACGGTGACCGCATACGCCATTTTATTTACCTGCCAGATTCATCACGAGCGCGACAGCAATCCAGGGGTCAAAAATGCCGAGCATGGCACTCAGAAACGGATGCTTGATAGTGTATTCCCACTTGTACCAGCCTACGGCACCCAGCAAGCCGCCGGTGCGGAGCACATACCGGCAAGGAATACCTGAGATACGAGTTGGGTCTGGCCCGCTTGACTTTCCCTGCGTTTCCGAAAATACCATGCTGCCCGAAGCATATATTTTGCGTCGCAGCATAAAACAGGATAAAATATGGAACTTTTCTCATTTGCAGCGACATATAGACCATGAAACAAATCATGACTCGCGCCAATTTGCCGGGCCTCGGCCTGAATTTCAGCATCAGGCGGCTGGCCGGTTTGAGCCTGCTGTATTTCGCCATGTTCCTTGCCTCGTCGGTCAGCGCCGGGGAGCAGGCGGCGGGCGCCGATGCATTTTGTTATGCGCCGGATTTCTCCGGCCGCTTTGTTAAGTCCGTGCGCACGCCCCATGAGAATTTCGCCAGGAAGCCGGGCAAGCGCCTGCGCGTCTTGCTGGCGCACCCTGCCCATGCCTGCGCCATCAGCAAAAAAGAAAAGCAACTGATAGAGCAATACGCCGGTTTGAACGATCTCACGATCGACTGGCATTATGTTGCAACCGCCGGGCAGCTTTTGCCGGCGCTCGCGGCCGGGCTGGGAGACATCGTGCTGGCGCAGGATCAGGCGCTGGCCGCCGGCCGCGCAAACCAGACGCAATTTACCTATGCCTGGGCCGATTCGGCCCACCGGATTATCCAGCGCAGGGATGATAATTTAATTAACCAGCCTGAACATCTGATCGGCCGCGAGATTGCCGCTTACCGGGACGCCGAAATCTGGCCATTGCTGATGGAACTGAAACAGTCCGTGGCGAGCCTCAGGATTCTTGAAGTCCCGCCCCATGTGTCTTACCGGACGTTGCTGGAGCGGGTAAAAAACGGTGACTATGACCTGGCCGTGGCCGACAGCCTGCTTTTGGAGAGCTATCAGGCGGCCAACCCGGGGTTGCAGGCCGCCTATAGCCTCACCGCCAAACGCAATATGGCCTGGACCGTCCCGGCCGCCGCCGATGAACTGCTGGATGAACTCAATCAATATCTAAACCGGCAGCATGTCACCCACGCTGTCACAACCACCTATTTTGACGATTTGCCCGCGATAAAGGCGCGCGGCATTCTGCGCGTCATCACCACCGCCAATCCGGCCCATTATTATCTCCAAAACGGGCGTTTGCTTGGTTTTGAGTATGAATTGTTAAGCGATTTCGCCGCCGCGCACAAATTGCGCGTTGATATGGTTATCGCCCGCTCGCGGGCCGAGATGTTTGCCTTGTTAACCGAGGGCAAGGGCGATGTTATCGCGGCCTCGTTGCCGGCCGATGTGCTGAATGCCGGCGATGATATTCTGTTTACCCGTCCTTATAACTATGCCAGCCCGCTGCTGATGGGCCGGGATTCCGAGGCGCCAATGATTGATTTCAGTGACCTGTCCGGCAGGAGGATTACCTTGTCGCGGGATAATCCTTACTGGAATTATCTGCGCGCATTGCGCGAGGCGGGGCTTGAGTTTGAACTGAGCGAGGCAGACGAGGGCGTTGATCTGGAGGCGTCGCTGTCAATGGTCGCGCTCGGCATGTATGACTTGACCGTGACCGGCAGCCATCAATCCAATATGCGCTTTTTGCAGGCAATGGATTTAAGCGCGCAACTCAAACTGGCCGGGCCGCTTGCCCATCGCTGGGCGCTCAGAGCCGATAACCCACAACTCGCCGGGGCGTTAAATGAGTATATCGAACGCGGCTATCGCGGGCAGCATTACAATATTTTGCATACCAAATATTTTGCCTTGCCGCCGCTGCCGAAAACAAAAAAACCGGCCACCAGCCGGATCGCTTCGCTGTCTCCCTATGACGATCTGACCCGGCTCTATGCCGACAAATATGCCTTTGACTGGCGCCTGATCATCGCCCTGATGTTTCAGGAAAGCCGCTTTGATCCAAACGCCTATTCCAGCGCCGGCGCCGAGGGCCTCATGCAACTGATCCCGTCCACGGCCCGTATGATGGGTGTCAACGACAGCAATGACCCGGAAGATAATATCTATGGCGGTATCCGCTATCTGGGTTATCTGCGTGACAAGCTCGAGGACTCCCTGTTGCTTGAGGATCGCATCTGGCTTGCGCTGGCCGCCTACAACGCGGGTTACAGCTATGTAAAAAGGGCCCGCGCCCTGGCCGAAGAAATGGGTCTCGACCGCAATAAATGGTTTGATAACGTTGAACTGGCCATGCTGGCGCTGGCCAGGCCATTCATGCGGGACGGCAAGCGGGTGCGTCGTTGCCGCTGTGGTCAGGCCGTGGTTTATGTGCGCGAGATCCGCACACGCTACTTTAACTATATTCGCCTGCTGGAAAACCGGCGGATTGCTGCTAACCCTGCGGTTAAATCGCGGTCTGAAAGGTTGAACTGATCTCTTTATTCAGGTTCATAACACAAATTCAAGAATCGGCATTTAACCGAATACAGAGAAATAATAAAGTAACCGAGAAGGTGAAGCAGGGTGACCTCGTCTAAATTGCTAACATAGCGGGCAATATGAGCGATACCAACGATACCGTGGCCAGGATACCTGACGCCTTATTTTAGATGATGCGAGCCTACATGCCCGCTAAAGCCCTGCCCGCTACAGGCAGACGGGATGACGGAAAACCAAAACAACACCTCGTCGTCATTTATGGACAGGATGTCCTGTATGCGGCGTGAGGGCAGGATGCCCGTAGCCGCCCGGCGAAGGCCGGAATCCAGGAGGGCGGGCCGGGATGTGAAATGAGCGCCAGTTCTGCCTGATTGTCATTCCCGCCAAAGCGGGAATGTATTACATAAACCACTGGATTCCGGCTTTCGCCGGAATGACAACGGGGGCAATAGGCGCATTATGAGTGATATTAACGATGCCGTGGCCAGGATAACTGACACCTTATTTTAGATGAGGTGACCCTGGAAGGTGAAGGAAGTCAGAACCGCGGTAGGGTCACCTTATCTAAAATACAGTAAGCATGGGTATCAATTGCAATCACTCAAAGCGGCCGTGCAGTGATTGCTCATCACTGATGGTTTTGTCCGTCTTGAGGCCTTTGAGCATGGCGGCCGCTGTTCCGGCTTGTTGCTTGATCATATTGAACTGATTGCCGTGGCGCAGGATTTTTACCTGATCGCCGGGACGGATCCCCAGTTCATTACAGCCGTCAACAGGCAGTGTGATTTGCCGTCTGGCGCTGACTTTTGGCATGATTAAACCTTCTTGAATTTAAACAAGGTAAATTTAACGAAGGCCTTTGCTATTTGCAACGGCTAAACCTCATTTTTTCTCTTAAAGTTGAGCCATCCCCTTGCTCCTTCTTACAATAAACCCAACCCGCTGACTTTTACCTAAAAGTAACAGGTCGGGTCAGCAATATTGGCGGCGGCGAAGCCCTCCTTTCTGAAACGGCAGGCATCGCACAGGCCGCAGGCGCGGCCGGCGGAGTCTGCCTGATAGCAGGATACGGTGATTGAATAATCGACGCCCAGCCGTTGGCCCTGTTTGATGATCCCGGCCTTGCTCAGTTCTATCAGCGGCGTGTGTATTCTGAACGCGGCGCCCTCGACCCCGGCCTTGGTGGCCAGCGCGGCCAGCCGTTCGAAGGCGCTGATGTATTCGGGCCGGCAGTCAGGATAGCCGGAGTAGTCAACGGCGTTGACCCCGATAAAAATATCATTCACGTCCAGGACCTCGGCCCAGGCCAGGGCATGCGACAGAAACAGGGTATTGCGCGCCGGCACGTAGGTAACCGGGATGGCGTCCGTGTCCGTGGGGGCGACCGGCACTTCAATGCGGCTGTCGGTTAACGCGGAGCCGCCGATCCCGGCCAGATCGATTTGAATAATCTTGTGCTGAATGGCGGCGAAGCGGCAGGCAATCTGCCGGGCCGCGTCGAGTTCGGCAAGGTGCCGCTGGCCGTAGGCAAAGGTCAGGGCATAGCAATCAAAGCCCAGATCTTTGGCAATGGCCAGGGTCGTGGTTGAATCCAGGCCGCCGGAAACCAGCACAATCGCCTTGTTAAAATCAGTCATGATCCGCTCCGCTCAAGAGGCAACGCCCGGCTCGCCGTTTGGTAGCGGTGTTGACAGGGCCGGGGGCGGAAAATCCGCTAATGTCCGGCGTCATTGCCCCACAGATATTTATGCACCTGGATCTGCAAACGCACGTTTAGTTGATCAGCCAGTATCCACTCGGCCAGTTCCACCGCGGCCAGTGATCCATGCGCGGGCGAAAACAGCACTTCACAAATATCACTCAGCTTATACTCGTTTAATTTTTGCCGGCACCAGTCATAATCGGCCCGGTCGCAGATCACAAATTTAATCTGGTCCCGGCGCTTGAGCCAGGCCAGGTTGGCAAAGCGGTTCCTGCCGTCTTCGGCCGAACCCGGGGTTTTAATATCCATAATCTTCATAACGCGCTCATCCACGCCGGCGATGTCATGCGCGCCGCCGGTCTCCAGCGAGACCTGGAAGCCTTCGTCACAAAGTTGCCGGAGTAGTGGCAGGCAGGCCCTTTGCGCCAGCGGTTCGCCGCCGGTCACGGTGATATGCCTGGCGCGGTATTGGGCCACGGCCCGGATGATCGATTGGACGCTCATTTTGCGGCCCTTGTGAAAGGCATAGGCCGTATCACAATAGCGGCAGCGCAGCGGGCAACCGCTCAGGCGGATAAACACGGTCGGCAGGCCCGCCTTGACCGATTCCCCCTGTATCGAGAAAAACAGTTCATTAACGCGCAACTCGGCCTCCTGCCCGCGCTTGACCGCGTCGCGGGTGGCCAGGCGGGGCGTCATCTACTCGCCTGCCGCGGCGCTGGCGGCGGTCTTTTTGAGCTTTTCATCCGCCAGCCGCGCCACCGTGGTGCCCGGATACAGCGCCATGACCTTTTCCAGCGTTTGCCGGGCCTCCGCGCCCTGCCCCAACGCGGCCTGGCTGTAGCCGATCTTCAACAGGGCATGCGAGACCTTCTGACTGTCGGGATAGGCCCCGAGCAGGCTCTGGTACTCGGCAATGGCCGCCGCATAGTCCTGCATCACATAATTTGTCTCCGCCAGCCAGTATTGCGCGTTATCCGAGTAGGCGCTGTCCGGGTAGTCCGCCAGGAACTGTTTGAAGGCCGCCAGCGCCTGTTCATATTGAGTCTCCTTGAGCAGTTGAAAGGCGCGCTGATAACGGGCCTGGGCCCGCACCGGGTCGGCCGGCGGCCTTTGGGACTCGGCCCGGCCGGGGGCGGCCGCCAATGGCGCGGCTTGCGGGTCGGCGGCCGGGGCTTGGCTTTCTGCTTCGCCGCTGATTGCCGACGCGGGCGCAGGCCGGGCAACGGCCGGGGCCGGCGCGGCTTCAAGCGGGGCCGCGTTCAAACCGTCCGCGTTCAGGCCGCCGCCGGCGGCAGCGCCTTCAAGCCGCTGCAAGCGCCGGTCTATATCGGAATACAACTCGCGCTGTTTTTGTTGCAGCCGTTCGATATTGTGGGTCTGCACCTCGACCGCGCCGCGTAATGTGCTGATCTCCTGCCGCAATGATTCCAGCGAGGCAAACATATCAAGCAGCGCCCGGTTATCCGGCCTGTTTGCGGGGCGATTGGGCCCGGCGGCGCCCGCTTCGGCCGCAGGCGTCTCTGCCATTGCAGTGTGGACGCCGTAATCGGCGGACAATAAAAATCCAAGCAGATATAAGAAAAAACGCATATTCGATCCCGTCATACACAAAGGCTAATATAAAATTTCAACGCGCCGGTTCTGTTGCCAGGCGGCCTCGTCATGGCCGCTGGCGGCAGGCTGTTCCTCGCCGTAGCTGACCAGGCGAAGCTGCTCCGGGGTCACACCCAGCAGCCCGAGTTGGGCCTTGATCGTCCGCGCGCGGCGCTCGCCGAGCGCCAGGTTATATTCCCGTGAACCGCGTTCATCGGCATGCCCTTCCAGCGTGATCACCGTGCCCGGATTGGCGGCCAGCCAGGCCCCGTGGGCCTCGATCGCGGCGCGGTATTGCGGCTGCACCCGGATGCTGTCATATTCAAAATAAATGACCCTGACCGACAGCGGGCTTTGCGGGTCATCCAGCCGACTGAACGCCGGCGTGGCCGCAGTGTCGACGCCATAGGCCGTGGCCTCGGCGCCCTCGGCGTCTTCGCCATTTTCGGCGCCCGCCAAAGCGCCGCTCAAATCTTCAACCCGGGCCGGCTGCTCCTGCTTGAACAAGCCGGAAACACAGCCGGGCAAAAGCCCCGCCAGGGCCATTATCATTAATAAGCGCACAGTCATAAAGTCTTCTCCTCAAGTAGCATTGCCCAGACCGCTGTTAGGGAAGCTCTGATTCAATCAGAGCTTCCTTAGCAATATCACATTCAAAAATCCGGCAGGCCCGCAGGGTTTTCCTGTTGCAAAAAAGGCCCCCAGGCCGGTTCCCGCACATCGCCCCAGGCCAGGCCCAGGCGTTGGCGGATGCGGCCATCGGCCGAGACGGCCTCAAGCCGGGCGCCGCCGCTGTCCGTTGTGGCATAGATGATCATGGCGCCATTGGGCGAAAAACTCGGCGATTCATCCAGGCCGGTGGCCGTGAGCGCGCGGATAATACCGTTGCCAGGCTCCAGCAGCCCGATCCGGTAGGCGCCATTGACGCCATGCACCAGCGCTATTGACCTGCCATCGGGCGCGTACTCCGGCCGCGCGTTGTAGTCGCCCGTAAAGCTGATGCGCTTGGGCTGCCCGCCTTGTGCGTCAATTTCATAGACCTGCGGCGCGCCGCTCCGGTCGGAGGTAAAGGCGATCTTCTGCCCGTCCGGCGACCAGGCCGGTTCGGTGTCAATAGCGCCATGACGGGTCAGGCGCCGCAATGATTTGGTTTCAAGCGCCATGATGTAAATTTCGGTATTGCCGTCTTTGGACAGGGTCATGGCCAGTCTGTTACCGTCCGGCGACCAGGCCGGCGCGCTGTTGATGCCCGTGAAGGCCGCGATGCGTTCGCGCCGGCCGGTCAGCACGTCCTGTATAAAAATGGCGGAACGCCGCCCTTCAAACGAGACATAGGCGATCTTTTGCCCGTCCGGCGACCAGGCTGGCGATAGCAGCGGTTGTTTTGATTCCAGCAGGGTCTGGGCGTTGTAGCCGTCCGCGTCAGCCACTTCCAGGGCGTGGATGCGGCCGTCGTCGCCGTCCCTGACCGTAATGTAGGCGATCCGCGTGTCAAACGCGCCGGGCGCGCCGGTCAGTTTTTCAAACACGAAGTCGCTGATCTGATGGGCCACACGGCGCAGCATGGCGGGCCTGGCCGGTATGCTGAAACCGGCGATCTGCCGGCCGCGATAAATATCAATCAGGCGAAAACTGACCTCGTAATCGCCATTGGCGGCCGGGGCGAGTTTGCCGATCAACAGGCTTTCCATGCCCAGCTTGCGCCAGTCGCCGAAATTAATGGCCGCCAGATCGGCCGGTTGCTGCGGCTGCCGCCGTTCGTCCATGACCTTGAAGCGGCCGCTGCGGCCGAGATTATCGCGGATGATGGCGGCCATATCCACGGGAGGCGGAGTGTCAACATCGGTATCGCCGCCGCCGGCCCGCTCAAAGGGCGCGATGGCGATCGGCAGGGCCTGTTCAATCCCCGTGGTGATCTTGATATCAAGCACGGCCCCGGCGTTGGCGCTGAGGCCGAGCAACAGGACAAGATTAAAAAGGCGCGGCATGGCTGTGGCTGATTTCAGGGTTCAAATGTAAATCGTATATTACGCATTTTTTCAAACAGGCGCAGTTCCGCCGGCACGGGCAAGGGCGCGGCGGCTCTGACGGCGGTCTCGGCGCGGCTGTCAAACAGCGCGTTGCCGCTGGATTTTACGATAGCGACATCCGCGACCCGGCCACCTTCCAGCATACGGATCCGGATAACGCAAGACAAGCCCCCGGGCAGGCCCAGCCGGTTAAACCGGTTGGCGACCGCCTCGATAATCAGGCCGGTATAGGCCGCCAGCGCGGCCTCATCCTGCTGTTGCCGGCGGGCCCGTTGTGCGGCCGCCTGTTCGGCCGCCAACTCCGCCTGCAACCGTTTTTCCCGTTCGCTGCGTTGCTTTTCCCGCCGCTCCAGTTCCCGTTTTTCCTTTGCCGCCGCGGCCTTTTTCTGTTGTTCGAGCCTGCGTTTTTTTTCAAGTTCCGCTTGCTCTCGCTGGCGGATGCGCGCCTCCCTGGCCTCGCGCTCCTTGGCTTCCCGTTCCTTTTTAAGCCGCCCGAGGCGCGCCTCTTCTGCCTGACGCTGCCGGATAAGCTGTTCCAGTTCCCGCTTGCGCCTTGCCTCGGCCGCCTGGGCCGCGCGCTCCTTTTGCCGGAGGCGCTTGATCTCCTGTTCGACCACGCCTTTATCGACCGCTACCGCGGCGATGCTGTTGCCGGGCGGCCGGGGCGCGGGGGCCGGCGCGGGGCTGGATTCAAAGCTGAAGATCAGCGCCAGACCGAGCGCCAGATGCAAACACACGGACAGCAGCAGCGAACTGACGCCCAAAAACCGGTTGGCCGACATCAAATCAGCGTTCCGGCGGCGCCGTGATCATCCCGACCGAGGGCGCGCCGGCCTGCTGCAACAGGCTCATCAGCGCGACCACGCGGCCATAGGGCACCTCCGCGTCAGCCCCGATCAGAACCGCGGTATCCGGCCGGTAGGCCAACAGCGCGCTGACCCGGTTGAGCAGGGTCTCGGGGGCCACCGGTTCATCCGGGTTTTCGCCATAATTAATAAAGAAACGGCCGTTTTTATCGATCTCGACCAACAGCGGTTCCCGCTCGGCGGGCGGCAGCGGCTCGGCCGGCGCCTGCGGCAGGGCCACCTTTATCCCCTGGCTCAATAACGGGGCCGTGGCCATAAAGATGATCAGCAACACCAGCATCACGTCTATATAAGGCACGACATTGATCTCGGCCATGGGGCGCCGGCGGATACGTTGTCTCATGGCACTGGCCCGCCCGGCGCCCTAGGAATGCGCGTGCCGGTGCAGTATCGCCGAGAATTCCTGCATGAAATTGTCATAGCGGTTGAGCAGCCGTTCAACGTCATAGGAATAGCGGTTATAGGCGATAACGGCCGGTATGGCGGCAAACAGGCCCATCGCGGTGGCGATCAACGCCTCGCTGATGCCGGGGGCCACCATCGCGATCGTGGCCTGTTGCACCTGGCCCAGCGCGCGGAAGCTGTTCATGATCCCCCAGACCGTGCCGAACAGGCCGATATAGGGGCTGGTTGACCCCACCGTGGCCAGAAAAGACAGATTGGTCTCAAGCAGATCGGTTTCCTTGTTCATGGCGATCCGCATCGCGCGCTCGGAACCGTCAATAATGGCGTCGGGGTTAATGCCCTCCTGTTTTTGCAGGCGGGCGAACTCCTTAAAGCCGGCCTCGAAGAGCTTCTCCATGCCGCCGGCCTGGTAGCGGCGGCGGCTGACGGCGGTGTAAAGCGGGCTGAGGTCGGCCGCCGACCAGAACCGCTCTTCAAACAGATCGGCGCCCTTCCTAGCGCGTTTCAGCAGGACGCGCTTCTTGAAGATCATGCCCCATGAAATCACCGAGGCGAGCGCCAGGGCCAGCATCACGGCCTGCACCGGCAGACTGGCGTTCAGGATAAGGTCAAGCAGGGAGTGATCCGCGGTCATAACTCGAATTTTAGCGCCAATGCCCGCGGTATCGGGGCCGATTTCAGGCTGTCCGCCCGCAGGCAGGCGACGCTGACCTCGGCCCGCGTGAGTAACTCCTGTTCTCTGGTGATGGTTTGCCTGAACATCAATATCGCGCCCTTGTGTCGCAACAGGCGGGCGGTCACGGTCAGCAGATCGTCCAGCCTGCCCGGCTTTTTATAATCAATGGTCTGACTTCTTACGGCAAACAAAATATTGTGTTCGCGCGCGAGCCGGGCCTGCTCAAAGCCCAGGCTTCTGAGCCACTCGGTCCGCGCGCGCTCCATATAACGCAGATAATTCGCATAAAAAACCACCCCGGCCGCGTCCGTATCTTCATAATAAACGCGCGCCTGCCAACTGAATTCCACGCCGCCGCCGGCCCTCATGGCCTCATTCCCCGGCCGGCGGGAACAGGTCTTCATTTTCCGGCGCCCGCTCCGGCGCCTTGAGTTCAAAATGTGACCAGGCCAGGCGCGTGGCGACCCGCCCGCGGGCGGTGCGCATCATAAAGCCCTGCTGGATCAGATAGGGTTCAAGCACATCCTCTATGGTGCCGCGTTCCTCGCCGATCGCCGCCGCCAGGCTATCGACACCCACCGGCCCGCCGTCAAACTTTTGCAATATGGCCAGCAACAGCTTGCGGTCCATCATATCAAAGCCGTATTTATCGACATTCAACAGATCCAGCGCCCGCTCCGCCGTCTCGCCGGCGATCACGCCATCGGCCTTGACCTGGCTGTAGTCGCGCACGCGCCGCAACAGGCGATTGGCGATACGGGGCGTGCCGCGCGCGCGGGCCGCGATCTCGGCCGCGCCCGTGTCCGCCACCGTCACGCCCAGGATAGCGGCCGAGCGTGTCACGATCTCCGTCAATTCCGACACCGAATAAAACTCCAGCCGCTGCACGATGCCAAAGCGATCCCGCAGCGGCGAGGTCAATAAACCCGCGCGCGTGGTCGCGCCGACCAGGGTAAAGCGCGGCACATCCAGCTTGATCGCCCGCGCCGCCGGGCCTTCCCCGATCATGATATCGATCTGGTAATCCTCCATGGCCGGATACAACACCTCTTCCACGATCGGACTGAGCCGGTGTATCTCGTCAATAAACAGCACATCGTTCGGCTCAAGATTGGTCAACAGGGCCGCCAGATCGCCGGGCCGTTCCAGCACCGGCCCGGAAGTCTGCCGCATATTCACGTTCATTTCATTGGCGATGATATGCGCCAGCGTGGTCTTGCCGAGCCCCGGCGGCCCGAAAATCAGCACATGATCCAGCGATTCGGCGCGCAACAGGGCGGCCTTGATAAAGATCTCCATCTGCTCATGCACCTTCGCCTGACCCAGATAATCCCGCAACCGCCGCGGGCGCAGCGCATTATCAGCCGCGGCGTCATCGGCCGAGCCCCGCGGAGAAATAACAGTATTCAGTTCAACCATATCGGTAATGTATTATTTGGCGTCATTCCGGCTGACCCGCGACAGGCAGGCGAAAGCCAGGATCAATATCAACATATCGGCAACCGGAGTCACCTCATCTAAAATAAAGTGTCAGTTATCCTGGCCACGGTATGGTTAGTATCGCTCATAATGTGCCTATCGCCCCCGTTGTCATTCCGGCGAAAGCCGAAATCCAGTGGTTTATACAATACATTCCCGCCTGTCAAAGGCGGGAATGACAACCAAATACATCACTCCGACAGGTCTGTCGAAGTCAGGAGTAACCGGAATTCATTTACCATCGTGGCATCGACTTCCTGGATGCCCGCCTCCACATCACCTCATTTTTTCACAGAATTCCTCAACGCCTGCCGGATCAATACCTCGGCAGAGGCATTATCGCCCGCCACCGCGCGCACAAGACGGCCGGCCTCGGGCGGCTTATAGCCCAGGGCGATCAGGGCGCTGACGGCATCGGCGACCGGATCGCCGGCCGGGTCCCGCGCCGGCCCGGCCCCCGTCGCGGCAACTTCCGGGCGGGCCTCAAGCCGGTCGCGCATCTCGACGATCAAACGTTCCGCCGTCTTTTTACCCACGCCGGGCAAGGCGGTCAAACGCGCCGCGTCATTATTTTGTATGCAGCGCGCAAATTCAGCGGCCTCAATGCCCGATAATATCGTCAGCGCCAGCCTGGCCCCGACGCCGTTTACCTTTATCAGGGCGCGGAACAGGCCGCGTTCGGCCTCGCTGGCGAAGCCAAACAGCAAATGCGCGTCATCGCGCACCACCAGATGGGTAAGCAACTCGACCTCATTACCAACTTCCGGCAGGGCATAGAAGGTGGTCATCGGCGCCTCCAGCTCATACCCGACCCCCCGCACATCCACCAGCAACAGCGGCGGCTGCTTGCTGATGATTCTGCCGCGCAGAAAACCGATCATCCGGGCCGGCCGCCCGCCATGCCGGACAGGCCGCGCCGCGAGTGGGCATGACACAGGGCGATCGCCAGCGCGTCAGCGGCGTCCGTTGGCGGACTCTCCGCCAGATTCAGCAGCACCTTGACCATGTGCTGCACCTGTTGCTTGGCCGCGTGGCCCCGGCCCACGGTGGCCTGCTTGACCTGGTTTGCGGTATATTCAAAGAGCTCGGCGTCCAGACTCGCGGCCGCGGTAATGGCCGCGCCCCTGGCCTGCCCGAGCTTCAGGGCGGAATCGGCATTCTTGTGCATAAAGACCCGCTCAATGGCGACCTCGGCCGGTTCAAACTCCCGGATCAAGCCCGAGATGCCCTGATAAATGAGGCGACATTTTGCCGCGATGTGCTCGCCCCGCACCTGGATAATGCCGTTGTCGATATGCCTGGAATAATTGCCATCGGTGTCAATAATGGCATAGCCGGTAATCCGCGAGCCGGGGTCGATACCCAGGACCCTGATCACCGCCCCGCCCCGCCGCCCGCGCTAACAGTGCGCCCGCTGAACGATATGATGGTTCCGGGCACGGAAGGCGGCAACATGCCATTCGCGCCGTACGCCCGGCGAGCGGCATCCAAAGATTGGTCGCATGCAGTTACAATCCATCGAGTCACAGATTTTTCACCTGTTACCATCGCTTCCGTTTTTGCAATTTGCCCGGCCAATTCATCAGACCCTTATTGATAGTCAACTTTAGCCGCGTCGATTGCCTGTAAAATTGACAGCATGTTTTCCATTAGTAGGCACCTTCTTTAAATCTTTGTAATCGTTTCTCAGCTTCATTAACCACAGCACTGTATCTGACGCGCGCCTGTCTTTGTTCATTTGTCAGTTCAGGACTGTCATCAGGAAGATATGGGCTTTGTCCTGGAAGACGACTCTCTGCCAGAGCACGAAGCGCTTGATACTCATCTAATATTTCTCTTTGTAAACGCCAATAAGCCGGGTTCCTGAGATGCGCCTCCGTAATATCCGTGCGGCCTATGTACTGTAATCTAGTCACACTGTCATTTACGATTGATTGACACTTTTCTTCGACGCCTTCCGGCATACACTGCCGATAATAATTATTCATATCAATCGGTGTCATGCCATCAGGTAAACGGCCTTCCTTTTCATAAAACGCCACGGCCCGCTTATACTCATCTCTACCTTCCTCACATTCAGGCAATACGACGCAGTTTTGATCAAAATACTGATCAGCAAGACTTGTGTAAGAATATAGATTCGTAATCAAATGATGAATCCCGTAATCTTCTAATTTGTTATACTTTGCCAACGGATGACCTTCCAGGCTATAGACTTTCTCTTTACTTTCCCCTTGTGAGGATTCAGGCTGTTTGCGCGCTGCTTGCTCCGTATTCTCCCCTTGTGAAGCCGTGTTGTCCGCCGGCGTTTCCTCCGGGCTGTCGTCATTCCAGCAGGCACCTAGCAGCAGCGCCAGCATGATTGCGTATATTCGGTTCATTGCTACTGCCTCCTATTTCATATTGACTATTCTGATTACATCGGCGCGGGCGTTATGCCCGCCTTCCCGCATTTCGCGCAGCGGTATGTCCGGCCACGGGTCAGGCAAGTTGTGCCAGGACATCATCCGCGATATCGGCATTGGAATACACCCTTTGCACATCATCCAGGTCTTCCAGCCTGTCCAGCAGTTTCAACAGGCCCTCCGCCTGCTTCAGATCGAGCGGAATCCTGTTATCCGCGGCCATGGTAATTTCAGCGCTTGCGGGCGCGAGGCCGGCGGCGCTCAGGGCCGCCTCGACCTTTCTGAGGCTGTCCGCTTCGGTGATCACATCCACCGAGCCGTCTTCATTGCTGACAATGTCTTCCGCGCCGGCCGCCAGGGCGGCTTCCATGAGCGCCTCTTCGCCGGCCTGTTGCAGGCAGGGCGCCGAATCCGGGTATGAGATCAGGCCGGCCCGGGCGAACAGATAAGAGACCGAGCCGTCCGTGCCGAGATTGCCGCCGAATTTCGAAAACACATGGCGCAACTCGGCCACGGTCCGGTTTTTATTATCGGTGATGGTATCGACCATCAAGGCCACGCCGCCCGGCCCGTAGCCTTCATAGCGAATCTCGTCCACCTGACCGCCCTCATCGCCGCCGGCCCCGCGTTTCACGGCCCGGTCAATGGTGTCTTTGGTCATATTATTGGACAGGGCGTTATCAATCGCGGCCCGCAGGCGGGGATTAGCCTGGGCATCCGCCCCGCCCAACCTGGCCGCAACGGTAATTTCCCGGATCAACTTCGTGAAAAGCCGGCCGCGCCTCGCGTCCTCGCGGCCCTTGCGATGCTTGATATTTGCCCATTTACTATGCCCGGCCATAAATCCCCTCGGCGCTCAACAGAAAAATGGTAATCTTAACATCCATGCCGATCGTACCCAAGCGGACATCGGCAATCCGGCAATAATTCATGCGTCATTGCCGCCTGCCCACGGCGGGTGGGCCAGGATGACAGAAAATCAGAAAAACACTTCGTTGTCATTCCGGTTGGCCTGTTGCGGGCAGGAAAAAGCGGGCGCCCACCTATCA
Source organism: Gammaproteobacteria bacterium (assembly GCA_965240365.1). GTDB lineage: Bacteria > Pseudomonadota > Gammaproteobacteria > Eutrophobiales > Eutrophobiaceae. The sequence continues at coordinate 2,355,260 of OZ251218.1, read as the reverse complement.
CTTCGGCGCCAACTTCCTGGATTCCTCGGCGGCCTGTTCCTGATCTGCCCGCGGCAGGCAGGCCGAAATGACAACGGAGCAGGAAATCCGCTGTATGGCAGCCCTGTCATTAAACCCACGGGGCTTGTGGGCGGGCGATAAAAATTTCATACTCATTGCCAAATAAACGGGATTGGTCAATGAGTGAGTTTTTTGTATTGTTCATCGGCGCCGCCTTTGCCAATAATCTGCTGTTCGGCCACTTGGTCGGGCTTGATTTGCAGGCCGCGGCCAGCCGCCGCCTAGATGCCGCCTGGCTGACTGGCCTGGCGACACTGTACGGCCTGTGCCTGTGTCTGCCCGCGGTTTATCTGCTCCGGCTGCTGCTTGTGCCGCTCGAACTTGATGATCTGGCGCTGTTATTTTATATCCTCGTGATCATCACGCTGCTGCTGGCCTCAGCGCGCGGCCTGGGCGCCATCTTTCCGCATTGGGCGCGGAGGGTCGAGGCCCTGTTGCCGGTGATCCTGATGAACGCCACCCTGCTCGCGGGCGTGCTGTTGCAGCAGGGGCAGGTTCGCTCTTTGGCCGGTTCCTTCCTGTCTGCCGCTGCCACCGGCGCCGGTTTTTTACTTTTGCTGCTGGTATTGACCTGCCTGCGCGAACGTATTGATGAGGCGGAGGCGCCGGCCCCGTTTCGCGGCCTGCCTGTTTTATTGGTCACGCTCGGCCTGCTGGCGATGGGCCTTCAGGGTCTTACGGGACTTTAGGCGATGGCACTCTTTGTCACGCTTGCCCTGGCGCTCTTTTTTCTGGCGCTTATCGCCCTGCTCGCGGCCGGGGGGGGGTTGCCAAAACGGGAGCATGAGGCCGATATTGCGGCCCTGGAGAAGCGGTTGCCCCAGACCCAGTGCGGCGCCTGCGGCTTTGCCGGCTGCCGACCCTACGCGGCCGCCGTGCTGCGGGGAGAGGCCGATATCAACCGCTGTCTGCCCGGCGGCCAGGAAACGGTGCTGGATCTGGCGGACCTGCTCGGGCGCGAGGTCAAACCACTCTACCGGCCGGCCGGCAAATACGGGACGGCGCGGCTGGCCGTGATCGACGAGGCGCAGTGTATCGGCTGTGCCAAATGTATCGCGGCCTGTCCGGTTGCCGCCATTGTCGGCGCGCCGAAACAGATGCATAGCATCATCGATCAGGATTGCACCGGCTGTGAACTCTGTGTCGCGCCGTGTCCGGTCGATTGCATCAGTATGCGCGCGCGCCCATGAACGGCCGCATGGAGACGCCGTCCCTTCTGTCCCGGCCGCACGGCGGCAACAGCGTCGGCGCCATGACGCGCAAGGTGTTGCTGGCGCTGATGCCGGGCATCGCATTAAGCGGCTTTTATCTGGGCGCCGGCATCCTGACTAATTGCCTGCTGGCCGTTGTTTTTGCGTGGCTTGCCGAGGCGCTGGCCTTAACAATTTGCGGGCGGGCGCCGTGGCCCGCGCTTAAAGACGGCAGCGCGGCCGTCAGCGCGCTGCTGTTCGCGCTGCTATTACCGCCCTTCACGCCCTGGTGGGTTACTTGCGCGGGCAGCGCCTTTGCCATCCTCGTGGCCAAGCATCTGTTCGGCGGTCTCGGTCATAATCCGTTTAACCCGGCCATGGCCGGCTGCGCCCTGGTCTTGCTTTGTTTCCCGTTAAAGCTGGCGTTCTGGCCGGATTTGAACAGCGCGGGCCGGGAATGGATCGCCGCCGCCTATCTGGCCGGCGGTATTTACCTGGTCGTCACGCGGGTGATACGCTGGCCATTGCCGGCCGCGGTGCTCGGCAGTCTGTTTGCCGTCAGCCTGTTGTTTAACCTGGCCGATGCGGATGCTTATCCCCCCGCCTGGTTTCATCTGTTCGGCGGCGGCGCCATGCTCTGCGCCTTTTTTATCGCAACGGATCCGGTGACTTCGGCCACCACGCCCACGGGCAGGATACTGTATGGCGCGGGCATCGGCCTTTTGATTTATGTCATTCGCACCTGGGGCAACGGCTCGGATGGCGTTGCCTTCGCGGTGCTGCTTATGAACGGGCTGGCACCGCTCATTGATCGCTATACGCGGCCGCGGGCCCCGGTCTGGAGATGAACGTTGCAGGCGGGCGGGCTGGAATGATGTCTTTTTAGAAGTTGTCATTCCCGCTCAGGCGGGAATGTATAGTAAAAACCACTGGATTCCGGCCTTCGCCTGCCTGCGACAGGCAGGATGAGATGGCCACCTCTTGTTGCGCGGCGTCTGAAGCGCCAAAATGAAGTTTTTACTTAACCTAAATGCACAAAAGAGGTGTCCGAGATGAAAGTGACTCTAATTGGTATTGATTTGGCAAAGACTATTTTTCAGGTATGTGGAGTGAATCAGGTCGGCAAGCCGGTGTTTAACCGGACGATACGGCGTGCGGGTCTGCTGTCCTTTGTGAGTCGTTACCCGGATTCGGTAGCCTGCCTGCAGCAGGCAGGTGGCGATGGAGGCGTGCGGGGGGTCGAATTACTGGGGACGTGAGTTGCAGAAGCGGGGCTATGAGGTGAAGCTGATTCCGCCGCAGCATGTGAAGCCGTTTGTAAACCTGCCTGCAGCAGGCAGGGGGGAACAAGACCGACCGTCATGATGCCCTGGCGATTTGTGAGGCGGCCGGTCGTCCTGAGTTGCGGTGTGTTATACCTCGCAGTGTTGAGCAGACCGACCGGCTGCTGGCGCACCGGCTGCGCCCTGCCTGCAGCAGGCAGGTGGCCCGTCGCTATCTCGGCATGCCGTGGGCCGAGTGGCAGGCGCTGGATGCGCGTATTGCGGAGTTGGAGGAAGATATTAAGGCCCAGGTCAAGCAGGATGAGTCGGCGCGGCGTCTGACGGGCATCAAGGGGGTGGGGCCACTGATTGCCAGTGCGGCCGCCTGCCTGCAGCAGGCAGGTGGCTCGCATCGGCAAGCATAAGGCAGCGGTGGCCGTGGCCAACAAACTGGCCCGCATCATCTGGTCAATGCTGTATCACGGCGCCGAGTACCGGCCGGCCTGAGACACGCTCAGGCCCGTTTGAGACAGGAGTAGAACGTACCCACCATAGGTTGCGATGAAGATATGAAGTAACAGCTTAGACCTGCCTGCAGCAGGCAGGCCGGCCCCTGAAACGCTGGCTTACCCGACTGGGCTGAAAAGCCCGAAGGCACGATAGAGCGACAGGGGCGCGGTTCTCATTGAGGCCCGGGGACAATGATTCCCCAACATCAAAGCCGGATAGTCGTATGCAGTCTTATTTTACCGTTACTGAATAATCAGCTTGCAAACTACGAGGTGTACATATAGGCCGTGCCGTAGATGTTGATCTCACATTCCGTAACTGTTTTATCGGTTACTGCATCGTTAAACATAGACTCAGTGGTGCCGAGCGGATGGCTGATGGAGAAAAAATCTTATTGTTTTAATCTCCGTTTACGCCTATTCGAGTAAGCCAGTTTGTCCTGGCGGCTTCCGCCTCGCCCGGAATCCGGTCCCTTGAACCCAAGTGTTTTCTTTCTCAACTCAGCCGCCTGCGACAACTTTTCTGGGTATTTCTAATCAGCCAATTCCTGCCGGCAGGGTCTGCACTTCTGCGGCATTGGCCGCGCGAATCAGCGCCTTGTCCCGCGTCGCGAGGGGAACCCCTCGCCGGATGGCGAGTTCCAGATAGGCCGCGTCACAGGTTGTCAGCTTGTGGGAGCGGGCCAGCGTCAGAATTTCCCGAAAGGCGCGGGGCGCCGTTTCGGTGTCGGTTGTCAACGGCAAGTCAGCCAGCAGGGCGAGGCGGGCGGTAATCTGAGGGGCGCTGATGCGGCCCCGTTTTTCGGCCTGTAGCAACATGTTGCCGACTTCCAGATGCCAGAGGTTTGGGACCAGCGCACCGCCGTCTTTCAGCCCTGCCAGCAGCTCATCCGTCTCAGGGCCGGCTTCATCGGCAAACAGCCAGGCGGCGGCAACTGAACAATCAAGCACAAAGGCCGTCATCGCCGCCCCCGGTCGCGCAGCGCTTTCCAGTCCACGCCTTGAAGCCTGACTTCCTTGCGCAGGGTCAGCAAGGTATTAATGGTTGCGCTTAGCCGTGACCGCTCGGCCTGTGCGGCGGGCACCAGACGCGCAACGGCCTTGCCCCGCCTGGTAATCACCACCTCTTCCCCACGGCTTACCTTGTCGAGCAGGGAGGAGAGATGTGTTTTTGCCTCAAAAGCGCCTACTTTGATCATTGTGCTGTTCCTCATTTATAAACCAGTTTATTAAACCAGCATAATATGTTCCATAGCCCATTCCAAGTGCTATCGGTGACGTCCCGGCAGGAAATCTTGATATAAAGCTGGAATCCAGGAGGCCGATGCCGAGGTGTTGAAAGGAGCAGTTAAAAGCAAACGGGGCGAGATGCAGTTCTTTCGCCTCCCCGCAACAGACTGACCGGAACGACATGCTTCCCGGCTCAAACCCCTTACACCCCGCCAGGCAAGTCATGCTAGAATGTTCACGGTTGAACAGATAAACTCAACACACCCTAAGGGCGCTGCGCCCAGGCCGCCGCTTCCCCTCCTCTTCAAGGCGCAACCGCCAGGTATGCCGCGTGCTGCATGCCCCGGCGGTAGCGTGCCCGAATGCCGGCAAACAAGCGTTATCTCACAAATGAATCAAACCTCCGTCTCACAAGATGATGTCCGGTTTCGGGTGCTGCGCCTGTTGCAGGATAAGCCGGCGCTGACCCAGCGGGAAATTGCCCGTGAACTCGGCATCAGCCTGGGCGGGGTGAACTTTTGCCTGCGCGCGCTGGCGGACCGGGGGCTGGTCAAGATTCGGAACTTTCGGAATAGCCAAAACAGGACGGCCTACCTTTACCTGCTGACGCCCAAAGGCATCCGCGCAAAGATGGCGCTGACCGAGGCCTTTCTGAAACGCAGGATGGTCGAATACAGGGCGCTACGGGCGGAGATTCAGGCCCTCGGTCGGGAACTGCCGGACTCCCATCCCGGCCGGCAAGGTAAATGAAAGCCCCGCTGTATGAAACTGATCAGGCAGCCTGCCGCAGTTCGGCGAGAATCCGGCCAATCCCGTGAAAGTGGGCCGGCGGGAGCCAAATTCAAATTTGGATGCAGAGCAAGTTCAAAGTCTGTTTGTTGTTGGGATTAAAAGGCGAAAAGAACAAATGCGAATTGATGGATGCCCTGAAACTCGCTGGCCGGGATAATTTTGAGAAACATTATCCGCATTATCTTGCCCCTGAGTTCAAAGAGAGCGCGCTGGATTTTCTGAATTGACCCGCAAAGTTCTCATTACCGGCACGGCTGGCTTCATCGGCTTTCATCTCGCGCAACTACTTCTGAAAGAGGGTTTTCAAGTGCACGGTTTTGACGGGATGACGGATTACTATGACGTGCGCCTGAAACAACAGCGCCATACCCGGCTCCGGCAAACCCCCGGCTTTGCCGCGACCGAAGGGATGCTGGAAGATACGGCCCTCATTGATCGGGTGGCGGATGAGTTTCAGCCCGATGTGATCGTCCATCTGGCTGCTCAGGCGGGCGTGCGCTACAGTCTCGAAAATCCGCGCGCCTATATCGACAGCAATCTGACCGGCACTTTTAACATGCTGGAGGCCGCGCGCCGGCTGGAAGTCCAACACCTGCTCATGGCCTCGACCAGTTCAGTTTATGGCGCCAATGAAGACATGCCGTTTCAGGAAACCGAAAAGGCCGACACGCAGCTCACCATCTATGCCGCGACAAAGAAGGCCAATGAGAGCATGGGCCATGCCTATGCCCATTTGTGGAACCTGCCGACGACGATGTTCCGGTTTTTCACCGTCTATGGCCCCTGGGGCCGGCCTGACCTTGCGCTTTACAAGTTCGTGGATGCGATCCTCAATGATCGGCCGATCGATATCTACAACCACGGCGATATGTATCGTGACTTTACTTACGTGGATGACCTCGTGCGCGGCATTCGCCTGCTGATTGATACGGCGCCCAGGCGCCCCGCGAGCCCCGATGATATCCCCGAGTGGGACAACCTTTCGCCGGTGGCGCCGTTTCGCATCGTGAATATCGGCAATGCCGACAAGGTGCGGCTGCTTGATTTTATCGACGCCATTGAAGACGCTTTGGGCAAGCAAGCCATCCGCAATTACATGGCGATGCAAAAAGGCGATGTGCCCGCCACCTGGGCGGATACAACCCTTTTGCAAAATCTTACCGGCTACCGTCCCCAAACCCATTTCAAAGATGGAATTGCGCGCTTTGTCGCGTGGTTCCGGGATTATTACGGGAAATAACGATGATTACCCCTCACGCCGAACTCGCCATCATCGGCCTGGGTTATGTGGGGCTGCCTCTGGCGGTGGAATTCGGCAAGCGTCGCTCGACTATCGGCTTTGACATTAATGCAGACCGGATTGCGGAACTGCAAGCAGGCCGGGATCACACGCGCGAGGTTGAGCCGGAAGAACTGGCCCAAGCGACGCAACTGATCTACACCGCCGATCTGGAGGCGATCCGGGACGCACAGGTTTATATCGTCACCGTGCCAACGCCGATTGACGCGCATAAGCGCCCTGACTTGACTGCGTTATTGCGCGCCTCCGAGACCATAGGCAAAGCGTTGAAACGGGGTGATATCGTTATTTACGAAAGCACCGTCTATCCCGGCGCGACCGAGGAAGACTGCGTGCCGGTACTGGAAAGTGTCTCGGGTCTCACTTTCAATAAGGATTTCTTCTGCGGCTATTCCCCCGAGCGGATCAATCCCGGCGACAAAGAACATCGGCTGACCACGATCAAGAAGGTTACAGCAGGTTCCACGCCCGAGGCTGCCGAGGCCATCGACACCCTCTATGCCAGCATCATCGCCGCAGGCACACACAAGGCCGAGAGCATCCGCGTGGCCGAGGCCGCCAAGGTGATCGAAAACACGCAACGCGACCTCAACATCGCGCTGGTGAACGAACTCGCCATGATCTTCAACAAGATGGGGATCGATACCGAGGCGGTTCTGAAGGCGGCCGGCACCAAGTGGAACTTTCTCCCCTTCCGTCCAGGTCTGGTTGGCGGTCACTGCATCGGGATCGACCCCTATTACCTTACCTATAAAGCCGAAACAATCGGCTATCATCCGCAAGTTATCCTCGCCGGGCGGCGGATTAATGACGGGATGGGTGGTTATGTGGTTGCGCGCTTGGTCAAGGCGATGGCCAAAAAATGCATCCCGTTCAACGGCGCCAGGATTTTAGTCATGGGGCTCAGTTTCAAGGAAAACTGCCCGGATCTGCGCAACACACATGTGATCGATATCATTGCGGAACTGGAAGATTATGACTGTATCGTCGATGTATACGATCCCTGTGTGAGTATTGATGAAGCGCGGCACGAGTACGGTATCGTACCGACCGCAAAGCCGGAACCGGATACTTATGATGTTATCGTCCTGGCCGTTGCTCACGATATCTTCAAAGCCATGGGGGGCAGTGCTATCCGAATGTTTGGTAAAAGCGATAGCTTGATCTATGATCTAAAATATGCGCTGTCCCTCCACGAATCAGATTTGCGATTATAATCGCATATTCCCGATTAGGATGAGCATATTATTTAAGCGGAGGGCTTTAATACGACAGATAGCGGCCATGTTTCCGCTGTTCTTCAGTATGACTTGATTCAAATCCCGTCCTATGATTTCACTCTAGCGCTGTTGAGTTCCATGGCTGATCAGAAGAGATACAGAATTTTTCTGATAATCCGCATAGCTAGGGCAAGCGTAGAAATTATAGCAGTGGTAGTGTTGGTGTGATTCATGAAGTTAGAGGGATTTATTTTATTGGCCGCATTTTTATATTTATATAATAAATCAATTGTACATTCCTTTCTTTATGCAATATAAGGTAAAATAAAATGAATATAATAAAAAAATATATAAAAGCCTATATTTTAATTATTCATAGATTTTACTGTTTTATTCTTTTGAAAACAGATAAAAAAATATTTTCATTTTTATTTAACTTGAGATCAGTTTTAATTAGAAGTAGAGCGAGATTAAAATGGCAAGATGATACTTTTGTTGTGACCGATAAACTTCTTCCGCAATTTAGACACTTAGTGCGACATCGACATCGATGTGATATGTGTTATAGGTATGGAATTGTTGCTAGAGCTGATAGCTTAGCAGAGTCTTATTTTTTAAAACAAATAAACTTTAAAAAAGGTGATATTTTCCTTGATTGTGGAGCCAATGTAGGTGATTTAAAGTTATGGTTTAGTTTATATAATATAGATGTCACATATATCGCATTTGAACCATCTCCTATTGAGTTTAACTGCTTAAAGAGAAATATAAAACCAAGTATAGCCCACAATATAGGGCTTTGGAACGAAGAAGGTGAAATTAAGTTTTTTATAAGTTCAGAAAGAGCAGACTCCTCATTAATTGAACCGAAATATTATGATGAAGTAATTACATCCAAGGTGATGAGACTTGAAAATTTTGTTGATAAGCGTATTAAATGCTTAAATCTTGAAGCTGAAGGCGCGGAACTAGAAGTGCTTGAGGGACTTGGCGAACGTTTGAGTTTAGTAGAATTTATTTCAGCTGATTTAGGTTATGAAAGGGGTGTCAATGAAGAGAGCACATTAGTTCCAGTTACTAATTTTTTACTATTTCGTGATTTTGAATTAGTAGATATATCGCATAAAAGAATTTGTGCGCTTTATCGCAATAAAAAATATCTAACATCATTATAACATCCTGTCTAATGTTTTTTATACAAATTTTCATTGCTGTCCCATTAACAGATAAAAAGGCCTGATTCCACTGAGATTGATATAATGAGTTTGCTAAAAAACGCTGTATCAATAAGGAGAATCAGGCCGTGGCACATTGTAATACGATTTTTTCACAAATACTAAAGTTTGTTCCGAGACATGAATTTGAATCTCTGGCGAAGCAGCATCACTCGGGTCGGGCGTTCCGGAAAACTTCGCGTTGGCCTGCCTGCTGCAGGCAGGTCGCAATTTGTGTGGATGGCGATGGCACAATTGTCTGGACGAATCAGTCTGCGCGATATTGTGGATAATCTTTCAGCATAAGTTCATCGTTTGTATCATTTAGGCAGTGTGAAGCCGTCACGTTCTACCTTGGCACGTCTTAACGAAGAGAAGCCCCATACGCTTTATGAAGCCCTGTTTGGGAAGTTGCTGAGTCGCTATCAACGTGTTGCTCCGGGGCATAATTTTCGCTTCAAGAATCCGCTGTATTCATTGGATGCGTCGATGATTGACCTGTGTCTTGCCGTATTTCCATGGGCGGATTTTCGAACGAGCAAAGGCGCCATTAAGCTGCATGTTGGTTTAAACCATCGGGGTTATTTGCCGGAATTTGTGACGATTACGGAAGGGAAAACGCACGACCTGCCTGCTGCAGGCAGGTACAATGGTCGGTAGGACATTGCAATTTCCAAAGGGTAGTATTGTGGCAGTGGACCGCGGTTACAATGACTACAGATGGTATAAGCAACTGAATGATAAGGGTATCTTTTTCGTAACCCGCTTGAAGTCGAATGCGAAATTGCGTGTTGTTGCGCGCCGACCTGCCTGCTGCAGGCAGGTGTGTGGCCAGACAAAAGAATGTGACGAGTGACCAGACGATCAAATTCACGGGAGTGCGTACCCAGAAAAGGTGTCCGATTGGATTACGTCGAATCGGTTACCGAGAGCCAGTAACCGGTAAAAGTTACCTGTTTCTGACGAACAATTTCAAGCTGTCGGCACAGACGATAGCGGATATATATAAATCACGCTGGCAAGTTGAATTGTTTTATAAATGGGCCTACCTGCTGCAGGCAGGTCAAGCAAAATTTGAAGATCAAGGTGTTTGTGGGCACGAGTAAAAATGCGGTGTTGACCCAGATATGGATTGCAATGTGTGTTTACTTGTTGCTGGCATATTTGAAGTTTCAATCAAAGGTAACGAGAAGCTTGCAACAAATTCTGCGATTGCTACAACTGAATTTGTTCGAGAAACGCGATCTGACCGCCTTGCTTAACGGTGACCCACCCCAGACACGCCGGGAAACCGATCGTCAAATAACATTGCTATGAAAGTTGATGGGATAGCAGTGACAAATTTTAACAAAGTATTTTGATTGTTTCTATCGTGTGATCAGAAAATAGCCAGTTTGAAAATCCCAAATCTATTCAATATGATTGTATTCAGCTCTAGGAAGCCTATGGCTCAGTTTACTAAGTCCTATGTCTCTATCTTGGGGCTGCGCATAGTCGAAAAGCTTATGGGCTTTGCCACTCTGACGGTGTTGTTTCGGTATCTCAGCGTTGAGGATGTTGCCACCTATAATTACCTGCTGTCGGTTGTGGCCGCGATGGCGATCTTTGGACTGCCAGAGATGAACAACGCAATCTCGCAATCAGTGGCGCGGGGCTGTAATGGTATTTATCGCCCAGCGATCCGGATCGCGGCGTTGACCAGTTGTCTGGGCACGCTCGCTGCCTTGGGCTTGGCAATCTATTATATGCAAACCCAAGCTGCGACGCAGAACGCGTTGGGGCTTGCGGTCGTGGCTATACTGTTTCCGATGGTCTCGGGACTTGCACATTGGCGCGGCTATCTTGTGGGCAAGGCCGCTTTCACGTCATTTGCACTGTTCGAAGGTCTTACTGCTTTGCTGCGCGCCACGACGCTGATAGCGTTAGTACTGCTCGGTGCTACAGAGAATGTAGTGTTGCTTGTGTTAGTGGCGCTGCTTTTTCCCTCTGTGCTGAACGTTGCGATGACGCTGAGATATCGGGCCCAAAACCGGAACGCCACCGAGGTTGAGCCGGGCAGCCTGCGCTACGGACTTTATTCCAGTTTCTATGCCGGCGTCGCTCAGTTGGCGCAGCACATAGAAAAACTTTTGCTGTTCAATATATCACCCTTTACTATGGCGATTTTCGTTGCCGGAGAGCGCGGAGCCGCATTGATGCAGGCCCTAACGCAGGATCTGGCGGCAATCCTGGCGCCCTATTTTGCGCGCCGCAAGCATTTCGACCGCCAACTTGATACAATGTTGCTCTGGGTCTCGGTTGCAATGGGGGCGATCTGCTTGCTGATCTCCGGGCTCGCTTTCCCCGTGCTGATCCCCTGGGCCTTCGGGTCGACATATGCAGAATCTGTTTGGATCGCGCAAATCCTAACATTGGCCGCGGTTCTGATATTTCATGCCTCTTTCCGGTTTCGCTATGTGAAGTCAAAGCTGGATTTGAAAAACTACCGCAACGTGACATTAATTGGGCCAGCACTGCGTATACTGGTAGCGGTGCCACTGGTTTATACATTCGGCCTGGTCGGGGCGGTCATTTCTGTCTTTATTGGAAATCTTGTCATCGTTGTAATGACTGCGCAGGCGATACGCGATCACAGCAAATAAGTTTTAAACAGCACCTCCACTATGTGGAGTAGCTTCAGTCAGTCATGTTTGACTCCTTCATACAAAGGTAATACGCCGGCCATGAAGAAAAGCGAGTGACCTGAAGGAACGTAGATAAAACCATGAAAGAAAGTCTGACCTTAATGACTCCGATAGAAGATTCTGAAAGCCCAACAGGCTTAAAAGTAAATAAAACTATTGTAATTTTAAGATAATCAGATTTTAAGATATTGAAAATACCAATTAATATTTTGATTTTATTTTTCATTTTTTTAGATTAGCTGTATGTTTAGATTTATGAAATATCGATTAATATCCGTCGAGTTAATAAGAGAGGGCCAGGAGCCATGACTCAAAGACTGCCCACGCTTGCGCGCTACCGGGCGTTGCGGCGCGACATGAGAGGTGTTTTGATCCTGCGCGCGCTGCAGTATGAAGCGCTGCGCCTGACCGAGACCTCGGGCCGGTTGCTGGATGTAGGCGGCGGGTCTCAAGCGGATTATCGCAACCTGCTGAACTGCGACACCTACCATTCCATCAACATCGATCCTGGCATTGATCCGACCTGGGTGCTGGACATTGGAGACCACTTTCCAACGGATTCGGATAGCTATGACGTGGCGCTGTCGATGAATACCTTTGAGCATGTCTTTAAGCCCGACTTTCTGATCACCGAGATGACCAAGGCGCTACGGCCTGGCGGACGCTTTGTCGCCACCACCCCCTTCCTCTATCGAATTCATGCTCATCCCCATGACTATTTCCGTCCGACCCAGACGTGGTGGCAGGACAGTCTGGCCGAGCATGGCTATACCGATATCGAGGTCACGCCGCTGAACTTTGGGCCGCATACCACGGCCATCTGTGCATGTACCCTCTCTAGGCCAGCCAGGGCACTACGTGGTCATCTTGCGGTACTGTTCGACCTGATTTTTGCGGGCCTGCGCTCTGGCAATCCAGAGAGGCTGCGAAAGACGCTTTCGGTCTTCCCGGTGGGGTATTTCATCACCGCAACCAAGCCCTGCTCAGGCGGGTAAGACGCAACATGGTAGCGAAACAGGCGTGAAAACACTCCTTCACATCGGCTAGTCCAAGACTGGCGCTTCGGCGATCCAAGCTTTTCTGACCCAAAACGTGAGGCGCTGGCAAAGAGTGGCATACTGTATCCTGACGTATGGTTTACGGGCCTTCCCGTTGGCTTAATCAACCACAACGTGCTGTCGGGTGCGCTGACCGGACAGATGTTCTACCCGCATCTCATGACGGACTTGTATTTTCTCAGATTGATCAGATGCTGCGGGCGAGCAACTATTACATGATGGTCCTTAGCGCCGAGCATTATCGTAGTAACATCCTGCGGAACTGGGTAAAGTCGGTCTTACGTAATCAACTGATGCCCCTGCACACCTGGCTGCGTGCCGAAAAACGTATCGTTAACCGGCTGCTGCGAAGCGCGCCATGAGTCGGGTCGGCCTATATTTTCAGAGGCTCGACCGGGCTGGCGGAGGCGCAGAGCGCATGCTGTGCGCCTTAGCCAATGCGTTGGCGGCGCGTGGTATGGAGGTGTATGTGCTGACCTGGGATGTGCCCGGCGCCAAAAGCTTTTATCCCCTAGCGCCCCGGGTGACCTGGCACCGGCTGGGTTTTGCGCCCGGTTGGCCGGATAAGCTGCGCCGGATGTTCGCGCTGCGCCGGGTGCTGCGGCACAACCGGATAGGGACGCTGATTGGCTTTGTCATGAGTGGGGATTTGACTGTCTATACAGCCGCGCTAACGAGTGGCACGCGTATCCTGGCAGCGGAGCGCAACGCGCCTGCGATGTACAGCATTCTCTATACGCCGCTGCGCCGCTGGCTGAACTTTAACCTTTTGCGTCTGGCCGATCGGGTTATGCTGCAAAGCCCAGATTTCCGCACGGGCTACCCCAAGGCCGTCGCACGCAAGACCGTAGTCATCCCCAATCCCGTAGCGCGCCCGGATGCAGTGGCGGATCCGGTTGGCGCAAAGGGCGCCCGCAAGATACTGCTGTGCGTCGGGCGTCTTGAGCCGGTGCAGAAGCGGCCTGGCCTGCTGCTCCAAGCCTTCGCAAGGGTCGCCCCAGCCGCACCGGAGTGGGATCTGCATTTTGTTGGGGATGGGCCAGCCCAAGCCGACCTGAAAGCTCAAATTGCTGATCTTGACCTGGCCGGGCGGGTGCAATTATGCCCCAGCACGCCAGATATCGGGGCTAGCTATGTTGCAGCGCAGCTTTATGCTACCCCTTCCGCCTGGGAGGGATTCCCCAACGCCCTGGCTGAGGCGATGGCCTATGGCCTGCCCGCTGTCGGTTTTGCCAGCAGCGAGGGCGTGGGCGCGATGCTGCGTCATGCTGGGGCGTGGTGCGTCTATGGTCAAGGCCAGGAGACTGATCAAGCCCAGGCGCTTTCCGTTGTTCTGGCCGAGGCGATGGCCGATCCACAAGCCCGCCAGGCGCGAGGCGCGGCGGCGCGACACTCGATGCAGATTTTCGCGCCGGATCAGATCTTCGACGCCTGGAGTCAGGTGATCGCGGGCCAGGATCCGAGCCTCGACCTTGGAGCGGCGGCTGCGCCACCACTGCAATCAGTCTCTAAGGAAGATCCACTCGTGACCATCGGGATCACCACCTATAACGCCGTCGATACGTTGCCGCAGGCGCTGGCCTCGGCCCTGGCACAGACCTGGCCCCGGACAGAGATCGTGGTAGTCGATGACTGTTCGAGCGACGGCTCGTGGGCTCTTTTGCAAGGCTGGGCGGCAGAGGATTCAAAAATACGGCGGATCTTTCGCCAAAACATCAACGGCGGTGTGGCCAAGGCCCGCAACCGGATCCTGGCTGAGGCGCGAGGCGCCTTCATCGCGTTCTTTGATGACGATGATGTCAGTGCCTCTGACCGGGTGACCCTGCAACTGGACCGGATCCGGCGCTATGAAGCCGATTTTGCGCAGGGTGCGCCCGTGATCTGCCACACCGCCTGCCAGCGTCACTTTCCGGATGGCACGACCATAGAGGTCGCCACAATGGGGCTACGCCCGGGGGAGGTCGCCCCGCATGGGGCCGCGGTGGCGCGCCGTGTGCTGCTGGGCGCCCGGCTGGAGGACGCCTATGGCTCTTTGCCCACCTGCAGCCAGATGGCGCGCCGCGAGGTCTATGCCTTGGTGGGCGGCTTCGACGATGCCCTACGGCGCATCGAAGACACCGACCTGGTGATTCGTCTGGCCCTGGCGGGAGCGCATTTCGTGGGGCTGGAGCAACCGCTGGTTCTGCAGACCATGACCCCAACCAGCGAAAAGACGCTTGCGACGGAACAAGTTTATATGCTGCAGGTGCTGGGAAAGCATGCAGGCTTCATCGAGGCCCATGGCAGCTATGCTTTCGTGTGCCGCTGGATCGAGGTCAAGCATCTCTGGTATCAGGAGCGCCGGCTGCGGGTTATTGGCCTCGTCCTTGGTCTTCTGGTCCGTTTCCCCCGCAGCACCCTGTTTCGGCTTGGGATGGCCATGCCAAGACTGCGGATCAACTTGGCCACACGGGCCTTCCGCAAGGCCGTGCAATCTGCCGATAGTCCGGGCGGCGAGGCCATGTATGAAGGGCTTAAGGAAGGAGCGGAGAGGGCGTCTGTAGCCTATGTCGAAACTGTAGCCGAGCCAAAAACCCCTATGGCATGGTCACCTGGGACTCTGCCTGATCTGATCTGTCCGGGCTCCTGTCACGCGCCTTTGGTTGAGCAGGACGGACAGATGCTGTGCAGCCGAGCAGGCTGCATTCATGCAGACCCGGACAAGGGCTTTCGGATCATCGAGGGTACACCGGTGGTGATCTCGACCCAGAATTGCGATACGGTTTGTGATCCGGACCGAGTTGTGTCCTATGTCCCGCGCGCGCCGGGTTTCCTGACCCAAGCTCGGGCCGCGCTGATTGGGGAAAGCCCGGTGACGCGGCGCAATTGCGCGCGCTTTGTTGCCAACCTGAAGGCAAGTGTCCCTACAGCAGGTCGGCCCCGGGTGCTGATTATCGGCGCGGGTGAGAAGGGTCAAGGCACTGCGAATCTGTGGGATGACCCGCAACTGGACCGAATTGGAGTCGATATCTACAAATCCGAAAATGTCGATCTGGTCTGTGATGCCCATTACCTACCCTTACCCAGCGAAAGTTTTGACGGTGTCTGGATCCAGACCGTGCTGGAGCATGTTGTGGGACCAGCCGTGGTTGTGGCAGAGATCCACCGGGTGCTGCGCCCCAAGGGGCTGGTCTATGCCGAGACCCCCTTCATGCAGCAGGTCCACGAGGGCGCGTATGATTTCACGCGCTTCACTGTGACCGGGCACCGCTATCTGTTTCGCGATTTCGAGATGATAGAGATTGGCGGCAACGGCGGGGCCGAAGTATCTTTGGCTTGGTCAATCAGGTATTTCGTCTGGGCGCTGGCCCGTAGCGCGCGTTTAGCCAGACTGGTGGGCAATGGCGTGCAGATTGTGTTGCGCCCCTTTGGCTATCTGACCAGCCGCGCCTCGCTCCATGATGCGGCCTCGGGCACGTTCTTTCTGGGGCGTAAATCGTCCCGGCGAATCCGTCATCGCGATTTGATCACGCTGTATCGGGGGCAGGGGTAGGATGCCGCCAAAGACACCCCCCAACACTGCGGCCAAGGCCATGGATGAGGCTGCGTCCGGGGTTAGCGCTCTGCCGCTGATCACCATCGGGCTGACCTGCTACAACGCTGCCGATACAATTGGGCGCGCGCTTGACAGCGCCCTGGCCCAGGACTGGCCTCGGATCGAGGTGGTCGTGGTCGATGATTGCTCCACCGATGGCTCTGCTGAAGTAGTCGCGGCGGCTCTTGCCGGCCATCCCTGTGGACGGATGATTACGCTGTCGGGAAATGGTGGGCCAGCGGTGGCGCGCAACGCGATCCTGGCCGCAGCTCAAGGCGCCTTCGTTGCCTTCTTCGATGATGATGATGTCAGCCTGCCGGGGCGGCTGAGCGCGCAATACCAGCGGATCACGGATTTTGAGGCCGCAACCGGTAACCATCAGGTCTTTTGCTATGCCTCCGGGCGTCGGCGCTATCCCAACGGCTACATGCTGATGATGCCTGCAATCGGTTCTCAGGGCGCGCCGCCGCAGGGCTCCGCGGTGGCGGATTACCTGCTGTTCAATCACCGCCTTAACGGCCTGTTCTATGGCGCGGGCGTGCCCACCTGCGCGTTGATGGCGCGAACACAGACGCTGCGAGATCTGGGCGGTTTCGACGCGGCGCTGCGGCGGGTCGAGGATGTGGATCTGGCGATCCGCCTGGCCCTGGCAGGGGGCTGGTTCATTGGCTGCACGGAAGAGTTGTTCGAGCAATATGCCTCGCAAGGGTTGGATAAGACGCCGGCAAAGAACTTAGAGGCAGAGCTGGCGCTGACCGAGAAATTTGCCGACTATCTGCGCCGATCTGGCAGTCTGCGATATGCTCAGGACTGGTTCCGCATCCGCTATTTGCACTTCAGCAGGCAGCGGCTGAAATTCGCCCTGGCGCTTTGGTGGTTCTTGGCGCGGTTTCCGCTGCGTGGCAGTCACCATCTCTTGCGCTCTGCACCGGGCCGTGCTATACACGAATGGCGAATATCAAAGTAAAAATAAGCGACTTAATCGCAGCTAAGCTCACCAAGATGCCAATTCATCGTAACTGCCCAGGAGATTGATATAAAGTGGTCGATTTCCAGGATATGATAGTTTGGATACCAAAGCCCTGATGGCGTCAATGGCGTTATAACTATGCTTACGAGAGACCGATACCTGGCGTGCACTTGTGCCCCCCACTGTGACCTGAAGCCGCCGGTGACTTTGCGAAACACGACTGAGGATCGGATTTCACGTTTCGAGATGTTGTTGGTCGCGGAGACGCGGCGGTTGGTGAGGAAGGCGAAGAACTTGGTGCGGCAGGCTTTAATCCAGGTTTACAGAATGCGTCCGTCCGGGTGCGCGGCAGGCATTCGGAATAGTACGTCCAGTTTGTTGACCGCTCAAAAGCAGGGTTGGAACATCATGTGGGTGCTCAACAGAAATCCCGAAATTCTGATTGCCTGCCTAGACACCGCTTAAATCCAGGCATTTACGAGAAATGAAGATTGTAAAAAAAAGCATACGCAAATTCATTCGATCGTTTGGGTACGACGTATATAAAACAACAAGTAAATATTACGACATCGCTGTCGAGTTAGATGAAGTAGAAATTGATTTAATTATTAATACTTGCATAAGTATTCGCAGTGTATTATAATATGCTGCCATGAGCACAAGAATTGAATTACGTAATCAGAAACGCAAAGATGTCGTTGAAGCAATCGTTATCCGCCAAGAACCTGTTCATTTAGTTCGGCGGATATACAACCTGCCGGAACGCACGGTTTTCGATTGGCTGTCACGTTATCGGGCCGGCGGATGGGATGCGCTCAAGGAGGGCAAGCGTAGTGGCCGCCCCAGAAAGCTCAGCGCTGATGACATGCAGTGGGTTTATAACGCGGTGACAATGGGCAACCCGATGCACTATCAGTTTGATTTTTGTCTTTGGACTCTGGGCGTGTTAGGCACCCTGATCAAGCAAGCACGCGGTGTCAAGCTGAGCAAGAGCGCCATTAGTCGCTTATTGAGGCATCTGGGGTTGAGCGCGCAACGTCCGGTCTACAAGTCGTATAAGCAAGACCCGAAGCAGGTCAAGCGCTATCTTTCCAAGACGTTTCCTGAGGCCGTGGCACAAGCGAAGGCGATGGGCGCACAACTGTTCTTTGTTGATGAGGCTTCGGTACGTAGTGATGCGCACCGGGGCGCCACCTGGGGCAAGCGAGGCGAGACACCGGTTATCAGAGACAGCGGTGGACGTTTTGGGCTTAATATGATTAGTGCCATTTCTCCACGGGGGGAGATGCGTTTCAGTTTCATTGCGGGAGGTATGAACTCAAGCCGGTTTATCCAGTTTCTAAAAAAGCTCCATAAGGATGCCGGCAAGCCCATTTTGGTCATCGTTGATAACGCCAAATATCACTACAGCAAGGAAACACGGCGCTTCCTTAAGCAACAGGACGGCCAGATTTTGCTGGCTTTCCTGCCAGCGTACTCACCGGAACTCAATCCTGATGAGCAGGTTTGGAATCATGCCAAACGCCAACTCAGTCAACGCCCTGTCTGGGATAAACACGATATGAAACGGCACTTGTCAGCTATTTTACATTCTCTTCAGAAACGCACGGGCTTGATCATGAGCTTCTTCAAAATGAAAAATACGAAATATATCCTGGAAGTCTTCATATGAACTGCGATTATTTATGCAAGGATTAATAAATACGTGTTAGATAGTGAATACACCATGGCAACCGTTCCCCGTCTTGTAAATACACTCAAAGCTTGTAAGTATGTCGTTAAAAATAATATTTCGGGAGACTTTGTAGAGTGCGGAGTTTGGCGCGGTGGGAATGGCATATTAGCCAAAAAAATATTTGAACGATTAGGCGCTGAAAAAAAAGTCTGGATGTTTGACACTTTTGGAGGGATGACTGAGCCAACGGAGTTTGATATCGCAGCAAAATCAAAAGAATCTGCTAAAGCCAAGTACCAAATTAGCCAACGTAAATTTCATAACGAATGGTGCTATGCATCCCTCGAAGATGTCAAAGATAACTGCTTGAAGTCTAATCTTGATTTGAACTCGTTCAACTTTGTAAAAGGTGATGTATGTAAAACGCTAACTGACAAAGGGAATTTGCCGAATGAAATCTCTATCTTGCGTCTTGACACCGATTGGTATGAATCAACGAAAGCTGAATTGGACATTTTATATCCGATATTAAGTAAAGGTGGCGTATTGATTATTGATGACTATGGGCACTGGGAAGGCTCTCGTAAAGCTGTCGATGAATACTTTAACGGTGCGAAGTATAAGCCGCTATTTAATGTAATTGATTATACGGGAAGATCAGCCATAAAATTTTAGCTGCATTTTTGTAATTGGGTTATGTGTATCCATTCAAAACTTGTTATTGCTAATCGTAACAAGCGAACATCGCTTATGAAGGATGAGTAAATGAAGCTGAGGAAACTTGAGGATATTTGCGATATGCTTAAACGTGGCGAGCAGGTACAAAACTGTCTATATAGAGTCCGGCTCAAAAGTTCATGAAGGATAACAGTAGGCTGCGAGCCTTCGTGTGATGGGCCTGGTACTGGCGATTGTGAGCCGTGCGGTTGCGCTTTGGATGGACCGCTCCCAGTCTTTGACCAAGCGGCGGCAGCGCCCGAGCCATGCGAAAGTTTGCCCAACAACCCGGGCGGCGCGGCAAGGTCTCATCCGCAAGTTTCTCCGGTATCGGTACCGACACCTTGCCTTGCAGAGGGCGTTGAAGACCTTGCCTGAGATTAAGATTATCTTGGGCGCCGCCGAAACCCACCAGAAGGGTTGGTATTTCACTAACGAGCAGTGGCTTGACATCACATCCGCCGCGCATTGGAATCGGCTCTTTTTTGAGCATTTAACGCGCGCGCAGGCGGTTGAAGCACTTCGCATATACGCTGTTATCTCTTGCAGTCAAGACCTGCACGCGCCACAAGAGCGTCGGATGAACAAATCTCAGATACCCACAACTGCCAGTCGGGCGTACAGATGGCTTCTATAGCGCTCTTGTGCATTCGCTTTCACCGGATGGCGGGCGGGATCGAGCGAAATGCCGTGTATCTGGCCAACAAGCTGGTATCGCGGAAGTGCGATGTAAAGCTTTTAACCTTTGACGTGCCGAATGCTGAGTCGTTCTATGATCTCGATCCCCGCGTCATCTGGAAAAAACTAGGGCGCGGCCAACTCTCGGTTCTTGAGCGGTTTGGAATTCTGATACGAATGCGGCGCGCGCTAAAGACGGAACCTCGAACTGAGATTCTGGTGTGCTTTCATCATGGACTATTGCCGCGCGCTTTGGCGGCGACAATGTTATGTGGGTTAAAAATCGTGAATTCAGAGCGGCACGCGCTGTCGATTTACACGTACATTAGTCGCAAACAATCAAACCTCAGCTTTCGGCTAATGGCTTGGGCATGGAAAATAACTGTGCAATTCCCCGGTTATATCGCCGATTATCCGGCCAAGTTGCGACCCAAGATCAGGGTCGTGCATAACCCGGTTTACCCCTACACACCCCTGGGCGGGCAGAGGCGTGACAAGATTGTGCTGTCCATTGGGCGGATCGAGGCGCAAAAGCGGATGCATCTTCTGGTCGAGGCCTGGCCGCGTATCCTCACCCAGGCTCCGGGTTGGCGGCTGGTCATCGTAGGAGACGGTGCGGGCCGCGCGGCACTGGACCAACAGATCAAGGCGCTTGGCCTGGCCGGAGCGGTAACGCTTTTACCGCCGCAGAAGGATCTGCGCGCGCTGTTCGAAACTGCCACGCTGTATTGTCAGCCTTCACAATGGGAGGGCTTCCCAAACGCGCAAGCAGAGGCGATGAGCGCTGGCCTGATCCCCTCTGGGTTCCGCAGCACCAAGGGGGTCGCCGATCTGATAGAGGCGGTGGGGGCGGGTTATCTTTTCGACGGACCGGAAACGGCAGAGACGCTTGCGTCGGGGCTGCTTAAGGCAATCGGGGACCAAACCAACCATGAGTCCCAGGCGGCAGCTTCGATGCGGATCACGGAAATCTTTGGCACAGCCTCATGGTTTAAGGCCTGGGAAGAGGTGTTTGAGATGCCTTTGGCTGACACTTAGCTGGAATGCGAGCACGGAGATGAAATTACTTTTTGTGATCAAGCGGCTTGCGGGTCTGGCCGGGGGGGCCGAGCGAGTGTTGTGCCTTCTGGCTTCTGAGCTGGTGCAACGCGGGCATGAGGTGTCGCTTCTGACCTTCGATGCGCCAGATAATGCGCCGTTTTATCCGCTGCATCCGGGCGTGATCCGAGTCGACCTGGACATCGGCGATTCCGCCCTTCCGGCACGCTTCCGCGAGACAGTGTCACGCATCGCCGCACTACGATGCGCTATCACCACATTGCGCCCGGATGTGGCAATCGGGTTCAATCTCTCGACCTTTATTCTTCTGGGCCCGGCGCTTGCCGGCACTGGAATTCCTGTTGTCGGCTCTGACCATATCGTGCCTGATCACTTTAAGGGGCGGCCGGTTCAGGCACTGTTGTATCGCTTCGCCGCGCCGTTCTTGACTCGCATCACGGTGCTGTCCGACGAAATCCGTGCTAGGTATCCTAAGGCGATTCGTAATCGCATGGTCGCGATAACCAACCCGGTGGAGCCCTTGTCTGGCAGTATGGCCGACGGCCTGGCTGGAGGGCAGAATGTGATTTTGAATGTTGGTCGGCTGGATCCTGGAAAAGACCAGGCCACGCTACTGTCGGCTTTTGCGCAGTTGGCACCAGCTTTCCCATCTTGGCGACTGCGGATCCTGGGGGACGGTGCTCTTCGGCCCGAATTGGAGGCACTGGCAAGAAGGCTAAGCATAACGGATCGGGTCGATATGCCAGGTGTAACCCAGGCCATCCACGCGGCTTATCGCGAGGCAGATATCTTTGCACTGAGTTCGGCCTATGAATCCTTTGGTCTGGTGACCATTGAAGCGATGCAGCACGGGCTCGCCGTGCTGGGCTTTGCCGATTGCCCGGGCACAAACGAAGTGATCGACGATCAGGTAACCGGCCTTTTGGTAATGCCAGAATCAAGATCAGTCGCAGGACAGGCTACCCGGGTCGCCGCTTTTGCTGCGGGGCTGGCCCGATTGATGCGGGACCCCGTTCTGCGCAGGCGCCTGGGTACTGCAGCACAAAAGGCGGTTGCCGGTCAATTCAGCTTAAGCGATGTTACTGATCGATGGGAGGCGCTTCTGTCCGATGCAGCTGCCTCCCGTTGAAACGCTGCCATGAATAAGTATAAGCTAACATTCTTCTTTCTAACGCCGCTTTTATATTCAATTGATATTGGCCCCTATTGGCAATATGAGGTTCTACTTGTTGCTTTTGTGGTCACGGTCATGTTCATGCGGTCGAGGATCGCTCGGGAAAGTTATCTCGATGTAGGGCTGGTGCTGCTTTATGCGCTGCATCTGATCGTACAACAGTTTTTCATCGATCAGGGCAATGTCACCTTCGGCATCCAGTTTTTTATCGCCACGCTTATAGCTTACATCCCATTCTGGGTGGTGCGTGGCACTCATTGGCACATTCGGGATTTAACGCTGGGCTTCAGGACAGGGATCCATGCGTTGTTCTGGATTACGTTCCTGTCGATCGTTTCTTCGTACTTTCTGGGCATCGGAGAGCGCTATCCGAGTGGAATTGCGGGCTATCGCGCCTTTGGCTATCTGGGCGATTCATTCACTCCGGTTATAGTTTTTCTGCTGCTTTATTTTGTCTTCGAACGCAGGTATCTTTTTGTCGGCCTGTGCTTTGGGACTCTACTGATGACGGGGGGCAAGGCCGCACTGATGTTAAGCGTGGTCAGCCTTGCGATCTATGTTATCTTGCTATCTCGGTCCACCCTGATCAGAATGTTGGCTGTGCTCACGACCGGTCTCCTGACGCTACTGTCAATTAATCTTAGTAATCTGTCCTGGCTCGATGCCAAATTTGAATATTCCCTGAATAATCGGCTTTTTTCCATTCAGATCGGACTGGAATATTTTCGGGAAAACCCGATCTTTGGCATCGGGATCAACCAGGCGCTGGATCGAATCAGTTATGATGTCGACAGATTGGCAGCGTCGCTGCAGACGACAGCGTATTATCCAGTGTATAAGATCAGCAATGCTTATGTGAGCGCACTGGCAGAGACCGGAATAGTAGGTTTTGCGTTTCTGATCCTGTTGGCGCTCTTTTGGATCGTAAGGGCGGTCAGGAGCGCACGAATTGCCCTAAAGCTGCCTCTCTCTGCCGAGCGCAGCATCATCTTGGCGGGCAGTCTATGGACCATCGCCTTTTTGACCACCTATCAAACAACGGGTTGGTTCCTCAGCGGTCACCCACAGTTGTCCTGGCTCCTGATGTTTTCAACGGTTTCATATATTTTGTCGCAGCGCTCATACTCCTCGCTGGAACGAGCGTCGACCGTTGCCAGGCACGGTGAAAACAACTGCGCTTCTCCGCCGGCGACCAACCGCTGAAGCTGGTGGGAAATCTATCAGCGGCGAGAAGTTAAACCTGAAAGAGATAAAATCTTCCCTTATCTGATTATAATGAGAAACCCTTTTATCAAATACGAAATGATACCTTGAATAGATTCCGTACCAGATTAGAGAAAAGATTTTCCAAGGCAGAAATTATCGCATTTCTCAAGAAATCCGGTCTTGAAGGAATAAAATTATCTGACAGCCCACTCTATATTGTGCGCCCTGGATTTTAAAGTCTAATTTTTAATCAAAAGCAAGAAACAACATGTGTGGCATTGTCGGCTATTGGGGCGATTCGGTCGCCGACGAGACAACGGCAATGCGCATGGCTGACCGAATCGCGCATCGTGGTCCGGACGGGTCGGGTGTATGGTGCGATAAAACGGCTGGGCTGGCGCTTGCACATCGGCGCCTGTCGATTATCGATCTCTCCCCTGCCGGTCACCAGCCCATGCTTTCCCCTTGTGGGCGATATGTTCTGATCTACAACGGTGAGATCTACAACCATCTTGATCTGCGCGCTGACCTCAAGCGCGAAGGCGGCGGATTTGACTGGCGCGGGCACTCCGACACGGAAACCTTGCTTGCCGCGCTGCGCCACTGGGGAGTGCGGGGAGCACTGGAGCGTCTCAACGGCATGTTCGCGTTCGCGCTCTGGGACGAGGCAGAACGTGTCCTGTATCTGGCTCGGGACCGGATGGGAGAAAAGCCGTTGTACTACGGGCATGGCGGTAAAACGCTGTTGTTTGGGTCCGAGCTCAAGGCCCTCACGGTGCATCCGTGCTGGAACGGGCGGCTCGATCGCGAGGCGTTGACGCTTTTTCTGCGCCACAACTACATACCCGCACCTTGGAGCATTTACCGGGGCATCCGCAAATTGCCACCGGCGCATTTCGTGGCCATTAGCGACAGTGGCCAGGCGATCGCCAATCCGATCCGCTACTGGGACATCAACGAGGTAGCGGCGCGCGCGACGAGCGAAGACTCACCCGAGGCGCTTACGGACGAGTTGGAGGCGCTGCTTCTCGACGCTGTCGGGCGGCGCATGGCGGCAGACGTTCCGCTTGGCGCGTTCCTCTCCGGGGGATACGATTCCAGCATCGTGGCTGCTCTGATGCAGCAGCAAAGCGATCGGCCTGTAAAGACGTTTTCTATTGGTTTTCGGGAAGAAGCGTATAACGAGGCCCAACACGCGAAAGCGGTAGCAGCGCATTTGGGTACGGAGCATACTGAACTTTATGTCGCGCCCGGGCAGGCCATGGCCGTGATTCCCGATCTGCCCAAAATCTATGACGAACCTTTCGCCGATTCATCCCAGATTCCGACTTTCCTGGTCAGCCGCCTGGCGCGTCAGCACGTTACCGTCGGCCTGTCCGGTGATGGCGGGGACGAACTTTTCTGCGGCTACAACCGCTACCTACTGGGCTATGACATCTGGAAAAAACTGAGCCGTGTCCCGCCGCCGGCGCGCCGATTGTTGGCAACGTTTGTCCGAAGAGCGCCAGGGGGCGCACTAGACCGGATACAACGCGCCTTGCCGCGCCGCCTGCAAGTCTCCAGCCTGCCGGACAGGTTGCCGAAGCTGGCCGAGGTTCTATCGCACCGAAGCGGTCAGGCGTTCTACCGTGATTTGGTTTCGCATGCCAAGGATCCGGCGGCGCTCGTCCTCGGCGCCCATGAACCTGAAACGATGCTAGATCACCCCGGCGACCTGCCGCCGCTTCCCGGTTTGCGCGAACGAATGATGCTGCTCGACATGCAGACGTATCTGCCGGATGACATTCTGACCAAAGTCGATCGGGCGAGTATGGCCGTCAGCCTTGAAGCCCGCGTTCCACTACTCGACCACCGTGTCGTCGAATTCGCCTGGCGTGTGCCAACCGATTTGAAGTACCGCAACGGTGAGAGCAAATGGTTGCTGCGTCAGGTTCTGTACAGACATGTTCCACGTGAGTTGATGGAGCGACCGAAAATGGGCTTCGGTGTACCTATCGAGCAGTGGTTACGCGGCCCGCTGCGCGATTGGGGAGAAGACTTACTCGACGAGAAACGCCTGCGCGAGGACGGTATCCTCGCCCCGGGTCCGATCCGGCGAATGTGGCAGGAGCATGTGAGCGGGAAACGGCGCTGGCACTATCACCTGTGGGACGTACTGATGCTGCAAGCGTGGTTGGATGAGCATTCTATGCAATGACTAAGAAGGTATTGATATGTGCCAATTCCGCATGGTATCAAGCTGATTTTAGGTTAACGCTTATCGAAAAATTCGATTACTACATTCAATGCATAAAAACCTGTTTATTTTGGTCAATGACCTTGGCTACTTTGTATCGCATCGCTTACCGATCGCTTTAGCAGCAAAGCAAACCGGCTTCACGGTAAACGTAGGATTTGGTGAATTGGGTAACGCGAACCTTGCCAGCCTTGCTAAACAGGGCATTAATACCTTTCATGTGCCGATGCGGCGTGGCAGTGTCAATCCTTTTGCTGAGCTTCGGTCTTTATTTTCCATTTGGTGCCTGTTCAGACGGTTGAAGCCAGACCTTGTTCATCTGGTGACGATGAAGCCATATCTTTATGGAGGTATTGCCGCCCGCTTTGCCCATGTTGGGGCTCTCGTGTCTGCCGTGGCGGGGTTGGGCAGTATGTTTGTAAGGCAGGATTATCCCGGGCGTTTATTTCGCAGCCTGTTGTATCCATTATTTTATTTTGCTTTTGGACATAAAAATCAACAGGTAATTGTGCAAAATGAAGATGACCGTGATGTTTTGGTGGGCTGGGGGGCGCTGAAATTGCAGCGAGTGCATGTGCTGCGTGGTTCAGGCGTGGACCTGTCGAAATTTACCCATTCAGATTCCCCGAAAGGCCAGCCGGTTGTTGCATTTGCAGCGCGCCTGTTACGTGACAAAGGCGTGTTGGAGTTTGTTGCCGCGGCGCGCTTACTGCGCGCGCGCGCAGTAAGCGCGCGTTTTTGGCTGATTGGTGAACCCGATCCGGCTAACCCCACCAGTCTGACCGATCAGGAATTGTCGGTTTGGCAGGATGAGGGTATTGTGGAGGTGCTTGGCTATCGTAAAGACATTTCGGCGCTTTACGCGCAATCACACATTGTGTGTTTGCCTTCCTATTATCGAGAGGGTTTACCAAAAGCCTTAGTTGAAGCTGCTGCTTCGGGGCGAGCCGTAGTCACGACAGACGCCCCCGGTTGTCGCGATGCGATTATCCCAAATGAAACCGGATTACTGACGCCGGTTCGGAATGTGGAAAAATTAGCCGATGCCTTACAGTGGTTGATTGAGCATCCGAAGGAGCGCGCTGCCATGGGTCGTGCTGGGCGCGCACTTGCCGAGCGGGAATTTGCGATTGAGAAGATCGTGGATGAGCACATGCAGATTTATCAGGAATTACTGGGCGAATGTTGATTGCGATGACGGGAGCTTATGGGTTTATTGGATGTGCTCTTTATGAAGAGTTATTTATTCGTGGCTATCCTGTGCATAGGTTGGTTCGAACCCGAAAGCCGTTGGCCTCTGCATCTAATTTGCATGTTGAAGATTTTATTGTCGGTGATATCCATGCGCAAACAGATTGGTCGAATGCTCTGAGTCATGTTGATTGTGTCATACATTGTGCCGCTAGAGCGCATATAATGTGTGAAACCGTATCGGATGCCCTGGAAGCCTACCGTGTTGTCAATGTTGCAGGCACTCGCAATTTAGCTGAGCAAGCAGCGGCTTTAGGTGTAAAGCGTCTTGTTTATCTCAGTTCTATTAAAGTGAACGGAGAGAGAACAGAAGTGGGATCACGATTTGCGCGAGTTGACGAGCCGCTACCCGAAGATCCCTACGGGATTTCCAAATGGGAAGCCGAGCAGGCATTATGGGATGTGTCGGCGCGTACAGGACTGGAGGTTGTGGTCGTGCGGCCGCCGCTGGTCTATGGTCTCGGAGTTAAAGGCAATTTCCGGCGTTTATTGCGGCTGGTGGCTAGCGGTGTGCCGCTACCGCTTGGCGCCGTTTGTAATCGGCGCTCGCTGGTGGGGCTGGATAACCTTGTCGATTTGCTGATCCGCTGCGTAGATCATCCGGCCGCGGTCGGGCAGACACTTTTGGTTTCCGATGGCCATGATCTTTCCACGCCGGCCCTGATTCGCCGGCTGGCGCGCGCGCTGGGAAAATCACCGCGCCTGCTGCCCATGCCGCTGTCTATATTACGTCTGACCGGCAGCATTACCGGTAAGGCCGCGGAGGTAGAGCGGCTGATCGGCTCTTTGCAAGTGGATATTACTCACACCCGTGAAGTCTTGGGCTGGACACCACCGATGAGTGTGGATGAGGGTTTAAGTAAAACTGCAGAATGGTATTTGAGCCAACGATGATACGGATTTTGGATATTATGTTTTCCGTGGCCGGCCTGATTTTGCTCAGCCCGTTAATTTTATCAGTGCTATTATTGGGGTGGCTGGATACCGGTTCGCCGTTGTTTCGGCAACGGCGGGTCGGGCGAGATCAACAGCCATTCGTGTTGATAAAGTTTCGGACGATGTGTTCCGGTACAGCTTCAGTAGCCTCGCACTTGGCCGATGCCTCGGCGATTACCGCACTGGGCCGATTCTTGCGTCGAACCAAGATCGATGAATTGCCTCAACTCTGGAATGTTCTGAAAAGTGAAATGAGCCTGGTCGGACCGCGCCCCTGTTTGTTTAATCAGAAAGAACTGATCGAAGAACGCGCCAAGCGCGGTGTGTATAATGTTCGTCCCGGCATTACCGGCTTGGCGCAAGTGCGGGGGATCGATATGTCAACCCCGGCATTACTGGCCGAGACCGATGCTGCCATGCTGGAAACACTGAATTTGCGCAGTTATCTTTGCTACATCGCTCTAACGGTTCTGGGCAGAGGTCTGGGAGACCGCGTGAGGATACAGCGATAGATCGCTGATGCTTCGATTTAATCAAAATGATAGCAGGAGAAAATAATGTCTGAATCACCACAAGTTTCTAACGTTGAGGAAATCAATTTGTTTGAACTGTTTGATATTCTCTGGGATGGGAAATGGTGGCTTGCCGGCTTTGTGGCGTTGGCGCTGGCTTTGGCTGGTGTTTTTCTTGTGTTTAAAGAGCCCATGTACGAATCAAGGCTGGTTTATTCTACTCAGAAATTGCCCTATTTCCTTGGTGGCGGCGAAATGTATGCTGATTTCAAGCAAATGCTATTCAGTGAAAGTGTTTTCAATGATTGGCAAAAAACGAATCAGGGAACAATCATTCCTTCTGAATACATCAGTGTCACCAAGATGATGGATGGTTTCATAATTACCAAAAATGAGCGTGAGCAGTTAGTGACTTTGGGATCGGATAAAGACAGTTTGAAAAGAGCCCGTTCATTTGTGCTCGTAAAATCCGTAAAGCAGGATAGTCTGCAAATAGCGGACCATGTATATCTTTACGTACAGCATGTAAACGCGCTCTTAACAGCGCGCTATCTGCAAATGGCAAAAGATGCGCTGGCTATCATCAAGGCCCGCTTTAAGGAGAATGCCGCTATTAAAGATTCTATGGTAAACAATAATTTTTTTAACGATTCTGTATTAAACAATATTTTATCGATTGACAGGTATATCAAATCTGTTGAAGAAGGCGCGCAAGCACTCACTATCGATCGTCCTACAAGGCCCAATAAAGCTATATCAGTTGTGTTAGTGCTTGTTTTGTCGGTCATTGTGGGCGGAATAATCGGGGTTTTTTACATATTTCTTCGAAACGCCATAGGTAGATATAAAGCGCAGGCCGGGATGGCAGCATGAGAGATTTTTCTTCTTGCCTTTTGCCTGTGTGAATATTTTTGTCTTTTTAACGGTACTGTTCAGGATTCTGTGTCATTTCTTTAGACTCCTGTATCAGGAGGTGATACCTGAAAGACAAACTTGATTTTGATCTGGAAGCGGCCCTGCAAGGGCTGCGTGAAGGCAGAAGACTGAGCGGCAAAGACGGCCTGTTAACACCGCTCATCAAGCAGCTTACCGAAGCAGCTATGCAGGCTGAGCTGGATTCGCATCTGGCTGAAGACGATGGCCCCAATCGCAGGAACGGGCATTCCACGAAGACGATGAAAAGCCCCGCCGGGGAGTTCGCCTTAAACACGCCCCGTGATCGTGCCGGCTCCTTTGAGCCGCAACTGGTCAAAAAGTATCAAACTCATCTGACCGATGAGCTCGAACGCAAGGTGTTAGGGTTATTTGCGCTGGGGAACAGCTATCAGGACATCCGGGCCCACATTGCCGAGATGTATGATATTAGCCTGTCTAATGGTACCATCAATACCGTCACAGATAAGCTGCTCCCTGAACTCAAGGCCTGGCGTGAGCGAGACCTGGAAGCCATCTATCCTGTTGTCTGGCTCGATGCCATTCACTACAAGGTTAAAGAGAACGGGCGCTATGTCAGCAAAGCCATCTACACCATTCTGGGGCTGGACATTGAAGGCAGGAAAGCACTCCTGGGCCTCTATCTCTCAGACCAGGAAGGCGCTCACCATTGGCTCAGCGTACTGACAGACCTCAATAACCGTGGGGTTAAGGATATCCTCATTGCCTGTGTCGATGGTCTTAAAGGCTTCCCTGAGGCCATTGAAAGCATTTACCCCAACACCGAGATTCAGCACTGCGTTATTCATCAAATCCGAAACTCTATCAAGTATGTGGCCGGCAAGAATCAGAATGCCTTTATGGCCGACCTCAAGGGCGTCTATAAGGCGGCTACCCTCAATGCCGCTGAGCATGCGCTGGACGAGCTAGAGGGCAAATGGGGCGATAAGTATCCAATGGTCATCGCTTCCTGGCGCAACAAGTGGCCAACGCTATCGGCTTACTTCAAGTATCCCGATTATGTGCGCAAGGCAATCTACACCACCAACGCGGTTCACCGGCAATTTCGTAAACTGACCAAGACCAAGGGCGGATTTGCTAACGAAAACAGTTTACTCAAATTACTGTACGCCGGTATACTCAAGGCATCAGAGCGCTGGACACACCCCGTGCAAAACTGGAACCTCACACTGTCGCAGCTTGCGATTCATTTTGAGGGCCGACTGCAGGAGCATATTGCCCTGTGAATTCCTGACACAGAATTTTGAACACCCTCTTTTTAACATTATTCCTGCTTTCAAGGGGATTACATCATCGCTTCGAACCTTCCCAGGGTGCTCTCGTCAATTTGTTGCCCGCCGACTCGGGGTCATAAATGGGCTTGTGCATGGGGCGCCTTTTCAGGCTGCCATTTTGTAATTTTTTTACCCTTTCCCGCGCGATTTTTATGTATTTCGCCGATATTTCAGCGCCCATCCCGCGCCTTCCGTGATAATTGGCGGCGATGATGGAGGCGCCGACCCCCAGAAACGGGTCCAGGACCCAGTCATCTTCATTGCTCATGGAGAGCACCAGCCTTTCCGCCAGTTCAATCGGGAACTGGCAGGGGTGCTCGGTTTTTTCTATGTGATTATTTTTTACGTTCGGAATGGCCCAGAGGTCGCCGGGATTTTTACCCAGCGGGTTACACGAATATTGTCCGGCTTTTGGCCCCCTGAAGTATTTTTTCCCGGGGTATTTCTGGGGGATGCGCACGGGGTCCAGATTAAAGATATAGTCGTCCGATTTTGTAAACCACAGGATAGTCTCATAGCGGCCGGAAAAACGTTTTTTGCAATGAAATCCGTGCTCAAAGTGCCAGATAATTCTGTTCCTCAACAGCAGCCCGTTTTTACTGAAGATCGGGTATAAAATGGTATCCAGCGGAATAATTGAACCCCGGTTGACATAATTGCCGGTCTGCCAGCAAATGCTCCCGCTCCCTTTTAAAATCCTTGTGCATTCTCTTATTACAGCCTCTTGTTGTTCGATATAGGCATCCAGTTTCAGCCTTTTTTCGTATTCCTTGCCGATATTGTAAGGCGGTGAAGTCACCACCAACTGGATGGATTCCGCGGGCAGCCGCCCCAGCAACTCAAGACAGTCGCCGTGGTAAATTATTGTTTTTTCAGACTTTATTTGCTCGCGGAAAATTGAGTGGTTTGATTGCATGGTCATGCCGGGTTTTGGTTGCCGTCCAATTTGACCGGCAGAGGCCGAGATTCATTTTATCTTAATTTACATTAAGGTATAGCACTACCCGACCTGAATCAAACAGGTGTCCGGGTTCAATACCTATGAGACAAATCAGGGCTGCCTGGTGCTTGCTTGCAGCAGGCAGGCCGGGGGGCTATGGGCATCCTGCCCTCCCGGCGCACACTGGAATCCACAACCAAAACCGCTGCATTTCCGCCCTCGCGGGGATAACTTAAACAAATCCGCCCGCTAAAGGTTGGTCTCCGCCCGGACTTTGGTATAATCCGGTCAATTATTCGAGATAGATCACAATGAGCAGCCTTGCATTTGACACCCATGTCTTTATCAAACAGCTTGTCCAGGCCGGTATGGCCGAGCGGCAGGCCGAAATCCTGGCGGAGTCCCAGGCGCGACTGCTCGACGAAAAACTGGCTACCAAGCAGGATTTAAAAGCCCAGGAACTGGCTACCCGGAGGGACATAGAAGCGCTGCGACTGGCCATAAAAGAACTGGAGCAGGCTACCAGAAAGGATATACAGACCACCAGGAAGGATATAGAGGCGCTGAAATTGGCTGTAAAAGAACTGGAACTGGCCATAAAAGAATTGGAACAGACTACCAGTAAGGATATACAGACCATCAGGAAGGATATAGAGACGTTGCGACTGGCCATGAAAGAACTGGAACTGCGCCTGACCCCCCGCTTGGGGGCGATGATGGTCGTTGGCATCGGCGGCGTCGCCACACTGGTCAAATTGCTCTGACAGCCAGCGGATAAATAGTCAATATACCTTCGCCTTAATAAAAAACATTGACATTCTTTTTCTAAACTATAGATTACTAGCCGTGAAAAATATCCACACTAATCTCGCCGGGCGATTAACTCTGCGCCGGAACCGTTTTATCCGGGGCTGCCTCCTGCTTGTCCCCGCTTTTCTGTTGCTGCTCGGCGGCCCATCGGTCTTTGCCGAAGCGCTAATCCTGGCCGATGCCACCCGTCCGGGCGCGGTCCGTCCGCCACCGGAACTCCGCCCGGAGCCAAGCCTCAATCTTGAGGTCGGTGAGGCGGTGGATATTCCGGCCCTGATTGATCGGCCCTTTGATATTGAAGAAGGGCCATTCGTGATCGTGCGGGAATTCAGGTTATTGGACGCCGAGGCGTTGCCCGAATACGGCATTCGCCCCGCGGAAATCCAGGCCGACATTCTGGAAAAGGCGCTCGCGGAACAGCCCGAACGCGGTTTCAGCATCGGTGAATTGCAGGAAGTGGCCGATGCCGTGACCGCTTACTATCGCGCCCGCGGCCTGATCCTCTCCACGGCCGTGATTCCGGTGCAAACGGTCGAATCCGGCAGGGTCGATATTCAAATATTTATCGGCCGCCTAGGGCGTGTGCTGGCCGAGGGCAACGAGCGTTACCGTGAAGAAATGCTCAGAAAACCCTTTCTCAAACTCATCGGCCAGCCCGTCACCCAGGAGGGCATTGAAGCGGCCTTGCTGACCCTGACCGATTATCCCGGTCTCAGCGTCTTCGGCCTGTTTCAGCCCGGTTTAAAGGTCGGCGAATCCGACATTGTGCTCAGGGTACAACAGGAAAAGGCCTACGATGTCGCGCTCAGGATAGATAATCACGGCCTGAAGGAGACCGGCCGCAACCGTCTCAGGGGTACCATAAACTGGAATAATCCGACCGGCTATGCCGATCGCTTTACGGCCACCTACCAACAGAGCTACAGCCCCAAGAACAGAGACTACTGGTCACTCGATTACGAACGTTATCTGGGCAATGGCTACACCTTCGGCCTCGGCACACTAAAGAGCCGTTTCAATGTCGGCGGCCAGTTTGCCTCAAACCGGATCGCGGCCGA
This sequence comes from Gammaproteobacteria bacterium, assembly GCA_965240365.1. Classification (GTDB taxonomy): domain Bacteria; phylum Pseudomonadota; class Gammaproteobacteria; order Eutrophobiales; family Eutrophobiaceae. Next base: position 2,321,717 of record OZ251218.1, on the reverse strand, counting down.
GGCGGCCACCAACAGCCTCTACCTGGAAAAATCCTTTATTCGCAGCCGCCGTTTCAACCTCTCTTCGAGGCTTTCGCTGGCCCGCAAGAAATCAACCACCCGCAACCAGGGTCGCCAAGTCAGTCAGGACAGGGTCACGGCGCTCACAATTGATGTGGATTACGATGCCGTTGATACCTTTCATCCTCTAAGACGGCTGTACCGGGCCTTCTTCAAGGAGATGCCGGAAAATTTCGGTGGCGGGCTGAACTACGCCCGGATCAGCTACAACCGTGGCTTTAATGATATTTTCGGCGCGCTCGGTTCCAGCGCCGATCAACGCGCGCTCAACGCCCCCGAAAGCCGCACCAGTCGGCGCGGCGGCTCCGGCAAGCTGGCATCCGGGCAATTCAACAAGATCAATCTCAACTACCAGCGCCTGCAATCCATGACCATTAATCAGTCGCTGCTGTTCAGAACCGAATTGCAATGGACTAATGATCTGCTCGTGCCGCTGGAACAGTACTCGGTAGGCGGCCCGACCAATGTGCGCGGTTTCCCCGATGCTCAGGGCCTGTTCGACAAGGCCTGGTTCTTTTCGCTGGAATACATCTTCAATGCCCCCTTCATTGCCGACCGCCCCGCGTTTGCCAATCGCACCTGGGGTGAACTATTGCAACTTTCGGTATTCTACGACTTCGCCATGGGTGCCCAGAACGACCCGCTCAAATCAGAGGCCGATCCCAACACCTCCGGCAGTTGGATAACCTTTAAGAGCGTGGGCGCGGGCCTGCGCTTCAACCTGCCGAATTCCATAGACAGTCGTATCATGTATGCCACCGAACTCGGCCCGGATGTGCCCAACGATGGCCGTCACGGCCGTGTCTGGGCGGATTTTACCTGGAGTTTCTGACCGCGCCCTGGGCCGGCCGGCCTGTTTCAGGCAGGTCGCGGAAACCACAGGAATACCGAAAAAGGCGCAATAAAAACAAGGCATAGAATCCATTACCCCCCAGGCACGCGAGAATCCGGCAAGGCGGCCAGACACAATATCCAGTAAAACCAGGAAAAAACATGACAGAGACAAAAAATAACAGCGACACGGCCACACCCGCGCTACCACTCTTCTACAAAAATGTCGTGCCCCTGAATAAGGAAGCGCATGGCGATCTCCATGTGGAGGAAATCAGCAACTATCTCCACACCCGGGCCACCAACAGCATCTACATTGCCGCCGTAGAATTCCTGCCGGCCGCCAGGGAATATCCGATCGTCTTCGCCAAAGGCGCCGATGAGCGGTTTTTTCCGGCCCTGCTGCTCGGGCTGGAAGAAAACAAAAATCTGTTTGTCGATGACGAGGGTAAATGGCTGGCGGACTACATCCCGGCCTACGTGCGCCGCTATCCGTTCATCCTGGCCACGCCGGATGACGCTGCTGAACAGGCGCCGACTTTCACGGTCTGTATTGATGAGGATTTTCCGGGCTTCAACCGGGCCCGGGCCGGCAAGCCGCTGTTTGACGAACAGGGCGGACAAACGGAACTGCTCGATCAGGCTATGGACTTTCTGCGCGACTATCAATCCCAGGTGCAGTTGACCGCCGGATTTTGCGAAAATCTGGCCGGACTCGGGCTTTTTGAACCCATGCAGGCCAATGTCGAACTGGCTTCGGGCGGCAAACATGTGCTGGGCGGGTTTTTCGGCATCAACCGTGACAAACTCAAGGCGCTCCAGCCGGAAAAACTGGCGGAACTGCTAAAGTCGGATCAACTGGAACTGATCTTCGCGCATCTGGCCTCCCTGTCCAATATCGGCAACCTGATGCAGCGGCTCGGCGCCGGGGAAGCGCAGGAAGCGCCAGCCTGAGGCTGATAATTATCGAGAAAACTCTGAAACGGCCTTGTCCGCCCGCATAATGAATACGCGGTAGGCAAGCGCTACTGCGCCTGGGCCTGGGTAATATAACGTTCGTCTTTTTCCAGACACTCCTTATAATCAAGGCCAAAATAAGAGGCGATATGGAGCACGGTTGCGGCCTCAATGATATGGCGCTGGGCGTTTTGCCGGCCTTCGCGCATCCTCCCCCTGAGTTGTACCCGGCCGGATTTGCCGCCGTCATTCCACAATAAAGTGCCGGCGCCGGAGTTTGTCAGGACAATGATGCCGACCGCCGTGGAGTTCAGCACCCGGCCATTAATTGAGGTCGTGAAGTCGCCCGTGATCAGTTCGTATTCTTCGCTAAGGCCGAAATCAAAGCCGAATTTGCGAAAAGTGGCCCGGACATTGGCGCTGCCGGTCACGCCGAGCCGGTCAAACTGCGTGAACGCGCCCCTGAAGTCCACTCTGGTTATGTCATCGGGCAGTAAATCGTCATTGCTGTATCGGGCCAGCACCGCGACAACCTTATCCGTATTTAATCTGGAAATTGCGGTTGTGGCCAGCCACATGCCGCCATTGGTGAGGCCGCGCTCTCTGAAATACTCCGGGATGGTCTCATCGCGCAGCCGGTGAACATTGATATAAACCGGGTTCTGCGGACTCGCATCGATCATGTCGCCGAGGCAACTCAGCACAGAGGTATTCGGCGTTTCAATCGTGGTGACCTCGGTTTCTGGATCGAAGTCTTTCACCTCCGGCGCGATGATCGCGCACCCGCCAAGTGTGAAAATAGCGTTAAACAGAATAATAGATTTCAGCACTTTTACAGCTTTCATCGTGCTTGTCTCCGGTTAAAAATTCAAGTTTATCGTTAAAGAAATTCTGAATCAACCTGGTGTTCGGGTTCAATAGATATGAGACTAATCGGGCCTGCTGTCTGCTAAAGGCAGGCAACAGACAGGTTAGCGCAGATTTTGCATTATTCCGGTTGGCCTTTTGCAGGCAGGGTAGTCAATTCCTTAATACCTTATCAACCCGAATCCGAATATATTATCCCGCCCTTCCTTGCCGAGATCGGTGGCGGTTTTTCTGTAAAAATCAATGACGCCGGCCTTGTTCACGGGATCATGCGCGGGAATTCTGGCGGCGATCAAGGCCGCAACGTAGGGCGCCGCAAAGGAACTGCCGGTAAAATTCGCGTAGGCGTAATTTTTATCATGGGCCGCGAGGACCCGCACGCCGGGCGCTGAAAATTCAACATGGCTGCCCGTTACGGCCCGGCGGTATATTCTCCTGTTATTGTCCACGGCCGTGACCGCAATGACGCTGGTGTAGGCCGAGGGGAAGCGCGGTTCGGCATTGGGGCCGTCATTGCCGACCGCCGCGATAAATGTAAAGCCCTGCGCGGATGCCGTTTTTATTATTTTTTCCAGTAATATATTTTTGGGGCCGGCAAAGCTCATGCTGATAACCGGCACGGAATTGGCGGTCAGCCAGTCTATGGCCCGGACCAGGTCTTCGGTGGTGGAGCGAATATGGCCCTTCTCGGAAAGGCCGAAGACCGATGCCGCATATAAGGTGGCCGTGGGGATGAAGCCCGTGAACCTGCTCTCTTCATTGCCGACGATAAGCGAGGCAATGGCGGTGCCGTGGCTAAAAGACGTTCTGGTATTTTTCGGCGAAAAATCACGAATAACCAGATCCGCCTGTTTCAGGCTCGGGTGAAATCTGTCCACGCCCGAGTCAATCATGCCTATTTTTACCCTCGCGCCGTCCAGCGCAATACGGCTGTCGTGCCGGATTTCCGCCCCTGTTTCCAGGGCGGCGCCGGCGTTGGATAAATCGTAAGTGTGGTTGTAGTCTATGCTCGCGCCGGGCGCGTTAGCGCTGATGAGTTCGGCGGCAGTCTGAAAATCGCGCGTGGGCACCTGTAATCTGACCAAAACCTGGCCGAGTGTCTTGATCCTCTGCTCGGCAATAATCCGGTACTGGAGTTTGCTGATGATTTCATTGTATTCCGTGGCGTCAACCAGGACCAGCATTTCGCCATTGATATGGGGATCGCCGTCCGGACCCTGTACGATATTATCCAGACGCAAGGGATTATCATCAGGGATTATAAAAGTGTCATTTTCCAGGCTGATGAAAGTATCACTTTCCGGGGCGGCGGCGTTGCCGTCTAACTGTTCCCGGTCGTCACCATCTTCGCCGCCGCGCGCAAGGGCATCGTCATCGGCGCCATCATCCCCGGCATCGCTTGGATTGTCCACCTCGATACCCTCATCGCCATTGCCATCATCGTTATCGTCGCCATCAAAACCGAAGGCGGTCTCAAAACCGTCATCCGTCTCATCGCCAATCCCCCCGTCATCATCACGTTCGAAGTCATCCCTGTCACCATCGTCAGCGTTGGCGTCATCAAATGCGAAGTCATCATCATCGTCACGCCGTGAATCTGCATCGTCCTCACTATCATCACGCCCTGCCGTGAAGCGGTTACTATCGTCCCCGCTGTCATCGCGCCCCGTTGGTAAGCGGTCACTATCATCCCGACTGTCGTCACGCCCTGTCGTGAAGCGGTTGCTATCATCCCCGCTGTCATCACGCTCCGCAGTGAAGCGGTCGCTATCATCCCCGCTGTTATCACGTCCTGCCGAGAATCCGTCACTATCGTCCCTGCTATCATCATTCCCCGCGAAATCATCCGTGGCATCGTCATCATCAAAGTCACTGTCAAAGCCGTCATCGCCATCCGCATCGCCGTCCGCGGAGTCATCATCGAAATCCTCCAGCGCATAAACGGCCTGTAGCGGCAGCAGCGAGACTATTCGAAATACAGGGGATCCCCGGCCATCCTCGCGCGAGGCGAGCGGGTTTGACGTGTGCAGATCAGGCAACAGGGCCGCGACCGGCAAAAAAAACAGCAAAGACAGCGCTAATTTCCACATTTTTTATATCTTCTTTTGAAAAAGTTAGAATGTTTACGGCTTAATTATAGTCAGTACGTCTGGGCCTGACATTATATTCCATGAATTTTGGAATAAATTATCCATTTGAAACGTATTAACAAGAAGAGCAAGGTTGAACAGAGAAACAGAGCAGATTCAGACCGGCCTGGTAGAGTTGTTGCCGGAGTTGAGGCGATTTGCCCACGGTCTGACCTGTGACAGAGACACGGCCGATGATTTGACGCAGGCCACCCTGGAAAGGGCGCTGAGCAAAAGCTCGGCCTGGGACAGCAGCCGGCCACTGAAGTCCTGGGTGTTCAAGATAGCTAAAAATATATGGCTGGATCAACTCAGGGCGCAAAAGGTCAGGGCCAATACCGAGGATATAGACGATGAAGAGATCAATATCGCGGACGACAATCTGGCCGACATGGATACCACGCATGAATTGCGGGAAGTCACCGAAAGGATGCGCGAGTTGCCTGAAGATCAGCGCGCGGTCCTGGTCCTGGTCGCGGTGGAAGGATATTCTTACAAAGAAGCGGCAGAATTACTCGATATTCCGGTCGGCACCGTGATGAGCCGCCTGTCGAGAGCGAGAAAAACATTAATCGAACACTTTGATTTATAGGAAATGATTATGAACATCAGCGATGAAACAGTGTCTGCCTACGCCGATGGCGAATTGAGCAGAGCGCAGAGAAAACAGTTTGAAAATCAACCGGTAACGGAGCTTGATTTGAAGATCAGGGTTAAAAAAATAAGGCGTCTTGACGCCCTGCTCAAGCAGGCATTTCCGCTGGAGGATAAAATCCCCGAGCGGTTCCTCAAGACCATCAGCGGGCCGGCCGGCCAGACAGAAAAGGCCGCGAACGTGATACCCATCAGCGGCCGCGTCCGCAAACACAAGGCGCGCCTTGGCTACTGGAAACCGGCCTCGCTCGCGGCCTCGGTCACGCTCATGATCGGCGCCATCACGGGCAGCCTGTTGCTGACCGATAATCGGCTGGCCGGCCCCGCCCTGGCCTCTGAGATCAAGCCCGGCGCTGAATTCAGGCCCGGCAGCGAATTGCATGGCGCTTTGGAGCATACGCTGAGCGCCAACTCGGTCAGGCTGGCAGAAAACGGCCATACCGTCACCTTTGAACCCGTGTTGAGCTTTAAAAGCACGAACGGCAATTATTGCCGGGAATTTGACCTGCATTATGAGCTTAAAAGCATGACGGGCCTGGCCTGCCGCGCAGATGATGCCAGTTGGCGTCTGGAGGCGGCGGCAGCGGGGCCGGAAACCGGCCAGGGCAATGGCTATCAACTGGCATCAGGCCAGGATTCCGAGGCCCTGAATGCCGCGGTAGATAATCTCATGGCAGACGCTCCCCTGAGCAAAGAGGAAGAGCGGCGCTTGATCGCCAGGCAATGGCAGCCTGAATCTTAGCCCGGAATGTGAAGCCTGTGGCACCGTCCAAGAACCCGTAAAGCCGTTAAAGCCAGTAAAGCCTGTCCGCCTGTAAAGGCGGCGGGCTTGGCCGGCTCGGCCGCTCAAGCCGCCTTTTCCCAGACCTTTTTCCCAGCCGCAGGCGCCGGCCCCGCCCTCTGATTACTCCCTGTTTCAGGATTTTCAAAATATATTTCTGATTTTTTTAAAAATCAGGGAATAAAACCCCGCCCTCAACCGTTATTACAGTATCAATGAGATATTTTAAGAATAACGGAGTAAAACCATGAATTCATCAATCACTAACAGCCTGTCCGCTCAGAGCGGGTGGTCTTTCATTGCCCGTATTTTCAGATTTTTGAATATCACCGGAATTTCAAAAGACTTTTCAAATACCCTGGCCGGTGATTTCACGCCCCGCCGAATCGGCGCGGTCAATCGCAACGGAAAGCTGAAGTCCAATGTCGGTGATTACATCGTACTGGGCGGCTTTCCGGGCCGCTGACAGCAGGGCCGGGCGCTGAAAGCGCGGGGGAGGCAGCGGGCTTAATGGCCCGCGGGGCCACGCCCCTGCCTGCGAATGAAGGTCCTGGCGGCTTAAATCGAATCAAGCCCTAATCTGAATAAAAAAGCGTTCAACGCGCAAGTGCCGGGCGTTGCCGCAAGGCAGCAAAATGTCCGGTATAAAACTATTGGCCGGTAATCCTCATTCCGCCGCGTCCGGCGCCATCCAACAATATCATTCCGGTTGCAGACAAGTGAAAGCGGCGTTGGTTTATGACCGGGTGATGGTTTTTTATTGAATTCACTGCTACCGCCCTGGTAGCTGTTATTCTGCAAACTTTTTTCACGCCTCCTCATGGAAACTTCAGGATGCGGGCGCCGAAATATTGCCTGTATTCGCTCAAGGAAGCTCTGATTGAGTCAGAGTTTCCTGCGGTACAGGGACGTACCGCCAAAATCAATGATGCAAGTCATTGATTTTGAAGCAAGGTGAAAATCGCATTTTCACCTTGCGTGCTCTGAGAAATCCAGGATGGATTTATTCAGAGCTTCCTCAATACAATCCTGTCTTATAATTGTAATTTCCCGATTAAAAGGCGCCGGCCAAAACCATGCCGAACATTGGCAATATATCCCTGAAGACACGGCTTTTATTGATTATCGGCGCTGTTTTTTTGTTTAGCCTGACCGGCGAGGGACTGCTCCGGGTCTATAACTGGAAGCAGGCCATACGATCAGAGGTCGATGCCAGTTTCAGTCTCGCAGAAAGGCTGGCCGGCAATAACCTGCCCGGAGCGGGGGCCAGGCTGAGCAGCGAGGCCGGCGAGTCGATTATTGATGCCCTGCAAGGACTCAGGCATATCAACATTATCGTTAAACCCGATCACAGCGGCCGTTTTGCAGACAAGGCAGAGGCAGTTAAAGAGGCCGGCGTGCCAGACTGGTTTGCGGGATTTTTATATCCTGATGCGGGGCCTTTGCCCAGCCTCACGCTTGCAGGCCCGAATCGCTTTTCTTCCATCGTTATTGAAGCCGATCCGAGCGCTGAAATCATAGCGCGCTGGGAGGATTTTCGTATTCGCACGACCGGCGCGTTCGTTTTTTTGTTTTTTGTCATTCTACTCACCTACATAGGGCTTTATATTGGACTTCGGCCCCTTAATGACCTGCTCGCGGCTTTTAGCAAACTTGAAGCCGGTTCGTTTGATCACAAACTGAGCGAGCAGGCGGCGCCGGAACTGTCCCGGATAAACCGGAAGTTTAATCACCTGCTCATGCTGTTGCGCCGCGCCGCCGAAGATAATGCATTGCTGGCCCGAAAAATGCTCAATCTACAGGAAGAGGAACGGCGCGCGCTGGCGCGGGAACTGCATGATGAGATGGCGCCGCATCTGTTTGGGATCCGGGCCACTGCCGCCAGGATAAACGCGCTGCTGGATGATAATCAAATACAACAGGCGGGAAACGAATTGGCCGCCATAGATAATCGTGTCAGTGAGCTACAGCAGCAGATGCGGGCATTGCTCGGCAGGCTGCGCCCCCTGGTGCTGGATGATTTAAGCATAAAGGAGGCGCTCGGCGCGTTGATCGAAAGCAGGGAAGTCCGCGGGCTGCCGCTAAAATGGGAGCTGGACCTGACTGAACTTGATGAAGAGCATCTGAGTGACACGATCAAGGTGACGCTTTATCGCATTGTCCAGGAAGGCGTAAGCAATATAATCCACCATGCCGAGGCGGAAAATGTGAAGATATGGGTCTCCAGCCAGGGCGCGGATACGGCGGCCATGCAGACAGGCAGTGACGCCAGGCCCGATAAAAAGCGCCTGCATATCCTGATTGAGGATGACGGCAAAGGCATCCCGGCCGGCGCCAGTCACGGTTTCGGACTGATCGGCATGCGCGAGAGGGTCGAGGCCCTGAGCGGCAGATTCCTGTTGTCTGCGCCCCCAAAGGGCGGGCTCAGGATAACAGCGGATATTCCGCTCAGCTAGGGCCTGTTAACACTATTTTAGCAGTCCCTGCTTGAGTCTGTTTTGCGCGCCAGCAAGGCGGAAGAAGCGCAGTGTAGTTGCGCTACTCAAGCGACTGACAACGAAGCTGGGCGCAAAACAGGCCAAGCCCTCCGGGTTGTGCCCCAAACTGCGCCACTCGGCGTTGTTGCCTGCCTGCTGCAGGCAGGTCGCTCATTTGGAATGACCAAATTTCGCTCCGCGCGCCTTGATTGGCGCAGTTTGGGGCACAACAGGCACTGCTAAAATAGTGTTAACAGGCCCTAATATTGCCGGGCTCAGGCGGCCGCCCGTGGCGACGCATTTGATCGGCAGCGCGGGACAGCAGCGTAACGCGCGTCATGCCTTTTGAAATATTCCCGATTATGATGCAGAATATTTCACCGACATGCCCGTGTATGACCGCCGGTCTGGCCGGCTTATTGCTTGCTCTGGATACATTTCTCATGGCCCATGCCAAACAATCCATATTACTGATAGATGATCATGCCATTATCGTTGATGGCTGTTCCGCCCTGTTAAAACAAAACGGCTTCGGGCCGATTTCCACCGCGACAGACTGTGAAGAGGGCATGCGGCTGGCGTTCAAGGAAAAGCCGGATCTGGTCATGGTCGATATCGCCATGCCGGGCATGGGCGGCCTCGGAATGATACGGCGTATCAGGAAAAAAAATACGGAGACGAAAATCATCGTCTTTTCGATGTATGATGACTCCAGCATCGTCTCCCGCGCGCTGAATGCCGGCGTGCAGGGCTATATCGGTAAAACTGCCGCGCCCGCCAAAATTATCGAGGCCGTAAACACCGTACTGGCGGGCAATATCTATCTGTCGCGCGACATTGCGCAGACGCTCGCGCTGGATAAACTCAAGCCGGCGCAAAGCAGGCTGGATGCCCTGACGGCCAAGGAATATGAAATATTTGATATGCTGGTAAACGGCAATAATATTTCGCAGATAGCCGCAACCTTGCATCTGAGTTCCAAATCGGTCAGCAATTACATTACCAAGATCAAGGCCAAGCTCAATATAGACAGTACCGCCGGGCTGGTGCATCTGGGCTACCGGTTTAATATCACGCGCAAGGCGCCGTTGCCGGAAGCGAACAAATAAGGCGGGCGGCCAGCTGAGCGCGCCCCGCAATCACTTTTAACGTTAACCATTGAGCGAAATAACATGATCAATATCAGCCGTTATGTTCTTATGAGCGCAATATGCTGCGCAAGCCTGTTTGCCCAGGCCGCCGATCTTGTCAAGGATATACAAATCATAGAGCAGCCGCATCCGCAATGCTCCGACAATAACGGGAAGATGATATTGGTGCGGTCCAGCAACCGGCAACACAGCATTGAGGTCCACTTAGACCGGTTTTTTCAAGATGTGCGTCAGGCCGGGCGTTCCGTTATCGTGCTGAAGCCGAATGCCGAACCCAGCGAACTGGGCTGCTCGCGCGTGCTGGCAGACGGCGCGGAGCAAAGCTGGAAGATTATCAAGGCCAATATACCCCGATATTGAGCGTATGCCGGCCGCCCGGCGTCAGCAGTTATAGGGCAATCTGCTGAGTATATAGCGGATATGAAACGGATTTTCCCGCTTGGATATCAGGTAGTCCATCTGGATTTGATAGGCCTCGCGTTCCAGCGCCAGCCTTTTATTGCAGTCAATATTCTTTGCCGTGAGCTTATGAACGGATTTTTGCACATGATGGACCATTTCATGCAGGACATAACTGCGGCCGCTGATACTGGTTTTCAGATTGATCGATTCAAGAATATAAACCCTTTCTGAAATATCGTCATAATAGGCGATCGCGGGGCAGGTCCTGCCGCCACAAACTGCCGTTTCAATCTCTTCCTTTGAGATGCCGACCAATTCCGGCGGGTTTATCTCGCCCTGAAAATTCATTGCCGTGAGCACGAAGGCAAACAGATTTTCGATTATTGTATCCATAAAATGCCCCACGATTGGGCAAGCCGGTAAATTTCCCGGCTTTATAAGGAATAATTCATCAATTTTTTATGAGAAAATACACTATCATTTAAGCGCGGGATCGCTTACTCTGAACAACCACAATCACGCCACGGGGCCAACAATAACATTTATTTAGTTGTTGTTTGCATAAAAAATATGAATCATTTTTTCAGACGGCACATCACCGCATGGCTTGCGGTCCTGATATTTTCCGGTTGCTTTGACGGGCAGGATTCCTATTCGGACGAGGCTGACGATTCGGCCGGCAACACCAGTCTCGCGGACAATCAAAAGGTTTTACTGGATATTGATTTTCTCACCATGGAGGAAAGCGTAGAACCCGCGGACTGGCTGATATATAAAATATACAAGGTTGACCCGGCCGAATATGAAGGCCGTGAAGAGATCAGGACGCTGTTGCTTCAACTCAACAGTCATTATACCGAAAGCACCAGAATGCTGGCCAACCGCACGATGCAGACCTTTAAAATGCTGGCGGAGAACGGCCTGTCGATTGAACTGGAACGGTTTATGGCGGATTTTGCAAAGATACCTTCCGAGGGCACCATGACGGTCTATGGCAGTTATTGCCAGCATTATTTCAATCTCAGGGCGCAGGGCGTGGCGCACGAAGCCGCGGTGCAAAATATCATAGAAGGGCGATTGCAGGCCAACTCCAGATAAACCTTAGATAAGGAACACGAGCATGATATCCAACAAAAAAATACTTTCCTGCGTTTTGGGCGTTATTTTCAGTTTTGGCGGTATTTACGCCCAGGCAGACTCCGGCTCAAGACCCTATGCCGAGGCGGAATTTCTCAGGATGGTGCTGGATAACCCGATTGAGGACATAAAGAAGGCCATCGGCGAACCGGTCAGCATCACAAAAAAAAATAATTTCGAATTCTGGCTCTACGAATCCCTGGTGCGGCAGGGCGAATCCGACAAGATTTTCAAATATACCCAGTTGGCTATCGCCGATGGCGTGGTAAAGAATATCGGTAACAGCAACCGCATCATCCCGCGTTAGACGATTCGCTGACCATAGCGGCTAAAACGCATAAACATCCGGTACAGCAGCGGGATGACGAACAGGGTCAGTATGGTGGAAAACGCGAGGCCCCAGACTATGGCCGTTGCCACCGGCCCCCAGATGAGCGATTTGCCCGCGAGCCCCGCCGCCAGCGAGAACAGGCCGGCGATAGTGGTGACGGAGGTGATCAGCACCGGGATAACGCGCCGCCGGGCCGCATAAACGGTCGCGTGTAACAGGTTCATGCCGTTTTTCAGGCGGGCATTGGCCGCGGAGATCAGGACGATGGCCGCGTTGACGGCGATGCCGGACAGGGCAATGATACCGTACAGCGTATAAAGGCTGAGCGGGTTATTGGTCACCAGCAGGCCCAGCACCACCCCGGTAAATGCCAATGGCACCGACACCAGTATCATCAGCGGTTGAAAATAACTGCGGAACTGGGTGCCGAGGATGATATAGATCACGCCGATTCCGAGCAGAAACAACATGGCCATGGCGTCAATGCTCTCCTTGATATCGTCGAGTTCGCCGGAGAAATCAAGGTCAATGCCGGGATAGTCGCCTTGCAGGCGCTGCCATTCCCGCATGATCAGGTTGTTGGCCGTGACCGTGTCAATGCGCTCCTTGTCAATGTCCGCCTCCAGGGTGATGGTGCGGCGGAAGTTATAATGCCGTATGTTGTATTGCCCGAACCCGTATTCGGCCGTAACCAGTTCGCCGATGGCGATCGAGCGCCCGCCCGGCAACGACAGCGGTTGCCGCAGCAGCGCCTCAATATCGGGCCAGTCATTATCTTTGGCCAGCAGCCGCAGCTTCACTTCCTCGCCTTCATCCTGAAACTCGGCCACGATTTCACCGTCCACAAAGGCGCGGATACTGCGGCTGAGCGTGGCCGGGTTGAGGCCGGCCCGCTTGATGGCCTCGCCGTCATAGCGTAGCACCAGTTCAGGATTGCCCGGCCGGTAATCAAGGGTGATATTGCTGAAATTCTCCCGCGTCTCCAGAAAATCGCTCAGGCGCTCCGCGGCCCGCCTGATTTCGGCGTACTCGTCGCCCCGGATCTTGATACTGACGGGCCGGGTCGTGGGCGGGCCGTCCTGCATCCGCAACAGCGAGATATTGGCGATGCCGGGCGTATCCGCCAATGCCTCTTCAACCGCATCGGCGATGGCATCGACCGGGCGCCCGTTCGCCCCGGTCGGATTGAGACTGACCATGACCTGGCCGATCGTATCGCCAAACAGCGGTTCCGTTTCGGTAAACTGCTGTCCGGCATAGCTGACCGTCGCCCGCAGTTCTTCCGCCCCGATCTCCGCCAGCGCCTGTTGTTCGATCTCAAGCAATTTTGCGCTGGTTTGCGCCAGGGTCGAGCCACGCTCCATTTCAACATTGACGTAAAACAGGCTGGTCTTGTCGGCCTCAAAGAAATTAAAGCGTATATGGCCGCCCGCCACGGTCGCCACGGCCAGCATGAACACCAGCAGCACGGCCGCGATCGAGATCAGCGGATAACGCAATGCCTTTAATAAAAGGCGCGTGTATTTCAGCCTGATCCAGTGCAGGGCCGCGCCTCTCAACGCCCGCCGGCGGGCCGGCCGGGCATAACTGATCCGGCTGGCGTTCACATGCGCCGGCAACATCCAGTAAGCCTCGACCAGGCTGAAGGCCAGCGCCAGCGTGACCACGATCGGGATCACCTTCATAAATTCGCCCAGGATGCCGGGCAACAGCGCCAGTGGCAGAAATACGGCCATGGTGGTCAGCACCGAGGTGGTCACGGGCGCAAAGACCTCCACCAGCCCCCCGCTGGCGGCCTGCATGGCCGGACTGCCGGCCTGCAGGCGTTGATAGATCGCCTCCACCACCACCACGGCATCGTCCACGATCATGCCCAGCGCGATAACGACCCCGAGCAATACCGTATTGTTCAGCGACATGCCGCCGGCGTTTAGCAGCAGGAAGGTCCCGGCCAGCGTGAAGGGGATGCCGATGCTGGTCAGCAGCGCGATACGGGCGCCGAGGAAGGCCCAGGTGACCAGCAGCACCAGCACCAGACCGATCAGGGCGTTCTTTTGCATGAGCGCCAGCGCCCGGCGGGTGCTCACGGTCTGGTCGTCAACCAGCGCCAGCCTGACCCCGGTGGCATCGCTGAGTTTATTTTTCGCGTTGATGTAATCCGCCACGGCATCCACCAGTTCCAGCGCGTTGGCGCCGGCCTGCTTGGTGATGGCGAGCAGGGCGGCCGGTTGGCCGTTAAAGCGCACGATCTCGGCCGGCTCTTCCGTGGCGCGCGCCAGTTCGGCCAGGTTGCCGAGCGGCACCACGCCGCGGGCGCTCATGATCGGATACTCGGCGAGGGTCTCAAGATCGGCCGCCGTGCCTTGCAGGCGCACGATCCACTGACCGTCGCCGGTCTTGCTGTCGCCGGCGGCAATATCGCGGAAATACTGGCTGATGGTGTCGGCCAGATCGGCCGGCGTGATGCCGAGGCCCTGCAACCGCTCGGGCAGGAAGCGGATATGCAACTCCGGATCGTCGAGACCGAGGTCATTGATGCGGTCCACGCCTTGGATCAGTTCAATGTCTTTTTTGATATTGCGGGTCTGTTTTCTGAGGTTTTCATCCGCGCCGGCGCCGGTCACGACCACGGTCGCCGCCGGGAAGGCGTTCGAGGTCGTGATCTCAAAGATAATCGGGTCTTTGGCCTCCGCCGGCAGTTCATCGGTATAGGTGTTTTGCACCTCCCGGCGCAAGTCGGCCAGGCGCTTGTCAAAGGTGCGTTCATCGATCTGGTCAAAGCGCAGCAACAGGCTCGCCAGGCCCTCGCGGCTGGTGCTGGAGACAAAACGCAGATCCTGGACGGCGCGGCGGATGGCCGCTTCGATCGGGTCGGTCACCCGTTTTTCGATGTCCTCCGCCGCAGCGCCGGGCAGAAATATCACGATGCTGACCCAGTTGAAGTTGATCTCCGGGTCCTTGGCGCGGGGCATTTGCGCGTAGGAAAAAAAGCCGGTGATCAGGATCAGACAAAAGCTCAGGTTGGCCAGTACGTGATTGTCTAAAAAACCTTCCAGGCGGGACATCGCGCGCTCACTCAATCGCCGCTGTCAACGGGGTCGCCCTGAGTCAGCGCAAACTGCCCCTCCACGGCGATGCGCGTTTCCGGCGCCAATAAAGTCGGGCTGGCGCGCCCGGTCTGGGCGCCCGCGATGGCGACAAAGCGCGCGGCGCCGTTTTCGACCACGAAGACCCCCAGTTCGCCGCCCCGCCTGAGCAGATACCGGGCCGGGATATGCGGGCGCTTATCGCGCCAGATCAATTTGCCGGCCGCGCCCGGCAGGGCCGGCTCGGCCGCAAACAAGAGGCGCGCCTCGCGGTTGCGCGTCTCGCTGTTGATCGCGGGGCTGATGACCCTGAGCTTGAGCGGATAGCGCCGCCTGGCGTGTTCAAAATATAGCGCGTCCGTGGTCAGGATTTGCGCGCTGTCACGGTTAAAGATCTGGGCCGAGAGTTCCAGCCGATCCAGGTCAATAATCTCAAGCAGGGCCGTGCCGGTCGCGGCGTATTGGCCGATGGCGCTCAGCCTTTGGCTGACCAGCGCCCGGAACGGGCTTGTGATCCGGCAGCGCGCGCCTTGCAGTCTGGCGCGGTCCAGTCCGGCCCGGGCCGCGCGCCGTTCACCGGCCAGCACGGCCAGGGCCGCTTCCCGCTCATCCAGCAACTCCTCGGCCACCGATTGTCGCAGGCTCAGCGTCCTGGTCCGCTCAAGCTGACGCCGGGCCAGCCCGATCCGGGCTTGCAGCACATCCAGCCGGGCCTCGGCCTCGGCCGTGGCAAGTTCATAATCGCTGCAATCCAGTTCGGCCAGCAGCCGGCCCTTTTCCACCACATCGCCGACCTTGACGGGCAGGGCTTCAACCTGGGCGTTGATCCTGGCGCTGATGATGCTCCGGTTCAGGCTGACCACCGTGGCCGGCGCCGAGCGCTCCGGGTAGAGCGCGATATCGGCCAGCCTGGCCGTGCTTACGCCGGATATGTCCGCCGCCGGGGCGGCGCCGGCGGCGAGGCACAAGAGCAGGGTCGCAAGCGGGATTCTCATGGTTTGATTCTAAAAGAAGCCCTGAATAAGTCCATCCTGGATTTTCAGGGCGCGCCAGATGAAAATGCGATTTTCACCTTCCTGCCTGTGACAGGCCCAGCGGGAATGACAACCAAACACACCATTCCGGTAAGTCCGGTGCAAGCAGGCAAAAGCCGGAATTCATCCAACACTCCACCCCCGCTCTCCTGGATTCCGGCCTTCGCCGGAATGACGGTAAAGTGCTGCTCCCGGGAATGCGTCAAGAGTAACCAACGGGGCCGACCAGAATGACGAAAAACCTGCTATCGCCCCCTCCGTCATTCCGGCGAAAGCCGGAATCCAGTGGTTTATGTTATACATTCCCGCTTGCGGGAATGACAACCAAACACACCATTCAGACCGGTCTGGCGCAGGCAGGTGGAAGCTGCAATTCACTAGGAAACTCTGATTGAATCAGAGTTTCCTGCGGTACAGGGACGTACCGCCAAAATCAATGATGCAAATCATTGATTTTGAAGCAAGGTGAAAATCGCATTTTCACCTTGCGTGCTCTGAGAAATCCAGGATGGATTTATTCAGAGCTTCCACTATAGTACCCCGGACTACCCTCCTGGATTCCAGCTTTCGCTGGAATGACGACGGGGCTGGAATTAACCTTTCAACAGACCCTTCCATTTTCGTCCTGTGCGCCAAGGCGACCAGAATAAGTACGTCATCTGCGTTAACCCGCGCGCACCAGACCGGTCTGCGGATTTTTATAATTTACCCCCGCTCAGGCCGATTCCAGCATCTTGCGGGCATTGGCGCGGCTTTCGTCGGTGATCGTCATCCCGGCCAGCATACGGGCGACTTCATTGATGCGTTCCTGTTCATTGAGTTTATCGGCCCCGGTGAAGGTCTGGTCATTTTCGTTCCTCTTGGAGACGCGAAAATGGTGATGGCCGCAGGAGGCCACCTGGGCCAGATGGGTCACGCACAAGATCTGCCGGTGACCGGCGAGGCGTCGCAGCAGGCGGCCGACAATCTCGGCAATGCCGCCGCCGATACCGGCGTCCACTTCGTCAAATATCAAGGTCGGCACGCCCGTATCTTTGGAACCGACAATCTGAATGGCCAGACTCAGACGCGAGAGTTCGCCGCCCGAGGCGACCTTGTTGATGGGCCCCGGCGGCTGCCCCGGGTTGGCCGAGACCAGAAAGCTGACCTTGTCCAGACCGCGGGCGCGCGGTTGTTCGGCCTCGGTCTGCTCGACCTCGATGCTGAATTCGCCGCCCATGCCCAGTTCCTTCATTTTTTCCGTGATGGCGGCCGCCATGCTCGCGGCGGTCTGCCGGCGGGCCTCGTGCAGTTCCTGCGCGAGCGCGGCATAATCGCGGCGCAACTCGGTTTCCCGCTGTTGCAACAGTTCGGTCTGTTCCTGCCCGTCTTCAAGTTGTTCGAGTTCGGCCGTGAGCCGGCCCAGATGCGCCGCCAGTTCGGCCGGCTTGACCTTGTGCTTGCGCGAGAGTTCGTGCAGTTTATCGAGCCGGCTTTCGAGCACGGCGAGGCGCGAGGTGTCGGCGTCGAACTGGTCGATATAATGACGCAATTCGCCCGTCGCCTCGGCCAACTGGATCGAGGCCCCCTCCAGCAGCGTGGCGATACTTGCCAGTTTCTCATCGAAGCCGCACAGGCCGTGAATATCCTGCCGGCAGCGGCCAAGGCGCGCGGCCACGGCATCTTCCGATTCCGTCAGACTGTCCAGCGCCGCATGGCAGGTGGCCAGTATGGTTTGCGCATTGGACAGGCGCTTGTATTCCTCATGCGCGGCCGTGTATTCGGATTCGCCGATGTCGAGCGCCTCCAGTTCATCGATCTGGTAACGCAATAAGGTCCGTTTTGCCTCGGTCTCCGCGCCCTCGGGGTGAATGGCCTGCAATCGCTCCGTGATCGTCTTCCAGGATTCATGGACACGCTTGACCCGCTCCAAAAGCGGCTGATAGGCGCCGGTCTGGTCCAGCAGTTCGCGTTGCGCCTCCAGGCCGGACAGGGCCTGATAGGCATGCTGGCCGTGGATCCCGATCAGTTGCCGGCCCAGTTCCCGCAGGGTCTGCGCGGGCGTCGGTATATTGTTGATGTAGGCGCGGGAACGGCCGTCCCGGCTGATCGTCCTCCTGATAAAGAGTTCGGCCTCGCATTCAATGTCCAGGGCGTCCAGCCTTTGCCGCAGCGCCGTGTCTCCCTCGACCACAAAGATCGCGGTGATGTCGGTTTTATCCGCGCCACCCCGGATCAGGCCGGTCTCGGCGCGCGCGCCCAGGATCAGGCCCAGCGCGTCCAGCAGGATCGACTTGCCGGCCCCGGTCTCGCCGGTCAGGACCGTCATGCCGGTCTCAAAATCCAGGCTGAGCCGGTCGATGACGGCCAGATTATTGATAACAAGTTGGCGTAACAAGGCGGCTATTTACTCCAATGCAGTTTCTCGCGCAGGATGTGAAACTGATCGTGTTGCGGCGGATGGATCAGGCGTATTTTCTTATCCTTCTTTTTAATCCGCACCCGATCCCCCGGCGCCAGTTCCAGCCTGCTTTCGCCATCGACGGTCAGGCGCGCATGGTCGGGTTTGTGGGTGGCGCTGATGATTTCGACACAACTGTCGCCGTTGACCACCAGCGGGCGGTTGGTCAAGGAATGCGGACAAATGGGCACGAGCAACAGCGCGTCCACGGCCGGATGCACCACCGGCCCGCCGCCGGACAGGGCATAGGCGGTCGAACCCGTCGGGGTCGAGACGATCAGGCCGTCAGAGCGATGCGTATGCACAAAGGCGCTGTTGATATAGGTTTCGAGTTCAATCAGACGGGCGATATTCCATTTCTGGATGATCACATCATTGACGGCATAGCCCTCAAACACGCAATTATCGCCGCGAAACACCTGGCCGCGCAATAAAAAGCGCATGTCTTCGACATAACGGCCGTTCAGGATGGCCTCCATATCGCGCCTGATGGCATCGGCCGGGATGTCGGCCAGAAAACCGACATGCCCCAGGTTGATGCCCAACAGCGGCACGTTGAAATCGCACAAGAGGTGCGAGGCCATGAGCATGGTGCCGTCCCCGCCGATGGCGATGACCAGGTCGCAATTTTTGCCGAGTTCGCCGGGCGCGCAGACCGCATGGCCCGACCCGTCCAGCAATTCGGCGCAGCATTTATCCAGAATAATGCCGCGATCCTGCGCTTCAAGATAATCGATCAACTCGATCAGGATCAGCCGCGCCGCCTTGACCCCCGAGTTGCTGATAATGCCAATCCGGTTAAACATAATCTGTATAAAAATCCCTGTCTTTTCGTCAAACATAACACGGTCTTCGGCCGAGCGGCAACATGCCGGGTATAGATTTGTGCGGGTTCAGCCAGATAGTGAGACTTTTCTGAGACAAGAAACCCGGGTAGTCTGTGAGTGGTTACTATGCACGGGAGACACACCTTAGACAGGCGCCGGGCAGATAATGAGGCATAGTGGGAATAACCCCCGTCGTCATTCCGGAAATGCCTTATTCTGAACGGTTTGATACAGGCAGACAGAACCCGAATCTGTTTCATACCACGGCCCGCCCTCCTGGATTCCGGCCTTCGCCGGAATGACGATAGTGTATGAAGTTAAGAATCGGTTATTCCAGAGCGCGCGCCTACATAAATGACGGGAGCGAGAATAACCCCCGCCGTCATTCCGGCGAAAGCCGGAATCCAGTGGTTTTCATTATACATTCCCGCCAAGCGGGAATGACAACAAATGCCTGATTCTGAACGGCTTGTTACAGGCAGATAGAACCGAAATCTGTTTTACACTACGGCATCGCCCTCCTGGATTCCGGTTTTCGCCTGTCTGCTACCTGCCGCAAACAAGCCAAAACAACAACGCTAAAAATAATTTCCTGTTTTTATAAAAATAAACTTGCGAATCATTTAAACTATCCTTACAATATCGTTTTTCCAATTAACCTAAAGACACGAGAGACCTCACAATGAAAACACTTTCAAACATGCTGCTCATGCTTACCCTCAGCGCGCCCCTGTTCGCTAACAACATTACCCCCCCCCCCCCCCCCCCCCCCCCCCCCCCCCCCCGAAAAATTAGCTGAGAACACCAGCACACAAGGCTTTCCGGGCATCGGCCAAACATCCACTTCAACAACTACCACCGCCAACACCACACCGCTCATCGCGGCCACAGACGCCAATAACCCCACCCCCAAATCCACGGCCGAAGACAATTCCATCAACAACCGGTCGCTGCCAATAGAGCAGATAACCGTCGAGGGCACGCCGATCCAGGCGTAGCGCCAGCACCACCAAAATGAATATACCGCTGATCGACACCCCGGCCGCTATCCAGATTATTCCGCGTGCTATCATTGAAGAGCAGGGCGCGCGACGGCTAACCGATGTGGTGCGCAATGTCAGCGGCGTGCAGAGCGGTGGTAATGGTGGAGGTCGCGGTTCTTTCTTAATCATAAGAGGCTTTATGACTTTTCGTATCGCCAAGGACGGTTTCCTCCCCGCCATGTCGTTTTTCGATGGCCAGAGCCTGGGTCTGGCCAATGTGGAGCGAGTGGAAGTTCTGAAGGGGCCGGCCAGCGTCCTGTATGGCGCCGCGAACCCGGGGGGCTGGTCAATGTCGTTACCAAGAAACCGGAAGCCGAACCACGCTACAGTCTCACCGGGCGCGCCGGAAGTTTCGATTTCTACCAAAGCCGATATCGATTTGAACCAGCCGCTGACGGATGATGGCAAGCTGCTGGGACGGTTAAATGCGTCTTACAAGAACACGGACAGTTTCCGGGATTATTTCATTAAGTCGGAACGGGTCCATCTTGCGCCATCACTGCGCTGGCTACCAACCTCCCGCACAACGGTCGATCTGGATGTTGAATATAACAAGCAAGACCGTCAGTTTGACTACGAGCTGATAGCCGTTGGCGATAAAGCGCTGGCCCTGCCCCGTGAACGCTTCCTGGGCGAACGCGGGGATTATCTCAAATCTGACGGACTACGGGTTCAGGCGAGCCTCGATCATAGACTGGATGAGGTCTGGTCGCTGCGAACCCTGGCGCGCTTCTCCGACACCAGAATATTGCCGAACTAATTCACGGCCGAACAGAGTGCTTACCAGGGAAAACCCTTTAATAAGCCGGTATTATCGTTATGCGATCAAGACTTTCAGACCTATGCCCTGCAAGCGAATCTGACGGGCGAGGCTAGAACCGGCCCGCTTGAGCATGTACTCCTCTTCGGCGCGGACAGTCATTTCACTCGGTTTAAATCGGATACTTACAGGGCGTCTCTCGATCCCATCGACATCTTCAATCCGGTTTACGGCGCGACACCCTCTTCTCCTTTAACACTGTTTAATGTACAAGACCGGCGGATCGATTTCTACGGCGTCTATTTACAGGATATGATTTCGTTCGGAGAGCAATGGAAGCTGCTTCTTGGCGGTCGCTATGACATGGTGAAGACGCAATTCGATGTTAATGATAGGCGCTTGTCCGATAAATGGGACCGGGCCTTCTCGCCGCGCGCGGGGCTGGTCTATCAGCCAATCAAGGATTTGAGTCTGTATGCCAGCTATACTACTTCATTCCTGCCGCCTCTGGCGGGCGCGGGCCTCGATGGCCGGCCCTTCAAGCCGGAGGAAGGCGAACAGTTTGAGGTCGGCGTCAAGCGCGACTGGTTCGGGGGACGGCTTTCAACCACGCTGGCCGCCTTTCAGTTGACGCGCTCGAATCTCTCGACTCCCGACCCCCGGAATCCGCGCTTTTCCATACAGGTCGGCGAGCAGCGTAGCCGTGGTGTCGAACTCGATATCGCCGGCGAGCTTACGCCGGGATGGCGCGTCACGGGTTCACTCGCCTATCTGGACGCACGGATCACGAAGGACAACAGGTTTCCCGTCGGCAACCGGCTGATCAACTCGCCGGACTGGAGCGGCAGTCTTTGGACGACATACGCCTTTCAGGATAACTCCCTGCGCGGGCTTGAGCTCGGCGGCGGCCTCTTCGTGGTGGGCGACCGGAAGGCCGATCTCACTAACCGGGTCAATGTCGATGCGCATGCGCGGGTCGATCTGTTCGCCCGCTACAAGGTTAATGAGACCATCAGCCTTGCCCTCAATGTTGATAATCTGTTCGATGAAAACTATGTCGAGGGCTTATTTAGCGCCACTTATATTGAGCCGGGCGCGCCTCGATCCGTATTCGGCACGATCCAGGTCGAGTTCTAAAGAAGTCAACTTAACATGGGCAGGCGAAAGCCGGAATCCAGGAGGCGGGGCCGGGGTGTGAAACGGATTCCGGCGCTGTCTGGCCGTTCCAGGCTGGTCAAAATGGTGTGTTTGGTTGTCATTTTCCCGCTGAGCCCTGCCTGTAGCAGGCAGGTCGCCGCATACAGGACATCCCGTCCATAAATGACGATGAGGTGTTGTTCCCATTTCCCATCATCCTGACCTGTTGCCTACCCAACCAAAATAATACTTAATCCGCGAAACCGGCCTGCTGCCGGCAGCCCTGTGGATTCCCCGCCCGCCCGGACAAGATTTTGCACTCTCCGGTGGAGAGTGCTAAATTCCTGTCTGGTCGTTTTGCGGTTTACACGTTTTGGTATGGTTTCCAGCATAGATTCTTCGCAACTCTCGGAACGCAGCCTGCGCCTGTTCAAGTCGCTGGTGGAGCATTTTATCGAGGATGGCATGCCGGTCGGTTCGCGCACGCTGGCCAGGGATTCCAAGCTCAACCTGAGCCCGGCCACCATCCGCAATGTCATGGCGGATCTGGAAGACCTGGGCTTTCTCGATTCGCCCCATATCTCGGCCGGCCGCATCCCGACCGCAAAAGGCTATCGCCTGTTTGTCGATACCCTGCTCAGCGTGGATGACCTGAATTCCACCGAAGTCGAAAAGATCGCCCGGGAACTCGCGCCCAAGGACGATGTGTCGGCCCTGATGCAGCGCACTTCCAGCATGTTGTCGGATATTACCCGGCTGGCGGGCGTGGTCATGCTGCCGCGCGTGGAACAGTCGCGCTTGCAGCAGATAGAATTTGTGGCGCTGTCGGCCAGGCGCATCCTGGTGATCCTGGTGGTCAATGAGCGCGAGGTGCAAAACCGGATCATCAATACGGCCAGGGATTTTTCGGCCTCGGAATTGCAGCAGGTGTCAAACTATCTGAACGAGATCTTTGCCGGCAAGGACCTGAATTATGTCCGCGCCACCATCCTGGATGAACTGGAAAAAATGAAGGAGCAGGTCAATCAATCCATGCAGGCCGCGATTGAGATGGCGCAGATGGCCTTTAATACCAGGACCGAGGCCGAACCGGATGACGATCTGCTGTTTTCGGGGCAGACCAATCTCATGGACGTGGCCGCCTTGTCGGACATCGACAAGCTCAAGAAATTATTTGAGAGCTTTAATCAAAAGCGCGACATCCTGCACTTGCTGGAACAGGCCATCAATGCCAACGGGATCCAGATCTTTATCGGCGAAGAATCCGGTTATGATGTGCTGGACAATTACAGCGTGGTCACGGCGCCCTACGAGGTGGACGGCCAGATACTGGGCGTGCTGGGCGTCATCGGCCCGACCCGCATGCACTATGAGCGGGTCATCCCCATCGTGGATATCACGGCCAGGATGCTGGGCTGCGCCTTGAATTCAAAGAATTAATCCCCAACTCAAGACAGAGATTTTGGGATAACAAATAGTATCTGATTTAAGTAAGAGGTCATTATGCCAATGCAAGAAAACCCAACGCAAGAAAACAAGGTTGTCAAGGAACAGCAGGACGCGGCCGAAGCGGGCACGGAAGAGACGGGCCAGGCGCGGCCCGCGGCCGAAGACCAAACGCCGGGCGCGCCGCCGGCCGAAGTCGGTAATGAAGCCGGGGATCAGGCCGATCCCGCCGCGCCTGAGATTGATATTGAGGCCCTGCAATTACAGCTAAAAAAAGAGACCGAGCAGGCCGAGGCCAACCGGGAACTGGCCCTGCGCACCCGGGCCGATATGGAAAACCTGCAAAAACGCACCGCGCGGGACATAGAAAACGCGCATAAATACGCCCTGCAAGGCTTCGTCAACGAGTTATTGCCGATTATGGACAGCCTGCAACTCGGGCTGGCGGCCAGCGGCGACACGGACAATATCAAGGAACTGCGCGCGGGCATGGAATTAACCCTGAAGATGTTTGGCGCGGCCCTGGATAAATTCGGGGTCAGGATGATCGACCCGCTGGATGAAAAGTTTAATCCCGAACAACATGAGGCCGTGTCCATGCAGGAGGCCGAAGGCAAGGCATCGGGCACGGTGATCTCGGTCATGCAAAAGGGCTATGAACTGAACGGGCGCCTGATCAGGGCCGCCACGGTCATGGTCGCCAAATAAGGCGCGTTCCCGCCGATATTCGTTTAAGCGCGGCAGAAGCCCGACCAAAGCCTTGAAAAACAAGGCGCTTACCCCATCTTTTATGGAACAGGAAATACCTTTAACAGCAAACATGCAAGCATTGCGGAGAAAATAAATGGCAAAGATGATCGGAATAGACCTCGGCACGACCAATTCCTGTGTCGCGGTGCTCGAAGGCGGGCAGGCAAAGGTAATCGAGAACAGCGAAGGCGCCAGAACAACCCCGTCTATCGTCGCCTATTCGGACGGCGATGAGATCCTGGTCGGCCAGTCGGCCAAGCGGCAGTCCGTGACCAACCCGGACAATACGCTGTATGCCGTCAAGCGCCTGATCGGCCGCCGTTTCGAGGAAGACACGGTGCAAAAGGATATCAAGCTGGTGCCTTACAAGATCGTGAAGGCCGACAACGCCGATGCCTGGGTGGAGGTAAAGGGCAAGAAGATGGCCCCGCCCGAGGTCTCCGCGCGGGTGCTGATGAAGATGAAAAAAACCGCGGAGGACTATCTGGGCGAAGAGGTCAAGGAGGCCGTCATCACCGTGCCGGCCTATTTTAACGACTCGCAGCGCCAGGCGACCAA
This sequence comes from Gammaproteobacteria bacterium, assembly GCA_965240365.1. Lineage (GTDB taxonomy): Bacteria > Pseudomonadota > Gammaproteobacteria > Eutrophobiales > Eutrophobiaceae. The sequence goes on along the minus strand of OZ251218.1, from coordinate 2,296,859 downwards.
AGACGCGGGCCGTATCGCCGGGCTTGAGGTGCGGCGCATCATCAATGAACCGACCGCGGCGGCGCTGGCCTATGGCATGGACAAACAGCGCGGGGACGCCAAGATCGTGGTTTACGACCTGGGCGGCGGCACCTTTGACGTGTCCATCATCGAGATTGCCGAGGTGGACGGCGAACACCAGTTTGAAGTGTTGTCCACCAACGGCGATACCTTCCTCGGCGGCGAAGATTTCGATCTGCGCATCATCGACTTCCTGTGTGATGAATTCAAAAAGGAGCAGGGCGTGGATCTGCACAATGACCCGCTCGCGCTGCAACGCCTGAAGGAGGCGGCCGAGAAGGCCAAGATCGAACTGTCGTCCAGCCAGCAGACGGACGTGAATCTGCCTTACATCACGGCCGATGCCAGCGGCCCCAAGCACCTCAACCTGAAGATGAGCCGCGCGCGGCTGGAATCCCTGGTCGAAGAACTGGTAGAGCGCACTATTGAGCCGTGCCGGGTGGCATTGAACGACGCCGGCCTGTCCAATTCGGATATTACCGATGTGATCCTGGTCGGCGGGCAGACGCGCATGCCGATGGTGCAGGACAAGGTGCAGGGCTTCTTTGGCAAGGAGCCGCGCAAGGATGTCAATCCCGATGAGGCCGTGGCCGTCGGCGCGGCCATTCAGGCCGGCGTGCTGGGCGGTGATGTCAAGGATGTCCTGTTGCTGGACGTGACCCCGCTGTCACTCGGCATCGAGACCCTGGGCGGCGTTATGACCAAGCTCATTGAGAAGAACACCACGATCCCGACCAAGGCCAGTCAGACCTTCTCCACGGCCGAAGACAATCAAACCGCCGTGACCGTGCATGTCTTGCAGGGCGAGCGCGAAGTGGCCACGGGCAACAAGTCGCTGGGCCGGTTCGACCTGAGCGACATACCGCCCGCGCCGCGGGGCATGCCGCAAATCGAGGTCAACTTCAACATAGACGCCAACGGCATATTGAACGTTTCCGCCAAAGACAAGGCGACCGGCAAGGAGCAGTCCATCATCATCAAGGCGTCCAGCGGCCTGTCGGACAAGGAGATCGATTCCATGATCCAGGACGCCGAGGCCCACGCCGAAGAAGACCGCAAGGCGCGCGAACTGGTCGAGACCCGCAATACGGCGGAGAATATGATCCATGCGACCAGAAAATCACTGGCCGAACTCGGAGACAAGGCCGAGGAGCAGGAGAAAAAAGACATCGAAAGCGCGATTGCCGATCTCGAAACGGCATTGCAGGGCGATGACAAAGACGCCATCTCGGAAAAGACCACAAAGCTGACCGAGGTCGCCGGCAAGCTGGCCGAAAAGGCATACGCCCAACAACAGGGCGCCGACAACGCCGGGCCGGAGGCGGCGTCTGAAGCGCAGCCGGAGGCCGGCAAGGATGACGTGGTCGATGCCGAATTTGAGGAAGTCAAAGACGATAAAAAATAAGGCCTGGCGCCTTGATCGAGCGCGGTGGCATGGACACAAGCCCGGGGATGTTCATCTTCTCCGGGCTTGTGCGTATCTTGTTGCCGGTTTTCATCGGTACCAGGCGCGTTTTTAAGCGATCATAAAAAACTTAACGGCATGGCAAATAAACGAGACTATTACGAAGTGCTCGGTGTTTCAAAAAACACCGACGAGGCCGGCCTCAAAAAGGCGTACCGGCGGCTGGCCATGAAATACCATCCTGATCGCAACGAGGGCGACGCCGGGGCCGAGGAAAGATTCAAGGAGGCCAAAGAGGCCTACGATGTGCTTTCCGACGCAAAAAAGCGCGCCGCTTATGATCAATTCGGCCATGCCGGGGTCGATGCCGGCGCCGGCGTTGGCGCGGGGCAGGGCGGCTTTGGCCAGGGCGCGGGGCTGGGCGATATCTTTGACAGCGTCTTCGGTGACATCTTTGGCGGTGGCGGCCGCGGCGGCAGCCGGGTTTACCGCGGCGCGGACCTGCGTACAACCTGGAGCTTTCGCTGGAAGACGCGGTCGCGGGGACCACCGTCAAGATCCGCATCCCCAGGATGACGGCCTGCGCCAGTTGCCGCGGATCAGGGGCCGGCAAATCCAGCGCGCCCGCCAATTGTCCGACTTGCGACGGGCATGGGCAGGTGCGTATGCAACAGGGCTTTTTCTCGGTGCAGCAAACCTGTCCGCAATGCCGCGGGCAGGGCAGGATTATCAGCGACCCGTGCGCCTCATGCCAGGGCCAGGGCCGGGTGCAGGACAGCAAGACCATCTCCGTCAAGGTGCCGGAGGGCGTGGATAACGGCGACCGCATCCGGCTCTCGGGCGAGGGCGAGGCCGGGGAAAATAACGGCCCGGCCGGCGATCTGTATGTGCATATCAACGTCAAGCCGCACCCTATCTTCGCGCGCGAGGGGACTGATCTGCACTGCGATGTGCCGATCAGCTTTGTCGCGGCCGCGCTCGGCGGCGAACTCGAAGTGCCCACGCTCAACGGCAAGGTGAAACTGAAAATACCGCCCGAAACCCAGAGCGGCAAGATGTTTCGCCTGCGCGCCAAAGGCGTGCGCTCGGTGCGCAACTCGGCCAAAGGCGATCTGCTCTGCCGGGTCGTGGTCGAGACGCCGGTTAAACTCAATCACAAACAAAAAGAATTGCTGCGGCAATTTGATGAAACCATGCAATCAAGCGGCGCCCGGCACAGCCCGCAGGCGAGTTCATGGCTGGACGGCGTCAAAAAATTCTTTGAATCCATGACCGGTTAGCCTTGCTGTTCGTAGCGCGAGAGGAAACAGACAAATGACACTCAAAATTGGAGTATGCGGCGCGGCCGGCCGGATGGGCAGAACCATCCTGGCGCTTTGTCACGAGACAGAAGGCGTTAAAGTCACCGCCGCGATTGAACACGACAAATCACCCGCGGCGGGGCGAGACGCCGGTGAACTGGCCGGGACAGGCAGGCTCGGCGTGCCGGTCACGGGTGTTGCTGCGCTGGGTGATAATGCCGCTGATAATGTCGATGTGCTGATTGATTTCAGCCTGGCCGCCGGATTTGCGGCCAATATTCAGAAGTGTGTGGCCACCAATACAAAAATGGTCATCGGCACGACCGGCCTCGGCCGGGAAGACCATAAACTGCTGGAGACCGCCGCGGACCAGATCGCCATCGTTTATGCGCCGAACATGAGCATCGGCGTCAACCTCTGCCTCAAACTGCTGGAGATGACGGCCAGGGCAATCGGCGCCGACACCGACATCGAGATCATCGAAGCGCACCATCGCCACAAAAAAGACGCGCCCTCGGGCACGGCCCTGCGCATGGGCGAAGTGGTGGCCGCGGCGCTGGGGCGCGATTTAAGCGAATGCGCCGAGTATAACCGGGCCGGAAGCGGAGAAAGAAAGCCCGGCAGCATCGGCTTTCAAACCATCCGCGCGGGCGATATGGTTGGCGAACACACGGTCCTGTTTGCCGCGGACGGCGAACGTGTCGAAATAACACACAAGGCGTCTTCCAGAAAAACCTTCGCCAACGGCGCGCTCAAGGCCGCAAAATGGCTGGCCGGCAAGGACAGGGGACTGTTCGACATGCGGGATGTGCTGAATTTGAAATAAAATCGACCAGGGTTTCCTGCCTGCCGCAGTCAGGCACGGGCGGGAGTCCATACACCACCTTGGCGCCGCCTTCTGGATTCCGGCTTTCGCCTGCCTGCGGCAGACAGGCCGGAATGACAACGAATATTTCACTTCACCTCTGTCCATAAATGACGATGGAGTATTGTTTTAGTTTTATCTCTAGGGCAAAAAATGAGAGAACTTCAGATCATTCTTTTATTGACAACGTTGGCGATATGTGATGTTATCATAAAACTATCGCTATCTTAATTAGAGATCACTGAGTGGATATTGTCGATACAAGAGTAATTGAAATTGCGTTGTCGAAAGTGGAAGGAGTCAATTTCGAAAAGTTCGCACAAGAGTTCTTTGCGTCTTCTATTGGTGTCGACTATGTGCCTATGGGAGGTTTTCATGATGGTGGTGCTGACGGGGTGATAGATGATCGCATTTTCGAAGCAGGTGGCACTCAAAAGTTCATGCAAGCATCCGTTACAGTAGAACCTAAGACAAAGATTCGCAAAACTCTAAAACGACTTAGAGAATTTGATCGCGATCCAAAGAGTTTGATCTACGCTACTAACCAAAAGCTAACTCTGATAGATAAAATTCAGGATGAACTTAGCGATGAACTAGACTGTCGAATTGTTATTCGAGATGGATATTACTTCCAATCTCATATCAACAACACTCCGGGTGCACTACAAGCCTACAAAACATACGTTGCTGATGCAGCTTCTTTTCTGGAAGGCATCGGCACAGGGTATGTGCCCAACACTATCCAAGGCCTTCCAGCAAAAACACTTTTTGTGTTCCTTGGGCAGGAACTTGAGTGCCAGCGCGGGAAAACTGAACTTCTTGAAACAGTGACTGATAGTTTAATTCTTTGGTCGCTTGAAGGAACAGATCCTGATAAGGGTAAATTTCTATCGCTTTCCAATATTGAAACGCGCGTAATTGAGACGCTACCATCCGCTAAAACTTTCTTTAGAGGTATTGTCAAGCATAGAATTAATGCACTAACTACCAAAGGAAACGGCGGACGGAAAGTTAACTATCATCGAAAAGAGAAGGGATATTGCTTGCCTTATGAAACTAGAAAGATGATCCACGATGAAAATGTTAAGGACGAAGCGCTAAAGCAAGACGTTAGTAATATCTTTCGCAATCGAGCAGCTCAGAATACGTCCTTGGCGACAAATAACACAAAAATAATCGAACAGTGCGTCGAAATCTGTCATAATGTTATACATCGATCATTTCACGCTCAAGGGCTTGAGATCGTGCTTTTCCTAGAGCGTGCAGAAGGAAGTGATAGCGATCTTCCTTTAATCAAAGATTTTCTGGGCCGAGAAATTGAAGATCAAGGACTTGTCGGTAAAAATGCCGAACTCATTTTCCAGACCTGTTCAAGTATTTTACGAGGTGCTTACTATAACAGTTCGGAAGTAGAGAGACGCTACTTTCGTAAGTTATCCCGAACATATATTCTTCTTTTCATGCTGAAAAATGAACCTCGGATCTTGGAATATTTTAGAAGAATGACCTCAAACTTTAATCTCTACATTGGTGCTGACTTGATTGTAGAGGCATTGTCAGAGCAAATGCTCGTGAAAGAAGATCAGAAGACCAAAAATACTTTAAAGCTTCTCAAAACGGCTGGATCGAAACTAGCTCTAACGGAGAAAACGCTCGACGAAGTGTGGAATCATCTCAAAATAACTCACTTTGAGTTTGTAAACAATTATGAAAATATTCAAAATTATATCGACTTAACGCTTGCTAGCCATATTGATCGCATTTTAATACGTGCCTACTTTTATGCCAAACTTAAGCCAGTATCTAAGAACAATTCACTATCTGGATGGCAAACCTACTTAGGTAAGTTTCTCACAGTAAACAGGATTACTAAACCATCCTCACGAGATGAATTAAGAGAGTATCTAATAAACGAGTTCGGTTTCTACTATGAAAACGAAGCTGAAATGTTGTCAGGTGTAAATAAAACCGATCTAAATCAGCTTACATCCGACATTAAAAATAACCGCAATAGAATTGATAGAGATAACGCGAGCGAAGAAATCTTATCAAGAAACGCTGCTTTAACTATACTGCGCATATTTCAAAAACGTAGAGTCGATAGTGAACGCAGTGGTGGAAACCCTTATGGATTCAAAACGTGGTGGTTAACACAGCAAACGAGAGTTCAAAGTGCTACTAGAAGCTTAGTATCGAAAGAGGGCGCGCGATATATGATGCGGCCTGAGTTTCTGATCCATTATCTTGCATCAATTCCTTCTGCAAAGTCTGTCCAAAGTAGTTACGACAAAATCTTTCCTTCTATGCTTGGAGTAAAACTCGGTAATAGGATGGATGAAGATGCCTTCAAAAAGATAATTTCAAAAGCCAAAGAAGTATATGATGAAATTGATGATTCGCGAGCCAAAGTGTTGCTTGCAGAAGCTTCTACACAACTTCAGTCAGATTTCCAGAAGCAATATGAAGAAAATTAGCCTTGTACCAAATTAACTAAAAATAGAAAAGATCGCTATGTCTATAGGAAGTTCCAGATTCATCTTGCTGATATTTTACGGAATCATAGGATACTTGATCTATCTATCAATCTTTAATTTGGTAGTAAAAGGATATCCAACGGTTCTCCTGATCTTAGGGGGCATCGCAATCCTCGTATTTTTTGCAACAGACGTGAAGTTGAAATTTATGCCCAAACCCCTGCGCACCGTGAAGATGTGCCGGGCGGCGGTTACACAGGACGGGGATGCGCTTGAATACGTACCCGAACCCTTGCGCACAGCAGACCTCATCAAGGCCGCAAAAGCCGCATCCGCATCTTAGCCTGTTCGCAAAGGCCGGAGCCTGGACTTTCGGGTTAATTATCGGCAAGGCGAGCGAACGGCAGCCCAATGGACAGGGCCGGGATGTTCGGGGCTTCGGGGTCAGAAGTGGCAGAGGCATCGCGAACCAGGAAGGGGCCGGCGCCGAACCGCGCCGTTCCCTCGATCACGCCCTGCTCGTAAGTCTGGAAAGCGCCATGTACGGCTTTTCCCTTGATCAGCAGGAATTTGCCGGGGGTGCTTCTGCGGTATATCAAGGCAGAAAGCGCGCGCGGGCGCTGCTCACGGCCCTGGATACCGCGGTTGTCGTGGAGGATTTACGCCTTCCGCCGGGTAACCGGCTGGAAGCACTGAAAGGCGACCGGGCCGGGCAACATGCCGTGCGGATCAATCGCCAATGGCATATTTGCCTTGTCTGGACGCCGAACGGCCCCGCTGATGTTGAGATTAGCGATTACCACTGATGAGGATTAAGTCCATGAGCCTGCTCAAAGCCCCCATGCACCCCGGCGAAGTTCTGCAAGAACTTTACCTTGTGCCCCTGGATATGGGGGCCATTGCCCTTGCCCGCCGCCTGGGTGTGCCGCGCACGCGGATTGAGCGGCTTGTCAAGGGAGCGACCGGCATGACGCCGGACACCGCCCTGCGGCTTGCCCGCGCCTTCAATACCACTCTGGCCTACTGGATGAATATGCAGACTAATTACGATATGGCAATAGCGTCCGAATTTTAGTCCGCCCGCACAAGCCGTACTTTATTCCCGGCGGACATGGACCGAAATCGGATCACGGCCTTCTTTAGTCCGTAGTAGGCAGGTCATCCGCTACGTACACAATCCGACAAGCCAAAAGTCGCCAGCACGGCGGCGTGGAAGTTACAACGCGAGCGAAAACGATCCGTCCAGACCGTTGTACACCAGAATGCAGTTGGCGAGCACATCACGCCCTATCAGCGCGATAAGTCCTTGAGCTTCCAAGTTCACGCCGTAGGCACGATAGATATTGATGTTCTGAGGAATGCCGGCCACATCAAGTTGGCCGGCGAAGATGGGTACCGTGTGATTGTCGTGGGTGGCCGAGGCAATCGGCCCCGTATCCACGGTTGCCAGGCCAGCATTGCGTGCCGCAGTTTCATCCACGCAGGTGACACAGGCGCCCGTGTCGATGATGCCCCAGCCGGCCACCGGGGCGGGCGGTGTTTTACCGCGATCAGCAAGGGTCTGCAGTTGTGATTCCAACGATGATAGCGCGAGCTTAATTTTGGGGCCGGCATCCCGGAGGCCCGCCCTGCCGGTAAGCGGCACTTTTTTGCCCTTTGCGTCCAGGATTTGGGCCTGGACTTTCGGGTTAATTATCGGCAAGGCGGGTGAACGGCAGCCCAATGGACAAGGCCGGTATGTTCGGGGCTTCGGGATCAGAAGTGGCAGAGACATCGCGAACCAGGAAGGGGCCGGCGCCGAACCGCGCCGTTCCCTCGATCACACCCTGTTCGTAAGTCTGGAAAGCGCCATGTACGGCTTTTCCCTTTATCAACAGGAATTTGCCGGGGTGTTTCTGCACAAGTTCGGATTGGTGATCAGCTAGATAGGTCTTTTCAGTTGCAAGTAAGTCAGTCATTCGTGCTCCTATGTATTTAGTCGTTATTTAGAAATTATAGTACGGGTTCATACATATAGCAAGAATAACCGCAAAACTAATGAAATATTCGTTGTTATTCCGACCCGCCTGCTACAGGAGGGGCTTTGCATGCATGTAAATTCTGGCTAAAATAGGCAACAGGAGAGTATGCGAGCGAGAGCGAAGTCATCCGCGATGGTCTGCGGGCGCTGCTTGCGCGTGATCGCGCCGTGGAAGCCTGGCTTCATAACCAGGTCGGTCCGGCTTATGACGCGCTGAAAGCCGATCCATCCCGCGCCGTCACGCCCGAGCAGGTGCGTGAGCGTCTTGCCTGCCTGTAGCCTGTTGGCAGCAGGCAGGCAGACAGAATCGTAATCTATTTCACTCTCCGGCCCTACTGTCCTGGATTCCGGCTTTCGCCGGAATGACGACGTAGCTGAAATTCACTTTCCATCATTCCCGCCCGTCAGCAACAGGCCAAACAGAACAACACATAATCTGCGCTAACCTGCTTGTTGCAGGCAGTTCTACGGATTCCCTACCTCCCTGATTTGTCTTGTATGTTGTTGAACTTGGACATTCCGCCCCTACCGTCATTTATGGACAGGAAGTCCTGTATGCGGCGACCTGCCTGCAGCAGGCAGGGAGGGCACGCCTACAGGACGTAGGTGGTAGAGCAGTGTCAGGAACAAGCTGCCGAGGATGCCCGTAGCCGTCCGGCGAAAGCGGGAATGACAACCAAACACACTGTTCCGGCTGGCAAGGCGCCTACTGGCAGCAGGCAGCCCTGATTTATCTCACAAGTATTGAACCCGGGCACGGGCTTGCCCGAAGCCGGCAGAGTGTTTATGCTTTCTTATCTGTCGCATGAGCGAGTTGAACAGGAGGATTCACAATGGCGGATTTTTATGATCAGTTGTCGGATAAATTGACCGCGTTTATCGGCGAGCAACCCATGTTCTTTGTCGCCACGGCCGCGCCCGGCGGGCGTATCAATCTGTCGCCCAAGGGCATGGATACGTTTCGCGTGTTGAACCCCGCGCGCTGCGCCTATCTGGATATCACGGGCAGCGGCAATGAGACCGCGGCTCATATCAAGGCGGATGGACGCATAACGATCATGTTTAACAGCTTCACGCAAAAACCGCTGATCGTGCGGCTTTACGGGCACGGATCGGTGGCCCGACCCGGCGCTTCGGATTTTGAGACGAATCTGGGCCGTTTCCCCCGGCTGGCCGGTGTCCGCCAGATTATCTTTATCGACATTGAGTCGGTGCAAACCAGTTGCGGCTTTGGCGTGCCGCAGATGGGGCCCGCGCGGGAACGCGCTACCCTGCAACGCTGGGCCGAGGGGAAGGGGGCCGCGGGCATTGCCGAATATCAGCATGACAAGAACAGTAAAAGCATTGACGGCCTTGATACGGGCCTGGCCGAGTGAGGGCGGCGGCGTACGCCTCGCCGGGTAATCCGTTTCCCGCGCAGGCCGCCGTTCCTGAAATTGGCTCTGCGGGCGGGGTGAATCAACTGCCGTTATGGAAGCGCTTCCTTATCATATTCCCGGGCGGCAAGCAAAAGATCGAGCAGGCCCCTGTCTAAAATATGGGGTTTGGCGTCAATCGGAAGCGGCCGGCCAAAGGCCACGATGATGTCCTGCCTTTGGCCAAGTCGCGCGGGCCGTTTGCCCGGATCGTGCAGGTAGAATGGCAGGATGACGGCGGCGGGATTGCCGCCGGCCTTTGGGCCGTGTTGCTGGAATTCAGCCAGGCGGCCGCTCTGGCTCGCGGTTGCCCGCGCGAATAAACAGACCATATCGCCATGATGCAGGGCTTTGTTGATGGCCCCTAATGCTTCTTCGCCGAAGCCGGCCGGGATGGCCTTGAACAGGTCGGCGAACCAGCCGAGGGCGCGGCGTTTATGGATATCGCCCGGCACGACAAAACGAATCGGGCGGGGCGAGGCCATTTGGAGTATCGCGCAATCGACCCCGTTGCGCTGTTCGCCAAGCAGCCAGACGGCGCCGGTCTCCGGCATGTTTTCAAGCCCCAGCACCCGCAGGCGGTAACGCTGCCCGCTGATAACGCCGACAATAAGGCGCAGCAGTGATTGCGGCAGTTTATAAGCGAGGTAGAGGGTGGCGACGCCGGCAACCAGCAGCAGGATGCTAAACAGGCCCAGGCTGTCAATGCCATATAAGGCAAACACAACCGTTAAACCGAGAAAGCTCAGCATCATGCAGTTTTGCAGGAAGTTGTTGCCGGCCAGCACACGGCCGGATTCATTCTGGCCGGCATGAAACTGAATCAGCGCATTGAGCGGAATGATCAAAAGGCCGCCGAACAGGCCCCAGATCAGGAAGTTGGCGGCGTGCAGATAGGCATTGTCAAGATAGGGCAGAATAAATAAACACAAGGCGATACCCACCAGGCCCAGCGGAATCATGCCGGTTTCAATATGGCTGCGGGAGAGCCGCCCGCAGATCACGGAGCCCAGCATGATGCCGAAGCCGGCGCAGGCCATGGCGCCCTGCACAATCACCGTATTACCGATGCCCAGCGTTTCCTCGGCATAGCTGGGGAAGGCGGCCAGCATCACTTGCGAGATTGACCAGAAGATGGCGAGCCCCATGATCGACAGAAAGATCACCTCATGCCGCAGCACGGCTTGCATGTTGCGCTTTAGATATTCGCCGTGGCGGTAGGCCCGGAAATCGAATTGCATGGTTTCATCAGGCGGATGCCGGTCGGTCAATGTGCAGGCCAGGGCCAGTTCGATCAGGCTGAACAGGACCAGCCCCCAGCCGATGGGGGCGATGCGCTTTAATAGCGATCCGGTATCGCTAAATGGCTGGTCGATCAGAAATTGTTCGAATGCGATTGAAAAGACAAAAATACCGGCCAGGATGGCGATGGTGGTGATGGCCTGCACTAGGCCATTGGCCCGCGCCAGATTATTTTTGCCCACCATTTCCTTGATAAAACCATATTTGGAGGGGGAATAGAACGCGCTTTGCAGGGCCAGCATGAAGGTCATCAGAAAGGCCGCCCAAAACCAGCCCAGATAGTAAAACAGGGTAATGCACAATGAGACCAGCACGGCGACCCAGGCGCTGATGCGTATTACCCTGGTTTTCGGATATTTATCGGAGCAATAGCCGGCCGGCGAAATCAGCAGGATGAACGGCAGCAGGATCAGCGCGTTGACTATCGCGGTCAGTATGATCTGGGTCTGGCCTTCATAGATTTTGAAGACCGTGTTCTGGATGACGATTTTATGCCCCAGGTCAACAAAGGCATTCAGGAATACGACGATGATGTAGGCCGTAAAACCGCGAAATTTGAGCAGACTCCCCATGAATTTGTGTCCCCCGGCAACAATCCGCGCCAGAATATCAGCCCGCGTCTTATTTAAACGGGTCTCTGAGCATGATCGTCTGGCTGCGATCCGGGCCGGTAGAGATAATGTCGATCGGCGCCTCGGTAACAGCCTCCAGTCGTTGCAGATAATCCCGCGCCTTTTGCGGCAGGGCGTTGTAGTCCGTGAGGCCCGCGGTCGATGATTGCCAGCCCGGATATGTTTCATAGACCGGCTGGCATTCGGCCAGCAAGTCCGCGTCAATGGGCGGTGTGTCCATAATTTTGCCGTTTATTTTATAGCCCGCGCAGAGCTTGACGCTTGCCAGTTTGTCCAGCACGTCGAGCTTGGTGATACATAAACCGCTGAGGCTGTTGATCCGGGCCGAACGCCGCAGCGCGACCGCGTCAAACCAGCCGCAGCGCCGGGGGCGGCGGGTGGTGGCGCCGAATTCCTGGCCGGTGTCGGCGATTTGTTGGCCGATGCCGTCGTGCAGTTCGGTGGGAAAGGGGCCGGCACCGACGCGCGTGGTATAAGCCTTGCTGATCCCCAGCACATAATCAAAGCGGCGCGGGCCAAACCCGGCGCCGGTGGCCGCGCCGCCCGCGGTGGTATTGGAGGAGGTGACAAAGGGGTAGGTGCCATGATCAATATCCAGCCCGGCGCCCTGCGCGCCTTCAAACAGGATATTCTTGCCCTGGGTGTAAAGTTCGTGCAGGCGCTGGCTGGTATCGGCGATCATGGGCCTGATCTGCTCGCCCAGTCGCCCTAATTCATCCAATGCGCGTTGGTAATCAATGGTCTCGGCATGGTAATACCCGGCCAGAATGAAATTATAATAATCCAGCGCCTCTTCAAGTTTGCCGGCCAGACGCTTGCCATCCGCCAGATCGCCCACGCGCAGGGCGCGCCGCGCCACCTTGTCTTCATAGGCCGGCCCGATACCGCGCCCGGTGGTGCCGAGCGCGGCCTTGCCTCTTTTCTTTTCGCGCGCCTGATCCAGGGCGATATGATAGGGCATAATCAAGGCGCAGGCCGCGCTGATCCGGACCAGGGAGCGGGCCGGCACGCCGTCTTGTTCCAACATGTTGATCTCTTCCATCAGCGCCCCGGGGCACAAGACCACGCCATTGCCAATCAGGCATTCCACGCCTTCATGCAATATGCCCGAGGGGATCAGGTGCAGTATGGTTTGCCGGCCCCCGTTGACGATGGTATGCCCGGCGTTATGCCCGCCCTGAAAGCGCACCACGGCGGCCGCGTCCCGGGTCAGCAGATCCACAATTTTGCCCTTGCCCTCATCGCCCCACTGGGCGCCGAGCACAATAATATTTTTACCCATCTGTCACGGTTTTTAAGTCAGGATTTTCTTGACGCGCCAGGCCGCATCCTCGAACACGAGTTGCCGCTGGCAGCCCATTTGTCCTGCATCGGCCTGCTGGCCTTCCAGTTGTTGAATAAGCACTTCGCCCTTTGCCCTTAGTTCGTTTATTTTCTTTAATAATGCCGGGTCATTGCCGGCCGGCGCAAATATCCGGCTCTTTTCCACGCCGGCTTTAGCGCCGAAGCGCAGCAGTGATTTTACATCGGTGCTGAAACCGGTGGCCGGGCGGGCCCGGCCAAAGGCCCGGCCGATGTAATCATAACGCCCGCCGAAGGCAATGCCCGCGCCCTGGCCCGGCGCGAACGCGGTGTAAACCATGCCGGTATGATAGTGATAACCGCGCAGTTCGGCCAGATCGATGTTGATCGAAATATCGCTGTTATCGCCGATGGCCGCGGTCAGCGCCTCCAGTTCGGCGATGGCCCGGCCGGCCGCCTCCGAGATGTCGGCGAAGCGTTCTCTGGCCTCTTTTAAGATGGCCCGGTCGCCGTTGCAGTTAATCAGGGCCGCCAGCGCCAGACCGGCGTCGTCGCGGATCTTCCACTTTTTATAAAGCGCGTTCAATTCGTCTTTGGCCTTGCGCTGCAAGATGTCAAACACGTCTTTGCGTTGTTCGCTATTTAAGGAACTGGCGTCGCTCAGGGCGCGGAAGATCCCGATATGCCCCAGATCGATACAGGTTTTTTCAAGGCCGGCCCGGCTCAGCGTGGCCAGCATCAGCCTGACGATCTCTATGTCGCTGGCGACGCCGGCATGACCATAAAGCTCGGCCCCGGCCTGCATGGGCGCGCGGGTGTCGCCCGACCTGCCGGGCCGGGCGTGCAGCACGGACCCCAGATAACAAAGCCGGACGGGCGCATCGCGCTGTAGGCGGTGGGCGTCAATACGGGCAACCTGGGGCGTAATATCGGCCCTGATCCCCATCAGGCGCCCGCTCAACTGATCGATGAGCTTGAAGGTTTGCAGGTCCAGGTCTTCGCCGGCGCCGGTCAGCAGCGATTCCAGATATTCTATCGGCGGCGGGATCACGAATTCATAGCCCCAGCCGCATAGCAGGTCGATGATCTCGCGGCAGAGCCGCTCAAGCCGCATGGCGCTGGGCGGCAGGATCTCCTCGATACCCTCCGGTAATAACCAGCGGTTGGTCGCGTTCATGGTGTGAATATCGGGCCGGGCGGGCGCGGGTTTGGCCGGCGCGGTGTCATTTGAAGATATAGAGCAGCAGCACGCCGACGGTCATGCTGGTCAGCCCCATAAAACGCAGGGTCTGATTGTCCATTTGCGCGGCCAGCAACAGCATCCTGCGGACTCTTTCGGGACTCAGAAAGGGCAACAGGCCCTCCAGCACAAACACCAGGGCCAGCGCGGCCAGCAGGTCGGAAAAGTTAATATCAAACAAGCTCCGTCACCATTGACGCCGGCCGCAACAGCCGCGCTGAAAGAGAAGGCCCGAGCGCCGCCTATTGCTCTACAGGGCTGTTGAAGTAGCGGAAGAAGTCCGATTCGGGTTCCAGCAGCAGAATGTCGTTGCCCTCGCTGAAGCTGTTTTGATAGGCGTTCAGGCTGCGGTAAAGCGAGTAAAATTCTTCATCCTTGGTATAGGCCGCGGCGTAGGTCTCGGTGGCCTGCGCGTCGCCCTCGCCGCGAATGATTTCAGCGTCGCGGTAGGCGTTGGCGAGGATGATTTCCCGTTCCTTGTCGGCGTTGGCGCGGATCCGTTCGGCGGCCTCGGAACCGCGCGCCCTGAAGTCCTTGGCGACCCGGTTGCGCTCGGCCCGCATACGTTCATAGACCGAGTTACTGACCTCGGCCGGCAGGTTAATCTGCTTGGTGCGCACATCGACCACCGAGATGCCGAGTTCATCCGGCAGGTTGGCCGTGGATGAGGTCACCACATTCAAGATCTGGGTGCGTTCGCCGGCCACCACTTCCTGCACCGTGCGCTTGCCGAATTCGTCGCGCAGGGAGCGGTTGATGCGCTGCCCCAGGAGGCCGTTGGCATAGAGCACATCGCCGCGGGTCGCGGTATAAAACTTTTCGACATTGGTGATGCGCCATTTGACGTAATAATCGACGATCACGTCTTTCTTTTCCCTGGTCAGAAAACGCTGCGGTTCCTGGTCAAGGTTGAGCAGCCGCTTTTCAAACCTTTGCGCCATATTGACCACCGGGATCATGACCTGCAGGCCCGGTTCAAAATCGGCCCGCTCTATCTCGCGGAACTTGAACACGATCGCCTGCTGATATTGCTTGACGGTAAACAGTGAAAAATAGGCGGCCACGGCGATGACCGCAAGAGGTATCAGGATTTTCAGGCTGATGGGCATTAGCGTACTCCCCGCAGGCGGTCGTTCAGGCGTTCGCGCGCGTCATTATAGGTGGATTGCATGTTGGAGGCGGCGGTTGAGGCGTTATTGAAGTCCTGGCCGGCAGCCGCGCCGCCGCCCTGGCGCCGGTCCATCAGGCGGTCGATGGGCAGATACATCAGGCTGTTGCCGTTGTCATTATCGATCAGCACCTTGTTGGTATTGGAAAAGACCGATTCGATAGTGTCCAGATACAGGCGCTCGCGCGTGACTTTGGGGGCGCGCTGATATTCGGTCAGCAACTGCTCGAAGCGGCTGGCCTCGCCCTCCGCCTTGGAGATGACCCGCGACTTGTAGCCGTTGGCCTCCTCGCGCAGGCGCGCCGCCGCGCCGCGCGCCTTGGGGATAATGTCGTTACGGTAGGCTTCCGCCTCATTGACCAGGCGCTGTTCGTCCTCGCGCGCCTTGATGGCGTCGTCAAACGCGGCCTTGACTTCCTCGGGCGGCTTGGCCGGCTGCATTTCGACCGTTGAGATATAAATGCCCGAGGCATAATCGTTCAGGGTTTGCTGGGTGATCTCCTGGATGCGGCCGGTGATCTCGCTGCGCCCCTCGGTCAGGATAAAATCAAGCTCGCTTTTGCCGATGACTTCGCGCACGACGCTCTCGGTGACCTGGCGCAGGGTGCCGGCCGGCGAGAACACGTTAAACAGATAATCGGTGGCATTACCGATACGCCATTGCACGGCCACTTCAACATCGACAATGTTTTCATCCTGGGTCAGCATCAGCGCCTTGTGGGTAATGGGGCGCACCTGGCCGACATTGACCTTGTTAACGGTCTCGACCGGGCGCGGCAGGCGGAAGCTGAGGCCCGGTTCAAGCGTGCTGACATGCTTGCCGAAACGCAGCACGACCCCGCGTTCCTGCTGGTCGATCAGGTAGGTCATGTCATAGGCCAGCCAGACGATCAACAGAATAACGGCGAACAGGGTGGGAAACATCGAATTGTTCTTTCCCTGGGCCGACTCCGGCCCCGGACGCTTGCCAAACAGGCCACCGAAGCCCTGCTGCATCTTCTTTATGATCTCGTCAAGGTCAGGCGGCCCGCCGCTATTGCCGCGATTACCCCAGGGATCCTTGCCCTTGTTGTCAGGTGGTTCGTTCCAGCCCATTAATACGGTCTCCAGATATATTGTGGAAGCTCTGAATAAGTCCATCCAGGACTCACCTGCCTGCTGCAGGCAGGTCAGAGCGCGCAAGGCGAAAATGCGATTTTCACCTTACTTCAAAATCAAATGACTGACGTCATTGCCAAGTTATTGATCTTGGGGCGGCACTTCCCTGTGCCGCAGGAAACTCTGATTAAATCAGAGTTTCCTTGTGTGAATCATGTGGTCTTGCTCCCTACGATCTTAATGGTGAACGGCGCCGGACTGCAACTTTGCAATATCCAGGCTCGCTTCCCGGCAGAGCTTGCTCAAAAGGCGGTCTTCCAGTTCCACTTTCAGTTCCCAGCCGCCGGCCTCATTGATGTCTTCCTGTCTGACTGCGCCGATATTGAATAGTTTAGCCCGCAAACGGGCCGCCGTCACGGGCAGTTTGAGCAGGCGCGGCCGGATGGTCTGGCCGATTTGCCGATCGATACAGTCCAGCAGGGCGTCAATGCCGCCGGCCGTCAGCGCGGACAGCCAGACGCGCGCCCGCGGGCCGGCCCCGGCCTGTTCCACACGCGCCTCATGTTCAGGATGCCGGTCAATCTTGTTATAAACCTCGATCTGCGGGACCTGCGCGGCCCCGATCCGTTCAATCACCCGGTTGACCTCGTCAATGCGCTGCTGGCGCTCTGCCTGATCCACATCGATCACATGCAGCAGCAGGTCGGCCTCGCGCACCTCTTCCAGCGTGGCCTGAAACGCGGCCACCAGTTCATGCGGCAGGGCCCGGATAAATCCGACCGTGTCCGTCAATAGCAGGGCGCGGCCGCGCGGGGTGCGGATGCGCCTCAAGGTCGGGTCCAGCGTGGCGAATAATCGATCGGCCGTGAGCACATCCGCGCCCGTCAGGCGGTTAAACAAGGTTGACTTGCCGGCATTGGTATAGCCCACCAGCGAGATGACCGGCAGGTCGTTTTTTTTGCGCTGCTGGCGGCCCTGCTGGCGCTGTTGCCGCACTTTTTGCAGACGCCGGTTTATCATTTTGATGCGTTGCCCGATCAGGCGCCGGTCGGTCTCCAGTTGGGTTTCACCCGGCCCGCGCAGGCCGATACCGCCCTTTTGCCGTTCGAGGTGGGTCCAGCCGCGGATCAGGCGGGTTGACAGGTGTTGCAGTTGCGCCAGTTCGACCTGCAATTTACCGGCATGACTCTCTGCCCGCTGGGCGAAGATGTCCAGGATCAGCCCGATACGGTCGATCACCCGGCGCGCCGTATGTTTTTCCAGATTGCGTTCCTGGGCGGGCGTCAAGGGATGATTGAAGATGATCACATCGGCCGCGGCCGCAGCGGCCGCAATTTCATCGGCCTTGCCCCGGCCTACCAGGAAATTCGGGTCGGGGGTTCGCCTTGCCGCCATAACGGAGGCGACAATATCCAGACCGGACGATTGCGTCAGTTCAATGAATTCCGCGTATTCATCATCGCCCTGGCCCTGTCCGAAATCGACATATACGATCAGGGCGCGCCGGATGTCAGCGTGGTTTGATTTCAAATGTTTGCCGGACTGGATTCAGTGTGTTGCGGAAGCTCAGATAAGGTCATCCGGGACTTATCCTTCTTCGCCCGCGTCCTCATCGGCGCGCGGCAGTCTGACGCTTCTGGCCGGAACGATGGTCGAGATAGCGTGTTTATAGACCAGTTGGTTGACCGAATTTCTGAGCAGGATGACAAATTGATCAAACGATTCAATCTGCCCCTGTAATTTTATGCCGTTGACCAGAAATATCGATACCGGGATACGTTCTTTTCTCAAGGCGTTTAAAAAAGGATCCTGCAATGAGTGCCCCTTACTCATGGGTAATTCCCCTGTTTGTCAAAATTATTCCCCTTGCTGTCAAATTCTTGTGTCTGGCGCAATCAGCGGCCGCGCCGATGATTGTCGAATAAGGTACAAGTATATTACAAATGCCGGAAATTTATGTTCATTTATCCAGTTTTTTCATAATTTCCGGATAAATTCCCGTCTCGCAGGGATCAAACCAGTCGGCGTCCTGTTCTTTGCGGCACCATGTCAGTTGCCGCTTTGCCAGTTGCCGGGTCGCGGCCAGCGCGCGTTCCCACATCTGTTCATAATCAAGATGGCCGGCCAGATATTGCCGGACTTGTCTGTATCCGACCAACCGCATTGACGGCAGGTTCAGGGAAAGATCGCCGCGGCGGCAAAGATTTTGCGTCTCTTCGACCAGCCCCCTGTCCAGCATGGCCGCAAATCGCCGCGCAACCCGCCGGGATAACAGCGGGCGCGGCGGGGAGAGCACTATCTTTTTGATTGGCAAGGGAAATGGCTGTTTTCGCCCGGCCGCCAGCAGGGCCGACAGGGGTTCGCCGCTGAGTTCATACACCTCCAGCGCCCGTTGAATGCGCTGCGGGTCATTGGCCGCGATTCTGGCGGCGGACTCCGGATCCAGCGCCCGCAACCGTTCATGCAGGGCCGGCCAGCCGTATTGCCCGGCCTCGGCCGCAAGCCGGGCGCGCAGCCCTTGATCGGCCCCGGGCAGTTCGGCCAGGCCCTGTTCCAGCGCGCGAAAATAGAGGCCCGTGCCGCCGGCCAGGATCGGCGTCCTGCCCTTGCCGATGATGTCCATAACAAGGGCATAGGCCGCGCTTCGAAAGCGCGCGGCCGAATAGGATTCGGCCGGATCGCAAATATCAACCAGATGGTGTGGCGCTGTCTGCAACAGCGCCCGCTCCGGCTTGCCCGTGCCGATGTCCATGCCGCGGTAAATCTGGGCTGAATCGACACTGATAATCTCGCTGTCCATGCGTTCATGGAGATGCAGGGCCAGCGCCGTTTTGCCCGCCGCAGTCGGGCCCATGACAAAGATCACATAAGGGCGCCCCGGCATGATTTAGTGCCGGATTAATGCGGCCAGCGCGGCCTCGTCCAGTTTGCGCCAGGGCAATTTTGCCGTGGCCTGGCCCTCCGCGTTATACAAATCGACTTCCCGCAGCAACTGTCGGCTCTGCTCCTGGTCCAGCCTGTAGCCCGCGTCGTTGATATGGCTGGCCAGCGCCCCGGCGATCGCGGACTCGTCCCGGTCTTGCATCAACGCCTGCAAGAGTGATTTCACCAGCGCGATCGCGTCGGCCTGGGGCAGGCGGGCCGGGATGGCGCGGATCATGATCTGTCCGGGGATCATCTGTTCAAGCTCAAAGCCCCAGCGCGCGATGGTGTTGCTATTGGCCAGCACAAATTCAATCTGATCGGCGCCGGTTTCAATACTGACAGGGACCAGGATCGGGCGCTGAATGATCGCGCCCTTGCGGTAATGCCGGACAAGATATTCTTTTGCGAGCAGGCCGCGGGTTTGGGCCACATCGATCAAATACGGATCCCGGCCCAGGATGGCGACCATAAAACGCCCGTCCAGCAGGCTTAAACAGCCCTGGCCGGGCTCAGCGGCCGGGCCGGCGGCGCCCGGCCGGAATAACCCGGCCTCAAAGGGCGCCGCGCTGTCGCGCACGGACTTGTTTGCCGGGGGCCGGCTTGCCGCCGTCTCGGGGCCAGGGCCGGAGTCGGCCACTGCAACCAGCGGCGCATTCAGGCTTCGCGCCAGCTCGCTATAGATGAAGTCATGGACTTGCCGGGTCTCGGCAAAACGCACCTCCGCCTTGGCCGGATGCACATTCACATCGACCCTGGCCGGCGCCAGTTCGAGTTGCAGCACATAGGCCGGGAAGCGCGCCGTCGCGATCCGCTCGGCATAGGCCAGACGGATGGCATGATTGATATGCCGGTCGCGCACGGGCCGCCCGTTGACATAAAAATACTGTCGGTCCGACTGGCTGCGCGCCGCCTCGCCGGCGCCCAGCCAGCCCCACAGGCGCAGCTCATGCTTTTTAATATCGACTCGAATGGCTTTATCCAGAAAAGACTTGCCACAAACGCCGAGGATGCGCTGGTCCGGCTCGGCGGCGCAGGCCGGCAGGCGGAACAGCGGCTGATCATTGTGTTGCACATTGAAATACACATGGCAATGGGCGAGCGCGAGCGCCCGGATTATGGCCTTGATATGCAGATATTCCGTTTTTTCCGATTTGAGGAACCGGCGCCTCGCGGGCGTGGTGTAAAACAACGCCTTGACTTCGGCCGTCGTGCCCGCGGCATGGGCGGCCGGCCTTGGCGCGAGCGCGTTATCAATGGCCCAGGCCTGTTCCGCCCGCGCGGGCCGTGAGGTCAGCAAAAAGCGCGATACCGCCGCGATACTGGGCAGCGCCTCGCCCCTGAAACCGAGGCTGGCGATATGGGCAAGGTCGGAAAAGGCCCTTAACTTGCTGGTCGCATGGGCCTTGAGCGCCAGCGCCAGATCATCCCTGTGAATGCCCTGGCCGTTGTCACTGACGCGGATCAGGCTTAAACCCGCCTGTTCAAGGTCGATGCTGATCCGGGTTGCGGCCGCGTCAATGCTGTTTTCAATGAGTTCCTTGATGACCGAGGCCGGCCGCGCGATCACCTCGCCCGCGGCGATCTGATTGGCCACGGCCGCGGGCAGTGCCTTGATACGCGGGAGCGCTTCCACGGACGGGTTCGGGGCGGCTGGCATGGCCCGCCATCAAGTGCCGCTGGCGGGGATACTGAGGGTTTGTCCGGCCCGCACCCGGTCGCCGTTGAGACCGTTGTATTGCTTCAAGGCGCTGGTCGAGACCCGGTAACGCTGGGCGATGGCGGACAATGTCTCGCCCCGCGCGATGACATGCTGTCTTGCGGCCAGCAGGGTACCGGCCGGTGCGAAATCACGAAAATAACCGCGCAGGCCGATCACGATGGCCCCGGCCAGATTATTCCGGTGTTTGCGGCTCAACAGCTTTTTTTCCTCGGACGGGTTTGAAATAAACGCGGTTTCGATCAGTATGGAAGGGATGTCCGGCGATTTCAAGACCACAAAACCGGCCGACTGGATGCTCTTTTTATGCACCTTGCCGACCCTTTGCAGGCCCTTTAACACCCGATCGGCGATGTCGATACTGGCCTCAAGGCTGGCCGTTTGCGACAAGTCCAGCAACACGGAGGCCAGCACATCGTCCTTGTCATCCAGGCTCACGCCGCCGACCAGGTCCGCGGCATTCTCGCGTTCGGCCAGCCAGCGGGCCGCCTCGCTGCTGGCCCCGCGTCTGGACAGGACATAGACCGAGGCGCCCTGCACCCTGCGGTTGCGAAAGGCGTCGGCATGGATCGAGATGAATAAATCGGCCTTGTGCCGGCGGGCGCTGATGATGCGTTTGCGCAGAGACATATAATAATCGCCCTCGCGGGTCAACACCGCGCGCATGCCCCGCTCCCTGTTGACCCTCCTGGCCAGTTCTCTGGCGATCTGCAACACCACGTCTTTTTCATAAGTGCCGCCCGGCCCAATGGCGCCGGGATCTTCTCCGCCATGACCGGCGTCTATGGCAATGATCACATCGCGCGGCCGCTCCGGCGCGGGCGCCGGCTTCGCGGCCACGGCCGCCGTTTTGGCCGCGCCGCCATGCAGATCGATGACTAGCCGGTGTCCGTAATGCTGATTGGGTTTGAGTTGAAAGCTCGTGTGCGCGGCAAATTGCTTCAAATCGAGCACCACCCGCAGGTCGTTATCATTGCGCGCCGCCGCGCGGATGCGCCGCAGATACTTGTCCGCGAAACCGGGCTGAGCCGGTTTTTCCTGTAGCCGGGTATTCTTCAGGTCGATGACCGTGCGATGGGGAGATTTGAGCGAGAAGACACGAAATTCAACCGGCGCGCTGACATCAAACACCACCCGCGTGCCATCGGGCGCGGCCCAGACCCGCAGGCTCTCGATCGTGACGGTCTGGGCATGAAGACCGGCCGCCAGAAAAATGAAACAGTTAAACAACAGTGCGCGCATGGGTGACAAAAACGGTTTTTTTACCTTTTACTGTTTTTTATCTGAATGTTCGGCGCATAATTTCAAAAATTTCTTAAAAAATCAACTTAAATCCGCGTTTTTTATAACTAATGTTAAAGTATTTCTGTGCTTGCGAGAATCATTAGGATACTGGGCTGGCGGGCACAGTCCGATATTCAGGGCAGGGACCACGAGATGGATTTCAGTGCTTAATAAGAACCAGATCACGATAGCTGCGAGTTGTGCGGCGGCAAACATAGCAACTATCAGATTACGAGGCCGATCAAGGCAAAACTTATAACCAGCATCAATACCGTTACCCGCAGGCGGTTCAGCGCGAAGAAACCGGCGATGACCAGCGCCATTTCAATCGGTGAATGAACGGCGCTGCTGAACACGGGCCGATACAGCGCGGCCAGCAATAAACCCACCACGGCCGCGTTGATCCCCCAGGCCGCGCCCGCGATCGCGGGTTTTGTCGCCAGCGATTCCCAGGTGCCCTGCAAGCTGAGCACCAGCAGAAAGCCCGGCAGGAAGATTGCCAGGGTCGCCAGCAAGGCGGCGGCCAGCGGTTGGGCCGCCGACAGTTCCGCGCCCAGAAATGCGGCCAGACTGAACATCGGCCCCGGCACGGCCTGAGCGGCGGCATAACCGGTCAGGAAACGATCGGCGCCGACCGCCTCGCCCACGGATTGTTGCAGCAACGGCAACACCACATGGCCGCCGCCGAATACCAGGCTGCCGGCCTGGTAGAAGGAAGCCGCCAGATCGAACCACGCCGAGCTAAACGCAAGCACGGGCAGGCCGGCGAATAAGATAATAAATAACGCCAGCGGGAAAACGGCGATCTTTCCCTGGCCGGCAGCGGCGGGCGCTTCGCTGTTATAAAAGGCCATGCCGATGCCGGCGGCCAGGATTAAGGCGGCGATCTGGCTCAAAGACCCCGGCGCGATTAACAACAGCACGCTCGTGAGCGCCATTATGCCGGCCGCCAGCCTTTCCGCGCAAAAGGTTTTGAACATGGTTAGGGTGGCATCGGCGACCACGATAACGGCCAGCAGTTTCAGGCTGCTGATCACGCCGCCGGACCAGTGTCCGGCCGCCGCGCCGGGTTCCAGAGTGGCAAGCAAATACAGCAACAGGAAAGAGGGCGTGGTGAAGCCGATAAAGGCCGCGACAGCGCCCGCGAGGCCGGCCCGGCGCAGACCGATGCAGAAGCCGATCTGGCTTGAGCCCGGCCCGGGCAGAAACTGGCTTAAAGAAACCAGCCTGGCGTAAGCCTCGATATCGATCCATTTCAGTTTTTCAACGAAGGTCTTCTGAAAGTAACCGATATGGGCGGCCGGGCCGCCAAAGCTCACGCACCCCAGGGCGAGGAACCGGTAGAAGACTTCCCAGACTTTTTTCATAAATAGATCTGTCGCTTACGTCTTGTTGTCATCCCTGCAAGAGCAGGCATCAAAATTCACCCAACATCCCGGCCCGCCTTTCTGGATTCCGGCTTTCGCCGGAATGACGATGGAGAGAGAAGCACGCTTTACAGCAAACCTGTTATTCTTTCTATCCCCTCATTTCAACCCGCCGCAAGCAGGTGCCGCTTTACCATCTACGTCTTGTCGTCATTCCGGCCTATATGTACACCTCGTAGTTTGCAAGCTGATTATTCAGTAACGGTAAAATAAGACTGCATACGACTATCCGGCCTCTGTGTTGGGGAATCATTGTCCCCGGGCCTCAATGAGAACCGCGCCCCTGTCGCTCTATCGTGCCTTCGGGCTTTTCAGCCCAGTCGGGCCTGCCTGCTGCAGGCAGGCTGGAATGACGACAAGGGCAACTGGAATATTCCGCCATAGACCGGGATTCATCTCGGGAATGGACTTGTGGCGGTCGCCCGGATGCATAAGGATTCAGGCCGATGGGCTCATCAACCGCTTCCCGATTAGAAGACAGCAGGATTTCCCGCGCTATTGCTTCGGCCCGCGGAAGACGACATGCAATGTTGCCAGGATAATCTTGATGTCGCCCCAGAAACTTCGGCGGCGCAGGTATTCGATGTTGCGCGCCAGCTTGGCCGGCATGATTTTTTCGATATAGGCGCGTTCGGCATCTTCGTATCGTACGAGGATTTCGTGTTCATGTTTGAATTCAAGGGTGGCCAGGCCGGTGATTCCGGGCCTGACCGCCAGGATCAGCTTGCGTATGGCAAGGGGGTAAAGCTCGATTTGAGCCGGCACTTGCGGGCGCGGGCCGACCAGACTCATGCTGCCCCTCACGACATCGATCAATTGAGGCAATTCATCCAGCTTGTAGCGCCGCAATAAATGACCCACGCGGGTGACGCGCGCGTCTTGCGCCGCGGTAATGTGCCTTTCCGTCATGTGCTCGGCGCCCGTGACCATGGTGCGGAATTTATGGATTCGAAATTCTTTACCATAGCGGCCAACGCGAATCTGGCGAAAGAAAACGGGGCCGCGCGAATCAATCTTCAGCGCCAGCGCGATCAAAAGCAGCGCCGGCATGAGCACGGCCAGGCCGGTTGCGCTTGCAAAAATGTCGAACAGCCGCTTTGCCAGCAGGCCGCGACCGGCTTCAGCGCGACAATCGCCGGGATCCGCATCGACTATCTTGTTTAGATCGGCAGGGTCATTCACCTGACGCAGTTCCGGTTAAAGCCGACGGGCATCCCGCCAGCGAGATTGTGCGTGTGAAGCTGTATAGCATGTCAGCCCGGTAAAAAATACTAATGAGTTATTTGAGATTGCCTCGCCTGCCCCTCGCAGGCGTCTTCACAGATAACGGTTTCCGGGCTTCCTGTTTTACATTATTCCGGCGGGCCTGCCACAGGCAGACACGCCGGATCGGAGCCGGAGTCCTTAAGGCAACTCTGAATAAGTCCATCCTGAACTTCCCAGAGCACGCGGGGTGAAAATTGCATTTTCACCCTCCTGCCTGTAGCAGGCAGGGCTTCAAAATCAATGACTGACGTCAATGCCAGGTTATTGATTTGGGGCGGCACACCTGCCTGCAGCAGGCAGGTCCCTATGCCGCATAAAACTCTGATTAAATCAGAGCTTCCTTACCATAATGCCTGCAAAACCAGGCATAAGTCAACTCAATACCCCGGCGCAGTGACGTGCTGCTTTGCCAGCCCAGTTGCCTCAGCCTGCTTACATCGCACAGCTTTCTGGGTGTGCCATCCGGCTGGCCGGTATTAAAGACAATGTCGCCTTTATAGCCCACCGTGTTTTTTATTAAATCGGCCAGCGCCATAATACTGATGTCTTTGCCCACGCCGATATTGATGATCGAGGGATCATTATAATTCCGCATGAGAAAGACGGCCGCCTCGGCCAGGTCGTCAACATACAGAAATTCCCGGCAGGGCCGCCCGGAGCCCCAGACTTCCACCGTTTCGGCCTGCCTGAGCCTGGCCTCATGGAATTTTCTGATCAAGGCCGGCAGGACATGCGAACCGGGCAGGCTGAAATTATCGCCCGGCCCGTAGAGATTGGTCGGCATCAACGCGATGGCATTAAAGCCGTATTGTCTTTGGTAGGCCTGACAAAGTTTGAGCCCCGCAATCTTGGCTATCGCATACCACTGATTAGTTTCTTCCAGCGGGCCCGTGAGCAGATATTCCTCTTTTATCGGCTGCGGGCAATCACGCGGATAGATGCAGGTGGAGCCCAGAAAGGCCAGTTTTTTTGCCTCATATTTACAGGCCGTATCAATAAGATGGGTCTGTATTAACAGATTATCACGCAGAAACTCAACCGGCCTGGCCGCATTGGCCTGGATGCCCCCCACCACCGCCGCAGCGTCAAACACATATTCCGGCCTTGTTGCTTCAAAAAACCGCTCGACCTCGGTTTGCGCCATCAAGTCGAGTTCGGCATGGGAGCGGACAATGAGGTTAGTGAATTTATGCTTGTGCAGATAGCGGCATATCGCGCTGCCCACCAAACCGGTATGGCCCGCGACATAAATTCGTGAATCTTTTTGCATTTACATACGTAAATATTTTTCGGGATTGATATAGCCCGGTTTAAGTCTTTTTTCTACGAATCCAGGATTTTGTGCTTGGCAAACATCAGCAGGCTATCGGATCTTTTGCAAGGCGGGAATAGCGATATTCAATCTCTTCGCCGGTTTCAGTCAACTGAATAAGGAGCAGCCAGTCATTGTTATCAACAGGGCGAATGGGCATTAATATCTTATAGGCAGGCCCGAGTTCGCCAAACCGGCGAAACTGGCCGAGTAGCTCGGGGGATGGGAAAGACTCTGTCTGCATAACCGCTCTCGAAATTGTCAAAACCCGCAGTATATTAGCCGGTCAGAAATATTATTGCAAAAACAGTTTTGAAAACAGCGGTGCAGAGGATGGATACGCTGTGCCGTCATTACGGCGAAAGCCGGAATGACGATGGGGTGTTGTTTTGGCTTCACATCATTCCCGCCCGCCAGCAACAGGACCAACCAAAACCACACATAATCTGTTTAACCTGCCTGTCTAATTTGTCTCAATAAGTATTGAATCCGGACAACAGTCGGAATCCAATGGTTTATTATGATACATTAACGCTCAAGCGGGAATGACCACGGGGGGCGGACACATCAAGACAATGCCTGCGTTGCCCGGCTTTTGCTTAACTGCCTCGGGCAAACCATTTAATCGCCATGATAAAAACAAAGACAACATCACGATGAAACCCAGGACCGCCTTTCAGACCCGGCTTGATGACGATGCCTATCAGGATGAGATTTTGCAGCATGTGTCGCGGACCTTTGCCCTGACGATCCCCGAACTGCCGGCGCCGCTCTGCCGGGTCGTGGGAAATGCCTATCTGCTGTGCCGTATTGCCGACACCATAGAAGATGACAAGACCCTGTCTGCCGAAGCCAAGCGTGACTATGCCGAACGCTTCGTCAAGGTGGTCGAGGGCGAACTGGATCCGGACCGTTTCTCGGCGGCGCTTTTCCCCCGGCTGTCGGCCGCGGCCAGCAAGGCCGAGCACGACCTGATCGCCAATATCGCGGCGGTGATCCGCATTACCCGCGGCTTTAATCCGCGCCAGCGGGCCGCGCTGGCGCGCTGCGTCTCGATCATGGCGGCCGGCATGGCGCACTATCAGGAGGCCGAGACGCTGGACGGCGTGGCCGATCTGGAGGATCTGGGGCGCTATTGTTATCACGTCGCGGGGGTCGTGGGCGAGATGTTGACCGAACTCTTCTGTGACTATTCGCCGACGCTTGACCAACACCGGGCGACCTTGATGCAACTTGGCGTTTCCTTTGGGCAGGGCTTGCAGATGACCAATATCCTCAAGGATATTTGGGAAGATCACGAACGCGGCGCCTGCTGGCTGCCGCGGGATGTCTTTAATAAACACCGGGTCGATATTACCAAAAAAATCCCCGGCCAAAACGCGCCCGGCTTTGAGGCGGCCCTGACAGAATTACTGGGCATCGCTCACCGGCATATCGACAACGCCCTGCGTTATAGCCTGATGATCCCGCCCGAGGAAAAGGGCCTGCGCCGCTTTTGTTTGTGGGCCGCGGGCATGGCGGTAATGACATTGGACAAGATTCGGCAAAATCCGAATTTCAGCCGGGGCCGGCAGGTCAAGATCAGCCGCCGCAGCGTGAGGCTGATCGTGGTTTTAACTGGCCTGCTGGCCGGCCGGGATCGGATGCTGCATTATCTGTTCCGATTTCTGGGCAGACATTTGCCTATGGCCGCCATTCGTGAGACACTAAGTGAAAATTCGGCGCTTGCCAGTAGTCAGGGCGCCACGGGGAAACTATCTCAATGAATAATAACCATAAAGACCATGCCGGCGCGTCATTTTGTGCCGCCTCAGGCAAAAACGACCCGCAAGCCTTCTGTCGATGACGCTCCATATTCAACCCGTCGCCGAGACCGAACCCGCCGAGGCCCTTGCCCCGGTCACGGCGCCCAGGTCGAGGCCCAGCCTGGAAGACGCGATCCGGGCCGCGCGCGGGCAACTGCTGACCGAGCAGCATGAAGACGGTCACTGGGTCTATGAACTGGAGGCGGACTGCACCATCCCGGCGGAATATATATTAATGAATCACTTCGCCGGCGAGGTCGATGACCAGACCGAGCAGGAAATTGCCTGCTATCTGCGTGACCGGCAGACCGAGGAAGGCGGCTGGACGCTTTATAGCGGCGGGGATTTTGATATAAGCTGCTCCGTCAAGGCCTACTACGCCCTCAAGCTGGTGGGCGACGATGCCCATGCGGAACACATGGCGCGCGCCAGAAACCTGATCCTGAATCATGGCGGCGCGGCCCACTGCAATGTGTTCACGCGCATTACCATGGCCCTGTTCGGTCAGGTGCCCTGGCGGGCCACGCCCTTTATCCCGGCCGAGGTCATCATCCTGCCGAAGTGGTTCCCGTTTCATATCGACAAGGTCTCGTATTGGTCCCGCACCGTGATGGTGCCGTTATTCATCCTCTGCACGATGAAGCCGGAGGCCGCCAACCCGCGCGGGATAGACATCCGCGAGCTTTTTATTACCCCGCCGGAGGATGAGCAGCACTATTTCAAGGTGACCACGGCGCTCAGCCGCGTGTTTTTGACGCTTGACCATGCCGGCCGCCTGCTGGAAAAACTGGTGCCCAAATTCGTGCGCCAGTACTCCATCCGCAAGTGCGAACAATGGTTTCTTGCCAGGATGAATGAAGAACACGGCATCGGCGGCATCTTCCCGGCCATGGTCAACGTGTTTGAATCGCTGGTCATCCGGGGCTATGCCAAAGAGCACCCCGTGCGCCGCAAGGCCCGCCGGGCCATTGACGCCCTGCTCTGCCGGCGCGGTAACAGTCAATACGTGCAGCCCTGCGTCTCGCCGGTCTGGGATACCTGCCTGGCCAGCCAGGCGCTGATCGAAACCGGCGACAGCGCCGCGGTCGAGCAGGCGCTCGACTGGCTGAAAGACAGACAACTGGCCGATGAACCGGGCGACTGGCGCATCGCCAGGCCCGGTCTGGACGGCGGCGGCTGGGCCTTTCAATACAGCAACTATTACTACCCGGACCTGGATGACACCTCGATGGTGGCCTGGGCCATGCAGCGCGCCGACCAGCCGCGCTACGCCGAATCCATCCGGCGCGCGGCCAACTGGGTGGCCGGTATGCAGTCCAGTGGCGGCGGTTTTGGCTCATTCGAGGTCAACAATACCCAATACTATCTAAACGCCATCCCCTTTGCCGATCATGGCGCCCTGCTGGACCCGCCCACTGCCGATGTGACCGGCCGCGTGATTGCCCTCTTGAGTCTGGCCGACAAGGAGAAATATGCGGCCCATATCCAGCGGGCGATCCATTATCTCAAGGAAAAACAGGAGGAAGACGGCTCCTGGTTTGGCCGTTGGGGGACCAACTATATCTATGGCGCCTGGTCGGTCCTGTCCGCGCTGGAGATTGCCGGAGAAGCGCCGGAGCAGGACTATATCCGCCGCGCCGTCGCCTATTTGCAGGACATGCAAAACGCCGATGGCGGCTGGGGCGAAAGCAACGACAGCTATTATCCGCCCCGGCACCCCCGGCCGTTTCAAAGCACGGCCTTCCAGACGGCCTGGGCATTGCTGGGGCTGTTGGCCGTGGACGGCCCTGACACGGAGACCATCCGCAAGGGCGTCAACTATCTGCTCGACACCCAACTGCCCGATGGCCACTGGTATGACGCGGTTTATACCGCGCCCGGTTTCCCGCGGGTCTTCTATTTGAAATATCACGGCTATAGCAAATATTTTCCGCTATGGGCGCTGGCCCGCTACCGCAACCGGCTCGCAGAACAGGCTTGAACCCCAGGCTCGGCGTCATTGCCGCGCTCCCTGCCGAGGCAAGCTGCCTCCATGCCGGAAAACTGTCCATTGCCCGCCCTGTAGAAATTGAAAAAAACCTGTTTTTATGTCTGAGCGGCGCGGGTCAGCGGGCGGCGCTCAAGAGCGCGGGCCAGCTCCGCGCGCTTAACATCGGGGCGCTGGTCAGTTGGGGCGTGGCCGGTGCCATCAGGCGCGGCCTCGGGCCGGGCGATCTGCTGGTCGCCAGCCGTATTGCCGGCGCGGAGATCAGCTATGACCCGCGCCATCACTGGCGCGACCGGGTGCTGCAAATGCTGCGCCGCCGGGGGCACAATGCCCGCGCCGCGCCGCTGGCCTCGGTCGATCAAATCTGCCGCGGCCCGGCGCAAAAACGCGCGCTGGCAGAAACCACGGGGGCCAGCGCGGTTGACATGGAAAGCGCCGCGCTCGCGGCCGAGGCGCGGCGACACAAACTCGATCTGCTGGTCGTGCGCGCGATCGCGGACACGCTTGATGACACCCTCCCCGCCGCGGTCACCGAACACACCGACAACCTGGGCCGGCCGCGCCTGCCCGGCTTTCTCGTTTCAGTGCTAAGACAACCGGGCCAGATAGCCGCCCTGATCACCCTGGCAAACCGCTACCGCAAGGCCATACACGCGCTAAAAATCATTGCGGCGGATTTAAAAACACGGCATTTTCTTTATGATGATACGGACCAAAGGCATTAATCTGTCGGAAGGAGAAAATGATGAAGCAAAAACCGAGGTGGCAATATCGCTTTGATAATTACAGGCGCGCTTATGTATTGTTGCGGGAAATATGCGACCGGCAACGGCAGGAAGAACTGGAACAAATCGCCAAAGAGGGCATGATCCAGCGTTTTGAATTTTGCATGGAACTGGCCTGGAAGACCATAAAGGATTATATGGAATATGAGCATTTCGTATTTCCGGAGGTGTTTCCAAGCACCGTGATCAGGGAAGCGGGCAACGCCAGATTGATCGACCGGCCCGATATCTGGCTGGAGGCCCTGGATGACCGCAACAAAATGAGTCATACCTATGATTTCAAAAAATTTGAACAGGTTATAGATCGAATCAGCCGCCTTTATATTGATGGGTGTTTTGGCGCCCTGTATGAAACACTGGCCGTAAGGATCATGGATGAAGCGGAATGAAGCACGGCATAAAACCGCAATATCTGCAAAGCAATATCTGCAAAGCATAAGGGATATCTTAAGAGACAACTGCGCCGCCATAGAACGAGTGGGGCTGTTTGGCTCCCGGGCGACCGGGACATTTACGCGCGTCTCCGATATTGATCTGGTGCTCTACGGCAACATCAGCGAACGGGACGGCGATCGCCTCTATACCTGCTTTCTGGAAAGCATGATTCCGCACAAGGTCGATATCACCCTGTATGAACACATCAGCTATCCGCCGTTAAAAAGACATATTGACTTTGTGGCCAAAGCGCTGTTTACAAAGAGGCAGATTTATGAGGGCCAGGGTCACCTCATCTAATTACTAACATAGCGGGGGAATTGTCATTCCCGCCTGGGCGGGAATGTATGACATAAACCACTGGATTCCAGCCTTCGCTGGAATGACAACGGGGGCGATAGGCATATTATGAACAATACTAACGATACCGTGGCCAGGATAACGGCCAGACACAAATGAAACACCATAAAGCCATCAAATAAACAAATGCGCCCATCATCCCCGACATGGCCGGAGCGATTCATTACGGGCTGGATAACGTTCGTGGAACGGCGCCGTCTTGCCATTATTCTCGGCGTCATCGCGCTGACGCTCGGCGCTGTCTTCTATATCAAAGACAACCTCGGCATGAGCGCCGATACGGCCGATATGCTGTCCGAGGAACTGGACTGGCGCAAACTGGATATCGAATATGAAAGATTATTTCCGCAGTTTGTCAATACCATCCTGGTCGTGGTCGAAGCCGCCACGCCGGACGAGGCCGCCGACAGCGCCCTGCGCCTGACGCGGGCGCTGGCTTCCGAACCGGAGTGGATCAAATCGGTTTATTACCCGCCGGCGCTGCCTTTTTTCCGTGAATCCGCCTTTTTGTTTCTTGAGGAAACAGAACTGCAAAGCCTGGCAGATCAACTCGCGCAGATTCAGCCCTTCCTCGGCGCGCTGTTGCAGGATAATAACCTGCGCGGCCTGTTCGCCATGCTGGACAACGCCTTGCAGGCCATTGAGGCCGGCGAGGATATTGACATTGACGCCCTGCTGGCCGAGTTGAACCGCAGCCTGGAAGATGAGCGCTATCCCGTTTCCTGGCAAAGGTTGATGGCTGTCAACAGCGCACAAAAGGCGGTTTACCGTGAATTCATCCTGTTGGAAGTGGAACCGGGGGCCGGCTTCCTGCCGGGGGCCGAGGCTATCCGCCAGATACGCGCGGCCGGCGCCGCGCTCGATCTGAACCGCGGCAATACGAATATCCGCCTGACCGGCAGCGTGGCGCTGGCCAATGAAGAACTGCAAAGTGTGGCAAAGGCCAATACCGTGGCGATCGCCGCCTCGATCATACTGGTCAGCGGCCTGTTGCTGCTCGGACTGGGATCATGGTGGCTGGTCGGCGCCTGTCTCATAACATTATTAATGGGGCTGATTGCGACCACCGCCTTTGCCACGCTCACGGTCGGCGAACTGAACCTGATCTCGGTGGCCTTTGCGGTATTGTATATCGGCCTCGGCATTGATTTTGCCATTCACCTGACGCTGCGCTACCGGGAACAGATCTTATCCGGCGCAAGACCGGAGGGCGCATTAAAGACCGCCGGCCTCACTCTCTTTCGCTCCCTGGCCTTATGCGCGCTGACCACGGCGATCGGCTTTTACTCGTTTATCCCGACAGACTATGAGGGCGTGGCCGAACTGGGCTGGATAGCCGGCAGCGGCATGTTCATCAGCGTGCTCTATACCTTCCTGTTGCTGCCGGCGCTGTTAAGCCTGAAACCCTGCCGACCCCGCCCCGCCAACCAGCGCATCGCCGCCCTGGCAGACCGCCTGAGCCGCATACCGTACCGCTATCCAAAACAAATACTGCTGGTCGCCGCCCTGCTTGGCGCGGCGGCGCTTTCGCAGATACACCGGCTGAATTTTGATTTTAATCCGCTCAATCTACAAGACCCCGAAAATGAATCGGTGCAAACCTATAGAGACCTTTTAAGCGAGCCTGACAACTCGCCCTGGCACGGCCTGCTGTTAAAAAAATCAATACCCGAGGCCAAACGGGCTAAAGAGGAATTTGCGGCGCTGGAACTGGTTGACGATGTGATCTGGCTGCCCGATCTGATCCCCCAAAACCAGCAGGAAAAATTATTTATTATTGATGACATGAACCTGTTTATGGGGCCGCTGGAGATGGCGGCAGGCCCCGGGATTAACAACGAAACGCGGACCGCGGCGCTCCGGCAATTCCTGGCGCGGCTTGAAACTGTCAGCCAGGAAAACCGCGGCGCGCGGCTTGACAGGCTGTATGCCAATCTAAACCGCGCCCTGCTCGCCCCTGAGCGGCTGCCGGACATTGAACAACGGATGCTCGGCAACCTGAACGGGCGCATCGACGGCCTGAATGACGCGCTCGCGGCCGGGCCGGTTACTCTGGACAGCCTGCCGGACGATGCGCGTGATCGCTGGCTCAGCGACGGGGTTTATAAACTGCAACTGCAACCAAAGGAAGACCTGAATGATAATCCGGCCATCGCGCGTTTTGTCCGGCAGCTACAGGCAAAAGACGCGGCCGTGACCGGCCTGCCCGTTATCCGGGTCGAGGCCGGCGAGGCCGTGATCGCGGCGTTTACCTCCGCGTTCAGCTACGCCTTGATCGCGATCACGCTATTGCTGCTGTTGCTGGTCCGGGTCAAGCGGGACGCCGTGTTGATACTGCTGACCGTCCTGACCGGCGGGCTCTTTACCGCCGGCCTTATCCTGCTGTTTAAGATCCCGCTCAATTTCGCCAATATCATCGGCCTGCCGTTGCTGCTCGGCATCGGCGTCGATAGCGCGATCCATATCGCGGATCGTTTTCGGCAGGAACAGGGCCACAAGCGCAATATCTTTAGCACCAGCGCCACGCGCGGCGTGATCATCAGTTCGCTGACGACCGTATTCAGCATCGGCAATCTGGCCTTTTCGGCGCACCTCGGCACGGCCAGTATGGGCCTGCTGCTCGCAACCGGCCTGATTTCGATGATGATCGCCACGCTGCTGGTACTGCCCGCCTTTTTAATCTGGCAGAATCCGTCCGGGGGGAATCATGGCCGGGGCTGAGGACAAACCCTGGGACGCGCGGCTGGCCTGCCGCCTGGTCTATCCCTTAAAAAACACCTTCATCACGCCTAACCATCTGACCGCCCTGCGTCTCGCCTGCGGGTTGCTCGCGTTCTATTTTTTTTGCGTGGGCGGCTATCTGCACGCCAATATCGGCGCGCTGCTTTTTGTGATCTCCAATTTCCTCGATCACACCGATGGCGAACTGGCCCGCCTGACCGGCAACAGCAGCGCATTCGGGCATTATTTTGACCTGTACTCGGACGCGCTGGTGAATATCTCCCTGTTTGTCGGCCTGGGCATCGGCCTGATGCAGGGCGGCGCCGGCGGCCATGCCGGCCTCCTGGGCGGCATTTCCGGTCTGGCGGTGGCCGCTATCTTTATCTTCATACACGGGCTGTCCGAACTGGAAAAAAAATCGGCAAACGCCGGGGATGCCGATGTAGAAAAGCTGTTCCTGGAAGCCGAGGATATTTTATACCTGACCCCGATCGTGACCTTGCTGCAACTCGACTACTACTTCCTGCTGCTCGCGGGCGCGGGCGCGCCGCTGTTCTGCGTCTGGGTGGCCAGACAATATTTTCTGCGGAAACGACAGTCCGGGGCCTGCCCGTCTCGGACCCGCCAGAATGACGGAGAGGGGCAGGCATAATAATAAAAGGGCTCTTTTGAGTTCCGAGTGGGTTAAGTCGCATGTGGATTGAGTGTGCAGAAAATAGCATGAGCCTGTCTGCGGCAGGCAGGCCGGAATGATGTAAAGCCGGAACAACACCCCATCGTCATTCCAGCGAAAGCTGGAATCCAGTGGTTGATACAATACATTCCCGCATAAGCGGGAATGACCATCTGAATACCTCATTCCAACAGACCCCGCTGAATTAGCTGCCACCCCGCTACCTGCCTGCAGCAGGCAGGCCTGCCTCCGGCAGGCGTGGATTCCAGCTTTCGCTGGAATGACGAAACTGTTGTCATTTTGGCCTACCTACTGCCCGCAGGCCGTCTCCGTTCTGTACTGGTCATCAATTAAGCCAGAATTATTGCATTACCCACTCAGATTTTAAAAGAGGCAATAAAAGTTACCGGAATAACCATGCGCTAAAAATGCCCGCTGTGCCATGATTCCAGCCGGCCTGCCCGCTACACCCCCCGCAAATAACAAAATAATGAGAATGAATTGCAATCATTCAAGCAAGCGAATATCATCCGTCAAACCTTAAATTTTCATCTATCGGCCTTTTTGACAATGACTTTACCACCCGCCGGGCGTCGCGCGTAATGTCGCATTCGGTATTAATGCAGACCTACCTGGAGCACAAGCTCGAATTGCTGCGGTTTCTGAGCAAGCGCCTCGACTCGCCCAGCCTTGCCGCCGACCTCGTTCAGGATCTCTACCTCAAGCTGCGCAGCATAAAAGAATGTCCGCCCATACGCGACCACCGCGCCTATCTCTTCAGCATGGCCGCGAACCTCGCCACCGACCATATCCGGGTCGAAAAGCGGCGCGGCGAAATCCTGGAGGAGGCGCAGGCCGTGGTCTGGCCGCAGGCCAACGAACTGACCCCGGAACGCCATGCCCTGGCGCGGGCCGAATTTGACTGCCTCAGGGTGGAAATTGAGCGGCTCAGCCCCCGCGGTCGCCAGATCTTCTACCTCACCCGCTATGAAGGCAAATCCCAGGCCGAGATCGCCGCCCAACTCGGTATCGGCATAACCACCATCTACAAAGACATGAAAGCGGTCATGTCAGCCCTGCTTGAGGCCCGCCGCCAATTTCACGATCCGGCGCCGGACGACCGCGAATCAGCCGGCCAGGAATCTGAACCCGATTGATACCGCTGGTCTTTAGGGCCAATATAGCCGGCGCGCGGCTGCCCGCGCGCTTTGCCCAAAGGCTATAGACCCTCACCATGAACGAGCCCAGCGATCCTGAAAAATCAAGGCCACGGGACGACCGCGCCGCCATCGACGAGGCCGCCCGGGAATGGTTCCTGCTTATCACCACCGGCGCGCCGACAGAGACCGAGCGGGCGCGTTTTGAAGACTGGCGGCAGGCTGACCCGCGCCATCAGGCCGCCTATGCCGAACTACAGGCGCTTTGGGACGAACTCGGCGAACTGCAAGACGCCTTTCTGCCGCCGGAGCAGGCCCGCCCGGACATTGCGCCGCGGCGATCAGATGAAACACCCTCCCGCCCGGCCGCGAAAACCGGCTTCGGCCCGCGCCGCCGGCCGTTCTTGTGGGGCGGCCTCGCGGCCGCCTGCGCCCTGTTTCTCCTGCTGACAGCGCCGAACATGGCGCTCAGGCTCACGGCCGACTACTACACCGGCATCGGCGAGCAGGCGCAAATCAAGCTGCCGGACGGCTCGATCGTCTGGCTCAACACCGGCAGCGCCCTCTCGGTGCAATACTCAAAAGACCGCCGACAAATCTCGCTGTTGCGGGGCGAGGCCCGGTTTGAGGTCGCTGAAGACAAGGCCCGCCCCTTTGCGGTCATGGCCCGCGCCGGGCGCTCAACCGCCCTCGGCACGATCTTCTCGGTGCGGGACGACGGCGGCGGGGCTGTGGTGACGGTGAGTGAAGGGACAGTCGGGGTAAGCTCGCCGGCCGGGGCAGAGAACGCGCCGCCAAAGGCCGGCGCCGCCGTGCTCAAGCCCGGCGAACAGGTGCGCTACCAGACCGGCGCGCCGCCGGGGCCCGTGCGGCGGGTCAATGCGGCCGCCGTTATGGCCTGGCGGCAGGGCTATATCTCGATCATAAACATGCCACTGACCGCCGCCCTGTTGGAGATCGACCGCTACCGGCCCGGCCGCATCATGCTGCTGAGCAACACCGGCAACCTCGAACCCGTCACCGCGCGGCTGTCGATTGCCTCGATCGACGCCGGACTGGACGCCCTGGCCGCCACCAACGGACTGTCCGTCACCAGACTCACAAAACTCCTCGTCATCGTCCACTGAACCGGGGTGAGAAAACCCGGGGGCGCGCCTCGCTTCTATCGTCATTTATGCACAGGATGTCCGGCATGCGGCGTCCTGCCTGCCTTCACCGGGTAGACCGGCATGATAACAAAGTCAGAGAAACGGCAAACAGCAGTCCGCTTACTACCCGTCATTCCAGCGAAAGCTGGAATCCAGTGGTTTATGTAATACATTCCCGCTCAGGCGGGAATGACAATCAGGCAGGACTGGCGCTCATTTCACATCCCGGCCCGTCCTCCTGGATTCCGGCCTTCGCCGGAATGACAACGAGGTGTTGTTTTGGCTTTCCGTCATCCTGTCTGCCTATAGCAGGCAGGGCTTTAGCAGGAATGCAGGGTCACCTTATCTAAAATAAGGCGTCAGGTATCCTGGCCACGGTATCGTTTAGTATCGCTCATAATGCGCCTATTGCCCCCATCGTCATTCCAGCGAAAGCTGGAATCCAGTGGTTTATAAAATACATCCCGGCTTGCCGGGATGACCCTTTCTAACCCCCAACCGGCTAAATACCATCCAAAACCCCACCCCAAACCCCCTTTATCCACACAAAATCAAAAAAACCTCAAAAAAAAGCACCGATCTTGCGCCGCTCACTCGTCTATTAGGTACAAGCGGGCAAATGCCACGCATTCGCCTTACTTTTACACTCAACAACAGGAGTCAAACAGACATGACAACGCACAACCCACCGGCAACCGCCGGCCAACCGACGCTGACGGCGCTACGCACCCTCATTGCAGGCATCGGCCTCGGCTTGCTGACACTCGGCGCCACAGCGGCCGAACCCGCCGCCCCTGCCAGAGCCGGGACCGGCGCGGTGCAGACCTTCTCCATCCCGCCCCAGCCGCTGGCCTCGGCGCTGGACCGTTTCTCGGAGCAAACCGGGCTTTCCTTTGCCTATGCCACCAGCCGGCTTGAGGGCGTGCAATCGCCCGGCGTCAGCGGCGCACTGCAACATACCGAGGCGCTCCGCCAACTGCTGGCCGGCACGGGCATCGCCTACCGGCTCACGGCCGCCAATACCGCCGTGCTCGAATCCGCGCCGGAGGAGGAAGAACCCATACTAATGGCGCCGCTGACGGTGGAAGGGGAGGCGCAATCGGCAGAGCCGTGGTTGTCCGGCGATGCCGAAAAAGCCTATCGCGTGGAAGACGCCAATGTCGGCGTGCTCGGTAACAAACTACTCAAAGACACACCTTACAGCATTGAAGTCTATTCGAGTGACTTGATAAAAAACAAACAGGCGCGCTCATTAGCTGACATCACCAAGGGAGATGCCTCAATCAGCCTGATGCCGGATAATCTTGTGGGTGCAAATTGGTCGCTGAACATACGAGGTCTACGACCAGACCTTGCTACTGGACAAAAAATTGACGGCCTGAGTGCATTTGTGTTTTCGAGAGATCTACCTCTGGAGCACCTGGAACGGATTGACATTCTCAAGGGCGCCAGTGGCTTCCTGTACGGGTTTGGGGCGCCAGGCGGCATTGTCAACTACGTAATGAAACGGCCCACAAACCAACCTTTTCGGAGCCTAAGCACACAGGTGATGGACAGCGGCCTGGCGCTGGCGCATGGGGATGTGGGTGGGCGACTGGGCGCCGATGATCGTTTTGGTTACCGCGTCAATGTGATCCACGAATCGGGAGACACCTATATCAACGACGGCGAGTCACGCCGTAATTCAGGTTCCATCGCCCTGGACTGGCAAATCACGCCTGATTTGCTATGGCGATTCGACGCGCTGTTGGGAAAGCATATACGCAGAGGTGGTTATCTCTATTTGGTTCCAAACTCTGACGGCGCTATTGGATTTAGGAATATCAATAAACCACCCGCACCCATTGACGGTAGTCGAAGACTTGCCCCCTCCTGGTCAGGTCAGAGTACGATTCATGAAACCTACGGCACAGACCTTTCCTGGAACTTTGCCGCGGACTGGAAACTGACCCTGGCGCATCGTCAGTTAAAGAATGATGAGGAGCGTGGTTTACCATTGATCTTTTCTGATTCTGGCGGCAACTACTCGTTGCGATTAGGACATACGCAATCACTTCTAAGTGAAAGTTCGCAATCGCAGGCAATGATCAACGGCATCTTCACAACCGGGCCCGTATCGCATGAGTTGGCAGTAGGCGCTTCATATACTGAAATACGCAGAATTGACACTTATGATGATCAGATTGACAAAAAACCTTTTAACGAAAAACCTTTCTCCAAAAAGACATTCATTGATATACCCAATGCGGGTAACCTGTCCAATCCGGTTGAGATTAATAATCCATTTGGCACTTCTTTTTATTTTAACAGAGACCAGACTTTCGCGTTAAGCGAATGGTATGCCGATCGTCGGCGGGAGCTATTCCTGTCAGATACACTAAGAATCGGTGAGGACTGGGACATCATCCTCGGCTTGCGGTACGGTAATCTGGACCTCAAGCTCTCGGATTACGACAAGAGCGCACTTACCCCCACCTTTGCCGCCGTCTTTCGCCCACTGGATAACTTATCCTTATACGGAAGTTATATAGAAGCCCTGGAACAAGGGGCAACGGCGCCAAGAACAGCGGCCAACGCCGGTCAAATCTTCCCGCCGTCTGTCAGCAAGCAGTACGAGTTCGGAGCAAAGGCCGAAGCTGATGACTGGTCAGCCACCGCCGCGCTGTTCCGAACGGAACGCGCGCTCACCTATACCACCCCGGCTAATGTCTTCACCCAGGACGGCGAAGCCCGCTACCAGGGCCTGGAACTCAACGGCAAATTCCGCTTAGGCCGGTATTGGCTTCTGACGGCCAGCGCCATGTGGCTGGACGCCACCAACCAGAAAACCACGGGCGGTACGCTTGATGGCAAAAGCATACCTGGGAAGGTCCGCGAGCAGTTCAGCCTTTATGGCGAGTACCGCGCGCCGGGTTTGCCACTGACGTTGACGGCAAGCGCCCGTTACCGAGGTAAAATCCCGATCGATCCGGACAAACGGTGGTATCTCGACGATATCACGCTATTTGATATCGGCGCGCGCTACGAGACAAAAATTGCCGGTAAGGGGCTAACCCTGCGGCTAAATGTGGACAATCTGACCGACGAAGCCTACTGGGTAACAAGAGCAAGCAATCCAAGATTAATGCAAGGTCCGCCGCGCCTGGTTAAGTTGGGCGTAGAGCTTGAGTGGTAAGCAAACCGCCGTCCATCCAAAACCCCGCCTGCCTGCCCAAACCGGGCGGGCGGGGCCGGAGTATAAAACGAACACCCCTCCCGCCTGCCTGGCAGGATACACCCACCAACCCCGCCGTCATTCCGGCGCAAGCTCGCCTACAGGACATCCTGTCCATAAATGACGGCGGGGGCGGAATCTGCGGGTTAACCAGGGCAATGTCACGGTAACTTGCAAACAGTTGCCCCAACCAGTAACCTGCCTCTCATGGAAACAGAAACCGTCACATTCGACACTCACGGCTTCGTCAAACGCCTGACCAGCGCCGGCATGCCCGAACCCCAGGCCGAAATCCTGGCCGAAGAACAGTCCCGCCTGATCCAGGAACGTCTGGCCACTAAACAAGACCTCAAGCAGCAGGACGCCATCCTGGAACAAAAGCTCAAGGAACTGGATATTGCCCACAAGTACGATATCGAGAAACTAAAGACCGAGCTAAAACACGACATTGAGAAGCTCCGGGTCGCCCTGGAACAAAAACTCAAGGAACAAGAGACCAACATCAAGGCTATCGAAGCTGGTCTGAAACGCGACCTTGAGCAACAGGGGACCGCCATCAAGACTATCGAAGCTGGTCTGAAACGCGACCTTGAGCAACAGAGGACCGCCATCAAGGCTATCGAAGCTGGTCTGAAACGCGACCTTGAGCAACAGGGGACCGCCATCAAGGCGCTGGAGCTTGCCATCAAGGAACAAGAGGCCAACATTAAAGAACAGGGGACCGCCATCAAGGCGCTGGAACTGGCCATCAAGGAACAAGAGGCCAACATTAAAGAACAGGGGACCGCTATCAAGGCGCTGGAACTGGCCATCAAAGAACAAGAGGCCACCATTAGGGAAATGGAACACAAGCTGACCATCAAGCTCGGCGTGATAGTGTCTATCGGTGTCAGCGCTTTGGCAGTGCTCATCAAACTCTCCTGACTGCCTCTGCTCCCTGACAAGCCGCCCGGCGAAGGCCGGAATCCAGGAGGGCGGGGCGGGATATGAAATGAGCGCCAGTTCTGTCTAATTGTCATTCCCGCCCGCCCGGGCGGGAATGTATGGCATAAACCACTGGATTCCAGCTTTCGCTGGAATGACGACGGGGGCGATAGGCGCATTATGAGCGATACTAACGATACCGTGGCCAGGATACCTGAGCCTTATTTTAGATGAGGTGACCCTGCATTACTGCTAAAGCCCTGCCCGCAGCAGGCAGACAGGATAACGGAAAGCCAAAACAACACCTCGTCGTCATTCCGGCGAAGGCCGGAATCCAGGAGGGCGGGCCGGGATGTGAAATAAGCGCCAGTCCTGCCTGATTGTCATTCCCGCCTGGGCGGGAATGTATGACATAAACTACTGGATTCCGGCCTTCGCCGGGCGGCTACGGGCATCCTGCCCTCACGCCGCATACAGGACATCCTGTCCATAAATGACGGCGGGGCGTTGTTCTGTTTTTCCCGTTATCCTGGCTTCCCAGCTTACTTATAGAGACGCAAGAGCTTTCACCTGCCTGCCACAGGCAGGCGCCGCCGGAACCGGACTTTTTTCAGGCCATGATCAATTTTATAAATGATAATAACTTGCAATATTTTTATTAAGCCAATAATATTCAACAAATTTTAAGCTGTAACGCGCCCGTGTTACCGGGTTTCACCCCTTTTATCCTTAGTCCATGATCGGTGTTAATTATGCAACGCCTTAAACGGTTTATTTTCGCAATGATTTTGCTCCCCGGCGCCGCGCTCGGCGCCGATAGTGTCGGCCTGGAATTGAATAAAACAGAGCAGCGCGGCCAGAGTTGCCGGGTTTATCTGTTGATAGAGAACGGGAGCGGCCTCGCCTTCGAGACATTCAAACTGGAGATGGTGCTGTTCGACAAGGCCGGCATTATCGACAAGAACATGGCGCTGGATATCGCGCCGCTCCGGCGGGATAAAAAAAGGGTCACGGCCTTTGATGTCAAGGACATTCAGTGCGGTGATATGGGCGCGATCCTCGTCAATAAAATCATGCAGTGCCGGGCAGAAGCCGGCGGGGAGCCGGACTGCCTGTCACTGTTAAAATTATCCACCCGGACTGATATTGCGCTGACAAAGTAAGCGCATTCCCGCATCCGCCGGAACCCGGAAAACGCTATAAGGACCGCATAATATGAATGATATGAATGAAACACTAAATCAACCCGTGAATGAACAGACAGTGGCCCCGCTGATCAGCTTTAACGAGATGTTTCAGGCGGGCGGCCCGGTGATGTATATCCTGCTGGCGCTGTCTGTTATCGCGCTGACGATAACCCTGTTGAAGCTGTATCAGTTTGAATTCATTGGCCTTGACCGCAGGAAAAAACTGTATCAGGCCGTCCGGCTCTGGCAGGCCAATGACAACGCGAACGCGATCAAGGCCGTCTCCAATTCAAAAAATCCGATCGCGATCGTCTGCCTTTCCGCGATGTCGGGACTTAACCGCAAGCAAACCGACATAGAGGCCCTGCGCGAGGAAGTGGCGCGGGTGGGCAGAGGCCAGATGCGCGCCTTGCACAAGGGCGTCTGGGGGCTTGAACTGATTGCCTCCATCAGCCCGTTGTTGGGCCTGTTTGGCACGGTGCTCGGCATGAT
The DNA here is from genome assembly GCA_965240365.1 of Gammaproteobacteria bacterium. GTDB lineage: Bacteria > Pseudomonadota > Gammaproteobacteria > Eutrophobiales > Eutrophobiaceae. The sequence goes on along the minus strand of OZ251218.1, from coordinate 2,253,758 downwards.
CGAGGCGTTCAAGGCCCTGCAACTGGCGGGCAATCAGGTCAACCCGGCCATACTCTCCGGGGGGATCTGGCAGGCATTGATGACCACGGCCGCCGGCCTCGCGGTCGCCATCCCGGTCTTGCTGATCTTCAAGTGGATGGAGCGCCGGATCAATGATGTCGGCGAAGAAATGGAAGACGCGGTCACCCGCGTCTTTACCCGCTCATTGCAGGCGCCGCCGCAAGCCGCGCGCAAGGCAAGGCGCGGGGTTCAACCGGACGCCGTGGCCGGCGCATCCGGGGCCTGAACCTGGCCGGGGCCTTTGCCGATGAAATTTATCGAGGCAAAAACCGGCGGCCAGCGCATCGTCAGCCTGACGCCGCTGATTGATGTGGTCTTTATCCTGCTGGTGTTCTTTATGCTGGTTTCCAACTTCAACCAGTTCAATGCGATTACAGTCAACGCGCCGGCGCCCGCCAGCAAACCGGACAATAAGATGGAAGGCGCCTTGTTAATCCGGCTGAACGAAGATGGCGAGATCGATATCGCCGGCCGGCCGGCGCCCTGGGACGAGGTCGCGGCTATTGTTAAAAAGGCGCTGGCGGAAAAACCCGAACGCCAGGTGCTGATTAAACCGCATGCCGATCTGGCGATTCAGGAAGCCGTTGATCTGCTCGACGAACTGGCCGTTACCGGCATCACCAATTTCTCTTTTATCCAGTAACATGAGAAACCGGTTTAAATTTTCACGGCCCGCGGCGATCGACACCGAGGAAAATGTTTTACCGCTGATCAATATCGTATTTCTGCTTTTAATCTTCTTTCTGGTGGCGGGCGCGATCACGATCCCTGATCTCTTTTATGTCGAACCGCCCGTCTCCGACAGCGAGACCGCGGCGCGGCCGGCAAATACGATTGTGCTGATTGCCGCGGACGGTCAGGTTTCGTTTCAGGGCAAATTGATTGAGTTGGATGAACTGTATTCCCTGGCCAGCCAAATCATCAAGGCAAAACCGCTGCAACCCTTCAAGCTCAAGGCAGACGGCCGGGCAAGCAGCGCCCGGGTCATCAGCGCGATGGAAATATTGCGTAACGCCGGCGTGCAACAGACATTGTTAATCACCACCAAAGACGGCTGATATGGAATTTACCCTGCAGCAGAAACTTAACGCCGTCCTGCTTGCCCTCGGCCTGCATGCCCTGCTCCTGTTCTCGTTAAACCGGGCCGAACCGGGAGAATTATTGACCGGTCTGGAAGGTTTTCATTTGACCGTCACGCCGCCGGCGTTTGTCCCCGAAGAGGCCAGCCCGGTCCCGGAAGCGCCGCTGGAAGCGCTTGAGGCCGTTGAGATGATCGAGGAGATCGAGCAGGTGGAAATTGCCGAGATAGACACCGTTGAAGCGCTGGATGCCGTTGAACTTATCGAGATAAAACCGGAACCTGTCCCCGATACCGCGCCCACCGTGGTGGTAAAACAGAAGCTGGTAAAGAAAATGCCCCCTAAAAAAAACATTGAACCGCCGGCCAGGGCCGACCCCAGGCAAAAGGCCGACAATGCGCACACCCAGCAACCGACCCTGAGCCAGGGTTTCATCAGCGACAGCGGCGTATCCACAACCTTCAAGGCCAGCTACCGGGCTACGATCAGCGCGATCCTGAAAAGACACAAGCGCTATCCGAGCCGCGCGCTCAGGAGAGGGCAGGAAGGCACCGTGTCGATCACATTCATCATCGGCAAGGACGGGAATCTGACCGGCTGGAGGATTACCGATTCATCCGGCTACAGGGTGCTGGACAAAGAGGTGGAAAAGATGCTCAAACGCGCGGCGCCCTTCCCGCCCTTCCCCGGCGATATGGAACAGGAATCCATCACGCTCGCGCTGCCGGTTGATTTCTATATTAAACCCTGATTTATTCTGCTGCTGCGTTGTTTGTGGCAGGCAGATCTGGGACAGGTCGCCGAGGAATCCAGGAAGGCGGAGCCGGGGTGTGAAGTGGATCAAAGTTCACACCCAGGTTCACCTCATCTAAAAAAGGTGTCAGTTATCCTGGCCATGGTATGGTTAGTATCGCTCATAATGCGCCTATCGCCCCCGTTGTCATTTATGGACAGGAAGTCCTGTATGCGGCGAGAGGGCACGCCTACAGGGATGTAGGTGGTAGAGCGGCGTCTGGAACAAGCCGCCGAGGATGCCCGTAGCCGCCCGGCGAAAGCCGGAATCCAGTGGTTTATGCCACACATTCCCGCTTTGGCGGGAATGACAATCAGGCAGGACTGGCGCTCATTATTCCCGCCCCCGCCCGGCATTATCCCTGGGGTTCCTGCCCGTTGCCTCTATTTTCACTATCACTCAAACGCCGGGCCGATATATAATGCCTGAATGACAAGTCAACCCGGCAACGGTAAATTTTTAATCCCGGCCCTGGCGCTGGCCCTTATACTGGCCACGGGCGCCGGTTTTTATGCCTCCTTAAATCAATCCCGGCAGGACAAGCCGGCCATTGAGGGCCTGTATTGGCCTGATCCCATGCGGCTCGGCCAATTTTCAACCATCGATCAGACCGGCCGCGCATTCGATCTGGATAAATTGAAGGGGAAATGGTCTTTTCTCTTTTTCGGTTATACCCATTGCCCGGACATCTGCCCGATCACAATGGCCGTTATGGCCGATGCCTACCAGGAACTGGCAAGCGCAAACGAGGCTATCCAGACCATCTTTGTGTCCGTGGACCCGGAGCGCGATACCCCCGAAAAACTGGCTCAGTATGTGGGCTATTTCAATGAAAATTTTATCGGTCTGGGCGGCTCGCTCGCTATGATAAGCGGGCTGACCCGGCAGATTGGCGTGCCCTACTACCATAACAAACAGGACGGGGCCGCAAGCTATCTGGTCGATCATTCCGCGTCAATATTCCTGCTTGATCCCCAAGCCAGACTGGTCGCAAAATTCTCGGCGCCGCATCAAAAATCAAAGATCGTTCAAAGATTCACCCGGATTTCAGGTTTTATCAATGCGCAAAGTTAATGGCAATTTATTCAACCCCTTTTTTTTGACCCTGGTTTATTCCCTGCTGTTCTCCCTGCCGCTGTCCGCGGCGCAACCGGCGATAAAGGTAGAAAACGCCTGGATCCAGGAGCCGCCGCCGGGTGTTTCGGTGCTCGCGGCTTATGCCAGGATCAGCAATCATTCGGATCAACCGCTGGCGTTGTTGCGGGCCTCAAGCCCGGACTTTGCCCGCATAGAAATCCATCGCAGTATCGTCAGGAACGATATGGTTTCAATGGAAAAACTGAGCCGCTTGCCGATTCCGGCAAACGACTTTGTGGAACTCATGCCGGGCGATTATCACCTGATGCTGTTTGAACCGGGCCGGCCGCTCGCTTCGGGCGACAGCGTGACCCTGCAACTGTATTTTGATAATGGCGCAAGCCATAGCGCAAAGGCCCGGGTTGAACGCCGCCGGAATGCACACAAGCATCACAATCATTAACCGATAACATCATTGCCGGTGCACCTTCTTGATGCCATCAGGGTCTGGCCGCAGTATATCCTGCCGCAGCATGGCCTGTCGAAGCTCATGTATCGTCTGGCCCGTAGCCGGTTCAAGCCCTGGAAAAACCTCATGATCAACAGCGCGGTGCGCCTGTATCGGGTTGACATGCGCGAGGCCGGGAAAGAAAAGGTGGCGGACTACGTCTCGTTCAATGATTTCTTTACGCGCCATCTGAAACCCGGCGCCAGAACCTGGCATCTGGATGAGGCCAATATCATCAGTCCGGTTGACGGCGCCATCAGCCAGATCGGCAGGCTTGCCGGCGGCGCCCTGATTCAGGCAAAAGGCAGGCGCTACAGGCTCCATCAACTGCTGGCCGCCGATGATAAAATGAGCGAGCGATTTAAAGACGGTTGCTATGTCACGCTGTATTTATCACCGCGCGATTACCATCGCATCCACATGCCGGTAAGCGGCAGATTGATTAAATCGGTTTACGTGCCGGGCAGACTGTTTGCGGTCAATAACGCCAGCGTGCGCGGTGTTGATAATTTATTTGCGGCCAATGAACGTTTTATCAGCCTGTTTGAGACGGGATCGGGTCTGCTGGCGCAAATCATGGTGGGCGCGATCTTTGTAGGCAGCCTGCAAACCGTATGGCTGGGCCAGATCACGCCGGCCGAAAAACGCGAACTGACTGTCCGGGAATATAAAGACCAGACGATAACCCTGAAACAGGGACAGGAATTCGGTCATTTTAATATGGGTTCCACCGTTATCCTGATCTTTGAAAAGGATAAAATAGAATGGCTGAGGGAGCTGCGCAACAATGACGCCGTTAAAGTTGGTCAGATACTTGGAAAAACAGCTAAACCCTGAAATAATGTTTGCTTCTGCAAAAAAACCGGGGGACGTTGCAATGCAGAACGAAAAAATGAATAACCCATATCACTATGGCGTTGCCGATGCCTCGTTCCAGGCCGCCGGAGGCGAGGCCGGCATCCGGCAACTGGTCAATGCCTTTTATCGGCGTATGGGCGCCGATCCGAGATTCAAGACCATCTATGCCATGCATCCGGCCGACATCAACATCTCGATCGACAAACTCGCCTGTTTCCTCTGCGGCTGGATGGGCGGGCCACGCCTGTTTCAACAAAAATACGGCCCTATCCGCATCCCGGCCGTGCATCAACACCTGCCAATCACGACTACCGAACGCGACCAGTGGCTTTGCTGTATGCGGGAAAGTATTGCCGAACAGCCCTACCGGCCCGAATTTAAAGAATATCTCATAACGCAACTCAAGATTCCCGCGGAATTTATCCGCAAGCGCTGCGAGCAGGATCAGAACGGGCACGAATGATCGGCGCAAAGAGCTTGACCACCCGGCCTTGGGGGTTTGCTTGTAGTGGCCAAAGGCCATCTATGAGTTATAGAGAGCATCTTCAAGATTCTTGAGCGCCCTGGAATGCTTTGCTTTGTCCATTTTGCCGAGATTTAGCATTTTCCAGCGCACGGCCGGTAATACTTTTATATTCGGCAATCCAAGTAGCGACCACTCTGGCGCCAGCGATTTGAAAGAGAGCAGGAAACGCTTCTCTTCATCCGTGAGCGCCACATTTATTTCAGAAATCATATTTTCCCTGACAGCTTCGAGTTCTTCCAGGGAGACATCGACCTGGGTCATTCGAATGAATTCGTTTTCATACAAAGTGCTAATGTCTTTGCGGGTAGGACGTAAAAGTTCTGTCATTGCCCGGTTATGACTTATCAGATAAACCAGAAACGTCTTTCTTAAATCATCTGTGATTCCTTCATTTTCCATAAGAAATTTCACGTCAAAAAGATCGCGCGGGTGTTGCCGGTCAAGCGCCGCGCATAATTTCCCGGCATAAAGATCAGATTTGGAAACGACTTGCATTTCGACATAGCCGAATTTCTCTTCTACTACTTTGACAACCTCGCGCAGTTCTACGGGGAAAACAGAGCCGCGCAGAACAGGCGACAGTTCTACCTTGATCTGCGTGTCACCCTGTTTGACGATCAGCCGTAACGCGTCAGCGCGGCTTTCAAAGGATTTTTGCACCCGCGCGTCCGGTATGATTTCGTTAATGGCATTGGCTATCCGGTGGAGAGCCGCCCTGATATTAGCCAGTGCCGTATCACGGTCGTCCATCGGTAAGTACATCAGGTCAATGTCAACCGACAGGCGGGGAAAATCGCGGATAAACAGGTTTATAGCCGTACCGCCCTTGAGAGCGAAACACGTTTCTTCTGCCAGTAAAGACAAAACGCGCATTAAAAGCTGGACTTGTCTGTAGTATTCTGTGCCTGTGTCCACATATCCTCCGGTACGGTTATCATGTATTTTGTATCAAGTTTTCCGCCCTGAACCAGCATTCTTTTGCCGGAACCCAGCCCCAATTTATCCAGGGAGAGGGGAGAGGGAAGTTTTTTAAACCACGCGTGCTGATTGCGCTCAGCAAACCAGTAAAACAGGCGGCGCACTTTTACATTTTCGGTAAGCTTTAATAATTTTTCCAACCGGCGCGGCGAGAAAGTCGTCAAGCCTTGCAGCAACTGGTCGGCATATTCAAACGATACGGTTTCACAAACATCCATCAATATTTCAAGGTATGCCCGTTCAGGTGATGATCTTGTCAGCCGCCACGCTCCTTCGTCCAGCCTGGTCTTGAACGCATAGGCCCCGGTACGGGGAAAGTCATACAATTTTTTTTGCCCTGGATCGTATCCATCTGTGACCAGCCCTGTTGCCTCCAGCCTATTCGAAGAGTTGAACAATACCTTGTGACGGGTAAATGCAACATTGGGTAATATGCCGTTTATCCATTTCGGGAAGGAATCTTTGCCGTAAAGATGTATAACCCGCTTGCCGGATAATGGCACATAATGACTTAAGCCCTTCAACTCCAGGGCCGTTAGCCCGCCAACGGATAAATCCGTTTTCATTTGCAGGGAGCAAACAATGCCTTCCCATGTCAGCGTTGCGCCGGGGCGCATGTAAACCCCATGCGCCAATGAAACAAGTTGACCGCTTTTAACAAAATTATCGACCGCATGGCGATCTAAATTCCTGTCTTGTTGCATAAGCCATTGTCGTGTAACCGGCAAAGCATCCGGCACAAGGCTAAGCAATTCCTGTCTTTTTACAACGCTCATGGTTTAAGGTTTTCTGCAATTACGGCGATATTCGCCGCAAAAAATAACAGACTTAAACTATATTATATTAATTTAGTTTATAAAACATAAAAATTGCGGCGATATTCGCCGCAATTTATAAAAATAATAAACCAAAAATGATCATTTTTAAGCCCATCATTTATTGACTATTGAATTGAGTTCAGTGAATAAGTTTAGCAAGTCAATCGACTACCTGCCTGCTACAGGCAGGCGGCGGCGCGCTTACCAAAACATCATACTGTTTGCGGCGCTTAGGGACTTGAGTATTGGCGGGAACCATCAAAAAAGACAGATAAGGCGTCTGTCGAAGCACTTTTTCAGGCGTTTCACTTAAGATCAACTTTTTTGACGTGTAACAAGCGATGACCAAGCATATCAACGGCGGCCTGGCTTTGTTCCAGAATGATATAGCCAATAAGCGGCTCATATTCGCCTTCGCGGGGCTGCATATCAATAAACAGAACTTCTGAAAAGATAGGATCAAAGCCTTCAATACGTATCTCGACAGGCCCGCAGATTTCTGCGGAAACCAGTTCTTGCGTTGCCGTTTCACAATCCACTTTTCGAATGGCGGTCAAGCGGCCCAGGCGTTGTTTCCATGCCGCCGGCAATACCATATTGGCAGCCCCTGTATCCACCAGCGCATCACAAGTGATATTTGACTCGGGTTCAAATATATTCTTGATCCTTACTGTTGCATTAATGCGTCCCATGTTTATTCCTGCCGGTTATTAAAGATTAGCTGGCGCCGCAAAATTTTCAGGCGGCAAACGAGAGAGGGCTTATGTTTTTAGCTTATGCAAAGTCCCATATTGCCGCCGGCGCCCATGCTAGCATAATTCTTGCTTGCTGCTTAAGGAAACTCTGATTGAATCAGAGTTTCCTTAAGTTAATACAGAAATCATACCGCCAGCGCCATCAGGCACAGGCTCATAAGGACATTGGGCAGGAGTCCGAGTGTCAGTATTGCGACGCCGTTTACGCTCAGGACAAGGCGCATGGGTTCTGAGGCCTGGATCGCCTGCGTTGAATCAGGTTTGTCGAAATACATCAGCTTGACGATGCGCAGGTAATAATACGCGCCGATAATCGAGAAAATAACGGCGCCGGCGGCAACCGCGACAAAACCGGCGGCCACCAGTTCTTTCAGGACAAACCACTTGGACCAGAAACCGAGGAAGGGCGGCACGCCCGCCATCGAAAACATCAGGCACAGCATCATAAAGGCAAACCAGGGGCTGCGCTCCGACAAACCCTTAAAATCGGCCAGGCCGTCGGCCTCGAAACCCTGCCGGCCAAGCAGGATGATCATGCCAAACGCGCCCATGCTCATCAGCGCGTAGCTGATGCTATAGAACATGGAACCGGCAAAACCCAGGGCCGTGCTGGCTGCGAGCCCGAGCAATAAAAAGCCGGCATGGGCGATGGTTGAATAGGCCAGCAGGCGTTTAATATTGCTTTGCGCAATCGCGATGATGTTGCCGGTCGCCATTGACAGCAAGGCCAGGATAATCAGTATGGCCTGCCAGTCACTTTGCAATGGCAGCAAGCCATCCACCAGGACCCGCATCGCCATCGCAAAGGCGGCCAGCTTGGGGGCGCTGCTGATGAATAATGTGACCGATGTCGGCGCGCCCTGGTAAACATCCGGCACCCACATATGAAAGGGCGCGGCCCCGAGTTTGAAGGCAATGCCGATGAGCAGGAATATCATGCCATAGACCAGGTAGGCCCGGTTGGCCGAGTCGGCATTAATGGCGGCGTTGATATCCGCCAGTTGCAGGGCGCCGGTCAGGCCATAGATCATCGAGATGCCATACAGCAGGATGCCCGATGCCAGGGCGCCGAGCACAAAATACTTCATGGCGGCTTCGGAGGCGGCGCTGGAATGACGCTGCATGGCGACCATGGCGTAAAGAGACAAGGATAATAACTCAAGCCCCAGATAAACCGATAGCAGGCTGGAGGCCGAGGCCATGATCATCATGCCGAGCACGGCGAACAGGCCCAGCACGAAGTATTCGCCCTTCAGGCCCTGCTGTTTTTTCAGATATTCATAAGAGTAGAAAAAGACGATCAGGCTGACGCCCAGGATAAACGCCTTGAGCGTGGCGCCGAGCGCGTCACTGACAAAACCGCCGTGGAAAGCGATGGTTGTATTTTCCGGGAAGTCATACAGCACCAGCGCCAGCACCAGCGCCAGACCGATCTGGCTAATACGGTAAGCGATTAAATGCAGCGGGTCCTTGCTGAACGCATCGACCAGCAGTACCAGACACGCCAGCGCCAGCAGTGTGATTTCGGGAATGGCCAGGGCCAGATCGGCATTCATAATTTACTCGTCAGCGTTTGTTCGATCAGTTGTGCCACCGAGGCGCGCATGATGTCAAACACCGGCGCGGGCCACAGCCCGAATAGCAGGACCACCACGGTCAGCAGCGACAGGATCAATGTCTCCCGCCGATTGATATCGGGCAGGTCGATGACCTCCTGTTTAAGCGCCGCGCCGAAGATGACGCGCTTGTACATCCACAGGGTATAGGCCGCGCCGAGGATCAGGGTCATGCCGGCCGCGCAGGCGATCCAGAAACTCGCCTTGAAGCTGCTCAGGATCACCAGGAACTCGCCGACAAAGCCGGAAGTGCCGGGCAGACCGGCATTGGCCATCGCAAACAACAGCATAAAGGCGGCAAACCGGGGCATGCTGTTGACCACGCCGCCGTAGTCCTTGATCAGACGGCTGTGCAGACGGTCATACATCACGCCCACGCACAGGAACATCGCCGCCGAGATAAAGCCATGCGAAACCATCTGCATCAACGCGCCCTCAAGCCCCATGACCGCGCCGGCGGCAGAGCCGGTGTTGGCCACGATGCCAAACGGGATAAAGAAGCCCAGGGTCACAAAGCCCATGTGTGAAATCGACGAATAGGCGATGAGCTTTTTCATATCTTCCTGCGCCAGCGCCACAAAGCCGATATAAACGATGGCGATCAATGACAGGAGGATCATGAACTCATTGAAATAGAGGCTGGCATCCGGCGTGATCGGCAGGCTGAAGCGCAGAAAGCCATAACCGCCCATCTTCAACATGACCGCGGCCAGTATGACGGAACCGCCGGTGGGGGCCTCGACATGGGCGTCCGGCAGCCAGGTATGCAGCGGCCACATCGGGATCTTGACCGCGAAGGCCAGCAGAAAGGCCATAAAAATGAGCTTCTGCGCGCCCATGCTCAAGGCGACCTCCTGAAAATCCTGAATGCTGAAGCTGTCGGCGACCGAATAGAGATACAGGAAGGCCACCAGCATGAAGACCGATCCTAAAAAGGTATAAAGAAAAAACTTGATCGTGGCATAGACGCGGTTCGGCCCGCCCCAGACCCCGATGATAATAAACATCGGGATCAGCATCGCTTCCCAGAAGACATAAAACAGGATGGCGTCCAGCGCCACAAAGACCCCGTTCATCAGCCCGGTCAGGATTAAAAACGCCGCCATATAAGCGGCGATACGATCCTTGATCACCTGCCAGGCGGCCAGCACTACCAGAATGGTGGTAAAGCCGGTCAACAGGATCAGCGGCAGGGCAATGCCATCCACGCCAATATGATATTTCACGTTGAAGGCGCTGATCCATTCCGCCTCTTCAATAAACTGCATGCCGGCAACGGCGTTATCAAATTGTTTATAGAGCAGGATTGAAAGCAGAAAGGTCAGGACGGCAACGGCCAGTGACAGGTATTTCACGCCTTCCGCCCGGCGGTCGCCGGCCAACAGAACCAGGACGCCGCCGATAATGGGCGTCCAGATCAGCAGGCTCAGGATGGGCAAAGCGCTCGGGGTCATCTTTATTATTCTTGTCGGGCGCCCGGACGATCAGCGCGCGAGGCCATGCACGAATACGGCCAGCAGGATCAAGAGCCCCAGGATGATGGCAAACACATAGTGATACAGATAACCGGACTGCGCCTGGCGGACCACGCCGGCTAGGCGGCGCACGGCCCTGGCCGTGCCGTTGACCAGCAGGCCGTCAATAATATTGATATCGCCATAACGCCACAACAAGCGGCCGACAAGGCGCGAGCCGCCCGCAAAAACAGCCTGGTTAAAGTCGTCAAAACCGTATTTTTTCTCAAGTATTTTGCAGATAAAGCCCAGTCTGGCGGCGATCCTGCCCGGCAACCCGGGCCGTTTGATATAGCACCACCAGGCCGCCAGGATACCGGCCAGGGCCAGCCACACGGGCGGATGCAAAAAGGACTCCAGGGTAAAGGCCCAAATCCCGTGATAATCCGCGCCGATTTCCGCGAGCACATCATGCCGGGCGGCGACATGGATCGCGGCGCCGAAATAATCCCCGAACAGCATCGGCCCGATCAGAAAGGCGCCCAGGATTAATGAAGGCACCGCGAGCACGGCCAGCGGCACGGTCACGACGGCCGGCGCTTCATGCAGATGCGCCTTCTGCTCGGCGCTCATGCGCTGTTGGCCATGAAAGGTCAGAAAGAACAGGCGGAAGCTGTACAGGGCCGTAAAAAAGACGCCCAGCAACACCGAGTAGTAGGCAAAGGCGGCGGCGGCGTTGTTGGAATGATGCGCCGCCTCAATGATCGCGTCCTTGGAAAAAAAGCCGGAAGTGCCCGGAAAACCGATCAGCGCCAGGGTGGCAAACAGGCAGGTGATCCAGGTGACCGGCATGGCTTTATACAGGCCGCCCATCCTGCGCATATCCTGCTCATGATGCATGACAATGATGACGGCGCCCGCGCCCAGAAATAACAGGGCCTTAAAGAAGGCATGCGTGACCAGATGAAACATCGCGGCGGCATAAGCCGAGGCCCCGAGGGCAACGGTCATATAACCCAGTTGCGACAGGGTCGAATAGGCGACCACCCGTTTAATATCATTTTGAACCAGCCCCAGAAAGCCCATGAACAGGGCGGTGACGGAACCGATGATCAGCATGAAACTCAGCGCCGTTTCCGACAGTTCAAACAGGGGCGACATGCGCGTCACCATGAAGATGCCGGCGGTCACCATGGTGGCGGCATGGATCAGGGCGGATATCGGCGTTGGGCCTTCCATGGAATCCGGCAGCCAGACATGCAGCGGGACCTGGGCCGATTTGCCCATCGCGCCGATAAACAGACAGATACAGATGACCGTCAGCAAGGACCAGGCCTGATCGCCAAACAGGGTGATCGTCACGGCCTCGAACTGATCGACCTGGGCAAAGACCTCGGCGTAATCCAGGGTATTGAAATACATCAATATGGCCGCAATGCCCAGCAGAAAACCGAAGTCGCCGACCCGATTGGCCAGAAAGGCCTTCAGGTTGGCAAAAACGGCCGTCTCTTTTTTATACCAGAAACCAATCAGCAGATAGGACACCAGGCCGACCGCCTCCCAGCCAAAGAATAATTGCAGGAAGTTATTCGACATGACCAGCATCAGCATGGCAAAGGTGAATAAGGAGATATAGCTGAAAAAGCGTTGATAGCCGGGGTCATCATGCATATAGCCGATGGTATAGATATGGATCATCCAGGACACGAAGCTCACCACCACCATCATCGTGACCGACAGGGGGTCAATCAAAAAACCGACTTCAAACACAATACCGCCGCTCAGCAGCCAGGTATAAAGGGCCTGATTGTAGTCCGCGCCGCCATCAAGGATATGGTGTTTATAGGCCACGAGCGACAGGATACTGGCCAGGGCGACCCCGATAATCGTGACCCAATGGGCGCCGCTACGGCCGATAAGCCGGCCGAACAGGCCCGCGATCACGGCCCCGGTCAACGGCGCGAGCACAATGGCGAGATAAACTTTTTCCATATTCATCACCGGCTAGCCCTTCATCTCATCCAGCGCGTCAACATTGATCGTGTCTTTATTGCGGAACATCACGACCAGGATCGCAAGGCCAATGGCCGATTCGGCCGCGGCCACGGTCAGGATAAAAAAGACAAAGACCTGCCCGTGAATATCCCCCAGAAAATGCGAGAAGGCGATAAAATTCATATTGACGGATAACAGCATCAATTCGATGCACATCAACAGGATGATCACGTTTTTACGATTCAGGAACAGGCCCGCGATACTGATACAGAACAGCAGCGAGGCCAGGGTTAATACTTCAGGCAGCGTGATCACTCAGGATTCCTTCTTTTCAGCCGGCATCTTTACGATCCGCAGACGTTCTTCTTTCCTGACGAAGACCTGCTCGTCCGGATTTTTTGAGCGATGCGTCTTCGACCGGCTCATGCCGAGCGAGATCGCGGCGATAATCGCAACCAGCAGGATCGCGGCGGCGATCTCAAACTGATACAGATATTCCGTATAGATCGTTAAGCCGAGTTCGCGGGTGTTGCTGTAATCTTCAGGCAGGCCGCCTGGGGCCGGGTAGGCCGCGCCCGCGAAGTATTCGGAACCGACCACCAGGCCCATGGCCGTGACCATCAGCGCGGCAATAATGATCCCGACCGGGAGGTAGCGGGCAAAGCCCTCGCGCAGCACGGCCAGATTGATATCCAGCAGCATCACCACAAACAGGAACAAGACCATGACCGCGCCCACATAAACCAGCACCAGCGCGATCGCCAGAAATTCGGCATACAGCAACAGCCAGATCGCGGCCGAGGAAAAGAATGCCAACACCAGAAACAGCGCGGCATGCACCGGATTGCGCGCGACCACCACCATAGACGCGGACAGCAGCAATACCGCGCCGAAAAGATAAAAGACGATCTGCGCTATCATCTGGATTTTTATTCCCCCGGTTTTAGTTATTCATCTGTCCCTGATCCCGCTTGCGCGGGAACAGGCATTCATCTGCTATCTCTGCCCTGAGGCTGGCCTTAACGATACAAGGCGTCACGGGCGCGATCTTCGGCGATCTGTTTTTCCGCCAGCTCCCCGATTTCCAGTAGCCGCGGCTTGGTCATTAACAGGTCGCCCCGTTTTTCACCGTGATATTCAAAAATACGGGTCTCGACGATGGAGTCCACGGGGCAGGATTCTTCGCAGAATCCGCAGAAGATACATTTGGTCAGGTCAATGTCATAGCGGGTGGTGCGGCGGCTGCCATCGGCGCGCGGCTCGGATTCAATGGTAATCGCAACCGCCGGACAGACCGCCTCGCAGAGCTTGCAGGCGATGCAGCGCTCCTCGCCGTTCGGATAACGGCGCAGGGCATGCAGGCCGCGAAAACGATGCGACTGCGGCGTCTTCTCTTCGGGATACTGCACGGTAATCTTGCGTTTGAACATATAACGCCCGGTCAAGCGCAGACCCTTGAGCAGTTCCCAAAGCAGCAGGCTGCTCAGGTAATTTTTAATTTTTGTAAACATCATCAGTTAAACCAGGGCGGCGTATTCAGCACGACCAGCGCGGAAATTACGACCAGCCAGACAATTGTAATGGGGATAAAGACCTTCCAGCCGAGCCGCATGATTTGATCATAACGATAGCGCGGAAAGGTCGCCCGGAACCATAAAAACAAAAACATGAAGAACGAGGTCTTGGCCAGCAGCCAGAACATGGACGGCGCCCAGGCAAACAACGCCTCCAGCCCCGGGATGCCCTGAAACGGGGATAACCAGCCGCCACAAAACAGCAGCGCCGAAAGCACGGCGATCAAGATCATATTGGCGTATTCCGCCATGAAGAAGACCGAGAAGGCCATGCCGCCGTATTCCACATGGAAGCCGGCCACGATTTCGGATTCGCCTTCGGCCACATCAAACGGGGCCCGGTTGGTTTCCGCCACACCGGAGATAAAATAAACCACGAACAGGGGCAGCAACGGCAGCCAGAACCAGTGCAGCATACTACCGGCCTGGGCCTCCACGATCTCGCCCAGATTGAGGCTGCCGGCCGCGACCAGCACGCCGACCAGGGCAAAGCCCATGGCGATTTCATACGCGACAATCTGCGCGGCCGAACGCATGGCCCCCAGAAAGGCATATTTGGAATTGGAGGCCCAGCCGGCGATGATCACGCCATAAACCGCCAGCGAGGTCAGCGCCAACACATACAGCAGACCGGCGTTGACATCCGCCAATACCTTTGTGTCGTCAAACGGAATCACGGCCCAGGCCGCCAGCGAGGGGGCCAGGGACAATATCGGCGCGATCACAAACAGGGTCTTGTTGGCGCCGGTCGGCACGATAATCTCCTTGACGATCAGCTTGACCGCGTCGGCAATGGGTTGCCCCAGGCCCCACAGGCTGAAACCGAAAAAGCCGACGCGGTTGGGGCCGATACGCCCCTGAATAAAGCCGATGACCTTGCGTTCGGCATACGTGAAATAGGCCACGGTCAGCAGGACCGGCACGAGGATCGCCATGATTTTCAGGATGGTCTGCAACACGATCAGCGCCCCGGCCTGATAGCCGGCCGGCACCAGCAGCATGCTGATCGGCGCCAGCACATTTTGACTGATAAATTGATAAATAAATTCCAGCATCTCAGACCGGCTTTGAAATGCGGATGGAACCGGAGACGGCATTCAGGCCCGTCACGGCCGGATGGGGCGACTGGATCAGGGCACAGTCATCCGGCAGGCGATCATCGATCACCACCTTCAGATTGACGCTGTTATCATCCTGTTCAACTTTGGCCTGATCCGCCTCGCGCAGGCTGTTTTTCTGGGCCAGCCTGGCATTGATATGCAGCGCGCCGTCCGCGACCTCCCGGGTCTGTTGCAGGGAAGCGGCCCGGCGGCACAGCGGGTCGATCATATACATCGGGGTTTCGGTCACCAGTTGGGCGCCGCCGTTAAGGCGGTCATCGGGCACGGCGGGTAATTGCCATTGTTGCCCGTTGTCCGCCTTGATCGGGCCGATCTCCCGCATGGCCTGGCTCAGCACATCGTTTGCAGATTGCTGCTCAAAACCTTCCAGGCCAAAGGTATTGCCCAGCACTCTCAATACCTTCCAGGCGGGGCGCGCTTCCTCGGGCGGCGCGGTGGCCGCGGCAAAACTCTGCGGCGTGCCTTCATTATTGATATAGGTGCCCGCGGTTTCGGCGAACACCGCGATCGGCAACATGACATCGGCATAAGCGCGCATGGCCTCGCTCTGATAGGCGCTGAGCGCGATCACCAACTCGGCCTCGCGCATCGCCTCCGCGGCCAGGCGGGCGGCGGCACAATCCAGTTCAGGCTCCACGCCCAGCAACAGGTAGGACTTCAAACCGGCCGCCAGCATCGCCCCGGCGTGCAAACCGGCGGCCGCGCTCCTCGCGCCGCCGGGCAGCCGGTGCGGCAGCGCGCCGGCCAGCCAGCAGCCGGAGGTATTGGCCCCCTCCGATAGATACCCAAAACCGGCGCCCGCCGCGCGGGCGATTTCGCCCGCGAGCGCGCGCAACAATGCGAATTGCGGGTGCGCCGTGGCCAGATTGCCCATTAACACGATGGCGTCGGCCGCGTTCAGCAGTTTTTCCGCGGTCAGGCGATGCGTCTTGTTGACGGCCGCTTTGGCGATAAACGGCTCAAAGGGCGCGGCCACGCTGGCCGATAATTCCGCCAGCGCCTGCAAAATACCGGCCAGTTCCGCGCCGATCGCCGCCGGCGGCGCGATATGGCGCGCGGCCAGCGGAAAATTAAAGCTGTAATCGACCGGATTGACCACCATGACCCCGGCCCCCTTGAGCGCGGCCTTGCGCAGGCGGTGATTGATAATCGGCTGCTCCTTGCGCGCCTGACTGCCGATCAGCAGCGCGGCTTGCAGCGATTCAAAGCCGGCGATGCTCCGGCCCAGCCAGGGAAATAACGGCGCCGCGACCTGATCGGAAAAATCCGCCTGCCGCAGACGGCTGTCAATATTATTGCACCCGAGTCGGCGCGCGAAGCCCTGCAAGAGATAGAGTTCTTCCAGCGTGGCCGAGGGCGAAGCCAGCGCGCCCAGTTGCCCGGGGCCGTGGGTTTCGATAATCCTGCCGAGCCGCGCCTTGACCGCGCCGAGCGCGGTTTCCCAATCGACCTGCCGCCATTGACCGTTTGTTTTAAGTTGCGGGGCGCGCAGGCGGTCTTCGCTGTAGATCGCCTCATAACTGAAGCGATCCCGATCCGACAACCAGACTTCGTTAATCGCCTCGTTGGCGGCGGGCGCCACGCGCTTGACCCGGTTGCCCTTCACATGCACATGAATATTGGAACCGACCGAATCATGCGGCGCAATCGCGTCTTTCTGCACCAGTTCCCAGGTCCGCGCCGAATAGCGGAACGGCTTTGAGGTCAGGGCGCCGACCGGACACAGGTCGATCACATTGCCCGACATCTCGGAACTCACGCTCTTTTCTATGTAAGTGCCGATCTCCATATTCTCACCGCGGCCGGTGGCCCCGAGTTCACGAATGCCGGCGATTTCTTCGCCAAAACGCACGCAGCGGGTGCAGTGAATACAGCGTGTCAGATCGGTCTGGATCAGGGGCCCGATGTTTTTATCCTTGACCACCCGCTTCTTTTCCTGATAGCGCGAGACATCGCGGCCATAGCCCAGCGCCAGATCCTGCAACTCGCATTCGCCGCCCTGATCACAGATCGGGCAATCCAGCGGATGGTTGATCAAGAGGAATTCCATGATCGATTTTTGCGCGTCCAGGGCCACGCTGGAGCGGGTCCTGACCTTCATGTCCGGCATGACCGGCGTGGCGCAGGCGGGCAGCGCCTTGGGGGCCTTCTCCACCTCGACCAGACACATGCGGCAGTTGGCCGCTACCGTGAGTTTTTTGTGATAGCAAAAGCGCGGGATATAAATGTCGTTCGCGTCCGTGACCTCGATCAGCATCTGCCCCTTCCTGGCCGCCAGGGTCTGGCCATCCACTTCAATGGTGATTTGTTCGTCCGGCATGGTTGCTGGCCCCGCTCAGGCCGCCTCAAAATCCCGCGTATCCGTCTGGCCGGCCAGACAACGCTTGTGATCGATATGGTATTGAAACTCGGCCCGGAAATGTTTGACAAAACTTCTGACCGGCCAGGCCGCCGCGTCGCCAAAGGCGCAGATCGTGCGGCCCTCGATCTTGCTGGCCACATCATCCAGTTTATCCAGATCGCCCTGCCCGCCCTGGCCCTGTTCGATGCGTTCCACCACCCGGTATAACCAGCCGGTGCCTTCCCGGCAGGGCGTGCACTGGCCGCATGATTCGGCGTAATAAAAGCGTGACAGGCGCGCCAGCGCCCGGACCATGCAGGTGGTGTCGTCCATCACGATCACGGCGCCGGACCCCAGATAGGAACCGGCCCCGGCGATGGAATCAAAGTCCATATTCAATTCCAGCATCACGGCGCCGGGCAGGACCGGCATGGATGAGCCGCCGGGAATGACGCCCTTCAGACCATGCCCGTTGCGCACCCCGCCGGCCATTTCCAGCAGCTTCGCAAAGGGCGTGCCCAGCGGTATTTCAAAATTGCCGGGCCGGTTGACATGACCGCTGACCGAAAAACACTTCACCCCGCCGCTGTTGGCCACGCCCTGTTCGGCAAACCAGGCGCCGCCGTGGCGGACAATGCTCGGCACCGAGGCCAGGCTTTCGGTATTGTTGATGGTCGTGGGCCGACCGTATAAACCGAAATTGGCCGGAAACGGCGGCTTGAAGCGCGGCTGACCCTTTTTGCCCTCCAGCGATTCGAGCAAGGCGGTTTCCTCGCCGCAGATATAGGCGCCGGCGCCGAGGCTGGCATAGAGGTCGATGTCGATGCCGCTGCCCTGGATATTTTTGCCCAGCAGACCGGCGTCGTAGGCCTCCCGCAGGGCATTTTCAAAGCGCGGGAAGGGCTCGTCCATAAACTCGCCGCGCAGATAGTTATACCCGACCGTGGCGCCCGTGGCGTAGCAGGCAATGGCCATCCCCTCGACCACGGCATGCGGGTTATAACGCAGAATATCGCGGTCCTTGCAGGTGCCGGGCTCGCTCTCGTCAGAGTTGCACACGATATATTTCTGGCCCTCGATATCGCGCGGCATGAAGCTCCATTTCAGTCCGGTCGGGAAACCGGCCCCGCCCCGGCCGCGCAGGCCGGAGGCCTTGACTTCTTCAATGATCCGCGCGGGCGGGATTTTCTCGCTGATGATTTTCCGCAGCGCCGTATAACCCTCTACCCTTAAATAGTTCTCATAAGACCAGGGTTCGTCAAACCCGAGCGTCGCAAAACAAACCGTATTCATTTCCACGGCGGCTTAATCCAGGTTTTCCAGTATTTCATCGACCTTGTCCAGGGTCAGATTTTCATAATATTTATGATCGATCATCATCATCGGGCCGCCGCAACAGGCGGCCAGGCATTCTTCTTCGCGCTTGATAAAAAAGCGGCCATCGGCCGTGGATTCGCCGGTCTTTATGCCGAGTTTCCGTTCGATATGGCTGACGATATGATCCGCGCCCATCAGCATACAGGAGATATTGGTGCAGACTGAAATGCTGTGCCGCCCGACCGGCCGGGTTTCAAACATGGAGTAAAATGAAGCCACTTCGTAAACCGCGATCCGGGGCATATCAAGATAACCGGCCACCGCGTCCATCAACTCGGTGGTCAGATAGCCGCGGTTTTGATGCTGCGCCTCGCGCAAGGCCGCGAGCACGGCCGACTGCCTGCGATCGGCGGGATATTTTTTCAGCCAGGCGTCGATCTCGGCGCGGGTGTGCTCCGACAGGACGGCGTTGTTAATGGCGCTCATCAGCGGTCTATCTCGCCGAATACGATATCCTGGGTGCCGATCACGGCGACCACGTCCGCCAGCATGTGGCCCTTGACCATTTCGTTCATGGCGGCAAGGTGGGCAAAGCCCGGCGCGCGTATCTTTACGCGGTAGGGTTTATTGGCGCCGTCCGAGATCAGATAGATCCCAAATTCGCCCTTGGGATGCTCAACCGCGGAATAGACCTCGCCGGCCGGCACGCAATAGCCCTCGGTAAACAGTTTGAAATGATGGATCAGCGATTCCATATCGTCCTTCATTTCTTCCCGTTTCGGCGGCGTCAGCTTATGATCGTCCAGCATGACCGGTCCCGGGTTTTGTCTGAGCCAATCGACGCATTGCCTGATAATATGATTTGACTGCCGCATCTCTTCAACGCGCACCAGATAACGATCATAACAGTCCCCGTTGGTCCCGACCGGCACGGCAAAATCCAGCCGGTCATAGACATCATAAGGCTGTTTCTTCCTGAGATCCCATTCAATCCCGGAGCCGCGCAGCATCGGCCCGCTAAAGCCCAGTTGAAAGGCGCGCTCCGGCGTGACCTCGCCAATCCCCACCGTGCGCTGCTTCCAGATACGGTTATCCGTCAACAGGGTTTCATACTCGTCCACACAGGCCGGAAAGCGCCGGCAGAAGGACTCGATAAAGTCCAGCAATGAACCCTGACGGTTTTCATTGAGGCGATCAACCTGTTTCTGGCTGTGCCACCGCGAGGGTTCATATTGCGGCATGAAGGCCGGCAGATCGCGGTAAACGCCGCCGGGGCGGAAATAGGTCGCGTGCATGCGCGTGCCGGACACCGCTTCATAACAATCCATCAAGTCTTCCCGCTCGCGAAAACAATACAGAAAGATCGTCATCGCGCCGATATCCAGCCCATGCGCGCCCAGCCACATCAGATGATTCAGGACGCGCGTGATCTCGGCATACATGACCCGGATATACTGGGCCCGCAACGGCGGCGTCACGCCCAGCAGTCTTTCGATGGCCATGACATAGGCATGTTCATTGCACATCATCGAGACATAGTCGAGCCGATCCATGTAGCCGATACTCTGGTTGAAGGGCTTGCTCTCGGCCAGCTTTTCGGTGCCGCGATGGAGCAGGCCGATATGCGGATCGGCCCGTTCGATCACCTCGCCGTCCATTTCCAGCACCAGGCGCAACACCCCGTGCGCGGCCGGATGCTGCGGCCCGAAGTTCATGGTCATATTGCGCAGCTCAGGCATTATCCCGCCCTTCCGCGCGCGCCCCGGCAGCGCGATTATCCGCGCGTATCACACGCGGCACCAGCACCCGGTTGCTGATCGTGACCGGCTGATAGACGACCCGCTTCTTATCCGGGTCATAACGGACTTCCACATTGCCCTCCAGCGGGAAGTCCTTGCGGAAAGGATGGCCGATAAAGCCATAATCGGTGAGTATCCGGCGCAGATCAGGATGACCGTCAAACAGAATACCGAACAGATCGAAGGCCTCCCGCTCAAACCAGTCGGCCGAATTCCAGATCTCCGTGACCGAGGGGACGCGCGGGGGCTCTTCCGCCAAACGGCAACGCAGGCGCAGGCGCAGATTGTGTTTGATCGAGAGCAGATGATAGACGACGGCAAAGCGCCCCGCTTCGGCGGCCGCTGCTTCAGCGGCCTGTTTAATACCCTGGCGGCCGCGGCTGAAGCCGATCGAGGTGGTTTCCCTGGTGGCCCAATCCACCTGACCGTAAGCCGAATAATCGACGCCGCAAAGATCAGAGAGTTGCGCAAAGGCGAACTGTTCCTCATCGCGCAAGGACCGGCACAGGGCCAATAAGGCCGCCGGCGGCGCGGTCAGCGTAACCTGACCGCGATCGATGCCGCAATCGCTCACTGTAGCGCTGAAGCGTTGTTCTAGCCTGGCGGCAAGACTGGCGGCGGATTCCGTCATAGCTGCTTGTTTATAATATTGAGACTAGCCGCGGGCGATGGTGTTGGTGCGCCGTATCTTTTTTTGTAACTGGATAATGCCGTACAAGAGCGCCTCGGCGGTGGGCGGGCAACCCGGCACATAGACATCCACGGGCACAATCCGGTCGCAGCCCCTCACAACGGAATAAGAGTAGTGGTAATAACCGCCGCCATTCGCGCAGGAGCCCATTGAAATCACCCATCTGGGTTCCGGCATCTGATCGTAAACCCGGCGCAGGGCCGGGGCCATTTTATTGACCAGGGTGCCGGCCACGATCATCACATCCGACTGCCGCGGACTCGGCCGGAAGACGATGCCGAAACGATCCAGATCATAACGGGAAGCGCCGGCATGCATCATTTCAACGGCGCAACAGGCCAGCCCGAAGGTCATGGGCCACATCGAGCCGGTCCTGGCCCAGTTGACCAGATTGTCAACGCTGGTGGTGACAATGCCCGGTTCGTGAATCTTTTCCTCGGCGCCCATCAGTTTACTCCCATTCCAGCGCGCCCTTTTGCCATTCATAAATGAAGCCGACGACCAGCAGGGCAAGGAACAGCATCATTGCCCAGAAGCCGGCCAGGCCAATCCCGTCCAGCGCCACGGCCCAGGGAAACAGGAAGGCAATTTCCAGATCAAAAATAATAAAAAGTATCGCCACCAGATAATAGCGCACGTCAAACTTCATGCGCGCGTCTTCAAAGGCTTCAAAACCGCATTCATAAGGCGATTGTTTCTCGGCGTCGGCCCGCGCATGCCCCATCAGGCGGCCAAGGCCGAGACCGAGCGCGATCAGAAACACGCCCATCAACAGGCCCATAGCGCTAAAGATCAGAATCGGGAAATAATTGCTCAACATCTGTTTTCAAAATCCCTGTTGCAAAAAAGACGGTTTATTTTAACAAGATTCGGGCCAATCGCCCAAAGACATTTGGGCCGTCCCGGCTTGCCTGTCCTGTAAAAACCATGCCGGGGGTAGGCAGAAGGAAGCGGGAATGACAATTAAACACATTTTGCGGCGTGCCTGCGCCTGTTTGATTGCCATGTTAATATAAGTCGCCTGTGCCTGCTTTTAGACTACAGTCTAACGGCCGTCATATTTTGACCACGACCGGTCTGGCCGCTTGTGCCGGGCTTGAGTCGCCTGTATTATCAATTTATAAGAAAATTATTTTTTCTTTTTTAGAAAATCCGGCTTTTGAAAAACCCTGTCTATGGATTTGCAGCGCTATCCGCTCAACGGCCTTTATGATGAGTTGCTGAGCCCCCGGCTCACGGCGCGGGCCGGTTGCGGCCGGCTGATCAATTATCTGAAAAAACTCAACCCGGCGGAATTGCATGCGCGCAGGGACGCCGCCGAACTGGCCATCATGGCCATGGGCATTACCTTTACGGTGTATGGCAAAGGGACCGACATCGACCGGGAATGGCCGTATGACGTTATCCCGCGCATCATCCCGCAGCGGGAATGGCAAAAAACCGAAGCGGGCCTCAAACAGCGGCTCACGGCCCTGAATCACTTCATCAACGACATCTACAACAGGCGGCAGATCATAAAAGACCGGGTCATCCCGGCCGAACTGCTCAAAAGCTCGGCAAATTACCGCAGGGAATGTCAGGGCATGGCCCCGGTGTTCGGCGTCTGGGCGCATATCTGCGGCAGCGATCTCGTGCGCGGACATGATGGCGTCCTCTACGTGCTGGAAGACAATCTGCGGGTGCCGTCCGGCGTCTCCTATATGCTGGAAAACCGCACCGTGACAAAGCGCGTCTTCCCGGAATTGTTCAAGGATTACAATATTATCCCGATGGGCGACTATCCTTCCAATTTACTGGATACCATGAGTTCGATATCGCCGCGCCCGCTGGAATACCCCGAAGTGGTGGTGCTGACGCCCGGCATCTATAATTCGGCCTATTTCGAGCATGCCTTTCTGGCCCAGCAGATGGGCGCCGAACTGGTCGAAGGTTCGGACCTGATGGTGGCGGACGATGATTGCGTCTATATGAAGACCGTTGAGGGACTGGCGCGGGTCGATGTGATCTATCGGCGTATCGACGATCTGTTTCTGGACCCGGAGGTGTTCAACAAAAAATCGGTGCTGGGGGTGCCCGGCCTGATGCGGGCCTGGAAAAAAGGCAAGGTTGCCCTGGCCAATGCGCCGGGCTGCGGGGTGGCCGATGACAAGGTGGTTTATACCTATGTGCCCGCCATGATCAAATATTATCTGGATCAGGAACCGCTGATCCCGAATGTGCCCAGCTATTCCTGCGCCGACAAAAAGCAACGCGGGCACGTGCTGGCCAATCTGGCGGAACTGGTGGTAAAACCCGCGAACGAATCCGGCGGTTACGGCATATTGATCGGCCCCAACGCCAGTAAACGGCAACTCGGCGAGATGAAAAACCGCATCAAATCCAATCCGCGCGATTATATCGCGCAACCGGTGATTGCCCTGTCAACCGTGCCGACGGTCTGTGGCGACCGGCTTGAACCCCGACATGTGGACCTGCGCCCCTTTACCCTGCAGGCCGATCGCAGCACGGTCACCGCCGGCGGCCTGACCCGGGTCGCCTTGGTGCAGGGCTCGCTGGTGGTCAATTCCTCGCAGGGCGGCGGCAGCAAGGATACCTGGGTCGTTGGCCCGGATTAGGCCCTGATCATGCTGGCGCGCGTGGCGGAAAAAATGTACTGGTTCGGGCGTTACCTGGAACGCGCCGAGAGCACGGCCCGGCTGCTTGATGTGAACTCGAATCTGCTGCTGGACCTGCCGATCGTGGTTAATAAATACATCTGGCACAGCCTGATCCAGATCAGCGGCAGTGACGAGGCCTTCTTCAAACGCCACGGCCAGCCTGATGAACAGGCCGTGACCCATTTTATCCTGGGCGACAAGGCCAATCCCGGCTCGCTGATCAGCACGGTCAGGATGATCTGGGAAAACACGCGCACCACCCGCGAGATCCTGCCGAGCGAGGTCTCGGAACAGATCAACGAACTTTACCTGTATGTAAAAAAACACCTGAAGAAAAACCTGAGCCGCAGCAGAAGAAACAAAATCCTGGATGACGTGATGAATTTCTGTCATCAGACCACGGGGTTTTTGCTGGCCAACATGAGCCATGGCCGGGCTTATAACTTCAGCCGGATCGGCTGCAATCTGGAACGGGCCGACATGACCAGCCGCACCCTGGACGTGGGTTGCCTGAACCTGTACACCTACAAAAAAGACAGCCTGGAAACCTACGACAACATCATGTGGATGAATGTGCTGCGTTCGGTCAGCGCCTATCAAATGTATCGTCAACACGTGCAGCACCGGGTCAAGGGCGAGGATGTCAGCGGCTTTTTGCTCAAGGACGAACAATTCCCGCGCGCCGTAGGCTGTTGCCTGGCGGAACTAAACCGCTGCGTCAATAAACTGCCGAAAAACGACCGCCCGCTGCGCCATATCACGCGGCTGCAACGCGGCATTAAAGAGATTGACCCAATCCGCCTGTTTCATGGCGATCTGCACGAATTCATCGACCGGCTGCAAATCGATTTAGCCGCTATCCACGAACAGGTCGCCAACACCTGGTTTGCCTGTCTGGCGG
The DNA here is from genome assembly GCA_965240365.1 of Gammaproteobacteria bacterium. Taxonomy (GTDB): domain Bacteria; phylum Pseudomonadota; class Gammaproteobacteria; order Eutrophobiales; family Eutrophobiaceae. Next base: position 2,228,840 of record OZ251218.1, on the reverse strand, counting down.
AGGAAACGCCGGGGGAATAAGGTTTTTGATCAAGCTGGCGGCTCGCCGGTCAGGCATTGATCATCGCGCTTTTTTCCGGATTGCGGGACAAGCCAATTTAACGGATGTGACCGGTTCTTTGGCATGATCTGTCCCGGGTTCAAACTTCCGGCGCCCGTCTTACGGCAAGCTTCATCAGGAAAATTTAATAAAATTCGCTCTCACTCTTCTCCTGTCTTCCTGGCGTATTTGGCTTTGACATATTCCGGGCAAAGGAAATGAACCTTGATACCAATATTCTTCAAAGCATTCTTCCATTGTAACCACTTACTGTCGGTGGCTTGCAAAATCGGCGGTTTGTCCGGGTGAGCATTGGCCACGGCGATAAACTTCCGGTCTGAATTGTCAAAATTTTTGAGTCCGAGATGCCCGGGAAATTCGCGGTATGAATGACCATGCCCGGTAATCTTAACTTGCTGGGATTCATCCAGGCTCCAACGATTATCGTGAACCCACTTCATGAAACGATCACCCACGCCGGGCTGCCCTTGCATGGCGAGTTGGCGCCGGTACTCGGTGAAGATTTCATCTCCCTTATCAATGATCAATCCGCGCTTTTTGATCACATGCTCAACCGCTTCAATACATGCCAACACGCAGACATCAGACACGTCGGAGTCTGAGTTCCGCCGGATAGCAAGATTGGCTGTCTTGGGCACATTGGTATCCACCACACATTTTCCCGGCAGGTTCATTCGGGTCTCTCCGGCTTTTCAGCTTTCTGCCCGCGCTTCTTTATGGCGGCTTTTGCCTGCTCGGTGATGTCTCCCATTTCATCGCCGAAGAAGTTTTCCGGCCAGTTTGAGATATTGCCGAAGGTATCGATCTTCAATTGATCGAGGGTCGCGGGTGTTTTGGTAATATTGGCAAAATAAGCTGAAAACTTCTTTTTTGAAACCTTATCCTCAGCCATGCGCCGTTGCAGACGGCGCAGGAAATGTTCCGAATGAGTTTCAATAAGTAATTGGATGCCGCGCTCTTTGCCGTTTTCCCGCGAATTAATCACATCAATCATCACATCGGCCAGGGCCGATTGGGCGCTCGGATGCAGATGAATCTCCGGCTGCTCCATTAGAATGATCGAGCCGGGCGGGGCGTAGAAACACTGCACCAGAACCGGCAACACCTGCGATATGCCAAAGCCGACATCGGGGAGATCGACCCAATCTTCTGCCCCCCTGGTGCGAACCTTAACCTCGCACTCCTGCCGCCCGGTGGATATTGGTTTGACCTGGAACGCGTCGATGAGGCCCATCTCCTTCAACTTGATGGCGATGATCTCATCAAGCGGCTTTGCGCGCTGCTTGTGACCCAGGCTGATCTTGCGGTCTTTGGCCGCCAGAATGGCCGCTATGGTGTTTTCCCCGCTAAAGCCGACACTTTCAGGAGTAATGCCACCCCATGTATACAGCCTTTCAGCCTTTGTTCTAAGCGGCCCGAGATAATAAAGTGAATTAAACAATTTTTCCTGCGCAAGGTTAAACTCCTGAACGAAATCAGCGTTTTGATGATAAGCGACAATTTCATCGGGAAAACCATAGAATCGAACCACATTTTTAAGCGCCCATGCCCGCCCTCGTTTCCTGACTAGAAAGTCGGGGTCGGCCTTGGCGTCATATTCGCGCGTATCGGATTGCCGCGATAGCTTGACAGAAAGCGCTTGATCCTTTCCCTCATTTTTAAGAAGGCGATATTCTAACTCCGATACCTGGAGTAAACGCTTCGTTGCGTCGCTCAGTTCAACCTCAGCATTGAAGTCCAACTTGTCGCCGGGAAAAGTATGACCTGACAAGGAGTCTTTAATTTTCATATTTTCCGGCAAAGACCACAGATACCTAAATTCAATCCTGTTATCCAGGTTCCGGCCAAAGACCATCTCTTGATATGAGCCAAGCTGAACCACGGAGTTTCTGCCGCCGGGATAGAAAACGGCCTTTCTGTCCGGCGACTCAACGGTCTGCTTCAGCATAAGCAGAAACTGACCAATGCTCGACTTGCCGGAACTGTTGGCGCCGAAAAACAGGGTGATAGGCGCCATGCGAATCGTGCCGGTATCCTTCCAGCTTTTGAAGTTTTGTATTCGTAACTGATTTAACATGCCGGGACCTCTGAAAACGTGAACGAAGCCAATCCTTGAATAATCCTGCGGGCGCTGTTGTTCATATTGCCATGCTCACTATTGTTTCTGAACCGGCGTCCTGTGGCGCCGAAACATCCGCGTCAGCTTCGCGCCGGGAAGCGCAGGTCAAGCGAATAGGGCTGTTCCGGGCGCGGTTCTTCCGGGCGGATGCGCATTTCCCCCTGGGTATTGCCGTCCGGCCGGAAGCGCGCCTGGCGCCGGGCCTCGGCCTCGTTGGCATTGACCGGAAAGGTCTCGTAATTGCGCCCGCCGGGATGCGCGACATGATAGGCACAGCCGCCCACCGAACGTTGATTGTCCATATCGACGATGTCAAAGATCAACGGCGTCTGCCGTTTAATCGTGGGGTGCAGGGCCGAGTGCGGCGCCCAGGCCTTGTAGCGCACGCCGGCCACATAGCCGCCATGCCGCCCGGCGCCGCGCAAGGGCACCCTGCGGCCGTTGCAGCTTACGCAATAGCGCTCGCTCGCCAGGCCCTCGACGCTCACCTGCAAGCGTTCAACCGAGGAATCCACGTAACGCGCGGTCTGTCCGGTATTGCTCTCCTCGCCCAGCACGTGCCAGGGTTCCAGGGCCGAATGCAGGGTCAGTTGCATGCCCTCGACATTGATTGAGCCGATGAGAGGAAAGCGGAATTCACAAAACGGGGCAAACCATTCCAGTTTGAACGGATAACCGGCATGATTCAGATCGCCGATAATCTGTTTCATATCTTCCCAGACATAGTGCCGCAACATGAAACGATCATGCAACGCGGCCCCCCAGGGCCGCAGCGGTTCCCGGCAGGGGTTTTCCCAGAAATGCGCGATAAACGCGCGCAACAGCAGCATCTGCACCAGGCTCATCCGCGCGTGCGGCGGCATCTCGAAGGCCCGGAATTCAACCAGGCCGCGCCGCCCGGCGGCGCTGTCGGGCGAATAGAGCTTGTCAATGCAAAACTCGGCGCGGTGGGTATTGCCGGTCAGGTCAACCAGAAAGTTGCGCAGGATCCGGTCAACCAGCCAGGGTTGTTCCGACTCGCCCTCGGGCAACAGATTAAAGGCCAGTTCGAGTTCATACAGATTATCGTCACGCGCCTCGTCAACCCGTGGCGACTGGCTGGTCGGGCCGATAAACAGCCCCGAGAAAAGGTATGACAGGGCCGGATGCCGCTGCCAGTAGGTCAGCAGGCTCCTAAGCAGATGTGGCCGCCTCAGAAACGGGCTGTCGGCGGCAGAGCCGCCGCCGAGCGTAATATGATTGCCGCCGCCGGTGCCGGAATGCCTGCCGTCCAGCATAAACTTTTCGGTGGCGAGGCGCGTTTCGCGGGCGGCCGCGTACAGCCTCAGGGTAGTGTCCGTCAGCGCCCGCCAGGATTCGGCCGGATGGATGTTCACTTCAATCACGCCCGGATCCGGCGTGATCTGCAACAGGCTCAAACGCGGGTCTTGCGGCGGCGCATAACCCTCCAGGATCACGGGCTGTTTTAATTTTGCCGAGGTCGCCTCGATGCGGGCCAGCAGATCGACAAAGTATTCCAGTCTGGCCAGCGGCGGCAAAAACACATGCAGCCGCCCCTGCCGGGCCTCGACACAGAGCGCGGTATGGATAATCTCCCGATCGGCGCCCGGTTTGCGCTTACCGGTTTTTTTGGGCGTCTTGCCAAGGGCGTCACGCTCGGCAAAGGGATCCAGTTCCGGTTCATTATCCAGATCATCCGGCAACTTCCACGGCAGCGAATCCAGCGGCAGCCGCATCCCCATCGGCGAATCGCCGGCCAGCAGGAACAGATGGCCGGTTTTGAACGGCCAGCGGCTGCTCTTCCAGTAACCGCCGTCAGCCTCAGACTGATATTTCAGCGGCAGGGCATAGCCGGCAACGCGGTCAAGGCCCTGCTCAAATATTTTCCGTAAACGCCGCCGTTCCAGCGGGTTGCTTAATTTATTATCGGCCGGGTCCAGGTTTTCCGGCAAACGTCCCTCTTGCCACAGATAATACAAAGTATCTTCATAAGCGGGTATCACCCGCCCCCGGTCAATATCAAGGGCCGCGGCCAGCGCCCTGCTGTACGCCTCGGCCTCGGGGGCCGCGTGACCATAATCGCGGTCTTCATCCGCGAGCCATTTACGCTCCCGCCAGAGCGCCTGTTTATCCTTGCGCCAGTAAAGCGACAAGGCCCAGCGCGGCAGGGGCTCGCCGGGATACCATTTGCCCTGACCGAAATGCACAATACCGGCGGCGGCAAATTGCTCTTGCAGGCGTCGCAATAATTGCCCGGCAAGTTCACGCTTTTTCTCTCCGAGCGCCGCATGGTTCCACTCCGCGCCCTCCATATCATCGCTAAAGACAAAGGTCGGTTCGCCGCCCATCGTCAAGCGGACATCGGACTTTTTTAAGATCCGGTCCACCCTGTTGCCGAGTTTTTGGATCGCCTGCCACTGTGCTTCGCTGTAAGGCCGGGTGACCCGGGGCGTCTCATGGATGCGTTCGACCTTGTTGGCGAAGCTGAATGTTGTCTTGCACGGCTCGACCGCGCCCGTCACGGGCGCCGCGCCGGCCGGTTCCGGCGTGCAGGCGAGCGGGATATGGCCTTCGCCGGCCAGCAGGCCGGAGGTCGGGTCCAGGCCCACCCAGCCGGCGCCGGGCAGGAACACCTCGCTCCAGGCGTGCAGATCCGTGAAGTCCCGCGCGGGCCCGGCCGGCCCGTCCAGGGCCTTGACATCGGCGCTGAGCTGCACCAGATAACCGGAGACAAAACGGGCGGCCAGACCCAGATGGCGGCAGATCTGCACCATCAGGGCGGCGCTGTCACGGCATGAGCCCGAACCGTCAGTAAGCGTTTGCTCACAGCTTTGCACACCCGGTTCCATGCGGATCAGATACTTAACCCGCCGTTGCAGGGCCTGATTCAGGCCGACCAGAAAATCCATCAACGCCTGCTCCGAGCGGTCTATCCCGGCCAGCCACCGCTTCAGTTGCGGCCCCGCCGCATTGACCCTGAGATAAGGCGCCAGGTCCCGTTTTAATTGCGGTTCGTATTGAAACGGAAATTTTTGCGCGGTGTCTTCCAGGAAAAAATCGAACGGATTAAACACGGTCATGCGCGCGATCAGTTCAACCTCAATACTGAGCCCGCGCGTCTTTTCAGGGAACACCAGCCGCGCCAGATAATTACCGAACGGGTCCTGCTGCCAGTTTATAAAGTGCTTGCGTGGCTTGACCTTCAGCGAATAGCTTTGCACGGGCGTCCGGCAATGCGGCGCCGGCCGCAGGCGGATCACATGCGGCGACAGGGCCACCCGCCGGTCAAAACGATATTCGGTATGGTGTTTTATTGCGACTTTGATCGCCAAGTGAGCGGCCCCGGATTTAGTTCGGTAAAGGCAAATTGAAAAACAGGGGCATGATAACGCAAGCGGGGGTTCTCGTGGCTGTTAATCGCTGCTTTTCCCGGCCGCGCGGGAGACGGGTATGAAACCTGGCCGCGGAATCCGGAAAGGACTAACGGGGCTTGAAATGGCTTCCAGATTTCGACAACTCAGGATGAAAGCTCCGATTGATCCTCTTTGTCCCAGGTGCTGCTCCAGGCCACGGGGGGGAGTTGCTTGAAGGCTTCCTTGAGCAGCCTGTGCCAATTGCGCTTTAACTGACGCAAATATTCGCTGTCTTCATTAAAACGGTAATAGCGGCCCGGTTGCAGGCTGCCGGCCTCATACACGCTCAGTTCAATGGGCGGGCCGACGGTCAGATTACTGCGCATGGCGGAATCTATGGACACCAGCGCGCACATCGCGGCGGTTTCGAGGCTGGCATCCGCCTCCAGGATTCGGTCCAGTATCGGCTTGCCGTATTTATCCTCGCCGATTTGCAGATAAACCGTGTCCTCCGAGGTCGTGATGTAATTGCCTTGCGGATAAACCATATAAACCGCGGGTTCACCCTGCCCGACCTGACCGCCGATTATAAAATTGGCCTCCACATTGATACCGCCCGTCTTTGTTTTCTCCTGCTGATTCTGGCTGATCTCGCCGATGTATTCGGCCGCATCGCTGATGCTGCTCACGTTCATCAACTGGATGGCGGCCTGCTGCTTAATGTCATGCTTGATCTGTTTCACGACCGCCTGGGTCGTGGCAAGATTGCCCGCCGCCAGCAATATAAACTGGCGTTCGCCCGGCGCCCCGAAACCATACATCTTGCTGTAGGTGCTGACACTGTCAACACCGGCATTAGTGCGTGAATCAGAGGCGAAAATAAGACCGTCTCTAAGCGCGATAGCGACGCAACAAGTCATAGCTCATTCAACTTTATTCTGGTTGTGTTAGAGGTAGTGTCTGATAAATGTAGTAGGCTTTACAAGCCCGCGTCAAGCAGGAAATCCTGAATTCGATAGCGCGGCATGGCATAAAGACACATAAGTTATTGTTATTTATTGTTTTTTCTGAAATTTTACGAAAAACGCCCCGCCCTAAACATGCTGTTTGCGCAGGCGACCACACCCAGGGCATGGGCAATATAGCTTTTGTCGGCAGGGTCACCTCATCTAAAATAAGGCGTCAGTTATCCTGGCCACGGTATCGTTTAGTATCGCTCATAATGCGCCTATTGCCCCCATCGTCATTCCAGCGAAAGCTGGAATCCAGTGGTTTATGTCATACATTCCCGCGTAAGCGGGAATGACAATCAGGCAGGACTGGCGCTCATTTCACATCCCGGCCCGCCCTCCTGGATTCCGGCCTTCGCCGGGCGGCTACGGGCTTCCTCGGCGGCTTGTTCCAGACACTGCTCTACCACCTACGTCCTGTAGGCGTGCCCTCTCGCCGCATACAGGACATCCTGTCCATAAATGACACCGAGGTGTTGTTTCATGGCTTTCCGTCATCCTGTCTGCAAACGGCATCAAATGCAGTAAATTGTTCACTCATGCTGATCGCTCCACTGCTTAAAAATAGCATGGCCCCCGGCATAAGTCATTCGTAATCCCAACAAAAATATACGATACTGGCCCACCTTTGGGCGCGCCATGCCGGGGTGATTGATGACAGAGACAGTAAAGCTCGCGATTGAGTTGATTGAGCGCCGCTCGGTCACGCCCGACGATGCCGGTTGTCAGGGGCTCATCGCCAGACGGCTGGAAAAGCCGGGGTTCCGCGCGACCCGGCTCCGCTTTGCGGAGGTTGATAATCTCTGGTTGACGCATGGCCGCGGCCGGCCGCTGTTTGTCTTTGCCGGGCATACCGATGTCGTGCCAACCGGTCCGCTTGAGGAATGGCAGTCTGACCCGTTTCAGGCCGAAATACGCGACGGCTATCTGTATGGGCGCGGCGCGGCGGACATGAAGAGCGGCATCGCGGCAATGGTGTCGGCGGCCGCGGACTTTGCCGGCCAATATCCCGATCATCCGGGCACCATCGGCCTTTTGCTCACCAGCGATGAAGAAGGCCCCGCGGTCAATGGCACCCGCCGGGTCATGGACTACCTCGGCGAGCGGCAGATCCATATCGACTGGTGCGTGGTCGGCGAACCCTCAAGCGCCGGGCAACTGGCCGATGTCATCCGCATCGGCCGGCGCGGTTCACTGAACGGCAAACTGCGGATAAAGGGCGTCCAGGGACACGTTGCCTATCCCGAAACGGCAAAAAATCCGGTGCATGAGGCCAGCGCATTTCTGGCTGAAATAGCGGCGCTAAAATGGGATCAGGGCAACGCGGCGTTCCCGCCCACGACCTTTCAGATCTCCAATATCAAGGCGGGGACCGGCGCTGAAAATGTCATTCCCGGCAGCCTGTCGATCCTGTTTAACCTTCGTTTTTCACCTGCACTCAGCGAGGCCGCCATCAAGCGGCGCGTGCTTGCCCTGCTGGATAAACATCAACTTGACTATGCCATCGAATGGCGATTATCCGGGCTGCCGTTTTTGACAAAATCCGGCAGACTGATCGAGGCCGGCAAACAGGCGATCAGGGAAGTCTGCGCGCTGGACACCCAATGCTCGACCGGGGGCGGCACCTCGGACGGCCGCTTTATCGCGCCCGGCGGGGCCGAAGTCATCGAACTCGGGGTGATCAACCAGAGCGTTCACAAGGTCAACGAATGCGTCAAGGTCGCTGATCTCGACAAACTCGCCGCTGTCTATTTCCGTATCCTGGAACTGCTTTTACTGCCAGACGGGGGCGAGGCTACCTCATCTAAAATAAAGCGTCAGGTATCCTCGCCACGGTATCGTTAGTGTCACTCATAATACGCCTATCGCCCCCGCCGTCATTCCAGCGAAAGCTGGAATCCAGTGGTTTATGTCATACATTCCCGCCTGGGCGGGAATGACAATCAGGCAGGACTGGCGCCCATTTCACATCCCGGCCCGCCCTCTCCTGGATTCCGGCCTTCGCCGGGCGGCTACGGGCGTCCTGCCCTCTCGCCGCATACAGGACATCCTGTCCATAAATGACGACGAGGTGTTGTTTTGGCTTTCCGTCATCCTGTTTGCCTGCTACGGGCAGGGCTTTAGCAGGAAGGCAGGGTCACCTCATCTAAAATAAGGCGTCAGGTATCCTGGCCACGGTATCGTTAATATCGCTCATAATGCGCCTATCGCCCCCGTCGTCATTCCAGCGAAAGCTGGAATCCAGTGGTTTATGTCATACATTCCCGCGTAAGCGGGAATGACAATCAGGCAGGACTGCCGCTCATATCACATCCCGGCCCGCCCTCCTGGATTCCAGCTTTCGCTGGAATGACAACGGGGTGTTGTTTTAGCTTCCGTCATCCTGTCTGCCTGCAACAGGCAGGGCTTTAGCAGGAATGCGGGGTCACCTCGTCTAAAATAAGGCGTCAGGTATCCTGGCTACGGTGTCGTTAATATTACTCATAATGCGCCTATCGCCCCCGCCGTCATTCCAGCGAAAGCTGGAATCCAGTGGTTTATGAAATACATTCCCGCTTTAGCGGGAATGACAATCAGGCAGGACTGTCGCTCATATCACATCCCGGCCCACCCTCCTGGATTCCGTCCTTCGCCGGGCGGCTACGGGCGTCCTCGGCGGCTTGTTCCAGACGCCGCTCTACCACCTACATCCCTGTAGGCGTGCCCTCTCGCCGCATACAGGACATCCTGTCCATAAATGACAACGGGGTGTTGTTTTGGCTGTCATTCCCGCCTACCGGGCAGCACCCCGGCCAGCAGGCCGAGCAGGCGCGGCTGCCAACTGAGCGTGAAGGCCACCGCCAAAGCCGCAAGGCTGACCGCCGTGGCCCACAGCAGGCCGCCGAAGCCCGGCCCGTCGCGCAAGAGCGCCAGCACCAGCGCCAGGACCAACAGCAGACCGCCGGCCAGACGCAGGCCGATCCGCCGCCCGCGCCCGAGTTCGGCCGCCAGACCCAGCCGCCGCCGGGGCCGCGCCTGACTGAGCGCCAGCAGCGCAAAGCCGAGGTAGGCCGTGAGCGAGAGCGCCATCAGCATAAGCATGAATCTCAGGCCCGGTTGGCGGCCTCCAGGGCGGCGCGGCGCGCGTCCGGGGCCGCCACGGGCCGTTGCAGGCGCAGCGCTGTCATGGCCGCCAGCGCGCTACCCGCGAACAGCATCAGGTCCATGCCGGCCACGGGCCAGTAGCCCGCGGCCAGCGTCCGGGCGAGGTGATCGCCCGTGCTTGCCCAGTTCAGCGGCGGCGTGAGCGCGGCCAGCGCCGCGATCGCCCAGCATTGTTCCCGCCAGGCCCGCCCGGGCCGGGCCCAGGCGTGGGCGAAGGCGGCCAGCCAGGCCAGATAAAAGGCCCAGACCTCAAGCGCGGCCCGTTCATAGCCCAGGAACGCCGCGCCCGCCGGCAGCAGCCGGTTGACGATAAAAAAGACCAGGGTTGCGATCAGGATCCCCGTGACGGCGCCGACCGTCAGCCCCGCCACCAGCCGCATGCCCGGCACGCCCTTGGCCGCGTGGCGCCGGCGCCGGGCCTCCAGCCAATAGACATAGCCCGTGGCGATCATGGCGCAGCCGGACAGACCGAGCACAAAGTAGATCCAGCGCAACGGCCAGTGCTCGAACTGGATGAAGTGCAGACCGGCGATAAAGCGCTGCACATGCACAACGGGCGCGGCGCGGTGCTCATGCAGCAGCGCGCCCGTGGCCGCATCGAAATGCAGGGTATCGACATTCATGTCGATGGAGCGGGCGCGGCTGCGGCGCAGTTCGACCGTGGCGTTGGCGTCCCCCGGATGCCAGATGCGCACGAAATAGGGCGGCTCGCCCTGCCAGCGGCGGGCCGCCTCGGCGCTCATGGCCTCTATCGAGCCAAGCGGGCCGGGCGCGCCCGCCGCCTCGCGCTGAAAGCTGCCAAAGACCTCGCGGTTGAAGGCGGCGCGGTCATCGCCGTAAAGCGCGTTGATGGCGCCGGGGAAATAGATGCCGAAGAAGATGATGAGGCCCGAGAGCGCCATGACAAAGTGAAACGGCAGGCCCAGCACGCCGGTCAGATTGTGCAGGTCGAGGCTGGCGCGCGGCAGTTTGCGCTGGTGGCGAAAGGTGAAGAACTCGGCGAAAATCTTGCGGTGGATGATCACGCCCGAGACCAGCAACACCAGCATCGCCATGCCGGCCAGCCCCACCAGCCAGTAGCCGAGGTCCCAAAAGCGCAGGTGCAGGCGGAAGTGAAACGGGAAGATAAAGCCCGTGCCGGCCAGGGTGCCGGCCTCGGGCAGCGCGGCCCCGGCGCCGGGGTCGAGGTCGCGAAAACCGAAATTGCCATCGGCGGCGCGGTAATAAAAGCGCGCTGTCGGCGCGCGCGGGCTTGGCATGACGAAGCCCCAGGACGGCGAATCAGGGGCCAGCGCGCGGGCGCTGTCGATGAGCGCGGGCCAGGCGGGCGGCGCGTTTGTGGCGAGGCGCGTGTCGGGCATCATCCAGCGATCGATCTCGCGGTCGAAGACGCTGAGCGTGCCCATCCAGAAGATGGCGAACAGGATCGCCCCCAGCGCCAGGCCGGCCCAGGTATGCAGCCAGTTCATGGCCGCGCGCAGGTCCGGCCCCATCTCAGCCGCCCGCCGGGGCCTTGAGCGCCCACAGGGCCAGTTGCGCCGCGCCCGCGCCGCCGCCGAGCACCAGCCACAGCCGCGCCAGGCGCCGCTCGGCAAAGGCCCAGAGCAGCAGAAACAGATAGATGATAAAGGCGCACATCGCCATCAGCATTGCCGCCTCGCCGCGCGGCATAAGCCGGCCGAGGCCCAGCGCCAGGAGCGCCGCCAGCGCCGCGCTCAGGAAATAGCCGCCGACCAGCGCCAGCAACAGGCGTTGCCCGAGCGCGGGCCATTGCGCGCCGCCCGAAAATACGCGCCAGAGCAGCGCGCGCCGGGATGAAAAGGGCGGGTCAGGCAGCTTGGTCTTTGTCTGCATTTTATGCTTGATATTTTGGCTGATTGAACTGGGAAGCATTTGCAGGCGGCAAAATATTATAATGGCGCGTGTTTGTCGAGATGTTATTGATACGGCGATTAAACAGGCCCGGTAGAATTCCCCCCTCCCGGCCTCCCCCCGCTGGGGGGAGGAGCAAGGCTGCGCCTGCCCTGACTACCTGCTGGAAAGGAGCAGGGTTGCACTCTCCCTCCCCCCGGCGGGGGGAGGGTTGGGGAGGGGGGAAGGCAGGCAGGGCTTAGAAATCCATCATGAATGACAAATTTATGCTTCTGGGCGCGCCTGGGGAAAGAAGGCTGTTACGCCCGCCCAAGCGATCCAATAGTCTTCACCAAGGAGATTGTTTATATTCAATCGCAGGGTGAATGCCTTGTCGCCCAGCGTCTGTTGATAACGCGCGCCAAGGCCGTAAAGCTGGTAGGCGGGTACTTTCAGGCTATTGTCCGTCCTGACAAACCGGCTGCCCACATGCTCGGCGCGGGCCGTTAGTGTCAGGCCGGGAAGAATAGGCGTATCGTATTCCAGGTTCAGCACGGCCGCGAATCCCGGCACTCCGTGCGTACGTCTTGCCGTCAAACCTGCCGCCCTGTGTGCGGGTCAGTTTACTGTCCAGATAAGTGAACCCACCTAGGAGTCTGTCGGATTTAGGTGTTCTATCAGGTAAACTGTCAGGTTTTCCACTATAGAGAATCAAGCAGCCAATGTCAGGCAAATTTCGAACGATCAATCGTGACACGGCCTATCTGTTACCGCCCTCCTTACAAGACTGGTTGCCGCAGAAGCATCTGGCCCGTTTTGTAGTCGAGATGGTCGACCAACTGGACCTGCGGGTTCTGGAGAGCGCTTACCGCGGTGTGGGCAAGCCCCCCTACCACCCGGCTGTACTGCTGGCGCTGCTGTTTTATGGCTATGCCACCGGGGTGTTTTCCAGCCGTAAGCTGGAGCAGGCCACGTACGATTCGTTGGCGTTTCGGTTTATCACTGGGGACAGCCATCCCGACCACGACACCATTGCCACGTTTCGCAAACGCTTTCTGGGCGAGTTGCAAGGCCGGTTCGTGCAGCTTTTGGTGCTGGCCAAGACAGCCGGTCTGTTCAAGCTGGGCAACGTGAGTCTGGACGGCACCAAGGTCAAAGCCAACGCGAGCAAGCACAAGGCGGTGAGTTGGGCGCATGCGAACAAGCTGGAAGCGCAGTTGAAGCGCGAGGTCGAGGAACTGATGAAGCGCGCGCAACAGGCAGATGATGCCGAGGACGATGCCGGCATGGAGATACCGGAGGAGTTGGCGCGTCGGGAAGCGCGGTGGCGGCGATCCAGAAAGCCAAAGCACAGATCGCGCGTCGCGCGCAGGAGCGCTTTGAGGCGGAACAGGCCGACTATGAGGCGAAGCTAAAAAAGCCAAAGAAGCGAGGGTCGCAAGACCCCAGCAAGCCCCCCAAAGCGCCACAACCGGGGCCGCGCGCTAAGGATCAGGTGAACTTCACCGACAAGGAATCGCGCATCATTACCTCGCAGGGGTTTGTGCAGGCGTACAATGGCGGCGGTGGATGTCGAGACCCACCTGATTGTCGAAAACCACCTTACGGCCCGAACGATTACCAGGAACTCAAGCCGACCCTGAAGAGCTTGAAGGCCCTGGAGGCGCGTCTGGGTTCAGTCGATAGCGTCTTGGCGGATGCGGGCTATTTCAGTGAGGATAATGTGAAGTACTGTGAAAAGGCCGAGGCCACGCCCTATATTGCTGTGGGTCGTGAACCCCATAACCTGCCCTGGGAAACGCTTGGCCGTACCTGCACCGTGCCCGCAAGACGCCGACCGGGTCATACGGCGATGGCGCATCGGCTGCGCACCCCGGAGGGGAAAGCGATCTACGCCAAGCGTAAATCGACGGTGGCGGTGTTTGGGATTATCAAGAGCGTATTGGGATTCCGGCAATTTCATGTACGCGGGCGCGCGGCGGCCAGCGGAGAATGGACTCTGGTATGCTGGCCTGGAATCTGAAGCGTCATGTCCTGCTGAATGTGCGGAAGAAGCCATTTCTCTTGAGGCCTTGATTCAGATGGGTTTGGGATGCTGACGGCCCCGTTTCTCTGGAGACAGCCGGCCGTCGGCTTGTGATTGAGGCGTCATAAAGCCGACAGACTCCTAGCAGGCGCAAGTCTGGCCGCAGTTCGCCAAAGGCTGTCAGTTCAAACCCGCGATTGCGCTGCTGACCATCGGCGCTGAACCGGTTAGTTGTGGCATCGGTGATCCCGTTTGGCCGCTCAATCTGAAACAGCCCGGCCGTTAGCCCAAGACCATCCAGGTCAAGCTTCACGCCGAGTTCAATCTGATTGGTCACGGATGGCGGGAATATTTCCCCTTCGTTGGCGGTTCCAATCGGCGCGGTGGGTCCCTGTTCCAATGCTTCGATATAATTGCCATAGAGAGAGGCAAAGTCCCAGGGTTTGACCAGCAGGCCGAAGGCCGGGGTGATGGCTGACTTGTCGTATTGGCTTCTGAGTGCGTCTGTCCTGAAGTTGAAGAATTTTGATTCAATACTCTGGCGCCGGACCCCGGCGGTCAAGAGCAGGCGCTCATCAAGGAAGCCCAGGGTGTCGGCAAGGGCGATGGATGATTCGAGGGATTCACTCCATTTGCCCCAGCCCCCGATTGAATCATCAAAGGCCGGGCGCGCAAAAAACACTGGATTGTAGAGGTTTGAGGTGATATTCAGGCTTGAAAATCTAGCATTTTTGGAACGTCTAACTTCATACTTCGTTCGCATGGTTTCTATTGAGAGCTGATGCGTGACCCCGAAGGTTTCAAATCGCCCCCTGATACCGGCATTCCAGGCGGAGTTGTTGTGCTTTTCTGGGAAGAAATCAAAGCGCGGATTAAAATCTCCCCTGGCGCCGAGATTACGGCCAATCGTCCGCACTATATTCTTCGTAGCCCCGGGCGCCATAGGCCGCATACGCGGCCCAGTCCCGGCCGAGGGCATACTCCGCCCTGAGCAGGCCACGGGGGCAGCTTTTGCTTTGTACTTCTCCCAGGGCTGTTGAATGGCATTCTCAAGGTCCGGCGCAGAGGGCGCCGCGGTGGCGTTCCCGCTTAAAAAGAAAATCTGATCCCTCTTCGCAACTCCCGGTCAGAATAATCCAGTATGGTCTCCAGCTTGAGTCTGTCGCCGCGATATTCCAGGGCTAAAGCCACTTCGCCAAATGTTTCCTTGTTGCCTTCGGTGGCGTCCTTCGCCATTACGATAAATGGCATTGAGCCTGGCGCCGAACTGTTTTTTTGAACCGAAGCGGCGGCTGAGGTCGGCGTGAATGCCGAGGCGTGATTGATAATCGTAGTCGGCGGTGAGTCTGGTCAGGGTGGTGTCTGTCGGACGCTTGGGGACCAGATTGATGACGCCGCCCACGCGACCGGATGCGCCGTTGAGCAGGGCATTGGGTCCCTTGAAGACCTCGACCCGGTCAAGGGTCTGAACCGTTGAGCGGAAAGAAGTCAAGTTTGGCAGGCCGTCATAGAGTGTTGAGGTGGAACTGGGCTACATAAAAGCCCCGGATAGTGATATTTTCAAAATAGCCCTGGCCAGCACTTACCAGACGGGCCGAGGCATCATTCCGAATGACATCGGCTACCGTTCTGGCCTGCTGATTCTCAATGAGTTCGGCGGTGTAACTGCTGATACTGAACGGTGTGTCAAAGATGTCTTTATTACCGAGCAGACCGATACGGCCGCTGCGCGTGACCTGGCCACCGGCGTATGTTTCGGCTTCTGGCCGGTGACGGTAATTTCTTCTATTGAAGTTGCCGCTACCGTCAAGCGCGGCAGCATTTCGGATTCTTCTGCTTTGGATTCGGGGTTGGTATTAGCAGTTGCGTCCGCGATAAGCGGGGTGTTGTTAGGGTTGGTAACGGTTGAATTAAAGGTTTGGTCGATGGCTGGAAAGTCTTGTGTGCTGGTGTTCTCAGCTAATTTTCCGGGGGGGGGGGGGGGGGGGGGGGGGGGGGGGTAATGTTGTTGGCGAACAGAGGCGCGCTGATAGAAAGCATGAGCAGCATGTTTGAAAGTGTTTTCATTTTGGAAGTCCTTTGGTGTCTTTGGTTAATTGGAAAACCCTAGTTTAGACGTAGCATGAATGATTCGCAAGTTTATTTTTATAAAAATCTGAAATTATTTTTAGTGTTGTTGTTTTGTGCCTGTTTTTGGCGGGTGGCAGGCCGGGGGGTGAAATGAAATTCGGTTCCGTCTGCCTGCCTGTTGCCGGCAGGCAGACGGAAGGCTAAAACAACACCCCGTTGTCATTCCAGCGAAAGCTCGCCTACAGGACGTAGGTGGTAGAGCGGCGTCTGGAACAAGCCGCCGAGGAATCCAGGAGGGCGGGCCAGGATGTGAAATGAGCGCCAGTTCTGTCTAATTGTCATTCCCGCCCAGGCGGGAATGTATAACATAAACCACTGGATTCCTCGGCGGCCTGTTCCTGACGCCGCTCTACCACCTGCATCCATGCAGGCGAGCTTTCGCCGGGCGGCTACGGGCTTCCTCGGCGGCTTGTTCCTGACGCCGCTCTACCACCTACATCCCTGTAGGCGTGCCCTCACGCCGCATTCCAGGACATCCTGTCCATAAATGACAACGGGGTGGCAGTGAAGATAAGGTTAAGAAGTTAAGAATCGGTCACTTCCTTTCCTTGTCCCGGCGCCATTCCGACCTTGCTGTGAACAGGCGAAAGAGAAACACAGATACAGGCAAACCCCATTTATCATTTTCGCCCCCTACGTCATTCCGACCTGCCTGCGGCAGGCAGGCCGGAATTGACGGGCAATGGGCGGACTCCCGCTTGCCTGCAACAGACACCGGCCCGTCATTTGGCAACGGCGGCCCTCTCAAATTGCGCCTCTTCGGTTGAACCGCTCAATGCCGTCACGGAAGAAGAACCGCCCTGGATAACGGTGGTGACATCATCAAAGTAACCCGCGCCGACCTCCTGCTGATGAGACACGAAGGTATAACCGCGCTCGCGGCCGGCAAATTCCGGCTCCTGCACCATCTCGGTATAATGCCTCATGCCCTCGCCGCGCGCATAATGATAGGCAAAGTCAAAGGTGCGATACCAGTTCAGGTGAATGCCCGCCAGGGTAATAAACTGGAATTTATAACCGAGTTCGGATAATGCCTCCTGAAAACCCGCGATCTCGGCATCGTTCAGATTCTGCTTCCAGTTAAAAGAAGGCGAACAGTTATAGGCCATAATCTGGCCCGGACAGGCGGCCTGCACGGCCTCGGCAAATTCGCGCGCAAAACCAATATCGGGCGTCGCGGTTTCACACCAGACCAGATCCGCATAGGGCGCATAGGCAACCCCGCGGCTGATGGCCTGTTCCAGGCCATTGCGCGCCCGGTAAAAGCCTTCCGGGGTGCGCTCGCCGGTCAGGAACGGTTTATCGTTTGCGTCAAAATCACTGGTGACCAGATTGGCCGCCTCGGCGTCGGTGCGCGCCAGGACAACGGTCGGCACGCCCATGACATCCGCGGCCAGACGCGCCGCGATCAACTTCTGCACGGCCTCCTGGGTCGGCACCAGCACCTTGCCGCCCATGTGCCCGCACTTCTTGACCGCCGCCAACTGGTCTTCAAAATGCGCGCCGGAAGCGCCATTGACGATCATGTTTTTCATCAATTCATAGGCGTTCAGCACCCCGCCGAAGCCGGCCTCGGCATCGGCAACCACGGGCAGAAAGTAATCAATGGCCTCGGCTTCCGCCAGCTTCCCGTCCACGATATTCTTCCACTGAATCTCATCGGCGCGCTTGAAGGTGTTATTGATACGGCGCACCATGGCCGGCACTGAATCATAGGCATACAGGGATTGATCCGGATACATGGTTTCCGAGGTATTGCCGTCCGCGGCGACCTGCCAGCCCGACAAATAAACGGCCTCCAGGCCGGCCTTGGCCTGCTGCATGGCCTGGCCCGCGGTAATCGCGCCAAACGCGTTCACATAACCTTTCCTGGCGCGGCCCTGCACCAGCGCCCACAATTTCTCCGCGCCGCGGCGGGCCAGCGTATATTCCGGTTGCAGGCTGCCCCGCAGCCTGATGACATCTTCCGCCCGGTAACCACGCCTGACACCGTCCCAACGGGGATTTTCAGCCCAATCCTTTTCTAATTGCCTGATTTCTGCTTCTCTGCTCACGGGGTCTGTCCTCCTGAACTTTACAGAGTTGATCACGAAAATGATAAAAAGCCGGCCATCCGGCCCGGCCCGATTCCTTATAACCCCGGCCGAGAGCGCCGGATTCATAGGGAAGCTCTGAATAAATCCATCCTGGACTTATCAGAGCAAGCAAGGTGAAAATGCGATTTTCACCTTGCTTCAAAATCAATGACTTACGTCATTGATTTTGGCGGTACGTCCCTGTACCGCAGGAAGCTCTGATTCAATCAGAGCTTCCATAGGGAAGGCAAAAATAATGAGTTATCCGCTGTTTGGCAAGATAATTATTGATCCGGCAACCAGATAAAACAGCGGCTCGGCCTGCCTGCCGCGGGCGGGCCGGAATGACGGCTTTTGCTGGGATGACGGCCAGCAAAGGCCGACCCGCCCCGTGTCGATGGCACGGGACACGGGTTTGCAAATAATCTAAAAAAAAACTTGAAAATCACCACGACAACGTATCATCATTAGCCTGGAAAAAATTAACAGAATACTCCGCTAAATCCGTAATCAGTGATGCAACCCATGTCAGAACAAACTGACAATGACTACAGCGATGACCTGGCCGTTCTGGAGGCTAGGCCCAGACTCAAGCGCCCGCCTCTGTACAAGGTCATTCTGATCAACGATGACTACACGCCGATGGAATTCGTAGTCCATATCCTGGAATCCTTTTTCTCTATCGATCAGGAAAATGCGACGCGCATCATGCTGGAGGTGCATACGCGCGGCATGGGCGTGTGCGGCGTCTTTACCCGTGAAATCGCCGAGACCAAGGTGTCGCAGGTCAATGAGTATTCACGCGAAAACCAGCATCCCCTTCTTTGCACGATGGAGAAGGCTTAAGTCAGGTAACAACCATGCTCGATAAAGAACTGGAACACACACTCAATAACGCCTTCCGTGAGGCGCGCAAACAGCGCCACGAATTTATGACGGTCGAGCATTTGCTGCTGGCGCTGCTGGATAACCCGGCCGCCATGCAGGTGCTCAAGGCCTGCGGCGCCAATCTAAACAGTCTGCACAGCGACCTGATCAAGTTTATCCAGGAGAATTCGCCGCTTATCCAGGAAGGCGTGGAGCGCGACACGCAACCGACCCTGGGCTTTCAAAGGGTGTTGCAGCGGGCCGTGTTCCATGTGCAGTCTTCCGGCAAAAAGGAAGTCACGGGCGCCAACGTGCTGGTCGCCATCTTCGGCGAGCGGGAATCGCATGCCGCCTATTTTCTGAGCCGGCAGAATGTCGCCAGGCTGGATGTGGTGAATTATATCTCGCACGGCATCGCCAAGATCAATGAAGACAGCGAGAGCGAGGGGAACGATAATGACGTCGAGGACGACCGGCGCCAGGATGAGGCCGGCAATAACCCGCTCAAGACCTACGCCCTGAATCTGAACGAAGCGGCCATGCAGGGCAAGATCGACCCGTTGATCGGCCGCCAGATAGAGGTGCAGCGCACTATGCAAATACTCTGTCGGCGGCGCAAGAATAACCCGCTGTTTGTGGGCGAGGCCGGGGTGGGCAAAACGGCGATCGCGGAGGGTCTCGCCAAAAAAATTGTCGATGGCGAGGTGCCGGACGTGCTGATCGGCAGCGTGATCTATGCCCTGGATCTGGGGGCCCTGCTGGCCGGGACAAAATACCGGGGGGATTTTGAAAAACGCCTGAAGGGGGTCATCGGCCAACTCAAAAAGGAAGCCGGGGCGCTGCTGTTTATTGATGAAATTCACACCATCATCGGCGCGGGCGCGGCCTCGGGCGGCGTTATGGACGCCTCCAATATCATCAAGCCGGTGCTGGCCTCCGGCGAATTAAAATGTATCGGCTCGACCACCTATCAGGAATACCGCGGCATCTTTGAAAAAGACCGCGCGCTGGCGCGCCGCTTTCAGAAGATCGACGTGACCGAGCCGTCCATTGACGAAACGGTCAAGATCCTGCTGGGCCTCAAAAGCCGCTTTGAGGAACATCACCAGA
Source organism: Gammaproteobacteria bacterium (assembly GCA_965240365.1). Classification (GTDB taxonomy): domain Bacteria; phylum Pseudomonadota; class Gammaproteobacteria; order Eutrophobiales; family Eutrophobiaceae. The sequence goes on along the minus strand of OZ251218.1, from coordinate 2,209,095 downwards.
TCCGCTACACCCATCAGGCGCTCAGGACCGCGGCCGAATTGACCGAGCGCTATATCAATGATCGGCATCTGCCGGACAAGGCCATTGATGTCATCGACGAGGCCGGCGCCGCGCAACAGTTGGCGCCGCCTTCACGCCGCAGGAAAACGGTCGGCGTCAATGATATTGAAAATATTGTCGCCAAAATAGCGCGTATTCCGGCAAAAACCGTCACCACCTCGGATAAGGATGTGATCAAAAATCTTGAACGTAATCTCAAGCTGGTCGTGTTTGGCCAGGATGAGGCGATAGGCACGCTGGCCAACGCCATCAAGATGTCCCGTTCGGGTCTCGGCAATCCCAACAAGCCGATTGGCAACTTCCTGTTTGCCGGCCCGACCGGCGTGGGCAAGACAGAGGTGACCCGCCAGCTTGCCTTGCAGATGGGCGTGGAACTGACGCGCTTTGATATGTCCGAATATATGGAACGGCATACCGTCTCGCGCCTGATTGGCGCGCCGCCGGGTTATGTCGGTTTTGACCAGGGCGGCCTGCTGACCGACGCGATCAACAAGCAACCGCACTGCGTCCTGCTACTGGACGAAATAGAAAAGGCCCACCCGGACGTGTTTAACCTGATGTTGCAGGTCTTTGATCACGGCGCCTTGACCGACACCAATGGCCGCAAGACCGACTTTCGCAATACCATTATCGTGATGACGACCAATGCCGGCGCCGAGCGTATCAGCCGCGCCTCGGTCGGCTTTACGCCGCAGGATCACAGCAGCGACGCCATGGAGACCATCAAGCGCACCTTCAGCCCCGAGTTTCGCAACCGGCTGGACGCCATCATTCAATTCAGCGCGCTGGACCAGCGCACCATTGTCAATGTGGTCGATAAATTCCTGATTGAACTGGAATCCCAACTGGACGCCAAAAAAGTGACCATTGAAGTCACCGAGGCCGCGCGCGGCTGGCTGGCCGAACACGGCTACGACAAAATCATGGGCGCGCGGCCGATGGCGCGCCTGATCCAGGACAAGGTCAAACGCCCCCTGGCCGAGGAATTACTATTCGGCAAGCTGGAACACGGCGGTCACGTCATCATTGAACTTGAAGACGGCGCCATCAAGGCCAGAATCGCCGAACCGGAACTGGAAGACGCGCTGTGAATGAGGCATAGCTTGTCATTCCGGCTGATTTAGCGCAGGCAGGCGCCGCTTTACCACCTCGGCGGCTCGTTCCAGACCTATATGTACACCTCGTAGTTTGCAAGCTGATCATTCAGTAACGGTAAAATAAGACTGCATACGACTATCCGGCCTTGATGTTGGGGAATCATTATCTCCCAGCAGCGACAATGCCATGGCCCGCGCATGGCCCACCAACCGTGGCAGGGTCCAACTCCCGCCGCTGTCCGGCAGCAGACCAATCTTGCAGAACGCCTGAATAAAGGAGGCTCTGCGCGAGGCGATCACAATGTCACAGGCCAGGGCAATATTCGCCCCGGCCGCGACGCCGTTGACGGCACAAATCACCGGCATGTCCAATGATTTCAGTTTGCGCGCCAGCGGGTTATAGCGCTGCGCCAGCGACTCACCCAGATTCGGGGCCTCCGCGCCGGGGGCGACGGCGCGTTCGTAAAGCGTCTCGCGGCTTTTGAGAATGGCAGAGGTGGTTCCCTTTCTATAGACAGCAAACCCGATTTTATGGAAACTCTCTGACTCTGGGCCCAAATCCAGGCAAGCATCCCTCCGCAATAATGCATTATAATGCTAAATTTCACGATAATTGGCTCTAAATGCCCTGTTTCAACGGTAATAAACCTAAACAGAAGGGAATATAGTGTGATAAAGTGCTAAATCAATATTTACGGATTAAAAATATGTACTATGATGCATACTTCATAAGACCTTTGGAAAGGCCTAAAGTGGAGCGCGTCTGACAGGCGCGCAAGCAAATGTCATCGGGGCTGTCAGAGTTGACCCGATGAATTGGAGCACAGGAGGAACGCATGCTGGACCTTATCAATGTAAATTATGACACCCATATTCCCAATAACGTCGGGCTGTCGAGCGACCGCAAGGTCCTGAAGGCGCTGGAAAAATGGCATCCCGGCTATATCGACTGGTGGAATCGGCTCATCCCGCGGAATTTTCAGGAATCCATGGTGTATCTGCGCACGGCCGTGTCGGTGGACCCTAAAGGCTGGGCCAGATTCGACTATGTCAAGATGCCTGAATATCGCTGGGGTGTCCTGCTGGCGCCTGCAGTGGAGGAGCGCAAAATCCCTTGCGGTGAGCATGCCGGTCAACCGGCCTGGCAGGAAGTGCCGGGCGAATATCGCAACATGCTTAAACGGCTGATCGTTATCCAGGGCGATACAGAGCCCGGCTCCGTCGAACAACAGCGTTTTCTGGGTCTGACCGCGCCTTCTTTGTATGATATGCGCAACCTCTTTCAGGTCAATGTAGAGGAAGGGCGCCACCTGTGGGCGATGGTCTATCTGTTGCAGAAATATTTCGGTAAGGATGGGCGTGAAGAGGCGGACGATCTGTTGCGCCGCTCCTCCGGTTCGGACGAGGCGCCGCGTATGCTGGGGGCCTTTAACGAGGAAACACCGGATTGGCTGTCCTTTTTCATGTTCACCTATTTCACGGATCGCGATGGCAAGATGCAGCTTGAAAGTCTGGCGCAATCGGGTTTCGACCCGCTCAGCCGCACCTGCCGCTTCATGCTGACCGAGGAAGCCCATCACATGTTCGTGGGTGAAACCGGCGTCGGGCGCACGGTTCAGGCCACGGTGGAGGCGATGAACAAGGCCGGCCTCACTGACGCTTACGATATTAACAAAGTGCGGGATCTGGGCGTGATCGACCTGCCGACGATTCAGAAAAAGCTGAACATGCACTACACGCTCAGTCTGGATTTGTTCGGCCAGGAAGTGTCCACCAATGCGGCCAATGCCTTCAACGCGGGCATCAAGGGCCGGTATATGGAAACCCGCATTGATGACGACCACCAATTGAACGACGACACCTACATGGTTTGGGATCTGGCCGATGGCAAGGTTGTGCAAAAAGAGACGCCCGCGCTGACGGCGATCAATATGCGCCTGCGCGACGATTACACGCGTGATGCTGCGGGCGGGATCGGCCGTTGGAACAAGATCATCAAAAAGGCCAGGATCGACTTCACGCTGTCCATGCCGCATGAGGCATTTCATCGCCAGATCGGTGTGTTCTCGGCCATCAAGTCAGACCCCGGCGGCAATGTGATCCCGGACAGCGAATGGGAAGCCAAAAAAGATGAGTGGCTGCCTTCCAAAGCGGATGGCGACTTCATTCAATCGCTGATGAAGCCCTGCTACGAGCCGGGTCAATACGCCAGTTGGATCGCGCAGCCGAAGGTTGGCATCGACAACAAGCCTGGAGACTTTGAATACGTCAAACTCCACATGGCGTAACATCATGCGGGCCGGGCTCTAAATCGCCGGTCTTCACCAAACAAGACCACACCCATGACGGCACGAATTGCGATCGTCGGCGCCGGCCCGGCAGGATGCTATACGGCTCAGGGATTGAGAAAAGCCTTGCCGGAGAGCGAGATAACCGTGATCGATCGTCTGCCGACGCCTTATGGTTTGGTGCGCTACGGCGTAGCGCCGGATCACCAGGGCACGAAATCGGTCATTCGCCAGTTTCAGCGGCTGTTCGAACGACAGGGCGTCGCCTTTCTGGGCAATCTGGAAATCGGGCGCGATCTGCATCTGGATGTGCTGCGCGAGGCAATGGATGCGGTTGTGCTGGCCACTGGCCTCTATGGGGATCGTCCGCTGGCGGTTGACGGGGCCGGTTTGCAGGCAGTCTATGGCGCCGGCGCGCTCACGCGTTACTGGAACGGTCACCCGGACAGTGTGGATTTTGCGCCCGATTTAGGCAAATCCGTCGCCATTCTCGGCAATGGCAATGTCGCGATGGACATTGCCCGCCTGTTGGCCAAACCGGAGGCAGCGTTCGCCGGGTCCGATATGGATCCCTGTCTTACTGATAACGATGTCACGCGGATCAACATCATCGGGCGGCGCCTTTTAGGGACGGCTAAATTCGATGTCGCGATGCTCCGCGAATTGGCCACGATTGACGGAGTGGTTTGTAAACTGGCCCCGGGTGACCGTATCGGGGACACGGAAAGCGCCATCGGCGCGGCCGCAAGCGAAATAATGGCGGAAAATGTCGCCGATAGCGGTAAAATTGACGTTGTTTTTCACTCCGGCTGGCATGTCGCGCGGATTGAGGGCGCTGCGGGTCGGGTTTGCGCGCTTGGTCTTAACCGCCCGGATGGGGCGGCGAAAACGATACGCTGCGATAGCATCGTCACCGCCATCGGCTTTAAAGCCGATGGCGGTCTTTCGCCCGCCGCTTTCCCGAAAGCGGCCGCCGGCGGCATTCTGGATCGCGGGCTTTTCGCCACCGGGTGGTTTCGACGCGGGCCCCGGGGAACCATTGCTGAAAATCGTACTGATGCTCAGGAAGTCGCGGCCATGATCGTTGACGGGCTCAAGGAAAATACCGATGACCGCAAACCCGGCTGTGCCGACCTCATGCGAAACCTCGACGTCGAGGCAACCGATTTCAATGACTGGCGCGCCATTGACACTCATGAGATCGCCTCTGCGCCACCGGGCAGATGCCGCCGCAAAATTCGGACAAAACCCGAGATGTTGAAAATCATTCACAAGGCGAGGTCGATGGTATGAAAATTACTCTCTTGTACGGAACCGAGTCCGGGAACGCGGAAATGCTCTGCGACGATCTCATGGAAGAGCTGGAAGGCGAAAATGAGTGCAAGGTGTCCAGCCTCGCGGATATTGCCCCTGACGAGCTTGATTCCGGCACATTCTATATCTTCGTAACCTCGACACATGGGAATGGTGATGTGCCCGCCACGGCCGCGCCGTTCTTTGAGGTGTTGGAGGCGAACCGGCCTGATCTGAACGGCATCCGTTTTTCGATTTTCGGCCTGGGCGACAGGGTTTTTGCCGAGACCTTTAATCAGGGCTCGGAAAAACTGATGAAAGAGTTGCTGGCGTGCAACGCCACTTTGATCGGCGAGCGCGGCCTGCACGATGCCTCAACCGGAGACATGCCCGAAGATATTGCGATCCCTTGGATCAAGGCATGTATGGCCGCGCTTATGCAGCCGATCAATTAACGAATGCGGGGAGTAGAGATGCCGGTTCACTGGCGCAGAGACGCAAATATCGGATATGTCGAGCTTGACGCCCAGCCGGTCAACGCGATGGGGCTTGACATGCGGCGCGGCCTGCTTGAGGCGGTCAACTGGGCCGAGGCGGAGCAGTTGGACCGGGTCATCGTGTCGGGCCGTGGCAAAGTGTTCTGCGCCGGCGGTGATGCGCGCGAATTTGACGGCCCGCCGATCGAACCGCATCTTCCCGATATCTTAAACAGGATCGAAAACAGCTCCGTTCCCTGGATCGCCGCGGCCCATGGCGCCGCGCTTGGCGGCGGGCTGGAGTTGATGCTCGCCTGTCGCTACCGTATCGCGGCCCCCGGCGCCCGGCTGGGCCTGCCCGAGGTCACTCTGGGCGTGGTGCCCGGCGCCGGTGGCACCCAGCGTCTGCCGCGTCTGATCGGTATGGAACAGGCGCTGCGGCTGATTCCGATGGGAAAGGCGGTCGCTGCCGAACAGGCCCTGGCCCTGGGTCTGATCAACAATATCGACCCGGAGCCTGTCTATTTCGCCGAGATGAGCAATGCCGAATGGCTGGGCATGGCAGTGCCGGTTGGCGAATTGAACTCTGGTACGGCGACAGAAGAGGCTTATGAAACCGCCCGCGCGCTGGCGCGGCGCAAAATGGCCGGGCAACAGGCCCCGTTGCGGGCAATCGCGTTGTTGCAGACCGCGGAAACGCTGTCCCTGGAAGCGGGCCTCGCGCAGGAACGCGCTGCCTTTATCGAACTGCGCGGCTCGGACCAGGCGCGGGCGCTGCGACATATCTTTTTTGCCGAACGGGCGGCCAAAGCCCCGCCATCGCTCGGCCGGATACAGGCGGAACCACCGCAACGGATCGTCGTGGTCGGCGGCGGCACAATGGGCGCGGGCATTGCTTATGCGTTGCTGAGCGCGGGCTATCGGACAACGGTGCTGGAAGCCGACAGTGACGGCGTCGCGCGCGCGCGAGCCAATATCGACAAACTGGTCACGGGCGGTCTGAAGCGCGGCGCGATCAGTGAAGCACGGGCCGCAGAATTGCGCGCCGCTCTGACCCTTAGCGACAATTTCACGGACGCAGCCGGCGCCGAACTTGCGATTGAGGCGGCTTTTGAAAGCATGGACATTAAAATCGAGGTGCTGGCGGCGTTGCAAGAGGTGATGCCGACAGCGGCCATTCTGGCGACCAACACCTCTTATCTGGATATTGACACAATGGCCACATCGCTTGACGATCCCTCGCGTCTGGTCGGGCTGCATTTCTTTGCCCCTGCTCATATTATGAAGCTGTTGGAGATCGTGCGTGGCGCGGCCACATCGGATCGGGCTTTGGCCCAGGGCTTTGCGCTGGCCAGGACGCTACGCAAGACGCCGGTTTTGGCTGGCGTGTGCGACGGGTTTATCGGCAATCGGATATTGGCGCGCTACCGCGAGGCCGCCGATACGGTTTTCATGGACGGCTCCACCCCCTGGGAGGTGGATGAGGCAATGGTTGAGTTTGGCTACGCCATGGGGCCGTATGAGGCGCAGGATCTGTCCGGCCTTGATATCGCCCATGCCAATCGCCGCCGCCAGGACGCCACCCGGGACCCGAAGCGGCGTTACATCCCCATCGCCGACCGCATGGTCGAATTGGGCAAGCTGGGCAGGAAGACAGGCGCGGGATGGTATCGATATCCGGGCGGCGGCGGCAAGGTTGACGACCCGATCGTTGCCGATCTGGCGCTGGAAGAGGCCCATCTGGCCGGCATCACCCGCTGCGATTACAGCCCCGACGAGATCCGCCGGCGGCTGCTTTTGGCGATGATCAACGAGGCGGCGACCATTATGGAAGAGGGCATTGCCCAATCCGCCGCCGATATCGATCTGGTCACGGTGTTCGGCTACGGCTTTCCAAAGTGGCGCGGCGGGCTGATGCATTTTGCCGACAGCCTTGGCGCGGCCAGCATTCTGGACGGGCTGGAGGCGCTGGCCCGCGAAGATCCGGTGGTCTGGATACCCAATGCGGTGATCCGGGCTTGCGCCGAAAGCGGCACGACATTTGCCGATTGGCGGCGCGAACAGGCGGAATAAAGCCATTTATCAGGGGAGGTCGGAGATCGGATAGGCCGCGTCGCAAGGGCAATCGCTGAGCGTCATGTCGACAAACAAAAACTCTATCTATTCGTCGGCATACCTGCCTGCAGCAGGCAGGCGCGGCAGGGGCCCGGCAAAGCGCCACCGCTTTATTCTGGCCTGCCAGAAACACGGGATTCGTCATAAGACCACACGGCCCTACCACCCCCAAACCAATGGCCAGGTAGAACGTATGAACCGAACCATCAAGGACGCGACAACCAAAACAGACCATTATGACAGCCTAGACCAGCTCAAAACCCACCTGAGCAGCTTTATGAGCGCCTATAATTGCGCCAAAAAACGCTCTGCGCTCAAGAGAAAAACACCCTATGAAGCCATCTTGACCTGGTGGCAGAAACAACCTGAATTATTTAATATTAATCCACTCCATCTCTGGATGCGATCATACAGCTAGACGCCCAGCCAGCGGGCATGGGTTTCCTCGTCGGCGCGCAGCGCATCGGGAGTGCCGCGCCAGACAATCTGCCCACGGCCCATCAGGCTCACGTCATCGGCAAGACCCAGGGCGAAGTTCAGATTCTGCTCGACCAGCAAAATGGTTAATCCGTCTGATTTGAGGTCGCGCAGCTTCTCAAAAATCTGTTGGATGATAATGGGCGCGAGACCTTCCGTCGGCTCGTCCAGCAGCAGGATGTCCGGCTCGGCCATAAGCGCCCGGCCGATGGCGAGCATTTGTTGCTCGCCGCCCGATAAGGCGTGACCGCTATTGGACAGGCGATTCGCCAGATTCGGGAAAAACGCCGCCACGCGATCAATCGTCCAACCTGGATTGGGGCCTGCAAGGCGGCCGGCGAGCGCCAGATTTTCTTTCACCGACAAGGACCCGAACACGTCCCGGGTTTCGGGCACATAGGCAATGCCCAACCGCGAAACGTCATGGGGCGCGCGGTTCGCGATGGGGGTATCCCGCAGCAGGATAGCGCCCTCCGATATCGGCAAATGGCCGATAATCGACTTCAGCGTCGTCGATTTACCAACGCCGTTGCGCCCCAGCAGCGCGTGGACCGCGCCCTCCTGTACGTTCAGATCGACCCCATGCAAAACGCGGGTTTCGCCGTACCCGCTTGCAACGGATTTCAGCTCAAGCATCGGATTGCCAATCTCCCAGATATATGTCGCGAACCACACTGTTACCGCGGGTTTCCGCCGGTGTGCCTTCAAACACCACCTCACCGAAATTGAGAACGGTAATGCGATCCGCCACGTCAAATGCCAGATCCATATCGTGTTCGATGATGCAGATGGTCAAATCCCCTGGCAGGCCGTGAAGGAGGCGGTGGAACCCGTCAATCATCGCGGGGCCAACCCCGGAGGTCGGCTCGTCCATCAAAAGAATTCTCGGCTTCGTCGCCAGGGCGAGGCCCACCTCAAGCTGGCGTCGATTGCCGTATGAGGCGGATTTTACGGGCGAATCGAGCATGTCCCGCAAGGCAACGCGCTCAGCGATCTCTTCGACGATCTCGCGGACATTTGTGTCCTCAAAACTGTCTTTGATCATCCAGCTTGTCTTGCCCTGTCCGGCCGAGGCAGCGAGCATCAGATTTTCCCGGATCGTGAGATCCTCGAAAAGATTGTTCTTCTGATAGCTCCGCGACAGACCCCGTCTGGCGCGCTGACTAACGGAAAGATGGCGGATCGACCGGCCGTCCATTCGGATGTCACCCGCCGTGGGGGTCAGTTCTCCGACCAGAAGGTTAAACAGCGTTGTCTTGCCGGCCCCGTTTGGTCCCAGAACGACCCGGCGTTCACCGGGCTGCAAGGAAAAAGAGACGCCCCGCATGACGTCTAACCCCCCAAATGCCTTGGAGATGTTTTTAACCTCAAGCATGAGTTGCCGCCTTTCGCGCGGCCCTGACCCAACGTTCGGTTTCGCCGTATAGACCGCGCCCACCGGCAACGACGATGGCGATCAAAATGAAACCGATGACGATGTGCCAGTAATCGGTCACCGCGGATATCTGGTGTTTGAGACTCACGAAAACAACGGCGCCGATCAAGGGCCCGACCAGGGTTCCGAGGCCGCCCAGAATGACGACAATCAAAACCTCGCCCGAGACGGTCCAGAACAACAATTCCGGAGAGATGTATTGCGTATGTTGGGCGGCAATAATGCCGGCAATGCCCGCAAGCAGGGCGGAAAATCCCATCGCGCGCGTTCTGTGCAGCACCGTGTTGACACCAAGCGCATTCATGCGGGCTTCATTTTCGTGGATGCCGGAAAGGGTGCGCCCGAACGCGGACCGCATCACCCAGGCGGCGGCGAGGTAGACAAGGGCGGCCAGGGCGATCGCGAATAAGGTGAAGATGATCGAGGATCCCATATCGATGCCGATCCAGGACAGATCAAAGCGCGGCAGTCCGCCTAAGCCGTCGTCACCGCCGAGCCAGCGTGACCTGAAAATCAGCGTGTAAGCCATTTGTCCGAAGGCGAGTGTTGCCATGATGAAGAAGATGCCACTCGTGCGTCCGGTGACCCAGCCCACCAGCGTGCCGAAAACGGCCGCCGCCGCAATCGCCGCGACGGCGGACGGGATGGCCGGTAAGCCGAACTTCACCGTCAAAATGCCGAAAGTGTAGGCGGAAATGCCCATGATTGCGCCATGGCAAAGCGACACCATCCGCCCGAAACCGGCGACCACATCCAGGCTGACGGCGAGAATGGCGAGGATGGCAATCTCTATGACGATCTCGCGGGCAAAATACCCGCCGGACAGGCTATAAAAGATCAAGCCGATGAAGGTTGCGAGGAAAACGATGCTGCGCGTTTTGGTGTGATGAAACATGATCAGCCTCGTGCCGGGATCAGACCCTGCGGGCGCAGAATAAGAATCGCCGCAAGCAGAACGTAACTGGAAATGGCGGTGATCTCGGGGAAGACGATCGCGCCGATGGTCTCGATGAAGCCGATGATCAGGGAACCCGCAATGGCCCCCTCCAGGCTGCCAAGCCCGCCGATAACGACGACGATCAGCGTGGGGATCAGGATCGAGATCCCCATTTCCGTGGTGGCGGAGAAAACCGGGGCCGCGATGACACCGGCCAGACCGGCCAGGGCGCATCCGACGCAAAAGACAGCAAAGAACAGTCGGGTAACATTGATGCCGAGCGCGGCGGCCATGGCGTCGTTCTCAACGCCCGCACGTATCATGGCGCCGAGCTGTGTCCTGGCCAAAACGGCCCAGAGGACGGCCATGACCGCAAGGCCGACGGCGATAATAAACAGACGGTAGGTGGGATAGGAAATCCCTGTCAGATTTGTCGTGCCGGTGAGGGCGGCGGGCATCTCCAGACCCAGCGCAATGTCACCCCATCCCATGCGCACCAGGTCCAGAAAGACAAAAATCAGGCCAAAGGTGACGAGCACCTGATTCATCGGCCCGGCACGGCGCAGCCGCTCAATGAGCGTAAAGTAGAGCAACGCGCCGATCGCCGTCACGCCCAGCGGGGCCAGTATGAAGGCCGCCCAATAGCTGCCTGTTACGGTGGCGACGGAGACCCCGATATAGGCGCCCATCATGTAAAGCGCGCCATGGGCGAGGTTGATGAAATGCAGCAGGCCGAAAATGACGGTCAGCCCGATCGACAACAGGAACAACAGCATCGAATACTGTAGCGCGTTGAGGAACTGTGTCGCCAGAAAGCCACTGTCCATGACATGTACTTCGGGTCGAAAAGGGGCGCGCGCTAAAGGGGCTTACATTTTGCAACCATTGACCGCGTCGCGGACGCCGGGAACGGTGGCGATGACTTTCTGGGTCAGGCCATCGCTCCCTTTAACCGTCTCGTAAACATAGATATTTTGCACCAGGTTATTGGTCGCCGGGTCAATCTCCAGCGGCCCCCGCGGACCGGTGTACTTGACCGACGGCAGCAGTCTGGCGAGCGAGTCACGATCTTTGCCGCCCGCATCGATTGCGCCCAGCAGCAGGCGCGCGGCATCGTAACCTTGGACCGCGTATTCCGACGGCGCGCGGTTGTGTTTGGCCGTGAACGCCTTGACAAACGCCCTGTTCTCGGCCGTATCCAGGGTCGGGACATAGTGCAGGGCCGTTGTCACACCCACCGCGGCATCGCCCTGGGCATTGACGTAGAGAGGCGACGTCAGGAAGCCGGCCCCGTACAGGGGCAGTTCGGGCGCCAGGCCAAACGAACCGTATTGCTTGACAAAGCTGATGGCTTCGCCGCCGGCATAGAAGACGTAGATTCCGTCAGGGTTGGCGGCTTTCGCATTGGTCAGGTAGGGGCCGAAATCCCTGGTTTGACGAAACGGGGTGTACTCGCCCCCGACAATTTCCCCGCCGGCCGCCTTATAGGACTCGGCAAAGGCTTCGATCATCTGATGACCGGCGGCATAGTCAGGCGCCAGGGTATAGATCTTTTGCACGCCCTGCGCAAACAGCCATTGCCCCATGGGGCGGTTGACCTGGGCGCTTGAGAAAGACACCCGGGTAATATAGGGCGAGCAGGATTTTCCGGTGGCGTGATTGTTGCCGGCATTGGCGACGATCAATGGCACCTGCGCGCCGTGGATAAAATCACGCAGGGCGCCGAGCACGCCCGATGACACCACGCCGACGATCACATCGACATTGTCCTCCAGGACCAGCTTGCGGGCCTTGGCGAGCCCGACCGCCGGTTTGATCTCGGTGTCTTCATTCACGATCACAAACTCGCCTGTCCGCCCGGCTTGATCGATGGCGAGGTTAAAGCCGGCGGCAATTTCATCGCCGAGGGCGGCATAGGCTCCTGAAGTCGGTAACAGCAGACCGACCCTGGTTTCGGCCAGGGTTGTGGTCGTTACGCCAAGACTGATAGCCGCCGCCGCGACTGAGCTTAAGATTTTGTGCATGGGGGTCCTCCTCACTTGTACGTTATAGATATTATGATGTGCTTGCCACTAAGAGAATATGCAAAAAAATGCAACTCGTAAAGAAATAATTTGCACTATGGCGCAATAATATGCATTATAGCGCTTTATTGCAGAGATCATATCCCGAATTTCAGGAGGACAGCCATGTCGCAAGATCGATTTAATGAACTGATGAGCATGATCGCGCAGAGGGCGCGGGGCAAACCGCTGACATCCGATCTGGCCGAGCAGCTCAACATCGCATTTGGCCCCGATACGCCGGAGTTCGCGGAACTCAAATCCCTCTGCGCCGAGGGGGAGCGGGAGGGCTGGCTGATGGCGCGTGAAGCGGGCGGCATTAAGTTCGGTCGGGCGATCAAGGCCGGGAGCATTGCCGGCGATTTCAGTGTCGATGTTGTCCGTATGACCGACATGCGCGGACCGCACCATATCCATCCGCTTGGCGAAATCGGGCTTGTCATGGCCATCAACGGCGCGCCGACCTTCGACGATTTTGGGGAGGGGTGGTACGTTTATGAGCCGAACAGCGACCATCATCCCACGGTCGCCGGCGGAGACGCGCATGTTCTCTATTTCCTGCCCGAGGGCGCCATCGAATTTACAGGGAAGTAAGGCGCCCGGACGCCGCCCGGTGTCACAAGCCGAATGCTAAGAGAGTAAAAACAGATATGAATGAAAATGCGGCGCTCTATTTTGTTGACCGGCATGTGGCCGAGGGGCGGCAATCAAAAATTGCCTTTCGCGAAGCCGGGGTGTCGCAGCGGTCGCTGAGCTATGGCGAGTTGAAAGACCTGACCGCCACCATCGCGGGGGCCATGTTACGCGCCGATCTTCGCCGCGAAGAACGGGTTATCCTGTTGGTCCTGGACCAGATTGAGTTCCCCGCCCTTTTTTGGGGCGCTCTCAAGGCCAGTATCATCCCGGTCCCGTTGAACACACTTCTGGCGCCGTCCGTGTATGCCGACATTATTCGCGACAGCCGGGCCGGTTGCCTGTTTGTCTCCGCTGAACTGTATGACGCGGTGCAACCTGTCTTGAAGGATTGCCCGTCTTTGCGCAAAATTGTCGTCATCGGCGGGGAAGGGCCGGAAGGCGCCACGTCAATGGAGGCGTTTATTCGTGGCGCGGAGCCTGTCGAGCCGCTTGATGTGACGGCCGATGAACCGGCATTCTGGCTGTATTCATCCGGTTCGACAGGCAAGCCGAAAGGCGTGCGGCATGTGCATGGCAGCCTGCGCTATACCTGCGACACCTATGCTGCCCAGGTGCTTGGGATTCAAGAAACCGATACCGTCTATTCCGTCGCAAAGATGTTTTTCGCTTACGGGCTCGGCAACGCCATGTCTTTTCCGATGTCCGTCGGCGCGACGACGGTCTTATTAAGGGGGCGCCCGACACCGCAGGTCGTCACCGATATTCTTGTTAAGGAAACGCCCACCCTCTTTTGCGGTGTGCCGACCCTTTATGCGGCCATGCTCCATCACTGGGACACAACCACCCCGCCTGCCGAAACGGCGCTGCGCCTCTGCATCTCCGCGGGCGAGGCTCTGCCGGAAGAGGTCGGCAAATCCTGGCGCGACCGCGCCGGGGTCGATATTCTGGACGGTGTCGGCTCAACCGAGATGTTGCATATCTTTTTGTCCAACAGGCGCGACGACGTTGTTTATGGCACATCCGGCACGGCCGTGCCCGGCTATCAACTCCGGCTGGTCGATGAAGCGGGGCATGATGTGCCGCCCGGGGGCATCGGCGAGTTACTGGTTTGCGGAAGCTCTTCCGCAGATGGGTACTGGAACCAGCGCGCCAAGAGTCGGGCGACGTTTGAAGGCGTCTGGACGCGAACCGGCGATAAATATGAACTTACCGAACAAGGGCGCTATGTCTATTGCGGGCGCACCGATGACATGTTCAAAGTCTCAGGGATCTGGGTGTCGCCGTTTGAGATTGAGCAGGCTTTGGTGGCCCATCCGGCCGTTCTGGAAGCCGCCGTCGTCGCCCGGCGCGATGATGAGGGGCTGGAAAAACCGAAAGCCTATGTCGTTTTGAAGGAGGTAGCCGACAACGCGGCGCTCGGCAGTCTCAAGGAGTTTGTGAAGGAGCGCATCGGCAAGTGGAAGTATCCCCGCTGGATCGAGGTGATCGACCAGTTGCCGAAAACCGCGACCGGCAAGATTCAGCGCTTCAAACTGCGGGATCGTGGATGATGAAAATAGATCGGTCGGCGCCCTCCGGGCGCGTGGTTGCGAACGGGACCTCATTGGAATGGGCGGTATTCGGGCCTGACGATCCAGGCGTTCCCGTCATCGTTTTGCTGCATGAGGGATTGGGCTGTCTGGCGCTGTGGCGCGCGTTTCCCGGGCAGCTTGCGGATTATACCGGCTACCGCGTTTTCGCCTTTTCAAGGGCGGGCTATGGCCGCTCCGATGCGGCGCCTCTGCCGCGACCGCTGGATTACATGACCCGCGAAGCCCTTGATTGTCTGCCGGATGTCCTGGCCGCCATTGATGCGCCCGGTTATGTGCTTTTGGGGCATTCGGATGGCGCCAGTATCGCGGCGATTTACGCCGGGAGCGTGGCGGATGATCGGCTGCGTGGCGTGGTTTTGATGGCGCCGCATTTTTTCACCGAACCGATGGGGCTGGCCGAGATAGCCGCTGCGCGTGATATGTTTGAGACAACGACGATGAAAGCGCGCATGGCGAAATATCATGCGGACCCGGCTGCAACGTTCCGCGGCTGGAACGAGGCATGGCTCGATCCCGGTTTCAAAGCCTGGAACATCGAGGCGGTCATCGCGTCATTTCGCGTGCCCGTGCTGGCGTTGCAGGGGCGTGAAGATCAATACGGAACCTTGGCGCAAATCGAGGTGGTGCGGCGCAAAAGCCCCGCCGAGGTCGAACTTGTCGTCATCGACGACTGCCGGCATTCCCCCCATTTCGATCAACCCGAGGCCACCCTGGAGGCGATCAGCGCCTTCCTGAACCTCCTGCCCGCGGAATACTCGGCAACGAGGCAAAATCATGCGGCTTGAATCCTGTGTTTATGGAGGCTCTGATTCAATCAGAGCTTCCTGCGGTACAGGGACCTGCCTGCTGCAGGCAGGTGTACCGCCAAAATCATTGACGCAAGTCATTGATTTTGAAGCAGGGTGAAAATCGCATTTTCGCCCTGCGTGCCCTGGGAAATCCAGGATGGATTTATTCAGGGCTTCCTTATGGAAACTCTGATTGAATCAGAGTTTCCCGCGGCACAGGGATGTGCCGCCAAAATCATTGACGTATGTCATTGATTTTGAAGCAAGGTGAAAATCGCATTTTCACCTTGCGTGCCCTGAGAAATCCAGGATGGATTTATTCAGGGCTTCCTTATGGAAGCCCTGAATAAATCAGAGGCGCTCTATAGCTTCACTAAAAGGCTGTATGGCGCAACAATTAAGACAGCAATCGACATGATGGAGGCTTAGGCCCGTGACCAAAGTGATTGATTTTCAAACCGACCCGTCCCGCTATCGCCATTGGCGCATTGATTACAAGGGCAATATCGCAAACCTCTATATGGATGTCGATGAAGATGGCGGCTTGTTTGACGGCTATCAGTTAAAGCTCAATTCCTACGATCTGGGGGTCGATATTGAGCTTGCCGATATCGTTCAGCGGATGCGCTTTGAGCACCCGGAAGTGAAGGTCGTGGTTTTGCGATCCGGCAAGGACAATGTGTTTTGTGCCGGCGCCAATATTCGTATGCTCGGCGGCGCGGCGCATGCGCATAAGGTGAATTTTTGCAAGTTCACCAATGAAACCAGAAATACCTTCGAAGCGGCGGAAGCGGATTCCGGGCAAAAGTATATTGCGGCGATCAAGGGGGCCTGTGCGGGCGGCGGCTATGAACTGGCGCTGGCGTGCAATTACATCATGCTGACCGATGACAGCGCCTCGGCCGTTGCCTTGCCCGAAGTTCCGCTGCTTGCCGTCTTGCCCGGCACTGGCGGCCTGACCCGCGTCACCGATAAGCGAAAGGTGCGCCGTGATCTGGCCGATATCTTCTGCTCGATCGAGGAAGGCGTGAAAGGTAAACGCGCCCTGGAATGGCGTCTTGTGGACGAGGTCATCGCGAACCCCCGGTTCGAGGAAACGGTGGCCACGCGCGCCGCCGAGTTTGCGGCGGGCGCCGAAAGCAAGGCCGAAGCCGGTATTTCCCTCGGCCCCATTGTGCGCAGATTTGCCGATGATGGCGCGGTCTCCTACTCGCTGGTCGAGGTCGCGATTGACCGGGAAGGCCGCAAGGCGACGATCACGATCAGCGGCCCGAATTGCGAGGCGCTCCGGTCGTCGGACGCCCTCGTAGCTAAGGGAGATCAGTCTTATCTGCTGCGTCTGGCGCGTGAACTTGATGATGCGATCCTGCATCTGCGCCTTAATGAAATGGAGATCGGCCTTTGGGTGTTCCGCAGCCAGGGCGATGCGAACGCCGTCCTGGCGCATGAAAGCGCGCTGGTCGCCCAGGAAGATCACTGGCTGGCGCGTGAGATTCTCGCCTATTGGAAACGGGTGTTAAAGCGCATCGATGTGACATCCCGCTCGCTGATTGCGGTTATCGAACACGGCTCGTGTTTTGCCGGTGTCCTGGCCGAGATTCTGTGGGCCGTGGACCGCAGTTACATGATGGAAGGCGTATTTGAAGGCGATAACCGGCCTTTAGCGGGCATTACGCTGTCCGACGCCAATTTCGGTCGTTTCCCTATGGCGAATGATTTTACCCGACTGGAAACGCGGTTTCTCGGCGAGTCCGAGACCGTTGCGGCGGCAAGGCAGAAGATTGGTGAAAGCCTCGACGCGGTCGATGCGTCGGCATTGGGGTTGATCACCTATGCCCTGGACGACATCGACTGGGAAGACGAAGTGCGCATCTTCAGCGAGGAGCGGGCCTCTTTCAGCCCGGACGCCATGACCGGCATGGAGGCCAATCTGCGTTTTGCGGGGCCTGAAACCATGGAAACCCGAATCTTCGGGCGTCTGACGGCGTGGCAAAACTGGATCTTCCAGCGACCCAACGCGGTTGGCGAGGACGGCGCCCTACAGCGTTACGGAACCGGCAAGCGCGGCAACTATAATATGGAACGGGTTTAAGTCTGGTGGCATCGCTTAAAAGGCCTGTTAATGATATTTGAGCACGAAATCCGGGTGCAGTGGGGCGATTGTGACCCGGCCTGGATTGTCTATACCGCGCGCCTGCCCTGGTTCGCTCTGGCGGCCATTGACGCCTGGTGGGAACATCATCTCGGCGGCGGTTGGTACCAGTTGGAACGCGACCGGAAGATCGGCATGCCGTTCGTCAATATGACGATGAATTTCAAGGCCCCCGTCACACCCCGGCACAGATTGATATGTTCCGTTGCCCCAAACCGGCTTGGGAAGACATCCATCGGTTTCCATGTCGAGGGTCGGCAAGACGGCATTTTTTGTTTTGAGGGTGATTTCGTCAGCGTTTTTGTCGATCAGCCCGCGTTTGAAAAAAGGATACCGCCGAATTTCATCAGGGAAGTTGTTGAGCCTTATCTGAAAAACCGGGCAGATGACTGAAATTGTCAATTTCCGCGGCGAGGCTGTCGTCGATACGACGCAAAGCCTCGTTGACGCCGAGGTTCAGGCATTGCTGGCGAGGGTCGGGGAACGGGTTAGAAAGGCGCGCGAGTTGAAGGGCATGCCTCGGCGACTGGTGTCCGAGGCCTCCGGCGTGTCCCCGCGATATCTCGCGCAACTGGAAGCGGGCGAGGGCAATATCTCGATCGGGTTACTGCAACGCGTCTCCATCGCATTAGGGTATCGTATTGAGTGGCTCATCGGGGAAGACGATCCGTGGACGTCTGAAGTGATGAAGGTTGCTGACTTATTTCGTTCTTCGTCGACCAGGACGCGCAAGCGCGCGCTGCAAGTGCTTAGCCCATCAGAGCCGAAAAGCCTTCGGGCCCAGCGTGTCTGTCTGATCGGTCTTCGAGGGGCCGGGAAATCCACATTGGGCGCGATGGCAGGGCAGGTCCTGCGCCTGCCTTTTGTCGAACTTAACCGGGAAATCGAAGACCAGGCCGGCATGCCGGTCAACGAAATCATTGCGATGTATGGGCAAGAGGGGTATCGGACCCTTGAGCAACAAGCGGTCAGCCGTGTCATCTCGATCTACGATACCCTCATCCTGGCGGTCGCGGGCGGGATCGTCTCGGAACCCGAAACCTATGAGCGGTTGCTGGCCCATTTTCACACCATCTGGGTGAGGGCCAGCCCAAGCGAACATATGTCACGGGTGCTGGCGCAGGGCGATACCCGGCCCATGGCCGGAAATCCGGAATCAATGGAGCAGTTGAAGTCTATTCTCAAAAGCCGCGAGGCGCTCTACAAACGCGCCGATGCGCAACTGGACACGACCAACAAGCCCTTAAAGGCGTCCGTTGATGAGTTGGCGCAGTTGATCAGGGACAGCGGATTTATAAGTTGAGCGGCTGGGGCGCCAGGGGCACGCAAGCGCCGCCGGCTCATGACTAGAATCTTGCGAAAGATGATTGTGCATTTTTTTATCGGATTTTTAAAATCCAACGAGTGTTGACGGAATCAAACGGAATTTTGCGGAATTTGGTGGAATATTATGGGGTGATTTTTGGAATGAATAGACTATAGTTCAAATATTGCCGGGGCAAAATCTGCATGCGAATGCTGCGGGGGCCGCCCACCCCTCATAAGTTCTAAACCTGCATCTGCGGGGTAAATCGAAGGTGAAACTGCAGCCCTTCGCCCGGCATGTGAGGGGGGTCAGGACACCCCCTCAATTCATTGCTCTGGCCAATTCCTGATCAACACCCCCCTGCGCGTCTCGGCCTGGCGCTGATCTTCAGCTTTGAATCCAGCCCCGCGCTTGATCGACCGGGGCGAGATCCGGGAAGGAGCGCCGAACCAGGCCACAGAATCTTCATAAACGCAACCCTCCGCGGGCCAGAGGCATGCAGGATTTATGCGCCGCGCAGGCCGCCGAAGCGCTGGAAATAGGGCGGATGCGCCTTGGTCACGGGCCCGTCGGCGGTTTCCAGAACCGCGCACAAATGGCGTTCCGCCCGGGCCTCGGTTAAGCGATACAGGTTGCGGCACAATAGCCAGGCGGCCGCGCCGGTCCACTCACCGGGCAAGAGCGCCTCGGGCAGCATGGGGTCGCGCAGCACGATGCGCCGATACTCATGGATCAGAAGCGTGCGCACCATAAAGCAGAGTTCGCCGGGCAGCGCTCCCGCTTGTGATAAGGCGGACAGAACGGGCCGGAACACATCCAGAAAAGCCTGGTAATCCGCTTCCACCTTCTCCAGATTCCATATGCGGCGCGCCAGGGCGCGGAGCGGTTCGCTGCCGGTCAGCGTCTCGGCCGTCGCGCGGAAGATCACCGCATCCTGGCCCATATCCAGATTCTGGAATAAAAGCCGCAACTGCTCGCTGTTTGATACGGGGTGCGCGTAGAGCCGCTGGCCCACTTCGCCAAAGCCGATCCACTGCAACTGCCGGGTGAGATCGGCGCCGGCTTCCTCGTCACCGGGCGGTCTTTTGGGCTCGACCGGGCGGGTGCGGTCGCTGGCAAGCACAAAGGTCCATTCGCCGTCCCAGCCTTGTTGTTGGCCGCCGTAAATGCGCTGGTCGGCGGCCTCAAACCGCCGCCGACTGGTTTCGGTAACCGTATAAAGGGAACGCCGTCCCACCGGGATCGACGTCAACCAGTCTTCTTTGCTCAGGCGGAACACGCAGGTGCGCACCAGCCGGTCGCTGAGGCCGAAAGGGCGCATCAGCCGAATCAAACTGCCGAGCCAACAGGCGCCGCCATGCGGCAGGACGGCGTCGCCAAAACAGGTGACGATCAGGGATTTGGCCTTCGGCGCGATCTGCTCTATCAACCCGTTCGCAAGCGTGTCGGCGCGGCATTTATTCATTACTCAATGGCCCCACATTCGATCGGCGCGGGCAGGGAGGCAGGCCGCTGCTTTAAGCGCGCCTGACGCGCGACAGCGGCGCCAGATCACCTGCGTCCACGGACCCACGGCCCGGCTCCGGTTCCGTCAATGGCCGGCACTTTTTCAAACCGGCAAGACTGCGGACTGTCAAACGCTGATATGCCAGCGTGCCGCGGGTTTTCCAGGAAATCTCATCCTCGGTCAATTCCCGGGTCACTTTAGCCGGCGCCCCCACCGCCAGGTGACGGTCGGGGATCCGGTCTTCCGCCTTCACCAGGGATTGCGCCGCGACAAAGGCGGCGCGCCCGATTCGCGCGCCGTCCATAATCACGGCGTTCATCCCCACAAGCGCGTTTTCACCAATGATACAGCCATGCAGGATAGCGCCGTGACCGATATGGCCGTCCGGCGCCACGACCACATCCATGCCCGGGAAGGCATGGGCGGCGCAGCCTTCCTGAATATTTGCGCCCTGGCCGATCAGGATGCGGCCAAAATCGCCGCGCAGGCTGGCAAGCGGGCCGATATAACAGCCGGGGCCGATCTGCACATCGCCGATCAGCACCGCTTCGGGGTGGACATAGCTTGACGGATGCACCACCGGGCGGATGCCGTCGATCTCATAAATGGCCATCACCCAGTCTCCCGCCGGGACTGAACGATGGTGAAGCGATCCGCGACCAAGGCCAGATCGGTCAAGGCGGCCTCGCCGTCCTGTGCCGCGCTCGCGCCGTAGATTTTTCGTGAAGGAGTCTCGGGATATTGAGACCAGTAGCCCCGGTCTTTTGCGGCAGAAACCGCCGAGTCCAATACTGCCCTGTGCCTGGCAAACAGATCTTCAAACATTGAATTACTCATTAAATTTGTCATTTTTTATTTGATTGATGAAATATATGTATCATAAGTTGAAGTGCGGGGCAGGTTCAAATTTCTCTATTTTTCAGTATTTGATGACTTGATCGCAAAAATTCCCGCGATTCGAGGGTAAAAAAGTGTTTGAAGGCATGGAAATATTTGATAAAGTAATTTTATAAAAGCATATAAAGTGTATCAATTTTGAGAGGAGATAGTCCATGCCGACACCCAGTCGCAGGGTTTCGAGAATTTTGACGTTGACGTTGGATCGGCCTGAAGCCCTGAACGCCCTGGTAACCCCATTGCTATCGCATATTGCGGCTTTTCTCGAAAAACGTCCCCTCGTTTTCCAAGCTGAATAATCATGTACGAGACCATCCTGTTCGAGATCGAGGCGGGCATCGCCACCCTCACCCTGAACCGTCCCGACAAGCTGAACAGTTTCAACACCACCATGCATGCGGAACTGCGCGACGCCCTGGAGCGGGTGGAGACGCCGGAGAACAGGGTGCGCTGCCTGCTGATCACCGGGGCGGGGAAAGGCTTCTCGGCGGGGCAGGATTTGTCGGATCGCGCCATCGCGCCCGGCGCGGAGGCCCCGAATCTGGGTGAGTCGCTGGAGCAGCGCTATAACCCGCTGGCGCGCAAACTGAAATCATTGGACATGCCGGTGATTTGTGCCGTCAACGGCGTCGCGGCCGGGGCCGGGGCGAATATTGCCCTGGCCTGTGACATTGTGATCGCCTCGCGCAGAGCCTCCTTTATTCAGGCGTTTTGCAAGATTGGTCTGCTGCCGGACAGCGGCGGGAGTTGGACCCTGCCACGGTTGGTGGGCCATGCGCGGGCCATGGCATTGTCGCTGCTGGGGGATAAAGTCACGGCGGATCAGGCCGCACAATGGGGCATGATTTACAAGGCGGTTGAGCCGGAGACGCTGCTGGAAGAGGCAACCGCTCTCGCCGTCCATCTCGCCGCCCAGCCGACGGTGGGACTGGGCTTGATCAAGCGGGCCATCCATGCCTCCGCCACCAACAGTTTTGACGAACAGCTTGATCTGGAGCGCGACCTGCAAACCATCGCCGGGCGCACCGCCGACTATCGCGAAGGGGTGCGCGCCTTCACCGAAAAGCGCGCCCCTAAATTCAAGGGCCAGTGAATGACCGCCCTGTCCTTAAACGCGCTTGCCGCCGCCGGAGGGCGCCGCCATGGATGATCTTGCAGGTGATGTTGTTCTGGCGCGCGCGGTGGCAACCGGCATGCTGGCCGAAGATGCAATGTCACAGTGGCTGGGCATTGAGATCGATGAGGTTCGCCCCGGTTATTGCCGCGCCAAAATGACCGTGCGTCCTGAAATGCTGAATGGACACAAGACCCTGCATGGCGGTATTTGCTTCGCCTTTGCCGACAGCGCCTTTGCCTTTGCCTGCAACACGCACAACAAAACCACCGTGGCCGCGGGCTGCGACATTGCCTATCCGGCGCCGGGCCGGCTGGGCGATGTGCTGAGCGCGGAGGCGCGGGAAATCCATCTCGCCGGGCGTTCCGGTGTGTATGACGTCACCGTGACCAATCAAGCGGGTGATGTCATCGGTCTGTTTCGGGGCAAAAGCCGCACCATCCAAGGGGAAACCGTGCCAGGATTGAAACGCCATGACTGAGGCTTTTATCTGTGATGCCATTCGCACCGCCTTCGGCCGCTATGGCGGCGCCCTCGCCGTTGTGCGCACGGATGATTTAGGCGCGGCGCCGATCAAGGCGCTGATGGACCGCAACGCGGATGTGGACTGGGAAACGGTTGAAGATGTGATCTATGGCTGCGCCAACCAGGCGGGGGAAGATAACCGTAACGTGGCCCGCATGTCGGCTTTGCTGGCGGGGCTGCCGGTGGCCGTTCCGGGCGCCACGGTAAACCGGCTTTGCGGTTCCGGCATGGATGCAGTCGGCATGGCGGCGCGGGCCGTCAAATCCGGCGAGACCGATCTGATGATCGCCGGCGGGGTGGAAAGCATGAGCCGGGCCCCGTTTGTGATGCCGAAGGCGGAAACCGCGTTCAGCCGCGCCCATGCGGTGTATGACACCACCATCGGCTGGCGCTTCGTCAACACATTAATGCAACAAAGCTATGGCATCGACAGCATGCCGGAAACGGCGGAGAATGTCGCGGAAGATTTCCGCGTTTCCCGCGAGGATCAGGATGCATTCGCGCTGCGCTCCCAGCAAAAAGCCGCCGCCGCCATTGCCTCCGGCCGGTTGGGCAAAGAAATCGTGCCGGTCACCATTCCTCGGCGTAAAGGGGACCCGATCATCTTCGATACGGATGAACATCCGCGCCAAACCTCGCTGGAAAAGCTCGCGGGCTTGAAAGGAGTGGTGCGCGCGGAGGGCAGTGTCACCGCCGGGAACGCCTCGGGTGTGAACGATGGGGCGGCGGCGCTGCTGATCGCCTCCGAAGCCGGGGCGAAGGCCAACGGTCTGACCCCGCGCGCCCGGATCGTGGCGATGGCAACGGCGGGGGTCGCGCCGCGCATCATGGGGATCGGTCCCGCGCCGGCCTCGGTAAAAGTGCTGCAAAAGGCGCGGCTTGGCCTCGATCAGATGGATGTGATCGAGCTGAATGAGGCATTTGCCGCGCAAGGTCTGGCAGTGTTGCGTCAACTGGGTCTGGCCGATGACGAGGCGCGGGTCAATCCCAATGGCGGGGCCATTGCCCTGGGCCATCCGCTGGGCTGTTCCGGCGCGCGGCTTGTTATCACCGCCATGCACGAATTGGAAGCGTGTCAGGGCCGTTTCGCCTTGTGCGCCATGTGCATCGGCGTCGGCCAGGGCATCGCATTGATCATCGAACGGATCTAACCC
Organism: Gammaproteobacteria bacterium; assembly: GCA_965240365.1. Taxonomy (GTDB): domain Bacteria; phylum Pseudomonadota; class Gammaproteobacteria; order Eutrophobiales; family Eutrophobiaceae. The sequence goes on along the minus strand of OZ251218.1, from coordinate 2,185,183 downwards.
GGATATCTCACCAGGAAAGCCACATGTCCAAGGGATATCACGCCATCGAAACCGCCACCCGTGACGAGATCACGGCGCTGCAAACCGAGCGGATGAAGTGGTCGTTACAGCACACCTATAAAAACGTGCCGTATTTCAAGGCCAAATGCGAAGCACACGGGGCGCATCCGGAAGATTTTAGCGCCCTCGGTGATCTGGCCAGATTCCCTTTTACCACCAAGGAAGATCTGCGCCGGAATTATCCGTTCGGCCTGTTCGCCGTGCCGATGGAACAGGTGGTTCGGGTGCATGCCTCGTCCGGCACCACCGGCAAGCCGACGGTGGTGGGCTATACCAGGGAAGATATCGAAACCTGGTCAGAAGTGATGGCGCGCTCCATCTATGCCGCAGGCGGCCGTCCCGGTCATAAGGCGCATATCGCCTATGGCTATGGCCTGTTCACCGGCGGTTTGGGCGCGCATTACGGGGCGGAAAAGCTGGGCTGTGCCGTGATCCCGATCTCCGGCGGTCAGACCGAGAAACAGGTCCAGCTTATCCGTGATTTTAAGCCCGACCTCATCATGATGACGCCGTCTTATATGCTCAACATCGCCGATGAAATGCGCCGCCAGGGCATGAACACCCGCGAAACCGCGCTACGGACCGGCATCTTCGGGGCCGAGCCTTGGACCGGGGAGATGCGCGGCGAGCTGGAAGACACCTTTATGATCGACGCGCTCGATATTTACGGTCTGTCGGAAGTGATCGGGCCGGGGGTGGCCATGGAATGCCTGGAAACCAAGGACGGCCCGCATATTTGGGAAGACCATTTCTATCCGGAAATCGTCGATCCGGTGAGCGGTGAGGCGCTGGCGGATGGCGAAGAGGGCGAACTGGTCTTTACCTCGCTGTCTAAACGCGCCATGCCGGTGATCCGCTATCGCACCCGTGATCTGACGCGGCTGTTGCCGGGCACCGCGCGATCCATGCGCCGGATGGACAAGATCACCGGCCGTTCCGACGATATGCTGATTATTCGCGGCGTGAACGTGTTCCCGTCGCAAATCGAAGAATTGATCCTGCGCGCTAAAACCCTGGCCCCGCATTACCAGTTGGAAGTGTCTCGCGACGGTCACATGGACGCGCTCAAAGTCCTGGTCGAGGCCCGTGCGGGCGGTATGGACGCCGACGCCAGGGCCGCCACGGGCAAAGCGCTGCAGCATGCCATCAAGGTCAATGTCGGTATCTCCACCAGGGTCACGGTGCAGGAGCCGGGCGCCGTGGCCCGGTCTGAAGGCAAGGCGAAGCGGGTAGTTGACCTGCGCCCAAAATCTTGAACTCTTAAAGGAGCGCTTAATATGTACGCACAAATGGTTAATACCGGCGCCCGGTCTGTCCGTAGCCGGGACGATATGGACGACAAAGAACGGGCCTTTCAGGACCGTATCGACGCCGACATCAAGATCGAGCCCAAGGACTGGATGCCGGAAGGGTATCGCAAGACCTTGATCCGCCAGATTTCCCAACATGCCCATTCCGAAATTGTCGGCATGTTGCCGGAGGGCAACTGGATTACCCGCGCGCCGTCCCTGCAGCGCAAAGCCATTTTGCTGGCAAAAATTCAAGACGAGGGCGGACATGGTCTTTACCTGTATTGCGCCGCCGAAACGCTGGGGGTCAGCCGGGAAGAACTCACCGGGCAATTGCTGAGCGGTAAAGCCAGATACTCTTCCATTTTCAATTATCCGACCCTGACCTGGGCGGATATCGGGGCCATCGGCTGGCTGGTCGATGGGGCTGCGATTATGAATCAGGTGCCGTTACAGCGGTGCTCTTACGGTCCTTACGCCCGCGCCATGACCCGGATTTGCAAGGAAGAGAGTTTTCACCAGCGCCAGGGTTTCGACATTTTGCGCGCACTCTGTGAGGGTTCGGAAGCGCAAAAGGAAATGGCCCAGGATGCGTTGAACCGCTGGTGGTGGCCGTCGCTGATGATGTTCGGTCCCCCCGACGGCGCCAGTGTGCATTCCGCTCAATCCATGGCCTGGAAAATCAAGATCAATTCCAATGACGAACTGCGGCAGAAATTCGTCGATCAGACGGCGCCGCAAGCCCGATACCTCGGTCTGACCGTGCCGGACCCGGATTTAAAGTGGAACGAGGCGCGCGGCGCTTACGATTTCGGCGAGATCGATTGGGATGAGTTCCATCAGGTCTTGAAGGGCAACGGTCCGTGCAATGCGGAACGCATGGCCGCGCGCCGCAAAGCGCATGAAGACGGGGCCTGGGTGCGCGAAGCGGCCGCGGCCCATGCCGAAAAACGCAAAGCCGCCCGTGCGGCGGCCTGATGCAGCCATCAGAGGAGGCCTTGATGATTGACATGGATCTGTGGGAAGTTTTTGTCCGCTCCCGGCACGGTCTTGCGCACCGCCATGTGGGCAGCCTGCACGCGCCGGACGCTGAACTGGCGCTGTCCTATGCGCGTGACGTTTATACCCGGCGCAATGAAGGCTTGTCGATCTGGGTGGCGCGCTCCGCCGACATCACCGCCTCCGCCTCCACCGGGGAGGAGAAAGAGGCGCTGTTCGAGCCCTCCAACACCAAGATCTACCGCCATCCGACCTTCTTCGACATCCCGGAAGAGATCGGGCACATGTGATGAACGGCGCGCTGTTTGACTATCTGCTGCGCATGGGGGACACCACCCTCATTCTCAGCCATCGATTGAGCGAATGGTGCGGTCATGCGCCGACCATCGAAGAGGATCTGGCCCTGCCCAATGTGGCGCTGGATCTGATCGGTCAAACCCGGATGTGGCTGGGTCTGGCGGGCGAGGTGGAAGGCCGGGGCCGGGATGCCGATGCGCTGGCCTATTTGCGAACCGAACGCCAGTTCCGCAACCTGCTGCTGGTAGAGCAGCCGAACGGTGATTTCGCGGTCACCCTGGTGCGACAGTTCCTGTTCGATGTGTGGCATTTGGAACTGCTCGGCGCGCTGACCGGATCCCGTCATGAACGTATTGCCGAGATTGCGGCGAAGGGCCTGGTGGAGGCGCGCTATCATCTGCTGCGGTCCGGGGAATGGATGGTCCGCTTAGGCGATGGGACCGAGGAAAGCCATCGCCGTACCCAAACCGCCATTGACGCGCTGTGGCGCTATACCGGCGAGATGTTCGAAGGCGATACGGTGGAGGACGAATTGGCCGATGCCGGGACGGCGCCGCGGGCGGCCGAGTTGAAACCCGCCTGGGACAAGCGGGTCGCGGAAGTGCTTGACGACGCCACCCTCACCAGACCGGAAAACGGCTGGATGGCCAGGGGCGGCAAGACCGACGGCGTTCACACCGAACATCTTGGCTATTTGCTGGCGCAGATGCAGTCACTGCCGCGCGCTTATCCCGGAGCCTGCTGGTAATGGGGGAAGCGCGGACAGCAACGATCTGGTCCTGGCTGGACGAGGTGCCGGACCCGGAGATCCCGGTGATCTCGGTGGTGGATCTCGGCATTATCCGCGACGTGGCGGTCAATGACGGCGCGGTGACGGTGGCCGTGACGCCGACCTATTCGGGCTGTCCGGCCACGGCGGTGATCGCGCTTGGCGTGAAAAAGGCGCTGCGCGATCACGGCCTTGAAGATGTCTCGATCACGCGCCGCCTGTCTCCGCCCTGGTCTACCAACTGGATCACCGAACGGGGCCGGGCGAAACTGAAAGCCTATGGCATTGCCCCCCCGAACCCGGAAGGCGCCGGCCCGAAATCCTGCCCGGCTTGCGGTTCGGGCGAGACTGAACGGGTGAGTGAATTCGGCGCCACCCCGTGCAAGGCACTCTATCGCTGCCTGTCTTGCGCGGAACCGTTCGATTACTTCAAATGCCTGTGACGGAGCGCCCCCGATGAGCCGGTTCTATCCCTTGACGGTTGCCGCCGTGCGCAAAGACCTCCGCGACGCCGTGGTGTTGACCTTCGATGTTCCCGAAAATCTGTCCGATACTTTCGCCTTTCGCCCCGGTCAGCATCTGACGCTGAAAGCCGAAATCGGCGGGCAGGAAGTGCGCCGGTCCTATTCGATCTGCTCGGCGGCGGATGAACCGATCCGTGTCGGCATTCGCAAGCTGGAAGAGGGTGTGTTTTCCACCTGGGCCAATGACACCGTCAAAGCCGGGCAAACCCTGCAGGCGATGCCGCCGGCCGGCGCGTTCCATGTGGCGGTGTCGCCGTCCAACCGAAAGCATTACGCGGGGTTCGCCTCCGGTTCCGGCATCACGCCGGTCCTGGGCAACATGCGCGCCATCCTGACCGAAGAGCCGGAGAGCCTCTTCACCCTGGTCTACGGCAATCGCGCCACCCGCACGATCATGTTCCGCGAAGAACTGGCGGATCTGAAGAACCGTTACATGCGGCAGGTTAACATCATTCACGTGCTTTCCCGTGAAACGCAAGACGTGGAGATGCTGAATGGCCGGCTGAATGCCGGCAAGCTCGCCGAACTGTTCAAGATATGGCTGCAACCGCAAACCATTGATATCGCCTTCATCTGCGGCCCGGACCCGATGATCGACGCGGTGCGCGGCGCTCTGGAAGCCCACGGCGTTGCGAAACAGAAAATCAAATATGAGAGCTTCGGCGCCGCTTTCAAACCGGCAACCCCGCGGCCGGCGCGTGAAGCAGGCGGCGATATGTGCGAGGCCACCATTCTGATTGACGGCGTCACCCATGTGATCAAGATACCGAAAAACACCGTCGCCCTGCTGGATGCGGCGGAGCGGGAAGGTATTGAGCTGCCTTATGCGTGTAAACGCGGCGTGTGCTCTACCTGCCGCTGCAGGCTGATCGAGGGTGAGATCGATATGGACAACACCTTCGGCCTTGAGGACTACGAAATCGCCCGCGGTGATGTGCTGTCCTGTCAGGCCTTTCCGCAAACCGACACCGTCAAGGTCAGCTTTGACGATATCCACTGAGGATCAACATTCATGAAAATTCTCGATAACTATGCGCTTGGCGGCTGGGTGCAGCCGGGCAAAAACTTAAACGACATTCACTCGGCCGTAACGGGCGAGGTGGTGGCTCAAACCGGGTCGGACGGGCTGGATTTCGGGGCAATGACCCGCTACGCCCGCGAGACCGGCGGTCCGGCCTTGCGCGCGATGACCTTTCATCAGCGCGCTGTGATGCTGAAAGGGCTGGCAAAAGCGATTGTCGCGGGCAAGGAGGCGCTCTATGAGCTGTCTTATGACACCGGCGCGCGCAAAAGCGATAGCTGGATCGATATTGAGGGCGGAACGGGGACCTTGTTCACCTACGCCTCCGTCGGCCGCCGTCAGATGCCCAATGACACCGTCCTGGTGGATGGCGGCGCGGAGCCGCTGTCGAAGCAAGGCAGCTTCATTGGCCAGCACGTCTTTACCTCGCGGCACGGGGTGGCACTGCATATCAATGCCTTCAACTTCCCGGTCTGGGGGATGTTGGAGAAACTCGGTCCGACCTTGCTTGCGGGCGTTCCGGCCATTGTCAAACCGGCCCGCGCGACGGCGCCGCTGTGTGAAGCCGCCGTGCGCATTATGATCGAAACCGGTCTGCTGCCCGATGGAGTGCTGCAATTAGTGGTTGGCGGCGCCGGGGACATTTTCGATCATCTGAGCTGTCAGGATACGGTGTGCTTTACCGGTTCCGCCGCAACCGCCATACAGTTGCAAAACCATCCGGTGATGGCCAGGGAAGGGGTGCGGTTTATCGCCGAGCGCGACAGCTTGAACGCCGCCATCCTCGGCCCCGATGCGGTGGAAGGCACGCCGGAATTCGACCTGTTCGCCAAAGAGGTGGTGCGCGAAATGACCGTCAAGGCGGGTCAGAAATGTACCGCCATTCGGCGCATTCTGGCGCCTCGGGCGCAGGTCGACGCCCTGCAGGCGGCCATCGCCGGCCGGCTGGGCAACATCACGATCGGCGACCCGCGCCTGAAAGAAGTGAAGATGGGGCCGCTGGCCACCGTGGCGCAGCGCGATGATGTGCGCGGTCGCATCGCCCAACTGCGCCGGGAAGCCGAGATTGTCTTTGGCGATCCTGACAAGGTTGAGGTGATCGGCGCGGATGCCGGGAAAGGCGCGTTCATGGGCCCGGTTCTGCTGCGCTGCGATGAGCCGATGACGGCCCGGATCGTGCACTCGGAAGAGGCATTCGGCCCGGTTTCCACCATTATGCCCTATGATGATCTGGACCAGGCGGTGACCATCGCCAACAGGGGCGGCGGGGCGCTGGTGATGTCACTGTTCACTCATGACCCGGCCGTGGCGCAGCATGTGTTGAGCACAGCCGGCGCTTTCCATGGCAGGCTTTATATCTGCGACCGCGACAGCGCGGGCGAGGGCACCGGTCACGGCGCGCCGCTGCCGATGCTGGTGCATGGCGGTCCGGGCCGTGCCGGCGGTGGTGAGGAAATGGGCGGGCTGCGGGGTGTGAAGCACCATATGCAGCGCACGGCTCTGCAAGGCTCGCCGCGTCTGCTGTCCGGTGTCACCAACCGCTATCTGCCGGGCGCGCCGCGCCGGCTGGACGGGGTTCATCCGTTCCGTCTTCACTTCGACGAAGCCCGGATCGGGGATGCCGTGCAAAGCGACAGCCGGACCATCACATCGGATGACGTGGCGCATTTCGCGCATTTCACCGGCGATACCTTCTACGCCCATATGGACGAGGAAGCGGCGGCGGCCAACCCGTTCTTCCCCGGCCGGGTGGCGCATGGCTATCTGCTGCTGTCCTTTGCCGCCGGCTTGTTCGTCGATCCCGCTCCGGGGCCGGTGCTGGCGAATTACGGTCTGGAAAGCCTGCGCTTTTTGAAACCGGTGACGCCGGGCGACGCCATCAAGGTCACCCTGACGGTCAAAGCCAAATCCCGGCGCTCCGCCGAATACGGCGAGGTGACCTGGGATGCGGAAATCCGCAACCAGCACGATGAAGTGGTCGCCGCCTATGACCTGCTGACCATGACAGCCGTCAAGGGCGCCGCGTAAGAGCGCCCGGTATTTTTTAAGAAAGCTCTGAATAAATCCATCCTGGATTTCTCAGAGCTTCCTTAACCAACCCAAAAAATAACAAGTGAGGAGGTTCAAATGAAAGTCACAGCAAAATTACTCGCCGTCGCCGCCATGGTTGGCTTGGCGTTCAGCGCGCATGCGGCCGATCCGATCAGGATCGGCTCGTTTCTCTCCGCGTCCGGTCCGGCCGCCTTTTTGGGCGATCCGGAAAAGAAAGTGCTGGAGATGTACGTGGATAAGATCAACGGCGCCGGCGGGATAAACGGCCGTCCGCTGGAACTGATCGTTTATGATGACGGCGGACGGGCCGATAAAGCCTTGTCCTTCACCAAGCGCTTGCTAAGCAATGACCGGGTTGACGTGATCGTGGGCGGCTCGACCACGGCGACCACCATGGCCGGGGCTAAATTGATCGACCGTGAAGGGGTGCCGTTTATCTCGCTTGCCGGCGCGGTGGTGATCATCGACCCGGTGAAGAAATGGGTGTTCAAAACCCCGCATACCGACCGCATGGCGGCGGAAAAAGTCATGCAGGATATGAAAAAACGCGGCTTCTCCAGGCTGGCCCTGCTGTCGGAAAGCTCCGGTTTTGGCAAGTCGGGGCGGGCACAAACCCTGATCGCCGCGGAACTGATGGGCATTGAGATCGTCGCCGATGAAACCTACGGCCCGAAAGATACCGATGTCACCGCCCAGTTGACCAATATCAAAGGCAATGCCGATGCCCAGGCCCTGCTCGTGTTCGGCTTTGGTCAAGGCCCGGCGATCGTGACCAAGAACTACAAGCAGCTTGGGATGACGGCGCCGCTTTATCAGTCCCATGGGGTGGCCTCGAAAGCCTTCCTCGATCTCACCGGCGATGCGGCGGAGGGACTGCGCCTGCCCGCGACCGGGGTGATGATCGCCGAACAACTGCCGGAAGGTCCCCGGCGGGCGGTGCTGGAGGGGTTCATTGCGGAGTATTCCGCCAAATACGGCTCCGAGCCATCCACCTTTGCCGGATATGCCTATGACGGTCTGCATTTGATGGTGGATGCCATCAAGCGGGCGGGCGTCATCGACAAAGCAGCGGTCCGCGACGCGCTCGAAGCCACGGACGGTTTTGTCGGGGTCACCGGCGAGTTCAACTTCTCCGCCTCCGATCATCTGGGCCTGTCGCTTGACGTCTTCTATATGGTCGAGATCCGCGACGGGGCCTGGAATCTGGTTGACTAACACCGTGTGGCCGGGGGGGCGCCTCCCCGGCCCGTTTCCTGACTGGGGTCTTGCTTAATAGGGGGCTGGGGTCATGTTTGCGGAATTTCTGCAATATGTTTTCTCGGGGCTGACCATCGGCGCCATCTACGCGCTGGTGGGTCTCGGCTTTTCCATCATCTACAATGCCAGCCACGTGATTAACTTCGCCCAGGGCGAATTCATCATGATCGGCGGCATGTCCACCGCCGCGCTGATCGGTTCCGGTGCGCCTATATGGTTGGCGGCGCCGGGCGCGATCATGGTGGTGGTGATCGTTGGTGTGGCGCTGGAAAAATGTGCTGTCGGGCGGGCAAAGAATGCCTCCGTTACCACTTTGATCATCATCACCATTGGCGCATCGATCTTTCTGCGCGGCCTGGCGCAGTGGGTGATGGGCAAAGAAATCCACGCCATCCCCGCCTTCTCCGGCGAGGAACCGATTCTGGTGGCCGGCGCAACACTGGCCCCGCAATCGTTGTGGGTATTTGGCGTCGCCGGCGTCACCATCATCTGCCTGTGGTATTTCTTCAATCGCACATTGCACGGCAAGGCGATGCTGGCCACCAGCTATAATCGCCTGGCGGCACAGCTTGTGGGCATTGCGGTAAAACGGGTGTTGATGTTGTCCTTCGCGCTCTCCGCCATGTTGGGCGCCATTGCGGGCATCGTGATTACACCGATCACCTTCACCTATTCCGAGGCCGGAATCATGCTGGGCCTAAAAGGGTTTTCCGCGGCTGTTCTAGGCGGACTCGGCAACGGCTTAGGGGCGGTCGTCGGCGGCCTTATCGTCGGATTATCAGAAGCCTTTGCCGCCGGGTATATTTCATCGGCTTACAAGGATGCGGTCGCCTTCATCATCATTTTGCTGGTGCTGTTCTTCATGCCAAACGGTTTGTTTGGCAAAGGCGGCACGGACCGGGTGTAAGCCATGCGCCATTTGCTTCATTCTCGTTTGGCGGGATTGGCCGTGTCGGCGGTCATCCTGATCATTTTGCCCTTTGTGGCGCCGAACGCGTTTTATCTCGATATCCTGATCCTGTGCGGCTTTAATGCGATTGCGGCGGTGGGATTGAACTTGCTCATTGGCTTTGCCGGTCAAATCTCGCTGGGGCATGCCGGGTTCTTTGGCCTGGGGGCTTATGGATCGGCCATTCTGACCAGCACTTATGGCTGGCCGGCCTTAGGCGCGATGCTGATCTCCGCCGCCCTGGTCGGGGTGCTGGCCTTGGTGATCGCTAAGCCGATCCTGAAATTGAAGGGCCATTATCTCGCAATGGCAACGCTGGGTGTCGGCATCATCATTTCCATTGTGCTGGAAACAGAGGTCTGGCTCACCGGCGGGCCGGACGGGTTTATCCTGTATGAGGATTTTTCCGTTCTGGGTTTCGTGCTGTATGACGAGGAAATGTGGTATTGGGTGGTGGCCGGGCTGCTGTTGTTTACCATCTGGGCGGCCCTGAACATCGTGGACAGCCCGCTTGGCCGGGCTTTGCGGGCAGTGCATGGGGCGGAGGTCGGCGCGGCGGTGGTGGGCGTTGATACCGCCCAGGTGAAGGCGTTGATCTTTGTGGTCTCTGCCGTCATTGCCTCCTTGGTCGGCTCGCTATTTGCCCATTATGTCGGGATCATCACCCCGGAAAAGGCCGGGTTCTTCAAATCCATCGAGCTGGTCACCATGGTGGTGTTCGGCGGCATGGCCTCGACCTTCGGGGCCGTGGTGGGGGCGGTGATGCTGACCGCCTTGCCACAGGCCCTGACCATCTTCAAAGATTTCGAGCATATGATCATCGGCGCGATCATGATGGGCACCATGATCTTCATGCCGCGTGGGCTGGTGCCGACCCTTAAGGAAGCTCTGAATAAATCCATCCGGGGTTTATCAGAGCGCGCAAGGTAAAAATGCGATTTCCACCTTCCTGCCTGCTACAGGCAGGTGTGCCGCACGGAAACTCTGATTCGTTCAGAGTTTCCTTGACAGTTTGCTGAGCAAACGGGGGAGAGATGACGCGCATTGAACCGATCCTCTCGGTCCATAATCTGTCGATCCATTTTGGCGGATTGAAGGCGATCTCTGAATTGAACTTCACCATTCAACCGGGCGCGATCCACTCCATCATCGGTCCGAACGGGGCGGGCAAAACCACCCTGTTTAATCTGGTGACCGGGGTGTATGCGCCGACCTTTGGGTCCGTGTCGTTCAACGGCGTGCCGGTGACCGGCAAAAAGCCCCATGAACTGGCGGCCATGGGCATGAGCCGCACATTCCAGAATTTGCAGATCTTCTTCAACATGTCGGCCCTGGACAATGTGATGGTGGGCCGCCATTTGCATCTGAGCCGCGCGCTGCTCCCGGCCCTGTTGCGCTTCCCCGCCTTGGTTCGCAAAGACCGGGAGGCGCGGGAGCATTGCCGCGCGCTGATGGCGTTTGTCGGCTGCGGGGCATATCTGGACGCGGAAACCTCCGCCATGCCCTATGGGGCGTTGAAACGTCTGGAGATTGCGCGCGCCCTGGCGGCAAAACCGAAACTGCTGCTGCTCGACGAACCGGCCGCGGGTCTCAACGCCACCGAGAGCCGTGAGATCGACGCGGTGATCCAAAAAGTGGCCGAACAAGGTGTCACCGTGGTGCTGGTCGAACACGATATGAAGATGGTGATGGGGATATCGAACCATATTCTGGTGCTGGATTACGGGCGGAAATTGACCGAAGGCACGCCGTCGGAGGTTGCGGCGCATCCGGACGTCATCGCCGCCTATCTCGGCGCTGAAGCAGGGTGAAGGAGATATGTTGCTGGAATTGAACGGCCTCTCCAGCCATTACGGCCGGATTCAGGCGTTGCGGGATGTTTCCGTCACGGTGGCGGAGGGTGAAATTGTGAGCCTGGTGGGGGCCAATGGCGCGGGCAAGACCACCCTGCTGCGGGTCTTGTCCGGGGTGCAACCCTTGTCAGCGGGCGCGATCTGTTTCGACGGGACCGATATCTCAAGGACACCGGCACATGGACGTGTGGCGCTGGGGATTTCACAGGCGCCGGAAGGACGGCAGGTTTTCGGCCCGCTGACCGTTGAGCACAATTTGCGCCTGGGGGCCTATCGGCGTTCTGGCAGGGATGTGGCGGATGAGCTTGAGAAAATGTACGCCATGTTCCCGATCCTCAAGGAAAAGCGCAAAGACCCCGCGGGAACCTTGTCCGGCGGCCAACAGCAAATGCTCGCCCTTTGCCGGGCCTTGATGTCCCATCCCCGCTTGCTGCTGCTGGACGAGCCCTCAATGGGCCTGGCCCCGCTGCTGGTGGCGGAAATCTTCGAGGCGGTCAAAAAGCTGAAGGCGGCGGGCGCCACTATTTTTTTGGTGGAGCAAAATGCCTTTGCCGCGCTTGGCATCTGTGACCGGGGCTATGTCCTGGAAACCGGCGAGGTGAAGCTCTCCGGCACGGGAGAGACGCTTTTGGCTGATGACCAAATACGCCAGACCTATCTCGGGCTCTGAGCCCGACCAGAATCCGGGCAGGAATCTCTCCGCAATAAAATTGCATTATATTAACCCGGCAATTAATAATATAGCGGGTTAATAATCCAGCACAGGGATGTGCTGGCGCGGGCGTAGCCCGCGGAGCCCAATAAAATCAAGCAATTCCGCGAATTGCGCCGAATTTTATTGGGCGACAATTAAATAGGCAAGGATGCCTATTTAATTGCCATGTTAATAATACTATATTCCGGCCGGTCTGGTGCAGACAGGCAGAAGCTGGAATTCACTGAATACCCCGGCCTGTCTTCCTGGATTCCAGCGTTCGCTGGAATGACGGCGGGGGCGATAGGTAAATCCTGGCAACCTTCAACACCATTCTCTCCATCCCGCCATTCCCACCTGCCCGGTTTGGGTGTTCGGGGTGTGGTTTGCTTACCACTCAAGCTCTATGCCCAACTTGAATGTGCGCGGCATGCCCTGCGTCAATCTACTGCCCCGATCCACAAACCAGTAGGCTTCATCGGTCAGATTGTCCACATTGAGCCGCAGGGTTAATGCCTTACCCGCGACTTTCGTCTCGTAGCGCGCGCCGGTGTCAAATAGTGTGACATCGCCAACATAGAACCGGTTGGCCGGGCCGACCGGGCGTTTACCCTCGTAACTCACGCCTGCCGTCAATGTGAGCGGCAAGCCCGGCATCTGGTACTCGCCATATAAACTGAGCTGCTCGCGGGCCACTCCCTCCATGCGTTTGCCATCAAGCGCGCCGCCCGTGGTCTTTTGGTTGGTGGCATCCAGCCACATGGCGCTGGCCGTCAGAAGCCAACTCGGACTTAGGCGGAATTTGCCGTTGAGTTCCAGGCCCTGATAGCGGGCTTCGCCGTCCTGGGTGAACACATTGGCCGGAGTGGTGTAGATGAGCGCGCGTTCGATTCGAAACAGCGCGGCGCTGGCCGACCAGTCATCCGCTTCGGCCTTTGCGCCAAACTCGTACTGTTTGCTCACAGTCGGCGGGAAGACTTGACCGGCGTTGACCGCGGTGGCTGGCGCTGTTGCCCCTTGTTCCAGGGCTTCTATATAACTGCCGTACAGAGACAGGCCATCCACTGGACGAAAGACTGTGGCAATGGTGGGGGTAATTGCGCTTTTCTCGTAGTCCTTGGGTATAAACGAGGCCCAAGAATACAAATTACCATGCCGCAGGCCGAGAATGATATCCCAGTCCTCACCGATTCGTAGTGTATCTGACAGGAATAGCTCTCGATGACGAGTTTTTGCATATTCGATTGGAGGGAAATGCGGGCCTCTGTTAAAATAAGAGCGAAGTGTGTTATTCACCTCAACTGGATTGGACAGGTTGCCCACATTGGGAATATCCACAATTAACCTACCATTATCATAAGTGTCGCTTACGCGAATTTCAGTATATGAGACCCCTACTGCCAGCTCGTGCGATATCGGGCCGGTTGTGAAGATGCCGTTAATCATTGCTTGCGATTGCGAGCTTTCAGGTATCACTGATTGAAAATAGACCAGATTTAGTGAGTAGTTGCCGGCAGAGTCAGCAAAGATTAGTGGGTTACCAAGCCCCCGCTCATTCTTTGATTGACGATACGCCAGGGTCAGAATCCAGTCCTCAGCAAAATCCCAGGAAAGATCTGTACCGTAGATTTCGTGACTCGCTTCATGGCGTGACCAGGAGGGGCTCAGCCTGCGGCTGCCGTCAATGGGCGCGGGTGGTTTATTATTTCTTACGGTAAAGTTTATAGAGCCATCAACAGTTGGGTACAGCGTAAAACCACCGCCGCGCATGTGCTTCCCTAACAGCGCATCGAATCGCCATACCAAATCGGGTGTGATTTCCCAGTCCAGGGCGATGGAGCCCGAATTACGCCGTGACTTGCCATCGTTAACATAGTTGTCCCCTGATTCATGAATCAGATTGACGCGGTAACCAAAGCGATCATCCGTGCCCAGCCGCCCACCCGCGTCCCCGTGAATCAGCGCCAGACCACTGTCCATCACCTGCATGCTCAGACTCTGAAAAGGCTGATCCGTGGGCCGCTTCAATACGTAGTTGATGACACCGCCCGGACGCCCGAAGCCGTACAGGAAGCCACCGGCGCCCTTGAGAATGTCAATACGATCCACGTGCTCCAGAGGTATATCTTTCGAATGCGCATATACATTCAGGCCGTCAATCTTCTGTCCGGTTGGCACGTCAGATGGTAGCCCCCGTATGCTCAGCACATTATTTTCACCTTTAAGATTGTCTCCCATCAGGCCAATCGAGGCATCGCCCTTGGTGATGCCGGCCAGCGAGCGCGCCTGTTTGTTTTTTATCAAGTCACTCGAATAGACTTCAACGCTGTAAGGGGTGTCTTGCAGTAGTTTGTTCCCGAGCACGCCGACATTGGCGTCTTCCACGCGATACGCCTTTTCGGCATCGCCGGACAACCACGGCTGCATTGATTGCGCCTCCCCTTCCACCGTCAAGGGCGGCAGCATCTCGGCTTCTTCCTCCGGTTCCAGCGTCACGGTGCTGGCGTCAACGAAGCGATAAGCCAGGCCACTGCCGGCCAGAAGCCGGGTCAACGCCTGTCTGGTCGGGTAACGGCCGTTCAGGCCGGGGCTGACCTTGCCCTCCGCCTGCTCACTGGCCCCGGCCAGATAAAGACCGGCCTCGGTGGCAAAGCGGGTCAATGCCTCGCTCAACGGCCCGGCAGGAATCGCCCAGGTCTGCACGGCGTCCGCGCCCTGAGCCGCCGCCTCCGTTGCCGCGCCAGGACTGGCGCACAAGGCAGAGAAAAGACAAAGACCGCCGAGCAGCGCCCGCCGGAAACCACCGGACAAATATGCCCGCACGCCGGCCCGGGTGTTGCTGATTGTGTGTATGACTTGCTTCATGGTAAATGTGCCTCGATTGTTGTTTACATCTAATAAAACGCATGAGCGACCCAAACCCGGAACCGTTTTTTCGGCTTTTTTCGGATTGCTTGCTCTTTATTTTGAAAAACCGCCCAAAGCGGGGCTGACGCGGGGCAATGACCGGGCAAAAGCAAACATCGCCCGGCCCTTGCGAATGACTTGTTTCATGGAATAGCGCCTCAATTTATTTTCCTCACCCTATAAAACGCGCGAGAGGCCAAAACCCGGAACCGTTTTTTTAGACTTTTTTGACGTGTTTTAAGGGTTTTTTATGTCTTTTTAGAACTTGCTTTCGAGAGGCAGTAAAAACCGGGGGTGTGGGGAGCCGGAGTGTCCAAAATTGGTTAGAAAGTAACCGTTATTGGTGGAAATAGGGTTTTCGGGATGTCTCTTAAAAACCACTGGATTCCGGCCTTCGCCAGAATGACGACGGGGGCGATAGGCGCATTATGAGCAATACTAACGATACCGTGGCCAGGATAACTGAGCCTTATTTTAGATGAGGTGACCCTCCATTCCTGCTAAAACCCTGCCTGCGGCAGGCAGGATGACGCAAAGCCAAAACAACACCCCGTTGTCATTCCGGCGAAGGCCGGAATCCAGGAGGGTGGGCCGGGATGTGATATGAGCAACAGTTCTGTCTAATTGTCATTCCCGCCTGAACGGGAATGTATGACATAAACCACTGGATTCCAGCTTTCGCTGGAATGACGGCGGGGGCGATAGGCGCATTATGAGCGATACTAACGATACCGTGGCCAGGATACCTGACACCTTATTTTTAGATGAGGTGACCCTGCGTTCTTGCTAAAGCCCTACCTGCTAGAGGCAGACAGGATGACGGAAAGCTAAAACAACACCCCATCGTCATTCCAGCGAAAGCTGGAATCCAGGAGGGGGGGCCGGGATGTGAAATGAGCGCCGATTCTGTCTAATTGTCATTCCCGCCCAGGCGGGAATGTATGACATAAACCACTGGATTCCAGCTTTCGCTGGAATGACGGCAGGGGCGATAGGCGCATTATGAGCGATATTAACGATACCGTGGCCAGGATACCTGACGCCTTATTTTAGATAAGGTGACCCTGTGTTCCTGCTAAAGCCCTGCCTGTTGCAGACAGACAGGATGACGGAAAGCCAAAACAACACCCCGTCGTCATTCCAGCGAAAGCTGGAATCCAGGAGGGCGGGCCGGGATGTGGCATGAGCGTCAGTTCTGTCTAATTGTCATTCCCACCTGAGCGGGAATGTATGACATAAACCACTGGATTCCAGCTTTCGCTGGAATGACGGCAGGGGCGATAGGCGCATTATGAGCGATATTAACGATACCGTGGCCAGGATACCTGACGCCTTATTTTAGATGAGGTGACCCTGCATTCCTGCTAAAGCCCTGCCTGTTGCAGGCAGACAGGATGACGGAAGGCTAAAACAACACCCCGTCGTCATTCCAGCGAAAGCTGGAATCCAGGAGGGCGGGCCGGGATGTGGCATGAGCGTCAGTTCTGTCTAATTGTCATTCCCACCTGAGCGGGAATGTATGACATAAACCACTGTATTCCAGCTTTCGCTGGAATGACGGCAGGGGCGATAGGCGCATTATGAGCGATATTAACCATACCGTGGCCAGGATAACTGACACCTTATTTTAGATGAGGTGACCCTGATTGACCTCCTTTCAAGGCTTGACAATGCCCGAAAACGGGCACGGCAGGGCCTTGCCGCGGCACAAGCGCAAGGCAGCAACAATCCCAGCACCGAGATTCATCTTTTACTGGATGCCATGCAAGCACTGCGGCAGTGATAACTAAGGGCATCTTCCCGACCAGTCCGGCGCAGGCAGGCGCAAGCGGGAATGACAAGCAGACAAATCATGCTAAGCAGCAGGCCGCGGGCAGACCAGGGCCCATTCCGTCACCGGCCCCGGCGCGGTTTGATATTGACCCACCCGGGCATGGTGTGTTCGACTTTGACCGGCAGGACGGTGCTGAGCATGGCCAGCGCCCGGTCGCTGTCGCGCGCGGGGAAGTTGCCATAGACTTTAAGGTCGGCAATGTCATCCGCGAGTGTGATACGGCCGCGCCGATAGCGGCGCAGTTCGGCAACCAGTTCGTGCAGGGTAATATCCTGGGCCACCAGCAGGCCCCGCGTCCAGGCTTCGCGGGCCGTGTCGGCCGGCGCCGCGGCATCGATCTTGTCGGCGCTGAAGCGCGCCTGTTGCCCGGCCTGAATCACCCGGCCTTGTTGCAAATCGGCGGGGCTGACGCGCACCGCGCCGGCGTAAACCGCGAGGCGGGTGGCGTCTGGCATGAGCAGGACATTAAAGCGCGTGCCCAGGACCCGCAGCCGGCCATGCCGGGTATCCACCACAAAGGGCCTTCCGGCCGGCGCGGTCTCGATAAAAATCTCGCCGCTCCAAAGCATGAGCCGGCGCAGGTCCTGGCTGAAATCCATGTCCACGGCGCTGGCCGTATTAAGCCAGAGGCGGCTGCCATCGGGCAGCAGGATGTCGCGCTGCTCGCCCACGGCGGTTTTGTAGTCTGCCCTGAGCGCCAGAATGGTGAACGGCAATGAAGTATGCCGCCAGCTTAGCCCGCCGGCCACGCCGCCCGCGGTGATGACGATCAATCCGGTCAGCAGCCGACGCCTTCGTTGCAGGCGTTTATTGGCCTGCTCTACGGTATCGACGATATGTTCCGGTGTGGGCGCGCGTTGCAGGGGTTCAAACTGCCGGCTGATTACTTCAATACTCTGCCAGGCGGCCAGATGAAGCTCGCTCTCATCCAGCCATTGTTGCCACTCTGCCCGCTGTTGTTCGCTGGCCTCGCCATCGCGCAAGGCGGCATACCATTCGGCCGCCTGTTGCAGGATCGCGTCTGAGGGCTTATTCGTCCGCGTCATGGGCCAGGTCGAGGGCCGTCTGCCGGGCCTTGAGATTCAGACAGGCCAGCATGGCCCTGGCCACATGCTTTCGCACCATGCGCCCGGAGATGCCGAGTTCCCGCCCGACGGCGTCATCCGTCATCTGACAGACCTCGGCCAGCAAGAAGGCGCGCGCGGTCTTTGCCGGCAGGCTTTGCAACAGGGCGCTGACCTCTTGCAGGGCCTGCAACACGATCGCCTGCCGCTCGGCCGAGGGCGCACACTGCTCCGGCTGTTCCGCCAGCGTTTCCAGCCAGGCCCGCTCGATTTCCTGCCGCCGCCAGAGCGTGATGCACAGGTTTTTGGCCGCCGTGCGAAGATAGGCGCGCGCCGCGGCGGCAGAATCAAACTGTTTCTGGCCTGAACTCGACAGCAGCCGCACAAAGGTATCCTGGGCCAGATCGGCCGCCAGTTCGGAGCAATCCAGGCGTTTATATAACCAGCCGCAAAGCCAGCCGTGGTGATCGCGGTAAAGCGCGGCAAAGGTGTGTGAGTCTAAGGCAGAGGACATGATAGTTGAGCAAACTTTATAAATGTTCACTCAGCTTAGATGAAAGAGGAATTGTTATCAATAATATGCAGATTCATAATATTTAGTTGGTCAGCTTTCCCTGCCACCAGGCAGGCCCGCCTGGGCAAAAGCCCGAAGGCACGATAGAGCGACAGGGGCGCGGTTCTCATTGAGGCCCGGGGACAATGATTCCCCAACACAGAGGCCGGATATACGTATGCAGTCTTATTTTAACTGTTACTGAATAATCAGATGGAGGAGTGGTGTTGAAGGTTGCCGGGATATACCGTTGCCTCCATCGTCATTCCAGCGAAAGCTCGCCTGCATGGATGCAGGTGGTAGAGCGGCGTCAGGAACAGGCCGCCGAGGAATCCAGTGATTTTAACTATACATTCCCGCCAGGCGGGAATGACCATCAGGGACGGCATTCCGGTTCAGTGAAAACCGGGGACTATCCAACACCCCGGCATCGCCTTCCTGGATTCCAGCTTTCGCTGGAATGACGACGGGGGTTGTTGGATGCGCCTTTGCCTGCCTTAGGCAGGCCAATATGGCGCAATGGAGGAGTGGTGTTGAAGGTTGCCGAAATATACCGTTGCCTCCATCGTCATTCCAGCGAAAGCTCGCCTGCATGGATGCAGGTGGTAGAGTGGCGTCAGGAACAGGCCGCCGAGGAATCCAGTGGTTTAACTATCCATTCCCGCTCAGCGGGAATGACAGTATTGCCGGGGAGCTTGTAGCCTTCGCCACCGCGCCCTAAAATAAACGGCTTTTTAACGCGCAGGATCAAACCCATGAACCCCAAAAAAATCAACAAAATCGTCCTGGCCTATTCGGGCGGCCTCGACACTTCCGTTATCCTCGTCTGGCTGCGGGAGACCTATGGCTGTGAAATCGTCACCTTTACCGCCGATATTGGCCAGGGCGAAGAACTTGAGCCGGCCCGGGCCAAGGCGGAAAAAATGGGCGTCAGGGAAATCTATATTGAAGACCTCACTGAAGAATACGCGCGTGACTTTGTGTTTCCGATGTTTCGCGCAAACGCCCTGTATGAGGGCGAATATCTGCTTGGCACATCCATCGCCCGCCCGCTGATCGCCAAACGCCTGACCGAGATCGCGGCAGAAACCGGCGCGGACGCCATCGCGCATGGCGCGACCGGCAAGGGCAATGATCAGGTTCGATTTGAGCTTGGCGCTTATGCGCTGAAACCCGATGTGCGGATCATCGCGCCGTGGCGGGAATGGGATTTATCTTCGCGCGAGAAACTCATGCAATACGCCGGGCAACACGGGATCCCCATTGACGGCGCGCGGGCCGGGGCTTCGCCCTATTCAATGGACGCCAACCTGCTGCATATCTCTTATGAAGGCGGCGAACTGGAAGACCCCTGGGCCGAGCCCGCCGCGGCCATGTGGCGCTGGACCGTCGCGCCCGAACAGGCCCCGGATACGGCCGAATCCATCCAGATAGAATTCAGGCAGGGCGACCCGGTCGCCTTAAACGGCCGCGCCCGCTCCCCCGCCCGGTTGCTGGCCGAACTCAATAAACTCGGCGGCCGGCATGGCATAGGGCGGGATGATATAGTCGAAAACCGCTATGTCGGGATGAAATCGCGCGGCTGTTACGAGACGCCGGGCGGAACGATATTGCTCAAGGCCCGGCGGGCGATGGAATCATTGACCCTGGATCGCGAAGTCATGCACCTGAAGGACGAACTGATGCCCCGCTATGCGGCGCTGGTGTATAACGGCTATTGGTGGAGTCCCGAGCGGCTGGCGTTGCAGGCCCTGATCGATCAAAGCCGGGCCGCCGTGAATGGCGTGGTCCGGCTCAGGCTCTACAAGGGCAGTGTCCGCGTCAGCGGGCGCAAGTCGGATTCCGACAGCCTGTTTGACAAAGCCGCCGCCACCTTTGAGGACGACGCCGGCCGTTTTGATCAGGCGGACGCGGCCGGCTTTATCAAGCTGAATGCGCTCCGGCTCAGGATTCAGGCCCGCAAAAGACGCGGTCAAGCCGGCAAGCCCTGAATTCAGAAACTAAAACCCCGCCAGTTCGCCGGCGCTATACAATTCCTCGTGCAGCCATGACTGCTTGAAGCGGGAATAGTAATCGTCGAGTTCCTGCCCGCCCGCGCCGCCGCCGGCCAGCGCGGCAAAGATCGTCTCCGCGGCCAGCATCCCGGACTTCATGGCCGTATGACTGCCCTTGATCAGGGCCAGGTTCAAGCTGTCCGCATCGGCGTTGGCGGGCATCAGGGAAGGCGGCAGGCTGAGCCTGGCAAAGTGCAGGGTGCCGGCGTCGCAGCCAACGAGGATGGCGCCCGGCATGACCATCTTCGGTAAGGAGAAATAACCGCCAAGGGTAATATTCCAGCTATCGCGGGACAGCCGCCTGCCATCCGCCAGGAATTGCCGGATTTGAGGGTGCTGTTTGAAACTCTCGAATTGCTCGGCGAGATTCGGGCCGGCATTATGGGGATTCAAGTCCCTGATTAAACCCGCGCTGATTCGGCTTTGTGGCTGGTGAAACAGAAAAAAGCCGCCGCTTGAGCCGGACTCCGAGAACGGCCAGCCGCCGCCATAGAGGACCAGACCGGGCCGGTGGCGCGCCGCGGGCGCCTCCCATGTTTCTGTCAGACCAAGGCCATAGCGTTGCGTGTCCGAACCCCTGCCAAGGCCATAATACTCTATCAAACGCTCGCCCAATGGCCCCCGGCAGCCCTCGGCAAAGACCGTATATTTAGCGCGGACTTCACGGCCGGCCTGGCGGCGGCCGTCAGCGTCCCGCGTGGGCGCCGCGAGCACGCCCACGCCGCGGACGACATCGGCCCCGTCAATAATCAGGTCGTCCGCGGGCAAGGCGGTAAGGATATCAACCCCGAGCGCCTCGGCCTGCCCGGCCAGCCAGCGGCAGACATGGGCCAGGCTGGCGATATAGTTGCCCTTGTTATGCAGCGCCTTGGGAACATAGCGGGGCGGGATCTTGACGGCCTGCTCCGGCCCGCTAAAAAAATATACCTCTTCCCGGCTGACCGCCGTTCGCAACAGGGCCTCTTCGGCTTGCCAGTCCGGCAGCAATTCATTCAGGGCGGACGGTTTGAATACGGCGCCCGGCAATATACGGCTGCCGACCTCCGGGCCTTTTTCCAGGATACAGACCGAGACGGACCGCCGTTCAGCCCGCGCCAGTTGCTTGAGGTGAATTGCGGTGGCTAAGCCGGCCGGCCCGGCGCCAATAACAGCGGTATCGTATTCCATTCCCATTCGCATTTACGGGGGGGGGGGGGGGGGGGGGGGCGAATGGAAAAGGCGCCGTGTCGGTTGCCACGGCCAAAACACCGGCTTTACTTTTATCCGGCATATTGATTACCCTCATCATCAATCCTCCCCCTTACCCTGTTTTAACTCACTCCACGGGCCTCAACTTAGCATCAGGCGGGGCCTGCGGCAATAAATTGCCGCCTATGGCCTCGACATTATTTTCATCGGCCTGCAATGTTTCCTGCGTTTTTTCGGCCAGCCTGAACTTGCTTTCTTCCAGCGCCCGCAATCTTTCCAGTTCGCTCAGGGTATATTGTTCCCACTTGCGCGCGTCACGGAATGTTCTTTTGGATTTCTTGGCCAGGCGAAAGGCCTGCAGGGCGTTTTCGTATTTTTTAATGTTGAACAGGGCCATGCCCATCAACATCGCGTTGTTGTCCTTGCGTTTTAAGCCGCCCTTCTGGTTGGCTTTTTTGGCCGCCGCGGCGGCCTTTGCAAAGTTGCCCGCGTCAAAATGCACGCCCGCCAGTCTGGCATACAGAAGTCCTTTTTCGGATAATCCGGCCGCGCGTTCCAGGGCCGGGATTGCCTTTTTGTGCTCGTTGGCCTGGGCCCAGGCATTGGCCAGGGTCTCCACCTGCTTCGGGCTTTGCTTGATCAGCTTGCGCTCCATGCCTGTTTCGATGATCCGGCCGGCCTTGTAGGGGATTTCCTGGCCCAGATACATATAGGCCAGATTCAACACATCCGTTTCCCTGTCAAGCGCGCCGTCAAGATAGAGGGCGTCATAGGTGGTCAGGCGTTTGCGATCCTGCCCCAGTTCGCCATGCAGGCCCGCGATCTGGCGCAGATAATTTCTTCTGGGGTATAAATGAAATAATTGCCTGTAGGTCTTGAGGGTGTTTTTGGTGTCGTTCTTTTCAAAGTAGATCGCGGCCTTCATGCGCAGCCAGTTCTCCTTGATCGGTTTGCCCTGCGCCTGTTCCAGCGCGATCGCCCGGTCCAGATTGGCGAGGGCCGGCTGCCAGTTCCTGAGCTGGTAATGCGCCTGCGCCAGCATGATATGGGCGGTCGCGGTGGGCTTTGGCACTTCCTTTAGCCAGGCTTCCATAAAGGCGATGACCGACGGATAATCTTCAAGCTGAAAGTACATCTGCGCCATGGTGTATTTTGCCGTGAGCTTGAGGCCGTCCGGGGCGTCCGCCTCGGCCAGGATCTTTTTATACGCGCCTATGGCCTGCCGGTACTTGTCCTGGCTGGCATAGATGAAGGCATAAAAATTCCACATCTGGCTCCTGGCATAACTGTTTAATTTATCGCTGTTTTTTATGGTCTCCAGCAGATCGATGGCGCGCTGGTAATTGCCGGCTTCCGTTTCCGCCTGCGCCTCGGTCAATATTTCAAAGGTTTTCGCGTCGATCGCGCCGGTCGCCCGGGTCTCGTTTTTTTTCCGGGCATGGCTGTTAAAGGGCAGGGTAATGAGGACGCCGAGCAGCGCGATGACCAGCCATTTATTGCGTATCCTGTTCATCACTGATTTCCCCCCGTCTGGATTATTCTGTCAACTCAAAGGTGATCCGGGTGCGCACGCCGGCGACCTCTATTGGTTCGCCGTCAACCACGCGCGGCTTGTATTTATAACGCAAGGCCGACTTTATGGCGGCCCGGTCAAAGGTGCCCTTCGGCTTGGCCTCAATTATGACCGGGTTTTTGACCGTGCCCTGTTTGGTCACGGTATATTCGAGGATGACATAACCCTCGATGCCACGGCTCAAAGCCCGGCGCGGATATTGCGGCGCCACCTTGACGATCGGCAGATACTCGCCGTCCGTGACTTGCAGGCCCGCGCCGATGTTTAAATCAAGACCGGTCTTGATCTTGCCCGTTACGATCCGGCCCACCGCGGCATTGCCGTCGATCTTGTCAAAGTCCTGCTCGGGGATGTCCGGCGGCGGGGTCTCATCGACCTCCGGCTTGTCCGGTTTTTCAATGAGGCGCTCGATTTCGATCTCCACTTCCGGCATATAGATATCCGGCAGCTTGATCCGCTGCTTTTCATCCAGGCTCTTGTCGGCAAATTCGATCAGGCTCACCATCAGGCTTAATAATAACAATGTGACCAGCGCCGCCGGCGGGAAGACATACAGGGCGCGCAGCAGGGCTCTCATCGCGCTTTAACCGCCCTGCTCCGTGGCCAGCGAAACATTTTCCGGCGGCACCACCTCGCGGGCCGCGTCCAGCACCGCCGTAAAGGTCTTGACCGAGGCCAGTTCATCGGCCTGAATCACGACGCCGCCCTCGGGATTTTCGGCATGCAGGCGCTCGATATTGGCCCGCACCGAGCGCACGTCAATGCGGCGCTTGTCTATCCAGATGCTGTTGTCCGCGTTGATCGCCACCAGCACCGTGGTGTTGTCTTTCTGGTCCGAGGTATTGGCGTCCGGCCGGTTTACTTCCACCCCGGCCTCCTTGATAAACGTGGCGGTTACGATAAAAAAGATCAGCATGATAAACACGACATCCAGCATCGGGGTCAAATCCACCGCGCTTTCGTCTTCGTTGTTATCCGTTTTGAGTGTGATACGGCGCCGCATTGTTAATGGTCCATGGTTAAATGTTCTTCAATAAGATGATTTTCCCGGAGCGCCTTCCGGCGGATGTAGATATTGGCAAACACGCCGGACAGGGCCGCCACCATCCCGGCCATGGTCGGGATCGTGGCCCTTGATACGCCGGCCGCCATCGACTTCGCGTCGGCGCCGCCGGTAATCGACAATACCGTGAACACATCGATCATCCCGGTCACGGTGCCCAGCAGGCCGAACAAGGGGCAGACCGCGATCAGGGTCTTGATCAGGTCCAGATTCTGGCCGATCCTGAGCCGCGTCTCGGAGATGAGCTTGTCGCGTATCGCCAGGGCATCCCAGGAACGGCGCTCCGAACGCGCTTCCCATTGTGCTATCACGCTTTTGGCGTCACGCCGGTAATCAAAGAAAAAATACCAGAATCGCTCCAGCATCAAGAGCCACATGATGAAGGTCAGGATGGCGATCAAATACAGCACCGGGCCGCCGGCGTTGAAAAAATTATGGATGGCCTCCAGCGCGTCCAGCAGGTACAGGGACATGCTTCGCTCACCCGCCGGGCTAACGGCCGGCCCGTTCGGCCACGATGCCCGCGCTCTGCTCTTCGAGAATATGCAGCAGTTTCCTGGCCTTGCCGTTTAACAGGGTATGCAATAACAGGGTCGGGATCGCGACTATCAGGCCCAGCACGGTCGTGACCAGCGCGCTGGAGATCCCGCCGGCCATCGCCTTCGGGTCGCCCGCGCCATAGATCGTGATCGCCTGAAACACGATAATCATGCCGGTCACGGTCCCCAACAGCCCCAGCAGCGGCGCCACCATCGCGATGATCCTGAGCAGGGCCAGGCCCGACTGAATCTTCGGGCTTTCCTTTAATATGGCCTCGCCCATCCTGAGTTCCAGGCTGTCCATATCCGAGCCCTTGTTGTCTTCCGCGACCTTCAGAATACGGCCCAGGGGATTGTTGGGCCGGATTTGCTTGCGCTTCAACTGGCCGCGGATCTGCATGCCGATCAAATTCAATCGAAGGAAGCGCCACAGCGCCACCAGCAGCGCAAACACGCCAATGCCGGTAATGATATAACCGACTACGCGGCCCTGATGCCAGCGCTCCTGCCAGGTCGGCGTGTTGATTATCGCCTTCAAAAAGCCGCCGCCGGCCGCCCCCGTGGGGTCAATCCCGATCGGCATATACGGGCCGGAAGAGGCTTGCAGGGCCTCGGCCTCCCGCGCCAGGCCCACGGGCTGCCGCGGCAACACGGAGACGCTGCGCGTGTCCGCGTCATAGGCCAGATATTCGCCGTTTGAGACCAGATTAAACAAACCGATACGCACGGTTTCACGGTTTTTTTCGGTGCCGACGGCCGCGCGGTATTTGACCACGCGGCCGGATTCGGTCATCTCGCGGTGCAGTTCGTACCAGATCTGTTCGATCTCGGCCAGGGTCGGCAGATCGGTATCGCTGTTCATTTTCTTGATGAGCCGGTTCAAAAAGAGTTCGCGTTGGGGGAACTGGCCGGTCGTAATTGAGTTCTGAAAGCGGCTGCGCAGGTCTCCGGCCGCGGCGGTCAGGTGGCCGAATAATTCCTTGAGCGAACCCAGGCGCTCATCGCGCTGCCCGCGCTTTTCCTCGACCATGAGTTCATTCTCGTTAAAGCGCGCTTCCAGTTCCGCGCTGCGGGCCTCAAGGCGCTGAACCTCGGCCATCGCCGCCTTGATGCGCCGTACCTGCTCTTCGCGCTCCCTGACAAAGGCCTGTTCGCGCCGTTTGTTTTCGGCGGCGTCCCTGGCCCGGCCCTCTTTCACCTGTTGCAACAATTGCGGTATCGAAAGATTGTCCTCGGCCGCGGGCACTACGGGGGATATGGCCAGCAACAGGCACAGGGCCAGGGGCAGCAACAGCATGTCGTAGCGGGACATCAGCCGGCCTCCGGCGCCGTGATCGGCAGCGTCAATATATCGATAGAAGCCTGTTTTTTCGCCATCTTGATGCCATAACGAATGGGGTTGCGGTAAACCACGTTATCCAGTATCTCCCAGCGTTGCCGGCCGTTGTCCCAGCGGGCCGATATTTTCGTGTCCTTGGTCTGGCAGACCAGGGCGATCCGGCCCACGCGCAGCACATCCACCTCCCGCTCGACACCGTTCAGGCTCACGATGTCCTGATAGCTGTCGATCTTGCGGCCATATTCATTTTCAATTTGATAGGCCTCGATCACCTGCCGAAATTTCTCCGAGACATCAATATCGGCCGCGCTCAGATTATCCTGGATAAAGGCCATACGCTCCTGCCGCTCGGCCGTATGAAACGGCAGGTCCAGATCCACAAACCGCGACAGGCTGTTCGCCATCTTCTCGACCAGCGGCAACATCTGCCGCTCGATCAACGCCACCTGGGTGATGGACTCGTCAAAGCGTTTTATCAGGTCTTCCTGGCCGGCAATCTGGGTCGATAACTGTTCGTTATAGGCCTTCAGCCCTTCGATCTGCTTTAACAGGGCCCGGTACTGGATCAGGCGCTCCTGCGCGCCCTCGACGATCCGGTCAATCCGCTGCTGGGAAGCCTCCGCTTCCGCCAGCTTCCGTTCGCCCTCCCGCTGTATATCCTCAAGCGCGGCCGCCTGGACGCCGCCCGCGCAGGCCATAAAGACCGAGCCGATCCAGGCCCAGAGGCGGATATTTCTGTTGAAATTATTGAACATGGGAATAATCCTTAACTGTTTTTTGTTATATACGCCCGCCGGGCCAGCGCTAAAACCGGCCCTGACAGGACTGAGATACGAGACCCCAAACCAAATTATGAAACAGGGCGCGCGCCTTTGCAAGACCCTGTCCAGATTCAATATGTTTGAGGCGAATCAGGCTTGCCCGGTGGGCAAGAAGGTAATCCGCAGATTTCGCAGAGCTGCCTGCAAGAGGCAGCTTACGCAGATTAAGTATTATTCTGGCTGGTTTGGCGCAGGCAGGTCAGGATGACGGGAAAACAAAACAACATCCCGGCCCCGCCTCCTGGATTCCAGCTTTCGCTGGAATGACGACGGGGCGAAAATGGAAAATGAGGTTTGCCAGGATGTATCCGTGTCCCTCTTTCATATATTTATAGCAGGCAGGCGCGAATGACGAAGAGATTGCCGGGCTGTATCTATCACCCCCGTCGTCATTTATGGACAGGAAGTCCTGTATGCGGCGAGAGGGCACGCCTACAGGGATGTAGGTGGTAGAGCAGCGTCAGGAACAGGCTGCCGAGGATGCCCGTAGTCGCCCGGCGAAAGCCGGAATCCAGTGGTTTATGTAATACATTCCCGCTTAGCGGGAATGACAACAAATGTCTCATTCTGACCAGCCTGACACGGCCAGACAGCACCAGAATCCATTTCACACCCCGGCCCCGCCTCCTGGATTCCGGCTTTCGCCTGCCTGCCACATGCCCATGTTGCGCGCGGCTTCTTTAGAACTCGACCTGGATCGTGCCGAATACGGAGCGCGGCGCGCCGGGTGTTATTGTATTGGGGTTGTAATACACCCCTCCGACATAATATTCGTCGAACAGATTATCGACATTGAGGGCGAGGCTGACAGTCTCGTTGACCTTGTAGCGGGCGAACAGATCGACCCGCGCATGCGCATCGACATTGACCCGGTTGGTCAGGTCGGCCTTCCGGTCGCCCGCCACAAAGAGGCCGCCGCCGACCTCAAACCCGCGCAGGGGGTTATCCTGAAAGGCGTATGTCGTCCAAAGACTGCCGCTGTTTTGCGATATTTGAGTTGCTCTATGCAAAGCTGGCAAGCGGATAAGCGTTGTTGGGATACGAATTCGGGTGATGTTCCGTCTCGAACGTGAGACGGATGTGTACGCTGTCGCCATATCCTATGGCATGGTGTGCTTTTGAGAAAAACTGCGCGCTTTTTCTCCAAAAAAAACCGCCGAGGGCGAGCGAACGTGTCTGCTTTCACTCCCTGAGAGCGAATATACCGAAATGATGACGAGACGGCACTGGAGTTGGGGAAATGTTGTAATGATGTTACGGATTCAGGAGAAGGATTTACGGGCCAGGCAGAACCTAAAAGGAATCATCCCACGAAAAGATGTCCGTCGGTTCCTTGGCGGCCTGAGCCGCCGCCTTTTTGGCCCGGTCTTGAATTCTGGAGAATCGGTAGCGCTTCTTGGCCAGGGCGAGCAACGCGCCCTGCTGCGAATCGTTTGGGGCGAGGCGCTCGCGCAGCACCTGATAGGGCGAGAGGCCGCGGGTGACCCGGGCCTTCCAGCCGTCCACGGCGAACTCGTCGAGCAGCCGGCACACCGCAGCCCCGGTGCCGTAGAAGCGGTCGAAGGCGGCGTGGGAGCGAATGCCGCGTTCGGGCATCGCGATGAGCGAGTCCGGGCTCGCGAAGGTGTCCAGATTCACGTACCGGAAACCCAGGAGCGAGCCGAGGCGATGCTCCACGTATTTGGCCGTGCCCTCGATCTGTTCCTGGGGCAGGTCCAGAAATTCTACCTCGGCGTAGCGCGCCATGCGCTCCTCGCGGACGGCGATAAACAGCCGCGTGCGCTCACGGCGCGCCGCTTCGGACCGCGAATCCAGCGCCGCCCGAAGGGCGGCGGTCTCCAGCATGATAAGGGCGAGGTGCGTTTCATCCAGAGGGTAGTCCGCCATGTCCTGCTCGCTCATCTGCTCGTTCCAGCGCTGTAATTGAAAGGCGTGAAAGGCTTCATGCGCCAGATAGAGCGCCCACTGTTCGGCCATAAACTGGCGATTGAGGGCAACCAGATCCTCTTCGCTGGCCCCGGGACTAATGGCCGCAGACTCTTCACTCAGCCCCAAAAGCTCTGCGGAGTACTTGAGCACAAAGGTGTCGGTTCCCCCCAGGCTCACCGAAAAATCGAAATGGGGAATCGCCGCGATGCGCTTTTCCTCAGGCAGTGAATCCAGTCGGTAGATCAGGGGGAGTCTGAGGCCCGGCAGGTCTGCCTTCACACCGCCCAGTTTGGCGGGGTTGGGATGATTGATCAGAAATCCGTAGCGGTCCCGTCCCCCCTCTTCCCGCACCAGGAGCAAGGGCATGCGGTCCAGGCGGTAGTGACTGGTCCATATCGCGTCGGCGTGGTGTCGAAACGGATCGAATATGTCGGCGAGGGATTGGAACACCGCGCGATCGGTTTTATCGTTCGGCGCCGCGCGCTCTTTATGCGACGTACAAGCCCCGAAAACGGCGCTTAAGATCAGAACCGGAATAAAAAGCGAGAAGCCTGGGGCAGGCAGTTTTGAGAATAAAGTCATGGGAGTGCTGCTGTTTTCGTGGCCTGATCATCACGACCTGAATCCGTAACTTAATCCACCTAAAATAACATGTCTAACCCAATTTTACAGGCAAATCTGTTAAAATATAGCCTATCAAAAACCCCGCCCATCAGGTGAAAGATGCAGCGTTTCAGTCTGTCACAATCCAATGCCGATATAATCAGCCATGCTGGACCTGCCTGCTACAGGCAGGTTACGCAGATTAAGTATTATTTTGGTTGGCAGGCAACAGGCCAGAGTGACGGAAAACCAGAATAACACCCTGTCGTCATTCCGGCGAAAGCCGGAATCCAGTGGTTTATGAGAGACATTCCCGCGTCAGCGGGAATGACAACTAAACACAACATTCTGGCCGGTCTGGCGCAGGCAGACCTTTACCTTGCCACACCGAATACCCCTTTTGTCGTCATTCCCGCAAGGCCCTGCCTGCTGCAGGCAGGGGGAATCCATAGTTAAAAGCACTGGATTCCGGCTTTCGCCGGAATGACGACGGGGGCGTTAGGTGTATCGCGGTAGTCTCTTTGGTTGTTACCGAACAGGAAAGTTGGCCTCGCCTGCCTGCTATAAGTATAAGAAAAAGGAAAACAGATACATCCAGGCAAACCTCATTTGCCATTCTCACCATCCGTCATTCCGGCGAAAGCCGGAATGACGGCGGGGTGTTGTTCTGGCTTTACTTCATTCCAACCTACCGCTTCGGAATTTGCGCCCGGCAATAGCGGTCCACGATGTCTTCGTCACGATGCAGCAGGCAAACGGCCTCAAGCAGGCCGCGGGCCTGGATAATCTGAAGCGCCTGCCTGACATGGCCGCGATCGGTGTGGCGCACGGCGCGGGCAATCACCCCGAGCGTGAATAAGCGATTTTCTTCGGGGACATTCGCCCAGGCGCCAAGACCCAACTCAATAATATAACGCTGCACGACCTGCTCCGAGGGGCCGAGGCGCGCCGCCTGCCGGAGCGCCGCGTAATATTCCCCGTCCAGTTGCCCCGCGCTGTATTTTGCCGCGGCCAGGCCAAGCCAGGCATAGGGCCAGGCCGGCCGGAGCGCGATTGAACGCCGGTAATGGCGCATGGCCTGTTGCAGCGCGGCCTCGCTTTCCGCCGCCGCGCCCGCCGGCATTGCCATGACCGCGGCCAGATATTCATGGATGGAAGGATTGTGCGGGTCAAGTTTGAGCGCCTTGTTCAGGTTGGCTTGCGCGCTTTGCCGCTCTGTCGCCAGCGGCGTTGCGGCGCGCGGTTTTTTTAGTGTAATGACCGCCGGCTGATAATAGAGGTCGGCGAGGCCCCACCTGGCGGCAATATAAATCAGCCAGATTAGCAGCGGGATGGCGCACAGGGCAAGCAGGCGGGCAGTCCCGTGTTTCATCGGCCGGCCTGATCGCTGCCGCTGGCTAAAACCACGGCCGGGTCGGCATTGCCCGCCGGCCCGTCAGCGCCGCGCCGGTCAGGATTTGTCATAGCCGTAATAGCTGTAGTAGGCGTAACGGTCGGACTTGCGGGGCGGCGCGACCTGATTGAGCACGGCCCCGAGCAGCGGCGCATTGGCCTTGTGCAGGCGCTTGATGCCGTCTTCGGCCAACTGCTCTGCGGTGGCGTCGGCCTTGATCACGTAAATGACCTGATTGACCCGCCGGCTCAATACCAGCGCGTCGCTGACCTGCACGCAGGGCGCGGAATCAATGACGATATGATCAAATTTCTGTTTGAGCGCGTCCAGGCCCTTGCCCAGACGCGCGGAACTCATCAATTCCAGCGGATTCGGCGGGGCGTCGCCGGCCGGGATGATGTTGATGCCCTCTTGCGGGAGTTTATGAATGACCTGCGGCAGGGTGTGCGTGCCGAGCATGAAATGCGTCAGGCCAGCGGCCCCGGCCTTCAGCCCGAAGAGCCGGCCGATGCCGGGCCGGCGCAGGTCGCAGTCCATGAGCAGGATGGCATGGCCCATCTGCCCGAGTGACAGCGCCAGATTAACGGCGGTCATGCTCTTGCCCTCGGCGGCGATGGCCGAGGTCACCAGAATAATTTTCTGCTTTTGATCTATGTCCGACAGCAACAGACCGGAACGGATGGTGCGTATATTCTCGGCAAACGGCGTCTGTTGATTATCGCTGTAATAACGCAGGGCCCGGGCCGCGTCGCGGGCCTTGAGCTTTAGCCTGGGCAGGATGCCGAGCACGGGCAGATGCAGTCTGGTTTCCACATCGCGGGCATTTCCCAGTGTATTGTCGAGCGCCTCGATTAAAAACGCCAGCAGCATGGCCGTGA
Source organism: Gammaproteobacteria bacterium (assembly GCA_965240365.1). Taxonomy (GTDB): domain Bacteria; phylum Pseudomonadota; class Gammaproteobacteria; order Eutrophobiales; family Eutrophobiaceae. The sequence goes on along the minus strand of OZ251218.1, from coordinate 2,153,681 downwards.
ACAGGCTCAGTATGAAGGCGATCTGGATGATCCGGTTTTTTTGCGGCCGGGCCGGCCCCGACGGAATCACGGCCGGGTCAACCACGCGCGCATGCGCGGGCTGAATCTCGCTGACGGCGCTGGTTTCCTTGTAGCGGCTCAGAAAGGTCTCATAGATGCTGCGGTTGGCCTCGACATCGCGTTCAAGCGCGATCAACTGCCCGGTCCTGCGGTTAATATCGCTCATGTCGCGCCGGGTCTGGCTCATCGCCCGGTTCAGGTGCGCCTCCTTGGCCAGCGTGACCTCGTATTCCTTTTTTAGCGCCTCGACCACATTCAGGATCTGTTTTTCTACATTTTTTTCGGCGGCGCCGAGTTCGGTCATGGCCGCGATCATCTTCGGGTGTTTGGGGCCATAGCGTTCTTTGAGTTCGGCGACCTTGCGCTCGGCCGCCGATTTTGCGCCCTTGACCCCCTGCAAACCCCCGTCCCTGAGCACGGCCGGGATGGTTTCATAGGCCGCCGCCGGCCGGCCCTGCAAGGCCATGATCTGCCGGTAGGCGGTTTCGGCCGTGGTCCGCTCCCGGCGCGCGTCCACCAGTTGTCTGGTCAATTCGTCCAGTTCCTTCGCGGTCAGGCTGCCGACGCCCTGCACATCGATCAGTTTTTCCCGGTCACGAAACGCCTGCAGGGCCTGTTCCGATTGTTCCAGCTTTTGCTTGAGTTCGGTCAGTTGCCGGGTCAGCGAGCCGGTGGCCCGGTTGGTCATGGCCAGCCGGCCCTCCAGATCGCTGTCGATATAGACCTCGGCCAGGGTGTTGCTGACTTCGGCGGCCAGGGCCGGGTCGGTGGACGCAAAGCGGATATTGATCAACTGACTGTTGCGGATCGGCGACACCGTGAGGTTGCCACGAAACTGGCCGACAAGCCCGTTGCGCAGGGCCTGCGGGCTGGCCGGCTTTGGCGGTTCGGGCGGGGGCCGAAACGGCAGCCACAGCAACAGCGATTGCAGCAGGCCGGGCTCCTTGCGCGCGGGGTCGTATTCGGGATGTTCTGCTATCTTGAGCCGGTCGATGACCTTCTCGGCCAGATAACGCGATTGCAGGATGCGATTCTGGGTCTCGAAATACTGATCGTTGGCGCCCGGGATGCCATACACTTCTTCGATGGAGACCACATTCTCCTCCTCGGACTCGATCAATAGCGTGGTGGTCGCCTCATAGATCGGGGCCAGGCTGTGGACGAACAGCGCCGTCAGCAGGGTAATGACGCCGGCGAAGCCCAGGATCGCCCATTTATAATCGAGCGCGATACGCAGGTATTGGCGCAGGTCGGGCCCGTCATCCTCCTCCCAATCGGCCGCCAGCGGCTCCGTGGTCTCCGTCTTGTTCAAAAGAAGCTCTCTTCCACCGTGATAATGTCGCCCGGCCGGATAAACTCGTCCAGCCGCACCGGGGCCGGCCGGGCCGCGGGGTCGGTATCGTGGATAATATTGATCTTCTCCCTGGAGGCCCGTTCCTTGAAGCCGCCCGCGATCGAGATGGCCTTGCGCACGGTAATGCCCGGCTGAAACGGAAAGCCGCCCGGCTGTTTCACCTCGCCGTTGACGTAAAACTGCCGGTACTCAAGGATATCAATAGAGACCTTGGGATTGACCAGATAATCGCCCTTTAGGCGCTGGCTGATGCGGTCTTCCAGTTGCCCCGGCGTCAGCCCGCTGACCCGGAGTTCCCCCAGAAACGGATAGGATATGGTGCCGCGGTCGCTGACCCTGGATTCAAGGTAAAGGTCCTGTTCATCATAGACCTGGATGCGCACCATATCGCCGGTGCCCAACACATAATCGGGCAGGCCCTTTACCGGCGCCGCCTCGGCAAAAACCCGGCCGCCTGCCAACAGGAAGATTAAAACAAGAGGAAAAATCCTCGGGGAAAAGAGGCCGCTGCCTTTGCTGAACATGCCCTTAGCTAACCGATAAAGCCGAAAAATTTAATATGATATTCATTCCGTCATTCCAGCTTGCCTTTTACGGCGGCAAATGGCAACAGCCGCGGCAATGACCGCGTAAGAAAGGGCAGGCCGGACACGGCGCTAAAACGCGAGGGTCGCAAAGATGCGGGCGATATTTCTCTCGTAGTCAAACGTATCCTGGTTTGAATCGCGTTCGTCATACACATAGCCGGCGCCGATCTCCAGATGGTCGCCCGGCGCATAGACGACACTGGCCCCCATCGACAAGAGCGCATCGGCGCGGCCCGTGGTGTCCGCCTCAAAATCATTCCGCGCGTAGCGCATGTTCAGCGTGGTCCTGAACCTCGTGTTCCAGCTATGCGCCCAACTGAGCGCCACGGAATCGTTAATGATGAAGTTGCCCACGCCGTTGGTTTCCTGAAAATTGCGCGCGGTGTTGAGGTTGAAGATGGAATAGGATTTGGGCCGCCATTCCACCCCAAGCTCCCAGGAGAAGGCCTCGCCCGCGCGTCTGGCGGCGGCGTCAAAATCCTTGCGGCTGTATCCGAACTGGGCCGTGCCCGTGGTCTTGAATGTGCCGCGCCAGGTGATGCCCAGGAGCGCCTGGCTGGTGGTTCCGTCGAGGCTGGCGCTATTGGGCGCGGTCCGGTCATACTCATAGCGGGTGGCGCGTCCTTCCAGCAACAGCGAGGTCTTGGGCAAAATCCGGTAATAGAACCGGCCGGTGGCGGCAATATCCTCGCGGTCGCGCACGGCCGTAACGTTGCGGTTATTGTCGTAATCCTTGTTGGTAAACGCGACATCGGCCTCAAGCCGGCCCCTGGCCGTGCTTGCGCCGTAGGCCAGATTGGCGCCGAGGCGCAGATGATGCCATTCATCGGGCGTGGTCTGGATCAGGCCGGAACCCTCGGCGGCGCCCGTGCCGCGCGGGTCATGGCTGTCAAAATACTCGCCGTCCACGCCCACGGAGACGCGGCTGGTGGGGGTATATTCGTAGCCGAGGAGGGCGCGGTGATCGATATAATCATCGCGGCGGCTGTTTTCATAGATGGCGCCGGACAGGCGGTAATCGGCAAAGAAACGTTTTTTGGCGCCCCGGAGTTCATAACCGACGCCCGGCTCAAACAATGTGCTGAAGCTCTCGATCTGGTTGGTGGCCGCGAAGGTCAGGTTATCGTCATAGAACGCCTCCAGCCTGAATTCCGGGCTCAACCTGCCGTTCCCGAGCGCGATACCCCGCAGTTCAAGCAATTCAGCCGCTTGAATATTGAAAGAGGCAAACAATCCCCAGCACAATAAATACTTCTTTTTCATGGTGTCCTTCTATCGGTTCCCCGTGATTATGTTGTCTGGCTAAAGTGTTGACTTTTGGCTTGACCTGAATTTCAAGATTAGCATAGAATGCCCGGTTGGCCTAATTTTCAGGCAAAAGCGGATGCCAGTAAACAGGCGAGCCGGAAAAATATTGTACTCCCCCCCGATGTAAACTAAGGTGAAAGCCGTGATTATTTAACATCCCGGCAGCGCCTTCCTGGATTCCGGCTTTCGCCTGCCTGGAGCAGGCAGAGCCACATCGTCATCTTCACTGATTGTTGAAAAACTCAACTTCCGTACACTCAATCCGCATGCGGTTTAACCCACTCGGAATTTAATAGAGCCAGTAGAAAAGATGCTATCTGATTTTGGTCGCCATCGAAGAAAGAATGATTTGTGCAGATTTCTTGACCAAGGTGGAAACAGGAGTTTTCTACTCATTAATATAAATCACTTCCGCCCTGCCTTCGCCGCGTGGGTCGCTGGCGGCAAACAGCAGATTTTTTTTCTTCCAGAGCATGACCGCCTGCATGTTGCCATATTGCCGATTCATCTCGTCAAGTGCATGTCCCCTTGCCTTGAGCGCTTGCCGGTCGGCATCGCTCATGCCGCCAGATTCATATTGGATCCGGTCGGGCTGGTATTGATGATGAAATCTCGGCAGGCTGACCCAGGATTCGGGCAGGCCGCCCGCGGCAAAGTCCAGCACACCCAGTAACACCATGCTGATGATCCGGCTGCCGCCCGGCGTGCCCAGCACGGCCACGGCCTCATCCGTTTCGACAAAGGTGGGCGTCATGCTTGATAGCGGCCGCTTGCCGGGGGCGATCGCATTGGCCTGGCTGCCGACCAGGCCATAGGCATTGGCGCTGCCGGGCTTGATCGAGAAATCATCCATTTCGTTATTCAGCAAGACACCGGCGCCTGCCGCGACAAAGCCGGAACCGAATGGAAAGTTGATGCTCAGCGTGGCCGCAACGCGATTGCCCTCGGCATCGACAATGGAGAAATGCGTGGTGCTTTCCCCGGCCGGATTAGAGGCGGCGATATCGCCCAGCGCGGCGCTGGGCGTGGCGCGCGCCATGTCGATTGTCAGTGCCAGCCCTTCCGCGTAGTCTTTGTCCATTAAGCGTTCGACCGGGACCTCGACAAAATCGACGTCGCCCAGGTAGGCGGCGCGATCCCGATAGGCCCGCCGCATGGCTTCGGCAAGAATATGTTTGCGCGCGGCGGAATCCAGCCTGGGCAGATCATAGTGCGCCAGCATATTCAGAATCTGGCCCATGACGATACCGCCCGAGGAAGGCGGCGGGGCCGAACTGACCCGGATGCCGTTGTATTCCAGCCTGACCGGCTCACGCTCGACCAGACGATAGTTGAGCAGATCCCGCTTGACCCAGAAACCGCCGTTCTTCCTGACGCTCTGCACCAGCTTGTCCGCAAACCGGCCGCTGTAGAAAGACCGGCTGCCCTGTTCGGCGATCATCTCCAGTGTGTTTGCCAAATCCGCCTGCACGATCCGCTCTCCCAGCGCGGGGATTTGCCCGTTGCGCAGGAATATGGCGGCGGTCTCGGGATAGTCTTTTATGACTTCGGTCCGGAACTGCATCCATTTTCGATAGCGTTCCGTGACCAAAAAACCCGCCCTGGCCTGCCTGATGGCCGGCGCCAATACCTCTTTTAAGGACAGACGCCCGTACTTTTTGACCAGCCGCTCGATGGCGGCCGGTGTGCCCGGAATGGCGGCGGCCGTGGGGCCGTTCAGGGACATGCCCTTTATGACATTGCCGGATTTATCCAGATAAATGTCTTTATGGGCCGCAAGCGGCGCCTTTTCACGGCCATCGATCATGAGCTGCTTGCCGTCCGAGGCGCGGTGGATCAGCCAGAAGCCGCCCCCGCCGAGACCGGAACCATAAGGCTCGACCACGCCCAGCGAGGCGGTGACCGCGGCGGCCGCATCGAAGGCATTGCCGCCCTGTCTCAATATATCAATACCGACCCGGGTGGCCTGCGGGTGGGCCGTGGCGACCGCCACCTGTTTTAAGGATTGGGCCGTGGCGGGCAGTGACAACAGGGCGAGGCAATAACAGAGAACAAGGGCGCGGCATCGGCCCAGGGCTGTCTTTGACAGGCGCGATATTTTTGCCCGGGCGGGACGCTTTAACCACCGCCAGAGACAGGCAAGGGATGAAATGTCGGGTCTGCCCGCCCGGCGGACGGGGGCCTTGTCGTGAAAATCGCGCATTGCAGGGATACTCCAAACCGGATTAGCGCCGATCAGTTTATTCAATTCGGCACGATGCGGCAGTAATTTTCGGTTGCTTTGCAGATCGGCCTCGACATGCTTTGCCGCCGTCGGCAATGGGCTGATCAACGCGCCGAATAAGCAGGCCTTGCCATTCTTGAGCAGGATATAGCTGTCAATGATTTGAATCTTGCCCGCGCGCAGGCTCTTCACCTCCCAGCCTTGCAGGCAGAGGCCGGCTTCGATGTGATCGTTGATAAAATAATCGCGTCTGGCTTTTTTATTAAGCGCAATGGTTTTATTGCCCTGTTCGGGCCTGGCCTTGTTCATCTGTCTTTAATCTGAAGTGTGTTGTGCGGGGATTATAGCAGTTGACCGCCGGTAATGCAGGCCGGAATGACGGCGGGGACGACCGGCATGGCCCGGTGAAAGCCGGGGCCTGTCTCTAGTTTTTGGAGAGGTAGTATTCCGGCAGCCAAAGGGCCAGTTGCGGAAATACCATCAACAGCAACAGCGCCAGGCACATGATTAATACAAAGGGAATGATAGAGCGATAGATATCGAGCAATGCGATGTCTTTGGGCGCCATCGCCTTCATAAGAAACAGGTTATAGCCAAACGGGGGCGTCATGTAGGCGATCTGGCAGGTTATGGTGTACAACACGCCATACCAGACCGGATTGAAGCCCAGCGCGATAATGAGCGGAATGTAGAGCGGGGCGACAATGACCAGCATGGCCGTATCGTCCAGAAACATGCCCATGAGAATGTAGGAAAGCTGCATCATCAGCAGGACGCCCCAGGGACTCAAGCCCCAGGTGTCGATAAACAGGGTTTCAATGGCCTTTACCGCGCCCAGACCATCGAACACCGCCCCAAAGCACAAGGCGGCCAAGATAATCCACATGAACATGCAGGAGACACTCAGGGTCTTGCGCAGCGTCTCTTCAAATACCCTAGCGGTCAGCTTTCTTTTCCATACGGCCGCAAGGCAGGCGGCAAACGCCCCCACCGCGGAACTCTCCACCAGGCTGGTGACACCCGTTATAAACAGGCCGATAACGGAAACTATGATGAGCAGCGGGATGACGCCCGCGCCCAGCAGTTTTATTTTTTCGGCTAGAGGCATTGCCCGCTCTTGCGCCGAAAGCGGCGGCCCCAGGCGGGGCTGTAATTGACAGCGAATAGCGATGTAAACGATAAATAAAGCGGCCAGCAATAAACCCGGAATGATACCCGCCAGCCACAACTGGCTGACCGGCTGGCGCGCGATCATGCCGTATAACACCAGCACAATGCTCGGTGGCACCAGGATCCCCAGGGAACTGCCGGCCTGGATCACGCCCGTGATCATGCGCTTGTCATAATTTCTCTTCAACATCTCGGGCAAAGCAATGCTGGTGCCTATCGCCATACCCGCGACACTGAGGCCATTCATGGCCGAAATTGCGACCATCAGGCCGATGGTGCCAATCGCCAGCCCGCCCTTTAACGCGCCCATCCAGACATGAAAGGCTTTATAGAGATCACCGGCGATCCCGGACTCGGATAACATATAGCCCATGAAAATAAACATCGGCAGGGTCAATAAAGGATACCAGTTCAACAGTTTGATACTGGCGGCAAACGCCATCTCGGAACCGCCGTCACCCCACAAAAGCAAGGCGAACAAGGCGGCCACGAAACCGATAGCGGCGAATACCCGTTGCCCGCTCAGCAACAGCAGCAACATTGAAGAAAACATCAAGAGCGCGATCAGTTCATGGCTCATGCAGTTCAAGACCTCTTGCCTTGGCGATATCCTTGATCAGGGTGGATATGGCCTGTAATAACATGATGGCTATGCCGATGGTCATGATTATTTTTATCGGGGCCATCGGCGGCGCCCAGGCCGAATAATTTTTTTGGCCGGTTTCCAGCGCGTATTGGGTGCTGGAAAAACCGCCGTAGAGCAGATAAACGAGATAGAACAGCAGGCAGAATGAGGTTATCGAATCGACAAAGGCGCGCCTTTTCGGAGTCCACTTTTCATACAGCACATCCATCCGCACATGCGCGTCGAGTTGCATGGAGTAGGCCCCGCCCAGCAGGTAATAGGCCGTCATGACAAATTGCGCCAACTCGATGATCCAGAGGTGATGAATATCAAGCAGGGAGCGGGAGACGGACGAATACAGCAGGATGGCCATCATCGCCAGCACCAGATACATCACAAGACGGCCCAGGGTCGTGCTTAATTTATCGACATAACGCACATAAAGCCTTATGAATCCCGGCAAAACTCAAACTCCAGTAACAACATTGAGGCGAACAGGGGCGCCTGCTATTTGAGGCCGGCAACAGCCGTTGCCATGATGAGCGCTAGGAACAGCGGTAAGGCGAACCGGCCTTTGCCATAACCGCCGAATAATCCTTTAATATCCTGACGACTCTGGCATTCAGCGGGCTGCTGGCGGCGATCTCGTCCCAGAATTTTAGCGCTTCGTCCTCGACGGTCTTCCACTCGGACTCCGGGATGGAGGTCAGTTTCAGCTTTGTGCCCTCGGTTCTGAGTTTGGCCTCGCCGCCCCAATACCAGTGCTGACGATAATAGTGCGAACTGTCCATACACAGCCTGAACAGCATCTTTAAATGATCCGGGACCTTGGCCCATGAGTTTGAATTGGCAAAGTAGGAACCGCACCATGCGCCCGATATATTATTGGTCAGGAAATAATCCGTCACATCCGCCCAGCCCACGGTGTAATCCTCCGTGATACCGGACCAGGCAATGCCGTCCAGTTCGCCTGTTTGCACGGCCACCTCCACATCTTCCCAGGGCAGGGTGACCGGCACGACGCCAAAGCGCGATAAAAACCTGCCGGCCGTGGGGAAGGTAAACACTCGCAAGCCTTTTAAATCGGCCAGACGGTTAATCGGTTTTTTTGTGGCAAAGTGGCAGGGATCCCAGGCCCCGGCGCTCAGCCAGGTGACGTTTTCCACTTTATCATAGGCTTCTTGCCAGATTTCATTTAAGCCATACTGGTTAAACAAAACCGGCACATCCAGGGAATAGCGTGTTGCAAACGGGAAATAACCGCCGAATACTGAAATATCCACGGGCGAGGCGATCGAATCGTCATCACTTTGCACGGCATCGACCGTGCCCCTTTGCATGGCCCTGAACAATTCACCGGTGGGCACCAATTGATCTGAAAAATACAATTCGATCTCCATTGCGCCATTGGCGGCCTTGTTGAAGGCTTCTATCGAGGGTTTGATCACATGCTCGGCCAGGGCCGGGCCCGCGTAGGTCTGTAAACGCCATTTTATTTTGGTTTTGCTTGCGGCATGAACATAAGGCGCGGCCACCGCGCCAACGCCCGCAGCGGCGCCAACCCCTGCTTTTTTGATAAAATCACGACGAGTATTCATAGCTTTTCTCCCTCGGTAAATGAAAAAGGTTAAGTATCTTCACTACAGTCCAAAACAGCCTGCTCATTGGGATTATCCGCCGGCGCCACTTCCGCGCCCTGGATGATCTGTTATTTTTGTTACCTTTAAGTTATGAACTGTAATACATATTACATAGTGGGACAAGCTGTTTGTGCGGTTACGCGTGTCATAGATCAATCCGTAGACCATCGCGGCCGACAATAAGGTTGCCATCGTAGTGGCCGGCACAGGCGTCTTGCCAATCCTGTGGGCCATAGTTTGGATCATCGGATGGGATCAGGTGCGATAAGGCTAACTGTTTGACCCCTGCCTTGGCCGCCGTGATTGCTGCGTCATGGGCGAATGTGTGGGACCGCAGCCAATGCGCCATCAGCTTATCACTGCCGTTCCCGACCCGTTCCAGAAGCGATGGGAGTGCGGGTTCTAACATTGCCTCATGGACCAGCAGATCCGCGCCGCGGGCGAAATCTTCCAGCGCCTTTATCGGGGCCGTATCGCCGGAAAAGACCGCATGATGACAGGCTGTCTTAAACGAAAAGGCAAAGCTGTCGATCAAGGGTGGGTGTTCGGTACGAATGGCGGAGACGGTCAATCCGTCGCGATCAAATACTATACCTTCATCAATGACATGGATGCGGACAAAATCTCGCAGGTCATCGCGACCCTCATCATTAATGCGCAGGTCGATATCGGCCTTCATAGAGGCGACGAACCCATCCCAGTAGTCTTGCATGCCTTCCGGTCCGTAGACATCAATCACCGTCGTCAGCCCGGAACACCATGCCGTGTGGATTAGGGGGCCCAATTCCAGATAATGGTCTGAATGCAGGTGGCTGATCAGGACCGTCGATAGGGTTTTAAGGTTCATGCTCTGATCCACCAATCCGCGTGTTACGCCCAAGGCGCAATCCACTACGATTTGTTGGTCGTTTATCACGAACAGGTTGGACGTTGGCATGGAGGATCCCGGACGAATAGACGGCCCACCTTTGGTGCCCAATAGGACAACGAAATTTTGTGTCATTTTTGATCTCCTTTCAGGCAGCTGCAAACCCAGCATCAAGTGCCGACAGGATAGTGTCGGTGTCTTCTTTGGTCAGAATCAATGGTGGCGACAGGATGAGGTTAGGGCCAGATACGCGCACTATCGCGCCATTCTGATAGGCGATTTCCTGCACGGTCGCGGTCAAAGTCGTATCAACGGGTTTCTTGGTCGTACGGTCGCTGACCATTTCCATCGCGGTCATCAGGCCATGGCCGCCCCGCACGTCGCCGATGATGTCATATTTCTCCATCAGTGCCTTACACCCCTCATAGAGCTGCGCCCCCTGCGCGGCAGCATTTTCGATCACGTTTAAGCGTTTGGTTTCAGCAAGAAAGGCGAGAGCCGCAGCGGCGCCTACAGGGTGGCCGGAATAGGTATAGCCATGGCCAATTTTGGCGTCGGGATTGTCTTCAAAGGCTTCGATCATGCGGTCGCCAAGCATCACCGCACCAAAGGGGAAATAGCCGTTAGTGATTGCCTTGGCCGTCGCCATCATGTCAGGCTGAATACCCCAAAGCCGTGCACCGGACCACGCACCGGTCCGGCCATAGGCGGTTATAACTTCATCGGTGATTAGAAGAATGCCGTTGCGGTTACATATTTCCTGTACTGCGGGGGCAAAAGAGTGGTGCGGCGGTATTACACCGCCTGCGCCCAGGATTGGCTCCATGATCATGGCCGCGATGGTGTTAGCACCTTGGAACGCAATTTCGTCTTCCAGCGCTTGCAGACACAGTTGGGCGAGCTTTTCAGGATCCGTTTCGTTGAACGGATTGCGAAAGGTGTAAGGGGCGGGGATATGGAAACAGCCTGGCAGCAGTGGTTCATAGGCATTGCGAAAATTCGCGTTGCCGTTCACCGATGCGCCGCCGATATGGGTGCCATGATACCCTTTCTTGAGACTAAGAAACTTCGTGCGGCCCGCTTCGCTGCGCAGTTTGTGGTACTGTCGCGCCAAACGCAGACAGGTTTCGACGCTATCGGACCCGCCTGAGGTGAAGAAGGCGCGGGAAAGGCCATCGGGTGCAAAAAACGCGCTCAATTCATAAGACAGTTTGATCGAGACGTCATTCGACGTGCCACGAAAGGTCGAGTAATAGGGAAGGACGTCGAGTTGCCGGGCGATGGCATCTTTGACGGGCTGACATGAGTAGCCGAGATTCACATTCCACAGCCCGCCAACGCCGTCCACCACACGGTGCCCGTCAATGTCGATGACAAAAACGCCATCGGCGCCGGTAATAATCTTGGGCGGGCGCTCTGCACTATCCTGTGGGGACGTCATTGGGTGCCACATCAAACGGCCATTATGTTCCTTCAGGAAGTTTGAATCTTTCATGATACTTTATTCCTAATGTGTTTAGGTACGCAGCATTGCGGACCCACGCGGACCTGAATCAAAGCGGAGACCATACCGCCCCAGTTGCAGGTGATATCGCACGTGGCGATGATCAGTAAAAAAAAGTTTGACAGAAGTTAATTAACAAGGCAACATATTTTCTACAACATTAAGATTTGATTACGAACCAAATGTCTAAACGGTAATGCCTAAGTTGCTGGATTTTGTTCAATAAACCAAACCTTTTCAAATGCTTGCAGGGGCCGATATGTCATGAATTTGTCCCGGCTGGCAATTCGGCACAACCGCGACAGACCAATTTCGGGTCGGGCAGAAGCGAAGAAGTGAGACAACTAAAGTTTGACAGAAATTAATTAAAAAGGCAACAAGATATACGAACCAAGTCTAAAGGAGGGAGAATAAGATGTTGAAACTTACCAAATCCGTGAGCGCGATGGTGCTGGCTATGGTTGCCGTCATGGGTGTGGCACAGGCTGAGTATCCTGAAAAGCCGGTTGAATTTGTGGTTCCGTGGCCGCCGGGTGATCTGGAAGACGTGTTGACACGCATGATCGCAGAGGACTTCTCAGAGGCATATGGCGTTCCTACGGCTGTTGTGAACAAGCCCGGTGGCGGTGGTGGCCCGTTCCCTGGAGCCATTGAAGTGGCAAAAGCACCGGCTGACGGCTATACTATCGGCTCATTTATCATTGCCATTCCGGTCATCGGTCCGCAAATCGGCATTCCTGAATTGAACCCCAATCCGTTCGTGCCGCTCGGCAATTTCCTGACCTATCCTTTCGTGATTGCCACCAGCAGTAATGCACCTTACGGCACGATGGAAGAGCTGGCGGCCTATGCCAAGGACAATGATGTTGTTTTAGGCCATTTTGGCGCACCGCTCGTACCAACCCAGGTGACGATGGCGTTGGCAAAGAAAATGGGCTTTTCCTACGCATCCGACGCGGCTTTCGACGCGCTTGATTGTAACACGCTGGCGTCCGGCGATGTGGATGTGATCAACACCACATTGCAACTGATCATGCCGTGCCTGGGTGAAGTTCGGGTTCTGGCCTCGATCGGGTCCGAACGAATTGGCTTCACGCCCAAAGTCCCAACGGTGGCTGAACTTGCCCCTGATCTGGATGTGTCACTTTGGAACGGTCTGTTTGTCCACAAGGACACGCCCCAGGACGTGCAGGACAAGATTATAGCCGTGGCCCAAAAAACAATAATGTCTGAGCGTGCACAGACTCTCGCTGCCGAAACCGGTGCTTTGGTCTATTGGCAGCCTGCGGCTGAAGTTGTCGAGCAGCTTAAAAAAGACATTGAGACGCTTGGCAGGATCGAGAGCCTTCTTGCCGAATAACGTTTCTCCCAAGCGGCTGAAAAGCGGTTTGCTACCCGGCAATTTGTGTTTTTGGGGCCGGTACTATAATGTCACTTGTGAGAACATATCAAACACTCTTTAAACGCTACCGCAGACCGGGTGATATCGTATTCGCCTGGGTTGCCTTGATTGCCTCTGTTTTCCTATTGTTGCAACTGGCGGATCAAACTGCTTGGCGCAATGGCGGCAGGCTTTTTGCTCAGCCGCGTTTTTGGCCGGCCGTTTCGTTGACCGGCATGACAGTGTTTGCGGCCCTGCATCTGTTAAGCTCTGCGGTGTATGTGCGCATTAAAGGGCGCTGGGCGGAGGTGTGGCTCTGGGTCGCCAGTTTGGAATATGCGGGCTGGTTCATCGCTTATGCCGCAGCCGTTCCCTATGCGGGCTACCTGCCGACAACGATCATCTTCGCCGTTGTATTAGCGTTGAGGGTGGGCTACCGAAAGGCGCCGGCCTTGCTTGCTGCCGGTGCTTCAGCCGTCGTGATCGTTGTGCTGTTCAAGGCTTTCCTCAAAGTAAAGTTGCCATCCGGCTTGATCTACGAAAGCCTGCCGGATGGGCTGCGCCAGATTATGCTGACCTACTTCTAAGGAGCCCTTCCCATGGAGAACCTGTTTCTTGGATTGGAAATGCTAGCTCGCTGGGATGTGATGCTGGCGTTGTTTATTGGTTCCGTCGGAGGCGTTATTATCGGGGCTATCCCCGGTGTTGGGCCTGCCGTGGCCATTGCCATTCTTTTGCCTGCCACGTTCTCACTTGAACCGATCGTGGGGCTCACGATGCTCTTGGGCATATACGGATCATCCATGTATGGCGGGGCCATCCCGGCGGTGCTGATCAATACGCCCGGAACAGCGGTAAATGCATTGACGTCTTATGACGGGTTTCCAATGACCAAACGGGGGGAGGCGCACCGCGCTGTGTCGCTGGCCTATTCCGCATCCTTTTGGGGCGGCATTTTCAGCATCTTGTGTCTGATCCTGCTGGCGCCCATCCTCGCTTTGATCGCGCCGATGTTCGGCAGCCGGGAGATTTTCCTCGCAGCCCTTCTCGGCATTATCCTCGTGGTCCTCGTCCACCGTGGGCAGATTTTTGCGGCAGGGCTTCTGGCAATGTTCGGCATCTTCCTGCAGACTGTTGGGCTGGATGCAATAACCTACACGCAGCGCTACACTTTCGGCTATTCTTTCCTGTCCTCCGGTGTGAACCTGATCGTTGTGGTGCTGGGCCTGTTTGCGCTTAGCCAGGCATTTTTGCTGCTCACCGCACCGGATAACAGCCCCAATGCAAAGCCGATTTTGGGGAGAATGGGGGCCGGGATCAAGGAGTTGTTGCGCCATAAGCGGGTGGCAACGGTCGCTTCCGGCTTTGGTGTGATCCTTGGCATGATCCCCGGCACGGGGGAGTTCACCGCGCAATTTATGTCCTACACTTATGCGCAGAAGACCTCAAAAAATCCTGACAGTTTCGGCAAGGGAGCGCCCGACGGGCTGATCGCGTCGGAGGCGGCGAACAACGCTGTCCCTGCGGCTGCGATGATCCCGCTCCTGGCCTTAGGCATTCCGGGGGAGGCATTGACGGCCATGATGCTGTCGGTGTTTTACGTTCACAACGTGATCCCCGGCCCACAGCTATTTCAGAACAACATTGATCTGGTCTATGGCCTTTATTTCGCGCTGATCGCCCTTAATGTGATCGTGATGGTCTTTCTGCTATTCTCAACCAACCTGATGACAAAAATCATCCGCGTGCCGACACGGTTCTTAGGGGTTATGATCCTGCTATTGTCTTTCGTGGGGGTCTATTCGCTGCGCAACTCCCTGACCGATTGTATGATTGCCGTGGTCTTTGGCGTTCTCGGCCTGGTTCTAAAACGGCTGAACCTGCCCATCGTACCCATCATTCTCGGCATGGTTTTGGGCGGGATCATGGAGGTCAAGCTGCGTTCTGCCCTACCCCGCCTCCAGACGCCGCTTGATATGATCGACCGGCCCATTGCCGCCATTCTGTTCGGGGCGATCGTGCTGGTTTTGGCGCTGCATCTGCGCACGTTGATCAAGGAATGGAAGGCGCGTCTGTCCCAAGAAGACCACGATATTCACGACACCCATATAAGGTAAACTCTGGTGGATCAGACGAAAATCGACGCATTACGCGCACAGCCTGTCCCAAAATTTGTCCATCTGATCAATGGCAAGCATGTCCCCGCATCCGATGGCGGCACCATGGACATTATGTCGCCTATCGACGGGCAGGTCCTGACCACGGTTGCGGCCGGAACGGCTGCAGATATGGAGGCGGCCATCGCATCGGCCCGGGCCGCGTTCGAGGATGGCTGCTGGGCCGGTCAGGCGCCGGGCGCGCGCAAGAAGGTCTTGATGA
Organism: Gammaproteobacteria bacterium; assembly: GCA_965240365.1. Taxonomy (GTDB): domain Bacteria; phylum Pseudomonadota; class Gammaproteobacteria; order Eutrophobiales; family Eutrophobiaceae. The sequence goes on along the minus strand of OZ251218.1, from coordinate 2,138,581 downwards.
AGTGGGCCGATCTGATTGAGGCCAATGCACTGGAATTGGCCGTGCTCGGGGTGCGGGATAACGGGACTGAGATTGGGATGGCGCTTAAGGCCGAGCCAGGATCGGCAGCCGCGACGATCCGCTATTATGCGGAAGCGCTTGATAAGATCTATGGAGAGATTGCCCCAACGCCGGGGGACATTCTGGGCATGATCCACAAAGAACCCGTTGGGGTGGTCGGTGCCATCATCCCGTGGAATTTCCCGATGATGATTGGGGCGTGGAAGTTGGGCCCTGCACTGGCCATGGGCAATTCGGTCGTGCTGAAACCGTCAGAGACAGCGTCATTATCGCTGATGCGCATGGCCGATCTGGCGCTTGAGGCGGGGCTGCCGCCCGGTGTCCTGAACGCGGTCACCGGCGAAGGCCGTATCGTCGGGGAGGTACTGGGCCTGTCGATGGATGTGGATGTGCTGGTCTTCACGGGCTCGGGCGCAACCGGTCGGCGGCTCATGGAATATGCGGCACGATCCAATATGAAGCGCGTCTATCTGGAACTTGGCGGTAAGTCTCCAAATATCGTCTTTGCCGATGCGCCGAATCTGGATGAGGCCGCGAAGGTTGCGGCAGGTGCCATGTTCCGGAATGCGGGTCAGGTCTGCGTGGCCGGATCGCGCCTTTTAATCGAAGCATCGATCCACGATGATTTCGCCGCCGCCGTGGTCAAAGCGTCGGAAGATATGCGGGTGGGTGATCCTTTGCGTATCGACACCCATATCGGCGCGGTGAATTCGGAAAGGCAGTTGACCGCAAATCTCGGATTTGTCGAAACCGCAGCAGCGGAAGGCGGACAAGTTTTGACCGGCGGTGCGCGTATCTTGCAAGAAACCGGCGGATATTACATGGCGCCCACCATCGTTACCGGCGTGACCCGCGATGCCACATTGGCGCAAAAGGAAGTGTTCGGCCCGGTTCTGGGGGTGACGCCTTTTGAAACTGAGGCGGAAGCGGTCTCCTTGGCCAATTCCACGGTCTATGGGTTGGCCGGAGCGGCCTGGACCTCAAATCTCGGCCGGGCGCATCGCATGGTCAAATCGGTGCGAACCGGCGTGATGCATATCAACACCTATGGCGGTGCGGATGGTACGGTGCCGCTGGGTGGTGTCGGCCAATCCGGCAATGGCTCGGATAAGTCCCTGCACGCCATTGAAAAATATGTGTCTCTCAAAACCGCATGGATCAAGTTATGAGCCGTGATAAAACCGTTCTGGTGATCGGCACTTATGATACCAAGGACAGTGAGTTGGGGTTTCTGGCCGATATGATCCGCAAGCAGGGCGGTATTGTCGTCACAATGGACGTTTCCGTTCTGGGCGATCCGTCGCAGGCTACCGATTATTCCAAACATGATGTGGCCGCAGCAGGCGGCAGTTCCATCCAAGCGGCTATTGACAGCGGTGATGAGAACCATGCCATGCAGATCATGACCAAAGGGGCAAGCCTTTTGACCGCGCGTCTGCACCGGGAAGGTGTTTTTGACGGGGTGATTGTGCTGGGTGGCACCATGGGGACCGATCTGGCGCTGGATGTCACCTCGGCTCTGCCTTTGGGCGTGCCGAAATACATTGTTTCGACGGTATCATTCTCACCGTTGATCCCGGCGGAACGGATCGCAGCGGATACGCAAATGATATTATGGGCCGGTGGGCTTTATGGATTGAATTCGGCCTGCAAAGCATCGCTCAGCCAGGCGGCGGGAGCGGTTCTGGGGGCTGCGCGCGCGGTACAAATGCCCGACCCGGACAAACCGCTCATTGGGATGATGTCGCTGGGGACATCGGTGTTGAAATATGTCATACCGTTGAAGCCTGCCTTGGAGAAACGGGGATTTGAGGTTGCGGTATTTCACGCGACCGGCATGGGCGGACGCGCCTTCGAAAGTCTTGCCCGGCAAGGAGCTTTTGCCTGCGTGTTTGACTTCTGCACGCAAGAGCTTGGCAATCATGTCAATGGGTCGAACGTTTCTGCTGGTGCAGACAGGTTGACCAATGCAGGCGCCAGTGCGACACCGCAAATTGTGGCTCCAGGATGCTATGATCTTGTGGATGTGGTGGGATGGCAACCAATAGCAGCGAAATGGGACAAGCATGTAAAATACGAGCACAATCGGCTTATAACGTCTATCGTGTTACAAGAAGCCGAGACAAAACAGGTCGCCCGGGCGCATTCGCAACAGCTTGCCGCCGCAAAAGGGCCGGTTACGATAATCTTACCGGAACATGGTTTGGGTGAATGGGATCGTGAGGGCGCGGATCTTCACAATCCTGATGCGCTTGCGGTGTTCTTGTCAGAGGTTGAGGCAACGTTGCCCGAAAATGTCGATGTGCATCGTATTCCTTGTCATATTAATGATGCGGCCTTTGCGGATAAAGCACTTGAGATTTTCGATAATTGGTGCGCCGATGGAACTGTCAAAGCTTAATTCTGTCGGAGTGATTACTATGAACTGGCACCGACGATCTATCTCGTCGCGGATTCGCGTTACAAGGCCTTTCTTGCGCAATGTGGTCACGATCCGAGTGAAGCTCGGAAAGAGAATGCTAGAGCGATCTGCCAGCGTCTTTGTATCAATGCGCCTATTTTCCGCCAGAACCCGAAGCACGGGCCATTTCCCGAATGGGTGACATGATGCCTTCACGGGCGCGAATTAACGCAATGGGTAAAGATTGGGAGGTTGAAGGAAATGTTTTTGTCATTATCGCCTTATATACATCGCAATTCGGGTCTTGACAACACCCTTAGTATCGCCTAAAGTACGGAAATAGCATGCCACACTTTCAGATCGACTATTCGGCCAATCTTGAAGAGGTCGTTGATATAGGGGCCTTATGCGAGGCGATCCGGGTTGCAGCTGCGGTGATCGATACCTTTCCAACAGCTGGTATTCGTGTCCGCGCAACCCGCGTCGATCATGTGGCGATGGCCGATGGTGACCCCAAGCACGGGTTTATTGATCTTAGCGTCAGGCTTCGCGCAGGACGTTCTAGCGATGTCAAAAAGGATGCCATCGCCTGTATTTTTGCAGCGCTTAAGGATTTCATGAGTCCTGCAATGGAAACCCGTTCCATCGCCCTGTCCGCTGAGATGCGTGACATTGATGCAGAGCTTTCACCAAAATTCGGAAATGTCCGTGATCACATACGCGATCACATATAGGACCAGTCATGAGTGTATTAGACGACAATATCGCCAAATTGAATGGATATCTTGCCCGGTTTCAAGATACAGGGATTATGAACCGTACCGACGGGCAGGACGTGGCCGGAGCAGGGGGTAGGTTCCAAAGTACCTCTCCGGTGGATAAATCAGTGATCTGCGATGTGGCCCACGGCATATCACAGGATATCGACGCGGCGGCGAATGCTGCCCATGATGCTTTTTCTGTTTGGTGCGACATGCCCGCGCTTGAGCGTAAGAAAACCCTCATTCGGATTGCCGAGGGAATTGAGGATCGCGCCGAGGAAATCGCGCTATGCGAATGCTGGGACACGGGGCAGGCGTATAAATTTATGTCTAAGGCGGCGTTGCGTGGTGCCGAGAATTTCCGCTATTTTGCAGATCAAGTAGTGCAGGCACGCGACGGGCAGCATCTGAAATCGCCCACTTTAATGAACATCACGACACGGGTGCCGATTGGTCCCGTTGGTGTCATTACTCCATGGAACACGCCTTTTATGCTGTCCACCTGGAAGATTGCGCCTGCGCTTGCGGCGGGCTGCACTGTGGTTCACAAACCTGCCGAAGCCTCACCGCTGACGGCACGTTTGCTGGTTGAAATCGCCGAAGAGGCCGGTTTGCCGCCCGGTGTGCTGAATACCGTGAACGGTTTCGGTGAAGATGCCGGCAAGGCATTATGCGAACATCCCAAGATCAAGGCCATTGCCTTTGTCGGCGAAAGCCGCACGGGCAGTCTGATCACTAGACAGGGTGCTGACACGCTGAAACGCAACCATCTGGAACTGGGGGGCAAGAACCCTGTGATCGTATTTGGCGATGCGGATCTGGATCGCGCGTTGGATGCAGTCATCTTCATGATCTATTCAATCAATGGCGAGCGCTGCACTTCGTCATCACGCTTGCTGGTGCAGGACACCATCCGCGAGGATTTTGAAGCCGGGCTGATTGAACGCGTGAATAACATCAAGGTCGGTCATCCACTGGACCCGGCCACGGAAATCGGTCCGCTGATAACCGAAGAACATTTCAAAAAGGTCACAAGCTACTTTGACATTGCCAAACAGGACGGCGCGACTGTGGCCGCCGGTGGCACCACTGTAGGTGACGAGGGTTATTTTGTACGTCCTACGCTGTTCACACAGGCCAATAATAATATGAGGATCGCGCAGGAAGAAATCTTTGGCCCGGTCCTTACATCAATCCCATTCTCGACGGAAGAAGAGGCGTTGCAGATCGCCAATGATATTCCCTATGGTCTAACGGGTTATGTCTGGACCAACGATCTGACCCGCGCCTTGCGCTTTACCGATAAGCTCGAAACCGGGATGATCTGGGTAAATTCCGAGAATGTTCGCCATCTGCCGACGCCCTTTGGTGGTGTGAAGGCTAGCGGCATTGGCCGTGATGGCGGCGACTGGTCGTTCGAATTTTATATGGAGCAAAAGCACATAGGCTTTGCGACCGATCGGCATAAAATCACCAAACTAGGAGGAAACTGATGGGAAAGATTGTTCTGGCTGCAAAATGCACACATGTACCAACTATGTTAATGTCCGAACAGGACGGCCCGGTGAAAGGCGCTCGACAGGGCGCCATTGACGGGCATTTTGAAATCGCACGTCGTGCCAAGGAACTCGGTGCGGATACCGTGATCGTTTGTGATACCCATTGGGTTATTAATGCAGGCTTTCACATAAATGCGAACAATCATTTCAAGGGGCTTTTTACCTCGAATGAATTCCCGCAGTTCATTCAAAACATGCCCTATGAGTATCAGGGCAACCCCGATCTGGGCAACGCTATCGCCAAAGCGGCCTCTGACCGTGGTGCTTACACGCTTGCACATCACCTCGATTCGCTTGAACTAGAATACGGTACACTCGTACCGATGCGCTTCATGTCAAGGGCTCATGAGATGAAAGTGGTTTCTATCGCGGCTTGGTGCACTGTGCATGGCCATGATGAAAGCCGTATCGTGGGCGAAGGGATCCGCGCGGCCGTGGAAGCTTCTGACAGTAATGTATTGCTGGTTGCCTCCGGCTCCTTATCGCACAAGATCTGGCCGAACAAGGATTACGCCGCCAACAATGGTACGTTCACCATTAGCTCCGAGTTCAACCAGCAAATGGACCTGCATGTGCTCGACATGTGGCAGCGTGGTCATCATGAGGCTTTTCTCAAAATGCTGCCGGAATATGCCGAACATTGCTGCGGCGAAGGCTCAATGCACGATACAGCTATGCTTTATGGTGCGCTTGGCTGGGACCGATATGATGCACAATGCGAGGTCTTAACCGAGTATTTCCCGTCTTCCGGCACTGGTCAGACCAACGTCGTCTTTCCCGTTCAATAGGAGGTCCGTAATGTAATGCCGGTACCCGCTCCCAACCTATACCCCGATTTTAACACACTCCTCCTCAGCCATGTTTGTCTGAACGCCAAGGATTTATACCCATCCAAGACGTTCTACACGGATATACTTGGTCTTCAGGTGACCAACGAAGACGGTAGTCACGTTTAATTGCATGCAATGGAAGAACGCGGGCACCATTGCGTGATCCTGCAAAAATCCGACCGGCACGGTTGGGTCATGGGCTTTAAAACCTTTATATCCTTGACCCTGACGGGCATCGGATCGAGATCTACTGTTCGGACTATCAGACCGTTGATCCTGACATTGAGCCGATCAAGTGGGATATGGCGGCACCAGACCCTGTGGGGGGCACCCACACCGGAAAGCTGGTTCAAACATGGCATGCAGTTTGTCGGCGTAGACCTGAAAGACTCAGAGCTTAACGCAACACCGATCATTGCGCCATGAGCCACAATCTGAAAAAGATGCCGGACCTGGATCGCGGAGTATCGCGCCTTGATGACTCCCTTGAGCTCACATACATTTGCATTAGCAGTATCGACACCGCGACGGAGGCTTGATCATGCGCTTTGCGAGTTTTTCTTCCAACGGGCGGAGCTACTACGGTGCCGTCACAGAAGGCGGCATGATCGCTTTTAATGACAGCTTCCCGCAATGGCCGACACTCCTTGATTCCGTACAAGCCGGGGGCTTCGACCAGCTGGTGAAGGTGGCTGAGAGAAAATCTGTTACACATACGGATTTCCAGTTTGAAATGGTCTTGCCTAACGCGCGCCGGATTCTTTGCGTCGGCGTGAATTTCCCGGATCGAAACGCCGAATACAAGGATGGCAGCAAACAGCCGAAATACATGTCGTTGTTTCCGCGCTTTGCAAGCGGCTTCACCGGCCATGGCCGACCCCTGATCCGTCCACCTGAAAGTTCTCAACTGGATTACGAAGGCGAGGTGGCTATTGTGATCGGTAAGGGGGGACGGCGAATTGCCCAAGCCGATGCCTATAACTATATTGCGGCGCTGACCCTGTGTAACGAAGGCACAATCCGCGACTGGGTGCGCCATGCAAAGTTCAACGTCACGCAAGGCAAGAACTGGGACAAATCCGGTTCAATCGGTCCGTGGCTTGTGCCGTTTACGGATGCCGCGCAACTGGACGATGCCCGCATCATCACCCGCGTCAATGGCGAGGTTCGCCAGGATGATGTCCTCAGCCGTATGATGCATCCTATCCGGCGCGAGATCGAGTATATTTCGACATTCATGACGCTGGAGGCCGGCGATATCATCATCACCGGAACGCCGACCGGATCTGGCGCGCGGCTTGATCCGCCACAATACCTAAAACCCGGTGATGTGATTGAGGTCGAGGTGAACGGAATCGGTATCCTGCGCAACACCGTCGAGGATGAAGTACTATGATCCCGGAGGATCATGCAAAGGCCGCCCAGGATCTTCTGGGTGCGGAACGCACCGGCAATCAGATTGGCCTGCTGACCAAACGGCATCCGGAGATGGGCATGGATGACGCCTATGCGGTTCAAAATGCCATTTATCGCGCCAAGCTGTCAGAGGGGCGGTCCGTTGTCGGCTGGAAGATCGGGTTGACCTCGAAGGCGATGCAATATGCGCTGAACATCGATATCCCCGATAGCGGTATCCTGTTTGACGACATGGTGTTCGAAAATGGTGCGACCGTACCAAAAGGACGTTTTATTCAGCCGAGAATTGAGGCGGAGATTGCATTTGTGATGAAAGCGCCGATTGGCGGGGCGGATGTGACGCGCGACGATGTCATTGCCGCGACCGACTATGTGGCCCCGTCTATCGAAATCCTTGATACGCGCATTCTGCGCGTAGACCCCGAGACCCGGAAAACACGCACGGTCTTTGATACGATCAGCGACAATGCGGCAAATGCAGGTGTTATTTTGGGGTCAGAGCGTCATGCGGCAGATGCTTTTGACTTCAGATGGGTCGGGGCGATCACCTCCCGCAATGCAGAGGTCGAGGAAACCGGCCTGGGAGCAGGGGTGCTGAACGACCCCGTTGAAAGTGTTGTCTGGCTCGCCCGTCGCATGGCGCAGTATGGCCAGAGCATTGAACCCGGTCAGATCATTTTGTCCGGTAGCTTCATTCGGCCTGTCGAATGTCCTTCGGGGACGCAAATCCGTGCGGATTTCGGCCGCTTCGGTTCCGCCCAAATCACCTTTGCGTAAAGGAAATTTCATGCCGGCTCCAAAGAATAAATTTAAATCGGCCATCGCGCAGGGCACCCTGCAGACAGGATGCTGGCTGGGCCTTGCAGACCCCTACATCGCAGAGATCAGCGCGGGCGCGGGCTTTGACTGGCTGCTGATTGATGCCGAACATGCCCCTAATGATCTGCGCTCGATCACGGCGCAGCTGCAGGTGATCGCTACGCGCAAGAGCCAAGCTGTGGTCCGCCCGCCTATCGGCGAGACGTGGATCATCAAGCAATTGCTTGACGCGGGCGCGCAATCACTGCTGGTGCCTATGGTCGAAAGCGGCGCGCAGGCTCAAAATCTTGTGGATGCCGTGACATATCCTCCGCACGGTGTGCGCGGCGTCGGGGCCGTCCTGGCTCGTGCGTCCGATTTTGCCGCCATCGGTGATTATCTGACTACCGCCCGGGATGAAATTTGCCTTCTTGTGCAAGTCGAAAACCGGAAAGGGATCGAAGCTCTTGACGACATTCTTGCCGTTGATGGGATTGACGGTGTATTCATCGGTCCCTCCGATCTCGCGGCGGATATGGGACATATTGGACAAGTAGGGGCACCGGTGGTAAAAGATACGGTTAAGGCTGCGATAAAAAAAATCATCGCGTCGGGCAAAGCTGCTGGAATCTTGACACTTGATGTGGATTTGCAGCAAGAAGTCCGCAATCTCGGGGGCAGCTTCATCGCAACCGCTATTGATGTCAGCTTGTTTGCGTGTGCCATGCGTGGTGCGTCTGACGATGCGCGCAAGCACCTAGGGCGTAGACCTATAAACAAGTAACAGTTAAAATGGCGGCAAGATAAAAAACTCAGGAGGTTTCAATGTCTCTAAGTTTCTGGTTAACGAAAGAGCAGTTCAAAACAATCCAACCATTGCTACCGAACAAGCCGCGTGGTGTTGCCCGCGTGTGCGACCTGCCTGCAGCAGGCAGGCAGGCGGGTCTTGTCAGGCATTATTTTTTGTCTTCAGCGGGGATATAGGTGGAGCGATGTCCCTAAGGAATACGGCCCGGCCAAGACGCTCTACAATCGCTACAGGCGCTGGTCTGAGGCGGGTGTGTTCGAACGCATATTCAAGGCTTTAGCAGGTGAGGGCGCAGACCTCAGCACGCTGATGATTGACACAAGCCACATCAAAACCCACCGGATTGCCGCCAATGGTGTAAAAAAAACAACAGTCAGGGGCGAGCCATTGGCAAGACCAAAGGCGGCTTGAATTCCAAACTGCATCTGGTATGCGATGGTCAGGGCCGTCCTGTCCACCTGCACCTGACGGCAGGCAACCGGGCTGACCTGCCTGCAGCAGGCAGGTATTACCCAGGCCCGTCACTGCCTTGAGGGTCATGTTCGTAAGGGCTGCACCGTTATTGCCGACCGTGGATACGATGCCAATCATCCCTGCCTACTGCAGGCAGGTGTGTAATTGGTTACTCAAAGTCAAAGCAACAGCCTGCATCCCACCCCACAAAAACCGCAAAGTGCAGTTCGAATAGGACACCGAGCTCTATAAAACACGCAACATCATTGAGCGCATGTTCAACCGCATCAGGGACTGGCGCCAGTTGTTCCTTCGAACTTTCCGATGTCCCGAGACTTTCCTCGCTGCCGCACAACTCGCTGCTGTTGTGATCTGGTTATTATGAGTCTACGCCCTAACCATTTGCCGCCAATCCTGTTGACTCACACTGGCATGTAAAGCTGAGTAGGCATCATCGACCAACGGTGTTACCTGAGCTTCCAGGCCTTTTCCTTTGGCCGTAACTTGAATAAAAACAACACGTCTATCGGACTCTGATCGTATACATTGAACCAGCCCATCACGCAAAAGACGGTCAATAATACCCACCATGCTGGGTGCAGGAATCAATGTTTTACTGGATAACTCCAGCAGTGAGCATTGCTTGATTTCCCACAACACTCGCAAAATACGCCACTGTTGCTCAGTAATATTAAATTGGCTGAATATCTCACGAAAGACAGGCATTACGACGTCAAGCGTGCGGTAAAGCAACATTGGCAATGAGCGTTCAAAATATTCTTGCATTTAGAATTAATCTCTGGATAATAGTTAATATGTTAACAATTAATATATAAATTAAATTGGTACTCTAAGCCAAAAAGAATACATAATGCAATACCATCTGAACGGTTTTAAGCCCGGCAATTACCAAATCCCCGATGCGGTTAGAGAGCCCTACCCCAATCCACCGGTTGTGGATCTACCCAAGGAAGTAGATGTTCTGATCATTGGCTGTGGCCCTGCAGGCCTGACCATGGCCAGACAACTGTCTGAATTTAAAGATATTAAAACCTGTATCGTTGACGGAGCCGAAGGGCCATTACTGTTTGGCCGGGCTGACGGTATATCCTGCAGAACCATGGAAATTATGGAGGCCTTTAATAGCAGTGAAATGGTGGTCAAGGAGGCTTACCAACTCAAACAAAACACCTTCTGGGAGCCTGACGAGGCGCAGCCAGACAAGATCAAGCGCACCCACAAAATCGCTGATGCCAGAGCCGGGCTTTCGGAGTTTGTACACGGCATTGTCAATCAGGCGCGACTGCATGAGCTATTGGTTGACGGGATGGAAAACTCTGTTACCAAACTTAGCCCCCATTACAGCCGCGAATTGGTTGAAATGAACATTGACGAAAGTCTTACCCAGGACCTGGATGCCCACCCGATCACAGCAACCTTTAAAAGAACAGACGCGGTGGCCCCTGGAAAAACCGAAACTGTCAAAGCGCGCTATATCGTGGGTTGTGACGGCGCCAGAAGCACTGTTCGTAAAAGCATGAACATACCGCTCCAGGGTGATTCCGCCAACAAAGCCTGGGGCGTTATGGACATTTTACTGGTGACTGACTTCCCTGACATCCGCGTCAAAAGCTTTATTCAGTCAAAAGAGCACGGCGCTGTGATGACCATTCCACGGGAAGGCGGCTACCTCTGCCGGTTTTACGTGGAGCTGGACCTGTTAGGTAAAGACAAACGGGCAGCGGATGTAGCATTCACCGAAAAAGACTTGATAGCCAAGGCTCAAAAGATTTTTAACCCCTACACTCTGGATGTGAAGGAAGTTGCCTGGTGGTCGATTTACGAGGTTGGCCAGCGCATCGCAGAGCGGTTTGACAACCGCCCGCTGAACAGCACAGAAGAGATAATTCCCCGCGCCTTTGTTGCCGGTGACGCCTGTCACACCCACAGCCCCAAAGGTGGCTGGGGTTTGAACACCTCGTTGCCAGACACCTTCAATCTGGGCTGGAAAATGGCGTCTGTGCTACAGGGCAAAAGCCATCCCAAGCTGCTGCATACTTATGGCACAGAGCGGCGCAAAGTGGCACGGCAGCTAATTGACGCCGATAGAGAGCTATCCAGAATCGTCGCGACACGGCCAACCGCGGGGGATGACTCAGAACAAGCAAAAATCGACACCGCTAAAATTGAGGCGTTCATGGCAAGACAAAGCGGATTTGTTTCCGGAACAGCCATCGAATACTTTCCTTCGTACATCTGTACTGGCCAGGAAAACCAACACCTGGCCACTGGCTTCAAGATTGGCCAACGCTTCCACTCTGCGATAGCTGTCAGGGTCGCCGACGGCAGGCCCCAGCATCTAGGACACCTGGTTAAAGCAGACGGCCGTTGGCGCATCTTCCTGTTTGGCAATCAACAGAACCCTACTGACAGGTCTTCAGACGCTTACAATTTTATCGATTTCCTGGCTAACTCAGAGGCTTCACCGGTGCAAAAATACACCCCCGAAGGTTCTGACATTGACTCGCTGATTGATACTTACGCCGTATTCCAGCAACAGGACTTGTCTATTGATGAAATGCCGGACTACCTGTGGCCAGCCAAAGGTAAACTCGGACTAAGGGATTACGAAAAGGTATTCCATGCTGGCGAAGACAAGGGCATTTTCGAGCAACGGGGCATTAACCTTTCCAGCGGCTGCGTTGTTGTGGTCAGGCCAGACCAACACATAGCCACTATATTACCGGTCACTGCACATAAAGAGTTAGCGAAATTCTTTGATGAATTTATGGTTGCAACATGAGGGATTATTAGAGCCCTTCTCCCTCTGGGACTATACACCTGAGGCGTCACAAAATGAGATCCGGCACGTCCTGGGTAACCGTTATTGTTCTGATATCAGCGGGAATTGCCGTTGCGCTTCAGATCGGCAAAGTGCCTGTGGCACTTTCCGCGATTGAATCGGAACTTGGGACTGCCCTGATCTATTCAGGGTTTGTTGTAGCGGTTTTCAGCTTGGTCACGGCTTTTTGTGCGTCAGCAATCGGACTGATCTCAGATCGATTGAACCATCGAAATGTCGCGCTGAGCGGGATGATCCTCACGGCCTTGTCGGGCATTGCCGGGGCGTTTGTCAGTGACAGTCTCTTGCTGCTTGGAACGAGGATCCTCGAAGGCGTCGGCTTTTTGATGGCGACAACAAGTATTCCAACTTTGATTATCAGGGTAAGCAGCGAACAGACCAGGAAGCAGGCTTTGGCACTGTGGGGCGTCTATGTGCCGGCCGGTTCATTTCTCGCCATGTCGATTTCGGGAATAGTTCTTGAGGTTTTTGACTGGCGGACCCTCTGGGTTATTATTTCGATTGTAATACTGGCTACGGCGGTTCTCTTTTCGGTTTTCACAAAGACCCTGACTTTTCAGAGGGAACACCGGGCTGACCGGCGCCCGATCATCCAAGAATTGTTGGCGCTGATCTCAAACCCCGGCCCGGTAACCGCTAGTATTAATTTTTGTGCATATGCTTCCTTATATTTCATCGTGATCAGTTTCCTCCCGCTCATCTTGATCGAGAATGAAGATTTTAATTATACCATTGCCGCAGCAATCGGCGCAGGTGTCATCATTGTGAACGTCATGGGAAATACTGTTTCCGGCTTTTTACATCGCAGGGGAGTTAATTCCGGGAATTTAATCGTCTGTGGGGCAATTGGCAGTCTCACATTCGCCGCCCTTGTTTTTGTGCCGGCACTTCCGGTGGAGGCGCGGCTGCTTTCTGCGCTGTGCTTTGGGTTTTCGGCAGGATTGATTCCAAGCTCCCTATTTGCCCTCATTCCAGCCATAGCGCCGACTGCAAGGCACACAGGCGCGGTAAATGGATTGCTTGTTCAAGGCTCTGCAATTGGGCAACTTACCGGACCGCCGCTGGTCGCTTACCTCGTGACCTTACAGGGAAGTTGGTTGCCGGCGATACCATCGGTTATTTTTCTGACAGTCATTTGTGCGATCTGCGGATTTCATCTCAGACAATTCGCCCGCATGTAGTTTACAGGCACTTGTTAACATTCGTGACGCCGCTCAACGGTTACCCGCCCGATTGCTGATCCGCCGTTAACGCACTCCATTTAATTTTGATGAAATTTCTCAAATCTAAAGTGGAAATCTGGCAGGTTCGGGTATAAGTAGAATAAACGTCCTGTTGGGCATACACAAGCAAAGACAAATGCGGGTTTACGGCCGCTTTCTTGTCTTTATTCTAGGGCGTAGACTCATAATAACCAGATTACAACAGCAGCGAGTTGTGCGGCAGCGAGGAACGTCTCGGGGCATCGGAAAGTTCGAAGGGACAACTGGCGCCAGTCCTTGATGCGGTTGAACATGCGCTCAATGATGTTGCGTGTTTTATAGAGCTCGGTGTCGTATTCGAACTGCACCTTGCGGTTTTTGCGGGGCGGGATACAGGCTGTTGCTTCGGCCTTGAGTAACCAGTTACGTAGATGATTGGCATCGTATCCACGGTCGGCAATAACGGTGCAGCCCTTACGAACATGACCCTCAAGGCAGTGACGGGCCTGGGTGATACCTGCCTGCTGCAGGCAGGTCAGCCCGGTTGCCTGCCGTCAGGTGCAGGTGGACAGGGCGGCCCTGACCATCACACACCAGATGCAGTTTGGAATTCAAGCCGCCCCTGGTCTTGCCGATGGCTCGCCCCTGACTGTTGTTTTTTTTACACCATTGGCGGCAATCCGGTGGGTTTTGATGTGGCTTGTGTTAATCATCAGCGTGCTGAAGTCTGCGCCCTCACCTGCTAAAGCCTTGAATATGCGTTCGAACACACCCGCCTCAGACCAGCGCCTGTAGCGATTGTAGAGCGTCTTGGCCGGGCCGTATTCCTCGGGAACATCACTCCACCTATATCCCCGCTGAAGACAATAGATGATGCCTGACAAGACTTGTCTATCGCACACGCGGGCAACGCCACGCGGCTTGTTCGGTAGCAATGGTTGGATTTTTTTGAACTGTTCTTCCGTCAGCCAGAAATTTAGAGATATTGAAACCTCCTGAGTTTTTTATCTTACAGTCATTTTACCTGTTACCCGTTTATAGGTCTACGCCCTAACAAGTTGAAACTTTGCAGTTTCATACCATCGAGATATGCGTTGGTAGAAGCTCCCGCTATTCCCCCTGCGGGGTATCCACCAAACCCGCGTATGTTGATAGCATTGCCGCCGAATAAGACTTTTTCACCCATAGTCCCAACCTGTGCGCCGGCAGTGTATGCCACAGCCTCGCCAACATCGCGCACATCGCGCACATCGCGCACATCGCGAATATCCATGTCTCTACGTGAAACGACACTGATTGACTGTGGCGTTTCGATGATTGGCGTGTCTGTTTTGGTGGCTGTTGAGCTGTGCTTTGGGATGTAACCTTCGAAGGATTCATAGGCGGATTCTTCAAACACCCATGTCTCCCCTTCCACCGTCAGCGGCGGCATTGCTATGGGTTCTTCTTCCGCAGTGTCCGGCCCTGCCGCCACCAGGGTGGCGCTGTTTTCGTCGATGAGGCGATAGGTGACGCCGGTTGTGGCCAGGAGACGGCCGAGCGCTTCGGCGGGGGTGAAGTTGCCCCGCACTTCGTTGCCGTTGAGGCCGGTAAGCGTCGCCTGGTCGACGGCAATCTGATAGCCCGCTTGAAAACCGAAGGCGGTCACGGCGCTTTCCAGGGGTTGCGCCGGGATCTTGAAGGTAATCCGGGTTTCCCCGGCCGCGGCCTTTGCCCGCGGCTCGCCGGTTTGGGCCGGGGCCGGCCCCGCGCCGATGAGCAGGGCCGCCATGCCCAGCCCGATTATGAGTGTTTGCAGGCCGTGTTTGCCCGCGCCTTTGTTATGCCCTTGTGCCTGTGCGTGGTTTTCCCCGAGTTTGCTCATTGTGATTTCTCCCGTTTTGAAACAGATTGCGTTAAATTGATTAAGATTGAGATTGCAACTGCGTTGCGATTGCATTGACCCTCATAGTAAAGACGAGGCTCGGGGCGGGATTTCCCGGGAAAAGGGTAATTTTTTTGGCGGGGGCGTTATCCTTCTAAAATTATGGTGTGCCAGGGCGTCAATTTGTGCGCCGAGGCGCCATAGGGGCTGAGCAGCGAGCGCAGCGCCTTCTGCGGGTTGTTGAGATCGAAGACCCCGGTCACGCGCCGCTCCGCGAGCGGCTGACTGATGAGCGTGATGGTCCCGGGATAGTAGCGATCGATCGTGTCCACCACATCGGCCAGGCGCGCGCCGTGCACGATGAGCCGCCCGTTGCGCCAGCCGCCCATGAGCGCGGGCTCGACTTTGGTGATACGGACGACGCCGCTATTGCGGTCAATGACGAGGCGCTGGCCGGGCTTGAGTGTCTTTTGCAGCGGCGTTTTGCCCGGCCGCCGGACTTCGACCGAGCCGCGCGCCAGGGCGACGGCGATGGCGCGCCCGGTCATGGCCACGTCAAAGGCCGTGCCGGTCACGCGGATTGTCATGCCGCCGGCGGTGACGATGAAGGGCCGGGTCTGGTCGGGGGCGACCTCGAACCAGGCTTCGCCGCGCAGCAGGGCGAGCTTGCGGCGGCTGGCGGAGAAGTCTTGCGTCAGCGCGCTTTCCGCGCCGATTATAATTTTTGACCCGTCATCGAGGGACAGGCTTTGGTGTATAGTCCCGCAGTGTGCTGAAGTGGATTAATGATAAACCGTTCAGGTTCCTTTTGCCACCCTTCAATGACTTTCTCATAGGGTGTAAGCCCTTTTAAGGTTTTTAGACGTTTGGCGAAATTGTACGCCTTCAGGAAAGCCTGTAGGTGCGTTTTGAGTTGCGCATGTGCGCCGTAGTGGTATCGTTTGACGGTGGCCTCTTTGATGGTGCGGTCCATGCGTTCCACCTGGCCGTTGGTCCAGGGGTGATTGATTTTAGTCAGGCGGTGTTCAATATCATGCTCATGGCAAACACGGTCAAAGAGGTGCATAGATGCCGGTTTGTCCTGTTTGCGGTGGGTAAATTGAGCGCCGTTATCGGTCAGGAGGGTGTGTATTTTGTAAGGCAGGGCCGCAATGACATTTCTCAGGAACTGTACCGCGGTCATCTTCTTTTTATCCGTGTGTAGTTCAGCGTAGGCCAACTTACAGGTGCGGTCAATAGCCACAAAGAGTTGCAGTTTACCTTGTTCTGTCTGCACTTCAGCGATATCGATGTGGACATAACCAATGGGATATTTCTTGAACCTTTTCTTCACTGGCTTATCGCCTTCAATCTCGGGCAGGCGGCTAATACCATGACGTTGCAGGCAGCGATGCAGGGAAGAGCGTGTCAGATGCGGGATCGTGGCCTGCAGGGCATACAGGCAGTCATCCAGGGGCAACAACGTATGCTTGCGGAAGGCCACAACCATAGCCTCCTCTGCCAGCGATAAGCTGGTGGAGCGTGGCTGTTTCGGCCCCATTTTTGCGTCATGGACAAAATCACGCCGTTTCCATTTCGCTACGGTTGCGGAGTTCAGATTATAGCGCTTCGCCAATTTGGCTATGCTCTCTTGACTATTTTGTATTGCTCGACGCACCACCTCAGTCGTTGTGGCGCTGCCGTGTAGTATTTGGCCCATAGCTCCTCCTTTGTTGGTATAGCAGAATAACTTATGTTATCACACTGCGGGACCTTACATCTATCTCCTCGTTGTCATTCCCGCTCGTGCGGGAATGTATTTTATAAACCACTGGATTCCGGCTTTCGCCGGAATGACGGGAGTGGCAGAAATAACATTTTCCAGAGAAATGCCGGTCTGCCGAAGAATGGATTTCCTTTTCGTTGTCATTCCGGCCTGCCTGCTCAACCCTGTAACAACATCCTGATACCCACGCTGAACAGTATTATGGCGAACACCCGTTTCAGGGTTTTTACCGGGAGCCGATGAGCCAGGCGCGCGCCGAGTGGCGCGAAAATCATGGTCATCAGCATGATAGTCAGCGCGGCGGGCCAGTAGAGATAGCTGAAGGTGTGGGCGGGCAGGGCCGGGTTATCGCGGCCCGCGATTATCATGGCGGCCGTGCCGGCGATGGCAATGGGGAAACCGCAGGCCGCCGAGACCGCGATGGCGTTGCGCATATTAACCCGGCGCCACAACAGAAAAGGCACCGTCAACATACCCCCGCCGATGCCCAACAGGGTTGAGAAGAAGCCCACCCCGCCGCCGAAGCCCGCGAGGCCCGCCGTGCCCGGTAAACTTGTCCGCGTGCCGGGTTTGAAGTCAAACGTGATTTGCAGCGCGACCAGGATTTCAAAGATGCCGAAGCCGAGCCGCAGGGCGTCGCTCGACAGGGCATCGGCCAGCATCGCGCCCGCCGCGGCCCCGATCAGTATGCCCGGCGCGAGCCGCAGGGTGACCGGCCATAATATGGCCCCTTTTTTATGGTGCGCGCGGGCCGCAAAAAAGGCCGTGACGGTGATCGTGGCCAGTGAGGTCGTGATCGCGACCTGCATCAGGCTGGCGGCCGGAAAACCCTGCCGACTGAACAGAAAATGCAGGGTGGGCACGATGACGATGCCGCCGCCAAGTCCCAGCATACCGCCAATGAGCCCGGCCAGCAGGCCGGTCAGGGCATAAGTCAGGATTATCAATAAGTCTAAGTCAAGAGGCACGGGGTATTGTAGCGTGAATGGGGTGGTAAGTTGTCATTCCCGTGCCTGCCTGCGCGGTTCAGGCCGGAATGACGACGAGTAGCAATGAGGATAAGGTCAGGAAATCAAGAATCCGTTACTGCTGACCCGGCTTTCATTCCAGTCTGCCTGCCGCAGACAGGGGAGAATGGCGGGGCTTTGTGCGCATTGCTGCTCCTTTTTATCCTTTGCCGTATTTTTCATTTCCACCCCGTCGTCATTCCGGCCTTTGTTGTCATTTCCGCTTTGCGCAAATGTATTGTATCAACCACTGGATTCCAGCTTTCGCTGGAATGACGACGAGTAGCAATGAGGATAAGGTCAGGAAATCAAGAACCCGTCACTGCTGACCCCGTTGTCATTCCAACCTGCCCGCGGCAGGTAGCCCGGAGTGACTTATTCGATTATTCCCGCCGGCGCATATCAAGCAACTGCGCGAGCAGGGTCAGCACCCGTTGCATGCCCTGCCTGAGATTGTCTTCAATAATGGCCATGCTGATGGCGGCGTCGGTCTTGCCGGCCGCCCGGTTTGCCACCAGCGCGCAGCAGGCGTAGCCGATGTCGAGTTCTCTGGCGAGCGCGGCTTCCGGCATGCCGGTCATGCCGACGATGTCACAGCCGTCCCGTTCAAGCCG
Organism: Gammaproteobacteria bacterium; assembly: GCA_965240365.1. Classification (GTDB taxonomy): domain Bacteria; phylum Pseudomonadota; class Gammaproteobacteria; order Eutrophobiales; family Eutrophobiaceae. The sequence continues at coordinate 2,120,180 of OZ251218.1, read as the reverse complement.
CCCGATCTCGGCCGCCGTCTCCAGCCGCGGGCCCTGGGTAACGGCATGGATGCCCCCGGCATAAACCGCGTTGCCGGTCTTTTCCGCGGCCGCGATGAGTTGCCGACGCAGTGATTCGCTATAGGGCCGGGTAAAGTCGATGTGGGTGACACTCTGCAAAGCGCCTTCCTGAAAGGTGTTGGCGCGCCCGGCAGTATAGTCGATGAGTTGTTCCGGTATGACAATCCGGCCCGGCCTCATCGCCGGCGTAATGCCGCCGACCGCGTTGACGGCGATGATTTCCGCCGCCGCGCAATCCTTTAGCGCCTGAATATTGGCGCGGTAATTGACCTGATGCGGCAGAATCGTATGCGCCGCGCCGTGCCGGGGCAGAAACAACACCTCAGCCCCCTTGTACCGCCCCAGCGTGACCGGCGCGGACGGCGCGCCCCAGGGCGTGGCCGGCGTGATGCGTTGCAGGATTTCAAGGCCGGGCAGTTGCGCGAGACCGCTGCCGCCGATGATGGCAAGCCGCCGCATTATTTTTGTCCGAGGGCGTAGATGCCATCCAGGTTGCGGTGAAAGCCATGATAATCCATGCCATAGCCGAACACATACTGGTCCGGCACGCCGAGGCCGCTGAAGTCGGCCTTTTGCAGGGTCTTATGCCGCGGCCGTTTTTTCTCGGCCAGCACGGCGGTAAACACCCTGTCAGCGCCATTGGCATGGCAATAATCAATAATCGCCGCCAGCGTGACGCCCTCGTCAAGGATATCGTCGATCAACAGCACGGTTTTATCCCGCAGCGGGCTTTCCGGCCGCTTGAGCCAGCGCAGCCGGCCGCCGCTTGTGCCGCGGTAACGGGCCGCGTGCACATAATCGACTTGCAGCGGAAAGCCAAGTTGCGGTATCAATTTGCCGGCCAGAACCACGCCGCCGATCATGACCGGCAGCAGCAACGGCCCCGTGTCCTGTAATTCCTGGCGCATGGCCGCAGCCATGCGCGCGATCGCCTGTTCGACCGTGGCCTTGTCGTAAAGCAACTCGGCGCGGGCCAGCGCGGCCCGGCTGTCTTCAATGCTGATCTCCCTGCCCATTTTAGTCCGTTGCCAGCCCGCGGAATCTTCAGGAACGGGCCTTGAGTTGATGACGGCCGGCCCAGTCGCGGGCGAATTGCCAGGCCGAGCGGCCGCTGCGCGAGCCGTGTTCCAGCGCCCAGCGCAGCGCGGCCCGGCGCGCGGAGGCGGCGTCCCGGTCGGCAAAATCAAGCCGGTCCAGCCAGTAATCGACAATTTCAAGATATTGATCCTGGCTGAACGGGTGAAAGGCCAGCCAGATACCGAAGCGCTCCGCGAGCGAAGTCTTTTCCTCGCTGGCCTCGCCCGGGTGCAATTCGCCCTGGATGATTTGGGCGCGCTGATTGTCCTGCATGGATTCCGGCACCAGATGGCGCCGATTGGAAGTGGCGTAAACCAGCATGTTTTCCGGCGTCTGGCTGAGCGAGCCATCCAGTATGACCTTGATGGCCTTGTAATCCGGGTCGCTGACGGCAAAGGACAAGTCGTCACAATATAATATAAAACGCCCGTCTTCATTAACCAGCGCCTGGATGATCGGCTTCAACTCGGACAATTGATCGCGTTCGACCTCGATCAAATTCAATCCCTGCGCCTGATACTCGCCGAGCAGCGCCTTGATCAAGGATGATTTACCGGTCCCCTTCGGCCCCCACAGCAGCACATTATTGGCCGGCAGGCCGGCCAGGAATTGCCGCGTGTTTCTGATGATACGGCGCTTTTGCCGCTCGACGCACTGTAAATCCGCGAGCCTGACCCGGCCGGGCCGGTCAATTTTTTCAAACACGCCTTTTTGCCCCAGGCGGCGCCATTGAAAGGCCCCGCCAGCGAATTCCGGCGCCTGCCCCGGCGGGGGCGGCAGCAAAGGCTCCAGCCGGTCCAGCAGTTGATCCAGTCTGTTTAAGATTTTCTCCGTGTCTGCCATCTGTTTTGCCGGGCCTTGAGTCCGGCCGCGCTTACCGCGCTTGCCCGGACGTTGTCGAGTTGAGTTCGCCCTGTATTTTTGCCGGGCTTTGCTATTTAACGCGCGCAGTCTATCATAGAACGAATGCGGCGCCTTGCCGCCGGCGCCAGCCAGAATCATTTTTACCAGAGTCATTTTTAATATTGAGGAACGCGCAATGTTTACCAGAGAAGTCACGGTTGCCGGGTTTGATGATGAACTCTTTGCCGCTATGGAGGGAGAACGCCGCCGGCAGGAAGAGCATATCGAACTGATCGCATCTGAAAATATGGCCAGCCCGCGGGTGCTGGAATGCCAGGGATCGGTATTGACCAACAAATATGCCGAGGGTTACCCCGGCAAACGCTACTACGGCGGCTGCGAATACGTGGATGTTGCCGAGCAGCTTGCCATTGAGCGCGCCACGGCGCTGTTCGGCGCCGACTGGGCCAATGTGCAGCCACATTCCGGTTCGCAGGCCAATGGCGTGGTCTATCATGCCCTGCTTGATCCGGGCGACACCATAATGGGCATGAGCCTCGCGCATGGCGGTCACTTGACCCACGGCGCGCCGGTCAACGTGTCCGGCCGGATCTATAACGCCGTTCAATACGGGCTGAATATCGAGACCGGTGAAATCGACTATGACGCGGCCGAACGGCTGGCGCTTGAGCACAAACCCAAACTGATCATTACCGGTTTTTCGGCCTATTCAAGAATCCTCGACTGGCAGCGTTTTCGGGATATTGCCGATCAGGTCGGCGCGCTGATGCTGGCCGACATCGCGCATATCTCCGGTCTGGTCGCGGCCGAGGAATACCCAAGCCCGGTGCCGATCGCCGATGTGGTGACCACCACCACCCACAAGACCCTGCGCGGGCCGCGCTCCGGCCTGATCATGGGCAAGGCCAACGCGGAACTGCAAAAGAAGATCAACTTCATGCTGTTTCCGGCCTATCAGGGCGGGCCGATGATGCACGTGATCGCGGCCAAGGCGGTCGCCTTCAAAGAGGCCATGCAGCCGGAATTCAAGATCTATATCCGGCAGGTAAAGAGGAATGCCAGCGAGATGGCGGACACCTTTATCGAACGCGGCCTCAAGATTGTCTCCGGCGGCACCGATAATCATCTGTTCCTGGTCGATATGGTCGAAAAGGGCCTGACCGGCAAAGAAGTGGACGCGGCGCTTGGCCGGGCTAATATCACGGTCAATAAAAACGCCGTGCCCAATGACCCGCAATCGCCGTTTGTCACCAGCGGGATCCGCATCGGCACCCCCTCGATCACCACGCGCGGTTTTGACGAAGCAGACTGCCGCCAGGTCGCGCACTGGATCTGCGACATCATGGACAATATGGGCGATGAATCCGTCATTGAACGGGTCAAGGGGCAAGTGCTAGAACTATGCAAAAGCCGCCCGCTGTATGAGTTTAACCGGAATTTATATACTGAGGCGGCTGCGGTTAAATGAGGTTATTGCGGTCTGGCGCCAACCGGTAGAAGCTGGGGGCTATCCAGCATCCCGGCAGCGCCTTCCTGGATTCCGGCTTTCTCCTGAATGACGGATGCCTGGCTCCATGCCCCGTTGTCATTCCGGCGAAAGCCGGAATCCAGTGGTTTATGTAATACATTTCCGCCTGCCTACAGCAGGCGGAAATGACATCGCCGGCCTGTGATTTGTCGTTGTAGATTTTGCGGGAAAACGATAAACATCATGCTTTGTCAAGCGGATATTAAAATCAGCGACCACACCCGCGCGCAACAGATTGATAGGCGCCCTGCTCATATTGTTTTTACAATCTTTACAACCTTACTTGCTGATTCCACTCTCGCTTTCGTTATCATTGATTACTCCTAATGTAATTTCTATCAAAGTATATTCGTTCCATTTCTCTTTAGTTTTAAACATGACGGCTTGATCGCGTTCAGCGCAATGCGTCGGGGAAAAACCAGCTTGCTTAAAATCATCAATTAGTTTCTGAGAAAAATTGTGCGGCTGTTGTCTTATAGCCAATTCTTGACTGCTTCTGAAAGAGATATAATCAAAATAGTCATCATCATGCGCATTTCTAAAAAACAGAAGATGCCAATCTCCTCCACTGATTGTCAGGTCATACTGATCTATTTTTTCCTCAATAAATGCTTCTTTCTTTTTATTGGGTGAACCAGTAAATCCGCCGTAATAAATCACCCCGAAAGAAGTGATTAGCACACAAACCTTTTCCCATCGCCCATTATAAATCTCTTCTAAATATTTATATTCTCCGATGCCTACTTCTTCTTTTAATCTCTTGCTGGTAACGCTTTCTTCAAAAAAGAAAATGTCAAAGAAAAGGACAAAGAAAAGGACAAAGAAAACGGAACAGCCGGCCAGAGTCAGCACACATAACGATATCAGTATTTTCTTGAAGAAGGATTTACTCATGAGCCGGGTCCTCGGGAATGCGCCGCCCCCGCAATGAACCGCGCATTGCCGTTGTCGGGTGAAAGAAAGAATTGCAAAGGGGAGCGGCCGGGTCTGGCCGGGGGGCCGGGCCGAACCTGGCCGGAGCCGGGATATGCCGGCCGGGCCGTAATACGCACAACTGCTGGACAACATTCACTTTAGTGCTCTCCACTAAGACCACCTGCCATATAAGCGGCAAGGCCGGCCTGGACGAATCCTGTGACTATCCCCATCCCCTGCCGGTTTTTGCCGGTGGTGATTACATCTTTTGTCGATTATTCGCTTTGGAAATAATTTTTGTTGTCTTTAAGGCTATTCAGTCTTTTGGAATAAGTCAAGTATTTTATTGCAGGGCCGGGGCTTGCTCAACATCCCGGCGATGCCTTCCTGGATTCCGGCTTTCGCCTGAATGACGGATGCCTGGCTCCATGCCCCGTTGTCATTCCGGCGAAAGCCGGAATCCAGTGGTTTATGTAATACATTTCCGCCTGCTGTAGGCAGGCGGGAATGACATCGCCGGTCTGTGATTTGTCGTTGTAGATTTTGCAGGAAAACGATAAACATCATGCTTTGTCAATCGGATATTAAAATCAGCGACCACACCCGCGCGCAACAGATTGATAGGCGTCCTGCTCATATTGTTTTTATAATCTTTACAACCTTACTTGCTGATTCCACTCTCGCTTTCGTTATCATTGATTACTCCTAATGTAATTTGTATTAAAGTATATTCGTGCCATTTCTTTTTAGTTTTAAACATGACGGCTTGATCGCGTTCAGCGCAATACGCCGGGGAAAAGCCAGCTTGCTTAAAATCATCAATTTGTTTCTGAGAAAAATTGTGCGGCTGTTGTCTTAAATTCAATTCTTGACTTCCTCTGAAAGAGATATAATCAAAATAGTCATCATCATGCGCATTTCTAAAAAACAGCAGATACCAATACCCTTCATCGATTATCAGGTCAGACTGAGCTATTTTTTCCTCAATAAATGCTTCTTTCTTTTTATTGGGTAAGCCGGTAAATCCGTCGTAATAAATCCCCGCGTAATAAGAGAGTAGCACACAAACCTTTTCCCATCGCCCATTATAAATCTCTTCTAAATATTTATATTCTCCGATGCCTACTTCTTCTTTTAATCTCTTGCTCGTAACGCTTTCTTCAAAAAGAAATCGTCAGAGTAATCGCCAAAGAAAATAACAAAGAAAACGTAACAGCCGGCCAGAGTCAGCACACATAACAACATCAGTATTTTCTTGAAGAAGGATTTACTCATGGGCCGTGCCCTCGGGAATGCTCCGCCCCCGCAATGAACCGCGCATTGCCGTTGTCGGGTGAAAGAAAGAATTGCAAAGGGGAAGCGGCCGGGTCTGGCCGGGGGGCCGGGCCGAACCTGGCCGGGGCTGGGATATGCCGGCCAGGCCGTGATGCGCAAAACTGCTGGACAACATTCACTTTAGTGCTCTCCACTAAAACCGCCCTGCCATATAAGCGGCAGGGCCGGCCTGGACGAATTCCAATGCCTTCCAGGTAAAATCGACACAGCTCTTGGTCAAGAAATCGTATTTGCTCATATCAAAGCCCCTCACAGCCGGATTTTCACCAAATTTCTTCATCGCATCGTATTGGTGCCTTAGTGATGTTAATAGTTCTGGAATACTTTTTCGGATAGAGAGCATCGTTATTTTTCGTGGGCTTGCCCGGCTCAGGCAGCAAGGCTCGGGCCCCTTCGTTCGCAGTGGTAAAATCATAGCTTTTGTCTTCACCTGCACTGTTACTGAATGAGTACCACATATGGCTACCCCACGACATTTTTCCATCTGATTTTCGTTGGGGGCCGGCAACACTTATGGTTACTGTATATGTTTTCGTGGAAGTTGCTGAAGTTACTGTGGACATGACATGCTCCTGTCAATGTTTATAGGAATAAAAAAAGACTTTGGATCGGTGCCGATATGAAAAAGCGTTGGTATGGATGCATATTCCTGCGGTTGTGCCAGGCTTTCCAGCACAAAGCGATACTTTCCGCGCGGAAGATTGCAGTGGCCAATAGTTTTGGCAAAATAATCAACGCTAAAAGAATCTGTATCCGGATCTTCTATGGTTTTCTGATAAACAACCTGCTCGCCTTGAGCCTTTTTTTTAAAAATCGTCAACTTTATCGGGGTCGGTATTAGCCTCTTAGGCTCATGTAGTCCTCCAACGAGTTTTTGAACATATGCCCTTTCAGCCTGATCTCCCTCAAGGAATTTAAAGTAAATTTCAAAATAGTAAACATTATGCCATGTTACTCGAATATCAAAATCAGCAACCACACCTTCATGGGCCAGATTGATAGGCGTCTCAAATGGCGGCTTTGGTAATTTAGGCTTGTTACTGAGGTTACATGAAGAGGCAAGCAACACCAACAACACCGAAAAAACCATAATCTCGTTTCCCGAGCGCAACACCGGACTATTCCTCCAGTTCCTCAATGCGCAACACGCGCCTTTGCCGGCAGGATACCCGAAACCGGCGCTCGCCCCGCGCTTCTGATTGAGTGTGGTGGTGTTCCGGCCGGCCTGATTCAGGGCTATCGTCACCCGCGCCCGCAATGAACCGCGCATTGCCGTTGCCGGGGGAGAGAAGGAATTGCAAAGGGGAAGCGGCCGGGGGCGGGCCGAGTCTGGCCGGGGTCGGGATATGCCGGCCGGGCCGTAATGCGCACAACTGCTGGACAACATTCACTTTAGTGCTCTCCACTAAGACCACCCTGCCATATAAGCGGCAAGGCCGGCCTGGACGAATCCTGTGACTATCCCCATCCCCTCGGGGCCAATTCTGCGGCCTGTTTGAGCCTGACTGCTCAAAAAGGCGCGCCGCGCGCGTCTCCGCGCTAACGGCTTTACCGGGCTGATGCCGGTGGTGATTAGGTCTTTTTTTCGATTATTCGCTTTGAAAATGATTGTTGTTGTCTTTGAGGCTATTCAGCCTTTTGCAATAAGTCAAGTATTTTATTGCGGGAAATTGGAAAAAATATCCTTTTTGCGCGCCGGGATGACGAATAAAGGCGGTATTTTGGTCTGGTGTGAACCGGTGGAAGCCGGGGTTTATTCAACATCCCGGCCCCGCCCTCCTGGATTCCGGCCTTCGCCTGCATGGATGCAGGTGGTAGAGCGGAGTCGGGAACAGGTCGCCGAGGAATCCAGTGGTTTATGTAATACATTTCTGCCTGCTCTGAGCAGGCAGAAATGACGTATTGCTGGCTCCGTGCCCCGCCGTCATTCCGACCTGCCTGCCAAATGCGGATATGTCACCATGTTCATTGCTCTTCGCAATTATCTGGCAAGGGCTTGCGCGCACCCTGGCCACATCGCCAAGAGCGCTTAAGAATAATTCGGTGTCGCCCTCTTTGATAATTTCCGACAGATACACTGCGCAGGCCGCCTCGCTGCCAAGATAATCCGCCGCGTCAAATTCCTTGAGCGCGCTGATTTTCCGCCTTGTCATTACACCGATTGTATCCAAATGAATACAGACAGCAAGCGCTATGTCAGCCCATAGGCGGCACGCGATCTGTCCGGTTTGTCAGAATGCGACCCTTGCATCTAAACCCGTGCCCTTTCCCAATTTGACATCCGCCGGGCCGGTGACTATGCTCTGATTGCACTTCGGGGCAAAGATATCCAAATGGAAACAAAGAGATATGAAAAAGATGTGGTTGCCTGGTCACTTGAGCAAGCCGAGTTGCTGCGGGCCGGACGCTGGTCTGAGTTGGATATAGCCCATATCGCCGATGAAATAGAAGACGTGGGCAAGAGCGAGCAACGGGAACTGGCAAACCGCATGGCGGTGTTGTTGGCACATCTGCTAAAGTGGCGGTTCCAGCCGGATCGACAGGGCGCGAGTTGGCAGAGAACGATTGATGAACAACGCCGGGCAATCGCACGGCGTCTTAAAAAAACACCCAGCCTGAAAATATCATTGGAAGACGCTGACTGGCTGGATGATGCCTGGGGCGATGCAGTCGTAAAGGCCATCGTTGAAACCGGACTGGATGATTTACCCGGCAGGTGTTTATGGTCTATGTCTGAGATCCTGGATGAATCTTTTTATCCGGCCGCGGATGAATAGGCCAGCGCCGGCAATTCTGCTTGTGATACATACCATTTAGGATGAAGAAGACAGGCAGTGGCGCTACAACCCGGCGCGAACCGGCAGAAGCCGGGCCCTGTTCAACATCCCGGCCCCGCCCTCCTGGATTCCAGCTTTCGCTGGAATGACGTATTGCTGGTTTTACATTTTGTCGTCACGTTCCAGATTTGTTAGCAGGTAGGCCGGAATGACGGATGTCTGGCCCCTTTTCGTTGAGGCCCGGCGCAACACGTAGTGGTTACTTTATACGCTTTGGTGGAAGCGACTGAAGTTCCAGTACACATCGCCAGCTCCGGCCAATGCTAGTGTCAAATTTAATTCTCGGATAAAAACCAATCCGAAAAGACGTGGCTATGGATTCATATTCCCGCGATGATGCCAGACTTTCCAGCACAAAGCGGTATTTCCCGCGTGGGAGGTTGCAGCCCCCAAGAGATCCTATATAACTATCAGAGGTATAACCGTCTATATCCCATTTTTCTATGGTTTTTCGGTAGTAAATCTGCTCATCCTGAGCCTGTTTTTTAAAAATCGTTAACTTGACCGGAACTGGTACTGACGCAGGCTCATCATGTAGTCCTCCAACGATTTTTCGGACACGCTCCCTGTCAGCCCGGTCTCCCTCGGAGAATTCAAAGTTAAGGTAAAAAGAGTAAAGATTATGCTTTACCGACCGAATATCAAAATCGGCAAGCACACCTTCACGCGCCAGGTTGACAGGTGTCTTAAACGGCGGCTTTGGTAATTTTGGCTCGTTACTGAGGTTACAAGAAATCAACCCAAACAAGGCAAGCAGCACAAATAACACCGAAAACACCGCAATCCCGTTTCCCGAGCGCAACATTGGACTATTCCTCCAGTTCCTCAATGCGCAACGCGCGCCTTTGCCGGCAATATGCCCGAAACAGGCGCGCGCCCCGCGCTTCTGATTGAGTGTGGCCGTGTTCCGGCCGGCCTGATTCAGGGCTATCGTCACCCGCGCCCGCAATGAACCACGCATTGCCGTTGCCGGGGGAGAGAAGGAATTGCAAAGGGGAGCGGCCGGGTCTGGCCGGGCCGAACTTGGCCGGAGCCGGGATATGCCGGCCGGGCCGTAATGCACACAACTGCTGGACAACATTCACTTTAGTGCTCTCCACTAAGACCACCCTGCCATATATGCGGCAAGGCCGGCCTGGACGAATCCTGTGACTATCCCCATCCCCTCGGGGCCAATTCCGCGGCCTTTTTGAGCCTGACTGCTCAAAAAGGCACGCTGCGCGCGTCTTAGCGCTAACGGCTTTACCGGGCTGATGCCGGTGGTGATTAAGTCTTTTTGTTGATTATCCGCTGTTGGAATGATTGTTGTTATTTTTAAGGCTAGGCAGACTTTTGCAAAAAGTCAAGTACTTTATTGAAGAAAATTGGAAAAATATCCTTTTTGCAGGCCGGGATGACAAAAAGGCGGTATTTTGGTCTGGTGTGAACCGGTGGAAGCCGGGGTTTGCCCAACATCCCGGCCCTGCCCTCCTGGATTCCGGCCTTCGCCGGAATGACATATTGCTGGTTTCATGTTTTGTCGTCACGTTCCAGATTTGTTAGCAGGCAGACCGGAATAACGGATGCCTGGCCCCGTGCCCCGTCGTCATTCCGGCGAAAGCCCGCCTGCATGGATGCAGGTGGTAGAGCGGCGCCTGCCTGCTGCAGGCAGGTCGGGAACAGGCCGCCGAGGAATCCAGTGGTCTATATAATACATTTCCGCCTGTCGCGGGCGGGCGGGAATGACATCAGAGGAATTGCCATTATCCCGCGCTCTGGTAATCTTTGCCCCATTTTACGAAACGGCTGGGGGGAATGGCCTGATCGATGCGATGTCCTTTTTGCACAGACCCGGACACCAGGGTGATTGATTCACGCCTGGCGGGCGGCGGCGAGCAAATCCGGCGGCGGCGTGAATGTCTGCAATGCCGCGAGCGTTTTACCACTTATGAATCGGCTGAGCTTAATTTTCCGCGCATTATAAAATCGGACGGGCGGCGCGAGGCCTTCAGCGAGGGTAAGCTGCGCGCGGGCATATTGCGCGCGCTCGAAAAACGCCCGATCGGTATGGACAGCGTGGATCTGGCGGTCGCCAGCGTGATGCGCAAGCTCAGGGCCTCGGGCGAATCGGAGCTTGGCGCGGCCCAGGTGGGCGAGTGGGTGATGGAGGAGTTGCGCGGCCTCGATCAGGTGGCCTATGTGCGCTTTGCCTCGGTCTATCGCAGCTTTGAGGATGTGCGCGCCTTTCAGGAGGAGATCGAGCGGCTCAAACAGGAGTTGCCGCCGGAATTGAAACAAAGCCAGCTTGACTTGCTGACTTCGGACAGTGACGAGCGTTGAGCTGGAGCAGGCAGGATTACCGGTTTATGGCGCGGGCCTTGCGGCTTGCCCGGCGCGGGCGCTATACCTGCGCGCCGAATCCATGCGTGGGTTGCGTGATCACCAAAGACGGGACGCGCCTGGCCGAGGGCTGGCACGCCATCGCCGGCGGCCCCCATGCCGAGATCGATGCCATAAACCGCTGCGCCGACGCCCGCGCGACAACGGTTTATGTCACGCTCGAACCGTGTTCGCATCAGGGCAGAACGCCGCCCTGCGCGGCCGCGCTGATCAAGGCGGGCGCGCGCGCGGTGGTCGTGGCAATGCGCGATCCGAATCCGCGGGTGGCGGGCCGCGGCATGGAAGAACTGGTCGCGGCCGGTATCCGCGTGCGCGAGGGCCTGCTTGCGGCGCAGGCGGCGGCGCTTAATCCGGGTTTTGTGAAGCGCATGACAAAGGGCCTGCCTTATCTCAGGCTCAAGCTGGCGCTGAGCCTCGACGGGCGCACGGCGCTTGCCAACGGCGCCAGCCGCTGGATCAGCGGCCCGCAGTCAAGGCGGGATGTGCACAAGCTGCGCGCGGCCAGCGCGGCGATCTTGAGCAGTGCGGCGACCGTGATCAGGGATGATCCGCGGCTTAATGCCAGGGATATTCCGTTTGAGCATAAGCCGCCGCTGCGCGTTATCCTCGACCGGGCCTTAAAGTGCCCGCCCGCGGCCCGGCTTTTTCAAGCGCCGGGCCGCGTTGTGATCTATACACAGAATGATTCCGGGGGGCAACGGCAGGGCCTGCAACAGGCCGGCGCCGAGGTGGTCACGCTGGCCCCGTCCGCAAGCTGGCTGGAGGATGTGCTCCGGCATCTGGCCGGTTCATTCGAGATCAATGATATTATGGTTGAGGCCGGGGCGGGCCTCTCGGGCGCCTTTATCGAGGCGGGCCTGGTGGATGAATTGATCCTTTATGTCGCGCCCAGATTGCTGGGCCATGAGGCCAGACCGCTGCTCACTCTGCCCCGCTTTGAAGCATTGCAGGACGCCGTCCGGGCCGAGCCGGTCGATGTGCGGCAACTGGGCCGGGACCTGCGTTTAATTTATCGTTTACACTGACGCTCGAATTATGTTTACGGGAATCATTGAGGCCACGGGCCTTATCCATGCCATAGAACAGAGGGGGGGGGACAGCCGTTTTGTATTTGCCACGGGGCGGCTGCCGCTTGATGATCTGCGCACGGGCGACAGTATCGCCGTGAACGGCGCCTGCCTGACCATCATCGAAAAGGACGCGGATCATTTCACGGCCGACCTGTCCGCGGAGACGCTGAACCTGACGACCTTCGCGGAGTTGAAAGCGGGGATGCGCGTTAATCTGGAAAAGGCCATGCAACTCTCGGATCGTGTCAACGGGCATCTGGTCAGCGGCCATGTGGACGGCGTCGGGCGGGTGGTTGAGCGGTTTGATGAGGCGCGCTCGGTGCGTTTCGGGATTCGGATCCCGCCGGGGCTGGAAAAATTTATCTGCAAAAAGGGATCGGTCACGGTGGATGGCGTGAGCCTGACCGTGAATAATGTCGCTAATGCCGTTTTTGGCGTGAATATTATTCCGCATACGCTGACGCAGACGATCTTTGCCGATTATGCGGAGAATACGGTGGTCAATATTGAGGTTGACCTGATTGCCCGCCACCTGGCCCGCCTGTTGGCGGCGCGCTAGCCATGTCGCTCAACAGCACCGCAGAATTGATCGAGGATATCCGTCACGGCAGGATGGTGATCCTCATGGACGATGAGGATCGCGAGAACGAGGGCGACCTGATCATTGCCGCGGCCCGCGTGCGCTCGGAGGATATTAACTTCATGGCCCGTTATGGACGCGGCCTGATCTGCCTGACCCTGACCGGCGAGCATTGTCAGAAACTGAACCTGCCGCTCATGACGAGCAATTCCAATTCCAGTTTTTCAACCAACTTTACCGTCTCCATAGAAGCGGCGGAGGGCGTGACCACCGGTATTTCCGCGGCCGACCGGGCCTTGACCATTCAAAAGGCCGTGGCGGAAGACGCCATGCCGGACGACCTGGTGCAACCGGGGCATGTGTTTCCGTTGATGGCGCAGGCGGGCGGGGTCTTGTCCCGCGCCGGCCATACCGAGGCCGGCTGCGACCTGGCGCGGCTGGCCGGGCTTTCGGCCAGCGCCGTGATCGTGGAGATATTGAACGATGACGGTTCCATGGCAAGGCGGCCGGATCTGGAAAGGTTTGCCGGGCAACACGGCTTGAAGATCGGCACCATCGCCGATCTGATCCATTACCGGATCGAGAATGAAAAAACCGTGGAACACATGACCAAATGCACCCTGCCCACGGAATATGGCGAGTTTGTGCTGCATGCCTATCAGGACAATCTGGAAAAGAAACTGCATTTTGCCCTGGTCAAAGGCAGGCTGAGCGCCGCCACCCCGACCCTGGTGCGGGTGCATGTGGAAAACCCGATCTCCGATCTGACCGGCAGCCTAGCGGACGACCGCGGCTGGCCCGTGAACGATATTCTGCGGCGTCTCGCAAACGAGCGCAGCGGCGTGCTGGTGATTTTATGCGATCAATATGAACCGATGGAGATGATAAACCAGATCGAATCCTATAAAAACAAAAGGCCGCCCGTGGAAAAAAATCATTCTAAAAACAGCAAGGATCTGCGCACCATCGGCCTCGGCGCGCAGATCCTGTCGGATCTCGGTGTCAAGAAGATGCGGGTCCTGAGTCCGCCTAAACGTATTCACGCCCTGTCCGGCTTTGGTCTTGAGGTGGTGGAGTATGTTTATTAAGCAAGCTCTGATTCAATCAGAGTTTCCTTAACTTTAACTGGACGGGACTTGAGAGAAATTTTCTGAATCAGAATCAGGTATGAACATGACAGATATAAAGGACACCAGACAAGACTCGCCCGGCGGGGATTCAGGCAGGATTGCCATTGCCGTCAGCCGTTTTAACCGGCCCGTTGCCGATGGTCTCTACAAGGGCGCGGTCGCGGTCTTAAACCATCACGGCATTGATGAAAGCGCGATTACCGTTGTCCATGCGCCGGGCGCGTTTGAGCTTCCGCTGGCGGTCAAGGCGCTGCTGGATCAAAAACGCCATGCCGCGGTGATCGCGCTGGGCGTGGTTATCCGGGGCGAGACCTCGCATTATGATTATATCTGCGAGGCGTGCGTCAGCGGTATCGCGCGGCTGACGCTGGATTATGGCGTGCCGGTGAGCTTCGGCGTGCTGACCACGGAAAACGCCGATCAGGCCAGGGCCAGGAGCCGCGCCGATGAGCATAACAAGGGCGGCGAGGCGGCCCGGGCCGCGCTGCAAATGATCGGCCTCCTGCAACGGCTGCGCGCATGAGCGCGGCGCCGGCCGTGAATAAGCGCGCGCGCGTAAAGGCGCGCCGCAACACCTTGCAGGCGCTTTACGGGTGGCTGATGACCGGCAAGGACGCGGCCGAGTTGATTGCCGAGTTTGAGGCCGACAAGCAAACGCTGGCGAAAGCGGACGCGGATTATTTTAAGGCCCTGCTGAACGGCGCGATTGAGCATCACCAGGCCCTTGAACGGCATATTGTCGAACTGCTGGATCGGCCGCCGGCCGAACTGGACGCGATAGAGCGGGCCATATTGCAAATCGGCTGTTATGAACTGGCGCATCGACCCGAGATTCCGTGGCGCGTGGTGGTCAACGAGTCGATCGAACTGGCGAAGGTATTCGGCGCGGAGCAATCCTATAAATATATCAACGGGATACTGGATAAAGTCGCGCATGAATTACGCGCGGCCGAGATCAATGGCGGCGATTAAACCCTGTCCCTTGCCCGCTCCGTGGGCGCCGCCGGGGGATGCGTCTTGAATGAATTCGAGATCATAGCGCGCTACTTCCAAAGCGCGCATCCCGTCAGCAAGGGCAATTTGAAGCTGGGTATCGGCGACGACGCGGCGATCATCCAGTTGGCGGCAGACGCCGAACTGCTGGTTTCAATGGATACGCTGGTGGCCGGCGCGCATTTTTTTGAGGACGCCCCGGCGGAAGACATTGCCTGCAAGGCGCTGGCCGTGAACCTCAGCGATATGGCGGCGATGGGCGCCTTGCCGCGCTGGCTCGGCCTGTCGTTGACCCTGCCCGGCTATGACGCCGACTGGCTGGGCCGCTTTGCGACCGCGTTTAACCGGCTGGCCGGGCGGCACTCGCTGGTCCTGATAGGCGGCGACCTGAGCAGGGGGCCGTTGTCCGTGACCGTGCAGATTCATGGCGTCGCGCCGAGGGGCAAGGCGCTGCGCCGCGGCGGCGCCAATTCGGGCGATAATATCTATGTGACCGGTGAATTGGGGGCGGCCGCCCACGCGCTGCAATGTATCCGGGCGGGCCGGCCCGGCGCGGCCACCAGGGCCGAGCATGAGCGCTTGCACCGGCCCGAACCCAGGGTAAAAACCGGTCTGGCATTGCGCGACATGGCCAGCAGTTGCATTGATATTTCGGATGGCCTGCTGGCCGATCTCGGGCATATCCTTGCCGCGAGCGAACTCGGGGCCGAGATCATGCTGCCCGCCATTCCTTATTGCCAAAGCCTGAAAACGCGACAACAGGCCAGCGCCATAGAACTGGCGCTGACGGGCGGCGATGACTACGAACTCTGCTTTACCCTGCCACGCGACCTGCCGGCCGCGGCGCTGGCGGAACTCGGGGCGATCTGCCCCGTCCACCGCATCGGCAGGACAACACGGCCCGGCGCCGGGTTAAAACTATTGCAGGAGGATGGGGTGGTCTATCAAGCGCCTTGTGTTGGGGGGTATCGGCATTTTTAGTTGTAATCCGCAGATTACGCAGATTGGCGCAGATTATTTTTTGAGTGATGTAAATTTTTGTTAATGGCTTGCTACGGGTCGGCCGGGATGAGTGAGTTTGTCGAAAAGCTAATTTCCGCCCCCGCCGTCATTCCGGCGAAAGCCGGAATCCAGTGGTTTTACAATACATTCCCGCTTGCGGGAATGACAAAAAGTACCTCATCCCTACCTGCTTGTAGGCAGGCGCGGCCGGGATTTTGGATAGGACCTGGTTTCTACTGGTTTGCGCCAAGCTGTAATGCCGCCCTTTTCGTCATTTCCACCTGCCTGTTGCAGGTGAAAATGTATTATATAAACCACTGGATTCCGGCTTTCGCCGGAATGACGACGGGGCATGGGCCTAAAGATCTGCCATTTCAGCCTGCTTGCAGGCAGGCGGAAGCCGGAGTCTGGGGAGGACAGCCGGGATAGTAAATGGAATTTGGTCCTCACTGGCCTGCTACACGCTGCCTGGGATGATGCCTTGCCTTCAAGGAATAATAAGCCTGTCGAAAAACTAACTTCCGCCCCCGCCGTCATTCCGGCGAAAGCCGGAATCCAGTGGTTTTACAATACATTCCCGCGTGCGCGGGAATGACAATAAACAGCTCATTCCGCCAGCCTTGCGCCCAGCGGGTCGTCCGGGTTGACGCCTTCATCGAATGGCCGTTGCCGGTCGGCATGGGTCACTTGATAGACATTGCCGATCCAGTTGTTGATCACGGCCTCGGCCGTATCGTGCCAGGTGTTGTCGAGCCTCGGGATCAGCAGCGCCTCGGGAAACTCGGGCAGGGGCTTGCCCTTTGCGGCCGCTATTAACAGCCTGTCCTGATATTCTTCCAGTATGGCCCGGCATTTCTGCGAAAAATAATGCTCCGGGAAGGGCGGGTATTGCGTCCTCTGGCCGTTGACGTAGCGGCCTACCTCGCGCTTGTATTCCTTCATCAGGCTGATCAGGTCGTATTCGGGATGGCCCTGAAAGAAGACCAGGCGGAAGCCGTCTTCACTGACCGCAAGATGCACATCGCCGTCTTCGCTCACGGCCAGAATCCTGAGTCCGGCCCGCTCGAATTGGGCGGGATAAACTTCGTTGAAACGCGAGTGCGGCACATCGAAGCGGGTATTCACGCCATTGACCAGCGGGTGTTTGCGCTCCACGACCCGATGCGGGAAGACGCCCCAGCGCTTGCCCGCCGCGAGCGGGCCGCGCCGCTGCCCGTAGCGGAATTGCAGCACGGCATGGGTCGCCAGGCAGGAGCACAGGGTCGAGGTGACGTTTTCATAGGCCCATTCCAGGACTTCACTCAAGGGTTCCCAAAACGGCTGGGCGGCGATCTCCTGGCCGATCATATTGGCCCCGGTGATAATCAGGGCGTCCAGCCCATCGGCCCGGATTTCGGCAAAGCTCCGGTAATATTTTTTGACATGGGCGCGGCCCGCGCCGGCCCGTTCCAGTTCGGCAAAGGTGAAGGGGTGCAGGTAAAACTGGGCGATCTGATTGCTCTCGCCGATCAGGCGGAAAAACTGCCGCTCCGTGGCCTCCAGGGCCTTGTCCGGCATCATGTTCAACAAGCCGATATGCAGCTCCCTGATGTCCTGTTGCAGGGCCTGCCGGGCTGAAATGATCGTTTCGCCCTGCCGTTTCAGCCTGGCAAAGCTGGGCAGATCACTGTTGGCGACCAGCGGCATCTCGGCCCTCCGTATCCGGTCTGTTCAACGCGCTTTCAATGAGTTCGAGGAAGTCATGTTCATTGTTTACCGCCGCGATGTCACGGCTGTTTACGCGATAGCCATAGCGATCCGCGATCGCCTCATAGCGCGGCAGGCGCGCTTTCAGCAGCCTGGCAAACACCCAGCGGACAAAATCGTCCGGCTCAATCAGGGCGGCGTATTCGAGGCCCCGCTCGCGCAGGTATAGGGCAAGCTGTTCATCCAGAAAGTCCGCCCGGTAATATAGCGGTTTGGGCTCCGTTTCCGCCCGGCGGATGAGCGCAAGCTCATCCTCGGCCGTGGCCTGGATATAGATAATTAAGGTATGTTGCGAGAGCGTTTCCAGCACCGATTCATCATCCAGATCGCACAGGCTGCCACCGGCGTCGTTGATAAAGTGATCATAGCCGTAAACCTCATGGGAGCGCGTGATGAACTCGGGCACATCCTGCATGGCCGCGATTTCCGCGTTGCGGTGCCAGAGTTGCCGCCGCTTGAATTCCCGCAGCCCGAGGCCGCCCTGTTCGGGATCGCCCAGTTGCCCGAGAAAGGTGGAAACGGCCTTGAGATTATCAACCGAGATATTATTGCTGATATTGATGGCGTCCGAGCGCAGCAGTTTTTTTAACAGGGCCGACCGCATGGCCTCGCGCTTGACATTATCCAGGATGGCCTCGTTCAAATAGCGGGTGCCGATGCGGTAATCGCCGGAATAATGGAACCAGTGCGCCTTGCGCAGGAGGCAGGCCAGCCGGGTCTTGCCGACGCCGGACATGCCCAGCAGCGTGATCGCCTTCCGCCCCCGTTGCCTGAATTGTGCAGCGCTTAGTTTCACCGGTTTTATACCGTTGTCAAAAGCGCCTTATTATAAGCGAATCGGGGGCGGCTTGGGCAAGGGTCGCGCTGAAAAACCTCTGCCGGGGGTTCTGGCTTGTTTGCCGCAGGCAGGCGAAGGCCGGAATCCAGGAGGACGGGCCGGGATGTTGGATAGATTACGGCGTTTGCTCTTGCAGGAATAAGGTATTTAATGAGGAAAAACCCAAACAAAACCCCTTCGTCATTCGGGCCTGCCTGCTGCAGGCAGGCGAAGACCGGAATCCAGGAAAGCGGGGCCGGGATGTTGGGCAAACCCCGGTTTCCACCGGTTCACACCAGACCAAAATACCGCCTTTATTCGTCATCCCGGCGCGCAAAAAGGATATTTTTCCAATTTCCCGCAATAAAATACTTGACTTATTGCAAAAGTCTGCATAGCCTTAAAAATAACAACAATCATTTCCAAACAGCGAATAATCAACAAAAAGACCTGATCACCACCGGCATCAGCCCGGTAAAGCCGTTAGCGCGGAGACGCGCGCGGCGCGCCTTTTTGAGCGGTCAGGCTCAAACAGGCCGCGGAATTGGCCCCGAGGGGATGGGGATAGTCACAGGATTCGTCCAGGCCGGTCTTGCCGCTTATATGGCAGGGCGGTCTTAGTGGAGAGCACTAAAGTGAATGTTGTCCAGCAGTTGTGCGCATTACGGCCCGGCCGGCATATCCCGACCCCGGCCAAGTTCGGCCCGGCCAGACCCGGCCGCTCCCCTTTGCAATTCCTTCTCTCCCCCGGCAACGGCAGTGCGTGGTTCAACGTCATTTAATATTAATGAGAAGAAATATGCTACAGGATCCTTTGTTTACATGGGTTTTTTGTGTGCTTCCAATGTCAATAGGATTTGTCACTAAGTATTTGATATTGAAAGGAAAAAGTGAAGATGAATACCCTAAATGGAGCAATTTTATATTCTTTTATGTGGTTATATCCGGATTAATTTGGGTACTCGTAAGTTTCTCACGAGCACACGGCATTATTTAATTTAAAATTTGAAAAAATATTGTCATTCCCGCTCAAGCGGGAATGTATCGTATAAACCACTGGATTCCAGCTTTCGCTGGAATGACGGTTCTGTTGAGGATTGGATTTCGATCACGGCTTTTGCCTGCCTGCCCGCCGCAGACAGGCTGTAATAACGGCGCTATGGCGCCACTCGGGCCGATTTTCTTTGCAGGATGATCTCCTGCCATTGCCGGGGGCCGCTTTGGTGGACCGAATTGCCGTTGCTGTCCACCGCGACGGTGACGGGCATGTCCTTGACTTCAAATTCGTGGATCGCCTCCATGCCAAGCTCGGCAAAGGCAACAACCCTGGAACGGGTGATGGCGCGCGAGACCAGGTAGGCCGCGCCGCCGACGGCCATGAGGTAAACGGCCTTGTGTTTTTTTATGGCGGCAATGGCCACAGGGCCGCGCTCGGCCTTGCCGACCATGCCGATCAGGCCCGTCTGCTCAAGCATCATGGCGGTAAATTTGTCCATGCGGGTGGCCGTTGTCGGGCCGGCCGGGCCGACGACTTCCCCGGCCACCGGATCGACCGGCCCGACGTAGTAGATAAAACGGTTGCGGAAGTCAACGCCGTCCGGCAGCTTTTGTCCGCTGTCGAGGATGTCCCTGATGCGCTTGTGGGCCGCATCGCGCCCGGTCAGCATCTTGCCGGACAGCAATATGGCCTCGCCGGGCCGCCAGTCCCGGATGGCCTCGGCCGTGAGCGTGTCCAGATTGACCCGGCGGGCGGCGGACCCGGCCGCGCGGGTGATCCTGGGCCAGTCATCAAGGTCGGGCGGGGTTTGCAGGGCCGGGCCGGAACCGTCCAGCACAAAATGGGCATGGCGGGTGGCCGCGCAATTCGGGATCATGGCCACCGGTTTATTGGCCGCATGGGTCGGGTAGTCGCTGATCTTGATGTCCAGCACCGTAGTCAGGCCGCCTAACCCCTGCGCGCCGATACCGAGTTCGTTGACCCGTTCGTATATTTCGAGCCGCAGCCTTTCGGCGGTGGTGGCAGGGCCACGCGCCTGCAAGGCCTGAATGTCGATGGGCGCGAGCAGGCTTTCCTTGGCGAGCAGCATCGCCTTTTCCGCGGTGCCGCCGATACCGATACCGAGCACGCCCGGCGGGCACCAGCCGGCGCCCATGGTGGGCACGGTCCTGACCACCCAGTCCACGATGTCATCGGACGGGTTCAGCATGACAAATTTGGCCTTCGCCTCGGAGCCGCCGCCCTTGGCGGCGACCTGTACGTCAACCTTGTCGCCCGCGACAATCTCCATGTGGATAACGGCGGGCGTATTGTCGCCGGTGTTTTTTCTGGCCCCGGCCGGATCCGCCAGGATCGAGGCGCGCAGTTTGTTATCGGGATGGTTGTAGGCCCGCCGCACCCCTTCGTTGATCATGGCCGCCAGCGGCAGTTCGGCCTCCCATTGCACGTCCATGCCGACCTTGATGAAGACGGTGGCGATGCCGGTATCCTGGCACACCGGCCGATGCCCCTCGGCGCACATGCGGGAGTTGATCAGGATCTGCGCCATCGCGTCTTTGGCCGCGCCCGACTCTTCCCGTTCATAGGCGGCGCTGACCGCCCGGATAAAATCGGCCGGGTGATAGTAGGAAATAAATTGCAGGGCGTCTGCAACGCTCTCTATCAAGTCATCTTGGCGGATGATCGTCATTTTAATGGTGCTCTGCCGGTGGTCATTCCCGATCCACTCCGCGGCGGATCAAGCGGGCGGCTATTGAAACCGGCTCTCTGTCCGGCCAAGAGCGGCCTGCCGCCCAGCCTCGCCCGCAAGGGCGCGCGACCGGGTCTTGTTCAGCGTATTTTGTCAGTCTATTTCGTCAGCCCGGGCCGAATCAGTTTTCGACCGCGACCGGGATCTGTGCAAGCCGGGATTTGGCGGCCTCGGCGCTCTTTTGGAATGATTCAATCTCGTCAAAGTTCAGATAGCGATAGACATCGGCGGCCATCGGATCCAGATCAGAGGCAAATTGCAGGTATTCTTCCGGCGTCGGTATATGCCCCAGAATAGAGCAGACCGCGGCGATCTCGGCCGAGGCGAGATACACGTTGGCGCCGTCTCCGAGGCGATTGGGAAAGTTGCGGGTCGAGGTCGAGACCACCGTGGACTTGGCCGCCACCCGCGCCTGATTGCCCATGCACAAGGAGCAGCCGGGCATCTCCGTCCTCGCGCCGGCCTTGCCGAAGATGCTGTAATAGCCTTCTTCGGTGAGTTGATGCCGGTCCATCTTGGTCGGCGGCGAGATCCAGAGCCGGGTCGGGATGGTCTCTGCCGATTTTTGCAGCATTTTCCCGGCCGCGCGGAAATGGCCGATATTGGTCATGCAGGAACCGATGAAGACTTCGTCGATATGGGCGCCGGCCACCTCGGACAGGGGTTTTATATCGTCCGGGTCATTCGGGCAGGCCAGCAGCGGTTCCTTGATCTCATTCAGGTCAATCTCGAATATCCGGGCGTATTCGGCATCCGCATCGGGCTCCATCAGCACGGGATCGGCCAGCCATGCCTCCATATTCGCGGCCCGGCGTTCGAGCGTGCGCGCGTCGCCATAGCCCTCATCGATCATCCAGCGCAGCAGGGTCACGTTGGATTGCAGGTATTCGATGATGGGCGCTTTGCCCAGGCGAATCGTGCAGCCGCCGGCCGAGCGCTCGGCGCTGGCATCGGAGAGTTCAAAGGCCTGTTCGCATTTCAGATTGGGCAGGCCCTCGATCTCAAGGATGCGGCCGGAAAAAATATTCTTTTTGCCCTGCTTGGCCACGGTCAGGTCGCCGGACTTGAGCGCGGCATAGGGGATCGCGTTGACCAGATCCCGCAGGGTGATGCCGGGTTGCAGTTCGCCCTTGAAGCGAATCAGCACCGATTCCGGCATATCCAGCGGCATTACGCCGGTGGCGGCGGCAAACGCGACCAGGCCGGAACCCGCGGGGAAGGAGATGCCGAGCGGGAAGCGGGTATGGGAGTCCGCGCCGGTGCCGACGGTGTCCGGCAGCAGCATACGGTTCAGCCAGGAATGAATAATGCCGTCGCCCGGATGCAGGGCGATACCGCCCCGGGTCTGGATAAAGTCCGGCAGGGTGTGGTGGGTGTTGACATCGACCGGCTTGGGATAGGCCGCCGTATGGCAGAAAGACTGCATCACCAGATCGGCCGAAAAACCCAGGCAGGCCAGGTCTTTTAACTCGTCCCGCGTCATCGGGCCGGTGGTGTCCTGGGAGCCCACGGTGGTCATTCGGGGTTCGCAATAGGCGCCCGGGCGAATGCCCGCGACCCCGCAGGCCCGGCCCACTATCTTTTGCGCCAGGGTAAAGCCGTGGCCGCTGTCGCCGGCGGCGAGCGGCTTGCGGAACAGCTCATCGGGGCCGAGGCCGAGCGCCTCGCGCGCGCGCGCGGTCAGCCCGCGGCCGATGATCAGGGGGATGCGGCCGCCGGCCCGGACTTCATCGAGGATGACCTCGGTCTTGAGCGAGAACTGCGCATATTTCCTCGCCCGTTTCGTTGTCCGTGATCTTGCCTTCGTAGGGGTAAATATCGATCACGGCGCCCATCGACATGGCGCTCACGTCGCATTCGATGGGCAAGGCCCCGGCGTCTTCCATGGTATTGAAGAAGATCGGCGCGATCTTGCCGCCCAGACAATAACCGCCGCCGCGCTTGTTGGGGATGAACGGAATATCATTGCCCATGTGCCACAGCACCGAGTTGGTCGCGGACTTGCGCGATGAGCCGGTGCCGACCACATCGCCGACATAGGCCAGCGGATGGCCCTGTTGTTTCAATTCGTTGATCAGGCTGATGGGGCCGATTTCGCCGGGCTGGTCCGGGTCGATGCCGGGGCGCGCCATCTTCAGCATGGCCTGGGCATGCAGCGGAATATCGGGCCGGGACCAGGCGTCCGGGGCCGGGGAGAGGTCATCGGTATTGGTCTCGCCGGGCACCTTGAAGACCGTGACGGTGATCTTTTGGGGCGGTTCGGGCCGGGCCGTGAACCACTCGGCCGTTGCCCAGGATTGCAGCACCCGGCCGGCATGTTCGTTGCCCGCGTCGGCCTTTTCCTGGACATCATGGAAGGCGTCGAACATCAGCAGGGTGTGCGACAGCGCCTTGACCGCGGCCTCCGCCAGCGGGGCCTCATCGAGGCAATCGATCAGGGCCTGGATGTTATAGCCGCCGAGCATCGTGCCCAGCAGTTCGACCGCCTTGACCCGGTCGATCAGCGGGCATTCGACCTCGCCCTTGCTGAGCGCGGCCAGAAAGCCGGCCTTGACGTAGGCGGCCTGGTCAACCCCGGCCGGGACGCGCTGGCTGATCAAGTCAAATATCAATTCTTCTTCGCCGGCCGGCGGATTTTTTAATAATTCGACCAGCGCCGCGGTTTGTTTGGCATCCAGCGGTTTGGGCGCCACGCCCGTTCCGGCGCGTTCCTCGACATGTTGGCGATAGGCTTCAAGCAAGATAATTCTCCTTAATTTTAATGTGACTCTGGCGGGCAGTTTCCAATAATCCCGAAAAATTCCTTTTTCTGAAGTTGCTATTATATAGCAAGAATTCGGCCATGTTTAACCCGGTTTGTGGTTCATGGGGGGGAAGCCCGGAAAATGGGCGGCAGGCTCATTGTTATTTGTTTCGCCTCAGGGACCCCGGTTGTCATTCCCACCACGTCGTCATTCCAGCGAAAGCTGGAATCCAGTGGTTTATTATGAATTCCCGTAAATGCCTGCTGAAGGCGGGCATTTGCGGGAATACCAACAAATTTGTTATGTCTGTCTGCACCAGGCTGGCCAAAGTGACGCACTCGGTTGTCATTCCCGCTCAGGCGGGAATGTGATTGTATAAACCACTGGATTCCGGCTTTCGCCGGAATGACGACAGGGGCGGAAACAACGAATTCTTGATCTTCCGCGCTGTCGCTATTCCTGCCTGTTGCAGGTAGGCGGAAATGACAAAGGAAGTCATTCCCACCACGCCGTCATTCCAGCGAAAGCTGGAATCCAGTGGTTTATTATGAATTCCCGTAAATGCCTGCTGAAGGCGGGCATTTGCGGGAATACCAATAAATTCGTTATGTCTGTCTGCACCAGGCTGGCCAAAGTGACGCACTCGGTTGTCATTCCCGCTCAGGCGGGAATGTGATTGTATAACCCACTGGATTCCGGCTTTCGCCGGAATGACGATAGAGATGGAAACAACGAATTCTTGATCTTTCGCACTGTCGCTATTCCTGCCTGTTGCAGGTAGGCGGGAATAACAATTTCCCGGTTCGCGGCCATGCTCATGCCACGCAATCAATGATACCGCCCCCGAGGCAGATATTTTCCTGGTAAAAGACAATAAACTGGCCGGGCGTGAGCGCCCGTTGGGAATGTTCAAAGTTGACCCGCCAGCGCTGCCGGTCAATCTGTTCCAGCGCGCAGGGCTGGTCGGGTTGCCGGTAGCGGCTTTTGGCATGGCAGCGCAGGGCCCCTTGCGGCGCGCTGCCCGCAATCCAGTGGATGCCGGAGGCGGTCAGTCCGCGGCTGTGTAATAAAGGGTGATCGTGATCCTGCGCCACGATCAGTTCACCGTGTTCGATATTTTTTTGCACCACATACCAGGGCGCCTCCGTCGCGCCGGCCACGCCACCCACGCCGAGGCCCTGCCGCTGCCCCAGGGTGTAATAAAATACGCCCTGATGTTCGCCGACCACCCGGCCATCGGTGGTCTTTATCAGGCCCGGCTCGGGCGGGATGTAACGGCTCAGAAATTGCCGAAACGGTTGCTCGCCGATAAAACAGATCCCGGTGCTGTCTTTTTTGTTGAAGGTGGCCAGTCCGGCCTGTTCGGCCTTTTTGCGCACCGCCGTTTTTTCCAGTTCGCCCAGCGGAAACAGCGCCTTTTCAAGTTGGGCCTGGTTGAGGCGGCATAGAAAATAGCTCTGGTCCTTGTTGTTGTCGCGGCCCTTTAATAATTGCAGGGCCGCGGCCCGTTTATGGATCCTGGCATAGTGGCCGGTGGCGATGCGGCCGGCCCCAAGCCGTTCGGCCTGTTCCAGAAAGACCTTGAACTTGATCTCCTGATTGCACAACACATCGGGATTCGGCGTGCGCCCGCTTTTGTATTCGGCCAGAAAGTTTTTGAATACCCTGTCCCGGTAAGCGGACGACAGATCAACGGTGTTGAGCGGGATTTGCAGCCGCTCGCAGACCTTGATCGCGTCTTCCACATCGGCCTCCCACAGGCAGGCGCCGCCCGCGTCCCGATCATCCCAGTTCTTCATAAACAGGCCCTCGACCCTGAACCCCTGCTGTTTGAGCAGGAGCGCCGTGACCGAGGAATCCACGCCGCCGGAAACGGCGACGATGATCTTGTCTTTGGCCGCGGGCATGAATCAGCAATGATGCTGGATGAGCGCCAGCGGATAATGTTGGCCCTTGAGGTGATCTTCGAGGCAGCGTGTCACCATGACGCTCCGCAATGGCCGTTGTTTGATCTCCGCCGCGCCGAGCCAGACGGCGCGGAGGATGCCCCGGTCCAGGGGCCGCTCGGCGTGATGCCGGCCGCAATGGCCATAGAAGCAAAAGCGGAGATAGGTCACGGCCCTGTCATGCGGGTTCGGGTAGAGGTAAACGCCGACCAGGGATTCGGGTTCAAATTCAAAGGCCGTCTCTTCCATGACTTCGCGCTTAACGGCCGCGATCAGTGTTTCGCCCTGTTCAAGGTGGCCGGCCGGCTGATTGAAGACCGCCTTGCCGTTGATGTTTTCCTCGACCAGCAGGAAGCGGCCAGCCCGTTCCGCGATGGCGGCCACGGTGGTGTTCGGTTTCCATTGCATGTTAATGTCCCTCTAAAGTCGCGGTAAACCGTCTGTCGCGGGCGGCTCGCTTATCTCTTCAATGCGCGGGTCATCCCAACTGCCGGTGATGCGGTATTGATAGCTTAAAATCCGGTTGATGCTGTCCGGCACCGAGTCGAACAGTTCGCCGGTCAGATAGATCACGGCGCCGACCCCGATGCCGACCGGCCCGAACAGGGCGCTCGCGGCCGGCAGGCTGTTCGTCAGTCGGGGTATGACGGTGGCGATCTGATCGTAATCCTCGCTGACGATGCCGGTGCGCCCGCTGATCATGATGTCCGCCGCGGGCCCCCGCATCCTGAGGTTATTGGTATAGGCATGGCCCTGTTGCAGGCTGAAGCCGCCCTGGATATTGTCGAAGGCAAAGCCTTCATTGAACAGATCGCTAAAGTCCAGCGTCAGTCTGCGCGGCAGGGCTTGCAGGCTCAACAGGCCGAACACGCGGCCCAGCGAGGGGTCAATATCAAGAAACTGCCCCTTGCCTATCGCCATCTCCAGCCGGCCGTCCATCTTTTCAAGGGCAAAACGCATGGGCGTGTCCGGCCAGTTGGCGGCGAGTGTCATGGTGGTCTTGCCGCCCTCGATACTGGCGCCTTCATAGCCGAAGGTTTCAAACAGGGCGCTGATCGAATCCGCTTCCAGCGTGGCTGAAAAATCCGATCGGTCCGCGCCGCCGCCGAATGTCCAGCGGCCATCGGCAGTCAGATTAAAGCCGGGTTTGCTGAAACTCAGCCGGTCGATATTGACCCCGTTTTCAGTGTTCGTGGTCGTCAAGGCGGCCTGGCCGAGGTCGCGGCCGTTATAGATGGTTTCGGCGATGTTGATCTCAAGCTCGGGCAAATCCCGGGGGGTTGCCGCGGCGGTTTCATTTGCGCCCGCGTGCAGCACGATACGGTCGAGATCGGCTTGCAGACGGCCCGGCCCCCGGCCCGGTGTCCCGCTAAACCGCGCCGCGCCTTCTATATCGGGGCCATTGAAGTCGATCAGCCAGTCTCCGCCGGGCCGGGCGAGTTCAAGTCGCACCTGATTAAATGGCCTGTTAAACATTTCCAGCCGCTTTATGTCGAGTCTGGCGGCGATGTTTTTATCGTTGTCATCCCGGCCGCGGTTGGTCTGCCACTGCCCGCTTGCCGGCGTCCCGGCCAGCTTGATAATCCGCTGCCATTCGCCCAGATTCAGGTAATCAAGCTCGCCTTGCAGCGAAATATCGCTGTCGCTGTTGATTGCCGTGGCCTCCCGGCCAAGGCCGATGTTGATCCGCGCTATCTCCGCCGCCGGTTCAGCGCCCGGCAGGATTTCGGCAAACAGGGTGTCCGCGTAGCGAATAGCGATCTTTTCGATGCCGGAGTCGGGCAGGCGGGCCTGAATGGCAAGCGGGCGGCGGTCGCCCTGGCGTTTGCCCAGAGGCGCCGGCAAGGTGATGCGGCTGCCAGTCAGATCGCTGCTGATTTCGATTGATTCATTGGTGTTGCCGCTGGCATCTTTGACCGAGTCCAGCGTAAATTGCCAGCGGCTTTGCCCCGTGACATGGCGGTTGATGATCCCGCCGAGCCAGTCGCGGCCGGGGAAATAGAGGGCCAGTTCTGCGGCGATAAATTCCGGCCCGGCCCGGCCCGACATGATAAATTCAAACGCGCCGGGTTCGCTCTGGCGCGGCAGGCTTAATTGCACCGGCAGGCCGTGATAAGAGGCGTTGAGCGTTGTCGCCCAGATTTGCTCATCGCTGAAGTTCAACTCGCCCCGGATCGCTTCCAGGCTGAATTCGGGCAGGTCGGACGCAAACGCCATATCGGACACGACAGCCCGGCCGTCAACGGTCGCCAGGTCTTCATTCAGCGGTATATCGAGCTTGAAATCCAGCGCGATAGCGCCCGCCAGCCGGTCCTTGATATCGCGCAGCCATTCTTCTTCCAGCAGCGGGCTCTGCTCGATGAAATAGCGCAGATCGCGGCTATCGCCGGCCAGGTCGCCCTCGGCCGCAACGCTTTTGTAGGCCGCCGTCATATCCGGCAGGGAGAGCCTGATCGCGCCGATCCGCGCGTCGAAGACAGCGCCCTTGTGCAGGGTGGCAAAGACCGCCTGGTTGGCAAACACCAGTTCAATATCGGTCTGGTCGATGGGCGGCCAGAGCGGGTCATATTCCAGATTGGTGTCGCTGATATTGAAGATGGCCTTGAAGTTGCCTTCGGCGTTTTTGAACGGGAAGTCGGCCAGATGGCCCCGCAAAAGCACATCGGCCGAGTTCAAACGGCCGCCCGCGAGCGCCCGGCCCAGCCATTGTTTGAGTTCCGGCCCGGTCTGTTGCGGCAGGAAAACGGGGAGCTTGTCGATAGCCAGCGGCCCGGCCTGTGCCAGCATGTTGATATAAGGCGCGGCCTGCTCAAAGCGGACGCGGCCGCTGGCCTTCACGGGCAGACCGTTTATGTCGGCCCTGGCCGCGCTGACGCGCAGTTCGGGTATTGCGCCATAATCCAGTTCAAGCGCGCTGTCGATATTGCCGAGCGCCAGCGGTTGCTCATAGAGCGGGCCGATGGCCAGCGTGGCTTGCGGCCCCTTGAACCGGATGTTGAGCTTGCGCCGGTCGAGCGCAAAAGCGCCCGCCAGATTTTCAGCCCGGTAGCGCTTATCCCGGCTGCCGATATTGAGGTTCAGGAACTGCCCGCTGAACTGGCGCGGCGCGGCCGGGGCCGGCCCGGCGGAAAAACTCAGGCGTGCGTCTTTCAGGACACCCGTCAGGCTGTCCCAGTCGAGTGCCTGCTTGATCCGGGCCGGGATCGCGCCGTCGGCGCTTCCGGCGGCGGCCAGAAACGGCAGGATTTCTTCCAGTTTCAGATAGGAAAAATAGGCCTCATAGCGGGTCTCGCCGGCCCGGTTTTCAAGCGCAAGCTGATACTGGCCCGCCGGCCAGCGGCCGTTTTGAGTCTGTAGCGCGCGCGTCTCTATATTGAGCAGCCAGCCCCGCCCCGGCCCGCGCGCGCCATGCACGCCAAGCGCGGCCTCTGCCACGGGCAGCGTGTGGTCGTGGTAGGCCAATTCGAAATCCCGATAGTTCAGTTCGGCATAAAAGTCTTGCAGGCCGGCCGTCTCCCAGCGGCTCCAGAGTTGCAGATCGGCCCTGCCGCCGGCCAGCGGCAGGGCCGGGCCAAGCTCGGCGGGCGAGACCGCGCTGGCTTTAATATAAATATCGCCCTGCCAGTCCGGCGTCAGCAGATTGCCGCTGGCGTCCAGGTTGATTTGCAGGCGCCCGCCCTGCGCCAGTTCGGCGGCGCCATCGATCTGGATGCGTTCGCCGGCGGTCTTGAGTGTCAGTCTGGCATTGGCGAGCAGGATCGGCGCCTGCCCGAGTCTGGCATCGCTAAAGCGGAGCCGGGCGTTATCAAGCACGATATGTTTCTGTTGCAACAGCCATTGCGGCAGGGCGCCGCCGGCATCGCCGGGGGCCGCGTTATGCCGGTTGCTGCTACTGATGGAGATATGGCCGTCCCGCTCGCGCACCAGGTCCAGCCCAAGCCCATGCACGGCTAATTGAGACGGGATCAATTTCTGCTCCGCCAGGCTGGCGGTCAGATCGATGCTGATATGGGCCTGCTCAAAGCGGCCGATGAGGGCCCGGCCGGGGCCGTCGTAGAGCGCAAACCCGTCCAGGAAAAGATGCGGCGCCCAGCCGTCCCACTCGGCGCGGATGTCCTCGATCGTGACCGCATAACCCATGTGGTCGCCGAGCCAGCCCTGTATTTCCTGCTGGTAGGCGCCAATGCCGGGCAGCATCAGGCGCAGGGCCGTCACCAGTATGGCGGCACCGACCACGATCAGCGCAAAACCATACCAGAGCAGGCGGTAACAGACGGTGAATATTCTTTTCGGCATCAATGCTTCAGAGCAAAACGATGTCGTATTGTTCCTGATTGTAGAGCGTCTCGACCTGGAACGCGATCGGCTTCCCGATAAAGGCCTCCAGTTCCGCAACGCTGGCCGATTCATCGTCAAGCAGCAGATCAACCACCTTTTGCGAGGCCACTACCAGCAGCTTGTCCGCCTCAAACTGCCGCACCTCGCGCAGGATTTCACGAAAGAGTTCATAACAGACCGTCTCCGCCGATTTTATCGTGCCCCTGCCGTGACAGGCCGGACAGGCTTCGCACAAAATCTGTTCCAGGCTTTCGCGGCTGCGCTTGCGGGTCAACTGCACGAGACCCAGCGAGGTCAACTCGCTCAGGCTGGTCTTGGCGTGATCTTTTTCAACATGCTTCTCCAGCGCGCGCCAGACCTGATAACCGTGTTCCGCGTCCTGCATATCAATAAAATCGACAATAATGATGCCGCCGAGATTCCGCAGGCGCAGTTGCCGGGCGATGCTGTGGGCCGCTTCAAGATTGGTCTTGTAAATGGTCTCTTCCTGATTGCGGCGCCCGACAAAGGCGCCGGTATTGACATCAATCGTGGTCATGGCCTCGGTTTGATCGATGATCAGATGGCCGCCGGATTTAAGCTGCACCTTTCGGTCCAGGCCGCGCTGGATGTCATCCTCGATGGAATACAAATCCAGCAGCGGATGCGCGCCCGTGTAATATTCGATCTGCCCCGGAAATTCGGGGATAAAATGCCTGCAAAACGTCACCACCCGGCGGTGTGTCTCGCGGGAATCGATCCGCACCTTCTCGGTCCCGGCATGCACCAGATCACGCATGCTGCGCATCGCCAGCGGCAGGTCTTCATACACCGCGCCGGGCGCAAAGGTACTCTCGGCCCGCACCAGGACCGATTCCCACAGCTTGCGCAGAAATTCGACATCGTGCGCGATATCCGCCGCCGGGATATTTTCGGCGGCCGTGCGCACGATAAAGCCGCCCTTTTGCAGGATTTCGGATTCACACTCCGCGCCCGGCAACGGGGCGTCATCCCCGCTGCCGGCAGCGGCATGTTGCGGGCCGGATTGATAGCCGAGCATAATCGCGCGCAGGCGTTCGCGTTCCTCGGGGGCTTCAATGCGCTGGGAAATACCGATGGCGGGATAATCAGGGATAAACACGATATATCTGGACGGGATGGCAAGGCGCGTGGTTAATCTCGCGCCCTTGCCGCCGATCGGGTCCTTGATGACCTGCACCAGGATTTCCCCGCCCTCCTCAAGAATGGATTCGATGGGCCGCGGTTCGGCCGCGGGCCATTCAGCTTCGCCGTTTGCGCCGGGATTATGGCAAGCGATGTCAGAAGTATGCAGAAAACCGGTGCGCGTCAGGCCAATATCAATAAACGCCGCCTGCATACCGGGCAACACCCTCGAAACCCGGCCCTTAAAAATATTGCCGACCAGCCCCCGTTTTTGCGTGCGTTCGATATGCACTTCCTGCAACATGCCATTTTCAACAACGGCAACCCGGGTCTCCTGGGGCGTGACATTGATTAGGATTTCTTCGCTCATAAAATCAGGCGCGCGCCGTTCCGCTTCCGGCGCATACCGGCGGGAGCATGGTATCACCTCCTGGCGGTATGTGTCTGAAAAGTCTCTGTCAATTCGAAATGAACCCGAGGCAGGGATGTGTCAGGGTGGCAAAAGGGACAACAAATAAGTCACTCCCACTCCTTCAATAATCCCCTGCCTATCAAGGCAGAAAATAGAGGCAGGATACATCTTTGCCTGCAGCAGCAGGCGGCTCGAAAATGACATGCTGTGGCTCCATCGCTGCGCTTGAAATTGAGCAGGTTCTTTTTCGGCCTGAACGTAACAAAATCATATGGCGGATCGGGAGCCCGCACAACGATGCGGCTGTTAGGTGTATAGTCCCGCAGTGTGCTGAAGTGGGTTAATTCTAAACCGTTCAGGTTCCTTTTGCCACCCTTCAATGATTTTCTCATAGGGTGTCAGGCCTTTTAAGGTTTTTAGACGTTTGGCGAAGTTATACGCCTTCAGGAAAGTCTGTAAATGTGCTTTGAGTTGTTCATGTGCGCTGTAGTGGTATCGCTTGACGGTGGCCTCTTTGATGGTTCGGTTCATGCGTTCCACCTGGCCGTTGGTCCAGGGGTGGTTGATTTTAGTGAGCCGGTGTTCAATATCGTGCTCATGGCAAACACGGTCAAAGAGGCGCATTGATGCCGGTTTATCCTGTTTGCGGTAGGTAAACTGAGCGCCGTTATCGGTCAGGAGGGTGTGTATCTTGTAAGGTAGCGCCTTGATGACATGGCGCAGGAACTGCACCGCGGTCATCTTCTTTTTATCCGTATGTAGTTCGGCGTAGGCCAGCTTGCAGGTGCGGTCAATGGCCACAAAGAATTGCAGCTTGCCTTGTTCTGTTTGCACTTCAGCGATATCGATGTGGACATAACCAATGGGATATTTCTTGAACCTTTTCTTCACTGGCTTATCGCCTTCGACCTCGGGCAGGCGGCTGATACCATGACGTTGCAGGCAACGATGCAGGGAAGAGCGTGTCAGATGCGGGATCGTGGCTTGCAGGGCATACAGGCAATCGTCCAGGGGCAACAAGGTGTGTTTGCGGAAGGCCACAACCATAGCCTCCTCTGCCAGCGATAAGCTGGTGGAGCGTGGCTGTTTCGGCCCCATTTTTGCGTCATGGACAAAATCACGCCCTTTCCATTTCGCCACGGTTGCGGGGTTCAGATTATAGCGCTTCGCCAATTTGGCTATGCTCTCTTGACTATTTTGTATCGCTCGACGCACCGCCTCAGTCGTTGTGGCGCTACCGTGTAGTATCTGGCCCATAGCTCCTCCTTTGTTGGTATAGCAGAATAACTTATGTTATCACACTGCGGGACCTTACACCGTATCCGCTTCGCCATGTCCGCAGTCTTCCCCGAATAGACCGTCTTCGCCACCGCCCACCAACGATTATGCACCGCCGCGTCGTAAGCAGCTCAACTCTCCATTTCCGCCAACACCACAGAACACAGTTTCGAACAGGACCAATCGCCAAGCCGCCGACCCTGTCCCATGCCCGCGCCTCGCAGCCGCGCCGCAAGTATAAAGGGCTCAGCACAAAAGCCTCTGAACACAAACAGTTTGAGCAATCCGGGTTAGCCTAATTGGAGACTAGGTCGAGCCCGGGAAGTCTGGGTCCAAGTTGGCCATTCCGCATTGCGTCGATGCTGTTGCGCTTGTTGTAGCTTGAGAGAAGGGCGTGGTTTTGCACGCAGGCCTGCGCTCTTGTTCCCTGCCGCTTGATGATGGCTTCCAAGATATTGCGGTGGTCATCTTGAGCTCGGGCAATCAAGGCGGCGCTCTTTACCGGATCGGTCTTGTCGAAAACGATTGCGCGGGATGATGCGAGGGGCAGGCGGGACAGTTGATCGATGGTTTCCTGAAGAATCTTACTGCCCGATGCTGCAACAATGCCATCATGAAAGGAACCATTGAGATCAATCCATGCTGTTTGGTTCTCAAGATTGCCAAAGCCCTTTTCCAGCGCGGAATCCATTTGACCTACGATCGCCGTCAGATGACTGCGGAGTGCGTTCGGCAGGCCCTTCTCCGCCGCTCGCCGCGCCGCCATTCCTTCAAGTTCTCCCCGCACAAGAATCGCCTCGGCAATATCATCAAGTGAATATGAGCGGACACGGAATCCCTTATTCGGTTCGCGTCCAACCAAGCCTTCACGCTCTAATTCGCTTAGAGACAAACGCACGAGCGTGCGCGAGACACCGAGATCTTCGGCCAGAGCGGCCTCGCGTAGTTTCTGCCCGCCGACAAATTCACCAGACAGTACCCGATCTCGAAGGGCATGAAGGGTGCGGCTCAGTTGATTTGCCATAATGATCTCCAAAATGCATGCAATTTTTTATAATTTGACAAATATAACATAGAAATTAGCTTGATTAATCAAATTTTGCATGTAATATAGTGTTTCTTGAAGTGGATAAGAGGATTGATTTAATGTTGAAAATTGCGACCAGACTGGTCGATGTGACCGGTGTTTCCCGGCCCACTGATCTTCCGCGGCTTTCTCCTAAATTGCTGACCGAAAAGCGCCCGCCGCGCTGTCCTCCATTTGTCGAGGTGACTGACCTCGATCAGTTGCTGCCCTACTTGGAACATGTTGCCCGGAGGCCCTATAACCATGGTCTTAACGCCTGCTGGGATCTGAACCCGGGTGAGAAGGTCCTGCTGCAGGTGGATAATTGGCACAGTGATCTGGTGATCCGGGCTTGCCAGAAGATATTCGAAAAGTACGGTGTCCAGTACGAAATCAAGAAGATTGACCGTGGCCCAGTCCCGCAATGGGTCGGAGCGGATGAAGTCGATTACTATCTTTTCCGCACCAGGGAACTCGCAGAATGGATGGACTGGTGGGAGGAAGAGGAGAAGAAGCAGCAGTACGACAAGATCTTGATGGGTTATGGTGGACCGGTGCTGGCGGAACGGTTCATCAGGATTCAGCGCATGCCGTTTATCACGCCAGAGATTCTGGCCTCGCCTGCACATGCCATGCCAATCGAAGTCTTGAATGCTATAGACCGGTGGACTTGGGATCGGGTGCGTACTGCGAAAAGAGCGCGGATCACAGATCCGGAAGGGACCGATCTCAGCTTCACCAACCATGCTGAGTATTGGGACAGTAGCCGCGAATTCTATGATGCCGACCTGACGGCAGCGACATGGACCGGGAATGAGCACTTCGGCAAGCAGTATCTGCCGGCCCATATCACCGGGCGGCCGTGGATGTTCCATCCCAACAAAGAGGACGGCAACGGGATGGTGGCCGGAACCACAAACCACATCGCCCCGATGGACTGGACACAATTGGTAATTGAGGAATCAAAAGTCACTCGCATCAATGCGGGCGGTGAGTTCGGTGACAAGCTCCGCGACATAATGGAGCAGACGAAGAATCTACAGTATCCGACCTTCCCAGACAAAGGCCTAATGTATTGGTGGGAAGCGTCGATCGGAACCAACCCGCACATTCACCGCCCACGTAAGGATTTCCCGTCAGGCTTCGTGAACTGCCTCTATGAGCGTGTCCGCTCCGGTGTCATCCACATTGGCTTCGGCACGATCATCTCATCTATGGCGGAGCGTCAGGCTGCCCGTATGGGGCATCCCGTGGGTCATTGGCACATCCATCTCTATTTCCCGACTTATGACCTGGAGCGCGAGGGCGACAACGAGCCGGTTATCCAAGACGGTCGCCTGCTGGCGCTCGACGATCCGGCAATCCGGAAACTTTGTAGCAAGTACGGCGATCCGGATTTGTGGTTGGATGAATCCTGGAACCCCGCCGTGCCGGGTCTGAATATGCCGGGGGATTACTGGGAGCACTATGCAAAAGATCCGTTGCACTGGGTCAAGACAGAACTGGAAGTCTGCCGCAACTACCATCCTATGTTCATGCAGATGGTGGGAGCGGATGACAAATACTGCAACGGGGCCGGCGCGGACTGGTGGAAAGGCGGCTGCTGTGACCACAGCGGTGTGGCGGCCTCTTCCCTGCCGGGTAATTGCTGTAGCTAAGGCGGGACAGAGACCAAAACCACCAAAATGGGAGGAGTAAAATATGTTCAGGAAAACGACAATTACCGCCTTGGCTGCGGTAGGTCTGATGGCAATTGCCGGTGAGATGGTAATGGCCGGTGAACTGGTCGCCAAGACGTTGCGATATGCGGAGTTCGGACCAAATCGCGGCACGCGTGCCCAGGCTCTGAACTGGTTTGCCGATGAAGTTAAAAAGCAGTCTGGCGGTTCACTGAAAATCGAATTCCACTGGGGCAAATCTTTGCTGGGGACAAAAGCCGTTCTGGGTGGCCTTAAGGACGGTGTGGCTGACATGGGCTCGGTCATCGGTTTCTTCTCGCCGAAGAAACTACGTGGTTACAATATCGGTGACCTGCCGGTCGACAATTCAGACGAATGGGTCGGCATGCGGGCGATCTATGAGCTATCGACGACAAATCAGGCGATGCAGGAAGAATTCGACAAGAACGGCATCACCTACGTGACGAACTATACGACCGGCCCGATCCAGTTGATCTGTTCAAAACCAGTAAATGCCCTCGCAGATCTGAACGGAACCAAGCTGCGCGGCTCCGGCCCCTACGGTAAGGCATTAGCAGACATGGGTGCTGTAGTTCAGCGCATGGGGCAGGCAAAGGTCTATCAGGCTCTGGATTCAGGGCTCGTGGAGTGTAACCAGAATTATTACTACTCCATGAAAGCGTACAAGCAGTACGAGGTA
This sequence comes from Gammaproteobacteria bacterium, assembly GCA_965240365.1. GTDB lineage: Bacteria > Pseudomonadota > Gammaproteobacteria > Eutrophobiales > Eutrophobiaceae. Next base: position 2,083,794 of record OZ251218.1, on the reverse strand, counting down.
GCCCCCCATGTGGTCGAGCTTGACTGGGGACAGAACATGGCCTTCGGCATCTTCATGAACAAGGCGGCCCATGATGGTCTGACGAAGAAAGAAAAGAGCGTCATCAGGTCTGTTGGCTCCGGATTCATCGATCACCTTGCCAAACTCATGATTGAAGGCAAATCCTCCGACAAGAAGGCCATGATGGACGGCATTGATGGCAAGACGATTGATGTGGTTATGTTGCCGGAAGCCCAACGCGCCAAGTTGCTTGATGCTGGAAAGAAATATGTCGATGCCTGGGTAAATGAGGCCACCAAACAAGGCTATGATGGCGAGGGCCTTCTTACAGCATATGAAGCGAGCATTGCCAAATTCACCGGCGAGAAGGATGCCAAGGGCTATCCTTGGCTCCGCTAGAGTGAGACCCGGTTCACAATATGACCGCATCTAGCTCTGGTAACTCTGGGTACTCCGGTCACCAATCATCATACGGCGCATGGCCGGAGCGGTTTTTCACCGCTCTGGCTATGGGATGCACGGCCCTGCTTTGCCTTGTCGTAACGATCACGGTGTTCTCTCGCTGGCTTTATAAGCCGATTATTCCTGATGATGTACTCATTGTCCGCGAGCTCATGGTTGCGATCATCCTGCTGCCGCTGGCAAGTGTCACCGCTGCCCGCGCCCATATTGCCGTCACTGTTTTCACAAACTGGCTGGGTGGACGTTGCAAGATCGTTCTTTCAGCGCTTGGCCACTTTACCGGTCTGGTTCTGGTGACGGGATTGATCTGGGCAGGCGGACGCCTTTTCTGGAGTTCTTGGAAAAGTGGCGACTACTTCGACGGCAATATCTATATCCCGGCCTGGATCGGCTATGCGGTGTTCCTTTTGGCACTGATGGCGTTTGCAATCCGTCTTGCGGTGCAGTTCATGAGTGACATGCTACGATCCTTCAAAGGCTGACCGACGGCATACGATGGATCCTCTCGTTCTCGCCAACCTCGCCCTCGGTGCGGTACTCGTCCTTCTGATCTTGCGCGTCCCGATTGCCTTCTCTCTCGGTAGTGTTGCTTCTGCCGGGCTGTTCATCTTCTTTGCCTGGCGTCCGGGCGGCGGATTCGAGGCTGCGCGCGGTCTCATCCCCGCACTTTCACTCATCGGCAACACCACGTTCGAGTTCGTGCACAATTATCCTTTAAGCATGATCCCACTCTTCATTGGGCTCGGCCATATCGCCTATCACGCTGGAATTACAACAGACCTCTACGATACGCTCAGGGTCTGGCTGGCGCGGCTCCCCGGTGGGCTCGCCATGGCTTCGGTCATGGGGTGCGGCGGTTTCTCGGCCATCACTGGTTCAAGCGTGGCCTGTGCCTCGGCAATGGGACGGATTGCAGTGCCTGAGATGATTCGGAACGGGTATGGGGGTCAGATCGCCACAGGTGCCGTTGCGGCTGGCGGGACGTTAGGCTCGCTCATTCCTCCAAGCCTGCTATTTGTCATCTATGCGATTTTCACCGAGGAATCAGTGCGCACATTGTTTTTGGCCGGCATTGTGCCAGGTCTTCTGTCTTTGGCGGGTTACCTGATCACCATCTTCGTCTGGGCCAAGCTGCGGCCGGATGTAGCGCCGCCCTTCGACCCCACCCTGCTAGATCCCGACGAGCGCAAGGCCTCGATCCACGGCATCTGGCCCGCCGGGCTGCTGCTGAGCGTCATTATTGTCGGGATATATTGGGGGTTCTTCACACCCACCGAAGCAGCGGCGGTCGGCATGGCGCTTGCGGTTCTGATTGGTTTTACCCGGCGCAGACTGACTTTCGAAAGCCTGATAATCTCCTTCAAAGAAACTGCGATACAGACATCGGCCATTTTCCTGATTGCCATCGGCGCGAAACTGTTCGTGGCGTTTGTCTCGCTGACACGTATTGCACCCGGCCTGCTGGATTGGCTGCAAGGTTCCGGAGCGCCGGTTCTTCTGGTCATCGCCGGTATCGTACTCTTTTATCTCTTGCTCGGCATGTTCCTTGATTCTATCGGCATCCTCGTTTTGACGCTACCCTTCACCGTCCCGCTAATCGAAGGTTATGGGCTGAACTTGATCTGGTTTGGCGTGGTCGTGGTGAAGCTATTGGAGATTGGCCTGATCACGCCACCGGTGGGTCTTAATGTGTTCATAATTAAATCGGTGGCTCCGCGCGAAATCGCCCTTGAGATCATTTTCAAAGGCGTCGGCTGGTTTCTGGTACTGGACTTCGTCGTGTTGCTGCTCATTCTGTTTGTCCCGCAGCTTTCGCTATTCGTTCCACTCAGTGCAAGATGAGACATTATAACTCTGATTTGGGGCACCTGTTGAGCCTTTACGATCCTGCCTAGGGCGTAGACTCATAAGAGCCAAATCACAACAGCAGCGAGTTGTGCGGCAGCGAGGAACGTCTCGGGACATCGGAAAGTTCGAAGGGACAACTGGCGCCAGTCCTTGATACGGTTGAACATGCGCTCAATGATGTTGCGTGTTTTATAGAGCTCGGTGTCATATTCGAACTGCACCTTACGGTTTTTGCGGGGTGGGATACAGGCTGTTGCTTCGGCTTTGAGCAGCCAATTACACCCCTGCCTGCAGCAGGCAGGGGTGTAATTGGCATCGTATCCACGGTCGGCAATGACAGTGCAGCCCTTGCGAACATGACCCTCAAGGCAGTGACGGGCCTGGGTAATACCTGCCTGCTGCAGGCAGGTCAGCCCGGTTGCCTGCCGTCAGGTGCAGGTGGACAGGACGGCCCTGGCCATCACACACCAGATGCAGTTTAGAATTCAAGCCGCCCCTGGTCTTGCCGATGGCTCGCCCCTGGCTGTTGTTTTTGGCTCTTTTAAATTCCAAGTGGGTTAAACCGCATGTGGATTGAGTGTGCGAAAGTTGAGTTTTCCAGCAATCAGGAAGATGATGGTGCGAATGGTTGACAAACGCCGATACCCTCGGGCCTTGCGTTTGGCGGCCTGGAACAGGCCGTTAATGGCTTCAAGGAAACCATTGGTCATTCGTGTTCGTGCCCAGGCAACGATGCCCTCAAGGTGGTTTCGAATCATCCGCGCTACATCCTTCATGGCTTCGACCTTTGAGCGCATGACGTTTGTGCACTATTGTTTGAGCATCTGGCGCACGACATGGCGCTGCTTGCGGTTGAGGATTTCGCGCAGGTCTTCCCGGTACTGCCAGGCACGCGCGGCCTGCCTGCTGCAGGCAGGTGCGCTTGGTGGCCCGGTGTTTCAGCAGGGCATCAAGGTCGGCACGCGCGCTGTCGCTGAGTTGATTTCGGTCTTTGAGCAGCTTCCAGCGCAGTCCCTTGAGTTTGGGGTCGTGTTGTTGCTCGGCCCTGCGTGTCAGGCCTGCCTGCAGCAGGCAGGTCGGTCACAAAGAGCACCGCGCGGCGCTCGGCATCAGCGGCAATCGTCACATACTGGTGTCCCTTAGCCTTGGCGGTCTCGTCGATGGCCAACTCGCAGACTTCCGAGAAATCTGCTTGCGCCAGCGCCAACTCAACGTAGCGCTCGGCAATCGCCGTTACCCAGCCTGCCTGCTGCAGGCAGGTGCCGACTCTCGCCCACCAGCCACGCTACCGCCGCCAACGGCATCCCTGCCTGCAGCAGGCAGGTCCCGGCACAGGCACAGCACCAGGGCCTCAAACAACTGCGTGAAACCGCTGAGCTTGCCCCCCCACGGCGGCTGCACCAGCCGCACCGAGCCGTCCGGCAGTTTCACCCGCGGCACACGCACCTCAAGATAACACTCATGCTGGAAAAAGTTCAGATGCCGATAGCGTTTGGTCTGCGTGTCGTGCACCGGGTGCTCGCCCACCGCCTCAGGGTGACTGAAGCGACTGCCAGAGTGAAAATCCACAAGAATCGTCAGCATCCTACCCACCGTGTCAAAGCGTGTCTCAACGACATACCACGGCGAACTCACACCAAGCGCCGCCTCAAAAAGCTGTTCCGATTGCATCGCCCTATCCCCTTCTTCTCACTGATAAATAGTGACAGAATTATTACATTACCCACTCTGATTTTAAAAGAGGCTGTTTTTTTTACACCATTGGCGGCAATCCGGTGGGTTTTGATGTGGCTTGTGTCAATCATCAGCGTGCTGAAGTCTGCGCCCTCACCTGCTAAAGCCTTGAATATGCGTTCGAACACACCCGCCTCAGACCAACACCTGTAGCGATTGTAGAGCGTCTTGGCCGGGCCGTATTCCTTAGGGACATCGCTCCACCTATATCCCCGCTGAAGACAATAGATGATGCCTGACAAGACCCGCCTGCCTGCCTGCTACAGGCAGGTCGCACACGCGCGCAACACCACGCGGCTTGTTCGGCAGCAATGGTTGGATTGTTTTGAACTGCTCTTTCGTTAACCAGAAATTTAGAGACATTGAAACCTCCTGAGTTTTTTATCTTGCAATCATTTTAACTGTTACCCGTTTATAGGTCTACGCCCTAGTGGCGTCTGCAAGTTTGACAGCGATGTATGGCTCCATCAACCATGTACCGAGCATGTGATCCAGTCCGAGCAATACGATTTCACACTGTCCCTGCTTCACTTTCCCGATGCAGACTACCATTCAGAGCCTTTTGAAGAAGACGTCGAAGATACCACTGACAGAATGAGACGCCGGGCGTCAGGCCAATCGTGGCTGACTTAGATGCTCAAGCAAGAATCGAAAACCTTCAAGTATAGGAAATATAAACAGCCTGCTGAGATTAGCTCTCCGCACTGACTCTATTAACAAGCAGAAAACCAGAGGCGGACGACTTGCCTTTCTATGGCTGTGCTGTATGTGGTCGCATGCTGTTTGTCGACGTTATATCGGATCGAACAATGAATTATCTGCTAAAGCGTATTCTGCAAAGGAGTTTACCCAGATTCAATCTCCGCCGTATTTTTATCTTCGATCACTGTCTCTATTCTCTGAATTCCTGAAGAAAAAACCTTCTGCCATTTATTTTGAGCCGTTTATCGGATTCAAGCGCCTTGATCGCGGACTCACGAGAATCAAATTCAACAAACGCAAATCCCCTCGATTTGCCGGTGATACGATTCTTGGGGATTATAATATCTTCCACCACGCCAAATTGAGACAGTTCCTTTTCAAGCTGTTCTTTTGAGGCATACCAATCCAGACCCCTGACAAATACTTTGGCATAATCCGATTTATCTTTCACAATGCCTGCCTGATTGGTTTCGGTCAGGTTTTTTTGAGGTATTTGAATCCTGTAGATACCAACACTTTTCTTTGGAATTGATTTTTTCTTTGCGAGATTAGATGCTTTGGAACTGGGAATTTCTCTTTTCAGAATTCCCGCCGCGGACAGACTTTCAACTAATTGTCTGTATTTTTCAGTGTCAACAATACCCACATTTTCAAAGATTTCCCTCGGGGATATCAGTCGATTATTCATGCCTGATTTAATGACGGTTTTCTGCTCTCGCGTCAGGTCTGTATCTTTGAAATGATCAAGCCATAATTTTTCTTCATCGGAGTATATGGATTTAAAGAACAGTTCTACGATGAAAGATTTATTTGGCGAAGAGATTTGAGGTTCGGCAAGTTCATTACTTGCCATTACTTCAAATATTCTTCGCATACCTTCGCCTAACTCTCTGATATACCCATATTCCCGGAGAACTCGCGCTATATAAACATTCCTGGATTCATGCGCGCCTTTAAGTTCTTTCAAATCATCAATCGTTAGTTTGGATAACAGTTTCCCAGGGCTCAAAATTTCCAATCGATCCGTAAAAATCCTTATTTCAATTTCACGCCCTTCCGAACTGTAATCACGATGGGTGATCGCATTTATCAGGGCTTCTCTGCATGCCGTCTCCGGATAAATAACCTGAGTTTTGAAAAGTCCATCCTCGGAGTATCTTGTTTCGCTCAAAGCCGGCCTTAAAGCCTCCCAGCTTTCCGCCGCGAGTTGGAAGATGTTTCCTGAAATATCAGAAATTTCCGTTACGTTATAATCGGGCGCCGGTTTTTGCTCCAATCCATTGACTTTCAGAATCCTCACTCTGGACCTTGGATGCCATTTGCCCGGATTTTTTGCGAATAACAATAAGGCGGCCTTTCTCAGTATCAGTCGATCACCGTCAAATTCCGCCAGTTCCATGAGTTGGAGGAAATGCTCCGCTGAGATGTCTTTGATCTTGGTGCATTCGTATGCCACCCTGGAAACCAGGGAAAGATCCAAATCAGTAACCGTTGCGAGATATTCAAACTCTCTATCATAATATCTTGATTCGGCTTCTTCCCGCGCGAATCTGATCTTGTCGGCGGATGTTGGGATACTATGCTGATCTTCTCGCTTGAAACATTCTCCCCGGCTTGTTTGATGAATGAATTTCGATCCCTTATCCACGGAGAAATGGATAATTCTTTTCTCCTTATAATCAATTATATTTTTTCTTCTAATTGGCAAAGGAGTATCCTTGAGAATGTAATTGGATGAGGCTTCAAGTATCTGGTTTAGTTTGTCGCCGGAATATGGGATTCCGGTAACCTCGCCGTTATCCTCTATGCCGATAAACAGTTCACCGCCATCGGCATTGGCAAACGCGGTCAGTTCCTTCGCGGCGCTGTAGCAAATATCTTTAAAATCTCTTGCTGTTTTCGCGCCGGGTTTCCCCTGATAGGCGCTCTTGAATTCGCGGTAATAACTCTCTCCAAGCTCAACCGCAATTTCTACTCGTTCGCTTAATCTAAGCAAATTCTCCATTTTCAAGCCTCTTTAATCCTGAGTAAATTCACATCATGCGAAGTGGTGAAGATTTATGTCAGATAACTGTCGGCCTTGCAAATACGCTTGGTTAAATGTCTGGTTCTTCCGTTTTCGGCGGCAGGGGGGCGTCATTTCGAAACTACGCCGATCATGTTACTCCGTTACTCCCGGCACACAACATATTCACCCATGCAGAGACTCGTCAATCAACATAATTGGAGTATAAATACAATAACTGTAATACCCCTGTCTATCAAGCGCAGAAAATTGGAGGCTGGCGAAAAATCCTTCCAGCGCTGGACTAAACAGGCAAAGGCCGGGCAAAGATATTACAGTTACGGTCGCCGTCCGGGTTACCGGGCGGTCCAACCACCGTCAACGGGCAGCGCCGCGCCCGTGATCGATGCGGCCTCATCGGAACAAAGGAACACGGCCAGCGCGCCGATTTGCCGGGTCGTGACGAATGCCTTCGTGGGCTGCCCGCCCAGCATCACATCGCGCACCACTTCCCGCTCCGGGATGCCGCGCGCCTTTGCGGTGTCCGCGATCTGACCCTCGACCAGGGGCGTGCGCACGTAGCCCGGACAGATTGCGTTGACCGTGACGCCATATTCCGCCGCTTCCAGGGCGACGGTCTTGGTCAGGCCGAGAATGCCGTGTTTGGCCGAGACATAAGCCGATTTGCAGGGTGAGGCGACCAGGCCATGCGCCGAGGCGATGTTGATAATCCGGCCCCATTTGCGCCGCTTCATATCGGCGAGGCTCAGGCGGATCGTGTGGAACGCGCTGGACAGGTTGATCGCAAGGATCGCGTCCCACTGCTCGACCGGGAACGCCTCGATCGAGGCCACATGCTGTATGCCGGCATTATTGACCAGCACATCGATCTGCCCGAATCGCTCCGCAGTCTCGGCGATAAGGCCGGCGATCTGATCCGGCCTGGTCATGTCCGCGTCGTTATAGGCGATGTCCGCGTGATGCGTTTCCGCGAGGCGGCCGCGGATCGCCTCTATCTCGCCCGGATCGCCGAAGCCGTTGAGCATCACGTTCATATCAGCGGCGGCGAGCGCTTCCGCCACGCCGAGGCCGATACCGCTGGTGGACCCGGTTACGATGGCGGTTTTTCGCTGTGTCATGATGGAACTCCCTCGAATTTGTGTCGGAGGTAAGGCATACGAAGCACTACCGATCGCGCCGCGCGCTCGCTGCTCTATTTGAATCATACGGTATCACCGTATTATTTTGAAGCGCCTGAAAAAGAGGCTTATTTTGTATATGCTATTATGTTTATTTCCTTCTGAATGCGATGGGGAGGCGGCATGACAAAGACAATTGGACATTTCATCGGTGGCAGGCGCGTGGCGGGATCGTCGGAACGCTCGGCCGAGGTTTTCAACCCCGCGACAGGGGAGGTTCAGGCACGGGTCGCCCTTGGGAACGAGGCCGATCTGGCGTTGGCCGTGGCAGCGGCGAAAGAAGCGCAGATAGCCTGGGCGACGGTCAATCCGCAAAAGCGCGGCCGCGTGATGATGGAGTTCGTTGCGCTTTTGCGGCGCGATATGGACAAGCTGGCCGAGGCCCTGTCCCGCGAACACGGCAAGACCCTGCTTGACGCGAAAGGTGATGTGATCCGGGGGCTTGAGGTCGCGGAATTCTGCATCGGCGCGCCGCACCTTATGAAAGGCGAATTCACCGAGGGCGCGGGACGCGGGATCGACATCTACTCGATGCGCCAGCCCCTGGGTGTTGTGGCGGGGATCACGCCGTTCAACTTCCCGGCCATGATCCCGATGTGGAAATTCTGCCCCGCCATCGCCGCCGGCAACGCCTTCATCCTCAAACCGTCCGAAAGAGACCCTTCCGTCCCGCTGATGCTGGCGGAAATGATGCTGGAAGCGGGCCTGCCCGAGGGCGTTTTGAATGTCGTCAATGGCGACAAGGATATGGTTGACGCCATTCTGGACCATCCGGATATCGCGGCCATTGGTTTTGTCGGCTCCACCCCGATCGCCGAGTATATTTATACGCGCGGCGCCGCTAATGGCAAGCGTGTGCAGTGTTTCGGCGGCGCCAAGAATCACATGATCGTTATGCCGGACGCCGACCTGGATCAGGCCGCGGACGCCCTCGTCGGGGCCGGCTTCGGCGCCGCCGGAGAGCGGTGCATGGCGATTTCAGTGGCCGTGCCCGTTGGAGAGAGGACGGCGGACGCATTGGTGGAAAGGCTCGTGCCGCGCATTGAAGCCCTGAAGGTCGGCCCTTATACGGACGGTGAGGACGCGGACTTCGGGCCGCTGGTGACGGCCCAGGCGAAAGAACGCGCGCTCGGCCTTGTCGAAACGGGGGTGAAGGCCGGCGCGACCCTGGTCGTCGATGGCCGGGACTTCAGCCCGCGGGGCTATGAGAACGGCTTTTTCATGGGGGCATGCCTGTTTGATCGGGTCACGACCAACATGGCGATTTATCGCGAGGAGATCTTCGCGCCCGTTCTGAGCCTTGTGCGCGCAAAAGATTATGCGGCGGCCATACGCCTGCCGATGGAAAATGAGTATGGCAATGGCGTCTCGATCTTTACCCGCGACGGGGACACCGCGCGGGACTTCGCCAACCGGATCAATGTCGGCATGGTGGGGGTGAATGTGCCGATTCCGGTGCCGCTTGCGTATTACACCTTCGGCGGCTGGAAAAAATCGGGCTTCGGCGATCTGAACCAGCATGGCGCGGATGCCTTTCGCTTTTATACCAGAACCAAGACCGTGACCCAACGCTGGCCGTCGGGGATCAAGGAGGGGGCGGAATTTACGATTCCGACCATGTCGTGAGGAACACGGCATGGGTTTTAGGGCCTGTTTACACTATATTGGCCGTCCTGCTTGAGTCTGTTTTGCGCGCCAGCAAGGCGGAAGGAGCGCAGTGTAGTTGCGCTACTCAAGCGACTGACAACGAAGCTGGGGCGCAAAACAGGCCAAGCCCTTCGGGTTGTGTCCCAAACTGCGCCACTCGGCGTTGCTTGTCGCTCATTTGGAATGACCAAATTTCGCTCCGCGCGCCTTGATTGGCGCAGTTTGGGACACAACAGGACGGCCAATATAGTGTAAACAGGCCCTAATCTGACATCGGAACAAGCGGCTATCCTTCGAGGCCGCCAGCAACCGGGATTCGCGCCGATGGCGGCTATCCGAAATCACGGACACGGGGAGGAACGGACATGAAGATCGGCTTTATTGGCCTCGGCAATATGGGACGCGGCATGGCCGCTAACCTCGCCAGGGCGGACCATGAGGTCGCGGGCTATGATCTGGCCGCCGTCACGGTTGACGGCGTCAAGGTCGTTGCCAACGCCGGGGCTGCCGCGCAGGGGGCCGATGCGGTGGTGACGATGTTGCCGAACGGACAAATCCTGCGCGCGGTGGCGGATGAAGTCCTGTGCCTGCTGGGCCGGGGCAAACTTTTCATTGATTGTTCCACTGTCGATGTCAAAAGCGCGCGGGCCGCGCATGAAGCGGCCGGGGCAAGGGGCGTTCTGTCCGTGGACGCCCCCGTGTCCGGCGGCTCGGCCGGGGCGGATGCCGGCAGCCTGACCTTTATGGCCGGCGCATCCGCCGAAGCCTTTGAACGCGCCGCCCCGTTGTTCGATGTGATGGGGCAAAAAACCGTGCATTGCGGCGGGGCCGGCGCGGGCCAGATCGCAAAGATCTGCAACAATATGATCCTCGGGGCGACGATGATCGTCACGGCCGAAAGCTTTGCGCTCGGCCATAAGCTCGGCCTCGATCCGCAAAGGCTTTTCGACATGATATCGACCTCTTCCGGTTCCAGTTGGTCCGCCAACACATATTGCCCGGTGCCGGGCGTCGGGCCGGCGGCGCCTTCCGATAAGGACTACCGGCCCGGCTTTTCCGCGGCGCTCATGTTCAAAGACCTGCAACTGTCGCAGGAAGCGGCGGAACTGGCCGACGCCGACACGCTGCTGGGCGCGCTTGCCACCGAGATTTACGGACGCCTGGTCGAGGCCGGGGGTGAGGACAAGGATTTCTCTTATATCTATCAGTCCAAACTGGCTTCCGGCCGAGGGGGCGCGACATGAGCCGGTTGTTTATAGAAGCTCTAAATGAATCACTATTAACCCGGCAATTAAATACAGTGTGTATTAAGCTGCATAAGGAAACTCTGATTGAATCAGAGTTTCCTGCGGTACAGGGACGTACCGCCAAAATCAATGATTTTGAAGCAAGGTGAAAATCGCATTTTCACCTTGCGTGCTCTGAGAAATCCAGGATGGATTTATTCAGAGCTTCCATAAGCAATTTTGTGATGCTTAAAGTAGTTGCGAACTCGAACCGGTGTCTCCTGCCTGCTGCAGGCAGGTCACAATTGAGGTACTCATCGGGATTCAATTCCGGCAAACAGGCCGGAAGAAAAAAGACCTCAATGTTCCTTTGGTTCTCTTCCGCCGCCAACCAAGCCTTGACCAGCCTGGCATGATATACCCGCAGGTTATCAAGTATCAAAAATACCTTCCGAGCCGCACCCTTCACTAATTGCGCAAAAAACCGGAGCAGCCGCTTCGCATTCATGCTGCCGCCATACACCATAAAACGAGCCTTGTATTTAATTACCAGGTTAATAAAGATCTTTTGATTGGGAAGTATAGGCAGAATATTTGGCGCTTCATTACACCGTCAGGGATAAAATGAAATAAACTGAAAGCAGGGCATTATCGCCTTCTTTTTATCTTTATTGGCTCGCTTTCAAATATTGTTTTTGGATGCCAAGCCCTTCAATACCAAGCTCCATAACATCACCCGCTTTGAGATAAGTTTCAGGATTTTGCCCCAATCCTACACCTGGAGGGGTTCCTGTTGAAATAACGTCACCAGGCTGAAGCGACATAAATTCAGAGAGATGCGAGATGATCGTTGCTACATCAAAATGCATGGTCTTTGTTGATCCATCCTGATAGCGACGCCCATTCACCTCAAGATACATCCCAAGATTTTGCGGATCTTTCACTTCATCACACGTCACAAGCCACGGGCCAATCGGGCCAAATGTATCGGCTGATTTCCCTTTTACCCATTGGCCTGAGCGATGAAGCTGAAAGTCACGCTCGCTAAGATCATTTATCACACAATAGCCTGCGACATATGAAAGCGCATTCTCTTTAGAAACATATTTTGCTTCTTTGCCAATAACAACGCCAAGCTCGACTTCCCAATCGGTTTTGCAGGAGTTTCGCGGGATTTCAACGTCATCATTCGGCCCGATTATGGAGGAAGTCGCCTTAAAGAAAATTACAGGTTCCTCAGGTAAGGGAAGGCCGCTTTCCGCCGCATGATCCGCATAATTCAAGCCAATGCAAACGAATTTGCCAACAGACCCCACACAAGCGCCAAGGCGTGGACAGCCTTCCACAATAGGAAGATTATCCATATCTAACGCCGCAATTTTTGCTAAATTTTCATCTAAGAGCGCCTCTCCGGCGATATCTCTCACATGGGCGGAAAGATCACGGATTTTCCCATCCCTATCTAAAAGCCCCGGCTTTTCAGCGCCATTTTGCCCATATCTTAAAAGTTTCATATTTCCCCCTCAATCAGTTTGACCAGCCGCCATCAATGGCGAATGTTTGTCCCGTTATAAACGCGCTTTCATCGCTTGCAAGATAAGTCGCGAGCGCCGCAATTTCTTCAGCCTTGCCTATGCGCCCCATTGGCTGGCGGGCGATGAAATCCTCCATTGCCTTCTGATAATCGCCTGTTGCTTTGAGGCGCTCATGCAGTGACGGGCTGTCAACAGTGCCTGGGCATATGGCATTTGAGCGAATGTTGCGCGCGACATAATCCGCCGCAAGCGCTTTTGTCAGCCCGATCACCGCGGCTTTTGACGCGCAATAAACAAAGCGATTTGGCACACCTTTCATGCTTGAGGCCAAAGATGACATATTAATGATTGACCCCGCGCCTTTATCAAGCATCATGGGCAAATAGGCGCGGATCATACGATATTGCGCTTTCACATTGAGGTCAAAGGCAAAATCCCAATCCTCTTCCGATGCTTCCAGAATATTCCCCGCATGGACAAAACCCGCGCAGTTAAAAAGCACATCAATCGGGCCCGTTTCTTGTGCAATCGCTTCAATCGCATTTCCGTCCATTACGTCTAACTTTCGCGCGAGCACTCCTGCAATTGATGAGACCGCGTCAAAATTGAGATCGGTCGCCCAAACTTTAGCCCCCTGGTGAACAAAGGCTTCGGCCGTTGCGCGGCCTATTCCCTGGCCTGCGGCGGTAATCAGGCAGGTTTTTCCATTTAATGACAGCATTTTTTTCTCCACTATTTAAGCTATACTTACCGGCAAACAGACTGACCCAACAGGCTCAAAACTCTTATAAATAAGAATGAATTCTGAATGGCCTGAATTTTCAGATTTTGTGAGCGCGCCATTCGCGATTTTCAAAATAAGATTATAAATTTCATCTGAAATGTCGCTCAAAGGATGTCCTTCCAGGATACGACCCGCATTTACATCCATATCCTCGCGTAAATTTTTATATGTCTCGGGATTAGCGCATATCTTGATAACTGAAGCAAGCGCAGAGCCGACAACAGAGCCGCGCCCTGTGGTAAAGAGAGTCATATGCGCCCCTGAAGCCATCATCTCGGCAATTTCGGCATTCGTGGAGAGGCCCCTTCAGCATCCTTGCGGCGAAACTGCCAAAACTCAAAGTCGCATAATAACGCGCCGCTTTATCCACGGATGCTATGAGTTCTTCTCTCAATTCAGATGTTTCGGCGCGAACCGCCGTAAAAAGATTAGAAATAGGTTAAATCTCCAAAATGGTGGAATTTTCGATTAAATCCCAATCAAGATTACGGCCAAGCCCCGCCTCTTGAGGGAGGAGCGCTATACCATTTTTGATGGGAAGCGGCTCCGTTAAGCCAAACGCAAAATCGGGCAGAGGGCACAAAAGCTCAAGATAAGTGCAATTTTTTATCGCCGCCGCGACATGAAGATTAACCATCTCTAAAGGATGAAGGATGGCTGTATGAATTTCACAATTCATATTAAAAGATTCCGCCAGATGCGCGGTCTTAAGCACCGCCGTAATTCCGCCTGACCAACTCACATCGGCACGAACCACATCTACCACACGGGTTGAGACGGTTTCCGCAACTGAATAGGGGTGCTTTGCGATCACTTCCGTCCCCCAAATGGGGATGTCGAGCCGAGCCGTTAATTCCCTTAAGGCCGTAAAATTCTCATCAGGCATCGGCTCTTCAAACCAGGCGAAATTGAGCTTCTCAAGATGACGCCCATAATTAAGCGCTTCCGGTAGCGTCATGAAGGCAACAGGATCTGAAGCCAGCTGATATGTCTCCCCTACCGCGTCACGCACTGCATCATGAATTTCGAAATCGGCCTTGAGTGATTGACCAGGAGGATGCAATTTATAGGCGGCAAATCCGGCTTTTTGAACCGCTAAAGCCTCTTTCACATAAGGTTCGCCGCTTTCATGGAACATTGAGCTTAAATAAACGGGGAGTTCATCGCGCACCGCGCCAATATATTTATAAAGCGGCAAATTCGCCTTTTGAGCCGCCAGGAGCCAAAGACACGTGTCTATCGGCCCGTAAAGATAAATCGGCAAATGGCTCCAAAACCGATCTTGTGTGCGAAAATCATGCCATAAGGCCTCGCGATCATACGCATCTCGCCCTTCAAAAAAAGGCTTGAGCGACGCGGCGAGATGGGCCGAACCAATCGCGCTTGCGCCTGCAAAACCGACCATAGCGGCCCGTTCACCACATTCTGTTTCAAGACTATAAACCAGAAACTCCATGCCGCTTGCGCGTTTTGCGCCGCGCAAAAGCTTGTCTGACGCGGCATCGCTTTTAATAGCGCAGGCGCGAATTGAGAGGGTTTTAAGACGCATCAAAATTTTCCATCACGCCTCTAAGGCTTTTCGAGCAGCCTCACTCATGGTGGAAAACCTCCCGCATCATCGCCCACCATTCGCCCTCTTTGCGCGTATCAAGAGGAGTTTGGCAGGGGTCTGTCAAAGCCCACCACTCTTGCGTTTTGGGATGTTCCGCTATTTTTGCCGCATCTTTTGCAAAATCTTCGCCATGATATTCCCAATAGCCAAAAAGAAGATTTTCAGGCTCTTTTAAGAAAATAGAATAATTGCGTATATTTGCCTTGGTAAGCTGTTCTAAAATTTCAGGCCACGCATTGCTATGTAGCGTAAGATATTCTTCTTTTTTCTCAGGCTTAAGCCCGATTATCATTGCCATACGTTCCATTAGATTTCTCTCAATGATCGCCCTGTTTTATTGCGGCCACCGGTTTTGAGCGTCGCGTTCGCGGACGCCGCGTTCGCGCGCTAATTATCAGGCAAATTTCTCAGGGTGTCGAGAAACGCCTTGCTCACTTTGTACCGTGTCATGGTAAAGGCGGCGATCAGGCAAATGATCGGGCCTGCCAGCAACATGGTTGCGCCCAGGTTCCAGATTACCTGCTCTGTGTGTTCCTCAGCGCCGGAATCGAACCCGATCGCGCCTAACAGCAGCCCGGAAACCAGCAAGGCAAAGGATATGGCTGACTTAAACACAAAGCTGTAGAACGCGGAATAAGAGCCGTCTTTGAGTTCACCCGTTTTGTATTTGTCGATCTCGGCAATATCGGCAATCATAGCCACGGCCGTGGGGATCATAATCCCGGATCCCAGCCAGTAGACGCCGTTCATGATTACGAAAAATACAAAGCCCGTGGTTTGTTCTGGCGCCATCCATCCCGGCAGAAAAAACAGGGCGACAATCAGGTTGCCTGCGATACTCACACCACAAGCGATCAGAATGGCGCCTTTTTTTTCAAACCAGCGGGGCATGCGGGTTGCGAGCAGTCCGCCCGTTGCGCTGCCGATCACCGTAGCAATTTGCGCGATTGAAATCTGCCCGCCATCGATCTTCATAAAGTACAGGTAAAAGAAAGGTAGCAACGAACTCACGATCACCATGTTGAGCACCGCCAAAAAAGCGAACAGGTAAACCCAGCGCGCGTGCTTGTTAAAAAAAATTTCTTTGTTGACGTTAAAAAAATCCTTAAAGTCGGGGCGCGGTTTTTGGGCTCGGTTCCGAACAGGCGCATTAGTGCGATACCTGTAGGTAAAAAGCACGGTTAGCAGCGTTAAGACAACAATGGCGATGGCAAAGAGCGCGCCCATCTGCATGTAGTTCGCCGGGTCGTCGGTGGCTTTCTTTCCGGTCGCTATCTCCGGAAAAAACAACGCCCAGGCCAGCGCTGGCCCCAAAAAGTTGGCGGCCATGTTAAAAATCTGCCGCGTTCCCTGAATACGCGATCGACCTTCATAGTCTGTTGTCATTTCAAAGCCAACGGCGCAATAAGGCACAAAGAACACGGTCAACGCGGTGCGTAATAATATGTTCATCGCGATCAGATAAGTAAATATGCGCATTTCCGAGGTTTGAACAAAGGAAGGAACGGCCCACACGGCATAGAGCAATCCGGCCATGCACAGGCCGCCGACCAGTATATAAGGGTGACGGCGGCCATAACGGCCGCGTGTATTATCGGTAATAAAGCCCATGATGGGGTCGGACAGGGCATCCCAAAGCACCGCAACCGACATGGCAATGCCGGCATAAACCGGGCTCAATCCCAGGGCCTGGGTGTAGTAGAGCATGGCAAAGGTGGCAATGCTGTTCATCACCAGAGAGTTCGCCCCTTCGCCGAGGGAATATCCGCAAATATCCCAAAAAGAGCAGGTATTTACCGGCGTATTTTTGTCGCTCTCCGAGGTCATAACCGGGTATGTGCAAATGACTTTCAGGCGACGGGCGGCTATCGGGAAAAGCAGCGGAAGTTAAGCAGTTTCAGGTCATTGGCCCGACTTGAGCGGGAATGAAGCTTGACGTACCGGACCTTGTTGCCGGGTATCCATGCGCCTGCTTCGTAGTCGGTAATTTCAATTTCGCCGCGATCGCAATCGACCTTGCCCCAATCTGTCCATGTTTCACCATCGCGCGAAGTATAAAGGTAAATATCCTGCTCTTTAGTGGTTTCTTCCAGGCCCAGCACAACGGCGGTCAACTTTATTTCCCTGCCGAAGTCCAGCTTGATCCAGGGCCGGCTTTCGGCGCCCTGCCTGCCTTTGTCAACCGGGCCTGTGCTTATTGTCAGTTCCCCCTTATATGGGTATCCATAAGCGCAAATATCCATAAAGGGGGAAGGCTCACAGCTATCGACGGGCTCAATGGTTTCGGCATCTCCGCTCAACGCCAGTTCCACGACCGTGCTGGGCTCAAGTTGCCTGTCTACCGGAATATGTAGCCTGATTTTATTGTCAATGCTCATTATTTGCACCGGGATATTTGTTGCAAACAAACGGGCCGATAACACCCTCAAGCCCGGCAACGCCGGTAATTCGAGCGCCTCGCCGTCGAGGCGAATGATGTGCAAATACACTTTTGCGCCGCGGTACACGGCGCCGCCCCAGGCGCCGGGCTTCCAGGGGCCGCCACGGGTGGCAAAAATGGCCCGCTCGTGGCGCTCAATCCAGTCACCCATTTCTTCCAGCGCCGCTACTTCGAGTTGATCGAAACTGCCGCTCCATTTCGGCCCCCATGAAACCAGCAAATTGCCGTCGCCACAAATCGCCATGGTCAACATGGCAACCAGCTCTCTTAGTGGTTTGACGGGTGTGCCGCTGTAGCTCCAGGTATCGGACAAACAGACGCAGGATTCCCATGGGCGCCAATTTTGAAACGCGCCCAGGCGCTTTTCGGGCGTGTCAAAATCACCCGGGATAGAGCAACGGTTATTGATAATAATGTCGGGTTGCAGTGTGCGGATCATGCGGTTGATTCGCTCACCCTCCCACATATCGGCGCTGAACATGCCGCCCCACCAGAGCGCATCCCACCAAAACAGATCTATTTTCCCGTAGCGGGTACACAGCTCGCGCACGGCTTTTTCCTGGTATTGCAGATACTTCCAGTGCTCATCGCCCATCGGGCTATCGACACCGGGCTTGAGTGTCCAGTGAACACTGGTTTGTGGTTCAATTTTTTTCGGGTCGACGGGCATATAATCCGGGTGATGCCAGTCTCGCTGCGAGTAATAGAGCCCGACCGGCATTTTTTGCCTGTGGCAGGCGGCGACAATTTCCTCGACGAAATCCCGGCCAAAGGGGGTGTTGGTAATTTTGAACTCAGACTCCGCCGTATCCCACATGTGAAAGCCATCGTGGTGTTTGGTTATGACGACCAGGTACTTGAACCCAGCTCGTTTTGCGATCTCTACCCAGCGATCCGCAGAAAAACGCTTAAATTGAAATTCATCGCGCCATTTTTTCCACTCTTCATCCGGATAGGGACCATGGCCAAAATCCGGCGCCTTGCGCGTGTAGCACACACCCCAGGACAGATCAGCATTTTTATAGGAAGAAAGGCCAAAGTGAATAAACATTCCGTAGCGCGCATCTTTAAACCATTTAATTTGTTGCTTGCCGGCAAAACTGCTTTTATTCCATTGATCGACGGTAAAAGGCTGGTAGAGGTAGTCTCGGCCCGGTGGTTTGGGTGGAAAGGTTTCGAGATATGAATAGGACATGATTTATATCAAGGACGTTAAATCAGGTTGAATCGGACACATCCACCGGCCTACCCTTCGCTTTATGCCCAAAGGGTGGCTACAGACATTGCGAAAAGTCCTTCGCCGGCGCCGTGCAGGCGCTGTCGGGCGAGGTCCAGGCGATCGCGCCGTTCGTGTCATCGCTCAAAAAGCCCGCGTACACGTCTTTGGGCGCTAGGGCGAGATCGCCGCGCTCACTCCGGCGGGCGGTGCAGGTGGCGCCGTTGCCGCTGAAGGCGCTGGCCGTGGTGCCGTCGGTCACGCCGATATCATCGGCCACAAAACCGGTCACGGTGCGGTGTCGGCGGGGATGGATGGTCCGACCGGTGTCGGCGAGCCGGTGTCGGCGGGGATGGTCCGACCCGTCGCCGAATTGCCGTTGCCAGCGACATCCTCGACACTACTGGCGTTTAGCCACAGCCTCACATAGGTATCGCCATCTGTAGGGGTGATGGTGGCGGTGTAGAGGCGGCCCGTGCCCGTGAGGTTGCTGACCGAGCCGCCTCGCACGCCGATATCGTCGGCCGTAAAGCCGGTCACGGTCTCGCTGAAGGTGAACGTGGTGTCAAAGGCACTGCCATTGTGGGTGGCGGGCACCGCTATGTTGACCGTCGGTCTGATTCCGTCGAAGCGGACGATGGCCGTGGTATCGTTGGCCACAGCGCCCCCGGCCACGTTCAGCGCCACGTTGGCGAAGTATTGGATGTCGGCGTTGTCATCTTCGCCTACTATGTCGTTGGGCCGGATGGTGGCGGTGTACGTGGCGCCGGCGCCGCTGAAACTTAAGATTCTGGCGCCGGTGACGTTAATGACGCCGACCGCATTGAAGCCGGTGACCGGCTTGCTGAAGATGAAGGTGAGGGCTAAGTCCCCTTGGGCATAGTTTATGCAGCAGTCGAGCATAACCGGCCTGCTGAAGGTGAAGGTGGCGGTGAAGGCGCTGCCGTTGTGGGCACCGGGCGCGTTGATGGTCGCCGTCGGCGGGGTGTTGTCGACGCGGACGGTGCGGGCTGCCGCTGTATTGCCGTTACCGGCTTTATCGGTGGCCACACCGGCGGCCACGTTCAACACCACCAACACCACGTTGGTGCTGGTTTGGGTCGGAGTAATGGTGGCGGTGTAGGTGGCGCCGCTGCCCGTGAAGTTGCCGGCCGTGCCGCCAGTCACGCCGATGTCGGAGGCTGTGAAGCCGGTCACGCGTTCGTCGAAGGTGAACGTCGCGGTAAAGCTGCCACCGCCGTGATCATCGGGCGCGCTGATTGCTGGTTGCGGCGCGACCGTGTCGTGGTGCGGCACCCCCCCGGTGATCACTCTCAGCGCATCGACGACCATCCACTGGCTGCTTCGGTTGATCACTTTAATGGTGTGGGAACCAGACGACAGGCCCCGGATACGGTAGAGCACGTGTTGCGTCAGCCGGCCCGTCCTTTGATTAGCACTGACAATGCCCTTGGAAACATTGTCGATAAATATTTCGACATCGCCCTGCGCGGAGTGCTTTTCGCTAATGAAGTCGATGCCGGTGCCGGTAAAGGTATATTCGAAGGAGGCGCCGCTGGTGTTCGTGTAGGAGGCGTCTTTTTCATAGGCCCAGGATCGATTGGGGCTCGCCTGATGGGTCCAATTACCGCTGTAGGTAATGGCACTGTCGGTGTTGTTGACCATGTCGTGGAGCGGCGTTGCCCAGGTGAGCACTCTCAGCGCATCGACGATCATGTACTGGCTGCTTCGGTTGACCACTTTAATGGTGTGGGAACCGGGCGACAGGCCCCGGATACGGTAGAGTACGTGTTGCGTCAGCCGGCCCGTGTTTTGATTGGCACTGACAATGCCCTTGGAAACATTGTCGATAAATATTTCGACATTGCCCTGCGCGGAGTGCTTTTCGCTGATGAAGTCGATGCCGGTGCCGGTAAAGGTATATTCGAAGGAGGCGCCGCTGGTGTTCGTGTAGGAGGCGTCTCTTTCATAGGCCCAGGATCGATTGGGGCTCGCCTGATGGGTCCAATTGCCGCTGTAGGTAATGGCACTGTCGGTGTTGTTGACCATGTCGTAGCGCGGCGTTGCCCAGGTGATCACTCTCAGCGCATCGACGATCATGTACTGGCTGCTTCGGTTGACCACTTTAATGGTGTGGGAACCGGGCGACAGGCCCCGGATACGGTAGAGCACATGTTGCGTCAGCCGGCCCGTGTTTTGATTGGCACTAACAATGCCCTTGGAAACATTGTTGATAAATATTTCGACATCGCCCTGCGCGGAGTGCTTTTCGCTAATGAAGTCGATGCCGGTGCCGGTAAAGGTATATTCGAAGGAGGCGCCGTTGGTGTTCGTGTAGGAGGCGTCTTTTTTATAGGCCCAGGATCGATTGGGGCTCGCCTGATGGGTCCAATTGCCGCTGTAGGTAATGGCACTGTCGGTGTTGTTGACCATGGAGCTTGCAGTAGTGTCTGCGATGGTTTTTGCGTTTTTGAAGCGATCAATGCCGGTCTGGGGCATACTTCCGTCCGCCCACATCAGAAAGTTGTAGGAAAGCGCTTTGTTGAGAGTTCTTGCTCTGGTCATCTCGGAGGTAAAGGTTGCTTCCGTCGTCTGAACCGGGATGGCCGTAGTTCTACCGCCCAGAATGCCCCAGGCGCCGGGACCGTTTACCGTTTGCATAAAGTGCGAATAGACTCCCGACCAGGGGCCACTATTGAACTTGCCGGTGGCGCGGTCAATAAAGCGGTCAAAGGACGCGCCATCAGCTACCCCGTTACCAAAACTTGTATCGGCGTATTCAGTGATAGTGGGACCCTGGGCGTCCACCCACTCGTTGAAGTTGACGTAGCGGTTTGGGTTGCCTGCCCGCAGGGCGCGGTTGACCAAGTGAAAGGGCGCCGGGTAGTACTGGCTGCCGTCGTCGAAAAACCAGCCGCCCAGATCTTCGCCGTAGCGGTTGCCAATTTCGGCCGTAATGTTCATCCAGCGGTTGATGGCGCCCTCTTTCCTGGCGTAGTGGCCGGCCTGCGGCGCCTTCCAGAAATTGCTCCACCAGACCGTGTTGTGAGCGTCTTTGTGGGCCGAATGCCCGGAATGGTAGTAGAGAAAGAGCTTGATGTTTTTTGCCTTGAGGGCGTCAATTAACTTGCGCAGGTAATCCTGACTGCCGTGACTGCTAGTGGTGATGCCGGTCTGCACCGCATCGATGGCGGCAATGGGCGCAGGAAACCAGTACTGCCACCAGGATGTGGACCAGATCACGTAGTCGACCCGCATATCGCTCATTGTCTGGGCAAAGGCGATGTAGTCAAAATCGGCATATACGGAGGGGAAGGAGGCGCTCCTGCCGTCGGAATAGCCACCCCAGGGGCCCCATTGAAACATCGCGCCCACCTTGCCCTTAATCCAGTCGGATTTGGAATGGGCATCGGCAATGGCGCGATCAATGGCCGCTTTGGCAGAATCCGGTTTTAACTCAATGCTTTTCAACCACATCTCGCCGTGAGAGGCGGTATTACTTTTCAGTGTGAAGGTGCTGGTGCCTTTGGGAATGGCCACGCTGCCGATAGAGTGCCTGCCCCAGCCATTGGCCGTAAAGGTGTGTTTTACAGTATTTGTGCTGCTGCCAACCTGAACTTGAACTTCGACATTTTGCCTGCCATTCATCAAGAGGTAGATATGGTAAGTCTCCGCGTTGGCCGAGGTAACATTCCAGGTGAAGGATTGGCCGCTGTTCCGCCATCCCCGGGCGTAGGTTCCCTTGAGTTCCTCGTGTTCGATAAAGTGCTCCGATAGCCCGGCGCCACCGCGGGTGGCGTGGCCGGCCAGCAGATAGGATATTTGATCCGACAGCAGTTCGACCGTCCCATCCGAACCATCCATGGCGGTGTACCAAGTGGTCAATTGCTTAAGCTGGCTGGGCGTTTGGGCCTGGACCTTTGGAACGTGCCAGAGGGCCGCGGCCAGGGTGAACACGGCTGCCGCCGCACAGGCGTTGCTTAAAAAGCGCTTTGTTGTCGTGAGCATAGTTATTGGCTCCCGTATCATTGTTATTCTCCCCGTGGCTATTTACAGGTCATGGACGCGGCACGATGGCCCCAATCAGAAATTCCCTGGCAACCAGAGTGTTCTCAATCAAAGCGCCCTTAAAAGCGGTAATTGAACGACAGGATAAAGCTGCGTCCGGGAATAGTGGAGTTGTAGCGCACGGCGGCGGCCGGCGCCTTGCCGCGGAAATTACCCGAGGTAAAACCGAAGGTGTTGGTCAGGTTTTTCGCCTGAAAGCGGAGGCTGAAGGCTTCGGAAAGCTGCCAGCCTACGCCCATATCGATCTGCGTATAGGCGGGCAGGGTGATGAGGCTGGCCGCGCTTCGGTCGGCATCGTTGCGCTTGCCGTAGTGCTGGATGTTGGCAAAGAATTCAAAATCACCCGCGTACCAGGTCGGCGCGATGCGTAGCTGAGTCTCCGGGACGCGGTTGATGGGAAAGCTGCCGGTAGCGCTTTTGCGCTCGGCGTCCATCAACACACCGCTCAGGTTGACCGTCAGGTTATCGAACACATCCACGTCCAGCCAGAACTCGACTCCCCGGGCCAGGGTATCGAAAGTCAGCACTTCGGCCGCGCCGGTCGCGCTGGCGACGATGCTGCCGGCGCGGGCGTGCTTGGTGTCGAACAGGGTCAGGTAGCCCGACAGGCGTTGGCCTAAATAGCGCACACCAACCTCGCTAAAGGTGAGTTCGGTCGGTTTATTGCTCAACTTCAGATTGGAACCGGGCGCAGTGCCGAAGGCGGGGATATTGTAAAAGGTGAACTCGTTGACATAGCCCATATCCTGGGCGGACGCATAGCGGGCGTACAGGGCCAGACTGTCGGTGAGCGCCCAGTTGCCGCCGAGGGTCCAGGAACGGGTCTGGTACTTGGTGCGGCCGGTAAAGATATTGCCGTTGCGGGTAAGTCCGCGGCTGTTGTCGGCGAGAATGTTGTTGTTTTGGGCGCCGGCAATGGGCACATTGGCGCTCACGTCTTCGCCAAAGGCGATCGCCTCGCCCCACTCGCCGCGGACACCGGCATCAATGCGGATGTTGTCCGTAAGCTGGTATTCGAGGTTGGCGTACAGGTTTTGCGAATCCGTTTCCAGGCCGCCGTAGTTATCCAGCGAGCCGTGTTTGATCACGCCGGCATCGGTCAGATTGGCGACGACATTACCGGCGGCATCCAGGCCCTGAACGTTGTAGCGGCGGGCATTGGCGCGCACGTCGATCAGGAATTGATCCTGGGAGTTGCCGCTTTTGGTATCGACGAGCCAGCTTTGCAGGCCGAGGCTCACGAGCGCTTTGTCGTTTTCCCAGTTGAAGCGCAGATCGTTGATGAAATTATCGGTCTGGCGGCTGTATTCGATCAGATCGTGGATGGCCAACAGCCCATTTCCGTTGAGCGCGGACGGATCGGTGATCACCTGGCCATCGTTGACCCGCGCCAGACGCACCGAGGCCACCCGCGGAAAAGCGGCCCGCAGTGGCGCCAGTTGCCTGGCGACGTAGTCTTCGGCTTCCATCAGACCGGAATCGGCGGTGCCGCGAAAGTCGTGGGCGATGGTGTGGATTTTACTAAAGCGCATTTTTTCGCTGACGCTGAAGCCGTTGTCGAAGTCGTACTCGAAACTCACTGTAAACTGATCGGTTTTCGATACATTGCCGTCGGACAAATCCCGCGGCACGATTCTACCGTCGGGGCGCCGGGAGTTGATCACCCGCACATCCGGGCCGGCCAGGGCGTCGCGGCGGGCATCGAAACCGGGCAGCGCCCCGGGGGAATTGCGGTTGCTGGTCCCGGTGGGAAGGGGGTTGAAATAGGGCGATTTGTCGTCGATCTTCTTGTAGGCAAAGGTCAGGCTGCCATTAGCCAACTGTCTGGTGAGGCTGGCGCGTAACTGGCCGCCGCTGTAGGCGGTGTAGCCGGTATCACGAACAGCATCGCCGTAGCGGAAAAACCCGCCCGCGGCGCCGGACCAGTCGCTGTCGCCGAGCGGGCCGCCGTAGAAGAAATCGGTGCGAAGCTGGCCGTAATCGGTCACGGAGACGCCCACTTCGCCTTCGGTCTCCAGGGGCCGGCGGCTGATGTAGTTAATGGTGGCGGCCGCGCCCTGAGCGGTAAAAATGCCCGAGGGACCGCCGAGCACGGCCTCGACGCGCTCGTAGCTCAGATCGTGGCGCAGTTCAAACTCGGCAAAGAAGGGTGAATACTGCACCGGCAAGCCATCTTCCTGCAGGCTGATAAAGGCGTTAAAGCCGCCGTTGGTGCCGCGCACGTTCAGGTTGGTGTTGGTCTCGCCGTTGGCAAATTCCCCTTGCAGACCGGGCACGGCGTTGGCCAGATCGGCCAGACCAACCGGGTTGTTTCTGCTTAAATTGTCGGCGTCCAGAATGGTGATGCCGTAGGAGGTTTCCAGCGCGGTCAGGTTGCCCCGGCCCGAGCCGGTGACGACGACCTCTTCGAGAAAACCGCTGGATGCGGCTTTATTTATTTCATTATCCGGGGGGGACAGCCCTTCCTGGGCAACCGCATCAAGACAGAGCAACATCACCAGCGTAGCCGGCAGGGTTCTCTTTATGTGTATGGACAGCTTCATAATAATCTCCTCTCTCATCTTCTTCATGTTCTGTTCTTATGTTCGTCGGACCGTCCGACGATGGCGTGACCGTCAAGATCGACAGTACATAGCGTTTATTTAAAATATAGCAGGATAAAATTAGTTTGTCAATAAAATATTATTTTATATATAAACTAATATTGGAAACTACAAATATCTGTATTCACGGACATTGCTCGCCCCGGAACAACAAGATCCGCAGGGAGTCCGGGCATGGATTTATATTTGATCGGTTTTGTTATGGTTTTTTAACGGGATTCCGGCATTTTGGCTCCGAGGCCGTGACTCAGAGCCGGGAGTAAACTGGCATTGATGGTATAATCAGCAATACAATTTTAAGCCGTTGCCCCGCGGGTGACCAATCCTGTCAGCATGATGAAAACGACAAAACCCGAAAGCAAGTACCGCGCTCCTGCCCTGGAAAAGGGCCTGGATATTCTTGAATTACTGTCTTCAACCGATATCCCCCTCACCATGCCGCGAATCGCGGCGAAGTTGAACCGCTCAAAAGGCGAGATCTTTCGGATGACGACCGTGCTGGAAAGCCGGGGATATATCGAACGGCTGAACGGCACCGAGAGTTTCATCGTGACTAACCGCCTGTTTGAACTCGGCATGCAAAATCCGGTAAAAAGAAACCTGATCGAGGTGGCTGGTCCGCCCATGCATGAGCTGGCCGAAAGCATTGACCAGTCTTGCCATCTGGCAGTGGCCAGCGGTGATCAGATAGTGGTTGTTTATGGCGCGGAGGCCGCCGGTTATATCAGCTTCTCTGTGAGAATCGGCCATCGTCTCCCCCTGCTCGAATCCGCCTCCGGCCGCACCTTGCTTGCGTTTCAGGAATCGAACACGCAGGAGGACTGGCTCAAACTCGAACACAACAAAGCGAGACGCGCGGCGTATCGCAAACGTGTCAGCGTAATTCAGCAGCGCGGTTACGAAGAAGCCGCCAGCGAGGTTGTCAATGGTATTCTGGATATCAGCGCGCCAGTCTTTGACGGGCAAAGCAAGGGCCCAATCGCAAGCCTGACGATGCCGTTGATGAAACATTTAAAATTAAAAGAAGAACAGCGCGCCGCCGTTCACGCGGTGCGCCAGACAGCCAGGGAGATTTCCCGCCAGCTCAGTGTCGGATACGAAACGGATCGTGATATTGCCGGCTAAGGCGTGCAAGGTTGTTATTTCCGCACAAGCGAGAATGTATCATAAAAACCACTGGATCCCGGGTTGCGCCTGCCCGCGACAAGTGGGCAGATATGACCATTCCATAACATAATAACTTACCTATAAAACATTATTTCATATATACTTCCTTTATTCGGCCAGGAGCAGCGCCAGAGCATTCAAGCGCGGGTCGTTAGAAACCAGACAATTCAGAGGAATGATGATATGCCATTTTGTTTTTTCCACCGCGCCGCAGTGGGGGTTGCCCATGAGTAACCGAATCATCCGGCTTGACACGACAGACCTGCGCTTTCCAACGTCCGAGAGCCTGGACGGGTCTGATGCCAGAAACAAGGCGCCCGACTACTCGGCCGCCTATATTGAGATGGAAACCGAAAGCGGTCTTACCGGCAACGGGCTGATATTCACCATAGGCCGCGGCAATGACATCTGTTGTCATGCCGTCGAGAGCATGCGTCATTTGGTGGTCGGCCGGGATTTTGATGACATTCGAGTCGATATCGGCGGCTTCTACAAGGGCCTGCGTAGCGATAGCCAGTTGCAATGGCTTGGCCCGCAAAAGGGCGTCATTCACATGGCGACCGGCGGCATCGTCAATACCATCTGGGACATGGTCGCAAGACACGCGGGCAAACCTGTCTGGCGCCTGCTCGCCGACATGTCGGCTGAGCAGTTCGTCGATTGTCTCGATCTTGAACACGTCTCGGACGTTCTCACCCGGGAAGAAGCCCTGGACATCGTTCGCGACAATCAGGCCGGCAAGCAGGCCAGGATCGATGCGCTGCACGCCTCCGGTTTTCCGGCCTACACCACATCCGCCGGCTGGCTTGGCTACAGCGATGAAAAGCTTAGGCGGCTTTGCCGCGAGGCCCTGGACGCCGGGTTTCGCCATATCAAGATCAAGGTGGGCGAGGCGCTTGCTGACGACGTTCGCCGCTGCCGCATTGTGCGCGACATTATTGGTCCCCATGGAATTCTGATGCTGGATGCCAACCAGGTTTGGGAAATCGACCAGGCGATAGAGTCGATGCGCGCGCTGAAGGAATTTTCGCCCTGGTTTATCGAAGAGCCGACGCATCCCGATGACGTGCTGGGCCACCGGAAGATTCGGCAGAGCCTGAACGGCATCAAGGTGGCCACCGGCGAACATTGCCAGAATCGAATCCTGTTCAAGCAATTGATCGAAAGCGATGCTATTGATATCGTACAGATCGATGCCTGTCGCATGGCGGGGCTGAATGAGATACTGACGGTCTGCCTGATGGCGGCGAAGTATGGCAAGTCCGTTTGTCCTCACGCCGGGGGCGTTGGATTATGCGAGTATGTGCAGCACATCTCGATGATCGATTATGTGCAGGTCTCGGCTGAGATCGGCGATCGGGTGATCGAATTTGTAGACCACCTGCACGAGCACTTCGAGGCCCCATGTGAAGTCCTGAACGGCGCCTACCGGGCGCCGAAGGCGCCGGGCTTTAGTATCCGAATTCTCCCCGAAACGCTGGCCGCATTCCGCTATCCGAACGGTCGCGAGTGGGCGGCGAGGCGCGCCGGCGATTCGTCTGCGGCCCGCCCCGGGAGGCCGACATGAAAATCGACGCAACGCGCAGGCTGGGTAACACCTCTCTGGTCCTCGAAGCCCTGGGCTTCGGTTGTGCGCCGCTTGGCAATCTCTATCATGCGATCTCCGACCGGGACGCGACAGCCCTTACGCAGGCCGCCTGGGACGCGGGTTTTCGCTACTACGATACCGCCCCCCATTATGGACAGGGTCTTAGCGAGCGCCGGCTTGGGGATCTGCTGAGAAGTCATAAGGATGAACAGTATGTGCTTTCCAGCAAGGTCGGCCGCCTGCTGCGGCCCGCCGGCTATGCCGGGGAACGCCACGGTTTCCGCTCGCCCATGCCATTCGATATCGAGTACGACTACAGCTATTCCGGGATTATGCGATCGTTCGAAGACAGCTTGCAGCGACTCGGACTGGATCGCATCGACATCCTTTACATGCACGACATCGGCGAACATACGCATGGAGAAGCCAATCGACATCACTTTCCCATCGCCATGCGCGAGGGCTACCGCGCCATGGACGCGCTTAGATCGGCCGGCGCCGTAAGCGCTATAGGGCTTGGGGTCAATGAGTATCAGGTCTGCGAAAAAGCGCTCGAGTACGGCGACTGGGATTGCTTTCTGCTGGCCGGTCGCTACACGTTATTGGAACAGGACGCCCTGATCTCCTTTTTACCCGCGTGCGAAGCGCGCAATTGTTCGGTCATTATCGGCGGCGCCTACAACTCCGGCATCCTGGCAACCGGCGTTCGCGGCGACGGGCCGTTCTTGTACGATTACGCGCCGGCCACCCCGGCCGTCGTCGACAGAGTGCGAAAGCTGGAGGCGCTCTGCGACGACTTCCGTATCCGCCTGCCCGCGGCCGCGTTACAATTTCCCCTCGCACACCCCGCCGTAGTGTCGGTTATTCCCGGAATCGGACAGATGGCCCGCATTCGGGACACACTCGATTTATTTTCCGCCGAGATTCCGGCGGGCTTTTGGCATGCGCTGCGCGAACAAAACCTGATCGCCGCGACGGTTCCAACACCCGGAGGCGTGTAATGACGAATACCGCGAAACGCATAGACAGCCACCAGCATTTCTGGACCCTGGCGCGCAACGACTATGGCTGGCTAACGCCCGAGTTGAAAACCCTTTACCGGGACTTTCAGCCCGCGCACCTCGCCCCTCTGCTGCGCGCGGCACACATTGACGCCACCGTGCTGGTGCAAGCCGCGCCCACGACGGAAGAAACCGATTATCTGCTGTCAATCGCCCGGGAACAGGATTTTATTGCCGGAGTCGTCGGCTGGATCGATATGGAACGTGGCCATGACGCGGTGTCGGAACTGTCGCGGCTGGCTCAAAATCCGAAATTTTGCGGCATTCGCCCCATGATCCAGGATATCGAGGAGCCCGCGTGGATGCTCGATGAGCGTCTGGCGCCCGTTTTCGAAGCGCTGATTGAGCATGATCTGTGTTTTGACGCGCTGGTCAAGCCCGAACATCTCCCTTTCTTGCTCGAACTCCTGCGCCGATATCCGGCGCTCAAGACGGTCATCGATCACGGCGCCAAGCCACGGATCGCGTGCTCCGAATGGAGTCCATGGGCCGAAGACATGGCGCAAATCGCAACCCGCACCGCGGCGTACTGCAAGCTTTCCGGTCTGATCACCGAGGCGGGGCCGGAGCAAACCTATACGGATCTCAGGCCGTATTGCGATCATTTGCTGCGCTCTTTCGGCGCCGGGCGACTGCTGTGGGGCAGCGACTGGCCGGTCCTGAATCTGGCCGGCGACTATGCGAGTTGGCATGAGACCTGTCATCGCTGGATGGCGGAACGATCCGATGCCGAACGGCGCCGGATATTCGGTGATAATGCGATTAAATTTTATGGACTCAATATCGGGCAGAGAATCTCTGAGTAAGTCCGTCCGGGATTGATAAAAGCGCGCTGCGGTATAGCGAACTCACCTCGCCACCTGTCGTTATTTCCCGGCTTTCGCCTGTCTGCTGTAGGCAGGCGGCAGGCCGGCACACACTACGCCCCCTACCCGAGGTTAATCCTGGCCTCCAGATTCGTCCTCAAACCGGCATTGGACAGGGCCTCTTCGAGGCTGATGCGTCCTTCCTTATGGAAACTCTGATTGAATCAGAGTTTCCTGCGGCACAGGGACCTGCCTGCTGCAGGCAGGTCCCTGTGCCGCCAAAATCATTGACGTATGTCATTGATTTTGAAGCAAGGTGAAAATCGCATTTTCACCTTGCGTGCCCTGAGAAATCCAGGATGGATTTATTCAGGGCTTCCTTATGGACGCTCTGAATAAGTCCATCCCGGACTTCTCTGCCTGCGGCAGGCAGGCAGGAAACTCTGCTTCAATCAGCGTTTCCTTATACCTTTGCGGCGGCCTTGATCATCGCGGCCGCTTTTTCGGCGATCATGATGGTCGGTGAATTGGTGTTGCCCGAGGTGATTGTCGGCATGATCGACGCATCCGCGATCCGCAGGCCAGCAAGCCCGCGCAACTGCAATTGAGGATTGACAACGGCCGCCGGGTCGGCCCCCATACGGCAGACGCCGACCGGATGGAAGATTGTGGTGCCAATATCTCCGGCGGCCTTGATGAGATCTGCTTCGCTTTGATATGCCGGGCCGGGTTTGAATTCTTCGGGGCAAAAGACCGCAAGGGCGGGCTGGCTTGCGATTTTGCGCGTCAACCGGATTGAAGCGGCCGCGACCTTTTTATCGGCGTCCGCGCTCAGGTAATTCGGCGCGATTGCCGGTTGCGCCCGAAAATCGGCAGATTGCAGATGGATGCTGCCACGGCTCCGGGGCCGCAGGTTGCAGACACTCGCGGTGAAGGCCGGGAAGGGGTGCAGCGGATCGCCGAATTTTTCAAGCGACAGCGGCTGAACATGATATTCCAGGTTCGGTGTTTTACAGGCCGCATCAGATCGGGTGAAGATACCAAGCTGGCTGGGCGCCATCGACATCGGCCCGGATTGTTTGAGCAGATATTCCAGCACAATCCCGGCCTTGCCCGGCAGCGTGCCGGCCTGTTCATTCAGGGTGCGGACGCCATGGACCTTGAAGGCGCAGCGCAATTGCAGGTGATCCTGCAAATTTTCGCCGACTTGCGGGCTTTCATGGATGACTTCAATGCCCTGTTTTTGCAGCACATCACCCCGCCCGATACCGGACAGTTCCAGTATGTGCGGTGATCCGACGGAACCGGCCGAAAGGATGATTTCACGGCGCGCCGTTACGGTTTCAACCCGCCCGCCACGGTCATATTCAACCCCGCTGACGCGCCCGTTTTCAATGAGCAGGCGGCGAACCTGGGCATGGGCGCGCAGTTCAAGGTTGTTGCGCGCAAGGACGGGTTTCAGGAAGGCCTTTGAGGTGTTCCAGCGAATGCCGCGCTTCTGATTGACGAGAAAATAGCTTGAACCCTCGTTATTGCCGCGATTGAAATCGCTTATTTTGGGGATGCCCGCCTGTTCGGCCGCGGTCTGAAATGCGTCAAGGATGTCCCAGCGCACGCGGGCCTGTTCAACCCGCCATTCGCCGCCTGAACCGTGCAACTCATCGGCGCCGAGATAGTAATCTTCGGATTTTTTGAAATACGGCAGCACATCATCCCAGCCCCAGCCGACGCAACCTGATTGGCGCCACTGATCATAATCATCGGCCTGACCGCGCATATAGATCATGCCATTGATGGACGAACATCCGCCGAGGACTTTGCCGCGCGCATAGCCCAGAGACCGGCCATTCAAGCCGGCCTCGTTTTCGGTTCTGAAGCACCAGTCAACATTCGGGTTGCCGATACAATAAAGATAACCGACCGGGATATGTATCCAGGGATTGGTATCCTTGCCGCCGGCCTCCAGCAGGAGGACGGTGGCGTCTTTGATTTCGGACAGCCGGTTTGCCAGGGCGCAGCCGGCCGATCCCGCGCCAATAATGATGTAATCGAATTGTTGCGCGCTCATGCCGCCATCCTAGTTTCTGGCTCGAAGGCCCAACTTGCCAGCAAGGCCGGAGGCGTTGAATTCGCCGACAATGCCGCGGCGGAACAACAGCACGCAGACAATGAAGATAAGCCCGGTAAGGACCGTCACCGGGAAGCCGCTGGTCGATAGATAGTTCTGCAAGCTAACGACAAGAGCCGCGCCGAAGATCGGGCCGAAGATCGTCCCGATCCCGCCAAGCAGGGTCATCAGGATGACTTCGCCGGACATTTGCCAGGCCACATCGGTCAGGGTGGCAAACTGGAACACCAGCGCCTTGAGCCCGCCTGCCAGCCCGGCCAGGGCGGCCGACATGACAAAGGCCGCAAGTTTGTAAAGGCTGACCGAGTAGCCCAGTGAAATTGCCCGGTTTTCGTTTTCCCGAATGGAACGCAGGATCATGCCGAACGGGGAATGCACGATGCGCCACACCACAAACACCCCGGCCGCGGCTGTCAGCAGCACAAAGAAATACATGTTTAGCGGCTGGCCAAGATCGATAAAGCCAAGCAGATGCCCGCGCGGCACGCCTTGCAGTCCGTCTTCGCCCCTGGTGAATTCGGCTTGCAGACAGAAGAAAAAGAACATCTGTGATAAGGCCAGGGTGATCATCGCGAAATAGATGCCCTGCCGCCGGATGGCGAAAAATCCCATGACCAGCCCCATAACAGCCGCTCCGGCAACGCCCAGAAGAATGCCGGCTTCGGGCGGGAAGCCCCATTCCTTAACCGCATGCGCCGTGAAATAGGCGGCGCCGCCGAAAAAAGCCGCATGACCGAATGACAGCAGGCCGGTAAAGCCCAGCAGCAAATTGAACGCGCTGGCGAACAGGGCAAAACACAGGATCTTCATCAGGAAAACCGGATAAAGGACAAAGGGCGCGATCACAAGACCGATGCCGAGGACAGCCAGCAGGATAAGCTGTATCCGGCGCGCCGGCCGGCGGGTTTCGGCTGTCATTGTTATTTCTGTCATATTATGCGTCCCGACCAAACAGGCCCGCGGGCCGCACCAACAGAACGATGGCCATGATCACGAAGATCACGATGTTGGACGCCTCGGGGTAGAAGACCTTGGTCAAGCCTTCAAGGATGCCAAGCATATAACCCGTGACAATGGCCCCCATGATCGATCCCATTCCGCCGACAACCACGATGGCGAACACCACGATGATCAGGTTTGACCCCATCAGCGGACTGACCTGATAGATTGGGGCGGCCATAATGCCGGCCAAAGCGGCCAGACCCGTGCCAAGACCATAGGTCAGGGTCAGGAGGAATGGCACATTGACGCCAAATGCCTGCACCAGGGTTGGATTTTCAGTCGCGGCGCGCAAATAAGCCCCGAGTTTGGTCTTTTCGATCAAAAGCCATGTGCCGACACAGACAATCAGCGACGCCACGACCACCCAGGCGCGATAAACCGGCAGATACATAAAGCCGAGATTAATCCCGCCCGAGAGCAGGGCGGGGGTGGCATAGGGTTGGCCCGAGGCGCCATAAAAATAGCGGAAGCCGCCCTCGATCACCAGCGCCAGACCAAAGGTGAACAAAAGCCCGTACAGATGATCAAGATTGTACAGACGACGCAAGGCAAAGCGCTCGATCACAACGCCGGTGAGGCCGACAATGATCGGCGCTATCAGCAGCGCCAGCCAGTAATTGACACCGATCCACGACAGCAGCAGAAAACCAACAAAGGCCCCCATCATATACTGTGCGCCATGCGCAAAGTTGATGACCCGCAAGAGGCCGAAAATAATCGCCAGACCAAGGCTTAGCATGGCATAGAACGAACCATTGATGAGCCCGATCAGAAGCTGACCGAGAAACGCCTGGATCGGAATGCCAAATATCATCAGCACGGCCTCACACTCCCAGCACTTCGTGCAAGGCGCCCATTCTGGCGGGCAGTTCCGCCACATCGAAGCCTTCTGTCACCACGCCGTGATCCATAATATAGAACCGGTCGGCAATCCTGCTGGCGAAGCGGAAGTTCTGTTCGACCAGCAATATGGTCATGCCGCGCTGCTTCAGGGTTTGCAGCACCTCGCCAATGCGCTGGACGATAACCGGGGCAAGTCCCTCGGTCGGTTCGTCCAGCAGCAGCATTTTGACCCCGGCGCGCAGCATGCGCGCTATGGCCAGCATTTGCTGCTCGCCGCCTGACAATCTGGCGCCCGGACTGTCGCGCCGTTCCAGCAGATTGGGGAACAGCTTGTAAATTTCATCGACCGGCATGCCGTTTGGGGAAACGACCGGCGGCAGCAGCAGGTTTTCCTCAACACTGAGTGTTGCGAAAATGCCCCGCTCTTCGGGGACAAAGCCGATCCCGGCGCGCGCGGTGTGATGCAGAGGCCGGTTCATCAGCGCCTTGCCATCAAATTCGATTGTGCCGGCGCGTTTGCGCAAAATACCCATAATAGAGCGTAAAGTAGTGGTCTTCCCCATCCCGTTACGGCCCAGGATGGTGACGGTTTCGCCTTCGTGAACAGCGAGATCGACGCCCTGCAGGATATGGCTTTCATCGTACCAGGCATTCAGGCTTTGGACGGAAAGCAGCGGCGGCGTTCTGTCAGTCATGATCCGTGCCCATATAGGCGACCTTGACGCGCTCGTCGTTGCTGACGGCGGTGTAATCGCCTTCCGCCAGAATTTCGCCGCGCTGCAAAACGGTAACATGGTCGCATAGATCGGCGACCACCCTGAGGTTATGTTCAACCATCAGAACCGCGCGTGTTTTGGCGACCGCGCGAATGATTTCCGCCACCATCCCGACATCCTCGCGACCCATGCCGGCCATCGGTTCATCCAGCAGCAAAACCTTTGGATCAAGCGCCAGCGTGGTGGCAATTTCAAGCACACGCTTGCGTCCATAGGAAAGATCCGCGGCCTGGCTGTCATGTTCATGCTCAAGCCCGACAGATTGCAACAGCGCCATTGCGCGATCATTGAGGATCTCAAGCCTGCCGAGCGGCAGCCAGAACTGGATGGCCAGATTGCCGGGGCGTTGCAGCGCAATACGGATATTTTCCAGAACGCTAAGGTGGGGGAAAATTGCCGATATCTGGAATGAGCGCGCCAGCCCCATACGCGCCACGCGGGCGGGCGCCATATTGGTAATATCATGACCCAGCAGGGTGATCCTGCCGCTGGTCGGTTGCAGGAATTTTGTCAGCAGATTGAAAACGGTGGTTTTGCCCGCGCCATTCGGACCGATCAGCGCGTGCACCCTGGCGTGGTGAACGTCAAGATTGACATTGTTGACCGCGATAAAGCTCCCAAAATCGCAGCGCAGATCACGAGCGGCGAGCACCACCCGTGACTCGGCCGGATTTTGATGGTTACCGGATTGTTCGTAAACTCCGGTCGCCCTCATGTTGTCAGGCCTGGTTCGATGCCAGAGCGCAGCCGCTTTCGGTCGGCGCGATGAAGGCTTTATCGCCCGGCACGGTCGGCCAGAGCGCAGCCGCTTTCGGCCGGGGCGATGAAGGCTTTATCGCCCGGCACGGTCGCAAGAACGTTATAGTAATCCCAGTCGCTGGTCATGGCGCCCGGTTTTTTGACTTCCATCAGATACATATCATAGATCATGCGGCCATTTGCGCCGACCCTGCCGTTTTTGGCAAAGACATCATTAACCGGCATTTCATGCAATGCCTTTGCCACGGCTGCGGTGGCGTCCGTGCCGGTTTTCTGAATCGCCTTGAGATACTGGAGCACGGCGGAATACGTGCCCGCTTGGAGCATATTGGGCATGCGGCCCGTGCGATCAAAGAAGCGTTGACCGAAGGCGCGGCTTTCGGCGTTGCGATCCCAGTAGAATCCCTCGGTCAGCGACAGTCCCTGTGCGGCTTCCGCCCCCAGGCCATGAACTTCGGTCAGAGTAAAGAGCAGGGCGGCAAGACGCTGGCCGCTCTGCACGATACCGAACTCGGACGCCTGTTTAATGGCATTGGCGGTATCAAGACCGGCATTGGCCAGACCGATTACTTTTGCGCCGGATGCCTGTGCCTGCAGCAGGAATGACGAATAGTCGGTGGTGGCCAGCGGGTGACGCACGGCGCCAACAACGGCGCCGCCGTTTTTCTTGACAAAGTTCCCGGTCTGCTCTTCAAGCGAATAGCCGAAGGTATAATCCGCGGTCAGGAAGAACCAGCTATCCCCGCCTTCAGCCACCAATGCGCCGCCCGTGCCCACGGCCAGCGCGTGGGTGTCATAAACCCAGTGGAAGCCATAGGGCGAGCATTGTTCCCCGGTCAGCGCCGTTGTGGCGGCGCCGGTTACGATATTGATTTTTTTCTTTTCCCTGGAAATGCCCTGCACGGCCAATGCCACTGACGAAGTCGTCAACTCCATGATGCTGTCCACTTTATCCTGATCGTACCACTGGCGGGCAATGTTGGCGGCAACATCGGGTTTGTTCTGATGATCGGCAGTGATAACTTCGATCGGCTTGCCAAGAACGGCGCCACCGAAATCCTCGACGGCCATCAGCGCCGCTTCATACGACCATATTCCGCCAGCGTCGGCATAAACACTGGATTGATCATTCAAAATACCGATCTTGACGATATCGTCAGAAACCCGCGCTTTGGCCGGCAATGACGCGGCAACAGCCGCCATGATCGCGACGGATGCGATTGCAATTTTCTTCATCGTAGGAACCCCTCCTGATAAGAATTTATGTTTAGATCCTGCGGGCCGTTTGGATAGAATCGATCTATTCTTTGGGCCGAATAGCTGATCGTGTTTTGGACACAGATTTATTGTTTAAGGAGAGTAATCGAAACGCTTCCGGCATGTCAAGACAGAAAACCGGAGGCGAGTGAAAAATATCTCCGGGTCTCAATCTATTCCACCGCCTGGATGTCAGCAGAGATGACGGGTTGTCTTTCTCCCGCCGGCCGGCTGTTACTTTTGCCGCGGTTCCAGCTTACAGGTCAAGGCGATGCAGGGCCGCAATCGCGCGCGTCCGCGCTTGATATCCGCGCGGGCTGCCAACGCGCATTGTGGTCCATGAGAAAGGTAATGTTCTTGACGTGGTCATCCTGCTTGCGGCCCCGGAATGACGGCAGGGGCTGTAGGATGCGCCTTTGCCTGCCTGCCGCAGGCAGGCGAAAGCCGGAATCCAGGAGGCGATGCCGGAGTGTTAAAGGGATTCCAGCTTTGCCGGCTTGCGCGTAGCGTGCTGAAGTGACTGCATTATTGTCATTCCCGCCCCGGCGGGAATGGCTTATATAAACCACTGGATTCCAGCTTTCGCTGGAATG
The DNA here is from genome assembly GCA_965240365.1 of Gammaproteobacteria bacterium. Taxonomy (GTDB): domain Bacteria; phylum Pseudomonadota; class Gammaproteobacteria; order Eutrophobiales; family Eutrophobiaceae. The sequence goes on along the minus strand of OZ251218.1, from coordinate 2,046,733 downwards.
ACGGCAGGGGTTGTAAGATGCGCCTTTGCTTGCCTGCCGCAGGCAGGCTGGAATGACGGAATGACTTTGTAAAGTTGCCGGGATGTCTTTCATCTCTTCGTCGTCATTCCGGCGAAAGCCGGAATCCAGGAGGCGGTGCCGGGATGTTAAAGGGGTTCTGACTTTGCCGGCCCGCACGTAGTGGGCCGAAGTGACTTCATTTAAGGCGGCCGGATTTCCGTACAGGGCGCCTTCAGTCTGGCCAGGCGGCGGCAATTCGGTCTAAAATGCGACCATGCGTTTTGAGGGCTTACATTCATTTTTGCCAAAGGAGGCGGTTCTGCTCAGTGAGGAATCACGCCGGGTTTATGAATGCGATGGCCTGTCCGCCTATCGCAGGATTCCGGGTTGCGTGGTCCTGCCCGAAAATATCAGGCAGGTGCAGGCGGCCCTGCGTTACTGCCACGAACACGGGATCCCCGTTGTCGCCCGCGGCGCCGGTACGGGCTTGTCCGGCGGGGCCTTGCCGCATAAGGATGGCGTCCTGCTGAGTCTGGCCAGGTTTAACCAGATCCTTGAGATAGCGCCGCAACATTGCATCGCCAGGGTGCAGCCGGGCGTGCGCAATCTGGCGGTGTCGGAGGCCGTGCGGCAATATGGTCTGTATTATGCGCCGGATCCTTCATCCCAGATCGCCTGCACCATCGGCGGTAACGTGGCGGAAAACGCGGGCGGGGTGCATTGCCTTAAATACGGCCTGACCGTGCATAATATCCTGCAATTAAAGCTGGTCACGATAACGGGCGAATTGCTCACGGTTGGCAGCCATGCCCTGGATTCGCCGGGTTATGACCTGCTGGCTTTAATGACCGGTTCCGAGGGCTTGCTCGGCGTGATCGTGGAGATTACCGTTAAACTGTTGCCCAAACCGGCCTGTTCGCAGGTTATGCTGGCCGCCTTTGGCGAGGTTAAACAGGCGGGCGCGGCGGTGGCGGCCATCATCGCCGGCGGCATCATTCCGGCCGGCCTGGAGATGATGGACAAGCCGGCGATCAGGGCGGTGGAAGACTTTGTCCGGGCCGGCTATCCGCTGGACGCGGAGGCCATCCTGATTTGTGAACTGGACGGCGCGGAGGCGGAAGTGAGGGCGGTCGGCGGCCGGGTCGAGACCCTGCTCAAAGACTTTGGCGCGGCCGAGATACGGATTGCCAAAGACGCGCCTGAGGCGCAGCGTTTTTGGGCCGGGCGCAAGGCCGCCTTCCCGGCGGTGGGCCGCATCGCCGCCGATTATTACTGCATGGACGGCACCATACCGCGCAAACACATCGCCGAAGTGCTGAGCGCCATCAACGAGCTGTCGGCCCGCTATGGCCTGGCCGTGGTCAATGTATTTCATGCCGGTGACGGCAACCTGCACCCATTGATTCTCTATGACATCCGCAAGCCCGGTGAACTGGAGCGCACGGAGGCGTTCGGCAGCGATATTCTCAAGCTCTGTATAGAAAAGGGCGGCACCATCACCGGCGAACATGGCGTGGGCGTGGAGAAAATCAACGAGATGTGCGCGCAGTTTTCCGCCGATGAACTGGCCCAGTTTCACGCCGTCAAGGCCGCCTTTGATCCCAAAAGACTGTTAAATCCGGGCAAGGCCATACCGACATTAAACCGCTGCGCCGAATTTGGCGCGATGCACATCCACCAGGGTCAGGATAAATTCCCTGAACTGGAACGCTTTTAGGGAAGCCGTGACAAGCCTGTCCGGGATTTGCCACGGCTTCGCCAAAGCAGGCTCGCGCATCACGCCGGGCGCAGGCGCCGCGGGTTTTTTGTGACAGGCTCTAAAGCGGCCGATCCGGCAGGCACAGATAATGTTTATATTCGGCCTTATTCTACTGTTTGGTTTTTTCCTGTATTTCGCGCGGCGGCGCGTGAAAAAAGCCCGTTGGCAGGGCGATAAAAAATCCCTGCGCGGCGCGGATTATCAGATAAAAACCCGTATTATTGATCGTCGCCACGAGCGCCAGGAAATCTGGATCGGCGTGGCCGGCGCCGCCGGGGGCGATTTCCTGTTGAAACTGGAAAGCGGGTTCGACCGGTTTTGTAAAAGAATCGGGCTGGTCAAAGAATACCAGACCGGCAACCCGGCCTTTGACGAGGCCGTCTATATCGTCGCCGACGATCCCGACACGCGGCGGGAAATCGCCACCAGCCCGGCGCTGATGGAAGCGGCGCTGGCGCTGTTCGCCGCCGCCGGCAAGGAGTACGCCTTCATTCAGGGGCTGCGGCATCAGCGCGGCCGCCTGTGGCTGGAGGTGAATAACAACTGGACGGCCTCGGAACAGGACCTGCGTAAAACGGCGCGCTTTTGCGTGCCGAAGCTCGCCGCCATCAGCGCCGCCCTGCAAGCGCGGCAGATGGGTCTGCCGGGCAAGAGAAAAGCCTTGTTCGGCGCCGCGACCGAACTGCTGCTGGCCGCCGCCACGGCGCTGGCCTGCGTCGGCGCCGTGCAGCTATGCCTGTGGATGTTGGGCTATTTATTCCTGGGCAGCGTGCCCTATACCCTGGATCAGGCGGCGTTGCTGACTGACGCCCTCTTGCTTGGCGGCGCGCTCCTGCTGGCGCTGTTGCTGGCCGGTTTTCTGCTGGCCGGAAAAAGCGCCCGGGCGCATCTGGTGTTGCTGGAACTGCTGCTGCTCGGCGGCTTCGGCGCGTTCGGTACGGCCTGGGCGCAACTGCGCTATCTGAATATGGAATTCGACCGCACGGCGGCCGTGGACTACGAGGTTCAGACGCGGGAAAGGCGCATCAACACCAGCAGTGGAGGCACTTCCCACTACATCGAGATAGACGACTGGCTGAAACCGGGCCAGACGGTTGAAATATATATGAAGGAGAGTCTCTATGAACAAGTCCGGGCCGGCGCGCCGCTCTACATCCGTCAGCGCGCGGGCCGGCTCGGCTATCGCTGGGTGGAGCGCATGACGGCGGTCGGCGAACCTTAAAGAAGCTCTGAATAAATCCATCCTGGACTTCCCTGCCCGCAACAGGCAAGCCGGAATTCATTGACGCCCCCGGCACAACCATCAGCAAAATTGAGACAGGTGTCTCATTTTAAGAAGTTCGAGGCTTGAACCGGCCGCTTTGCAGTGCATAATAAACCTGTCGTTTATCTTACGGCCCGTCATCACAACCCCCGCAGACGCCGTTGGGCAGAAATCCCATGTGTGATCTTTCAACTTAAGGAAACTCTGATTGAATCAGAGTTTCCTGCGGTACAGGGACGTACCGCCAAAATCAGTAATGCAAGTCATTGATTTTGAAGCAGGGTGAAAATCGCATTTTCACCCTGCGCGCCCTGAGAAATCCAGGATGGATTTATTCAGGGCTTCCTTAATAAATCAGGAGCAATTTTATGTTTACTATTACCAAGACCTGTCTCAGAGCGGCCGGCCTGTTGGCCCTTATAATGCCGCTATTGGCTTGCGATCACCCGTATCGCCGCACGGTTGTCTATACCGAGCCCGATGTCATTATCTATGACGATGGGTATGAAACGGTCATCATTGAAGATGACGATGCAGTTATTGTTGAAGAAGAGATCATCCTCTATGACGATGAGCCTGAAATAGTCATCATTGAAGATGACGATACGGTTATTGTTGAAGAAGAGATCATTATCTATGACGATGATCATGAAACGATTATCATTGAGGAAGAGGTCATTATCTATGATGATTGAGATATCCGCATGAATTAATCCGCCACGGATGAACGCGGATACGGCGGACATTATCCGCGCGCATCCGTGGTTCATTAAATTGATATATGTCATGTATCGTTTATTAAGCTGGCCTATAATTAACGTTTACAACCACTAAATAAACTTCACTACAGAGAGAGCAATCATGTCATATATAAAACGAATCGGCCTGGGCATCCTGCTCCTGGCCACGGCAAGTGTTACCCCGGCCGCGGAAAATGTGGCGGTCGACACGATCAATTCCTTTGAAAAATTATTCGGTGTCACCGAAGGCAAGCGCCGCAACCATACCAAGGGGTTTTGCTTCAGCGCGACTTTGATACCGCGGGACAAGGCGATCCGCGAGTATTCGGACAGCCCCCTGTTCACGGCCAAGGCAACGGTCATCGGGCGCTTATCCCACAAGGGCGGCAATCGCGCCGCCCCGGATCACAAGCCGGCCGACTATGGCATGGGCCTGTCGATCACGGCGGCCAATGGCGAGCAATACCGGATGTCAATGAACACGCTGGAATTCTTCCCGGTCGCCACCCCGGAGGCCTTTGCCGAATTGACGCGCGCCCAGGCCGAGGGCAAGGCGGCGGTCGCCGCCTTCAAGGCCAAAAGCCCGGATTTACAGCGCTTTAAGGCCTATGCCGCGACCCACAAAAAATCCCTCAAGCCCTATGAGGGCAGCACCTACAACAGCCTGAACAGCTTTTACCTGGTCAAGGCCGACGGCAAAAAAACCGCCGTCCGCTGGTCTTTTGTGCCGACCCGGGCCCAGGAGATCGCGCTGCCGCCGGAGCAGGACTTCTTTTTTGAAAACATGCGGCACAATCTGCAGCGCCACGGCGTGGTCTGGGATATGCTCATTACCCTGGCCAACCCCGCGGACGAGATCGATAACGCCGCCATCAAATGGGAGGGCGAGCACCGCCGGATTGTCGCCGCGAGCCTCAAGGTCGATGCGATCAGCCGCGACGAGGCCGGCCCCTGTGAGGCGATCAATTTCGATCCGCTGGTGCTCTCGACGGGCTTTGCCCCTTCAAACGATCCCCTGCTGCAGGCGCGGCGCAATGCCTACGCCGTGTCGTTTGGCAGAAGATTATCCGAGCAATAGGGCGCGCCACGGCTTGCACAGCGGCATACAGGGACGTTGATGGCAGGCCGAAAAGACAGGATCTGCTGGTGAGTGGACTCCCGTCCTTTGTCGTCATTCCAGCTTGTAGCAAACCGGCCGGAATGACGACAAATTATGCAGCCAAAGATCCGTCATTCCGGCCTATATGTACACCTCGTAGTTTGCAAGCTGATTGTTCAGTAACGGTAAAATAAGACTGCGTACGACTATCCGGCCTCTGTGTTGGGGAATCATTGTCCGCGGGCCTCAATGAGCACCGCGCCCCGGTCGCTCCATCGTGCCTTCGGGCTTAAGCCCAGGCGGGCCTGCCTGCTGCAGGCAGATTTACAAACGGCTTCACATGCTGTGGCACAATCGGCTTCACCTCATAGCCCCGCTTCTGCAACTCACGACCCCAGTAATTCACCCCCCCGCACGCCGTATCGTCCGGCTAAACACCGGCTTGCTGGCGCTTCAGACGCCGCGCAACAAGAGGTGGCCCCTCATCCTGCATGGATCCAGGTGGTAGAGCGGCGTCAAGAACAGGCCTACGAGGAATCCAGTGGTTTTTTCATTCCGTTCCCGCCTGTGCGGAAATGATAACCTGATACCTTATGCCAGCGAGAGCAGGCGCTGAAATCTATTCAACATTCCGGCTTGTCTTTCTGGATTCCAGCTTGCGCTGGAGTGACGATGGGGGTGATTCCAACCCGTCTGCTCTTGCCCGCGGGCGCTTTATGATTGATGTTGCCGCCGGTGCTGGGTTATGATCGAGCGGCGCCGGGTGACAGGCGGCGGACTGATCGGGCCTGTTACAGGCGAATTTCATTGATTCTCATAAAAACCGGGCGGGGCGCGGGTGATCCGGGCCGCCTTGCGGGGAGGGATAAGGAGGGATTGAGTGATGTTTAAAGCACCGGTATCAAGCCACCGTTTCAACCGCAGGCAAATATACGCCGCGATAACCGCTATTGTGCTGGTGCTGGTTATCGGAGTGGGCGGCTGGCTGTTGTTATCGAGACTGTCAGAGAGGGCCGGCGAGGGCGCGCGTTTGCAGCAGGAAGCGAACGCGCAAAACATCGCCGCGCGGGTCAGCGTCAGGCTGACCGCCTACCGGGAACCACTCGCCGAGTTGGCCGCATTGCCCGAGACCCGGGCCCTTTTTGCCGCGGCCAATCCGGCCGCGCTGGCGGCCGCCGGCGACAGACAGCAACGCCGCTTTGCCGGGGCATTGAAGCTGCGCTATATCCTGCCCGGCAATTATCAGCTTGATAATACCTCCTTTCCGCCATTGAGCTATGCCTCGCTCGATATGTTGAGACAGGCCGAAACCAGCGGTGACACCCGTACCGAAGTCCATCTGCATGGCACGCCCGACGCGCATGTGGTGATGCTGCAACGGGTCAACAACGGGGCGTTCAAACCGGCCGGTTTTCTACACCTGAGCCTCGGCACGCAAATATTGAATGATTTGCTGGGCGATATTGAACTGGACCAGGGCTATGCCGAACTGGTGCAGCCGGTCGCGGGTAGAAATATCGTGCTTGCCACGGCCGGCAAGGCCGCTGCCCGGCAGGATAACGCGGCCATGGCCGATGTCCCGGGGGCGCACTTGCAGATCGCTTACTGGCCCCGGAAAGGCATTATTGTCTCGTTTATTGAAGGCAGTGGCCGCTGGTTGCCTTATGCGCCGCTTGTGCTGGCGCTGATTTTACTGACCGGAGGCTTGCTGATAATGAAACGTAAAGAGGCCGAAGCAAAGGCCGCCGAGGATACGTTGAGCGAGCGCCTGGCCGCGGCAGAGGCAGAGGCAGAGGCCGGGGCAACCGAGGAAGAGCTGGACTTGTTTCTGGATGACGATAAAGATGCCATCACGGTTGTTGAGATCCCACCTAAAGAAACAGGCGCGAAGCTCGACCCGGTGATTTTCCGGGCCTATGACATCCGTGGTATCGTGGGCAAGACCCTGACCAAGGATGCCGTGCACGCCATTGCCGGGGCGATCGGTACCCGCGCCGAGGCGCTCGGTCAGCCGCGTCTGGTGGTCGGGCGTGACGGGCGCAATTCCAGCCCTGAACTGGCCGAGGCCCTGATCGAGGGCCTTTGCGCCAGCGGCCGGGATGTGATCGACATCGGCCTCGTGCCGACCCCGTTGCTGTACTTCGCCACGCATCAACTGGGCACGGGCAGCGGGGTCATGCTGACCGGCAGCCATAACGGGCCGGAATATAACGGCCTGAAGATCATGCTGGACGGCCATACCCTGGGCGGCGAGGACATCAAGGAGATCCAGCGGCTGGCCGGCTCCGATGAGCTGATCGAGGGCGAGGGTGAACTGCAACGGGCGGATATTGCCGTCGATTACATTCGGCGTGTGACCGAGGATATTCAGGCGGCGCTCGGCAATGCCCTCAAGGTTGTTATTGATTGCGGCAATGGCGCCGCGGGCGTGGTCGCGCCGCGCCTGATCAATATGCTTGGGCATGATGTCATCGAGTTGCACTGCGAGATTGACGGCAGCTTTCCGAACCATCACCCGGACCCGAGCCAGCCGGAAAATCTGCGGGCATTGATCGACAGGGTCAAGGCCGAGGGCGCCGATATTGGCCTTGCGTTTGACGGCGACGGCGACCGTCTCGGGGTGGTGGATGCGGAGGGCCATATTATCTGGCCCGACCGGCAGTTGATGTTGCTGGCCAAAGATGTGCTGAGCCGCAATCCGGGCGCGCCGATCATCTTCGATGTGAAATGCAGCCGTCATTTACAGTCACTCATAGAGGAACAGGGCGGGCAGGCGCTGATGTGGAAGACGGGCCATTCCTTTATCAAAAGCAAGATGCAGGAGGTCGATGCGCCGCTGGCCGGTGAAATGAGCGGCCATATCTTCTTCAAGGAGCGCTGGTATGGCTTTGATGACGCGCTCTACACCGCGGCCCGGCTGATTGAGGTTTTCACCCATGCCGGCCGGAAGCCCGCCGAGATGTTCAGGGAATTACCGGAAGACCGCGCCACCCCGGAATTGCGCCTGCCGCTGCCTGAACAGGAGCATGGCGATTTTATGCAACAACTGGAGGAAAAGCTCACGCTCCGGCTGGCGCTTTATCACCAGGCCGAAGTCATCAAGATAGACGGCCTGCGGATCGAATACCAGGACGGCTGGGGGCTGGTCAGACCGTCCAATACCTCGCCCAATATCATCCTGCGCTTTGAAGGCAAGAATGAGGCCGTGCTGCAACGCATCCAGGCCGAATTCGCAGAAGCGATACACGCGATCAAGCCCGATACGGCGCTGCCGTTTTAGGCCGGGCGCCCCGAACACACGCCTCCTGTGATGGATACGGAAGGGAACCCGGCCGCCAGCGCCCGGATTTTAACCGAGGCCCTGCCCTATATAAAACGCTTCAAGGGCAAGACCATCGTGATTAAATACGGCGGTCATGCCATGGCCGATGAGCCGTTGAAGTCGAGTTTTGCCCGTGATGTGGTGTTGATGAAACTGGTGGGCATGAATCCGGTCGTGGTGCATGGCGGCGGCCCTCAAATCGGGGCCCTGCTCAAGCGGCTCGGCAAAAAGAGCGAGTTCTTTGAAGGGATGCGCGTTACCGACAGCGACACCATGGACATCGTCGAGATGGTACTGGGCGGTTTGGTCAACAAGGGCATCGTCAACCGGATCAACCAGCAGGGCGGCAACGCGGTGGGCCTGAGCGGCAAGGATGGCCGCTTGATCCGGGCCAGAAAAATGCGCTTTGAACAGCGCCGCCCGGAACTCAAGGCCCCCGAGATCATCGATCTCGGCCATGTCGGCGAGGTTGAAAGCGTGGATACCGCGGTTATCGATACCCTGATCCGGCAGGATTTTATCCCCGTCATCGCCCCGGTCGGCGTAGATGAAGACGGCCAATCCTGCAATATCAACGCGGACCTCGTGGCCGGGAAACTGGCCGAGGTCATGGCCGCGGAAAAGCTGATCATGCTGACCAATACGCCCGGCCTGCTGGATAAGGATCAGGCGGTGCTGGGCGGCGTGTCTCTGACCGAGGTCAATGCATTGATCGCGGCCGGCGTGATTCATGGCGGTATGTTGCCCAAGATACGCTCGGCGCAGAACGCCGTCGAGGCCGGCGTGGCGGCCGCCCATATCATAGACGGCCGGGTCCGCCATGCGCTGTTGCTGGAAGTGTTTACCGATGTCGGTGTGGGCACGCTGATAAACAGGCAAGAGGCAGAATAGCCATGAATGCCGGGACACGGCCGGGCAGGCGGCAACAGCTACTGGAAGTTCTGGCCCATGAACTGGAGGCCCGGCCCGGCCTCAGAATGACCACGGCCGCCCTGGCCCGGGCCGCGGGCGTGTCCGAGGCGGCCCTGTACCGTCATTTCGCCAGCAAGGCGAAAATGTTTGAGGCGCTGATTGATTTTGCCGAAGAGTCCGTATTCGGCCTGGTCAACCGGATCATCGACAACGAGCCGGAGCTTTGGCCCCGCTGTGAAAAAATCATCCAGGTCGTGCTGGTTTTTGCCGAGAAGAATCCGGGTATCACCCGGCTACTGGTCGGCGATGCCCTGCTGGGCGAGAATGAACGCCTGCATGAGCGGGTCACGCAGTTTTTCGAACGGCTTGAGACCCACTTTCGGCAGCTATTGCGCGAGGCGAATCTGGCCGGGCCCAGACCGGTAAACCACATTGACGCCGCCGCCAACCAGTTGCTGGCCTACACCGAGGGCAAGCTGTGCCGGTTCGCGCGCAGTTCTTTCAGAAAAAAGCCGACCGAACACTGGCCCCGGCAATGGCCTGCGCTCAGGGCCGGCCTGTCTGGCTGAGCGCTCAAGGCGCTGAAAACGGGCGGCAAGCAGGCAAAAGCCGGAATCCTGAACACGGTGATGGTCTGGCCCATCCATGTTTTCAGGTTCAGCTTATTCAATGCCTTTCAGGCGCTTATAACGCTCGATATCGGCCGCGTGGTCTTGTCTGATCTGTTCCTGTTCCGCGCGTTTTTGGTCAATAAACCTGTTGTTATCCCCGATTTGTCTTTCCAGTGATTCAATGTCATCAAGCAGGGCCTGGGCCGGCGCCTTGCCCAATCTCTGGCTGTCGGCCGCTCTTTTAATATGCTCATTGAGGTTCAACTCGATCTTTTCAATGCGCACCCGGGTCAATTTGATTATCGCCTCAAGCGCGGTGATGCGGTCATCGCGGGCGCGTTCTATATCGCTGACCGAACTGAAAGTTTGCAGCAGGACCCTGTTTTTGGTCCTGATCGCGGCCTCTTGCTTTTGTTTTGCCGCTTTGAGCGCGGCCAGCCGTCTGGCCTCGGCCAGCTCTTCCGCGGTCTTGGCGGGTTCCATTTCCTCGCGCACAATGCCTTCCTTGTCAAGCTCCTGATAGCCTTGCTGGATGTATTCGGGCGGCACCCTGTTCCCGCATTCACGGATCCCCTCATGGTTTACCCAGCATTTCATTCTGGCCTCTTCCGCCGCCCTGATATACGCCGGCCCGGTCAATATCAGCAGGGCCAGCAAGGCGCTGACTTGCGTTGTGCTCATAATTCCTCCAGTGTTTCTGGCTGCTACATTTAACAGTATAATACGGCGCGGCGTCCAGATCACGCCCGTCGCGGCGAGACGCCGTATTCCGCCCGGTAGGCCCGCATTGAATCCAGTTCGGCCCGCATCCTGCCGTGCCCGGCCAGATAACCGATGATCTGATCCAGGCCGATAATGCTGATGACCTCCATATTATGGTCTTGTTCCACTTCCTGCACCGCCGAACGCGGGCCGCGGCCGCGCTCCTGCCGGTCAATGGCGACCGCGGCGGCCACCGCGCGGCCGCCGTGGTCATTGATAATATTGACCGATTCCAGGATTGCCGTGCCGGCCGAGATCACATCGTCAACGATCAACACCCGCCCGCCGATGGCCCGGCCGAAGGTCAGCCCCCCCTCGCCGTGATCCTTGGCCTCCTTGCGGTTGCAACAGAACGGGTAGCTGCTTTGATAATGTTCCTGCAAGGTGATAGCGAGCGCCGCCGCCAGCGGAATACCCTTGTAGGCCGGGCCATAGATCATATCGAACCGGGCTCCGGCCCGGTCAATGGCGGCCGCATAAAATTTGCCCAGTTCGGCCAGGCTTTGGCCGTCATTAAAGCGGCCATTATCAAAAAAATAGGGACTCAGGCGGCCGGATTTCAATCTGAATTCACCAAAGCGCAGCACCTGTTTTTCGATGGCGAGTTCGATAAACGCTGTTTGATAGTCTTCCATTAGTATTTCCGGGTTGTTTAATCGTGGCGGCTTTGGCATTCTGCCTGGCTCAACTTGGAACATCCACACAGCCACATCATACAGCGCAAAATAATCAGGGGGTAGCCGTGCGAGTGATTACAGTCAATGTCAACGGGATCCGGGCCGCCTGGCGCAAGGGTTTTTTTGACTGGATGCCGGGGCAGAATGCCGATTTCATTTGTATTCAGGAAACCCGCGCCCAGGTCGCACAGCTTGACCCGGCGATACTGCGCCCTGACGGTTACTTTGCCTCATTTAATGACGCGCTTAAAAAAGGCTATGGCGGGGTGGCGATATACAGCCGCAAACGGCCGGACAAGATCATTGACAAGCTGGGCTGGCCCGCGGCCGATGAGGAAGGCCGTTATTTGCAGTTTGACTTCGGCAGGCTGAGTATCGTGTCCCTGTATCTGCCTTCCGGCTCTTCCAGCGAGCGGCGGCAGGCGGTCAAGTTTGAGTTTCTTGATCGCTTCATGCCGATTTTGCAGAAAATGCGGCGCCAGCGGCGTGAATATATACTCTGCGGCGACTGGAATATCGCGCACAAACCGATTGACTTAAAAAACTGGCGCGGCAATTTAAAAAATTCCGGCTTTTTACCCGAGGAGCGGGCCTGGCTGGATGAGCTGTTCGGGCCGGTCGGCATGGTCGATTCATTTCGCGCCATCAATCAGGAACCCGATCAATATACCTGGTGGTCAAACCGGGGGCAGGCCTGGGCCAGAAACGTGGGCTGGCGCATTGATTATCAGGTGGTCACGCCGGGCTTGAAGGACAGGATTAAATCGGTTGCGATATACAAGGATGAACGGTTTTCCGATCATGCGCCCCTGATCACCGATTATGATCTCAAGCTGCCCGCTTGAGGCCGCTGCCGATCCATGTGTTGCCAAAACTGACAGGGCATTCCAGCACGAATGTGATGGAAATTGACTTGCAAGCGGGCGCTGAGCAGCGCAATCCGCCTGCCGCGGGCGGGTCTGTTCACGGAGGCTTGAGAAAGTTAGTCTGGAACTTGAACTATAATTGAATCTTGTTATTACATAAGGAGCATAAGCATGAGCACAACAGAGGCTATAACAAAAAAACCCGATCCAATAGCCGGTTGGCTGGATATGTCGATAGAAGAGCGGGTCGTCTGGCTGCGGGAAAACGGCAAGGGCTATCTGTCAAAGGCAGAGCAGGAAGAGCGGTTGCGCATCGGCGAAGGCAAGCCAGAGTATGTCTATCTGGGCGAGGCCGATAAAGCCCGCGAAGCCGATGATGACGATGCCTTTTGCGCATGGTTCAGTCTTGCGAACCCCCCCGCGCACGCCCTGGCGTTAATGAGGGACTGGTACGGCGCTGACTATATCCGCAAGTGGGGCTTTGATACCAGCAAGGCCGATAAAGCCTATGGCCCCGGCTGGCTGGAAAAATAGATTGAAAGAGATAGAAAAATTAAAAGACCTGTTGCTGGTCGATGTGACCAACGTTGAGGCGCACACACAAGTAGCCAGCGCCCGGGTTGTTGCGGATTCAAAAAATAAACTCCTTGTATCAGTCAAAGAGATAGGCGGAAACGGCAAGGCGGAACTTATAGTAGCATTGGAAAAGGCCCTGGTTAAACACGATTTAGAATTCTATGCTAATAGTCCGATGATGACAGGCAGCCTGAAGACGGCCCTGAGTGAATTTTCGGTGATTGAACAAAAGCTCGGCATCGTCGATGACCCGGAGAAATACAAGCAGGTCGATGAGGATTGCAGTCTGCCCAAAAACCGCAGCAAGGGCCTGCCAATAGATGAAGCGCGGCAGGTATTTAGAAGTCACTTTGCGCGCCTCGGCAACCTGGATAAATCGCCCTCGGATGACATTCAAAAACAGATCATCCACGCCCGCCGAACGGCGCTTGGCATAGCGGAAAAAGACTACATAGCGCGGCAGGCAAAGACGCTTGGCGTCGATCTTGCAGAAAGTGCAAAAAGCGATAAGATCATTCTGTCTGCCGAGGAAGAAGCTAAAAAGAATGCCCTGGAAAGGGCATACCTGTCCCTTCCCAAAGAAGAGGCCTTAAAGGCGCATCCCGAACTGGCCCAAATATATAAGATCGAAGCGGCGGCGAAGGAATTTGCCGATGAGAGCATCGGCCATCTCGAAAGCCGGGCGCCGTTTATAGAAGAAATCCGGCAAAGTGGTTTCTGGCATCTGGCCAAGGGCAATACATCGCTGTCCGCGCGGCAAACGCCGCAACAATCCATAAAGGATCTTGACGCCGAAAGATAAGCGCCTTCACACTTTTGCGCCATTTCTAATGCAGACTTTAAACCGCTTGCAAAAAAAGACCGCGCCCGAGGCGGCGCCGCGGGCGGATGTCATCCGGCGCGCCTTGCTGCAATTGATAGAGGAACCGGTTTCCATTGAACCCCTGATCCTGCTGTTGGGCGAAATAGACGCCCTGACCGAGGCCACGGCCAGCGCCCTGTTTATCAAGCCCGGCGCGTTTTCCGGCCTGACCCTGCTGGCCAGCACGGATATGGATGACCCGGACTGGCCGCAGGCGCCTGCCAAAATACTGCCCAGGGCGCTTGCCCTGGCCGATGCGGACGGGCCGGTTGCGGTATCCGCGAAGGAAGCGCAAGCCGAATATAATTATCTCTGTGTCCGCTTGCGGCAGAAGACCTGGGAAACGGCCTTGCTGGTGCTTAAACTCGCGCCGGCGCTTGAGTTAAGCGAGCGCGCGACCGCCGCGTTGCTTGAACACGCCGGCCTGCTGGCCGAAATTATCGCCAGCGTGCAGAGGGCGCGCCTGAAACGCCGCCAGACGCAATATGAAGAGCGCGCCGTTATCGCCAGGGAACTGCATGACTCGCTGGCGCAATCACTGTCCTATTTAAAGATACAGACCAGCCGCCTGCAAGCCCGGCTCGCGGATAATGAGCCCGGCATGGGCGAGGGGATCGGCGCCGGGGCTGGCGGCAAGGCGATGGAAGTCGATGCCATCATGGAGGATCTGCGTTCCAACCTGAATCTGGCCTACCGCCAGCTCAGGGAACTGATCTCGGTCTTCCGTCTGACCATCGGCGGCAAAAACTTTTCCCAGGCCCTACAGGATTCGGTAGAGGAATTTTCAAGGCGCAGCGGGATTGCCTTTGATCTGGACAACAGATTGCCGCCCGAGGCGCTGTCGGTCATGGAAGAGACCCAGTTATTGCATATCATCCGCGAGGCCCTGGCCAATGTTGTGCGCCATTCCCGGGCCAAGGCCTGTTTAATATCAATCCGCCATGACGACACGGCCCGGATAACCGTCAGCATAGAGGATGACGGTATCGGCCTGCCCGCCGTGCCTGACCCGGACCGGCATTTCGGCATCATTATCATGCAGGAACGGGCTCATTCCATCGGCGGCAGTATTCGTCTCGGCCAGCGCGAAGCCGGCGGCGCCCGTCTGCAAATCACCTTTCAGGCCGGTCAATATTCAGGCAAAAGCGCCGGCTCACGGGTATAAATCATGCCTGCAAAAAACTGCCGCAAGGTCATCATCATCGACGATCACCCCCTGTTTCGCAAGGGCGTCACCGAATTATTAAACGGCCAGACCGATTTTAAAGTGATCGGCGAGGCGGCGGCCGGCACCGAGGGCGTTGAGTTATCCCTGCGGCACGAGCCGGATCTGATATTGCTGGATTTAAACATGAAAGACATGAACGGCATACAGGCATTGACCGCCCTGAAAAAGGCCGCGATGGATTCCATCATTATCATGCTGACCGTCTCCGATACGGAAGAAAATTTTTTGACCGCGCTCAGAAGCGGCGCCGATGGTTATCTGTTAAAGGATACCGAACCGGAACTCATCGTCGCAAAATTAAGAAGCGCCATCAACGGCGAGATCGTGATCGATGATAACCTGACCCGGCTGCTGGCCCACTCCGTTCGGGAAAACAAGCCCCCGCCCGCCGCCGATTTCAACAAACTTTCCGAACGGGAACGGGAGATTGTCAAACTCATCGTCAAGGGCATGAGCAATAAACTGATCGCCAGGGCGCTCGGCATTACCGAAGGCACCGTTAAGGTTCATGTCAAGAACATGCTGCGCAAATTGCAGCTTGGCTCACGGCTGGAAGTCGCCCTGTGGGCGATCGAACAGGGTTATAGCAACTCTCCGCTGGATAAAAAAGTAAAACCCGGCGCGGCCAATGCCGCCAGGCCGGCGCAAACTGCCGTAGCGCCCCGGCCAGACAACCCGGCCCTGCTTGATGGCCTGCACCAGACCCTGTTTCAGGTCAATGA
The DNA here is from genome assembly GCA_965240365.1 of Gammaproteobacteria bacterium. GTDB lineage: Bacteria > Pseudomonadota > Gammaproteobacteria > Eutrophobiales > Eutrophobiaceae. Next base: position 2,031,333 of record OZ251218.1, on the reverse strand, counting down.
GAGAGGCCAATGGGTTTATCTGAATGCCGAGTGGGAAAGGCTGACCGGGTTTACGGTCGCGGCCACGCTGGGGATGGATATGCTGCGCTATATCCATCCTGATGATAAAAGGCAGTGCGCGGACTTTATGCGGGAGATCTACAAAAACAATCCCTCCCATGCCGCGCTCAGACTCCGTTTTTTGACCCGCGATGATCATCTCTGCTGGGGCAATATGCGGGCCAATACCTATATCGACCCGCTCGACAAGAAACGCTATCTGGCCGGTGTCATTTCGGATATTACCGAGCGCGTACGCGAATACGGCCTGCGTCAGGCCAACTACCGCACCCTGTCCACGTTGATCGATAACCTCTGCGGCCTGGTTTACCGGGGCCGCAATGATCGCCAGTGGACCATGGAGTTCGTCAGCGCCGGCTGCCTGGATCTGACCGGTTATCTGCCCTCGGATATGATCAATAAAACCGTGACCTTCGGCAGCCTGATCAGCCCCAATGATCAGGACCTGGTATGGAACAATGTGCAGACCGCGCTGGCGGAAAACAGGGCCTATGAAATCAATTACCGTATCCGCACCAAAAGCGGCGCTGAAAAATGGGTGTGGGAACGGGGCCGGGGGAATTTTTCCAGTAATGGGGAATTATTGAGCATTGAAGGGCTCATCGTCGATATTACCGACTACAAGCGGAATTTTATCCGGGATACCGAAAACATCCTGTATAAAACCAGATTAAAGCTGCCGCAAAAATACCTGTTTATGGATCGCCTGGACCGAGCCGTCACCAAACATAACACCGTTAAGGATTATGAATTTGCCTTGTTGATTCTCCATATCGATCGCTTCAACAAACTCAAGGATCGTTATTCCGCCACGATCATCGATCAGATTATTCTGGATGTCTGCGAACGGCTGGCCGCGTCCATCCGGCCGGCGGACTCGCTTTGCATGTTTAATGAACCGGGCGAGTTCGGCATCCTGATGGAACATATCGAAACGGCCGATGCCGTCCGGAAAATGGCCGGAAAGATTCAGCGCGGGTTTCTGCAACCGGTAAAAATAAACCGGGCCGAGACCTATTTAACCGCGAGTATCGGTATCTCGATCAGTGAAGATACTGAAAAAAACAGGGACGCGCTGATCCAGGATGCCTACAGCGCGCTGAATCGGGCCAAATCGCTGGGCGGTTCACGCTACGAAATCTCTGACGAGGCAATAAACACCCGGCTGTACGTGACGGACCGGATGGAAAATGAGCTCTGTCATGCCCTTGATAACGATGCGCTCTCGGTAGGCTATCAACCCATTGCCGGCCTGAAAGAAAAGGCCGTCACCGGCCTTGAAATACAATTGTTCTGGGAGCATCCCAGAAAGGGCAAACTATCGGCCGATACCTTTGCCTCCGTAACGGCAGAACCCGGGGTCGCGGCCCGCCTGAATCAATGGCTGGTCTCCGCCGTTGCCGGGCAGATCCGGGCCTGGGCCGGCCAATCCCGCTTCAGACAAGGTCTGTCTCTGGTGATCCGCCTCTGCGGCGAAAAAGTATTGCCGGAAGAACTTCAATCCCGGCTTGAACCGTTGCTTTCCGGCCGCGCGGATGACCCGCACAGCTTGCAGATAAAGCTCCCCGGCGCTGCCATTGCCGTACTGACGAAACAGGATATTGCAGCCCTAACGACCCTGAAGCAAAAAAATATCGGACTGGTCGCCGCACTGGATGACCCTGACCCAATTCCCGGCCGCAAACTGCTTGAACTACAGGTTACTGCCGTGCAACTTCACCCTGTTGCAGATATAAAAAATGACAATGAACGAGATTATCTAAAGGCGCGCATTGATTTTATCCATACCCTGGGGATGGACGTTATGATCAATGGCGTGGCCGACAAAAAGCAATTTGCCGCGCTCCGCTCACTCGGCTGTGATTACATCCAGGGCGACATCATCTCGCCGCCGCTTGAGCATCAGGCCCTGACCGGGTTTATTGACCAAAACAAGCTGTCCGTTTTGAATGGATAGCCGGCCCCCGCCTAATAATGTAATTCCTCGGACGAAGAGGCAAACGCGGCCATGGCCTCGGTGATCTCTTGTTTGGCCTCGGCGGCCTCGGCCCAGCCGTTGACCTGGACCCATTTATTGGGTTCGAGGTCTTTGTAATGTTCAAAAAAATGGGTGATCTGATTCAGCAGGGCGGGCTGAACATCGCGGTAGGAATTGACGTTGCGGTTAAAGCGGGAGACCGATTCCAGCGGGATGGCCATGATCTTGCTGTCATCGCCGGCCTCATCGGTCATTTTCAGCACGCCGATAGGCCGGCAGGGAATAACGGCGCCGTGGATGATCGGCATCGGCGTCATGACGATGACATCAACCGGGTCTCCGTCTTTGGACAGGGTCTTCGGGATATAGCCGTAATTGCAGGGGTAATGCATCGAGGTGTTGAGGAAGCGATCCACAAACATCGCCCCGCTTTCCTTGTCCAGTTCATATTTTACGGGCGGCCCGTGGATCGGGATCTCAACCACGACATTGACTTCGGCGGGCGGATTGCGGCCGGCCGTCACCCTGTCCAGATTCATTTATGAAGCCTTGTTTACCCGGTTTTCGATCAGGTTATCGACCACGGACGGATCCGCCAGGGTGCTGGTATCGCCCAGGGCGTCGACCTCATCGGCCGCCACCTTGCGCAGGATGCGGCGCATGATCTTGCCCGATCGCGTCTTGGGCAGGCCGGGCGCCCACTGGATCACATCCGGGCTGGCGATGGGGCCGATCTCTTTCCGCACATGTCGCACCAGTTCCGTCTGCAACTCCGGCGTGGGTTCGGCATCATTCATCAGGGTCACATAGGCGTAGATGCCCTGGCCCTTGATCTCATGCGGATAGCCCACCACCGCGGCCTCCGCGACCGCGTCATGCAATACCAGCGCGCTCTCGACTTCGGCGGTGCCCATGCGATGGCCGGAGACGTTGATAACATCATCAATGCGGCCCGTGATCCAGTAATAGCCGTCTTCATCCCGGCGCGCGCCGTCACCGCTGAAGTATTTGCCGGGAAACATTTTGAAATAGGTCTCAATAAAGCGCTCATGATCGCCATAGACGGTGCGCATCTGGCCCGGCCAGGGGCGCTTGATGCACAAGGCGCCCTCGGCGGCGCCTTCCAGTTCATTGCCATGCTCGTCCACGAGGCAGGGTTCGACCCCGAAAAACGGCAGGCTGGCGGAACCGGGCTTGAGCGCTGTCGCGCCGGGCAGGGGCGTGATCAAATGGCCGCCCGTCTCGGTCTGCCACCAGGTATCGACCACCGGACAGTTACCGTTGCCGACCACATGGTAGTACCATTCCCAGGCCTCGGGGTTGATGGGTTCGCCCACGGTGCCCAGGATCCGCAGGCTCCGGCGGCCGGTGCGGTTCACGAATTCATCGCCCTGTCCCATCAGCATGCGAATAGCCGTCGGCGCGGTATAAAAGGAATTGACCCGCCATTTATCGACCACCTGCCAGAAGCGGCTGGCGTCGGGAAAGGTCGGCACGCCCTCAAACATCAGCGAGGTCGCGCCGTTGGCCAGCGGCCCGTAAACGATATAGGAATGGCCCGTGACCCAGCCGACATCGGCCGTACACCAGTAAATATCGCCTTCCTGGTAGTCAAACACATATTTATGGGTGATGGCGGCGTGCAGCAGATAACCGCCGGTGGTGTGCAGCACGCCCTTGGGCTTGCCGGTCGAACCGGAGGTATAGAGAATAAAGAGCGGGTCTTCCGAGTCCATGTCCTCGGCCGGGCAAGTGGCCGAGGCGGCCTCGACCAGGTCGTGGTACCAGACATCGCGCCCCTCATGCCAGCTAATATCGCCGCCGGTGCGCCGCACCACCACACAGCTATGCACATTGGGGCAGCCGGCCAGCGCCCGGTCGGCGTTGGCCTTTAGCGGGACCTGTTTCTTGCCGCGCAGGCCGTAATCGCTGGTGATCAGGACCCGGCAATCGGAATCATTGATACGGTCGCGCAGGGCGTCCGGCGAGAAGCCGCCAAACACGATGGAATGCACCGCGCCGATACGGGTGCAGGCCAGCATGGCCACCGCCGCCTCCGGGATCATCGGCAGATAAAGGCAAACGCGATCGCCTTTTTTAACGCCGCGCGCCTTCAGGGCGTTGGCGAAGCGGCAGACCGCTTCATACAGCGCCTGATAGGTAATCTGCCGATCTTCTTCCGGGTCATCGCCTTCCCAGATGATCGCCACCTGCTCGGCGCGCGTGGCCAGGTGCCGGTCCAGGCAGTTATAGGAGACATTCAGCCTGCCGCCCAGAAACCACTGGATATCGGCGCTCGAATAATCCCATTCTTGCACCTTGTCCCATTTTTTGGACCAACTCAGAAATACCTCGGCCTGTTCGGCCCAGAAGGCGTCGGCATCGTTGATGGACCGGTCATACATCGCCCGGTATTGCTCCGCGTTGATCAATGCGCTTTGCGCCAGTTCAGCGGGTACGGCATAGACTTTATTCTCAGACATGGCTTGTCACTCTTGTTATAGATTTATGGTAAATGCGATGTCGGTAGTTGACACCGCCCCCTCTCTCTTCCCCGGCATAAGGCGGGGGTTTATGAATTCTTCCGGCAACGCAGATTATGGCGGTAGATCGTGGATCGGTTGATGCCGAGGACTCTCGCCGTTTTGCTGACATTGCCGTCCATCTCGGCCAGGGTTTTACGGATCAACGCATCCTCGACAGAGCGTATTGTCGAGGCGTCCGCCTCCGTTGCCGTTTTCTCATAAAATCGTATGCGTTCCGGCAAATCCGGCAGGCCGACGCGCCGCCCCTTGATCATAAGCACCCAGCGCGCGCTGAGATTGCGTAATTCCCTGAGGTTGCCGGGCCAATCATAGCAAATCAGCCGTTGCGTGACATCCCCGCTCAGTTCCAGCCCGTCCTTGCCGGCCTTGTTGGCCTCCTGTTTAATGAAATGCCGAAGCAGGATCAGGCTGTCCGCGTCCCGCTGCCTGAGCGCGGGCGTCTGGATGCCGATCACATTGAGCCGGTGCAGCAAATCGCGCCTGAAACGGCCCTGTTCAACGGCGCGCGACAATTCCGTTGTGGCCGTGGCGATGATCCGGAGGCCAGACCCGGCCGCGACGCCCGCCTCCGCCTCATTATCCAGGAACCGCGCCAGTTCCGCCTGTAAGGTCGGGCCAAGCGCGTCAACCTCATCCAGAAATAATGTGCCTTTTACAGGGCCGGGAATCGCCGCGGGCCGGGCTGCCCCGGCCGCGTTGTCCGCCGCCTCTATCTGAGCGCGCAACTGGCCTGCAAGCCGGCCGGCGCACAGGCCGGCGCAGTTTACCGCCACAAAGGGACCTTGCCGCGCGAGGCCGCCGGCATGGATGGCGCGCGCGATGAATGTCTTGCCGACGCCGGTCTCGCCAGTCAACAGCACGCTGTTGTGCCGCTTGTCCGCGGCCGCCATGCGGGCCATATTGACGCATTTTTTAAAGGCCGCGGAAGCGCCGATCAGTCGGTCGAAACCGTATTCGCCGGCGGCCGGCGCGGGGCGCGCGTGGTGTTCGGCCGGCGGGCGGTTCACGACCCTGCCCGAGGGAAACAGCAGCGCGCAGCCGATGCGCTCGCCCTTGTCTGTCACCGGTTGCAGCACACAGCGGACGGCGCCCGTGATGCAGTGATAGAGGTTCACGCGGCATTCCGCTTCCAGCCCGGACAACAGGCATTGGACGGCCTTGAGGCTTAATTCGGGATAGAGTTGCTTGAAGCCCCGCAACAGGGCGGGGCTGGTCAGGGCCAGCAGTTCGCGCGCCATATCGTTTGCGGCCGTGATATTGCCGGTATCATCCAGCAACAGCAGGGCGTCATCGGGGAAACGCCCGGACAGGGACAGAAACACCTCGCGCAATGCCTCGCGCCGGCGCAGCAAGGTGGCCGACAGGCAAAATTCAACCGAGTGCGCGATGGAGACGGCCAGGGCCATGACCTCGTCCTGGGCCTTGCCGGCCGGGCCGGTGATGTCCACGCAGCCCATGATCGAGTGGTCGCCCGGATTATAAACCGGCGCGCCATAACAGGCCCACGGCTGCCAGCCCGCGCAGTAATGCTCCGCGCCCATGATCACCTCCGGCTTGCCCAGCGCCAGCGAGGTGCCGATCCCGTTGGGGCCGGCCACTTCCTCGCCCCAGGCGCCGCCGGGCCGGAAATTGATCGATTCCAGCCGATCCTGAATCCGGCGGTGCCCGACCGAATACAGTATGCGTCCGGCCTTGTCGGCCAGCACAATCACATGGCCCGTGCCCTCCACCGTATGCGCCATCCGGTCCAGCACCGCCCGGCCCGACAGGCCGAAATTTTCCTTGTGTAATCTGGCCTCGATTTCATCGTGTGAAATGACCACGCGCGCGCGTTCCGCATGGGGATTGAGGCCGATGCTGCGGCACCGCTGCCAGCTTGTGGCGATGACCGCGCGCGGCCGCCGGGTCGGGAATTCGCCGGTGGCGATAAACTGCTCCCAGGCCTCCACGGTCGAGCCGGGCGCCGAGCGCGCCTCGGCGCTTAGCAGAATATTGGCTGTATCCGGGAGTGATTTCATCGATCGCGCGCCCTGTTTCTCGCCGCCTCAGAATTTATCCGGGTAAACGGCTTTGTGGAAATAGCAGCATACACGGAATCTCAAACTGGCCGATGGTTGGCGTGTCGTTATATCCGCTTTGATCATGGCAGGATTAACCCGTTATTTTTATGGCCCGGTTAATCATTCCGTGAAAAGACCTTTTTCAGAAGTTCCGTAGTCCGCCCGGCGGGTTCCCGGCGGATCAGCCTTTCCTCTCTGGCCATGAGGCTGAACACCCCGTTCACGGCCTGGGTGGTAATATAATTATCGAGGTCAAGCGCGCTGGTATCAATAAAGCCGGACATCATGCCCAGCTTGCCGGTCAGTTGCTTATAGTGGTCGGTGACGCCGGCCTCGCTGGTGGCCTGTTTGACCACGGGCAGAAAGGCGCTTTGCAGCCGGGGGCCGCTGTTCTTTTTAAAATACGCGGTGGCCGCGTCATCCGCGCCCGTCAGGATGCCGTAGGCATCCTGGATCGACATTGACTGGATGGCATCGGTGAAGATAGCGCCGGCCCTGGGCACGGCCCGCTCGGCGGCGCGGTTCATGGACAAGACAAAGCGGTCGGCGATCCGGCCCTGGCCGATGGCCCTGAGCGCGGATTCCGCGGCCCGCAGATTTTCGGGCAGCGGGATCTTTAATTGCGGATGATTTAAAAATCCGTTTTCCCTGCCGAGGGCGCTGACCGCCGTCTTGCTGCCCTTGAGCAGGGCCTGTTTCAGGCCCGCGACCATGTCGGCCTGACTGAGCCCCGGCGCCGCCGGTTTGGTCACGGCATCCGTTTCAAAAAGCTCAATGAGATCGTCCAGGCCGGCCTGCCCGGTCGCGGAAACCTGGAGCAGCAGCAGAAAAATCAGGGCGATGGAGAGGCGGCTGTTCAACTCACACCTGCCCAGGACGCCCCGAGATCACATTCAGCCGGCCTTGGCATAGCGCTTTTCCACGTAGTTATCAACGATTTCACGAAATTCATCGGCGATATTGTCGCCCCTCAGGGTCATCGCTCTTTTACCGTCAATGAAGACCGGGGCCGAGGGGGCCTCGCCCGTGCCCGGCAGGCTGATGCCGATATCGGCATGTTTGCTCTCGCCCGGCCCGTTGACCACACAGCCCATCACGGCCAGATTCATCTCTTCCACGCCCACGTATTTCTCCCGCCAGATCGGCATCTGGCTGCGCACATAGGCCTGAATATTGTCGGCCAGTTCCTGAAATACCGTGCTGGTCGTGCGACCGCAGCCGGGGCAGGCCGTGACCAGCGGCGTGAACGATCGCAGCCCCATGGTTTGCAGTATTTCCTGGGCCACGATCACCTCTTTGGCGCGGTTGCCGCCCGGTTTCGGCGTTAATGAGACCCGGATGGTGTCGCCGATCCCCTCCTGCAACAGGATCCCCATGGCCGCCGTCGAGGCCACGATCCCTTTTGAGCCCATGCCGGCCTCGGTCAAACCGAGATGCAGGGCATAATCACAGCGGCCGGCCAGATCCCGGTAAACGGCGACCAGTCGTTGCACCCCGCTGACCTTGCAGGACAACAGGATATGATCACGCGCTAGGCCGAGTTCCTCGGCCCGCCTGGCGCTGTTCAGGGCCGACACGATCAGGGCCTCCTGCATGACATCGTCGGCCGCCAGCGGCGTCGCCAGTTTGGCATTGTCATCCATCATTTTTTGTGACAATTCCTGATCCAGGCTGCCCCAGTTCACGCCGATGCGGATCGGCTTGTCATATTCGATGGCCTTTTCGATCATGGTGGCAAAATGATGATCCTTTTTCTTGCCAAAGCCGACATTGCCCGGATTAATGCGGTACTTTGCCAGGGCCTGGGCGCACTCCGGGTAATGAGTGAGCAGCCTGTGGCCGTTAAAGTGAAAATCGCCGACCAGCGGCACGCGGCAGCCGGCGGCGTCCAGTTGCTCGCGGATATCCGCCAGCCGGGCCGCGGCCTGCTTGGTATTGACCGTCACCCTGACCAGTTCCGAGCCGGCCGCCGCCAACTGCTGCACCTGTCTGACGGTTGCTTTCAGATCGGCGGTGTCGGTGTTGGTCATGGATTGCACAACCACCGGCTGACCGCCGCCGACGATGACCGGCCCGACCCTGACCCCAACACTCTCGCGCCTTTGCCGTGGCCCGAATTCTAAAGACATAATAAAAACCTTTACTTTCTACCAGGAAAACAAGTACGCAGTCTAATCAGGGATAGCCCGCTGTCAAGCCGCCCTTGCCGGATGCCGCTGGCATAAATTCCGAGAAAAAAAAACAATGACATGCGATACTTGCGGGAATGAATAAGAAAAACAGCTACACCCGGGAGGAGTTGCTCGCCTGTGGCCGCGGCGAGATGTTCGGCGAGGGCAACGCGCAATTACCGCTGCCGCCGATACTCATGTTTGACCGCATCGTCAGCATCACCGAAGACGGCGGCGCGGCAAATAAAGGCCAGATCATCGCCGAACTGGATATCAAGCCCGATTTATGGTTTTTTGAATGCCACTTCGCGGGCGACCCGGTCATGCCCGGCTGTCTCGGGCTGGACGCCATGTGGCAACTGATCGGCTTTTATCTGGGCTGGTCCGGCGCGCCGGGCAAGGGCCGCGCGCTGGGCGCCGGCAAGGTCAAATTTTCCGGCCAGGTCACGCCCAAAAACCGGCTGGTCAGCTACCATATCAGTATGCGCCGGGTCATGCTCAGGAAACTGATCATGGGCGTCGCCGATGGCGCCATGCTGACCGACGGCAAGGAAATCTACGTTGCCAGGGATCTGCGGGTGGGTTTATTCAAATCAACGGATAATTTTTAGGAGCGCGCGCATTGAAAAGAGTCGTTATCACCGGCATGGGGATTGTGTCGAGTATCGGTAATAACAAGCAAGAGGTGTTAACCGCGCTCAGAAACGGCGCTTCGGGCATCCGTCATTCCGCCGAATATGCCGAACTGGGTTTCCGCTCCCATGTGCATGGCGCGGTCGATATCGATCTGGACGCGCTGATCGCGCGCAAACTGCGGCGCTTTATGGGCGACAGCGCGGCCTACAGCTATATCGCCATGGGCGAAGCCATCGCCGATGCCGCCCTTGAGGAAAAGGACATCAGCAATCCCCGCACCGGCCTTATCGTCGGCTCCGGCGGCGGTTCAAATGCCAACATGCAGGCGGCGATTGACACCCTGCGCGCGCGCGGCGCCCGCAAGGTCGGGCCGACCCTGGTGCCGAGGGTCATGGCCAGCACCAACAGCGCCTGCCTGTCGGTGGCCTACCGGGTCAAGGGGTTGAACTATTCCATCAGCTCGGCCTGCGCCACCAGCGCGCACTGTATCGGCAACGCCTATGAATTAATTCAGGCCGGTAAACAGGATATTATCTTTGCCGGCGGCGGCGATGAGATACACTGGTGCTCGACCCTGCTGTTCGACAGCATGGGGGCCTTGTCCTCAAATTACAATGCCGAGCCGGAACTCGCCTCGCGTCCTTATGACGCGGACCGTGACGGCTTTGTCATCTCCGGTGGCGGCGGCATCCTAGTGCTGGAAGAACTGGGGCACGCGCTGCGGCGTGACGCGCGTATCTATGCCGAGATCAAGGGTTATGGCGCCACCTCGGACGGCTCCGACATGGTCAAGCCTTCCGGCGAAGGCGCGGTCCGGTGCATGCGGCTGGCCCTGCAAGATGTTGCCGGCGAGATTGACTATATCAACGCCCATGCCACCAGCACGCCCGCCGGCGACATGACCGAGCTTGCGGCCATCCGGGAAGTTTTCGGCGAGGCCATCCCCGCCATCAGCGCGACCAAATCACAAACCGGTCACGGCCTCGGCGCGGCCGGTTCAAATGAGGCCATATACAGCCTGTTGATGCTGGATAACGACTTCATCAGCAAATCACTGAACATCCATAAACTGGATGAGGCCGCGGCGGGTCTGCCCATTGCAAATGAAAGAATCGATCAGGCCGGTCTGCACACCGTGATGTCAAACAGCTTCGGCTTTGGCGGCACCAACGCCTGTCTGGTCTTCCAAAAACCGGCCGGAGATATTCAGTAAGGGGTGAAATAACCGATGCCCTGTTTTGTTGTCCTTTAGGCCAAGGCAGGATAGCGAATGCTTGTCCAGGCGCCCATGCTGTTATTTCCATCGCGGCGTCATTCCGGCGAAGGCCGGAATCCAGTGGTTTATGTCATACATTCCCGCCTTGGCGGGAATGACAATTAGACAGAACTGGCGCTCATTTCACATCCCGGCCCGTCCTCCTGGATTCCGGCCTTCGCCGGAATGACGGCGGGGGCGATAGGCACATTATGAGCGATATTAACGATACCGTGGCCAGGATACCTGACGCCTTATTTTAGATGAGGTGACCCTGTATACATTCCCGCCTGTCTTTGACAGGCGGGAATGACAACTAAGCGGTCATCCCCAACACTCTGCCCAGGCTTGCCCCATGTGCTGAATAATGAAGGGGTTAAAATGTGACCAGCGTCACAAAAACAGAAATTCCCGCGCGCTGACTGGTGAAACTGTGAGCTTCATCACAACATGAGCCGTTCAGGTCGTCTAGAATTACTTTATTCATTTTAGTGTTTGTGAGCAAGCCCGGAGTCACAGATAACCCTCCCTCCCCCTCGTGTTATGTGACTTCGGGCTCTTTTTATTCCTTCCTGATCAACAAGCCCTGAATAGCCCGTCCCGGACTGCCCTGCCCGTTGCAGGCAAGCAAGCAGGAAACTCTGATTCAATCTGGAGTTTCCTTAATCGTTAGCCGAATTCAGCGGGCCGAACCGTCAACGGTTTTCAGGGCGCGAAAGGCCTTGCTGCCCTTGTCAACGGTCGCGCCGGACTCCACCCCGTCGTTAAATATGGTGGCATCATCGTCATCACGATATTTATACCCGGCTTCCCAGTTTTTAGCGTCGGCATAAAACTCAAGCGCTGCTCGCATTATCCTGTTCTCCTTTTCGAGCTTTTCTACTTTTTCTTTCAGTTTGCTATCTTCAGATTTGATGCCAAATATCATGGAATTTTCTCCAAACAGTTCATTTCCAGCGGTGCCTTAGTGTAACCACCCGCTAAAATAATACAACCCAAACGCGGAAATTTCTATCATCCGCAAAGCGCGCGCTCCGGTCGCGGCTTGTGCGGCCCTGTCCCGGTTCAAATCAGCTTCCTGCCGTCCAGGGCATGGGCGATGGTCATGCTGTTCACATATTCCAGTTCGCCGCCCATCGGGACCCCATGCGCGATGCGCGAGACCCGCTTCCCGCGCGCCTTGACCATTTCGCTGATGAAATGCGCGGTCGCCTCGCCCTCGACCGTGGTATTGGTGGCCAGAATGACTTCTTTCAGGGTCTCATCGGCCAGCAGTTTCTTGAACTCATTCAAACCCAGGTCATCGGGGCCGATACCGTCCAGCGGCGAGAGGTGGCCCAGCAGCACAAAATAACGGCCGCGATAATTGGCCGCCTCGATCGCGGACACATCGGCCGGGTTTTCGACCACGCAGATCATGCTATCATCCCGCTTCGCGCTCGCGCAAAGACGGCAAAATCTGTCTTCGGTGAAGGTCCGGCAACGCTCGCAATGGCCTATGCGCTCCATCGCCTCGGCCAGCAGGCCGGATAAATGCCGGGCGCCCGCGCGGTTCTGCTGCAACAGTTGATGGGCAATGCGCTGCGCGGACTTGCGCCCCACCCCCGGCAGGCAGCGCAATGCCTCAACCAGTTGTTCCAGCAGGGTCTGGGCAGACATTGATGTGGAGGCAATGCGTTTCCGGCGATCAGAACGGCAGTTTCAGCCCCGCGGGCAGGCCCATGCCGGAAGTCAGGCCCGACATCTTTTCCTGCGTCATCTTCTCAACCCGGCGGTTTGCGTCATTGACCGCGGCGGCGATGAGGTCTTCCAGCATCTCCTTGTCGTCCCGCATTAACTCCGGGTCGATCTCAATCCGCTTTACGTCGTGGCGTCCGTTCATCGTAACCTTCACCATGCCGGCCCCGGCTTCGCCCGTGACTTCCGCTTCCGCCAGTTCCCTTTGCGCCTTTTCCATACCGGCCTGCATCTGCTGGGCCTGTTTCATAATATTGCCTAAACCGCCTTTCATTTCCTCTGACCTCTGTTAGATAAAATTCACCCTGTTCCGACCGCTATTCCGGCCGGATCGAATCCTGATCCAGCGTCGCATTGAAGGTGTCCAGCAATGTTTTAACGACCGGATCGCCGCGCACCGATTGCTGCGCCTGTAATTGCCGCTCATGTTCCCGTCTCGCGGCGGTCTCGGCCGGCGTCTCGACCGCGGCCGCTTCGCCCACGATCAACACCTTGATATGCTCGCCGAAATGCGCCTTAAGGGCCTGTTTCAGTTGCTCTTTCTGGTTTTTGCTGAATACGCTTTCCCGGCCCGGCGCGAGCGCCAGCTCGATCTTGTCATGCGTCTGTGACTTTAAGGCGCAATGACCGGCCAGTTCCTTCACCAGCCCCGAGAGCGCCATTTCCTCGATGATGGCCTGCCAGCTTCCGGCCGCTGCTTCAACCTGCCCGTGAACGGCCACGCCCGCGGCGAGGCCGGGAGAGGGCGCATCGGCCTCTTGCACTGCCGGCGCCCGCGCCTGTTTCTCCGTGCCGGTGGCGGGGCCGATCTCGGTCTCGCCCGCTGGCGCGGGCCTGAAGGCCAGCATACGGATCAGGATCATCTCAAAGCCGGACCTGAGATCCGGCGCGAGGTATAAATCCTTGCGCCCCATCATGCCGATTTGATAATAAAGCTGCACATCTTCTTTATCCATCCTGGCGGCAAAGCGGCGCAACATCTCATTGTCCTTGAGGGCATCATCCTTGAAGGGATGGCCGGCATCTTCCGGCAACATCTGTATGACCGCGATCTGATGCAGCAGGCCCAGGAATTCGGCCAACAATGCGTCGTAATCCGGGTTCTGCCCGGCGATCTGCCGGGTATGGCTCAGCAGGGCCTCGGCGTCCGCATCGGCCAGGGCCTGCAACAGGCGGCTTAAATCGGCGCTGTCGATCGTGCCCATCATGGCCCGCACCTGGGCCTCTTCCAGCTTGCCGCCGCCGTGGGCAATAGCCTGATCCAGCAGGCTCAGGGCATCGCGCATACTGCCCGCCGCGCCGCGCGCGATCAGCTTGACCGAGGCGTGATCAAAGGCCACCGACTCCTGCCCCAGGATCATTTCGATCTGTTCGGCAATCTGTTCATTGGTGAGATGGCTCAAGTTAAATTGCAGGCAGCGCGACAGGATCGTCACCGGCAATTTGCCGGGTTCCGTGGTGGCCAGCAAAAACTTGACGTGCGGCGGCGGCTCTTCCAGCGTCTTCAACAAGGCATTAAAACTGTGGTTGGAAAACATGTGGATTTCATCGATCAGATAAATCTTATAGCGGCCGCCGCTCGGGGCATACTGGACATTGTCCATCAAATCGCGGGTCTCATCGACTTTTGCGCGCGAGGCCGCATCGACCTCGATCAAATCGACAAACCGGCCCTCGTCAATCGCGGCGCAGGCATGACACTGCCCGCACGGCCTTGAACTGACGCCGGCCTCGCAATTCAGGCAGCGGGCCAGAATCCGGGCCAGAGTGGTCTTGCCCACCCCGCGGGTGCCGCTGAACAGATAGGCATGGTGCAGGCGATCCTGATCCAGCGCGTTGGCCAGCGCCTTCAACACATGCGCCTGGCCGACCATATCCTCAAACGCGCGCGGCCGCCATTTTCTTGCGAGGACCTGATAACTCATTAAATTTCAAAAAGTTTCATGCTGTAAAGACACTGAACCGGATTTTCGGGAAATTGCGGCCCGGCGCTGCCTGGACGGCAAGAAACCGGGCGGCAACCCGCGCCGTCCCTGCCCCGGCACACACGGCCGCCGCTGCCGCTGCTCCCTTCCGGGCCTGACGGGATTCACGGTTTAGTGTTGCGGGGGGACCGGCACGGGCCACCATCAAACGGGTTCCGATACTACCAATTTAATGCCGGCTTTAACAACCCGTGTCCGGGTTTAATGCCTGTGAGCAAATCAGGCAGGTATGTAATCCGCAGATTACGCGGATTAACGCGGATTATTGTGTTATTTCGGTTGGTCTTTTGCTGTTGGGTGGGCATGGTAAAGAGTGGATTTCAGCTACGTCGTCATTCCAGCGAAAGCCGGAATCCAGGAGGGCGGGGCCGGGGGATTGAAATGGATTATGATTCAGGGTCATCTCATCTAAAATAAGGTGTCAGTTATCCTGGCCTCGGTATCGTTAGTATCGCTCATAATGCGCCTATCGCCCCCGCCGTCATTCCAGCGAAAGCTGGAATCCAGTGGTTTATGTCATACATTCCCGCTTTGGCGGGAATGACAATTAGGCAGGACTGGCGCTCATTTCACATCCCGGCCCACCCTCCTGGATTCCGGCCTTCGCCGGGCGGCTACGGGCGTCCTCGGCGGCTTGTTCCAGACGCCGCTCTACCACCTACATCCCTGTAGGCGTGTCCTCACGCCGCATACAGGACATCCTGTCCATAAATGACGGGTAACAGGCAGACTGCCGCTTGCCCGCAATTTTGCAGAATTCCCGCAATAAAATTGTGACATCGGCCCGGTCTTGCTCTAAAATCTCAATCCTTTGATTCCTGAAACAGGGCAATATCGTGTCAATACCTATCGCCGGGGCGAATGCCCTTTCCCAAATTCTAATCGGTTACCTGCTGCTTATGACTTCCATCTCTACTCATGCGAATGAAAACACGGCCGAGGCCGTCATCGACACAAAATACGGCCAGATTGAACTGGTATTTTACCCCGACATCGCGCCCCGCCATGTGGAGAATTTTCTTTCCCTGGCCCGTGCCGGTTTTTATGACGGCACGATTTTTCACCGGGTCATCCCCGGCTTTATGATTCAGGGCGGAGACCCAAACACCAAAGACGCGGACACATCGCGCTATGGCACGGGCGGCCCCGGCCACACGGTCAAGGCCGAGTTCAGCGACCGCCCCCACAAACGCGGCATCCTCTCCATGGCCCGCTCAAGCGACCCGGACAGCGCCGGCTCGCAGTTCTTCATCGTGGTCAAAGATTCCACCTTCCTGGATGGCCAATACACCGTGTTCGGCGAAGTCATCAACGGCATGGAAGTGGCCGACGAGATCGTGTCCCTGGAACGGGACGGACGCGATAATCCGCTCAAACGGGTGGAGATGACGGTAAGGGTTTTGAGCGCGGAATAAGGCCCTTCTGTCTTTTGTGAACGAAAAACCGGCCTGAAGAAGCCCGCGCCTGGCGCGAACTGATTTCTGCCCGGTATGACATTGTCCCGGCATGGCATGACACCGGGCTTTAGATTTAGAGAGCCAAGCCATGAAAGTTGAAACGACCCTGCCTGGCGGTCAGGCTGGTCTGCCCGAGCAGACAGGCGCCAATCTCGGCTTTGAGGACAAGCTGTGGATGGCCGCCGACAAACTGCGGGGTACGATGGATTCGGCCGAGTACAAACATGTCGTGCTCGGACTGATCTTTCTGAAATACATCTCCGATTCGTTTTCGGAGAAATACGCGGCCCTGGAACGGGAAGAGGGCGTCGATCCCGAAGACCGGGACGAATACCTCGCCGACACAATCTTCTGGGTACCGAGTGCTGCCCGCTGGGATTTGCTGCAAGGCAAGGCCAAAGACGCCAGGATCGGTCAACTGATTGATGAGGCGATGAGCGCGGTTGAACGTGACAACCGCAGCCTCAAGGGCGTCCTTCCCAAAGATTACGCCCGCCCTTCCCTGGACAAGCTGAGGCTTGGGGAGTTAATTGACCTGATTGCCACCATCGGCCTGGGCGATGCCGAAAGCCGCAAGCAGGATATTCTGGGGCGCGTATATGAATACTTCCTCTCCAAATTCGCCGAAAAAGAAGGCAAGGGCGGCGGCGAGTTCTACACGCCGCAATGCGTCGTTCGGATACTGGTGGAAATGCTGGAACCCTACAACGGCCGCGTGTTCGACCCCTGCTGCGGCTCCGGCGGCATGTTCGTTCAGGCCGCCCGATTCGTCGAAGCCCATTCCAACGGCAACGGGAACGGAAACGGCGCGCCCAAAGGCATAAAGCCGGATATCGCCATCTACGGCCAGGAATCCAACAGCACCACCTATCGCCTGGCCAAGATGAATTTGGCCATCCGCGGCATCGACGCCAACATCACCCGGGCCGACTCCTTCTTGGATGATCATCACAAAGACCTCAAAGCCGATTTTGTTATCGCCAACCCCCCGTTCAACGCCAAAGACTGGGGCCTGTCCAAAATAAAAGAGGATGTCCGCTGGGCATTCGGCACGCCGCCGGCAGGCGGCGCCCGCAAACAGAAGGACGGCTCCACCATCCACGTGGACGGCGGCAACGCCAACTACGCCTGGATACAGCACTTTGTCCACCATTTGAAACCAACCGGCATTGCCGGATTCGTCCTCGCCAACGGGGCCATGTCCAGCAATACCTCCGGCGAAGGCGAAATCCGCCGCAGGCTGATCGAGGCCGATCTGGTGGACTGCATGGTCGCCCTGCCCGGCCAACTCTTCTACACTACGCAGATACCCGCCTGCCTCTGGTTCCTCACCCGCTCGAAGAAAACCGACACCAAACGCGGCTACCGGGATCGCCGGGGCGAAACGCTCTTTATCGACGCCCGTAAAATGGGCGCCCTTATCGACCGCACCCACCGGGAACTCTCCACCGATGAAATCGCCGAAATCGCCCGCACCTACCACGCCTGGCGCGGCCTGTCTGCCAGCCAGGCAGGCGGCGACTACGAAGACAGACCCGGCTTCTGCAAATCGGCCACGCGGGACGAAATCGAATCCCATCACTTCGTTCTCACCCCCGGCCGCTATGTGGGCGCCGAGGCCGTCGCCGACGACGGGATTCTCTTTGAAGAGAAAATGGCCGAGCTAAGCGACACGCTCTACGAGCAGATGCGGGAATCGGTTGAATTGGATGCGGTAATTCGGAAAAATCTTGAAATGCTGGGGTTTGGAGAATAGGGTGTGGCGTTTTACCAGCTAAAACAGGAAGTCGGGAGGAAGGATCCTGGGATAAGAGCAGCTTGTTGCTCCGCTTCGCTCTCTTTTTTAAAGTGCAGTGCTGGAAAATTTGAAGAACAAGTGATGCTTCTAGGCAATGAATATGAGAAACTATCCGAAGTATCCAACCTAATTGATGGAAAAAATCTCTCTAACCTTGATTAGATTTCTAATGCAAATCAGTAACGAAAGATCTCTAGGTGAACTGATTGATATAAAGCACGGATTCGCTTTTTCTGGGAAAAATATAGTCTCCGAAGAACAGGATAGAATTTTAATCACACCAGGTCATTTCAATATTGGCGGAGGCTTCCGGAATAATCATAAAAAGTATTTTGATTCTGAAGATTATAGAGATGGATATGAATTAGAATCTGGTGAGTTAATTGTTACCATGACAGACCTAAGTAAGTCTGGTGATACTCTTGGGTACTCGGCGATTGTTCCGAACATTCCAGGGAAAATCCTTCTTCATAATCAACGAATTGGAAAGGTGATCTTAAGAAGCAATGAACTTGATATTAGTTTTTGCCACTATCTTATGAGAAGTGAAAAATATAGACAGCATATTTTAGCGACTTGCTCGGGCTCGACTGTCAAGCACACTTCTCCTAGTAGGATTCTTGATTACAAATTTTTATTGCCTCCATTAGCAGAACAAAAAACCATTGCCCAAATTCTCGGTTCACTGGATGACAAGATCGAATTGAACCGGCGGATGAACGAGACTCTTGAAGCTATGGCGCAGACGTTGTTCAAAAGCTGGTTTGTGGATTTTGATCCGGTGATCGACAATGCCCTTGCCGCCGGGAATACGATTCCCGATGAGTTCAAGGAAAAAGCTGCAATCCGTCAAGAGCTTGGCGGTGAACGAAAATTACTGCCGGATGATATTCGACTGCTTTTCCCCTCGGAGTTTGAACACAACGAAGAGATGGAGTGGATTCCGAAGGGGTGGGCAGTTGGGCCTTTAAGATCAGTAGCAAGCTATTGCTTGAACCGAATAGAAACTTCAGAGTTAACTCTTGAAAATTATATTTCAACAGAAAATATGCTTGCCGAGAAGAAAGGTATTTGTGCAGCGGCCAAGCTGCCAAAATTGAAAACAATATCATCCTATCAATCAGGGAATATTCTAATCTCTAATATTCGGCCATATTTTAAAAAAATATGGTTTGCAGAAGGAAGTGGCGGCTACTCCAATGATGTTCTTAGTTTTACTGTTAAAACATTAGGCACAGAAGAATATCTCCTTAATCTTTTATGGCAAGATTCTTTCTTTGACTACATGATGAAGACTGCCAAGGGATCAAAAATGCCTCGTGGTGATAAGAATGCTATTCTTAATTGGAGACACATAATTCCCTTGGCTAATTCCAGGCGGGCATTTTCGGAAATTGTAAGGAAATTTTATCAAAAAAAATCAGTAAATCTTAAAAAAAATACTACTTTACATAAACTCCGCAATATTCTGCTAACTAAGCTCCTATCTGGTGAATTGAATGTTGAGGATATGGAAGGCACATTATGAATTTAGAATTCTCTACTTTGTATTTGGTAATTGGTGAAGATATTCCTTCTGCTGAAGAGTTAACTCCTGTTTTTTTTGAGACACAGGATCAATATTTCAGCGGAGACACCTACTATCTCATTTCAAAAGAAAATATTAATAATGGACACTTCTGGCTTTATGCTCGTTATGGAAAATCGCTACCACATAGTGATACTGTCTATAATACTAAAGATCAGAAGGAAGAAGACAACCCTAGAAGTGTCGATCAAATCGAACCTGATAAACAGTTATTTGCTCTATACTGTGCTAATTCTCATATTCTTTATCTATCAAATATACAAAAGAGATCATGGATCGAAAAATATTTGAAGGCAAAGCTAGAAAAAGATGTGGTAATAAAATCATTTTTCAAGAATGTAGATGAATTCATTCAGAAAATCAAGAGTGTTGAAAAAGTAAAATTTGTAGCAAAACGCAATCTTTTTATGCAACAAGGATCTATCATGGACATTTTCCCCAGCCCGAGCGATCTCTATGGGCTTGGCATGCCTGAAAAGTTTACGCTTGAAGCCAATTTTTCCGGGGCCCGATTAACGCATCAATTTAAAAAATCATTTAAGAAAATGTTTTTCTGGAAAAACAACTGTGAAGCAGATTCATTGATTTGTATCGGGCGAGACGATAAGAGACTTGAAACAATATTTAATGCTGATAGTTTTATCCAAAAAGTAAGTGTGGAAGTCGCTAAAGATGCCCAAGGTCTTTACGATCCGAGCATCGTCAAGCAAGCATTAATCAGTAAGATAGGAGATCTTCATTGAAAAAAATTCATAAGATTTCTTCCTACTTGATTGTGCTGACAGCCACATTGATTGCCTGTTTATTTGAGGCAAAAATGACCGATACAACGGCACAGGGTCTTGTGACATTTTTTTCTGTTGTGTTTGGTTTTTACATGACTTCTATCGCCATTCTATATAATGCGGCCTACACAAAGAACTTGCATAAAAAAATTGATGAAAAGGCGCAGAAACGTGGCACACATATTCTAAAATCCTATCTACTTATAAGTGGTTACTGGTCTATTTTTTCGATTGTATCTATTATTGTTTTTACAGTATTTGCGACCAAAAACAGCGTGGGCATTTTATATACCAAGATTGCCCCGCTGACTCTGCCCTTGATAGACAAGATTATTGACATAAATCTTATTTTAAGTTCAGTATTATTCGGTATCTCAGTGCTTAACATTTTTTACATGCTACTTTTGTTGCGCACCATTATTGACGGCATGATTGAAGAAGCCAAAAAATGAGTCGATTTATTTTGCGAGCCTCGCATTAGGTTTCGGATATATTAGTTAGTGCGATATATAATCTCACTCAAATTAAATTCATCGAAATAGCCTTTGATTAGTGCAATCTCAAATAGGAATATTAAGGCCGGCGCCCATGCTTAAGACAGATTTACTTGAAATTATCGCTAACGGCGAAAACTCCGGAGTTGAATTTAAACGCGACGATGTTCGCCCGGAGCAGCTTGCCAAAGAAATTGTGGCGCTGGTGAATTTTCAAGGCGGGCGGATTCTGCTGGGCGTGGAGGATAACGGCGCCGTCTCCGGCTTGCAGCGCCCCGATGCGGAAGAATGGGTAATGAATGTGGTCGCTGATAAAGTTCACCCGCTTGTCCTGCCATTTTACGAAGAGGTCAGCATGGATGAAACCGGCAGGGTCGCGGTTTTGACATTTCCTCAGGGTAATTCAAAGCCCTATGTGCGAAGGCATGATGGCGCGGAGGAAGTCTTTATCCGCGTTGGCTCGACTTCCCGGCTTGCCACGCGGGAGCAGCAGATGCGGCTTTATGAGATCGGCGGCATGCTGCATACGGAAGCGCTGCCCGTGTCACGAACATCATCCGCCGATCTGGATCAGGTGCGCATCGAGAATTATCTCAAGGATATTATCCGCGATCCCGAATTACCGGCCAGCCCGCGAGCCTGGGAGAACCGCCTGGCCAACCTCGGCTTTCTGGTTGAACCCGGCGGGATGTGCAGTGTGGCCGGCATGGTGTTATTTGGCAAACCACCCCGAAGGCGTTTGAAGCAGTCCGGATTGAGAGTCTTCGCATTCAGCGGCAAAACCAAGGAGTATCAGGCCAGGCTGGACCTTATTATGGATGCGCCCCTTGCGGCCCGATTTGATGTGCAGGACGGGGGGCGTCATGTTGTCGATGAAGGATTGACCGAGAAATTCTTGCAGGCGATTGACCCCTTTATCACCGAAGAGTCGAATCAGATTACCGACGGGCTGCGAAGAGAAAAAACCCGGCTTTATCCGGTTGAAGCGATTCGTGAGATTGTGATCAATGCCCTGGTTCATCGGGATTGGACCCGTTCCGTGGATATTGAGGTTGGCCTCTATGAAGATCGCCTGGAAGTCATCAGCCCCGGCGCACTGCATAACGCCATGACGGTGGAAAAAATGATCGCCGGCCGGCGCTACACGCGCAATAATATTCTTATGGAGATCATGCGCGATTACGGCTATGTGGACCATCGCGGGATGGGCATCAGAAGCAAGGTTCTGCCCTTGCTGAAAGCGCACAAGCACCCCGCCCCGGTTTTTGAAGCGACCGAAGATTATTTAAAGACTACCCTGTATCGAAAGCAGGAAAGAGAGGTACTGGCAGGTTATTGAATGATTGAGAGGGCCGCAGATGAACGTCTGCCTGCAACAGGCAGATCCGTAGTTAATTAAACCCCCATGCTTAACGAAAAAGAATCGCAAAATATCGAGTGGAAACAACGCTGGCAGGATGAGCATTTGAAATCAATCTGCGGTTTTGCCAATGCTCAGGGCGGCCGTATTTATATTGGCAAAGACGATGCGGGCCAGATAATCGGACTGAAAAACAGCAAAAAGCTGTTGGAGGACTTGCCGAATAAAATCCGTGATCATCTGGGGCTGATGCCGCTTATCAATTTACGGCAAGACGGCAGTAAAGATTATCTTGAAATTATTGTTGAGCCGTCTGCTGTGCCGGTATCGTTTCGAGGCGCCTATTATTGGCGTTCGGGTGGAGTTAATCAAATCCTCAATGGACATGCGCTTAATAATGCCTCTTTTAAAATCTGAGTGGGTAATGCAATAATTCTGGCATAATTGATGACCAGGACAGAACGGAGACGGCCTGCGGGCAGCAGGTAGGCCAAAATGACAACAGTTTCGTCATTCCAGCGAAAGCTGGAATCCACGCCTGCCTGAGGCAGGCCTGCCTGCTGCAGGCAGGTAGCGGGGTGGCAGGTAACTCAGCGGGGTCGGTTGGAATGAGGTATTCAGATGGTCATTCCCGCTTATGCGGGAATGTATTGTATCAACCACTGGATTCCAGCTTTCGCTGGAATGACGAGGGGGTGTTGTTCCGGCTTTACATCATTCCGGCCTGCCTGCCGCAGACAGGCTCATGCCATTTTCTGCACACTCAATCCACATGCGGCTTAACCCACTCGGAACTCAAAAGAGCCTTAATAATTTTCTGCTTGGGAAAATGGGCATAACTTGGGATCGAGTAGTTGAGGAAAGGGCAAGACTGGAAGATATTGATCAAACAGCGAATGATGATAATTTCGGAATGATTTCGGCACGAATTCGGAAGGAATTCGGGATTGAAATCTCAAGGGCCTTTGAGGTTATATGTGATCATCCAGAATTCACGGCCGAGCAAGTTGCAAATAAATTAGGAAAGACGAGCAGAACTGTAGAAAACTACATTGCCAAACTGAAAAAAGCGGGATTTATTGAAAGAAAAGGCCCAAAGCGAGGTGGACACTGGCAGGTCATTGGATGATTGAGAGGGCCGCAGATGAACGCCTGCCTGCAACAGACAGATCCGTGGTTAATTAAACCCCATGCTTAACGAAAAAGAATCGCAAAATATCGAGTGGAAACAACGCTGGCAGGATGAACATTTGAAATCAATCTGCGGTTTTGCCAATGCTCAGGGTGGCCGTATTTATATTGGCAAATTTGATGATCGCCTGTCTCTCTGGAACGCGGGCGGATTGCCGGTGGAATTGACGATTGAGAAGTTGTTTCAGGGCCACGAATCCATCCCGCGCAATCCGTTGATCGCGGAGGTCTGCTACCGGGCCGGGTATATTGATTCCTGGGGGCGCGGTGTCCAGAAAATCACCGATGCCTGTGAACAGGCGGGGCTTTCCTCTCCCGCCATTATTGAAAGAACCGGCGGTATCGCGGTTGAGCTGATAAAAAGCCTGAACCGGAAAGATTCAGAGGGATTGGGTAATCGGTTGGGTAATAGGTTAGGTAATAGGTCGGGTAATCGGTTGGGTAATACCAAAGAGAGCATCCTTGCTGAAATGAAAAAAAATCCAAAAATCTCAGCGGCGCAACTCGCCGGGATGTTAAAAATCAGCATAACGGCCGCCGAGAAACATATCAGGCAATTGCGGGAAGGGAAACAGATAAAACGCATTGGCGGTACACGTGGACACTGGCAGGTCATTGAATGATTGAGAGAACCGCGGATAAACGCCTCCTTGCGGGAGCGAATAAAGACATGACAAACCGGTTTAAGTTATGACAGGCATCAGCGAAGCCGACCTTGAAGAAATCTGCCTCGGCTGGTTTGAAGAACTGGGATGGAGCAGGATTCACGGCCTGGACATCGCCCCGGACTCGCCGAATGCCGAACGCCCGGACTACTCCGAGGTTATCCTAAAAGAACGCCTCCGCGGCGCGCTGGAACGGATAAACCCCGATGTTCCCGCCTCTGGCATAGACGAGGCGGTGAAAAAGCTCTCGGCGGCCGATTCCCCTGATTTGGTCATCAACAACCGAAACTTTCACCGCTGTTTAACCGATGGGATTGATGTTGAAGTCACTTCAAAGGATGAATACGGCGGCGTAAAACATCTGAAAGTGTTTCTGGCGGATATTGAGGATATCGAAAACAACGACTGGCTGGCCCTGAATCAGCTTACCGTTATTGAAAAACCGGCCGCCGGGCGGCCCGAGGTGAACCGCCGGGCGGATGTTGTGCTCTACCTGAACGGTTTGCCGCTGGCCGTTATCGAGTTGAAGAAGCCGAGTAGTGAGAACGCCACCATCAGCCAGGCGTTCTATCAGCTTCAAACCTACAAGAACGACATTCCCACGCTCTTTGCCACCAACGAACTGCTGGTAATCTCCGACGGGTATCAGGCGCGGGCCGGAACGCTCACCAGCGGATGGGACCGCTTTATGCCCTGGCGGACGGTCTCGGGTGAAGAGGTCGCGGCGCGGGGCAATCCCGAACTGGAAACGCTGCGCCAGGGTGATGGCGAGGATCCCAGTCAAGTCACGGCGCGGGACAATACCGAACTGGCAACGCTGGTGAGGGGGCTCTTTGATCGCCGCCGCTTTCTCGATTACATCCTGAACTTTATCGTTTTTAAGGACGACGGTTCCGAGTTGACCAAGATAGGGGCGGCTTATCATCAGTATTGGGCGGTGAACAAGGCCCTGGCCTGCACGCTGTCCGCCTGCGGCATTGATGCCGATCCCGGGCGTTTGCTGGGCCGCTTTCCGGCCGAGCAGAACCCTTTAAAGATACGGGAAGGCGCTCCCGCGCGAGGCAAGGGATCGAAACATTTTGACGGCCGGAAGATCGGCGTTGTCTGGCATACGCAGGGCAGCGGCAAGAGTCTTTCCATGGCTTTTTACGCCGGCAAGGTGGTGCGTTATCCCGATATGCGTAATCCGACTTTGGTGGTGATTACCGATCGTAACGATCTTGATGATCAGTTGTTCGGCACTTTCGCGGGCTGCCGGGACCTGCTGCGCCAGCGTCCGGCTCAGGCCGGGAGCCGGGCAAATATGAAGGAACTGCTCAGCGTTGCCGCCGGCGGGGTGGTTTTTAGCACGATTCAAAAGTTCATGCCTGAAGAGCGCGGCGATTCTCATCCCGTGCTCTCGGATCGCAGCAACATCGTGGTGATCGCCGACGAGGCGCACCGCAGTCAATACGATTTTATCGACGGTTTTGCCCGGCGCCTGCACGATGCCCTGCCCAATGCGTCTTTTATCGGCTTCACCGGCACCCCTATCGAAAGCCATGACAGGAATACGCCCGCTGTTTTTGGTGACTATATCGACACCTACGATATTCTGCGCGCCGTTGAGGACGGCGCGACAGTCCGTATTTACTATGAAAGCCGCTTGGCGCCAATCGAATTGAGCGAGGCCCAACTCGACCGGCTCGATCCCGAGTTTGAACGCATAACCGAGGCGGAAGAGGAAGCGGAGAAACAGAAACTCAAAACCAGATGGGCGGCGCTCGAAGCCCTGGTGGGCGCCGATGAGCGGATTCGCCGGGTTACCTCCGATCTGGTGGCGCATTTTGAGAAACGGCTGGAAGTGATGGACGGCAAGGCGATGATCGTTGCTATGAGCCGGCGCATCTGCGTCGATCTTTACAAGGCCATTCAGGAAATCAGGCCCGAATGGCACAGCGAAAAAGACTCAGAAGGCGCCCTGAAAATCGTGATGTCCGGTTCCGCTTCGGATCGGATTGAATGGCGGCCTCATATCCGTACCAAAAACGGCCGCGAAGCCCTGGCCAGACGCTTCAAAGACCCGGAAGACAGCCTCAAGCTGGTGATTGTCCGGGATATGTGGCTTACCGGTTTCGATTGCCCGAGTATGCACACCATGTACATCGACAAGCCGATGGGCGGGCATAACCTCATGCAGGCCATTGCCCGGGTGAACCGCGTGTTCCGCAACAAGCCCGGCGGGCTGGTGGTGGACTATATCGGTCTGGCGGATTCACTGAAAAAGGCCCTGGCCGACTACACCGCCGGCGGCGGCAAAGGCGAAACCACGATCGATCAGGAAAAGGCGGTCTCGGCGCTCATGGAAAAGTACGAAATAGTGCGCGATATGCTGCACGGCTTCGACTACCGCGCGGTGATTGCGGATGTGCCGGCCAACAGGATAACGGGAATCTCCCGGGCCATGGAATTTATTCTTGGACTGGAGAATGGGAAAAAACGCTTCCTCTCTGCGGTGTCGCTGCTCACCAAAGCCTTTGCCCTGGCCGTGCCGCATAAAGCGGCCCTGCGCATTCGTGATGAAGTCGGCTTCTTTCAGGAAGCGCGCGCCGCGCTGCTTAAGGCGACGGGCGATGCGCGGGGCCAAACGCCCCACGAAATTGACTCGGCAATCAAGCAGCTTGTGTCGCAGGCGATCTCTTCCAATCAGGTAGAGGATATCTTTGCGGCCGCGGGTGTGGACAAACCGGACATTTCCATTCTCTCGGATGATTTCCTCGCGGAAGTGAAGGCCCTGCCACAGAAGAATCTGGCCGTTGAGCTTCTGCGAAAGCTGCTTAACGATGAGATAAAGGCCCGCTCGAAAAAGAACGTGGTTCAGGCCCGTTCGTTTGCCGATATGCTTCAGGCGGCGATAAGCAAGTATCGGAACCGGGCGATCGAGGCGGCGGCGATTATTCAAGAACTGATTGACCTGGCGCGCGAAATGCGGGAATCCAGCCAGCGCGGGGAACGCCTGGGGCTGAATGAAGATGAGATCGCGTTCTACGATGCGCTGGCCGACAACGGCAGCGCAAAGGAACTGATGGGCGACGAGCAGCTTCGCATGATCGCGCAATTACTGGTAAAACGGGTGAAAAACAGCGTTTCGATTGACTGGACCCTGCGCGAGAATGTGCGCGCGCAAATCCGCGTGATGGTAAAAAGAATACTCCGCCAATACGGCTATCCGCCCGACCTGCGACAGGCCGCAACGGAACTGGTGATCGAGCAGGCGGAAGCGCTTTGTCATGGATGGAGCGAGGCGCCGGATTGATTTTTTCAGGCGTGCAGGTTATGAAACCGGCAGTGCGATAGTTAGGGCGGAGAGTTTTAATTCAAGGAAGCTAAAAGCCCCCGTTGCGTGTTTTTAATTGATGGGCCGTATAGGGATCGAACCTATGACCTTGGGATTAAGAGTCCCCTGCTCTACCGGCTGAGCTAACGGCCCGTTTGTAAATGGGGTGACTGACGGGATTCGAACCCGCGACGACCGGTACCACAAACCGGGGCTCTACCAACTGAGCTACAGCCACCATTAGTATAAGTTTATCTGTTGCCGGCCGTTCGTGGCGCGCCTGAGAGGACTCGAACCTCTAACCCCCGGCTTAGAAGGCCGATGCTCTATCCAGTTGAGCTACAGGCGCATTCAAGCCTGCCTGATGAAAAATGGTCGGGGCAGAGGGATTTGAACCCCCGACCCTCTGCTCCCAAAGCAGATGCGCTACCAGACTGCGCTATGCCCCGCATCCTCAAGCCTGCCTGTAGCAGGCAGGCCGCAACAGGGCGTGTGATGATACGCGCGCCATTCGACCCCGTCAATGCCGTGTCCGGGTTCAATACTTATGAGGTACAATTCAGGGCTGCCTGATTTATGGACAGGAAGTTGTATTGCAGCAGGCCGGAATGGCGTAAAGTCAAAGCAACACCCTCATCGTCATTCCGGCGAAAGCTGGAATCCAGTGGTTTATGCAATACATTCCCGCATAAGCGGGAATGACAATTCTGAATCCATCCATTCCGGCCAACCCACTGAGGCAGGTGCCGCCCCGCTACCTGCCTGTAGCAGGCAGGCCTGGATTCCTTTCGCGGAATGACGAGGCGTGGATTCCTCGGCCGTTCGTTCCAGACGCGGCTCTACCACCTACGTCCTGTTTTAGCTTTCCGTCATCCTGTCTGCCTGTTGCGGGCAGGGGTGAAGTGACGATGTACGAGATAGACGCATCTCGGCAGCCTGCATACTCTCTCAGAAAAGCCTCACTTCTGTCTGAACCTGTACACCGAAACAGGAACACCCACGGCGGACAAGCCTTTTTTCATTTTAATAATCAATCAGTTACGCCGCCAGATCGTGCCATTGGGCGTGTCTTCCAGGCTGATGCCGAGCGCCGTTAATTGCGCCCGGATGGCGTCCGCCTCTTGATACGCCCTGGCCGCCTTTGCCTTGCCGCGCGCCTGTATCAGTTGCTCGATCATTTCGCTATCCGCGGCGCCCGCGTCCGCCTTGCCTTGCAGGAAGTCCTGCGGCTCGGCCTGCAACAAACCCAGCACCGCGCCCAGGCGCCTTAATGTCGCCGCGAGTGAGCGGGCCTCGCGGGATGATTTGTCTTCCGTCTTGTTCAGGTCTTTGGCAATCTTGTGCAAGAGGGCAATGGCCCTGGGCGTATTGAAGTCGTCATCCATGTATGATTGAAACGCGGCCATATCATCGCCGATCAATTCGGCCCCGTCAGCCCGCTTGCTGTCTCTTAACGCGGTATAAAGCCGGCCGAGCGCCGCCTGGGCCTCATCGAGGTTTTCGTTTGAGTAGTTGAGCGGGCTGCGGTAGTGGCTGGCCAGGATAAAAAAGCGCAGCGTTTCCGGCCGGTAGCTTTGCAGCACTTCCCTGACGGTAAAAAAATTACCCAGCGACTTCGACATTTTTTCTTCGGCCACGCGCACAAAGCCGTTGTGCATCCAGACATTGGCAAAGCCCTGACCGTTCGCGCAGACCG
Source organism: Gammaproteobacteria bacterium (assembly GCA_965240365.1). Classification (GTDB taxonomy): domain Bacteria; phylum Pseudomonadota; class Gammaproteobacteria; order Eutrophobiales; family Eutrophobiaceae. The sequence continues at coordinate 2,002,555 of OZ251218.1, read as the reverse complement.
ACTGGGCAATTTCATTTTCATGGTGCGGGAATTGCAAATCCTGGCCGCCGCCGTGAATATCGAAATGGTTGCCGAGGCAGTGCGTCGCCATAGCGGAGCATTCGATATGCCAGCCGGGCCGGCCCCTGCCCCAGGGCGATGGCCAACTGGGTTCGCCTTCCTTTGCGGCCTTCCAGAGCGCAAAATCAAGCGGGTCATTTTTTTCTTCCCGCACCTCGACCCGTTCACCCGCGCGCAATTCGGCGGTGTTTTTCCCGGACAGGCCGCCGTAATCCTTGAACGAACTGACATCAAAATAGACATCCTTGTTGCCGCCGAGGTAGGCATGGCCTCTATCCATGAGCGCCGTTATCATCGCAATGATTTCCGCGATATGCGCGGTGGCCCTGGGTTCAAGGTCGGGCGGCAATACCCCGAGGGCCTCGGCGTCCTGGTTCATTGCCTCGATAAAACGTTCGGTCAGCCCGGCGACGGCTTCATTGTTTTGCCGGGCGCGGTCGATGATCTTGTCGTCAATATCGGTGATATTTCTGACATAAAGCACGTCTAAACCCTGGCTTCTGAGGTAGCGGCTGATCATATCGAACACGACCATGACCCGCGCGTGCCCGATATGACAAAAATCATAGACCGTCATGCCGCAGACATACATGCGTATTTTTCCGGGGACGATGGGTTTGAATGTTTCCTTTTGCCGGCTCAGGCTGTTATAAATCTTTAGCATGTGGTGAATTATTTTGAGGTTTGAGCGCGAGTCGAACGGCGCGGGGGCCGGTTATTTATGGCTGCGGATCATACATGCTTCGTCAGTCTGGCGGAAGCGCGCTGTCCAGGTTTAATACTTAATCAGACGAATCAGGCAGGCATATAATCCGCAGATTACGCAGACCTGCCTTATGCAGCCAGGTTAACGCAGATTATGTGTTGTTTTGGTTGGTCTTTTGCAGGCAAGGCACGGCCCAAATGAAGTAAAGCCAGGACAACACCCCATCGTCATTTATGGACAGGGCATCCTGTAGGCGCGCTTTCGCGGGAATGACAATCCATCCCGACGGGCTTCCCGTGTTCGCGGGAACGCGCTTCCTGCGGTACACTGCGCTTTTTTATTGCATTGACGCGGCCTCGCGCACCCGCCGGGGCCGCCCTGAACAATGACCATACTGTTTGTTTCCGATCTACATCTCAACAGCGCCCGGCCCGCCAAGCTCGGCCTGTTCCGCGAGCTTATGGCCGGCCCGGCGCGGGCGGCGCGGGCCTTTTATATCCTGGGCGACCTGTTCGATGATTTCTGGGTGGGGATTGATGATCAAAACCCGCTGAATCTTGAGATCATGGCGATATTAAAAGACTATTCGGCCTGCCCGCATACCCGTCTCTATCTCATGCGCGGTAACCGGGATTTTCACCTGGACCGGGCCTTTGCCGAGGCCAGCGGTTGTGAATTCATCACCGATCCGCATGAGCTTATGCTGGCCGGCGAGAAAATATTGCTGATGCACGGCGACACCCTCTGCACGGACGATGTCAGCTACCAGAAATGGCGGCGTTTTATCACTCATCCGGCCGTTAAGCGCATTTATGCCCTGTTGCCGCTGGCCCTGCGCAAGCGCATTGCCCACGGCGTCCGCGCCCGCACTGTCGAGGCATTGAAGAAAAAAGAAGTCTATATCACCGATGTCAGCCCGGCGGCCGTCACCGGGACGATGCGCAAATATGCCGTCAACACGCTCGTGCATGGGCACACCCACCGCCAGGCCATGCACGACTTCAAGCTGAATGAAGCCAGCGCGAGACGCATCGTGTTAGGCGATTGGTATGAACGGGATTGCCTGCTGATCCATGACGATCAGGGCTTCAGATTTTCACGGGTGCAAAGTTATATTGAGCAGGCGAAATGACCCGGTTGCCACCCCGGCCGGCAGGCCGGCCGGGATCACGGGCTTTATCAGCCCTTCAAGCCAGCTTGCCGGCCAGGGTCATGATCCCGAGAATGGCCAGCCAGATGATCAGGGTCCGGTTGAGCAGCGATTTAAGCTCGGCGGTCCAGTAGGACGGTTCCGCCTCGGGGCCTTCGGCAGCGGCCTTATATTGCAGCGCGCCGAGACCGGATTTGATTAACACGTCATTATTCACCGCAAAGGAGAGATGCTCGGATTTTTGCCAGTCCGGCAATGCCTCGACCAGGCTGCCGGCCAGCGCCAGGCCGACTATCAACAGCCGTGACGAGGGCCATTCCAGAATATTCAGCAGCAGTTCCGTGCTATCGGCAAAGCCGCTCCCGGTCTCCTTGAGTTCGGCGTGCAGCCTCTCGACCAGGCGATAGAGCAGGGCCAGCACCGGCCCCGATACGATGAACCAGAACAAAACGGCAAAGGTGCGCCGATGCGCCTCAACCAGAGTGGCGCCGATGAACTCGGCCTCATCCTTGTCATTAGTCGCGGCCGGCCCGGGCTCATCCTCATCCCCGGTCAGCGCCTTGATGCGTTGTTTCAGACGGCGGTTGAGGGCCTCCGGCGCCAGACAATAGACCAGGATAATGAGGGCCAGCAGCAGATCAAGCGGCCCCGCGTATTCATGGCTCAGATAAAATGCCAGATAGAACGGCAAAAGCGGAATCAATAAAAGCGCCAGCAATCCCAGGCTGCCATCCCAGGCGGCATAAGGCGCAAGCCGTGTTTCCAGCGCGCGGTAAAGCCGGATAAACCAGCCGGCCCCGCGCGCGCGTTCCAGGCCGCCGAAAACGTAGTCCAGCCCCAGCGCAACAAGAATGATGATTAATGTCATAAGTTCACCAAAGAGAAATAGTAATCCCGGTCAAAGGCCGGCCCCGGGTCGGTCTTCCTGCCGGGCGCAATATCGCTGTGGCCTACAATACGATCTTTTGTGATCGCCCGCCAGCGCCCGCAAAGCAGGCCGGTAATCTCAGCCAGCCGCCGGTATTGCGCATCGGCATAGGGCCGCGCGTCCGAGCCTTCCAGTTCGATGCCGATCGAGAAGTCGTTACAGCATCCGCGGCCGGCAAAACAGGAGGCCCCGGCATGCCAGGCGCGGGCCGTAAACGGGACATATTGCGTGACCCCGCCCCCGCGGTCGATCAACAGGTGTGATGATACACGCAATTTATGAACAGCGGCAAAATACGGGTGCGCGCCGGGGTCAAGGGTATTGGTAAAAAGGCGGTCAATATGAGCGCCGCCAAACTCGCCCGGCGGCAGGCTGATGCCGTGAATCACCAGCAGATTGATATCGGCTTCGTCCGGTCTCGCGTCCTGATTCGGTGAAGGCAACCGCCGCGCGCCCAGAAGCCAGGCCCCCTCTTGATCGATCTCGTAATCCGCTGCCATTGATTCAAAACTCCATTGCGCGCCGCCGGGCTGGATTATACTGTATGGCCTCGGCCTCTGCCTGCCTGCCGTGAGTTGGGATGACGGCAAGGTTATAAGTCAAGCGCTGGCGATCCTTCTGCCTCATCACGCCACAACACCGCGCCGGTCGATGTTACAATAGACGATTATTTTTTCAGAGAAACCGAATGTGCCGGCTGGCGGCCTACCTTGGCGAGCCTATCAAACTGGCCCGTTTCCTCGCGGAACCGGAGCACAGCCTGATCAAACAGTCCTGGGCGCCCAGGGAGATGCGGGAAGCGGTATTAAACGCCGACGGCTTTGGCATCGGCTGGCTGGCCGATGATAATCGTCCCTGCCTGTATAAAAACGTCCTGCCCATCTGGTCAGACGCCAATCTGGAGGGCCTGGGCCGCTCGCTCAGCAGCCGTTTGTGGATCGCAAATGTGCGCAGCGCCACACCCGGCCAGGCCGTCAATAGCGCCAATACCCAGCCCTTTATCAAAGACCGGCTTGTCTTTACTCACAATGGCTATATCAAACCTTTCGATCACGACAATAAAAGCCGTTTGCTGGAACGCATGTCCAGCCGCGTGCGCGCGGACATCACGGGCGACAGCGACTCGCAATATCTGTTTGCCCTGCTGGGCCAGCAACTGCGGGATAAAGGCTCGATAGAGGATGCCATCATGGCGCTGCTGGCCACGCTGACCGATTTTTGCCGGGACAATATCACGGCCCTGCTGAATATGATCATCAGCGATGGTGAAACGCTCTACGTCTGCCGCCAGGCCCTGAACGGTCTCTGCCCCAGCCTGTATTATCTGCCTGGCGAAGGCCATGTGCTGGTCGCCTCCGAACCGCTGACGCCGGGAGATAACTGGCAAGCCTGCCCGGCGCACAGCCTGACCCTGTTCCGGCGCGCCGGCATTGAGCGCCGGCTTGCCCTGTAATGACGGCCCTGATCGGCAAGCTGGCGCGGCTGCAAGACGAGGCCGCGCAACTGGCGGCCAGTCTCGGCGAGGCAGACTGCCGCGCCGCCTTTCACGCGGATTTAAGCCCGCTCGGCTGGCATCTGGGCCACTGTGTATATGCTGAATCCCACTGGGTGCAGGAACGCCTGCTGGCCGGGCCCGCGCCGGAACCGGGCCTGCAAAGCCTGTATCTGCCGGAACTCAGCAACAGACAAACGCGCGGCGCGGCGCTGCCGCGTCAGCCCGAGTTAATCCGCTGGGCCAGGGTCAGGCAGGCGGAGAACCGGGCCGCCCTGCTTGAGGCCGTTGCCGGCGGCAGCCGGCATGAACTGCTGGACGGCCATTTTTTATTGCATTTTTTGATACAGCATTATTCGCAACACATTGAAACCATGTATCTGGCGCTCACCGAGCGCCAACTGACCCGGCTTGACGGCGGCCGCGACATGGCCGCCCCGCTCGCGCCGGAGACGCCCGGGCACACAAAAAAGCGGGTCAAATCCGGCGCTTATAAAATCGGTTCGCCCCAACTGCCCTATGACAACGAACATCCGGCCCGGACCGTGCCGCTGGCTGAATTTTATATTGCCGAAAAACCGGTCAGTAATGCCGAATACCGGATGTTCATGCTTCAGGGCGGCTATGAAGAGCCGTCATACTGGAGCGAAGCGGGCTGGGAATGGCAAAAGAGCCTGGCGTTCAAACAGCCGCACCACTGGCGCCGGCAGGAAGATGGCTGGTTTGGCGTAGATCATACGGGCGCTTATCCCCTTGATGGGCGGCGGGCGGTTTACGGCCTCAGTTACCACGAGGCCGCGGCCTATGCCAACTGGGCCGGGGCCGGGCTGGCGCATGAATATGAATGGGAAGCGGCATTCCGGCAGGGCCTGCTGAAGGATGTGTTTTCCAAATGGGAGTGGTGCGCCAATACCTTTCACGCCTATCCGGGTTTTAAGCCTTACCCCTATGAGGGTTACTCGCTGCCCTACTTTGACGAACGGCACTACGTGCTGCGCGGCGGCACGGCCTATACCAAGGCATGGCTCCGAAGGCCAAGCTTTCGCAATTATTACGAGGCCGGCAAGCGCCACATCCTGGCCGGGCTGCGGCTGGTTTATCGTTAGCCCTTGAAGCCGGGTTTCACCGGGAACGCCTGCTTAAGGAAACTCTGATTGAATCAGAGTTTCCTGCGGTACAGGGACGTACCGCCCCAGAATCAATAACTTGGCAATGATGCAAGTCATTGATTTTGAAGCCCTGCCTGCAGCAGGCAGGAAGGTGAAAATCGCATTTTCACCTTGCGTGCTCTGACCTGCCTGCTGCAGGCAGGGAAATCCAGGATGGATTTATTCAGAGCTTCCTTAATTATTCCCGCCTGCCACCCTGCGCCCGCCCGCTACGGGCGGGCGCAAGAGGGGATGCAAAAACCGTGGCAAAACAGCGCGAGGCCGCCCCCTAGAAGCTGAAGCGCACGCCGATAAAGGCGGTCAGCGGCTTGTTCGGGCGCGCGCCGTAGGGTTGCCGGGCCACGATGTCTTGCCGGTTGGTCAGGTTTTCAATGCGCGCAAAGACATCAACCGACTCACTGAGCTGCACGTTGCCGGAAAAGTCAAGCACCAGGCTTTTATCGGTCTTTTGAAATGCGCCGCAAGCGGCCCGCGTGCAGACCTCGGTGCTGTAGCGGGCATTCAGATAAACGCCCCAGTTTGATTGTTCATAGCCGATCCCGAATTGCGCCTGATGCTCGGGGATGTAGGGGATGGGGTCGCCCTTGCCCACGTCACCGAAGAAATCGGTGTCGGCGATGTCGGTGTCAAAACGGGCATCGGTATAGGTGTAACTCAACGAGACGGGCACACTGTAATATCTGTCCGGGGTAAGATTTGCCGAGGCCGAAAGCTCGACGCCCCTGACCGTGGCCGCATCGCCGTTAAAGGCGTCGCCCACGGTGCAATCGGTGCCCGAGGACACGGTGCATTCGCCCAGCAGATTGTCATAGTCGCTCCAAAAGCCGATGATCTCGGCCCGCAAGCGCTCGCCGTCGGCAAAGCGGTAGCCGAATTCGTAGTTGAGGGCCTCTTCCTCGCGCACGCCGGGCGAATTCGAGGGCGCGGTGAAACCCTTGTGAATGCCGGCCAGCAGGCTCTGTCTGGCGTTGATGTTATAAATCGCGCCAAAACCCGGCAACAGCACATCGGTCTTGTTTTCCCGGCTGTCGCGGAAGGTGCGGTTTCTGCCGCCACGGTAACGGGTGCGTTTCTGCTCGATGCTCTCAAAACGCAGCCCGGGGGTCAGCACCCAGGGGCCATATTCAATGGTGTCATAGATATGCACGGCCAGGGCCTCCGCCTCCTGCACGCGGTTGCCGGCATTGCCCAGCACGCCCCGGTCGCTGAGTTGCAAAGCGCCGTTTTGCTGCCGGTAGCTGCTGTTGCGTTGCAGCCGGTCTTCCTCATCCTGGTGGTAGCGCAGGCCGATCTCCAGATCATGTTGCAGCGGCCCGGTCATGCCGGACCAGTTGAGGCCAAGCTGAATGCCGCGGGAGAAGTATTCGCGCGCGTTGGAACGGATCTGGATGCTGCCGGGCGCGGTGTCCAGCCTGCCGTCCAGGATCTGTTGCAGCCGGTCGGTTGAAAAACCGCCCACCGCGGCGCCGGTGTTCACTGCCCGGATGATTTTCGACCAACTGGTGCGTTTGAGTGCCTGCGCGTTCGGGCTGCCGTCCAGATCGATGCCCTCGGTCTTGAACCAGGTGCGCTTGTGGTCATTGTTATAGGCCGTGGCGCTGAGCGACAAGTCCTCGTTCAGGGCAAAGTTATAACGCAGGATAAACTGCATGTGTTCCGTATCGATCGTGTCCAGCGCGGACAGGCCATAACGGCGGGTGGGATTTTTGCGGAAATCGGCGTCGGTCAGGCCCAGATAGCTTTGATTGGAGCTTTGGTCGGCGTACTGAAATTTCAGTTCTACGGCATGCGGCGAGTTGGCCGGCGCATAGCCGAGCTTGACAGTATAGTCCTGCACATTAAGCCCGGTATCCTCGCGGCTCCTGTCGATGGATTGAAAGCCGTCGGACAGCCATTGATGCGTTTCAAACAGGAAGCCGAAGCCGGAATCCAGGCGGTTGCCGTAGGTGGCGTGCAGACGGTGGCTGGCAGCCTGTCCGGTCTCAAGCAAGACATTGCCCACGGCCCGATCCGGGATCGGCGTGGACACCATATTGAGCGCGCCGCCGATGGTATAAGGCCCCTGGGTGATCGCGGCCGGCCCCTTCACGACCTCAAAGGCGTGCATCCGCCCCGGCGTGGGGAAATAATAGGCCGAGGGCGCGGAATAGGGCGCGGGCGCGATCAGCACATTATCCTCCAGCAGGGTGACGCGGCTGCTGCGCTCGGTGGAAACGCCGCGGATGCTGATATTGGGGCGCAGGCCATAGCCGTCTTCGAGTTGCAGGGAGACCCCGGGCACCGCGCGCAGGATCCGCTCGACATCGCCATAGGAAAACAGCTTTAATTTGTCCGGGCCGATAAAATGGGCCGAACCGGTTATGCGCCTGGCCTCCTCGGCATCGCCGATGATGGTCACCTCTTCAATATCGGCGGCCCGGGCCAGAGGGCCGGATAACATCAGGGCAAACAGGGAAAGGGTCAAAACTGAAAATCTTTTTGCCGTCTTAATCATGGAAAACTCCGAATAAATAGTCTGAAAGTGTCCCGATTATAGTACAAAACCGCATATAAACAATAATAATAAACATTTGATGCCTCGCGGATGATAAAAAGCGGGACAGTCCAGCCGGGGGCCGCGGAAAGGGCATGGGCTGCCGCGCTCCCAACTGCTGGACAAGACTGATGATTGGCGCTGTACAGGTTCAGACAGAAGAAATCGGGTCGCCTGTGAGTGATTGGCAGACACGGGAGACCAGCCGACCTGCCTGCCGCAGGCAGGCGAAAGCCGGAATCCAGTGGTTTTATAATTACATTCCCGCTCAAGCCCTGCCTGCTGCAGGCAGGGCTTGAGCGGGAATGGCAATAGATAAATTATTCCGGCAAAAGCAAAAACCGAAATTCATTCAACATCCCGGCATTATCTTCCGGGATTCCTCGGTGGCTTGTTCAGACCTGCTCGCTGCCTGCCTATTGCAGACAGGCAGGAACGACAACGGACGTCATTCCGGCGAAAGCCGGAATCCAGTGATTTATAAAATACATTCCCGCTGGCCTGCCACAGGCAGGCCAGCGGGAATGACAGCCAAACTCACCATTCCGGCAAGCAGGCAGAATCATAATCCGTTCCACCCCCCGGCCCCGCCCTCCTGGATTCCGGCTTCCGCCGGGCGGCTACGGGCATCCTCGGCAGCCTGTTCCAGACACTGCTCTACCACCTACATCGTGCCCTCACGCCGCATACAGGACATCCTATCCATAAATGACAACGGGGTGTTGTTTTGGCTTTCCGTCATCCTGTCTGTCTGCAACAGGCAGGGCTTTAGCAGGAATGCAGGGTCACCTCATCTAAAATAAGGCGTCAGGTATCCTGGCCACGGTATCGTTGGTATCGCTCATATCCCCCGCTATGTTAGCAATTTAGATGAGGTGGCCCCGGCAAGGCCATAATTGGCGCTGGTTTTTATGCCAGCAACTATGTCAAAATCCGGCTCATGGACAATAACGATTTTCAGAAAAAGGCGGGCAAGGGCATGACCGTGCTGGGCTGGCTCATCCTGCTGGCCCTGCTGACCTTCTATTTTTCCAAGTTCCTGGACAGGCAACGCAATCCGAACCATGACCCGGCCCTCTATCAAACCGAAAACTACCGGGAAATTGTCCTGCAACGCAACCGTTACGGTCATTATATCGCCAGCGGCGAAATCAATAATGAACCGGTGACCTTCATGCTGGATACCGGGGCCACCAATATCAGCGTGCCGGCAGAAGTCGCGGACAGACTCAAGCTAAAGCCCGGCCCCCGGGTGCCGGTCATGACGGCCAACGGCCAGATAGAGGTTTTCAGCACCTCACTCAGACAGGTCAACCTGGGTGGTATTAAACGCAATAATGTCCGCGCCAGTATCAATCCCTACATGTCGGGCGATGAAGTGCTGCTGGGCATGAGCTTCCTCAAGCACCTGGATTTTTCCCAAAGGGGCGATCAACTTCTGTTGCGGCAATATTGAGCGATGAGGCCCGTACGGATCCCCGCCCCGTTGACTGGAATGACGGGTCTGTTGCAGGCTGAATCCGCGTAATCTGCGGACTACAGGAAAATACATCCGATCATGATTGACCCCGCGATCGTCAGCGCCGATGTCAGGATCGCACTGGCCGAGGATATCGGGGCGGGTGATGTCACGGCCGGGTTGATCCCCTCGGCGACCCGGGCCCGGGCCGGGCTGATATGCCGCGAACCGGCGGTGCTGGCAGGCGCCGCCTGGTTTAATGAAGTGTTTTATCAGCTTGACCCGGCTATCAGGATTGACTGGCATGTCAAGGATGCGGCCCATATTAAAGCCGGCCAGCTTCTATGCGAACTGACCGGCCCGGCCCGGCCCATCCTGAGCGGCGAGCGCGCCGCGCTTAACTTCCTGCAAACCCTGTCGGGCACGGCCACTGTGACCGCTGAATTTGTCGCGCTGATCAAAGGGACCGGCGCGCAACTGCTGGATACGCGCAAGACCCTGCCCGGACTCCGACCGGCGCAAAAATATGCCGTCCGTTGCGGCGGCGGCATGAATCACCGCAACGGGCTTTATGACGCTATCCTGATCAAGGAAAACCACATCCTGGCCGCGGGCGGTATCGCCGCCGCCATCGGCCAGGCGCGGCAAACCGGGCTGGAAGTGGCCGTCGAAGTTGAATCACTGGCGGAACTGGAGGCGGCGCTCGCGGTCGGCGCGGAGCGGGTCTTGCTGGATAACTTTAATATTGACGATTTACAGGCGGCCGTTCTGCTTACCAAAGGCCGCGCCAGACTTGAGGCCTCGGGCAACATCAATAAACAAAGCCTGCCCGGAATTGCCGCCACCGGCGTGGATTATGTTTCCGTCGGCGCGCTGACAAAAAACCTGCGCGCCATTGATTTTTCCATGCGGATGAGTTGCGCGAACCCGAATAAGACATGAGGTCACAACTCATAAGATTTACAAGCCCTACAGCTTGCCTTTAACCAGATCATAGACCTCTTCCTTCAAGCCCTCCATCCCCGCCAAACAAGACGCCAGTTTGTTGCGCCGATCTTCGGCAAATTCCCTGTCCTTGATGTTGCCGATATTGATATAGACATTCAAGGCGGCACTTCTCAAGCCGGCATAGGCGGCCAGCGCCGCCACCCCGGCGTCGCTGATGACATTCACATTGCCTTTCTCCGCGGCGGCGCGGCTGAGTTCAATGACTGCCCGGCTGAGGCGCGCGCATTCAAGCGGCGCATCGGTCGCCGCTTTCAGGGTCGCCTGGATGGCAAGGCCGCGCGCGGCCTTTTGCGCCTCGCTGTCGCGCGCCATGCCATAGGCCGCCATTACCTCGTTGAACGCATCGACATCGGCCTTGATGGCGTCCGTCAGGCGCGCGCGCAGTTGTTCCGATTGCGCCAGCATCTTTTCGGCCTCGGCGTCTTCATAGCCTTTTTTGCCGATCGTAAAGTTGGCCACCATACTGATCAGCGCCGCGCCCATCGCCGCCGACACGGCGGCCGCGCTGCCGCCCCCCGGCGTTGACTGTCTGGCCGCCAGATCGTCCAGAAAGGTCTCTATTGTCATGTCCTTTATCATTTTATCGCGCTCCAAAAACGGGGAAAGCGGCGATTATAGGCCGGAATACGGGGCGGCAAAACGGGAAAATAGCGCGCCTTTCCCGTCATTCCCCGCAAAAAGCCCCCGGTTGTGAGACCGGCCCGCATCAGGTAACGTATCCGCTCTTTTTCAAGTCCTCGGAGGAAATCCAAAAAATGAAAAAACTACTGTTCCAGCTTGACACGGATACGCACCCGGCCGTATTTGACACCGTTGTGGCCTACGATGGCGGCGCCGATCATGTCATCGGGCATGGCGGCGTGACGCCGGAGAATGTCCGGCCCCTGGTTGAAGGCGCAATCTTCACACGGGCGCCCAAAGAAAAACATAACACCGCGCTCTTTATCGGCGGCAGCGATATGGCGGCCGGGGAGCAAGTGCTTGAGGCCGTGCAGAAGGTTTTTTTCGCGGACTTTCGGGTGTCGGTCATGCTGGACAGCAACGGCAGTAACACCACCGCGGCCGCCGCGGTCGCCAAATTAGCAAAGAGCGGCGGGATCCGGGGCAAAAAGGCCGTGATACTGGCCGGCACCGGGCCCGTGGGACAGCGGGCGGCGGTCATGCTGGCCAAAGAAGGGGCCGCCGAGGTCGTGATCACCTCGCGCCGGCTTGAGCGCGCCGAGCAGGTCTCGGCAGCCGTAAAGCGCGGTTTTGATGTTGAGATCAAACCCGCCGCCGCGGCCGATTTTGAGGCCCGGGCCGCGATCATCAGCGACGCCCAGATCGTGCTGGTCACGGGCGCCGCCGGGGTTGAATTGTTAAAACCCGAGCACTGGCAGGATAACCCCAATATCGAACTCATGGCCGATGCCAACGCCACCCCGCCGGTCGGGATTGGCGGGACCGATATGCTGGACAAGGGCGAGGCGCGCCACGGCAAGATTATCTGGGGCGCGATAGGTTTCGGCACATTAAAACTCGCCCTGCACCGGGCCTGCATCGCGGAACTGTTCAAAAGCAATGATCAACGGCTGGACGCGGAAAAAATATTCAGTTTTGCGAAAGCAATGACGTAGAATGAATGGCAGGCAGGGCGCTGCCGAGATGTCGAATGAATGCCAACCGCGCCTTGCCCCGGAAAAATGAAAGCAACAGCCATAACCTTGCCGCCGGTCTTGCAAGGTTCCCCTGAAAACCCGATTCATTGTCGGCCTGTATGAAACAAAATATCGCAAAAATGCCGAACACGGCCCGTCTTTCCAGGGCAGCGCTCTTGCTGCTGGCCGTGTTATTTGCCTTTGCGGCAAGCCCCGTTGCCGTTGCCGAGACCTATGAAGAAGGCAAGCAGGCTTATCTCAACAGGGACTATGCGCGCGCGCTCGCCATACTAAAGCCGCTGGCAGAAAACGGCGACCCGCAGGCGCAGATCATGCTGGGCCTGATGTATGACTACGGTCACGGCGTGCCGGAGACCCCGGCCGAATCGCTCAAGTGGTATCGGCTGGCGGCCGAACAGGGGGTGCCGCTGGCGCAGCATGACGTCGGCGTGAAATACTCGCGCGGCAAGGGCGTCCAGCAGGATTATCTTGAAGCCGCCAGATGGTGGCAAAAATCCGCCGCGGCCGGCGTGCCCGATTCGCAATTTAACCTGGCCTTGCTGTATTACCGTGGCATGGCGCTTGACAAGGATTACAGCCGCGCCGCCGAGTTGTTTGAACAGGCCGCAAGCCAGGGCCACGCCTTCGCGCAATACAGCATCGCGGTCATGTATGCCCTTGGCCAGAGCAAGACCAAAAACCATGCCATCGCGCTGAAATGGTTCAAGCTCGCGGCCGAACAAAATGTGCCCCAGGCCCAGTTCAACCTGGGCGTTTTCCATGAAAACGGCTACGCCGTGACCCGAGACCTCGAAAGCGCCAGGGCGTGGTACCAACTGGCCGCGGACCAGGGCCTCAAAGAGGCCATTGAGAAACTAAAGACCTTCAAAACAGAGACGGCCTCGGGCGCCCCGGCACAGAAGCCCGCCCGGCCCCGCGCCGAACAAGCCGTTGCCGATAGCGCCCGGCCGCCGCCCGCTGCCGGCGCCAAACTGAACGGCTGGCTGGCCCGGCAAGCGCCGGGCCATTACACCCTGCAACTCATCAGCCTGGCCGACAAGGCCGCCACCCTGAAATACATCAAGACCCTGAACCTCGGCCCCGGCGCGGGCTATGTTGACGTGGTCGTGAACGACAAGCCCCGCCACAACGTGATCTACGGCCTCTACGACACCTACAAAAAGGCCGAACTCGCGGCCGCGCGGCTGCCCGCGCCGGCGTCAGAACCCTGGATCAGAAACATCGGCGTCTTACAGGGCCTGCTCCGCCCGTAAGCGCGTTTGCGGGGAAGGTATTTATTCAGCGCGGACAGGGCGGCGATGCGGCCTGTTCCCGCCGATAATTGGGTGGTGCCGGAAAGAGGATTCGAACCTCCGACCCACGCATTACGAATGCGTTGCTCTACCAACTGAGCTATTCCGGCAATATCAGACATTTCCAACCGAAATTATATCGGCCTCGCGGCCGATAATCATACCGATCATGGATCGTATTCCAAAACAGCCCGAAAACAAAATGCAGATTAACATCCGGCGGCAATTCGGCTGTCATTCCGACCTCGTTGTCATTCCCCCATAAGCGGAAATGTATCGTATAAAGCACTGGATTCCGGCTTTCGCCTGCCTTCAGCAGGCAGGCCGGAATGACGAAGTGGCAGAAGTAAAGTTCTTCCACTGAAGTAACGCATGGGGCTTGAGTGAAGTATGAGGATTGCCAGGATATGTCTGTCTCCTCCGTCGTCATTCCAGCGAAAGCTGGAATCCAGGAAGGTGATGTCGGGATGGTAAAGAAACTCCGGTTTACTTCTGCCCGCGTCAAGTTGGCCGGAGTGCTGCCTTTTTTGTCATCCCGATCTGTCGGCTTGAATAATCAGGGTGGACCAGTGCTTGTCGAAGTCGCCGCGCATCATTGCGTCCAGCCGTCCGCATCTGCAAGAGCTTCATCCATGAATGTTTGCAGGCCCGTGTGGGCCCTGTCAGATTCTGCCGCCAGCCGGCACTGACGGCGGCATTCCTCGGCAAAATCCGGGCGGCGCGTGTCCGGCACCCAGATTTGCACCGGGCGCAGCCCGGCCTGACGCAGCGCGGCACGGCGTCTTTGAACCCGGATATTAGCGTTATTGGTTCCCATGCTAAGCCTCCTGTTTTGTTACATGAAACAACTTACAGGACAAGCGCATGGCAGGCAACAGATTTTAGCGGCTTATGCTTTGAAGGAGTTGTCATTCCCGCTTACGCGGGAATGTATCTTATAAACCACTGGATTCCGGCTTTCGCCGGAATGACGGCTCGACAAAAAATCAAATATCCGTCATTCCAGCGAAAGCTGGAATCCAGGAAGGTGATGTCGGGATGATAAAGGAGCACCGTTTCACCTCTGCCCATACCGAACCAGGTTGTCATTCCCGCTTACGCGGAAATGTATCGTATAAAGCACTGGATTCCAGCTTTCGCTGGAATGACGCCAGAGGCGTTGTTCTGCCTTTCATCCTTATGGCTTCTTCTTCGTGATTCCAGGGAAATACAAAAACACGGATGACCCCCTTCAATCAAGGTTTCTCACAACCGGTAAAAGACACATAGCCAGATGGTTGTGGTATCCGGATCAGTCCATTTCACCCTGTGTTTTACATGCGCGGGAATATTCAGACAGTCGCCCTTTTGCAATTTTGTTTCCCGGCCATCTTCGAAGCCGATGATACCCGCGCCTTCAAGCACCAACACCCACTCGTGCTCTTCCTGATCATACCAGCCCTCGGCGGGCGAGGTCTGGCCTTTGGACAGTATCCTTTCTATGCGCACCTGCCCGGCGCGGAGCAGTTCTTCAAATAGTTCTTCGTCAATAGTATCCGGTATGGCCGCGTAGAGATTTTTCATGGTGGTGACTGTTTGCCGGGAAAGGGTCGGTCAGCGTGCGCCAGCGGCGCTCTTTTGTTGCGCTTTTTATATTTGCGGACATACTCGCGTCGTTGCCTGGTGACTTCATAGAGCACGATGCCGGATGTCGTGCCCAGATTCAAACTTTCGATCATGCCAAACATCGGGATGCTCACGCAGATTTCACTGTGGCGCACCGCCAGTTCGCTGATACCCCGCGCTTCACTCCCAAACCAGACGGCCAGTTTGCTATAGCGGGTAAAATCAACCTCATCCAGCGTTTCGTTCCGCCTGCCTTTGACATGGGGTGAGGTGACAATTGAGGTAAAATTATTTGCCGCCAGATGGCGGATACAGGCTGCCGTGCTGTCGAAGCGCTTGACAAAACTCCATTTAATCGCGGAGACCGAGGTCTTCGAGAGCGTTTTTTGCTGTCGCATAGCCTGCCAATCGGGCGGGAGCTTGTTGGCCGGATCGACCACATAGGCCCGGTCCACACCCAGCGCATTGACATTGCGAATCACCGTGCCGATGTTTTTTATGTCGCGCGGTTCTTCAAGAACGGCGATCAAATGCCGGCAACGAAACGGTTTTATCCGGTCGGCCCGCAACCGGGCCGGTGATTTTTCTTCAGCATCCATTTGTTTTTATCCGCATTGGCAACCCCAAGTATCCGGGTTATCGGCCTCTCGATCAACCGGGTTTGCGCCGCTGCCGCCATATTTCATGGACCTTGGCGACCGCCGGATGCAGCGCTTCGGTTGCCACCAGGTGAAAGCAACAGTATCCCTTCCGGCAACCTGTCAAGCAGCAGATCATAGAAATGACACCCAAAAGTTGGATAGTGGCCTAAGTGGACTCACTGCGGTATTTTAACTCTGTGTAAGGAGATATCACGATGAAACGCAAAAGACGTAACCATTTACCCTAGGGCCTGTTTACACTATGTTGGCCGTCCTGTTGTGTCCCAAACTGCGCCAATCAAGGCGCGCGGAGCGTAGTTTGGTCATTCCAAATGAGCGACAAGCAACGCCGAGTGGCGCAGTTTGGGACACAACCCGTAGGGCTTGGCCTGTTTTGCGCCCCAGCTTCGTTGTCAGTCGCTTGAGTAGCGCAACTACACTGCGCTCCTTCCGCCTTGCTGGAGCGCAAAACAGACTCAAGCAGGACGGCCAACATAGTGTAAACAGGCCCTAGGCCAACCAGAACAACACACAATCCGCGTTAGCCTGCTTGCTGCAGGCAGGTCTGTGGATTCACAGTCTGAGTTGGTCTCATAGGCATTGAACCCGGACAAAATATTGCTATTCATCGGCAAAACGGTATTCTGAACAGTGCATCATCCGAGAGATTAAAGCATAAGGTCAAACTTACAATGAAGCAGTATATGTGTGTCATCTGTGGTTTTGTTTATGATGAGGAACAGGGTTATCCCGAGGATAATATTGCGCCCGGCACCAAATGGGAAGATGTGCCCGCAAACTGGGTCTGTCCTGACTGCGGCGCCGGCAAGGATGATTTCGAGATGGTCGAAATATAAGCAAGCCCTGCAACCGGCGGCGCCATGATGGCCGCTCCCCTTGCAGACAGGTTCAAATATTATTATGAATGATTATGTGACGCGACGCCGTTTTATCCGCTTTGCCATGCTGGGTCTCGCCGGTTTGGCCGGCCTGGCCTCGGCCGGGGCCGGTCAGCAGGCGCCCGCCGGGTTGATCCGGCAGACCCGGCTGGATAAGGCGCTGGATATTGATATTCCCGAGGGTTCGTCGCTTCGCGTTATCGCGCGTTCGAGCCGGCCCGTGCTTGCCGGCAGCGCCTTTTTATGGCATAGCGCCCCGGACGGCGGGGCCTGCTTCCCGACCGAAGACGGCGGCTGGGTCTATGTATCCAACAGCGAAATGCCAAACGGGCAAGGCGGGGCCAGCGCGATACGTTTTGATTCCGAGGCGAATATCGTCGCGGCTTACCCTATCCTGGCGGCTACCTCCCGCAATTGCGCCGGGGGGCCGACGCCCTGGCAAAGCTGGCTGTCCTGCGAGGAGAACGGGGATTTGGGGCAGGTCTATGAATGCGATCCCTTCGGCAAGAAAAAGGCCCTCGTCCGCCCGGCCATGGGCTCGTTCAACCATGAGGCGGCCGCGGTTGACCCGGCCAGCGCCTGTGTCTATATGACCGAGGATCTCGTTGACGGCTGTTTCTATCGTTTCAAGCCGCTTGCCAGGGGCGATTTGGCGACCGGCATGCTGGAAGTCGCCGTGCCGGATAAGAGCGTGTTGCGCTGGCAGAGGATCAATGACCCGGCCGGCAGGACCCGGCCGTTGCGTTATCAGATCCGGGAAGCGGCCCGGTTCGCGGGCGGCGAGGGCATCGTCTATCACGACCGGCAACTCTTCTTCACGACCAAGTTTGACAATGTGGTCTGGCGCTACGATATTGCAACCGGTCTGATCGGCAGGATTTACGACGCGGCCGATTACCGGCAACCGCTGCTGAGCGGTGTTGATAATATTGAGGTTGCGCCATCGGGCGAGCTTTTGATCGCCGAAGACGGGGGCAATATGCAGATTATTGCGCTGGACCATGACTATAAGCCGCATGTCCTGATCGAGATCCACGGACAAGAGCGGTCTGAAATTACCGGCCCGGCCTTTTCGCCGGATGGCCGCCGCCTGTATTTCTCGTCCCAGCGCGGCCAAAGCGGCCGCAGTGAAGAGGGTATCAGCTACGAGTTAAGCCTTGCTTAGGGAAGCCTGATCCGGCCAGGCCCGAATATTGAAAAAACAGGCCCTATTCCATTGCCAGGATGGCCTGCCATTCTTTCTCCGTCACGGGCGTGACCGACAGGCGGTTTCCTCTTTGCAGAATCTTCATGTCCTTTAAGGCTTTTTGTTGCCGCAACTCGGAAAGCAGGATGGCGCGTTTGAGTTTGCGCTTGTATTTTACGTCAACCAGAAACCAGCGCGGCTTGTCCGGGTCGCTTTTCGGGTCATAATGCTTGTCTTGCGGGTCAAATGCCGTGGGATCCGGGTAACTTTCACTGTGAATGGTCATAATGCCGACAATGCCCGGTTCGGCGCAGTTTGAGTGGTAAAAGAAGGCCAGATCGCCCTTTTGCATCTGGTCACGCAGCATATTGCGCGCCTGATAATTGCGCACGCCGTCCCAGGCCTCGGTCCGGCCGGGACTGTTTTTGAGGTCGTCAATGCCGAACTCGGAGGGTTCCGATTTCATCAGCCAGTAGTTCATTTCGCCTTTTGCCTTGCAGGACCTGCCCGCGACAGGCAGGGAGAAATAGCGGGTATCAACCGCGATGCCGTCTCTTCCGGCACGGAACTTGAACCAGAGGTTCAAGGTGGGTATTCCGGGCAGCGTATCAGGCTTTCCAGACGAACTGGACCTGCACAACAACACTGCCTTCAGATTCCCGGTGTTATATCTTATCGGCCCAAGTTACCACGGGAAGGATAACGCGCACCGCAGAAGATACCCAAACTCAAGATTCAGTCTGCCCCCGACACGGGGCCTTTTATAGCGCTTTGTCCAGCCCTGATTACAGCATCATTAATCTTGTTCTGCAATCGTTTCAGGGTGTCATTGACCCTGACAGTATAATCCTCATTCTTTTTTTTGTAAGCCAAAAGTTCGGCGGCGAGATTCAGCGCCGTCATAACGGCAATTCGCTCGGCGCCGATCACCCCGCCGTTTTGTTTGATCTCCCTCATTTTCTCATTCAGACAGGCGGCCGCGGCGTGTAATGAGGCTTGTTCGGTTGCCCGGCAGTTGATCAGGTATTGCTTGTCGAGGATGGTGATGCCGACCGGGTTGCCCGGATTGTGGACAGATTCATTCATGAGCGTATTTCCAGCGCGCTTAAACGGGAAATGATGGATTCGATCCGGGTTCTGGCCTGTTCTGTCTTTTTAATGAGCATGGCGCGTTCCTGGATCAGGCTCTCCTGCTGGGCGCGCAGGGCGGAGTTTTCGGCCCTTAATCGATCAAGTGTGCCGATCAATTCGTCAACGCGCGCCTCCAATGCCCCCAATCCTGTATTTTCACTCTCGTTACCGCACATGCAGGTGTCTTTCAAAAGGTCATGCCCAGGCCCGGCTCAAACGGCTTATGGCCGCCGGGCAATTATCGGTCAATATAGAGCGCTTTAATGGACGGGTCAACCGGCGATCGGCGCGGACTACAGGCGTCAACGGGGGCCTGTTCAGAATTCTCCGGGGCTTAAGCGGGCGATTTGCCTGAAATCGTTGAATATATCTGGCCCGGCGTTATATTTGCGCTGGTAAACATATCGACAAATTAATTCCGTTACTTCCCGAGGGTTTAGCATTGATGAAAACTAAAGAATATCGGCGCCGGCGCAAGCAGCTCATGGATATGACCGGGGCCGGCAGTATCGCCGTCTTGCCAACGGCGGCGGCGCGCTTGCGTAACCGGGATGTCGAATTTCCGTTTCGGCCCGACAGTGATTTTTACTATCTTACCGGTTATCCCGAGCCCGAGGCCGTGGCCGTGTTGATCCCGGATCGGCCGGAAGGCGAATTTATCCTGTTTTGCCGGCCCCGCGACAGGGCAATGGAAATCTGGAATGGCCGGCGGGCGGGGCTGGAAGGGGCCGTGTCCATTTACGGCGCCGATGACGCCTTCCCGATCGAAGATATGGACGATATCCTGCCCGGCCTGATCGAAAACCGCGAACGGCTGTTTTATAACATGGGCAATGACCCGGATTTTGATCAGCGCGTGCTGGGCTGGGTAAGCCGGATCCGGCGTCAGGCGCGGGACGGCGTGGTCGTGCCGGGCGAATTTATTTCCCTGGATCATTTTCTGCATGACATGCGTTTATACAAGAGCCGCCACGAGATCAAACTCATGCGCCGGGCGGCGCGTATTTCGGCCGGCGCGCACAAACGCGCCATGCGGGCCTGCCGGCCGGGCATGTATGAATATCAGATAGAGGCCGAGTTGAGCCATGAATTCAGGCGGCACGGCGCCGCGGCCCCGGCCTATCCCTCCATTGTCGGCGCGGGCGAAAATAGCTGTATCCTGCATTATACCGAGAACGGGGATCGCATTGATGACGGCGACCTGCTGTTGATTGACGCGGGCGCCGAGTATCAGGGCTACGCCAGCGACATCACGCGCACATTTCCGGCCAATGGCCGCTTTTCGGCCGCGCAGCGGCAGATTTATGAGCTGGTGCTGGCGGCGCAATTGGCCGCGATAGCGGCGGTCAAACCCGGCAATCACTGGAACGACCCGCATGACGCGGCGGTCCGGGTCTTGACGGAGGGCATGGTGGAACTGGGCATACTCAAGGGCAAGCCGGATGCAATCATCAAAAACCGGGCTTATGACAAATATTATATGCACCGCACCGGGCATTGGCTGGGCATGGATGTGCACGATGTGGGCGACTACAAGGTCGATGGCGCATGGCGGCTGCTGGAGGCGGGCATGGTGATGACGGTGGAACCCGGCCTGTATTTCCCGGCCGGCGGCAAGGGCCTGGCCAAAAAATGGTGGGATATCGGCATTCGCATTGAGGATGACGTATTGGTGACCAAAGACGGCTGTGAGATCCTGAGCGAAGACGCGCCCAAGACCGTGGCCGCGATCGAGGGGCTTATGGCCGATGCCGCCTGACTATGACCTGGTCATCATCGGGGCCGGCATGGTCGGCGCCAGTCTGGCCGCCGCGCTGGCGGGCAGCGGCCTGCGGATTGCTGTCGTTGAACCGGTTGCGGCCGGCCAGCGGCGGCCAGCGGGTGATGATGAGCGCGGCATCGCCCTTGCGCCCGCCTCCCGGCAGATCCTCGAAGACATCGGGGTATGGCCGGGATTAAGCGCCGCGGTCACCCCGATCCGGCAGATTCATGTCTCCGAACAGGGCCGTTTGGGCATGACCCGCATGCGCCCGGCCGCTTTGGGCCTGACTGAACTGGCCCACGTGGTCGTGGCCGGCAAGCTCGGCCGGGCCCTGCATGAGCAAATGGCCGCGGCTGAAAATATCGACCTGATCTGCCCCGCCGAGTTGATCCGTTTTCAGTCCGGCGCCGATGGGCTGCGGCTTGAGATCAAGACGGAACAGGGCCAAAGGGAAATCAATACAAAACTTCTGGCCGGTTGTGACGGGCGAGACTCCCTGGTCAGGCGGCTGGCGAGCATCAATACGCGAGCACACGATTTTATGCAAACGGCTATCGTGGCAAATTTGACCACGGAGAGGCCGAATAACGGCGCCGCCTTTGAGCGTTTTACGCCGCATGGCCCCATTGCCTTATTGCCGGTTGAGCGGCATAAATCAGTCGTGGTGTTTAGCGTCGAACGGGCCGAGGCGGATCGCTATCTGGCCCTGTCCGGGCCCGAATTTGCGGCCGCGGTCGAGGCCGGGTTCGGCCGGCGTCTGGGCCGGATCAGCCAGCCCGGGCGCAGGCGCGCCTATCCCGTTGTCTTTATTGAGGCGCTGCGGCACTATCAAAGGCAACTGGTGTTACTCGGCAACGCGGCCCACACCCTTCATCCCAATGGCGCCCAGGGCTTTAATCTGGGCCTGCGCGATGCGGCCGGTCTGGCCGCCTGTCTGTTGCGCGCCAGCGCCGCACAACGCCCGCTCGATGATATCGCCATCCTCGAAGACTATTACCGGCGCCGGCGGCGGGACCAAAGGCGTGTCATGCGCTTTACCAACGCCATTGCCGCCTGCTTTTATAATCGCCTGCCGCTGCTGCGCTCAAGCCGCGGCCTCGGCCTGCTGTTGCTTGACCTGATGCCCGGTCTCAAGCGTGGCGTGATGGAAATGGCAACGGGTTTGTCGGCGCCGCGGCCGCCGGCCGCGGGCCGGGTATGAGCCCAAAAAATGCAGGGCGGGATGCCGATATTATCGTGGCCGGTGGCGGCATTACCGGCGGCGCCCTGGCCTGCCTGCTGGGCCGGGCCGGTTTTACGGTCATCCTGCTGGATGCGGCGGCCAGGTCGGATCATCGGCTTGAGCCGGTGGATGAGCGCGTGTTCGCCGTCACGCCCGCGTCCCGACGGATTTTAGAAAACGCGGGCGCCTGGGCGCATATCGACCCGGCCGAGATAGCCTGTTTCAGGAAAATGTCTGTCCGGGATGAGGCCGGCCCCGGCGCGGTGCTGTTTGACAGCGCCGCGACAGGTCGGCCCGCGATGGGCTACATCATTGCCCGCCGGGCGTTGATCGCGGCATTACGGGCCAGTCTGGCGGCGCTTGACCCTGTACATTGTCACGGGCCGGTTGTTCCGGCATTGCTGGCGGAAGAGGGCAATACCATAAGATTGCAGGGCCAGGACGGGCGGCAATTTTCGGCCCGCCTCGTGGTTGGCGCCGATGGCGCTGATTCCGGGATCAGGGCCCTGGCCAATATTGACTATCACCGGCGCGACTATCATCAAGCGGCGCTGGCCTGCCTGGTCAGCACGGAATATCCGCACGCGCGGATCGCGCGCCAGCGTTTTCTAAGGCGCGGGCCGCTCGCCTTTCTGCCGCTCGCGGACCCGCGCCGGTGCGCGATCGTCTGGAGTACCGCGCCGGCCCAGGCAGAGCGGCTGCGGCAGATGGCGCCGGCCGCCTTCCGCCATGAACTGGCCGAGGCCTTTGCCGGCGAACTCGGACAAATCACCGACAGCGGCCCGCGCGGCGTGTTTCCGCTTTACGGCGCGCGCGCGGAGCGCTATTGCCGCCCGCGGATTGTTCTGGTTGGTGACAGCGCCCACAGCGTGCATCCGCTGGCCGGTCTGGGCGCAAACCTGGGCCTGCTTGATGCCGCGGCGCTGGCCGAACTGCTGATCGACGCGCGCCAACGCGGCAGGGATCCGGGCCGGTTAGGGCTGTTGCGCCGTTATGAACGCCGGCGGCGGCTTGAAAACAGGGCGATGCTGCATATACTGGAAGGCTTCAAATATCTTTTTGAAAGCCAGAATCGGCCGTTGCAATGGCTGCGCAACACGGGCCTGACCCTGTTTGACGGCTTGCCCGTGGTTAAAACCGCGATCATGCGGCGGGCTATGGGGCTCTCCGGCGATCTGCCGGCCAGCGCGCGCCTTTGATCGGCGAGGCCCCCCGGCCTTGCTGGAATGACACTGCGAGTTCAAAGAAGCGTTGAATAAGTCCGGTCAGGACTTCTCCCTGCCTGCCGCGGGCAGGTCTGGTGATGAAGCCTTGGGAGAGTTAGCCTGCAACTCCCGCCTGCCGCGGGCAGGTGGACTATAATTGAACTTAAGGTATTACACAGGAGCATAACGATGAATACAGCATTCCAAGTCACCGCGGACATGGAGCATGAACAAAAGCCGCCGTTAGCGCCGACACCGGAATGGTTGGCGATGTCGAAGGAAGAGCGGGCCGCCTGGTTGCGGGAACACGGCAAGGGCTACCTGTCAAAGGAAGAGCAGGAAGAGCGATTACGCCTGTATCATGGAGACATAGAGATGGTTTACCTCGCCGAAGGCAGTAAGGCGAGTAAAGCGGGTGATGAGGATACTTTCTGGCAATGGTACAGCCTTATGGCTTTACCCGGACCCACTCTGATGACACTCAAGTGGTGGTACGGCGCCAACTTTATCCGTGCCACGGGCTTTGATACGAGTAATGCCGATGAAGACTACGGCCCGGATTGGCTGGACAAATAATTGAGCGCGCCAGAGAACATAAAAGGCTCGTTGGCAGAGGAGGCGGCGACCTTTAATAAACATAAAGGAGTGCCCAGCGCCAAAGAGTTGGCTGATGCAAGAAAGGTGGTGCTGACTGATGTCAAACAGATAACGGCGAGTGGCAATGTGGAAGCAATCATAAAGATGGAAAGGGATTTTCTTGAAAATGATCTGAATCACTATGCCAAAGCCCATGATAAGGAGATGATAGGCGGCCTGAAAGCCGGCCTGGAAGGTATTACGGCGATTGAGCAACAACTGGAGATTGTTGACGATCCGGAAAAATACAAGGCTATTGACCGGGCCCACATCATGCGTAAAAACCGCAAACAGGGCTTGCCCCTGGACGAAGCGCGCCAGGCATTCGGAAGTCACCGCGCCCGCCTCGGTAATTATCTCAAGTACCGCCTGGAAGACACGGAAAAGCAGGTTATTCAGGCCCGCATAACAGCCTTAAGTATTGCCGAAAAAGACTACATCGCGCGGCAGGCGAAGACGCTTGGTGTCGAGCTTCCGGCAAGCGCAAAAAAGCGCAACAATCCGTAAAAGACCTTGATATTGAAAGATAGCCGCCTGTCCGCGGCAGGCAGGTCATCCCCTTAAACTCTGATTGAAGCAGAGTTTTCTTGAGTAACCCCGAGGATAATTCATGCCGGAATCTGAATCTGATAAAGCCAGTAATTTTATACGCAATTACATTGACGCCGATCTAAGGCGCGGCAAAAACGACGGCAAGGTGCATACGCGCTTTCCGCCCGAGCCGAACGGCTATCTGCATATCGGCCATGCAAAATCGATCTGCCTGAACTTTGGCATCGCCAATGACTATAAAGGCGGGCTCTGCAATCTTCGCTTTGATGACACCAACCCGGAGAAAGAAGAGGTCGAATATACCGACGCGATCAAACAGGATGTAAGCTGGCTGGGGTTTGACTGGCAGGATCGCCTGTTCTTTGCCTCCGATCATTTTGCGAGGCTCTATGAACTGGCCGTGCGGTTAATACGCGACGGCAAGGCTTATGTGGACCATCTCTCCGCTGATGAAATCCGCGAGTATCGCGGCACCCTGACCGCAGCCGGCAAACCCAGCCCATACCGCGAGCGTAGTCCGGAGGAAAATCTGGATTTGTTTGAGCGCATGAAAAAAGGCGAGTTCGCCGAGGGCGAATGCCTGCTGCGCGCCAGGATTGATATGGCCTCGGCCAATATCAATATGCGGGACCCGGCCATCTACCGCATAAAAAAGAGGGCGCATCATCGCACCGGCGATGACTGGTGTATTTATCCGCTGTACGATTATACGCATTGTCTGTCGGACGCCCTGGAAGGCATCACCCATTCCCTGTGCACGCTTGAATTTGAAGATCACCGCCCCCTGTATGACTGGTTTCTGGATCAGTTGCCAGTCCCCTGCCATCCGCGCCAAATTGAATTTGCGCGCCTCAATCTGAGCTATACCGTTACCAGCAAACGTAAACTAAACCAACTGGTCACGGGCAAACATGTCTCAGGCTGGGACGACCCGCGCCTGCCGACCATTATCGGTATGCGTCGGCGTGGCTACACACCGCGGGCGATTCGGGATTTCTGCGAGCGCATCGGCATCACCAAAAGCGACACCCTGATCGATATGGGCGTGCTGGAAAACTGCGCGCGCGCGGATCTGGACAGGCACAGCCGCCGCGTGCTGGCCGTGTTAAAACCGCTCAAGGTGGTCATAGAAAATTATCCCGCGACGGAGACGGAGCAACTTGAAGCGCCTTATCATCCCAACCGGCCCGAGATGGGCAGTCGCAAGCTGCCGTTCTCAAGGGTGATCTACATTGAGCGGGATGATTTTATGGAAGCGCCGTCCCGGAAATTTTTTCGCCTGGCGCCGGGGCGCGAAGTCCGTTTGCGTTATGCCTATTTTATTCATTGTGAGGCGGTCATCAAGGATGAGGCCGGCAATATCGTTGAACTCAGGTGCCATTATGACCCCGCGACCCGCGGCGGCAATGCGCCGGACGGGCGCAAGGTAAAAGGCACGATCCACTGGGTCTCGGCCGCCCATGCCCTGCGCGCGGAAGTCAGGCTGTATGACCGCTTGTTTACTGAGCCCAGACCGGAGGACAATCAACATGCCGCCGACTGGCAGGACTTTCTCAACCCAAACTCCATACAGATCATCAAGGAGGCCTGCCTGGAACCGTCCCTGCGGGAGGCCGTGGCAGAGGAGCGCTTTCAATTTGAGCGCCTCGGCTATTTCTGTGTGGACAACAAGGACAGCGCGGCCAAAAAACCGGTCTTTAACCGCACCGTCAGCCTGCGGGATTCCTGGGCAAAACAGAAAAACAGTTAGACGGGAAGGCCAAAGGTGAACCCGCGGCGGCCCTTGCGCGCTTCACTCATGGCCGCTGCCGCCGTTAAATATTTCGGCAATTTCCATCTCGATCCCTTTCTCTATTTCTCGCTGTTCCCGCCCGCTTAACCCTTGCTTATCAGCCTTGAAAAGGCACTGGGCAAGATCAGGCCGTTTCAGCCTCATCCTGGTGTGAAACAGGTTTTCCTGATGAACGTTAACATCCTGCCGCTGATAGCGGTCTCTTGTTTCTTCAGCAATAAAATCCTGGATGGAATTGATCGCATGATCAATGAACAGCTTGTTGCCGGCCGTGTCACGGGTAAAACCGCGCACCCGGTAATCCATGACAACAACATCTGCCCGGAAACCACTCAGCAGAAAGTTCAACGCCTTCAACGGCGAGATCATGCCGCAGGTGCCGGCGTCAAGATCCGCGCGGAATGTGCAAATGCCCGCTGCGGGCCGCGTTTCAGGGTAAGTATGCACGGCTAAATGGCTTTTGTTGAGGTGGGCAAGCACCGATTCCGGCGTCTTGCCGCCGGCCGTGCCCGCCTCCGCCTCTTCCGAGATCAGCAGGGCGGCGCTGGCGCCTGCCGGCTCATAATCAGCCCCGGCGACATTGAGTATCCTGGCCCCGATAATAGCGGCCACCCGCTCAAGCATGGCGGTCAAACGGCTTGAATGATATTCCGTTTCAATCTGTTCCAGGTAACGCCGCAACCCGGCCCCGGGCGCGACATACGATACGGCATAGAGATTAAGACTCAGTGTCTTGGCGAGATTGTTAAAGCCGAAAAGCTGGCGCCGTGTCATTTTATGGTCGGCCGGACTACGCACATTAGACAGGCCACCTGCTAAAGGCAGGAAAACGCGATACAATGTTTATGGTTTTTATATTTCTTGCGCGCGCCAACGTATTACATTAAGCCCAGCATTAACAGCATTAACAGCATTTGCAATTCCTCAATGCTGATCTGCTTGCCATCCAACTCCGGCTGTGCGCCCAGTTTTAATGATGTTTTATAGGTTTTATCGTCACTGGCAACCATCGGGCCGACTCCGAATTTATTGTCCAGCAAACCCGCGTCCAGCGAAGCGTTTAACCTGATGTCAAGATTCTTCAACACCGGCTCAGGGTTAACCAGAAACGTGGCAAACTGCGAAAAAGTGGTTTTTTCCAGCAGGCTTATAGAAAGATCGACCGAGTTTGGCGTCCCATCAAGCCGAGTGTCCACATTGACTTTCAGGCCCAGGCCCTTATCCATCATCTTCTCCAAAATAGACGCCATAGCCATCGCCTGGGATGGATCCGGTGGCTGTGCCTCGCCCGACTCAAGCGATTTAAGCATTTCCAACTGCATGTTCTGAGTGAATGCCTGATATTCCAGCTTAAGCATTTCCAACTGCATGTTCTGAGTGAATGCCTGATATTCCAGCGCCGCGGCGCTGTCCAGGCCAGTAAGATCAACGCCCAGCTTAAAATCCTCAATCTCAACCGGCGCCCCGTTTACAGACTCGGCGGTAAGGAGGGTTTTTGATTCCAGCTTGCCGTTTTTCTCATCCCACGAACTATTCATCTTCAGGCCGCTTATGGACACATTTTGTTGTTGATCAACAAAATTGAAGTCTTCCGCGCTCATTTCAAAGTCAACCAGCATCAAGCCGGCTGGCACGGAGGATGTATTCCAGCTCAGATCGCTGCTACCTATGGTCATGGCGCCGTCTTCATTAGAGAATTCCAGCGCGCCGAACTCCGCTTCAGCGTCATAATCCTCAAAATTGCTGTCAGACCGAATGACTATTTTGCCTGGCGCAAGTTTGATAGCGGCGCCATCTTCCATAGTGTGATTAATTTCCTTGAACTCTATAGTCTGGTCAAAGCTGCCGAAGGCAGAAATAGTGCCCGTGATCGACAACGGGTCCTCGCCGGCGAAAAATGTGTCCAGGATAATCTGATACATAGGATTGGAGTTGAAATTACAGTTGTAAGCAATGCCGATAATGCCATGCGAATAATCGCATGAGTATTCGACAATATCCGAATCTTTCGACAAATCTTGTAAATACTCCGGCAGTTTGTATTCATATTCCACTCGGGATGAACGGATACCGCGCTCATAAGAAACAATAGCAATCTCGCCATAACGCGCATCGGCATTCATGGCATTCGCCAGATCACGTGTGTCTTTTTCAGCGATTAAGCCAGTCAGGTACGGCGCGCCAACCAGCCCAATAGCCGCAACAGCAACGGCAACGGCAACGGCAACGCCGGAAATTATGATTTTTTTCATGTAAACCTCCAAATTTTCAATTGCATAGATGTCACATTTCGGCAGGTATTAATCCTTACATAAATAATCGCAGTTCATATGAAGACTTCCAGGATATATTTCGTATCTTTCATTTTGAAGACGCTCTTGAGCAAGCCCGTGCGTTTCTGAAGAGAATGCAAAATGGCTGACAAGCGCCTTTTCATATCATGTTTGTCCCAGACAGGGCGTTGACTGAGTTGACGTTTGGCATGATTCCAAACCTGCTCACCTGCCTGCCGCAGGCAGGTCAGGATTGAGTTCCGGTGAATACGCCGGCAGGAAAGCCAGCAAAATCTCGCCGTCTTGTTGCTTAAGGAAGCGCCGTGTTTCCTTGCTGTAGTGATATTTGGCGTTATCAGCGATGACCAAAATGGACCTGCCGGCATCCTTGTGGCGTTTTTTTAGAAACTGGATAAACTTGTAGGCCGGACGCGGCGCGCTCAAGCCCAGATGCACCAATAAGCGGCTGACGGCGCCCTTGCTCAGCTTGATCCCCCGTGCTTGCTCAATCAGAGCGCCTAACAGGCCCAGAGTCCAAAGACAAAAATCATACTGATAGTGCATCGGGTTACCCATTGTCACCGCCTTATAAACCCACTGCATGTCCTCAGCGCTGAGCTTTCCCGGGCGGCCGCTGCGTTTGCCTTTTTTGAGCGCATCCCATCCGCCTGCCCGATAACGTGAAAGCCAGTCGAAAACCGTGCGTTCCGGCAGGCTGTAAATCCACCGAACCAAATGAACCAGTTCTTGGCGGATAACGGCCTGCCTGCTGCAGGCAGGTAGCTTCGACCACACCTTTGCGTTTTTGATGACGTAATTCAATTCTCGTGCTCATAGCGATAAATTATAATGTACTGCCAATACTTATGCGATTGTTAATAGCATGCTGGCAAAGTTGGGCCATGGATTCAAGATCGCTCCGCGCTCGCTGCCGGCAAAAAGCCACCTGAGCCTGCCTTAATTGTCATTCCCCCCATCGTCATTCCGGCGAAAGTCCGAATCCAGTAAGGCTGGGATGTTGGATAAACTCCGGTTTTGCTTGTCTGTACTTGGCAGACCGGAATACCGTCTTGGTTGTCATTCCCGCATAGGCGGAAATGTAGTTGTATAAACCACTGGATTCCGGCTTTCACCTGCCTGCAACAGGCAGGCTGCAGGCAGGGAAGTTCAGAATGAGTCTGGCGCTCATGCCCGCTATTTTACGGCCGGGACAGAGCAGGGCCGAATCAGCATGAATTGTGCCTGAGCCGCGTTGCCTTGTTTGTGTATTTCCCAGCCCGGCGGCGACGGCAGCCCTTTTTCCGCCTCAATATACACCACGCCGTGGTTATTCAGCAATGCGCCCTCTTTAATCAGGGCGCAGCACTGGGCTATGCGGCCCTGTTTGAACGGCGGGTCCAGGAAGATAATATCAAACGGTTTGAGCGCGCGTTTCAGCCAGCCAATGGCATCGGCCAGTTCGATAACGTGCCCTTGGCTGTCGAGTTTTTCCGCCTGTTGCCGCAAGGCCCTGACCAGACCGGCATCGGATTCCACCATGACCACCCCGGCCGCCCCGCGTGACAGCGCCTCGAAACCGAGCGCGCCGCTGCCGGCGAACAGGTCAAGACAGCGCGCCCCGGCGATGTCATCCCGCAGCCAGTTGAATAATGTCTCACGCGCGCGTTCAGGGGTGGGCCGCAGACCCGGAGCGTCGGGCACCGTGAGTCTTCTGCCACGCCATTTACCGGCGATGACGCGCAACCTGCCAGGATAGGCCAAACGCCGGGCCGGGCTCAGGAGCCGCCTTGCGAGTCGCTCTCTGTCTCGGCGCCGACCATGACGGTCACGAATCTGTCCGGCGTCAGGCGCCGTTGAAAGGCGTCCCTGATCTGCGCCCGCGTCACGGCCTCAACCTTCTTATTAAAGGTTTCAAGGTAATCCAGCGGCAATTTGTGATAGGCAATCATGACCACATAATCCAGTATCTTGCTGTTGCTGTCGATACGCAGGGGATAGCTGCCGGTAATATTGCGCTTGGCCGCGGCCAACTCCGCCTCGGTCGGACCCTGATCGATAAAACGTCTGATATTGTCTTGCAGCACCTTGAGGCCCTCGCCGGCCCGTTCGGTTTTGGTTTGCAGGCCGGCGATAAACGGCCCCTGAAAACGCATGGGCGAAAAATAGCTGTAGGCGCTGTAAGACAGGCCGCGTTTTCCGCGCACCTCTGCAAACAGGCGCGAGGTCATGCCGCCGCCGCCGAGCACATGATTGCCCACGTATAACGGGAAATAATCCGGGTCGCCGCGCCTGACGCCGGGCTGTCCCAGCAGAATATGCGTTTGCTGAGAGGGATATTTGATGGCGATCCGGCGGGCTTCCTGCGGGGCGGCTACCCGAGGCAATGGGGCCGCCGCCCGGCCGCTGGCCAGTTCCGCCGCGAGTTGTTCGGCCACTTGTTCAGCCCGGCCGCGATTCAGCGCCCCCACGATCACGATGATGGCATTTTGCGCCACGTAGTGGCCGCGGTAAAAGTCAATAACATCCTCGCGCTGGATCGCCTTGACCGTTGCTTCCGTGCCGACAGGCGGGCTGGCATAGGGATGCGCCGCGTAAGCCGCGGTCATATAGGCGTCATACGCCAGTGAATCGGGCGACTGCTGCTTGGCCTGAATGCGGATCAAGGTCCTGGCCCGCTCCCGTTCAAGCGCGGCTTCGGGGAAGTCCGGTTTTGAGATAACCCTTTGCAGGTTGACCAACGCCTGGCTGAATAATTTTTCATCGGTCAATGAACGCAACCACACCGAGGCCGAGTCCAGGCCGACATTCACGCCATAAATGGCGCCCAGCGATTCAAAGCCGCCGCTGATCGCATCGGCGTCAAGCCCGGCCGCGCCCTGATCCAGCAGTTCGTTGGTCAACAAGGCGAGACCGGCCAGATCGCCGTCCCGGCTGCTGCCGGCGTCAAACACGATCTTGATATCGACCATCGGCAGTTCCGGCGCATGCACATAATAGACAGCCGCGCCGCGGCTGGTTTCCCAACTTTGAATCCTGGGCGCGGCCGACATGGCCTGACTGCCGGCCAGCAGCACAAACAGTAATAATGATTTAATCGGCATGGGCGCTATCCTCCTCCGTGCGCTTGATTATTAATATGGGAATTAATCCGAAATATCCGTCAACGGCAAAGGTTCCAACTCTGCCACGGTTAAGCGATCGTCGATCAGATATTTTTTGGCCACGGCCATGACCTGGGCGGCCGTGACGGCCTGCACCCGTTCGACAAACGTTTCCGCCAGCCGCCAGGACAGGCCGATGGTCTCCAGCATGCCCAGGATCTCGCCCTCAAAGAACACTTCATCGCGCGCATAGACATCACCGGAGATGACCTGCGCCTTGACCCGCTGTAACTCCGCGGCCGCCACCGGCCGGGTCTGTATATCCAGGATCTCCCCGCGAAAGGCCCGCTCAAGCTCGGCGGTGGTCTTGCCGCTGGCCGGGATGCCGGAGATAAATAGTAGATTATCCAGCCGCGAGGCCCACGCATAATAGACGCTGGCCGTGGCCGCGACCTCGGCGGACCGTATCAGACGGCTGGCAAAACGGGCGCTGTTGCCGCCGTCCAGAATGGCGACCAACACCTGCAGGGCATAGGGTTCCCAGTCATAGCCAGCGGCGGCGCCGTCCAGACCCGCCGCGCCGGGTTTCAGCGCCGGTGTCTTATAAGCCATGGACAGATAGGGCAGTTCGGCCGGGCGCTTGACGGTAACGCGTTTCATGCCCCGTTGGGGCACTTCCTTTAGTGACTCAACCACGACCGGCTCGCCCGCGGGCAGGACGCCGAAATATTTTTTGGCCAGCGCATGCACCGCGTCCGGCTCGACATCGCCCACCACCACCACGGTCGCATTATTGGGGGCGTACCATCTTTGATACCAGTCGGCCAGTTTCTGCACGGTCATATTGTCCAGGTCCTGCATCCAGCCCACTATGGGGTAACGATAAGGGCTGGTTTGAAACGCCGTGGCCATGACCGTTTCAAATAAAAAGGATTGCGGTTCATCTTCGGTGCGCAGGCGGCGTTCTTCCTTGACCACCTCGATCTCCTGGTCGAATTCTTCCTGCTTGAGCACCAGATTGCGCATCCGGTCGGCTTCCAGCTTGAAGCTGATTTCCAGGCGCGAGCTTTCCAGTGTTTGAAAGTAGGCCGTGTAATCCGGGCCGGTAAAGGCGTTTTCAAGGCCGCCGTTGTCGGCAATGATGCGCGAGAATTCACCGGCCGGGTACGCGGCCGTGCCCTTGAACATCATGTGCTCAAGCGCATGGGAAACGCCGGTAATGCCATCGGTTTCGTAGCTGGCGCCGACCTTGTACCAGACCTGGGACACCACCACCGGCGCGCGGCGGTCCTGTTTTACCAGCAGTTTGAGGCCGTTATCGAGCTGGTATTCAACGACCTCGGCAGCCACCCCGGTGCCGGCAAGGGCGGGTATCAGCAAGGCCGAGAGTAAGCCGTGTTTAATCAGATAAAAATATTTGCCTGGCATTTCGCTGTCTCTTCAAGTGTGAAAGGGGGATTGTTAATGTTATCGGATTTTTATAGAGCGTATTTCCGCTTATGAGTTCCGAGCGACTGATGATAGGATACCACAGCTTCCCGAGCGTTAAATCATTAAACTATTAAATCGTTAAATCGACTATCCATGTTTGGCTTCAAGAAAAAACCCGCCGCACAACCGGCCGACAATACCCGCCCTGCCGCGCCGCTGGCGGAACGCCTGCAACGCACCCGCGCGGGCCTTTTCGGCGGCCTGTTCAGCCGCGTCAGAAAACAGGCCATCGACGATCAGACGCTGGAACAACTTGAAGACCGCATGATCAGCGCCGATATTGGCCTTAAAACCACGGACCAGGTCATCCGCCTGTTAAAGGCGGAGTCGCGCGACGGGGCCGCGCCGCTGGGCAAACTCAAGGCGCTCCTGCATAGCGTGCTGGCCCCGGTCGAACAGCCTTTAGTCATCCCGGCGGCGGCTCAAAAACCCGGCCTGATCCTGGTGGTGGGCGTGAACGGTGTCGGCAAGACCACCACGATCGGCAAACTGGCCAGCCGCCTGCAACGGGAAGGCAAGCGGGTTATGCTGGCCGCCGGCGACACCTTCCGGGCCGCGGCCATCGAGCAATTGCAGGTCTGGGGCGAACGCAATCAGGTCCGCGTCATTGCCGGGCGCCACGGTTCCGACGCCGCGGCCGTGATCTTTGACGGCCTGAGCTCGGCCCGGGCCAACGGCATGGATGTATTGATCGCCGACACCGCCGGGCGCCTGCACAATAAGGACGGCCTCATGCAGGAGCTTAAAAAGATCCATCGCAGCGCGCGTAAATTCGATCCGGCCCTGGAAGCCCGGGTCTTGCTGGCGCTTGATGCCGGCAGCGGCCAGAACGCGCTGGCGCAGGCGCGCCGGTTTCACGAGGCGATCGGCGTCAGCGGCATCGTCCTGACCAAGCTGGACGGCACGGCCAAAGGCGGCATTGCCTTTGCGCTCGCGGATGAGTTGCGGCTGCCGCTGCACTTCATCGGCGTTGGCGAACAGGTCGATGATCTGCGCCCCTTCAATGCCGCTGATTTTATTGACGCCCTGCTGGCCGATGAGGCATGATCCGCTTTACCCGGGTCTTTATGAGCTATCCCGGCGGCAACGAGGCGCTCCACAATATCAATCTGCACATCGAACAGGGCGCGATGGTGTATTTGACCGGCCGTTCGGGCGCGGGCAAAAGCACCCTGCTGCGGCTGATTGCCTTGATCGACCGCCCGAGCCGCGGCCAGATCATCGTCAACGGGCAAAACCTGGAACGGGTCCGCCGCCGCCGTATCCCCTTATTCCGGCGCAGTATCGGCTTTGTGTTTCAGGGCCACCGGCTGTTGCAGGATCGCACCGTGTTCGACAACGTGGCGCTGCCGCTGGTGATCGCCGGTTACCGCCATCAGCAGATCCGCAAACGCGCCGAGGCCGCGCTGGACAAGGTCGGCCTGCTGGCCAGGATGAACCGCTACCCGCTGTCGCTGTCGGCCGGCGAGCAACAGCGCGTGGGCGTGGCCCGCGCGGTTGTGCATCGCCCCGCGGTCCTGCTCGCCGATGAACCGACCGGCAACCTGGACCCGGCCCTGTCCTGGGACATCATGCGCCTGTTTGAACAGTTTAATCAGGTTGGCGTGACCGTATTGATCGCAAGCCACGACCTGGACATGATCAAACGCCTGAATAAACCCATCATCCTCCTCAGAGACGGCCGCATCCTGACCCGGGCCGGCGCGCCGCCGGTGGCGAGCGGATGACGGCGGGCGACAGGGAAACAGGCCGGCCCCGGCAGCCGGGTCTCAAGACCCGGCTGCAACGCCGTTTCAATACCTGGCTGCTGCAACACGCGCAGGCGCTGCTCGCCAGCCTCGGCCTATATCTCCGTTACCCGCTCAGTAACCTGTTGACCAGCGCCGTGATCGGCATCACGCTGGCCCTGCCGGCCGGTTTTTATCTGTTGCTGGACAATGCCCGCGCCCTGTCGCTGCACTGGGACGGCCCGTTGCAGATCACCTTATTCCTGCGCGGCGGGATCGGCGCCGACACGGCGGCCGGTCTGGCCGAACGGCTGGCCGCTGATCCGGCCATCCGCGAGGCGACCCTGATCAAGCGCGCCGAGGCCCTGGCCGAGTACCAGCGCCTGTCCGGTTTCAAGGAGGCGCTGGAACTGCTGGATGACAATCCATTGCC
The DNA here is from genome assembly GCA_965240365.1 of Gammaproteobacteria bacterium. GTDB lineage: Bacteria > Pseudomonadota > Gammaproteobacteria > Eutrophobiales > Eutrophobiaceae. The sequence goes on along the minus strand of OZ251218.1, from coordinate 1,967,444 downwards.
CGATGTCGTGTCGGTAAAACCGTTGATCGAGGGCGCGAGCGAGGCCCGCATCGAAACCCTGATTGACGGCTTGCGGGCGCTGCCGGAAGTCGATAGCGCCTATTATGACAGCCAGTGGATAAAGCGCCTGCTGCTGCTGCTGGAGATCATCAAGCGGGGCATTATCATCCTCTCGATCCTGCTCGCCATCGCCCTGCTGTTGATCGTCGGCAATACCATCCGCCTCTCCCTCTTTAACCGGCGGGCCGAGATCGAAATCATAAAACTGTTCGGTGGCAGCGACAGCTTCATCTGCCGCCCGTTCCTCTACAGCGGCCTCTGGTACGGCATCTTCGGCGGGATCACGGCCTGGCTGCTGGTCACGGTCTCGCTGCAACTGCTGCAAGGCCCGGCCCGGCAACTGGCGCGGCTCTATGCCGGTGATTTTGACCTGACCGGGCTGGGTTTCACGGACTCCCTGATTTTAATCGGCAGCGCCATTGCGCTCGGGCTGTGCGGCGCCTGGCTCTCGGTGAAACGGCATCTCAGCGCCATTGAACCCGCCTGAGCAAGCCCTTACGGAAGCTCTGAATAAATCCATCCTGGATTTCTCAGAGCACGCAAGGTGAAAATGCGATTTTCACCTTGCTTCAAAATCAATGATTTGCATCATTGATTTTGGCGGTACGTCCCTGTACCGCAGGAAACTCTGATTCAATCAGAGTTTCCTTACCGGACTGCGCTGCCAGGGCGCGCCTAAAGATGTAAGCATTCACTGACTGAACTTCCATAAAAATTAGCACTCAAGGTTCCTGAGTGCTAAAATTATCGGTAAAACCTGAAGGGGAAATACGATGAAAGAAATGACCAATCTGCAATTCGCCTTGCCGACGGGTTCGCTTGAAGCCTATATCGCGTCCGTCAATCAGGCCCCGATCCTGTCTTTGGAAGAAGAACAGAGGCTGGCCCGCCGCCTGCGCGCCGACAATGACCTGGAGGCCGCGCGCCGTCTGGTCATGTCGCACCTGCGCTTTGTGGTAAAGATCGCGCGCGGTTACAGCGGTTATGGCCTGCAACAGGCGGACCTGATCCAGGAAGGCAATGTCGGCCTGATGAAGGCCGTCAAGCGCTTTGACCCCGATGTCGGCGTGCGGCTGGTGTCCTTCGCGGTGCATTGGGTGCGCGCCGAAATCCATGAATTTATCCTGCGCAACTGGCGTATCGTCAAGATCGCAACCACCAAGGCGCAGCGTAAATTATTCTTCAACCTGCGCTCATGCAAGAAACGCCTGGGCTGGCTGAATCAGGAGGAGGTCAACGAAGTCGCAAGAGACCTGGGCGTCAAGCCGAGCGAGGTGCTGGAAATGGAAAAACGCCTCGGCAACTACGACGCCTCGTTTGACGGCCATGCCGATGACAATGACGAAGATGGCGCCCTCAATGCGCCGGCCGCCTACCTTGAAAGCAGGGAGGCGGGGCCGGAAGAATTGATCGAAAGCGCCGAGGCGGCGGCCATAAACACGGCCGCCTTAACGGCCGCCATTGCCACGCTGGACGAACGTAGCAGAGACATCATCGCCAGGCGCTGGCTCACCGAAAACAAGGCCACGCTGCACGAACTGGCGGCCGAATATCAGGTCTCGGCAGAGCGCATCCGGCAGATTGAAAACAATGCCATGAAAAAACTGCGGGCAGGCATGACCGGTGGCGGCCGGGCCGCGCAGGCGTGATCAATGCTTTAAAGAATGTCATTCCCGCTTGGCGGGAATGTATTGCATAAACCACTGGATTCCTCGGCGGCCTGTTCCTGACGCCGCTCTACCACCTGCATCCATGCAGGCGAGCTTTCGCTGGAATGACGACGGGGGCGATAGCAGGTTTTTCGGCATTCCAGCCAGCCTCATTTGCCACTCTTGACGCATTCCCGATAACAGCATTTTACTGTCATTCCAGCCTGCCTGCCTGCTGCAGGCAGGTCGGAACAGGCCGCCGAGGAATCCAGGGAAAGGATGCCGGGATTTTGGATAGCCCCCGGTTTCTGCCACAATGCTGTTATTCAATCAGAGCATCCCTGAAATTCTGTTCGTATTCCCCTGCTATTGCTGTTAAAATTCGAAAATTGCGTTTAAATTCTTCGAAAAACAAACAGCAACCGTTTGGGGGATTGCAACTTGAAATTTCTGGTATTGCATGGGCCTAACCTGAATCTATTGGGCGAGCGTGAGCCCGAGGTCTATGGCGCGGCTACCCTGGCCGAGATCGACGCGGGTCTGGTCGCCCAGGCCGAGCGCCGCGGCCATCGCTTGCAGACTTTCCAGAGCAATGCCGAGCATGGCCTGATCGATCGCATTCATGCCACCAAAAAAGACGGCGTCGATTTTATCCTCATCAACCCCGGCGCATTGACCCATACCAGCATCGCCCTGCGCGATGCCCTGCTCGGCGTGGCGCTGCCCTTTATCGAAATCCATCTGTCCAATATCTTTGCCCGCGAGGCATTCAGAAGACATTCCTATCTGTCTGATATTGCGGTCGCCGTGATCAGCGGTCTGGGCACCTATGGCTATGAACTCGCCCTGCGCGGCGCGGAGCATTATCTGGAGAATTAAGGAAGCTCTGATTCAATCAGAGCTTCCTTAAGAAATGACCATAAACAACAGGAAACAGGCGGGATGGACATCAGAAAAGTAAAAAAGCTGATTGAACTGCTGGAAGAATCCGGCGTTTCGGAGATTGAGATCCACGAGGGCGAGGAATCGGTGCGGATCACGCGCGGCCCGCAAACAGCCACGCCCGCCGCGGCCAGGATTAATGTCCCGCCGCCGGCCGCGGTGGCCCCGGTCAATGAACCGGCCGCCTCGCGCCGTCCTGCCGAAAGCCAGACCGCGGCGGACTATACCGACCAGGGCCATGTCATCACGGCGCCGATGGTGGGTATTTTTTATACTGCGCCCTCGCCCGATGAGCCGGACTATGTCGCCAGGGGACAAACCGTCAAACCCGGCGATGTGGTGTGCATCATCGAGGCCATGAAGATCATGAACCAGATCGAGGCCGACGCGGGCGGCAAGCTGCTCGATATCCTGGTCGATAACGGCGAGGCCGTGGAGTATGGCCAGCCGCTGTTTGTCGTTGAGCCGGCCTGAATGTTCAGCCAGCCCCACACAAGCCCGACCCGGAAAGATAGATAAAAATGCTGGATAAAGTCGTTATTGCAAACCGGGGTGAAATTGCGCTCAGGATACTCAGGGCCTGTAAGGAACTCGGCATCAAGACCGTTGCGGTCTATTCAGAGGCCGATCGGGATCAAAAGCATGTCTATCTGTCTGATGAGTCGGTCTGTATCGGGCCGGCGGCCTCGGTTGACAGCTATTTGAATATTCCCGCCGTGATCAGCGCGGCCGAGGTCACGGATGCGGCCGGGATCCATCCCGGCTATGGCTTTCTGTCGGAAAACGCGGATTTTGCCGAGCGGGTCGAGCAAAGCGGCTTTATCTTTATCGGCCCCGGCGCGGACACGATCCGTTTAATGGGAGACAAGATCTCGGCGATTACCGCCATGAAAAAGGCCGGCATTCCCTGCGTGCCCGGTTCAGACGGCCCGCTCGCCGATGATCCGGCCACGCTGCTGAAAACGGCCGCGGCGATCGGTTATCCGGTCATCATCAAGGCGGCCGGCGGCGGCGGCGGCCGCGGTATGCGGGTCGTACAGGACGAGGCCGGCCTGTTAAAGTCGATCGCCCTGACCCGCTCCGAGGCCGGCGCGGCCTTTGGCAATGATATGGTGTATATGGAAAAGTTTTTGGAGCGGCCGCGCCATATCGAAATTCAGGTGCTGGCGGACACCGAAGGCAATGTGATTTATCTGAATGAACGGGATTGTTCCATGCAGCGCCGCCATCAGAAGGTGATCGAAGAGGCCCCGGCGCCGGGCCTGGATGAGGCCACCCGCCGGCAAATCGGCGCGCGTTGCGTGGCCGCCTGCGAGGCGCTGGCCTATCGCGGCGCGGGCACCTTTGAATTTCTGTATCAGGACGGCGAGTTTTATTTTATTGAAATGAATACCCGGGTGCAGGTTGAGCATCCGGTCACTGAAATGATTACCGGGGTGGATATTGTCAAGGAGCAGTTGCATATCGCCAGCGGCCGGCCGCTGGGCTACCGGCAGGATGATATTGCGATCCGCGGCCATGCCATCGAATGCCGGATCAATGCCGAAGACCCCGAGACCTTCACGCCCTCGCCAGGCACTATCGATCATTATCATCCGCCGGGCGGCCCCGGGATCCGGGTTGATACCCATGTTTACCAGGGCTACAGGGTGCCGCCCTATTATGATTCCATGATCGGCAAACTGATCGCCCACGCCGAGACCCGCGAACTGGCCCTGGCGCGCCTGTCAACGGCCTTGTCCGAGATCGTGATCGACGGGATCAAGACCAATATTCCGTTGCACCAGAGCCTGACGCGGGATCCGGCATTTATGGCCGGCGGAACGGACATACATTATCTGGAGAAAAAACTCGGGCTAAAATAACTAAGGTGTGGCAGGAACGGCGGCAAGCCGTGATAAAGCCCTGTTGTCATTTCTACCTGCCTGCGGCAGGCAGGCCAGAATCACATTTATAAAAAGTCGATGAAAGAAAACCCTTATGACATTTTAAGGCCCAGGGCCAGGCCGGGCTGGCGCTTATTCTGGGCCGGCGCAAGCCTGCTTGCCTTGCTTGTGCTCGCGGCGCAACTGGCCTGGTTTAACCGGGACCAGTTGCTGCTGGATTATCCGCAATGGCTGCCCTATGCGCAGCAAATCTGCCACAGATTGAATTGCAGTATCACCCGGCAACACAACGCGCGCGCGATCCGGCTGGTCCAGCGGGATGTGCGGCCGCACCCCCGCTATGAAGATACCCTGCTGGTGCAGGCAACGCTGCTGAATGAACTGGCCATGCCACAACCCTATCCGCGCGTGCAACTCGCCCTGTTCGATACGGCCGGCAAATTGCTGGGCCATCGTCATTTTGTCCCGGCCGATTATCTGCCCGGCGGCGCCGACCCCGATCAAGGCATGCCGGTCAATCAGCCGGTGCGTTTCGCGCTGGCCGTAAACGGCCCGAATACGGCCGTGGTCAGTTTTGAATTTCGGCTTTGGTGAAGCGCCCGAAAGCGGTTATCATTAGCAGTCCGGCAACACCAATGCCACACAACCGCAGACGACAACAAGGGAGGTAAATAATATTGAATCTGCACAACGACAAGCGGGGAAAATGTCTGGCCGATAATGTCGAGCGCGCGATGAAGACCTATTTCAAGGATCTGGACGGCCACGAGACCCGCGATCTGTATTCGCTGTTCATGCAGGAAGTGGAAAAACCTTTTTTTAAAGTCGTCATGCGACACACCCGCGGCAATCTCACCCATGCCGCGCAAATGCTCGGACTCAATCGCATTACCCTGCGCAATCGCCTGAAAAAGTACGGCATCGACCGGAAAGGGCAATCGTGATCGTTGCTGATGTCATTCCCGCTCAAGCGGGAATGACATTGCGTCCTGGCGGAGAAACAACAAAATGACAATGGTAAAGCGCGCGCTGGTCAGCGTCTCCGATAAAACCGGTATAGTCGAGTTATGTCAAACACTGGCCGCGCTGGATATTGAAATCCTGTCCACGGGCGGCACGGCAAAATTGCTGGCCGAACACGCTATCCGGGTGATTGAAGTCTCTGACTATACCGGCTTCCCGGAAATGATGGACGGCCGCGTTAAAACCCTGCACCCAAAGATTCACGCCGGCCTGTTGGGGCGCCGCGGCATTGATGATGAAATCATGCGGGCACAGGATATCGGCCCTATCGACCTGCTGGTCGTCAACCTGTATCCCTTTGCGGCGACTGTCGCCAGGGCCGGCTGCGACTTCGCCGAGGCGCTTGAAAATATCGACATCGGCGGCCCGGCGCTGCTGCGCGCCGCCGCAAAAAATCATGCGGCCGTCACCGTGCTGAGCGATACGGCCGACTACGGACCGGTATCCGCTGAACTGAAGGCCAATGGGGCCAGCGTCAGCGCGGCCACCCGTTTCCGTCTGGCGCAAAAGGTCTTTGCCCTCTCTGCCAATTACGACGCGAACGTGGCCAACTATCTCGGCGCGCTCAACGCCGATAAGGAACCGGTCGAATATCCGCTCACTTACACCACGCAATTCAAAAAACGTCAGACATTGCGTTACGGCGAAAATCCACATCAGACGGCGGCATTCTATACCGAGCCGGATCCCCCCGCCGGCGCCCTGGCCGGAGCCAGACAGCTACAGGGCCGGCAACTCTCCTATAACAACATCGCCGACGCCGACGCCGCCCTGGAATGCGCCCTGTCATTTGAAGAACCGGCCTGCGTGATCGTCAAACACGCCAACCCCTGCGGCGCGGCGCTTGGCGGCGGCCCCCTGGAGGCTTACGAGCGCGCCTATAAAACTGACCCGGCCGCCGCCTTCGGCGGCATCATCGCGTTCAACAAAAAACTGGACGCGGCCACGGCCAGGGCCATTATCGATCGCCAGTTCGTGGAAGTGATCATCGCCCCGGAAGTCACGCCGGACGCCAGCGAAGTCATTGCCGGCAAGCCCGGCGTGCGCCTGCTCGAAACCGGTTATCGCAAACAGGCGCTGCCCGCGCTGGGGCTAAAGCGGATCAGCGGCGGCCTGCTGGTGCAGGATAAGGATTCAGGCCGCATCACCAGGCAAGACCTGAAAATCGTCACCCGGCGGCAACCGGACGAAGCAGAGCTGGCCGACCTCCTGTTTGCCTGGCAGGTGGTCAAATATGTCAAGTCAAACGCGATTATCTACGCCAGAGACCGGATGACGATCGGCGTCGGCGCCGGCCAGATGAGCCGAATCTACAGCGCGCGCCTTGCCGCGCTCAAGGCCGGGGACGAAAATCTACCCGTGGCCGGTTCGGTCATGGCCTCGGATGCCTTCTTTCCGTTTCGTGACGGCCTGGATGTCGCGGCCGCGGCCGGGGTCAGGGCCGTGATACAGCCCGGCGGTTCCGTGCGCGATGAAGAAGTGATCGCCGCGGCCAACGAACATGATATGGCGATGGTCTTTACCGGCATGCGCCACTTCCTCCACTGACACGATGCGCCGGCAATGAAAATATTAATCGTTGGCGCGGGCGGGCGTGAACATGCCCTGGCCTGGAAGGCCGCGCAATCGGATCGGGCAGAGCGCGTTTACGTCGCGCCCGGCAACGCCGGCACCGCGCAGGAACCGGGTATCCGCAATATTGCCATCGGCGCGGATGATATCGAGGCGCTCACGGCCTTTGCCGCCAAAGAACAGATCGGGCTGACCATCATCGGGCCGGAGGCGCCGCTGGTCGCGGGTATCGTCGACGCCTTCCACGCCGCCGGGCTGAATTGCTTCGGGCCGAGCGGGGCTGCGGCAATGCTGGAGGGCTCCAAATCCTTCACCAAAGACTTTCTGAAAAAATACCGCATCCCAACCGCCGGCTATGCCGTCTTTACCGAGGCCGGCCCCGCACTTGAATACCTCAAATCAAAACCATTGCCGATCGTGATCAAGGCCGATGGCCTGGCGGCCGGCAAAGGCGTGGTCATCGCCGCCACCGCCGCCGAGGCCGAGGCCGCGGTGCGGGCCATGCTCACCGGGCGCAAATTCGGCGTGGCCGGGCAGCGCGTGGTGATTGAAGAATTTCTGCAAGGCGAAGAAATCAGTTTTATCGTCATGGCGGCCGGCGAGCAGGTCCTGCCGCTGGCCAGCTCGCAGGATCACAAGGCCAGGGACGCCGGTGACAAAGGCCCCAATACCGGCGGCATGGGCGCTTATTCACCCATGCCGCGGGTTGACCAAAGCCTGCATGAGCGCGTCATGGCGGACATCATTATGCCCACGGTCAGGGGCATGCGGCGGGAAAACCGGAGCTACACCGGCTTCCTGTATGCCGGGCTCATGCTCGGCCGGGACGGTGCGCCGCGGGTGCTGGAATTTAACTGCCGCCTGGGAGATCCGGAGACCCAGGCGATCATACCGCGCCTGAACAGCGACCTGGTTGAACTCTGTCTGGCGGCAACGGCGGGCAGGCTGGATCAAGCCGAGCTTAAATGGGATCGGCGCGTCGCGCTGGGCGTGGTGACGGCCGCGGCCGGCTATCCGTCCACGGTCAAAAAGGGCGACATAATCCGCGGGCTGGACAGCGAATTTCCGGACAGCGTTAAAGTCTTTCATGCCGGCACAAAAAACAAGGATGGTCATATCGTAACGGCCGGCGGCCGCGTCCTGTGTGTCACCGGCCTGGGCGATAACCTCAGACAAGCGCAACAACAGGTCTATAAAGCGCTCGGCGCCATCCACTATGAAGGCATGTTCTACCGGGCAGACATCGGCCGCCGCGCGCTCAAACGGGAAACATAAACCCCGCCGTCTCTCCGTTATTCCCGGCAGATCCCGAACCATAACCCCCTTTCCGTCATTTATGGACAGGATGTCCTGTATGCGGCGACCTGCCTGCGGCAGGCAGGCCGGAATGACAACGGGCTGTTCAGACAGATTGAATAAAAGACCTTGTTTCATGCAGGAATTCAGCGGGCTTGTCGGCGTGGAGCCAATGTCCGGCGCCTTCAATCATTTTGATCCGGGCGGCCGGGAAATAGCGCAAAATAGCCGCCTTGTCGCGCTTGATTGAGTAATCCGATTCGGCCCCGCCGATAAAAAGGCCGGGCGCGCCGGAGGATTTTCCCCGCAGGGACGCTGGAAACGCCCTCAGCGAGTCAAGTTGCGACAGGATCCCGGCGAGGTTAACGCGCCAGCGAAAGCCATTGCCGGCGCGCGCCAGATTTTGCAGCATGAACTGCCTGAGTCTGACATCACTGATTGAGGCGGCCAGTTCCGCCTCGGCCTCACTACGATCCTTAATCCGGGCCAGCGGCAGGTCGCGCATGGCCCGCGCCAGGGCCGCAAGGTCATCGGTATAGTTGACCGGTGCGATGTCGGCAATAATACAGGCCCTGCAATATTCGGGCGCGGTCAATGCGGCGGTCATTGCAACCTTGCCGCCCATGCTGTGTCCCAGCAGCAGGACTTCTTGAAGCCCGAGATGACGTGCCAGTTCAATGATGTCGGCCGCCAGCGCATGATAGGACATCGCGTCAGTGTGCGGTGAATGACCGTGGTTTCTGAGATCGGGCGTGATGACGCGGTGCTCGGCCGCCAGCGCGCGGGCCATGCCCTGCCAGTTGCGGCCGGAACCGAACAGGCCATGCAGGATCATTAGCGGCGGGCCCTGGCCGAATTCGCGGTAGTGGAGCAGCATTGTTTTATGTCCGCAGATTACACAGATTACACAGATTACGCGGATGAGCGTAAAAAAATCCGCGGACCTGCCTGCCGCGGACGGCTTAGGCAGAAGTTAAATTTGCGATAATCAGCGCCTGGGGATGTATAGGTCCGTAATTGTGCCCTGGAAGGCCTCGGCGGCCATGGCGACGGTTTCGGACAGGGTTGGATGGGGGTGGATGGTCAGCCCTATATCTTCCGCATCGGCGCCCATCTCTATGGCCAGGGCGCATTCCGCGATCAAATCGCCCGCGTTCGGCCCGGCGATGGCGGCGCCCAGGATCCGCTTTGTGCGCTTGTCAAACAGGAGCTTGGTGACGCCTTCATCGCGGCCGATCGCCAGCGAGCGGCCGCTGGCGGCCCACGGGAAGACGCCCTTGCCATAGTCGATCCCCTTTTCCCTGGCCTCGGTCTCGGACAGACCAACCCAGGCGATTTCGGGATCGGTATAGGCAACGGAGGGGATCACGCGGTTGTCAAAGGCGGCCTTGTGGCCGGCGATGACCTCGGCGGCCAGCCTGGCTTCATGGGTGGCCTTGTGCGCGAGCATGGGCTGGCCGGTGATATCGCCAATCGCAAAGATATGCGGCACATTGGTCCGTTGCTGTTGGTCAACGGGGATGAAACCGCCCTCATCCACATAAACCGCGGCCTTTTCGGCCTCGATCCTGCCGCCGTTTGGCCGCCGTCCGACCGCCACCAGGATGGCGTCAAAGCGGTCTTTCTCCGGCGCGCCCTTGCCCTCAAAATGGACGCTCAGGCCGCCCTTGTTGGCCTTGACGCCGCTGACGCCGGTGTTCAGATAAATGTCTTCATAAAGCCCCTGGATTCTTTTTTGCAGGGGTTGCACGATGTCCCTGTCACACCCGACCAGCAGCGCGCCGGCCATTTCAACGATGGTGATCCGGCTGCCCAGGGCCGCATAAACCGCCGCCATTTCCAGCCCGATAATGCCGCCGCCGATCACCAGCAGCCGTTTTGGGATAGTCTCCAGCCGCAACGCGGCGGTTGAGTCCATAATGCGCGGGTCATCCGGCAGGAACGGCAATGTCGCCGGCTGGGAACCGGCGGCGATAATGGCGTGTTTAAATGAGATCGTGCGGCTTGCGTCCGGCTGTTCCAGCGTGATCGAGTGGGCCGAGGCAAAGCGACCATAGCCTCTCAGCACCTTGACCTTGCGCTGTTTTGCCATGAACTTTAAGCCGCCGGTCAGTTTGGTAATCACCGATTCGGCCCACTGGCGCACCGGTTTTGAGTCCGGCTTCCTTGCGCCGAGGTCAATGCCGTGCTGTTTTAGCTCGTCGATCTCGGAGAGGACCCTGGCGATATGCAACAGGGCCTTGGAGGGAATGCAGCCGACATTCAGGCAGACGCCGCCCAGATCGGGATAGCGTTCAATCAATACGGTCTTGAGGCCGAGGTCGGCCGCCCGGAAGGCGGCCGTATAGCCGCCGGGGCCGGCGCCCAGCACGACCACATCGGCGTCATACTGCCCGTTGTCCGCGGCCGCCGGCGGGGGGGCGGAAGGCTGGGTCGCCGCCGCGGCCGGTGGCGGTGTCGCCGCCTTGTCGGCCTCGGTTGAATCGGTTGCCAGACGCAGGATGAGCGCGCCTTCCGACACCTTTTGCCCGGTCTCGACACAGAGTTCGGTGACCTTACCCGCGGCCGGTGAAGGAATATCCATCGTGGCCTTGTCGCTCTCCAGGGTCAGCAGGGCCTGCTCCTTTTCAATCTGCTCGCCCGCCTTGACCAGGATCTCGATGATCTCCACGCTGTCGAAGTCGCCGATGTTGGGGATGTGTATGTCTTTCGTCATGTTATAGCAGAAGCTGGCGAATATCGCCCAACACGGCGCCGAGGAAGCGGCTAAACTCGGCCCCGGCCACGCCGTCGATGACGCGGTGATCATAGGACAGGGCATAGGGCAGGATCAGGCGCGGGACAAATTCGCCATCTTCATAAACCGGTTTTACCGCGGCGCGCGACACGCCGAGTATGGCGACCTCGGGCGGGTTGATGATGGGGGTGAAATGCAGGCCGCCGATCCCGCCCAGGCTGGAGATGGTAAAACTGCCGCCCTGCAATTCCTCCGGCGCGATCCGGCCGGCCCTGGCCTTGTCGCCGAGTTCGGTGATCGCTTTCGCAATATCAAACAGGCCCTTTTTATCGGCATCCCGGATCACCGTGACGATCAAGCCTTGCTCGGTATTGACCGCGACCCCGATGTGGTAATACTTTTTTATAATGAGATTGTCACCGCCGGGCGCCAGCGATGAATTGAACTCCGGAAATTTCTGCAAGGCAAACACGGCCGCCTTCACCAAAAAGGCCACCAGCGTCAACTTGACACCCTCGGCCCCGGCCGCGTCCCGTTGCGATTTTCGAAAGGCCTCAAGCTCGCTAATATCGGCCTCGTCAAACTGGGTCACATGCGGCACGCTGACCCAGCTTCGATGCAGGCTTTGCCCGGCCCGCCGCCGAATCCGGCTGAGCGGTCTGGATTCGATCTCGCCGAATCTGGCAAAGTCGATGGCCGGCGGTTCGGGCAGGCCGAGGCCAATCTGGCCCATCGGTTTTTCCCCTGCAAGGATGCCTTTGGCAAAGGCCTTGACATCTTCAATCAGTATCCGGCCCTTGTGCCCGCTGCCGGAGACCAGGGCCAGATCGACGCCGAGTTCGCGCGCAAAGCGCCTGACCGAGGGGCCGGCATGAATCCTGGCCGCCTCGCTCCGCGGCGTGGCTTGCGCCGGGGCCGGCGTAGCCGGTTCCGGGGGGCTTGACGGGCCGGGGGCGGGGGTGGCGGCCGGGGACGCGGTCTCCGTGTCCGGCCCGGTTTCCGCGACCGCGGTTTCAGGCGGGGCCGCAGGCGCCGCCGGTTCGGCTTTGACTGCCCTGCTGTCACTGTCGTCATCGCTGGCCAGCAAACGCAGAATCGGCGTGCCCTGCGACACCTTGTCGCCCACGCTGACCATAAGCTGTTTGACCTCGCCCGCCCTGGGCGCGGGAATATCCATGGTGGCCTTGTCGCTTTCCAGGGTCAGCAGGGTGTCTTCCTCGGCGATAATATCGCCGGGATTGACCGCGATCTCGATGACTTCGACGGTGTCGAAATCGCCAATATCGGGCAGCAGGATGTCTTCTTCTTTTGCCATGTGCAGAGTATTGCCTTAAACGGTGGTCGGCTCGGGTTTTTCGGGGTCTATACCGTATTTTTTGATCGCGGCGACGACCGTCTTCGGCGGCAGCCGGCCCTCATCGGCCAGCGCCTTCAGGGCCGCGACCACGACATAATAACGGTTGACTTCAAAAAATTTGCGCAACTGGGCGCGGGTATCGCTGCGGCCGAAGCCGTCGGTGCCCAGCACGATATAACGGCCGGGCACAAACGCGCGGATCTGATCGGCATAGACCTTCATGTAATCCGTCGCGGCCACCGCGGGCAGGCCGGGATCTTTTAATAACGAGGCCACATAAGGGATTCTGGGTTTTCTGGCCGGATGCAGCAGGTTCCAGCGCTCCGCGGCCAGCCCCTCGCGGCGCAGTTCATTGAAGCTGGTCGCGCTCCAGATGTTGGCGGCGATGTCAAAGTCGCTTTGCAGCAATTCCGCCGCGGCGATGACCTCGCGCAGGATCGTGCCCGAGCCTATCAACTGGATCTGCGCCTTGCCCCTGGCCGGTTTTTGCAACAGGTACATGCCCTTGATGACGCCTTCCGCGACACCCTCGGGCATGGCCGGATGCGGGTAGTTTTCATTCATGACCGAGATGTAATAAAACACATCTTCATTTTCCTGATACATGCGGCGCATGCCGTTTTGAATGATGACGGTCAATTCATAGGCGAAGGTGGGGTCATAGGAAATACAATTCGGGATGGTCGCCGCGGCCAGATGGCTGTGGCCGTCCTGATGTTGCAGGCCCTCGCCGGCCAGCGTGGTGCGCCCGGAAGTGCCGCCCAGCAGGAAGCCGCGCGAGCGCATGTCGGCCGAGGCCCAGGCCAGATCGCCGATGCGCTGAAAACCGAACATGGAATAATAGATATAAAAGGGGATCATCTGGACGCCGTGATTGCGCCAGGCCGTGGCGGCCGCCATCCATGAGGCATAGGCGCCGGCCTCGCTGATGCCCTCTTCCAGGATCTGGCCCTTGATGTCTTCGCGGTAATACATAAGTTGATCGGAGTCCACCGGCTCATACAACTGGCCGACGGCCGAGTAGATGCCGTATTGACGGAACATGCCTTCCATGCCAAAGGTGCGCGCCTCATCGGGCACGATGGGCACGATATGCGGCCCGATCTGTTTGTCTTTTAACAGGGCGTTGAGGATGCGCACGAAGGCCATGGTGGTCGAGATTTCCCGCGCGCCGGTGCCGTCCAGCAGTTTTTGATGGATGTCGATGGGCGGGAGCGCGAGTTTCGGCGGGGCCGGCCGTTTGGCGAAAAAATAGCCGCCCAATGCCTGCCGCCGCGCCTTCAGATATTTGATCTCTTCGCTGTCTTCAGCCGGTTTATAAAACGGGGCGTCCTTGATCGCTTCATCGGACAGCGGGATATTGAAACGGTCGCGGAATTGTTTGAGCGCGTCTTCGCCCATCTTTTTTTGCTGGTGGGTGATATTCTGGCCCTCGCCGGCCTCGCCCATGCCATAGCCCTTGACGGTCTTGACCAGGATCACGGTCGGTTGGCCCTGATGCTTGATGGCCGCGGCATAGGCGGCATAAACCTTGTGCGGATCATGGCCGCCGCGGTTCAGGCGCCAGATGTCTTCATCCGACATATTGGCGACCATCTCTTTCAGTTCCGGGTATTTGCCGAAGAAATGCTCGCGCACATAGGCGCCGTCTCTGGCCTTGTAGGTCTGGTATTCGCCATCGACGCATTCTTCCATGCGCCGGTATAAAATCCCGTTGACATCGCGCGCGATCAGCGGATCCCAGTAAGAGCCCCAGATAACCTTGATCACATTCCAGCCGGCGCCGCGAAATGTCCCTTCCAGTTCCTGGATGATCTTGTGATTGCCGCGCACCGGCCCGTCCAGGCGTTGCAGGTTGCAGTTCACCACGAAGATCAGGTTGTCGAGTTTTTCCCTGGCGGCGAGGCCGATTGAACCCAGTGATTCCGGCTCATCCACCTCGCCGTCGCCCACAAAGGCCCAGACCTTGCGCCCGGTGTCCTTGCTCAGGCCGCGGTTTTCCAGATAACGCATGAAGCGCGCCTGATAGATCGCCATGATCGGCCCGAGCCCCATGGAGACAGTCGGAAACTGCCAGTAATCGGGCATCAGCCAGGGATGCGGGTAGGACGACAGGCCGTTGCCATCGACCTCCTGGCGGAAGTTCATCAACTGTTGCTCGCTGATACGGCCAGTCATAAAGGCGCGCGCATAAATGCCCGGGGAAGAATGGCCCTGCACGAACAGCAGATCCCCGCCATGTTGCCCGCTGCGGGCGTGAAAGAAATGATTAAAACCCACGTCATAGAGGGTCGCCGAAGACGCAAAGCTGGCGATATGCCCGCCCAGTTCGCTGCTCTTGCGGTTGGCCCGGACCACCATGGCCAGCGCATTCCAGCGCACCAGCGAACGGATGCGCCATTCCAGGCCGGCGTCGCCGGGGGTCTTCTCCTCGCGCGCGGGCGGGATCGTATTGAGATAGGCGGTGTTGGCGGAATACGGCAGATAAGCGCCGGATTTCCTGGCCCGGGCGATGAGTTGCTCAAGGATAAAGTGGCCGCGCTCGATGCCATCGTGTTCCAGCATCGAGTCCAGCGCGTCCAGCCACTCGCGGGTCTCCTGCGGGTCAATATCGCTTGCCTGTTTTGCCATAAAACCGTTATTCTTCAGGTTATTAAGGAAGCTCTGAATAAATCCATCCTGGATTTCTCAGAGCACGCAAGGTGAAAATGCGATTTTCACCCTGCTTCAAAATCAATGACTTACGTTATTGCCAAGTTATTGATTCTGGGGCGGCATGTCCCTGTACCGCAGGAAACTCTGATTCAATCAGAGTTTCCTTAAGATTGTATTTTTAAGGTCGCTAAAACGCCGTTCGCTGGCGTTAGGCGTGAATCGCGCTCGTGTTTGCGCGCGCATGATAACAAACAGAGGCACGGATCAGCAAGACGATGGATATCAAACTGCAACAAAAGAAAACCCTGCCGGATAAACGGGAGATAGACAAAGGCGCAAACTGGATCATGGTCTTTGTCCGGCCGCTGAAAAAAGGCGCTATCCCTTATGCCGAAGCGCTGATCCGGCGGCGCGAACAGGCCGGCCTGAAAAAGCCCGGCAACCGGGCGCTCGGCCTTGACCTGCCCAACGCGGCCGCCGGCCATGTCGCCTTTGCCGTGCCTGAAGCGCAAATCAGCAGCTTTGAATTGCTGACCCTGGCCCGGAAACTGGTGGCCGATCATGCCGCCATGAATCCGGCCGAACTCAGGCTGGCCATCGCCGGTTTTAACCCGCGCGAAACCGAGCGCATCGCCGAGGCGCTGATCTCCGCCGCCCTGGCGAGGGCGGCCGCCATGCCGGACTTCAAGCGCGATAAGGCGCCGCCGGCCCGGCTCAAGAAGATTGTCCTGTACGGCATTGAAACGCGCCACGGGTTCCGGCAGAGTTTCGCAATGGCGCGCGGCAACGCGCTGTGCCGTTACCTGAGCGCGTTGCCGCCGAACCGCCTGACCCCCACGGAATATCTGAAACGGCTCCGGCAAATCGCTGCGGAAAATAAATGGCAACTGGAATTCTATGATGAAACGGCCCTGAAAAAGAAAAAGGCCGGCGCCTTCCTGGCCGTTGCGCAGGGCAGCCCGAGGCCGGACGCGGGCATCGTCCGCCTGCGTTATACGCCGTCCAAGGCAAAGGGCAAAAAGCTCTGTTTGATCGGCAAGGGGATCTGTTACGACACCGGCGGCGCCAACCTCAAGCCGGCCAATTATATGTTCGGCATGCACGAAGACATGCAGGGCAGCGCGGTGGCGCTCGGCGCCCTGCTGGCGCTCAGCCAGCTTGACTTCAGGCGGCCGCTGGAATGCTGGCTGGCGCTGGCCATGAACCATATCGGCCCCAAGGCCTACAAGCCGAATGACGTGGTCACGGCCGCCGACGGCAGCACGATCGAAGTCGTCCATACCGATGCCGAGGGCCGCATGATCCTGGCCGACACCCTGGCGCTGGCCTCCAGGGAAAAACCGGCCCTGCTGATGGATTTTGCCACCCTGACCGGCGCCTGTATTTATTCCGTCGGCACGGCCTACAGTGGCGTGTTCAGCAATAAAAAGGAGTGGCATGCGGCTTTGATCAAGGCCGGCGAGGACTGCGGCGAACGGGTCTGGCCATTCCCGCTTGATAAAGACTTCGACGCCCTGCTTGACAGCGATGTGGCCGATATAAAGCAATGCTCGCGGGAAAGCGGCGTGGACCATATTCTGGCCGCGCGTTTTTTGCGGCGCTTCGTCAAGCACGATACGCCCTGGATACATGTGGATTTATCCAGCAGCAACAGGAAGGGCGGTCTGGCGCACATACCCACCGACACCACCGGTTTCGGGGTGCGCTATGCCGTGAATCTGCTGCTGAACGGCTATCTTGACGATTAATCCGCCTGCTTTATAGCCGCGCCGTCAATCGGCATTTCGGTGCGGTAAATGACCTGCTTCAGCGAGAAGCCGGACTCGATATTGGCGACAGAGGGGATGGTGGTTATCTTGTCCAGCAGAAATTGCTCAAAGCGCTGAATGTCCGGCATGACGACCCGCATCAGATAATCCGAGTTGCCGGTCATCAGATAGCATTCCATGATCTCCTTGCAATCCTGAATCCGCGCTTCAAATATTTCCAGCGCCTTGCGGTCCTGGTTCTTCAGCCTGACCGTGACAAAGACATTGATCGGCAGGCCGACCAAAGCCGGGTCAATGATGCCCACGTAACGCTTGATCACACCCCTGCTTTCCAGATTCCTGACGCGGCGCAGGCACGGTGACGGGCTCAGGTTCAGGCGCTCGGCCAGTTCGGTGTTCGGCAGCCTCGCGTCGGACTGGATAAAATGCAGAAGCCGGCGGTCTATTCTGTCCAGTTTAATTTTTGACATAAACATTGATAAATTTGAAAAATAAGGGTGAATTATAGCAATTTTTGTTATTTTCAGGTCATATTTTGAAATCCTGCCCGGGCCGGAAAAACTATACTTGTTAGATTCCTGAATTAAGTATCGCGGAAAATAACACGCCATGCCGGCGCCCGGATTATGAACAGTACAATGCTGGAAGACATTGCCGAAGACAGAGAGGAATGGCTGGCCTCGCTGGATTATATTTACGCGCAGTACGGCCGCGACGGCGTGAAAACCATCATCGGCGCCCTGCATGAGCGGTTGCCGGATTACCATATCTCACTGGCCGGAAGCGGCCTTAACACGCCCTATATCAATTCCATTGCGCCCGCCGAGCAGCCGCCCTATCCGGGCGACCTCGGCCTTGAAAAACGGATCGAGAATATCGTGCGCTGGAACGCGATGGCAATGGTGTTACAGGCGCAGGATGCCGGCGCCGGCGTGGGCGGTCATATCGCCACCTATGCCTCGGCCGCCACCATACTTGAAGTCGGCTTTAATCATTTTTTTCGCGCGGCCGGCGATGATTACCCCGGCGATATCGTGATACCCCAGGCCCATGCCGCGCCGGGCGTCTATGCGCGGGCCTATCTGGAGGGGCGCCTCGGCCGCCAGCAACTGCATAATTTCAGGCGCGAACTGGGCCGGGGCGGCGGGCTCTGTTCCTATCCCCACCCGCGCTCCATGCCCGACTTCTGGCAAATGCCCTGCGCCTCAATGGGCCTGTCCACGCCGGCCGCGATCTATCAGGCGCGCATGGCCCGGTATCTGGAACACCGGCGGCTTAAAGCCTCCGCCGAAGGCAAGGTCTGGTGTTTCATCGGCGATGGCGAGGCCGACGAACCCGAGGTGCTGGGCACGATCAATATCGCGGCCCGCGAGCGGCTGGATAATCTTATCCTGGTGGTCAACTGCAACCTGCAACGGCTGGATGGCCCGGTGCGCGGCAACGGCAAGATCATCCAGGAACTGGAACGCGGTTTCAGGGGCGCGGATTGGCGGGTTATCAAGGTCATCTGGGGTTCGGGCTGGGACAGCCTGCTGGCAAATGATGTCAATCATGTCCTGCGCAAAAGGATGGATGAGTGCCTGGATGGAGACTACCAGCGTTACTCGGTGTTGCCGGGCGGCCGCCAGCGCGAACACTGGGTTGAAGGCAATCCCGAACTCGAACGCATGATGTCCGCGTTAACCGATGACGAGGTCAAAAATATCAAGCGCGGCGGGCAGGACCCGAAAAAGATCTATGCCGCCTTCAAGCGCGCGAGCGAGACCCGCGGGAAACCGGTCGTTATCCTGATCAAGACCGTCAAGGGCGATGCCATGGGCGAAGCGGCCCAGGGCCTGAACACGGCCCATCAGAAGAAAAACATCAAGCCCGAACAACGGATTAAGCTGGCCAGGGAATATGGCATCCCCATCAGCGACAAGGCCGCCGCCAAAGCCGCCTTTTACAAGCCCGGGCCAAACTCCGAAGAACTGGCTTATCTGCTGGAGCGGCGCCGGCAACTGGGCGGTTTTGTGCCGGCCCGGACAGCGCGCTGCGCCGCGATCGAGGCGCCCGAACCGGCCCTGTTTGCCGATATTCTGGCCGGCAGCGGCAGCCGCGCGATCTCGACCACCATGGTCATGGTGCGGCTCCTGGGCAAGCTGCTGAAACACGAGGCGCTGGGCCCTTATATCGTGCCGATAGTGCCGGATGAGGCCAGGACCTTCGGCATGGAGGGGCTGTTCAAACAGGCGGGCATTTATTCCCCGGACGGACAGAAATATACCCCGGTCGATGCCGATTCCTTACTGCCCTACTATGAGGCAAGGGACGGGCAGATCCTGCAAGAGGGGATCTGCGAGACCGGCGCCCTGGCCTCTTTTATGGCCGCCGGCAGCGCCTATGCCATCCACGGCCTGCCCATGATTCCGTTTTATATCTTCTACTCGATCTTCGGTTTCAGCGGGTCGGCGACATGATATGGAGTTGCGGCGACATGATGTGCCGCGGCTTTCTGCTGGGGGCGACGGCCGGGCGCACCACCTTAAACGGCGAGGGCCTGCAACATCAGGACGGCCACTCGCATATCTCGGCCGCCACCGTGCCCAATCTGCTGGCGTATGATCCGGCCTTCGGCTATGAGTTTGGCGTGATTATCCGGGAGGGCATTCGCCGCATGTACACCGAGCAGGAAGACATCTTTTACTATATTACGGTCTATAACGAGAACTACCGGATGCCGCCCATACCCGAAGACCCGGCCG
Organism: Gammaproteobacteria bacterium; assembly: GCA_965240365.1. GTDB lineage: Bacteria > Pseudomonadota > Gammaproteobacteria > Eutrophobiales > Eutrophobiaceae. The sequence goes on along the minus strand of OZ251218.1, from coordinate 1,947,754 downwards.
TTAGCCGGGGCATTTTGCGGGGCGGCTACTGCCTGCAACGCTCCCAAAGAACAGCCGGAGAAATCATCAACCTGCTGGCCGGCGGGGCCATCATGCAACAGGCGATCAAGGCGGCGGCCGAACTGGAGGCGCTCGGTTATCGCGTGAATCTGTGGAGTATTACCAGCTTCACCGAGCTTGAGCGCGAGGCCGAGCGCTGCCGGCGCTGGAACCGCCTGCATCCGCGCGCGGCGCAGCGCCGCTCTCATGTCGAGCAGTTATTTGCCGACCAGCCGGGCATTTTTATCGCCGTTTCAGATTATGCCAAGGGCCTGGCGAACGGCATCGGCAACTGGATCCCGGGCGCTTATGAAGTATTGGGCACCGACGGCTATGGCCTGAGTGAATCGCGGGCCGATTTACGCGATTTTTTCGAGATTAGCGCGGATTATATCGCGCAGGCCGCCGTTTCACTGCTCTACCGCGAGGGCAGGGTTGGCGGAGAAGCCCTGCAACATCTGGAACTGTCCGGCCCGGCCACCGACAAGATCGACCCGATGACCAGGCAATAGCCCCGTGCCTTCAAGAAGGCGGGCAGCCGGAGGAATAACAGCGTTAAAAATAATTTCAGATTTTTATAAAAATAAACTTGCGAATCATTCATGCTACGTCTAAACTATGGTTTTCTAATTAACCAAAGACACGAGGACGTCACAATGAAAACACTTTCAAACATACTGTTCATGCTCGCCTTCAGCGCGCCTCTGTTCGCTAACAACATTACCCCCCCCCCCCCCCCGAAAAATTAGCTGAGAACACCAACAGGCAAGACTTTCCGGGCATCGGCCAAACCTTTAATTCAACCGTTACAGACTCCAACGACACTCCGCTCATCGCGGACGCAACGGCTAATACCAACCCCGAATCCAAAGCAGAAGAACCCGAAATGTTGCCGCGCTTGACGGTAGCAGGAACTTCAATAGAAGAAATTACCGTCACCGGCCAGGCCGAAGCATACGCCGGCGGTCAGGTCACGCGCAGCGGCCGTATCGGTTTGCTCGGTAATAGAGATATCTTTGACACACCCTTCAGTATCAGCAGTTACACCTCCGAACTCATTGAAAACCAGCAGGCCAGAACGGTGGCCGATGTCATTCAGAATGATGCCTCTGCTTTCTTGAATGGTGCTGGCCAGGGCTCTTTTGAAAATATCACTATCCGGGGCTTTTATGTGGCCAGTGGCGACTCAACACTCTATGACGGCCTGCCAAACCTGACTTCTTCCCGCTCAACGGTTCAGACCCTTGACAGGGTCGAGGTCTTCAAGGGACCCAATGCACTGCTCAATGGATCATCAGGTAAGGTGGGCGGCGTCATCAATCTGGTCCCCAAGCGACCGACAGACAACGCCCTGAACAGACTCACCGCCGACTACGATTATCAATCACGCCTCGGCATTCACGCCGACCTCAGCCGCCGCTTCGGTTCAAAAAAACAGTTCGGCGCCCGGCTCAATGCCATTTATCGTAATGGCGAAGGGACCACCGAAGGCAACAAGGAAACATTTGGCGAAGTGGCTTTAGTCCTGGAATATCGCGGCGACAGACTCAAGCTGGAGACGATACTGGATTATTCTGACCGGGAGTTGCGCAGAGCAGATCAGTTTTTCATTTTAAGCAGGAACCTCACCGCGGCGCCCTCTGCGCCCGACCTTGGGAATGCCATTCAACAGCCCTGGGAGAAGTTCAGGTTAAAAGCCGCCCGCCGTGGCCTGCTCAGGGCGGAGTATGCCCTCGGCCGGGACTGGGAAGCGTATGCGGCCTATGGCGCCCGGGGCTACGAACACTATTTAGTGCGGACGCTTGGTCGTAATCTTGATGCCAGGGGAGATTTTAATCCGTTCCTTCAATCCTTCCCAATAAAGCGAAACAACTCCGCCTGGAATGCCGGTATCAGGGGGCGATTTGAAATCTTCGGGGTCACGCATCAGCTCTCAATGGAAACCATGCGAACGAAGTATGAAGTTAGGCGTTCCAAAAATGAGAGATTTTCAAGCCTGAATATCACCTCGAACCTGTACAAGCCGGTATTTGTCGCGCGCCCGGCCTTTGATGATTCAATCGGGGGCTGGGGCAAAGCGCTTAAAGGCCTCGATTCATCCATCGCCCTTGCCGACACCCTGGGCTTCCTTGATGAGCGCGTGCTCTTGACCGCCGGGGTCCGGCGTCAAAGTATAGGAGTCAAATTCTTCAACTTCAGGACAGGCGCACTCACAAGCCAATACGATAAGTCAGCCATCACCCCGGCCTTCGGCCTGCTGGTCAAACCCTGGGATTTTGCCTCTCTCTATGGCAACTATATTGAAGCATTGGAACAGGGACGCACCGCGCCGGATACGGCGGTCAATGCGGGCGAAGTATTTCCGCCATCCGTGACCAATCAGATTGAACTCGGCGTGAAGCTTGACCTGGATGGCCTTGGGCTAACGGCCGGGCTGTTTCAGATCGAGCGGCCAAGCGCATTTACCGATGCAAATAATCGATTTGGTCTCAATGGCGAACAACGCAATCGCGGGTTTGAACTGACGGCCTTTGGCGAATTGCGCCCGGACCTGCGCCTGCTGGGCGGGTTCACCTATCTGGACAGTAAGCTGACCCGCACACAGGGCGGCAGGTTTGACGGTAAGGACGCGACCGGGACGCCGGAACTGACGGCCGTGTTGAACCTGGAATATGACACGGCGGTCTTCCCCGGCCTGACATTGACGGCCCGCGCCGAGCATGTGGGCAGCCAGTTTGTCAGCACGGACAACATCCCGAAAATTCCCGCCTACCAGCTTTACGGCCTTGGCGCCCGGTATCAGCGAACGCTGGGCGACAAGGCATTCACCCTGCGCTTGAATATCGACAATCTCCTTGGTGAAGACTATTGGATCGCTTGGGCGAATAACAACCTCCTTTCCCCAGGCGCGCCCAGAAGCATAAATCTGTCATTCATGGTGGATTTCTAACGCCGGCCGGCCTTCCCCCTTTCCCCCCTCCCCAACCCTCCCCCCGCCGGGGGGAGGGAGAGTGCAACTCTGTTCCTTCTCAAGGGACAGGGGCAGGGCAGGCGCAACCCTGCTCCTCCCCCCAGCGGGGGGAGGCTGGGAGGGGGGCCGGGATGTTGCGTGAATTTCGGTGTTTGTTCTTGTAGAGATGACGGGGTGTTGTTTTGGCTTCCCGCTATCCTGACCTGTCTGCCTGCCGCATAATCTGCGGATTAACCCATACAGATGATTTAATTCCCGGCCCATTTAAGGTATAAAGCAAGACCAAATGACGCATCCGTCCGGCCCCGCCGGGACGGAACATACATTATTTATGAGGTCTAAGCGGTATGCTGAACAAAAAAAATCTTCTCGCACTGGCGCTATCCCTGTCTGTCTGGCTCATGCCGGCGGCTTATGCCGAACAGGAAAAGGCCGGCACGAACGCCAAACCCCTGGCCGGCGAACTGATTTTACCCGAAGGTTATAAAAAAGAGGCCGAAGAGAAGCAATGCCTGACGGTCTGTGAACGCTGGGGAGAAGACTGTATAATCAATTCCCGCACGGGCAACCGGAATTGCCGGCGGGCCTGCAAGTCCTTTGCGCAGCAGTGTTTTTAGGCATTTAGTAAGGCGGCGCTTCTCTATCAACGCGCGAAAGTGGCGGAATTGGCAGACGCGCTGGATTTAGGTTCCAGTGGGGTATCCCTTGAGAGTTCGAGTCTCTCCTTTCGCACCATCATGCCCCGGCGGCGGGCCGCCGCCGAATGGCGCGCCCCCTGAAAATCAGGCAGCAAAGATAATGTATTGTTTTAATTCAAATTTTGAGACTTTGGGGAAAGATGCAGGTATCTGTCGAAAACACCGGTAATCTTGAAAGGAAGCTGCGGATCGAAGTGCCCGCGGCGCAGATCAACACCGAAATCAATAATCGCCTGCAAAATTTAAGCAGGACCACCCGGGTGCAGGGTTTTCGGCCGGGCAAGGCGCCGCTCAGGGTGATCCGGGGGCGCTATGGCGTGCAGGTCAGAAAAGAAGTGGTCAGCGAACTGGTCGGTACCAGCCTGTCCACGGCCATCGATCAGGAAGACCTGAAACCCGTCGCCCCGCCCACCATCAATGAACTGGCCGATGAGGCGGGCAAAGACCTGTCGTTTACGGCCACCTTTGAGATTTACCCCGAGGTCAATCTAAAACCGCCGGCCGAGCTTAAGGTTGAAAAACCGGTCAGCAGCGTCACCGCGGCCGATATTGACGCCATGATCGAACTCCTGCGCAGGCAGCAGCGCAAACTGGTCCCGGTGGAGCGGGCCGCCGCTGAGGGCGATGTGGTCGAGATAGACTTTGAGGCCTTTGTCGAGGGCAAGTCCGTGGCGGGTGGAAAAACCGAAAATTACCAACTGGAACTCGGCTCAAGGGATTTTCCCGAGGATTTCGAGGCCGGGCTGGCGGGCAAGGCCGCGGGCGAGGCGGTGGTTCTGAACCTGGGCTTTCCCAAAGACCATGTAAAAGAAGCGCTTAGAGGGAAATATGTCGAATACCGCGTTCAGGTCAAGGTCGTCAACGAGACGGTATTGCCGGAAATGGACGCGGAATTCATGGCCGTGTTCGGGGTGAAGGACGGCAATGAGGCCGAATTCAGGGATGATCTCAGGCGCAGCATGGAGCGCGAACTGGAAATGGCCCTGAAAAAACAGACCAAGGACAGGGTGCTGGACCGGCTCCACGAAATAAACCGGGTCGAGTTGCCGCGGGCCCTGGTCGCCACCGAAACGCGGCGTATGCGACAGGAGTGGAAGGACAGGCTGAAGGAGCAGGGCATCAATCCCGCCCCCGCGCTGGACCCCGACCCGGCCCTGCTGCGGCAACAGGCGGAAAGGCGCGTCTCGCTGCAACTGATCGCGGCCGAGATCATCCGGCAAAACGACTTGCAGGCCGACCCGGCCGAGGTCAGGCAAATGATAGAACGGCTGGCGGCCGGCTATGACGAACCCGAGGCCGTGGTAAACTGGTATTATTCCAACAAGGAGGCTCTGGCCAGGATCGAGGCGCTGGTGCTGGAAGACGCCATGATCGACTGGGTTTTGACCAATGCCAATGTCACGGAAAAGGTCTGCACGTTTGACGAAATCACAAATAAGGGGCAGACTGATTCCTGAACAGGTCCCGAACAACCGCGTCCCTCGGCTTTGCTTAAAGAAGCTCTGAATAAATCCATCCTGGATTTCTCAGAGCACGCAAGGTGAAAATGCGATTTTCACCTTGCTTCAAAATCAATGACTTGTATCATTGCCAAGTTATTGATTCTGGGGCGGTACGTCCCTGTACCGCAGGAAACTCTGATTCAATCAGAGTTTCCTTAAAGTAAACGGTGGCAATTATCCGGTAACAAATGACTTATGAAACACGCTGAAATTCAGGCGCTCAACCTGGTGCCGATGGTGGTTGAGCAGACCTCGCGCGGCGAGCGCGCCTATGACATTTATTCCAGGCTGCTGAAAGAGCGGGTCGTCTTTCTGGTCGGCCCGGTCGAGGATCATGTGGCCAATGTCATCGTGGCCCAACTGCTTTATCTTGAGTCCGAGAACCCGGACAAGGACATCAATTTCTACATCAATTCGCCGGGCGGCTCCGTAAGCTCCGGTCTGGCGATCTATGACACCATGCAATTCGTCAAGCCCGCCGTCAGCACTATGTGCGTCGGCCAGGCGGCCAGCATGGGGGCCCTGTTGCTGACCGGCGGCGCGGCCGGAAAGCGCTATTGCCTGCCGCATTCACGGGTCATGATCCATCAGCCGCTGGGCGGTTTTCAGGGCCAGGCCACCGATATTGATATTCATGCGCGCGAGATACTGGCCGCGCGCGAACGGCTCAATCAAATACTGGCCGGGCACACCGGGCAATCAATAAAAACCATCCAGCAGGATACGGAGCGCGACAATTTTATGAGCGCCGAGGCCGCCAGGGAATATGGCCTGATCGATCATGTGCTGGCGGAAAGGGCCGGTTTGCCGCGGGAGGGCGGGCAGGGCCCTAAAAAGTCCGGTAAAAAATGATTCCCGGCAAGCTAATCGCGGAGTAAAGGCATGACAGACAGAAAACAGGGCAAGAGCGGCAGCGGCGAAAGATTGCTTTATTGCTCATTTTGCGGCAAGAGCCAGCATGAGGTCAGGAAGCTGATCGCCGGCCCTTCCGTGTTTATCTGCGATGAGTGTGTCGAACTCTGCAACGACATCATCCGCGAGGAAATCCAGGAAAAATCCGTCTCGGGTTCGGGGTCGTCCCTGCCGACGCCCCATGAGATAAACAAGATCCTCGATGAATACGTGATCGGCCAGAACAAGGCCAAAAAGATCCTCTCTGTCGCGGTTTATAACCACTACAAGCGCCTTGAACAGGGCGTCAAGAAACCGGAAGTCGAGTTGGCCAAGAGCAATGTGCTGTTGATCGGCCCGACCGGCAGCGGCAAGACGCTGCTGGCGGAGACCCTGGCGCGGTTGCTGAACGTGCCGTTTACGATTGCCGACGCCACCACCCTGACCGAGGCCGGTTATGTGGGCGAGGATGTAGAAAATATCATCCAGAAGATCCTGCAAAAATGTGACTATGACGTGGACAAGGCGCAGACCGGCATCGTCTATATTGACGAGATCGACAAGATTTCACGCAAGTCCGACAACCCGTCCATCACCCGCGATGTCTCGGGCGAGGGCGTACAGCAGGCCCTGCTGAAACTGATCGAGGGCACCGTTGCCTCGGTGCCGCCCCAGGGCGGGCGTAAGCACCCGCAACAGGAATTTTTGCAGGTCAACACGGCCAATATCCTGTTTATCTGCGGCGGCGCGTTTGCCGGTCTGGATCGCATCATCCGCGAACGCTCCGAAAAGGGCGGGATCGGTTTCTCGGCCGAGGTCAAAAGCAGCCATGACCGCCGTAGCATGAGCGAAGTGCTGCATTCGGTCGAACCCGAGGATTTGATCAAATATGGCCTGATCCCCGAATTTGTGGGGCGCCTGCCGGTCGCGGCCACGCTTGATGAACTGGACGAGGATCAACTGGTCAGGATCCTGCTGGAACCGAAAAATGCGATTACCAAACAATACGCCCGCCTGTTTGACATGGAGGGCTGCGAGCTTGAGTTCCGCGAAGACGCCCTGCGGGCCGTGGCCAGGAAATCCATGCAGCGCAAAACCGGCGCCCGCGGCCTGCGCTCGATAATGGAAAATGTCCTGCTGGACACCATGTATGACCTGCCCTCGATGAACGATGTCGCCAAGGTGGTCATTGACGAGGGCGTGATCGACGCCGAATCCGAGCCGTTGATGATCTATGAGGGCGCCGAGATGCCCAAGGCCGCCTCCGATTAGGCGCATGCCCGCTTATCGCGCCCGCCAAGGCCGGAATAAACCCGCGTTTACCCATTCTCACCCATTGAATCCGGCCCAAACGGCCGCATATAAACCGACACTGTCCGCAACCCCTGATTTGAGCCGCCCATGACCCAAGCCATAGAATCCTTCCCTGTCCTGCCCCTGCGCGATGTCGTAGTGTATCCGCACATGGTTATTCCGCTCTTTGTCGGCCGGCAAAAATCGGTCCGGGCGCTTGACCGCGCCATGGAGGGCAATAAACAAATCCTGCTGGTCGCGCAGAAAAGCGCGGCCGAAGACGACCCCGGGCCGGACCAGACTTATAACGTCGGCACGATGGCCAATATCCTGCAACTGTTAAAATTGCCGGACGGCGTGATCAAGGTGCTGGTCGAGGGCACGGCCAGGGCCGGGATCCGCGATTGCTACGAATATGAAGGCATGTTTGTCGCCGATGTCGAAATTCTGGAACCGAAGGCCATCGACGAACAGGAAATGGATGTGCACGCGCGTTCGGCCATGAACCAGTTTGAACATTACGTCAAGCTCAATAAAAAAGTGCCGCCCGAGATCATCTCTTCCCTGGCCAGTATCGACGACGCCAGCCGCCTGGCCGACACGATCGCGGCCCACATGTCCATAAAAATTGAGGAAAAACAACGGGTGCTGGAGATTATCGACATCAAGCAAAGGCTGACACACCTGATCAAGCTGATGGAGGCCGAGATCGACCTGTTGCAGGTGGAAAAACGCATCCGCGGCCGCGTCAAGACGCAGATGGAAAAGAGCCAGCGCGAATACTATCTGAACGAACAGATGAAGGCCATCCAGAAGGAACTGGGGGAAATGGAGGATGTCCCGAACGAACTCGATGAACTGGCCGCCAGGATCAGCAAGGCGGGCATGCACAAGGAGGCCAGGGAAAAGGCCGAATCCGAATTAAGCAAGCTCAGAATGATGTCGCCCATGTCGGCCGAGGCCACGGTGGTGCGCAATTACGTGGACTGGCTGGTCGGCGTGCCGTGGAAAATACGCAGCAAGGTCTCGCAGGATATCATCAAGGCCGAACAGATCCTGGAAGAAGACCACTATGGCCTGGAAAAGGTCAAGGAGCGCATCCTGGAATATCTTGCGGTGCAACAGCGGGTTAAGAAGATGAAAGGCCCGATACTCTGCCTGGTGGGGCCGCCCGGGGTGGGCAAGACCTCGCTCGGGCGTTCCATCGCCCGGGCGACCAACCGCAAATTTGTGCGCATGTCGCTGGGCGGCGTGCGTGACGAGGCCGAGATACGCGGCCATCGCAGGACCTATATCGGCTCCATGCCGGGCAAGATCGTGCAGGGCATGTCGAGAGTGGGCAAAAAGAACCCGCTGTTTCTGCTGGACGAGATCGATAAAATGGCCATGGACTTTCGCGGCGATCCGGCCTCGGCCCTGCTGGAGGTGCTTGACCCCGAACAGAACAACACCTTTAACGACCATTACCTCGAAGTGGACTACGACCTGTCCGAAGTCATGTTCGTGACGACCGCAAACAGCCTGAATATCCCGGCCCCGCTCCTGGACCGCATGGAAGTCATCCGCCTGTCGGGTTATACCGAGGATGAAAAAGTCAATATCGCCAGGCGTTATCTGATCCCCAGGCAATTCGAAAGAAACGGCCTGAAACAGAGCGAGATCGCGATCCGCGACGGCGTTATCCGGGACATCATTCGCTATTACACCCGCGAAGCCGGGGTCCGCAATCTGGACCGGGAGATCGCCAATATCTGCCGCAAGGTCGTCAAACAGGTCCTGCTGAAACCGACCAAACAGCGCGTGACCGTGACCCCCAGGCGGCTGGGGGAACTGCTCGGGGTCAAGCGTTATCGCTATGGCAAGGCCGAAGAGGAAAACCGCACCGGCCAGGTCACCGGTCTGGCCTGGACCGAGGTGGGCGGCGAATTGCTGACCATTGAGGCCGCCATCGTCCCCGGCAAGGGCCGGATCACGCGCACGGGCAAACTCGGCGATGTGATGCAGGAATCGATCGAGGCGGCCATGACCGTGGTCAGGAGCCGCAGCGAGATCCTCGGCATAGAAGCCGATTTTTATAAGGAACATGACTTTCATATCCATGTGCCCGAGGGGGCCACGCCCAAGGATGGCCCGAGCGCCGGGGTGGGCATGTGTACCGCCCTGGTCTCCGCCCTGTGCGATATTCCGGTGCGTTCCGATGTGGCCATGACGGGCGAAATCACCCTGCGCGGCGAAGTCCTGCCGATCGGCGGCCTCAAGGAAAAGCTGCTGGCGGCGCTGCGCGGCGGCATAGAGACCGTGCTGATCCCGCATGAAAATGAACGGGAACTGGCGGAGATACCCAGGAATATCAAACAGAACCTGGATATTCGGCCGCAGCGCTGGATCGATGAAGTGCTTGAAATCGCCCTGGAATACCGGCCGAAACCGGCCGGCAAAAAACCGCGGAAGGCCGATATAGTCAAGACAAAGGACGCCAGGGCAAACGAGAAGACCGATTCAATCCGGCCGCATTAATCCCCCTGTCCGGGGCCGGCTCAAATTTATTTCAGCTTATTTCAATTAATTTCAGCTAATAAGGCACATTCTTGCAAACCCCGGCTTGACGCTGGTTTCAGCACTTGTTATAAATTCGTCCGCAGGAAATCAAGCGATTCAGGCAAATCAAAGCGGGCGCCGCTCCAGTCATACCTAAATTGTTCTGAACCAAAGCAAATTCTGGCCTAAACAGGGTTTGCCGCCTGCCTGGACAGGCGATTCTAAAGAGACGCCGCCAAAATCAAAGGTGAAAATCGTATTTTCACCGCCGCGCGCTCTGAATAAATTCCGGATGGGCTTATTCAGGGCTTTGTTAATTCAAAAGGGGAATAACGACCATGAATAAAGCCGAACTTATTGATGCTGTTGCAGCAGACGCCGATCTCTCAAAAGCGGCCGCGGGCCGGGCGCTGGACGCTGCAATTAACGCGATAACCAAAGCGCTGAAAAAGAAAGACACGGTAACCTTAGTCGGATTTGGCACCTTTTCGGTCCGCAAACGCAGCGCCCGCACCGGCCGCAATCCGAAAACAGGCGAGTCCATTAAAATCAGGGCCTCCAAGGTGCCGGGTTTCAAGGCTGGCAAAGCGCTCAAGGATGCCTTAAACTAGCGTTTTTCAGAGCTTCGCGGGGTGCTTAGCTCAGTTGGGAGAGCGACGCCCTTACAAGGCGTAGGTCGGGGGTTCGAACCCCTCAGCACCCACCAGAACACCCGGAGTGGTAGTTCAGTTGGTTAGAATACCGGCCTGTCACGCCGGGGGTCGCGGGTTCGAGTCCCGTCCACTCCGCCAATTAACGACCCACGGGCGCACCGCCAAAAGTGCGCCCGTCTTTAAGGAAACTCTGATTGAATCAGAGTTTCCTGCGGCACAGGGATGTGCCGCCAAAATTAATGACGCAAGTCATTGATTTTGAAGCAAGGTGAAAATCGCATTTTCACCTTGCGTGCCCTGAGAAATCCAGGATGGATTTATTCAGGGCTTCCTTAATTAAAAAACGGACATTCAGTCATGCTAACGGCAATCAGAGACAGGGCATCGGGCTGGATAGCCGCAGTCATCGTGGGCGCGCTGATCATCTCCTTTGCGTTCTGGGGCGTCAGTTTCTATTTCGGCGACGGCCCCGAGTTGAACGTGGCCAAAGTCAATGACGAACAGATCAGCCAGCGCGTCTTTCAACGTTCCTTCTACAACTTCCGCCAGCAGATGCAGTCCATCTTCGGCGCGACCCTGTCGCTTGAAGAGGATGAACTCATCCGCCAGCAGACCCTGCAAAAACTGATCGACGCCGAGATCATCAACCAGATCGTCAAACAACAGGGGCTCAGGGTCACCGACGCCGCCGTTATCCAGACCATTAAAAATCTTGAATTATTCAAGGACGAAGAGGGCTTTGACCGCGGCAAATACGAGCGCGGCATATTCAGCCTCGGCATGGAGCCCGCTTATTTTGAAAATCAGGTGCGCATGGACCTGTTGTCCGAGCAGTTGCAGGCCGGCCTCGCGGAAAGCCTGTTTGTGCTTGATGCAGAAACGGCGCGAATATGGCAACTCGGCCTGCAAACCCGCGACATCCGCTATGCCATTCTTGAGCGCGACAAATTTATGGACGGCGTGGAACTCAATGACAGCGAGATAAGCGCGTATTATGAGACCAACCGCGATGCCTACCTTGAACCTGAAAAGGTCAAGATCGCCTATGTCGAACTCAACGTCAATGAGATCGCCGCCAATATCGCGGTCGATGAAGCCAGCCTCCGGGCCTATTATGAAGACAACCGGGCCGAATACGAGGTGGCGGAACAGCGCTCGGTGCAAAAGCTGTTCGTAAAAACGGCCGATATAACGGCCGCCGGGGAAATCACGCCACGAGACGCCGCGGCCAGGGCGGCGGCCAGGGCCATGATCGAGGCCGCCCTGGCGCTGGCAAATGAAGGCCAGGGGTTTGCCGAGATCGCGGAAAAATTTACCGAAGAGGGCGAGGCCACCCTGGAATTCAGCGAACACGACTTTATGACCCCGGGCATCATGGACGCGGAGATTGACGCCTTTCTGTTCAGCGCCGCCGAAGCCGAGCTTAGCGGCGTCATCGAAACCATAACGGGCCTGAACATCGTAAAGGTTGGCGAAATAAGCGGCGGGCCGGAAAACAGCTTTGAAAATGCCGCCGGGCAGGTGGAAAAAGAGTATCGCCTGGCGCAGGCCGAATTGCGGTATTTCGAACTGGCCGATGAGTTGGTCACCCTGAGTTATGAACACGCCGACACACTGGAGATCGCGGCGGAGGCCGTCGGCCTCACGATCAACGAAACCGGGTATTTCAGCCGCAACGATGCCGCCGCGGAGGGGATAAGCGCGAACGCCGATATCGTGAGCCACAGCTTTGACCCCGAACTCATCCGCGGCGGGCAGAACAGCGACGCCATTGAGTTGGGCCAAAACCATATCGCCGTGCTGCGCGTCATCGACCACAAACCGGCCCAGACCCGGCCCCTGGCCGAGGTGCGCGATCAGGTGATGACGGATCTCAGGCAACAGAAGGCGGCGGCCAGGGCCGAACAGTCCGGCAAGGCCATCCTGGCCCAGCTTGAGGCCGGCAAGACCAGCGCCGAGCTTGAAACAGCGGTCGAACTCGAATGGTCATCCGCTGAAGGGGTAAAACGCGATGATGTCTCCGTCAATCGCGCGGTATTGCGCAATGCCTTCCGGCTCGGCCAGCCGGAAAACGGCCGGCCGGTGGTGGCCGGCGCGGCGCTCGGCAGTGGTGATTATGCGCTGATCATGGTAACCGCGGCCCACGAGGGCGAAACGACCGCGACAGACGAAGACTCGCGGCAAAACCTTGACCTTGAACTGAAACGCGCCAGGGGCCGCTCCGAATGGCGCGGATTTTTGCAAAACGCCAGGGATAGTGCGAGCGTGGATGTTTATCGGGAGAATATTTGAGGTCTTGGAATCAATCCGCAGATTCCGCAGATTAACGCAGATTGAATGATAAAAACTACTGGATTTTGGCTTTCGCCTGCCTGTAGCAGGTAGGCCGGAATGACAGCGTGGCAGAATAGTCCAGAGTTCGACTGCATGAATATGCACATATAGGCCGGTATGACGCAATGGCGGAGTGGTTTTGAAGGTTGCCGGGATATGCCTGTTGCCCCCGCCGTCATTCCAGCGAAAGCTCGCCTGCATGGATGCAGGTGGTAGAGCGGCGTCAGGAACAAGCCGCCGAGGAATCCAGTGGTTTTAACTATACATTCCCGCGAGGCGGGAATGACCATCAGGGACGGCATTCCGGTTCAGTAAAAACCGGGGACCATCCAACACCCCGGCATCGCCTTCCTGGATTCCAGCTTTCGCCGGGCGGCTACGGGCATCCTGCCCTCTCGCCGCATACAGGACATCCTGTCCATAAATGACGATGGGGGTTGTTAGATGCGCCTTTGCCTGCCTTCGCTATGATGGCCGGGATAGGTGTTTGTTGTTATTCCCGCTTTTGCCTGCCGTAGGCAGGCCGGTATGACGCAATGGAGGAGTGGTGTTGAAGGTTGCCGGGATATACCGTTGCCTCCATCGTCATTCCAGCGAAAGCTCGCCTGCATGGATGCAGGTGGTAGAGCGGCGTCAGGAACAGGCCGCCGAGGAATCCAGTGGTTTTAACTATACATTCCCGCCAAGCGGGAATGACCATCAGGGATGGCATTCCGGTTCAGTAAAAACCGGGGACTATCCAAAAACCCGGCATCGCCTTCCTGGATTCCAGCTTTCGCTGGAATGACGATGGGGGTTGTTGGATGCGCCTTTGCCTGCCTCAGGCATGCCTGTTGCAGGCAGGCCGGAATGACAGCGTGGCAGAATAGTCCAGAGTTCGACTGCATGAATATGCACATATAGGCCGGTATGACGCAATGGCGGAGTGGTGTTGAAGGTTGCCGGGATATGCCTGTTGCCCCCGCCGTCATTCCAGCGAAAGCTGGAATCCAGTGGTTTTAACTATACATTCCCGCCAAGCGGGAATGACCATCAGGGACGGCATTCCGGTTCAGTGAAAACCGGGGACCATCCAACACCCCGGCATCGCCTTCCTGGATTCCAGCTTTCGCTGGAATGACGATGGGGGTTGTTGGATGCGCCTTTGCCTGCCTCAGGCATGCCTGTTGCAGGCAGGCCGGAATGATAACATGGCAACCCAAACCACCAGGGAATCCAGCAGGCGATGCCGGGGTCCCGACATCACCGCCGGTTTCGCGGCTTTAAGTCATCCCAACCACATTGTAACCACAGTCCGCGTAAGTGATCTCGCCCGTGATGGCCGAGGCGTAATCGGAGCAGAGAAAGGCCGCGGTGTTGCCCACTTCGTCAATGGTGACGTTTCTTCTGAGCGGCGCGGTTTTTTCCACCAGACCCAGAAAGTCGCGGAAGCCCTTGATGCCGGAGGCCGCCAGGGTGCGGATCGGGCCGGCCGATATGGCATTGACGCGGATCCCCTCGGGCCCGAGGCTCATGGCCATATAACGCACGTTGGCCTCCAGGCTGGCCTTGGCCACGCCCATAATATTATAGTTGGGCATGGCCCGCACGGCGCCGATGTAGCTGAGGGTCAACATGGCGCCCTGGCGGCCCCGCATCATCGCCCTGGCCGCGGCGCCGAGCGCGGCAAAGCTGTAGGAACTGATCTCGTGCGCGGTCATAAAACCCGCGCGGCTCACACGCTCAAGATATTCGCCCTCCAGTTCCTCCCGGGGGGCAAAGGCGACGGAATGCACCAGAATATCCAGCCCGTCCCAGTGATCCCCAAGCCGCTCGAATACCGCCCGGATCTGCCCGTCATCGGCCACATCGCAGGGCAGGGCGATGTCCGAATCCAGTTCGGCGGCGAACTTTTCAACCCGGCCGCGTAATTTATCCCCCTGATAGGTGAAGGCCAGTTCAGCGCCCTCGCGCCGCATGGCCCGGGCGATGCCCCAGGCAATGGAACGGTTGCTGGCCACGCCGACGATCAAGGCGCGTTTGTTATCAAGTAAACCCATTATGTCTGTCCTGTCATTGTGATTTGAAATTTCTCGGGAAAGCCCTGCAAAAGCGGCGGCCCTGCGGGCGTTGTCCAGGCTGTTATCAATATTCAAAGTGTACAGAAAAATGCCCGCGTTTATAATGCGCGGGTGAAGATCATGGCCGTAAAAATCATAAACTTGTTCAATGCCGGCCGCAAAGGCGCGCGTTGCGGTCTGCTCGGCCTGTTGTTACTGGCCGCCGCCTGTGTGGATTCGGCCTGGAATAATCCTTATCCTGATGCGGAATCAAACCGGAGTATCTACTATGACACCTTCAGCGAGCGGCCCAAACACCTGGACCCGATCAGTTCCTACAGCGCCCCCGAATATGTCTTCCTGGGGCAGATTTATGAGCCGCCCCTACAGTATCATTTCCTGAAACGCCCTTATCAACTGACGCCGCTGACGGCCGCCAGGCTGCCGGAACCGGCCTATTTTGACGCGGCAGGCCGGCCGTTGCCGGCCACGGCCGCGGCGGATCAGGTCGCGCGGGTAAAATACCGGATACAGATAAAGCCCGGCATCCTCTATCAACCCCATCCCGCCCTGGCCAAAACCGCCGCCGGGCAGTTTCATTATCACAGCCTGACGCCGGAGCAGGTGGAACGGCGGCATACCCTGGCGGATTTTACGGAGCTTGGCACGCGCGAATTGCAGGCGGCCGATTATGTTTATCAGATAAAGCGCATGGCGCACCCCGGGCTTTATTCGCCCCTCGCCGGTTTGATGGGCAAATATATCCTGGGTCTGAATGAGCTGGTGGAAGTATTAGCGGCGCATGAAATGGACGCGGCGCGGCCGGGTTATATCGACTTGAATCAATATGAACTGCCCGGCGCAAAAGTCATTGACGATTACACATTTGAGATAACGCTCAAACAAAAATATCCGCAATTTATTTACTGGTTATCCATGTATTTTTTTGCGCCCATGCCCTGGGAGGCCGATTTTTTTTATTCCCAGCCGGGCATGGCCGATAACAACATCACGCTGGACTGGTATCCGATCGGCACCGGGCCGTTTATGTTGACCGAGAATAACCCCAATCTGCGCATGGTGCTGGAACGGAACCCCAACTTTCGCGGCGAGCTATACCCGGCGGACGGCGAGCCGGGCGACGCGACCCTCGGCCTGCTGGATGACGCCGGCAAGCCCATGCCCTTTTTCCAGAAGGCCATTTATAACCTTGAAAAGGAATCCATCCCGGCCTGGAACAAGTTTTTGCAGGGCTATTACGACACGTCCGGCATCGTGTCGGACAGCTTTGATCAGGCCGTGCGCCTCAATACCCAGGGCGACGCCGAACTCACCGAAGAGATGCAACAGCGCGGGCTGCGCCTGCTGACGGCGGTCACGACCACCATTTTTTACAGCGGTTTCAATATGGCCGATGATGTTGTTGGCGGCGACAGCCAGCGCGCCCGCCTGTTGCGCCGGGCGATCTCGATCGCGGTGGATTATGAGGAATACATTTCCATCTTTGCCAACGGGCGCGGCCTGCCCGCCCAGGGGCCGCTGCCGCCGGGCATCTTTGGCCATGTCGCGGGCGCGGCGGGCGTCAATCCCTATGTGTATAAATGGGAAAAGGGCAAGGCCGTCCGGCATGATATCGAACACGCGCGGCGCCTGCTGGCCGAGGCCGGCTATCCCAACGGCCGGGACCGGGCAACGGGGCAACCGCTGGTGTTGAACCTGGATACGCCCTCGGCCGGCCCCGGCGCGAAGGCGACCTTTGACTGGTTGCGCAAACAATACGCCAAGCTCGGCATTAACCTCGTGATCCGCGCCACCGATTACAACCGCTTTCAGGAAAAGATGCGCAAGGGCAGCGCGCAGATCTTTCAATGGGGCTGGAACGCCGACTATCCGGACCCGGAAAACTTCTTCTTTCTGCTGTATGGCCCCAATGCCAAGATCGACAATAACGGCGAGAACGCGGCCAACTATAAAAATGCGGAATTCGACCGCCTGTTCAATCAGATGAAGAGCATGGACAACAATGCCGAGCGGCAGGCGCTGATCAACCGCATGGTCGAACTGGTCAGAAAAGACGCCCCCTGGCTGTGGGGCTTTCACCCGGTTGCCTTTTCCCTGCATCATCAATGGTATAAAAACGCGAAACCCAATCTCATGGCCAACAATACCCTCAAATACAAGCGTATTGACCCGGTCCTGCGGAATGAAAAACGCCAGCAATGGAACCGGCCGCTGCTGTGGCCGGTTATCGTGACCGCGCTGGCCCTTATCCTGCTGTTATTGCCGGCGCTGATCGCCTATCGCCGCAGGGAGCGGGCCTCAATAACATGATCGCCTATATCCTGAGACGTATCGCCTATGCCATTCCGATCCTGATCGGGGTCAACGTCATCACCTTCATGCTCTTCTTTGTGGTCAACACGCCGGATGATATGGCGCGTATGCAGTTGGGCGAAAAGCGGGTCACGGAAGCGGCCGTGCTGAAATGGAAACAGCAGAGAGGCTACGACAAACCGGTGCTGTGGAACAGCGACGCCGGGGCGCTTGCAAAACTGACCGACACCATCTTTTTTGAACATTCCGTGCGCCTGTTCGTGTTCGATTTCGGCCGCTCCGACAGCGGCCGCGATATCAGCTACGACATCAGCCAGCGCATGTGGCCAAGCCTGGCGATCACACTGCCGAGCCTGCTGCTCGGGCTGGCGGCCTATATCAGCTTTGGCCTGCTCCTGGCGTTTTTCAGGGCCACCTATATTGACATCACGGGCGTCATCGCCTGCGTGATCCTGATGTCGATATCCGGCCTGTTTTATATCATCGGCGGGCAATATCTGATCGGCAAGCTGTTGCAGTTGGCGCCCGTGTCCGGCTATGACGGCGGTTTTAACGCGATCAAGTTTACCATTCTGCCCGTGCTGGTCGGCCTGATCGGCAGCCTGGGCGCGAGCACCCGCTGGTACCGGACGATCTTCCTGGAAGAAATGGGCAAGGACTATGTGCGCACGGCCCGGGCAAAGGGCCTGTCCGAGGCGCGGGTGCTCTACCGGCATGTGCTGGCGAATGGCCTCATACCGATCCTGACCGGTGTGGTCGTGATCCTGCCGAGCCTTTTTATCGGCAGCCTGATCGTCGAATCCTTCTTTGCCATACCCGGCCTCGGGAGCTATACGATTGACGCCATTAACAGCCAGGACTTCGCGATCGTGCGGGCGATGGTCTTTCTGGGCTCCGTGCTGTACATCATCGGGCTTATCCTCACGGATATCTCCTACACCCTGGTTGACCCCCGCGTCAGGTTAAACTGAACATGCGCCTTCACACACACAACGGCGCCGGCCTGGCAGGCAAGCGATGATGCCCGTCCTGTTCATCACCGACGCCCTCATCTTCTTTTTGCTGTTGCTGATGATCGCCTATGTCTTTTATGCCCGCCGCCATGAACACCTCAAGGCCCCCTGGCGCAATGTCGCGCGGCGGCCGCTGGCCATGTCGGCCGCGGTGGTGCTCGGCCTTTACATTGTTATCGGCCTGCTGGATTCCGTGCATTTCCATCCCGAGCTTGAGCGGGACGAGAAGGGCGCGGCGGTTTACTCGACCGAGATCAACAGCCTGCTCGATGTCGTTTTAAGCGACCTCAAACAAAAGACCGAGAAAAGCTATTCCGCCCCGCTGGCCAGCCATGCCTTCTCCAAAGAAACCATTGAACTGGCGGACGGCAGCCAGATTCGCGCCTACCCGCGCCTGAAATACGGCGGCGCGCATCTGGCCGAACCGGAGACCGAAAGGCTGCCGGATATTATAAAACGGATCGGCGGCGGGATTATTATCGGCCTGACCATCGGCCTGCTTATCGCCGCCCTGATCCTGCTTATGCTCGCGCGCGCGCGTCAAATCTCATATCGCGCGGCCTTTCAGCGTTGCCGCCGGAATGATTTTGAGACGCCCTGGTACGCCGTGCTGTTGACCCTCGCGCTTATGGCCGTGATCCTGGCCGTCATATCTCAACTCATGCCCTACTACCATGTCCTCGGCACCGACAAGGTCGGGCAGGACGTGCTGTATCAGTCCCTGAAAAGCGTCCGCACCGGTCTGGTGATCGGCACCCTGACGACCCTGGTGATGCTGCCATTTGCGATACTGATGGGCTTGATGGCCGGTTACTTTCGCGGCTGGATCGATG
Organism: Gammaproteobacteria bacterium; assembly: GCA_965240365.1. Classification (GTDB taxonomy): domain Bacteria; phylum Pseudomonadota; class Gammaproteobacteria; order Eutrophobiales; family Eutrophobiaceae. Next base: position 1,928,616 of record OZ251218.1, on the reverse strand, counting down.
ATGTCATTCAATACCTCTATACCACCCTGAACTCCATTCCGGGTGTGCTCCTGATCGCGGCCTCCATCCTGCTGTTGCAGGTTTACATCGGCCGCCATGAAGCCGACTTTGCCAGCCTCGAACAGCGGGCCGATCTGCGCCTCTTGTTTCTCTGTATTATTCTGGGCATCACCAGTTGGACCGGTCTTTGCCGCCTGCTGCGGGCCGAGACACTGAAATTAAGAGAAGTGGACTACGTGCAGGCGGCCGAGGCGTTCGGGGTCGGCAAATTCCGCATCATGCTGCGCCATTTACTGCCCAACGTCATGCACATTGTCATGATATCGATCGTGCTGGATTTCAGCGGCCTCGTGCTGGCCGAGGCCGTGCTGTCCTATATCAACATCGGCGTTGATCCCAGCATGAACAGTTGGGGCAATATGATCAACGGCGCCCGCCTGGAGATGGCGCGCGAACCCGTGGTCTGGTGGTCACTGGCCGCGGCCTTCATCTTCATGTTCGTGCTGGTGCTCGCGGCCAACCTCTTCTCCGACGCCGTCCGCGATGCCTTTGACCCGAGGTTGAGCGGGAGTCAATAAAGATCGCGGCAGAAACAACGCCTTCGTCGTCATTCCGGCCCTGTCTGCCCGCATCAGGCCGGCCGAAATGATGAATTGAGTTGTCATTCCCGCTTACGCGGGAATGTATAGTAAAAACCACTGGATTCCAGCCTGCGCTGGAATGACGGGATGCCAGAAATAACAACGGAGGAAAAAGGAAAGATCGCCATTTCTGCACAAGAGCATCATTACTGCCCCTTCGTCATTCCAGCGAAGGCTGGAATCCAGGAAGGCGCTGCCGAGAGTGTGAAACGAGTTCCGGCCCTGCCTGCCCGCGCCAGACCGGCCGCAATGATGAATTGAGTTGTCATTCCCGCTTATGCAGGAATGTACAGTAAAAACCACTGGATTCCGGCCTGCGCCGGAATGACGGGATGCCAGGAATAACAACGGAGGAAAAAGGAAAGATCGCCATTTCTGCACAAGAGCATCATTCCTCTCCCTTCGTCATTCCAGCGAAGGCTGGAATCCAGGAAGGCGCTGCCGAGAGTGTGAAACGACTTCCGGCCCTGTCTGCCCGCACCAGACCGGCCGAAATGATGAATTGAGTTGTCATTCCCGCTTACGCGGGAATGTATAGTAAAAACCACTGGATTCCAGCTTTCGCTGGAATGACGGGATGCCAGGAATAACAACGGAGGAAAAAGGAAAGATCGCCATTTCTGCACAAGAGCATCATTCCTGCCCCTTCGTCATTCCAGCGAAGGCTGGAATCCAGGAAGGCGCTGCCGAGAGTGTAAAACGAGTTCTGGCCCTGCCTGCCCGCACCAAGCCGGCCGAAATGACGAATTGAATTGTCATTCCCGCTTATGCGGGAATGTACAGTAAAAACCACTGGATTCCGGCCTGCGCCGGAATGACGGGATGCCAGGAATGACAACGGAGGAAAAAGGAAAGATCGCCATTTCTGCACAAGAGCATCATTCCTCCCCCTTCGTCATTCCAGCGAAGGCTGGAATCCAGGAAAGCGCTGCCGAGAGTGTGAAACGACTTCCGGCCCTGTCTGCCCGCATCAGGCCGGCCGAAATGATGAATTGAGTTGTCATTCCCGCTTACGCGGGAATGTATAGTAAAAACCACTGGATTCCAGCTTTCGCTGGAATGACGGGATGCCAGGAATAACAACGGAGGAAAAAGGAAAGATCGCCATTTCTGCACAAGAGCATCATTCCTGCCCCTTCGTCATTCCAGCGAAGGCTGGAATCCAGGAAGGGCGCTGCCGGGGTGTAAAAACGACTCCGGTTCTGCCTGCCCGCACCAGGCTGGCCGAAATGATGAATTAGTTTGTCATTCCCGCTTACGCGGGAATGTACAGTAAAAACCACTGGATTCCGGCCTGCGCCGGAATGACGGGGTGCCAGGAATAACAACGGAGGAAAAAGGAAAGATCATCATTCCTGCACAAGAGCATCATTCCTGTCCCTTCGTCATTCCAGCGAAGGCCGGAATTACAACGGAGGAGAAGGGAAAGATGTTCATTCACGCACAAGAGCATCATTCCTGTCCCTTCGTCATTCCGGCGAAGGCTGGAATCCAGGAAGGCGCTGCCGAGAGTGTGAAACGACTTCCGGCCCTGCCTGCCCGCACCAGGCCAGCCGAAATGATGAATTGAGTTGTCATTCCTGCTTACGCAGGAATGTACAGTAAAAACCACTGGATTCCAGCTTTCGCTGGAATGACGGGATGCCAGGAATGACAACGGAGGAAAAAGGAAAGATCGCCATTTCTGTATAAGAGCATCATTCCTGCCCCTTCGTCATTCCAGCGAAGGCTGGAATCCAGGAAGGCGCTGCCGAGAGTGTGAAACGACTTCCGGCCCTGCCTGCCCGCACCAGGCCAGCCGAAATGATGAATTGAGTTGTCATTCCTGCTTATGCAGGAATGTACAGTAAAAACCACTGGATTCCGGCCTGCGCCGGAATGACGGGATGCCAGGAATAACAACGGAGGAAAAAGGAAAGATCGCCATTTCTGCACAAGAGCATCATTCCTACCCCTTCGTCATTCCGGCGAAGGCCGGAATCCAGGAAGGCGCTGCCGAGAGTGTGAAACGACTTCCGGCCCTGCCTGCCCGCACCAGGCCAGCCGAAATGATGAATTAGGTTGTCATTCCCGCTTATGCAGGAATGTACAGTAAAAACCACTGGATTCCGGCCTGCGCCGGAATGACGGGATGCCAGGAATAACAACGGAGGAAAAAGGAAAGATCGCCATTTCTGCACAAGAGCATCATTCCTGCCCCTTCGTCATTCCAGCGAAGGCTGGAATCCAGGAAGACGCTGCCGAGAGTGTAAAACGAGTTCCGGCCCTGCCTGCCTGCACCAGGCCGGTCGAAATGATGAATTGAGTTGTCATTCCCGCTTACGCGGGAATGTATAGTAAAAACCACTGGATTCCAGCTTCCGCTGGAATGACGGGATGCCAGGAATAACAACGGAGGAAAAAGGAAAGGTCGCCATTTCTGCACAAGAGCATCATTCCTCCCCCTTCGTCATTCCAGCGAAGGCTGGAATCCAGGAAGGCGCTGCCGAGGGCGTAAAAACGACTCTGGTTCTGCCTGCCCGCACCAAACAGACTGGAATAACGAAGTAACAGAAATGACACACTGACAACAACCCTCTCCCAGGAGACAACAATGACCGAAACACTCATCGAGATTAACCGCCTGACAACCTGCTTCGGCCGCGGACAGGATAAAGTCAATGTGGTTGATGATGTCAGCTTCAAGATAAACCGGGCCGAAACCTTTGTCCTGCTCGGAGAATCCGGCAGCGGCAAATCAATCACGGCCCTGTCGGTCATGCGCCTGCTGCCGGCCGCGGCCCGTATCGAGGCCGGCGCGGTTATCCTGAACGGCCAAAACCTGTTTGAACTGCCCGAGAGCAGAATGCGCGACATTCGCGGGGCAAATATCGGCATGATCTTTCAAGAACCGCAATCCTCCCTCAATCCGGTATTGACGGCCGGACAACAAATCGGCGAAGTCCTGCGCCGCCACAAAAAATCAAGCGGCCCGGCCACCGAGCGCGCCATTGAACTGCTGCACGCCGTCGGCATCCCCGAACCCGAACGGCGCATCCACGAATTCCCGCATCAATTCTCGGGCGGAATGAAACAACGCATCATGATCGCGATGGCGCTCGCCGCCGAACCTGATCTACTCATTGCCGACGAACCGACCACGGCGCTGGACGTAACCATCCAGGCCCAGGTCCTGGCGCTGCTAAACCGCCTGCAAAAAGAAACCGGCATGGCGATGCTCTTCATCACCCATGACCTGGGCGTTACGGCCCGGATGGCGGATCAGGTCGCGGTCATGCGGCAGGGCCGGATTGTTGAACAAAAAGACAAGCAAAGCCTGTTCGCGCGGCCGGAACATCCCTACACACTGCAACTCTTCGATGCGATGCCGGGCTGGGAAAAACGGATCGAACAACAAGCGCCCGAGGAAAACAAAAAAGCGGCCGAAAGCCTGTTGCAGGTGTCCGATCTAAAAATCCATTTCCCGATCAGAAAAGGTTTGTTCAAGCGGATCGTCGGTCATGTGCGCGCCGTGGATGGCGTCTCGATCAATGTGCATGCCGGCGAAACCGTGGCGGTGGTGGGAGAATCCGGCTCCGGCAAGACCACGATGGCCAAAGGCATCCTGCAACTGCTCACGCTCACCGCCGGCCGGGTCCAATTTCAGGGACAAGCCATGAATGAGCTTGACGCGCAGGCGTTAAGAAAAAAACGGGCCGACATACAGATCGTATTCCAGGATCCCTACTCATCCATGAACCCGCGCATGATGATCCGCGATGTGATTCAGGAAGGCATGCTGGCGCAAAATATCTGCGCCGATCAGGAAGCGCGCGATGAACTAACGATAGAACTGCTGCAACAGGTCGGGTTACAGGCCGAGCATCGCTGGCGTTACCCGCATGAATTCTCGGGCGGCCAGCGTCAACGCATCTGTATCGCGCGGGCGCTGGCGGTCAGGCCCAAGCTGATCATCTGTGACGAGCCGACCAGCGCCCTGGATGTTTCCGTGCAGGCCCAGATACTGGCCCTCTTTAGAAAACTGCAACAAGCCTATCAACTCGGCTACCTGTTCATTACCCACAACATCAGCGTCGTCGAATACATCGCGCACTATGTCGCCGTCATGTACCAGGGCGAAATCGTAGAACAAGGCCCGGCCGAACAAGTGCTAAAAAATCCGCAAAACGATTACACCAAAAACCTGCTGTCGGCCGTGCCGCGTGTTGACAAGGTCATCTGTCAGACAGGTATGGCGCGGGAATGATAAAAAATACAAGCCTTGCAGATGGTATAGGATTCCTGTAAAGAAGTATTGCCGTGTTTTCGGAAGAGATGTTTCCGTTGTGATGATATTGTTCTTGAGTTAGCATGACAATTCGAATCGACAATAATGAAGTCAGATTCGCAATAACCAACGCCTGTAATAAGTCCCGGATAAGGGAGAGTAGATGGAAACCAATGGCCCGGAAAATAGGTTCAAAGCCTTTTTCGAAGCATGTAGCGATGGCGAACACTCCCCGCGCGCCTATCAAACCTTACTGGCAAGAAATGACTGGCCCGAGACGCTGATCATTCCGACCGGCTTCGGGAAAACCGCCGCCGTACTCGCGGCATGGATTTGGAAGATCGGGCATCAAGACGCGGCAACACCCCGGCGGCTGGTCTACTGCCTGCCGATGCGCAGCTTGGTGGAACAAACCGAAGAGGTTGCGAAAACCTGGATTGAGAAAGCGGATAAAACCCTTGGAGTGAAAATCGCACTTGATGTTTTGATGGGCGGACGCGGTGACGGGCAACGCGGGCCGCCTGCCTGGATGCTCCGCCCTGACTGCCCTGCGATCCTCATCGGCACACAGGATATGTTGATCTCCGCGGCCTTGATGCGCGGCTATGGCGTATCCCGTTATCGTTGGCCGGTGGATTTTGCCCTCTTGCATAACGATGCGTTGTGGGTGTTCGACGAGGTGCAGTTGACAGGCGCAACGCTCCCCACCTCGGTGCAACTCGAAGCGTTTCGTAGAAAACTCGGTTCGGGTCGCGCCAGCCATACGTTATGGATGTCGGCGACGCTCGATCCTGGCTGGCTCAAGACAGTTGATTTCACCCCGAAAGACCCCAGTCGCCCCCACGACCTCGACGACAGGGATCTTGCCGGAGCAAGGCATTTATGGACGGCGCGCAAGCGATTGACGCGGCTTGATCTCGACGCCTCGAAGATTGGCAGTAAGAAAGAGCTCAAGTCTTACGCGAATGAATTGGCCAAGTGCGCGGTGAATGTGGCGAAGCCTAATGCCAACACGATTCTTTTCCTGAACACGGTCGTGAGAGCGCAAGCGGTTTTTGCCTCCCTGAAGGCCAACGGATTTACAGGCGAGCGCCTTCTGATACATTCGCGGTTTCGCAGCGCTGACCGTATAAAGCTCATGAAGCGACTGCAAACGGATGCCCCCGAACAGGGCCGTATTATCGTTGCCACGCAGGCGCTGGAAGCCGGGATCGATATCACCTCGGCCACCATGATCACGGAACTCGCTCCCTGGTCTTCCCTGGTACAGCGTTTCGGGCGCTGCAATCGTTATGGCGAATGCGGCGAGGCAGGCGCGGAAATATTCTGGATTGACCTGCCGGACACCCAGACAATGCCTTACACACCCGAAGAATGTGAACCGGCGCGGCAGAATTTAAAAAAACTTTTTGATTGTGGGCCGCAAAATTTAGCCAAAATCCCGCTTGGCATTTCCCCGCAAAGCAATGTGATTCGCAAGCGCGATCTGATCGATTTGTTCGATACCGATCCGGATCTTTCCGGTTTCGATGTCGATGTTTCGCTCTATATTCGCGACGCTGACAATACCGATGTTCGCCTGTTCTGGCGGCAGATCGAAGGGGATGGTCCGCCGTCTGACGTCGCCGCTCCGAGTCGCGAGGAATTGTGCCCGGCGCCCATTGGCGGTGCGAAACAACTGCTTGCGCGCAAAGGTGTGCGGGCCTGGGTCTGGGATACGCTTCTCGCAGAATGGCGCCGCTTGCAGAAAGAGAGAGTGTTTCCGGGCATGACGTTGATGCTGGATGCGGCCTGCGGCGGCTATGATTCCGAAAAAGGTTTCGACCCCGAAACGAAGAAGACCGTCGAACCGGCGCCCGCATTGTCCGGGCAGGAAGCAGATCGAGCCATCGACAATGATGAAGACACGAAGGGCGAGGTTCGGGTCAGTCTCGCCAAGCACAGCCTGCATGTGCGGGACGAAGCCGAGCGTCTCGCTGTACAGTTTGGCTTGAATAACTCTGAACGAGACATCCTCGTCGAATCCGCACTCTGGCACGATCTCGGCAAGGCACATGATGCTTTCAAGGCGCGATGCGGTCTGGCGTCCGGCGATGCGCCACTTGCCAAAACACCGGATTATAACTGGCGTATAAAAGACGAGCGTAACCGGCCCTATTTCCGCCACGAACTGGCCTCCGCGCTTGCCTATCTCGCTGAGCGTGACTGGAAGGAAGAGGCCAGTCTTCCCGCCTATTTGATCATGGCCCATCACGGCAAGATACGCATGCGTCTTCGGGCGCTTCCAAAGGAACCCCCTGCCGAAGGCGGGAGGCTGTTCGCTCGGGGTGTCTGGAATGGTGATACGCTTCCCCGAACCGATCTTGGCGGGACGATCGTGCCGCAAACAGTGCTCAATCTGGACCTGATGCAATTAGGCGAAGGACTATGCGGGCCGAGTTGGTCGACACGCACACAAGGCTTGTTAAAGCAATACGGCCCGTTCCGGCTCGCCTGGCTCGAAGCACTTGTGCGTATCGCGGACTGGCGCGCCTCAGCGGCAGAGGAGGCGGCAGGCCATGACGATCTATAACCATATTCTTGAGGCTTGCGCGCCAGTGCCCCTTGCGGGCTATCTCAAGGCGCTCGGCGTCTTCCGACTTGTTGCCGAACAGGTGGACAAGGATGCGCGCGGCTTCTGGCGTGATGAGCGGTTTGTGCTGCGAACGAGGTTGACGGAAGATGAGCTTGTTTGCTTTTTTACAGAGACATACCAGCCAAGCCCGATCATTTCCCCGTGGAACGGGCGAGCCGGCTTTCTGGAAGGCGATGATGAGGAATCGTCTCGACAGGGAGCAAAAATCGTTCGTCGCTATCAGAGTGCCGGAGATCGGTTCAAAAAATTGCGCAACGCCGCCGAAATTTACCGTTCTATCAGCATCATAAAAGACCTTGATAAAGCGCGCGCAAAGGCCAAGCCACTGAAGGAAAAGAAGCGAAAGAATCCACCGCTTTCCGAAGACGAGAAAAATCGCCTTAGGGAATTAGAGGCATTCATCAAGCGGTGTAAAGCGTCCGCCATCGCAAATCTGCGTTCGGAAGCACCGGACTGGGCAGTCGGTTGGTTCGATGCCTGTCAACGTATCACCCAGAAAAGTACGGTGTTCCCATTGCTCGGGTCCGGCGGGGTCGATGGCAGCCGCGACTTCGGTGTGAATTTTGGAAGCGCTCTGGAACGTTCGTTTGATTTCAAGACTGGCAAGCCTCTTAAAAACACGAAAGCGCTGATCCGGGAGAGCCTTGGACTTGATATAGTGCCATCTCTCGGTTCGGGCAACCTTGGACAATATGAGCCAGCAGGTAGTGGTGAAAATACAACATCGGGATTCAGGGGTGAACAGCCATTTAACCCGATAGACTTTATCTTACTGTTAGAAGGGGCAATCCTTTTCTCAGGTACTACCACCCGCCGGCTTGGAGGCAACGAAATACGGCTTGGCTTTCCCTTTACGGTGAGCGCCTTAACGGCTGGAAGCGGAGCGGCAGCGAGTACCGATGATCAGAATTTTGCGGAGTTCTGGGCGCCGATCTGGACACGCCCTGTATGTCTGGCCGAGCTTTCAGCCTTCCTTACAGAGGGCCGCACAACGGTGAGTGAGAAAACTGCAAAAGATGCGCTCGAATTTGCGATCGCCGTAAACACGCTGGGGTCACAGCGTGGAGTGCCCGAGTATCAGCGTTTCGCACTACTTCAGCGAGAACCACAAAACCCCAAGAAAGCCACACCGCTTGGCCGTATGTTCGCGCAAGAGAACCCGCGAGCTTCTCTTGTTTCGGAACTTGATGCCTTCGGATGGTTGTCGCGCGCTCGCAGCGCCATGCGCGACGAAAACGCGCCGCCTTGCTTTAGAAAGATCAGCAGAAACCTGGACGAAGCCCTGTTCCGGCTTACCGGCGACGGCTCGGCCGAAGCGGTGCAAAAAGCGCTGATCGCCTTCGGTACGCTCATGCTCGAAGTGGCGCGACGACCGAAATTGCGTGACGCCAAGAAGGGTTCACCGCCCTTGCCAACGTCTCCACGCCTGTCAGAGGAATGGGCCAAGGCAGCTAACAATGGATCGCACGAGTTTGCGCTTGCCGAGTCGCTGGCGAGCCTTGATGCAACGGCTGGAGATTTTCGCTTACCCTTCCGCCGCCATCTGGTGCCGCTCGATTGGCCGAAAGGGTGGGAAAGCTGGAGCGATAAGACGGAAGCACAAGTGCTTACCGTCTGGACCGGACGCAACCTGATCCGCGACATGGCCCTTGTGCTTGAACGCCGATTGATCGAGGCACAGCGGCATAGCTTCACCAAACTGGAAAAGTCTGAGTTGCCGCTGCGCGGTTGGCGGGCTGCGCCGCTTGCCGCTGTTGCCGCCTTTCTTGCCGGTCAGACGGACGATGCGCGCATCGCGGCGCTGGCGGCGGGTCTTGCCTGGTGTCGTGCGGGCGGGCATGCTGATCCAGGTATACGCGAGGATGCCCTGCCCTTCGCCTATGCGTCACTAAAGCCGCTTTTCGCACCTGAAGGCGTTGGACCGGCAGAGGTCAACGAGAAAAAGCACGTTGATCCGCTACTGCTCGTTCGGCTTATTCGTGCCGGGCGTGTCGGTGACGCGATCAGGCACGCCCAGATCGTCGCGCAGGGCGCGGGCTTGCCCGCGCCGTTTGCGAAGCGCAAACCCGCCGCGTCCCTCGATCCCGATCGCCTCACGGCTGTTTTATTGTTCCCCATCGCGCCCAAAGCCCACGAAAGGCTTATTGAACGCGCTTATCCAGATTTAAAAAAGGAGGAAAAAATCCATGTCTAATACATCTGAGGCGCTTGCCGCCAGCTTTACCGCATTGAAAGACACACCGCGTCTGTTGATCGAAGCAGAATTGCAACCGCTTCAAGGGACGAGATTTCAGCCGACAGGTTTCCCCAATCTCGGGGCCGCAACCTACCAGGCGCCGGATGACACGGACATGCTGCTCGTCGAATCCGCGCAGAGCATGGCCAACCGCCTGGAAGCCGTTTGCTGGGATGAAGTCGCCGACAATTGGGTGCAACCATTGTGTGGCCTGCCGGTGGTTAAAGTGGTCGATAAGCACAAAAAACCACTCACCAACAGCGTGCTGGAGGCACATCGCCTGAATTCTCCCTACATCACTGATTCGAAGTGGTTTGACGAGCTAAAAAAGGAAATTGGCCATGACGAGAAGGCCGAACGTCCCATCGACATGCGAAACCAGGTCTTTCCTGTATTGTTGAAATACGATCCTAACAGCCTGATTCATGGTGTTTTTCTATTAGAAGTTGCGGGTGTCGTCCGTACTCCACGTGCGCTCTCAGGCTTCATCGAAGCGCAAAATGTCCAGATCGCCTCCAGTGGTGGTGTAAAAAACGACCGTGTTGACGCAGCGGGAACCAAAGGCGGTGGTGCGTCGAAAGGTTATGGGAATGTTCCCTTCTCTCGTGATGAATATTCAGCGGAAAAAATTATCGCCTATTTCAACCTAGACCTCGCGCAGATCCGGGCTTTTGGTTTGGGAGAAAAAGTCGAAAAGCTGCTGATCGCGCTTAGCCTCTTCAAAATCCGCAAATTTCTTGCAACGGGGCTGAGGTTACGCACCGCCTGCGATCTTTCGCTCAGGGAGATTACCGTCACCCAGCCGGAACAAGATTCTACACTGCCCGAACTTTCGGAACTGGAGCAAGAACTGCCCGGCCTCATCACCGCCGTTGCCGAAGAGAAACTGTTTGCAGAAAAGGCCACCACACAAGTCACCTGGGCACCTAAAAAAAGTAGCAAAAAAGATAAAACGGATAATAACGATAGCAGCAGTCAGGACGGAACCAGTATCTCATGATTGCCTTCGCTTTCTGCTTTCCAGCCGGGCGCTATCACGCGACCCTCTGGAGCCGGCATGCCAATGAGGCGGATGTGGCCTGGCCGCCGGAGCCGGCGCGAATCCTGCGCGCGCTCATTGCAACCTGGTGGCGGAAAGCGGATCACAAGCGTTTTCCCAAAGCTACACTAGACGATCTGATCGATTGTCTGAGTTCCGAGGCGCCGGTTTTCCGGTTGCCCGATGCAGTGCATACGCATATCCGTGCTTATATGCCCGCGCCTTTGAAAAGGAAGCTTATTTACGATGCATTTCTCCGACTGGAGTCGGATGCGGAACTGATTGTCGCATGGCCGGGCGTGATCCTGACGCCGGAGCAAACGGCCCTTACAGCGCATCTTCTGGAACGTTTGGGTTATTTGGGGCGTGCCGAAAGCTGGGCAAGCGCGCGCATCACCGAAAATTGGGATGGTGAGATCAACGCCTGTGCGCGTACCACGGATTTGCAGCCGGACGAAAGGACGACGCCTACCGACATTGCCGTGCCGCTGTCGTCTGACGCCTGGGCGCAGAGGCGGGCAAAGTTTCTAGACAGCGCAAAAAATATGACAAAAGCAAAGCGAACCATTCTTATGAGGACCCTGCCCGAGCGATTGGCAGACGCGCTCGCCGTGGATACCGGCGACTGGCAGAAAGCAGGCTGGTCGTCGCCGCCACCTTTGAGGAGTATCGTCTATGATCGGCCGCCGGTCGGCCCGTTGCCAAAATCCCAGTCACGCCGCCTCCCACCAAAGGTAGACCAGCCGGGCAAGCCCGAGGTCGCGCGCTTCGTGCTCGCTGGCCGGCCACAGTCAAGGATTGAAGACTCGCTTAAAATTGGCGAAATCGCGCGTTTGGCCTTGATGTCGGGCGGCGGCGACCCTCCGCCGGAATTTTCCGGCCGCGATGCCAAAGGACCGCGGCGCAACGACCCGGCTCATGCTCATGCCTTTTTTCTGCCGGAAGACGCCGACGGAGACGACCTGATCGATCATCTTATCGTTTATTGCCGTTACGGTTTTTCTCACGCCGCGCGTCAACGCCTCGATCGCTTGAACCGGTTATGGCTCGCTCACGGGCGAACCAAAGACGATGGGGAGAGGGGGCGCAAGGAATGGCGCTTGGCGCTCGAAGACATCGCCGCGCCGGAGGATTTTGCGCCAAACTCTTCTTTGCTGCAATGCTCGCACAAATGGCACAGCATTACGCCTTATCTCATGCCCTGGCATGCTAAGCGCAACTTCGGCGTGGCAGAGCAAATAGCCCGAGAGACCGCGCAACGTGGCACGTTTCCAGCCCTGTCTGATGTAGTGGAACTGGATCAGAACGCCTACCCCAAGCGCGCGATAGCATTCCATCGTATCCGGTCACGGCGCGGTCTGGTACAGCCTGACAAACTGGGCTGTTTTTTGACCTTGACCTTTACCGAACCGGTTTTAGGGCCGCTCGCCCTGGGCTTCGCTTGTCACTACGGGCTCGGTCTGTTCGCCGCCGCAGACGACCCCGCCGATGCCCCCCAATGAACAACTCGAACTCCACCTGTCCGCCCCGCCGGTCAGCGGCGAGACGCCGCTTGTGCCGGCGCGGATGGTGAACGAGTTCGTCTATTGCCCGCGCCTTGCCTACCTGATGTGGACGCAGGCCGAATGGGCCGAGACCGGCGACACGGTCGAGGGCCGGCGGGCCCATACGCGCGTCGATAAACCCGGCGCGCCGTTGCCCGCGCCCGCGGCGCTTGAGGACGACGAGGCTGACAAGATCGTCAGCCGCTCGATAACGCTGTCGTCGCAGACGCTCGGCGTTATCGCCAAGCTCGATGTGGCCGAGGCCGAGGACGGCGTCGTCACGCCCATCGACTACAAACGCGGCAAGCGTCCGCATGTCGCGCAGGGCGCCTATGAGCCCGAGCGCATTCAGGTCTGCCTTCAGGGCCTGCTGCTCGAAGAGCAGGGCTACCGCGTGGAAGAAGGCGCCATTTATTACGCCGGAAGCCGCGAGCGGGTGCGTGTCGTGTTCGATGAGGCCCTGCGTACGGCGGCGCAGACGGCCGTCGGCGACCTGCGCCTGACCGTTGCTCAGGGGCGCATCCCGCCGCCGCTTAAGGACAGCCCCAAATGCCCGCGCTGCGCGCTGGTGACGGTCTGCCTGCCGGACGAGGTGCGCGCGCTCAGCGGCTCGCCGCTCGCGCCGCGGCCCATTGCCGTGCCGGCGGACGATGCCCTGCCGCTGGTGGTGCAGTCCCAGCGGGCGCGCATCGGCAAGGAGGGAGAGACGCTGAAGATCACCGACGAAGAGCAGGGCGAAAATCGCGTCCGCTTTATCGACATCTCTGATGTCGCCCTGTTCGGCAACGTGTCGATCACGACGCCTGCGCTTGCCGCGCTGTTCGAACGCGAGATCCCGGTAACCTTCCACAGCCACGGCGGCTGGTTTCGCGGCGTGGCGCATGGCGTCGGTCATCGCAATGTCGAGGTACGCACGGCGCAGTACCGCATGAGTTTCGACGAGGCGTCCTGCCTGCGCTTTGCGCGCGATCTGGTCGCGGCCAAGATCACGAATCAGCGCACGATCTTAAGGCGGAACTGGCGCGGGCCGCCGCAAGAGCGCCAGACTGTTCTTGATCGCCTGCGCGCCGCGCACCGATCGACCGGCAGGGCGGCGCGCACGGCCGAGCTTCTGGGGATGGAGGGCGACGCTGCGGCTATCTATTTCCGCGCCTTCGCGGGCCTGCTCAAACAGCCGGACACGGAGGCCGAACTGGCGCCGTTCCGCTTCAAGGCGCGCAACCGCCGCCCGCCTACCGACCCCGTGAACGCCATACTGTCGCTTGCCTATGCCATGCTGACCCGGCATGTAACGATCGCGCTGGCGTCCGTCGGGCTTGATCCCTATCGCGGCTTCTATCACGCGCCGCGCTACGGCCGCCCGGCGCTGGCGCTCGATCTTATGGAGCCGTTTCGCCCCGTCATCGCCGACAGCGTGGTGCTCTCGGCGATCAATACCGGCGAGTTGCGTCCGGCGGATTTCGTGGTGGGCGCGACCGGAACCGCGCTGACCCAGGCCGGCCGCCGCCGTTTCGTGGCGGCCTTCGAGCGCCGCCTGTCGCAGGACACGACCCACCCGGTCTTCGGCTACCGGGTCAGCATGCGCCGCATGTTGCTGGTGCAGGCCCGGCTGTTGTCGCGCTTCCTGCTCGGCGAGTTGCCGAGCTATCCGCATTACCTGCCGCGTTGAGAAGAGAACCCGGGCGTAGCGCATGAGCGATGAACGGCTTTATATCGTCACTTACGATATTTCCAATCAGCGGCGCTGGCGGCGCGTGTTCAAGGCGATGCAGGGCTATGGCGAATGGCTTCAGCTTTCCGTCTTTCAGTGCCGGCTCACCCGGCGGCGCCGCGCCGAACTGGAAACGCGGCTACGCGAGTTGGTGAAAAATGGCGAAGACCACGTTCTTCTGGTCGATGTTGGGCCCGCCGACAAGATTCATCTGGCCGTGCAGAGCATCGGCAAAAGTTTTGCGAAGGTAGAACGCCAGGCGACCGTGATATAAGATAATCAAACGTTGAGAGCGGGCGCTTGAGCCGACTTATTGTCATGCGCTATGCCCGCCTGACGTTTTCGAGCAGGCCAGTGACGGCATTCGGCCCGGCCCCGCTCGAATTTCTTTAACATATTGGAATTAAAAGATTTTTTAAGGCGCTTGCCTGCGCCGCGGGACGGAGTTCGGCCTCTATGACAGGCTGCCTGCCTGCCGCGGGCAGGTCGCTTGAAAACATGGCGATATTGCTTTGGGAAACAGCAGGTTGTAAAGTGGACTATATCCGAGGCGTTTACGCCTCGGCCTCATTGAAGCAGCGTTGCCGTGCGGAAGGTGTTAGGGACGCTACAATATATCCGAGGCGTTTACGCCTCGGCCTCATTGAAGCCCACGGCGGAACAGCGGCTTGCGCTGGCGGTTCAGCATATCCGAGGCGTTTACGCCTCGGCCTCATTGAAGCGAGCGCTTCCTGTTCGCTTGAGATCGTCATGCCGCCACATATCCGAGGCGTTTACGCCTCGGCCTCATTGAAGCGCCAAGCTAAACAAGTTGGTCTTGGCGGAACCCAAAGAAATATCCGAGGCGTTTACGCCTCGGCCTCATTGAAGCTTTTTTTTAGAATTTTTGGTTTTTTTGGGGTTTCGGGGATATCCGAGGCGTTTACGCCTCGGCCTCATTGAAGCGCGGCCGATGAGGATGCCCGCGCCTGGGCCAGCGGTATATCCGAGGCGTTTACGCCTCGGCCTCATTGAAGCCCCATGTCCCGGACGATCTCAAAGAGGTTGTTTTAGCGGATATCCGAGGCGTTTACGCCTCGGCCTCATTGAAGCGCCTTCCGTGCTCCCACTACCCCAGTGCCAAACGGAGATATCCGAGGCGTTTACGCCTCGGCCTCATTGAAGCCTTGATGCTTGCGCCGCGGACGACACTATGTCTCACAATATCCGAGGCGTTTACGCCTCGGCCTCATTGAAGCTACTGTTGTCGGATGCCATTGCTTTTATCGGAGCCTCGATATCCGAGGCGTTTACGCCTCGGCCTCATTGAAGCGTCAGCGACGCCTATAGCTGGATGGTGACGGCAATCGTATATCCGAGGCGTTTACGCCTCGGCCTCATTGAAGCCGCGAGATATGGGTATCCACGTCCAGCGATTGATTGATATCCGAGGCGTTTACGCCTCGGCCTCATTGAAGCTAACAAATGAGGGCGCAAAGCCCTGTCCAGAATGGAATATCCGAGGCGTTTACGCCTCGGCCTCATTGAAGCGGCCGGGGGCGCATCATACGACCGAGCAAGTTCAGCTTATATCCGAGGCGTTTACGCCTCGGCCTCATTGAAGCCGGTTCAGCCTGGGGTGTTCAGGCCAGCGCTAGGCCAGATATCCGAGGCGTTTATGCCTCGGCCTCATTGAAACTGTAGAGACGCCTGCCTGAAGCAGGCAGGAAAAATTTTACGTCTCTACTTACTCTATGACACACCAGCAACAAATAAAGAACTTGAAATTGCGCTGACTTCACTCTGAACATAAGCCCGGTAATCAGGGTTATCAATTGTTCGCTCTTTGATCTGTTTAGGGATGAAACGGCTCATCTCCATGTTGAAGTCGTCACGTACTTCATCTTCTTGCATTGGCCTTTCAAGCTGAGTTTTAAGCGCTTGGGTGAAGTTTTAACATCTCAGCTTTCCAGCATATGCGCGTTTCGATTACAGTTTTTAAGGTCTGCTATCGCCTGTTCGGTTGTTGCTCTATACATCTTTATGTCCGAATCAAAATACAGATTCAGCACGATTTTGTTCACCGGTTTTTTCGTATGCGTAAATTCAATGACGCCATACGGCGTAGAAAAGACGCCGCTTCACCCCTTGGTCATAACCGTCACTCTACCCATAATAACTTGAGAAATATCCCCGCTATGGCTCAGTTGGCTTTTCAGACTGATGTAATTCAACACGGCGCCACGCAGTTTTTTGATAATGCGATAAATGGCGGTCGCAGGTTCAGGAGGGGCAAGCGCACTTTTAAACAGACCCCTGACCACTCTTCTCAAAATGCCCTTGTTGACACAATCGGCCAGAAACTTCGTGAATGCGGGAGCATAAGGCTCATCCAACATAAAGGCGAGTTCCTGAGTGCTGTGAATACCCCCCACCTTAACGGCGCTCGCCAAAACAGAGAGTAACTTGTCAGCCTTTGTCATAACAGGTGCGCAATACATTACATAATTGCTAATGTATTGTGCGCCTGTGAGATGATAATCGCAAGAATCGGGATTTCACCATGACGGATTTCAAAAACATCCTTTCGTTTTTTCTGCCAGTAGCAGGCAGGCCGCTTGAAAACATGGCGATATTGCCCTGGGAAACAGCAGGTTATATTGAAGTGTCCGGGTTCAATATCTATGAGACAAATCAGGGCTGCCTGACGCCTGCCTGAAGCAGGCAGACAGGATAACGGAAAGTCAAAACAACACTCCGTCGTCATTCCGGCGAAGGCCGGAATCCAGGAGGGCGGGTGGGATGTGAAATGAGCGCCAGTTCTGTCTAATTGTCATTCCCGCCAAGGCGGGAATGTATGACATAAACCACTGGATTCCAGCTTTCGCTGGAATGACGATGGGGTGTTGTTCCGGCTTTACATCATTCCGGCCTGCCTGCCGCAGGCAGGCTCATGCCATTTTCTGCACACTCAATCCATATGCGGCTTAACCCACTCGGAACTCAAAAGAGCCATAATATTTGCTTGTCAATCTTATAAGGTATTTCTCGCCGTTCAGGTCAGATTTTTACGGAACAGTGAATTCAACGATTCCCAGTGTGAGCGGCGGGCCGTTTTTGGGATTTGCATGTTTTTAAGGCGCTCAAGTTCTGTCTCAATAAATGTATTCAGTTCAGGCACGGCCGGGATCAGTTCTTGTTCGCGGCTGTTTTGCCTGCGTGCCAGCAGCTTTGCTATTTCGGCCTCCAGGTTTGAGCCGACCGGGATCAACTGCCTAAGTTTGCCGAACTCGATTGGGGCCGGCGCGCGGTGTCTTTCAATCCACCTTATGGCGAGCAGGGGCCGCAGTGCATAAAAATATTTTTTGAGCGGCACAATCCCGTCCTTAAGATAGTTCAGGTAATTTCTTGTCGCCATGTTTTTATAGTGATAAATCCCCTTCTCTATGGAATACATATCTTTCAGGAGCGCCCGCGCCTCCGCGGCAAAAGCGCCATTTTCCAGGTATATCACGGGCGATTGCAGCCATTCGATAATGGCGGGATTGGATTTTGCAAAAAGTTGCAGGGTTTTTTTCAGGTCCCAGCCATTCAGGTCGATCTCGTCCGTGATTTCATATTCGATAACATCGCGTTTTTGTTCAAGGTCAACCGACAGATACCAGTTTTTGGGGCGCACGTAGATAAATCTGACATCATAATCGCTGTTTTGCGAGGCAAAGCCCCAGGCCCGGCTGCCCGATTCAACCACATACAGCACCCTGACATTATGCTCTGCCTCCACCCGCTTGATTCTGTTCAGGATTTCCTGCTTGATATTTTCTGCAATCATTGTTGAATATGCTCCCGGTCAGCCCCCGGCGGCCTTGAAATTTTCTGATTGACTTCAATTATAGAGTCCGCGAATATGGTGACATATCGTACTGCGGTTTGCAGGTTTAGTCGAAACGGCAACATACGGTTTTAGTCGGATGACGATCAGCGTCTTTGATCTGTTCAAGATAGGAATCGGCCCCTCCAGTTCTCACACTGTAGGCCCGATGCGGGCGGCCTATTGCTTTGTGCAGGGTCTGGCCGCCGATAATCTGCTGGACCGCACCATCCGTATCCGGGCCGAACTGTTCGGCTCGCTCGGCGCCACGGGCCGGGGGCATGGCTCGCCGAAGGCGGTCATGCTGGGGCTGGAAGGTGAAACCCCGGAGGGGGTGGCCGTTAATTCCATCGCCGCGCGAATCAGCCGGATTCGGGAATTGGAATACCTGACGCTGTCCGGCCGCAAGGTTATCGAATTCATTGAAAAGCGGGATTTGATCCTGTACCGCCGTAAAAGCCTGCCCTACCATCCCAACGGCATGATCTTCACCGCCTTCGGCCTGGATAATCAAAGCCTGTCCGTCAGAACCTATTATTCGGTGGGCGGTGGCTTTATCGTCAATGACCAGGCCGGAGAGGATGACCCCATAGCGGAAAGCGCTGTCGCGCTGCCCTATCCCTTTACCACGGCGGCCGAACTCCTGCGCCACTGCCAGGCTCAGCGCTTGCCGATCAGCGAGTTGATGCTGAAAAATGAATTAAGCTGGCGCAGCGAGGCCGAAATCCGGGCCGGCCTGCTGGCTATCTGGCGCGCGATGGAGGAGTGTGTCGAAAACGGCTGCCGGCACGAGGGCACTCTGCCCGGCGGCCTCAAGGTGAAGCGCCGCGCCCCCGGGCTCTACCGTCAATTATGCGAAAAAGGCGATTCGGCGGCCGCCGATCCCCTGACCGTGCTGGACTGGGTCGGTCTCTATGCCATGGCTGTCAATGAGGAAAACGCCGCCGGCGGGCGCGTGGTCACGGCGCCGACCAACGGCGCGGCCGGGATCATCCCGGCCGTATTGCATTATTACACCCGCCATCATCAGGGGGATGATGAGGGCGTTATTCGCTTTTTGCTGACCGCCGCGGCCATCGGCATCCTGTATAAGGAAAACGCCTCCATCAGCGGCGCCGAGGTCGGCTGCCAGGGCGAAGTCGGGTCTGCCTGTTCGATGGCCGCCGGCGCGCTCGCCGAGGTATCGGGCGGCATCCCGCAGCAGGTTGAAAACGCGGCCGAGATCGGCATGGAGCATAATCTGGGGCTGACCTGCGACCCCATCGGCGGCCTCGTGCAGGTGCCCTGTATCGAGCGCAATGCGGTGGGGGCGGTCAAGGCGATAAACGCGGCCCGCATGGCCCTGCGGGGGGACGGCACGCACTTCGTCTCGCTGGATAAAGTCATCAAGACCATGCGGGACACCGGCAAGGACATGCGGGACAAGTACAAGGAAACGGCCCGGGGCGGCCTGGCGCTGAATGTCATTGAGTTGCCTGTCAATATCACCGAGTGCTAAAGGCGGTTGGGCAAGCGCGGGGCAAGTCATGTTATCGCGGCCCGCTCATAGCAGGCAGGCCGGAATCCAGCGATTTATGTATTGCATTCCCGCCTGCAAGGCGGGAATGACGAAGCGGAAGTTCAATCCGGCTTTTCCTTGCGGATTTCCACCGGTTTTTTTGCGAAGACCTGGCGAAAGGCCCGGGAAAAATGCGCGGCATCGGCGAAGCCGCACTCGGCGGCGATCTCGCTGATGCCGCGTTGGGTATTTTGTAATAACCACAGGCCGTATTGCAGGCGCATCCGGCGGTAGTATTTTTGCAGGCTGTCGCCGGTGGCCAGCAGGAACAGGCGTTCGAGTTGCCGCTTTGAGATATTGAGCCGGGCCGCGATCTCGCCGGTTGACAGGCGCCGGTGCATGTTTTGTTCGAGTAATAACAGCGCCCGCCGCACCCGTTTGTTCTCAACCGGGCATTCCGCCAGGGGCCGGGGCTGAGGTTGCGGCGTATCGGCGGGGCGGGGGTTGTCCATCAGCATGATGCGCAGGCTTTTATGCGCCCAGTGTTGCCCGAGGTGGCGCTCGATAATGTAGGCGGCCAGATCGGCCGCGACCGCGCCGCCGGCGCAGGTGATACGGTCGCCGTCATCGACAAACAACTGATCGGCCACCGGGATGATGTCGCTGAATTCCTCGATCAGGTCCTGGTAATGAAACCAGCTTACGCAACAGCGCCGCCCTTTCATCAAACCGGCCTTGATCAGGGCAAAAGAGCCGGTACAGAGCCCGATCAGGGGCACATGGGCCCGCGCCGCTTGTTGCAGATAGCGCAGCAGGGTGTGATCGATCGTGATGCCGGGCCGCAACAGGCCGCCGACCACCACGATATAGTCAAAGGCGGCCGGTTCGACAAAGGTCTCCCAGGGCGCCACGCGCACGCCGCAACTGGACTGGATCATGTTCAAATCGGCGCCCATCACGGTCCAGCGGCAGCGGAGTTGACGGCTGTGATCGGCCTCATCGGCGGCCAGGCGCAGGGCGTCGATAAAAGCGGAAAAGGGCAGCAGGGTGAATTGGGGCAGCAGTACAAAGCCGACATGAAGCGAAGGAAACGACGCTGTCTCGCTGGATTTCAGGGTACGGGCCATCGCGCTATCCGGGAATGTCGCTTGGACAGGGTAATAATATTCATTAATAAGTCTAGCCGCGATGTCGTGTTTTGACAATTAAACGGTCAGGAAATTTGGACAAACGCTGCCTTTTGGATGATTTTTGTCATTTTTCTACACCCTGCTTGTCAGTTCGCTTCTATTATTTAAGCGGCGGACCTGCTTTAATGAGCTTATAAGATAAAAATCGCGGGTAATGAAATTACAGGCAACACAAAATGAAGCGATATTCCATTTTCAGCTTATTCAAAAATGCCCTGAGCCGGCATGAAAACTGGCAACGGGTCTGGCGCAGCCCCGAGCCGAAATCCGAATACGATGTGATCATCGTCGGCGGCGGCGGTCACGGTCTGGCCACCGCGTACTATCTGGCCAAGATGCACGGCATCAACCGGGTCGCGGTGCTGGAAAAGGGCTATCTGGGCGGCGGCAATACCGGAAGAAACACCACTATTGTCCGTTCCAATTATCTTTGGGACGAATCGGCGAGCCTGTATGAGTTCGGGTTGAAATTGTGGGAGGGCCTGAGCCAGGAATTGAATTTTAATGTCATGTTCAGCCAGCGCGGTGTGCTCAATCTCGGCCATACCCTGCAGGACATGCGTGACATTGAGCGGCGGGTCAATGCCAACCGTCTGCTGGGCATTGACAGCGAGGTCGTGGGCCCGGCCCGGATCAAGGACATCGCCCCCCTGCTGAATTGTTCGCCGACGGCGCGCTACCCCGTGCTGGGGGCCTCCTGGCAGGCGCGGGGCGGCACGGCGCGGCATGATGCCGTGGCCTGGGGTTATGCCCGCGGCGCCGACACGCTGGGGGTCGATTTGATTCAACAAACGGAAGTGACCGGTATCCGCTGTAAAAACAATGCGGTCACGGGGGTGGAAACCCGCCGCGGTTTTATCGCCGCAAAAAAGGTCGGCTGCGTTACGGCGGGCAATTCCGGGGTTATGGCCGGGATGGCCGGCCTGCGCCTGCCGGTGGAATCCCGCCCCTTGCAGGCGTTGGTCTCGGAGCCCTTGCGCCCGTGTCTGGACACCGTGGTGATGTCAAACGCCGTACACGGCTATGTCAGCCAGTCGGACAAGGGCGATCTGGTGGTCGGCGCGGGCGTTGACGCCTATAACGGCTATGGCCAGCGCGGTTCTTTCGCGGTGATCGAACATACCTTGCAGGCCATCTGCGAACTGTTCCCGGCGTTTAGCCGGGTGCGGATGAACCGGCAGTGGGGCGGCATTGTCGATGTCTGCCCGGATGCCTGCCCCATCATCAGCAAAACCCCGGTGAACGGCCTGTATTTTAACTGCGGCTGGGGCACGGGCGGCTTTAAGGCCACGCCGGGCTCGGGCTATGTCTTTGCCGATACCCTGGCCAACGAGCGCCCCCATCCCCTGGCCGAGCCTTTTTCCCTCGAACGTTTTTACACCGGCGCCCTGATCGACGAGCACGGCGCGGCCGGCGTGGCCCACTAGCGGATATTTCCTGTGTTACAGATTTACTGTCCCCATTGTCAGGAACTACGCGCGGAAGAGGAGTTCACCTGTCATGGCGAGGCCCATATTCAGCGGCCGCCGGAACCCGAAAGCCTGAGCGATGAAGCCTGGGGCGATTATTTGTTTTTTCGCAAGAACCCCAAAGGGCTGCATCACGAGATGTGGTATCACGCCGCGGGTTGCCGCCGTTATTTCAACGTGACCCGGGATACCGTCAGCTACGTCATTTCGGAGACCTATCCGATCGGCGGCGCGCCACGGATCACGGCCTCGGCCACCGACGGAGGGGCACCCTGATGCAGGACTACCGGATGGCCCAGGGTGGGCGCATTGATCGTTCCAAACCGATCCGTTTCCGCTTTAACGACACAAGCTACGAGGGCTTTGAGGGCGATACCCTGGCCTCGGCGCTGCTGGCCAACGGCGTGGGCATCGTGGGGCGCAGTTTCAAATACGGCCGGCCCCGCGGCATCGTCGCCCACGGCGCCGAAGAGCCCAATGCGATCGTACAACTGGGCCAGGGCGCCGGCGCCGTGCCCAACCTGCGCGCCACCCAGATCGAATTGTATGAAGGACTGGCGGCCCGCAGCGTCAACGGCTGGCCCAGCGTTGACTTTCACCTGATGAGCGCGGTGGGTCTGGCCGGCGGGCTGACGCCGGCCGGGTTTTACTACAAGACCTTTATGTGGCCAAAACGGCTGTGGATGGCCTATGAGCATTTTATCCGCAAGGCAGCCGGACTCGGCACGGCGCCGGCGCAGGCGGACCCGGATATTTACGATACCTTCAATCAACACTGTGACGTGTTGATTGTCGGGGCCGGTCCGGCCGGTCTCGCGGCGGCCGAGGCCAGCGCCAAAACCGGCGCGCGCGTGATCCTTGCCGATGAGCAGAATGAATTGGGCGGCAGTCTGCTGGCGGATGCGCAAACGATCGACGACGAGCCGGCCCCGGTCTGGGTCGAGGGCGCCGTCGCCCGGCTGCGGGCGCTTGACAACGTCGAGTTACTGCCGCGCAGCACGGTATTCGGCTATTACGATCACAATTTCCTCGGTATCGTGCAGCGGCGCACCGATCACCGGCGCCTCACCGCACAGAGCGCGGCGCGCCAGCGCCTGCACCGGGTGCGCGCCAAACAGGTGATATTGGCCACGGGCGCCATCGAGCGGCCCCTGGTGTTCGGCAATAACGATGTGCCGGGCGTGATGCTGGCCGGCGCGGTCAGAACCTACCTGAACCGCTACGGCGTGGCGGCCGGGCGCAGTATGGTCCTGTTTACCAGCCATGATCAGGCCTATCGCACGGCCATCGACTGGCATCTCGCCCGGCAGCACGTGGCCGCCGTGGTGGATTCCAGACTCAATCCGGGCGGGGAACTGCCACAGGCCGCGCGGGCGCTCGGCATCGAGATCATTGACGGTCATGGGGTGCTTGAGGTCAGCGGCAAAAAACGTGTCGAGGGGGTTGAAATCGCCGCGCTGAACGCCGGGGGCACGGCCGTGACAGGCGCGCCGCGGCGGCTGGAGTGCGATCTGCTGGCCTCGTCCGGCGGCTGGAGCCCGGTCATTCACCTGAGTTCCCATACCGGCGCCAAACCGCGATGGTCGGCCGAGGCCGTCGCCTTTCTGCCCGGCGATGCCGGCGAGGGCGTGTGTTCGGCGGGCGCGGCCGCAGGCGCCCGCGACCTCAAAGCCTGCCTGGAAGAGGGTTACGAGGCCGGGGCCGGGGCGGCCTTGCGGGCCGGTTTTGGCGATGGCGCGGCGAAGGCAGAACTACCGCGGGTGGAGGAATGCCCGGAAGCGCCGCCGCAGGCGCTGTTTCTCACGCCGCACACCCGCCCGGCGAGCCGGGCGCCCAAGCAATTTGTCGATATGCAACTGGATGTCACGGCGGCCGATATCGAGCTGGCGGCCCGTGAAGGTTACCAATCGGTGGAACATGTCAAACGCTACACGGCCCTGGGGCTGGGCACCGATCAAGGCAAGCTCGGAAATATCAACGGCATCGGGATTCTGGCCCGCGCGCTGGGACAGGGCATCGCGAAAACCGGCACGACCATCTTTCGCCCCGCTTACACGCCGACGACGTTTGGCGCCATTGCCGGCCGCCATGTGGGTGACTTGTTCGACCCGGAGCGCTATACCGCGCTGCATCGCTGGCACGAGCGGCAGGGCGCCGAATTCGAGAATGTCGGTCAGTGGAAGCGCCCGTGGTATTTCCCCCGCACAGGCGAGAGCATGCAGGAGGCCGTCAACCGCGAATGTCTGGCCGTGCGTAACAGCGTCGGTATTCTGGACGCCTCTACCCTCGGCAAGATCGATATTCAGGGCCCGGACGCGGCCGAGTTTATCACCCGCGTCTATACCAATTCATTTCTAAAACTGGCGCCGGGCCAGTGCCGCTACGGCGTCATGCTGAAAGAAGACGGCATGATCTTCGATGATGGCGTTACCGCCTGCCTGGGCGAAAACCGCTACCTGATGTTCACCACCACCGGTGGCGCGGCTGCCGTGCTGGCCTGGCTGGAACTCTGGCAGCAAACCGAATGGCCGGAGCTCGAGGTCTATTTTACGTCCGTCACCGACCACTGGGCGACGGCCACCGTGACCGGCCCGAATGCCCGCAAGGTGGTCGAAAAAGTCTGTGACGATGTGGATTTTGCGCCGCAGGCCTTCAAATTCATGCACTGGCGCGACGCCACGATGGCCGGTGTCAAGGCGCGTATTTTCAGGATCAGTTTTACCGGCGAGCTGTCCTTTGAGGTGAACGCGCCCGCCCATTACAGCCGCCATGTCTGGGAAAAATTGATCGAGGCCGGCGAGGAATTCGATATCACGCCCTACGGCACGGAAACCATGCACGTCCTGCGGGCCGAGAAGGGCTTTATTATTGTCGGTCAGGATACGGACGGTTCCGTGACCCCCCAGGATATGAACATGGATTGGGTGGTGGGCAAGAAAAAATCCTTTAGCTTTATCGGTAAACGCTCGCTCACGCGGCCCGATTGCCGGCGCGAAGATCGAAAACAATTCGTGGGCCTGCTGACCAAAGAGCCGCAAACGGTCATACCGGAAGGGGCGCAGATCGTGAACGACCCCGCCGAGCCCAAACCCATGAACATGCAGGGCCATGTGAGTTCCAGCTATTACAGCGCCAATCTGGGCCGCTCCATTGCGCTGGCCCTGATCAAGGGCGGCTTAAAACGCATGGGTGACACGGTTTACTGCCCGCTGACCGATGGCCGCGATATCGCCGCTGAAATCGTCAGTCCCGTTTTTTACGACCCCGATGGGGAACGCCAGAATGTCTGAACCCAATCAACATGCACAAGCTGTTGCGCCGCCGCTGGAATCGCCGCTGCATTACTTTGCCGGCAAGGCCAGCGGCCCGGCCGAAAAAGGTCTGCTGGTCAGGGAACGGCCCCATAAAGGGCATCTGGCGCTGCGCGGTAACGCCGACGACAGCGCCTTTACCGATGGGGTAGAAGCTGTGTTAAGCCTGAAACTGCCAACGGCCCCCTGCACCTTTGCCGCGGATGCCGCCAGCGCGGTCTACTGGCTGGGTCCCACCGAGTGGCTGCTGCTGGTCGAGGCCCATACGCAAAGCGCGCTCGAAGCCCGCCTGCGCGAGGCCGTGCGGGACCATTTCTCCGTGGTCGATGTCAGCGGCGGGCAGACCCTGATCAACTTGAGCGGTCCGGCCCTTGCCGATGTGATGAAAAAATCCGCGGTCTACGACTTCAGCGCGGCCAATTTCCCCGTTGGCCGCTGCGTACAGACCGTCTTTGCCAAGGCCGGCGCGCTGGTCAGCAAACCGGCGGACGGCGCCTTTGATTTAATCATCCGGCGCAGCTTTTCCGACTATCTGGCGAAGTGGCTGCTGGATGCCGGCCGGGAATACGGCTGCCGTATTGAGCAGGAGTGAGCTTTTTCGTCATTGCGGCCTGCTTGCGGCAGGCCGGAATAACAACTATAAACATTCAAAAAAATTTGACTAAGCGCAAAAAAATCCGCTAGAATCCGGTTTTTTAACAACTAAAGGTGACTGTGATGAGAGTTGTATTAAAAACAGGTTTGGCGTTTCTTATGTTGTGGAGTGTGCCGGCGTTGGCAGATAAAATTACGAAAGCTGAGATACAGGAGGCCCAAAAAGTCTGGGGCGACGGGATTGTCGAGATTGGAAAGGCCTATTCCAAAAAAGGCGACTATAAAAGAATTGCTTTCAATCACGTTGATACTCTTTACGGCTATGACGAGGGAACTGTCCTCTTCAAACCAACCAAGGCAGCCGCTCAGCAATTTCGCCTCACCAAAAAAGACGCCGTATCATACTTTGTAAAAGGTGTTGTGAGCGAAGATAAAGGATTCGCGCTTCAACCGTGGAGCGCCGTTAGATTCGAAAACGCCGGCATCATCATCGACAAAGATTCGGCCACTGCGATGGGCAATTATTTTTTTACGGACGCGAACACCGGCAAGGAGGCAAAAGTGGAATACACCTTTGGCTACGTGCGGGGCGCCAATGGAAAACTCCTGATCACGGTTCATCACTCTGCATTTCCGTATCAGCCATAAGACTGAATTATACGTAGATCGATGCAATCATGCGGGTAGCGAGAGCCTATAACGACCCGGTTTGCGCTCTCCGCTCCTGCTAATCTGCGTCCTCTTTACTCCGCTTAATCTTCAAACCGAAGAGGCTGGCTTCTATGCAGGCGGCTCTATGGTTATAACTTCAACCAGTATTTCGGCGCAAAGGGGCTTTCAGCCCCTTTTTTTATGGAACAAGGCAGGAACGGGAATCGCGGACATAATCCTTGCCGGCATGTGTCCACCACCCCTGTCGTCATTCCAGTGAAAGCCGGAATGACGAATCGCAGGCAGGCAGAAATAACGGCAGAGTAAGCATGAAAAGAATATCATTCTCACCCTAAAGCACCCGAGACCCCAGGCCAACGCTATTTATCCTTGCGGTGTAAATACAGAGCGCAGGCCACGCGCAGGAAAGAAGTGAAATTACTGACCTTTTTATGGGTGTTCAGGATTTCACTGTAGAGGACATTTATAAATTGAGGCACGTTCTGATCTTCATCCCGCGCCATTTGCTCAAGCACATCCCAGAACTCGTTTTCCAGGCGAATGCTGGTCACGCAGCCCTGAATACGTATCGAGCGGCAATTGCTGTCGTAACGATCAGGCGGTGTTCCTGAATAAATTTGACACATAAAACCACCCCCGTAGCCATTATTTTATCGTCAAACCTGAAAAAATCCTGCAAGTAGTAATATCTTGCTACCCGCCCCTTGTCAAGTCTTGTTATGGTCGCTTCGGTTAAAACAGTAAAGTTTCAGCATAGCTGCAGGAGTTGGCAATGGCAAAAATGATTCACAGTATGATTCGGGTGCAGGATGTCGAGCGGTCGATGGAATTTTATCGGCAGGCCTTTAATTTGAATGAGAAGCGCTATCTGGACTTCGATGATTTTGCGCTGATCTATCTGGGCAATGACGAAAACGATTTTGAACTGGAGTTGACCCTCAACAAGGGCAGGGAAGAGCCTTATACGCACGGCGATGGCTATGGCCATATCGCGGTTTGCGTGGACGACCTTGAGGCCGAGCACGCCAGGATCAAGGCGCTTGGCTACGCGCCGCGCGATATTGTGGCATTCAGCCCGGGCGGCGAATTACTCGCCACATTTTTCTTCATTAACGATCCGGACGGATACCAGATTGAGGTATTGCAACGGCACGGAGCTTACACATAAGCAGAAGCACATCACTAAAACCATACCGGCCTAACTATAAAACCATTAAGGGCCGGTTCATCACTGGAGGGTGTAAAGATGTTAGATTCAAAACTGACTCGACGCGGTTTTCTGCATACGGGCAGAAACATGCTGGTCGGTACACTGGCGCTGAATTCAGGCGCATTGGCCCTGCTGGCCCCGGGCCGGAGTTGGGCGCTGCCGCTTACGGCGCTGGATTCGGTCACCGGGCGGGCGCTGCTAAAGGCCACCCGTCATATTTTCCCGCACGATAATCTGGATGACGCCGTCTATGCCCTGGTGGTCAAACAGCTTGATAATGACGCCGGCGCGGATAAGGCCGTGGCCGGATTACTCAAGGACGGCGTTCGGGCGCTCAACGAGGCGGCCGGCGGCGACTGGCTGGCGCTGGCCCCGCCAGCGCAATTTGCCGTCATCGAAAAGATGGCCGGCAATGATTTCTTCGAAAAGATCCGCGGCACGGCGGTGGTTTCCCTATACAACAATGACATGGCCTGGGCCTATTTCGGCTATGAGGGCGACGCCTGGAATAAAGGCGGCTATCTGGCCCGCGGCTTTAACGACCTGAACTGGTTGCCCGACCCACCTGTAGCGGCCAGCCCAGCCGTGTTTGGCGCATAAGGAGAAACCGACATGGCTAACTATGATTTAAAAGACGACAGTGTGGTGGTTATCGTGGGTTCCGGCGCGGGCGGCGGCACGCTGGCAAACGAATTGTGCCAAAAAGGCATCGGCGTTGTTTTGCTCGAAGCCGGGAAACGGGAAAGCAATGCAAGTTTTGTCAATAATGAATGGGCCGCGTTTGGGCAGCTTAGCTGGCTTGATTCGCGCAGCGCCTCGGGCGGCTGGCGTATCAGCAAGGACTTTAGCGGCTTGCCCGCCTGGATTTGCAAGACGGTGGGCGGTTCAACGACGCACTGGGCCGGCGCCAGCCTGCGCTTTCAGGAACATGAATTCAGGGTCAAATCGGAATATGGCGAAATAGCAGGCGCCAATTTGCTGGATTGGCCGATCACGCTGGAGGATCTGGCGCCCTACTATGCCAGGGCCGAATATAAAATGGGCGTGACCCGCACCAATGGCATTCCGGGTTTGCCGGGCAATAATAACTTTAAGGTCATGTACGCGGGGGCTAAAAAACTGGGTTACAAGCATTGCCACACGGGCCGGATGGCGATCAACAGCCGCCCCCGCGCTGGCCGCGCCTCCTGTATGCAACTGGGCTTTTGTTTTCAGGGCTGTAAGTCCGGCGCCAAGTGGTCCACCCTGGTCGCGGAAATTCCCGCGGCAGAGGCCACCGGCAAACTGGATCTGCGCCCGGAATCCCAGGCGCTTAAAATAGAGCAGGACAAATCCGGGAGAGTTATCGGCGTGGTTTATGCCGGCGCGGATGGCGCGCAGTATATGCAAAAGGCGCGCGCCGTCTGCGTGGCCGGTAATTCCATTGAAACCCCGCGCCTGCTGCTGAACTCGGAAAACAGCCTGAGCCCGGACGGCCTGGCGAATTCATCGGGACAGGTCGGCAAAAACTACATGCGTCACATGACGGGTTCGGTCTATGCGGCGTTTGAAAAACCCGTGTTTATGTGGCGCGGCACCACTATGGCCGGGATCATAACGGACGAATCTGTCAATGACCCGAGGCGGGGCTTTGTCGGCGGTTATGAAATGGAAACCCTGGCGCTCGGTATCCCGTTTATGGCGGCATTTTTGGATCCGGGCGCCTGGGGCCGAGGTTTTACCGACAAGATGGAGGAATACAGCCATCTGGCGGGCATGTGGCTGGTGGGCGAAGATCTGCCCCAGGAATCCAACCGCGTTTCCCTGCATCCTGAAAATAAAGATCAATACGGTCTGCCGACGCCTAATGTGCATTTCGATGATCATGCTAACGACATCGCCATGCGCAATCATGCCTTTCGGCAGGGCCAGGCCGTGTACGATGCGGCCGGCGCCAGGGAAAATTACTTCGTGCCTCCCTACCCTTCCACCCATAACCTCGGTACCTGCCGCATGAGCGCGGATAAAAAAGACGGCGTCTGCAATGCCTATGGCCAGACCCACGATGTGTCCAATTTATTCATATCCGACGGCAGCCAGTTCACGACCGGCGCGGCTGAAAATCCAACCCTGACCATTGTCGCCCTTGCCATTCGGCAGGCCGATCATATTGCCGGCTTGATGTCTGAAAAGATGATATGATTTTTTGAGGGAACGGGGCGTTAAACAGCTTCGCCTGAATCACACATCTGAGTTGTCATTCTGGCCTGCCAAAGGCAGGCCAGAATGTATAGTTACCCCCACTGGATTCCGGCTTTCGCCGGGCGGCTACGGGCGTCCTGCCCTCTCGCCGCATACAGGACTTCCTGTCCATAAATGACGACAGGGTTAATAGATATATTCCGGCCAGCCTGCTAACTGAAATGACAATAAAAGGATAGACACAGCCCGGCAACCTTGAACGTCATTCTCCCCCCTCCGTCATTCCAGCGAAAGCTGGAATCCAGTTTTCACTATACATTCCCGCATAAGCGGGAATGACAGCTTTCCCTGCCCGAATTTGGCTGGCCCTGGGAAATCGCCACCGGGCGATGGCCGGTAAACCTTGACTTGCCGACTGACAGGCCAATTCGCAATATCGCGGAAATAACCCCCGCGGCTTTCCTGCCCGATCAAATCTCTGCTAAGCTGCTCAGATGAGCGATGTTCAATCCCAAGCCGCGTTTGTGCCCGACTCACCCGCGGCGTGGCGGCGTTTGCTGATCGCCCTTGCCATAGCCACGGTCGGCACGGTGGGCGCATGGTCGGCCGTGATCGTGTTGCCCAAGGCGCAGGCCGAATTCGGTGGCACGCGCGGCGCGGCATCGCTGGCATACACCCTGGCGATGATCGGCTTCGCCTTCGGCGGCGTCATTACCGGCCGTTTGACGGACCGCGCGGGCATCATCCCCGCGCTGGCGGCAGGCATTTTGTCGCTGTTGTTCGGTTATCTCGGCGCCGGTGTGGCGCAGGCGCTTTGGCAGTTTAACCTGGCGCATTTCTTCATTGGCTTTGGCGCATCGGCGACCTACGTGCCGTTGATGGCGGAAGCGTCGCGCTGGTTCACGCGGCGGCGCGGTATCGCGGTGGGGATCGCCGGCAGCGGATTCTATCTCTCCGGCGCCCTCTGGCCTCCGCTTATCGACCGGGGCCTAACCCTGTATGGCTGGCAGATAACGCACCTTGCCCTCGGCATTGTTTGCGGGGCCATAATGACGCCGCTGGCGCTTATGCTCCGATCGCACATCGGCGGGATGAAGCAGCGCCTGCCCGACGCCGAGGGGCGCCCGAGTGTCGCTATCCATCTCAGCCCCAATGTTCTGACGGCGATCCTCTCGCTCGCGAGCTTTTGTTGCTGTATGGCCATGGCGATACCGCATGTGCATCTCGTCGCCTATTGTATCGATCTCGGTTACAGCCTCGCGCGCGGGGCGGGCATGCTGTCGCTGATGCTGGCCTTCGCCGCCCTTAGCCGGATCGGTTTTGGCTTAATCGCCGATCGGATCGGCGGGCTTGCGACCCTGTTGATCGGCTCGGTGGCGCAAGCCCTGGCGCTCGCAATGTATCTGTCTTTCGACGGCCTGATGTCGCTCTATGTGGTCTCCGCCCTGTTCGGCCTGTTTCACGGGGGAATCGTGTCGAGCTATGCCATCATCGTGCGTGAAACGATGCCCGCGAGCGAAGCGGCAACGCGCGTCGGCACGGTGATCATGGTCTCTTTGTTCGGCATGTCGGCCGGAGGCTGGAGTTCCGGCGTGATCTTTGATATGACCGGGTCGTATAAGGTGGCGTTTCTGAGCGGGATAGGATGGAACGCGCTGAACACCGTAATAGTGCTGCTCCTGCTATTGCGCTCGCGTGGCTTGGCTATGCGCAAATTCGGCTGACGGAAACTTTCCGGGCAGGCGCTATTTAATCACGCTTAAATGTGATCGATCTTTCTGTTTGGCCGCAGGCTTGACGGATTTGTCGTCCGTTGCCGCGGCCTGTTCTTCTTCCGGGAAGATCATGCCGCGGCCGTTTTCTCTGGCATAGATGGCAAGCACGGCCGCCACGGGGAAATAAACGCCGATGCTCCGGCCGGCAAAGCGGCCTTTGAAGCGGACACGGTCGTTACCGAGTTCCAGTTCCCGCACGGCGGCGGGCGAGATGTTCAGCACAATCCGGTTATCTTCGACAAAGTCCCGCGGCACGCTCAAGTCATCGCCGCGGGTGTCCACCAGCAGACAGGGCGTCAAGCGGTTATCGCAGATCCAGTCGTACAGCGCCCGCAGCAGATAGGGGCGGTTTGAGTTCATGTTCCGGGGTCTCTGATTGGGCGCGCAATCGCCTTCAGGCGTTGTAGTCTTCCTCGACCGGCGACAAACTGCTCTTGAATCCAGCCCGGTCAAACAGCCTCTCGGCGTATTTTTGCAGGGGCCCGGCCGAGGCCGGCATCTTCATCCCGTATTGCTCCAGCCGCCACAGCAGCGGGGCCATGCAACAATCCACCAGTGAATACTCCTCGGACATAAAATAGGGCATCTGGCTGAATGTCGGCGCAATGGCCGTCAGATTATCGCGCAGCACTTTCCTGGCATTGGCGGCCGCGATCTCATTGTCACTGTCCAGTTCATCCACCACGGCATACAGATCGCGCATGACACGATAGCGCAACTGACGGTTTCTGGCGCGATTGACCGGGTCAACCGCCATCAGCGGCGGATGCGGGAAGCGCTCATCCAGATATTCCATGATGATCTGCGCGTCATACAGGACCAGATCGCGATCCAGCATGGTCAGCACGGAATTATACGGATTCAAGTCGTTCAATTCTTCGGGGCGGTTATCATCGTCAATATAATTGATCTCGACGCTAACGTCTTTCTCGGCCAGAACGATGCGGACAGCATGACTGATCGGGTCATTGCTGTCTGAATACAAAATCATTACTGAACGTTGATTGACGACACTTGCCATAATTTTCCCACCGGAATTTCAAAAAAGAAGCGGAATTATACACCAGTTGCGGCCGGATTGGGCCTCGAATGTGAGCGCGGCCGGGCGGGGCGCCGGGCAGGCGGGGTTCCGCGCCTCAGTGAATGTCCCGCCAGTATTCCCTTTTCAAGAGATAGGCCACGGCCAGGAAGACAAACAGATAGAGCATGACCCAGACGCCGATCCGCGCGCGTTTCAGACGGATGGGTTCGCCCATATAGACCATGAAATTGACGAGATCCCGGATTGTCTGGTCATATTCCTGCTCGGTCTGGCTGCCGGGGGTGACCGGTTCCAGGTCCTGATAGGCGGGCGCCGCGGCTTCGCCGTCTTCGTTATCGTGGCGCGTCAGGCGCTGCATGCCCTGCAGCTTCCAGAGCACATGCGGCATACCCACATCCCTGAAGGCCAGATTGTTCACGCCGAACGGGCGCGATTCGTCAATATAAAAGGTCTTGAAGTAAGTGTATAACCAGTCCGCGCCGCGCGCGCGGGCGACCACCGACAGGTCCGGCGGAACCACGCCAAAGTAGTTCAGCGCGTCTTTTTTGCTCATGGCGATATTCATGGTATCGCCGACCTTGTCAGTGCCGAACATGAAGTTGGATTTTAATATCTCATCCGGGATATTCAGGTCTTCGCCCATGCGGTTATAGCGCATGAAAACCGCCGAATGGCAACTCAGGCAATAGTTGACGAAGGTCTTTGCCCCGCGTTGCAGGGCGCTTTCATTGGACAGATCAACATCCATGCGCAGTAATTGCGCGTCGCCCGCGGCTAGGGCATTGACGGAGAACGCGGCCAGACACAACAGCAGTAGATAATCTTTCCGCATTAACCCGTGACCCTGTCCGGCACCGGCCTGTCGTTATCCCGGGCGGTATAAAAAGGCATCAGGAAAAAGAACAGAAAATAGATCACCGTGAAAAAACGCGCCAGCCAGGTATAGAGCGGGGTCACGATCTGCAAACCCAGCCAGGCCAGGGCCAGGAAGCTGATGGTGAAGGCGGTCAGCGCGATACGGTAGTTGCGGCCGCGATAGCGGGAGGATTTGACCGGGCTTCGATCCAGCCAGGGCAGCAACAGGAAGATGCTGACCGCGAGCGCCATCGCCAGCACGCCGCCCAACTGGCTCGGGACGGCGCGCAGGATCGCGTAAAACGGCGTGAAATACCAGACCGGGGCAATATGCTCCGGTGTTTTAAGCGGATCGGCCGGGACGAAGTTTGCGCTTTCAAGGAACAGGCCCTGGGTGCCCGGCGCCTTCATCTCGGGCGCAAAGAACACCACGCCGAAGAAGAAGATCAAAAAGACGGCCAGACCAAACAGATCCTTGACCGTGTAATAGGGATGAAACGGGATGCCGTCCAGCGGCACGCCGTCGGCGTCTTTGACCTTTTTGATCTCGACCCCGTCCGGGTTGTTGGAACCCACTTCATGCAGGGCCAGGATATGGAAGCCGACCAGCGCGCAGATCAATAACGGGAAGGCGATCACATGCAATGAGAAAAAGCGGTTCAAGGTCACATCCGACACGACAAAGTCGCCCCGGATCCACAAGGCGAGCTCGTCGCCTATGAACGGCAGGGCGCCGAACAGCGAGATGATCACCTGCGCGCCCCAGTAAGACATCTGTCCCCAAGGCAGCAGATAGCCGAAGAAGGCCTCGCCCATCAGGGCCAGATAAATCCCCATGCCGGACAGCCACATCAATTCGCGCGGCTTCTTGTAGGAGCCATACAACAGGGCGCGGAACATGTGCAGGTAGATCACGATAAAGAAGGCCGAGGCGCCGGTCGAGTGCATATAGCGTATCAACCAGCCCCAACTGACATCGCGCATGATGTATTCGACCGAGGCAAACGCCTCCGCCGCCGAAGGCTTGTAATTCATCGTGAGCCAGATGCCGGTCACGATCTGCATCACCAGCACCACGAGCGACAAGGCGCCGAAGAAATACCAGAAGTTAAAGTTCTTCGGGGCATAGTATTTGGCCAGATGTTCATTCCAGATTTTCATCAACGGGAAGCGGGCGTCAACCCAGTCCCTGAGACCGTAAAGCCCGCCCACCACCTGTTTGGCTATCTGTGTCATTTATGCTGCT
Source organism: Gammaproteobacteria bacterium (assembly GCA_965240365.1). Classification (GTDB taxonomy): domain Bacteria; phylum Pseudomonadota; class Gammaproteobacteria; order Eutrophobiales; family Eutrophobiaceae. The sequence continues at coordinate 1,893,650 of OZ251218.1, read as the reverse complement.
CCGCTGTCATCGCCCACCAGCAACTTGTCGGGCGAGAGGAATTTATAGGGGGGGATCACAAGATTGGTGGGCGCCGGCACGCCCTTGAATACCCGGCCCGCGAGGTCAAACCGCGAACCGTGGCAGGGGCAGAAAAAACCGCCCTTCCAGTCTGCCGCCGGGCTGTTATCGGCGCCCTTGAGGATATAGGTCGGCGAACAGCCGAGATGGGTGCAGATCCCGAGCACGACCAGAAATTCCGCCTTGCGCGCGCGGAATTCATTTTTGGCATAATCCGGCTGAGCGCTTTTGCCGGATTCCGGGTCGCTGAGTTCGGCGTTTTGCGCGCTGATATCGGCCAGCATCTCCTCCGTGCGCCGCAGCACCCAGACCGGTTTGCCCTGCCATTTTTCGGTGATCCGTTCGCCGGGCTTGAGGCCGCTGATATCGATCTCGACCGGGGCGCCGATCGCCTTCGTTTTGGCGCTGGGCGTCATGGTGGCGATGAACGGGACGGCCGCCGCCGCCGCGCCGGCGCCGCCGACCACGGTCGCGGCCGCGGTCAAAAAGCGCCGGCGCGTGGTGTCCACGGGTTTTTTTTCCATTATTTTTCCTTTCTGAGCGGTGATGAAGGCTGTCATCGTAGTTGAGCGTGCTGAATTTCCGGACACTGTGATCTAAAAATTATTGTAACATGATAAGTTAAACTTAATATTCGTCAATCCGTAGATGGTTTATTAACCGGGCGTGTAGTAAACAGGCGCTGATCAAACTCTGGTCAAGATGGCGTTAAAAGCTGCCCTGACCAAGACCTGCCATGCCGCAAAATATCAAAACACTGACATCCGAGCAGGGCCAACAGGCCGCAGAGACGGAGACGCTCGTTGACCGAACATGACGGCTATCGCCTGAACGCGGAGACGCCCGCGGCCCGCGCGTTGCAGGCCGAATTTGCGCAACGCTCCGCCGAATGCGCGGCGCTGCCGGGCGCGCGGTTAAACCTGCGCTATGGCCCCCATGAGCGGCACGCGCTCGATGTCTTCTCCGCCGGCCCCGAGGCCCCGGCGCTGATCTTCTTTCATGGTGGATACTGGCGCGCGGGATCGAAAGACGCCCGCCGCTTCGCGGCGCCGCACTGGCTGGCGCGCGGGGTATCCTGGGTCGCCGTAAATTACAGACTGACGCCCGAATTCGGGCTTGCGGACTGCGTGGCCGACGCGCGCGCGGGCTTCGCCTGGATTTCCGGCAATGCCAGAGCGATAGGGCTGAACCCGGATGCGCTGCATCTGAGCGGCAATTCGGCCGGCGCGCATCTGGCCGCGATGGTTGCCGCGGAATATCCGGCGTGTTCGCTTGCCGTTGTAAGCGGGCTTTTCGACCTGATACCGTTGATCAAGACCGAGGTCAACCAATGGTTGAGACTTGATACCTCAGAGGCGCGCGCGCTCAGTCCCGTCAACCACCTTCCTGCGCGGCCAATGCCCGTGCTGACGGGTGTCGGCGGGGCGGAAACCGAGGCGTTCAAGACGCAATCAAGGCGCTATGGCGAAGCCTGCCGCCGCAGCGGCAATCCGGTCCGTTCCCTGCAAAGCCCCGGCCGGGATCACTTTCAGATGATCGCCGAATTCGGCCAACCCGGAACGCCGCTGTTTACCGCGCTGGCAGATATGATCGTGGAGACAACCGAACTTTAGGGCCTGTTTACAGTGATGAAAATGCCTGATTATAAAACGATGTTTACAAACTCGTAGCGGCAATAATTACACCATCACGGTTGAAGTGAGGCGAATAATGATTGTCTATACCATTGGCCATTCCACAAATTCAGCGCGCCAGTTGATCGCAATCCTGCATCAGCATCAAATCTCCGCTATCGGCGATGTGCGGCAGGCAGGTCAGGAACAGGCCGCTGAGGAATCCAGTGGTTGATACCACACATTCCCGCATCAGCGGGAATGATCATTCCTGCCGGCCTGCCCCCCTGCTCGCGGCGGGCCGAAGTTTTTTTACATTCTTTTTGCTTTTAGGGCTTGACAGCGGGGGCAGGAGTGAAAGATATTCTCATTCACGAATTTGTCCAGCATTTGGCAGGCTTTTGCGGTCAAGAATCGCTGAATATTTTTTTAATTTGCATTATGGAATAATTGGAATGACGAAGAAAATAAGTGCAATAGCAGGCATTGCTATGGGATTTTTGCTGTCAGGTCAGGCTTTTGCCTGCGGCGTAAAAGGAACCGCCGTCAATTCCGATGGTTCCAAAATAGATGGCACTTCAACAATCAGCACCAGTTGGAACAGCAAAAAAGCCTATCCAAGAGACGGTGAATATCGCCTGGATCTGGGTTCACGCGTATGCGGTGAAAAAATCACGGTCTATCTGGATGGCAATCAAGGCCGGCGCGTCAGAGTGGATGGCTGGGCGACCGTGAACTATGTGCGGCGTTAAAATCCAGCCAGACCCGGACATCACACTTTAACAAACAGGGCGCAGGGACAGCACAGGTAACATTAATGGGCTACAGCATCAAAGACCTGGAAAAAGCAGGCCGCACTATCAATGAGCACTTTGAACGCAGGGCGGAGCAGCGAGGGGAAGCGTTTGCAAACCGGGTGCTGGAGCGCACCGCCGGGGGACGCGGGTTGTGGTTTATCCTGCTCTGGCCGGCCTGGATGATGGTCTTTGCCGCTTCGGGCGCCTTTCTAAATGCTATCCTGGAAAATGTGTTCTCCGCTGCTGAACCGAATCTCTGGGTAATCCTCGGCGGCGGCTTGCTGGGCGCGGTAGGCTGGTACAAGTGGGAATACACTATCAGGCATCCGTTTCTGAGTGCCATGCTCGGCATTTTTGGTCCCTGGATTGCTGTGGCGCTCGTGATGAATCTGGCAGGTAATTAAAATGGCGTATGCCGTCACTGTAATGGTCGTGGACAGGCGCTCTCGCAAGGGGCTTTCGGGGCATCGGGTAAAGTGCTATGGCGGCCGTGAGACAAAAACCGATTCATCGGGCATGGCAACGGTGATTTCCGAGTCTTCGAATATTACGGTGTATGTGAATGGCTTTGAGGTGTATTCCGGCAGCGCGTCCCGTGCGCCGAATCCGATCATTTATGAAAAATCCTGACAGAGTGATTGAGCCGCGCCGCGGCAATATATAGATTAGACCGCCAGCTATGAGCACGATGATCATAAAAAGTATTCCTGATGAAGTACACGCTGTCTTGAAGGCGCGGGCAAGGCGGCACAACCGCAGTCTTGATGCCGAGGTGCGGGCCATTCTGGAAGAGGCGACGCGGCCGGAAGCGCGCCTTAAAATGGGCGATGCCCTGGCCGCCATGAGCCGCGGGATTGGGCTGAACAATGAGGATTTTGCGCTCTTTGCGCGGACACGCGGTCAGACACCGGCCGAGCCGATGCGGTTTGAATGATCGTCCCGGATACCAACAGGTTTTGAGCAGTAACACTACACTCCAAGGAGAACGGGCAAAATGAAAAAAATACTCCCCTTGCTGTGCGCCGTGCTGTTTTCAGGCGCGCTGTTCAGCCCTGTCGTTCGGGCGGCGGACTACACCAATTCCATCGGCATGCGTTTCAAAAACATCCCGGCGGGCAGTTTTTATATGGGCAGTTGCAAGCTGAGCAAGGCCGACAAGGAGCCCGACAAAAAGCGAAAGTTTATGGGGCTGCCGCCCAAGAGTTGCCCCTCTGGCGCCAGCCCCGATGACGAGGCATACGATGACGAAACCCCGCAACACAAGGTGCGCATAAGCCGTAGTTTTCGGATGGGGATTTATGAAGTCACCCTGGGGCAGTTCAAGAAATACATCGCCGACGCCGGGCGGGATGACCTGCTGACCGATGATTTTATCAAATACAACCGCAACGGCGATCGCGCGCCGGTAGTCTATGTCTCGCAGCGTGATGCGCAAGGCTTTATCCGCTGGCTCAATAAAAAAGAAGGTACTCAGGCTTACCGTTTGCCTACCGAAGCGGAGTGGGAATACGCGGCGCGGGCGGGCACGACGACGAGATATAGCTGGGGCAACGGCATCGGCCGCAACCGGGCCAACTGCGATGGCTGCGGCAGTCAGTGGGACGATAAGAGACCGGCCCCGGTGGGCAGTTTTGCGGCCAATGCCTTTGGCCTGTATGACATGCACGGTAATGTTTGGGAGTGGGTGGAAGACTGCTGGCACGACAATTATAAGGGCGCGCCGACTGATGGCCGTGCCTGGAAGACCGGCTGCGATGGTGAGCTTGCCGTTTTGCGCGGCGGCTCTTGGGTCGATATTCCGCGGAGGTTGCGCTCTGCGCACCGCGGCGGGAACGGGCCGTCGGCTCGCTACAGCACTCTCGGCTTTCGGCTCGTCCAGGATTCAAACCCTTGATGCTTAACTCTTATTCCCTTGCCCCGCCCGCCTGCCTGCTGCAGGCAGGCGAAGCCGGTGAAATTTTTTTCTGACCCTGTTGCTTAATCAAAAACAGGCCACTCAGTCAAACGACAACCGACGCCAGGCGGCCACATGGCGGCCGTGAGTTAAAAACCGACCCATCGGGCATGACAGTGGTTTCGCGCTTTGCCAATATCACAGTTTATGTCAATGGCTTTAAGGTGTATTCCGGCAGCGGGCCTGTGCTCCGAACCCGATAGTTTATGAGCAGGCGTAACGGGATAAACTTAAGCGTCACATCAGGATACAGTGAAGAAATGGAAGCAGATTAATGACGGATGTCCGATTGAGTCGAGCGATAGAAAGAGTAAGAAAAAGGAAGCTGTCTCTCTGTGCCCGCGAGACGGGGTATTCAATAAAACCATAACGGGAGTAAACGCCATGCAGGACATGATAAAACCACGCGCCACGAGCGCCATAAATCAACAATACCGGTATGCCGGGGTCATCGTGTGATGGAAAATAAACAAATAGAAGCCATTATAAATGCCACATTTCCGGGGCTGATGTTTTTCTGCCGGGATCTGGATTTGGACGAGCAGCTTATTGCGAAATACAAGCCCGATCAGATCCTGATGGAGCGGGGATTTACCGATATGAGCCAAAAGCTCGGCGGCCTTGCAAAAAACTGCCGTTACCTGATTGCCTCGGCGAATGCCAAGAACGCGGGCCTGTTCAATCCCGATGCGGCGGAGTTTGGGCATGCTATGCTTCAGTCCAACAGTTTCTTTAAGGTGCTGGATATTCAAAAACAAAACGGCAAAACACAAATCCTGCTTTTGCATATTCCCGAAGAGGGTGTTGAGCTATTTGTCAGATCTAAGATTAGTGTTGAAGAGGAAATTATCGAGAAAGGGATAGCCAGTTTTCAAGACAATGTGGGGGCCGATCCCGTTGCAGAATTACAGGCCCCCGATTGGCTGAAAAGAACCTCTCCGCCGATTGGCATGAATGATGAAGGCGTGTTCTTTATGGATATGGATTCAAATAACGAAACTTCAGGCAAGTCTTCAGATTCCGAAAGCCGGCCAGCTTCGACAAGCGAAAAAAGTTCATCAAAAAAGGGATTTTGGAGCAGGCTTTTAGGAAGAAAGTGAAACGGTTTCTTTTGCGGCCTTGTTGAGCAGTAATCAAAAGCAGCGGTTCAGTCAAACGACAACCGACGCCGCGCGAACCGGCAAAGGGAGCATTCAGTATTCAGCAAGTTGATGGCGTCTGGCCCTTGATTTGTATGTTCTGCGGGAACCAGCGGGCGAGCCAGAGGCTCGTCTTTACCCGATTAAACGATATTCCATTTTGCCTCAATCGTGTCTGCCGAAAGGTCGGCGCCACAATCCCACGCGATAAAATACCCGCCGTTGGTTATTTTCATAAAATTCTCTTTTCCCAGCTTTTTTGAATTCCGAGTGGGTTATATGGATTGAGTGCGCAGAAAATGGCATGCGCCTGCCTGTCCGAGGCAGGCGGGGCGTCGCAGCTTGTGCGGGGCGCCGGCTCAGGGATGCGTTTGATGTTTACTCTTGTTGTAATACGCCCCATAGCGGCGCCCGTCTGTTACCCACCCGGTGGCCCCGGGGTGACGAGCGCTGGATAGCGCGCGCCATAGCCATTTATCGGGCTACTTTGTCTTGCAGCAACTAACTCAATGAGCCACCATCAAATGATGTAAAGATGCCTTTGTTACCGTTATAGAGCACGCCCATTATTTGAAAAAAGCCGAAAGGCTTTTATCGCGGCGCAGGTCGAGGACATTGCCAACGCTCTGGCGGCTGACCCGAGATTGGGCGAGGTGATGCGCGGCACAGGCGGCTTTCGCAAATTTAGATATGCCGGCGTTAAAAACAGGGGTAAAAGCGGCGGAATGCGGGTTATTCATCTTTATGTTGCCAATAACGGCGAAGTTCATTTGATTGATATTTTTAAAAAATCAGCCCGGGAGAACCTGACCAGAGCAGAACGAAATGAGCTGGCGAAAATTGCGGCTCTGCTTAAAGGAGGAAATCATGAGCGAGTATTTTGAGTCTATTAGAAAAGGCGCCAAAGAGGCGCTCGCCTGGAAGCAGGGCAAAGATACCGGCGCGCGTGTTCGTCAATACACCGCTCTTGACGTTACCGATATACGCAAGAAAACAAAAATGACACAAAAGGAATTCTCACAATCTTTTCAAATTCCGTTATCGACGCTCAGGCAATGGGAGCAGGGCAAGCGCCTTCCCCAGGGGCCGGCACAGGCGCTTTTGAAGATTATTGCCTACGATAGCGATACCGCAATAGCGGCGTTGCAAAGAGGCAGTTAAATAGATTAAAGCCGGTGGGCCGGACAGTCCGGTCGCCCGCCACAGATGGGGGCGTAGTCTGCCGCCGGCTTTCTGCCTTGATAGGCGGGGGTGGAGCGGTTATTTTGTATAGGAAACTCTGATTGAATCAGAGTTTCCTGCGGTACAGGGACGTGCCGCCAAAATCAATGATGCAAATCATTGATTTTGAAGCAAGGTGAAAATCGCATTTTCACCTTGCGTGCTCTGATAAGTCCAGGATGGATTTATTCAGAGCTTCCTATAAATTATTCCATCCGGCAGGGCGGCGTATCCGCCGCAATCCCCAGCCAGTCAAATGCCGGGGCGCATCATCCTGGCGGTGATGATCGTTTTGTCTGGCCAGTGGAGCCGAGTGGATGTGGCAACCACAAAATAAAAATTCTGCCGAAACGGACTGGGTGGAGGCGGCCGCAAAGCTGCCAATCGCTTTTGCGCAGGTGCGCGAAGACCCGGCCATTGATGTTGAACTGCTGCGCGGCCTCGACCGCGAGGCGCGCGTGGTGATGATCGCTTCGGGCGGCGAAACGGCGGCCATGTTGGCGACGCTGCCGATCGCGGAACTGCAATTGGTTGACGTGAATCAGTCGCAGTTGAATTTGACCAGACTAAAGCTCCAATTATTGACGAGCGCGGAGCGCGGCGAACGGCTGAGGCTGCTTGGCCACCTGCCAATGGACGCCGATAAACGATCCGGCGAGTTGGCGCGCCGTTTGGCGGAATTGCAGTTGCCGGCCGATGCGCTGGGGATGCCGGCTCTGGTGGCGCGGCATGGCCCGGATCACTGCGGCCGTTATGAATGGCTGTTTGCGCGGATGCGGGAATGTCTGCTGGATCAGTCCGATTCCGTGCGCCAACTGATGATGCTGTCAGAGGTAGATGCGCAAGCGGCGATGATTGCGCCGGACACGGCTTTGGCGCGGCATTTGAAAGCGGCGTATGACCATGTGATGGACCTGCCACGACTGGCGCGGATTTTTGGCCCCGATGCGACCGCCAACCGGCGGCAATCGTTCGCGGATCATTTTTTTGCGCGGACATGCCAGACACTCCGGTCGGCGCCGGCGGCGGGCAACCCGTTTCTTCATCAAATTTATCTGGGCGAGTTTCCCGGCCCTTGTTGGCCCTGGCTGGAACAGCCGGTTGCCGAATTGACCGTCCGGCCGCGGTTTGTGCGCGCCGGCATGGACCGGGTGCTGGCATCGCTGGCCGAGGGTTCCCGCGATCTGGTTCATCTGTCCAATATTCTGGATTGGATCAGACCGCAAGAGGCCGGCCGAATCCTCAATAGCGCCTGTCGATGCCTGGCCCCCGGCGGGTTGGTAGTGATTCGGCAATTGAATTCGCGTCTGGACATTCGTCAAATCCCGTGCGGGTTTGACTGGCTGGAGGACCGGTCGGCCGAGTTGCATCAATCCGACCGCAGCTTCTTTTATCGCGCGCTGCATATTGGGGTCAGGAAGTGATTGACTTTTGCGCAATCGATTCACAGACTGACGCTGGCCTGGCTGCCGCGCTGGAAAATTTTGAGGCGGAGTTTCGCTACCCGCTTGGCCCGGATCGCTGGTTTACGATTTCTCATGGCGAAGACTACACCCGTTTCTTTCGCGCCATCGGAGAAGCCCGTTGCTTTATTGCGCGTCGTGGCGACCGGGTCGTTGGTGTGATCAGCGTGTCGCATTGCCGGATGCGCAAGACCGATGGTGAATGGGGGACGGCGGCCTATATCTCGGATCTGAAAGTAAACGCATCCGGTGGCGGTCGCTGTCTGTTGCGATTGCTGCGCGATGCCGCTGAATGGGCGCGGCGGACGCCGCTGACCCCGGGATTCTCGGTGGTCATGGACGGCACGGCGCGGCGACCGACCGCCTACAGCGGCCGGCTGGGCATCCGCGCGTATAAGGAACTCGGCAAACTGATGGTGCTGCGGATCCCCACTGAGCCGTGGGCTGTAAACGATTCCTGCAACGGCTGGTCAAAGGTGTCACTGGAACGGGTTCGCGCGCGTTTTGCCGAGTTGACGCACGACTGCCTTGCTACCGATGGCGGGCAACCGACACTGCGCAGCCGCATGCAGGCGGTGGGCATCCTGCTGGACGGCGGCGAAGCCTGTGGAATCCTGGAAGACACACGGCGCGGCAAGTTGCTGTTTCAGGATGATGGCAGGGAAATGATTTCGGCGCACTTATCGTGCTTTGGATACCGGCGCGCCAGCGATGCGGCGCGTTTGCTGCGGGTCGCGGCCCGTGTCTGCCGGCGACAGCGCATTCCGGCGTTGTTTGTGTGCCTGCCGATGCCCGCTGGCGAGAACGTCCTGGCGCTGCTTCCGCGGCCGGGCATCGTGCTGGCGCCGGCGACCGTTTTTGGCGCCGGGTTTGCCGTTGGGCAAAAATGGTCGATCAATACTGCGGAGATCTAACACATGCAAGACAATGTTGTGATTCAATCCGGTCCAATCGTTAACAACGCGGACCAGGTTCTGACCGAAACCGCCATCCTGGATGGCCCCTATTTTGCTTCGCTGCAAAGCGGTGAAATGTCTCGCGAGTCGTTTTGTCAAAGTCAGCGTCAATTTTACTTTGCCGTGGACTACTTTTCGCGGCCCATGTCCGCGTTGCTGATGCGTTTGCCAAGCGCGCGGCAGCGCTTGGGAATTTTGGCCAATGTGCTTGAAGAACATGGCGAGTTTCAGCCGGCCGCGTTCCACGAAGCAACCTTTCGAGAATTTCTTCAATCGGTCGGTGATGATCAGGGGCCTGACCCGGTCACGATCGAACCCCCCGTGCACGCCTTCAACGCGGCCATCATGTCGGCGTGTCTTGTCGATGAGATTCAGGTGGGAATCGCATGTCTGGGAATCATCGAGTATGCCTTCGCCGATATTTCCGCGCTGATCGGAAACATGGTGGTCAAACGCGGCTGGGTAACACAGGCAGCGCTCACGCATTACTCACTGCACGCGGAGATAGACAAGAAGCACGCGGCCGATTTTTTTGAACTGCTGAGAGAGGACTGGAAAACACCGCAAGGGCAAGCGCTGATTAAACGCGGGCTGCGGCTGGGCGGCTATGTTTTCGATCGACTTTATCGGGATCTGATTGCCGTTGATGGCGCTTCGCCGCGGCCGTGTCATACTTCGGAAAGCCTCCAATGACAGACACAACAATGAACAAGGCGAGTTTGAATTTGAGCAGGCACGCAAAACTTATTATCGCCTGCGGTTCCGCTATCGCGCTGCTTGCCTTTGGCCCGCGCTCTGCCATGGGGTTTTTCCAGCAACCGATTCTGGATACGACCGGCTGGGGAAGCACGACTTTCGGGTTGGCCATCGCGATACAAAATCTTGCCTGGGGCATGGGACAGCCTTTATTTGGCGCATTGGCGGACCGTTACGGGGCTTACAAGGCGCTCGCGGCCGGCGGCCTGATCTATGCCCTGGGGCTCTACATCATGGGCACGGCGGACGCGCCCCTGTGGTTTCATATCGGCGGCGGGATATTGGTGGGGCTGGGCGTTGCGGCGGGTTCTTTTGGGATCATACTCTCGGTTTTTGCGCGCCATGTTCCGCCTGAAAAACGTTCTTTGGTGTTTGGTTTTGGCACGGCCGCCGGTTCAGCCGGCATGTTTTTATACGCGCCGATTTCAGCCGGTCTGATCGCCGCCTATGGCTGGTCAAGCGCCTTATTGATCCTATCCGCCGTCATGTTGATCATTCCCGTATTGGCCGTGCCGTTACGAGGCAATGGCGAGAGCGGCTCCGTCGCCATCGACAACATGAACCAGACCGTTGCCCAGGCCCTGCGCGAGGCCCTGGCCCATAAATCCTATATTTTGCTTACCGTGGGGTTTTTCGTGTGCGGCTTTCAGGTTGCTTTCATCACCGCGCATTTTCCAAAATATATCGGCGACCTGGGACTCAATGCCAATATTGGCGGGTTCAGCACCGCGGAATGGGCGATTGGGCTCATTGGCCTGTTTAATATCTTCGGCTCGCTGGCATCGGGTATCCTGGGGCAAAAATATTCAAAACCCATGATGCTCGTCTGCCTGTACGTCGGGCGTTCCATATTGGTCACGGCCTTTCTGCTCCTGCCACAATCGCCGGCCAGCGTGATTATCTTCTCCATTTGCATGGGCGTCCTGTGGCTTTCCACCGTGGCGCCCACCAACGCGCTGGTGGCGATAATGTTTGGCACCCGTCACCTGGGCCTGCTCGGCGGCATTGTCTTCTTTTCCCATCAATTAGGCTCATTTTTGGGGGTCTATTACGGCGGCTATCTCAGAGACACGCATGGTTCCTATGACATCGTCTGGTGGCTTGGCGTGGCCCTCGGCCTGTTTGCCGCAATTGTCCACTGGCCCATTGAAGAAAAGCCGGTTGAGCGCGGGGCCGCCCAAGCCCCGGCCGCCACGGGTTAAAGGCATGAAAACCACGGGGCCGCGCGGCCTGGAAATAAGGCATGATTTATATCTCGGCGACTGCGAACAGATATTGAAACAAATTCCCGCCGATTCGGTGGACTTGATTTTTACCTCCCCGCCGTATGCGGATCAGAGAAAGAAGACCTACGGCGGCATCCATCCAGACAATTACGCGGACTGGTTTTTGCCGAAAGCGGCGCAAATGTTGAGGGTGCTCAAACCGACCGGGACTTTTATTCTCAATATCAAGGAAAAGGTGGTGAATGGCGAACGCAGCACCTACGTCATGGAACTGGTGCTGGCCATGAGAAAGCAGGGCTGGTTATGGACCGAGGAATTTATATGGCACAAAAAGAATTGCTATCCGGGCAAGTGGCCAAACCGGTTCAGGGACGCATGGGAACGGCTGCTACAATTTAACAAACACAAAAAATTCAATATGTATCAGGAAGAAGTCATGGCGCCGATGGGAGACTGGGCCAGGACAAGGCTAAAGCGCTTGAGCGAAACAGATAAAAAAAGAGACGAATCAAAGGTTGGCAGCGGCTTCGGCAAAAATATATCCAACTGGCTGCAAAGGGATAAAGCCTACCCCACAAATGTTTTGAATCTGGCCACGGAGTGCAACAATAAAAATCATAGCGCCGCCTTTCCGGAAGCCCTGCCGGAATGGTTTATAAAGCTGTTTACCCAGGCGGACGATACCGTTTTGGACCCCTTTATGGGTTCGGGTACCACCAATATTGTTGCCGCCAGGATGCGCAGAAACTCAATCGGCATAGAACTGCTCCCTGAATATTACGACATGGTGGCAGCGCAGATTTCCGCTTCTGAGTTATTCTTGCTTGAACCAAGCGAGACTTTTCTTGAGATAAAGAAATCGAGTCACCTGTGAGTGGTTGCCGCAAACAGGAGACTACTCGACCTGCCCGCGGCAGGCAGGCGCCGGGCAGGCCGGAATGATAACAAAGGCAGAGGGACGGCAAGCGGCAGTCCGCCCATTACCCGTCATTTATGGACAGGATGTTCTGTATGCGGCGACCTGCCTGCTACAGGCAGGGAGGGCACGCCTACAGGATGTAGGTGGTAGAGCGGCGCTTGGAGCAAGCCGCTGAGGTGGTAGAGCAGCGCCTGCCTGCTGCAGGCAGGTCGGAACAGGCTGCCGAGGATGCCCGTAGCCGCCCAGCGAAAACTGGAATCCAGTGGTTTATAAGATACATTCCCGCCTTGCGGGAATGACAACGAATTGCGCCGAATTTTATTGGGCGGCAATTAAATAGGCATCCTTGCCTATTTAATTGCCATGTTAATAATAGCAAGCACTAAAGCCCATCCAACATTCCGGCCCGTCCTCCTGGATTCCAGCTTTCGCTGGAATGACGATGGGGTGAGAATGACCGCTGCGCTATCGTTCTAGCTCTGTCAGACTGGCAATAGGCTTGCCTGCTCGCCTGCCCTCAACAGACAGGCCGGAATGACGGCGGGGGTGTAATCCGCGTAACCTGCCCACCCACACCGGGCGCCAGGCAAGCCTGATTTGTCTCATAGGTATTGAGCCCGGACAATATAAAGATGACGGCGTTATCCTGCTGATACCTGGGTATTTTCCGGAGATTAAGCAATGCTGAATTTTACCAGATTATTCATAGTTTTAGTGGGGCTGGCCGGATTTTCCACAACCGCCCTTTCCCATTCCAGGGTCAACGCGACCAGCCCTGAAGATGGCGCCGTTTTGACAGAAATCCCAGCGTCCATCGATCTGAATTTCAGCGCAAATATCAGGCTGACAAAGGTTACCCTGCAATTGGCAACAGAGGAACCGGTCGCGCTTGATTTAAGCGGCCACAAGGGATTCGAAAACAGCTTTTCACTGCCCAATACCTCTGAGCGGAGCGGGCTTTATACGATTGAATGGCGCGGTCTTGGCGTCGATGGCCATACGATGCGGGGCGCATTCAGCTTCACGGTGGAATAGCGCCGCATGGATATCTGGGCGCTATCGTCAATCACTGCAAAATTTATACTCTATGCGGGTGTGCTGTTCGCCGCCGGGACGGTTTTTTATACACTCCTTTTTGAAACCGGGGCGGCGCGGTCCCGTTTCGCCGCCCGGCAAACAACGGCGATATTTGCCACTACCGGATTGCTGGCGGCGCCGGCCGATTATGGTGTCCGGGCGGCCAGTCTGACCGGCGAGGCGGCCAGCATGGTTGACCCTGAAATGCTTGCTATCCTTTGGGAAACACCGGTTGGAACCGTATTAACGATGCGTGTTCTCGGCCTGGCGCTGGTTTTGTCCGGTCTGTTTGCGGGTAAATCCGGGCAATTCATCGCCGTGCTCGGGGGCATTATCGCCCTCGCGTCATTCACGCGGACCGGCCACACAACCGATGTCTCCGGCATAGCGGCTCAAGCCGCGTTGCTGGTCCATCTTGTCGGAATTGCGCTCTGGGCGGGTATATTGTTGCCGCTTTATCGGCTGAGTTCCAACTCTGCGCAGATTGAGACGACCGCTGAAATCGCCCGGCGATTTGGCAGGCTGGCCATGATCTTTGTGCCGATACTGTTGACCGCCGGCGGCTGGCTGGCATTTGAACTTGTCGGTTCATTTGAGAATGCCTTTTTCACGGGCTATGGCCAAACGCTTTGCGTCAAAATTGCAGTTGTCATCGGCCTGCTAGGATTGGCCGCCGCCAACAAGCTGCGTTTTGTCCCCGCGCTGAGCGCGGGAGACGCCGCCGTCTCCACGCGCCTGAATTGGTCGCTTCGCCTTGAGATCATTTTCGTCATTCTCGTTCTCGCTCTCACGGCCGTTCTGACCAGTGTCCTCGCCTTGCCGGAGGCGCATCCATGATCACACAAGGCGCGGCACATGCTGCTATTTTTACGCAAACTTGAAAGCTGAGCGGGATATAAACACGGATACTTATGCCGATAATCCTGTCGAATAAGTCAATGCGCTCTGCTATCCTGTCTCACATATTTTTTGAGAAGGTTCACACAAGACACGCAATGTCCGATTCCGCCACACAACGCACAACAGTGACCGTGAAATATCTGAGTTACGCGGGCCTGATCCCGTTTATCGCGGCTTTGGCCGGTCTGCTTATCCTTGATGACGCCCCGCGCGGGTTTTCGATGCTGGCCCTGATCGCCTATGCCGCGGTGATATTGAGTTTTGTCGGCGCGGTGCACTGGGGTTATGTGTTGAGCGCGGGGCCGGAGCATGCGCCCTTGCTGCTTTCGCTCAGCACCTTGCCGAATCTGACGGCCTGGGTGTCGTTATTGCTGGCGGAGCGGGTCGCGCTGTTGGTCCTGGCCTTGTCTTTCCCGTTGTTGTTGCTCTATGAGAAGTCTTCCGGGCTGAGCCGCATCCTGCCGGACTGGTATATGAGCATGCGCTTGCGCCTGACCTGCATTGTCACCGCCACCCTGGTCATTGCGCTGATGAGCACATTCCGGTGAAAACGATGCCGCGCCTTCTATCCCGATTGCTCTGCGCCAGCCTGTTATTGTCGGCGGCCTCGTGCCAGATGGCGCCGCCCGAGATCCGCCCGATCTCGGGTTTTGAACTGGACCGCTACCTCGGCAAGTGGTATGAGATCGCCAGACTGGATCATTCATTTGAACGGGGGCTGACGCGGGTGACCGCGGAATACCGGCTGCGCACGGATGGCGGCGTCAAGGTCATCAACCGCGGCTTTGATGAGGATAAGAACAAGTGGAATGAAGCGATCGGCAAGGCTTATTTTGTCCAGGGCGCGGATATTGGCCAGCTCAAGGTGTCGTTCTTTGGCCCGTTTTATGGCGGTTATAACATCATTGAACTGGACAAGGTCAATTATCAATATGCGCTGGTGGCCGGGCCGGACTATTCTTATCTGTGGATCCTGGCGCGTTCCCCCGATTTGCGGCAGGATACGCTGGAACGCCTGGTTAAAAAGGCAAAATCATTGGGTTTTCCCACCGAGGAGTTGATTTATTCATATCGAAATTGAGAGCGGGATAATACGATGGATAAAATTCACCATATTGCAATACAGGTCGAGGCTATCGACAAGGCCGTCGAATGGTATGCCTCGCGGTTTGATGTCAGTGTCAGTTATCAAGATGAGACCTGGGCGCTGCTAAAATTTGAAAATCTGTCTCTGGCCCTGGTCCTGCCGTCTCAGCATCCGGGTCATTTTGCGATTGAGCACGAACAGGCCGAAAAATTCGGCCCATTAAAGCCGCACCGTGACGGCACCGAGTCGGTTTATATCAAGGATCCGTCCGGCAACGCGGTGGAAATCCTCAAGACAGGCCCCGGCTAATCCGCCCGCAACGCCGGGCCTGAACCGGCGGCATATCAGGATGCTGAAGCAGGACACGGTCTTTGTTGACATTGAAACCACGGGCGCCCATGTCAATCGTGACCGGATTACCGAACTCGCGATCCTGCGCATGCGGGCCGGCAGGCTGGTTTCCGAATGGCAGACCCTGGTCAATCCGCAGCGGCCCATTCCCGAATCCATCCAGCGGCTGACCGGCATTGATGACGAGATGGTGCGGGATTATCCGCCCTTTACCGCGATCGGCCACGAAGTGTTCCGGCGCCTGTCGGGCGGCGTGTTTGTGGCCCACAACGCGCGCTTTGATTACGGCTTTTTAAGGAATGAACTCAGGCGCTGCGGGATCCGCTTTTGCGCGCCGGTATTATGCACCTTAAAGCTGTCGCGCCGCCTGTTCCCGGAATATGAGCGTCATAATCTGGACAGCATCATGCGCCGGCATGGCCTCAGTTGCCGGGCCAGACATCGCGCGCACGGTGACGCGCGGGTCCTGTTTGATTTTCTGCGGGTGCTTTATGCCGGCCTGAACGAAGATCAGGTCGACGCCGTGATCTCGCGCTTATTAAAAAGGCCGAGCCTGCCAGCGGCGCTGAGTGAGGCAGAGATCGACAGCCTGCCCGAATCGGCCGGCGTCTATCAATTCTATGACAGGCATGGCGGCCTGCTGTATGTGGGCAAGAGCGTCAATATCCGGGCGCGGGTGCTCTCGCATTTTGCCGCCGATCATCAGGCCGCAAAAGGGATGAAGATCAGCCGCAATACCGCGTCGGTCGCTTATATCGAGACGGCCGGCGAACTCGGGGCCTTATTACAGGAGGCCTGCCTGATCAAGAAGGCGCTGCCGATCTATAACCGGCAACTGCGCCGCCATGACAGCTTGGTCACCATTCGCTGGCAACCGGAAGCGATGACGGCCGCGCCTGAAATTATCACGGCGGAACGGATCGACCCGGCCGCGATAGCAAACCACTTCGGCCTGTTCAAGACCAAAAAGCAGGCCAGGGACAAGCTCCGCGAACTGGCCGGGGCGCACGGGCTTTGTCTGAAACGGATCGGCCTGGCGCCGGGCAAGGGGGCCTGTTTTGCCTGGCAACTGAAGCAATGCAAAGGGGCCTGCATTGGCAGGGAACCGCTGCTGCAACATCAATTTCGCCTGCTCGAAGCGCTGCGGCCGCTTGCCAACCGGACCTGGCCCCATGCCGGCCGGATCGGGATTCGGGAGCGTTCGAAAGACGGCCAGCGCACGGACATCCATTTGTTTGAAAACTGGCGCTATCTGGGTACCGCCCGGGATGAATCCGAACTGGACCAGCTAAACTTATTCAAGGGCAACGAGCTTATGTTTGATATTGACACCTATCGCATCCTGCTGCGGTTTTTTAAAAAAAGGCTTGATATTATTCAACTCGGCTGAGGATGGTTGTTATTCTTGCTTGCGCCTGCCTGTGGCAGGCCGGAATGACGAGGTGGCAACAATAAGTCACTGCCGGTTTCCAAAGCCTTCGTGCAATCAGCCCAACCCCGGACAAAGCGCTTTATCGGAGCATTAAACATGACACATTATCGCCTTGTTATCAGTATTTTAATCCTGGCCTTCTCCCCCGTGGCGGCCGCGTTGCAGCCGATCCAGGTCAGCGAAGCGCCGACCCATCTGCAACGCGGTTATGAATATATGCTGAAACCGGAGCAGGCCATGATCGTTTCGGTCATAAAGGTCAAACAAAGCTGGCATGTTATCCTGATTGAAGGGGAACATTATTGCCCGGCCTTTGCCCATATCCTCGATCCTGAAACACGCCCGGTCTCGGCCTGCGATGACCTGATATTTTTCCTGGACAAAGACGCGGCCGGCGGGCTGGATGTGTTTGTAAAATCAAGCCCGCTCTGATGCGCTGACGGCGCGGCGCCGCCCGGAAGGAAACTCTGATTAAATCAGAGTTTTCTCAAGGAAATATCTCGCTACCGTCCCAAGCCAGCACCTTGCCGCTATCCTCCGGCTTAAGATCGTTGAGGACGCTGTAGAGATGCCTGGCCGCTTCGGCGGCGGTCTTTAACTGGCCGGGTTTAACATTGGACTGAAAGGGTTTCGACAGGGCGGTATCGACCGTGCCCGGATGCAGACCGACGCAGATCGTGTTTGGCGAGCGGCGGCTCAACTCTATCGCCAGGTTTTTGGTCATCATGTTCTGCGCGGCCTTGCTCGCGCGATAGGCATACCAGCCGCCCAGGCGATTATCCGAAATACTGCCGACCCTGGCCGATATGTTGGCCAGCACGCTCGGTTGCTCATGTTTCAACAAGGGCAGGGCATAACGCGCGATTAACAGGGGGCCGGCGGCATTTACGGAAAAGGACTTTAACAGCTTGTCCATAGCGGCATCCTCAAGCCGTTTTTCAGGCCGCATGCCTTGATCATGTAAAAGGCCCGCGCAGTTAAAGACCAGGTCCAGTCTATCGGTTTCTGCGCCGATCAACCTGAAGCTGGCCTCGATACTATCCTCCGCGGCAACATCCATTGCCAATAAGGACAGCCCGTCGGGGTGCGCCGCTTGCAGCGCCTGGAGTTCCACGTTCCTTTGCAGACTGTCCCGGCCGGCCGCAAACACCCTGCGGCCGTTTTCAAGCAGCAGGCGGGTCATGGCGCGGCCGATACCGCCGCCGGCGCCGATTATTACGGCGCGTTTATCTGTTTCTGTCACAGGCATAAATGAATAGAGATCGAAGCCGCAAAATAAAGAAATTCCATCCCGCTGTCCATCATTGCCCCGTCCTGCCCAGGGCGGGCGTTATTTCTATCAGGGTTGTAAACCGCCGCCGGTTCCTTTATAACATCAATTCCGGCCAGGCGGGCGCGGGATAAAACCATGTTCAGACATTGCGCTTTTCTAATCATCATTCTACTGTCCGGCTGCGGCGGCGAAACGCCGCGCCTGGCGCCGTTGTCCGCCGATGCGGTTATCCTTGCCTTTGGCGACAGCCTGACCAGGGGCTATGGCGCGGCCGAAAATGCAAGCTATCCGGCCGTGCTGTCGCAACTAAGCGGGCGCGCGGTGATCAACGCCGGGGTCTCGGGTGAAGTGTCCGGCCAGGGCCTGCGGCGGCTGCCGGCCGTGCTGGACCAACACCGGCCCGCGCTGATGATATTGTGTCACGGCGGTAATGACATGCTGCGTGGCAGAAGCATGCCGCAGATGGAAGACAACATACGCGGCATGGTGGAACTGGCCCAGGATCAGGGCATAGCGGTTATTTTGCTTGGCGTGCCCAAACGCGGCCTGTTTCTTTCATCCTATGCGGCCTATGGCAGGATTGCCGAAGATATGAATCTGGTCTTTATCGAAGACCTGATCCCGGAAATACTGGGCGACAATGCCCTGAAGTCAGACGCCATACACCCCAACGCCAGGGGTTACCGGATTATGTCGGAGACAATTCATTCAGCGCTACAAAAAAACGGCGCTCTTTAAGTCTTGAATGAAAAAGTAGGCAGGACAGTAAAAGGAGTGACAATGAAAGAGAGCAGAATAACACTGAAGACTAACGTGCCGCGTCCACTACCCCCGTCGTCATTCCGGCAAGTAATCCGCAGATTAGCGCAGATTCCCTGTTGTGCCGATTAGTTTATAGCAGGTAGGCAGGCTGGAATGAGGAAGGGGCAGGAATGAAAAAGCAGGCAGAAGACCAAAAGGAGCGGCAGTGACAGAAGCCAGAATAACATCAAAGACTAACGGGCCGTGTCTATCACCTTCATCGTCATTCCAGCGAAAGCTGGAATCCAGTGGTTTATGTAATCCATTCCCACAGGGAATGACATCCTCCCCCTAAAACCCCCACACAAAGCCGAGTTGCCCCTGCACCCCCAACACCGCCTCACTGCCATAACTCGCCTCCAGGTCCGCGCTGAAACTCAGATTCAAATCCGGCACCACATACTCAAAGCCCGCCCCCATAAACCCCCTCACGGTCGCCTCATCCGCCACCTTATTAACCCGGCAATTAAACACAGTGCGTATTAAGCGGCATAAGCGATTTTGCGATGCTTAAAGTAGTTGCGAACTCGAACCGGTGTCTCCTGCCTGCAGCAGGCAGGTCTGTAACTTTTTCATGTGTGAGCGAATCTTCTTTTTAAGCTGTTCAGCATCTCTTGCAGGTGGCCTGGAATGCACGCCTGCCTTTAAGCCTGCCTGCTGCAGGCAGGTCACAATTGAGGTACTCATCGGGATTCAATTCCGGCGAATAGGCCGGAAGAAAAAAGACCTCAATGTTCCTTTGGTTCTCTTCCGCTGCCAGCCAAGCCTTGACCAGCCTGGCATGATGTACCCGCAGGTTATCCAGTATCAAAAATACCTTCCGAGTCGCATCCTTCACTAATTGCGCAAAAAACCGGAGCAGCCGCTTCGCATTCATGCTGCCGCTATACACCATAAAACGCACCTTGCCTTGATTCGTCACTGTCGAAATCATATTCATCGAGGCACGCTTGGCCGAAAGGCGAATCACCGGTGTTTTCCCCTTCGGCGAGTAACTCCGCCCATGCTGGCTATCGCTGCGAATACCCGTCTCACCTGCCTGCAGCAGGCAGGTCCCCCAATGAATTTCAGCCCCTTCCTCCTTAGCTCGTGCGGCAATCGCCGGGTAAGACTCTGCCAGCCATTTTCTCACCTCGGCCGGGCGCTGCTCATAGGCGCGCTTCAACGGCTTTTGGGGCGTAAAGCCCCAGCGCTTCAGGTATTCCCCCACAGTGCGAAGCGGCATGGTCAGCCTCAAACGCAATTTGATTAATTCCTGAACCGCCTGACGTGTCCATAGCGCAAACGTGAGCTTATATTGCTCTGGCGTCTTGTCGCTAGGGCGTAGACCTATAAACGGGTAACAGGTAAAATGACTGTAAGATAAAAAACTCAGGAGGTCCCCATGTCTTTAAATTTCTGGCTGACGGAAGAACAGTTCAAAAAAATCCAACCATTGCTACCGAACAAGCCGCGTGGTGTTGCGCGCGTGTGCGATAGACAAGTCTTGTCAGGCATCATCTTTTGTCTTCAGCGGGGGTACCGGTGGAGCGATGTTCCCGAGGAATACGGCCCGGCCAAGACGCTCTACAATCGCTACAGGCGCTGGTCTGAGGCGGGCGTGTTCGAACGCATATTCAAGGCTTTAGCAGGTGAGGGCGCAGACCTCAGCACGCTGATGATTGACACGAGCCACATCAAAACCCACCGGATTGCCGCCAATGGTGTAAAAAAAACAACAGTCAGGGGCGAGCCATCGGCAAGACCAGGGGCGGCTTGAATTCCAAACTGCATCTGGTGTGTGATGGCCAGGGCCGCCCTGTCCATCTGCACCTGACAGCGGGCAACCGGGCGGATATCACTCAGGCCCGTCACTGCCTTGAGGGTCATGTGCGTAAGGGCTGCACCGTTATTGCCGACCGTGGATACGATGCCAATCATCTACGTAACTGGTTACTCAAAGTCAAAGCAACAGCCTGTATCCCGCCCCGCAAAAACCGCAAGGTGCAGTTCGAATACGACACCGAGCTCTATAAAACACGCAACATCATTGAGCGCATGTTCAACCGCATCAAGGACTGGCGCCAGTTGTCCCTTCGAACTTTCCGATGTCCCGAGACGTTCCTCGCTGCCGCACAACTCGCTGCTGTTGTGATTTGGCTCTTATGAGTTTACGCCCTAATC
The DNA here is from genome assembly GCA_965240365.1 of Gammaproteobacteria bacterium. Taxonomy (GTDB): domain Bacteria; phylum Pseudomonadota; class Gammaproteobacteria; order Eutrophobiales; family Eutrophobiaceae. Next base: position 1,872,462 of record OZ251218.1, on the reverse strand, counting down.
AGAGCCTGTATCTCAACCTCTTGCTCAGGACTCAGTGTGCGCTGTTCGCCGGCCCGCCGGCCACGGGTCTGAGGGCGAAGGCCGGTGGCGCCGGCGCTCTCATAGGCTGTCCACCAATTCGATACCGAATTACGGTGAACATCCAGCAGCCTGGCGATGTCGGCAAAACTTTTTCCCTTCTTTTTCAACCGGACCGCTTGCTTGCGCAATTGTTCCTGGGCCTCCGGGGGTAATCTGCGTGCATCTGTCTTTTCCATAAACTAAAGGATACAGGAAATATTTATATAAGCATAGTATTTAATTGCCGGGTTAATAAAACGCACCATCCCATCCCCCCGCCGGGCCTCTATCCGCTCCCCGCCAAAGCGCTTCCGTCCCTCGGCCCCCACCCGAAGTTGCCCGTACAATTGCCCCCCATACGCATTCACAGGAAAACGCAACGGCATCCCCACACTCGCCCGCACCAGACCCACATGCCGGTCTTCCGCCCTAAAGCGCAACGGCTCCCGCCCCGCCACCAGACGCTCGTCTTCCTCGGCCCCAAACAGACCCAGATAACGCAGACTCAATGCCGGTTCCAATGCCACACCCTTTACGGTCAGCCGCGTGGCCAATCCCAGTTCCGGGCTGACAACGTAGCGCCGGCCCTCATACACCACCCGCTCCTGACCGCCTGTCACCTGATTGTTCAATCTTTGCCATTCGGTCTCGGTTCGGCTTTGCCCAAAGAGCAGACCGGCCTTGAGGTTCAGGGCCTGCCAGCGGGTAGTGGCATACGCCCCGGCAAACACATGCCGGCCTTCGGCGTCCGCCCCCGGCCCGCGGGCCGCCAGCGTATCCTGCGCCGCCCCCACAAAGCCGCCCGCCTGCCAGTCCGTGCTGGCAACCGCATAACCCGCCAGCGCCCCGCCATAGCGGTAGCGGGCGGCCGGGGTGAGACCGTCTCTCTTGAAGTTGTGCAGACCGCCGAAGGGCCGGACCCAGAGGGTTTGATGAACTGCCGCCGTGCTGTTGCGCGCGTTGGGGCCGGTACGGGCGCCCTGTTGTTGGGCCAGGCTTTGGAAGACGGCCCCGGTCCATTGGCTTTGGGTGCTTTCGGTACGGGTGTGTATGCGGGCCGGGTCAAGCACGGTCACGGTGGTCTGGGCCTGACCTCGTGCTGTAGATGGCGTGGTGTTCAGCAGGAAGGGCCGGCCATTGGTGTTGATGGTAAAGGGGGTGGGGGCCTGTCCGGGTTCGGCATTGTTGTCGATGAGGGTCAGCCGGGCCGGGCCGGTGGCAAGGTTCAGGGTGTCGTCCTGGCCGTCCCAGCGCACCTGGCCTTCGAGGGTCGAACCGGCTTGCAGCTTGAGCGTGTCCCGGCCTGGGCCTTGAAGGTCCAGGGCGGTACCTGAGGCGCCTTTGAGGGAACGCAGGGTACCGGCATTGTTGATTGTGGCCCCCGCGGGGGAAGCGGCCCCGTCAGCGAGGGTTCCGGCGCGGTTTATCTGAATCCCGGTATTCCCTTCAATGGTGCCGGTGTTGTTCAGTGTGGCGAGGCCCGCGGCCTTGACACCGATGCCCGTTGTGGCCCGAATCGTGCCGCTGTTGGTGAGGCTGGCAATGGCATTGTTGTTGTAGTCGAGGCCGTGGATGTTGCCCTGAATCATGCCGCTGTTGGTGATGGTGGCGGCCCGGGTCGCCGTGCGGGTGAGGGTGATGGCGCTGGCCCTGTCGGAGAGAATCGTCCCGCTGTTGACAACAGTGTTGTTGGCCTCGACGTTTATGCCGTAGGCGGTGAAACGGCCTTCGGTGATGATCGTGCCGGCGTTGGTGATTTCATTGTTGTCCCTGGCCTGAATGCCGTGGGCGGTGTTACCTTTGGTGATGATGCGGCCGCCCTTGAGGCTGGTAATGGTGTTGCCGCTGCCACCTTGGACAGCCCTGGCATTCTCGCCGTTGGTGGTGATGGTTCCGCCGTTGTTGTTTAATGTGTTATTGGAGTTGGCATTATTGTGTTGAAAATGCACGCCATTGCTAATAGCGCTGGTCCCCGATGCCGTGATTTCTCCGGCATTATTCACCGTAAAACCCGTGACATTGCCTCTTACATTTATAGCTCTCCCATTATTACCGGCCTGAAGAATGCGGCCCCTGGCGTTGTTGTTGATGACGCCGCCTGTAATTTCCTCAGAACCTTCAACAGCGATTGCCGCTGCATCATCGTTGTTGTTCGTTTGAATGAGGCCATTGTTGGTTATGGTTGGATTAGGGCCAATAAGAATTGCCTGGCTGGCCAGATTGCCCAGGGTCTCAATGGTGTTGTTATTGGTAATAAAGCTGTTGGGAGAAAACACAACACCTCGGGCGTCTGAACCACTCGCTGTGATGGCGCCATTAGTTAATGAGCCGGTTGTTGGCGCCCTCAACAACGCCAACAACATTAATACCTTCGCTATTGTCGCCGCTGGCGATGATGCTGCCGTTGTTGGTGATGGTGTTGCTGCTGCTGGGCAGAGCAAATCCTGTTATTTCTCTTGTTGTGCCCCTGGAGGGAATGCGTGTGGTACCGCGGCGGCGAAGAAAAATGCCGGTATTCCGCTCAGCAAAAGTATTACCGCCGAGGGTATTGGGGGAAGTGAGATCGACCCTGATCTCGCCGGTTCTTTCGATTTGAATAGTGCCGCCGCCGCTCAGGATGATGTTGTTGTTCGTTCGGGTCACGAGCTGGCCGGCTCGGACAGTAAGATCGGTGGCCTGGGCCTCAAACGCGCTGACGAAAAGCAGCGCGGCCAGCAGGGCCGGGGCGAGACCCGAAAGGCGCGCCAGGGAAAGCGGCAGGACGCGGCACGCGGCGGTTATCGCCCCCCCCCCCCCCTAAAATTTGAGGAGCAGGCGGAAACGCTTTTTGGGCTTGGCTTTGCGGCGATTATATCACAGGGTTGGATTGCGGCATGGTCTGTCTCCGTTGTTCGGGTTTTGATGTTTGGGATTGCTTTATCCGGTTGTAAGCATACCATTTTGATGCTGGTCGGCAAGTGTTGTGTTCGCGCTGTTGTTAATGTCATTCCCGCTTGGCCCTGCCTGCAGCAGGCCATAGTACACGACGCTATTGCATTGAGAGTCGAAAAGGAGTCGACTTGAAGATTCTCAACCACCAGGGTCTTCGCAATGTTCGGCTCACTCCTCGCCCCTCTATTGGCAACATTACGCCCGCATTTTAATCTGAGCAAGACGCGGCTTGAAACTTTGGCTGTGTTAGTGTTGGGTTTTGCGAACAGTCGCACGGTGAACCTGTCGCATCTTGCCAGCCAGTTCCCCGGCCCTGCCCTGCACGCTTCGAATTACCGCCGTCTACAGCGGTTCTTCCAGCCTGTGCGACTCAACGGCGACAGCGCCGCGTGGTTGATTATTCGGCTTTTAAGGCTTAACCGTCCGACCTTTTTGGCGCTTGACCGCACCAATTGGAAACTGGGCGCGAGCGAAGTGAACCTGCTTGTTCTGGCGGTCGTAACGGGTCGGTTTTGAGTCCCATTGATGTGGACACTCATTGACCACTCGGGTCATTCCAACACCACGCAACGCATCGCGCTGATACGACGTTATCGGCGCCTGTTCGGGGCCTCATCCATTAAAGCGTGGTTGGCAGACCGGGAGTTTATCGGCGCCGAATGGATAACATGCCTGGTAGAAAACAAGGCGCCCTTTGCCATTCGGCTCAAGGAGGATATACCGCTTCGCCTTGAGGATGGCAGCCTGCAACAGTTTCGAACTCTTTTGCGCAAGCACAAGCGCGGCTCATGGCAGGGCTGGTTGAAAGGGATGGAACCCACTTCTAAAAACCAACTGCACGTGAGCGCCAAACGCATCAAAAAGGAGGAACTGCTCATCGTTGCGACCAATCTTGAAAACGCCAGACGAGGTTTCAATCTCTATCGGCGCCAATGGGCTGTCGAGTGCTTGTTCGCCGATGCCAAGACCCGTGGCCTCAATATCGAGGATACCCACATCACCCATCCCGACAAACTCGCCACCCTGCTCGTTGTCGTCGCCCTCGCCGTGACATGGGCCTATCAATGCGCCACCAGAACCATGGGACGCAAGACTATCCGCAGAAAAACCCATGCCAGACGCGAAAAATCATGGTTCCGAACCGGCCTTGATGCCCTACGAAACTGGATACTCTATCAGCCCCAGAAAGCCCTCCAGGCTTGGACACAAACAGACCCAAAAAGACCCATTAATACACTTCAGAGCTAAATGAGTCGTGTACTGTGGCAGCAGGCAGGCGCCGCTCTACCACCTACGTCCCTGTAGGCGAGCTTTCGCTGGAATGACGACGGAGGCAATAGTAGTTTTTTCGTTATTCCGGCAGGCCCCCGTTCGTCACTCTTGGCGCATACCCGACAAAAGCACTTTACCGTCATTCCAGCCTGCCTGCGGCAGGCAGGCTGGCAGCAGGAGATCGGGTAGTCTCCTGTGTGTGTTAATCACTCACAGGCTAACCGATTTCTTTTCTCAGAAAAATCTCACTTCTGTCTGAACCTGTACATCAACAGACAGGCCATGCCGTCCGGCCTGCTCGTAGCAGGCAGGTCCGCCGGCTCTAATCAATCTGATCGTTCAAATCATCAATCAGTTCGGCGTGGTCTTCATCATCGTAAAAATAGAGTGACCAGGCGGTGCTGTCGAACAGGATGCCTCTGCTTTCTCTTTTGAAAACGGTCAGGACGCTCTTGATGAAGGCGCTGTCCATCTCCTCGCGCTTGATCGAGAGGTCGGCAATGACCGGGTTGTACTGGTTATAGGAATCCAGACAGACAAAGGTCCTGTTCCTGAATAAACCGTAGAGAATTTTATAGATGGACGGTTGCGTGACCTCATTCAGATCGGCGTTATTGGCGATATTCCTGGACAGGTTGTTCAGGGAAATGCCGATATTGACCGCCCCCAGTTCGCGCACGATGGCGTCATAGATGATTTCCCTCAGATCAACGGCGGGCAGGATCGCCTTCATCTTGGTCTCCACAAAAGATTTATACCGCTCGATCAGGGAAGGCGGGTCATCGGAGCCTTCATCTTCCAGCGCGTTTTGCTGGGGCTCGAAGTGCTTTTCAATCTCCTGATCCATGCAGGTAATGGAAATATCGCCGCCTTGCGGCGCGATGTCCACGAAGCCGCGATCCTTGGCCAGGGAGGCCACCGCCCGCAAGCCGCTGAAACCATAATCTTCAAAATCCAGATCCGACTTCAGGCTCCGCATCATCGGGGCAATATTGCTGCCGAATGGCGAGCGGCCCTTGGCCTCCACCGCCTTGGTGGCCTCGATAAACAGCGCGATAATCTCGTCTTCGGCCTCCTTGCTGCGCCCGTTAAACTCGGACAGGCCCTCTTCCGGCATGAGTTTTTTCGACCTGGTGAGCGAGTCATGGTAATAGAAGTGATCACAGGCGCCGAGAGAATACTTTTGGGTGGAGTCCTTGCTGCTGCCGATGCCGATGACGGTCTTGCCGATTTCCCTGAGCTTGGTAAACAGCGGAATGTAATCGCGGTCATCGGCGACCACGGCGAAGGTGCTGATGGCCGGGTTGGAATAGGCCACCGACAGGGCCTCAATAATGAGCTTGATATCCGAGGCGTTTTTATAGCGGGTCCGATGTCTGACATCCTCATGTTGTATCAGGTTGTTTTGCAGCATCAGGCGGATGTCTTCCTTGGTCTTGTAATCCATGGGCAGCTTGTATATATCGCCGAAAGAGCGCCGGATCACGACCCGCCCGTGTTCGGTCAGTTTGCGAATCGCCTGTTCCAGCTCCATCTTCAAACCGAAGCCCTTGCAAAATCCGATAAAGTTTTCCAAATCAATAAACAGGGCAATCTGTTCCCTGTTGCTTTCACCGTTTAGCACTGAATTATCTCCTTGTTTTATCCGCTTTTTTGAATAAAGCGTTTGATTATTTGTGGTATGGTTCAAGAAAGCGCTGATAAGTCCAGTGATGGATTTATTCAGGGTTTCCTTAAAAGAACGCCCGCGCCGGTTTCCCGGCCGCGGCCAATGGGCGCGGCCGAGGCACATTGAGGCCGCTGTTGCAGGATAGAAGATAGCATGACAGACCAACACATAAAACCTGTTCCTTCGAACGCCGCCATGAATAGGCCCATAAATTTGCCATGAGCCGGTATGAGCGGGCCTAGACGCGCGCACGGCCGGAGGCGGATCGTCATCCTGCTGACCGGCGGTTTATGTCTGTGCGGCCTGTTGTGGCTGGCCGCGTGGTTTTTGCAGAATTTTGAGCGGGTCGAGGAAGCGGGGCGCACGGTCGTCCCGCCCGAGGCCCGGCGCAACCCCTTTCTGGCCGCGGAACTGTTCCTGCGCGCGAGCGGCGTCCCGGCCGAGAGCGGCAGCGGCCGCGCCAGGCTGCATGAGTTGCCGCCCGTGGGGGATGTCTTGCTGATTGATAAACTCAATATCCACCTCGGCGAGCGGCATTATCAGGCGCTACTTGACTGGATCCGGGCCGGCGGGCATCTGATCACGACGGCGGCCAGGGTATGGGATGAAGGCGAGACGGGTCATCACTTGCTCAACGAACTCGGGGTCACCCTGTTGTATCACCAACGCCCCGAAGACATGGAAGAAGGGCCGTTGCAGAACCCGGTTGAAGTCCGGCTTGAACCGGACACAAGGCTCATGCTCAATTTTAACCCCGCTTTCACCCTGCTTGACCAGGATCAACGGGCCAGCACGCAACTCGGCAGCGAGCACGGCGCGCACCTGTTGCAGATCCCGCTGCAAGGCGGGCTTGTCACTATTGTCAGCGACAACCGCTTTTTACGAAGCCCGCCGTTTGCGGCGCCATTTGACAGGCGGGAATGGCCCGGTTTTTATATCTCTATCGCGGAGGCCGATCATGCCTATTATCTGTTGCGCCTGACCGCCGGCGCCGGCAAGGTATGGCTGTTATATGGCCTGCAAACACGCGGCCTCGGCCCGCTGCTCTGGCAAAAGGCCAGATTGGCCTGCCTCAGCCTGGCCCTGCTGGTGATCATCGGCTTATGGGCCGAGCGCAACCGCTTTGGGCCTTATTTTATGCCGGTAAACCGGCCCCGGCGTAATTACCTCGAACACATCAAGATGACGGCGGACTTCTGCTGGCAGCAAGACCGGGGGCAACACCTGTTTGACACAAACCGCCGCCGATTCCGGCACTGGCTGTCGCTCAAGCACCCCCGGCTCTCGACCCTGCCCGAACAGGAACAATGCCAGAGGCTGGCAGAATACACGGGCATTGCCGCCGGGAAAATCCGGCAGGCCCTATTCGGCGCCTGGCAAACGGAACCCGAATTTATCCGCCTCACCCACACCCTTCAATCCCTGCGGGAAAAACTATGACACCGGAAACACTGCCAGCGGCCCATGAGGACATCAAGCGGCTCAAGACGGAGATTGCTAATGCCATGATCGGCCAGGGCCGGGTTATCGAGCAGACGCTGATCTGCCTTATCGCGGCCGGACATGCGCTGGTCGAGGGCGTGCCAGGGCTGGGCAAGACCCTGCTGGTCAAGGCCATCGCGCGCGCCATAAAAGGCCGCTTCAGCCGGGTACAATTTACCCCGGATCTCATGCCCAGCGATATCACCGGCCATACCCTGTATGACATCAAATCGCAGCAATGGCTGGTGCGGCGCGGCCCGGTCTTCTGCAACTTTCTGCTGGCCGATGAAATCAACCGCGCCCCGGCAAAGACCCAGGCGGCGCTGCTGGAAGTGATGCAGGAACAGCAGGTCACCATCGAGGGCAAAAGTTACCAGCCGGGCCAGCCGTTTCTGGTGCTCGCCACCCAGAATCCCATAGAACAGGAAGGCACCTACCCGCTGCCGGAGGCGCAACTGGACCGGTTTTTACTCAATATAAAGATCGGTTATCCGAACGAAGAAGAAGAGCGGCAAATGGTCAAACGCCTGACCGGCGGTCAGGTGGCGGACAAGCTGGATCTGTCCGGCGTGAATCAAATCCTCTCGCCGGAGCGCGTCATCGAGTTGCAGCAGTTGGCGGCGGCCCTGGAGATGGACGCGCAGATCATCGACTATGCGGTCAGGATAGCGCGGGCGACACGCGACTGGAACGGCATCGAGATCGGCGCCGGCCCGCGCGGTTCAATCTCCTTGTTGCGGGCGGCCAGGGCCGCGGCCCTGCTGGCCGGCAACCATTTCGTGACGCCGGACGATATAAAAAACATCGCGCCGGCCGTGCTCCGCCACAGGCTGGCGCTGAGCGCCGATTATGAAATCGAAGGCTACAGCCCCGATGATGTTTTGAATGATATTCTGCAAAACCTCAAAGCGCCGCGCTTGTAAACAGGCTTTAAACAACTCATGAAGCCCTCTGCCCGCAGCGTTTTATTGTGCGCGGCCATCACGCTGCTGGCCATAGCCACTGCCTTTATCGAGGCGCTTGCAACCGGCTTCCTGATAACAAGCGGCCTGCTCATGGCCGTCTGGCTGTTTGATTTTATCGGCGTCTGGCGGCTCTCAGATTTCAGGGTCAGCCGGCAGGTCAATAAAAATCTGCCGATCTATGCCTGGACCGAGATAACGCTGCGCCTGCAACACGGGCATGAGCGCAAAATTCCCCTGCTCATACACGACTATCACCCGTCCCATTTTCTGGTGGAGGGCCAGCCGCGGCGCTTGCTGCTGGCCCCCAACACCATCAGCGAAATAAAATACCGGATAAAACCGCTACAGCGGGGCGATGCCGAATTTGCCGGTCTCGATCTGATGCTGAACTCGCCTTTCGGGCTCTGGCAAAGGCGTTTACATATCGACCTGCCGGCCCGGGTCCGGGTCTATCCGAACTTTGCCGAGATCGTTCAGTACGCCTTGCTGGCGGTCGATAACCAGCTTGCGCAGATGGGCGTCCGCCGGCGTCAGCGCCGGGGCGAAGGACAGGATTTTCTGCAACTGCGGGAATATCGCATCGGTGATTCCATAAAACAGATAGACTGGAAGGCCACGGCGCGCTGCCGGAAGTTGATCTCGCGCGAATATCAGGACGAACGGGATCAACAGATTATCTTTCTGGTCGATTGCGGCCGGCGCATGCGACACCTGGAAAATGGCCGGGCGCACCTGGATCAGGCGCTCAATGCCATGTTGCTGTTGAGCTATGTGGCGATCCGCCAGGGCGACGCGGCCGGTTTCCTCTCCTTTGCCGGACAACAGCGCTGGGCGCCGCCGAAGAAGGGCGCGCAGGTCGTCAATGACCTGCTTCTGCGGGTGTATGACCTGCCTTCCACCACCGAAACCGCCGATTATGTCGGCGTTGCCCACAAACTGGCCGGCCTGCAAAAAAAACGCGCGTTAGTCGTGATCCTGACCAATACCCGCGATGAAGACCTGTCTGATCTAAACCGGGCGGCCCGGCTGCTGGCCCGCCGCCACCTGGTCGTGGTGGCGGATCTGCGCGAACCCGGACTGGATAAAATCAACCGCGCCCGAATCGCCGGACTGGACGCGGCCCTCTTGTATCATGGCGTACAGGATTACCTCTACCGGCGCCGGCGCGGGCACGAGGGCCTGAATCACTCGGGCGCAATCTGCCTTGACACCCGCGCGGAAGAATTGCCTATCCGCCTGATCAATCAATATCTTGCGATTAAGCGCTCGGGAAGGCTGTAAAAACAACCCGCGGACAGGGCGGAATGAGCTTACTTTTTAGCCTCTTTTAAAATCTGAGTGGGTAATGCAACAATTCTGGCTTAATTGATGACCAGGACAGAACGGAGACGGCCTGCGGGCAGCAGGTAGGCCAAAATGACAACAGTTTCGTCATTCCAGCGAAAGCTGGAATCCACGCCTGCCGGAGGCAGGCCTGCCTGCTGCAGGCAGGTAGCGGGGTGGCAGGTAACTCAGCGGGGTCGGTTGGAATGAGGTATTCAGATGGTCATTCCCGCTTATGCGGGAATGTATTGTATCAACCACTGGATTCCAGCTTTCGCTGGAATGACGATGGGGTGTCGTTCCGGCTTTACATCATTCCGGCCTGTCTGGCGCAGACAGGCTCATGCCATTTTCTGCACACTCAATCCACATGCAGCTTAACCCACTCGGAACTCAAAAGAGCCGCTTTTTAAGAACTTGTCTCCAATAAAAAACGGCGGCTCTCATCAATGGCGACATTGATCTTGTATTGCAGATAGATACAACTAAATATAAAGGTCAGGATGGGATTGATCCGGCTTCCGATCAAGTGCAGCAACCTGTTTCTGAAGGTAAAGAGCAGCACCAGATAAAGCACGAAATAAAGGATACTAGCAAGCCCATTGATCACCTCCAGCAATTCGCTTTCTCCATAAAGCCAGACCAGCAGTTCGGTAAACATGGAAAGCACAAAGACGGTGACACAGCCCAGTATCAACCCGTCAGCTATCTTTCTCGTATGAAAACCATTGATTATCTTTGACCGGGTATAAAGCCAGTAGAGCGCATAAATACCCAGGGTAATCAGGGACAGGCCGAATACGGCCCAGGCAGAAAATCGCCTGAAGTGCGTGATGCCCTCTTTATCCCCCGCGAAATTTACGTCAGAGGCCGGGGTCTGATACGGATTTCTTGCTTCATCTTCCATCTTTTGGCTCCCGTTCAATCAATTCTCTTCGGAAAACGCCCGCAGCATGAATTCGGGCAAGACCAGACTGGCCCGGTGTACCGCGGCATTATAATATTTCGTCCTGAACGGTTTATGCCGGGCCGCCTGCTCACGAAACTCCCCGAACCGCCGGCCTTTGCTGGCCTGCGTCGCCGTCCACCAGCCTGAAAGATAGGTGGCGACCGGGAACTGCAAGGTTTGAAGTTCACTGAAACCCGCCTGTTTCAGCGCGGTCCGCATGGCGCTCAGGAGCGGCATATCCAGCAGCGGAGATTCGCTCTGGGCGGCAATGATACCACCCGCGCGCAGGGCATTGAAACAATCCCGGTAAAATGGCTCGGCAAACAGGCGTTTGGCCTGACCAACCGGATCCGTGGTATCCAGGATGATCACATCAAATGAATCCGCCCCGGCAGTCCGCATCCACTGCACCGCGTCCGCAAAGATCAGGCTTACGCGCGGGTCATGGTTACCCTCGCACAACTCCGGGAAAAACCGCTCCGACACCCGGGTCACACGCTCATCCAGTTCAATCTGCGTCACCCGTTTGACCGTAGCATGCCGCAATACCTCCCTAAGCGTGCCGCAATCGCCGCCCCCGACAATGGCCACGGCCTCCGGTTCGGGGTGATGAAACAGGGCGGGGTGCGACAACATCTCATGGTAAATATAATTATCGCGCGAGGTCAGCATGGTGATGCCGTCCAGTGTCATTAAACGGCCGAAGCTCCGGGTCTCATAAATTTCAATCTTTTGATAAGGCGTCTGCTCCTCATGCAGCCTGCGCCTGATCTCAAGCGACATCGCATAACCCGCCGCGGCCTCTGAAAACCAGTTTTGACCCAGGGTCATTGAATCCCGAACTCCATAACTTATTATTATTCCCGCCCCGCTTTTTCGCGGCGCCGCTCAGGATTGCCGGGCCGATAACAGCGATTTTTTATGCTGATCTTTCAGCCTCGCATAATGTCCGGCCGAATACTCAAGAAAGGTGAGTTCTTCATCATTCAACGGCCGTATCTGTTTGGCCGGGCTGCCGATATAAAGATAACCGGATTTGAGTGTCTTGCCGATCGGCACCAGGCTGCCGGCGCCGACGATAACCCTGTCTTCAACGACGCTGCCGTCCATGATGGTGGCCGCCATGCCGATCAGACATGCGCTCCCCACCGTGCAGGCATGCAGGATCACACGATGGCCGACCGTAACATCATCGCCCACCGCCAACGGGCAGCCGCCCCGCGTAAAGCGGCTGCCGTGCGCCACATGCAACACGCAGCCATCCTGAATATTGCTGCGGGCGCCAATCCTGATCGAATTCACATCCCCCCTGACCACCGCCATAGGCCAGACAGAACTGTCCTCGCCAATCCTGACATCGCCGATCACGACCGCGGACTCGTCAATATAAGCGGTCTCGTGAATGACAGGGCGGCTGTCATCAAAGTTTCTTATCGCCATCTTATAACCCCCTGCGCCGGGCATAAAAAAAGTTCGGAATTTCCCTGTGATCCTAAAGCCATTAGATGAAAGCGGCAATCCTGATTTCAGGATTCATGCAAACGGCGTTATTCCCGCCCACCCGACAAGGACAGGCAGCCTGGAACTCAAGAGAGACTGCCTGAAACCGCTGTCTATTGCAATATATAAGCCTTTCGAGGCCCAGGGTCACCTCATCTAAAATAAGGTGTCAGCTATCCTCGCCACGGTATCGTTAGCATCGCCCATAATGCGCCTATCGCCCCCGTCGTCATTCCAGCGAAAGCTGGAATCCAGTGGTTTATGAAATACATTCCCGCCCAGGCGGGAATGACAATTAGACAGAACTGGCGCTCATTTCACATCCCGGCCTGCCCTCCTGGATTCCGGCCTTCGCCGGAATGACGACGGGATGTTGTTTTGACTTTCCGTCATCCTGTCTGTCTGTTGCGGGTAGGGCTTTAGCAGGAATGCAGGGTCACTTCATCTAAAATAAGGCGTCAGGTATCCTGGCCACGGTATCGTTAGTATCGCTCATATCCCCCGCTATGTTAGCAATTTAGATGAGGTGACCCTGTGAAGCAGCCTGACCTGCTGTTTACAGGCTTCGTTCATGCGGGGCTTCCAGCGCCCTGGGCACGGTTATCTGATACCTCGGCACATATACCCCGTCTTTGACAATGGCGCGCTTGCCCGAGCCTAAATCAACCTTATCCGGTTTGATATAACCCAGCCATTCATGGCCTGCCTTATCTGCCAAATACAGAAACAGGCGCTTAACCTTCACCGAGGCACAGGCTTCCAGCAGCTTTTGCGCCGTGGCCGGGCGCAGGTTATTCAGCCCTTCCATCAATTCATACACTTCCATCAATGGCTGAGAGCCGGGCGCCAAATAGAGGCATTCCATAATCGCCCTGGCCGGGCCGGATACCTTAACCTTAAAGCTCTTGTGTTTAACATCCACCAGGCCGAGATCAGGCGGTAGAAACGAACTCAGCTTACAATCCAGGCGGACGCCCCAATCCCGCTTTTTAAACCAACGGGGTAAATTATCTTCACGCCCGCCAAAGAGTTGCGCCGAGCGGGCGGCCAGTTGCAGATAATAGGCTTTACCCAGCATAGACAAGGCTGTTTTAGCCGCTGGATGCACGGACAGGCCCAACTGAGTTTGCAAGGCATAGATGCCGCCCAGATAGTCCACCTGATCGCCATGACGTATCAGCGCCCCCGTTCCGATGGAATCAAACCACTGACTTTTCTTATAACGCTTCTGCAAATCAAGGCTGTAACCCCGAGCGGCCAGCCATGCCGAACAGAGCACTATGCCCGGCGGCTGAGTCGCAAGCAAAGAGTTTAATTTAAATTTTTTTTCGGTACTCATAGCGCCATTCTAATATATTTTTTAAACCATACCAGCGATAAAGTTTAAAATTTTCTATATTCAGGTATCTTTGATACCAGTATATTTTATTATTTAAACTGTCTTTTGCAGCTATACTTGAGACCCATCGCTATTGTCGAAGTGTTGACTAAAACGCAGTTTTCCTGCAAATTGCTTGATAGCGTAAAACTCATGCAACGATTCAGCCCTGTCAACCATAGTTTACGCCGAAGCCGGCATCGCGCAGTCTTTATAGGGTTATAACATCGGAGAAAAGCTCCCATGAGCGAACACAGCGACAGCCTATATTCTTACACTAAGGGCCTGCGTTTCAGGCTCAATCATGCTCAGGGCAAGCTGCCTGAACCCGATACGGCTGCCGAAGCCGATCTGAACAAGCTCTGTGAAGCTGGTCGGCGCCTCGCCGAAGAACTGGAAAAATTCATTTATCGGCCAAAAGCGAATAACCCCGCAGCGCTCGCCTGTGACCGTCAGGTTTTGATCAACAAAAAATGGCTCAAACAGTTTTTTAAAGATAATTTTTATGAGCAGCGCAGGAGGGCTAATGAATTGTACTGTCTTCCTTACGCGCGTGAGGGAATCGCCCGCTGGCGAAAAGACTGGCAGAACATTCTCGACAATATCCAGAAAGCGAATGAGGCCGCATCCCACGATAAAACCCGCCGCAGCGACATCGCCTCACTGTTGTTGCAATTGGACCAGCGGGACCAATTTCCGTTTATTCAGGAGTTTGCCCGCTATGCCCGGCATAAAAACAGGAAAAATCCACTGCCCGATCACACTGAAGCAGTCGAAGAGCAGTTGCAGGCGGCCCTGGCCAAATACGCTCCGGCCCAGGGCGCCGGGATAGTAGTGGCCGCGGCCAGCCTTAACTACTACACCGTGAACAAAAAATCCAAAGAGTATTACAACGACGAAATAGAAAAGGCCAAGGAAAAGTACGACCAACTCTCCCCTAAATACGAAGAAATGAAGGAAAACAAGGCTGCGCAGAAATCGCGGTTACTGGAACAGATGCTGGCTGATCGCCTGAATCTGGAGCAGATTGAGGAAGATCAAGAACTAAGCCTGTTTCACCAAGCCGAAGACCAGGGCTGCTTAAAAAAAGTATACTGGCTGACGAGAGAAATCCGGCGTCTGGCCGCCGAGTTAAACGAGCATAAGAGCCGGCACGGCGCCGGCACGGGCCATTACCGCAAATTAGAGGACGAATTGAAAAAAGCCAAGCAAGAAAGGGGTTTTTACTTTATTCGCAATGCCAGAGGCAAGATACATAAAGATTACCTTCGGGGCTGGTGGGACTATTGCGAAGACTACAAAAAAACCGCCATGGATTTCGGCAAGGTGAAAGCGCAGCTTCTGGGCCTGGAAAAAGAGCAGCAGGAATCGCAGCAGCTTCGTTATTGGGCCGTCTTTCTGCGCCGGGAAGAACGGCTCTCTTTATGCTGCATTCCGCTGCATAAATGTCAGGAGGCAAAGAGGTATATAGAAAAAAAAGTAAATGTCGAAGCTGGGTCGGCAGATTCAGAAGTCAATCTCTATCGCTTTCACTCCATCACCCAGCGGGCGCTACACAAACTCTGCTTTGCCGAAAGCAGCAGCTTTGCCGCCGATTTGCCACGCGATTTGCAGGATATGCGCTCGAATGCAAATAAGGCCAGTAATGACCCTGAACAGATAGCGCGCCAGCGAAGCAGGAACCCAAAGCAAAAAACCAAGGCGCAACTGGAACTGGAACTTTTTCAGGCATTACTCAAAGACTCAGAAACCACACGCAACCTGGAACTCTCCCGTTTTGATTTCAGCGCAGCCCTGCGGGCAAAGCAGCTGGATGAGTTCCAAATGGCCTTCGACGAAGCCGGATATAATGTGGAAAAAATTTCTTTAGGCTCCACCAGGGCAAAGACATTTGTAGATCGCTTCAAGGTACTGGAATTTGAACTGACTTCCTACGATCTCGAAAAACGCAACGAAAACGCGCATCAAACACCGGCCAGTGCCGCGCGCCGCCACACTCAGCTTTGGCGGCAATTCTGGCAGGGCGAGGCGGGGGATGTCCGTCTCAATCCGGAACTGAAAATTCGCCTGCGCAAAGCCGATCCCGATCTGGCCGAATACCTGCGCAAAAAGGGCTTTGATCTGAAGCAGACGAAGCACCGCCGCCTTCAGGATCAATACAACCTCCATCTCACCATGGAACTGAACGCCGGGCGGCTGCATCAAGAACTGGCCTTCACTAAAGCCGATGAGATTAACGAGAAAATCGACCGCTTCAATGAAACCTTCAACCGGCAGCACTGGGCGCAGTCCTGGAAATACGGGATAGATCGCGGCCAGATTGAACTGGCTACCCTGTGTCTGGCCCGTTTTGACGAGAACGATACTTACGTCCACGACGGTAAAACCCGGCTTCGACCTCACTTCCCCCAGGGTGCAGAGGATATCAAGGTCTATACGCTCAGGCCGGAAAAATACAGCCACCGGGCCATATCCGAGCGGGAAACGCGGCCCAGGCAGGAGCGCCGCGAGAAGCAGGTGATCGTCAATCTGTCCTACTTTATTGACCGGATCGAAGATCCGGAATGGTTTTCACAACATACCTGCACCTGCATCGACCTGACCACCGCCAAAGTCATCAGCGGCAAGCTGATCTCCAACGGCGATATCCTGACTTTTTTGAAACTAAAATACGAGGCAGCCAAACGGGTGCTATTCGATCTGGTGGCGAAAGGCGCGATTACCGTGGAAAACAAGCGGCTGAACTGGGGCAGCGAGGCGTCGAATGGCTCCGCCTCCATCGAGTTGCGCTATGTCGGGCCCGCTTCCGAAGCAGAGCCAGGCAAAACTGCGGCCCGCACGGTCTATTATTTTGAAGGCGCTCAGGGCCGGAACTATGAAGGACTGACGCTTGGCAACGGCAGAATCTACACCCGCGAGACGATACGCGAAGCCCTGCAAGACTATCTGGACACGCTCCTGCGCGAGCAGGCCAAGCCGACCGGAGCAGTCAACAAACACGTGCCGCCGATAGACAAGATCAACCACCTGCGCGACGCCCTGGTCGCCAATATGGTGGGGGTCATTACGCATCTGCAACAGCTTTACCCCGGTATCGTGATACTCGAAGATCTCGATATGGACCTGATTCAAGAGCATTTTCAGGCCCTGAATATCGACATCTCCCGGCGGCTGGAATTCGCCCTCTACCGTAAATTTCAGTCCCTCGGCAAGGCGCCGCCTCATCTCAAAGACCTGACTCAGCGCCGCGAGCGGCTTCATGAAAGGCGCAAGCAGGAGATTCAAGAAAAAGCGTATAAAATGGATAAAAAATGGTTGCTTAAAAATAAAGACGCCGATGCCGAGAGACAGGCAAAGCAAAAAGAACAACACTGGAAACAGGCTAACGCGGAGATTCGCGGAGAGAAAAACTTTTCCAGCCAGATCGGCGCGATAGTGTTTGTCGATGAATACAAAACCAGCAAGAACTGCCCGTATTGCGGCAGGACCATGAATTGGAGTCAGGACAACATCGACAGTAAACTTAAATTCGAACAGCATCGCTTCAGTTGCGGCAAGCATAAGAGTTGTGGATTCGACACTGACCGTTTTGCTGACAACCCGCACCTGGAGCCACCACTGGCGCAACCGGCCGAGGCCGGAGCAGCCCCAAACTTCGACGCCTTTAAGGAAATCGACGATCCGGACAAGGTGGCGGCTTATAATGTGGCAAAAAAAATTCAGGACTGGAAAAAGATTGGCCGCTTTTCAAATTCCGGGGGCAAGGATGGGAAGAGCCGTTAGCGAGGGTTCTGGAATCACGGCCGAACAGTTATTGCAAGGCGGGCCGGTCGTTGCAGGGGCGTTGTTGTCCGCTGTTTTTACTATTTTCAGCCAATGGCGGCTTACAGGCGCCGAGCAAATAAAATTACTGGGTCTCACTAATGAGAAAACGCTTTACAACTGGAAAAACAAGCCCGGGAAAACCAGATTGACGCCGGACTTGCTGGAACGAAGCAGTTATATTCTTGGCATTTATAAAGCACTGCAAACACTCTTGCCCGACCAGACGCTGGCGGATCAGTGGCTGACAACGCCGAATGACAATCCGTTATTTTATGGCACAGCGCCACTGGATCGGTTATTGGCCGGACAAATGCTGGATCTGGCCGTAGTCAGGAACTTCCTGGACGCGGAGCAAGGCGACCGGTGATCAATATTGCCGCTCTGGGGGGATATTAACCCGGCGAACAAATAGAGCGGATTAATGCCGGATACAGAATTAAAGCCCGGAATTTTTGTACTCTTGATTCTGCACAAAGCGATACCAGTCTTTATTGGGTATGGCGAGGTCCGGCGATTTTTTATCCTGCCATCCATGAATTTGCCGAAGCATCCATAGACCCTTGAGGCCAATGTGAAAGGCGCCGTTGGCATCCGCATTTTGGGGCATATTCTCTGAAGCGCGGCGGGAATCGAAAAACCCGCCTTGCGCGTCTTTTACGCAGGAAAGAATGTAGTCGTTTGTATTGTCACTCTCATTATCTGTACCCACGCGGCTGTTGCGTAATTGCAGAGTGAGGCGCAGAAGGTCAAAGAGTTCCTTGAAAAAGCCCGCCTCTTTCTGTTCTATGATAGATCGCAGGTCCTGGCCGTCCTGATATTTGATTCCATTCTTTTCCAACAGGCTTTTCATTTTAGTGGTCAAATGGACCTCTTCGGTTGTCCATTTTCCATTTCCATCTTTCGAGTTACGGAATCGCGCGCCACAGGTACAGACAGTCCATTTATCCCGCATACCCTCTATGGTCTTTATGAACTTTTTTTCAGCAAAGCGGCTGTAGAGAAAAGTAAACTCAAAGTAATCTTCTTGCGTGTTATAGCTTATAGCCTCGAAGGTGCTAAAAAATCGGATGGCATCTTCTTTATTTTTATATTTAGGATAAAGCCTGTTTACAAAACCGGTGGCGGGACAGATTTTAGAGGTATAGTGAGCCGGAACATAATAAATAAAACCGGTCTGCTTGCCCATAGCCTTGAAGCTCTCAAAGGGCGCGCTGAGTTGATAGCCGCACAGCGCGCCGCCCGGCTGTCTTGCCTCCTCCGTGTCTTTGAACACCAGGTAATTGAGCTTGTCGATCAGCATCTTTTCCAGCTTTTGATAAACCTGCTTCTCAAACTTGAACCGCCCCCGCTTGAAACCGAAGTTCAGGTCTTCAAATACGACAATGGCATTATGCCGCACCATCATTACCGCGATTTTATGCACGATTTGTGATAAGTAACCTTCTTTGAGTTCTTTTATAGATTCAATCGTTGCCCAGGATTTTCGAGCCGCGTCGCGGGCGCCTTCTCTTTCATGTAACTTCTGCTGATAATCCACTGTCCTGCCGCCATTTTTCCCTTCCACACGAACTTTATTTAAGCTGCCTTGCTCAAGAATCGCGCCTTTCTGATCGAGAAGCGTGTAGTAGGCCAAATGGCGTTCACCCCGGTCGATACCTAGAATACACACATCAGGATTCTTTTTTAAAAAAGCGTTTACTTCGCTATTAAACACCCTGGCTGCATTTCTTGGGGGGCTGCTGGGCCGCTTGAAATTGATTGTTAACGGCACATGAAACAGATAAGTATCACGGGCGTAGCGCCGATCCTTGATGATTGGATAGTTGAATTTCCCTTTGAGTCTTTCGGCATGGTGGCCTTGTTTCCACTCCTTATCGGTGTATTTTATGGATGCCGCACGGAAAAACATCTCGGCTTTACCGTCCAGTTTTACTACCACGTCTTTCAGATTTTCTGGGTCGAACAGTGCGCGCCAGTAGATCGTGTGCAGGTTGGGGCGCCCTTTGCTTTTTTCCGAAAAGTCCTTGTTGTAGATTTCGAAAAGATAGAGCTTGCCTGTTTCGACATATTCGTCAATGTAATCTGAATCTATATCTCTGAAAGTGATCTTGTAACCCTGGGATTCGACCTCGCTGTAGAATCCGTTCAAGTCTCCATAAGATCGCGTGGGGGAAAATTGAAAGCTAAAATTTTTCCAGTCTGGATGCTTTTTTATTGATGCCTTAAAAAAATTGATCATGGCATGACAATCTGACAGTTGAAAATCATGCTTTTCAAAACCGGGTTTTGCCTGGCCGTTTTTTGAATGCGACCCATGATTGCGAATAGCAAGAATCTCTTCGCCAGGATTGTAATCGTCTATATTTTTTTGTGAGAAAAATACCTTGGGCAACATTTTTTTAGGGTCTGGCAGTAATTTATAGTCCATTTTTTGATACGGACTTTTATTCTTATTCCTCGGTATAGGTTTACTTTCAAAGAGCTTTTTATGTTCCTGATCCATAATCCCCAGATAATATTTATTCCCTTTTAAAAATATCACAGCCGTATTATCTTTCTCCTTATTTACGTCCCAACCGTCAAGCAGAGTGCTGTTTTCAAAATTCAGCTTGTACTTTTCTGTTTTGTAAGGCTTACGGATCAGATAATTACGGGCCTTGTTGTACAGAGGCACAATAAGGCGCAGCCGTTCATAGCAAAGGTCGAAGTCATGGTAGAAAGTAGCGTCTTTTTCCGGGGCGGCAGACGCCTCTTTATCGTTCTCAAGATTCACATATAGCGGTCTGATGAAATGCAAAAAATCCTGAACGCTGTCTAAATATTGCTTGATTTTAGCGACCTTCTCCTTTTTCTGATTCAATGTTTTTTCTTCACTCGAATATTTCTCCTGAAGTATGTCTGCGGCTTCTTTTCGTGCGTCCTCTATATTGGCGAAAAGATCAGATTGTTCATTTTTAAAATATTCTACTATTGACCTGTGTGTTTCAGTATCAGTATCGCCATGATTCTCTATGGCTGTTTGCAACTCAGCAATAGAAAAGCGGGTTTTCTTCAACCAATCTTGACGCCTCTTCTTTGTAGAAAAGTTTTCTTCGGCATGAGCTTCCAGCGTTCGCTCAATAGCCCCCCAATCGCCACAGCATGCCTTTGACAGATTACGTAAAGACTTACTTTCAATATAAACCTTCTCAAGATTAACTTCACCGCTATCAAGCCGTTCTTCCAGGCATGATTTCAGACTTGAGCAGACGTTATCTACTTCCTCTTCGTCGCTGATCTTTTCGTCAATTTTTTCAAAATAGTCATTGATAGCCTTCATCAGTTCGGCATCGTTTTCGAACTGCTCGGGCAGAAAAGAATAACTCTCCCGATCGCTCAGAATTTGCTTGTACAGCAATGCCATTTTGCATTTGCCGAGCTTTTTTCTCTTTTCCCTATCCGTATCAAGGGATAGTTGTTGACTATAGAGGTTGATGATTTCGTTGAGACCTTGCAGCCTTTGACCCTTTTCATCGCTGCGTCCGCCGAGGATTAGATTAAAATGATCAATGCCGCTCTGATTCAGGCAGCGGTTAAAAAACTCGATCTGGAAAACCTGCCTTAGCTCTACATCCGCAGCCTTCTCCAAACCAGAAATTTGGCTCTCAAACGACTGAAAAATACCTTCGAACTCACTCTCCAACTGTTGCCATCTGTCGCAATTATCGAGGAATTTCGGCAGGTTCTCATGCACAATGCGAAAGGCGATGGCCGTGGCCTTCGCTTCTTCGCTGTACATATTTTTCCGGTTTTCATAAAAGCCGGTAAAATAAGTCGTCCACTTTTTGAATTCGGCAATGATGTCAGGATATTCCTCAGAGTCGATATCGGGAAGTGCTTCTGATTTGGCGCCTTGATTTTCTTCAAGCCAGGCTGGGAGTATTTCTGTTATCAACTCTTTTTTGAACAGATTTTCATAACCCTGCGTTTCTTTTATCTGTTGAGCAATTTGTTTGCGTAATTTCTTCTGTGACTCACCTACTCCCCTGCTGCTGTTGTTTTGCCTGTATCCTTGTAATTCCTCCAGATCAGCAATACAAAACGCCATACCTTCCAGCGCCTTTTCGATAAAATCCTTATGATAAAGATCAATGATCCGCTTGGCCTTGCGGTACTTATCGGCTCTGCATTTATCCTGCTCTAGTAAATTATTTTCTCTGATATTTTTTCTGATGAAGTCCCCGGTTTTACCCTGCGGTCGCAGCGCAAACCGAAGCGTTTTATTGACGGCATATTTGCCGGTAAATTGTGTTAAATCTTGCATCATTTTCTCCTGAGCACAGGTTGAACCGGCGCTCTTATGCTAAAAAAGCTGATCGCAGCCGGGTTACGTAACCCTGGCTGGCTGGCTTTGCATTTATACAGGTTCAGACAGAAGTGAGATTTTTCTGACTGACCTGCCTGTTACAGGCCGGCAGCAGGCAGACCGGAATGACAACGAATATTTCACTCCCTGACCCCGCCCTTATGGATTCCGGCTTCCGCCTGTCTGCACTGGGCAGACCTGTTTATCTCATATATATTGGAACCCGGACAGCCGCTTTCCGTCATTTTTTCGCTGTATTATACTGCCTGAATCGCCATCAGCATAGTTTTATGATGGCGAGACCGGGAAAGCGCCATACGGTGAAAATCGGAACCCGTCTATATATGCGCGTGTACGAGGTGCTCAATGCCGAGACTTCCGGTAATTTTCTGTTGCGGGAAAGGCAGTACACGGCAAGCTGCGGCGCAGAACTCGCGCGTAAAATCGTACACAACAAGATCCTCAACCAGCGCTCGCTGCTGATGAGCATCCGCAATAAAACCAATGAAGAGCGGGCCGCCATAGCGCGTATATCGACCTATCTGCAACAAGCGCCCCAAGCTACCGACCGTCAGGTTTTGCTCGGGCTGGAAGGCAAAAGCGCCCAGGAGTACTTTCGGGCCTATTTTGGCAATATGGCCTGGAACGGCCGCAAACCGCGTATAAAGCACGATATCCCCAATCTGCTGCTGGATATAGGCTACACCTATCTGTTTAATCTGATGGAATGCCTTTTGCGGCTGTATGGATTCGATGTATATAAAGGCGTCTATCACACCCTTTTCTTTCAGCGCAAATCACTAGTCTGCGACCTGGTTGAGCCTTTTCGCTGTATTATTGATCAGGCCCTGAAACGCGCCTATGGCCTGAAACAGGTAAACGAGAAGGACTTTGAAAAGCAGCGGCATCGCTATATTTTGCCCTTCAAACATAACAAAAAATACACGCGGATATTTCTGGAGGCATTGATGAAACACAAGACCGATATGTTTCTCTATGTGCAGTCCTGGTATCGCAATTTTATGCGCCAGAACCCCATCGACCACTATCCCGTATTTGATATCGGCAACACTTCACAAAAAAGGTAAAATCATGTTAATCGTATCCTACGACATCAGCGACACCAAACTGCGGACGAAGTTTTCACGATTTTTGTCCCAATACGGGTATCGCCTGCAACTCTCGGTATTCAAAATCAAAAACAGCGACCGGATGCTGGATATCATCCTTTCCGGCGTAGAGCAGGACTTTGCCGGTAAATTCTCGGAATCAGACAGCGTTATCATTTTCAGGCTAAGTAAGCAGTGTAAACAGTTTACCTATGGCCATGCCGGACACATGGACGACGATATTATCTTTGTTTGAGAACATCTCCGTACCCGCTCGAAAAGGACGCTTGCAAACCTCCGTCTTAATGGCTATATTTCCGCTCAGGCTGCTGGATCGGCATCAAATTTATGGGAAATACACGAAAATTTCACCTTAAACGGGCCAAAACAGCCCGAAAATGGCCTGAAACCGGTCATCGGCTGTCGAGACAGCCGGCTAAATTTCTACTTTTGTAGATTACATAAAAACGTAGACTGCTAATACTGGTCGAGACAGCCGGCTAAATTTCTACTTTTGTAGATTTGATTTCCGTTTTCCGATTCTTGACCTGTCGAGACAGCCGGCTAAATTTCTACTTTTGTAGATTCTGTTTCCATCACTTTTCCTGCCAGTGTCGAGACAGCCGGCTAAATTTCTACTTTTGTAGATGCCCGAGCAGCAAGCCACTCAGGGGTGTCGAGACAGCCGGCTAAATTTCTACTTTTGTAGATATAAGAGAATAATCTCTTATTTATGGAGGTCGAGACAGCCGGCTAAATTTCTACTTTTGTAGATCTACTTGGATCATTGCATCATGGAAAGCGTCGAGACAGCCGGCTAAATTTCTACTTTTGTAGATTTACGTGCCAGGCGATGAGATTACGGAGGTCGAGACAGCCGGCTAAATTTCTACTTTTGTAGATAAATTGATCGATGCCCAGATTGTCCGGATGTCGAGACAGCCGGCTAAATTTCTACTTTTGTAGATGCCATTTCATCGTTATTCGTAATTTCGGTCGAGACAGCCGGCTAAATTTCTACTTTTGTAGATGTCTTTCGCCGCGTTGATACACGGCATGTCGAGACAGCCGGCTAAATTTCTACTTTTGTAGATCCATACTCCAGGCTTCGTCTGCCTGTTTGTCGAGACAGCCGGCTAAATTTCTACTTTTGTAGATCTTCCTTCTTGGCCTCGCGTTCGGCCGGTCGAGACAGCCGGCTAAATTTCTACTTTTGTAGATGGTTGGGCGGCGCGCTTCGTTTAAGCGTCGAGACCTTGATAACGTGGCCGGTTGGATCCTGGTCGAGACAGCCGGCTAAATTTCTACCCTTGTAAATTTCCCCCTGCCCCGGAGACCCGAGGCGGTTGAGACAGCCTGTCAAATTTCCAATCCTTTAAGTCAGATCTTTACCTTCTTTTTTACGCGGACAAGCTGTAGAATTCCCGCCTTCTTACTATCTGTGAATATCTATCAATGACTGTTTCAAAAACTCTGGATAATATCGCGGCGCTCAAGATCAAGCCGACCATCATCCCGCGTGATCAGCACCCGGTTTCGCGTTCGTCGATCAGCGATAACGCCTTGAAGGTGCTGTATCGCCTGAAAAACGCCGGCTATAAGGCTTATCTGGTGGGCGGCGGGGTGCGTGATATTCTGCTTGGGCGGGCGCCGAAGGACTTTGATGTGGTTACGGACGCGCGGCCGGAGCAAATCCGGGAGTTATTTCGTAATTGCCGTCTGATCGGCCGCCGTTTCCGCCTGGCTCATATCCGTTTCGGCGCCGAGATTATCGAGGTCTCCACGTTTCGCGCCCCGCATCATGTCTCCGATCAGGGCGAGGGCCACAGCAAGGATGGCCGCATCATCCGCGATAACGTTTACGGGGATATTGATGATGATGTCTGGCGCCGCGATTTTACGGTCAACGCGCTGTTTTATAATATTGCCGATTTTTCCATCGTTGATTATGTCGGCGGCGTCCGGGATCTGGAGTCGGGCCAACTCAAGCTGATCGGCGACCCGGTGCAGCGTTATGTCGAAGACCCCGTCAGAATCCTGCGCGCGGTCCGCTTTGCCGCCAAGCTGGGCTTGCGGATCCATCCCGACGCGGAGCAACCGTTCAATGAATATGCCGGCCTGCTCAGGGAAATCCCGGCGGCGCGCCTGTTTGAGGAGACGCTTAAATTATTTACCGGCGGGGCCGCCTTGCAGAGCTTTGAGTTGTTGCGGCATTACGATCTGTTCAAGTATCTTTTTCCGCAGACCGATCAGTTGCTCAATAACCGCGCGGAAGCGCGGCCGCAGCGCTTTATCACGGCGGCCCTGAAGAGCGCCGATCAGCGCCTTGCCGAGGGCAATTCAATCGCGCCGGGCTTTTTGCTGGCGGTATTGTTATGGGAGGCGCTCCGGGTGGAGGTTAATCAGCATCTTGAGCATGGCCTGCCGGAAATGGAGGCCGTGCATCTGGCCGGCGATACGGTTATCTCAAGACAGATCTCAAGCACGGCCGCGCCGCGCCGCCTTACTCACATGATGCGCGATATCTGGGGCTTGCAGGCGCGCCTGAAACGCACCACGAGGCAACCGCTCAGGGTATTGAGCCATCCGCGTTTCCGGGCGGCTTATGATCTGCTGTTGCTGCGCGCCCAGGCGGGCGAACCCTTGCAGGAACTGGTGGATTACTGGACCGAGGCGCAGCTAAAGGAACCGCTGGCGGTAAAGGGCCGGAGCAAATCCGAATATCATAAACCGCGCGCCAGAAGACACCGCCCAAAGCGCAGAAAAAGCGCCCGCAAGGATTCATGACCCGCGTTTATATCGGCCTCGGGAGCAATCTGGATTCCCCCGTACAGCATATCGTCTCGGCCCTCGCGGACCTGGCCGAACTCCCCGCCACTTCGCTCAAGCAGCAATCTTCACTCTACAAAAGCAAGCCGGTCGGCCCGCCGGATCAGGCGGATTTTATCAATGCCGTGGCCGAGCTTGAGACCGGGCTCGGGCCGCTGGCCCTGCTGGACCGGTTACAGGCCATTGAAGACCGGCACGGGCGGGTGCGCCGGCGGCGCTGGGGGCCGCGCACCCTGGATCTGGATCTGTTGCTGTACGGCGGCGAAATCATTAATAATGAACGCCTGAATGTGCCGCACCCGGAGTTGTTAAAGCGCGCCTTTGTATTGGTGCCGCTGGCCGAGATTCAG
The DNA here is from genome assembly GCA_965240365.1 of Gammaproteobacteria bacterium. Taxonomy (GTDB): domain Bacteria; phylum Pseudomonadota; class Gammaproteobacteria; order Eutrophobiales; family Eutrophobiaceae. The sequence continues at coordinate 1,846,475 of OZ251218.1, read as the reverse complement.
GCCAATTGTGAAATCCCCGGCCGGGGCGGGATCAACGGCTACCTTGCAGACAGCGACCGTGGCGCCCTGGAACGCATGGCATGAAGCAGGATCACCCGGATTATATCGTGGTCGAAGGCCCGATCGGGGTCGGCAAGACCACGCTGGCCAAACGCCTGGCCAGGACCTTTGAGACCTCGCTGATGCTGGAACTGGCCGCGGAAAATCCTTTTTTGCCGCGCTTTTATGCCGACCCGAAGGCGGCCGCGTTGCCCACGCAGTTGTTCTTTTTATTTCAGCGCGCGCGGCAGCTTGAAAGCCTGCGCCAGACGGATCTGTTTAAGCCGGTGGTCCAGGTGGCCGATTTTTTGATCGACAAAGACAAGCTGTTTGCCCGGGCCACGCTGGATGATGACGAACTGGCCTTATACCATCAGGTTTATGAACGCCTGACGCTGGACGCGCCGGCGCCCGATCTGGTCATCTATTTGCAGGCGCCGCCTGATATTTTGATGGAGCGGGTCATCAAACGCGGGCACGACTATGAACGGCCGCTCAAGCGAAGCTATCTCGGCCGGATAGCCGATGCCTATATCGAGTTTTTTTATCATTACACCAGTTCGCCGCTCTTGATCGTCAACACGGATGACTTTGATCTGTCCAAAAACGACCGCCATTATGAATTACTGCTGGCGCATATCCGCCGCCTGCCGCCGGGCCGGCATTATTTTAATCCGGTCGAATCCTGATCCGCAGAACCATGCAAACCGTCACCACCGTCACGGCCGCCCGCAACGCCCTGCATAGCCTCGGCCCGGCGGGCAGGATAGCGCTGGTGCCGACCATGGGCAATCTGCATGATGGCCATCTGGCCTTGATCGAGGCCGCGAAAAAGCGCGCCGACCATGTGGTTGTCAGCATCTTTGTGAACCCGGCCCAGTTTGCCGAAAATGAGGATTTTGCGGGCTATCCGCGCACGCCGGACAGCGATGCGGCGTTGCTGCGGCAATATGCCGTGGATCTGGCCTTCATCCCCCCGGTCGAGGAGATCTACAGCCGGGGCGGGCCGGAGGCCGAGGTCACGGCGCCCGCCCTGGATTCGATCTATTGCGGCCAATACCGGCCCGGCCACTTCAAGGGGGTGGCCACGGTCGTGTTAAAGCTGTTTAACATCATCCGGCCGCATATTGCCATATTCGGCGAAAAGGATTATCAACAATTATTAGTGATCCGCTGTCTCACCGGCAGCCTCAAGCTGCCCGTTGAGGTCATGGGCCATCCCACCGTGCGCGAGCAGGACGGGCTGGCGCTGAGTTCCCGCAACCATTACCTGAACCAACGGGAACGGGCCGCCGCGCCCGGACTTTATCAATGCCTGCGGCAAACCGCGGCCGCCATCAAACAGGGGGAAAGGGATTATGAGAGACTTGAAAAAGAGGCGCTGGCGTACTTAAAGGGCCGCGGGTTCCGCCCCGATTACTACAATATCTGTGATGCCCAAACATTAAAAAAGCCTGAAAATCAAAGACTTGTCATACTGGCGGCGGCCTGGCTCGGCAAGGCCCGCCTGATTGACAATATTTTGTTACAGGCCGGCGCCTGAGGCCGGAGGCCGTGGTTTAAACTACCGGATCCCGGCTTTCGCCGGGATCAGGGAAGGGCCGCTTTTTCAGCGCCGCCTTAAAGCGAGCCGCGATCTGCGTTATGCTTACGCCTTAACGCGGTGTTTTATGGAAGCCCTGAATAAATCCATCCTGGATTTCTCAGGGCGCGCAGAGTGAAAATGCGATTTTCACTCTGCTTCAAAATCAATGACTTACGTCATTGCCAAGTTATTGATTCTGGGGCGGCACGTCCCTGTACCGCAGGAAACTCTGATTGAATCAGAATTTCCTTATGGAAGCGCTTCCTTATAAAATAACGCAAATTCACAAATTCAGTAAGGAGTAAGGCTATGAGCAGTTTCGTGTTTACCTTTGGTGTATTGCTGTTTGTCGTGGTGGGATTCTTCATGATGGTGAAGACGGTCCCGCAGGGTTTTGAATACACCGTGGAGCGTTTCGGCGAGTACCGGCGCACCCTGCGTCCGGGTCTCAATTTCATTATCCCGGTGTTTGACAAGATCGGCGCGAAAATGAATATGATGGAAACGGTGGTCGATGTCCCGTCCCAGGATGTGATCACCAAGGACAATGCGATGGTCAAGGTGGACGGCGTGGTTTTTTTCCAGGTCCTGAACGCCGCCCAGGCCGCCTATGAAGTGAACAATCTGACCCGGGCCATTTTAAATTTAATCATGACCAATATCCGCACGGTCATGGGGTCCCTGGATCTGGATGAATTATTGTCCCAGCGTGATACAATCAACGCGCGTTTGTTGCAGGTCGTGGACGAAGCGACCGGCCCCTGGGGAGTCAAGGTCACGCGCATTGAGATCAAGGATATTTCGCCGCCCAAAGATCTGGTGGATGCCATGGCCCGGCAGATGAAGGCGGAGCGCGACAAGCGCGCGGCCATTCTGGAGGCGGACGGCCAGAAGCAGGCGGAGATACTCAAGGCGGACGGCGAGAAACAGAGTATGATCCTGGAAGCGGAAGGCCGCAGGGAATCCGCATTTCGGGACGCCGAGGCCAGAGAACGGCTGGCCCAGGCCGAGGCGAAGGCCACCACGGACGTGTCCGAGGCCATTGCCTCGGGCGATATTCAGGCCGTCAATTACTTTGTCGCCACCAAATATGTCGAGGCCCTCAGGGATATCGCGGCATCGCCCAACCAGAAAGTGGTGCTGATGCCGCTGGAGGCCGGCAATGTGATCGGCGCGCTGGCCGGGATCGGCGAGATCGCCAAACAGACCTTCGGCAAGGACGGCAAACCTTCAGCATAGATTATGGGAGCTCTGAATAAATCCATCCTGGATTTCCCAGAGCACGCAGGGCGAAAATGCGATTTTCACCCTGCTTCAAAATCAATGACTTGCATCATTGATTTTGGCGGTACGTCCCTGTACCGCGGGAAACTCTGATTCAATCAGAGTTTCCTTATGGCAGAATAACAGTTGCGTTATGGGGCAATTCAAATGACATGGTTAATTGAGATTGAGTTTTGGTACTGGCTGATCGCGGCCGTGATAATGATTATTCTGGAGATGGTCATCCCGGCCGCCTGGTTTTTGTGGATGGGCATTTCGGCCTTTGTGGTCGGTCTGTTGTTGTTTTTCATGCCCGGCATACCGTTCCTGATCCAGATTATTATCTTCGGCGCCCTGTCCGTGCTGACGCTGGTGCTCTACAAGCGGCAGCAGAAATCAAACCCCTTCAAAAAAGACCTGCCCAACCTCAATCGCCGTGGCGAACAATATGTCGGCCGTATCTTCACGCTGGATGAGCCTATCGTGAACGGGGTCGGCAAGGTCAGGATTGATGACTCGACCTGGAAAGTCAGAGGTACGGACATGCCGGCCGGCAGCAAGGTCAGGGTCTTAAGTGTCGAAGGCACCCTGCTGAATGTAGAGGGCGAGACTATTTTTGCGATTGAATGACGACGAAGGGCAGATACGCTCCGGTAAGCCTCATCATCACTCTGGTCTCCCTGTCGTCATTCCAGCGAAGGCTGGAATCCAGTGGTTTTAATTATACATTCCCGCCTGCGCCAGCAGGCGGGAATGACATTTGCTTCCCGGCATGTTGTCTCAAGGCCCAGGCAGTATGCTCACGGACCAGCGCCGAAGGGTCATTCTCCCGTGTTTTCAACGCCTTGACAGTGGCCGCGCTGGTCGGCGCATTGCCAAGCCCGACCGCGATGTTTCTGGACCAGCGCTCATAACCGATACGGCGGATCGCCGAACCCTCGGTCTTTTCTAAAAATTCCTGTTCACCCCAGAGAAACAACGCCACCAAAGTCGGCGCGTCCAGACCGTGCCGGACCCGAAAGTCATCCTCTTCCGTATGTCTGGCGAATTTATTCCAGGGGCAAATCAACTGGCAATCATCACAGCCATAGACCCGGTTACCGATCAGGCTTCTGAATTGCTCCGGGATCGCGCCCTTCAATTCAATGGTCAGATAAGAAATACAGCGCCGGGCGTCAATCTGCTGTGGCCCAACAATGGCGGCCGTCGGGCAAATATCCATACAGGCCGTGCAACGGCCGCAATGCTGGCCGGAAAACGGCGGGTCTTTTTCCAAAGGCAGGTCGGTATAAAGTTCCCCCAGGAAAAACCAGGAACCGGCCCTGGGGTTAATCAGATTGCTATGTTTGCCGATCCAGCCGAGGCCGGCATTGCGCGCCAGCGCCTTTTCCAGCACCGGCGCGCTATCCACGAAGCAGCGATAGCCGAACGGGCCGGCCAGCGCCTCTATTTTGGTGGCCAGTTGTTGAAGGCGGCGGCGCATCAATTTGTGATAATCGCGCCCCAGCGCATAGCGTGAAATATAGGCAAATTCAGGCCGGCCCAATACCTGCCTCGGATGCCTGCTGGAAGGCGGCAGATAGTCCATCCTGACCGATATCACGCTCAGGGTGCCGGCCACCAGCGCCTCGGGGCGGCTGCGTTTCAGCCCATGCCGCCGCATATAATCCATCTCGCCATGCCGTCCCTGCCGCAGCCAGCTTAAAAGATGGGCCTCGTCTTCCTCCAGCCGCGTGCTGGTGATGCCGACCTGCTGAAAACCGAGTTCAAGGCCCAGGCGCTTGATATCAGCGGCCCTTATAACTTGCTTCATTATTTGTCCATGCAACGTTGAATGGCCGGCATCTTAGCAGAACACGCCGCAAGGGGGATCGACCGCACCGTGTTTGTGCCAAAGCGGCGGCGATGGTGCAAAAAAGGCGGCAGCCCGGCCGTTTTAATATCCGCAAGATACTGTATTTTAAGGATTTATTAAAATGGCATGATTCCTGCTTAAAATCCTTGTACGAAAGGCCACAAACGGCTTTTCAACTATCCTCCTGCTCTTAACTTTACAGGCGCCGCTCAGGCGCCTTTTTTTACCCGCCGGTTGCTGATGAGGTGTGTTTGTTACTTCGTTGTCATGCCAGCCGAATTCCATTTTACATCCCGGCCCCGTCTCATGGACTCCAACTTCCGCCTGCCTGCTACCAGGGTCACCTCATCTAAATTGCTAACAAAGCCCTGCCTGTTGCAGGCAGACAGGATGACGGAAAGCTAAAACAACACCCCGTCGTCATATTATGGACAGGAAGTCCTGTATGCGGCGTGAGGGCACGCCTACAGGGATGTAGGTGGTAGAGCGGCGTCTGGAACAAGCCGCCGAGGGCGCCCGTAGCCGCCCGGCGAAGGCCGGAATCCAGGAGAGGGCGGGCCGGGATGTGAAATGAGCGCCGATTCTGTCTAATTGTCATTCCCGCCCAGGCGGGAATGTATGGCATAAACCACTGGATTCCAGCTTTCGCTGGAATGACGACGGGGGCGATAGGCGTATTATGAGCGATGCTAACGATACCGTGGCCAGGATCACTGACGCCTTATTTTAGATTAGGTGACCCTGGGGTAGTAGGCGGACTGCCGCTTGCCGTAGGCAGTCAGGCCGGAATGACGAAGGGGGTGAAAATAACGTTGAAGGTTGCCGGGCCGTGTCTATTCTTTCATTGTCATTCCAGCCTTTCCTGCGAAAGGTCGGGATATAACTGCTACCCCCGTCGTCATTCCAGCGAAAGCTGGAATCCAGTGGTTTTAAACTATACATTCCCGTGTAGCGGGAATGACAATAAAGGGGGTATTCGGAGTGGCAAGTCATACCCCGGCCCGCCACCCGCCAAAAACAGGCACAAAACAACAACACTAAAAATAATTTCAGATTTTTATAAAAATAAACTTGCGAATCATTCATGCTACGTCTAAACTAGGGTTTTCCAATTAACCAAAGACACCAAAGGACTTCCAAAATGAAAACACTTTCAAACATACTGCTCATGCTTTCTATCAGCGCGCCTCTGTTCGCTAACAACATTACCCCCCCCCTCAAAATTAGCTGAGAACACCAGCACACAAGGCTTTCCTGCCATCTACCAAAGCTCTAATTCAGCCCTTAACAACGCCAATACTAAGCCGCTTATCGCAGACGCAACTGCTAATACCAACCCCGAATCCAAAGCAGAAGAACCTGAAAAGTTGCCACTCTTGACAGTGGCAGGAACTTCAATAGAAGAAATTACCGTCACCGGTCAAGCCGAAACATACGCGGGCGGCCAAGTCACGCGCAGCGGCCGTATCGGTCTGCTCGGCAATAAAGACATCTTTGACACACCGTTCAGTATCAGCAGTTACACCGCCGAACTCATTGAAAACCAGCAGGCCAGAACGGTAGCCGATGTCATTCAGAATGATGCCTCTGCTTTCTTGAATAATTCTGGCCAGGGCTATTTTGAAGGTATCACTATCCGGGGCTTTTATATGAGTGGTGTCGACTCAACACTCTATGACGGCCTGCCAAACCTGACTTCTTACCGTTCAACGGTTCAGACCCTTGACAGGGTCGAGGTCTTCAAGGGACCCAATGCCCTGCTCAACGGCGTATCCGGTCGCGTGGGCGGCGTCATCAATATGGTCCCCAAGCGTCCGACAGATACTCCCTTGACCCGATTCACCGCCGACTACGATTATCAATCACGCCTCGGCATTCACGCCGACCTCAGCCGTCGCTTTGGTTCAAAAAAACAGTTCGGCGCCCGGCTTAATGCCATTTATCGTAATGGCGAAGGACCCACCGAAGGCAACGAGGAAACATTTGGCGAAGTGGCTTTAGCCCTGGAATATCGTGGCGACAGACTCAAGCTGGAGACTATCCTGGATTATTCTGACCGGGAGTTGCGCAGAGGGAGTGATTTTTTCTTTTTAAGCAGGAACGCCACTGCGGCGCCCTCTGCGCCCAACCTTGGGAATGCCCTTCAACAGCCCTGGGAGAAGGTCAAACAAAAGGCCGCCCGTGGTCTGCTCAGGGCGGAGTATGCCCTCGGCCGGGACTGGGCCGCGTATGCGGCCTATGGCGCCCTGGGCTACGAAGCCTATGTAGTGCGGACGACTGGCGGTAATCTCGGCGCTAGGGGAGATTTTAATCCGCGCTTTTTTTTCTTCCCAGAAAAGCAAAACAAGTCCGCCTGGAATGCCGGTATCAGGGGGCGATTTGAAACCTTCGGGGTCACGCATCAGGTCTCAATAGAAACCATGCGAACGAAGTATGAAGTTAGACGTTCCAAAAATGCTAGATTTTCAAGCCTGAATATCACCTCAAACCTCTACAAGCCGGTGTTTGTCGCGCGCCCGGCCTTTGATGATTCAATCGGGGGCTGGGGTAAAAGCTATGAAGTCCTCGATTCATCCATCGCCCTTGCCGACACCTTGGGCTTCCTTGATGAGCGCCTGCTCTTGACCGCCGGGATCCGGCGCCAGAGTATAGAAGCCAAAAGATTCAACTTCAGGACAGGCATACGTACCTACCAATACGAGAAGTCAGCCATCACCCCGGCCTTCGGCCTGCTGGTCAAACCCTGGGACTTTGCCTCTCTCTATGGCAACTATATCGAAGCACTGGAACGCGGACCCACCGCGCCGAGGGGAACCGTCAACGAAGGGGAAATATTCCCGCCATCCGTGACCAATCAGATTGAACTCGGTGTGAAGTTTGACCTGGATGGCCTTGGCCTGACGGCCGGGCTGTTTCAGATCGAAAAGCCGAACGGGATCACCGATGCAACAACTAACCGGTTTAGTGCCGATGGTCAGCAGCGCAATCGCGGGTTTGAACTGACGGCCTTTGGCGAAGTGCGCCCGGACCTGCGCCTGCTGGGCGGATTCACTTATCTGGACAGTAAACTGACCCGCACCCAGGGCGGCAGGTTTGACGGTAAGGACGCGGTCGGAGTCCCGGAACTGACGGCCGTGTTGAACCTGGAATACGATACGCCCGTTCTTCCCGGCCTGACACTAACGGCCCGCGCCGAGCATGTGGGCAGCCAGTTTATCAGGACGGACAACAGCCTGAAAATTCCCGCCTACCAGCTTTACGGCCTTGGCGCCCGTTATCAGCGGACGCTGGGCGACAAGGCATTCACCCTGCGGTTGAATATAAACAATCTCCTTGGTGAAGACTATTGGATCGCTTGGGCGTTTAGTAACACCCTTGCCCCAGGCGCGCCCAGAAGCATAAATCTGTCATTCATGATGGATTTCTAAGGCCGGCCGGCCTTCCCCCTTTCCCCCCTCCCCAACCCTCCCCCCGCGGGGGGAGGGAGAGTGCAATCTTGCTCCTCCCCCCGCCGGGGGCAGGGAGAGTGAAACCCTGCTCCTTTCCAGCAGGGAGTCAGGGCAGGCGCAGCCTTGCTCCTCCCCCCAGCGGGGGGAGGCCGGGAGGGGGGCCGGAATGACGACGGGATGTTGTTCTGTTTTTCCCTTATCCTGACCTGTCTGCGCCAAGCCCAACCAGAATAACGCCTAATCTGCATAAATTTGCGGATTACCTGACTGCCCGATTAGTCCCATATATATTGAACCCCGACACGGACTCGCCGAAGCCCGGGGATAAGGTTATGATCGGGCCAGACAAGTAAACGGCAACCCTCATGTTTGAATTTATCAATTCCTGGTACAAGCGTTATTTCACCGATCCGCAGGCGGCCTTGCTGGTCGTTTTATTATTGCTCAGCGTTATCGTGCTGCTGACCATGGGCAAGATGCTGGCGCCGTTTCTGGCCGCGCTGGTGATCGCCTATCTGCTGGAAGACGCGGTGCAAAGGCTGCAAGCGCTGCGGCTGGCGAGGTTTTGGTGCGTGTGCCTGGTCTTTTTGCTGTTCCTGACCTTCATGGTTTTTTTGGTGCTGTTCCTGTTGCCGCTGTTATCGCGCCAGCTTGGCGAGTTTTTTCAGGAAGTGCCGGCCATGATCAATAACGGCCAGGATTTATTGCTGCGCCTGCCGGAACAATATCCTGAATTTATCTCGGAAGACTATATCTCGCAGTTGATCCTGACGGTGCGGGAAGGCTTCGGCCAGTTGGGGCAGAATATCCTGTCTTTTTCCATGGCCTCGATCCCGGCGATCATTACGGTGCTGGTTTATCTGATCCTGGTGCCGTTGATGATCTTTTTCTTTTTGAAGGATAAGGACCTGATCCTGGCCTGGTTCGTGCGTTTTTTTGCCCAAGGAGCGGCCGCTGGTGAATGAAATATGGAGCGAGATGGACGCCCAGATCGGCAATTATGTGCGCGGCAAGTTTAATGAGATCATTATCGTGGGCGCCGTCTCTTATATCGTCTTTATTGTTCTGGGCTTGAATTATGCCTCGCTGCTGGCCATGCTGGTCGGGCTGTCGGTGTTTGATCCCCTATATCGGCGCGGCGTGGCGACCTTGCCGACTCGCGCTGGTGGGTTATTTTCAATGGGGGATCAGTTCCGACTTTGCCTCGTTGATGGTCTGGTATTTTGTGATTCAATTCCTGGACGGCAATGTCCTGGTGCCGGTGTTGTTTTCCGAGGCCGTGAACCTGCACCCGGTCGCCATTATCGTGGCGATACTGGTATTTGGCGGGATCTGGGGCTTTTGGGGCGTGTTCTTTGCCATTCCCTGGCCACGCTGGTCAAGGCCCTGATTAACGTCTGGCCGACGCATGATTTTGAACAGGCGGCAGCGGCGAAAAACCCTGACGCCAGCGGGCGCGGGCGGCCGCAGGAAACTCTGATTCAATCAGAGTTTCCTTAAAGCAGCAACAACCGGCCGGACGGTCTCGGGCGCCAGACATTGCCGCGCGTTGCAGGCTTGTAGGGTTAATGTCAGTTTGAGCAGATTAGCGGGGAATTTTAGCGGCGCCGGGCCGGCGCGCCGGCATTCAAGCCGCACGCTGAACGCATCTTCATACACCTTGACCGGCCTTTGGCTGAAACCCAGACGCTTTGTGGCCGGCGCGGGCGCGCTGATCGGGCCCACTTGCCAGCCGTTGGCGGCCTCTACCCTGACGGGCGTATTATCCTCAAGCTGATTCAGATGCCAGCCCGGCCCGACCCTGAAGTCCAGCGTCACGGCGGCCCCGGCCCCGGTCCCGACCGCGCGGGCCGCGACATAGACCTGCCCGGCGGCGCACCAGTGTTGTTCATGTTGCTCGCCGGATTGCCATTCCAGCAGGCCGCACATTAAATAGGCCGAGAGATGGGGGCGTTCCGAGATGAGTTCCGCCGCGGCCCTGAGCAGACGCCCGGCATAGTCCGCATAACGCGCCTCGCCGCCGCGCCTCGCGAGCCGCGCCAGCAGCCGCAATGCCACCGCGTTGCCGGCCGCCGTGGCGTCATCGCTGAGCGGTTTCGGGGCCGCGGGCAGCAGCGCATCGGCCGCGCGCCGGCCCATAAAGAAGCCGCCCTGCTCGGCGTCCCAGAAGCGCGTGATCATGTTGTCGGCGGTCTCCATCGCCCGTTGCAGCCAGGCCGGTTCCAGGGTGGCGTCATAGATCGCCAGCAGCGCCTCGGCCAGGCAGGCATAATCTTCCTGCAAGGCCGGCACGGAGGCGCGCCCGCCGAGGCTGGCGCGGCTCAGTTCGCCATCCGCGGTTTTATTGTGTTGCAGGATGGCCTCGGCGGCCTTGATCGCGCAGGCCAGATAGTCCGGGCGCTCAAGTTGCCGGCCGGCCAGGGCAAAGGCCCGGATCGCCATGCCGTTCCAGGCCGTGATCAGTTTACGGTCGCATAATGGCGCGGGGCGTTTTTCGCGCTGTCGCCAAAGGCGTTGTTTGATCTCGCGCAGCCCTTCGATCAATGCCTCATAATCCAGGCCCTCGCGCCCGGCATACACTTCCAGCGGTTGCTCAAGATGGGGGATATTCCTGCCCTCGAAATTGCCGCCTTCGCTAATCTGATAGAGCGCGATGAATTCCCCGGCCGCCCCCGCCAGCGCGGATTCAATTTCCTGTTTATCCCAGATAAAAAACAGGCCCTCTTCGCCTTCGCTGTCGGCGTCGGTCGCGGAATAGAACGCGCCCCCGGGATCACGCAGTTCGCGCATGACATAATCCAGTGTTTCGCAGGCACAGCGCCTGAAGTCTCTGGCGCCGGTTAATTGCCAGGCCCGCAGCAGCGCGGCGGCGAGGTTGGCCTGGTTGTATAACATCTTTTCGAAATGCGGTATCTGCCACTGCCGGTCGGTGGCATAGCGGTGAAAACCGCCGCCGATGTGGTCATAAATGCCGCCGCAACTCATGCCGTGCAGACTTTGGGCCACGGCCTCCAAAGCCGCGCTGTCTTCGGCATAAACGGCGTATTCCAGCAGGAAACAGAGATAGGGTTCGTTCGGAAACTTGGGCGCCTGGCCGAAGCCGCCGCTGGCGGCGTCGTAATGGGCCATGATCGTGCGCGCGGCCTGGTCGATGGCCCCGCTTTCGATGGCGTTTGAGGACGGGCGGGCGGCCAGCGCCCCGGCCAGTTGCCGGCCGAATGCCTCGGCCTGTTGCCGGATTTCCGGCTGTTGCCCATGCCAGACTTCATGGACCCGCCCCAGCAGGGCCATAAACTGTTCCGGCCGGTAATAAGTGCCGCAAAAAAACGGTTTTCTGTCGGCCGTCAGAAAACTGCTCAGCGGCCAGCCGCCCTGGCCCTGCATGAGCATGACGGCGGTCATGTAATAGGTATCGACATCGGGGTGTAATTCCCGATCGACCTTGATGCAGATGAAATGCGCGTTCATCGACCGGGCTACGGCCTCGTTATCAAAGCTTTCCTCTTCCATGACATGGCACCAGTGGCAGGTGGAATAGCCGATCGATAAAAATACCGGCTTGTTTTGCCGGGCGGCGGCGGCAAAGGCCGCCTTGCCCCACGGATACCAATCCACGGGGTTATGAGCATGCTGCAACAGATAGGGCGAGTCTTCCCGGATCAGCCGGTTGGTATAGACGGGTTTTTGGTGCTGGTCGAGATAGCGGGTGCGGGGACGATAGGCTTTGCCTTTGTCCTTGAGGGCCTGCAACAGGGATTTTTTAAGCGCCTCGGAATGGGAAACACGCTGGGCCGGCCGGGGCTTGATTAAGGAGACTGCCTTAAACCGGGCGGTCTTAATCGGTATATTGAAACAGTTTGACCACCTTCTGCACCCGCCCGTGCGGCTGCTGATGTCGGCGGCCCGGCCGGCCTCTGTCCGGCTGACCAGCCCCATCAGATAGACCACGCCGTTCTCGGTCACGACCTTTATCTTCAGGCCGCTCAATTCCTCATCGGCGAACATCGGGTCTTGACCTTGCCGGTGATGTAGGCGTCGCCGCTACGGGAGACCAGCGAACTGGGCGGGGGCGATGATAATTTCGTCATAGATATGGGTCACCTTGTCCACCCTTTTAATCAGGGCGACGGCCCGCCGGCGCAGCGCCGGGGTCGGCGTTTCGCCGGTCAGCAACACCACGCTGTTGTAGCTGGTCACGTTGAGATGGGCCTGCTCCTTGAGTTCGGCATCGGCGCTCAGGGCGCGCAGGGCCTTCATTTCGATGGTCTGGTCTTCCACCTGGGCGCCGGTCGTGCGGTTGTCAACCGCCGTGCCGTGGCCGCCGCGCCGGCCCCGCCGATCGCGAGCAGGACGCAGCCGCCCGCATAAGGCAGCAGACAAAGCAATAAGCATAAACGTTAAATACGCATCTCAACCTTCCTGCCCGAGCAGTTGCCGATCAATCAGATCGCAAAGGGAATGGATCACCATAATATGCACCTCCTGAATGCGCGCCGTTGAGCGGGTCGGCACGCGGATCTCAAAATCGTTCGCGTTGATCAGGGGGCAATCTGGCCGCCCTCCTGCCGGTCAGGGCAATCACGACCATGCCGCGCTCATGGGCCGCCTCGACGGCGTGGATGATATTATGCGATTCGCCGCTGGTGCTGATCGCCAGCAGCACATCGCCGGCCCGGCCGAGCGCCCGCACCTGTTTGGAATACACATCGGCATACTGATAGTCATTGGCGATGGATGTCAGGGTGGACGAATCTGTCGTGAGGGCGATGGCGGGCAGGCCCGGGCGTTCCATTTCAAAGCGGTTTAACATCTCGGCCGAGAAGTGCTGGGCGTCGGCGGCCGAACCGCCATTGCCGCAGGCCATGACCTTGTTGTCATTGAGGCAGCGCCGCGGCGATGGCCGCGGCCGCGGCTGCAATGGGCGGGGCCAGCCTGTCAACGGCCTTCTGCTTGACCTGAATGCTGTCCTCGAAGTTGTCTTTTACCACGTTGAACGGGGTCCATGGGGCTTGCTGCGCTCGCTAAAATTTCGGCCATTATGCCTGAAACGCATTTTTAATCCACTCGAACGCCGGGCTGCTTAATTCGCCGTTATCGTGAGCACGTCAAAACGGTATTGGCGGGCCTGATGGTTTCTTATGCGGTTCAAATAATACTGGCCGGTGGTCAGGAGCCGCCGGCATTTATGCCGATCTACGGTTTCGACCGCGGCCAGCCTGTGTTGACGCCGCCGGTAACGGACTTCGACAAAGATCAGCAGTTGCCGCTCAAGCCCGATAATATCGATCTCGCCGTAGCGGCAACGATAATTCGTTCCAGTATCCTGAGCCCGCCAAGCTCAAGCAAAGCGGCCGCGACGGCCTCCGCCTCGGCGCCGGTGGCCGCCGGCGAGCGGGCCTTGCCTGTCGGCCCGGCGGTCCGCGCGCGTCATTCCGGCCGCGTCAATTCCGGCCCGGGTCCGGCCGCGCCGGGCGGGGCGGCCGCGGGCGGCGCGCCGGGCGGGGCGGCCGCGGGCGGCGCGCCGGCCTGATCAGGCGCCGCCGGTTCCAGCATGACCGGTTTGCCCTCGATAAAGCGGGCCTGGCGCAGTTTGCGCCTGATAGCGTTAGCGGGCGTCACCGTTAAATCGCCGGTTGCGCCGCTGAATACCGTGTTGTTGCCGGCGGCAAGGCGGCCCGGCCGCGCGCTGAGATGATAGGCGTCAATGCCCAGCGCATATAAACGCCGGTAAGCGGATTTATCCTGCGCCCAGTTTCGGTTTAACGCCGTCTGTATGACCGAGGTCTGCCGCCGGCCGTCCAGCAGCCAGGGCATATCAATAAACCGCGCGCCTTCCAGATCAATATCCCTGGGATTATCGGTCGCCCCGCTGTAGATATGCGAGGTTGAATAGACCGGTAAATCCGTGGCCCGGTGATAACGCAACTGCGGGAATAATTGATAGGCGTCGGCCGGCACGGCCGCGACAAAGATAAAATCCGCATCCTGCCGCCGCCGCTCGACACTGTGAATCTTGCGGTTCATCCTGGCGCGCAAGGCCCTGGCCCGCTGTTCACTGGCGTCAATATTAAGCAAGGCCTTGACCGCCGCGGCATAATCGAGACTGTTGCTCTTAAAATAAACATGTTCCAGCACCGCGCCGCCCAGCCCGACCCAGCGCGCCTTGAACGCGGCCGCAATGCGCTGCCCCCAGGCAATATCCGGGCTGAGCACCAGCGCCAGGCTGTGGCCATCGGCCAGCGCCACCTCGGCCACCTGTCTGGCCTCATCTTCCGGCGACAGGCCAAACTGAATCAGCTTGTCAGGCGGGCCGCCCTCGCCCTGGTCAAGGTCGCCCCGGTTCAGCGCCAGCACCCGGACAGGCAGATCGCCCTGCCTGATCAACTGATTGACCGCCTCCTTCTCAAGCGGGCCGATCACAAAATCAACGCCGTCCTCCGCCGCCTGCCGGTAGCGCTCGACGATATTCAGGGCGTCGCTGTCGTAAAGCGCGATCTCCGCCTTTGCCCCGGCATCCAGATACCAGGCCGACAGGAAGCCATCACGAATCGCTGCCGCGGCCTGGCCGTATGGCCCGGAAAACGGCAACAACAACCCGATCCGGGTCGGCCGGGCGGCCAGGCGGGTCGCCTGTTCGAGTAATTCAGGCGCGATTACCGGGGCGGCCGCATGACCGGGATAACGCGCCAGCCAGGCGTCAATGGCGCTTTCCAGGGCGGCGGGCCGGAACCGGTCGCCACGGTAAATCGCCGCGAGTTCCAGCCATGACAAGAGGGCCTCATCGCTGGCGGACAAACGCAGCACATTCAACCGGGCCGGCGGAATGGCCGCGAAAATGGCCCACAATGCGCGGGTGTTTTGTTGGCGCTCGGCGGGCAAGGGCAGATAAGGCTGTAACTTAAACCGCTGCCGCGCGGCATCCTCATAGGCGTTATCGGCCAGATAGGCTCGCGCCAGGCTTTGGTGATAAATTTTTCTTAAAGCGCGCGGCAGATCCGTCTCCGGGATTTGCTTCAGCAGATCGAGCGCGGCCGCGGCCCGGCCGGACTCCAGTTCAAGCCGGGCCGTCAAGACCTCGTGATACAGGGTCTGGCGGGGATCGCCGGGCGCGGCCGCGGGCGTCTTTAACAAGGCCCGCGCCTCCTCGAACAAACCCGCTTCCACGTAGGCCCGCGCGGCCTCCAGCCGATAGGCCGCCGCCCGCGGTTCGTCCTGTTCGGCCAGACTCAGATAAGCCGCGGCCGCCCCGGCATAATCGCCGGCCTGCAACAGACGGCGGGCATTCTCCCCCGGCTCGGGCCGGATTTCCGGGCCGGCCTCGCGGCCCGGCAGGCAGGCCGTAAGCAAGGCCAGAAAAAATATAAAAATGATCAAACGCGGCATGGACATATTGTGTAACATCAGGCCGGTAATTACGATCCGTTTTTAGCCAGTGCTTAAAAATAACCGTGCCCGGAATCCTGTACATCGTTGCCACGCCCATCGGCAACCTGAGCGATATTTCAGAACGCGCCATCGAGATTCTGAAACAGGCGGATATCATCGCCGCGGAAGACACCCGTCACAGCCGGATTCTGCTGCAACGCCACGCCATCAAGACCCGGTTGACGGCCTGCCATGAGCACAATGAGGCCGCGAAAACCGCGGAATTAAGAGAACGGCTGCTGGCCGGCCAATCCATCGCCCTGATCTCGGATGCCGGCACGCCGCTGATCAATGACCCCGGCTACCGGCTGGTGAGCGAGGCCCATGATCATCAGATCCGGGTGATCCCGATCCCCGGGCCTTGCGCGCTCATTGCCGCGCTGTCCGCCTGCGGCCTGGCCACCCATCAATTCTGCTTTGAAGGCTACCTCCCGGCCAGAGACAAGGCCAGAAAAGACCGCCTGCGCCGCTTGCAAACCGAAAGCCGCACACTGGTCTTTTACGAAACACCGCGGCGCATTGCCGGATCGATCCGGCTCATGGCGGAACTGTTCGGCGCGACCCGCCGGGCCGCGATCGCGAGAGAACTGACCAAACAATTCGAACAGATCGCGCGCGCCCCGCTCGGAGAAATAAACGAAAAACTGGCCTGTAACGAGATCAAGCGCAAGGGTGAATTTGTGGTAGTGATCGAGGGCCGGGACAAAGACCAGAGCGAAGACCCGGATAACAACGGAACCGCCGAAGCTCAACGCATCCAGACCATACTCATGCAGGCCCTGCCGCCGGGCCAGGCGGCCGCGCTGACGGCCGAGATCACCGGAGGCAATAAAAACGAAATATACCGGCTTGCAATGAGGCATAAAAAATAACGGGGGCGGGGCGAGCATCGAGCTTGTCATGCCTGGGGCCTGCGGTCATTCCAGCGAAAGCTCGTCTGCATGGATGCAGGTGGTAGAGCGGCGCCTGCCTGTAGCAGACAGAACCGGAGTTCATTTCATACGACGGCGATGCCCTCCTGGATTCCAGCTTTCGCCTGCCCTTTGCAGGCACCCCCCGGGTTCATACATAATGGCAATCGGGGTTTCGTCATAAAGCTGCTGCCCCCGCATAAAACTGGACTAAGACATGATTTATTTAGCTTTATATAGACTTTTTAATCTTATTAGTATATTTTTAGCTAATCTATTTAATTTTAATGTTTAGCTATAAGTGAACAAATGAGTTTTAAAACCATCGTATTGAAACAACATCAGGACAAGGTAAATCAGGCCGCAAGGCAATTTGGCGGCTCTTTGCCGCCCGCTGGCGGCTGGCTCAAAACCGTCAGGCAAGCGCTTGGCATGTCTGGTTCGCAACTGGCAAGACGCCTGGGCTTAACCCGGGGCAGAATATCGCAGGCCGAAGCCGCCGAGCAGACAGGCGGCGTCACGCTCAAGACAATGAAAAGCATGGCGGAAGCCATGAATTGCCGTTTTGTTTATGCGATTGTGCCCGCAAAGGAAGTGGGGCTGGTCATCAAGGAGCGGGCGCTTAAAAAGGCGAAACAGCGGGTGCAGGCTGCTACTGTACAGATGGCGCTGGAAGCCCAGGCGCTGGCTCAGGAAAAGCTCGATATCGAAATTGAGCGCATTGCCCGCGAACTGGCAGACACAATGCCCGCTGACTTATGGAACGATGAATGAGCCGGCTCAGGCACTACCCGCAAGGCGCAACGCCCCTCGACCCGGACGAGTTGGCGGGGCTACGCCACAAGCATGTCACTACCCGCGCCGAGCTTGACGAGTTGGAGCAAGCCAATATTGATGAAGGCTTGCAGTGGTTGAAGAAACAGCGGGCGCCCGCTGTGCTGACGGAAGGGTTTGTTCGCAATCTGCATAAAAAACTCTTCGGCAGAGTTTGGCAATGGGCCGGGACATTTAGAAGCACAGAAAAGAACATCGGGGTTGACCCACTACATATCGCTACTGAACTTAGGCAATTGCTTGATAACGCGCATTTCTGGATAGAGAACAACACCTATCCGCCAAGAGAATTAGCGGCAAGGTTTCATCACAGGCTGGTTTATATTCATCCATTTGCCAATGGCAACGGCAGGCATGCGCGCATTATGACCGATGCAATGCTTACCCGGCTTATGGACGCCCCTGTCATTAATTGGGCGGGTGGGTATAAGCCTGAAAAGATGAATGAGCGCCGTAAGCAGTATATAGTGGCCCTCAGACACGCCGATGGCCATGACTTCAGGGCGCTGTTTGAATTTTTCGAAGGCGGGAAGTGAACTAATTTTTTTAAGTCGTCTTGTCATCCGCTTATATCAATCATACAAATAAGGCATTCGCTTCAAATAATAAGGGCGCAGATAAACAGGACTTTTATTATCGGTGAATTTACAATCACTTTTAAAACGGTATCGTTAGTTGTAAGGTCCCGCATAGCGGGAACCACAACAAATCCATTATGCCAATCTGGTGTCCAGACAGGCTCAAGCAGAAATTCAGTCATCCTGGCTCTACCTTCCTGGATTCCTCGGCGGCTTGTTCCAGACCTGTCTGCAACAGGCAGGGAGGGCAGGATAAATGGATTAGAATTCTATATTCAGCAACCTTTATATTGTTTGCGGACACATTCCCGCGCGAGTTTCTGCGCCTTCGCGATCTGGGACGGGGTCATTTTTTGCTCAAAAAAAGCCCTCTGGCTTGCCGGGTCTTCACTGCCGCCGGCGGCGGCAACACTTGCCCACATATGGGCATAAACATGATCCTTTACAATACCTGTGCCATTAGCATACATCTTGCCCAGATTGTACTGAGCAGCGGCATCCCCCTGTTCGGCCGCGCGCCTGTACCACTGTACCGCCGTCTCATCATCCTCTGCAACACCCTCTCCATTGGCGTACATCGCGCCCAGATTGTTCTGGGCAACAGCATTCCCCTGTTCGGCCGCGCGTGTGAACCACTGTACCGCCGCCTTGTCATCCTCTGCCACACCTTCTCCGTCGGCGTACATTCCACCCAGATTGTTCTGGGCAGAGACATTCTCCTGTTCGGCCGCCCGCTCATACCACTGCGCCGCTATCTCGTCATCCTCTGCGACACCTTCTCCATCATCATACATCACACCCAGATTGAACTGGGCAGAGGCAAACCCCTGTTCCGCCGCGCGTGTGAACCATTGCATCGCTGTCTTGTGATCCTGTGCAATGCCTGTCCCATGGTAATACATCACACCTAGATTGAACTGGGCAGAGGCAAACCCCTGCTCGGCCGCGCGCGTGTACCACTGTACCGCCATCTCGTCATCCGCCGCAACGCCTTTTCCGTTGGCATACATCACACCCAGATTGAACTGGGCGGCGGCATCCCCCTGTTCGGCCGCGCGCCTGTACCACTGTACTGCCGTCTCGTCATCCTCTGCAACACCCTCTCCATTGGCGTACATCGCGCCCAGATTGTTCTGGGCAACAGCATTCCCCTGTTCGGCCGCGCGCCTGTACCACTGTACTGCCGTCTCGTCATCCTCTGCAACACCCTCTCCATTGGCGTACATCGCGCCCAGATTGAACTGGGCAGAGGCAAACCCCTGTTCGGCCGCGCGCGTGTACCACTGTATCGCCGTTTTGTCATCCTCTGCCACACCTTTCCCGGTATCGTACATCAAGCCCAGACTGAACTGGGCGTCGGCAAACTCTTGCTCGGCCGCGCGCCTGTACCACTGCGCCGCCGTCTCATGATCCCGTGTGACATTCTCGTAGATCAGGCCCAGGTTAAACTGGGCCTCCTCATAACCCTGCTCGGCAAGAGGCGTCCATTGACGCAGGGCCGTTGTGTAATCGCCTTTCTGATAAGCCGTCAATCCCTCCTGGAAATCCAACCTGACACGGTATTTTTGCAATGCCTGAAAGACAATAATCGCAACTACGAGCAGGCCGAAAAGCACTTTAAAGGCAGAGCGGAGTACGGTATTTCGCATAGCCCGAGTTTAGATTATCCTGAAGGAAAAACGAACAGTCTGGCCGATAAAAATCGGCGCCGTCTGCAATCCCGGCGATGATAATTTGAGCAAAGCAATGGCTCGCGCGCGGGTTTTCCGGGTTCTACCCCCCATCTTTTGCCTGCCTGTAGCAGGCCGCAATCCCGGCCGGACCGGGGCGTGCCGGCTACGCTGTTTTCCCGTTATCCCCGCCCTCTGAGGGCCTGGATGACGGGGCCGGTCTCGGGCTTGACCCCGTGCCAGAGATGAAAACCGGCCGCGGCCTGTTCTACCAGCATGCCAAGTCCGTCCGCGATGTTTTCCGCGCCCTGTGCCAGCGCCCAGCGCATGAAGGCGGTAGGCCGGGCGGCGTACATCAGGTCATAGCAGCAGGCGCCCGCGCGCAGAATACCGGACGGCAGCGGCGCCACCCTGCCGGCGAGGCTTAATGAGGTGGCGTTAATAATCAGATCAAACTTTTTATCGCTCAGTTCCGCATAAGAACCGGCCTTGATATCGATTGGGTTTGAAAATTTGCGCGCCAGTTCCTCGCGCCCGCGACACTGTGCGGTTGGCAATAAAGATGGCCCCCGGCCGTTGCCCGCAAAGCGGTTCAAGCAGCGCCCCGACCGTGCCGCCCGCGCCCAGGATGAGTATCTTGCGCCCGCCCAGTTCTATTTTCCGGTTTAATCTCAGGTCATTGATCAGGCCGACGCCATCGGTGGTATCGCCATGAATATTGCCCCGCCCGTCAAACCGGATCGTGTTTACGGCGTTTGCACTGGCGGCCCTGTGGCTGAGCGTGGCACAGAGGCGGGCCGCTTCCTGCTTGAAGGGAACCGTGATGTTCAGGCCCCGGCCGGACTCGGCGCCGAAGGCATGAATATAGTCGGCCAGACCGGCCGGGGGCACTTCAATCGCCCGGTAATGTAACTGGATGCCGAACTGCTCCGCGAACAGTTGATGGATCAGCGGCGATTTACTGTGGCTGACGGGATTGCCGTAAACGGCATAATTCTTGACCGATTGGTCCAGTCCAAGGCGGATATCCACGGCAAGATCGTCTCCCGACCGGTTTAGAGATTATGTCCGGCGGCGCCGGGGCCTGTGCCCGCAGCGGGCGATTGATGGCAGGGCGGATTTATTCAGGGTTTAATGATTGCTGCTGCGTTCAACCAGGCCGCCCTTCAGGCAGTGCACCTTGAGGCCGCGCTCGCTCAGCAGATAGGCGCAGGCCGAACTCTGGCGGCCATGATTACAATAGAGAATGTACTGCTTGTCGGGATCCAGTGTCTGCGCCTTTAAGCGCAGGGTGAACAGCGGGATATTGATACTGCCTTCAATATTTGAATTGTTGTATTCGCTCTCCAGCCGCACATCTATCCAGACGGCGCCTTCGTTTTTGACCAGCGCATCGGCTTCCTTGTTGCTGATCCAGCTTAGCATGGGTTCTTTCAGCAATTCATTGAAGTCCTGCTTGGACAGGCGCATCAGGGCGCCATCGGTCTGCATGATCACATTCGCGTTACGCTTGGTCTCGGATAACAACGCCTCTTCGCCGAAGGCGTCGCCCGCGCCCAGGGTGGCGAGCGTCAATTCCGACCCGGTCTTGGAACTGCGCGTGACCTTGCATTGGCCCTGCTGAATCATGTAGTAATAATCGCCTTCCTCGCCCTCTCTGATGATGGTGTCGCCGGCCTTGACCGGCATTTCCTGCACCCGCATAAACAGGGCCTGTATGTTGGCCGGCGGGATCTGCAAAAAGGCCTTGGTCTTCAGGATTTTGGTCATCCAGTCGGTCGCGTCGGTCTCGGTGGTGTCAGCGTCCTCGCTGGCGTGAATCTCGTCGACTTCAATGCCGGCCAGTTGATCCCAGGCCAGCAGCACATCCAGCAGGTCGCTGTCGATGCGGATGATCTTTGACGGGGCCGTAGCGGTTGCGCTGTATTGGCGGGGTTGCTGGTTCGCCAGCGGATGCTTGGCCGTTTCGCTCCCGGCATCGACCGTCATCTTGTCGCTGCCCGAACTCAGTTCGGCCCGTCCTTCAACCAGATAGACGGACTGACGGTCCATATCGCCCTCGTTGAAAATCGTCTGGCCCTGGGGCACTTCCTCGACATAGGTCTTGCCCGCCAGTTCCTCAAAGTTCTCGCTGTTAAGCACATTCGTGGGCACCAGGCCCCGCAGTGTTGTTCTGTCTATAAGATCGGCCATTTAGATTTTCCTGACAATAATCCCGGGTTTAAATATGGAAGCTCTGAATAAGTCCATCCAGGACTTCCCTGCCTGCAGCAGGCAGGCCAGAGCACGCAAGGCGAAAATGCGATTTTCACCTTCCTGCCTGCTGCAGGCAGGGCTTCAAAATCAATGACTTGAGTCATTGATTTTGGCGGTACGTCCCTGTACCACAGGAAACTCTGATTTAATCAGAGTTTCCATATGGAAGCTGGCATTGTAAGCCCCGCTGAAAAATTTTCAAACAGGCAAAATGCGCGCGCCCGGGTTTTATAAAACGAAGCGGTATCCTGCTTGCGGCCCGTATCATATCAAGCAGGGCCAGGGTTGACAAAATTATGCAAGCGCCGGATTTATCCGCGCATAAAAAAACGGGCGCGAAAGCGCCCGTTTTTCCACGGTAAAACCGCGCTTACTTGGTGGTGGACACGCCCGAGGAAGAGGTAAATTCGGGATAAGCCTCCTGCCCGCATTCACTGATATCGACGCCTTCCATCTCTTCTTCTTCGCTGACCCGCAGCCCCATGATGACTTTAATCAGCGTCCAGACTATCAGGCTGGCCACGAATACCCAGATGAAGATGGTCAACATGCCGATCAACTGACCGCCGAATGTCGCCTCGGCATCGGTAAACAGGACCGCAAAGATGCCCCAGATCCCCGCCACGCCATGCACGGAGATGGCGCCAACCGGATCATCGATCTTGAATTTGTCCATCATGACGATGCTGAACACGACCAGGGCGCCGCCGACCGCGCCGATCAGGGTGGCCTGCAATGCGGTCGGGTCGGCCGGTTCGGCGGTAATCGCCACCAGGCCGGCCAGGGCGCCGTTCAGGGCCATGGTCAGATCGGCCTTGCCGAACATGGTCTTGGCCACGATCAGGGCCGCGATCAGGCCGCCGGCCGCGGCCGCGTTGGTGTTCAAGAAGACATAGGCCACCTCGTTGGCCGCCGCGATACCGCCGAGCTTCAGGGTGGAGCCGCCGTTAAAGCCGAACCAGCCCAGCCACAGGATAAAGGTGCCGAGCGTGGCCAGCGGCAGGTTGGCGCCCGGGATGGGGCGCACCTTGCCATCGGCGGTGTATTTGCCCTTGCGCGGCCCCAGGATAATGACGCCGGCCAGCGCCGCGGCCGCTCCGGCCATGTGCACGATGCCCGAACCGGCATAGTCGCTGTAGCTCAATTTATAGAGGCCAAAGACCAGATCCCCGCCCCAGGTCCAACTGCCTTCCAGCGGATAGATGATGCCGGTCATAAACACGGCAAAGACGAGAAAGGCCCAGAGCTTCATGCGCTCGGCCACGGCCCCCGAGATAATGGACATGGTGGCCGCCACGAACACGGCCTGAAAGAAGAAGTCCGAGGCGCCGGCATAAACCGCGTCTCCGCCAAAGCCGTTTTCGGCCGAGGTGGCCAGCGCCGCGTCCACATCCAGCCCCGTGACGGTCTCAATCCCGGACAGAAAAAAGCCGCCACCGTACATGAAATGATAGCCGCATATCATATACATCGTGCAGGCCACGGCATACAGCGCCACGTTCTTGGTCAGGATTTCGGTGGTATTCTTGGAGCGGACCAGGCCCGACTCCAGCATGGCAAAGCCGGCGGCCATCCACATCACCAGCACGCCGCAGACCAGGAAATAAAAGGTGTCGATTGCAAACTGCAATTCGAATATTTGATTTTCCATTCGTTATACTCCCAATGATGACTTATAAGGCTTCGTCGCCGGACTCGCCGGTACGGATTCGAATCACCTGATCGAGATTCAGGACAAATATCTTGCCGTCACCAATCTTGCCGGTGCTGGCGGCCTTGCTGATGGCGGACATGACGGCATCCAGCTTGTCGTCGGAGACGGCCACCTCAAGTTTGATCTTGGGCAGAAAATCGACCACATATTCCGCGCCGCGGTAGAGTTCGGTATGGCCCTTCTGGCGGCCGAAACCCTTGGTCTCGGTCACGGTCATGCCCTGCACGCCTATCTCGGACAGGGCCTCCCTGGCATCATCCAGTTTAAAGGGCTTGATAATCGCAGTTACCAGTTTCATTTGGTTTCTCCTCAATTCCGGCCTGGCTCCCATGAGCCAACTGACTTATAAAAAAATGGCGAGGGCATACTAAAAGGCGCAAAGCGGACCTGCCGTTCACTGCCTGTTTGTTGTTTCCCCCACGAAGCGGTGTGACTGAAAAATCAGAACCGTTGTCGATTTTAACACGGAACTGCATCTTTCATACCAGGTGCCTTTTTTATAGCAT
The DNA here is from genome assembly GCA_965240365.1 of Gammaproteobacteria bacterium. Classification (GTDB taxonomy): domain Bacteria; phylum Pseudomonadota; class Gammaproteobacteria; order Eutrophobiales; family Eutrophobiaceae. Next base: position 1,822,390 of record OZ251218.1, on the reverse strand, counting down.
TATCATTGACTTACGGTTTTTTTAATCAATAATCGGAGATTAAAGCAATCTTGTCTGCACCATTAAAGTGCGCCAATGATAAATAATGCGCCTTGATAGTTCATTATCAATGATGGGTTTGCGGCCGGCGAAAGCCAGCCCGCGGGGCGTGGTTTAGAGCCGGGCCGGAATGACGGAGGGGGCCGGAACAACATCCACATCTGGCGGGATGCGTCTGCCCCCTGTTGTCATTACTCAAATTTAAACGCCGGCTTCCTTTGTGGTCTTGACGATTTCCGCCGCGACCTTGTAGGGGTCGGAGTTTGAGGCCGGGCGCCGGTCTTCAAGACGACCTTTCCAGCCCTCTTCAACGGTCGCAACCGGGATCCGGATCGAGGCGCCACGGTCGGAGACACCGAAACTGAATTGATCGATGGACTGGGTTTCGTGTTTGCCGGTCAGACGCTGGTCGTTATCGGCGCCGTAAACACGGATATGGCGGTCGATATTTTTACCGAATTGTTCGCAGATCCGGGTGAAGGTATCCTCGTTGCCGGCGTCGCGCATGGCGCTGTTGGAAAAGTTGGCGTGCATGCCCGAGCCGTTCCAGTCGGTATGTCCAAGCGGCTTGGGGTGCCATTCAATGGCCAGACCATATTTCTCGGCAGTCCGTTCCAGCAGATAGCGCGCCAGCCAGGTCTCGTCTCCGGCGCTCTTGGCGCTCTTGGCGAAGACCTGAAATTCCCATTGACCCGCCGCCACTTCGGCATTGATGCCTTCCACATTGAGGCCGGCCTCAAGACACAGGTCCAGGTGCTCTTCCACGACTTCCCGGCCATAGGTGTTCATGGCGCCGACCGAGCAGTAATAGGGGCCCTGCGGCCTGGGGAAACCGCCCTGCGGAAACCCCGGCGGCAGATTGGTGGCCGGATCCCACAGGAAATATTCCTGCTCGAAGCCGAACCAGAAATCGTCATCGTCGTCGTCAATCGTGGCCCGTCCGTTGGACTCATGCGGCGTGCCGTCCGCATTCATCACCTCGGTCATCACCAGATAACCGTTTCTGCGATCCGGGTCCGGTATCAGCGCGACCGGTTTCAGCAGGCAATCGGAATCGCTGCCGTCGGCCTGTTCTGTCGAACTGCCGTCAAAGGACCACATCGGCGCGTCTTTGAGTTCGCCACCGAAATCCGAGACGATCATCGTCTTGCTGCGTAAACTCTGGGTCGGCCTATAGCCGTCCAGCCATATATATTCCAGCTTGCTTTTCATGGTAAGTCATATTCCTCCTGACAATTATGCTGATGTTTTCAAATGAATAACCACTTTGTGAAGCCCTTTGCGCTGCAATATACGTTCCAGTTTATGGCAAGGCCGGCCCCGGCTTCAATCGGGCCTTTCCGTCAGTCATTATATAAACCCCGGCGGACAATGCACGGTATTCGTGCAAATTACAGAATTCGGCCGCATTTATGCGCTATTATAGTGCGTCAAGCGCCTTTCAATCCCAGTCCTCCTCCAGCAGGCGCACCAGTTCCCCGCAACTGCGCATGCGTTCCTCCACGGGTTTGGCCAGACAGCGCAGGGTCACCTCTTCCAGTAATTTCGGCACGCGCCAGCGGGATATTGCAGACGGTCTGACAGGGCTGTCCGTGAGGATTTTATTCTGCACCTCCCTGACGGTATCGCCATCGGCCGGCAGCTGGCCCGTCAATATCTCATAGAGCACCACGCCGATGCTGTATATATCGGCCCGGAAGTCGATCTCGGGATCCCGTTCCAGTTGTTCCGGCGACATATAGTAAACCGTGCCCTGCAATCTTTCGGTGTCCGTCATGGAACTCGCCTTTTTGTCATACACCGCGCCGGGTCTTTGTTGCCCCGCTTCATCGTGGCTGCCATCAGGGTTCCAGACCTTGGCCAGACCCCAGTCCATCAGCAATATTTCGCCGAACGGCCCGACCAGGATATTTTCCGGCTTTATGTCGCGGTGAATGACGCGATGATTATGCGCGTATTCCAGGGCATAGGCAATCTGGATGATAACATTAATCAGCTTCGGCAGGTCATAGCGCTCGCGGTAATTGAGCACTTCCCGCAGCGTATAGCCATGCACCAGCTTCATCGTGAAATAATAATGGTCCCGGCTGTCACGCCCCAGTTCATAGGTTGGAATAGTGTTGGGATGCTGCAACAGCGCCGAGACCCGCGCCTCGCGCAGAAAACGCTTCTGTTCCAGCGGGCTTTCGGCAAATTCGGGGCGCAGTTTTTTATAGCAGACGGTGCGCGACAGATAGAGATCCTTGCAGGACTGAATGATCGCCTTGCCGCCCCGCGCGATGGTTTTGAAGTAGGCATAGCGCATCCCCCGGTTGAGTTTGAGCGGCAACGCCCGGTCGGTATTTTCCAGATAGATGATGTCATAATCATCATTCGGCATTTCCGGGAAAGCGGTCATCGGTATCGTTACTCCAGGGCCAGTTCCAAAATCCTGTGTCAAGACCATGAGTTTACAAAAGATAAGGACTGAAATCCTGATTTGTTTTCAGGGCGCCGCTTCGGCAGAAATGCAGGCGCCCGTGTTTGCGTTTTCATGCGCGCAGAGCGGCGGCGGGCCGCCTTAATCCGGGCCGGGCGGAACCATCCGCTGCCGCAGGCAGTCTGCCTATCCATGCAAGCAAGATCATTGATAGCGCTTTGTCTGTTAGCGCCATTATTGTCCGCCGAAACGGCTTACCGGCATGTGGATGCCAGGGGCAATGTCACCTTTACCGATCAGGCCGTGGCCGGCGCCGAAGAGATCAGACTAAAAAGGGCGCAGACCATTACTCCGCCGGCCGCCGGCGCGTTCAAACCCGTTGCCGCCGTTAAGCGCAAGGCGGGGCCTGTCTATCAAAGGCTGGCCATTGTCAAACCGCACAATGACGAGACGATCGTCGGCACGCAGGGCAATTTCAATGTGCAGGTTGCGATCACACCGGCGCTGCGGGCCAGCGATAAGCTGGTATTGCTGTTAAACGGCGAGCGTGTGCGGAGCGCTAAAACGGCGACTTTCGCCCTGAAAAATCTGGATCGGGGCGCCCATATCCTGCAGGTTGCCGTCAGCAACGGACAGGACAAATTGATCCGGCGTTCGGCCGGGGTGACGGTACACGTCAAAAGAACGGCGCAACTGGCCCCGAGCCTGGCGCCCGACCCCAAAATCCTGTCCCCGCTGAATCCGCCCAGGCCCAAACCGCCGCCGATATCGCCCACCAATCCGCCCAGGCCGAAGCTGCCGGCCGCGCCCGAGCCAAAGTCGTGAGATTGCCTGCCGCCCCGCGATCCGCTATGCTTGTCCGCATGAAAACGCTAATCTGCCTTTTAGCATTGCTGTGCGCTTTCAGTGTCCCGGCCGAGACCGTCTATAAAAGCGTTGATGAAGAGGGCAATGTCACCTTCAGCGACCAGCCCGGCGCAAATTCACAAGCGCTGGAACTGAATCCGCCGCCCGCCATAAAAAACCCGAATCGGCCGGCCTATCAACCCCCGCCGGGGAAGCCTGAGCGACCCGCCGCCGCCTACCGCTCGCTGGCGATCACAAGCCCGGCAAATGACCAGGGGCTGCGCAGCAACAATGGCGATTTCAATATTTCGGTCAGCCTCTCGCCCCCGCTCAAACCGGGACACCGCATCATCATCACGCTCGACGGCAGGGAGATTGCCAACGGCGTCAGCGCCCGGGCCACGGTCAAAAATGCCGACCGCGGCGCCCACAGCCTCGGCGCGCGGGTTGTCGATGCCGCCGGCCGGACCCTGATCTCGACTTCCAGTAGCTTTCACCTGCTGCGCGCCGCGCGTTAAAAATGCCCTGATTCGGCGCCGGCCGTCGGACAATGGGCGACCATGTTGTGATACGGGCTGTCACGGATTTATGCCTCCTATTGCCCGGCGTCTGCCTCATTTCGAGGCGGCTGGTCTGTTTCTTGCTTGCTGGCTACCTTAACGGTTTCATCTTCCACTGATTTTTATCAAAAACCGGCGCCGCCGGGGAACGGAGCTTTGCACATTGCACCAAAAAAGTGCGACAATGAACCAATCAATGGCCCATAACGCGGATTTGGCGGTGCGAGCGCTGGATAATCTTGCCACCGCCGTGTTGTTATTCGATAAGGCGCTGCGGCTTTTGGCCATCAATAGCGCCGGCGAGAGCCTGTTGTCCGTCAGTCATAAGCAAATAGCGGGCATGACGCCCAGGCAGATCTGGCCGGAATCCTCTTTTTTTTACAAGACGGTCAAGCGCTCGCTCGATTCCGGCTCAACCTGCGTTGAGCGGGCGCTCGATATGTGCCTCAGCCCGCGGCGCAAGATCAAGGTGGACTGCATGATCACGCCTATCCTGTCCGGCGAGGCCGCGGAGGAAATCCTGGTCGAGCTGGTCGATGCCGATTCCTTTGCCAGGGTGATGCGGGAAGCGAATCAGAAGACGGTGCAGGAGGCCGGCAAGGAGGCCGTCAAAGGCATGGCGCATGAAATCAAAAACCCGCTGGGCGGCATTCGCGGCGCGGCGCAATTACTCGAAATGGAACTGGCCGATGCCGGACTCTCCGAATACACCCGGATCATCATCAGCGAGGCGGACCGGCTGAGAAATTTTATTGACCGGATGCTGACCTCAAGCGTATTGCCCGAGAAAAAGGCCATCAATATCCATGAGGCGCTCGAATACGTGCTCTCTGTCCTGACCGCGGAAAATTCGGACGCGCTCAACATTAAAAGAGATTATGACCCAAGCCTGCCGGACATCGGCGCCGACCGCGAGCAGATTATACAGGCGCTCCTGAATTTGTTGCGCAATGCGGCGCAGGCCATTGACCCGGACGGGCGGATTACCATCCGCACCCGCGTGCAGCGGCAAGTCACCATCCAGAATCGCCTGAACCGGCAGGTCATGGTGGTCGATATTATCGACGATGGCCCCGGCATTCCGGCCGAGATTGAGGCGCGCGCCTTTTACCCGATGATCACGGCCCGCGCCGAGGGCACCGGTCTCGGCCTGTCCATCGCCCAGCAGTTGATCCAGGCGCACGGCGGTTTGATCAGCTATGAACGGCGCAATGATCTGAGCTGTTTCAGCCTGTTACTGCCGATGAGGAGGCCGCATGAATAAACAGCGGGAAGTCTGGATCGTCGATGACGATAAATCAATTCGCTGGGTGCTCGAAAAGGCCCTGCAAAAGGCCGATGTCGCCATCCGCAGTTTTTCCGGGCCGGATGAAATTCTGAGCAGGATGAACCGGCATGAAACAGAACCGGATGTGGTCATCTCGGACATCCGTATGCCGGGCATGGACGGCATCAGCCTGCTGGACCGGATCAAGCAACGCTCGCCGGATACCCCGGTAATTATAATGACCGCCTATTCCGACCTGAACCGCGCGGTCTCGGCCTTTCAGGGCGGCGCATTTGAGTATCTGTCCAAGCCGTTTGATGTGGATGAAGTGGTCAGCCTGGTCAAGCGGGCCATCTCTTATAAACAAAATAACCCGGCGCCGGCCAGACAGGAAGAGCATCCCCCGGCCTCGCCGATCATCGGTTCGGCGCCGGCCATGCAGGAAGTCTTCAAGGCCATCGGCCGCTTGTCCGGTTCCAACCTGACGGTCTTGATCACGGGCGAATCCGGCACCGGCAAGGAACTGGTCGCCGGCGCCCTGCACGCCCACAGTCCGCGCTCGGGCAAACCCTTCATCGCCATCAACACCGCGGCTATCCCCAAAGACCTGCTGGAATCCGAACTGTTCGGGCATGAGCGGGGCGCGTTTACGGGCGCCACGGCGCAACGCCTGGGGCGCTTTGAACAGGCCCATGGCGGCACCCTGTTTCTGGATGAAATCGGCGATATGCCGGCCGATTTACAGACCCGCCTGTTGCGCATCCTGGCCCAGGGCGAGTTTTACCGGGTCGGTGGCCATCTGCCGATCAAGGTCGATGTGCGCATTATTGCCGCGACCCATCAGAACCTGGAACAACTGGTCAAGGCCGGCCGCTTTCGGGAAGATCTGCTACATCGCCTGAATGTGATCCGGGTTCATGTCCCGGCCCTGCGCGAGCGGCACATGGACATCATCGACCTGACCCGGCACTTTCTCAAAATCGCCGCGGCCGAACTGGCCCAGGAGACCAAGCGATTACTGCCGGAGACCGGGGATTACCTGACCGGTCTTGACTGGCCGGGCAACGTGCGGCAACTGGAAAATTTCTGCCGCTGGGTGACCGTGATGGCATCGGGCAACGAGATCCATATCGAAGATCTGCCGCCTGAACTCCGGCAGGAGACCGATGCCGATGAGCCTGCGGACGAATGGGAAAGCATCTTCCGGCGCTGGGCCGAGGCGAGCCTGCTACAGGGCGACACGCGACTGTTAAAGGATGCCGTGCCCCGTTTCGAGTCTATCCTGATTGAAGCGGCCCTCAAGAAAACCGGCGGCCGCCGCCAGGATGCGGCCAGACTGCTGGGCTGGGGCCGCAATACCCTGACCCGCAAGATAAAGCAGCTTGATATAGACGATTAAGCCTTGCCTCCCGCTATAATGTCATTCCCGCTCGGGCGGGAATGTATTATAAAAACCACTGGATTCCAGCTTTCGCTGGAATGACAACGGGGGAAAACAGAATCGTCCCGGCACGACCATTCGTTATCCGGCCTACCTGATTCGTCTCAAAGGTATTGAACCCGAACAGGGTGTATGCCAAACAAAATATATCTGTCATAATCCGCTGTCAGACTTGCAATATGGATATAGTCCTGTTAATAACTTAATAACAACAAATTCCGGGATAGCTCTGGGGAGGCTTAGAGGGATATGCAACAACCAAAAATAAAAGAGATTCTCGACAAAAAACAACTGACACCGGTATTTCAGCCGATAGTCGATCTCAGCGTGCCGGAGATCACGGGTTATGAGGCATTGATCAGAGGCCCTGATAACTCTGAATTTCACCATCCCAAAAAATTATTCACCGAGGCCAGGTTACATGACCTGATCGTGCCTTTTGAATATCTCTGCATTGAACTGGCCTGCCGCGAATTCAGCCGGCAGAAGACCCAGGGGAAATTATTTTTAAACATCAGCCCCATGAGCCTGGTCGAGTTAAACGCGGGGCGGCGTATCGTGACCCTGGCCGGGGATACATTTAAACTCGGCAAGGATCAGGTCGTTATCGAATTGTCCGAACAATATCCGCTGGAAGACTGCGCCCTGATCAATGATTCGATCTGCTATATCCGCAACAGCGGTTATGAACTGGCGATCGATGATTTGGGCGCGGGCTATTCGAGTTTGCGCGTCTGGTCGGAATTCAGGCCGGAGTATGTCAAGATTGACCGGCACTTTATCAGCGGCATCGACCATGACCCGGTCAAGCATGACTTCGTCTGCTCCATAAGGGAAATGTCGCGCAGTCTGGGCTGCAAGGTGATCGCGGAAGGCATAGAAACGGCGGCGGAACTAAAAACCGTGCGCGCCCTGGGCATTAGCCACGGCCAGGGGTTTTTCCTGGGCCGGCCCGAGAAGGCGCCCCATAAAGCCATCCCGGGCCAGCTTTATGATTCGGTCAGCGCCGCGCGACAAAGCGACGCCCGCCGTTACCCGGAGGTGATACTGGACCTGGTGGAATACCGCCGGCCGCTGCTGGCCTCAGACCCGCTGGGTTATGCCGCCGAGATGATCAAAAAGAACAGCGCCCTCAACTGTATCCCGATTGTCGATTCGGGCAAACCGGTCGGGGTGATTACCAGGCAGAGTCTGTTTGAAGCCTTTATCGGGCGCTACGGCTGGGAATTGCACGCCAACAAGCCAGTGCGCAATTATATGTACACCGGCATGTTGATTGTCGAAAAGGACAATACCCTGGCGGATGTCAGCCGCATGTTTACGGCCGGCAATCAGGCGGATATGAATATCGATATTGTCATTACCGAAAATAATCGCTATATCGGGGTGGCCAAGACCCTGAAGCTGCTGGAAAAGATCACCGAGCAACAGATACACAGCGCGCGTTATTCCAATCCGTTGACCCTGCTGCCGGGCAACGTGCCGATTTATGAATGGATAGACGGCCTGTTGCGGCGCCGGCAGAATTTCAAGCTGGCTTATTTTGATCTGAATCACTTTAAGCCCTATAACGACACCTATGGCTATGCCCGCGGCGATGAAGTCATCATGCTGCTGGCCGACATTATCAAGCAATATATCAACCAGGATACCGATCGGGCGGGGCATATCGGCGGGGATGATTTTATTGCGATCTTTCAGTCCGAGGACTGGGAGGAACGCTGCGAGGCCATACTGTCCGCATTTGCGCTTGAAGTCCGATGTTTTTATAACGAGGACGACCTGGCCAAAGGCGGCATCGAAAGCCGGGACCGGCGCGGTGAGCGCCGTTTTTATCCGATACTCAGTATCGCGGTTGGGGTCGTGTCGCCGGACTGGCGCAATTGTCGATCACATCATCATGTCGCGGCCCTGGCCATGGATGCCAAGCATGAGGCCAAAAAGAAAGACGGCAATGCGATCTTCGTATCCAGACGCCGCGGTTCACAGGCGCGGCCCGCGCCGGCAAGGAGTGAGGGAAGTATTGCTTGAGCAGGGCCGGATTTGTGCCGCCCAGCCGGGCGCTTGTGCGATGCCGGTTCAGGGGCGCGCATCAAGCCAGCCCGCGGCCTGTTTGGCGTAATAGCTCAGGATGGCGTCCGCGCCGGCGCGTTTAAGCGCGCCCAGAGATTCCAGCACGGTATCCCTTTCATCCAGCCAGCCCGCGGCGGCCGCGACCTTCAACATGGCGTATTCACCACTGACCTGATAGGCGAAAGTGGGACGCCGGAACGCCTGTTTAACGCGATAGATAATATCCAGACAGGGCAGGCCGGGCTTGACCATGACCATATCCGCGCCCTCGTCAATATCAAGCGCCGCTTCATGCAGGGCTTCATCCGTGTTGGCCGGATCCATCTGATAAGTATATTTATCGGCGCCGCCGAGGTTGGCCGCCGAACCCACGGCGGCCCGAAACGGGCCGTAAAAGGCGGAGGCATATTTGGCCGAGTAGGCCAGGATGCGCGTCTGCCGCTGACCGGCGGCTTCAAGGCGCGCGCGTATTTGACCGATACGCCCGTCCATCATGTCCGACGGGGCCACAATATCGGCCCCGGCCTCGGCCTGGGACAGGGCCTGCTCGACCAGCACGGCCACGCTCTCGTCATTCAGCACATACCCCCCCGCGTCAACCAGGCCATCCTGCCCGGACAGGGTGTAAGGGTCGAGCGCCACATCCGTGATCACGCCGAGCGCCGGACATTCGGCCTTCAAGGCCCTGACCGCCCGCTGCAACAGGCCATCGGTATTCAGGGCCTCGGCCGCATCGGCGCTCTTTTTGCCCGGGTCGATCACGGGGAACAACGCGATAGCCGGGATTTTTAATGCCAGCAGTTCGCGCGCCTCGGCCAGCAGAAGATCGATGCTCAAGCGCTCGATACCCGGCATGGCCGCGATGCTTTCCCGCCGCCGTTCGCCTTCAATGATGAACAGCGGATAGATCAAATCATCGCGGCACAAGCGTGATTCGCGCATCAGACGCCGGGAAAAATCATCACGCCGCATCCTTCTGGGCCGGGCGGCCGGAAAGCCCGCCCTGTTTGTGCCTGACATCATTATTTTCGTGAATTTATCCATACCATAGCGGTCCTAAGTTTAGGAGCCGTTCTCAATTAATTTGAGTTTACCCCTATATCATGTTGTATTCTATCCGTTTTGTACGGGGGAAAGCCATGAAACGCCGAGTACTCAGGGATGACCAATGGGAACGAATCAAAGACCTTTGTGGTGTTACAGCGAAGGATAATCGCCTCTTTCTTGAAGCGGTGCTGTGGATTGCAAGGACTGGCTCACTCTGGCGCGACCAGCCTGCCGCAGGCAGGCTGGAATGACAACATAAATTATTTTTCCGGAGACAGCGGATCGGGCAGGTCGTAGAATTCGATGTTTGCCGATTTGACACCGCGTTTTTGTCCTTCAATACGGCTGAAGTTGTCGTCGGGCTTTTTGAATTCGCCGAGTTGGGCGATGTCTCTCTCCATCCTGGCCTCAACATTGATGATCTTTTCATGCAGTTCATTTGAATATTCCAACCGGTAGGCGCGCGGTTCGGAGGGGTTGTTCATGTTTTTAATTTCCGTGAGCCACAGATAAATGCTGCCGTCTTCGCCGGTCTCCTTGTCGGGCTGCACGACATGCGTGGAAACCAGCAGAAATTGCTCGGGCGGGTATTGTGTGGTCGGCCAGCCAAGCAGGGGCGGAAAGGAAAAATAGGTGATGACATAAAAGGCCGAGGTCAGGATGGTGGCCGCGGCCTTGACCTGCCAGGACCATCTTGAATAGAGGTTAATGCTTAGCAGCAGCAGCCCGATAAGAATATAGGCCGCGACAATGCCCGTGATTCCCAGTGTCAAGATTGTTCTCCGATTTTGTTTTGAAGGCTTTGTAAATCAGCCGCAAGGCCATTTTTGTTTTATGCGCCGGGTATTGGCCCCATGTCCCGGTTCAACCGGCTGTCACCAGCGCCTTGGGCAGGAAGTTTATGCCCGAGATCGCGCCGTCCCGCCCGATTGTAAAGCGAAACGCGGTCTTTTCATCGCCCTTTTTTTCCAGCTTGACCGTGCCGTAGTAAACCACTTCGAGTTTCGGGTTGACCTTCGCCAGCCTGACATTGACAGCGACCGGCCGGCCCGTCTCGGAGGCATAATAATGCAGGTTGACGATATATTCGCCCGTGACAACGCCCCTGAGTGTGACCACTTCCTGATTCATGGGGTTTTGGATCTCTTCGGCGCCGACCTGGATCGTATCGTTGATCAGGCCGCGGTCATCACGATCCAGGTGCAGCAGCCCCACTTCCGGCGCCCGGAACCAGACCAGTTGTCCTTCCGGGTCTTCGACCCAGACATCCACGTCATCGGGATTATTATCCTCCCAACTCACGGTGAGTATGTATTCCGCCTTGGGGTCAATGATGCCGGTCCTGGCCTCCGGGTTCATAAACATGATGGCGACCAGAAACAAAAAGGTAAACCCCAGCAGGGCGTTGAACAGCAGATCGGTGAACGGGTCTGAACGAAACCGGTCTTTGACGCGCGTCTTCATGCTCAAGCCTTTATGTTATCTTCGGGATCACATGCACCTGGGTCAAATGGCGGATGAGTTCAACCAGTTCATCCGCATGCCGATCCAGCATGTGGTATTGCATGGCGGCCAGGCTGCTGCAAACGAGGCCGGCCAGCGTTGTGTATAAGGCCGTGGCCATGCCGTCGCTCATGTGCCGCAGCACTTTCTGCATGCTGCTGACATCAAAGTCGGCAATATTGGCAACGGAACCCAGCATGAAGATGAAGCCGATGATGGTGCCCAGCAGGCCCAGTTTCAGCATCAGATCGGAAACGAACCAGCCGATTTCCTGCGGCCCCTTCAGGCGCGATTCATAGACATCGATCAAGTCGGCCGTGTTGTTCGCCTCTTCCGTGTTGTTGCTGTGCCGGTTGCGGCAGTACAGATCGCTGATATATTCGGTCATGTAGCAATCGGGCAATGTCGTCTGCGCATTAACCCGCACGGCGTCGTCGCTAATCTCAAAGGCCAGCGTTTGTTTGCGCCTGATAATATCATCGACCTTGCGGCACAGATTGGTTTGCACGGAGATTTCATAGACCCGTTTCGCGCAGTGCAGCGTCACCAGGAAATAAATGAGCGCGATAAGCCAGGAGATGCGGCTCCGGTCCACGTTGAACAGGAGGCTGATAATATCTTCATGCCAACTCACGATAAACGAGAACGCGATCAGGCCCGTTAATATCAGCCAGCGTAATAACAGGCTATGCTCCGGCTGTTCTTTCATTGTTTTTATCCTGTTTATCGTCCGGCATGATAAGGAAACTCTGATTGAATCAGAGTTTCCTGCGGTACAGGGACGTACCGCCAAAATCAATAATGCAAGTCATTGATTTTGAAGCAGGGTGAAAATCGCATTTTCACCTTACGTGCTCTGATAAGTCCAGGATGGATTTATTCAGGGCTTCCATAAAGATCATCTGTCACCGCGTATGCTACCAGAGCGTTATTGAAGGCACCTGCCGGACCTGCTTCCATAAAGATCATCTGTCACCGCGTATGCTACCATCGCCAGCAATGTCTTATTAATCTCTTTCGCGCGCTTGTCCATATCTCTGTCGCCCGTGTTTAGCGGCAGCGGCCGGGCTTCGGCTATGGTTATTTTGCAGCGGAATACTTGATATAGCGCGGTTCAACGGCCGGCCTCTGTTGCGCCGGGCTCGGGTTGTGGGACAGGATCACTGCATTGCGGGGCAGGTCACGCTCGTCCCTGCTTTGTATGGCCCGGCCGATGCGCGGGCGGCCGGTGATGCGGAAGTTATTTTCGGTGACGGCAAGGCAAGGCGTAAGCGAGGATCGCCGCCGGCAGTTTGAGCGGAATCAGGCCGGGTTTACTGCTTGATGATCACGGTCGTGCCTATCTTGATAAATTGCCGGAGTTCATTGACTTCCTCGTTGGTGAGCGCGATGCAGCCCTCGGTCCAGTTGAATCCCCGGTGTATGGCCAGTTTCTCCTCATCGGTCTGGCCGAGACCGTGGATGCCGATAAAGCCGCCGAGCCCGGTGTCCTGGGGCGGCGCTTGCCGTTGTCGATAGGCCGCGGCGATCTGTTTGAATTCGGCCGCGTTGATGATCTTGTCTTTATAACCGTGCCAGGCGTCAATTAAATTCGGATAATCCAGGTGCATAAAATAGTGAAAGCGGTCGCTTTCCTTAAAATTCACGATCCGGTAGGCGCCGATCGGCGTTTTGCCGTCGCCGCTCTGGCGTTTGGCGCCCCTGCCGCCCTTGCCGCTGGCAATACGGTATTTTTTGATCACTACCCCCGCCCGTTCAACGATCAGTTCATTATTCTGTTTGGAGATCAGCAGTTGATATTCGCCGGCCTCCGCGCCTTGCAGGGCGGCCAGGGCGAAGAACGCCAGATAAATGATTTTGAAGAGGGCGGACATGCCTGTTTTTTTACCTTGTGAATCGGGCCGTTAAATTCCAGAGTCTGGTTTAATCCCGTGGAATGATAGGCGATTAAGCGCAAAATGCCAGCTTAATAAAGAGCGGGAAGGCGGCTTATTCTGGCGGATGCGGTTCGGCGGGGGGCCGGGGCCGCAGGCGCTGAATGGGCGGGCATAAAAAAAGGGGCTTCCGCCCCTTTTTTGATTTCAGCGTATCAACAATTACTTGTTGTTGATGTACATCGTGACTTCAAAGCCGAAACGGATGTCGCTGTATTGTGGTGTTTCCCATTTCATCGTCATTTCTCCTCAAATTGAATTATTGTCAAAAACTCGATAACCGAGACACAAAATCTTTGTGCGGTATTTAATTATCATTTTCCGTGCCACACTTTGCGGGAACAAATAAAGATCAATAAAAATAAATACTTGGCTGTCAACGCGGCGAAACCCGCAAAAGCGCCGCGCTATGGGTCTGGTTACAGTTATCCAATAATCTGGTTCATTTAGACCATCCGGGTTATACTCGGCCGATGTCCCTGAAGCGCGCCCGATCCCTGAAAAAGCTCATATTCCGTCACGAGATCGCGATCTTGTTTCTGGTTACGGTCACGGGGCTGATCGGCGGCCTGTCGGCCTATTTCTGGCAGCATAATTCGGCCGAATCGGTGCGCATCAATGCCATGTTCTTTTTTACCGAGCAGATCCGGGGCGAGCTTTATGCCCAGATCCAGGCCATGACCCGGGCCAGGGTGTTGCAGGATCCGCGCGCGCTGGAGGCCTACCCGCAATATTCGCGCAGTATTTCCGAGCGCCTCAACGAGTTGCGGCGCCGTTCGCGTTCGCGCGAGGAAGACATTGCGATCCAGGAGTTGAATCTGGCCTACCGTGAAATTCAGCGCGCCATGAATAATATCTTCAGCAATCCCAATATGGCGATCCGCTCGGCCCAGATGCAACTGCTGGACCCGCAATTTGCCCAGTATATGGTCGGCAAGTTTGAGCAACGCTATACCGACTTCAAAACGATGCTGTCCACGCAACACGATGAACTGGACAAGACCCTGGAATTATGGACCCGCTTTGCGCCGTTCATTATTCCCGTGCCGCTCCTGATCGTGGTGCTGATCGCGATCTATACCCGGCATGTGTTGCAGACCCGCTTCATCAAACCCATCGCCGGCATCATGCGGGGCGCCGGCCGCATCAGTCAGGGCCGGCTGGATTGCCATATCAGCGAAGGCGGTGTGGCGGAGGTCGCCGATCTGGCCCATGCCATCAATAAAATGGCGGCGGAACTGGCCAGTAGCCGCGATGCCCTGCTGGAAAAGGAGCGCCAGAGCGCGCTGGGTTCGCTGGTGCCGGTGGTTGCGCATAATATTCGCAACCCGCTGGCGAGTATCAGGGCCACGGCGCAGCTTTTGGAGCACGCCGAAAACCAGGCCGAGGTCAACGAATCAAAACAGGTCATCATAGCCACGATCGACCGGCTCGGGCGCTGGGTCAACGCCCTGGTCTCGTATCTGCACCCGCTGCAACCCGATTTAAGGCAGAGCAGCGCGGCCCGCCTGGTGGATGCGGCGCTGGCCCTGCTTGAGGGCCGGCTTGCGGAGAAGAAGATCGAGATAGCGCGCCAGGGCTGGGAACCGGAGCGACCGCTGAGGGCCGATCCCGATTTGATGGAGCAGGCGCTATATGGCCTGCTGGCCAACGCGGTCGACGCCTCGCCGCCGGGCGGCGCGATCAGGCTCACGCTGAGCGCCGCCGGAGACCATACGGAGATCAGAATCCGGGATCACGGCCCCGGCCTGCCGTTTGAACCCAAGCCCGGCAACCTTGAACCGGGGCCCTCGACCAAGCGCTTCGGCACCGGACTCGGGATCCCCATTGCCTACAAAATCTGCCAGATCCACGGCTGGAATCTGCGCTTCAACGTGATCAAGGCCGCGGGCACGGAAGTCATCATCACGGCGCCGGCTTCTGACACAGGCGCAAACCCGCGGGGCGCATGATATGTCGGACCCCCTGATCACCTCGGCCGAGGTGCCCGTGCTGAGCAAACAGATCCTGCTGGTCGAAGATGAAAAGGTCTTCGCGGAGGCGGTCAGGAAACACCTTGAGCGCGCCGGCTATAAAGTCAGCCTGGCCGGCACGCTGGCCGCCGCGCGCGATGGGCTGAAGGCCGGGCCGCCGGATTTGATCCTGCTTGATATGCGTTTGCCGGATGGCGCCGGGCTGGAACTGCTGGCCGAGATCGGCGCCGCGCAATCCGGCCCGCCGGTGCTGGTCATGTCGGCCTATGGCGAACTGGAAGACGCCGTCTCGGCCATGAAATCCGGCGCCGCCGATTATCTGAAAAAGCCCATCGATCTGAATGAGTTGCTGATCAATGTCGAAAAGGTGCTGGATAAAGACGAGCTGGCGCAAAAGCTGGCCTACTCGGCCAAGCGCGAGCGGCATTCGGCCGAGAGCGTTGAATTTCTGGGCGAATGCGAGGCCATAAAGGCGGTCAGGGAACAGGTCAGCCGCATTGCCCGGCTGTCGGCCGCGGAAGCGGTGATCCCGCCCACGGTATTGATCCTGGGCGAGACCGGCGCCGGCAAGGATGTGGCCGCGCGCCTCCTGCATGAGCGCAGCCGGCGCGCGCCGCGGCCCTTTGTGCATGTCGATTGCGCCTCCCTGCCCAAAGACCTGATCGAGTCGGAATTGTTCGGCCATGAAAAGGGCGCCTTCACCAACGCCCATGCCGCCCGCGCCGGTTTGATCGAGGCCGCCGAGGACGGCGTGCTGTTTTTGGACGAGATCGGCGAATTGCCCCTGGATCTCCAGTCCAAGCTGCTGGCGGTGCTGGAACGGCGCACCCTGAGGCGGGTCGGAACCACTCAGGAACGCTCCGTGGCCGCCTGGATCATCGCGGCCACCAACCGCGATATCGAAACACTGGCGGAGCGGGGCGAATTCCGTTCAGACCTGTATTACCGGCTCAATGTAATATCCTTTTCAATCCCGGCGCTGCGTGAACGGGGCGATGATATCCTCCTGCTCGCCCGGCGCTTTGCGGCCCAGACCGCGCGCCGCTATGACCTGCCGTTCGCCGGCTTCCCGGATGCGGCCGCGGCCGCCCTGCTGGACTACGACTGGCCGGGCAATGTGCGCGAACTCAAACACCTGATCGAGCGGGCCGTGTTATTGAGCGACGGCGAGCCGCTGTCCGCCGACCTGCTGGGCCTCGAAAAGCGGGCCGAAGCAGGCCCCGACGCCGCGCTGATCGATGACAAGGCGACCCTGGGCGAGGCCGAATTACGCCTGATCAAGCAGGCCCTGCAACGCACCGATCGCAACGTCTCCAGGGCGGCCAGGGAACTCGGCATCACCCGCATGGCGCTGCGTTATCGCATGAAGAAGTATGATCTTTAGAACGAAATGTTACGAAAAAACCGGAGGCAAACATGAATATCGAGACCCGCACCGAACTTGAGGCCGCCGCCTTCAGGGCGCTGCTCAAACACCTGCGTGAACACACCGAGCTACAGAATATCGACCTGATGAACCTGGCCGGTTTCTGCCGCAACTGCCTGTCAAAATGGTACCTGGCCGCGGCCCACGAGCAGGGCATAACGATGGATTATGAGGAGGCCAGGACGCTGATCTACGGTATGCCTTATTCCGAATGGAAAGAAAAATATCAAAAATGACGCCGGTTCGCTTTTTCGGCGCTCCCTGCTAAGGAAGCCCTGAATAAATCCATCCTGGATTTCTCAGGGCAAGTAGGGTGAAAATGCGATTTTCACCCTGCTTCAAAATCAATGACTTACGTCATTGATTTTGGCGGCACTTCCCTGTACCGCAGGAAACTCTGACTCAATCAGAGTTTCCTCAATAATCCACCAGCACGCCCCAGGGGAATTTGCCCACCTTGATGGTTTTTATGACTTCGTTTTTGTCGGTGTCGATAACGGAGACCGTGCCGCTGATGCCATCGGTGGTGAACAGGCGCGATTTGGCCTTGTTCATGGCCAGGCCCCAGACCCGCTCGCCCACCGGGATCATTTTCCTGATTTCCAGGGTGTCGGCGTCCATGACCTTGACCTTGTTGGCCCGCCCGCCGGCGACATAGATGACGCTCTCATCCCTGTTCAGCAATATGTCTTTGGGCTTGGACCGGGCGTCCCCGGTCGAGGCCGTCTTCAGCACCTTGCCGCTGTCCATATCGACCTTGGCCACTTCCCCGCTGATCTCGGCCGTGGCATAGGCGATATTGCCCCGCCGGGTAAAGGTGGCGGCGCGGGGTCTGGCGCCGATAAGGATATTGTGTTCGATGGTATTGTCCGCGGCCTTGATCACATGCAGCATATTGGTCGATTCACTGGTCACGATAACCCGCTTGCCGTCCGGCGAAATCGCCACGCCCTCCGGTTCCAGGCCGACCTGAATCTCCGCCAATAACTCGCCCGACTTCGGGTCAAATACGGAGGCCTTGGCCTCGTCCTCATTGGAGATATAGATATTGCCGTTGGGATGCACGGCAAATGCGTCGGGATCGCCGCCCGATACGAATTCGCGGATGATCTTGAGCGAGACCGGATCCAGCACCTTGATCTTGTTCTCCTTGCTCACGGCCACATACAACTCCTTGCCATCGGGAGACAGGCCTAGGCCCCGCGGGCGATCGCCTATTGCGATGGTGGTTTCAATCTCAAGGCTATTGCTGTTGATGACTGAAATCGTGTTGCCGCGTTCGTTGGTGACAAAGATACGCCCTGTCCCGGCCGCGCAGGCTGAATGGATAAAGACAGACACGATAATTAACAGCGCCTGGAATAATGTCATGCTCATAGCTCCCTAACATCGCCGGAGTGGACGGCTGATGGTATAAGACAATTCCGATCAGTTCAAGAATAAGGCGATGTCATTGTTGCCTGGTGGTTGTCATTCGCCGGCCTGTCTGGCGCAGGCTGAAATGACGATCTTGTGGAGGCATGGTAAAGAGGATTGCCGGGATGTGCCTGTTACCCCCGTCGTCATTCCGGCCTGGCCCTGCCTGCCCCGGACAGGCCGCAATGACGGCAAGAGACAGGAACGGCAACAATGTTGTGTCTATACAACATTAATCGCGATTATTTTGTTGTGAAAATGCAATAAATGTTTGCAATGGCTGATGGCCTGTTGTATCTTCTGCGCCCGTCGTAACCGGTGCGGCTGCATAAGTATGGGTCGTCGTTGAAATAATAATAGACCATAAGGCTGGGGAGACCAAACCACCCATAACTGACTTGATACAAGTCTCAACACTAGGAGCCCGTTGGCTTTTGATTGGGGCATTAAAGCCGACGGGCTTCTAGGCCGCGCGCTCACCTTTGAAAAAGACCTCTTCGGAGGTCTTTTTTTTGAACCCCCGATCAATGATGTTTAAGTCGCGCGTTTTTAGGTAAACTTCGGGCTGAATCCGTTTTTAATCTCAACCGCGCAAGGCGTTAAATCCACGATGAAAAAGATTTTTACAAGACAGCCGCTTAAATTACTGTTTCTCTGCCCGTTGTTTTTCTGCCCGGGTCTTGTCTCGGCCGTGAGCCTGTTTGGTTCCGGCGGGGACGACAAGGCCGTGATCTGGCAATCCGGCATTAATCGTTACATTAAATATGCCCCGCAGGATTCGGATAGATTTGGTCAAAATGAGCATCCCGTCGCATTGAATCAGGAGGAACTGGAACTGGCCCTGCTGGCTTTGCAGACGCCCGATGACAGTTTTTTTGCCGGTGACGAGGCGCTTGAAAGCGTTTTTACCGTGCCGCAGATAAAGCTGCTGAGTAAGGAACTGCCCAGGGGATTCCGCAATGCCGGGCCGGATCAGGATATTATCTTTGCCCTGGAAAAAGACGAAAGAAAGCTGCTGGGCCTGCAGGACAAGCGTTTCCTGGCGGCCCGATCCTTCTTCAAGGACGGCAAGCTGAATATCATCATGGGCGAACATGATTTTTTCCGCAGCAAGGCATTTGAATCGGTGTATGACCCGTCCGGCCGTGCCGCCGTGCCTTATGACCTCGACAACGGCAGCCGCGGCCGCGCCTCCGGGGTATTTTCCGGCGTATTTTTGAACGTGGAAGGCATTGAAAACAAGCGTCTGAACCGGATCAGGCATGACTGGTTTGTGATTGACATTAAACAGGCGGCCAACGGCTACCTGGCAAGGCGCGAGCAGTCGCAGGACCGGATCGCGCGGCAAGAGGACGAACAGTTGCAACTGGAAGCGGCCAGGATGGCCAGGCAACGGCGCGAGATGCGCGCCGAGATGGCGCGGATGCGCAAGGAAATGCGTGATATCAACAACCCGGGGGCGGGCCAGACCCGATCCATAGAAGCGCGTATGCAGACACTGAAAGAACTGCGGCGCAAAGAACTGATTACCCGGGAAGAGTATGAGGCGAAACGCAGGGAAATCCTGAATGATATTTAGGGCCGGTTTGGGTGAGGTATCTGGCTGTCATGCCCGTAGCAGACTGGCCAGCGTGGCCATACACGAGAAAAGATTGAATGACCCGCTCCATTATTTTCCCAAAGTAATCTGATTTTGCCGGAACTCTATCCTGAAATCGACGCCCGAGCCGTGTATCAACTGGAACGGGACGGGCATACGGTCTATTTTGAAGAGACCGGCAGCGCAAGCGGTATCCCTGTCGTTTTTCTGCATGGCGGCCCGGGTTCGGGTTGTAAAGAAAGTCACCGGCGTTACTTTAATCCCGATAAATACCGGATCATCCTTCTGGATCAGCGGGGTTGCCATCGATCCAGGCCCGTCGGCCGGGTTGAGCATAATACAACGCCGCATATTCTGGCGGACATTGACGCGCTGCGAACCCGGCTCGACATTGATCAATGGCTTTTGTTCGGCGGCTCCTGGGGCGCAACACTGGCGCTCTTATACGCGGAGCGCTATCCCGCGGCCGTGTCCGGCATTATCTCAAGAGGCGTCTTTCTCGCCAGACAATGCGATTTCGACTGGTTTGCAAAGGCGGGCGTCAATCATATTTTCCCGGATTATTGGGCGGAATTTACCTCAATATTCAGCGAGACAGAGAAAGAAGATTTACTCAACGCCCTGCATGAACGGGTATTTTCAGGCGCTAAAGACAGGCAATTAGCGGCGGCCAGGGCGTGGTCTTTGTGGGCGGGCAGGGTCGTGACGCATAATATTATGGATAATTACGCCCTGCCCGAGGCTGAAGCAGAAAAGCTGCTCAGGCAGGTGAGGCTTGAAATACACTATGCGAAAAATAAATATTTCATCGCGGAAAATCAGATTCTTGAAAATATTGCGCGGGTTCCCGATGTCCCGATACGGCTGATTCATGGCCGCAAAGATCTGACCTGTCTGCCGGCGTCTTCCTGGGCCGTTCACGGGGCCTTGCAGGCAGCCGGCAAAACCCAACTCGGACTGGAACTTATACCCGACGCTGGTCATCTTGCCGGTGAAGCCGCGATGATCGACGCGCTGGTCAAGGCCACGGATGAACTGGCCGGTCTGCTCGCATGACTATCGACCCGCGCGGCCCGCCCCTGATCATGGGCATATTAAACATCACGCCGGACAGTTTTTCCGATGGCGGCCGGTTTAATAATCTGGAGGCCGCCATCCGGCATGGCAAGCAGATGATTGACGAGGGCGCCGATATTATCGACATCGGCGGGGAGTCAACCCGGCCGGGATCAGCGCCGGTCAGTGAAAAGGAACAGATCAGGCGGGTGTTGCCTGTCATTGAAAAGATCGGTGCAACAAAGCCCGGGCATGTGGCCATCAGCATTGATACCCGCCGCGCCGCGGTGGCCGGGGCCGCGCTGGATGCCGGCGCGACGATAGTCAATGATGTCTCGGGCGGTAATGATGACCCCGGGATCATTGCCCTGTGCGCGGACAGGGCCTGTCCTTACATCATTATGCACATGCTGGGCGTGCCTGAAACCATGCAGGCCAGGCCGGAATATGCGGATGTGGTCGGCGCTGTCAGGGGCTTTCTGGAAACGCGGGCCGGGGATTGCCTGAAGGCGGGGATTCGGCGGGATAATATCGTGATCGATCCGGGTATCGGCTTTGGTAAAACCCGGGCGCATAATCTGGCCTTGTTAAAGAATCTGAAGGCTTTTGTGGACAGCGGCCATACGGTCCTGCTGGGCGCGAGCCGCAAGCGTTTCATGGGCGGCATCTGCGCGGTGAATACGCCGGCTGAACTGAGCGGGGCGACCGCGGGCACCACGGCGCTGGGCGTGGCGGCGGGCGTCAGGATTTTCCGCGTGCATGATGTCAAAGAGAATCGCCAGGCCGCCGATGTCGCCTGGGCCATTCAAGGCGGCGCCGGTTAAGGAAACTCTGATTGAATCAGAGTTTCCTGCGGTACAGGGACGTACCGCCAAAATCAATGATACAAGTCATTGATTTTGAAGCAAGGTGAAAATCGCATTTTCACCTTGCGTGCTCTGAGAAATCCAGGATGGATTTATTCAGAGCTTTCTTAAGGGGTTTGAACTGGGCGCGCGGGCCGCCGTAACGGTCGCTATCGCCTGCGCCTCGGCGGGGATCATCGTCGGTATCGTTCAGGTCTCGGGGCTGGGCTTCCGGTTCAGCAGCCTCGTTATTACCTTTGCCCACGGCAACATCTATCTAGCCCTGATCCTGGCCATGGTCGCGGCCTTCATCTTCGGCATGGGCATGCCTACGACGCCGGCCTATATCATCCAGGCGACGCTGGTCGCCCCGGCGCTTGTCGATCTCGGAGCCAGCCCGCTCGCGGCGCATCTCTTCGTGTTCTATTATGCGGTGCTCGGACAGATCACGCCCCCGGTGGCCGTCGCTGCCTTTGTCGCTGCGCCAATTGCAGGGGCGGGCTCGTCGGCCGTCGGCTGGCGCGCCTTTGCGCTCGGCGTTCCGGCCTATGTCATTCCGTTCCTGTTCGTCGCCAATCCCGAGCTGCTGGGACAGGGGCAATGGTCCGATCTGATCTTTGTGCTCGCGCGCTCCGGTATCGGGATCGTCTGCCTGTCCATCGTCATGACCGGCTGGCTGGGCGGCAAGACACTGGTCTGGCCCGCACGTGCCGGGCTGGTGCTGGCCACGGCGCTGCTGGTGGTCCCGGGCCCGATAATGAACCTTGCCGGACTGGCGGTGATTCTGGGCGTCTGGAAACTCCAGCGCTCCGGACCGGCCGCCGCCAACGAGAACACCGACTGAAATGACGGATTCCCGCATGACTTCCCATCCGACAGAGCCGGCCGCCGCGCTCGACGTCGCCACCATTCAGCGGAGCCTTCCGCAGCCCGAGCCGACGAGCTTCCCCTACGAGCCGATCACACTCGACGGCACGACCGCCTATCTGGCTGGGCAGGTCGCGAAACAGAACGGGGTGCTGGCCCACACCGGCACGGTGGGGCGGGACATTAGCCTGCCTGACGCGGTTCAGTCGGCGCGCATCTGTGCCGAACAGGCGTTGGCCTGGCTGAATGCCTCTGCCGGCGGCCTCGGCAACTTAAGGCGTATCCTGCGTATCACTTGCTATGTGGCGCATTCCGACGATTTCGACGCGATCTCAACGGTGGCCAATGGGGCATCGGACTACTTGATCGAAACTCTGGGAGACAAGGGGCGGCATGCGCGTTCAGTGATCGGTGTAAAGAGGCTTCCGCGCAACGCTTCGGTTCTTTTGGAGGTCACCGCTTCGTTAAACCGGGATACGGCCGACATGCAATCTACGTAAACAGCCAGGGAGCGCGCCCGCATTGCCATCAGACCAGGTCCGCGTTCGGTTGAGTCAGGACAGCACGAAACCTATGCTCCTCCTTGAAATGGCTGATGACGGGCTTCATGGCTGGCCGCCGCTCCAGTTTGGCCTGAAAGTGGGTTTCAAGACCCTTGCACCCTGCCATATAGACTCGCCATAGCGGCCGTATGGCCCGACCGGTTTGCTGGCCGAACCATAAAAGGCCGAGCGACCCTTAATTCAATAGTTGCCCTGGCAACCACAATGCAATACCCGGCCAATACACGATGAACATCAAACCGATAAGTTGAAGAATAACAAAAGGTATGATGCCGGTGTATATTTCCTGCATTTTAACAGATTTTGGCGCAACGCCTTTCATATAGAAAAGTGCGAACCCAAAGGGTGGGGTCAGGAATGACGTCTGAAGATTGACCGCCACCAATATTGCGAACCAGATGATAACCTGCGCCTGATTTGCAGACGCTGCAGCCGGATCGGTTGCCGCTTCCAACCCCAGATGAGCCGCGAAGGCCGGCGTCAGCGCTTTGATGATCGGCGCGAAAACCGGCAAGATGATCAGCGTGATTTCCAGAAAATCGAAGAAGAAACCCATCAGAAAGATCACAGCCAGCAGCATGAACAAAAGTGGCCATGGCCCGAGTTGTAGCCACTCGATGAATTCGACGATCAGATCCTCGCCATACAGGTTCCGGAACAAGGTCGAAAATGCGATCGCGCCCGCATAGATGAAAAAGATCATCGCGGTGGTCAGGACGGTTCTGTCAACGACATTTTTCAGGACATCAAAGGACAGCGTGCCGTTGATCCACGCCAGCAAAATGGCGCCGAATGCGCCGACGCCCGCGGCCTCGGTCGGCGTTGCTAGTCCGGCAAAGATAGAACCGAGAACGATGACGATGAGGAATATCGGCGGCACAAAGCCGCGCAGAATACCGCCAAGCAGGCTGTCGCCTTCGATTTTTCCAATCCAGGCGGAGGCGGTGAAAACCGTCAGCAACGCAATGAGAGGCCAGTTTATATCTCTGTCCGCCGCCACTACGGGACCGATGAGGGCGATACCGGCAGCAAAACCGCAAATCGCCGAGAACCACAGCAGATTACGCCTGTCCGATGGCGCAAGACCGATCTCGCCCTTTTCCATCGGCGGCGCTTTGCCGGGATCGATCAGACTAGCAACAATAATGTAGAGCACGTAAAGCCCCGACAGTAACAGACCGGGCAGCACCGCGCCGATGAACAGGCTGCCGACTGAAATCGCCAGCAGATTCGCCATCAATACCAGCATGATGGACGGCGGTATGAGAATTCCTAAAGTTGCCGAGGCCGCAATCGCGCCAGTGGCAAGCGACGGACTGTAGCGGCGCGCCAGCATCGTCGGCAGTGCCAGAAGGGTGATCATGACGACCGAAGCCCCGATGATGCCGGTCGTTGCCGCCAATATAGTTCCCATCACGGCAACCGAGACGGCAAGCCCACCCGGCATGCGGCGCATCATCACCTGCAGAATATACAGGAGATCCTCGGCAACCCGTGATTTTTCAAGCATTGTGCCCATGAATATGAAACAGGGCACCGCGACGAGAACGGGGTTTTGGACAGCGCCGGAAGCGCTATCTCCTCCCCAAAATCGCTGAACGATCTGAAAAAAAATCGGCCAGTCCAGAAAATCGAGTTGAATCGCAACAAATGCGAACAATGTTGCGACCCCGCCCAAGGCCAGCGCAACGGGCATGCCGGTGAACAGCATAACGGCCAGCGCCAGAAACATATATGCCGCGATGTAATCGAACAAGTGGTCGTAAACGGCTTGCCAAAGTTCCAGCCACATCGCTTCAATACCGCTGTGATTTGCGATCCGTTTTTTCGGCGGCTATGGCCGGATCGGCAGGTTGGTTTGTCACGTCCGTCCCTGTCATGTCGTGCGAAAATATCGATAAACTTGCCCGCGCGGAGGCTTTTTGCGCCGGTGAGCCGAACAAATAGACCGTCAAACGCCCCAAAGTGGCAATCAGGGCGCAAAGTATCAGCACAAAACCGAGCGGAATGAAAAATTTAATGAACCAGCGATGATTCAATCCGGTCAAGGAATCCGAACCCTCGTTCTGAACCCAGGCAATTTCAAATAACATCCAGCCATAAACCACCATAACCAGCAGGAAAGGGATACCTAGCAGCAGGATGCTCAGCCATTCCAGCCAAACCTGCTTTCGCCGATGCAGCAATTCACGAAAAACATCGACACGGACATGTGCATTTACCAGATAGGCCAATCCGAAACTCAGCATCATCAGCACCGCATGGAAGTGCCATTCCAGATCCTGAATGATGGTGGAGATCGAATAACCGTAATTGATGGTGAACTCCGCAAACCACAAGCGCGTCACGTCCAGTTTACGGGTTACAACATCGAACATTATGATGGCGATCAATGGCAGTATCAGCCAGCCTCCAGCTAATCCGGCATATCGAACGCACCGATCAAGAAAACGGCAAACCCGCAAGACGGCGTCAAACAGCATTCGTAGATTCCTGTCCGGGATTAGTCGTTTATTTTCAAGCGCGTAAAAAAATCAGAACATCCGTGCTCAGGCAACGATCGCCAGGCGGCTCGCGAAACGGCAATCGTTGCTTGCCGGATGATCTTTCCCGCACGACAGAGGCCGCGCCCTATTTCAGATAACCACGCTCACCCCAAATCTTGTATTTCTCGTGAAATGTGCTGTAACTTTCCCAAAGCCTTGCAACATCTTCGTTATCCGCAACCTGTTCCGCGACGACTTCCTCCCAGGCTTTACGCAGTTGGTCCAGAATGTCGTCCGGCCAGATCACGTTGGTCACGCCACTGGCTTCGTTATCGAGCATGGCCTGATACTGGGCAGCCTCGCCTTCAGCGATCTGCATGGTAACGCTCGCGGTACATGCCGCTTCGAACATGGCCTGATATTCCGGAGGCAAGGCATTCCAGGCTTCCATGCCGACCAAGATCTCACTGGTTGAGGATTGCTGATGCCAGCCGGGAAAGTAATTGTATTTTGCAATCTGGTACAGGCCGAGCGACCGGTCGATGGCAGGCATCATGAATTCGGTGGCATCGATCGTGCCCAATTCCAACGCAGGGTAGATATCACCGCCCGCCAGTAGTTGCGTCGATACGCCAAATTTCTGCATCACCAGCGCGCCCATGCCGGAGAACCGCATTTTCAGTCCCCGCAACTGCTCGATCCGGTCGACACGTTCCCGGAACCAGCCTGAAGTTTCCGGTGGAATCAGACCGCACATGAAGTATTTTATGTTGTCGCGCGCGTAGATTTCGGAAATGATTTCTTCCCCGCCGCCATGCTTCAGCCAAGCGAGGAATTCGCCAATCCCGGGGCCAAAAGGCCAGGAAGATGCAAATGCCAGCGCGGGACTTTTACTCTGGTTGGCGCCCGGCGATCCATAAGCAGCTTCAAACGCGCCTTGTGCGATCGGGTCGTAATAAGCATAGCCACCCGTCAGCGCCCCCGGCTCGAACACCTTGATTCTGAAGTCTCCGCCCGACATCCTGCCGACCTGCTCAGCGATGTAATGCGCCGTTCCACCCACCACAGGAAGCTGTTTGCCGAAAGCGGAATGCATCCGCCAACGGACCTTGTCGCGCGCCTCCGCATCCCACGCGAATGACACGGCGCACACGGCAACCATTGAACCGATTACGAGTCTCTTGATCGTTTGCTTCATAAAGTTTCTCCCTTTGCTAAAGCGCTTTCACGCATAGGATTCCAAGCGGGACGCATCGTTATGCGCCAACCGATTGCTCGAAATAACTGCATCCCTTGACGGAACACTCTACATTGTGAATTCTGATGAAATACTATATAACACAGATTTATATTTTATGTAAAGTTATTAAAAATTTTTGTCCGATAAGAAAATTTGATTACCTATCTGCAGAACCGTACACTACAGTCCGGCTATATAAAATTGAAGACAGCAAGACTAAAGCAGATCGGAACCGCATGTGGCAACATTCATACTGATACATGGCGCCTTTTTTGGAGGCTGGTGCTGGGACAAGGTGGCGTGCCGATTATATGCCGCAGGGCACCAGGTCCTGGCTCCCACCCTCTCAGGCATGTCGAATCTCCGCGTATCTCCGGCGAAGGAGACGGACCTGGAACGCCACATCAAAGACACCGTTCGCGCCCTGGACTCATCAGCGGGTCGGGATATCGTTCTGGTAGGCCATTCCTACGGCGGCATGCCCGTTATTGGAGCTGCCGATCGTCGTTCGGACAGTATCAGCGCCTTGGTTCTTCTGGATGCGTTCGCACCGCGCGACGGTGAAAGCGTTCTGACAATCAGGCAATCGACGGCGCGCGCACTCTGCCTGACAGAGGATGGACATTCGATCGTCCCGCCGGATATCGGTCTTTTCGGCCTGGGGAAAAGTGCGGCGAAAATCACTGGTTTTCTGCGCCCGCAACCTATCGGCACCTGGAAACAGCCGATCCGGTTGACCTGCCGTTTCACGCAGATCCCCCGGAAGCATTATGCGCGGCTGACGCACTATGCTTCGCCCTATTTTGACGAAACGTTCAAGTATCTTGCGACACAACCGGACTGGACGGTCAGCCGGTGGCGGCAGCAGCACTGCCCGATGATCACCGATCCCGACTGGACCGTGCGGTTTCTGATCAATCTCGCCCAATCGCCAGCAACTTAAGGAGATTATCGCACATGCCGATCCCGAGAGATGATTTTCGGCGGTTCCAATGCTGCCCGGCGGCGATGATCGTAATTCTTCACGGCTCAACCTCCGTACACCAGATTTGGAAGAAACAGCGATATCTCAGGCACGAAAGTAATAATACCCAGCAGAACCAGCATGATCGCAATGAACGGAAGGACACCTTTCGCCGCGGTTTCCACGGGGGTATTGGATATTGATGATAAAACGAACAGGTTCAGTCCGACAGGAGGTGTGAGCAGGGCCAATTCCATATTGATCGTCACGACCATTGCATAGTGAACCGGATCGATCCCGAGCGGACCAAGAAGCGGCAGTACAAGCGGAACGGTTATCAGCATCACCGCTATCGTCTCCAGGAACATACCGAGCACCAGCATAATAACATTCATCAGCAATAGAAACTGCCAGGCTTTGAGGTCATGCATGGTCACGAGTTCGATCAATTTATCCGCCAGACGCGCATCGGTGATCCAATAGCCAAAAGAAATGGCGCCGAGAATGATAAAGAAGATCACCGCCGTCATTTTCATGGCTTCGGCAAGTATCTCAGGAACTTCGTTCATTCTGCACGCTTTATAAAAAATCAAAGAGATCACAATAGCGCAGAAAGCCGCCACCCCGGCCGCCTCCGTGACGGTGACAATGCCGCTGTAGATGCCGCCAAGAATAATGATAGGCAGCAACATAGCCGGTCCGGCTTGAAAATTGACCTTTTTTCGTTCCCCCCAACTCATCGGTTCGCCGCGCGGATAGTTTTTGCGGCGCGTGTAAAAAATGACCCAGGCCGCAAAGAGCCCAGCCTGCAATAGTCCCGGAACGATTCCGGCAAGGAAAAGGCGTGGTACCGATTCCTCGGCAATCACCGCGTAGACAATCATGGCCAATGAGGGCGGAATAAGAATACCCAGGGTTCCGGAGGCGCCGACGACGCCCAGAGCGAAATGCCGTTCATAGTTTTTTTGAATCATTTCCGGCACCAACAATTTGCCCATTGCCATCGCCGTTGCGACCGACGAACCGGAAATGGAGGCAAAGATACAGGTTGCAAGCACACAAACCAGCGCCAGCCCTCCTCGGATTGCGCCTACCCATGAATACGCGCAATCGACCAGGGCTTTGGCGATCCCGCCTCGCTGCATGAACTGTGCCGCAATGACAAAAAATGGAATGGCAACCAGTACCTCTGACTTAAGGTGATCGACAAATAATTGTGGCAACGCGATCAGAGGCTCGCCTTCCACCCAAAACAACAATAGAGAAAGCAACCCGAGTACGAGGAAAATCGGCATGCCCGCGAACAGAAAAGTCAGGAATATCCCAATGGCGGATAAAGGATTCATGAACTTTGCGCCTTACTTATGCGGTCCTGGATTTTATCATGCACGGAAGTGTCTTGGGATGAATCGTTCTTTACGAACCGAACGATCTGGATCAAATAGCGTATTGCCATCAATCCAAAAGAAATCAGCAGGATGAGGTAGAATATCCACTGCTTGAACTGAAGCGAACTGTCGGATCGAATGTCGATCAGGCGGGCAAACGCAACCACCTCGACCGCAAACCAGGAAACGACCCCGCAATATAAAAACCCAATCAAAAGAATTGCGAAATCGATCATCCGCCGGGGCGCGGCTGGAAGCTGCCGCACAAACAGGTCCGCACGGATATGTTGATCGGCCAAAACCAGTTGGTTGCCGGAAATCAACACCGCCGTAATAATGAAGTACATGATCACCTCGGCGCCCCAATCGGGCAGGATCGATGGCATCCAATAGCGCGCAAAAACTTCGAAGCATACCATCACAAGCGCGCTCAGCGCGAGAATGCTGAGGATCGCATCCTCAAAAGAATCCCACATTCTTTCAAACCGTGTCATTTCGCCGTCCGATCGATTCAAGATATGGAAACTGCGGAGGACCGATGCGTAGACCGATCCTCCGCAGGCGGTCTAATTGGAAAGGTCTTCGCGCGCCATTTCAATCAGCGCGGGGTCAATGCGAAGCTCCTTTATCAAATCGTCCTGACGATCCATTAAGGTCGCGCGCATTGCGGCAAGATCCTCTGCGGCGCCAACGACATGTATCATGCCATTGGCAGCACTTTCCTTCGCGGCTTGCTCCTGGCGGTTGGCCGCACGGTCGCGGGCCGCACCGACGGCTTCTTGCCAAGTGTTCGTGATAACGGCCTGCAAATCCTCCGGCAGTTCATCCCATTTCCGTTGCGACATGATCGGGATATACTGAAAGAATGCATGGTAGTCCGAATAGGAATACTTCAAACCGGATTCCCACAACTTCGCGGATCGAATTGCTTCATGATTTGAGGCAATGCCGTCAACGGTACCCCGTTGAAGCGCCTGCGGCACATCGGCAAACGGAATCGACACGGCAGCAGCCCCTAAGACCTCGAAACGCGCGATATGCGCGGCTCCACCAGGCGCGCGCATCTTAAGACCGACCAGATCGCCAGGGCTTTTGACTTCCTTGTCAACAAAGAACATTGCGCCAAATCCAAGATCAATCGAATCGCCAATTATGACAATATCAAGCTTGTCGACTAAACGCCGGCGAATTTCCTGACCTGTCTTACCGTCCCAGACTTTATACTGCTCTTCGCGCGGCAAGCCATAAAACATTGGCAGCCCCGCCATATTAAAGTCAGGAACGATCGCGCCCATATACCAATTACCGACCACACCCATATCCAGTGCGCCTTGCGCCAGGGCCGTCAATTCATCTTTGCCTTTGAATTTGGCCGATCCGTGGAAAAGGTTGAATTTCAATCTGCCATTACTGGCTTGTTCGATCTTGTCCGTGATTTCTCCCACAACGACATTTCGAATGTGATTCGGACCGGTTTCCAATGAGACATCAATCTCATATTCTGCCGCCATCACGATACTTGTCGTAAATGCAAGCATCCCAAAATATAGATGCAAAGTATTTTATGTTTCCTCCTGCATGATTTGAATTAACCTATTTGGATTGATGCCGATCGGTGATTTCATACCAATCGATCGTGGAACTCTCTTGGCTTCACCTCCTGTAGTCAATGATTTCCGGCGGCTCAAACGCCGCCCGGTCAGGACATGGTTGCGTTGCCTTTTCAATCCTGACCAAACAGGTATTGGCCCCTGGTCCCTGCGCAAGCGCGGAAGTCGGCCTATCGGGCGTCACGGCATTCGGGTTTCCATGCACACAAACACCGGGCCCGTCCTGATCCGGGGCCGGGTCGAACCAGGACCCGGTCTCCATGATCAGGACATTTTTGCGCACATTAACCGTCAGCTTTGCACTGGCCAGACAGGCGCCCCGAACCGTGTATATTCTGACCGCATCGCCGTCCTGAATACCCCTTACCGCTGCATCTTCGGGGTTGATCTTGACCACTTCCCGTCCGTTTAGCTTCCGGCTTCTGCTCAGCGGCGCGTGATCAAGTTGGGAATGCAGTTTGCTAGAAGGTTGATGCGTAACCAAATGCAACTCCGTACCGTCGGCAGTGCCCAACCATTCCGAGGGAGCGGTCCAAGCGGGATAGCCGGGGAAATCGGGCAAATTATATCCCGCGATCACCTCGGAGAAAATCTCGATCTTGCCGCTGGGCGTATTTAGGGGCGATTTGAGGGGATTGTTTCGGAAATCCGACAACATCACCGTTTTCGGCTGCGGGGATGTCAGTCGAAAATATTCCATTTTAAGAAAATCCTCATATGCCGGAATCTCAACCCCGCGCCGTTTCAGGGCGGCACGCGTGTCGCCATATAGCAAGGCCTGCCAATCCTGCGGGCTGCGCCCATCGCTAAACGCCCGTGCAAACCCCATCCGTTCTGCAATGGACAGGAAGATGTCATGATCGTCTCTTGCCTCCCCTACCGGGTCTGTCAGGGGAGACATGGATACCAGATGATCGTCGCGGGGGGTCAGGGCAAGATCCCTGCGTTCAACCGGAGTAGTGCATGGCAAAACAATATCGGCATGTTTCGCGCTCGCGGTCCAGCACCATTCATTCACAATAACGGTATCCGGTTTCGCCCAGGCTTGTTTCAGCCGCCACAAATCCTGATGATGGTGGAACGGATTGCCCCCGGCCCACCAGATAAGCTTGATATCCGGATAGGTATATTTTTTGCCGTCATACTGAAAATCCTGTCCCGGATTAAGTAGCATATCGGCAATACGCGCCACGGGAATGAAGGAATCAACCGGATTTTTACCTTGGGGGAAAGCGGCATAAGGCAAGGGCCCCAACCCGTTGCCGACTGAATTTACGGCACTATATCCAAAACAGATGCCGCCGCCTGGTAAACCGATTTGTCCCAACATCGCCGCTAAGGCAATCGCCGCCCAAAAAGGATATTCGCCATATTGCTGACGGGTCAGCGACCAGCTAACGGAGATCATCGTTCGGGTACCGGCCATGTCGCGGGCCAAAACCCTGATCTCTTCGGCCGAAACGCCGCATAGCTCCGCCGCCCATTCCGCAGATTTCACCACCCCATCGACCTGCCCCGTGAGATAGTCTTCAAATTGACCATAGCCGGAGGTGTAGGTTTCGAGAAAGTCACGGTCGAGCAAATCTTGGCGCACCAGTTCGGTACACAACCCCAGGATCAACGCGGTATCGGTGCAGGGCCGCGGCGCAATCCACCTCGCGCCGGTTTCACGGGCAAAGCTGTTCGATAGCGGCGCGATATCGACGAATTTCACCCCGGCATTGACCGCGGCGCGCAACGATGCCCTTTGTATATGCCTGCCCCCGCCGCCTTGCGCGATCTGCCCGTTTTTAAGCGGCACGCCGCCAAACGCGACGAAAAGCCGGGTATTCTCGATGACATGAGACCATGCGGTCGAGGTATATAAATGATCGCGGAAACTCCCCAGGACATGGGGAATCATGACCTCGGCCGCGGCAAAGCTGTAGGTGTTGACCGACGATGTATGGCCGCCCGCGCAATTGAGGAACCTTTTAAGCTGGCTTTGCGCATGGTGAAAACGCCCGGCGCTGGCCCAGCCATAGGATCCGCCGAAGATTGCTTCATTTCCAAAGCCCCGCCTGATGCGGTCCAGTTCATCGGCAATGCGCTGTTCAGCCTCTTCCCACGACACCTGAACGAACGGTTCCCGCCCGCGCTGTTCGCCTGCCGCGCCCACGCCCTTTTCCAGCCAGCTTTTGCGGATGGCGGGTCTGGCGATGCGCAATGGTCCATCCCGGACCTCAAGCATGCCGGTTCCAATCGGGGAGGGATCCGGATCATCCTCGAATGGAACGATCGAGAGCCGGCCGGCGGCATTCTTCCGCGCCCGGTAGGTCCCCCAATGACTGCTTGTCAACGGACCAGTGGATATGTGCTTCGCATGACTCATTGGTTGCATCTGCATTGCGGTGACTTCCGCCAATGAACAGCCGCGACGCCGGTGTGCCGAATGCAGCGAAAGCGGCGCATTTCGATCCGGCTATCCATGCAGACCGGCGGCGGTCACGCCGACACCCTGCTTGATAAGGCTTCGGGCGGTGACCTGCATGGCATCGTGTTTGTCCATATAGTTGCGTTGAAACGCGGACATCGCGCCCGATGACACGGCGTCGGACTTCGGTACGAAATAGTCCATGATATCGGATGGATGATCCCGGGTGCTCTCGACCTCCGGGTCGCCGCCTTCATGCTTCGCCGCGATATTGGTTATCGTCCGCGCGGCCTCGACCAGTTCATCGCGACGGCAGTAGGGCTGCGTCACGATGCTTTTATAGGCTTCGGTGACATGATGTTCAATACGCACCGTATCGGTCATGCCAAGCCTGTCTCGCACATCGGCGATTGATCTGATGGTCTCAAGATTTACCGAATTGTTTAGGTTCAGTCCGATCAGGGGTGACCGTCCGTCGCGACGACTCATCAGACATGCCACGGCGAGGGTATGGAAAACCCCGAAGGCGCTGTCGCTGCCACCATAGAACACCGACACCTTGAACTCGTTATCGACGCCAAGTTGATTGAGAAGATATCCAACCATGAGCTGGCCCGGGCTGATGTTCAGGGCCTGCCTTGTCCCATAGCGGGTGTAATAGTAGAGATATTCCTCAAGCCATTTGACGGGATGCCGGTTTGGCATGCCGATCCCTCCGAAATAGCCTGTAATCGTCTCAGGCCCCCCCAGGTGAACGTTTGACCCATCCAGGCCGTTGGTATTCAAGGTTTCGACCATGGTTGCGCCGATAATCTGAACGGCGGCATTCATGGCCAGTAAATCGCCATTGTCTTCCTCGGACTCCTTCATGTTACGGACCCGGATGATACGGCCCGGCATCAATTCGCAATTTTCGATACAGTACCGCGCCTGATCAATAAGCCAGGGAAAATACTGGCACGCACTGATTTCCAGCGTCACGTTCGTACCGGTTCGTTTTTGTCCTGCCGGGACAAGGGGCGTTTCATGGTCTGCCATCCTGACGAAGGCGCTTTGATCGCGCTGATTCTCCAGCCATTCCAGATCCGCAAGATATGGCGAGCCTATATCCTTGAGCCTGCTTTTAATGGCACCGAGATCGCGCGCGGCGGCGGCCTTGGCATTGATTTCCTCGGGCGTGCCGAACTTCTCGATAATTTCGCTCACGGCCGATGTCAACGGGTTTTCTCCATCCCGAAGAAAAGCGCTGACGGTATCGAAACCGGCGGAGTTCAGTTGGAACGGTTGCATAAAGTCTTTCATTAGAATCCTCCTTTACCACATAAGATGCGATTACCAGTCAGTCGCGATGTATTTGACCTCAAGAAACTCGTGGATGCCGTAGCTCGATCCTTCACGGCCCAATCCGCTTTGCTTGATGCCTCCGAAAGGAGCCGCCGGGTCCGAGACGAGACCCCGGTTAAGGGCGACCATCCCGGATTCTAGCCGTTCGCTCACCCGCAATCCGCGCGCGAGATCGGTCGTGTAGAGATATGAAACCAAACCATACTCGGTATCATTCGCCATTCGGACAGCCTCGTCCTCGGTCGCGAATGCCGTAACCGGCGCGACGGGCCCGAAAATCTCAGTGTTCGAGATGTGTGCTTTCTTCGGGACGTTTCTCAGCACGGTCGGCGGATAGTAGTGGCCGGGCCCGTCGGGGATCCGGCCGCCCGTCACCCGTTCTGCGCCGGCCTCGATCGCATCGGTCACCAGAGCGGAGATATCGCGGACCGCGTCGGCATTGATCATCGGACCGCAGTGCGTGCCAGGAGCCAGTCCGTTCCCGACCGTGAGCGCCCCCATGCGATCCGCCAGCAACCGGCAGAATTCTTTTTCGACTGCTTCATGCGCGAGAAAACGGTTCGCGGCGGTACAGGCTTCTCCTCCGTTGCGCATCTTGGCGACCATCGCGCCATCGGCCGCCGCTTCGATGTCGGCGTCGTCCAGTACGATAAACGGGGCGTTGCCGCCGAGTTCCATGGAGCATTTCATGACCTGTTGCGCGGCCTGACCCAAAAGCCCCCTGCCCACTTGGGTTGATCCCGTAAAGGACAGTTTGCGGATGCGGGGATCGGACATCAGGGCGCTTACGACGGCCGGCGTATCGGACGTCGAAACGACACTGACCGTTCCCTTGGGAAGACCCGCTTCCGCCATCAGCGCCGCGATCGCGAAAGCGGTCAGCGGCGTTTCCGTGGCGGGCTTCAGAATGCAGCCGCAGCCCGCCGCCAGAGCCGGCCCGAGTTTGCGCGTCGCCATCGCCGCGGGGAAGTTCCACGGCGTAATCAGTAAGGCAACGCCGACCGGCTGATGCTGCACAAGGATCCGGTTGTTGCCCGACGGAGACAGCGCCAATTCCCCGCCGATCCTGACGGCCTCTTCGGAAAACCACCGGAAAAATTCCGCCGCATAGGCGACCTCGCCCCGCGCATCCCGAAGCGACTTACCGTTTTCCATCGTAATGAGGCGCGCCAGATCTTCGGCGCGCGCGCGCATCAGTTCGTAACAGCGCAACAGAATTTCACTCCGTTCCCTGGGAGCGGTCCCCGCCCATGCGGGCTGTCCCGCATGGACTGCTTCAAGAGCGTTCAGCGCATCCGCGACAGTTGCATCCGATACGGTCCCAACGATGGAATTGTCCGCCGGATTGAACACCTGAATCCGTCCGCCGGCTTTCGCCGGCGTCCAGTCGCCACCGACAAAGAGATCGTAGTCATGGACACCGCGCTTCATCATGCTATTTCCCTGGGCCGTGGAAGATATCCGTTCCAGGCATTGGCGACGATTTCTCCAACGCCATCCAGGGACAGCTTCCGCGGGTTGTTTTCGACCAGTCTCCTAGGTAGCATCGATTGCTCGGTAATCCAGTCCAGTTTGTCCTTCTCGACGCCAAGTTCGGCCAGATTCCCAGGAATGCCAACAGAGGAAAACAGCGACAGAACCAACTCGGGAGCGGCGTCAGCCCGGGCCGAATCCGTGCCGTCCGCCTTTCCCATCACGGATGCGATCTGGGCAAAAGTCGCCGTGCACTCCGAACGGTTGAAGGCCATGACAAAGGGCATGAGCGCCGCAACACCCAAACCATGCGGCGTTTTGGTCAGCGCGCCGACCGGATATTGAATCGCATGAGCGGCAGCCGTCCCGGCAACACCGAAGGCCAAACCCGCCAGCAAAGACCCGAGCATGACATCCCGCCTTGCGCGGGCGTCGGAACCGTCCTTCGCAACGCGCGCGATGTTTCGGCTGATAAGCTCAATCGCTCTCAACGCATAAAAGTCGCTTATGATATTCTTGCCGACAAAGACCCGTTCGCGTTCGATATTCGGTTTCCCGGCGCGGCGAACGCTCGTGAAGGCCTCAATGGCGTGCGTCATCGCATCGGCGGCGGAAGAAACCGTCAAACCGGCGGGACAACCATGGGTTAGCAGCGGGTCCACAACGGCAACGCGCGGAATAATGCGCGGGCTGGAAATCCCAATTTTCAAGGCGCGCGAGTCATCGTCCAGTACAGCAACGGGTGTTACTTCCGACCCCGATCCGGCGGTTGTCGGGACGGCGATCACTGGCAGAACAGGCCCGCGGATCAGGTTTTCGCCATAGAACACGCTCAAGTCGGATGAGCCGCTCAAAGCGACCGAGACCAGTTTTGCAAGATCCATCGCGCTGCCCCCGCCAAGGCCCACGATAACATCCGGGCGGTTATCGGCCAGTTGGCCGAGGCACTCCTGAACGCATGATTTCGGCAGTTCCGGCCTTGTTTCGCTATAAATTACCGTGGTTCCGGAAATGGCCCGTATTCGCTTAGCAACGTCTTGCACTTCCTCCAGTCCGGCTACAACGGGATCCGTGCATATGAGCACGTTCGCGCCATAATCGGCGACGATTTCCGGCAACGCGCGCAGCATACCCTCGCCGAATAGAACCTGGCCCGGGGATCGCAGCACGCCAAATTCCGAAATATGTCCGCTCAATTAAGGAATTCCTTTGATATCTCCCGCTCACAAAGAATTTCCAGTTTCTCCATGAGCGCTACCGGCAGTTCTATGCCGATTTCCGACAGGCGGTTCCGCATGGCGCGCGAACGGTCGCCAGGCACCGTCACCGGCCAGCCCTCGGCAATCGGCGGCGTCTTTCTGATATCATGGAGATAATGCGATACGGCCGTGAGCGCCGATGCCGATTGAGGGCGCATGACAACCAGAATATCACCCTTGTTGCATACTTCGGTCGAATCAAGCGTGCCAACGACATCGCGCCCCAATGCGGAAGATGTCATGGCGGCGACCAACACCTCGAACGCCAGACCAAGCGCATATCCCTTGGCATCGCCAAAAGGCGCGATCGCGCCATCTCTTGCCGCTTTCGCATCGACGGTCGGATCACCCGACGGGTCCAGCGCCCATCCGGGCTCAAGTTGCCGACCGATGCTCGCATAATGGTGTATCTTGCCCATCGAAACCTTGCTTGTCGCAAGATCAACAACAAACGGCTTGTCCGCAGTCGGAATTCCGATCGCGATAGGATTTGTGCCAATCATGGCCCTGCGCCCCCCCCAGGGATGAACCAGGGCTTCGCTTGTTGAAAGCAAAAGGGAGGCAAGGCCCTGCCGCGC
Source organism: Gammaproteobacteria bacterium (assembly GCA_965240365.1). Taxonomy (GTDB): domain Bacteria; phylum Pseudomonadota; class Gammaproteobacteria; order Eutrophobiales; family Eutrophobiaceae. Next base: position 1,784,760 of record OZ251218.1, on the reverse strand, counting down.
CAGCTCTTCGGCATAAATGGCAAGCATTCCGATGTGGTTCGAGTTGCTGATGCAGGCCATCGCAACTCCGGATTCGGATGCAACGTCTTTCAGGCGCTGAATGGCTTCCGCCATGACAACAGGACCCAATCCGCGTTGGCCATCCACTTTCAGGAGCGAATTCCCGTCCCGCGAAAAGCTGCCGCGCTTGTTAGGATGAGCAACGCCCGCCTCTATGCGCTCGACAAGCCGCGGCAACCTTAAGAATCCATGCGATGGATGACCTCTGAGCTCCGCGGATAAAAATGCATCGACTTGAATCGCCGCATTATCTCTTTCCGCCCCGGCATGCTCCAGGATATCCACACCAATCTCGAAGAGCCGGGATGCCTCAATCTTGTTTTTCATCACAGAGTCTCACACCTTTTTAAAAAAGCCCCCGTTATGTGCCCTTCCGAAGAACGAGCCAACAAGGAAGCACTTAATTTTTGTAAGCTTAGAAAAAGTTTGAGATGCAGTCAAATTAATAATATTGATTATTTGATTATTTTTTGTTATTCAGCATAATTTGAATATATTCAGCATTTTGCAAAAACGGGCCTTAGGATATGCGTCGCGTAAACGAGTCAAGGGGTTGAAGTTAAGAATGCCGATAACAATCAACGATCTCAGGGCATTTATTGAAATTCAGAAATTGGGAAGCTTTTCTGCGGCCGCCGATTCGCTGGGTCTGACGTCGCCGGCCCTGACGCGTCGAATTAGTAAAATCGAGGAATTCGTGGGAGACAGCGTATTCGATCGCAGCGCCAGTCCAATCAAGCTTTCGGTCACGGGAGAGGTCTTCATTGAGCACGCCCGCCCGGTGCTGCTGGACTTCGACAATTTTTTACGATTTTCGGAAACCATCGTTACCGAGAACCTGATTGAAGTGTCCTTTGCGTCGATCATGAGCATCTCGGCTTCGATTATTCCGGGTGCGATTTCCGAATATCGGTCCGAAGTTCCGGACGCAAAATTCCGGGTGCTGGATTGCAATGGGCTCGATGTTGAGAAGTTTGTCAGAGACGATGCCGTTGAATTCGGCATTTCAACTAGACCGTCCTCTTCCACCGCTCTTCGGTTCGAACGATTGGCGAACGAGGAGATTGTGTTCGTCTGCCGGGACGATCACCCTCTGTTGTCAAAGCCGGAAATAAACTGGTCGATTCTTGCCAACCAGAATGTTATGATGTTGGGCGGGGCGTCGTCAACCACTAGACATATCGCTAGCAGCCTCTCGGAAGCCGGCATTGCTTCACCGAACGGCATTCAACTTCAACAGCTTTCCACACTGGTCGGATTTGTCGAGAGCGGCATTGGCGGATGCGTATTGCCTTTTCTAGCGACTAGACTTTTTCGCTCGCGCCGTATAAAGATCATTCCGCTTTCGAACCCCGTCATCAGAAGGGACATCGGCATCGTAACCCGGCCTAGGCGCAGGCTTAGCAAACCCGCGAACGCGTTTCGGGATTGGCTTGAGAAGAAGTTTGACGCACTTCTTGAATAAATGTTCGGCTTGGCTATCTCATCGGCTGCATGCTATGGTACCAAGTCTCCAGCAGACTCCGGTTATTTTTTATCACTTCATGGAAACATTTAAAAACTTAATATTCTTTGTGTGCAGCCTTATCAGGGTTGTGAATCATCACATCAGATGCGGGAAATCATTGTAGGCATGACGAAGGAAAAGATCGCGATTATCGGCACGGGCGCCATCGGCTCGATTCATGCCATGATGATGTCCCGCGCGGGACATGAAGTCTGGGCAATCGATCGATGGGCGGATCATATTGCCGCGATCAATGAACGCGGGTTGCGAGTCGAGGGTCCCCATGGCGAGCGCACGGTCACGGATATTCATGCCAGCACCCGTCTAGCCGATGCCGGTCCGTGCGATCTGTATCTGATCGTGACGAAATCTTCCGGTGTCGGTTTGGCAGCGAAGGCGATCGCCGACTCGGCGCCGCGGGACGCATTGATCGTTACGATCCAGAATGGTCTGGGGGTTAAGGAAAACATTGCCCGCTATATGTCGACTAAAAACGTTCTGCTGGGGATCGCGGAAGGTTTTGGCGCCTCCATCAAGGGACCGGGACACGCCCATCATAACGCGATGAAACAAATCAGACTTGGCGAGTTGGATGGCGGTCTGTCTGACCGCCTGCTGAGGTTGCGGGATATCTGGCGATCGGCCGGTTTCAACGCCAATGCCTTCGAGGATATTCAGCAACTGGTCTGGGAGAAATTTCTGTGCAATGTGGCGCTCAGCGCGCCCTGCACGGTTTTCAGATGCGGATCCGCGGAACTACTGGCCAATCCCGTCTGGTGGGAGATTAGCCTGAATTGCGTTCGGGAGGCATATGCCTGCGGCCTTGCCGAAGGGGTAAATTTTTCCTTCGACGACCCGGTCTCCTACGTCACCGACTTTGCATCCGGTCTAAAAAATGCTACGCCATCGATGCTACAGGATCATCTGGCGCAGAGACCGTCGGAAATCGATGCGATCAATGGCATAGTCGCGGTGGTGGGCGCACGATACGGGATCGATACGCCGTACAATCATACGCTCAGCACCATCGTTCGTGCTCATGAAGCCGCGTTTCCGGCGGCACGGTCATGAAACTCGTCTCGTTTTTACTCTCGGGCGAAGCCACCTACGGCATTTTGAACGCTGCCGGACTGCATCCGGTCAACCATAGTTTCAGGACGGTATATGCGGACCTGATGTCAGTCATTACCGCCGGCGCGGCTGGCGAACTGCCGTCGAACTGTGCCTCTGACCCGGTCGAGGTAGATCATGTCAAATGGCTTCCGCCAATCCCTGATCCCGGCAAGATCATCTGCATCGGGATGAACTTCAAGAAAATCTATCCCGTTGCGGGCGTGATCCCGCCACCGCCCGGCAATATCGTCGTTTTCACCAGGCACGCGGATTCACTGATCGGGCACGGCGCCGCCTTGCAGATCCCGCGTGGCGCCGCGGCGGAGACGTTCGATTTCGAGGGCGAAGTGGTGGCGGTCATCGGCGCGCCGTGCTGGAATGTCCCCGCCGACCGGGCCATGGATTATATTTTCGGCTATTCGATTATGAACGAGGGCACGATCCGCGACCGCATGAAACAGTCAATATATGCGGGCAAGAATTATTTCGCTTCCGGTAGTTGGGGGCCGAGCATCACCACGGCGGATGAGATTGGCCATTTCGCGGATCTATATCTTGAAACCAAGATGAACGGCAAGGTCATGCAAAGCTGTCACATGCGCGAGATGATTTTCTCCCTGCCCGACATTGTCTCCTACCTGTCACACATCGCTCCGATGCGGCCTGGAGATATCATCGCAACCGGATCGCCTGACGGCGCGGGCGCAAGCCGCAAGCCGCCGCGATTCCTGAGACAGGGCGATATCATCGAAATATCGGTCAGCGACATCGGCGCTTTGTCCAACCCTGTCGCACGGGCTGAAACGCCATGATCGGTACGGATCGCGTATTCAGGTAGCGCCTTCGGGCGCGCGGCGCCGAGTAATCGGTTGAATATCTTAATTTCCGCCTGTTGCGACTGCGCGGCCCCTTCTGAATGCATCAGTAGGTTGCCCGACCACCTGACAGATCAAAGACCGCGCCTGTAGTGAATGAATTGTCCGGTGAGACGGTCCAAGCGATCATCTTTGCGGCTTCTTCAACTTCCAGAAAGCGACCACGGGGAATTTTCGACAGCATGTAGTCGATATGTTCTTGGCTCATCTGGTCAAAAATCCGCGTGCGCGCCGCTGCCGGAGTAACGCAGTTTACGGCAATGTCCAGTCCGGCCAATTCCTTGCCAAGGGACTTAGTCAGCCCGATGACCGCTGCCTTGGACGCCGAGTACGCAGCCGTGTTTGGATTGCCCTCCTTGCCCGCGATAGACGCGATGTTTGTGATGCAGCCATAGCCATTCGACTTCATGCCCTCAACACACACTCGATTTACGTAGAATGTGCCGTGAAGATTGATGTCGATTACCTTGTGCCATGCACTAACGTCATACTTATCGAGTGGAGCGTTTGGGCCGGCAATTCCTGCGCTGTTCACCAGCATGGTCGGCGTCCCCACCCGCTCGCATGTTTCGGCATAGGCGGCTTCGACCGAAGCCAGATCCGTGATGTTACACTCTATTGCCTTAGCCGAGTCGCCAAGTAATGCTATCGTAGCAGCGTTGGAATCGTCGATATCCCAGCTGACTACCTTTGCGCCCTGAGCATTTAGAATCTTGGCCACTGCCAAACCGATGCCCTGAGCTCCGCCCGTGATTACTGCTATCTGATTTTCCATCTTATTCTCCTCAAGCCACATGGGGCTTGTATCTTGTCAGGTTCATTTCTGTGTTGAGTTCGAGACCAAACCCCGGTGTGTCATCAATGGTCACACGCCCATTCGCTGGGACGCTCTCATTTGTGAAGAGCGATCCAAAGACCGGTATGACATCTGTCCCGTCTGAGCTGTTCTGAATGTATTCGCAGAAGGGAGAATGCGGCTACATGATTACAAAGTGGCTTGAATAGGCGCCGCTACCATGTGGCACCACTGGAAGGTCATAGGTGGCGGCAAGGGCTGATACATGAAGAAGTTCGGTCATTCCACCAAGCCACATGACATCAGGCTGCAGGAGGTCAACGCAACGGTGTTCAATCAGTTTGCGGAATCCGTAGCGAGTGTATTCATGCTCTCCCGTTGTCCACTTTATCTTTGGATGCGCATGTTTGAACATTTTGAATCCATCAAAATCGTCCGGATGCAGAACCTCTTCCCACCAATCGATATTTAGGCGCTGGCACGCCTTGGCCAGTTCGATTGCGTAGGGAACGGTCAAAGACATGTAGCAATCGACTCGAAGCGGGAAATCTTCCCCAACAGACTCTCGGTTAGCGGTTAAGAACTCCATATTCTTGCGTAGTCCCTCTGTTCCAGCCGAAGGCCCAAACGGCAACGGCACCTTTCCCCCGATGAACCCCTTTTCTTTGGCAATATCGGGTCTTGGCCCCGTGCAATAAAATTCGAGTGTTTCGCGGGTTTTGCCGCTTATCATTGCCCAAACTGGTTCCTGACGGATTTTCCCCAATAGATCCCAGATCGCCAGATCCACAACACTGATTACGGCCAAGGGCAGACCTTTGCGCCCATAGAACATCGAGGCTCGGAACATCTGATCCCAGAACATGTTCGTGTTGCGCGGATCAGCGCCAAGAACAAACCGCGAGAAGTGCTTTTCAATGAGATACCCTGCGGGTTCTCCACCAAAGCCGGTTGCAATGCCCACGTTCCCGCGATCGCCTTCGATTTCCACAAGAATAGAACCGAGCACTCCGATGCCCCAACTGGCGCGGGAGGCGCGGTATTTCTTGTATCCTGACATCGGATTAGAGATGTCGGAATCGATAATCCAGTGTCCCTCTTTTTGGGAGTGGTAGTCGCCACCGTCACCTTTTCCGGTAACGAGCGAAACGCGGATATCTTTGATTATGGGATTTCTCATTGTGCTTTCCTTTGAATTAGTGAGATAGCACGGACGGCAGCCACGTCGCGAACTGCGGAAAAGCAATTAGCAAGCCAAGAGCAACCATCTGGATAAACATGAAGGGCAATACGCCACGGAATATATCGCCGAGGCTGACATCGGGCGGAGCCACGCTCTTGAGGTAAAAGCAGGCCGGGCCGAAAGGCGGTGATATGAATGGCATCTGCATGTTCAGGCAAAACAGAATGCCGAACCACACTGGATCAAAGCCAAGCGCTTTAATGATTGGCACGAAGATGGGCATCGTCAGGATTAGGATGCCGATCCAGTCCATGAAGATCCCAAGGACGACGAGAATGGCCATCATGACAAGCAGGATGCCCAACGGGCTAAGCAGTAGTCCCGCCATCAATTCCGTCAGGTATTTCGAGCCGCCGATTATGTTGAATACACCGATCAGAGCGGCGGCACCAAAGCTCAGCCAGAACAAACGGCCGCACGTGCCCATCGTGGTGACAAGTGCTTGGTGAAGGATTTTGAGCCTCAATTGTTTTCTTTGAAAAGCAACAGCCACCGCTGCGACACAGCCGACTCCGGCGGATTCTGTTACCGAGGCGATTCCGGCATATATGCTGCCTAGGATCCAGACCGCAATCAGAACTGGTGCGACCATTTTTTTGAGATACTTCAGACGCTCCCGAAACGGTAGGCATTCGTCCTTCGGTAATCCTGGCCCGGCGGCCGGATTCAGCTGACAAAGGATAAAAATATAGCATATATAGAGACTGGCCAGGACCAAGCCGGGAATAACAGCTGCAACAAACAACTGTCCGGTAGAAACGCCAGCCGTCAAGCCGTATAGGATCAAGACGATTGAGGGAGAGATCATTGTGCCTAATGCCCCACCAGATGCCAGTGTGCCTAAGGCAAGGTGCTTGTTATATCCGAGTCGCAAGAGTTGGGGCAACGCTACAAGGCCCAACATAACCACTTCGCCGCCGACAATCCCGATGATAGCAGCCAGAATAACAGCTACGAGCACGGTCTGCATTGCGACACCGCCGTTCAAGGCGCCTGCCCAGATGTACATAGCGTCATAAAGATCCTTTGCGACTCCAGATCGCTCAAGAACTGTTGCCATCAGCACGAAAATGGGCACTGCAATCAGCGCGGGTTCAGTTACAAAAGCATAAATTCGGCTGGCCAGAAGTGGCAAAGCATTAGGACTAATGAAGACTAGGGCGTAGACCTATAAACGGGTAATAGGTAAAATGACTGTAAGATAAAAAACTCAGGAGGTCCCAATGTCTCTAAATTTCTGGCTGACGGAAGAACAGTTCAAAAAAATCCAACCATTGCTACCGAACAAGCCGCGTGGCGTTGCCCGCGTGTGCGACCTGCCTGCAGCAGGCAGGTAGACAAGTCTTGTCAGGCATCATCTTTTATCTTCAGCGGGGATATAGGTGGAGCGATGTTCCCGAGGAATACGGCCCGGCCAAGACGCTCTACAATCGCTACAGGCGCTGGTCTGAGGCGGGTGTGTTCGAACGCATATTCAAGGCTTTAGCAGGTGAGGGCGCAGACTTCAGCACGCTGATGATTGACACAAGCCACATCAAAACCCACCGGATTGCCGCCAATGGTGTAAAAAAACAACAGCCAGGGGCGAGCCATCGGCAAGACCAGGGGCGGCTTGAATTCCAAACTGCATCTGGTGTGTGATGGCCAGGGCCGTCCTGTTCATCTGCACCTGACGGCGGGCAACCGGGCTGACCTGCCTGCAGCAGGCAGGTATCACCCAGGCCCGTCACTGCCTTGAGGGTCATGTGCGTAAGGGCTGCACCGTTATTGCCGACCGCGGATACGATGCCAGTCATCTACGTAACTGGTTACTCAAGGTCGAAGCAACAGCCTGTATCCCACCCTGCAAAAACCGTAAGGTGCCGTTCGAATATGACACCAAGCTCTATAAAACATGCAACATCATCAAGCGCATGTTCAACCGCATCAAGGACTGGCACCAGTTGTCCCTTCGAACTTTCCGATGTCCCGAGACGTTCCTCGCTGCCGCACAACTCGCTGCTGTTGTGATCTGGTTATTATGAGTCTACGCCCTAGTGCGCCGACCACAGCAATTGACAATGTGCTGAAGGCCAGCGATTGTCCAATAAACATAAGGAACAGCAATGCCCCCAGCATCACGATGGTGGCGAGTTCGATGGATATTTCCATAATTACGCCTCGTTTGCTGTACTTTTAGGAGCGCTATCCGAGTTATTCCAGACATGCCTTAAGGAAGCTCTGAATAAGTCCATCCTGGACTTCTCAGAGCACGCAAGATGAAAATGCGATTTTCATCTTGCTTCAAAATCAATGACTGGCGTCAATGATTTTGACGGCACTTCCCTGTGCCGCAGGAAGCTCTGATGCAATCAGAGTTTCCTTAAGCCGTTTCCCTGAGCCCCTGGCCTTTAATGGCTTTTTTTGAGTTTCTCATATTTCTGAAGATGATCGGCTGGGCCTTGATATCCTGCTCTTTTTCCCTGGCCGCGATCCGGCCGATCCGCGCCACGTCATCCGCCAGTTGCCGGTGATGGGGCGATTTGGCGCAGACCGGGTCCGCGTTGGCCGCGTCGCCTGTCATCATAAAGGCCTGACAACGGCAGCCGCCAAAATCCTTTTCCTTTTCGTCACACGATCGGCAGGGTTCTTTCATCCAGTCAAAGCCGCGAAAGTGATTAAAGCCCGGCGAATCAAACCAGATATCCCGGATGCTCATATCTTTTACATTGGGGAAATCAATCGGCAATTGACCGGCCTCATGGCAGGGCAGGGCACTGCCGTCCGGCGCGATGGTTAAAAAGATCGCGCCCCAGCCGTTCATGCAGGGCTTGGGCCGCTTTTCAAAGTAATCGGGAATCACGTAGATGATCCTGGATTTGCCCTTCATTTTTTCCTGATATTCCCTGGCCACCTGCTCCGCATTGGCAAGCTGTTCGCGGGTGGGCAATAACTGATCGACATTGACGCGCGACCAGCCATAATATTGGGTGCTTGCCAGTTCAACATAATCGGCGTTCAGTTCAACCGTCATGTCGAGGATCTCCCGGATCTGATCGATATTCTTGCGATGGATCACGATGTTCAACACCATCGGGTATTCATATTCCTTGACGACCCGCGCCATTTCCTTTTTGTGCCGGAAACTCCGGCTGCCGCCGATAAAGTTATTCAGTTCTTCATTGCTGGCCTGAAAGCTGATCTGGATGTGGTCAAGACCGGCGTCCTTAAAGCGTTTGACCCGCTGCTCGTCCATGCCGACCCCGGATGTAATCAGATTGGTGTAATAGCCGAGGCGGCGGGCTTCCTGGATCAGTTCTTCCAGATCCCGGCGCACCAGCGGTTCGCCGCCGGAGAAGCCAAGCTGGGCCGCGCCCATCTTGCGCGCCTCTTGCATGACCCGCACCCAGTCTTCGGTTGAGATTTCGTTTTTATAGTTCGCCATCTCCACCGGGTTTGAGCAATAAGGGCACTGCAAGGGACATCGGTAAGTCAACTCCGCCAGCAGCCACAGGGGCGGCTTGATGTTATTTTTTGTCTCTGATCCAGCCTTTGTCATAAGCCTCCTCCAGAAATTTAAGCACGTCGTTTTCCAGATCGCTTGCCGAAAAGGCGTTTTCCAGTTCGGCGATAATATCCGCGACCGAGTTATGGCCATCGACGCGCTTGATGATTTCACCGGCGCTGCCACTCAGCTTGACCATGCCCTCGGGATACAAAACGACATAGCAATCCTGCGCCTCTTCCCATTGGAAACGGAAGGTCGGCGCGATCTCGGGCACGCTTGTTTTTTCAACGGATGGCATGATCAATCACAGTTATGAAACGGCGGTTTTTTCTCGATATAGGCCATCCACATGCAATCCAGCATGGTCCACAGGATATCGAGCTTGAATTGCAAAATGGTCAGGGCCTTTTCCTGCCCGGCGCGCGTTTGATAGTAATCAAGCGTAATATCCAGCCCGTGCTGCACATCGCGGCGCGCCTCGGTCAGTCGCTTTCTGAAATAACGATAGCCTTTTTCATCGATCCAGGGATAGATTTCCGGCCAGTTATCCAGCCGTTTTTGATGAATCTTCGGGGCAAATAACTCGGTCAGCGAGGAACTGGCGGCCTCCTGCCAGGTCGCGGTGCGGGCAAAATTCAAATAGGCGTCGATGGCAAAACGCACGCCGGGCAGGACATGCTCATAAGATAATGTTTCCGCGCGGCTTAAACCGACCGCTTGGGCAAGCTGCAACCAGGCCTCGATGCCGCCTTCCTCGCCCTTAACGCCATCATGGTCAATGATGCGCTGCACCCACTTGCGGCGATGATCGCGCTCGGGACAGTTTGCCATGATTGCCGCGTCTTTCACCGGGATGGTCGTCTGGTAATAGAAACGATTGGCGACCCAGCCCCGCACGGCCTCCTTATCCAGGCCGCCTTCATTCATCAGGACATGAAATTCATGGTTGATGTGGTAATACTTTTCCTTGGCGCGCAGGCGCGCCTCAAATTCCGCCCTGGTCCACGGCGCTTTTTCTTCAGTCATGCCCATTTCCCTCCACAATGTTATAAATGAATATCCATCCCGTCATAAGACACTTCAATGCCCAGCGCATCAAGCTGTTTCCGTTCGCGCGAATCTTCATCCAGTATCGGATTGGTATTATTGATATGGATCAGGATCTTTCTGGGCTTATCCATGCCGCCGAGCAACTCCATTATGCCACCTTTGCCGGATTGATCGAGGTGTCCCATTTCACTCGCGAGTTTATCGCTGATGCCCTGCCGCGACAGTTCATCGTTGGTCCAGACCGTGCCGTCAATCAGCACGGCGTCGGCGTCCCGCATGTAGTCATAGACATGATCTTCAACAATGCCCAGCCCCGGCGCATAAAACAGATTGCCGCCGGTGGCGGTATCTTCCACCCGGTAGCCCGAATTATCGCCGGGCACGGTATTGTGCCGGTGGGGTGAATAGGGCGGCGCCTCGCTCTTGAGCGGCACGGCGGTAAAGACCAGATTATCCGCCGCGGGGATGGTAAACGGCGTTTGATCGGTGCCCACTTCATGCCAGTTAACGCCGCGGAAATGGCCGAGGATATTGAAGACGGGATAGGACGTGGTCAGATCTTCATAAACGCTGGCCGTGCAATAGACATCCCAGGGTTTGTCATGTTCGCGCAGGATCAGTAGCCCGGTGGTGTGGTCGATCTGGCCATCGCAGAGGATGATCGAGCAGATGCCGGTGTCACGCACCCGGCGCGCGGGCTGTAACGGCGGGAAGGATTCGATCTGCGCGCGTATGTCGGGCGAGGCGTTAAATAATACCCAGTCGGCGCCGTTGCCGCTGACGGTGATAGAAGACTGGGTGCGCGCGCGGCCGTTGATTTCGCCGGAGCGCAGGCGCGCGCAGTTATGACAGTTGCAGTTCCATTGAGGGAAACCGCCGCCCGCGCCCGTTCCGAGTAAACGTATGTGCATAAAATCCTGACTTGATCATTATGGAAGCTCTGAATAAATCCATCCTGGATTTCTCAGAGCACGCAAGGTGAAAATGCGATTTTCACCTTCCTGCCTGCTGCAGGCAGGTCCCTGTACCGCAGGAAACTCTGATTCAATCAGAGTTTCCTTATGATAACCCGGATAGTACCACGGCCGGGTCAAGCAAGATTACGGGCGATAATTGTGCCAGCTTGCCGCCGCGCCGTGTTTCATTAAAAAATATCAGCAATATCAGGCATATAAAGCGATAATGCCGGCTTGAGCGGAGATTGTCCCGGGGCGGAACTCATCCGGCTGGATGTATTCATGCGCCGGGGCTGGCTGATATAAACCATCTCTTTTGTGCAGGCGCCCTTTAACCTTAGAAGCAGCCGCCTATAATGCGCGGATAATGCAAGAATCAAAGCAAGAACATCTCCTGTTTCTGACCGGCAAGCTCGCCTGTAAGCGTCTGCAAAATATACTGGCGGAGATGGCCCCCGCCGAATTTAGCTATGAAATACGCAATATCGGCGTCAGTGTCGCGGCGCTGATGACCGCGGAGATGATCGCCCGGCGTCTCAAGGGGATCGAGGGTTATGACCGAATTATCGTGCCCGGCCTGTGCCGGGGCGATCTTGATCTGAGTTCAAAAGCGCTCGGCATTCCCTGTATCCGGGGCACGATCGATCTTAAAGACCTGCCGGCCTTTTTCGGGCGTGACTGCAAGCCGCCCGATCTCAGCCGGCACGATGTCGAAATCTTTGCCGAGATTGTTGATGCGCCGATGGTCACGGTCGATCAAATTCTGCAGAGGGCGGAAAAATACCGCCGGGACGGGGCCGATGTGATCGATATCGGCTGTCTGCCGGACACGCCGTTTCCGCATCTTGAAGAGACCGTGCAGGCCCTGCATGAGGCCGGCTTTAAGGTCAGCGTGGATTCGCTGGAAGAGGCCGATCTGTTGCGCGGCGGCCGGGCCGGGGCGGACTATGTGCTGAGCCTCAAACAAAGCACATTGTGGATCGCCGAGGAAGTGGAGGTCACTCCGGTATTGATCCCGGAGCAACACGGCGATATGCCTTCGCTGTATCGCGCCATAGAAGAATACGCCAAAAAAGACCGGCCGTTTTATGCCGATGCCATCCTGGACCCGATTCATTTCGGCTTTGCCGAATCCATCATCCGCTATTATGAACTGCGGCAAAACTGCCCGGATATCGGGATCCTGATGGGCGTGGGCAATCTGACCGAATTGACCGAGGCCGACACCACCGGGATCAATGCCCTGCTGTTCGGCCTGATCTCCGAAATGCGTTTGAATGCCGTGCTGGCGACCGAGGTCAGCCCGCACTGCCGCAGCGCGGTGCGCGAGGCCGACCGGGCCCGGCGCATCATGTTTGCGGCCAGAAAAGACAACAGCCTGCCCAAGGGCGTGGACGGCGCCTTGCTGGGCATGCACGCGCGCAAGCCGTTTCCCTACAGCGTGGAAGAGATCAACGAGTTCTATCAGGGCGTGAAAGACCCCAGTTACCGGATCCAGCTCAGCGAGGCGGGGATACATGTCTATAACCGCAGCGGGATGCATACCGACTGCAACCCGTTCGAACTGTTTCCCGCGCTGGATTTATTGCAGGACGACGCCCCGCACGCCTTTTATATGGGGGTTGAACTGGGCAAGGCGCAGGTGGCCTGGCAACTGGGCAAAAATTACCGGCAGGACGAAGAACTGGACTGGGGGGCCTGTGTTGACAGCAAAACAGAGGCGGAAAAAGACCGGGACTCACGCGCGGCGCACGCCATGAAAGAAACACGCAAAGATTCCTCAGACTATAAGGCCGCGGGCGCGACGCTGAAGGCAAGCAGGGCCAGCCGGGCAAGGAAGAAACGATGATTCAGGAGATCATCCTGAGCACCCGCAATGCCGATGGCGGCGCCCATATCGCGCCGATGGGGATCCGGGAACAGGACGGTTTTATCCTGATCAGGCCGTTCAAGCCCTCCCTGAGCCTGGAAAATATCCGCCGCACGGGGCTGGCCGTGGTGAACCGAACCGATGACGTGCGTATCTTTGCCGGCTGTTTGAGCGGCCGCAAAGACTGGCCGGTGCGGCCGGCAGAGCGGATAGCGGGCAGCCGTCTTGAGGCCGCGCTCAGCCATCTGGAGCTTGAACTGGCCCGCCTTGAAGACGATGAAATCCGGCCGCGCTGTTATTGCCGGCCTGTCCATGAGGCCATGCACCGCCCGTTTCAGGGCTTTAATCGCGCCCAGGCCGCGGTATTGGAGGCGTCGATCCTGGTCAGCCGCCTGCACAGGCTGCCCGCCGGCAAGATCGAGCGCGAGCTTGCCTATCTTGCGATCGCGATGGATAAAACCGCCGGGGATAAAGAACGGATGGCCTGGGACTGGCTCATGGAAAAAATAAAGACCTTTGGCCGCGAGCGGCGGGATAAAACGGCATGACCGGCATGCTGGCCAGCGTCAGTTCCGTTGCAGAGGCCGGGATCGCGCTACGGGAAGGCGCCGATATTATCGATCTCAAAGACCCCGCGGCCGGCGCCCTGGGCGCGCTCGACCCGAAGACACTGGCCGCCATCGCGCGTGAGATCAAGGGCGCCGCGCCGGTCAGCGCCACGGCCGGCGACATCGGGCCGGATGACCCGGCGCTGTTCAGCACAATCTGCCGGATTGCCGAAACCGGGGTCGATATCATCAAGGTCGGTTTATTCGCCGGGGCGCCCGGCGCCTGCTTTATCAGGGCGATCGACAGGGCCATTGAAGCCGGCATCCGCCCGGTGATTGTCCTCTTTGCCGAAGACTACACGGGGGCCGCGGGTTTGCGCGAACTGCTGAACCTGAACATTGCCGGCCTCATGCTCGACACAAAAAACAAAACCGGCCGCGGCCTGACCCAAATACAGGGCCTTGATGCGCTGGCTGAATTTGTCGAGACGGCCGGACAGCATCGCCTGTTAAGCGGACTGGCCGGGTCATTGCGCTATAGCGACATTGAGCCGCTGGCGGCGCTCGGGCCGGACTATCTGGGTTTTCGCGGGGCGCTGTGCGCGGCTGAAGACCGGCGGAATCCGCTCGACGGCAAAAAGGTGAAAAAAATCCGCGGGGCCATAGCGCGATTTGCTATGATCGACGCGGATAACACCAATACTGAAAAAGAGGAGCTAAGACATGGCACAGTGGCGTAACAAACAGAAAGACGAAACCTATACCGAACAGGAAATAGAGGCGCGCTTAAAGGAAGAACTGCCGAACTGGTACTACGAAAATGGCTGGATAAGGCGCAAATATAAAACCTCCGGCTGGAAGGCGACCTTGATGGTGGTGAACACGGTCGGGCATCTGGCCGAGGCGGGCTGGCACCACCCCGACCTCACCGTTTCCTATGCCTTTGTGATCGTAAAACTCATGAACCACGCCGCCAAAGGCGTGACCGACAAAGATTTTGAACTGGCCGCAAAGATTGAAGCCGTCATTCAATGGCAACCGGGCGCCAACCCGGCCAGCGCGCTGGAAGGCACGCCGGATGACCCGCGCTTCAAGCATGTAAAATACGATTAGGGCGAGACTGTCCCGCCTGGGGGGAGCCGCTTAGGGCATCGTGCGGCCGGCTTCAGGCTTGTTTGCCGGAATGTGTCTACATCTTTGCCGTCATTCCAGCGAAAGCTGGAATCCAGGAAGACGAGGCCGGGATGTTGGGTGAATTTCCGTGCTTGTTTTTTGCCGAGATGACGAATTTGTTGTCATTCCTGCCTGAAGCAGGCAGGAATGTATTATAAAAATCACTGGATTCCGGCTTTCGCCCGCCTGCGGCAGGCAGGCCGGAATGACATACTTGTGTCATTCAACCTCGGCAAGGTATTTGTCCAGCCGATCCTTGTTCATCACAAACATCCCGCTGAGCTTTTTGGATGCGCTCTTTATCGCCTCCAGATTGACGGGCTCACCGGCCACGATCACGCCGACCATGCCGAGCATGAGATGGGGCGTGCATTGATAGACATAAACGCCTTCCTTGTCGAGGGTGACAGAGATATTCTTGTTCATCTCGCCCTTCCAGGTGACCGAGCCTTCGGGCGTCAGACCCTCGACCGATTCCGAGTTATGAAGCATATCGACCAGGACAAAATTCACGGTGTCGCCGACCGCGACCTTGATCACGGCGGGTTCAAACACCATCTGCCCCCCGGCCCCCTGGTTTTTCATCTCCACGGTGTATTCCGCGGCCCTGGCAAGGCCCAGGACAAGCAAGAGGCAGAGCGCCATCAGTATTTTAATCTTCATTACATTACTCCTGTTAATAGCAAAAAGGTTAAACGACATAGAATAATAATTATCATTTCAATAGTAAATGATAATCAAAAATTCGGCGCGGGGCGCCTGCTTGAATTACAACTTGGATCTGTCTATACTTCTTTGATCCAACAGTGTTGCAGTCGTCCCTCGCAGTGGTTCGCGGGACCTCAGGCAGTCATTTCTGGTATTGACGGCCGCTCCGGAGTGTGTTGCCTTTAGTGCGCCAGCATGATGTGTCGTACGGCCGTATAATCTTCAAGCGCATACATCGACATGTCCTTGCCGTAGCCGGATTGCTTGAGCCCGCCATGAGGCATTTCGGTGGTCAGCATGAAATGCGTGTTGATCCAGGTGCAGCCATATTGTAATTGAGCCGCCGCCTCCATGGCCCGGCCAATATTGCCGGTCCAGACCGAGGAGGCGAGCCCGTACTGGCTGTCATTGGCCCAATCGATCACTGGATCGTCCTTGGTGAAGCGAGTGATTGAGACAACGGGGCCGAAGACTTCGCGCTGGACGATCTCGTCCTGATGCAGTGCGCCGGCAACCACGGTCGGCTTGTAGTAGAAGCCCGGCCCATCCTCAGCGGCTCCGCCCGTGGTGATTTCGATATGGTTAAGCTCGTCGGCGCGCTGTACGAAGCTCGCGACCCGGTCACGCTGGCGCGCCGAGATGAGCGGCGGGATCTCGTTCAGCGTGTCATCGGCATCATTGTAGACGATGCTGGCCGCGGCGCTGCTCAACTCCGCCACCAGCCGATCGTGGATTCCGTCACCGGCATAGACGCGGCAGGCGGCGGTGCAATCCTGCCCGGCATTGTAATAACCGAAGGCCTTGAGCCCCTTAACCACCTCAGACAGGTTGGCGTCGTCGTAGACAATGACCGGCGCCTTGCCGCCAAGCTCAAGATGAGTGCGTTTGATGGTCTTGGCGGCCGCTTGCAGCACCTTCTTGCCTGTTGCCACGTCTCCGGTGATCGACACCATGTCGACCATGTCGTGATTGATCAGCGTATTGCCGACCGATCCACCCTGGCCGACGATGACATTGACGACACCTTCGGGTAGAACATCGGCGAGGATCCTGGCAAAGGTCAGCGCGGTCAAAGGTGTCTGTTCCGACGGTTTAATGACAATTGTATTGCCACCGGCCAGTGCCGGCGCCAGTTTCCAGGCCATCATCATAATCGGATAGTTCCATGGCACAATCGAGGCGACAACACCGACGGGGTCGCGCCGGATCATGCTGGTGTGGCCTTCCAGATAGGCGCCGGCCACAGGCCCGCGCATATTGCGCACAGCGCCCGCGAAAAAGCGGAAACAGTCGGCGACTGCGGGGATCTCCTCGTTGCGGACTTCGTTGATCGGCTTGCCGCAGTTGAGCGCCTCAAGTTGTGCCAGTTCTTCCGCCTTGCCCTCGACGGCATCGGCGATTTCCAGCAGCTTGGCGGCGCGCTGCCCCGGTGTGGTGCGCGACCAGCCCCGGAAGGCGGCGCGGGCGGCGGAACGGCGCGGTCGATCTGGACGGGATCGGCCTCGGGCATATTGACGATCAACTCGCCGGTGCGCGGGTTCAGCACCGGCTCTTCCCTATCGGCGCCGCCTTCAAACATATTGCCAATCAGCATGTCAGTTTCCATGGGTCAAACCTCTCTTTGTTATTTGCCTTGCCCGGCAACCGTTTCGGCGCCCCGGGTCAGATAATATGCGCCGAGAATCGGCAGGAATGTCACCAGCACCACGATCATGGCCACTACATTGGTGACCGGGCGTTGGCGGGGACGTACAAGCTCTTCCAGCATCCATATCGGCAGGGTTTGTTGCTGGCCTGCGGTGAAGGTAGTGACGATCACCTCGTCAAAGCTGAGCGCGAAAGCCAGAATTCCGCCGGCCAGCAGCGCCGTGGCGATATTGGGCATGATCACGAAGCGGAAGGTCTGGAAGGCATTGGCGCCCAGATCCATCGAAGCCTCGATCAGGCTGCCCGAGGTGCGGCGGAACCGGGCGACAGCATTATTATAGACCACCACGATACAAAAGGTCGCGTGGCCCAGCACAATGGTCCAGAAGCTGAAGGGGATATCCGCGAGGTTGAAGGCCGAGCGCAGCGAGATGCCGGTGATGATGCCGGGCAAAGCAATCGGCAGGATCACCAGCAGCGAGATCGTCTCGCGCCCGAAGAACCGGGTGCGGGCCACGGCTGCGGCGCACAAGGTGCCCAGTACAAGCGCAATCGCGGTCGAGATCGCCGCGACGCGGACGCTGAGATAGAGCGCCTCCCAAACATCAGGGCGGTTCCAGGTCACGGCGAACCACTTGGTGGTCAGGCCCGGGGGCGGCCACTGATAGGACTTGTCCTCGGTGGTGAAGGCATAGACGAAGATCAGAAGGATCGGCAGGTGCATGAACAAAAGCCCGGCGCCGGCGGCCAGTTTCAGACCTAGAGAGGCGCGGTCAGAGCGCATCAAAGGCCCCCTTTCTCTGAGCGATAAACAGGTACACGCCCATGATCAGGATCGGCACTACGGCAAAGGCGGCGGCCAGCGGGATGTTCCCGGCGGTGCCCTGGAACTGATAGACCGCCAGGCCGATCATCCGCGCCGAGGTGCCGACGATTTGCGGGACGATGTAATCGCCCAGCGTGAGCGAGAAGGTGAAGATCGACCCTGCGATCAACCCTGGCAGGGCCAGCGGCAACAGCACATGGCGGAAGGTCTGGCCGGCGCGCGCGCCCAGATCTCCGCTAGCCTCCAGCATTGATGATGGCACCCGTTCCAGAGCGGCCTGAATCGGCAGGATCATGAAGGGCAGCCAGACATAAAGAAAGACCAGGAAGGTGCCGGTCCAACTGACCGAAAGTGAATTGCCGCCTAGAATGGGAATCGAGAGATAGGCATTGAGCAGCCAGGTCAGGTGCAAGATTTCAAAGAGCCAGCTCAAGATGCCCTCCTTGGCCAAGATCAGCTTCCAGGAATAGACTTTGACCAGATAACTTGACCAAAGCGGCAGTATGACGCCGAGATAGAACAGCGCCTTCCAGCGGCCTCGGGCAAAGCGGGCCGCGAAATAGGCCACGGGAAAGCCGATGATGGCGGCGGCGATGGTAACACTGGCGGCCATCACGACGGTGCGGACGATGATGTCGAGATTGGCCGGCCGGAACAACTCGCCATAGGTGCGCAAGGTCAGCTCGTAGTTGATCAGGCCCGAGAACTCGTCGATCGAAAAGAAGCTCTGCGCCAGCAGGGCAAAGAGCGAGCCTAGGTATACCACGCCCAGCCATAAGGCGGGCGGTAAGATCAGTGCCAAGAGCAATACCGTCGGTTTGCGCCAGAACAGATCGGACAGGCGCGCAATCGGCCCCTTGTGATGGCGCGCCTCAGCCATCAGCGGCCTCCATCAGGTGCAGGGCGCCGTCATCCCAACTCAGACGCACCTCGGCCCCCACTTCCGGTACCTCGGCGCCCTTGGGCAGAAGCACAGAGATTTCCTCGTCGGCCCAGGCAAGGGTAAGCCGGGTGGCGGCGCCAAGAAACGACGCGCCGGTGACCCGGACCGCCGGTCCTTCGCCCGCCAGCCGGATAGCCTCGGGGCGTAAGCTCGCATGCAGTCGCTTGCCGGTGAGCTTTTCGACCAGATCGGGGGGCAGGATATTTGACGAGCCGACAAAATCGGCAACAAAGGGTGTCTTGGGGCGATCATAGATGTCTTCGGGCGATCCCAATTGCTGGATCTGGCCATGATCGAACACCGCCACACGGTCGGCCATGGATAGTGCCTCGCCCTGATCATGCGTGACGAAAACGAAGGTTATGCCTAGCTGGCGCTGGAGGCTCTTCAACTCGAATTGCATTTGCTCGCGCAGCTTCAGGTCCAGCGCACCCAGCGGCTCGTCCAGCAGTAAGACCTTGGGTTTGTTCACCAGCGCCCGGGCCAGCGCAACGCGCTGACGTTGCCCGCCGGACAGTTCAGAAGGCTTGCGGTTGCCGAACCCGGGCAAAGCCACCAGTTCCAGTGTCTCCTGCGCAGCGCGGCGTCGTTCGGCCTTGCCCTTGCCGGCGATCATCAGCCCATAGGCCACGTTGTCGATCACGTCAAGATGGGGAAACAGCGCGTAGTCCTGAAACACCGTGTTCACCGGCCGCCGGTAGGGCGGGATCCGCGTTGAATCCTGGCCGAATATCTCGATCACGCCGATGGCGGGCTGCTCAAACCCGGCAATCAGGCGCAGGCAGGTCGTCTTGCCAGATCCCGATGGCCCGAGCATGGCGAAGAACTCACCGGGCGCCACATCCAAATCAACCTGGTCAACGGCTTTCACGTCACCGAAATGGCGCGAAATGCCGCGAAATCGCACTGCGGAAGTCATGTGAACTCTCTGTGTCTGACTCGAAACTCATGCAGACTATGCCAAGCGTCGTGTGAGCGGCATAACCGAGGCGGCATAAAGGAAGGTTTCGCCCGAGGCGACGGTTCCCTCGAAGTCCTTTGCCAGTCGGCGGTTGCGGTTGATCCACGCGAAGCATTGTTCGACCACCCATCTCCTGGGCAAGACCCGGAAGCCGACCTGATCGGTAGGTTTCTTGACGATCTCAATGGCAATCGGCGTTGCGGCGCTGACCCGGTCGCCATTGCAGACACTGTCGGCGAAGGCGAGTTCGGCGAAGGCGAGTTCGGCGAAGGGGAACGTGAGTCGTAAGGCCTTGAACAGCAGGATCGCGCCATCGCGATCCTGAACATTGGCCGCATGAGCCTGGAGGACCAAGCTGCGGCCATTGGTGTTGACCATGGCGTGGCGCTTACAGCCCCTGTTCTTCTTAGCCCTGGCATAGCCGGCCTCGGTAGTCTTGACGCTTTGACTGTCAATCACTGTCGCTGATGGGTTGACCCCGCGCCCGACCCGCACGCGGTCGAGTATAACCAGATGATGCTTGATGGTCTCGAACAATCCGTCACGTCGGAAGCGCAGAAGCCAGCCATAAACCATCATCATCGGCGGGAAATCCCTGAGCAGCATGCGCCACGGACAACCGGCCCACAGCACGTAGAAGATAGCGTTTACGATCTTACGCATCGCTCAGATCGGTTCCATAACGCGGATGATCGCGGGTATGCTGTCGACGGGTGATCGGGCGCCACATTAGGCTGCTGCAAACTGGCTTCGATAAACGTTTGGAAGCACATTTCCCTCCGGCCATCCAACCTCTCAGTGTGTTTCAAGACACTCTCAGAAATTGTGGCCCGCCGCCGATGAGGGCGACGGGGAGGTTTGGTCACGGCTCAGCGGCCACCGATCACGCCGATGTAGTCCGACACCCAGCGATAGTAGGGCACGCATTCACCCTGACTTTTGCATTTGCTGACCGGAGTCTGCCAGAAGGCAATACGATCGAAGTCGTCAAAGCCGTTCTTGGCGCATCCCTCGGCGGTCTGCATCCCGCGACCATCAGTACAGGCCGCGGGCACCGCCGGGTTCGCGCCGAACCAGACCGAAAGGTCGCTCATCAGGTTCGAGCTCAGCGTGTGCTCCATCCACATATAGGCGCAGTTCGGATGTTCGACATCAATATGCATCATGGTGGTGTCGGCCCAGCCAGTGGCGCCCTCGATCGGTACGACGCTGGCAATCGGCGCGTTGTCGCCTTGCAACAGGTTAACCATGAACGGCCAGGAGCCGGAGGCCGCCATACCTTCGTTCTTGAAGTCGTCGATCTGGATGAAGGCATCGTGCCAGTAGCGACTGACCAGCTTGCGCTGGCCACGCAGCAGGTCCAGTGCGGCGGCGTATTGATCCGCGTTCAGTTCATAGGGCGAGGTGATGCCAAGCTCGGGCTGATGGTACATCAGGTATTGCGCCGCATCCGCCACATGGATCGGCCCATCATAGGCCTGGACGCGGCCGACATTGGTTTGTCCGTCGGGCAGGGTCTGTTCTTTGAACACCACCGACCACGAGGTAGGCGGGCTGTCACCGAAGACCTCGGTGTTGTACATCAGGACGTTCGGCCCCCACATATAGGGTGTACCATAATGCTTGCCGTTGACTGTATGCCAGGGAGCGCTTTCCAGCCGCGGGTCCAGATCGCCCCAGGACGGGATCAGCGCAGTGTTGATTTCCTGCACCCGGCGGCCGGCGATCATCCGCAGCGATGCGTCGCCCGACGCGGTCACCAGATCGAATCCACCTTCGTTCATCAGCGCCACCATCTCGTCCGAGGTGTTGGCGGTCTTGACGCTGACCTTGCAGCCGGTGGCCTCTTCAAAACCCGTAACCCAGTCGAAGGCCTCATTGGTTTCGCCGCGCTCAATATAGCCCGGCCAAGCGACGATGCTCACCTCGCCTTCGCCGGCGCCAAGCTCGGTGATCATTTCTGCGAAAACCGGCTGAGCCACAACTGCGAGCCCAATGGTCAGGGCGGCGCGGAATTTCAGGGCGTGTCTCATAATTTAATCTCCCGTGTTAGATCTATGTTTTTCCAGACTCTATAATGCTATCGTGATTATTGCAATTTCAATTATCAGAATCGTCGATATCGGAATTTCCGATGATGGAGCCGGATCAGCGCCCGCGAGCCGATTGCCGCGCCTGGGACACGGTGATGAATTCGCGGGTGGCCTCGGATATGCCCGAGCCCTACATTACTCCTGTTAATAGCAAAAAGGTTAAACGACATAGAATAATAATTATCATTTCAATAGTAAATGATAATCAAAAATTCGGCGCGGGGCGCCTGCTTGAATTAGCTGAATTCCGATAAAAACCGGGACAAGGGCCGCCGTGTCTGAGCGATGCCCGGCCTTCCTGTCTGCCCGGACTAATCGGCGCGCTGATCGCCCTGCCAATGGCCCGACTTGCCGCCGGCCTTTTCCAGCAGGCGAATATCAGACATGATCATGCTCCGATCCAGCGCCTTGCACATATCGTAAATAGTCAGCAGGCTGATCTGCACGGCCGTCAGGGCCTCCATCTCGACCCCGGTTTTGCCCTCGGTCTCGGCCCGACATTGGCATTGCACGGCCGAGCGGGCCTCATTCACGCTCAGTTCAATATTGATATGAGTCAAACAAAGCGGGTGACAGAGCGGGATCAATTCCGCGGTCTTTTTGGCCGCCATGATGCCGGCGGTGCGCGCGATGCCGAGCACATCGCCTTTTTTATGTCCGCCCTGTTTAACGAGCGCCAGGGTTTCGGGCCGCATGCTGATCGAACCGCCAGCGACGGCCATGCGCCGGCTGACCCGCTTGGCGCCGATATCGACCATGTGCGCGGCGCCCTCGTCGGTAAAATGCGTCAATTCAGACATGCTGTTGACGGTTGATCTTTTATCCGGCCGCGTTGAAAATGCGTTTGTATATTCATGTCATCACACGATTTATAAGGGCCAATAGTACAGGGTTATGAAGGTTAATGTTAAGTATTTTGCCAGCCTGCGTGAATTAATGGGGGCGGCCGGCGCCGAGGTCGAGGTGGCCGAAAACGCCTCGGTGGATGAGCTATGGCAGTTGCTGGCGGCTGTCAGGGGCATTGAATTCGATGGCGTTATGATGGCCGTGAATCTGGAGTACGTGAAAGCGGGACACCTGCTCAAGGCCGATGACGAGGTCGCCTTTTTCCCGCCGGTAACGGGTGGCTGAGGTGCGGGTCGAGCTCAGGCCGGCGCCGTTTAATCCCTGGCGGGAACTGGAATCCTATCAGCAAAGTCTGGATTTTAACGGCCGCGCCGGCGCGATTGCCAGCTTTACCGGCCTGATGCGTGATTTTAACGAAGACAGGCGGGTCACACAGATGACGCTGGAGCATTATCCGGGCATGACCGAAAAACGCCTGCATGAGATCGTAAGGGAGGCGACAGAAGCCTGGCGGTTGCTGGATGCGCTGGTCCTGCATCGCATCGGCAGGGTCAATATCGCGGACTCTATTGTATTGGTGGCAACCTGGTCCGCGCATCGCCGGGAAGCCTTTACAGGCTGCCGGGCCATCATGGAGGAATTAAAGTCCAGCGCGCCTTTCTGGAAAAAGGAACAAACCTCATCCGGCCCGCGCTGGGTCAGTAAAAATACCGCGGGATTTTGAATGTGTTATGAGGCAGATCAGGCAGGCATGTAATCCGCAGATTACGCAGATTACGATTGTTCTGGTTGGTCTGTTGCTGGCGGGTGGGAATGGTAGAGCGTAGATTTCAGCCACGTCGTCATTCCAGCCTGCCTGCTGCAGGCAGGCGAAAGCTGGAATCCAGTGGTTTATATAATCCATTCCCGTTTATGCGGGAATGACAACTAAATAAATTATCCCGGCCGGCCTGGTGTAGGCAAATAGAACCGGAGTCTATTCCGGGATCGTGGCGCCGCTCTTCTGGATTCCAGCTTTCGCTGGAATGACAACGGAGTGTTGTTCCGGCCTTCCGTTATTTTTACCAACTCGTCATTCCATACTGCCCGCGACAGACAGCAGGCAGATTTGTACTCACTCACACATTACCCGATTTCTTTTCCAGGAAAAATCTCACTTCTGTCGGCCCGCGCTGGGTCAGTAAAAATACCGCGGGATTTTGAATGTGTTATGAGACAGATCAGGCAGGCATGTAATCCGCAGATTACGCAGACCTGCCTGTCGCAGGCAGGTTAACGCAGATTGTGTATTGTTCTGGTTGGTCTGTTGCTGGCGGGTGGGATGGTAGAGCGTAGATTTCGGCCACATCGTCATTCCAGCGAAAGCTGGAATCCAGTGGTTTATATAATACATTCCCGCGTATGCGGGAATGACAATCAAACAGATTATCCCGGTCGGCCTTGTGTAGGCAAATAGAACCGGAGTCTATTTCAAGATTGTGGCGCCGGTCTACCACCTAACGGGCCGCGCAACCTGTCACGGCCTAAACAAGACCATGAAACAATTGCACGGCAACGTTGTCGCCCGGTTCGACCCCGTCATTATCAATGGGCAGGACAATAAAACAATTGGCCGCGGCCATTGAACTGAGTATGCCGGAATCCTGGGCGCCGGTCTTCTGCACGGTGAACCTGCCGCTTTTGTCGCGGGTCAGGATACCGCGTTGATATTCGATGCGGCCCGGGCGTTTTTTGAGC
Organism: Gammaproteobacteria bacterium; assembly: GCA_965240365.1. GTDB lineage: Bacteria > Pseudomonadota > Gammaproteobacteria > Eutrophobiales > Eutrophobiaceae. Next base: position 1,760,321 of record OZ251218.1, on the reverse strand, counting down.
CTGGAGGCGCACGGCGCCTGCAATGTGATCGGCGCCGTGACGGTTTCACCCAGCATTTTTTTTATGGCCGGCTGCACGAATTGATAGAAGGTGACCATGACCGAGACCGGATTGCCGGGCAGGCCAAAAAAGCAGGTATCGCCCAGCTTGCCAAAAGTCAGCGGCCGGCCGGGCTTCATGGCGACTTTCCAGAAATCGACTTCACCCCGCGCGCGCAGGGTCTCCTTGACATAATCGGCCTCGCCCACCGAGACCCCGCCGGAAGTGATCAATATATCGGCCTTGTCCCTGGCCTTGAGGAAGGCTTGTTCTATCAGTTCCGGCGCATCCCTGACGATGCCCAGGTCGATAATCTCAACACCCAGACGGGCCAGCATGCCGTGCAGGGTATAGCGGTTGCTGTCATAGATCAGCCCGTCTTCCAGCGGTTCGCCGACCGAACGCAGTTCATCGCCGGTCGAGAAAAAGGCCACTTTAAGATTCCGGCTGACCGCAACCTCGGTCAGGCCCAGCGAGGCCAGGACACCCAAATCGGCCGGAGTAAGTCTCGCGCCTTTTTCCAGCACCCGATCGCCCCTGGCCAAATCTTCGCCGGCCTCGCGCACATTGTCCCCCGGCTTGACTGCCGTATCAATACGAATGCCCCCGGCGATGGTCTCGACCGCTTCCTGCATGATTACGGTATCTGAACCTTCGGGCAGGATCGCGCCGGTCATGATGCGCACGCACTCGCCCCGGCCGAGGCGGCCATTGAACGGTTTGCCGGCAAAACTTACGCCGGCCAGCTTCAATGTCGCCGCGCCCGTGGCCGGCAAGGCCGCGGCGTTGATCGCATAACCATCCATCGCCGAGTTACGGCCGGAGGGGACATTAATCCCGGACTTGATATCGGTGGCCAATACCCGTCCCAATGCCGCCCGCAGCGGCAGGGATTCGGTTTCGCTGACCGGTTTGACCCGCGCAAAGATTTTTTCCAGCGCCCGTTCAGGCAGGATCGAAGCAGGGTCAAAATCATCCCTGCAACTCGCGTCTTTTTTGATACTGGTATCACTCATTTTCCGCCCCTTGCTTATGTGTGATCAGGTGTCAGGCAAATATGCTGAATAATGTATTCCGCGATCGCCCCGTGATCGTTGATATCCAGCAACGGCAGATCGATGTCTTCCTCTATTTCGGCATCCGTGGCAATAGCGATCACGTTAGCATTGCTCTTGCAGATCAGCGGGTGTTTCAGGCTGGGCCGGTGTAACTCTATCTTGGGTATCGCCTCCGGCTTAAAGCCTTCCACCAGGATCAGATCCAATCTGGCCCGATCCAGACAGGCAAGATACGTTTGCAGGCGTTCCGGCGGATTTTCTTCGCCCTGTTCAACCATCAAGGCCCAGCGTTTTTTTGAACCGATCAGCACTTGATCGGCGCCGGCCTTGCGTATTTCATAACTGTCCTTGCCGGGCTGATCGATCTCAAAGCGGTGATGCGCGTGCTTGATCACGCCGATCCGTTTGCCCCTTGCCTTCAAAATCGGGATCAGCTTGACCAGCAGCGTGGTCTTGCCGGTCCCGCTGTAGGCGGCAAAACCCAGCACCGGGACTTCTGTTTCAATCTGCATCTTTAATCCGGCTTGAGTTTTGCCAGGGCCGCCTCGATGTCTCCGGGCGTATTGATATTGGCAAAGGTCTCCGGCCTGTCGGAGAAATCCGCGATGGCCAGCTTGTGCCGCGCAAACCAGCGGTCGATCTTGCGCCCGCCGCCGTCGAGATAATCATTGAGCGATTGCCGGAGCGTTGTCTTCAACAGGCAGAAGACAGGCTGCATACGCTCGCCGTCATGCGCCACGCTGATATCAGCGGCCTCCCCTTGCAGGGCGTCGAACAGGCGCGCGATGAGGTCGGCCGGGATAAATGGCGAGTCGCAAGGCGCCGTTGCCATATAGTCGCTCTCAATGATCTTGCCGGCGCTGGCCATGCCGGCCAGCGGGCCATGGAAACCGGACAGTTCATCGGCGACAACATTAAAACCATAGCCGGCATAGTCGGCCCGATGGCGGTTGGCATTGATGATCAGTGTCCCGGCCTGACGTTCAAGCGCCGCGATAATATATTCGATCATCGCTTTGCCGCCGAGCCTGATCAGCCCCTTGTCCTGGCCGCCCATGCGCCGGGCCCGGCCGCCGGCCAGGATGACGGCCGTGATATTATTAAGGTTTATACCCATGTTTATGGCATTATTGCCTGAAACAGGGCCGATTTGAATGCTTTATTCTACTCTGAGCGGAGGCAATTGATGAACGAAGACGAATTTAATATGGCGATCCGTAAATTCCTGAAGCGGGTCGGGATTACCTCACAACGTGAAATATACAATGCCGTGACCAGGGCGATTGCGGCCGGCAAGCTGAGCGGCGCCGAGACACTGCCGGTCAGGGTCAAACTGGAAATGCCGGCGATCGAACTGGAATTGGATATTGACGGCGATATCGCGCTGGATTGATACCCTTGACGTGAATGTAAGCCAGCAGGATTATCATTCCCGCTTGGGCCCTGCCTGCGGCAGGCAGGCAGGAATGACAGAGTGCGCGGAATGACTGCGGGGTAAAAAGTCAGGGATTCGTGATTTCCTTTTTGAGTCAACCGCGTTTGATATTGGCGACTTCGCGCTTGGGCGCCAGTTCGGTGTCGAATTCAATATTCTCCCTGCCGTGATAGATCAGGAAATGTTTGTTTCTGGCGCGCGCCAGCAGGGTGATGTTCATGTCGCGCGCGAGTTCCAGCCCCATTTGCGTGATGCCGGAACGTGACAGCAGGGCCGGGATCCGCATCTGCGCCACCTTGATGACCATCTCCGAGGTCAATCTGCCGGTGGTATAAAACAGCTTGTCCGCGCCGCTGATCGATTCCAGCCAGAGCCTGCCGGCAATGGCGTCAACCGCATTGTGGCGGCCGACATCCTCGATAAAGAGCAGGGTCTCGGTATCCTGGCACAGGGCGCAGCCATGCACGGCGCCGGCGCTTTTATAGACCGCGTTGTGGGCGCTCAGGCTTTTCAGCAGAGCATAAAGCCGGGATTGCCTGATTCTCAGCGGCCTGATCTCGATATTTTCCAGTTGTTCCTTGATATCGCCAAACACCGTGCCCTGGCCGCAGCCCGTGGTGACGATCCTCGGGCCTAATTTTTCCTGCCAGTCATCCCGCCCGGCGAAGGTCGTGATGGCCGCGGCGTTCACGTCCCAGTCAACCTGTACCGATTTAATCTCCCGGATATCGCTTATCAATCCCTGATTTTTGACATAGCCGAGCGCCAGCCACTCGGGTTGCGTGCCGAGCGTCATCAGGGTCACGATCTCATAGCTGTCGAGGTACAGCGTGAGCGGCCGTTCCTCGGCAATCTGTAGTTCGCGGGTGTTTTGGTATTCATCCGTGGCCAGGACAGCGCGGGTCGGCTTGAGTCCGGCCCGGGTCATCCGCGGGCGGTGGGGGGCCGGCATGTCAGCCTCCGGTCACGTTCATGTGCCGGAATATGACCGGTTTTTCCCGCAGATTAAAGTCATGGCCCCTGGGTTTGATGCGCATGGAAGCGCGGATAGCCTGTTTGAGTCTTTCCATATCACCGGGGTGGGCGCGCGCCACCTTGCGCAGGTCAACCGAATGTTCCTGTCCAAGACAAAGCAGCAGGCGGCCTTCCGCGGTCAATCTGACCCGGTTGCAACGGTCGCAGAAATTATGGCTGTGGGGCGAGATGAAGCCCGCCCTGGTCCCGGTTTCGGCGAGTCTGAAATATTTGGACGGCCCGCCCGTGGTTTCGGTGGTCGGCACGAGGGTAAACACGCTCTCCAGATCGCGTCTGATCTCGTCACTGGAATAGTAGGCCAGGGCCCGGTCGTGATCGCCGATCACGCCCAGCGGCATTTCCTCAATAAAGCTGATGTCCATATTACGCCCGGCGGCATAACGTGTCAGGTCGATCACCTCGTCATCATTGCGGTTTTTCAAAATCACCGCGTTCAGCTTCAGCCGTTCAAAACCCGCCTCAAGGGCGGCGTCGATGCCGGCCAGGACCTTATCCAGCCGGCCGATACGGGTGATGCGCCGGAATTTTTCCGGGTCGAGCGAATCCAGGCTGATATTAATCCGTCTGACGCCCGCGTCTTTCAGGGGTTGGGCCAGCCGCGTGAGTTGCGAACCATTGGTCGTGATCACGACCTCATGCAGGCCGGGCAGGGCCGCGATATCTTCAAATAACTTGATGATATTACGCCGCACCAGCGGTTCGCCGCCCGTGATGCGAATCTTTTTAACGCCCAGTTCGCTAAAGGCCCGGGCGATAAACGCGATCTCTTCCAGCGTCAAAAGCCGCGCGCGCGGCACAAACTGCATCTTCTCGTCCATACAATAGACACAGCGAAAATCACAGCGATCGGTCACCGAAATGCGGAGATAATTGACCACACGGTTAAAGTTGTCGATAAGTTGTGCCGGTTGACGGGGGGTGATTGTGTTCATCTCGAAACTGTAAACTGTATTGAGCCAGACTGTTATTGTAATTCATGTCCTGCTGCTTGAACAGGCCGTGTCCGGGTTGAATACCTGTGAGACGAATCAGACAGGTATGGAAACTCTGATTGAATCAGAGTTTCCTGCGGTACAGGGATCTGCCTGCAGCAGGCAGGTCAGTCCAGGATGGATTTATTCAGAGCTGCCGTATGTAATCCGCGGATTAGGCGGACCTGCCTGCAAAAGGCGGGCCCGCCTGGGCCTGGAGGCCCAAAGGCGCGATAAAGCGACAGGGGCGTGGCGCGCATTAAAGCCCGGGGATAGCAATTCCCCAACACGGAGGCCGGATAGTCGTATGCAGCCTTACTTTACTGTTACTGAATAATCAGCTTGCAAACAGCGAGGTGTGCATAATAGGCCGGAATGACAGACTCCTGATTTTATGCCCGCGCGCTGTTATAATCCGCGGCCCTGCAAGGTTTTTGACAACGAAGAAGGTTATTGCCATGGCCGCCAACAATCATTTAGTCCCCGTGAACCGGCTGTTCTATCTCGCCCTGTTTGCCGTTTGTTTGGGCCTGCTTGGCTTTGGCCTGTATCTGGAACATGCCAGAAACCTGGAACCCTGCCCGCTGTGTGTATTTCAACGGGTGGCCTTTGTCGCGGTTATGCTGATTTCGGTGTTAGCGGCCATTCATAATCCGCGTAATTTTATGCGGCCCGTTTATCCCGCGCTGCTGGTTATCGCGGGCCTGATCGGCGCCGGCATCGCCGCCCGCCAGATCTGGTTACAGCGTCTGCCGCCCGAGCTTGCGCCGGAATGCGGGCCGGGGCTGGAATATATGCTGGAGGTCTTTCCGTTTATGGAGGCCTTGCAGATGATCCTGAGCGGCTCCGGTGAATGCGCCGAGGTGCAATGGACATTTCTGGGCTTCAGTATCCCGGAATGGAGCCTGGCCTGGTTTGTCATCATCGTTATTGCGGCATTGGTCGCCGCGTTCAGGTTCAGGGCGGATTAAATTCAAATATCCCGGAAATACTTCCGGCGCATGGCCATAGTGGGCGTTTACTCCCTTGCCCAGGCCCACCCCTCAAACAGTTTTCAATATTGCCCCCGACCATGCCCGCAAGGCTATCCTGAATCATCAATAGCCGCCGTCAACCCATATCAATAAGCAGGAAGTTTCCCGATCCCCCGGGAAGCAGGAATTTATTTTCTTATTAATCAGGAATATAAACTTATTTTTCAATCAGTTAATGATCTGGCACGCGATTTGTACTTTGTTCTAAACGCTTTACCAACAATGAGGACAAATACAATGGGCTTAACGCGGACTTCGAAAATAATTATACCCCTGTTCCTGCTTGCCATGCTAAATTGCCGCCTGGCCAGCGCCGAGAATAGACCGGGCCGACCCCCAGAGCGATCTGGTGGACAGCTTCAATGTGGCCGCCCGCTATGTGAACGGCCCCTGGCAGTTTGCCGTCTCTTATTATGACCGCCGCGATGATTTTCGGACCAATAACGCCTTGCGGCCCGATGCCAAAACCATCGCCTCGACCCTGCAATTCAGGCAGGGAAAACACAAGGCCGTTATCCGCTATCAGCATGAATCGATCAAGACGCAAGATAACTTCAACACGCTGGGCGCTTATTACAGCTATAATTTCAATGGCGGCATCGAGTTGCAGGGGCGCGTGTATCGGCTTGAGCAGGGCCCGCTGGCCGGCTTTCAGTCCGCCGTGGGCGTGACCAAACGGTTTAAAAAGTATGGCCAGATATTCCTTGAATATACCGATTACGACGCGGATGCCGCCCGGCTCAAGGGCAGGGCGGATGACCTGACGGCCGGCCTCAGAATAGATTTTTGATTGAGAATTTGAACACGGGAGACTTCTGATGAGAATACCAGTCTGGATAGGCAAAACGGCCCTGGCCTTAATCCTTTCAGCAATGGCGTTGGGGGCCGGCGCCCAGCAAAAAAATTCCTACGTATTGGCGACGGCCACCACCGGCGGCACCTTTTATCCTGTCGGCGTGGCCGTGGCGACATTGATCAAGATCAAGCTGGAGCCCGGGCAAAATATCACGATGTCGGCCATCACCTCGGCCGGCTCCGGCGACAATATAAACCTGTTGCGCAAAGGCGAGGCGCAGTTTGCCATCCTGCAGGGCCTGTATGGCGCCTGGGCCTGGAACGCGGAGGGCGTCTATGCCAGGGTGGGCGCGCAGCAGCATATCCGCGCCGTCTCCATGCTGTGGCAAAATGTCGAACACTTTGTGGTGGACAGCCGCACGGTAACGGGCGAAACCCTGTCCCGCTTATCTGATCTGCAAAAGCACAAATTCTCTATCGGCAAAAAGAACTCGGGGGTTGAAGGATCAGGCAAACATATCATGGCGGCGCTGGGCCTTGAGGTGGACGCCTTCAATTTCGTACACATGGGCTATGGCCCGAGCGCCAATGCCATGCGCGACAACAAGATAGAGGGCATGAACACGCCGGCCGGCGTGCCGGTCAGCGCCGTCACCCGCGCCTTCTCCAGCCTGGGCGATAAAATAAAGATCCTGGCCGTCACGGATGATGAACTGACAAAGATCAACGCGAAATTTCCGCTCTGGAGCCGCTACGAGATCCCGGCCGACACCTACCCCGGTCAAACCCGGCCGGTACAGACCATCGCGCAGCCCAATTTTCTTGGCGTCAATAAAGACGTGCCGGCCAGGGATGTTTATCTGATCACCAAAACCATCTATGAAAATCTGCCCTTTCTAAACGGCATCCACAGCGCCACCCGGGCGATGGCCCTGCAAAAAGCCATCGACGGACTGGCCGTTCCCCTGCATCCGGGCGCGGCCCGGTATTACCAGGAAATGGGATTGACCATTCCGGCCAATCTGATCATTGATTGAGGAGGACTATAATGAAGCAAACACTTTGGGCAATGGCCGCCATCCTGGCCTTCAATAGCGCCGGGGCCGAAGACAGGGCGGGCTGGCCGGACAGTTTTACCGTGGGCACGGCCTCCCAGGGCGGGACTTATTTCGCCTACGGTTCCGGCTGGGCCAATCTGGTCGCCGATGAACTGGGTATTTCCGGCGGCGGCGAAGTCACGGGCGGGCCGATGCAGAACATGGCCCTGGTGCATACCGGCGAAACCGCTTTTGGCATGACCACCATGGGACCGGCGGCGGAATCCATCGCCGGCATCAACCCGATCGCGCCGGGCCTGCAAATGAACAATGCCTGCGCGATATTCCCCATGTATCAAACCCCGTTCTCGGTGACCACGCTGCGTTCCTCTGGCATTACCTCGATCAGTCAGATCCCGGCCGGGGCCAGGATCGGATTCGGCCCCGCAGGCTCGACCTCCGACACCTATTTTCCGCGCATGCTGGAAAAGCTCGGAGTGGATTTCGAACGCCGCAACGGCAGTTGGTCCGACCTGGGCGGCCAGTTGCAGGATGGCCTGCTGGATGTGATTGCCTTTGCGGCCGGGGTTCCGGTGCCGGCCGTGAGTCAGCTTGAAGTGCAGACCGAGGTCAACATCATCGAATTCAGCGCGGCCGAGCAAAGGCAGATCATGGACAATTTCCCGGTCTCTTCATTTCAGATCGCCGCCGATACCTATGCCACGCTGAGCGTCCCGGCCCGGTCCGTGTCGATGTGGAACTTTGCCATTGCCAACTGCGAGCTACCGGCCGGGTTTATCAAGTCGGTGGTGAATATCGTCATGTCGGACAACGCGCGCATGGTCTCGATCCACCGGGCCGCGCGCGCAACCCTGCCGGAACACTGGGACAAGAATACGGTGATGCAATGGCATCCGGGCGCCGCGGAATGGTTCAATGAAAACGGCGCCGATATTCCGGCATCCATGATCCATGACGGTTAGGCCGGTTCGCCGTTATTCGTCATTTATGGATAATGTCCGGTATGCGGCGACCTGCCTGCCACGGGTGGGCAGGCCGGAATGACGACAGGGCGAGCAATCAAGAATCCGTCATCACGGCATTTTGAACAGCCCTGATAAAAACACCCAACAAGCCGCGCCGGATCGGGAGGACGGGATGCGGGAACCGGCGGCAGACCGCTCGCCTCTGATCGCGGACAGTGTCGATCAGACGCCCGTTGAGCATAATCGCCGCCTGCTCAAGGGCAAGCGGCTGACCGGCATCAGCATTGCCGCCGCGCTGTATGCCGCCTTTCACATGCTGGCCTTGAACGGCGTGTCGCTGTCGGCCCTGACCGGCGGCGTTGTGCTCATCCCTTTTTTGCCTGATCTGCCGCTGGAAACCTGGAATTTCCGTATCGTCCATATCGCGGGCGCGCTGGCGCTTGGCTTGCTCTGGTTTGCGGCGGGGCGTTTTTCGGAACCCGCCCCCGCCCGCGGCCTGACTCTCATGGCTTATGGTTTGCTGATCCCGGCCCTGCTGGCGGCCGGCGCCGCGCTTTCCTTTGCCCTGGAGATCCAAAACGGCGTCATGTGGAACGGGATTGACGCGCGAATCAGGTTCAATGAAACCTGGCTGTTTGGCGCGCCGTTGTTGCTGGCGACGGCCGGGGCCATCGTGCTGTCCTGGTTTTACCGCGGGCCGCGCGGCCGTTTTGCGGCGCCGGATTTTGTGCTTGCCGTTTGCGGCCTGGCCGTGGCGATCTATCTGATCACCATCTATGGCACCCTGATGCGCAATTCCACCGGGACCCCGTTTGCGCCGATCGGTATCTCGCTCGCGGCCCTGGCCGGGACCTTGTTGATCATGGAACTGACCCGCCGCGTGGCGGGCCTGGCGCTGATTATTATTGCCGCCGTGTTCCTGATCTATGTCTTCATCGGCCAATATCTGCCGGGTTTTCTGCAATCCCCCGCCATCACCTGGCAGCGTTTCTTCAGCCAGATTTATACCGACGCCGGCATCCTGGGGCCAACCACGGCGGTGTCTTCCACCTATATTATCCTGTTCATTATTTTCGCGGCCTTCTTGCAGGCCTCCAAAGTGGGCGATTATTTTGTGAATTTCGCCTTCGCGGTGGCCGGGCGGGCGCGGGGCGGCCCGGCCAAAGTGGCGATCTTTGCCTCCGGCCTGATGGGCATGATCAACGGCACCTCGGCCGGTAACGTGGTGGCGACCGGCGCATTGACCATCCCGCTGATGAAGAAGGTCGGCTATGCCCGGCGCACCGCCGGGGCGATCGAGGCGGCCGCCTCGACGGGCGGCCAGATCATGCCGCCGATCATGGGCGCGGGGGCCTTTATCATGGCGGAAATCACCGGCATTCCCTACACGCAGATCGCCATCGCCGCGATCATCCCGGCCGTGCTGTATTTCGTGTCCGTCTATTTTATGGTCGATTTCGAAGCCGCCAAACTGGGCATGCGCGGCCTGCGCGCTGACGAACTGCCGCGCTTTAGCGAGATGATCCGCCGGGTGTTTCTGTTCCTGCCGATTATCATTCTGATCGTGGCGTTGTTCCTGGGTTATTCGGTGATTCGCGCCGGCACGCTGGCGACGGTCGCGGCCGCGGTGGCCAGTTGGCTGACGCCGCACCGCATGGGCTGGCGCTCGATGCTGAGGGCGTTTGAACTGGCCGGGTCCATGTCGATCCAGATTATCGCGGTCTGCGCCTGCGCCGGTATCATCGTCGGGGTGATCTCGCTGACCGGTGTCGGGGCGCGCTTTTCCAACCTGTTGCTCGGTCTGGCGGAGGCGTCGCAATTACTGGCGCTGGTGTTTGCGATGGCGATCGCCATCCTGCTCGGCATGGGCATGCCGACCACGGCGGCCTATGCGGTCGCCGCCTCGGTGGTGGCCCCGGGCCTGATCGAGCTTGGCATTCCGGCGTTGACCGCGCATTTCTTTGTGTTCTATTTTGCGGTGGTCTCGGCGATCACGCCGCCGGTGGCGCTGGCCTCTTATGCGGCGGCCGGGATTTCCGGAGCCAATCCGATGCAGACATCGGTCGCCTCCTTCAAGATCGGCATCGCGGCCTTTATCGTGCCGTTCATGTTTTTCTATAATTCCGCCATCCTGATGGATGGAAGCTGGTGGCAGATCGGGCAGGCGTCAATCACCGCGATCGCCGGCGTGTTTTTACTGTCAGCCGGGGCGCAGGGCTGGTTCCTGGGGCAAAAGGCAGCCTGGCCGATGCGGCTGGCGCTGTGTGTCGCCGCGCTGTGCATGATCGAAGGCGGCTGGCTCACGGACCTGATCGGCCTCGGCCTCGCCGCTATCGCCTGTGCGCTGCAAAAAGGGCTTGGTCTCAGACGCGCGGCGTAATTGTTGTCATTCCCGCTCAAACCCTGCCAGCGGCAGGCAGGGGGGAATGTTATTGTATAAGACCAGTGGATTCCGGCTTTCGCCTGCCTGCGGCAGGCAGGCCGGAATGACGCTTATGTTTTCAGGTCTTCCTTGAGAGATTTCAATGACAGCAACAATAAACACCGGGCAAAACAATAATGTCACTGTCTGGCTGGGCGTATTCATCAGCCTGGTTCACATCACGTTGAATTACTTTGCAATACTGCCGGAGAACTGGTCTTCGGCGATCCATTTTGGCCTGTTTGCCAGCCTGGCGGCCTGGGTCTCCATGAAGGGCATGGTTGCTAAACTGGGCTTGAGTCTGGCGGCCGTCAGCGGCGCCACTTATCTGATGCTGGCCGAAGATCTGCTGTATCAAAGGGGGCAGGATTTCATCCAGGCCGACTATCTGTTTTCGGCGCTGTCCATACTGACCGCAATATTTTTAACCGGCCGCATGATCGGCTGGTTTATCCCGGCCCTGGTGGTATTTTTTCTGTCCTACGTGAGTGTCTGGGGACAATACGTGCCGGGTGTTTTCCACTTCAGCGGCCTGTCCTGGGAAACGCTCTTATTCAGGAGTTATTTCAGCCCGGACGGTATGTTTGGCCCCATCGCGCAATTATCCTGGACCTTTGTATTCCTGTTTGTCTTGTTTGGCGCCTTCCTGCGCGCCTCCGGCGCCGCGGTTTACCTGCTCCAGGTGGCAAGCCGTGTCTCGGCCCGATTAAACGGGGGGTCGGGCATCGTGGCCGTAGTCGGCTCGGCCCTGATGGGATCGGTCTCCGGCTCGGCCATCGCCAATACCGCCGCGACCGGCGTGATCACCATACCCTCCATGAAAAAGGCCGGCTATGACCCCGCCTTTGCCGCCGGCGTTGAAGCGGCCGCGTCCACGGGCGGCCAGTTGATGCCGCCGGTGATGGGCGCCGGGGCCTTTGTCATGGCGTCCTATACCCAGCTTCCCTACGCCACCATAATCGGCGCGGCGCTGTTGCCGGCCCTGTTGTTTTATTTTTCACTGGCATTTTTCGTGCGGGCTTATTCCATCAAACATCAGGTCGATCTGGCCAGGGACCGGCGCTCCGCGATCAATACGGGACAAGCCGGGCGTGAAAAAAACGGCTGGCGGCACCTGGCCGCCATCGGCGTCCTGGTCGGCTGCCTGATGTGGGGCTTTACGCCCGGCCTGTCGGTCGGCTTTGCCATTATCTCGATTATCGCGCTCTCGCGGCTCTCCGCCAGACCGATGGGTTTCGGCGCAATCATCACCGCGCTGAGCGAAGGCGCCAGCAATATGCTGGTAACGGCCTTGCTGTTGATCACGATCGGGCTGCTGGTGAACGTCATAAACACCACCGGCGCCGGCAATATTTTTTCACTGATGGTGATTGAATGGTCGGCCGGCAGTCTATTTATCCTGCTGCTTTTAACCGCCCTGGCCTCGCTGATATTGGGCGCCGGCCTGCCGGTCACGGCCTCTTACATCGTGGTGGCGACCCTGCTGGCGCCGGTCCTGAGTGATATGATTTCCGTCTCCATCGTGGCCGAGGCGCTGTTGGAAAATGATATGGCCAAAGGCATACTGGGCAGCCTGGCGCCGGACTATATGCGGGGCAGTCAGGACGCCCGCCAGGCGTTGCTTTTGCTGCCACAGGAAAGCCGCAACATGATCTATACGATGACCGTCGCCCCCGAAGCCCTGATCGGTTCCCTGCTGGCCGCGCATATGATCATCTTCTGGCTGTCGCAGGACAGCAACATCACGCCCCCGGTATGCCTGGTCGCCTACACCGCCGCGGGCATTGCCGGCGCCGCCCATGTCGAGACCAGTTTCAAGGCCTGGAAGCTGGCCAAGGCCATCTATCTGGTGCCCTTATTGATCGCCTATACGCCGCTGGTCATGGGCGCTAATGATGAACGCCTTGTTACCTTCTGCGCCTGCCTGGCCGGGCTCTTTTTTCTGGTATCCGCCTGGGAAGGCGTCGTGACAGAAAAAATCGGCCGGCTCTGCCGCCTGGTATTTTTAATACTGAGCATCGCGCTGTTGTATCCGGGCCTGGCAAACAACTTAAAGCTGCTGGTATTTCTTTTCGGTATGTCGGTAACGGGCTATTTATGCTTGAAACACAGGAGCAATATTTCTCATGCGGCGCAGGCAACTGAAATCCGCAAGACTGATCATCCTTCTGATCATTAGCGCCGCCGCGCTGATATTCATCGGTCATGTCCTTGTCGTTATATACAAGATGAGGCTGGCGGACGAGCGGCTTATGCTGGCGCGCAATACCCTGCTGAATACCATACAGAAGTATAAGTACCTGCCTTCCGTGCTGTCCAAAGACGTGCGGCTGCAATTTGCCATCAGGCGCGATGAAAGCAGTTTATTACTGAATCAACTGATGAAACAATACCAGGAAGTGTCCGGGATTGATGTGATTTATGTTATGAACAACAAGGGCAGGGTTGTCGCCAGCAGCAATTACGACAAACCTCACAGTTTTGTCGGCAAAAATTATAGTTTTCGCTCCTATTTTCGGGATGCCATTGAATATGGGCAAGGACTGTTCTTCGGCGTGGGCATTACCAGTAATATCCCCGGTATTTTTATTTCCGCGCGGATGAAAAGCCCGGACGGATTTGAAGGCTTTGACGCCTTTGACGGCGTGCTGGTTGCCAAGATAGAGTCCGGCTCGCTGGAAAAGCTATGGTCGGGTATCGAAAATGATTTCCTGCTGCTGGATGGCAAAGACACGATCCTGCTCGGCAGCTATGATGAATGGCAATACGATGCGCTGGCCACACTGTCGCCGCGGGACATTGCGCAGATAAACGAACAAAAACAATTTGCCAGCAAAATCCCCTCCAATATTCTGCAACGGGAATACATGCTTAACTTCGCGGGCCTTGCCCTGTGGCAGATTATGGGCGACTGGTATATCGCCTCAACGCATCCGTTTTTTGACCGGGATAGCGCCGCCGCGCTAAATAAAAACTGGAAAATAGTAAGCGTGCGGCGCTATCAGGACAGCCTGCCTCCGACCCTGTATCTTGCCATCCTGATCAGCATGCTGCTATACAGCCTGTATCTGATCGCGCGGCACAGGCAGATCATGAATTATGCCAGGGGCTTAAAACGTAACTATGAAATCAGAAGGCAGAGAGAACTGCGGATGATCATCAATAACACCGGCGTGGGTCTGTTGACCATTGACCGGAGCGGATTGATCCAGAGCCTGAACCCGGCCTTTTTATCGCTCTGCGCCTGCCACAGACGGGATGTGCTGGCTAATAAGATAGGCGCATTCCTTGCCTGGCATGAGAAAACAAAAAATACGCCGGTATTCGGCGGCTTTACCGAAACGGTATTACATACCCCGGCCGGAAATCATTTACCCGTCATGTTTTCCGTATCCGATATCAACATTGACAATTCCAGCCAGCTTGTCACGATCATCGACATCAGCAAGCGCAAGCAGGCCGAAAAACAACTGCTCAGGCTGAATGCCCGGCTTGAAAAAATGGTGGAACGGCGGACGGCCGAATTAAAACAAGCACAGCAAGAGTTAATCAGGCAGGAAAAAATGGCCGTGCTGGGCAGAATGGCATCCGTCATTGTGCACGAACTGAGCCAACCTCTGACCGCGCTTAAAACCGCGCTCGGCAGTCTGCAAATCCGCTATCAAAGGCGCGACTGGGAAGGACTCGGAAAGAGCGTGAGCAACCTGCTGCCGTTGCCGGAGAAGATGTATGAAATCGTGACCCAGTTACGGCTGTTTGCCTATCAAGGCGTGAGTGATTCGGAAACTATCAATGTCAATGCGTATATTCGGAAATACATCGCCGCGCTGGACGCAAGGGGCGCGGCCGTGCATTTAAACATAAGCGGCGCCCGCGGCCATATTGCAATGAACCCGGTGCAACTGGACATCGTGCTGAACAATCTTGTCCACAATGCCCTGGATGCCGTCGCACAGGCCAAACGGCCCGAGATCGGCATTGCAACCCGTGTCCAGGATGACCGTATAACGATCAGCGTCATTGATAACGGCAACGGGCTGGATACGGCAACGGCCGGACATATCTTCGAACCGTTCTTCACGACCAAGGTGATCGGCAAGGGGCTTGGCCTGGGCCTGGCCATCGCCAGAAATATAATTAAAGAGTACGGCGGGGAAATTTCAGTACGGCTGAGTGAAGGCAAGACCCGTTTTGACGTCGTGTTGCCATGTGCGGAGCTTGCCGCTGAAGAAATGACGCCCGCCGGGTCGATCGCAGAATGAATCACTCCATCACCGATTATGACGATAAATCCCAATACGCGATCGTATTGATCGACGACAACGAATCCCTGCTGACGAATCTGGCGGACTACCTGTCGCTGCAATTCACTTATATCTTTACCTTTGCCGACCCCGAACAGGCCCTGGCGGATATCGACGATCATTTCGCCGGTATCGTTGTCACGGATGTAAAAATGCCCGGTCTCTCCGGCTTGCAGGTGCTTAAAACCCTGCTGGACAAAGACAAGGACTTCCCGATCATCCTGATCACCGCGCATGGCGATATCCCGCAGGCCGTCGAAGCCATGCAACTCGGATGTTATGACTTTATTGAAAAACCCTTTGAACCCGAACGCCTGGTCGAGAGTGTCGAAAGGGCGATAAAGAAGCGTCAACTCACGCTGGCCAGACGCTCGCTGACGGCCAGACTGCACGATAAAAAAGGAATGCATTCCCGAATCATCGGCGAATCTGCCTGTATCTCGCGCCTGAGAGAGAATATTTTGTCTGTCGCCCGGCTGGATGTGCCGGTCATGATACACGGCGAGACCGGCTCCGGCAAAGAAGTCGTGGCCAGCTGCCTGCATGAATTCAGCAAGAGGAGCAAAGGCCATTTTGTGCCCATTAACTGCGGCGCGATTCCAAACGATTTACTGGAATCGGAACTGTTCGGGCATGTCAAGGGCGCGTTCACGGGCGCATTCGAGCATAGACAGGGAAAGTTTGAGTATGCCAGGGGCGGCACGCTGTTTTTAGATGAGATTGAATCTATCCCGCCCAATGCCCAGGTCAAACTGCTGCGCGTATTATCCGAACAAAAGTTCGAAGCACTGGGCGCCAACACCCCGATAAATACCGATGCCCGAATCATTTCAGCAACCAAGGAAGACCTCAAAGACAATCAAAGATTCAGACAAGATCTTTTTTACCGCCTGCAAGTGGCTGAAATCTTTATTCCCCCGTTAAGGGAGCGGAAAGACGATATCCCGCTGTTGTTTGAGCACTACGCCGGTAAATTCTGTCAACAGGCGGAGCTGGAATGGCAAGGCATCCCGGCTTACCTGCACAGCGAACTGTTTAACTATGAATGGCCCGGCAATGTGCGTGAATTAATCAACGTAGCGACAAGATTCGCGCTAAACCCCCAAAGCGACCTGGCGGCCTTGCTGGGCAAACAAAGCCCCGTGGCGCCGATAGAAAGCGCGGACAGAAGCCTGCGCAAATGTGTTCATAATTATGAACGCGCCTTGCTGGAAAATGCCTTAAAAAGGCATTCCGGTTCAGTGAATAAAGTACTGGAAGAACTTCGCCTGGAACGCCGCACGTTCAATCTTAAACTAAAAAAGTACGGCCTCAGCCGCAGGTCGTTTACCGGCGGACAGTGAGATGATGCCAGAATTATTACATTAGCCATTCTGATTTTGAAAGAGGCGATTCATTTGTATTCATTTATAATGAACACTATGTTGTTGAAATATCAATATCCAGAATACGCTTACCATGTTTACTATTTTATAGTTTAATGATTCAGGCAAAGCAAAAGATGAATCTGGCGCATCTGGAAGAGTGGATTGACAAGTCAGAATCCCGCGTTGAGGTGATCACCCCCTTTCCATCCAATGCGCTCGCGGCCACTCTGAACCGTGACGATCCTGAATATACCGCCGAAACGCCTCTGCCACCGTTATGGCACTGGCTTTACTTCCTGCCGCTTTGCAAACTTTCCGACACCGGCTATGATGGTCACGCGGCGCCTGGCGGCTTTTTGCCCCCGGCGCCGCTCCCGCGCCGGATGTGGGCCGGAAGCCGCCTAAACTTTTACGCCCCAATGCCAATCGGTCACGAGTTAAAAAAAATCTCCACGATCAAGTCAATCAAAACCAAATCGGGCCGATCTGGCCAACTGGTATTTGTAACGGTCGGGCATCGGGTGTTTGACGGCAAAACCCTCGGCATCGACGAGGAGCATGACATCGTTTACCGCGAGAAATTCAACCCGGAGACGCCCGTTCCCGCGCCACCACCAGCGCCTGACAGTTGGGAATTCTCGCGTGACATCGATCCTGACCCGGTACTGCTGTTTCGCTATTCCGCGCTGACTTTCAACGGCCATCGCATCCACTACGATCAGCCGTTCTGTGTAAACTCGGAAGGTTATAAAGGTCTGGTTGTGCAAGCGCCATTGCTGGCCACGCTATTGCTGGATCTGTTACGTTGCGAAAAACCCGAGGCGACAGTGTGCAAGTTCGAATTCCGTGCAATTTCCACGGTATTCGAAAACGAAACCTTCTCAATTCATGGCATCCCGGAAGAAGATGACAAGACTTTCAAGCTCTGGGTACGGCGTCAGGATGGCGCGCTGGCCATACAAGCCAAAGCGATAATCGCTTGAGAGCTGTCAAAAACATGGCGGGTAAATCTGGTAATTTATTCTTGTTCGCCGGAATATCTATCTGAATGATTTACTTGATATTTTTGAATTCATCAATTTTATAATTCATTTTAAGCAATCTTCTTTCAATCTCTCTATATTTGAGCGGCATATTTTTCTACCGTTGCGGCCAATTCATTTTTTATGATTCGTTCATCATTCACCTGCTCAAGGTGATAATCCATCATCATCCCGACTACATTCTTTAAAGCCGTAACAGCTTCTTTCTCCGAGTAGGCAAATGCAAATAGATTTTGATGGTTTTCTACTCTTGCCAGGTAGCCCTCGCCATCTTTTTCAATCACGATATTCGCTTTCATAGGCTTTTAGTCCCGAATCATCATTTCCTGCCCTTGCTCGATTTTTACGAAAGCCTTATTCAGCAAGAAACAGGTAAAATATGGATTTATCTTTGTAAATTTAAAGGATAACCACTCTGCTTATAGGCGGCAGCGCGCTGATGGCGCCCGTGCTGTTTGTGCTGAGCAGGCTTGGCAAACGGCCGTTTATGATCATCGTACATGGGTTAGATCTTATTTATGCACATCCGCTTTATCAGTTCATGTTGCGCAAGTTGCTGCCCAGGGCGGATTATGTGATTGCCAACAGCGAGAACACTCGGCGGCTGGCCGAGCAGTTGGGCGTCAGCAAGGCGAACATCCAGGTCATTCCGCTCGGTGTTTCGTTGCCAAAAGCCATTCCCGCCAAACAGATTGCCTGTTTTTGTGCCGAACGACAACTGAAAGTATGTCTTGTCGGCAGACTGGATTCTGGCGGGCAGATGGTTCACGCTTCTGTTGCGGCTGGCGCAAGCGCTGTCGTTGCTCGTTTGGCCGCTGAATTGGCAGTATCAAATCTATTTTCAATGCCGGGCTGATTTATGATTCGGCGGCCTTGATCTGCGCGTCCACGACAGCGATGGCCGTTGCGTTCACAATGCGTCTGACGGTTGATGAGCGGGTGAGAATATGCACCGGATAATTCAAGCCCGTCAGTATTGGCCCTATGGACACGGCCTCGCCCAGCACTTTAACCAGGTCATAGGCAATCTTGGCCGAATCAATGTTTGGCATCATCAGCAGGTTGGCGTCTTCCACCAGGCTGGAACAGGGCAATACGCGCCGCCTGATATTGCCGAGCAAGGCCGCATCGGCCCGGATTGGCCCCTGTGCCTGTAAATCGGGGTCGCGTTGCCGGATGATCCGCATGGCTTCAATCATTTTATCACTCGAATCCGAGGCGATATCGTCGCCATTGGAAAACGACAGCAAGGCAGCCCTGGGCGTCAGGCCGAAGCGCCGCACGGTTTCCGCGGCCAGCAGGGTATTTTCGGCAATCTGCTCCGCGCCCGGGTTGAGCGTGACCGCCGTATCACAGATAAAGTAGGCGCCGTTTTTGACCATTAATACATTCACGGCCGCGGCCTGCCGGACTTTTGCGCTGACGCCCAGTTTTTCCAGGACATGATTCAGATGCTCATGGAAGTAGCCATCGGTGCCGCAGATCAGCGCGTCGGCCTCGCCCGCGCGGATCATCTTCGCGCCGATGCGGGTATTCACGGCGCTTGAACCCTCGCTGTCCATGCCATGTTTCTGCATGTATTCCCCTGGGTTTACGATCTCTATATCGCGCTCCGTGCGCAACCTGAGGCGCATCTGTTTAATGCGGTTTTCAATGACTTCCGCCTCGCCGATCAGGATCGGTCGGGCCAGCTTTTCATCCAGCACGGACTGCACGCTGTGCAATATCCGGGGTTTTTCGCCTTCCGCGTAAATAACCCGCCTGGGATCGGCCTTGGCCTTTGCAAACAGGGGCCGCATCAGTATCACCGAGCCGAAGACATATTGCGTCAGTTGTTGCCGATACGCCTCCATATCCGCTATCGGGCGGGTGGCAACGCCACTTGCCATGGCCGCTTTGGCGATCGCCGGGGCCAGCTTGATGATCAGGCGCGGGTCGAATGGCTTGGGAATGAGATAATCGCGGCCAAACTTGAGTTCATCGCCCTCATAAGCTGCGGCAACGATCTCGGGCGTTTCCTCGGTCGCCAGTTCCGCCAGGGCATGCACCATTGCGATCTTCATGGCATCATTGATCCCGGTGGCCCCCACATCCAGTGCGCCCCTGAAGATGAAGGGGAAACAGAGCACATTATTGACCTGATTGGGATAATCCGAACGCCCGGTCGCAATGATCGCGTCATCGCGCACGGCCCGGATCTCTTCCGGCAGGATCTCCGGGATGGGGTTGGACAAGGCCAGGATTAGGGGTTCGGCGGCCATGCTCCGCACCATTTCCTGTTTTAATACGCCCGGCCCGGACAGACCCAGAAAGATGTCGGCGCCCTTCATCACTTCGGCCAAAGTACGCAGGCGGGTATCGCTGGCAAAGGCTTTTTTGTGGGGTGTAATTTCCTCGCGCCGGTTGCGGTAGATCACCCCGGCCCGATCCACCGCGATGATATTTTTCTTTTTCAGGCCGAGCTTGACCAGGAGCTTCAGACAGGCGATCCCGGCCGCGCCGGCGCCGGTCGTGACCAGCTTGACCTCGGCGAGCGCCTTGCCGACGATCTTGAGGCCATTAATGATGGCCGCGGCGACAATGATGGCCGTGCCGTGCTGATCATCATGGAAAACCGGGATGTTGAGCCGCTTGCGCAGTCTCCCTTCGATAAAAAAGCATTCCGGCGAACGAATATCTTCCAGGTTTATCCCGCCAAACGTGGGTTCCAGACTGGCGATAATATCGACCAGCTTGTCCGGGTCCGGCTCATTGATCTCAATATCAAACACATCAATGCCGGCAAATTTCTTAAACAGCACCCCCTTGCCTTCCATAACCGGTTTGGCCGCCAAAGGCCCGATATTACCCAGCCCCAGCACGGCCGTGCCATTGGTCACGACCGCGACCAGATTGGAGCGCGCGGTCAACTCGGCCGCCAGGTGGCCCTCGGCGGCAATGGCCTTGCAGGGTTCGGCCACGCCCGGGCTATAGGCCAGGGCCAGATCGCGCTGGTTGGCCAGGGGCTTGGTCGGGCTGATTTCAATCTTTCCGGGGCGGGGCAAACGATGATAATCAAGCGCGGATTTTTCCGTTTCATCAGACATATTCGATATAATCCCGTTCTTATTTTAGTAACTTGTGCCGTTATCCCTGCAAAGGCCGACCGCCCGCGTTCGCGGGCATGAGGCAAGGGCAGAATCACGGCCGCCCGGCCGTATCAACCTCAAAAAATGTCTCCTTATGGAAGTTCTGAATAAGTCCATCCTGGACTTTTCAGAACACGCAAGGTGAAAATGCGATTTTCATCTTGCTTCAAAATCAATGACTGGTGTCATTGATTTTGGCGCCACATCCCTGTGCCGCAGGAAACTCTGATTAAATCAGAGTTTCCTTATTTAAACGGCGGCATCATGCCGGGCGGCAACGATCCGCCGCCCAGGCCGCGCATCAGCTTCGCCATACCGCCCCTGGCGGACATCTTTTTCATCATCTTCTGCATCTGCTTATGTTGCTTGAGCAATTTATTGACATCCTGGATCCGCGTGCCGGAACCGGCCGCGATGCGCTTTTTACGCGAGCCGTTAATGAGTTCCGGGCTTATTCTTTCCTGGTGTGTCATTGAATCAATAATCGCGCCGAGCGTGATAAACTGGCGCTGATCCAGCCCGGCTTGCAGC
The DNA here is from genome assembly GCA_965240365.1 of Gammaproteobacteria bacterium. Taxonomy (GTDB): domain Bacteria; phylum Pseudomonadota; class Gammaproteobacteria; order Eutrophobiales; family Eutrophobiaceae. Next base: position 1,739,136 of record OZ251218.1, on the reverse strand, counting down.
GCGGCCGCGCCGCCCGGCAGGCCCGGCATCTTGTCCAGCAGACCCGCGATGCCGCCCATATTGTTCATCTGCCGCAACTGCTCACGAAAATCCGCCAGCGTGAAGCCCTTGCCCTTCTTTATTTTTTTGGCCAGTTTGAGCGCCTCGGCCTGGTCCGCCTTCTGTTCGACTTCTTCAATCAGGCCGAGGATATCGCCCATGCCCAGTATGCGCGAGGCAACGCGATCCGGGTAAAACGGCGATAGATCGCGCGGCTTTTCGCCCGTGCCCATAAACTTGATGGGCTGGCCGGTAATGTGTTTGACCGTCAGGGCCGCGCCACCGCGGGCGTCGCCGTCGGCCTTGGTCAAAACGGCGCCGGTCAGCGGCAGCGCCGCGTTAAAGGCAGAGGCGGAATTGACCGCGTCCTGGCCCTGCATACTGTCAACCACGAACAGGGTCTCGACCGGCCGCAACTCGGCATGCACCGCCTTGATCTCCCGCATCATGTCGGTGTCAACATGCAGGCGCCCGGCCGTGTCAACGATCAGCGCCTCGACCAGGCGGCGCCGGGCCAGTTCCAGCGCCCTTCTGGCTATCGCCTCGGCGCGCTCATGCGCATGGCTCTCTATCCAGTCCAGATCATTGTCTGCGGCCAGCGTCCTGAGTTGCTCAATGGCCGCCGGGCGATGGATATCGCAGCTTACCAGCGCGACCTTTTTCTTTTCCTTTTCTTTCAGCCACAGTCCGAGCTTGGCCGCGCTGGTGGTCTTACCCGCGCCTTGCAGGCCGGCCAGCAGGATCACGGCGGGGGGTTGGACATTCAGCTTGAGCGGCGCGTGGTTTTTCCCCATCAGAGTGATGAGTTCTTCCTTGACGATCTTGATCAGGGCCTGGCCGGGCGTCAGGCTGATCCGGACTTCCCTGGCAAGCGCGCGCTGGCGCACATGCTGAATAAAATCCCGCGCCACGGGCAGCGCCACATCGGCCTCCAGCAGGGCCATACGGACTTCACGCAGCCCGGCGCTGATATTCTCTTCGGTCAGGCGGCCCTGGCCGCGCAAATCCTTGACAATCCGGGTGAGCTTTTCGGAGAGGGCGTTAAACATGATTATTGGATGATTCGGGCTTGTGTTTGGAGTTCGTTATTCTAGCGCATTTTGTGCGCTAAAAACGAATAGATGTCGGGGTTCGATATATGGGACTAATCGGGCAGGCAGATTAAGCAGATTACGCCCTCGTTGTCATTCGGGCTTTCGCCGGGCGGCTACGGGCGTCCTTGGCAGCCTGTTCCTGACGCTGCTCTACCACCTACATCCCTGTAGGCGTGCCCTCACGCCGCATACAGGACATCCTGTCCATAAATGACGAAGGTATGACGGGGGATAGGTGTTTTGTGGTGGTCTCTTTGGTTGTTGCCGGACTGGGAGGTTAGCCCCGCCTACCTGCGGCAGGCAGGCGGGGTGTTTGGATGGGCAGCGGTTTGCTTAGTACTCAAGCTCTATGCCCAGCTTGAATGTGCGCGGCGGGCCTTGCAGTAGTGAAAGAAATGCCGGAATCCAGTAGGCTTCGTCGGTTAGATTGTCCACATTGAGCCGCAGGGTTAGCCCCTTACCCGCGACTTTCGTCTCGTAGCGCGCGCCGATGTCAAACAGCGTAACATCGTCTATATAGAACCGGTTATTCGAATCGAACGGGCTTTTACCCACGTAACGCGCGCCCGCTGTCAATGTCAGCGGCAAGCCCGGCATGCGGTACTCGCTGTAAAGACTGACCTGCTCGCGGGCTACCCCCACGATGCGTTTGTTATCAAGGGTACCGCCGGTCGTTTTCTGGTTAGTGGCGTCCAGCCAAATAGCGCTGGCTGTCACAAGCCATTGAGGACTTAAGCGGAATTTGCCGTTGAGTTCCAGGCCCTGGTAGCGGGCTTCGCCGTCCTGGGTAAACACATTAGCCGGGGTGGTGTAGGTGAGCGCGCGTTCTATTCGAAACAGCGCGGCGCTGGCCGACCAGTCATCCGCTTCGGCCTTTGCCCCAAGTTCCACTTGTTTGCTCACACGCGGCGGAAAGACTTGATTGGCGTTGGCCGCGGTGGCTGGCGCCGTTGCCCCTTGTTCCAGGGCTTCTACATAACTACCGTACAAGGATAAGCGCTCCACTGGGCGGAAAACCGCGGCAATGGTAGGGGTAATCGCGCTCTTGTCGTAAACCCTCCTGCCCCTACTTTTAGAATTTAGATTGCCATACCGCAGGCCGAGAATGATATCCCAGTCCTTACCGATTCGCAGCGTATCTGATAGGAATACCTCTCGCCGACGGCCAGCCCCAAACTCAAGATTCGCATTTTTATAAGAACTATAATTATTGTCAAATGGTTTATTAATCTCGACCGGATTGGACAGGTTGCCCACATTATTGACATTAAAAGTTTGAAATCTGCGCATGTATCTAAAAATTTTATTGTGTGAAGTACCTAATGCCAACTCATGCGATATCGGGCCAGTTGTGAAGGCGCCGTTGATAACTGCTTGCGATTGCTCGCTTTTATATCGGCCTGGGAAAGGCCAGAAAACCAACGAGTAATTGCCGGTATTATAGTCAGAAAAAACGCCTGGCTGACTAGGTTCGCGTCCATTGTCTGACTGAAGATGCGCCAAGGTCAGATTCCAGTCCGCGGCAAAATCCCAGGACAGATCTGTGCTGTAAGCTTTGTGAATCGAGCCCAGGCTTGCAAATGAGGGGGCGAGTCTTCGACTACCGTCAATAGGCGCCGGTGGTTTAGCGGCGACCCAGTTGTTAGCAGCGCCATCAGAGTTTGGTACCAACCCCCAATAACCACCTGTGCGCGTATGCTTCCCCAATAGCGCATTGAATCGCCATAGCAAATCGGGTGTCATCTCCCAGTCCAGGGTGATGGAGCCTGAATTACGCCGTGACTCGCCGTCGTTGATATAGGTGTCCCCTGATTCATGGACCAGATTGACGCGGTAACACCAACGATCATCGGGGCCCAGCCGTCCACCCACATCGCCATGAATCAGCGCCAGGCCGCTGTCCATCACCTGCATGCTCAGGCTTCGAAAAGGCTGATCCGTGGGCCGTTTCAATACGTAGTTGATAATGCCGCCCGGCTGCCCGAATCCGTACAGGAAACCACTGGCCCCTTTAAGAATTTCAACGCGTTCCAGGTGCTCCAGAGGTAGATCCTTCGAATTCACAATTGTGTTTAAGCTATCAATTTTCTGCCCGCTTAAAGAGTCGAGTGCTAGACCCCGTATGGTCAGCACGTTATTTTCGTGTAAAAGGTTGTCCACTATCAGGCTGATTGAGGCATCGCCTTTGGTGATGTCAGCTAATGAGCGTGCCTGTTTGTTTTTTATCAAGTCACTCGAATAGATCTCAATGCTATAAGGCGTGTCTTGCAGTATTTTGTTACCGAGCACGCCGACATTGGCGTCTTCCACGCGATACGCCTTTTCGGCATCGCCGGACAACCACGGCTGCGTTGATTGCGCCTCCCCCTCTATCGTTAAGGGCGGCAGCATTTCGGGTTCTTCTGCTTTGGGTTCGGGTGTGGTATTGGCCGTTGCGTCCGCGATAAGCGGTGTGTTGTTGGGGTTGGTAACGGTTGAATTAAAGGTTTGGGCGATGCCCGGAAAGTCTTTCCTGCTGGTGTTCTCAGCTAATTTTTCGGGGGGGGGGGGGGGGGGGGGGGGGGGGTAATGTTGTTGGCGAACAGAGGCGCGCTGAGGGTAAGCATGAACAGCATGTTTGAAAGTGTTTTCATTGTGACATCCTCGTGTCTTTGGTTAATTGGAAAACAATAATTATAAAAGCAGTTGAAATGATTCGCAAGTTTATTTTTATAAAAACAGGAAATTATTTTTAGCGTTGTTATTTTGACCTGCCTGCTGTGGGCCGGGAATGACAACCAAACACACTATTCTGCTTGGTCTGGCGCAAGCAGGCGGAAACTGGAATTCACATAATACCCCGGCCTGTCTTCCTGGATTCCTCGGCGGCTAGTTCCAGACCTGCCTGCTGCAGGCAGGCGCCGCTCTACCACCTCGGCGGCTCGTTCCAGACGCCGCTCTACCACCTACGTCCTGTAGGCGTACGTCCTGTAGGCGAGCTTTCGCTGGAATGACGACGAAGGCAACAGGGATATCCCGACAGTCCATAACGAGTGGCCGAGGAATTCAGGAAGGCAGGCCGGGCGGCTGTACGCATCCTCAGCAGTTTGTTCCAGATCTTTCTACATCATTTATCCTGTGTATAGTAAGCGCCCACAAACTCCCCGATTTCTTTTCCTGGAAAAGCCTCACTTCTGTCTAAGCCTGCACAAACAGAATTCACGGCCGGTGGCCTCAGGCCCTTCTCCGACCGCTGATAATATGCAATGATGCCGTATTGAGACTGAATGATTCTAATGATGAATATCGCCCCCCTTATTGCTATCCTGCTTTACCTCGCCGCCACCGTGGCCCTGGCCCTGAAATTCTATCATGCCGGGGATGCAAACCGGCTGGCGGGGCGACTGTTTAATCTGTTTGCCTTTGCCGCCCTGATCCTGCATGCCAAACTGCTGTATCCCTCCATTTTCCCCGGCGAGGGCCTGGACTTCAGTTTTTTTAACGCCATTTCGCTGATCGGCTGGCTGGTCGCCCTGATCGTCATGCTGACTTCCTTTCTCCGGCCGCTGGAAAACCTGTTGCTGCTGTTATTTCCGGTTGCGATCGTGGCCATCCTGCTGGAGATGCGGATGCCGGGCGAGCGCATCCTGGCCGATTCCCTGTCGGGCGGTCTGCGTGTGCATATTTTACTCTCGATCTGCGCCTACAGCCTGCTGATGATCAGCGCCCTGCAGGCCCTCATCCTGGCCTTGCAGGAAAAAATGATAAAAGCCAAGCGCGCGGGGAAAATCATCAATATCCTGCCGCCGTTACAGGTCATGGAAAATCTGCTGATTGAATTAATCGTTATCGGCTTCTTCTTCCTGAGCCTGAGCCTGGTGACCGGGCTTGTGTTTATCGAAGATTTGTTTGCCCAACACCTGGTACACAAGACCGTGCTGTCTATCGTGGCCTGGCTGACCTACTGTATCCTGCTCTGGAAACGCTGGACGGCCGGCTGGCGCGGCAAAAAGGTCACCCGCTGGGCGCTGGGCGGCTTTGTGGCCCTGTTGCTGGCCTATCTCGGCTCGAAATTCGTGCTGGAATTACTGCTGCAACGGGTCTGAGACGGCCGCTTTACCCGTTAAAACTTGAATACGCGCTGAAATCCAGCACAATATTCCTGGTTGACAACGAAAGGCTTTCACATCTTTGGACGATATTCCGCTATCCGTATTATTTGGCGCCCTGTTTTGTCTGGTGCTTCTGTCCGCATTCTTTTCCAGTTCGGAAACCTCAATGATTGCGCTAAACCGTTATCGCCTGCGGCATCTGGCCAAAGAGGGGAAACGCAGCGCGATAATTTCCGAGAAGCTGCTCATGCGGCCGGATCGGCTGATCGGCCTGATATTGCTGGGCAATAATCTGGTCAATTTCATCGCGGCCTCTATCGCGACGCTGATCGGGATCCGGCTGCTGGGCAACCTGGGGGTCGCGCTGGCGCCGGTCATTCTGGTCGTGATCTTTCTGATCTTTGCCGAAGTCATGCCCAAGACCATCGCGGCGATCAGCCCTGAAACCATCGCCTTCCCGGCCAGCTATGTGCTGGCGCCGCTCATGAAACTGGCCTACCCCGCCGTCTGGCTGATCAACTGGGTGTCCAATGGCCTCTTGAGGCTGATCGGCGTCCGGCTTGACGAGCAGGAGGATTCCGCCTTGTCGCCGGATGAACTGCGCACCATCGTGCGCGAGGCCGGCGCCCTGATACCCAAACGCCATCAGCGGATGCTGCTGAGTATTCTGGAACTGGAAAACGTCAGCGTGGATGACATCATGCTGCCCCGCAATGAAGTGGACGCGATCAATCTGGATGACCCGGTTAATGAAATCATGGCGCAACTCAATCATTGCCAGCACACGCGCCTGCCGGTCTATGAAGCCGATATTAATAACATTATCGGCATCATCCATGTGCGCCGAATCCCGCGCCTCTTGAACGACAAGGGGGAAATTACCAAACAGGCCATCCGGGACATCCTGAGCGACTGCTACTATGTGCCCAAGGGCGCCCCGCTGCATACGCAACTGCTCAATTTTCAGCGCAACCGGCATCGCTTCGGCATCGTGGTCGATGAATATGGCGTCGTGCAGGGGTTGGTCACGCTGGAAGATATTCTGGAAGAGATCGTGGGTGAATTTACCACCGACATGCAAACCTTTAATCTTGATATTCAGCCTCAGACCGAGGGCGATTATCTGGTCGATGGCTCGGCCCACCTGCGCGAAATCAACCGGCGCTTAAAATGGCGCCTGCCCACGGACGGTCCCAAGACCCTGAATGGTCTGTTACTGGAAAGGCTGGAATATATCCCGGAATCCGGCACTGCCCTGAAGATTGGCCACTACCTGATCGAAGTCACCCAGGTCTCCGGCAACTCGGTAAAAACAGCCCGCCTCAGGGAACTTGCCGACACCACGACCGGGCACAACGGCGAGAATCCGGCCTGAATGCCGCGCAAGCGCGCTGGCTGGGCATACGCTTCTGATGTACAGAGATATGCTGTACATTTTAATGATTGACGATACCATTAACCCGGCTGACACAGAATATTATTTTAAGCGAGGTAGATAGCATGACTACAGCCCGTATAGACATGAGAATTGATGAATCCGTGAAAATTGCGGCCGAGAAAGCGGCCGCGCTAAAAGGCATGAAGAGCCTGACCGAGTATGTTGTGCGCCTTATTGAAAAGGATGCGGAAGCCGTTATTCAGGAACATGCCTCTATCACGCTCAAGAATGACGTATTTGATCGCTTTATTGCCGCCTGCGACGTCGCAGAAGCGCCCGCTAAAAATCTGCGCGAGGCCGTAGAGTTTGCCAAACGGCAGGGTATTGGGTGACGCCTGCTTCCGGCTTTATTGAGCTTGATAAAGCTGTCCATAATCGTCAATCCTTCGATTGCGGCACGGAAGAGTTAAACCGCTTCTTGCGGCAATTTGCGGCGCGCCACAGGGATGCGGGGATCAGCAAGACAATGGTGCTTCCTGCCAGGGAGAATAAGGCCGATATATGCGCTTTCTATACCTTGTCCCATACGGAAGCCCTGAATAAATCCATCTTGGATTTCTCAGGGCACGCAAGGTGAAAATGCGATTTTCACCTTGCTTCAAAATCAATGACATACGTCAATGATTTTGGCGGCACATCCCTGTGCCGCAGGAAACTCTGATTAAATCAGAGTTTCCATACTGAAATCAAGCGTCAGACATTGCCGGAAAAGCTGGCCGGGAAACTGCCACACTACCCCGTCCCGGTTATGTTGATCGCTCAGCTTGCGGTGCATAAGCAAGCACAGGGACATGGCCTGGGCAAGGTGTCTGTTGTCAGGGCGTTAAAGCATATCTATACGATTAATTTTCATTTGCCATCTTATGCCGTCGTGGTTGATGCGCTGAATGATAGCGCACAGGGATTTTACCAACGATATGGATTTCAGGCGCTTGATACCCACAATAGACGAACACGCCTGTTCCTGCCGATGAAGATCGTGGCCCGGCTACAGGCAGACTGATTAGCGCGCCAGCCAGGTAAACGGCAGGCCAATCAGGGTGCTTTTCCCCGTTTGCCGCGCGCCCACCAAAACAACACAGGGAAACAGGCCCAGATATTCCTGGATCAGCGCTAAATACTGTCTTTTCATACCTTGCATAATAAAAGTCAAGGTTTTAAATTACAAGGTATATGACTGCCATTGGTATTGTTTGATTATCAATCCGGCAACAGAGCAGGGTAAACAGCGGCTTTTTCGTAAACAGGTTTTACCATAAACTATGTATTAACCCGACAATTACTACTACAGCGGGTTAAAATACAGCATCTGCCTGCAACGGGCGGGGATGTGCCGCCGCGAGCAGGCGAAGCCCGCGCGAACCCGATAAAATCAAGCAATTCCGTGAATTTCGGAGGTACTAAAGAAATGTTCCGACTAACTATTATCATACTACTATTTCTCGGCAGTGCGCATGCCGGAACGGCATGTGAATCTGACTTCGAGGAATTCCTGAAAATATTTCAAGTAAAGGAAAATCAGTATTCAAGAATACGTTTCCCCTTAAATCACTCGTATTACGACGTGGCCGCAGAGCCAGAACCGCAGCCTGTATTTGAATTACTGTCGCAAAAGGATTTGAAGGGTTGGGGAATCTATCCGGACAGGGATGAAGAACGCTCTTTGGAAAGAGAAATTAACCGGCTGGAGGAGCATATATTCAAAGTCATATTTCGCAAAGCGGGCACGGGAATTCGCTTAGTATATTACTTTGAGTATTATGAAAACTGCTGGCAATTAATAAAGTATGATAATCAATCGATGTAGTGCTGTTCCAAACTGCGCCTTTCGGCGTTATTAGTCTATGAGCCGCTTGATACAGACATGACCTGCCTGTTTGGCATGAATACCGGGGGCTTACGCGGGCGCGGTTGGCCGGGAAATCGGGCGTGGAGCAAACGCATATTTCGCCGACTTGAACAGGAAGCAGCAAGGTATTAAAGCGTGTTTTTAGAGACCCCCGATAATTAAAACGACAAACCCATGCATAACCTCAAATCCAGACTCGCGGCATATCGGCTGCTACCGGTCGTTACCCCCGTCACCGTTGCCGGCGCCGTCGAGCTTGCCGGGGCGCTCCGCGCCGGCGGTATTCGCGCCATCGAGATCACCCTGCGCACGGATGTGGCCCTGGATGCCCTGATCGCCGTCAAGGAGGCGGGCATCGACATTGAAGTCGGCGCGGGCACAGTCACAACGGTGGAACGGGCTGAAAAGGTAGCGGCCATCGGCGTGCAGTTTGCGGTCACGCCCGGCGTCACCCCTGCCTTGTTGCAGGCCGCGCGGGAACTCGGCCTGCCGTTGCTGCCGGGCGTCAGCGGGCCATCGGATATCATGCTGGGCATTGAATATGGCCAGGAGGTGTTCAAGCTGTTTCCGGCCGCGGCAGTGGGCGGGGAAGCCCTGCTCAAAACTCTGGCCGGCCCTTTCCCCGAAGTGTCCTTCTGCCCCACCGGCGGCATCGGGCCGGCCAATGCCGGGGATTATCTGGCCCTGCCAAACGTGGTCTGCATCGGCGGTTCCTGGATGGCGCCCGCCGACCTGGTGCAGGCGGAAAACTGGCAGGCTATCACCGAACTCAGCAGGCAGGCTGTTGCGCTTTTATCCGGGCATTGATGGTTTTTCGGTTTAATTAAGGAAGCCCTGAATAAATCCATCCTGGATTTCCCTGCCTGTAGCAGGCAGGCTGATAATGACAACAAAAGAAGGCATCTCTGCAATTTTCCATCATTAGCGGCGGAAAAATCTTAATCTCCGCCACCCCGTCATTCCTTTACACCGTCTCGCCGGCCCTTTCCATATCCCTGCATTGTTTTCATTTTCCTTCGTTGACTATTAGAATGAAATATTGTGAAATATATAATTTACTGCTATGCTCATTTTATGACTGACATAAATGTCAGCCCGGTTTGTTGAATGATGGAGTTAAATTTTCTCCGATCATCTCAATAAGCCTCTAACAATGCCTGTCGAGCAGCGCATGGATTGTCACTGTGCCGACCCGTCAGGCCCGTAATATCCATTGGAGAATAATTATGCTTATCAAACACTTAATACAAGACAGCGGCAGCATAAAAGCGCTGTTGGCCGGTTTGGGCTGCATCGCATACTTTGTCTGCCAACAGGCCGTGGCGCAAGGCGCCATGGGAGAAATCGTGGTCACCTCCCAGAAGCGGGAAGAAAACCTGCAGGATGTCCCGCTGCATATCCAGGCCTTCCAGGCGGATACCTTTGAAAACGCCCAGCTTACCCGGGTCGAGGAGTTGGTGAATCTTTCTCCGACCCTGAGCCTGAGCACCCGGCGCGGCTTTGACCAGACTTCGGTGCGGATCCGCGGGGTCGGCACCCAGGAACTGGGCTCCGGGGTGGAACCCAGTGTCGCCACGGTGATCGATGGCGTGGTCATGGCGCGCGGCGGTTCCACTTTCAATGAATTTCCCGATATCGAGCGCGTGGAGATCCTGAACGGCCCCCAGGGCACGCTGTTTGGGAAAAACGCCTCGCTGGGCCTGATCAATATTGTCACCAAAAAGCCCAATCATGAAATGTCGGAAGGCAGTTTTTCCGCGCGCGGCACCAGTGATGTGGATTATAGCGGCAAGTTTGGCTACAGCGCACCGGTCAACGATGCCCTGGCCTTCCGGGTAAGCGGTTTCGCGCGCCGTTACGATGGTAATGTGCTGAACGTCGTAAATAACGAAAAGGTAAACGGTGTCGACGCCTTTGGCATGCGCGGCCGGCTTTCCTATGATTTCTCGGATTCGGTCAACGTGCTGGTCTCCGCCGATTTCTCGCGCCAGATCACCACGTGCTGCGCCCGGGTCCATCGCGAAGAGCGCCTCAGCCCGGCCGTGGCCGCCGGGCGTCCGGGCACGCCCGATATTGACCCGAGTTTTGTCAATTATCGCGGGCCGAATCTCTCCGGTGGCGCGGCCGCCGGCACGGCCGCCCAGGTGCTTGGTCCCAAAATCCGCATCGGCCCAAAAAATGACCGGATCGCGCAAAACTTTAATCCATTCCAGAATTCCATCAATCGCGGCCTGGCCATTGAAATCAACAAGACCTTTGCCAATGATTTTACCCTGACCAGCCTGACCGCGTACCGGGAATGGGAGGCTATCAGCGGCTGGGACAATGACTTGACGGCCTTTCCGTTTCAGGAACGGCAGCGCTCCGACCGCGATGTCAACTGGTTTTCCCAGGAACTGCGCCTGACCTCGCCGCTCGGCGACGCCTTTGATTACCTTCTGGGGCTGTACTACTACAAATCCGAAACCGATGCGACGGAGATCTCCGACCGCACGGTTATCGACACCGGACAGGATCAGTTATTTCAGGTAAAAGCCGTCTCCGGCTACGACAATATCGCCGGCTTCGGCCACCTGAATTACCACCTGACCAACGAGCTTACCCTGTTCGGCGGCTTCCGCCTGTTGAATGACAAGGCCAAGGCGACGGCGCAATGGGTGCGGTGTCAGGGCCGGGGTTCCAGAACCGGGACGGCGGACTTTAACTGTGCCACGCCGCCGGCCAGCGGCTCGGCCTCCGATACCAAGTTTATCTACAAGGCCGGCGCCCAATATGCCCTGACGGATAACCTGAATTTTTATGGTTCCTACTCTACCGGCTACAAGGGCCGCGGCTTCAGTCTGGAATATGGCCTGGATACCGCCCGTCTTTTGAATGGCAAGGAGCCGATTCCGGGCGAAGAGTCCACCTCGGTGGAGATCGGCCTCAAGGGGACCTTCGCCGATATCGCCCGCTACAGCCTCATTTTTTACAACACGGAGATCGAGGGCCTGCAACAGTCATTGCGCGACCTGACCACCATTCCCGATGCCAACCGGCTCGGTTCGGTCAAAGGCGTCACTACGCGCGGTATGGAAGCCAGCATTGACGCCTATTTGACGGATGCCGTCCGGGTCGGCCTGAACTATGGCTATAACGACGCCTTTTATTCCGACTTCGCCAACGCCAACTGCTACCTGGGGCAAACCGCGGCCCAGGGTTGCATCAACAATATCCAGAATCGCACCGGCCAGTCGCTGGAAGCGGCGCCTAAACACCGGGTGATCTTTTCCGGCCGCTACGAGAGCCCGCATTCCTCCATCGCGGGCCTGCGCCACTTTTTTCAGGCCAACTACCGCTGGCGCTCCAAGGCCAATGTTTCGAGCAACGGCGATCCCAAACTGGTACAGGACGCCTTTGGCATTTTGGATCTGAGCGCCGGTTTAATCTCTGCCGACGATGCCTGGATGCTCAGTTTCTTCGTTAAAAATGTCACGGATCAGTTCTATATTCAGGGCGCCGATGTCAATGGCCCGGACGTGGGTGGCGTGGCCCTGCATTATCTGCCGAGAGACTACGAAAGATTCTTTGGCGCCTCATTAAGCTACCAGTTTTAATGGCTTAAATTGCGGGAGGCCGGGGCGTTGCCCCGGCTTCTTGCCCCGGCGTCTTGCGAGGGGTTCGGCAAGCGGTGTCGCGCTGTAAGCCGCGTCATCATTCCGCTGTGGTTTGAAAACTTGTGAAACCGCACGTCAGTTGTTACCCTGACGGTTTTTATAATAACCACTCCAATCATTATGCTGAGCACCCTTGAGCGACGCCAGCAGATCGTGCAGCAGGCGCAGAGTCTGGGCAAGGTCATGGTGGATGCCTTGGCCAGGCAATTTGCGGTTTCGACCGTCACGATCCGCTCCGACCTGAATGAACTGGATGAAAACGGGCTGCTGGTGCGCTGCCGCGGCGGGGCGCTGGCCAGCACCAGGCTGGCCCGCGAGTTGTCGGTGCAGGAACGCTATAACCGGCATCTGCCCACCAAGCAGAAACTTGGCAAGGCCGCGGCCAAGCTGATTCATAACGGCGATTCGGTCATCCTGGACGCCGGCACCACGACCGAAGAGGTGGCCCACTGCCTGAGCGGCTATGATGACCTGGTGGTGATGACCAACGGCTTGAACATCGCCTCGGCGCTGGCCGGGGCCGAGGGTGTCGAGTTAATGATGACTGGCGGTTCGTTGCGCCGCAAATCCCTGTCCCTATACGGCCGCCCGGCCGAGCAAAGCCTGCGCGAGTTGCAATTCGACAAGCTGATTCTGGGGGTCGATGGCTTCAATACCTGTAGCGGCATTACCACCTACTATGAACCCGAGGCGGTGTTAAACCGGCTCATGTGCGAGGTCTGCGCCGAGATTATTGCCGTGACCGATTCCTCCAAGTTTGACCGGCGTGGCTTTTATATCATTTGCGCCCATGACCGGGTCAACACCCTGGTCACCGACTCGGGCCTGCCGTCCGACTGCGCGGAAGAATTGAAAAGCGCGGGGGTGGAACTGGTGATTGTGGATGTTTAGCGGGTGGGTTCAGGGATTTGGCGATATTTTCATACTTATTTGTTATTTTTATCAATAATAAGGTTGTAAAAGAAGGCGGCACGATGACATCGCGCCGGGCGACTTTCCAGGCCGCTAACAGTACAACGGGGCAGAAATCGGTGCCCCGACAGATTCATCATTCCGGCCCCGGCCGACCCTCTTTTTGCAGCGCCAGACTGATCCAGGCGAGCGCCAGCAGCGCCATAAAGGTCGCGGCATTGGCCGGGATCTGGAGATTAAAATCAACGCTGGAATGGATCAGGATCGCCGTGATCCCCATGATGGCCGCAAACGATATGCCCCTCAACAACGGATCCCGCCGCCGGTACTGGGCGATGAGCGCCGCCAGCATTGAGGCCACGACAATCAGGCCCAGCAGGCCGAGGCCGATGAGCCCGATCTCGGCCGCAAATTGCAGATAGTCGTTATGGGCCTCACGGTAATAGTTGACGATGTCGGCGCCGCGGTAACGCGGGAAAACGCCGTAAAAGCTCCCAAGTCCGCTGCCGGTCAGTTGATAATCCTGCCATTGCCGCCAGACGTACTGATACACCTCATCGCGCTGTTCGGTCACAATGCTGGTCTGTTCCAGCCGTTGTTTTACCTTTTCCAGCCCGAACCAGTGACCGACGATCAAGATGTCAATAATGATCAGGCTGACCAGCAGGATCAGCACCGGGCGCGTGGCGTGTCGGGACAGGATCAGGCCGGTCACGCCGGCAATGAACAGACTGGCAAAAAAGGCCGTGTTGCCCATGCGCGAGTGCGTGAGCACCAGCGCGATCACCATCATGGCCAGCGCCAGCCTCAACCGCGCCTTGCCGCTCAGCAACAGGCGCAGGATGTTGAGCAGTTTCTTTTTGAGAGTCGCGCCGTTTGAGCCCGTGCCGAGGGTCGCAATCATGAGGCCGATGCCGACGGCCAGGGTCATCTCCAGATAACCGGCCAGGTGATTGCGGTTGATAAAGGTACCGGTCGCGGCCCCGATATAATCATACTTTTTCAGGAAAAAGCCATACTCCAGGCTGGACAGGCTCATGATCGAACCATACACCGCCTGCAACAGGCCGCTGCAAACCAGGGTAAAGGCCAGGATCTTCAGGCGCCGCCGGTTGCTGACCAGCGCCAGGCACAGGAAAAAGATCAACACATACGCCAGGCTCAGCAACAGGGCCACCGCGGTGGCCTTGATATCGACACTGATCCTGGCCGGCGCAAGGCCGCCCGACCAGTGTTCGGCCGCCCGCGGCGAAAGCCCGGCCAGCCATGCAAGCGGCAGCGGCATGAGTTGCAGGCCGACATAGGCCAGCCATAACACGAACAGCAGCAACACAAAGCGCGCGGCGCGCACGCTGCCGGGCAGCGTGATCCTGTTATTAAAATAAAGCCAGCACCAGACCGCCATCAGCGCAAAGACCCAGATCTCCATGATCGACCACGCCCAGACACGGTTGCTGCCGAGCGGCAAGGGTAGCCAGACGAGCAGCGCGCAAAGACTGTAAAAGAGGATTTTATCCGGCGACCGCGGCGTCTGGGTTTGAGCGGGCATTTTTGGCAGGGCTTGTTTCAGGGGGTTGAAAAGCAAGTGGAGATGGTCATGGCGGGTACCCGGTCAGTGGGGCCAGCCTCATACAGACAGGCAAGACAAGCAGCAGGCAGGTCGGAATGACGAATTCTTGACTTCATGGCTTGTCGTCATTCCGGCCTGTTAGCGGTAGACAGGCATACGGCCGAACTTCCCTTAAAAACTAAGGGGGAAAAGCGCCCAATCGCGCGGGGAAATCAGGACGGGCTGACCGGGTCCCGAAGCAGGAGCACGGGCGCTCCGCTGCTGGATTGAGGCGCCGTCGCGCGCGCGCTGTCGGCGGCCGCCCGGTCTGCAGCGGCCATGCTGGCCGCCACCTGCGAGTTGGCGATCAGGGCCTCAGCCGGCGTGTCCGTGGCCTCTGCCACGGCAGAAACGGCCTCACCCGCCGGGTAGCCCGCGGCCATCATCGCCACCGCGAGTTCGGCCGGACTCGCCAGCCCCTGCAGAAAGCCGGCCACGCTGGCCGCGTCGGTATTGGCCAGGCCAGTATCCTGCAGATCGGCCGCGTTGGCCAGAATTGTCCGGACCAGCGCATCCAGGGATACGCCGGCGGCCAGCAATTGTTGCATAAAGCTGTTCAGATAATTGCGCTGGGCCTCGTTGCTGTCCGCGCCGGGCGTCCCGGCCGGGGCCGGCTCGGCAGAGGTGGCGATATTCTTCAACTGTTGAATTTCAGCGTCACTGGGCGCCCTCGCCGCCGCCACGGGCAACTGGGTCAACAGCAACAGGGCAAAAAAGATTCGGTAGAACATGGATGCAGTCCTCATAAGTATTGTATGCCTATTCAGTATAGCCGCGCTTCAAGACCATATCCAGCAGGTCGGAAGTTAATCATAGCAGTCTTTGTCCCGGGCGGCTTGCACAAGCCTGATTGATGCCGTCTTTGAGTTCAGTGTATGCCTGACGATAAACTGTTGCAAGCCTTGTCCGGGTTCAATACCTATGAGACAAATCAGGCCCGCCCAATGCCTGTAGCAGGCAGATCAACTCTGTCTTATTCATTAAATTATGTCAGAATTATCACATTACCCACTCAGAATTTAATTTGAAAGAGGTTCTTTTCTTATGCTGCTTGCGGCGGTCGTCATTGTTACAGTTTTTCCAGGCATTGTGACATATTTGCCGGGATTGATGGGGAACTAAAGGAGTCTGCCTGTGATGCCAAAATGGGATTTCTGGATTGATCGTGGAGGAACCTTCACTGATATCGTGGCGCGGACGCCAGCAGGCGGGTTGCGGCCCCACAAATTGTTATCCGAAAACCCGGAAGCCTATCCCGACGCGGCCATCCAGGGCATTCGTGACCTCATCGGTGTTGCGCAAAGCGAGAGAATTCCAGCCGAAAAAATCGCGACGGTGAAAATGGGCACAACTGTTGCGACCAATACGCTGCTTGAACGAAAAGGTGATCGGGTTCTTCTGCTCACCAACGCGGGCTTTGCTGATGCCCTTGAGATTGGCTATCAGGCCCGCCCTCGTCTGTTTGATCGAGAAATTATCAAGCCGGCGCTTCTTTACGAGCGTGTCGCAGAGGTTCCCGGACGTGTTCTGAATGACGGAACGATTGCAGAGGACCTCAACGAAGCCAAAGTCAGAAAGGCCCTGCAATCCGCCTATTATGACGGCATTCGTTCCGTCGCCATCGTCTTCATGCACGGCTACAAACACCCGGATCATGAGCGGAAAGCGGCGGCAATCGCGCGTGAAACCGGCTTCGAACAGGTCTCGCCCAGCCATGAGGTTTCTCCGCTAATCAAGTTTGTCGGGCGTGGCGATACCGCGGTTGTCGACGCTTATCTTTCCCCGATCCTGCGCCGTTACGTCGAACAAATTGTCTCGGAACTCGATACGGAAAACACCGATCTTCAACTGATGTTCATGATGTCATCAGGCGGGCTGACGGCCGCGCGTTTGTTTCAGGGACGTGATGCGATCTTGTCCGGGCCGGCCGGGGGCATCGTCGGGGCTGTCGAAACATCAAAGATTGCCGGGTTTGAAAACATCATCGGTTTCGACATGGGCGGAACCTCGACGGATGTTGCCCACTATGCCGGCGACCTCGAAAAAGACTTTGAAACCGAAGTCGCCGGCGTTCGCATGCGGGCGCCGATGATGAAAATCCATACCGTGGCGGCCGGTGGCGGCTCGCTTTTGACTTATGACGGGTCCCGCTTTCGAGTTGGCCCTGAATCGGCCGGCGCGAACCCCGGGCCGGCCAGCTATCGGCGCGGCGGCCCGCTTGCCGTAACCGACGCCAATGTCATGCTGGGCAAATTGCAAGCCGATCTTTTCCCTGCCGTATTTGGCCCCAGTCAGAACGAGCCGCTCGACCGGGATGCGGTTGTCGCAAAGTTCAATAGTGTCGCTGAACAATCCGGCGCGGATTCGCCTGAACAGGTTGCCGAAGGCTTTTTGAAGATTGCCGTTGAGAACATGGCGAATGCCGTGAAGAAAATCTCGGTGCAACGCGGCTATGACATCACGAAATATGCCTTGACCTGTTTTGGCGGCGCCGGCGGGCAACATGCCTGCGCGGTCGCTGACATCCTCGGCATGAAGACTATCATCGTTCACCACTTCGCGGGCATTCTGTCCGCCTATGGCATGGGCCTGGCCAACATCAAGGCGGCCCGTCAGAAGAGTATTGAACAGGTTCTGGATGAGCGCCTTTGCCTTGACTTGCAATGCGCCCTCGAAAAACTCAAGGCGGAGACCGAACGCGAATTACTGGCACAGGGCGTTGATAAGCGCGGCGCCAGAACCCGCTCTATCGCGCATTTGAAATACACTGGAACGGACACAACGCTGGCAACGCCGTTTGGCGACGTTGCCAGCATGAAAAAGGACTTTGAACGAATCCACAAAGAGCAATTCGGGTTTATCATGCCGGACACGCCGCTGATCGTCGAACTCTTTGAGGTCGAGTCAGAAGGCGGTGGCATCGGCAACATTGAAAAAGCCATGCCGATTTCAACGGCCGCGCCGCAAGCGTTCCGTTCATCCAGATTCTTTAGCGGCGGCGAATGGCGAGACGCAAAGACATACAAACGTGTTCACCTGAAGCCAGGGCACAAAATCGAGGCGCCCGCCATCATCGTCGAGGATATTGGCACGATCATCGTCGAACCGGGCTGGAGAGCCGCGGTGAATGAATATGGCCATATCGTTCTCAACAAGGATGAGGCTATCAGCGCCCGGGCGGCGCTCTCGAAAGAAACCGATCCGGTCATGCTTGAGGTCTTCAACAACCTCTTCATGTCAATTGCCGAGCAGATGGGCGTTCGTTTGCAAAAGACCGCCCGTTCCACGAATATCAAGGAACGCCTGGACTTTTCCTGCGCCGTCTTCGACAGGGAAGCCCAGTTGATCGCCAACGCCCCTCATACGCCTGTTCATCTGGGTTCCATGGATCGATCCGTGGAAAGTGTGACGCGGGCGCATCCTCAAATGAAGCGCGGCGATGTCTTCGTGACAAACGCGCCTTATAACGGCGGAACCCATCTGCCGGATATCACGGTTGTCACGCCTGTCTTTGGCGCAGGGGAAGCGCCCATTTTCTTTGTTGCATCCAGAGGACACCATGCTGATGTCGGTGGTGTCGCGCCCGGCTCCATGACGCCGAAAGCAAGGACTATTGAAGAAGAAGGGGTTTTTCTCGACAATCTTCATCTGGTGAAAGGCGGCGCTTTCCTTGACACGGAAATCCGGGCCACTCTGGGGGGCGGCGACTATCCCTGCCGGAATGTTGATCAGAACGTCGCAGACCTCAAAGCCCAAATTGCCGCGAATGAGAAAGGCGTTGCTGAACTTCAGAATATGGTCATGTCCTTCAGCCTTGATGTTGTGCTCGCCTATATGCGTCACGTTCGAGACTACGCGGAAGAGTGCGTCCGTCGTGTGATTGCGACACTCCATGACGGTGAAGCTGAAGTCTTCTTCGATCAGGGATGCAAAATCAAAGTCAAGCTGACAATCGATAAATCCTCTCGTGAAGCTACGCTGGATTTCACGGGAACCTCGGATCAGCAGGGCGACAATTTCAACGCGCCCGAACCTGTGACGCGCGCGGCTGTGCTCTACTCATTCCGCTGCATGGTGGATGACAACATCCCGATGAACGCGGGCTGTATGCGTCCCCTGCGCATCATCCTGCCTGAG
This sequence comes from Gammaproteobacteria bacterium, assembly GCA_965240365.1. Taxonomy (GTDB): domain Bacteria; phylum Pseudomonadota; class Gammaproteobacteria; order Eutrophobiales; family Eutrophobiaceae. Next base: position 1,720,311 of record OZ251218.1, on the reverse strand, counting down.
AAGTGTATGCTCACGCCAAAATATCCGGCCGCGGTCGTCGCGGGTAATGTCGAGGTCAGTCAGGCGGTCACTGATTGCCTGTTCCAGGCGCTCGGCGCAATCGCCGGCGCTCAGGGCACCATGAACAACTTCAACTTCGGCAACGACCACTACCAATATTACGAAACCATCTGTGGTGGCGCGGGCGCAGGACCGGGCTTCAACGGCGCCCATGCCGTGCATACCCACATGACCAATACCCGACTGACGGATCCTGAAGTGCTTGAGCTGCGCTATCCCGTTGTGCTCGAAACTTTCCAGATTCGCAGGGGTTCAGGCGGGAAAGGAGAGTTCACGGGCGGAGATGGACTTAATCGCATCATTCGATTCCTGGAGCCGATGGCTGTTTCCTTCCTTTGCGGCCGTCGAGAAGTGCCGCCTGCCGGGCTCAATGGCGGCGGGGATGGCGCCGTTGGTAAAAACGCTCTTCGACAGGCTGATGGCGCTATTAAGCCCCTGTCAGGCCGGACACAATTCCAGGCGGACAAAGGCGAAGCTGTCCTTATCCAGACCCCTGGTGGTGGCGGCTATGGAATTCCCAACGGAAGCCCTGAATAAATCCATCCTGGATTTCCCTGCCTGCAGCAGGCAGGTCAGGGCACGCAAGGTGAAAATGCGATTTTCACCTTGCTTCAAAATCAATGACATACGTCAATGATTTTGGCGGCACACCTGCCTGCAGCAGGCAGGTGTGCCGCAGGAAACTCTGATTCAATCAGAGTTTCCCAACGAAAAGAACACATAACATTCTCCCTGTCTGCCGCAGGCAGGTTCATGCCATTTTCTGCGCACTCAATCCACATGCGGCTTAACCCGCTCGGAATTCAAAAGAGCCGTTTATGATAAGCACTGACAGGCTACCCGATTTCCTTTCTCAGGAAAATCTCACTTCTGTCTGAACCTGTACAGCAGGCCGGAAGTTGACTACCGCAGTCTTTGTTCCGGGTGGCCTGCGCAAGCCTGATTGATGCCGTCTTTGAGTTCAGTGTATGCTTGGCGATAGACTGTTACAAACTCCACTGCAACCCCTGCGAATTCAAGTCATAAAGTATGGCAGCCAGCAAAGAAAAAATCGTCATTATCGGCGGCGGTCAGGCCGGCCTGCAAATCATCGACACCCTGAAGCGAAATCATTTTGCGGGGGAATTGTGTCTGATCTGTGAAGAGCCGGATCTGCCCTATCAAAGGCCGCCGTTATCCAAGCGATTTTTGAGCGGGGAGACCGAGGCGGCCCGGCTGGCGTTTCGCCCGGCCGGTTTTTATGAGGATGTGCGGGTCCTGACCGGCGCCAGGGTCGAGAGAATTGAGCGCGGGCAAAGGCGGCTGTGCCTCGACAATCACCCGCCGCTGCGCTATGACGGTCTGGCGCTTGCTACCGGCTGCCGGGTCAGAAAATTAACGGCGCCGGGGGCCGGACTGCCCGGCGTGCATTATCTCCGCACCCTGCAAGACGCAAAAAGGATACGGACGGCGTTAAAAACGGCGCAACATGTCACGATTATCGGCGGCGGTTTTATCGGGCTTGAGGTCGCGGCCGTGCTGCGCGGGCAGGACAGGGAAGTGGTCATCCTGGAGGCCCGCGAGCGGCTCCTGCCGAGGGTGGTCGCGCCGCCGGTGGCGGATTTTTATGAAAAAATACATCGCTCCGCGGGTTGCGCGGTGTATTGCCGCGCCGAACTCGGTGAAATACGCGCAACACGGGGCCGCTATGAAGTGCGCTGCCGGAATCGCCCGGCCTTTGAGACCGACCTGATCATTGCCGGGATCGGCGTGCGCCCGAATGTCGAACTGGCCGAGGCGGCCGGGCTGGAATGCGACAACGGCATCGTGGTCGATGAATATGCCCGGACTACCGACCATCGTATCGTCGCCGCGGGCGACTGTGCCCGGCACTATAACCGCTTGTCCGGCCGGGCCGTGCGGCTGGAATCGGTGCAGAACGCGGTTGATCAGGCCAGAATCGCGGCCGGCAGCCTGCTTGGCAAGGAGGAGGCTTATGCGAAATTACCCTGGTTCTGGTCCGATCAATATCATTTGAAGTTACAGATTGCCGGACTCTCGGACGGCCATACCCGGTATGTGCTGCGCGGAAAACCCGCCGAGGCCGGTTTTTCCGTATTTTATTTCAAGGATAAACGGTTCATCGCCGCGGATTCGATCAATAAGCCCGCCGAACACCGGCTGCTGCGGCGGATACTTGCGGCGGATATTGCCGTGACCGAGGCCCAGGCCGCTGATCCCGGCTTCAGCCTTGAGGCGTTGTTGTAAGCCATGCGCCGGCAATATCTAAGGTTTGGCCGGTGGCTGCCGATGCTGCTGTTGACCCTGGCGGTCTTCGGCCCGTGGACGCCAACGGCCCGCGCCCAGGATCAAGCCGCGGCCTTGCAGGCGGCCCGCGCGCCGGGCGCCCACCTGCTCATGCGCCATGCGCTCGCCCCCGGCGTTGGCGATCCGGCCGGCTTCCGCCTTGCTGACTGCCGGAGTCAGCGCAATCTGAATGCGGACGGGCGGCGTCAGGCGCAACGTATCGGCGACCGCCTGCGGGCGGCCGGGATTGCGGTTGAACGGGTGCTGAGCAGCCAATGGTGCCGCTGCCGCGACACCGCGGTATTGCTCGGGCTGGGCGAGGTTGAGGACAGCCCCCTGATCAATTCCTTCTTCCGGGATGCCTCGACCCGCGAGGCGCAGACCGCCGGCGTCCTCGATCTGTTGCGGCGGCTTGATGCGGCCGGCGCAAAGGCCATGCTGGTCACACATCAGGTCAATATCACCGCGCTGACCGGCGTCTTCCCCGCCTCGGGGGAGATCCTGGTGGTGCGCCTTGAAGGCCGGCGCCTGCGCACGCTGGCCCGGATCAAGACAGCGGCATACTGAGCAGGGTTTGGCGCGACTTGCCGGATTGCTCGCAGATGGCAGGCCGCAATGGTGTGTTTGGCTGTCATTCCCGCTGGCCTGCCTGTGACAGGCAGGCGGACCCTTTAATCCATTTACCATCCCGTCACCACCCTCCTGGATTCCGGCTTTCGCCTGCCGGCAGCGGGCCAGCCAGGATGACGTATCTGGTTGTCATTCCCGCTTAGGCGGGAATGTAGGGTTAAAATCACTGGATTCCAGCTTTCGCTGGAATGACAACGAGGTGGCAAAATGAATGGCGCTACTCTGAACTCTATTGCTCATTCCTGACGGACTCCCGGTCACAGCTTCTTATTAACCCGGCAATTAATAATATAGCGGGTTAACCTGCCTGCAGCAGGCAGGCGTAGCCCGCGGAGCCCAATAAAATCAAGCAATTCCGCGAATTGCGCCGAATTTTATTGGGCGACAATTAAATAGGCAAGGATGCCTATTTAATTGCCATGTTAATACTATCATTCCAACCTGCCTGCCGCAGGCAGGCCGGAATGATGACGGGGGTTGTGGTCGGGGATCCGCGGGGAATGACGGGCTTTACGACATGACCCCGCCGGATTCAAACTTTTGCGGCAGGGCCGGCGAGCTATGCAAGCGGTTCAGCGGCGGCCGGCTTGAACTGTCTGGCGTCGATGCGGTATTTCCTGACCCTGGAGGCAACCGTTGTCGGGGCAACGCCGAGTAATTCGGCCACGCCGTTTTGACCGGAGATTTTGCCCCGGCAGGTTTCCAGCGCGTTGATCAGATTGCGGCGTTGTTGTGATTTGATTTCCGCATCGGTAAGCACCGGTTTTTGGGCGGCGCCGGGCGGCCCCCCGGCCGGGCGGGTTTGCAGGCCATGAAAACGCAGCGTGTCGCCCTGGCTCAGGATGACCTGTCTTTCAATGACGTTTTCCAGTTCTCTGATATTTCCCGGCCAGTGGTAGGCCGTCAGCCTGTCCATTTCCGCGAGCGGAATTTTCAGCGGCGGCCGGTTGCCGCGGGCGCAGGCTTTTTCAAGAAAATGTTGGGTTAGCAGCGGAATGTCCGCCGGTCTGTGGCGCAGCGGGACGGCTTCCAGCGGAAAGACGTTTAAGCGGAAATAGAGGTCTTGTCGAAATTCCCCGCTGGCCACCGATTGTTTCAGATCGCGGTTGGTGGCGGCGATAATGCGCACATCGACCTGGCGGGTGCGGCCGGCTTCGCCGACGCGCTCGAATTGCTGTTCCTGCAATACGCGCAGCAGCTTGCCTTGCAGCCGCGGCGGAATTTCGCCAACTTCATCCAAAAACAGGGTGCCGCCATCGGCAAGTTCAAAGCGCCCGGTATGGTCCTGGCTGGCGCCGCTAAACGCGCCCTTGCAGTGGCCGAAGAATTCGCTTTCAAACAGTTCGGCGGGAATGGCCGCGCAGTTGACTTTAATCAGCGAGCGTTCGCGGCGCTCGCTCATTTCGTGGATCGCGCGCGCGATGAGTTCCTTGCCGCTGCCGGATTCGCCGCTGATCAGCACGGTCGCCGCGGTCGGCGCCACCAGACTGATTTGCCGCAGGATGTTTTTCACGGCCGGACTGTGGCCGATAATCTGATGGTGGTTGAATGAGGAATTGATTTCTTCCTGCAAATAGGCGTTTTCCAGTTCCAGGCGGTTTTTTAATGACTCGACTTCATCAAGGGCGGCCAGCAGGCGTTTTTTATCTTTTTTCTTTTCGGAAACATCACGAAAAATCACCACGGCGCCGACCGTATAACCATTGTCGCGGATCGGCGTGCTGGTGAATTCCACATCGACAGGGCGGCCTGATTTATGCCAGAACACGTCATCCTCGGAAGTGTGCACAATGCCATCGCGAAAGGCCGCCAGTATCGGGCAGTGTTCGGCCTTGAAGTGGGAGCCGTCGGCGCGCGAGTGATGCACGATGCTGTGCATTTTGCGTCCGGCCAGTTGCTCCGAGGTGTAGCCGAGAATACGTTCCGCCGCCGGGTTGACGAAGGTGGTAATGCCTTCGGTGTCAAGGCCGTAAATGCCTTCGCCGACGGCGTCCAGCAGCAGTTGATTTTCGCGTTCAAATTCCTGAAAGACACTGGCGACCCGGTTCCAGTGGCCGACGCCGGACAGATAGTGGCGCTCGGCATTGGAGTGCTCGCGCAGGCGTTCGATGTGCTCGGCATTTTGCAGGGTGAGGTGCAGACAGGCCCCGGCGCCGGTCTGTTGAAAGCGGCCGTTGACCTCAACCCGTATATCGTCATGGCCGGCCTTTAGAATGAGATTGTCGCACCAGGCCTGGCCCTGTTCGATGAGTTGCTGGCTGAACACGATCAGCGCCGGCAGGCTGGGCGCAAACAGTTTGCTGACCGCGCACTGGCGTATTTGTGTCAGCGCCAGGCAGAGCAGGCGGGCGCTCTCCTGATTGGCGCCGATTATCTTGTCGGCGTAGGGATCAATCACCAGTTGGGCGCTGGCGGCCTCATTAAAGTAACGGTCAAACGGCACGGCTCATTCTCCTGAGAAAACTTCTTCCGGTTTTACAAACAAGTTTCAGGCCAGGTTTACGAAGTTTCGTCAAATCAATAACGGAATGTCGTGATTAACGATCTTTCGGGTCTTTGGAAATAATCGATCACCTGAATAATATCTTTATTTATCAAATAGTTAGAGATTTATCGCGGGTTGGCATCAGCTTTGCAGTCAAGCTTTTAAGTATGACTGACACCCCGGCGCGAGCGGCTTCAGGGTGATGAGGTATTCAGGACGGCCTTTGCCCTCAAGCGGGGCATAAGCGTGCCAAAACAGTGCGGCCTGCAAAATATTTGAAACAGTGTGGAGGTTTTCATGGCGACAACGAGTTTAGGCGATCCGTTTGATGCGGAAACCCGTCTTGATCACGGCAACGGCTGCGTCTGTGCAAGCTGCCGGGCCGAGGCGGCCAGTTTGCGGGCTGCAAACGACAAGCAGCGCGCCGCGATGCTGGAGCGGGAGATGCAAACCGAAGCGTCTCGTACCGATAGCGGCCATGACAGCCACGCCCATGACAACCCGCCGGCGGCGCGTTTCGATAATGCCGAGGCGATGTTTGACCGCGCCGTGGAGGGCGCCATTGTGCGCGGCCTGTTTGGGCATAATGATCGTTCCAGAAGAGACTTTATCAAGCTGGTCGGCGGCGGCACGCTGGCGACCGTGCTCGGCAGTCTGTTGCCGCTCGATAAAATCAAGGCCGCCGCCAAGGAATCCGGCGGGCCGCTGGAGAAAACCAGACTGAAAGTCGGCTTTGTGCCGATCACCTGCGCCACGCCGATTATTATGGCGCAACCCCTGGGCTTTTATGCCAGGTGGGGGCTGGATGTGGACGTGATTAAAACCGCCGGCTGGGCGGTGGCGCGGGATAAATCCTTAAACGGCGAATACGACGCTTCCCATATGCTGACGCCGATGCCGCTGGCCATGAGCATGGGCGCCGGCTCAACGGCAACGCCTTACATTATGCCGGCGGTCGAGAACATTAACGGGCAGGCGATTGTGCTGCACAATAAACACAAGGACAAACGCGACCCCAAAAAGTGGCGCGGGTTTAAGTTTGGCGTGCCGTTTGACTACTCCATGCACAACTTTTTGTTGCGTTATTACGTGGCCGAGTTTGGCATTGATCCCGATCAGGATATTCAGATTCGCGTGGTGCCGCCGCCGGAGATGGTCGCCAACCTGCGCGCCGGCAACCTTGATGGCTACCTGTCGCCCGATCCGTTTAATCAACGCGCGGTCTATGAAGGCATTGGCTTTATTCATATTCTGACCAAGGATATCTGGGAAGGCCACCCGTGCTGCGCGTTTGCCTGTAGCCAGAAGTTTGCGCGCGAACTGCCCAATACCTATGCGGCGCTGTTTAAAGCCATTGTTGATGCCACCCATTATTCCAGCGCGCCGGAAAACCGCGCCGAAATTGCCAGGGCGATTTCACCCAGGAATTACCTCAATCAGCCGGAAGTGGTGGTCAAGCAGGTCTTGACCGGGCGTTACGTGGACGGGCTGGAAAAGAAAGTGCATTCCGTGCCGGACCGCATCGACTTTGACCCCTTTCCCTGGCATTCAATGGCGGTCTGGATCCTGACGCAAATGAAACGCTGGGGTTATGTCAAGGGCGATATTGATTACAAGGCTATCGCAGAACAGGTCTATGTCGCGGCAGAAACCGCCGCGGTGATGAAAGACCTGGGTTATGAACCGCCGGCCGCGACGTACCGCAACTACACCATTATGGGCAAGACCTTTGATTACCGCCAGCCGGAACAATACGTCAACAGTTTTGCCATCAGGCGCGGTTGAACCGTATGGATACCACCTCACTGAATGTAAAAGCCCTGTTGCTGTCGGTCGTGCTGCTGCTGATCGGCTTAGGGCTATGGGAAGCGCTCAATCAGCCGCCACCGGCAAGCGAGGAACTGTCCGAGTTTGAACAGCTTATGGGCGGCGCCGATAAAGAGGCGCGCGTGCCGCCGCCTTCCGGGGTGATCGCGCATGCCGTTAACGAACTGAGCGATCCGTTTTATGACGCCGGCCCCAATGATAAAGGCATTGGCATTCAACTGGCGTATTCACTTTACCGGGTGTTGACGGGTTACTTTGCCGCCGCCCTGATCGCCATTCCGCTGGGCTTTTTGGTCGGCATGTCGCCGCTCATGTACCGCGCCCTGAATCCCTTTATTCAGGTGTTAAGACCGATTTCACCGCTGGCCTGGATGCCGCTGGCGCTGTTTGTGATCAAGGATTCCGAACGCTCGGCCATCTTTGTCATTTTTATCTGTTCGATCTGGCCGATGCTGCTGAATACCGCCTTTGGCGTGGCCAATGTTCGGCAGGACTGGGTGCGCGTGGCCAGAACGCATGAATTAAGCCCGCTGAAAACCGCTTTTTCGGTGATTCTGCCGGCCGCCGCGCCAACCATATTGACCGGTATGCGTATTTCCATCGGCATTGCCTGGCTGGTGATCGTGGCCGCGGAAATGCTGGTCGGCGGCACCGGCATCGGTTATTACGTCTGGAACGAATGGAACAATCTTGATTTAAACAGCGTGATTTTTTCCATCCTGATGATCGGCGTGGTCGGTATGCTGCTCGATATGGCCCTGGGGCAGGTGGCCAGGCTGGTGCAGTATCAGGAATAAACCGGCGGCGGACAATAACATGACAAACAGGTTTGTAAGCATTGAAGGATTATCCAAAAAATACCCGCAGAAAGACGACGAGCTGGTGGTGTTTGCCGATGTCAACATCGCCATTGATAAAGGCGAATACATCTGCATTATCGGTCATTCGGGCTGCGGCAAATCAACCATCCTGAATGTGCTGGCCGGGCTTGATTCGCCCACCGACGGGGTGGTCATTATGGATGGCAGGGAAGTGGCCGGACCCGGCCTGGAACGCGGCGTGGTGTTTCAAAACTACAGCCTGCTGCCGTGGCTGTCGGCCCTGCAAAATGTCGAGTTTGGGGTCAGAGCACGCTGGCCCGCCTGGTCCAAACAACAGGCGCGCGAGCACAGCGCGCGTTATCTCGGCATGGTTGGCCTGTCGCATTCCCTGGACCGTAAACCGGCGCAGTTATCCGGCGGCATGCGCCAGCGCGTGAGCATTGCGCGCGCCTTTGCCACCCACCCGAAACTGCTCCTGCTGGACGAACCCTTTGGCGCCCTGGATGCCTTGACGCGCGGCGTTATTCAGGATGAACTGATCAAGATCTGGAGCGAAAGCCAGCAGACCATTTTTATGATCACGCACGATGTTGACGAGGCCATCCTGCTGTCCGACCGTATTCTGCTCATGACCAACGGGCCAAACGCGCACGTGGCGGAATCGGTAAAAATCAATTTTGCCCGTCCCAGAAACCGCGCCACCATTATTGCCGAGCCGGGCTATTATCAGGTTCGTAATTACCTGGTGGACTTTCTGGTCAACCGCTGCGCCGACATCAGTCCGCCTCCGGCCGGCTCGCTCACGCAGCCGCTGGAAGTCGATCCGGCGCGCGCTCAGCAGGCCGGCGCGGATTCCGGCCAGGAGCAAAAACCAGTCCGCCCGGTGCGGGCGGTGACTTAAGGAAACTCTGATTGAATCAGAGTTTCCTGCGGTACAGGGACCTGCCTGCTGCAGGCAGGCGTACCGCCAAAATCAATGATACAAGTCATTGATTTTGAAGCAAGGTGAAAATCGCATTTTCACCTTGCGTGCTCTGACCTGCCTGCAGCAGGCAGGGAAATCCAGGATGGATTTATTCAGAGCTTCCTTAAGCACATATCTAAATACACAAAACTCAAACACACAAAGGAGATACCGATGAGTAAACAAAGCATGAGCGCGAGCACCCTCGCCAGCCCGGCCATCGCGGCCAATGAAGACACATTAATCGATAAACAAACCATGACCGACAGGATTATGCGGGTCAAAATCGCGCGCGGACTGAGCTGGGAGACGATGGGCGAGGCCCTGTCGATGTCGCCGGTCTGGCTTGCCTCGGCCTGCCTTGGCATGAACAGCGCCCCGCCGGAGCGGGCCAAAGCGATTGCCGATTATCTGGGGCTGGGGGCCGACATCGTCAGGGCGCTGGAGGCATTCCCAAGCAAAATCTGGGATCAGGCCGTGCCCACCGATCCTCTGATTTACCGCCTGTATGAAGTCGTCGGGGTCTATGGCGAAACCTTAAAACAGTGTATTCAGGAAAAATTTGGCGATGGCATTATGAGCGCGATTGATTTTTCCATGGAAGTGGAGCGCGTCAAAGATCCCAGGGGAGACCGCGTGTTACTGACCATGAACGGCAAGTTTTTGCCCTATAATAGCTGGTAACGGGTGTTGGTCCCCTTGCCGCAATGACAGAAGCACAACGACCCCCGTTACCGCCGTTTTCCTGGCAGGATGCGGTGCTGAAAGTTCAGAAAGCCGAAGACGCCTGGAACAGCAGAGACCCCGAACGGGTCGCGCCCGCCTACAGCATGGATTCGGAATGGCGCAACCGCTCGGAATTTTTATATGGCCGCCGGCAGATTATTGAATTTCTGCAACGCAAATGGGCCACCGAACTGGACTATCGCCTGATTAAGGAAATATGGGCGCACGGCGATGACCGCATCGCCGTGCGTTTTGCTTACGAGTGGCACGATGCCGACGGCAACTGGTTCCGCTCCTACGGTAATGAAAACTGGCAGTTCAACGCAGACGGCCTTATGCAAAGACGTATCGCCAGTATTAACGATGTCGCCATCCGCGCCGAACAAAGAAAGTTTCACTGGCCGGCAGGCGCGCGACCGGCCAACCATCCCGGCTTGTCTGATCTGGGTTTGTAAACCGTATTCGCCGGTAGTTAACCCCGCCTCCGGCCGGCGCCGGATGCCTGCTGATTCAGGCGCAGTTTGAGCACGGTCAGGCTGCCCAGCAATGCGCCAAGACTGTTTGCCAGCACATCCCAGAGCGAGGTATATCTCAGCGGCACAAGGGCCTGACCGATTTCCAGCAGGGCGCCAAACAGAATAATCGGCAGCACAAAGCCGGCGATGCGTGAATCGGGCCGCATCATGGGCAGGCACAGCAAAACAAAGACGAAATACGCCCCGAGGTGCATGAGTTTATCAGAATGAGGGAAGCCGGGTTCGCTCTCCGTGCCGGGCGTCAGCGAAAACCAGGTCAGCAAAACGGCATAAACCATGACCGGCAGCGCGCGGGCAATTTGATGCCGTCTCATAAACAGGGCGCGCTTAAGGATGAGAGATGGCCGATACGATGGCCGGCCGTGCGCGAGACAAGCGCCGCCCTGCTCCGCCGTGAAAGTCAGCGGCAGTGCAGTAATGTTTTTTCCATTCGAGTCTGTAATGCCTTGTCATTATTTTTCGGTTTATTCCTGATTTTTATCAACCCGGCCATTAAGGAAACTCTGATTGAATCAGAGTTTCCTGCGGCACAGGGATGTGCCGCCAAAATCAATGACGTAAGTCATTGATTTTGAAGCTCTGCCTGCAGCAGGCAGGAGGGTGAAAATCGCATTTTCACCCTGCGTGCCCTGACCTGCCTGCTGCAGGCAGGGAAATCCAGGATGGATTTATTCAGGGCTTCCTTAATAATACAGCGGGTTAATAATATTATCGAAACAGGCGATAATTTTGTAGATTCGAGTGATATAGGGTAAGCTGTTTCCATGACCGACAATGAACTGCGAGCTTTGGTGGCCAGTATTGCCGAAGCGCAGAAAAAAACCGATGCGCAACTGGCGCGAACTGATGCTAAATTGGCCGAAACCTGCGTTCGGGTTGACGCGGTCTGTGCCAGACTGGATCGCGTCTCGGATAAGCTGGATCGTGTTTCGGACAGGTTAGATCGCGTCTCTGACAAGGTGGATCGTGCCTCGGACAGGTTAGATCGCGTTTCTGACAAACTGGATCGCGTCTCGAACAAGGTGGATCGAATGGCGGAGATGTATGGCGGGGTGAGCAATAATCAGGGCGCGGTGGCAGAAGAATTTTACTACAACAGCCTCAAGGCCAAACCGGTTATAAAGGGGATTCGCTTTGATTATGTGGACAGAAACTGGGGCAAGACCTCCCGCAATCAGCAGGATGAATTTGATCTGGTGCTGCTCAATGGCTCGACCGTTTTTGTGTTTGAAGTGAAGTACAAGGCGCGCGAATCGGATCTGCAACGGCTGCTCACCACCAAAAAGACCAACTTCAATCAGTTTTTCCCGGAATACCGGGACTATGACCAGCATTGGGGTCTGGCAACCTTTCATATCCACGATAAATTAAAGGCACAGGCATTGAAAAAGGGGCTGACTCTTTTGCAGCGCAAGGGCGATATAGTAGAAACATACGCGGCTTGATGCGCAATGATTGCGCTATAGCGGCAAACAGAAAGGCGCACAACGCCGCCTTCAAACGAATTTAAACGGCTATGAAATAAACCTTCGCCGCCCGTTCTTTGGGCTTCAGAGCCTCCTGTCCTATAAACCGTTCCAGACGATATCGATCCACTGCTCCGCCGAAAACATCACGCTGCCGCGGTTTTTCGCATACACTGTAATAGCGCGGCAGTGAAGCGCCGGCTTTCCCTGTTCGTGCCCTTGATATCGCATTAAAAACATATCCTCAGCAACATGACTGCCACTAAGTCGTTAAAGTTAAAAATTCTCTGCAAAATAGCGGGCATTGCCGTGGCATGTGCGGTGCTGGCCGGTTTTTCGGGCGAGCCGGCGCCGGTAGAATCCTCGCGCCGCCTGACGACGCTCTTTGATATGCTCACAACGATGCAGGACAATGCCGGTGAACCGGCCTATGACAGGCTGGCGCGCCAATACCTCAACCGGTTTCCCGGTCGCTTCGCCGAGTTTGTCGATGTTTTCGGCTACCGGGAAAATGAACGAGACGGCCCGGCCGGGACGACCCGTTTTGGGCCGCTTTACGACCACAGTGACGACCACATCCGCCTGTTTTTCAGTCTTTATGAGCATGTCCCCAAGTCCCTGTTTATTGAAAAAACCATCAACATCACCCAGGGCGCGGAATGGCAGGCGGATGCCGTTTCCGAGTTTCAAACCGGTCTCACCCGGCATATTGCCGATAACGAAGCAGACTACATCGAATACCTTGCTGGTGTTGACAAGGCCATCGCACGCGGCTTTGTGCGCTTTTTTACCCTGCGTCTTCACTCCCACCGGCAGCCGTCCGTCCGGCAGCTATGCGAACAGGCGGGCTTTGCGAGAAATATCTGCATCGCCACCGGTATCCTCTGCCGCTAATCCCGGATTTGAAGACAAGCCGCGGGGCACGATGGATTCCGCCGGATACAAGCAGCTTGTGCCCGGATTGATCTTTCTGAAATACATCTCCGATTCGTTTTCGGTTCAATACGCGGCGTTGGAGCGGAAAAATACGCCGAGCCCGAAGGCCGGCGGGTATATGAATACTGCAATCTCCAAATTTGCTGAAAAGAAAGGCAAGAGTGGCAGTAAGGTCGCCACCGACGACCTACCTGCGCCATGTCCCGGTGTCTTCTACGTTTACGTTATCAAGTGTCAGGGAGAAGCCTTTTATATTGGCCAAACCAATAATATTCCGCGCAGATGGCAAGAACATAAAGCGGGAAAAGGCGCAGATTATACAAAGAAAAACCCGCCTCTCTACATGGCTTACTACGAAGCGTTTAGCAATCGAAAAAAAAACGGTTCTACACACGGGGACCGGTAGCGTTAAGGAAATTCCGATTGAATCACCGATAGATGCGATAATAACATTTTCCCACTGACAGATTTAACTCTTGCCATGAAACAACAGACCTAAGACCTTTGCTTCATTGGGTTATGCTCATAAGAAGAAACAGACGGGTAAAGATAAAGCTCCTGATCGCCACGCAGTAACTGAAGTAACTGGCTGATGTCGGCTTCATTGGGCACCGCCACCGCCACACCGCGGGACTACACCTAGAGGTTCAATTGACGCGCAGCGAATAGGTCAGGGATCGAGCCCCATATCCCAAAATCCTGCTTCCAGCCTCGTGGCCTTGATAAAGCGCGCGCAGAGCGCGGCCCAGCGGGGCGAGGTCTGCGGGTCAGGGCCCAAGCGCCGCGCCACGGCCCTGTCGATCAAGGCCCCCACATCGCGGCAGACTTGCTGGTATTCGCCGCCCGCATAGGTGTTTATCCACTCTGCGTAGGCATCGGAAGTCCTGGACGCCGCCAGGCGCGCGCCGATCTCGCCGTAGCCCATCACACACGGCGCCAGCGCCGCCAGCAGATCCAGGAGATCGCCCGAGTGCCCCGCATCCAGCACATAGCGGGTATAGGCGAGGTTTTCCTGCCGCTCCTCGGTGGCAAAGAGGGTCGCCTCGTCAATGCCCGCTCTGGCGCAGGTCTTGATATGCAGCGCGATTTCTTCGTTGATTAGCGCGTTCACCGTGCCCGCCGCCAGCCGCATTTCCTCGACAGTTTCGGCCTTGGTCACCCCCAGCGCCCAGGCGCGGGAGAAATGGATCAGGAAGACATAGTCCTGTTTGAGGTAATGCAGGAACGCCGCGCGCGCCAGCGTGCCATCGCCCAGCCCCCGCACGAAGGCATGATGCGTATAGGCGGACCAATCCTCGCCCGCCGCGTTGCGCCATGCGGCAAAAGTCAAACCAAAGCTCATGCCGCCCCCGGATCGACAGCCGGTTGCGAGACCGGGCGTATGCCTTCGGCTACGGCGGCAGAGAGGGATCGGCGGGCGGCGAGATCGCCATTTCTGATCCTTAGCGTCATCTTGTTTTGTTCCATTGCGGCCCTCTCCGCGTACAATTTTAAATGAGCGCTTTTCTCTTTTAAGAAGACTTGCGATTGGAGAAAATCACCAGACTGACATAAATAGTACAGGAATACCTGCGCCCGTTTCGCGTGTATTAAACTCATCAAAGCCAACCGCGCATTCTATGCGGCGCTACCACCGCTGAGCCTAAGCCCCACGATCCCAACCACAATCAGCGCAATACATCCCAACCGCGCTGGATTACCGGATTCTCCAAGCCAGACGATACCGAAGATAGCGATACCCACCGCGCCTATCCCCGTCCAGACGGCATAGGATGTGCCCACGGGGAGTGTTTTCAGCGAGAATGATAGACAGGCGAAGCTCAGCCAGGCGCTTACGCCAAAAATAACGGAAGGCCATAGCCTGGTAAATCCTTCGGAATACTTGAGGGCGATCGCCCAGATAATCTCGAACAATCCCGCAATGACCAGTAGCAACCATGCCATTATGTTACTCCCGAGTTGTGATGACGCTCATAGGAAAAGGGTCTAAAAAAATGGAATATTTCGTGTGATGCCGGATATGGATGCGCCATGAAATAATTGAATCTCATCTTGCGCCAAGATCTGTCCGGGTTCAATACCTATGAGACGAATCAGGCAACGGGCCAGAATGATACAGAGGTTGAGAGCGACATTGCAAGGTTGCCGGAATCCAGGAAGGCGGCGCCGAAGTGGCAGGTGGATTCCCGCTTTTCCCTGTCCGCAACAGGCCGACCGAAATAACTTATTTAGTTGTCATTCCCACAGGCGGGAATGTATGACATAAACCACTGGATTCCGGCTTTCGCCGGAATGACAACGAAGTATTTTTCTGATTTTCCGTCATCCTGATCTGCCTGTAGCAGGCAGATTAATGCGGATTATGTGCTATTTGGCTTGGGCTATTGCGGGCAGCAGACCGGAATAATGCAGAGAGTGAGAATGACATTCAAGGTTTGCCGGGATTTATCTGTTCCCCCGTCGTCATTCCGGCGAAAGCCGGAATCCAGGAAGGCGGCGCCGAGGTGGTGGGTGAGTTCCCGCTTTTTCCCGCCCGCAGCAGACCGGCCGACATAACTTATTTAGTTGTCATTCCCACAGGCGGGAATGTATGACATAAACCACTGGATTCCAGCTTTCGCTGGAATGACAACGAGGCGTTTTTCTGATTTTCTGTCATCCTGACTTGCTGTAGCAGGCAGGTTGAGTAATCTCTTGTTTCTTATCTCAGAAAAATCTCATTTCTATCTGAACCTTTATTAAGATCAGGGGCACTGACATCAGGCTTTGGGCGGTGAGCCGGTCTTTCATGTGGTGTTCCCTTCGTCACCCAGGGCGAGGAGCTTGATCTCTCCGTCCCAATATTGCCGAAGCCGCTCGGCCGCCTGCCAGGCGCGCAGGCCGGATCGGCAGGCCAGAACGGCGCGTTGGTTCGGGTTTGGTTTGACGCCGCCGGGGCCGAAGTCGGCGACGCTTCGGCGCGTGGCCGCGGGCAGTTTCGGCCCCGGCTCGGTGGCCGCGCGCAGGTCGATCAGGAAGTCGGCCGCGGTCACGGCCGCTGGCGCGATAAAGGCCGGGTTGGGCGCGGGGTTCGGCGCCTCGTCAAAGCGGAATCCGCCAAAGCGTAAGGCGCGCGCGTCGTAGGTTATGAGTCGGCCCAGCGGCGCGTGGTCGCCCGTCAGCACCGCCAACGCCATCTCTGCCTGCAAACTCCCCACCACGCCCACGCTGGGTCCGAGCACGCCATCCGCGGCGCAAGAACCAGGCCGTTGCGGCAGGCCGGGGAATACGGCGCGCAGGCCGGGTTTGCCGCCGCTGAACCCCCCGCAGTAGCCGGCCGTGCCCGCCACGCTGGCGCTGACCAGCGGCTGCCCCGTTGCCAGGCAGTGATCCGAGGCCATGTAGCTCGCCGCGAAGCTGTCGGCGCAGTCGAGGATCAGGTCCATGCCATCGCAGAGCGTGGCCGCGTTGGCCGGGTCAAAGCGGGTTTGAAGCGCTTCGATCTCGACCTCCGGGTTGAGCGCGCGCATGGCCGCAGCCGCCACCATGACCTTGGGCCGGCCGCTGTCGGCCTCGCGGAACAGCGTCTGGCGATGCAGGTTGGACAGGTCCACGACATCCGCATCCACCAGGCGAATACGCCCCACGCCCGCGCCCACCAGGTATTGCAGCACCGGCGCGGCCAGCCCGCCCGCCCCGATTATCAACAGGGAAGCGCGCCTGACCCGCTCTTGCCGGGCGGGGTCGAGCACCGCGATCTGACGGGCGTATCGGCTCATGCCGGTTTTGTTATGCCAAAATCCGCGGGCGCGAGCCGCGCGCCGGCCTGCCGCACGCAGGCGCGGCCCTCAGCACGCATCGCACACCGCCAGCCATTCCCGCACCCGCGCCTCGGGGTCATCCCTCAGCGTGATATCCGTCACCACCGAGACGATGTCCGCGCCGGCCGCAAAGGCCCCCGGCGCGCGTTCAACGCTCATGCCGCCGATGGCCACCAGGGGCACGGCGCCGATCCGCGCTTTCCAGCGCGTCAGCTTCCGAACCCCCTGCCGGCCCCATTTCATCGGCTTCAGGATCGTCGGATAGACCGGCCCAAGCGCCACGTAGTCCGGGGCGAGCGTCAGGGCGCGCTCAAGCTCGGCCTCATCGTGCGTCGAGACCCCGAGTTTCAGACCCGCCGCGCGCACGGCGCCGAGGTCGGCCCCGTCCAGGTCTTCCTGACCCAGGTGCAGCCAGTCACACTTTAGTTCTATCGCCAGTTCCCAGTAATCGTTCACCACCAGCAGCGCGCCGTGCGCGCGGCAGAGTTCGCGCGCCTCGGTGAGTTGCGCGCGCGCCGCCTCACGCGGTTTATCCTTGATCCGCAACTGCGCCAGCTTTACGCCGAGCGGCAGCATCCGGCGCAGCCAGGAAACATCATCGAAGATGGGATAAAAGGCAGGCAGACTCATGAAAAGGGCCTCCCCAACACCGGGGTCGAAGGCGCCGCCATGTCGCGCGGCTCGATCGGGTCGGCCGCGGCCGCCAGGGCCCCCGCCTCCACCGCCCGGGCAAAGCCCTCCGCCATCGCCGCCGGATCGCCCGCCCTGGCCACGGCGGTGTTCAGCAGCACCGCGTCATAGCCCAGTTCGATCGCATGGGCGGCCTGAGACGGCAGGCCCAGGCCCGCGTCCACCACCAGCGGAATATCCCGGAAATGGGCGCGCAGGGAGCGCAGCCCGTACACATTGTTCAGCCCCAGCCCCGTCCCGATCGGCGCGCCCCAGGGCATCAGCACGCGGCAGCCGGCCTCCACCAGCTTCTCGCACAGCGCCAGATCCTCGGTGCAATAGGGGAAGACCTCGAACCCGTCCCGCGTCAACGTCCGCGCCGCCTCGACCAGCCCGAACGGGTCCGGCTGCAACGTATCGGCGTGGCCGATCACCTCCAGCTTGATCCAGTCGGTGGCGAACAGTTCGCGCGCCATCTGCGCCGTGGTCACCGCCTCGCGCGCCGAATGGCAGCCCGCCGTGTTCGGCAGCAGCGCGACCCCCAGCGCCTCGATCAGCGCCCAAAAATCCTGGCCCGCCTGCCCGGCCCCGGCTTCGCGCCGCACCGAGACCGTGGCGATGCCCGCGCCCGAGCGCCGGAACGCCTCGGCCAGCACGGCCGGCGAGGGGTATTGCGCCGTGCCCAGCAGCAGGCGCGAGGGGATCTCCTGGCCGTAAAATACGGGCATGTTCAGCCGCCCTGCCGGGGCGCGACGATCTCGACCCGGTCGCCCTCATGCAGCGCGTGGGCGGCGCGCCGCCCGGCGGGCACGAAGTCCTCATTCACCGCCGTGGCGACCTTCGCCTCGCCCTGGCCAAGCTCGGCGAGCAGATCCGCCAGCGTGGCGGCGCCGCTCTCGACCACCTCGCCGTTAAGCACGATTTTCATACCAAACCTCCGGGGTTTTGCCATCCAGCAGCCAATCCGCCGTCATGCGCGCCAGGGCGGGCGCCAAAAGAAAGCCGTGACGGAAGAGGCCGTTCACATAAATCCTGTCGCCCGTGCGGCGGATACGCGGCTGGTTATCGGGAAAGGCCGGGCGGGCATCGACGCCGATTTCCAGCAGTTCCGCCTCGCCAAAGGCCGGGTGCAGCGCGTAGGCCGTGTTCATCAGTTCCATCAGCGAGCGCAGGCTGGCGCGGCCCCGCTCGCCGCTCTCGATCTGGGTCGCCCCCAGCATAAACACCCCATCACCGCGCGGTACGATATACAAAGGGAAACGCGGGTGCAGCAGGCGCACGGGGCGGTTCAGGGTCACGTCCGGGCAGCGCGCCACCAGCATCTCGCCCTTGACCCCGCGCAGGTCGGACAGCACATCGCGCGCCGCCAGACCGCGGCAATCGATCACTTGCCCCTGCCCAGGCGCATCAAGAGTCGTGTCAAGCGCCGCGCCGAATTGCGCGCCGTGTTCCAGCAGCCGATCATACAGGCCGCTCAGCGCCGCGCGCGGGTCAAGATGGGCCTCGCCGGCGATAAACAGCGCCCTGGCGAAGTGTTCCGCCACATGCGGTTCCAGCCGCGCGATCCCGTTCCGATCCAGCCATTCGGCGCGCGGCGCGCGGCGGGCGAAGGTGGTCAACTCGCCCTGGTCCCGGCCCAAAGCCACGACCAGCGTGCCATTGCGGGTCACGGCGGCCCCCTGTCCGGCCCACCAGTCGGCGGCAAGGCGCCCTTGCCGCACGATCTCGGGCTCGGCGCTGACGCCTTCGCATTCGGGCGCCAGCATACCGCCTGCCCACCAGGAACAGGCGTGAGCCCCCGGCGCGCCGGCGGGATCGCAGAGCGTCACCCGCGCCCCGCGCGAGGCCAGTTCCGCCGCCGCGGCCAGGCCGCAGACACCGCCGCCCAGTATCGTAAACGCCGCGCTCATCGCCAAAGCGTGTAAAGGCGGGGGTCAGGCCGGCGCTTGCCGGCGGGTTCGAATAGCCGCATGACTGAATAAGAGCGGGTCATTTCAGGATCAGTTCCAGGGGGTCATAAGCGACCGGTTGCGCCGGGTTGAACGCGATCCGCGGCAGCGAGGATGGCTTCAAGGGCAAAGTTCGGGTCTCCTTTTCAGAGAAAAACCGGCGCTTGACAACGATACCCTCGGGGTCCGTCCAGGTGTCGTCCAATTGCGCATGGCTGAGGCTGGCGCGGAAAAAGACCTCGACCTGATGAAAGGATTTTTCCGGGTCATGGAATTCGTTGATCATGGCGACCTCTCCCACCTCAATGTCCAGGCCGGTTTCTTCATAGACTTCTCTTTTCAGGTTTTCGTGCAGAGAGCGATGCGGCTCGACCCCGCCACCGGGCGCGCACCAAAGCGCCGGCCCCGCGCCGGGCCGGTAGGCATTTACGAGCAAAAGGCCATCAGCGTGGACGATAATCGCCCGCACACCAAGCCTTAGACCACTGTACATCGGCAGATTCCTGACTTAATCCATGCGCCGGGGCGCGATTTGTCTATTGTACAGCTTCAGACAGAAGTTTGACTGTTTGTCCGGGTTCAATATCAGGGTCACCTCATCTAAAATAAGGTGTCAGTTATCCTGGCCACGGTGTCGTTAATATCGCTCATAATGCGCCTATTGCCCCCGTTGTCATTCCGGCGAAGGCCGGAATCCAGTGGTTTATGTCATACATTCCTGCCCGGGCGGGAATGACAATTAGACAGAACCGGCGCTCATATCACATCCTGGCCCGTCCTCATGGATTCCTCGGCGGCCTGTTCCAGATCTGCCTGCGGCAGGCAGGCTGAAACATCAACGCTAAAAATAATTTCATATTTTTATAAAAATAAACTTGCGAATCATTCATGCTACGTCTAAATTATGGTTTTCCAATTAACCAAAGACACCAAAGGACTGCCCAAATGAAAACGCTTTCAAACATATTGCTCATGCTTTCTATCAGCGCGCCTCTGTTCGCCAACAACATTACCCCCCACCCACCCCCCTCAAAATTAGCTGAAAATACCACCACAAAAGGCTTTTCTGCCATCGACCAAACCTTTACTTCAACCCTTAACAACGCCAATACTAACCCGCTCATTGCGGACGCAACGGCCAATAACAACCCCGAACCCAAAGCAGAAGAACCTGAAAAGTTGCCGCCCCTCACGGTGCAAGGGACGGCAATGGAAGAAGTTACCGTCACCGGAGAAGTCGAAGCATACCCGGGCGGTCAAGTCACGCGCAGCGGCCGTTTCGGCCTGCTCGGCAATAAAGACATCTTTGACACACCGTTCAGTATCAGCAGTTACACCGCCGAACTCATTGAGAATCAGCAGGCCAGAACGGTGGGCGATGTCGTTCGGAATGATGCCTCGGCCCACCTGGGAGATGCTGGCCAGGGCTATTTTGAAAATATCACCATCCGGGGCTTTCATATGCCCAGTGTCGACTCAACACTCTATGACGGCCTGCCAGGCTTGACTTCTGTCCGCTCAACGGTTCAGACCCTTGACCGGGTCGAAGTCTTCAAGGGACCCAATGCCCTGCTCAATGGCGTATCCGGTCGCGTGGGCGGCGTCATCAATCTGGTCCCCAAGCGACCGACAGATACTCCCTTGACCCGATTCACCGCCGACTACGATTATCAATCACGCCTCGGCATTCACACCGACCTCAGCCGCCGCTTCGGTTCAAGAAACCAGTTCGGCGCCCGGCTCAATGCCATTTATCGTAATGGTGAAGGGGCCAAAGAAGGCAACGAGGAGGCATTTGGCGAAGTGGCTTTAGCCCTGGAATATCGCGGCGACAGACTCAAGCTGGAGACCCTGCTGGATTATTCTGACCGGGAGTTACTCAGAGGGAATCAGCGTTTCTTTTTAAGCAGGAACGCCACCGCGGCGCCCTCTGTGCCCAACCTTGAGAATGCCCTTCAACAGCCCTGGGAGAAGGTCAAACAAAAGGTCGCCCGTGGTCTGCTCAGGGCAGAGTATGCCCTCGGCCGGGACTGGGCCGCGTATGCGGCCTATGGCGCCCGGGGCTACCAAGACTATAAACTGCGGACGTTCACCCGTAATCTCGATGCCAGGGGAGATTTTAATCCGTTCTTTGCTTTCTTCCCATTCAGGCGAAACAACTCCGCCTGGAATGCCGGTATCAGGGGGCGATTTGAAACCTTCGGGGTCACGCATCAGCTCTCAATGGAAACCATGCGAACAAAGAGTGAAAACAGACGTTCCAAAAATGAGAGATTTTCAAGCCTGAATATCACCTCAAACCTGTACAAGCCGGTGTTTGTCGCGCGCCCGGCCTTTGATGTTTCAATCGGGGGCTGGGGCAAAATATCTGAAGCCCTCGATTCATCCATCGCCCTTGCCGACACCCTGGGCTTCCTTGATGAGCGCGTGTTGTTGACCGCCGGGGTTCGGCGTCAGAGTATTGAATCAAAATTCTTCAACTTCAGGACAGGCGCACTCAGAAGCCAATACGACAAGTCAGCCATCACACCGGCCTTCGGTCTGCTGGTCAAACCCTGGGACTTTGTGTCTCTCTATGGCAATTATATCGAAGCATTGGAACAGGGACCCACCGCGCCGATTGGAACCGCCAACGAAGGGGAAATATTCCCGCCATCCGTGACCAATCAGATTGAACTCGGCGTGAAGCTTGACCTGGATGGCCTTGGCCTGACGGCCGGGCTGTTTCAGATTGAGCGGCCAAGCGCATTTACCGATGCAAATAATCGATTTGGTCTCAATGGCGAACAACGCAATCGCGGGTTTGAACTGACGGCCTTTGGCGAACTGCGCCCGAATCTGCGCCTGCTGGGCGGGTTCACTTATCTGGACAGTAAACTGACCCGCACCCAGGGCGGCAGGTTTGATGGTAAGGACGCGGTCGGAGTCCCGGAACTGACGGCCGTGTTGAACCTGGAATACGATACGCCCGTTCTTCCCGGCCTGACACTGACGGCCCGCGCCGAGCATGTGGGCAGCCAGTTTGTCAGGACGGACAACATCCCAAAAATTCCTGCCTACCAGCTTTACGGCCTTGGCGCCCGTTATCAGCGGACGCTGGGCGACAAGGCATTCACCCTGCGGTTGAATATCAACAATCTCCTTGGTGAAGACTATTGGATCACTCGTACGGGTAGTAACAACCTTCTTTTCCCAGGCGCGCCCAGAAACATAAATCTGTCATTCATGATGGATTTCTAATCCCCGCCTGTCCCTGCCGTCATCCCGGCTGCCTGCCTGCCACCGCAGGCGGGCCCAAACCGGGTGGGTGGGAATGACGGGATGGAGAGAATGGCATTGAAGGTTGCCAGGATTTATCTAGTGAAATATTTGTTGTTATTCCAGCCTACCTACTGCCTGCTTGAAGCAGGCAAGTCAGACAGAATCTGGACTTGCCTGAAGGAGTGCCGTCGGCAGGTTTGCCTGGATACCATTTAAGCCGCGCGCTCAAAACCCGGTTTATTGGTGTCTGCTCGCTGGCTTGCGTGCTGCATATTGATACCGACTATCCTGGCAGTGAACCCGGCTGATAGTCTCACGCACTTTTTCAACATCTCATTTATTTGTCCGGCGGATGTATCCTGTTGAGCGCATCCAGCCTGTCTTTGGTACCAATATCATGCCATTCTCCGGCAAAAAATTCGCCGGAGAGCCGATTGTGCCGGGCCGCTTCCCGCAAAAGCGGGGCCAGTGGCCGTTTGCCGGGAGGCAGGCCGTGAAAGAGGCGCGGCCGGTATAGACCGATGCCGCTGTAGGTCAGTCTTTTGCCCGCGTTCAGTGCAACCCTGCCCTTTATCAGGCTAAAGTCGCCACGCGGATGATGAGGCGGATTATCCACCAGGACCAGATGGGCGTCATCCCGTGGTTCCCATAGCAGGCTTTTGAAATCAAAATCGGTATAAATATCGGCACTGACGACCATAAAGGGCGCGTCGTCCAGTAACGGCAGGGCCTGAATGATGCCCCCCGCCGTTTCCAGCGCACACGCCCCTTCATCCGAATATTGAATCTCGGCCGAGTAACGGCCGCCATCGCCCAGGCAGGCCCGGATCTGCCCGCCCAGATGACCCAGGTTAATCACCAGCCGGCGGATCCCCGCGCGGCCCAGGGCCTCGATGTGGCGCACGATGAGCGCCTTGCCCATGACCGGGAGCAGGGGTTTGGGCGTGTGGTCCGTTAATGGCCTGAGGCGCTCGCCGCGGCCGGCGGCCAGTATCATGGCCTGCATGATCTGCTCAAGGCCGCCCGAGGCCCGGTAGAATCCGGGTTTCGATGATCCGGCAGAGCGGCGCCAGTTCCGGGTAGGCCGGTTTCAGATCGATGATATAGGAGAGCGTTCGGGGAATATCCCCGAGAAAGCCATGCTTGCCGTCACGCCGTGACAGACGGGCGAAAAGGCCGCTGGCCTTGAGATGCCGCTGCACGCCCATTAAATCAAACCAGCGCTTAAACCGGTCTTTATCCGGGGCCCATGCCGGCCGGCCGTTTTTCAGTTGCGCCAGATAGTCGTTTAGCCAGCGGTTGATTTCCTGCTCGGGCCATTTGATATAACAGTCTTTTAACAGGGACACGAGGTCATAGGCCAGCGGCCCTTGCACGGCCCCCTGGTAATCGAGCACGCCGGGGTTGGCCGTCCGGGTCTGCATGAGGTTTCTGGAATGATAGTCCCGGTGGACAAAAACCCGGGGTTGTTCGAGCGCGTTCAGGATCAGTTGCGCCTGGATTTTTTCCAGGGCCTCGGCCTCGCCTGAAGCCAGATCAACGCCCAGATGCCGTTTAAGCAGCCAGTCATTGAACAAATCCATCTCGGTTTGTAAACGTGTTTCGTTGTACGCCTCCAGATCGGCGGCCGGGGCGGCCATTTGCATACGCGCCAGGGCATTGATCGCGTCCTGATATAAAGTCTTGGCCGTTTTTGCATTCAGATTTTCCAGATAGCGGCGGCTGCCGAGGTCGGTCAGCAATAAAAAGCCCTGCGCCATGTCGCTTTGATGAATCGCCGGCACGTTGACATGCGGGGCAAGCCGGTGCGTAATCCGCACAAACGCCTCGATATCCTCATGCTCAGGCGGCGCGTCCATGACGATAAAGGTCTGATCAGCCACAGAAACGCGGTAATAACGCCGGAAACTCGCGTCTTCCGAGGCCGGCGTCAGGCGGTAATTATCGCTATCAAACAGGCTGTATAGCCATTCGTGCAAAAGGGTAAGCCGGTCGCGCATCTTGTCTTGCTAAAGTCCTGTCATAATCAACGCCGGTGACGAGACCGGCCATGCAATAATCTGTTTATTCTGGCATCATCCTGCCGATAATAACAATCAAGGACACGGCTTCATGCTGATTTCATGTTTATTCGTCATTATCGGTCTCGCCATTTTGGTTTACGGCGCCGATCTATTTGTTGCCGGGGCGGCCGGGCTCGCGCGGCAACTGGGCATGCCGCCGCTGATCATCGGCCTGACGATTGTCGGTTTTGCCACCTCCGCGCCCGAGATCATGGCCGGCTCGGTCTCCGCCTGGCAGGACAAGACCGCCATTGCCATCGGTAACGCCCTCGGTTCAAATATTGCCAATATCGGCCTGGTGCTCGGGATCAGCACTTTGCTGTTGCCCATTGCGGTCGCCTCCGGGACGCTAAAACGCGAATACGGCTTGATGTTGCTGTCTGTCCTGCTGGCCTTTTTGCTGATGGTGGACGGCTATCTGAGCCGTATTGACGCGGCCCTGTTGCTCATGGCCTTAGTCATATTCATCAGCGCCATCGTCTGGATTGCCCGCCACAGCCGCAGGGATGACCCCTTGCAGGCCGAATTTGACCGGGAAACGGCCGCAGCCGCCACGCTCGCGGCCGCCCTGCTGAAATTGCTGGGCGGGCTGATATTATTGCTGGCCGGCGCGGAGTTATTGATCCGGGGCGCGGTGTATATTGCCGAATCATTCGGCGTATCGGAACTGGTCATCGGCCTGACCATTGTCGCCATCGGCACCAGCCTGCCCGAACTGGCCGCATCGATCGCCAGTATTATCAAAAAAGAGGCCGATATCGCCATCGGCAATATCATCGGTTCCAATATGTTTAATATGCTGGCGGTGCTTGGCATCCCCGGCCTGATCAATCCCGATTATTTTGAACAGGCCGTGCTGTTGCGGGATTTCCCGGCCATGATCGGTTTGAGCCTGCTATTGGGTATCATGGTGTTCATAACCGGCACGGGCAAACTGCTGCGGCTGGAAGGCGCTATCCTGTTTCTTTGTTTTGTGGGCTATCAGTGTATATTATTCTGGCAGGTCACGGGATAAGTCAGGCCGTGGCCGGCAGGGTCCCTCATCCAAAAGCCCTGCCCGTAGCAGGCAGACAGGATAACGGAAAGCCAAAACAACACCCCGGCGTCATTTATGGACAGGATGTCCTGTATGCGGCGTGAGGGCAGGATGCCCGTAGCCGCCCGGCAAAGGCCGGAATCCAGGAGGGCGGGCCGGGATGTGAAATGAGCGCCAGTCCTGTCTAATTGTCATTCCCGCCCGCGGGAATGTATGACATAAACCACTGGATTCCAGCCTTCGCCGGAATGACAACGGGGGCGATAGGCACATTATGAGCAATACTAACGACACCGTGGCCAGGATAACTGACACTTTATTTTAGATGAAGTGGCCCTGACGTGGCCGGTTAGCAAATATGCAAAAAAGAGACGCGGACAAATTCAAGGCGCTGGGCAGGGCCGTCATAGAAACGGAACGCGCCGCGTTGGCGGCCCTGATCGGGCGCATTGACGATGAATTTGCGCGGGCCTGCGCATTATTGCTGGCCTGCGCGGGCCGGGTGGTCGTGATCGGCATGGGCAAATCCGGTCATATCGGCGGCAAGATCGCCGCCACCCTGGCCAGCACCGGGACCCCGGCCTTTTTCGTGCATCCGGGCGAGGCCAGTCATGGCGATCTGGGTATGATTACCCCCCAGGATGTGGTCATGGCGCTGTCCAACTCGGGCGAGACCGACGAAGTGCTCGCGCTGTTGCCCGTGATCAAGCGGCTGAACACCCCCCTGCTGGCGCTCACCGGCAAGCCGGAATCCACCCTGTCAGAAGCGGCCAATGTCAATATTGATATCAGTGTCGATAAAGAGGCCTGCCCGCTGGGGCTGGCCCCCACCGCGAGCACCACGGCCGCGCTGGCCATGGGCGACGCCCTTGCCATCGCCCTGCTGGAGGCGCGCGGCTTCGGCGCGGCCGATTTCGCCCGCTCGCACCCGGGCGGCATCCTGGGCAGACGCCTGCTGTTGCATGTCAGCGATATCATGCACAGCGGCGCCGAAATGCCGGTGATCCGGGCCGGGGCCCCACTCAGCGAGGCGCTGGTCGAGATGTCGCAAAAGGGCCTCGGGGTCACGGCGATCGTGGATGAACAGGAACAGGTGCTTGGCATTTTCACCGATGGCGATCTGCGCCGCGCCCTGGACGCCGATATTGATATCAAGACCTGTCTGGCAGCGGAGGTGATGACCAAACAGGCCCGGCAGATCGCGCCCGAGGCCCTGGCCGCCTCGGCCCTGGCGCTGATGGAAGCGCACAGCATCAACGCGCTGCTGGTGGTGGACGGGCGGGAAAAACTGGTCGGCGTGCTCAATATGCACGATCTGCTCAAGGCGCGGGTGGTATGAACGCCCCGGCCGGCGCCTGAGACGGGTTTATGCCGTTGGACAGACAAACCCTGCTTGCGCGGGCCGCCCGGGTCAGGCTGGCCGTGTTCGATGTGGATGGCGTATTGACCGACGGCCGCCTGTTCCTCGGTGAAAGCGGCAACGAATACAAGGCGTTTCATGTGCGCGACGGTCATGGCCTCGTGATGTTGCTTGAAAGCGGCTGCCAGATCGCCGTGATCACCGCCCGCTCGTCAAATATTGTCGCGGAACGCATGGCCGCGCTGGGTATCGAATACGTCTATCAGGGCGAACAGGATAAAGGCGCGCGGCTGACCCGGCTCATTGCCGAGCTTGGGCTGAGCGCCGGCGAAGTCGCCTATGTCGGCGATGATGTGATTGACCTGCCGGCCATGGTCCGGGTCGGCCTGCCGATCGCGGTGGCCGACGCCCATGCCGAGGTTAAACAACAGGCGGCCTGGGTCACCCGGCAGCCGGGCGGGCAGGGCGCCGCCCGCGAGGTATGCGAATTGATCATGCAGGCCCAGGGCAAGCTCGCGCCGCGCATGGCGGCCTATCTGGCGCGCTGATGCAAGCCAGAAGCTGGCGGCTGGGGCTGATGACCATAGCCATCGCGGCCCTGAGTTATTGGGCATTCCGGCAGTTGGCGCCCGATGAAACGGCCGCAACCGGCGGGCTGGCCCATTATCCGCAATATTATATGGAAAATTTCAGCGCCCTGAACATGGGCCGGGACGGCGCCCCGAAGAGCCGGCTTGAGGCCGCTTATCTGGCCCATTATGCGCGGGAAGACGCCTCCGAACTGCGTCAACCGGGGCTGACGCTGTTTCGCGCCGGCCGGCCGCCCGTGGTGGTCAGCGCCGACAAGGGCTGGGTCACGTCAGACAATGAGGTCATCCTGCTGACCGGCAATGTGCGCTTGCGCCGCAACGATGAATCCGGCGGCCCCGGCTTCACGCTGCTGGCCGAAGACGCGCGGGTCCTGGTCGATGCGGAATACGCCGAGACAAACAGGCCGGTCAGGCTGAACTATGGCAGGACAGTCACCCACGCCGGCGGGATGCGCGTCTTTCTGGCCGAAGAACGCATGGAGTTAACTGGAAATGTACAGACACGCATTACGCCCAAAACTGCGCCTTAGCCTGCTGCTGGGTCTGGCCCTCACGCTGCCCGCCGGCCTGCTCATGGCCCTGTCTTCCGACCGCGAGCAGGACATGCAGGTCGAGGCGGACAACGCCGAACTGGACGGTATCGAGGGGTTCTCGATCTATCGCGGCAACGTTATCGTGACCCAGGGCAGCATGCGGATCACCGGCCACACCCTGACCGTGCATTTTGACGATGAGGGCGATATGGAACTGGCCATTATGAACGGCAGCCCGGCCACCTACCGGCAACTGCCGGACGGCGCCGAACAATATGACGAGGCCAGGGCGCAGAAGATGGAATATTACCCGTTGCAGGATTCTGTTATCCTGATTGACCGGGCCTGGGTCAAAAACCCGGACGGCTCCACCATGACCGGTAATCGTATCGAATACGATACGGTGCTGAGCCGGGTCAAGGTGCGGGGTCAGGCGCCGGCGGCCGAGACGGACGGGGCCGGGGAAGACGCCGGCGGGCGCGTAAAAATAATCATCAAAAAGAAAAAAACACCCGCAGATTGAGGCCCTTCGCCCGGCGCGAAAACGGCAGATTTCACGCTTGACACCCCTGCAACATACAGACCGGCATGAGCATCCTCTCGATCCGTCATTTATCCAAGTCCTACCGCGCGAGAAAGGTCGTCTCGGACGTGAGCCTCACGGTAGAGAGCGGCCAGACGACCGGCCTGCTCGGACCGAACGGGGCCGGCAAGACCACGAGTTTTTACATGATCGTGGGGCTTATCGCCGCCGATGGCGGCACCATCCACCTCGATAACCGTGAAATCAGCCGTCTGAGCATGGATGAGCGTTCCCACCTCGGCCTCGGCTATCTGCCGCAGGAATCTTCCGTCTTCCGCACACTGACGGTGGCGGAAAATATCATGGCGATCCTGGAGATACGCCTGCCCGGCGATTCGCGCAAGATCAAACAGCGGCTGGAAATGCTGTTGCGCGAATTTCATATCGCCCATTTAAGGGATAATCCGGGCCAAAGCCTGTCCGGCGGGGAACGGCGGCGGCTGGAATTTGCCCGGGCGCTGGCCTCCGAACCCCGGTTTTTGCTGCTTGACGAACCCTTTGCCGGCATTGACCCTATCTCCGTCGGCGAGATACAAGGGCTGATCGGGCGGCTCGCCCGGCACGGGATCGGGGTGCTGATTACCGATCACAATGTGCGCGAGACCCTGAGCGCCTGCGATCGCGCCTATATCGTCAACGAAGGCCGCATCCTGGCAGAGGGTTCGCCCGAGGAGATCTTGAAAAATGATCAGGTCAGAGACATTTACCTGGGCGAGCGGTTTACGCTTTAGGGCCGCGCTCGCGGGAGACCCCGAAAAATGACTTTGGCGCTGGTTTTTGTGGGCGGCCTTGAGTTAGAATCGGGCGCATGAAGTCTTCCCTGCAACTCCGGCTCGGGCAAAGCCTGACGATGACGCCGCAGTTGCAGCAGGCAATACGCCTGCTGCAACTGTCCAGTATTGAGTTGCAGGCCGAGATCCGCGAGGCGCTGGAATCAAACATGATGCTTGAGACTGACGAGGGCGAGGCGGCCGGCGGCGCGGAGGACGGGTTTTCAACCGGCCGGGAAGAACCCAAGGCCGACCCGGACGCGCCCGAGCAAACCAGCGCGGGGCAGGATAATATCCCCGCCGAATTGCCCGTGGACAGCGGCTGGGATGATATCTATGACCCCGGCCCCGGCCCCTCCAGGGCGGCGGCCGATCACAACGGCTATGAGGGCTTTGAAAATCTCGACTGCGGCGAAAAGACGCTGCGCGAACACCTTGAATGGCAGTTGAACCTCACGCCGGTCTCGGACGCCGACCGGATCATCGCCCTGGCCATCATTGATTCGCTCGATGATCACGGTTATCTGAGCGGCCCGCTGGAAGACATTATGGCCGCGGTCGAGGCCGATCTGGCCGAGGTCAATATGGCCGAGGTGGAGGCCGTGCTGCATCTGATCCAGGGCATGGAGCCGCCCGGCGTGGGGGCCAGGGATCTGCGCGAATGCCTGAGCATTCAACTGCGGCAATGTGAGCCGGGCCTGCCCCATATCGAGCAGGCCAGGAAGCTGGTCGAGACGCATCTGGAACTGCTCGCCGCGCGCGATTACAACCGGCTGATGCGCAAGCTGAAGCTGGGGCGCGAGGAACTGGCCGCGGTTATCGATCTTATCCAAAGCATGAATCCGCGGCCCGGCAACCAGCTTGGCGCCGGCCGCACCGAATATGTGGCGCCCGATGTGTATGTAGAAAAGATAAACGGGGCCTGGCGGGTCAATCTGAATACGGAGGTGGTGCCGAATCTCAGGATCAATGCGGTCTATGCCGGCATGATCCGGCGAGCCGATAACAGCGCCGACAACAATTCCCTCAAATCGCATCTGCAAGAGGCGCGCTGGCTCATAAAAAGCCTCAAGAGCCGCAGCGAAACCCTGTTGCGGGTTGCGACCGCGATCGTCGAGCGCCAACGCGCCTTTCTCGAACATGGCGAAGAGGCCATGCAGCCGCTGGTATTGCACGACATCGCCGCCGCGCTGGGGATGCACGAATCCACCATCTCGCGCGTGACCAGCCATAAGTATATGCACACGCCGCGCGGTATTTTTGAATTAAAATATTTCTTTTCCAGTCATGTCGGCACCGACCAGGGCGGGGCCTGTTCATCGACGGCGATCAGGGCGCGGATCAAAAAACTGATCGGCGCGGAAACCGCGACCCGGCCGCTCAGTGACAGTAAAATTGCCGCGCTGCTCAAACAACAGGGCATCAATGTGGCCCGCCGGACAGTCGCCAAATATCGCGAGGCGATGGCGATACCCCCCTCTAACGAAAGGAAAAGGCTGGCCTGAGACACTCACCCGGCCGGGAGCAGATCATGCAGATCAATTTAACGGGTCATCATATCGGGATCACCGATTCACTCAAGTCCTATGTCGAGCAGAAATTCCGGCGGCTGGAGCGGCATTTTGAAAATATTACCAGCATTCATGTTATTCTCACGGTCGAAAAAGAGCGCCAAAAGGCCGAGGCCACGCTGCATGTGAATCGCGGCAACCTGTTTGCGGACGCCGAACGGCAGGATATGTATGCGGCCATTGACGGCTTGATCGACAAGCTGGACCGGCAACTCAAAAAACACAAGGAAAAGTTAACCGATCATCACCGCGGCGAGGGCGGGCTTAAAGAGCCACAATAAACGCGCCCTGGCCACGGTCGCCAAGCATGAAGATTGCCGATATTCTGTCACCGGACTCGATTGTAAAGAGCAGCGCCTGTCACAGCAAAAAAGACGCGCTGGACACGCTGGCCCGGCTGATTGCCGCCACCGACCCCGGCCTCGGCCAGGGCGAGATTTTCGACTGCCTGATCGCGCGCGAACGCCTGGGCAGCACGGGCCTCGGCAAGGGGATTGCCATTCCGCATGGCCGGCTGAAGGAAGAGCAACGCACCAGCGCCGCCTTTCTGCGTCTGGCAGAAGGGGTGGATTACGCCGCCGCCGACAAGCAGCCGGTCGATTTATTATTTGCCCTGATCGTGCCGGAGCAATCGACCGACGAACATTTGCAGACACTGGCCACCCTGGCCGAGATGTTCAGCGATGACGCCATTCTTACCAGCCTCAGACGATCCGGGACTACAGCGGATATCTATTCAATCCTGACGGGTTAAGGCCATGGCCGATATTACTGACCAGTTGAGCATCGCGGAGCTTTATCGGCTGCATAAGGATAAACTCAGGCTGGAATGGATAGCGGGCCGGCAGGGCGCCAGACACGCCATTATTCGCGCCGCGACCGCCGGGACCGGGGCCGACCATAAATCCACGGCCAAAAAACCGGCCGGGGCGACCGCGGCGGAACCCGGGAGCCTGTCCTTAATCGGGCATTTGAATCTGATTCATCCGCATCAGATCCAGGTGGTCGGCAACATGGAATTAAACTATCTGGAGGGACTCAGGAATATCTCTATGCAGGACGCCGTGCTGCAATTATTCAAGAGCCGGCCGGCCTGCGTCATTGTGGCCGATGGCTGCGCCGTGCCGACCCTGCTCAAGCGCAAAAGCAATGAACACAGCGTGCCCCTGTTTACATCGGCGCTCGCCAGCGACCGCGTCTCTGAAATACTGCATTATTTTCTGACCAGCCTGTTCGCCGACATGCTCACCCTGCAAGGCGTCTATATGGAGGTCATGGCGATCGGGGTGTTGATCACCGGCCCCAGCGGGATCGGCAAGAGCGAACTGGCGCTGGAATTGATCTCGCGCGGCCACCGCCTGATCGCGGACGACGCGCCGCTGTTCTCGCGCATCACGCCCGATATTATCAACGGCGCCTGCCCGGAGGCGTTGCAGGATTTTCTGGAGGTGCGCGGTCTCGGCATTATCAATGTGCGCGAGTTATTTGGCGACAGCGCGATCAAGCGCAACAAGCATCTGCAACTGATCGTGCAATTACAGCCCATGAGCAACGGCCTGCCCGCGCTTGACCGGTTGCAGGGCAGCCATAAATCACGCAGCGTGCTGGAAATGGAGGTGCCCGAGATCACCCTGCCGGTGGCGCCGGGCCGCAACCTGGCGATCATGCTCGAATGCGCCGCGCGCAACCATATACTCCTGGAAAGCGGCTACAACGCGGCCGAGCGCTTTGCCAAAAGACAGGAAAAACTGATCGAAAAAGGGGCTTGACGCATGGCCGAACAAGAACGCCGCCTCATTATCGTCAGCGGTTTATCCGGGGCCGGCAAGACCGTGGTGTTGAATACGCTGGAAGATCTGTCCTACTATGCCATCTACAACCTGCCCGCGGGCCTGCTGAATCCGCTGATTGAACAGTTTTCCGGCAACGGCGAGCATCTCGCCGGGCAGATTGCCATCGGTATTGACGCCCGCAACAACAGCAATGACCTGGACTTTCTGCCGGCCGCCCTGCGCGCCCTCGCGGCCAAACAGATAAACCCGGAACTGGTCTTTGTCGAGGCGAATGACGAGATATTGACCCGGCGTTTCAGCGAGACCCGACGCAAACACCCGTTTTCATCCGCCCAGGTGCCGCTGGCCGATGCGATCAGGCAGGAGCGCCGCGCCACCAGCGTGATTGCCGAGGCCGCCGATCTGCGCTTCGACACCAGCCACATGCATCTGCATGAACTGCGCGAACTCGTGCGGCTGCGTATTGCCCGGCGGGAACAGGGGATATTGTCATTACAAATCATGTCATTCGGTTATAAAAACGGGCTGCCCAAAGACGCGGACTTTGTGTTTGACTTGAGGTGCCTGCCAAACCCATACTGGAACAAGGCGCTGCGCCCCTATTCCGGCAAAGAGCGGGCCGTGGTGGATTTCCTGCAAAAGCAGCCGGCGGTCACCGCGCTGTTGAGCGACCTGCGGCGCTTTCTGGATAACTGGCTGCCCCGGTTTGAGGCCGGCGACAGGAGTTACCTGGGGGTCGCGCTGGGCTGCACCGGCGGCCTGCACCGCTCGGTCTTCATGGCCGAACAACTGGCGGGCTACTTCGAAAAAAACGGCAGAACGGTCATTTTAAGACATCGGGATATTTAGCATGAAGGTCGGCATATTGATCATTACCCACAACGGCATCGGCGCGTCGATCTACGGCACGGCCGAG
The DNA here is from genome assembly GCA_965240365.1 of Gammaproteobacteria bacterium. Classification (GTDB taxonomy): domain Bacteria; phylum Pseudomonadota; class Gammaproteobacteria; order Eutrophobiales; family Eutrophobiaceae. The sequence goes on along the minus strand of OZ251218.1, from coordinate 1,686,680 downwards.
TTTATGATTGAAAAGTGCCCCGACAATGTCAAACTGCTTGCCGCCAGCCGCGAGAGCGACCCGGATGAACTGCTGGAATCCTCGGTGCAGCTTATCCGGGAACTGGACGAGGGCGCCGGCGTGCTGGTGTTGACGGATCTGTTCGGTTCGACCCCGAGCAATATCGCCCGGCGCCTGCATGAATACGCCAGGGTAAAAATCGTGAGCGGGCTGAACCTGTCGATGCTGATCCGCGTGTTCAACTATGCCGATCTGGAGCTTGAGGCCCTGAGCAAAAAGGCCCACAGCGGCGGCCTCGACGGCATCACCATCGATCACGGGCAAGGGACATGAGACAAAAAACGGTCACGATCATCAACAAGCTGGGGCTGCACGCGCGCGCCGCGGCAAAATTCGTGCAGGTGGCCTCGGGTTTTGCCGCCGAGATCAATGTGCATTCGGGCCGGCGCAAGGTCAGCGGCAAAAGTATCATGGGCATTATGATGCTGGCCGCGGGCAAGGGCTCTGAAATCGAGATTACCGCCAGCGGCCCCGATGAAGACAAGGCCATACAGGCCCTTGAAGACCTGGTCAATGACCGCTTCGGTGAAGATGAATGACCATAGCCATACAGGGGATCAGTGTCTCCCGCGGCATTGCCATCGGCCAGGCGCATATCATTCAGCACGATCAACTGGACGTGCGCGAATACCATATCCGCCAGCCGCAACTGGAGGCCGAGATACGGCGCTTTAATGACGCCATAGCCAACGCCCGCCAACAACTGCGCGCGATCCGCGATCATATCCCGCTGACCACCTCGGTGGATATTGCGGCCTTCATCGACACGCATCTCTTGATGCTGGAAGACAACGCCCTGACCGAGGCGCCCAAGCGCATTATCAAAGAACGCCTGTGCAACGCCGAGTGGGCCCTGAAGCTGCAACGGGACGCGCTGGTCGATGTGTTTGAGGAAATGGCCGACGCCTATCTGAGCACCCGCCGGGATGATGTCGATCATGTGGTCAACCGCATCCTGCGCGTGCTGCTAAAACAAAAACCCCTGCTGCACGAAGTGCCGGACAGCCACCTGAAAAACCGGATCATCATGGCCGATGATCTGACCCCGGCCGATACCGCGCTCATGCAGCATTACGGCATCGCCGCGTTTGCCACCGAACTGGGCGGGCCGACCTCGCACACCGCCATCCTGGCCCGGGGCTTCGGCACCCCGGCCGTGGTCGGCCTGCACAACGCCAAGCGGTTTATCAAAAACGATGACCTGGTGATCGTCGATGGCGGCAGCGGCGTATTGCTGATCGACCCGGACCGATCCATTCAGAGCTTCTATGAAAAACGCCAGCGCGAAGTCAGGCGTTATTATTCCGCGCTCGGCAAACTCAAGGACGCGCCCACTGAAACACGCGATGGCGTGCCGATAAAACTGCTGGCCAATATTGAACTGCCCAAGGACTTTGAAACGGTGCGCGATGTGGGGGCCAGGGGCGTGGGCCTGTACCGCACCGAGTTTCTCTACATGAACCGCGATGTGCCCCCGGATGAGGAGGAACATTACGAGACCTATATGAAGGTGTTAAAGACCCTGCGGGGCCTGCCGCTCACGATCCGCACCCTGGACCTGGGCGCCGACAAACAGGTTGACGGGGCCGGGCGCCAGAGCGGGCCGGTTCGATCCAACCCGGCCCTGGGTCTGCGCGCGGTGCGGCTGTGCCTGCGGGAGCCGGAACTGTTCCGGCCGCAACTCAGGGCCATCATGCGGGTTTCGGCGCATGGCCCGGTCAGGATCATGATCCCGATGCTGACCAACGTCATGGAGATGCAACAGGTTTTGGGGATGATCCGGGAACTCAAACAGGAGTTCCAGGCCGCGGGCGTCGAATTCGACCCCGGCCTGGAGATCGGCGGCATGATCGAAGTCCCGGCCGCGGCAATCTGCGCCGATATCTTCGCCAGACACCTCGATTTCCTCTCGCTCGGCACCAACGACCTCATTCAATACACGATGGCCATCGACCGCGTCAATGACGCGGTGAACTACCTCTATGATCCCCTGCACCCGGCCGTCATCAGGCTGATTCAAACCACCATAAAGGCCGGCGGAAAGGCCAATATTCCGGTCTCGATGTGCGGTGAAATGGCCGGCGAGCGCGAATACACCCAACTCCTGCTCGGGCTCGGCCTGCGCGAATTCAGCGTCCACCCCGCCACCCTGCTGGAAGTCAAAAAAATCATCACTGACACGCACATCGGCAAACTCAAAAAACTGACCGAAACGGCCCTGAACGCCAGCAGCGGCGCCGAGATCCAGAGGCTGCTGCATGAAAACCGGGGCGCGGGTGTGCATTGAGCGCGCGGAATGACGTAAAACCGGAACAACACATCGTTGTCATTCCGGCCTGCCTATCCACTGGATGCGATTTCATTTCCTGGACAGGAAAGTAAGGGGATAAATAGTTTTTTGGGGTCTGCCAAAAACAGCCGTTGCCGTGTCAGAAGTCAAAGCGGCGCCCGAGTTGACGCGGAAACGGCGGCTGTTTAAGATCAGGCGCAATGACAGGCGGGGATCAAGGCAATGACAGAAAATACTGAAAATCTGGTACTGGAGCATCTCAAACACTTTCAGGTTGGACAGAAGCGCATTGAACACAAACTTGACGAGCACACCCAAAGGCTGGGTCGTATTGAAATCGCCATAGCCGGGTTACGCCGTGATATAGCGCATGGTGAAGAATCCTGGGCGGAGCAGAGCGTGCGAATAGATAATCTGGCAAAACGGCTGGAGCGGTTGGAGCGCCGGTTGAATCTCAATGATACTGTCCCTGAATCCTGATATGGCCAATTTGCGGCCGGATTTTACATAAAATTTTTACAGAATTGTCCGACTATATTGTCCAACCGGCCCGCCTGCGGCAGGCCGGCGAGTCTGTTACCAGTCTGGCGGGCTGTGGAATCAAGGCACAGCGGTCATTCTCACCTCTTCGTCATTCCCTTGCCCCTACGTCATTCCGGCCTGCCTGCTACCCGCCTGTTTAAGGGCAGGCAGGCGGAATGTTTGGATGGGCGGCGGTTTGCTTACCACTCAAGCTCTATGCCCAGCTTGATAGTGCGCGGCGGGCCCGAGTATAAGTTGGAGTATCCTGATAATGTAGTCCAGTAGGCTTCGTCGGTCAGGTTGTCCACATTAAGCCGCAGGGACAGCCCCTTACCCGCGACTTTTGTCTCGTAGCGCGCGCCCATGTCAAACAGCGTGACATCGCCGAGATAAAACCGGTTATTCGAATCGACCGGGCGTTTACCCTCGTAACGGGCGCCTGCCGTCAGCGTCAGCGGCAAGCCCGGCATGCGGTACTCGCCATAGAGGCTGAGCCGTTCGCGGGCTACTCCCACGATGCGTTTACCATCAAGCGCGCCGCCCGTGGTCTTCTGGTTGGTGGCATCCAGCCACATGGCGCTTGCCGTCACAAGCCAATGATTACCTAAGCGGAATTTGCCGTTGAGTTCCAGGCCCTGGTAGCGGGCTTCGCCATCCTGGGTGAACACATTGGCCGGGGTGGTGTAGGTGAGCGCGCGTTCCATTCGGAACAGCGCGGCCGTGGCCGACCAGTCATCGGTTTCGGCCTTTGCGCCAAGTTCCACTTGCCTGCTCACACGCGGCGGGAAGATTTGACCGGCGTTGGCCGCGGTTCTCGGCGCCGTTGCCCCTTGTTCCAGGGCTTCGATATAACTGCCGTACAGGGACAGGCCCTCCACGGGACGGTAGATGGCGGCAACGGTAGGGGTAATCGCGCTCTTGTCGTAATCCGTGAGTTTGGAATCCCAATTGCCGTGCCGCAGGCCCAGGATGATGTCCCAGTCCTCACCAATTTGCAGTGTGTCTGACAGGAACAGTTCCCGCCGATAGTTGGTGAAATACTCCCCATTTTTTGCGTCCTTATAAGGAATAAAAGGGCCAAGTGGGTTATTAACTTCAACTGGATTGGACAGGTTGCCCACATTGGGGGCAGGCGTACTAATTCTAATTCTAGGCCAATCTCTTACACCAAGTCTGGCGGTAGTGTCAAAATACGAAGCCCCTACTGCCAACTCATGCAATATCGGGCCGGTTGTGAAGACGCCGTTAATCATTGCCTGTGATTGCGAGTTCTGAAATCGGGTTGTATAGTTATAAAGTATCAACGAGTAGTTACCGGCAGAGTCAGAAAAGATGAATGGTGTATTATATTCGCGTCCATTTCCTGATTGACGATGCGCCAGAGTAAGAGTCCAGTCGGCAGCGAAATTCCAGGAAAGAGCTGTGCCGTAGGTTTCATGAACCGAGCCATAACGTGACCAGGAGGGAGCCAGCCTGCGACTGCCGTCAATGGGCGCGGGTGGTTTACCATTTGCAGTCCAGGATATAGCGCCATCAGAGTTTGAAATCAAACCGCCATAACCACCTCTGCGCATATGCTTCCCGAAGAGCGCATCGGCCCGCCATAGCAAATCAGGTGTGATCTGCCAGTCGAGAGCGATGGAACCTGAATTACGGCGTGACTTGCCATCATTGATATAGGTATCCCCTGATTCATGGAGCAGATTGACGCGGTAACCAAAACGATCATCGGCGCCCAACCGTCCGCCGACATCCCCATGAATCAGCGCCAGGCCGCTGTCCATCACCTGCATGTTCAGGCTCCGAAAAGGCGCATCCGTGGGCCGTTTCAATACGTAGTTGATGATGCCGCCCGGCTGCCCGAAGCCGTACAGGAAACCACTGACGCCCTTGAGAATCTCGACACGTTCCATATGCTCCAGAGGCATATCTTTTGCTCTCGAATATGTAGGCAGGCCGTCAATTCTCTGTCCAATAAACTGATCGGGCATTAGGCCCCGTATGGCAAAAGAATTATTTTCAGTTGTAAGGTTGTCTTGCATCAGGCTGATTGAGGCATCGCCTTTGGTGATGTCAGCCAGCGAGCGTGCCTGTTTGTTTTTTATCAAGTCACTGGAATAGACCTCAATGCTGTAAGGGGTGTCTTGCAGTAGTTTGTTACCGAGCACGCCGATATTGGCGTCTTCCACGCGATAGGCTTTTTCGGCATCGCCGGACAACCACGGTTGCGCCGATTGTGCCTCCCCTTCTACCGTGAGGGGCGGCAACATTTCAGGTTCTTCTTCTTTGGATTCGGGTTTAGTATTGGCCGTTGCGTCCGCAATGAGCGGGGTGTTGTTGGCGGTGGTAACTGTTGAAGTGGCTGTTTGGCTGATGCCCGGAAAGTCTTTTGTGCTGGTGTTCTTAGCTAATTTTTCGGGGGGGGGGGGGGGGTAATGTTGTTGGCGAACACAGGCGCGCTGAGGGCGAGCATAAGCAGCATGTTTGAAAGTGTTTTCATTGGGACGTCCTCGTGTCTTTTGGTTAATTAGAAAAACGGTAATTATAGAAGCAGTTGAAATGATTCGCAAGTTTATTTTTATAAAAACAGGAAATTATTTTTAGCTCTGATATTCCGGCCTGCTCGCCGCCCGCCTGCGACAGACAGGCGAGTCTGGCAGGCTGGAATCACGGCACAGCGGTCATTCTCCCTCCTCGTCATTCCTCTGCCCCTACGTCATTCCGGCGAAGGCCGGAATCCAGTGGTTTATATAAGACATTCTCGCATAAGCGGGAATGACAATAAGGGTATTGTTCAGGTTAATCCGGTTAAGTGAGACAATCCGCAGACCTGCCTGTTGCCGGCCGGCCCTTAGCTTACCGCTTCGAATGCCTCCTTTGTTGTCATTCCCGCAAGCGGGAATGGATAGTTAAAACCACTGGATTCCGGCTTTCGCCGGAATGACGACGTAAGGGATAGACACATCCCGGCAACCTTCAATCCGGCTTGCCTGCAAAACATACTCCAAAAACAAAAAATGCCCGCAACCGGGCCTATCAAAAAAGGCTTTAACAGAAAGACACAGGCCGGGCAATGCCCGGCCGTGCCTTATCTGCCAGGGAGGGCCTCCGGTGATACCGGCAGCCCCCACCGTGCGCCTACGGGTTGGTAATCGTCACCTCGAAATGCTTCTGCACGCACTTCACATAATCCCCCGGCGTGAAGGCCGAGAACGGGGTCTGATAACCGACCAGCTTGCAGGCCCGGCTTTTGCCATCGGTCGTGTCCGGCGACCAGCTCCAGTCCTGCTCCCAGTAAATCGCCAGCGCGCCGCTGCCTTCGCTGCTGAACTGCTTCATGCCACGGCAACCCAGCACTTCACTGGCCGCGATGGGCACGTTCAGATACCCGGCAAAGCTGCGATAGTAGCTCATGCGGTTTTTAGACTGGGCCACCTCGACCGTGCCGCCGCATTCCACCCCGCCATTGATAATCTGGGTGGTCACGCCGAAGCCCGGGGTCAGATTATTGGCCCGGTCTGAACTGTTCGGCTGCCAGGTGCCGTCAATCACATGCAACATGCTGGGCTTGGGCGGCTGCGGATAGACAAAGAAGAAGATGGCGCTGGCCAGATTCAGCCAGGTGTCGGCCACCAGTTCCGGGTTATCCAGCAGCGTCCTGACCGTGCCGTACATGGCCAGCGAGAAGGGGCCGTAGTTATAGTTGTAGCTCAACTGCTTCGAACCGCGCCCGAAATAGCTCTTGAACTCGCCGTTCTCGAACTTGCCGCAGGGCCAGGTCTGCCCCTGCCAGACCTTCGGGTTGCACTCGCCGTTATAGCCGCCGCGCATCTGCTCCGTCCAGCCCATCTCGCGCACCCAGACCAGACCCTGGCGCCATTCCGGCTCGGCCCAGTGCTTGGTGTGGCCGCCGGTCTCCTGGGCGAAGTGGGCAAACATCACCGCCAGAGACTTGCGGCATATCGCGGTGGCATCGCGCCCGTCGCTGTATGCGCCGCAGAAGGCGGGGAACTTGGCCACGGCCTTGAGGAAGTTCAGATACGTGTACTCACTGGCGCGTCTGGGGAAGAGGTGTTCCCAGGTGGCGGAAGTGATGATGCCTTCCACCCGGCGGACGTTATCGGGATTGGTCGCGGCCCCGGCGGTGATGCCTTCGACCACCGAGTTCGGACGGGTGCGGATGCTGTTTTTGACCTTGACCATGAGCGGGCTGTTGGTCAATTCCCGCTCCCGCTTTTGCAGGGCGGCCAGGGAGACGGTGTTGCCCGTCACCGTGGGCGTGGTGGGCGTGGTCGGCTTCGGGGTCACGGGCTTCGGGGTAGTGGGCTTGGGCTTGGGCGTGGTGCCATCGGTGCGGCTCCAGGCCTGTTCCCAGGCGGTGCCGACGCCGGGTTCGTAGGCCCAGGCCGCGCCTGAGCACCAGGGCGCGGTGATGCCCGGGTTACAGCGGTACAGCAGGCCGTAGTTGGCGACCACATCGCCGCCCTTGTAGGTCGTGCCGGCCACGTATTGGGGGGCCTTGAGCTTGACCGTGGGCTTGGGTTTATCCGGCTTGGGCGTGACCGGTTTGGGCTTGTCGGGCTTCGGTGTGACCGGGGCCGGGGTCTTGTTGGTCAGGGCCCAGGGGGTCTGCCAGGCATGGGCCACGGTGGCGACCGCGGCCGGGCTCTGGCCGGGGTTGGCCCACCATTTGGCGCGGAAGACCTGGTTATTGTAGCTGACCTCGGCGCCGCTGCTGTAGTGGCTTTGAGGATTATAGGGTTGGGCCGCGCCGAGACTCAGGCTTACGCCGAGCATCATCAGGAGGCCGAGGGTAGTTATGGATTTCATGGTTGTACTCCTATCGTTATTAAGAAAGACGCTGATTAAGGTAGACCATGAAGGGCGATTTGTCAGACCAAAGGGCGGCTGGATGTCTGAAATTGTGAAGCCGGACACAAACCCCGGGGTGAAGTGTGAAGGGGGACACAGTCTTTGGGGGGGTAGAAGTAGTGTCATTCCCCCTGCCTGCCGCAGGCAGGAGGAATGTATGACATAAACCACTGGATTCCAGCTTTCGCTGGAATGACGATGGGGGAATAGAGGTATTCCGGCAACTTTCAATGTTGTTCCAGCCTGCCCCCGCCGGACATTCCGGCGAAGGCCGGAATCCAGGAAGGCGGGCCGGAATGACGACGTAAGGAGAGGCATTCCGGCAATCTGCAACGTCATCCCGGCCCATCCGCAACAGAAGACGGCAATCACGTACCACGGCACAAAAAACCCCGCCGGAGCGGGGTTTGGTAGGTCAACAGGAATAACCGAACATCATCGGGCCTGTTATTTCGGCAGTAACATTAGAAGTACCATTGACCCCGAACAATGAAGTATTCGGCGTCTTGTGCGGTGGCGCCGGGCCTGAGGTCGCGCGCCAGTTCGGCGTTCGCCAGTTTATTGGAATCCAGCACATTGATGTAGTTGGCCGAGAAACGGATGTTGTTGCTCGGATACCAGTTCAGGCCGGCCGTGAGGATACCCGCCCGCGAGGCGCCCGGTATGGGCTTGCCTTCGTTTTCAAATTCACCGCTGGTATAGCGCAGGGCGACTTCAAAGGCGCCCGGGCCGCCCTTGTGCAAGGGGTTTTTGACCTTGGTCTGGCTGTAGGAGCCGTTCTTCCATTTGTAGTTGCGGGATTCGCCCGTGAGGTAATAACTGCCGTAGATGTACCAGGCCGCGACATCGGCGTCGGCCGTGGTGGCGCCCTTTTTCAGCTTGCTTGAGGCATATTCGGCCTGGAACGCCCAGGGGCCTTGAATGACGGCGGCCTCCGCCACCCAGGTGGTGGCCGTTTCCCAGTCGCCGGTTTCGGTCTCCAGGATGTCTCTGCCCGGATGGATTTCCGGTTCGCCGTCAATATTGTAGCCGCCGTCCGATCGATAGTCGCCGGCCAGACCCAAGCCCAGATGCACCATCCGGGTCTTTTCATGGATCGGGGAAAAGGTGGCGCGGCCGGCAAACCCGAAGCCCGCGTTTTCCGCCTCATCTTCATTGGCCGTGCCGATATAGCTGGCGCCCGCGAAGGTAAACATATCGTTGAAATAGGATTTCACCGACAAGCCATATTTGCGGCCGCCGCTGGTATCGGTCACGATGCCGTTGACCAGTTGCGAACGCTCGATAAAGGTAATGTATTTGGAACTGGTCAGTTCTTCCAGGCTCAGCGGCATCTTGTGATTGCCGAGGGTAATGGTGACGGGCTTCAAGCCGGTATAGGCGAGATAGGCATCCCGGATCCCGGCGGTGCCGGCGGCGGGGGACTGGCCGGCAAAGTCATACTGGAACTTGTATTTCCAGTATTTCTGGAACGTGCCGCTCAGGTACATGCGCGCCCGGCGGAATTCCGTGATCGGCTCCCCGCCTTCGCTTTCAAAATTGACCGCGCCGGCGCCAAAGGTGGTGTCCGCCTGCAGGCGGCCGCCGATGCGCAGCTTGTTGTCGCCATGACTGATTTCCAGCTTGCCGTTGGTATTGATTTTGGGCATATCCTTGGTCTTTTTATCGACATTGGCCTGCATTTCGTTAAGCGTGCCTTCAACCTTTTCGCCATCGGCCCGGGCCGCGTTTCTCAGGAGATCGTATTCCTCGGCGGTAATACTGCCCTTGTCACGCAGAATTTTCAGAAGATCCAGCATGGCTTCATTGACCGCCAGTGCCGGGGTTGAGACGACTGCCAGCGATCCGATTAATAGCGAACCCAGCAGCATTTTCAAAGGTGTACGTTTAAGCACAATAATTTCTCCTATTGGTTTCCAGTGGATGAGAATTTATGATGGCCCCACGCCACCCCGTCATGGCGCGCCGAGACCGCTCTGATCTTTAAGAGCGCCCAAGATAGGCGGGAACTGTTGCAGCGAAATGAATCTTATGTGACAAAATGGTTAAGGAAAGAAGACAAAAGGATGACGGTCGCGGCTGTCAAATCCTGAGGCGCTCTGGTTAAAAAATATCATTTCCGGAGAGGTGTTAAGCCTTTGTCCAGGTTCAATACCTGTGAGACAAATCAGGGCTGCCTGCGGCAGCAGGCCGGAATGACGACAAGGGTTATAGATACATTCGGGCAGCCTTGCTATAGTTCAGCCAAGCTCCGGAAAGACTGTCAAAAGCAGCCGGAAGGCCGATATATCCCACTATAAAGGTTTTTGACTATGTTGTTTGGCAGTATCAAAACGGCGCTCATCGCGCTGACTGTTTCAGCAATTCTGATTGCCGGTTTTTCCGTGCTGAGTTTTTCTATCAGCGAGCATGAAAACTTGTACAGGGAGACCGTTGAAAAAAGCTTTAAGGGCTTGTCGGAAAACATGGCGGACGACCTGGTCGCGCTTATGGCTGACGAACCCGATCCGTTTGAACTGACCACCTTGTTATTGCGGCTTGATCGTTATGAAAATGTGAAATACGGCAAAATATACGATGAGAGAGGCAATCTGCTCCAGCGCTATTACGGTATGGCCTTCAATCAGGCTGACCAGATATCCGGGCCCGACCAGGAACTGGGGCTGGAGTATGTATCAATGGACATGAGCAATACCAAAAGCGAGTTGATCGCCCTGCTACTGGCAAGCAGACCAGACAGAACCGGGGGCATGCGCAATGCCAATAGCGAGTTGGTCGCTCTCCAGTTGATCGGCGAGCAGCGTTTGCCGCTCGGCTATCTGTTAATTGTCATTGATATCCGCAGCCGCCTTGATAAAAGTAAACAGACGCTCTTTTTCAATGTGCTGCCGCTGACTTTGCTGGTGGTGGCGCTGTCGATTATCGTGGTGCTGCTGCTGCACCACAAGATGTTGTCGCCGTTGACCCGCTTATCCCAGTTTACGCGCAACGTTGAGCAGACCAAGGACTACAGTCTGCGGATCGACATTGACGGGCGCAATGAGGTGGCCACGCTGGGTCATAACATCAACCTGATGATGGCCACGATCAATAATGAAACGGAAAAAAACCTGAAACAAACCCAGCAGTTGCTTGATCAGCAGAAAGCGATGGAGCGGCTGGCCAATTTCGACAGCCTGACCGGCCTGCCCAATCGCCAGTTTATTATGGAAAACCTGCGCATGGAACTGGCCAGGGCCAGGCGCGGGGCGCCCGATGTGGCGCTGATGTTTTTTGACCTCGACGGATTTAAAGGCGTCAATGACAGTCTGGGGCATGAAGTCGGCGACCTGTTGCTGGTGGAGGTGGGTGAGCGGGTCAAAGGGTATGTGCGGGAAGGCGATCTGGTGGCCCGTTTGGGGGGTGACGAATTTTTGATACTGTTGAATTACGATCCGGATGAACTGACCCTGGTAAAAATCGCCAACCGTATCATCAAGGGCCTGAGTCAAACCTTTCACATTAATAACTGGGAGATCAAAATCGGCGCCAGTATCGGCATCGCCCGCGGTCGGGATTCAGATTACGACCTGCACGATTTTGTCAGCAACGCCGACATCGCCATGTATCGTTCCAAAATGTCCGGGCGCGGCACATACACCATCTTTGCCCAGGAAATGATGGCGGACAGTAAACGCAAACTGGTGATTGTCAATTCAATCGCCTCGGCGGTTAAAGACAATGAGCTTGAACTGGTCTATCAGGGCAAGGTATCGCCAGAGGAACGCCTGATTGGTTTCGAGGCCCTGTTGCGCTGGAACAACCCCGAGCTGGGGCCGGTGTCGCCGGGGGAGTTCATCCCGATCGCGGAGCAAAGCGGGAAGATTGCCAACATCACGCGCTGGATGCTGGAGCGCCTGTGTCATGATTTACCGCAGGTCCATGCCACCGTTGGCGAGAAGCTGCGTGTTTCAGTCAACCTGTCCGCGCTGGATTTGAAAAAGCCCGGCTTGTTTGAATTTATCGAGGATTTGCTGAAAACCTATCAGATCGATCCGGTCTGGCTGGAATTCGAGGTGACGGAATCGGCTTATCTTGAAAACCTGGAGATGGCCAATAGTTTCTTTCAGGCCGCCAGTCGGGCCGGCTGTTCGATCGCGCTGGATGATTTTGGCACCGGCTATTCGTCTCTCAGTTACCTGACGCAAATACGGATTAACACGCTGAAAATCGACAAGCAGTTCGTCGATAGCCTGGGCTTGTCGGAGCGCGACCGGTCAATCACGGGCACTATCATTGATATGGGGAAACGCCTGCAACTGGATATTTGCGCCGAAGGCGTCGAAACCCGCGAGCAGTTCAAATTTCTGGTCGAGAACGGCTGTAACCAGTTGCAGGGATACCTCTTTTACAAACCGGTCCGTTTACAAGACCTGACCGCGCAACCGGGCATACAGCTTGCCGGGTAGCGGACCACGTTGCGTCAGAAAATCCACTCGACCGCAAACAGAAACAAATTGGCCTTGCGATCAAAATCGGCGGCCGGGTCAAAACTAAAGAATGAGCGCTGATTCCTCTCGCCGTCAAGATGCAGCCATTCCGCCTTGAGGGCCAGCGAGGGATTCAAATCCCATCGCAGGCCAACGCTGAGGCTTTGCAGATTGTCGTTCCGGGCGAAAACATTAAATGCTCCCGTGTAGGCCGATCTGAGCCGGTTCAGTTGCGGCATACCGGCGGGAATTTCATCTATGGGCCTCAGTGTCGCGGCGCGCAATTCGGCAAAAGTCGCATGGACGGTGATCGGATGAAAGGTATAACCGCCCGACAGGTAATAGCCGTCTCTCCTGAAGATAGCAGAGGCCTCGGAGTCGATAGTCATCCATTCCGCCTTGAGAAAATAATCCAGTTCGTCGTAACTGACTGCCGCCTGAAAAAATGAAAAAGCGCCATCGGGGTTTAAGCTGTTTGCGCTGCGCTCAAACCCGAGGCCGCGCAGTTGTCGAGCAAAGGCGGTTGTTCGGGGTAAAGATGAAGAGCCTTCCATATCCCCCCGGTGGTAAGACGCGCGCAGGCGCAGGTTGCCGCGCTGCAGTTCCAGCACAAGGCCGCTCAGATCATCGACTTTCACCCCAAGCTGCGCGCCGCCAACGGTGACATCGCCGTCAAACCTGCCCCAGTAGGCCTCTGCTTCAATGCCCCAATCCTGAATGTTGTACTGCCAGGCGGCGCTGAGCCCGGTATAGTCGGGGAACAGATAAGGGACGTAAACCTGCTGCGGCGGGGCGATCCACGGATAGGCAAAACCCACGTCAAGCGTGTCGCTGTGCATAAAAAACGGGGCGCGCAGTTTGCCCGCCTTGAATTGCCAGTTTTTGGTCGGGCGATAGCTCAGATAGGCCCACTCCAGGCCGGAATCCCGCCTGTGCGAGGTGTGGGCAAGCAGTTGGGTGGTAAAAGAGAACTGCTCGCTGAAATCCACATCGGCCTGCAACGCAAATAAGGAGTGTTGTCCAAAATCGATTGAATCGTCGTAGTCCTGGTAAGTGGCCCGCTCTTCGTCAAGGTAGCCGCCGACCAGGCGCGCGAAGCCTGAAAAGCGAATGGCTTCTTTCCAGAAGCCCGATGAATGCCATGCGCTATTGCCCGCTTCGGCCGAGGCGGAAGGCGCGTCCGGGGACGATGGCGGGGATGCTTCCTGGGCGCGTGCGGCAAATGCCAGCATTGCGGTTAACAGCAGCGCGCCGGCGCGCGCAGAGCGCGTATTCAAACGCCTATCCTCCGTTTTCAGGTCAACGGGCCGAGAGGCCGGCAAAGAAGGCGCTGTCTCAGTCACTGCGATACAGTACGGTAAGCCCCTCGGGCAAAGGCATATCTTCCGGGAAATAGCCCACGGCGCCCTTGTTGGCCAACACGTACTCCAGGGCCGCCTGCTCGTTCTGGAATTCAGGGGGCGGACGCTTGCGTCCACTGAAGCGCATTTGCGCCCAATACGCCTGAATGCGCGCTTCCGTCAGTCCGATGACCTCGGTATTGAACCTGATCCGGGTCAGGCTGTCGGGCGGCAGCGCAATGGCGTTCAGCGAGGCGTCGCTTAGCCCGCCCATAAACAGCTTGCGCACCTCAAGCCGGGTGAGCGACAGATCAGGGTTGTCCGTGTTGGCCACCACCAGCACGTTTTCCGCCCGCGCGTTGAACGCGGACAAGGTGAGACTGACGACAAACAGGGCCAGTTTAAGACTGTGTAGCAGACGTTTCATCAGAAAATCCACTCCACGGCAAATAGAAACAAATTGGCCTTGCGATCAAAATCGGCGGCCGGATCAAAGCTAAAGAACGAGCGTTGATCCCGCTCGCCGTCAAGATGCCGCCATTCCGCCTTGAGCGCCAGCGAGGGGTTCAAATCCCATCTCAGGCTAACGCTGAGGCTTTGCAGATTATCGTTGATGCTGGCAGTATTAAATACTCCCGTGTAGGCCGATCTGAGCGGGGCCAGTTGCGGCACGCCAGCAGGAATTTCGTCTATGGGCCTCAGTGTCTCGGCGCTCAGTTCCGCAAAAGTCGCGTGGATGGTAATCGGATGAAGCGTGTAACCGCCCGACAGGTAATAGCCGTCTCTCCTGAAGATAGCAGGGGCCTCTGAGTCGATAGTCATCCATTCCGCCTTGAGAAAATAATCCAGTGTCTCGTAACTGATTGCCGCCTGTAAAAATGAAGTGTCGCCATCAGTGTTTAAACTGTTTGCGCTGCGCTCAAACCCGGCGCCGCGCAGTTGTTGAGCAAACGCGGATAATTGCGGTAAAGAGGCATCCACATCACCCCGGTGGTAAGACGCGCGCAGGCGCAGGTTGTCGCGCTGCAAATTCAACACAATGCCGCTCAGATCATCGACTTTCACATCAAGCTGTCTGGCGCCAATGGTGATTTCGTCGTCAAACCTGCCCCAGTAGGCCTCTGTTTCAATGCTCCAATCCTGAATGTTGAACTCATAGGCGGCGCTGAGCCCGGTATAGTTGGAAAACATGGCAGGATTATAAACCTGTTGTGGCGGCACGACCCACGGATAGGCAAAACCCACGTCAAGCGTGTCGCTATGCATAAAAAACGGGGTGCGCAGCTTGCCCGCCCTGAATTGCCAGCGCTTGGTCGGGCGATAGCTCAGATAGGCCCACTCCAGGCCGGAATCCCGCCTGCTTGAAGTGTGGGCAAGCAGTTGGGTGGTAAAAGAAAATTGCTCGCTCAGATCCACATCGGCCTGCAACGCAAACAAGGAGTGTTGTCCGAAATCGATTGAATCATCGTAGCCCAGGTAAGTGGCCCGCTCCTCGTCAAGATAGCCGCCCACCAGGCGCGCGAATCCTGAAATGCGAATGGCTTCTTTCCAGAAGTCTAATGAATGCCATGCGCTATTGACCGCTTCGCCCGAAGCGGAAGGCGCGTCCGGGGATGCTTCCTGAGCGTATGCGGCAAATGCCAGCGTTGCGGCTAACAGCAGCGCGCCGACGAGTGCAGAAAGCGTATTCAAGTGTCCATCCTCCGTTTTTATTTCCCTCGCCAGAAAAATTTGACCATCTTTAAATTATAGCGCAACAATACCGCCAATTTTCGATTCTTGTTTCGCCGCCGGGTTCCCCGGGTATTTGAGCAGTAGCCGGCAGGTATTGCTCAATAGAGGTTCACCTGCCTGTGGCAGGCATAAGCGGGAATGTATTGCATAAATCGCTGGATTCCGGTTTTCACTCGCCTGTAACAGGCAGACCGGTAATGGAAGGAATGGTGTTGTAAATTGCCGAAATATACCCATGGCCCCTGCCGTCATTTATGGACAGGATATCCTGTATGCGGCGACCTGCCTGCGACAGGGCTGCTTAACTGCCATGTTAATCAAAAGAAGATTCCGGCGCCGGTAACGGCCTGTTGCCCGTAAAGCCTTGATGTTACCGGCCCGGAAAGCCGCCTAGCACGATGTAATCGGCCACCCTCAACCTTGTCTTTCTACCTGGAGTGAACCGGCCGATTCGGCGAGCGGCAAAGTCGCCTGCCGGCCCGTACGAGCAATTGCCTGCCGTGCCGGTTATGTTCAAAAGCGTCATGCAACCCTAAAGCCTGTCTGCCTGTGGCAGACAGTTTATTATAGATCATTTTATAGTTCATGGTTATTCTCTATCATTCCAATGAATTTGGTCGACTTTATAAAAGCATAGTAGATTGTTTGTCTTTCGCAAACTTTCACTTTGAAGAATAATGAAAAAATAGACGGGGTTCACAAAATACACACGAGGCGGGCCGTCAGGGGAACCCTGATTGAATAGAGTGAACCGCCCCTGGATTCCCATACCTATAGATAAGAGGCAAAACCATGATTCAAGCGCTAAAAATTCTCGCTCATCAACCCACCCGTGTAGGCGCCATGCTCAAGGAAGAATTTCTGGATCCCCTGGGCGTCACCCAGGGCCAACTGGCAGAAGCGATGGGCGTAGGCCGTAAGACTATCAATGAGCTATGCGGCAACCGGCGCGGGGTGACGGCGGAAACGGCTTTTTTGCTGGCAAAGGCCCTCGGAACCACGCCGGAGTTTTGGCTTAATCTCCAACTCATCAATGACCTGTGGCTGGCCCGGCATAATGAGGTTTTGGCTGACAAACTGGAACAGGCGCGGCCCCTGGTGACCTGACTGCCCGCCCGCAGCGGCAGGCGGCAGTTTGACAGGGCGGGCTGAAAATCTGAATAACCCGTATCCGTTTTAGATGGTGGGCCGTGGGCGATTCGAACGCCCGACCAATGGATTAAAAATCCACTGCTCTACCGGCTGAGCTAACGGCCCTTTTAGAATTTACGGGAAAGCAGAATGCCCCCCCAGAGCGACAAAGGCGGCGATAATACCCAAGATTCGCTCGCGGGTAAAATAGATATTCGGGTTCAATATCTACTAAGACTGATCAGGCAGGCATATCATCCGCAGATTACGCAGACCTGCCCGCAACAGGCAGGCGGTAGAAACCGGTGTCCCTTTAACATCCCGCCCCCGACAATAATGTCATTCCCGCCTGGGCGGGAATGGGTTGTTTTTCCTGGATTCCAGCTTTCGCTGGAATGACGGAGTGCTGATTTGATGCGTTGTCGTCATTTTGGTCGGCCTGTTGCAGGAAGGACGGAATGACAACAGGGGCCTTGTCTTCACTCCTCCGTCATTCCAGCAAAAGCTGGAATCCAGTGGTTTAATTATTACATTCCCGCCCAAGCGGGAATGACAAATAAATACGCCATTCCGGCTGGCCCGGTGCCTGCCTGTAGCAGGCAGGCGGAATGACGGGTAGTAAGCAGACCGCCACTTGCCGTTTCTCTGCCTTTGTTATCTTCCGGTCTGTCCGACGCCTGTACAATAAATCCGTGATTTGGTCTTGATTTTATGCGGCCACAACCCTATTTTCTGCGCCATGATAATAATTAAACAGGCCATCCCGGCCTGTTTAATTATCGCCCGATAAAATCTGGCGCAATTCGCGGAATCGCTTGATTTTATCGGGCTCCGCGGGCCTGCCTGTGACAGGCCGGCCCGCGGCAGCACATCCCTGTGCTGCATTATTAACCCGTTATATTATTATTTGCCGGGTTAATAATTCATCCTGCAACCCGCATCGGAGGTCTCTGTCCGTGCCAATTTATGAATATAAATGTGAGCAATGTGATCATCAGCTCGAAATTTTACAGAAGATCAGCGCCGCGCCGGCAACAACCTGTCCCGGCTGCGGCAAGGAGGGATTGCGGAAGCTGATCTCCGCGGCCGCCTTTAAGCTGAAAGGCAGCGGCTGGTATGAGACGGATTTCAAGGACAAGCCGCCCAAACAGGCCAGCAAGAGTGAAGGCAAGACCGAACCCGAAAAGACGGGGAAAGCCGCGGGCGCCACAGACAAGAAGCCGGACGCCAGGGGCAATGCAGAAAAAACACCGGCCGCCAAAACCGGTGTATAATCAGGCCAACTCCGAATCCATAAGGCTTTCCTCAACCCCGGCGCGAATCGACTGATCTCATGACGACACTCCGAAAATATATTATCGCGGGCCTGCTGGTCTGGCTGCCCTTTGCCGCCACGGTGGTCATTATCAAGCTCGTTATTGACCTGCTTGACAAGACCATTCTGTTATTGCCGCCGGAGTGGCAACCGGCCACGGTGCTGGGTTTTTCCATCCCCGGTTTCGGCATTATTCTGGCCGCCGCGATCCTGCTCTTGACCGGCATGCTCGCGGCCAACCTGTTTGGCCGCCGCCTGGTGGGCCTGTGGGAAGCGGCCTTGAATCGTATCCCGCTGGTGCGCTCGATTTATGGCAGCGTAAAACAGATCTCGGCCACCATCTTTGATGACCGCGGCAAATCCTTCCGCAAGGTCGTGACCCTGCAATATCCGCGGCAGGGTGTCTGGAGCATTGGCTTTCTGACCAACGAAGAGGTCCATACGGAACTGGACAATATACACAACAACCTCGTTGCCGTATTTGTGCCGACCACGCCCAACCCGACCTCGGGTTTTATCATCATGGCCCGGCGCGAAGAAGTGATCGAGCTGGACATGAGCATCGAGGAGGGCTTTAAATTCGTCATCTCAATGGGCGTCATCATGCCCGACCAACCCATGCGCGCCAAAACGAAGGCCGATAAAGTTGCAGAAGTTGCAGAAACGGCGGCCGAATCGTAGTATTCAACGCTTTTTTCAGGCCAGACAGGGAGCAACCCATGCGCAGTCATTATTGCGGTGAACTGAACCGCAGCCATATCGATCAGGAAATCCGGCTGTGCGGCTGGGTGCATCGCCGCCGGGACCACGGCGGCGTGATCTTCATAGATCTGCGTGACCGCGAGGGCATCGCCCAGGTCGTGTTTGACCCGGATCGGGCGGCGCCCTTCAGGATCGCCGACTCCGTGCGCAATGAATATGTGATTCAGATCAGCGGCCGGCTGCGGCCGCGGCCCGCGGGCACGGTCAATCCCGACCGACCGACCGGCGAGGTGGAGGTGCTCGGGCATACGATCGAGATCCTGAACAAGGCCAAAACGCCGCCCTTTCAACTGGATGACGCGCAGGTACACGATGACATCCGGCTGAAATATCGCTACGTGGACCTGCGCCGCCCGCCCATGCAGGAAAATCTGCGCCTGCGCGCGCGCGTTATCAAACAATTGCGCGCGTTTCTGGATGCGCGGGGCTTTGTGGATATCGAAACGCCGATGCTGACCCGCGCCACGCCGGAGGGCGCGCGCGATTATCTGGTTCCGAGTCGCACCCATCCGGGCAATTTCTTCGCGCTGCCGCAATCGCCGCAGCTTTATAAACAGTTGTTGATGATGTCCGGCCTGGATCGCTATTATCAAATCGCGCGCTGTTTCCGCGATGAGGATCTACGGGCCGACCGACAGCCGGAATTTACCCAACTGGATATCGAAACGTCTTTTATGGATGAGGCCGCGATTACCGGGCTGATGGAGGCCATGATTCAGGCTTTATTCAGGGAAGCGCTGAATGTCGAACTCCCGTCACCGTTCCCGCGCCTGAGTTATGCCACCGCCCTGGCGCAATATGGCAGCGACCGGCCCGACCTGCGCAACCCGCTGGTTTTGACCGAGATCAGTGATCTGGTCAAGGCCGTTGAGTTCAAGGTCTTTTCCGGCCCGGCCAATATGGCAAACGGCCGGGTCGCGGCCCTGCGCCTGCCCGGCGGCGGCCGGCTGTCGCGCAAGGAGATTGACGATTACACCGCCTACGTGGGCCGCTTTGGCGCGCGCGGGCTGGCCTATATCAAGGTCAATGACGCCGCCGCCGGACGCGCGGGCCTACAATCACCGATCCTGAAGTTTTTAACGGACCAGGTCATCGCCGGCATCATGGCCCGCGCCGGGGCAGAGTCCGGCGACCTGATTTTCTTCGGCGCGGATCGGAGCAGGATCGTCAATGACGCGCTGGGGGCCTTGCGCCACCGGCTCGGGCATGATCAGGGGCTGTTGACGACCAAATGGACGCCGGCCTGGATCGTTGATTTCCCGCTGTTTGAATATAACGAAGGGCAAGGGCGCTGGGCGGCCCTGCATCATCCGTTCACTGCGCCCGCCACGCGCGATATTGAGGCCATTAAACGGGAACCGGGCAAGGTATTATCCCGCGCCTACGATCTGGTGCTGAACGGTGTCGAACTGGGCGGCGGTTCAATCCGTATTCACGACGCCGGGCTGCAGGCCGCGATCCTGGAACTGCTTGGCATCGGCGCCGAGGAAGCCAGCGCCAAATTCGGCTTTTTGCTTGAGGCCCTGGAATACGGCTGCCCGCCGCATGGCGGTATTGCCTTCGGGCTGGATCGCGCCGTCATGCTCATGGCCGGACTTGATTCGATCCGTGACGTGATCGCCTTCCCGAAGACGCAGACCGCAAGTTGCCCGCTGAGCGCGGCGCCGGCCCCGGTCAGCGCGCGCCAACTGCGGGAAGCAGGCATTAAATTGCCGGGTTCGGCCCCGGCGCAGTAAGGCCCGGAACACGCCGGCCGCGGGCCGGTCAAAATGTCTGCTTGTCCAAGCGGGACGAGTAAGCCAGGGCCTGTTAACACTATTTTGGCAGGCCCCAGGAGCTTCGCTATGACTGTTGAAGAAATCACTGATCATTCTCATACCCTGCCGCGGGCACAAATCCCGCCGACCGTCGTTGAGGACATCGAGAGCGAGGAACGGGCCGGGCTGGCGCGCCGGGTTAAGGCCGAGTTGCAAAGGCAAAACGCGGTCATGGTCGCGCATTATTACACCGAACCGGAGCTACAGTTGCTGGCGGACGAAACCGGCGGCTGTGTGTCGGATTCGCTGGACATGGCCCGTTTCGGCCATGAATCCGGGGCCGACACGCTGCTGGTCTGCGGCGTGAAATTCATGGGCGAGACCGCCAAGATCCTGAACCCGGAAAAACGGGTGTTGATGCCGGACCTCAACGCGAACTGCTCCCTGGACCTCGGCTGCCCGGCGGCCGATTTCTCGGCCTTCTGCGACGCCCATCCGGATCGGGTGGTCGTGGTTTATGCCAACACCAGCGCCGCCGTCAAGGCGCGGGCAGACTGGATGGTGACCTCCGGCAGCGCCGTGGCCGTGATCAAACACCTGAGCGCGGCCGGGAAAAAGATGATCTGGGCCCCGGATAAATACCTGGGCGATTATGTGCAAAAGGAAACCGGCGCCGACCTGCTGATCTGGCAGGGCGCCTGCGTGGTGCATGAAGAGTTCAAGGGCCGGGAGCTTGAAAAGCTGCGCCGCGCCCGCCCCGAGGCCAGGGTGCTGGTGCATCCCGAGTCGCCGGCCGCAGTCATTGCCCAGGCCGACCGGGTCGGCTCCACCACCGGCCTGATCCAGGCCGTCATGGAGATGGACGCCAGAGAATTTATCGTGGCCACGGATCGGGGCATCTTCCACAAGATGCGGCAGGCCGCGCCCGAAAAAATACTGATCGAGGCGCCCACGGCCGGCAAGAGCGCGACCTGTGTCAGTTGCGCCCACTGCCCCTGGATGGCGATGAACAGCCTGCGCAAAGTGGCGCGGGTATTGACAAGCGGGGCCAATGAAATCCATGTTGACAGGGACATCGCCGCACGCGCGCGCGCGCCGATTCAACGCCTGCTGGACTTCAGCCGGGACCAGGCGCGCATTCGCCTGGCCAATGACGCTTGAGACAAGGGCGCTCATTATCCGCGCGGATCGTCCTGATCCACGGCCTGTGGATGAACGGCTGGGACATGAGCCTGCTGCAATACCGCTGCCGCCGGGCCGGTTATGCCGCGATCCGCTTCAAATATGACAGCACCGGCCATTCGCTGGCGGAAAATGCCGCCCGGCTGGCCGTATTGATAGACGCCCTTGAGGCCGAACACATCCATTTTATCTGCCACAGCCTGGGTGGGCTGGTTCTGAGGCAGTACCTTGCCCGCTTTCCGCTGGCGCGGCCGGGCCTGACCGTGATGCTGGGCACGCCGAACAACAGCAGCCAGGCCGCGCGCACGGTGGCGGGCTGGCCGGGCGGCAAAAGGCTGCTGGGCAAGAGCATTGAGCAGGGCCTGCTCGGCCCGCTGTCGGCATGGCCCGCCGGGCGGCCGCTCGGCGTCATAGCCGGCACCCTGCGCCTGGGCACAGGCATGATCCTGTCCGCTGTCCCGAGGCCCAATGACGGCGTCGTGGCGGTCGCCGAGACAAGCCTGACCGGCATGAGCGACCACATCAGCCTGCCCGTTTCCCACGCCGGGCTGCTGCTGTCCGGGCGAGTGTTCAGACAGGCCCGGCACTTTATCGAAAACGCCTGCTTTGATCGTGGTTGAATTCGTGCCTGTAGTAAGCAGGCGGAGAAAGCCATCTATCACCCCGGCGAACCCTTCCCGGATTCCTCGGCGGCCTGTTCCGACCTGCCTGCTAGAGGCAGACAGGATAACGGAAAGCCAAAACAACACCCCGTCGTCATTTATGGACAGGATGTCCTGTATGCGGCGTGAGGGCACGCCTACAAGGACGTAGGTGGTAGAGCAGCGCCTGCCTGCTGCAGGCAGGCGAAGGCCGGAATCCAGTGGTTTTTATTATCTATTGCCGCGTAGCGGGAATGACGGCTATTACTACAACTTCGCGGCCTGATCTCCGTCCAGGCTGAATTTCGTATCCAGGTCTCTCAGATAGTAAAGCACGAAGATAGCGGCCAGCATGGGCCAGGCCGCAAAGAACAGCAGGTTGGGGGAGGTCCAGGGATCCAGATAGCGCGCGAAGCTGCTTAACGTGGAAATCGCGTGCATGATCAGCACCGCCAGATAGCTGTATTGTCGTTTATAGGCGCTGACAAAGGCCAGGATGATGAGTAGCTGGATGAAGCCGATGAGGTAGAAGTCCGAATCACCGGGCCCGGAGATAAAATAGAAGGTCTCAAACACCCGTGCCGCATTGTCCGGGTTGATAAACTTATCAAGCGTCCACATGAACATGACAATGAACACGCCGAGGCGCAGGATGAACAGGGCATTTTTTATCTTTTCAGCGGATTCCATAATGATTTGCCGGGGCTGGATTAAACCCGCTATGACCCGCTATCAAAAAGATAGTTTCCGTGGATCGGGCCAGGCCGCGCGCCGCGTTGCCAGCCGGTTTCGGCCGGATGCAAGGCGGTTATTCCGGGAAGTTTTGTTCCAGGACCCGGCCGCCGCAGTGTTCGACCAGTTTGAGTATCGCCGCATACTGCCTCTTTAGCAGGGGTTTATCGGTGGCGCGCAGGACCACATTCACCCCCGGTCTTCCATGCCGGAAATAAGGGTAGCTGCCGATATTGACCGCGTCCGTCTCCCGCTGGATTTTGGCCATGCCGTCCGCCAGCCTGCTCTCGGTCAGGCTGGTGGTGACGCTGGCCGTCAGGATGGGCGGGCCGCCCGTGAGCCTGTCGTTGAGGCCATTCAGCATGGCCTGCATGATGACGGGCACACCGGCCAGCACGAACACATTATTGATCTGATAGCCGGGCGCGGCGCTGACGGGGTTATCAATGAGGATCGCCCCCTCGGGCACATCCGCCATCTTCAGGCGCGCCTCGGTCAACGCGCCCGCTTCATAGTAGCCCTCCATACGCGCCACCGCCTCCGGCCGCCGTTCCACGCCCACGGCAAAGGCCCCGGCGATGGCCGCTGTGGTGATATCGTCATGGGTCGGGCCGATGCCGCCCGTGGTAAACACATAGTCATAGTCTTTGGCGTAGGCGGAGACCCTGGCAATGATCCGTTGTTCGATGTCGGGAATCACCGTGACTTCCGCCAGCACGATGCCCAGATTTTCCAGATACCTGCCGATATAGGCGATATTTTTATCCTGGGTGCGGCCGGACAGGATTTCATTGCCGATAACCACAACGCCGGCCGTTTTGGGTGTTTTTTGAGGGTGGGTCATAAATCCGTGTTATTTGCACAAGCCGGGACCGGATCATACCCGTGTTCTTCGTTGCTGTGAAAGCGGGAATCCGGCAGTTTATGCAATCCATTTCCGCCCTGCCTGCCGCAGGCAGGGCGGAATGACAACGGGGTCGACGACAGGAAAGGCAACAGCCCGCAAAGCCCCGTACGTCACTCGCAATAGATTCCCGACAACAGGCGGCCAGCGGTGGCTATGGCGGGGCTGATCGGTTAAAGTGATTTGTTTTTGAGTTTGCCTGAAACAGACAGTATTTAACGATGCAGGACCCGCTTATCTCAGCCTCTATCCTGGCCGCGGACCTGGCCCGCCTCGGCGAGGATACCGCCGCGGCCATCAGGGCCGGCGCCGATATGGTGCATGTGGATCTCATGGATAACCATTATGTCCCCAACCTGAGCTTTGGCCCCATCGCGGTGCGGGCCTTGCGTGATTTCGGTATCAAGGCGCCGCTTGATGTGCATTTGATGGTGAAACCGGTGGATCGCATCATTGCCGAATGCGCCGCGGCCGGCGCGAGCTATATCACCTTCCATCCCGAGGCCACGGAGCATATTGATCGCAGCTTGCAGTTGATCCGCGCCAACGGCTGCAAGGCCGGGCTGGTATTTAACCCGGCCACGCCGCTGGCCGTGCTTGAGCATGTCATCGACCGGCTCGACATGATCCTGCTGATGTCGGTGAATCCCGGTTTCGGCGGCCAGGCGTTTATCCCGTCGGCATTGGCCAAACTCAAGCAAGCGAGAACAATGATCGATGCCAGCGGCCGGGCTATCCGCCTTGAGATCGACGGCGGCGTCAAGGTGGATAATATTCGCGCGATCGCCGAGGCCGGCGCAGACACCTTTGTGGCCGGCTCGGCCATCTTCGGCAGCGGCGACTATCAGGCGACAATTGCGGCCATGCGCGCGGAACTGGCGCTGGCCCGGGCCCCGCAACAAATTCCGGCGGCATGAGCGGGCGATGACAATCGCAACCCCGGAACTGGTCCTGCTGGATCTGGACGGCACCCTGGTCGATTCATTGCCGGATATCGCCGCTTGCGTCAACCAGACATTAAAGCGGCTGGGGCGGCCGCCAAGACCGGCGGCGGCCATTCGCGGCTGGATCGGCAACGGCCTGGAAAGGCTGCTGCACCGCGCCCTGACCAACGATTTTGACGGCCGGGCCGAAGCCGAATTACACCGGCAGGCCCGGGCCGGATTCATGCGCTTATACCATGTCAATGTGTGCAAACTCAGCCACTGTTATCCGGGCGTGCGCGAGGGCCTTGAGGCGCTCAGGCGGCAAAATATCAAGCTGGGTTGCGTGACCAATAAGGCCGGGCAATTTGTCAGGCCGCTGCTGGACAAACTGGGTCTCCTGGACGCCATGAGCATTATTGTTGCCGGCGATACCCTGCCGAAGAAAAAACCGGATCCGCTGCCGCTGCTGCACGCGGCCTCGGTGTTGCAAAAAGCGCCGGAGCGCTCATTGATGGTGGGCGATTCGGAAACCGATGTCAGGGCGGCCCGCGCCGCGGGGTTTCAAATCGTCTGTGTCAGTTATGGCTATCATGGCGGTCAGGACATACATGAAACGAAGCCGGACGCCGTGATTGATTCCCTGGCCGCGCTGCCGGCCCTGTTCAAGCCGGCATGATCAGCGCGGCCGAGTTCAAACGGCTGGCGGCCGAGGGCTATAACCGCATTCCCCTGATGCGTGAAGTCCTGGCTGATCTGGACACGCCGCTCAGCACTTATATGAAATTGTGCCATGCGCCCTGTTCCTATCTGTTTGAATCGGTGCAGGGCGGCGAAAAATGGGGGCGTTATTCGATCATTGGCCTGCCTGCCGGAACGATCATCGCCATCCGGGACAACACCTGCTCGATCAAGGAACACGGCAAGACCGTCAGGGAATATCAGGTGACCGATCCGCTGGCGGAGATTCAGCGTATTCAGCAGCAATACCGGGTGGCGGAGATCGAAGGGATGCCGCGTTTTAATGGCGGCCTGGTGGGTTATTTTTCTTATGAAACGATTCGCTATATCGAGCCGCGTCTAAATCACGGCGCCAGACCGGACCCGCTGGCCTGCCCGGATATTCTGCTCATGGTGTCGGATGAGATCGTGGTGTTTGATAATCTCAGAGGCAAGCTCTATATCATCATCCATGCCGACCCGGCCGAGCCTCTGGCATTCGACAAAACCAACCGCCGCCTTGCTGAACTGGCCGAAACCCTGGTCAGGCGGCAACTCCGCCGCGCGGACGATAGGCCGCCGCGCAGGGTTAATGAAGCCGACTTCGTGTCCGGCTTCACGCGCGCCGACTTTCTGGCGGCCGTTGACCGGATCAAGCAATACATTGTCGCGGGCGACGCGATGCAGGTGGTGTTATCACAGCGGCTTTCTATCCCGTTTGAATCCGGCCCCGTTAATCTGTACCGGGCCCTGCGCTGCCTTAACCCTTCGCCTTATATGTATTTGCTGGATCTGGGCGGATTCCAGATCGTCGGGGCCTCCCCCGAGATATTGGTGAGACTGGAAGACAATACGATCACGGTCAGACCCCTGGCCGGGACCCGGCCCCGCGGCCGGGACGAGGCGGCCGATCTTGCGCTGGAACGGGAACTATTGAATGATCCCAAAGAACTGGCCGAGCATTTAATGCTGATCGATCTGGGCCGTAATGATGTCGGCCGCGTTGCCGTCCCGGGCAGTGTCAGACTGACCGATAAAATGCTCATCGAGCGCTATTCGCATGTGATGCATATCGTCTCGAACGTGAGCGGGCGCTTAAAAGACAATATGAACGCCATTGATGTATTGCGGGCCACGTTTCCGGCCGGCACCATCTCGGGCGCGCCCAAGATCCGGGCGATGGAGATCATCGCCGAACTGGAACCGGTCAAGCGCGGCGTCTATTCCGGCGCGGTGGGCTATTTATCCTGGAACGGCAATATGGATACGGCCATTGCGATTCGCACCGCGGTGATCAAGGACAAGACCCTGCATATACAGGCCGGCTGCGGCATTGTCGCGGATTCCGTGCCCGAAAATGAATGGGAAGAAACCCTGAATAAAGGCCGGGCGATCTTTCGCGCGGTCAGCCTGGCCGAACGGGGACTAAACGGATAACGGGAATAAGTCTGATGTTATTGATGATCGACAACTACGACTCCTTTACCTACAACCTGGTGCAATATCTGGGCGAGCTGGAGCAGGACGTTTGCGTACACCGTAACGACGCGCTCACGCTGGAGGCGATCGAGGCCCTGCGGCCGGCCCATATTGTGATCTCGCCCGGCCCCTGCACGCCCAACGAGGCCGGCATTTCCATTGATGTGATCAAACATTTTAAGGCGCGGATCCCGATACTCGGCGTTTGCCTCGGCCATCAGAGCATCGGTCAGGCCTTTGGCGGCCGGGTCATTCAGGCGCGTGACATCATGCACGGCAAGACCTCGGATATTTATCACAACGGCACGGATGTATTCCGGGGCGCCGAAAACCCGTTTACCGCGACCCGCTATCATTCCCTGATTGTCGAGAAGGCGTCACTGCCGGATTGCCTGGAAATAACGGCCTGGACCCGGGACAAGTCCGGCAATATGGACGAGATCATGGGTTTGAGACACAAGACCTGGCCCGTGTCCGGCGTGCAGTTTCACCCGGAATCGATCCTCACGGCCTGCGGGCATGAATTGTTGCAGAACTTCCTTGCCGGGGATCGGGCAAAGCCTGCCTGATGGGCGAGAGCAAAGCGGCAAACATGTCGTCATTCCCGCGAGCGGGAATGGATTTTATTAACCACTGGATTCCGGCTTTCGCCGGAATGACGACGAAAAGGTAAGAGGCATCCCGGCAACTTTCAAGGCCATCCGCGCCACTCCATCATTCCGGCCTGCCTGCCGCAGGCAGGCCGGAATGACGGAGTGCTGGGAATGACGGGGGAGTGAAGACAAGGCCCCCGTTGTCATTCCGTCCTTCCTGCAACAGGCCGATCAAAATGACGACAACGCATCAAATCAGCACTCCGTCATTCCAGCGAAAGCTGGAATCCAGGAAAAACAACCCATTCCCGCCCAGGCGGGAATGACAACATAACTGAAATCCACTCTCCACCATTCCCACCCGCCAGCAACAAACCAACCCGTACAACACACAATCTGCGTTAACCTGCCTGCCACAGGCAGGTCTGCGTAATCTGCGGATTAGCTGCTATACTGAACCGCCGGAATGACCCGGCAAGCAGAACCAAAACGACAAAAATGAACATACAAACCGCGCTCAATGAAATCATCGGCGGGCATGATTTAAGCGAGGCCGATATGCACGCCGTGATGCGGGCCATGATGCAAGGCGAGGCGACCCCGGCCCAGATCGGCGGCCTGCTCGTGGCCCTGCGCCTGAAGGGTGAGAGCGTGGCCGAGATCACGGCTGCGGCCCGGGTCATGCGCGAACTGGCCAGCCGGGTGGAGGTCGATAAAACCGGTCTGGTCGATACCTGCGGCACCGGCGGCGACGGGACCAACACCTTCAATATTTCCACGGCCGCGGCCTTTGTGGTGGCGGCCAGCGGGGCCCGGGTCGCCAAACACGGCAATCGCTCGGTCTCGGGCAAATCCGGCAGCGCGGACGTGCTGGAGGCGGCCGGCGTCAACCTTGAACTCAAGCCCGCAGAGATAGCAAGCTGTATCGAAACCGTGAACATCGGCTTTATGTTTGCGCCGCTGCATCATGCCGCGACAAAACATGCGCTCGGGCCGCGGCGCGAATTGGGTATTCGCACCCTGTTTAATGTGCTCGGGCCATTGACCAACCCGGCCGGCGCGCCGAATCAGGTCATCGGCGTCTATAACCGCGCCTGGCTGGAACCGCTCGCGGAAACGCTCAGGCAGCTTGGCAGCAACCATGTGCTGATCGTGCACGCCGACGACGGCATGGATGAGATCAGCATTGCCGCCCCCACCCGGATCAGCGAATTAAAGCAGGGCCGGCTTGAACATTATAGCGTCAGGCCGGATGACTTCGGCCTGAAAGCGCAAGACGCCGGCCAGCTTGTGGTTAAGGACGCACAGGAAAGCCTGGCGATGATGCGGGCCGTGCTGGACAACCGCGCGGGCGCGGCCAGGGATATTGTCAGCCTCAATGCCGGCGCGGCCATTTATGCGGCCGGACAGGCCGATTCCATCCAGGACGGCGTTATGCGCGCGGCAGAGCTCATCAAAAGTGGGGCGGCCAGACAAAAACTGCAACAATTGATAGCGCACAGCCGCTCTTTCAAACATTAGCCCCATGCCGATGCCCGATATATTAAGGACGATACTTGAGTATAAAGCGGAATATGTTGCCGAAACCAGGCGTAAAACGCCGCTGGCCGAGATCAGGCAGCGCGCCGCCGATTGTCCCGAGGCGCGCGGTTTTACCTCGCATCTGCTGGCCAGCATTGCAACCGGCCGGCCGGCTGTTATCGCCGAGCTAAAGCGGGCCTCGCCCAGCCGCGGCGTCATCCGGGAAGATTTCGAGGCCGCCGCCATCGCCGCGAGCTACGCCGAGGCCGGCGCCAGTTGTCTGTCGGTATTGACCGACATTGCGTTTTTCAAGGGTTCCGATGAACATTTGCAACAGGCCCGCGCGGCCTGTGAACTGCCGGTGCTGCGCAAGGATTTCATGATCGACCCCTACCAGGTCTATGAGGCCAAAGTCATTGGCGCCGACTGTATTCTGATCATCGCCGCGGCCGGCTCGGACATGCAGATGCAGGATCTGGTCGGCGCGGCCGCCGAGACCGGGCTGGATGTGCTGGTCGAAGTCCATGACCGTGAAGAACTGGAACGCGGCATGATGCTGCGCACGCCGCTGATCGGCATCAACAACCGCAACCTGCATACCTTTGAAACCCGCCTGGACACCACGCTCGGCCTGTTGAGCGATGTGTTTCGGGACCGCACGGTCGTGACTGAAAGCGGCATACAAAGCCGGGCAGACGTTAAACTGATGCGTAAAAATAACGTTAACGCCTTTTTGATTGGCGAGGCGTTTATGAAGGCCAAAGACCCCGGCGCGGAACTTAAACGTTTATTTTTTTCTAACGAATGACCGAGACCCGCGCAAGGCCACATCAACCGGATCAAATTTCAGGAGAGCGCTCTGCAATGATCACAAAAAATATACCCTGCTATTTCGTTTGCCTGTTCCTGTTATTCAGCGGCAGGCTCCATGCCGGCGGCGGAGCGCCGGAACAACTCTGGCAACTCGAAGGTTTTGAAAACCCGGAGTCCGTGGTTTACAACCCCTGGCTCAATCACCTGTATGTCTCCAATGTCAACGGCGGCCCGACCGACAAAGACGGCAACGGTTATATCTCCATCGTCTCGCCGGATGGCCGCCTGCTCCGTAAAAAGTGGATTAGCGGGCTTAATGCGCCAAAGGGCCTCGCGCTGCATGAGCGGACCTTGTATGTGACGGACATTGATGAACTGGTCGAGATTAAAATTGATAACGGCCGGGTCAAAAAATACAAGGTCAACGATGCGCGCTTTTTGAATGACGCCGCGGCCTGCGCGGGCGGAGAGATTTATGTCTCCGACATGGTGTTAAACAGGATTCATATCCTGCGCGACGGGGACTTCAGTATCTGGCTGGAGACCGAAGCGCTCGAAAATCCGAACGGCCTGCTGTGCGGCGGCGGCGACCTCATTGTCGCCAGTTGGGGCAAAATGACCGATGGCTTCAGAACGGAAACGGCCGGCCACTTAAAACGCATCTCGCTGGCCAGCGGCAATATCGAATCCATCGGCGCCGGCACGCCGGTCGGCAATCTGGACGGGGTTGAAGGCAGCGATGAGCTCGGTTTTTACGTCACCGACTGGGTAAACGGCGGCCTGTTCCATATCACAGCCCGCGGCGAGGCCGCCAAATTGCTCGATTTTAACCAGGGCAGCGCCGATCTTGAATTGATAATGGGAAAAGACCTGCTATTGATCCCGTTGATGCTGGAAAACAGACTGCTTGGCTATAAAATCCGGCCGGAATGATCTTGTTTAATCGGAAACTCTGATTGAATCAGAGTTTCCTGCGGTACAGGGACGTGCCGCCCCAGAATCAATAACTTGGCAATGACGTAAGTCATTGATTTTGAAGCCCTGCCTGCAGCAGGCAGGGAAATCCAGGATGGATTTATTCAGGGCTTCCAATCAGAACCTTTACCGCCCTGCTCCGGCCCTTGCGGGCCGGGTGTTTTTCCATAGGTCTTGAACTTTTCGATATTGACCCGCATTTCGGCATCGTCCAGCAATATGGGTTGGCCGGCTTGCAGGCAGAGACAATATTGCTGTGCGAGTGATTCCACCTCCCCGGCCAGTTTATAGGCTGCGGCGATGTCGGCGCCGATGGCGATCAGGCCATGATTGGCCATTAAACAGGCCCGCTGGCCCTTTAATGCCGCCACGACATTTTTTGCCAGGGCCTCGGAGCCGAAGGTGGCATATTCGGCGCAGGGAATTTCACTACCGCCCGCTGTGGCCACCATGTAATGAAACGGCGGGATGGGTTTTCGCAGGCAGGCCAGCGCGGTGGCATAGGCGGAATGCACATGCGCGATGGCGTTGACCTCCGCTCTGGCCGCATAAATCGAGGCATGTAACGGCCATTCGCTGGAAGGGGGGAGATGACCCGAGATGATGCGGCCGTCCGGGCCACACAACACAATATCTTCGGGCGACAGTTCACGGTAGGCCACGGCGCTCGGCGTGATACAAAAGCCGCGCGCGTGCCGGGCGCTCAGATTGCCCGATGTGCCCGCGCTCAAACCGCTGAGGTTAAAATCACGGGCTGTTTTTATAATCTCCCGGCCGAGCTTCAGCGAGTCCATGACTTTTTTTTCAGGACTTTCCCTAAACATTAAACCGGAACAGAATCACATCGCCGTCATTGACGATATAATCCTTGCCTTCGGAGCGCCACTTGCCCGCCTCTTTTGCGCCCTGCTCCCCTCGGCAGGCCATATAATCGGCAAAGGCGGTCACTTCGGCCCGGATAAAACCACGCTCAAAATCAGAGTGGATGACACCCGCCGCCTCCGGGGCCGTTGCCCCGACCGGGATCGTCCAGGCCCGCGCTTCCTTCGGCCCGGCTGTAAAATAGGTATGCAGGCCCAGCCTTTGATAGCCGGCGCGGATAATACGATTCAGGCCCGGCGCTTCCATGCCCATTGCCGCCAGAAATTCCTGTTTTTCAGGCGGGTCCAGTTGCGCGATCTCCGCTTCAATGGCGGCCGAGATCGGGATCAGCGGCGCGCCTTCCGCCTCGATCAATGCCTGTATCTTGCCGAGCCACGGGTTGGTATAGAGACCGTCTTCTTCAACATTGGCAATATACAGCGCCGGCTTTGCAGTCAATAACTGCAAATCCCTGACGAGGGCGGCCTCCTCCGCGGAGAGGCCCATCGACCTGACCGCCAGACCCTGGTCAAGGTGCGCCATGATCGATTCAAGTTTCTCCTGCCTGCGTCTGGCCGTCTTGTCGCCGCTCAGGCTCAACTTGCCGGTCTTTTGCAGGGCCTTGCCGACGGTTTCCTGATCGGCCAGACACAATTCGGTATTGATCACGCCGATGTCGGAGACGGGATCGACCCGGCCCGCGACATGGCCGATATTATCGTCATCGAAACAGCGCACGACCTGCAAAACGGCCTGTGTCTCGCGGATATTGGCCAGGAACTGATTGCCCAGACCCTCGCCTTTCGAGGCGCCTTCAACCAGGCCGGCAATATCGACAAACTCCATGTGGGCCGGCGTCTGTTTTTCCGGCCTGACCAGATCAGCCAGTTGCCCGAGGCGCGGATCGGGCACCGCCACCACGCCGATATGCGGGTCAATCGTGCAAAAGGGATAATTTTCGGCGGCAATGGCCGCGCGGGTCAAGGCGTTGAAGAGTGTGGACTTGCCGACATTGGGCAAACCTACGATACCGCATTTAAAACCCATAGGGCTTAATTCCGGCTGGCTTCTTGCGGGCAGGTAAAGACCGGAGTCCATTCAACACCCCGGCACTCCCTTCGTGGATTCCGGCTTTCGCCTGCCTGTAGCAGGCAGGCCGGAATGACGGGAGGGGGGGCCATTCCCGTTTGCCTGCCCGGCGGCCGGTTTGTTGCGTTCATTCAACAGGTTCATCAAATCCTGGATTTGGCCGGCGAACAGCTTTTCGTGCTCATCAAGCACCCGGCGGATGCCGTTGTTTATGGCCTGTTCATGCTCCGGGGCCGGTCTTGCCAGCACATAAGCCAGGACCCGGTCGGCGCTGCCGGGATGACCCACGCCGATTCGCAGGCGATTAAACCCTTTATGGCCCGTTTTGCCGATAATATCCCGCAGGCCGTTATTGCCGCCATGACCACCGCCGATCTTGAAACGGACATTGCCCGGCGCAAGGTCGATCTCGTCATGCACGATCAACACTTGCTCCAGCGGGAGCTTGTAATAACCGAGCAGGGCGGAGACGGCCGTGCCGCTCTCGTTCATAAAGGTCTGCGGCTTGCACAGGCGGCAATCCACGGGGCCGCTCCGATAACGGCCGAGTTCGGAGTGAAATTTCCGGTCGGCGGAAAAGTCCACGGAAAATCTGGCGGCCAGCGCATCAATAAACCAGAAACCGGCGTTATGCCGGGTCATGGCATAGCGCGCGCCGGGATTGCCGAGGCCGACAATCAGTTTGAGGGGGGCCGGCATGCGGCTGTTTTAACGCGGCAACTCTGGATTGATCCGCGTTTCCATATCAGGCCTTGCCGGATTTTTCAGGCTCGGCGGCGGCAGCGGCGTCTTCATCGGCTTCGGGCGCGGCTTCATCATCGCTCAAAGCGCCTTTGGGCGCATGTACGGAGGCGATGGAAAGCCGCTCGTCACCGCCATGTAACAGCGCGTAAGACTGCACGCCCGCGGGAAACTCAAGATCGCTTAAATGTACGGCGTCGCCCAGATTCACGTCCAGCATATCGACTTCCAGATATTCCGGCAGGTCTTTGGGCAGACAGACCACGTCCAGTTCGGTCACCAGATGACTGATCACCCCGCCGCCCTGTTTGACGCCGGCGCACTTGTCTTCGTTGAGAAAGTGCAGCGGCACGCGCATGGTCAATGTCTCATCCTCATTGATACGCTGCAAGTCGATATGCAACACCGAACGCTTGTAGGGATGGCGTTGCAGGTCTTTGAGCACCACTTTTTCAGCCGCATCGTCCAGTTTCAGGGTCAGAATATGCGAATAAAAGGCCTCATGCTCAAGGTGGTGCATGACATCGTTATGATTCAGGCTGATCGGGGTTTCCGCCCCGGCGGCGCCATAGACAATGCCGGGCAATTTGCCCTGGCGGCGCAGGCGGCGGCTCGCGCCCTTGCCCGCCTCTGTCCGCGCCTCGGCAACGAGTTCAAACTGGTTCATTTTTGCAAAGCTCCTTCACTGATTGGAATATACACGGCCGGGGCAAGCTCAATCCAGAAACATCGAGCTCAGGGATTCGGCCTCGGCGATCCGGCGCATACTCTCGGCCAGCAGCGCGGCCACGCTGAGTTGCCGGATACGCCCGCAGGCGGCGACATTGGAACGCAGCGGGATTGTATCCGTTACCACCAATTCATCAAGCCTTGAATCCTCTATATTTTTGAGCGCGTTGCCGGACAGCACGGCGTGGGTGCAATAGGCGACGACTTTTGTCGCGCCCACATCTTTCAACACGTCGGCGGCGTTGCCCAGGGTGCCGGCCGTATCGACCAGATCGTCAATAATGACACAGGTGCGCCCGGCCACATCGCCGATGATATTCATCACCTCGGACTGATTCGGGTTCGGGCGGCGTTTGTCGATGATGGCCAGATCGGTGTCGTCCAGGCGTTTGGCCAGCGCCCGGGCGCGCACCACGCCGCCCACGTCGGGCGAGACCACCATTAAATCCGGGTATTTGTGCTTCCATAAATCCCCCAGCAGCACCGGCGAGGCATAGACATTGTCCAGCGGAATATCAAAAAAGCCCTGGATCTGATCGGCATGCAGATCAACGGTAAGCACGCGGTCTATGCCGGCCGCCGTGATCATATTGGCCACCACCTTGGCGCTGATCGGCACCCGCGCCGAGCGTGAACGCCGATCCTGGCGGGCATAGCCGAGATAAGGGATAACGGCGGTGATGCGGGTGGCCGAGGCGCGCCGCAGCGCGTCCGCGATAACCAGCATTTCCATCAGGTTATCGTTGGTCGGCGCGGAGACTGTCTGCATGATATAACAATCACGGCCGCGCACGTTTTCGTTGACCTCGACCATGACCTCGCCATCGCTGAAGCGCCCGACAGAAATCTTGCCGAGCGGCATATTGAGGTAGTCGGCCGCCTGCAATGCCAGTTTGGGGTTGGCATTGCCGCTGAATATCACCATATTGGCAACGGACATGATGGTAGCTTGCTCCGGACTATTCAAAAATGGCTGGGGCACCAGGACTCGAACCTGGGAATGCAGGGATCAAAACCCTGTGCCTTACCAACTTGGCTATGCCCCAATTTATGCTCAATGTTTGCCGTTCCGCGCGTCATAAGGCCGGCCGCGCCGGGCTTCATCCGACAGCCGATCCAGCAATGGCGAGCGGTTCATGCCCTGGACGATACGGGCCTGCCACCGGGCCGGCGCCCGCGCTTTTACGGCGGCGGCGGCCCGCCGGTTTGCAAACGCCGCAAACAGACAGGCGCCGGCGCCGGTCAGCCGGGCCGGGGCAAAGCCGCGGAGCCAGTCGAGCGCCTTCGCAACCTCGCCATAAAGCCTCCTGACCACGGCTTCACAGTCATTTACGCCGCCGCTTTCGAGAAAGTCGCGTATTGTGATTGCAGGCGTATTGCGTGTCAAATCAGCGGCCTTGAAAACCGCGGCGGTGGCCACGCTGCAACCCGGATGGATAACCAGATAAACCGCTTCCCGCGGTTCCAGTCGGGTCATTTTTTCTCCAATGCCCTCGGCCCAGGCCGAACGGGCGCGCACGAAAACCGGCACATCGGCCCCCAGTTCCAGCCCCAGGCGCGCCAGTTCATCCGTGCCGCAACCCGTGCCCCACAGATGATTCAGCGCCACCAGCGTGGTGGCCGCGTCCGAGCTGCCGCCGCCCAGCCCGCCGCCGAGCGGGATCCGTTTGCGCACG
Source organism: Gammaproteobacteria bacterium (assembly GCA_965240365.1). Lineage (GTDB taxonomy): Bacteria > Pseudomonadota > Gammaproteobacteria > Eutrophobiales > Eutrophobiaceae. The sequence continues at coordinate 1,650,849 of OZ251218.1, read as the reverse complement.
AAGATATCCGCGCCCTGGCCGCAGCCGGTGTGCTGTTTCAGCCTGCGCGCGGCGCGCACTACCAGATCCTGCTCCGGCGCGACATCCTTTAGCGCGGAAGCGCGTGTGATCCCTGCCCGCGCGTGGATTTTGAAATCCAGCGAATCCTGCCAGTCAATAAACTGAAACGCGGTTTGCAGCAGATGATAGCCATCATCACGGCGGCCGGTAATATGCAGAAAGAGATTGAGCTTGGCCGGCGCGGGCCATGCCGTGCTTAACATCAGCGCGGAATTTCCCAGTCGCGGATAACGAGTTTCAGCCGCAGGGCCGCATGCCTGATCGATAATTTTTGCGGCAATGACAGACCCTGAACCTCGGTATAGCGGTCAATACGGAGCTCAAAGCCGGCTTGTTGCAGGCGCCGGAGCCGCCCCTTGTGGTCAAGCCGAAGCTGCCTATAAGACAGGCCCGGCGCGGGTATGCCGCGCAGCCAGTAGTTGAGTCCGTCCAGATTCACATCCCAGCCGAGGCCCCGGGCCATTAACTGCCGGGCCGTGGTCGCGGTCAGGTAAAGGTCCTTTGGCCCGCGCATGGACACCGCGCCGGGCGCGCCCTTGAGCAGGTAGGCGCCCTGGCCGAGCGGCGCAATGAAGCGCAGTTCATAAGCCGGGCCCTGTTGCCGCCAGTAGAGGCTTAATGTGCCGCTGTCGCGCTCGTTTTCCAGCGCAATGCGGCCCTTGACATGCCAGGAATCAAGGGCGCTCATGGCCAGCCTGTGGCGCTGCCAGAGGGCGCTGTTGGCCGGGCCCGCTTTTTCCGGCAGCAGAGGCGGCGCGCAGGCATTGATCAGCAGCGCTGCCAGGACAACGCCGGCGGTTCGGATCACGGCTTAAAGCGTTCGATGACTTTTAATAATTTGTCATCCGCCGGGGTGGCCTTGAGCGCCGTTTCCCAGACTTCCCTGGCGGTTTTTTTATCGCCCATTACCCATAACACCTCGCCCAGGTGGGCGGCAATCTCCGGGTCATTTTGCAGGGCCAGCGCTTGACGCAGATATTTGACGGCTTCGTCCAGCCGGCCGAGACGGTACAAGACCCAGCCCATGCTGTCGAGGATATAGAAGTCATCCGGGCTTAATTCATGGGCCCGCTTGATGTAGTCATACGCCTCTTCATAGCGGTCGGTGCGATCGGCCAGGGTGTAGCCGAGCGCGTTTAATACCGTGGCATTATCCCGGTCTTCGGCCAGGATCACCTTCAGGTCGGCCTCCAGGATATCCAGCCGCCCTATCTTCTCGGCCAGCATGGCGCGCGCATAGAGCAGGTCATGGTCGGTTTCCGCGGCCAGCGCGCGGTCATACACGGCCATGGCCTCGGCATAGCGCCGCCGCTCGGTCAGGATTTCGGCCTCGGCCTGGATCAGCAACAGCCGCTCGTCGCCTTTGGCGCTTTCAATTGAGCGTATATGAGCGAGCGCCTTTTCAACATTGCCCTGTTTGGCCAGGATCAGGCTCAGGCGGATACGCGCGTCAAAATAACCCTCGCCCCCGTGCACGCCCTGATACAGGTCGCTGGCCTTGTCCAGTTCGCCCTTTTCTTCGGCGATGCGGGCCAGATAATAATTGCTGTCAAAGACCCGCATTTTAAGCCGGCCGAGGCGCAGAAAATAGGGCTCGGCCTCATCCAGACGGCCGGCCTGCAAATGTATTAGGCCCAGCGCGTACAACACATCGACATGCTGCGGATCTTCCGTGGCCAGCCGTTCAAACTCGCGCCTGGCATCCTCAAACCGTTTGGCATCGGTCAGAAGACGCGCATAGGCCATGCGCAGGTCAAAACCGACGGCCTGATCTTCAAGCGTCTGTTCCAGAAAGCGCAGCGCCTTGCCGGTCTGGCCTTTTCTGTGCAACAGGGAGATATAGCTCATCGCGGCCGGCTCATTGGCCGGTTTCTCTGCCAGCACGCGCAACAGCAGGCCCTCCGCCCGGCTCAGATCGCCCATGCGCGCCGACAAATGGGCAAAGGCATAGAGCGCCCCGGTATCCTGCATATGATCTTCCAGCAGGCGCTCCATCAAGCGCATGACGGCGGGCCGGTCTTCTTCGCGCGCGAGAAAATTGGCGATCATCCACAGCTTTTGCTCAAATTCACCGGCGGGCGCGGCCAGGATGACTTCAAGATAGGACAGGGCCCGGTCAATATCACCCCGGCGCAGGCTCATCACCGTCAACACCTGATGGGCGTCCGCGTTATGCGGATCGACTTCGGCCCAGAGTCCGGCCGCGGCCGCGGCCGCCTCGTCATCGCGCGCATAGACGGCGATGCGCGTGGCCCGCTCAATGACCAGCGGATCCCGGGTCTCGCGCGCCAGCGCCAGATAGTGATCGACCGCGATATTGACCCGGCCGCGCTGGCCGGCCAGTTCGGCCACCAGCACCCTGAACAGGACATCCTCGCTCAGCGCAATATTGGGTCTGGCCGGCGCGGGCCGCTCGGGCTGCTCAGGCGCCACGGCCGTTGCCTTGGCCTTGTCCGGCGCGGTTTGAACCGCGGCCGCCGTTTCGCTGTCTTTATTAAGGCCGGACGGCGCGGGCAGGGTGACACAGGCCGCCATAAACAGGGCCGGCAAGATCAACGGTAAATTGCGGAATAGTTTGCATTTAATCATCTTCTAACCTGCTTTAATAGAGTAAAGATCATGGACAGTACAATGATTGACAAGGCCGACGGCACGATTTACTACTATCTTGATTCGGCCCGTTATTTTTTGTTCATTTTAGCGCTTGTATTCTATAGGATCATGGCACAAAATTTTTATAAAGATACTACTTAAATCACCAATACCATGGGACTTATTGCATACGGCATTAATCATTCGACCGCGCCGATCGCGGTGCGCGAACGGGTGAGTTTTAACCAGGATACGGTCGCCGGCGCGCTGTTTGAGCTTAAACAGCAGACCGGCGTCCATGAGGCGGCCATACTCTCGACCTGCAACCGCACCGAGATCTATTGCAGCCTTGATCATGCCATCGACGGCAAGCCGGTTGACTGGCTGCATCATTTTCATGGCGTGGCGCCCGGCCTGCTGCGCCCGTTTTTATACCAGCACCCGGATGAAAATGCCGTGCGGCACGTGCTGCGCGTTGCCAGCGGCCTTGATTCCATGATCCTGGGCGAACCGCAGGTGCTCGGCCAACTCAAAGACGCCTATAAAAAGGCGCTGGCGGCGGGCAGCATCGGCCATCAGCTCAACCGTCTGTTTCAGCACTCGTTCCGGGTCGCCAAAGAGGTGCGCAACAACACGGCCATCGGCAATCACCCGGTCTCCGTGGCCTATGCCGCGGTCAGGCTGGCGCAACAGATCTTCGGCGAGCTCAAGGATCAAACCGCGTTGCTGGTGGGCGCCGGCGAAACCATTGAACTGGCGGCCAAACACCTGCATGAAAATGGCCTGACCCGGATGATCATCGCCAACCGCGGCTTGCAGCGCTCGCAACACCTGGCCCGTCAATATTCCGCTTACGCGATACAGATCGCGGATATACCCAAACACCTGGCCGAGGCCGACATCGTGATCTCGGCGACCGCGAGTTCATTGCCCGTGCTGGACCGGGCGATGGCGCAGGACGCCATCAGGCTGCGCAAACACAAACCCATGTTTATGGTCGATATCGCCGTCCCGCGCGATATCGAGGCCGCCGTGGGCGATATGGATGATGTCTATCTCTACAGTGTCGATGATCTCAAGGACATGATCCGGGAAAATCTGCGCAACCGGCAAAATGCGGCCAAACAGGCCGAAAAGATCATTGACACCCAGGCCCAGGAATTTATGGGCTGGCTCAGTTCGCTTGACGCCGTCTCGACCATCCGCGCCCTGCGCGGCAAGGCCGGGCAAATTCAGGCGGAAGTCATCCGGGGCGCGGTCAGGAAACTCAATAACGGCGCCGATCCCGAGCAGGTCCTGTTGGAGTGCGCGCGCACCTTAACCAACAAACTGCTGCACTCACCCAGTGTCAGGCTCAGAAACATGAGCGCGGAAAACCGACCGGACCTGTTGCAGGCCACGGAAGAACTGTTTGCGCTGGATCAATTCCTGAAGCGCAAAGACAACAAGCCCTGAGCGGGTTGCGGCCCGATCAGCCCCTGCCCGCCCGGGCAAGACCGCGATGCAGCCTTCACTACAGCTAAAACTGGAAAAATTACTGGAACGCCGGCAGGAACTGGATGGCCTGCTGTGTCAGCCGGAAACCATCAATAATCAAAACAAATTCCGCGAACTGGCCGGGGAGCACGCCGGGATGCGGCCGCTGCTGGCCTGTTATGAGGCTTATCAGAGGGCCGGGCGGGAGATTGAGTCGGCGCGGGAAATGCTGCACGATGAGGATAAGGAGATCCACGCGCTGGCGGCGGCGGAACTGCGGGCCGCCGAGGCCCGGCATGAGCGGCTTGAGACCGAATTGCAGGCGCTGCTGCTGCCCGCCGACCCGGCCGACAACAGCAATATCTTTCTTGAAATACGGGCCGGCACGGGCGGCGAGGAAGCCGCCCTGTTCGCGGCCGACCTGCTGCGCATGTACAGCGGCTATGCCGAGACACGGGGCTGGCGGATTGAGCCTGTCAGCACGGCCGAGAGCAGCCTGCAGGGCTACAGGGAAGTGATCCTGCGGGTTATCGGCAAGGGCGCCTATTCCCGGCTCAAGTTTGAATCCGGCGCGCATCGCGTGCAGCGCGTGCCCGCGACCGAATCACAGGGCCGTATTCACACCTCCGCCTGCACGGTCGCGGTCCTGCCCGAGGTCGATCCGATCAACGAAATCGAGATCAACCCGGCCGAGTTGCGGATTGACACCTATCGCGCCTCCGGCGCCGGCGGCCAGCATGTCAACAAGACCGATTCGGCGATCCGCGTCACCCATCTGCCGAGCAATACCGTGGTTGAATGCCAGGACGAACGCTCACAACATAAAAACAAGGCCCGGGCGCTGGCATTGCTGCAAGCGAAATTGTTAAGCCGCGCGCACGAAAAACAACAGACCGAGCAGGCCGAAAATCGCCGTAATCTGGTCGGCAGCGGCGATCGATCAGAACGGATCCGAACCTATAACTTCCCGCAGGGCCGCGTCACCGACCATCGTATCAATCTGACCCTGTACCGGCTGGATGAATTTCTGGCCGGCGATCTGGAGCCGGTTATCGGCCCGCTGATCAGCGAGCATCAGGCCGATCAACTGGCCTCAATCGGCGCCGCCTGAGATGCGGATTAGCCCTGAAATACAGATCAGCGAGAGGCTGAGGCTGGCCCGAACCCGGCTCCGCCATTCGGAAAGCGCCGGGCTGGACGCGGAACTGCTGCTGTGCTCGGTATTGGGCTGTGATCGCGGCCGGCTCTACGCGCACCCGGAACAGGGCCTGACCCGGCCCCAGGCGGCCTTGTTTAATGAACGGCTTGAATTGCGCGCCGAAGGTCGGCCGATGGCCTACCTGTTACGGAAAAAAGAGTTCTGGTCGCTTGAATTATGCGTCTCCAAAGACACCCTGATACCCAGGCCCGAGACCGAATTGCTGGTCGAAACTGCCCTGGGGCTGATACCCAAAGAGAGCGCCTGCCACATTCTCGAAGCCGGGACCGGCAGCGGGGCCATCGCCATCGCTATTGCAAAGGAACGGCCCAAAAGCAGGATCACCGCGGTCGATAACAGCGCGGCCGCGCTGGCCATCGCCGAAAAAAATATCACGACCCACGGAGCGCGGCAGATCACACTCATCAAGGCGGACTGGCTTGAATTCAAACATGCGCAACCCTACGGGTTGATCGTGGGCAACCCGCCCTATATCGCGGAAAATGACCCGCATCTCAAACAGGGCGATATTCGCTTCGAACCGCGCGCCGCGCTGGTTTCCGGCAGGGACGGCCTCGCGGCAACACGGCAACTCGTCAGGGCCGCCGTGAACCATCTCAGGCCGGGCGGCTGGTTATTGCTTGAACATGGCTGCCGGCAGGGCGGAGCGGTCCGGGCCTTATTCGAGGCGGCGCGGTTTAGGCGGATCAGCACATTATGCGATTACAACCGGCTGGAACGGGTCACGCGCGGGCAATGGCCGTGATTGATGTCAGAAAATGGCGGCTTGCCTTGCGGTTATTCCGCGCCGCGAACAAAAGCGAACATTTAGCGCGGCCGGGCGGCTGGGAAATCCACATACAAAACCTGTATCTGAGCCTGCATGGAGAACAGGATGATTGACGGGGGGCAACAATGACAAGCGGGGTCGCCGGAATGATGCTATTACGCCCGCCCTCATAATGGACGACAGGCAATTACTGCGCTACAGCCGGCAGATGATGTTGCCGGAGATTGACGCCGCCGGGCAGCAAAAACTGGCCGAATCCAGGGCCCTGATCGTGGGCCTCGGCGGCCTGGGTTCGCCCGTTTCCATCTACCTTGCCGGCGCCGGCGTGGGTCATCTGGCGCTGGTTGATTTTGACCGGGTTGAGCTCAGCAATCTGCAACGCCAGATTGTCCATGCCACGGCCGATATCGGGCGTCTGAAAGTCGAATCGGCGGCAGAACACCTCAAGGCAATCAACCCCGAGATAGAAATAACCGGCATTGATCATGTCCTGCGCGAAGATGAATTAATAAACGAGGCCCAACTCGCGGACATCATCGTGGACGCCTCGGACAACTTCAAAACCCGCTTCGCCCTGAACGCGGCCTCGGTCAAGACAAAAACGCCGCTGGTCTCGGGCGCCGCGATACGCTTTGAAGGCCAGGTCAGCGTATTTAATCCGCGCGATCAAGACTCGCCCTGTTACCGCTGTTTATACGGCCCGGAGGCCGCCACCGATCAAAGCTGCGCGGCCAATGGCGTCATTGCGCCGCTGCTCGGCGTCATCGGCAGCATCCAGGCCAATGAGGCCCTCAAGCTGTTAATGGGGATCGGCCGCACCTTGCAGGGCAGGCTCCTGTTGCTGGACGCCTTGCGCATGGAATGGAAGCTCGCGGCCTTGAAGAAGGATCGGCTGTGTCCGGTTTGTAACGCGGCCGGCTAACCGTTTCAAATTGCCCGGCAGGCGGGCCGCCGCCCGCCTGCGTGGCCTGGGCAATGAATAGCTTATGACAAGGCGGCGATGGCGGCCTCGTAATCCGGTTCCTGCGCGATTTCCGGCACCAGTTCGGTATATAAAACCTTGTTATCCTGATCCAGCACCACGATCGCGCGGGCCGAAATGCCGGCCAGCACGCCGTCTTCGATTAACACCCCGTAATCTCTGGCAAAATCTTTGGAGCGCATCATGGACAGCGGAATGACGTTATCCGTGCCCTCCGCGCCGCAAAAACGCGACATTGCAAACGGCAGGTCAGCCGCGATCATCAGAAAGACGCTATCGGATTTTTCTTTGGCGACCTCGTTGAATCTCTTTATTGATGCCGCGCAGACCGGCGTATCCAGGCTGGCAAAGATGCTCAGCAATTTTTTCTTGCCGGCATAGGAAGCCAGCGAAACATCGGCCAGCTCGCGCGTAACCAGTGAAAAATCCGGCGCCGTCTCGCCCACCCGCGGCAGTTCACCGTTGGTATGAATGCCATTGCCTTGAAATGTAATGCTTGCCATTGTAATAGTTACTCCTGTTCGGTTGATTCAAAATGTAGTCTAACATGGATGCCCGCCGCGCGGACAGACACCGGTTTTCAAAGTGCCCGGCGCCCGGATTGCATCAAGGCGTATGGTAACACGGGTGAGGCAGTAAATGACATAACCTGTCCGGGTTCAATACTTATGAGACTGAAGCAGGCGGGTGGGAATGACGACGAAAGAATCCGGGCGCAATAGAACGCCAAACCAGGACGCCTGGCATCGGGCTTAACTCGCCGAAACCCGCTATTTTGGCATTTGATCGGATTTAGACGGGGCAACGCCGTTTTCCCGGCGCAGAATCTTCTTGAATTCATCCATATCGGCGAGTCTTCCACGTTCCTTAAAAAATGTTTCAGTTTCCAGGGCGGATACTTTTTCCGCCACCGCCAGGGCAATAAACTGGTTCACGCTGGCGCCGTCACGTCTGGCAAGTCTGGCGACTTCCTTTTTTAAGGATGTGGGCAATCTAAGCGGATACGTTGATGTTTCAGCCATTTCTTACTCTCCTTATTGCCTCGGAGGGCAATAGAATCTCTACATTAAATTGTTCCGATACCGTGCCGTAGTCGCGAAGGTTAAAAGTAACAATGGCGTCAGCCTGACCGTTTATTGCTACTTCCAGCACCATTTCGTCATTTGGGTCGCGCAACACCGGCCGCCAAAGAAAGTGGGGCTTTACCGGCCTGATCAGCGCCGCAATACCATTAATGAAACCAAGCGCCTGATCACCGGTCAGCCCCGCCTCTGTCCAGTGCCTCGGGTCGGTACACTTGGCCTCATATTCAATAAATAGTGGCACGCTGGCGAGAATAATCAATTGCTTGTTAAGGGCGGCATCAAGTAACGCGGCAGAGGCCCCGGCAGGACTGCGCATCGCCGCGACAATAACATCGGTATCCAAAACAAACCCAAACATGATGTGACACCATATTCGATATCACATAGCTATGCAACAGATATAGGAAAATATAACATTGCTCAGTGGTCTGCCCTATTTCACAGAACCTGCCGCAGGCAGGCAAGTAGGAAATCCACAGATTACGTATTTATTCTGGTTGGTTTGGCGCCTGCCTGATGCACAGGCCGGAAATGACGGGCCTGTCGAAAAGCTGATTCTGTCTCCGTCGTCATTCCAGCGAAAGCTCGCCTGCATGGATGCAGGTGGTAGAGCGGCGTCAGGAACAGGCCGCCGAGGAATCCAGTGTTTTATGTAATACATTCCCCCTGCCTGCAGCAGGCAGGGCCTGGGCGGGAATGACAATTTGTACTACCTTGTGTTACATTGAACCACAACATGAGCAAAGCTATGGCAAAGGTGCAATTGAGCGGAGACATTGAGGCCCGTCTGGCAGCCTTGAGTAAGGCCAGGAATACAACACCGCACTATCTGATGAAAACCGCGATAGAGCGGTTTCTCGATATTGAAGAAGCTCTGGAGGCTGAGCGGCAGTTGGTCCTGGCCAGATGGGAGAAATTTGAAATCACCGGCGAGACCCGGGACCACGATGTCGTCAAGTCCTGGGTCGCCTGCCTGCAACAGGCGGGCAGTTTCAAGGAACTCGCCAAAGGCCGCAAACTATCGCGGTTACCGAAGCGGCAAACTACAGAACCAGCGGGGAAAGCGCCGGATGCAGAAACATGATGGCCGTTTTTGCCTTTGGCTGAGCATGCAAACGCCTGTAAGCTGCTTTACCCGTTAAAATCCGCCTTGCTGAGTCGCCCGAGCGTGGGGATTTCCCGTTTTTGCCGGTAATGGGCGAGCGCCCGGTTGATGATTTTATCGGTAAAGGCGGTTTTATCTCTCTCGGCCGCTTTGTTCTCACCGGCCAGTTTCGCGGCGGCCGTTTTCAGGGCGGTAATCTGGTCATAAGCGGCCGGGTCGGCGGCCCTGAGCGACGCCATTTCCTCATACAGATGCCTGAGCGGCGTGATGGCCTTCCCGATCCGCTGTTTCAGCGGTTGCGCCCGGCCCGCGGCGGCGGACAGCACCAGCGCATCGCGCAGCGCCCCCGGCGTGTCGGACAGGGTCTGGCGCATGGGGTGGCCGGCTTCCTCTGCCAACTGCCGGAACAGTTCCAGGCTCGCGCGGGTGTTGCCGTCCCGGAACGGATGCGTCTGCCAGATTTCCGTGAAATGTTGGGCGCATTTATCAATAAAGGCGTCCCGGTCCAGGCCCTTCAGGTAATTTTCCTGCTGTAATTGATCAAAGGCATAGCGGGCGCGGTTTTCGAGATTGTGGGGCGGAAAGGGATCGCGCGGATGCGGGTATTCCACCGTTTGATTATTGAGCAGGGGTTCCCGCTTGACGATACCGATGGTACGCGGCTTGCCCGCCCATTCATAGATATCTCCAAAGATATGAGCGTGCAGGGCTTGCAGGTGTTGATAATCAAAATCCCCGCTCAGCGGCCGCTGTTTGAGTTGTGCTATGCGGACGGCGCTTATCTTGTGCTCCAGCGCCGCGAGATCGGCCGCCGTGCTTGCGCCGACCTTGTTTTTTAATACGCGGGTCCCCGGAACAAGGTAAGAGTCCGTCTGCGCCATGATTGAATGTCCTCAAGCCCCTGGGGGCCGTGCATAACCGTTTAGCGGTTAAGGTTTTTTGTGACGTTCAATAAGTATGCTTACCGCCTCGTCATGTGAATACGCGCCATTGGCGGCGCCGGCAATAATATCCATAGCCCCATCGTCCACATCGCCGCCGGAGGCGCGCACGCTGTCCCTGGCCAGAATGACCGAGCGCGGCCAGCGGCTGGAGTCTGGCATGTATGGGGGGTCTGTTTGTGTGTCCGGTTTCATGGTCTTTGTTGCCTACTTAAAGCGCTTCGATACTCTCAGTGAACAGCCGATGAATCAAGGAGCGCCGGGCGTTAGCGAAGGCGTCCGGTTGAACGATTCGCTACGTATCTTTATTTTGCTCTTTCATTTTTTCGGCAAGCAATATGGCCTCCGCCTGTCGTTTAACATCATCTTCACGTTCTGCCGCCTGCCGTTTAATGTCATGTTGACGTTTTGCTTCTTGTTGCGCTTGCAAGAGCTTTTCAAATTCACGCTTCGTTTTGAAGGCTGTATAAAGCATGTAAAAAGTAACACTCCCGCTTACTATAACGCCGGCTATGGCATCTAAAGATGGCCCACTTATAAGTAATTGTAGAAAAGCCATTATAAAAAAGAAAGCATAAAACAGGACATACACAAAAAATAGCACCCCTGCTTTACCGCTTTTAAACATTTTTTTACGATATACATAACATACCAAAACCGGAAAAAGGATAAATACAAACACAATAAGGACTATAGTATCCAAAGGTTTAGGTAATAATTCAGCGAACCACTGTATGACCACAAAGGGCGCAAATACCAAAAGCAACGCCAAAAAAAGCACTACTACCCATTGGCCCGGGGTCATTGCTATACCATAAAGCATTTTTTATCTCCTAATTTATTTTTGTGGAACATCAAGCTAGCGTTCAGTAGGCGCCTTGCTTGAATCTTTGCAACCGGGCGCCGGCTTCTTTCTGAATCGCATTCCGGGTCTCTTGTGCGGCATTCAAGGCGTCGCCCCTGACAGCGCGGGCCGCGTTCAATTCCTTATACCGGTCGTCGGCGAGCGCCATCCGGGCGCCCATTGCAATGGACAGATTTATTGTTTCGTTTGACGTGAACGACCCATATATGCCGGTCTTCAACCCTTCGCTTTTCGCTTTCTCGAAAGCGGCGAGGCTGCCGTCTATCTCAAGCGGCACATCGGCCTTATTGGCCTCTGCAATGCGCGCCTCAAGCGCCTGCTCTTTTTTTTCGTACAGCGCCAAAATATCCTGCTCTTTTTGCTGGTGTTCCGCCTCGATGTCACGCCTCTTTTCTTGCCATGCCGCCTCCTGGGCCTGCTGTTTTTCCTTGTAAGCGGCTACGACCTCTTCCTGCAACTGCCAAAAGGCCGGGTTTCTGAGGTGCGCCCCGCTGATATCTTCCCGGCCGATTTCTCGCAGGGCCGAGAGAACCTGATCGACGCCGGCTTGACATCTTTGCTCAAGCGCTTTTTTGCTGCACTTTTCTTCATACTCAACAACCAGCGTTGCTATCCAGGCTTCCGGCGCGCCTTCCTGTTCGGCTTCCTTGATAAATTCACGTCTTGATTGCTGACATTGAGGAGGAAGCGCGGCCGCGGTGCAGATCCGGGGGAAAGTGGTTCTGCCAAACCCCCAGGAACTGGTCGGAACAATAAACCGCATGATGTCCGCATCAGCGGCTTCGCTGTACTTTGCTAAAGGATGGTCTTCGAGGTTATGGGTTTTCTCTGTTTGCTCCGGGCTGTCGCCACCGCAGGCGACCAGAAGCAGGGTCAGAGGAATGAGATAGATAAGGGATGAAAAGAATGTTTGTTTTCTTGCGCATCCGGGGAGTTGAGGCGCGGGGAAGGGCTCGCGGGAGGAAGCGCGAGTCAGATTATTATATGAGGGGGTGGGGGGGGGGGGGGGGGGTAAGTAATTGATATTGTTCACTTTATTAGCCTTTTTTCTGTTCTTTCATTAAGGATGCAACGGGATAATGTTTGAAGATTAGCAAAAAACAGATGGCTTCGCAAGTGCTTATCCGGATTTAATCTCTTATGAGATAAATCGGGGCTGTCTGTTGCCTGTAGCAGGCCCAGCGGGAATGTATTTCATAAACCACTGGATTCCGGCTTTCGCCTGCCTGCCGCAGGCAACCCGGTTTCTTTTCCTGGAAAAGTCTCACTTCTGCCTGAACCTGTACAATCGCCCCTTATTTCTTTGGAAACACGACCAGGTGTTCAACCTCGGGGCGGATGCCGAGCGGTTCATTGAGCGAGTGGTCGTGATGGCTGGGCACGAGGCTTAGCAGCTTTAAACCGCGCTCTGTCTCCAGCGTGTAGAGAAATGTCGCACCCCTGAAGGCCTTGTCTTTCACGCGGGCCGTCATTGCGCTGTTATCGTCGTGCAGAATATCATCCGGCCGGATCAACACGTTAACCGGCTCTCCCGGCGCGAGGCCCGCCGGCAGCCGGCCCTTGATGTTGCCGATTTCCGTGCTGACTTCCCGGTCGTTCACGACCCGGCCCGGGATAAACACGCCCTCGCCGACAAAATCGGCCACGCCGGGGCAATTCGGTTCATGGTAAAGTTCGAGCGCGCCGTCCCACTGCAACAGTCTGCCGGCCGCCATCACGCCGATCACGTCCGCCATCGCAAACGCCTCCAACTGGTTATGGCTGACCAGGATGGTGGTTATGCCGTCCTGCTTGAGGATCCGGCGCAGTTCACGCGCCAGTTGTTCGCGCAGTTCCACGTCAAGCCCGGCAAAGGGTTCATCCAGCAATAACACGCCTGGCCGCGGCGCCATCGCCCGCGCCAGCGCGACGCGCTGTTGTTGGCCGCCGGACAGGCTGTGCGGAAACCGCTCGGCGTAATCGTCGAGCGAGAACAGCGCGATCAGTTCATCCAGGCGCCGCTTGACCCTGGCCGAGGTCGTCTTTTTGAGGCCGAAAGTAATATTGTCGGCCACGCTCAGGTGCGGGAACAGGGCGTAATCCTGAAACACCATGCCAACCTGCCTGTGTTCCACGGGCACATGGCCGTCCGGGCCGCTGACCTTGCGCCCGTTGATCCAGATTTCGCCCCGCCGCGGCTGTTCAAAACCGGCGATACAGCGCAACAAGGTGGTCTTGCCGCAACCGCTCGGCCCGAGCAGACAGGCGATCCCGGCTCCGGACAGGCTGAACGCGATTTCTGTCAGCACGGGCCGGCCTTCCAGCGCGGCAGACAGCGCCTTTATCTCAAGCGCGTTACTCATGGCCGGGGCGGGCGGCGGAGATGGATTTGCTGATCAGGATAACGGGCAGGATACCCGCCAGCACGATCGCAAGCGCGGGCGCCGCTGCATCGGCCAGCCTTTCCTCATTGGCCAGTTCATAGGTCCTGACCGCCAGCGTGTTGTAATTAAAGGGGCGCAGTATCAGCGTGGCCGGCAATTCCTTCAACACATCGACAAACACCAGCAACAGCGCCGTTAACAGACTGCCCCGCATCATCGGGATATGGATGCGCCTGATAATGGCGGCCGGCCCCAGGCCGGCCGTTTTTGCGACCTCGTCCATGACCGGCTTGATCTTGATCAGGCCGGCCTCGACGGTATTGATTGAAATCGCCAGAAACCGGATCAGGTAGGCAAACACCAGCATAAACAGGGTGCCGCTGATGACGAGGCCGCTGTCAATGCCGAACCGGGCCGATAAAAAGGCATCGAGCGTGTTATCGAACCAGGCGAACGGGATCAGCACCCCGACCGCGATGACCGTGCCGGGTATGGCATAGCCCAGGCTTACAAAACGTACGATAAACCGGTTGCCCGCGGAATGCGGGTCAGCGCGGCCGCCATAGGCCATGAACAGGGCGATCGCCGCGGCGCAAAGCGCGGTAATCAAGGCCAGCGACAGGCTGTTAAACAGAAGCCGGTAGAAGCTCCGGTCCAGCGCTGCGGGGGCGTCCAGGGCCCAGCCGAGCAGGAAACCGGCCGGTATCAGAAAACCGAATAACAGGGGCGCGAGGCAATAGCCAGAGGCAAAGGCGGCCTTGGCCCCGCGCAAACGCTGTGGCGACAGGCGGCCGTAGCGGCTGCTGGTGTGATAAAAGCGCGCCTGCCGGCGCGAGCGCTTTTCGAGGTATAAAAATACCGCCACAAACAGCAGCAACAGGGCCGACAACTGGGCCGCGGCCAGGCTGTCGCCGAGGCCGAACCAGGTGCGGAAGATGCCGGTGGTGAGGGCCGGGACACCAAAATACTGCACCGTGCCGTAATCCGCCAGGGTCTCCATGATCACCAGCGAGAGCCCGACCATAATCGCCGGGCGCGCCAGCGGCAGCGCGACCCGGCCGAAGGCGCGCGGGCCGGCGCAGCCCAGGGTGCGCGCCACCTCCAGCACGCAGACGGATTGTTCGATAAAGGCCGCGCGCGCCAGCAGATAGATATAAGGGTAGAGCACCAGTGACAACATGACGATGGCGCCGCCCAGCGAGCGCACCTCCGGGAACCAGTAATCGCGGTATTGCCAGCCGGCCAGTTCGCGCAATCCGCTTTGCAGCGGCCCGGCCGCGTCCAGCACGCCGGTGTAGGTGTAGGCGATGATATAGGCCGGTATCGCCAGCGGCAGCAGCAGGGCCCATTCCAGCCAGCGGCTCAACGGGAAGCGGTACATGGTGACCAGCCAGGCCGGCGCCACGCCCAGCGCCAGACTGAGCAAGGCCACGCCCAGGAGCAGGAGCAGGGAGTTGTTAATATAATCGAAGAGAACCGTATCGATCAGATGGGCCCAGACCTCCGTTGACGGGAACAGCAAGGAGCCAAACACCACCAACAGCGGAACGCTGAACAGCAGCGACACGATGGCCAGCGCCAGATTCCACTTTAAAGACAAGGCGCGGCCTGATCGTGGCTTGGAATCCGGCAGGATGGCTTGCTGATTTGCTTGATACGGGCGGCAACCAGCATGCCGGGCCTGTTATTTCCAGCCGGCCCGATCCATGAGTTTTACGGCGGCGGCGTTGTGCTCGCCGAGCAGGTTCAGGTTCAGGTTGTCGGCCTTGAAACTGCCCCAGCCTTGCAGCGTGGCGCCGCTGTTAATGCCGGGTTTGACCGGATATTCATGGTTTTTTTCGGCATACCAGCGTTGCGCTTCATCGCTGACCAGAAATTCCAGCAACTGCAACGCCTGCGGCTTATTGCGGCCCGCCTTGAGTATCGCCGCGCCGCTGACGTTCATGTGGGCGCCGCGCGCGGCCTGATCCGGCCAGAACAGCGCGACCTTTTGCGCCGCCTGAACCTGATCCTCGCGGGTCGAGGCCAGCATACCGGCCAGATAGTAATTATTGACCACGGCGACATCGCACACGCCGGCCGCAACCGCCTTGATCTGATCCCGATCCCCGCCCTTGGGCGGGCGGCCCAGGTTTTCCACCAGCGCCCTGGCCCAGCGCTCGGTTCGCGCCGGGCCATAATGGGCGATCAGGGCGGCAACCAGGGATTGATTATAGACATTGGACGATGAACGAATGCAGATACGCCCCCGCCATTTCGGCTCGGCCAGGTCAAAATAGCCGTCCAGTTCAGACTCATTGACCCGCTCCGGCGCATAGACCAGCACGCGCGAGCGCAGGGACAGGCCAAACCATTGCTTATCGGCGTCACGATACCGCGCCGGGATGGCGGCTTGCAGTGTGTTTGAGTCCGTGGACTGGAATAAGCCCAGCCGCTTGCCGCGGATCAGGCGGGCCGCATCGATCGTGATCAACACATCGGCCGGGCTGTTCCTGCCCTCCGCCTCAAGCCGCTTCAGCAGGGTGTCGGCCTTGCCCGTGACCAGATTGACCGTGACCCCGGTTTGCCCGGTGAAACGTTCCAGCAGGGGCTTGATCAACGCCTCCTTGCGCGCCGAATAGACATTGACTTCAGCGGCAAAGGCCGGGGCCTGCAATAACAAGAGCAGTACAAGAAATTTGATTTTCATAATATTACCTGTGGTTTATAGCCTGAAAGTACAAACAATAGTAATTCCAAATTTTGTTTAAGGGAAGCCCGTATGCAAAAGCGGCGGGGGAGAGTAATTAAAGATGAGATGTTTAATGGAATGGGGTATCCTGAATAAAAAAAGAGGGCGCCTTGCGGCGCCCCATAATATCACCACCAGAGAGATGATTATCGTCTGCACGATAATTCTTTAAGAAAGCCGGTATTACAAACTAACAGGCCCTCAAATCCAGCTTGCCCGGCCGACCGGCCAGGGCCTCGTCAAGACAGCGTTCCAGTTCACAGGCGCAGGTGCCGCAGTTCATGCCGGCCCCGAGCCGGGTTTCCAGATGTTGCACACAATCCGCGCCGTTTTTAACGGCCTGATCGATGTCAGAATCGGTGACGGCGCTGCAAATACAGATATACATGGAAACAGGTTGTTGGTATTTAATTACTGAACTGACACAAATTATAGACATAATGAGAATTATTAACAAGCATAAATTTGAAAAAAACCCGACTTTTTTTGATTTTTTTTTGGAAATGGATAATTAACCGTGGATAAATCCACAAATCCGGCTTTTTATCTTTGGGAAATTTGGATTGAGGCTGGAGTTTTCTGCCTGTTTACGCGGGGACAACACACTTAGTGGTCATTTCCGTCTGCCTGTGGACAGGCAGACGGAAATGTATTGTATAAACCACTGGATTCCGGCTTTCGCCGGAATGACAACGGGGCAAGAGAGGAATTAATGAATTCCGATCTTTTCCGGGTTGGCCGGTATGCCGCCCTTATTACCGCCTGCTACGCCCGCCTGTGGAAGGCCGAGCATTCAGGCTGGACTTGTTCAACGTTCCCCTGGCCGCAGCAAGCGGCCCCGGCCTTGCCGCCCGCTTTCCAGGGCCGTTTAATGGCCTACATCCGGGCCTGTAAATAATTCTGCAAGCCCGTTTTTTCTATGAGGCCAAGCTGCTGTTCCAGCCAGTGGGCGTGATCTTCCTCTGTCTCGGTCAGCAACGCCTGCAGGATCTCCCGGGTTTGATAATCCTGTACCGACTCGCAGCATTTCATCGCCGCCTTTAGATCATCGATCACCTTTATTTCAAGCTCCAGATCATTTCTGAGCATATCAGGCACATTGCGCCCGATCCTGAGTTCCGAGCGCGTCACCAGATCGGGCATGCCTTCCAGAAACAGGATCCGCTTTATGATCTTGTCCGCGTGCCCGGTTTCATCCTCCATCTCATGAGCAATGCGCTCATAGAGTTGAGTCAGACCCCAGTCTTCATACATCCTTGAGTGAATAAAATACTGATCCATCGCCGTCAGTTCATTGGCGAGATTCCTGTTGAGATGTTCAATAACTTCTTTATGACCTTTCATCGTATTTTCCTGTGTTTTAAGGGTTGGTAATGTCTGCTTCGTCAAGCCCGGCGCGGGGCCGGGACCAGGGCCTGTTTACACTATGTTGGCCGTCCCGTTGTGCCCCAAACTGCGCCAATCAAGGCGCGCGGAGCGAAATTTGGTCATTCCAAATGAGCGACCTGCCTGCAGCAGGCAGGCAAGCAACGCCGAGTGGCGCAGTTTGGGGCACAACCCGAAGGGCTTGGCCTGTTTTGCGCCCCAGCTTCGTTGCCTGCCTGCTGCAGGCAGGTCAGTCGCTTGAGTAGCGCAACTACACTGCGCTTCTTCCGCCTTGCTGGCGCGCAAAACAGACTCAAGCAGGACGGCCAACATAGTGTAAACAGGCCCTAGATCCTGGATTGCAGGTAATTGTCCATGCCGATCCGGCTGATCAGCGCAAACTGCGTCTCCAGCCAGTCAACATATTCCTCCTGATCCGCAAGCGCCGCCGCGAGCAGATCCCGGCTCACATAATCCTGCCCGGCCTCGCACAGGCCGATCACCTCCTTTAGAAAGGCGACCGCCGCCGATTCCAGTTTCAGGTCCGCATTCAGCATTTCCTCCAGATCTTCGCCCACCGTTAACGCGCCCAAATCCTGCAGGTTGGGCAGGCCCTCAAGCAGCAGGATACGTTCAATGAGCCGGTCGGCCTGCTTCATGCGGCTTATAGATTGCCGGTAGGCGTGTTCATCAAGCCCGCCAAAACCGAAATTTTTATATATCCGCGCATGTAAAAAATATTGATTGACTGCCGTCAACTGGTTTTTGAGGACCCCGTTCAGTCCCCGGATGACTTTTTTATTGCCCTGCATTTTGCGCCCTGCTCCAAAACGAAACTGACAGGAATAATAGGCCATAAAATCCGCCTGTCAAGCGCTAAGTTATTGATTTTAAATAAAAATTATTATTGTTTATGTTAGATTGCCAGCTTAGTTGTCGATGCCTTGCGGCCTGATCCAAACCGGCGGACAGAAGCAGGACAAGGCCCGGCCTGTGCCCTTTGAATCTGCTGGTGGCAAGCTGCGCCGCGATCGAATATCATTCCGTAGTATCCGACTGGTCGCGGCCCGGCCGGTCTGATCAGGAAAATTCTGACTAAATATTAACCCGAAGCCATATCGAGACCGTTTATGAACAATCCACTCCTGGACCACGCGGGCCTGCCCCGCTTCGCCTCCATTCAGGCCGCTCATATCGAGCCCGCCATTGATCAACGTCTGGCCGAGAACCGCGCGAGCGTGAATGCGCTGCTGGCAAATACCGGCGCCCGCGACTGGGATAATTTTATACAGCCGCTGGAAGATATGGACGAGCGGCTGGATCGGGCCTGGTCGCCGGCCCGCCATTTGCATTCGGTCGCCGACAACGAGGCATTGCGCGAGGCCTACAGCGCCTGCCTGCCGAAACTGTCCGACTATGCCAGCGAGATGGGACAGAATGAGGCGCTGTTTCACGCCTACCGCGAGATCGCGGACAGCGCCGCCTTTGCCTCATTGAGCGCCGCCCAGCAAAAGATCATCAATAATGCCCTGCGCGACTTCCGCCTGTCGGGCGTGGCTCTCGGGGCCGCGGACCAGGCCCGCTACAAGGCCATCCAGCAGGAATTGTCCAGGCTGCAAACCCGGTTTGAGGAAAACCTGCTGGATGCGACCCGGGCCTGGAAAAAATCCGTCCCGGCCGCGGCCGAACTGGCCGGTTTGCCGGAATCCGCGCTGGCGCTCGCGGCCGAGGCCGCCGCAAGGGAAGGCCAAACGGGCTGGTTGCTGACCCTGGACTTTCCGTGCTATCTGCCGGTCATGCAGTATGCCGACAACGCGGAGTTAAGGCGGGAAATGTATCAGGCCTATGTGACGCGCGCCTCTGACCAGGGCCCCCACGCCGGCCACTGGGACAATAGCGCCGGCATGTATGCGCTCCTCAAGCTCCGCACTGAAAAGGCCAGCTTGCTCGGCTTTGAAAGCTACGCGCATTATTCGCTGGCGACAAAGATGGCCAAAGAGCCGGCCGAGGTCATGCGCTTTTTGAACGATCTGGCCGCAAAGAGCCGCGCACAGGCGCAACGGGAATTCGACGAACTGGCCGAATTTGCCGCCAGAACGGCCAACATCAAAACGCTTCAGGCATGGGATATTGCCTACTATTCCGAAAAACTGCGCCAGGAAAAATTTGCCGTTTCGCAGGAAATGCTCAGGCCCTATTTCGCGGCCGGCCGGGTTATCGAGGGATTATTCGCCATCACCGAAAAACTGTATGGCGTCAGGATCAAGCCGCGCGCGGGGGTCGAGACCTGGCATAAGGATGTGCTGTTTTTCGACATCCTGGTGCCGGACGGCAGGCCCAGGGGCGGTTTTTACCTGGACCTGTACGCGCGCCCGGACAAAAGGGGCGGCGCCTGGATGGATGAGTGCATCGTCCGCAAAAAATCCGGCGGCGGGATCCAGAATCCAGTCGCCTATCTGACCTGCAACTTCACCCCGCCGGTGGCAGACAAACCGGCGCTCTTGACCCACGATGAAGTCACCACGCTGTTCCATGAATTCGGTCATGGCCTGCATCATATGCTGACCCGGGTGGACTACAGCGGCGTGGCCGGCATCAATGGCGTGCCCTGGGACGCGGTCGAATTGCCCAGCCAATTCATGGAAAACTGGTGCTGGGAAAAAGAGGCGCTGGCGCTGTTTGCCCGGCATATCGACAGCGGCGAGCCCTTGAGCGCCGCGCTGCATGAAAAAATGACGCGGGCCAGGGGCTTTCAGGCCGGCATGCAGATGCTCAGGCAACTGGAATTTGCGATCTTCGATTTTCGCCTGCACCTGGAATTCGCCCATGATGAAAACCTGAATATACAAGACCTGCTGGATGAGGTCAGGCGCGAGGTGGCCGTGGTCAAGCCGCCGCCGTTTAACCGCTTTCAGCACAGCTTCTCGCATATCTTTGCGGGCGGTTACGCGGCCGGGTATTACAGCTATAAATGGGCCGAGGTATTATCGGCCGACGCCTTTTCCAGATTTGAGGAAAACGGCATCTTTGACGCGGCCAGCGGCAGGGCATTTTTGCAAACCATACTGGAACAGGGCGGCAGCCGCGAGCCGCTGGAACTTTTTGTCGAATTCCGCGGCAGAAAACCCAGCATTGAGCCCTTGCTGCGTCATTCCGGGATAGCGGCCTGACCATGTCGCCAGGGGCTTTAACGAGGTGCGCGGGGCTTCTGCTGTTGGCCCTAGCTGGCCTTGTCCGGGCCGAAACCCTGTTTGTTACCGACATGGTCAACATCGGGCTGCACCGTGAAGCCGATATTAACAGCCCGATCATCGGCCTGGCGCCGAGCGGGACGGCCCTGACCGTGATGGCGCGCAACGGCAAAATGGCGCGCGTGCAGGCCGCGGGCGGCCCGAGCGGCTGGATTGACGGCAAGTATCTGGTTGCGGAAAAACCCGGCCGCGCGCGGGTGCGCGAACTGGAAACTGAAGCACAGGGACTGCGGGCGGAGATTGCCAGGCTGCGCTCTGAAAACGCGGGCAAAACCGGCGGCGCCGGCGCCAACCCGGACGCCGACCGGCAACTGGCCGAACGGCTGAACTCGGAGCGCCTGAAGGTGGGCGAACTCACTGCCCGGATGACCGAACTGAAAAGCCGTATCGCCGCGGCCGAAAAACGCGCGGCCGTTATTGCCGGGCAAGGGCCGGCCGCGGGCGCCG
Organism: Gammaproteobacteria bacterium; assembly: GCA_965240365.1. GTDB lineage: Bacteria > Pseudomonadota > Gammaproteobacteria > Eutrophobiales > Eutrophobiaceae. Next base: position 1,629,598 of record OZ251218.1, on the reverse strand, counting down.
GGGACGGACAGACCGGTCTGACGAACTGGAAAACACTGGCGATAATCGCTTTTATCATGCTGATCCTCGGCATGCTGGCCGGGGCGTATCTGCTGGACTGGCTGAACCGGCGCCGACATGGCGGCTTCAGGATCTAAGGCCGAAACATGACGGCCGATATCCTGCATAAACTCTGCGAGACCCTGGAACAGCGCAAACAGGCCGACCCGGGCGAGTCCTACACGGCCGGATTATTCCGCTCCGGCCCCGACAGCATCCTGCAAAAAATTGGAGAAGAGGCGACCGAGACGATTATCGCCGCCAAGTCCGGCGACGATGAGGCGCTGGTGCGTGAGATCGCCGACCTCTGGTTTCATACCCTGGTGCTGCTCAAATTTCAGGGGCTTGACGCCGGGCCGGTGCTGACCGAACTGGCGCGACGCTTCGGCCTGTCCGGCCTAGAGGAAAAGGCCCGCCGCGGGCATTGAGGTTATCGCGGCTATCATTAAAGGCTAGGGTCGATTATCATTAAACACCGATCCACTCTATGGAGACTAAATCATGGGTTTTGGCGTATCTGAACTGCTCATTCTGCTGTTAATTGTCGCCCTGCTGTTTGGCACCAAGAAATTGCGTAATATGGGGGGCGACCTTGGCAGCGCCGTTAAAAGTTTCAAAAATGCGGTCAGCGAACCGGAAGGGAAAAAGCCCTTAAACGATGAAACCGGGAGCGCGCGACCGGGCAATGTGATCGAGGGCGAAGTTCAATCCAGCCCCGACAGCCCGCCCAAAGACTAGGGCCGGGGCAAGACCGGCCATGTTTGATATAGGCTTCTGGGAACTGGTTGCCATAGCCATCATCGCGCTGTTGATCATCGGTCCGGAAAAACTGCCCGGCTTTGCGCGCGATGCCGGGCGTCTGGTCAGGAAAATCCGCAGCTTCGTTCAATCCACCAAGCGCGAGCTTGAAAAAGAGCTTGAACTGGATCGAATCGACCACCTGAACGATGATATCCGGCAACTCGACCGGCTGATGAAGGAGGCGCCCGACCGCTTTCTGCGTGAAACCGGGACCAGCGCCGAGGCCGATACGCCCAAAGCGCCCGCCCCGCCCCAAAAACCGGATGAATCAAAGCCAAAGACCAGCGGCAAATGAAGGAACAGCCGCTGATTGATCATCTGGTCGAATTGCGCGGCGCGTTGTTGAAGGCGCTGGTGTTTGTCCTGCTGCTGTTTGTCCTGCTGTTGCCCTTTGCCAATACCATCTATGAATTTATCGCCACCCCCCTGATCGCCAAACTGCCCGAGAACAGCAGCATGATCGCCACCGAGGTGGCCTCGCCTTTTTTCGCGCCCTTCAAGCTGACCCTGTTCGCGGCCGTGTTTCTGGCCGCGCCTTATGTGCTCTACCAGATCTGGGGCTTTATCGCGCCCGGACTTTACGAAAATGAAAAAAAACTGGCCTTTCCACTATTGCTGAGCAGCATCGCGCTGTTTTATATCGGCATCCTGTTTGCCTATTTTGTGGTGTTTCCGCTGCTGTTTGCCTTTTTAACGAGCACGGCGCCGGCGGGCATCCGCATCATGACCGACATCAATCATTATCTGAATTTTATCCTTAAACTGTTTTTTGCCTTCGGCATTTCATTCGAGATCCCGATCGCGACCTTTCTGCTGGTCCGCTCCGGCCTGGTCAGGGCCGAACAACTCGCGCGGAACCGGCCCTATATCATCCTGGCCGCCTTTGTGGCCGGGATGTTGCTGACCCCGCCCGACATCATATCGCAGGTATTGCTGGCCGTTCCCATCTGGCTGTTGTTTGAAAGCGGCCTGCTGATCAGCAGATACCTGGCAACCGCCCCGGCCGGGGACGGCGAAGAGGAAACCGACGAACAAGCCTGATCGGCTTCAATGTTGGCGGCCCGGCTACGACCCGGCCCGCAGTTCGGCCAGTTTGCGCTTCATCTTCGCGCCCAGACTGAGTTGCGGCCTGGAATTGATAAATCCGGCCCGCTTTTCACGCGCCTTCACCAGCGCCCTGGCATGCTCAAAGGCGCGGATAAAAAAATAGCCCTGTTTTAGGCTGTCTTCAAAATAGGCCCGGCCAAAGTAGGTGTACGGGCCGTCATGGCCGCAACCGAAGGAGGGACGGTCGGCGCGGGCCGAGGTGATCACCAGCGTATAGGGGTCGGCCAGCGGTTTGATAAAGCCGCCCGAATAACAGGCCGACACCACCACGATCTTCCACTTGATCCCGGCCTCGGCAATGGCGTCCGCGAGCGCCGCGGCGCCGATGTCTTTTAAGCCGAACCCCGGAAAGTTGGCAGAGAGCGCGTGTTCTTCCGTGCCGTGCGAGGTTAAAAACAGAAACAGCACATCATTGGCGACATCCATTTTCCGGGCCGTTTGCCTGAGCGCCCGGCGCAGATTGGCATAATTCGCCAGCGGATATTGATCCAGCGTTTTCGCATTATTGACCAGCAGCAAGGCCCGGCCGGAGACATTAAAGCCTGTTTCCAGGATCATCCTGGCGGCCCGCGCCTCGTTCAGAAACACATCCTCTTCAGCGTCGCCGGCAAAACCCAGAAAGTACAGCTCCGTGCGGGTTTTATCATTCGCCGCCAGGGCCCCGGCCGCGCGCGCCAGCAGCCCGGCCTGGGCCGCGTACACCGCCTCGATATCAATGGCCGGCGCCGCCCGGCTTGCCGCGGCCTGCTCCAGCGCGGCCACCGCCGCCGGGATAAACAGCCCGCCGGGGCCAAACGCGGCCAGGAACGCGCCGAGACCCGCTGTTTTGAGCCGCTTAAAAAATTGTTTCACTATGCGCTCCTGGAACTGGAAAAACATAGAACCTTGTCGCCTCTCTTGACAGTTTCGCCGGTTTTTCAGGATTGTTCCCAGGGCAGGCCATGAAAGCGCCAGCCATTTTTCGTGCTCCTGTGGCCGTTTTCATCCCGCTCGCCCTCAAAGCCTTCCAGGATGTTGTAAACCGCGCTGAAACCGGCCTCAAGCAATAACTCCGCGCCCAGCGCCGAGCGTTGGCCGCTGCGGCACAATAACAGCAGCGGCCGCGCTTCGTTGGGCGCGGCATTGTTTGCCGGGCGTTGACCCAGCGCGGCCCTGACCCTGGCGACGAAGCCGGGGGCCGTCTCCCACTCCGGCGGCTCCTTGAGCGGGACATGCAGCGCGTTCGGCGGATGGCCGACGTATTCGTATTCCAGCGTGCTCCTGACATCGATCAGCACGGCGTTTTCATCGCTTGCCAGCAAGCGGCCGGCCTCGGGCGGGCTTAAGGTTTTCATTATTGCGGGCCTCCTTCTTCAAACCGGGTTTGCGGTAAAATAACAGAGACGGGCCGATCGATCTCGCGCTTTTTTAACAGCGCTGCGCGGCAATCAGGCGTTGCCTGTGAGCGCCGGGCGCATTACCATAAGCGTTGCCTGCAAAACCGCAAATCAAACACGAGCAATCACAACAATGAATATGGAAGACAGAGACGGGCTTATCTGGCTGGATGGCGAGTTCGTGCCCTGGCGCGAGGCAAAAACGCATGTGCTGACCCATACCCTGCACTACGGCATGGGTGTTTTTGAGGGGATTCGCGCCTATAAAACCGAACAGGGCGCGGCGCTGTTCCGGCTTGAGGATCATACCGATCGCCTGTTCGGCTCGGCGCATATCCTGAATATGCCAATGCCGTTTGACAGGGAGACGATAAACCGGGCCTGCCTGCTGGCCGTCAAGGAAAACGGGCTGGACAGCGCCTATATCCGGCCGATGTGTTTCTATGGCTCGGAGGGCATGGGGCTGCGCGCCGACAATCTGAAGACGCATGTTATGGTGGCCGCCTGGGCCTGGGGTTCTTATCTGGGCCATGAAGGGCTGGAAAACGGCATCCGCATCAAGACCTCTTCCTTCAGCCGCCATCATGTCAATATCACCATGTGCAAGGCCAAGGCCAACGGCAACTACATGAACTCCATGCTGGCCTTGCAGGAGGCATTGAACGCGGGCTATGACGAGGCCCTGTTGCTGGATCATGAGGGTTATGTGGCCGAGGGCAGCGGCGAGAATATTTTTATCGTGCGCCGCGACACGCTCTACACGCCCGAACTGAGTTCCGCGCTGGAAGGCATCACCCGCGATACGATCATCCGCTTCGCCGCTGAACATGGCCTCGCCGTCAAGGAAAAACGCATGACCCGTGATGAGGTGTATGTTGCCGATGAGGCCTTTTTTACCGGCACCGCGGCCGAAGTGACCCCGATCCGGGAACTGGACGGACGCCGGATCGGCAACGGCCGGCGCGGCCCGATCACCGAACAGTTGCAAAAACAGTATTTTGAATGCGTGAGCGGCCGGCTTGATCATTGCCGGGCCTGGCTGAGCCTTGTTTAGTGGCATTGGCCATGCGCAAAACCGAGCCAGACCGCGCCGAAGTCCGGACCAGCAATGAAGCGCTGTTCAAGATCACGTCCGCGCGCCTGCCGCTGCACTGCCCGTTGCCTGAAATGAGCCTCTGGAATCAACATCCGCGCGTCTATCTGCCCATTGAAGCGTCCGGCCGGGAAAAATGCCCTTATTGCGGCACCGAGTTTATCCTTGAGAAATAAACCTCTGCTGTTTCTTTCAGCGCCCGGGACCCACCTTGCAAGCCACCGTTTTACAGATACTGCCCGCGCTTGAGGCCGGCGGGGTCGAGCGCGGCACGCTGGAGGTCGCGGCCGAACTTGTCAGGCGCAAATACCGCTCACTGGTGGTTTCCGGGGGCGGGCGGCTGACGCCCGAACTGACCGCGGCCGGCAGTGAACATATCGAGTTGCCCGTCGGCAGAAAATCATTGAGCAGTCTCGGGCTGATCCCGAGATTAACCGCGCTGTTCCGGCAACAAAGGGTCGATATTATTCATGCCCGCTCGCGGCTGCCGGCCTGGCTCGCCTGGCTCGCCCGGCGCGGGCTGGCCGGCAGCCGCCGGCCGGCCTTTGTTACGACCGTGCATGGCCCCTACAGCGTTAATCCTTACAGCAGGATAATGACACGGGGGGAAAAGGTCATCGCTATCTCGGAATACATCAGGGACTATATCTTGAAAAACTATCCCGCCGTCAGCGCGGAGAAAATCGCGCTCATTCACCGCGGTATCAGCCGGCAGAAATATCCCTATAACTACCGGCCGGCCAGGGCCTGGCGGGAACAGTGGGCGCGCGCGCATCCCGAGCTTCACGGCAAGTTTATCCTGACATTGCCGGCCAGGATCACGCGCTGGAAGGGGCATGAGGATTTTATCGAAATCGTGGCCGGGGCCATCAAGGCGGGGCTGAATGCGCATGGCCTGATAGCGGGCGCGGCAGACCGCAAAAAAAGGACCTATCTGCGGGAACTCAAGACAAAAATCCGGGACGCACAACTGGATCGGCACATCAGCTTCCTGGGGCATTGCAGTGATGTAAAAGAGGTGATGTCGGTCTCGAATATCGTCCTGTCCCTGGCCCGGACACCGGAGGCGTTCGGGCGCACGGCGCTGGAGGCGCTGGGCCTGGGCGTGCCGGTTATCGCCTATGACCATGGCGGCGCGGCCGAAGTCCTCGGCAGGATGTTTCCCGAGGGCCGCGCGCGGCCGCTGGACACCGGTCATGCCGGCGCCCTGATTGAATCTTTTTACAAAACCCGGCCACGGGTAAAAGAGCAAAATCCATTCACGCTTGAAAACATGCTGGATAAGACACTGGCTGTCTATGCCGGCCTGCTTTGAAACATGCCCATTGCCCGTGAAACCGTTGCCCGGGAAGTCGTTACAATTTGCGTGGCGACCTATAACAGGCCCGATCTGCTGGCCAATTGCCTGGCGGCCATTAACCGCTTATTGCTGCCCGAGCGCTATGCCTTTATCCTAATCGTGGTTGACAACGACAAGGACGAAGGCGCGCGCGGGATCGTCACCGATTTCAGCGCCGGTGCGCGGCTTGCAACCCGCTATTTTTGCGAACCGGAGCGCGGGCTGGCCAGCGCCAGAAACCGCCTGCTGAAAGAAGCCCTGGCGGCAGACGCGGATTTCATCTGCTTTATAGACGATGACGAATTCCCACAAGCAGACTGGCTGCTAAAACACCTCGCGGCCATCAAGCACTATCATGCCGAGGTCGTATCAGGTCCGGTTATCCCGCTCTATGACGGCGCCGCGACCGCGGAAACAACGGTTAAAGGCAAACGCCCGACCGGACAGACGCCCCGGCGGGTGGCGGCCGGCAATGTGCTGTTCAGGCGTCTGCTGATAAAAGATCAGGGGCTCCGGTTTGACCGGCGCTATGATTTTATCGGCGGGGAAGATCATGATTTCTTTGAGCGCTCGGCCCGGAACAAAAACCGGCATGTGTGGGTGCAAGAGGCCGTTGTGTTTGAGACCATCCCGGCCGAGCGGCAGACCTGGAAGTATCTTTTTTACCGCCATTTCACGGGCGCGATCAACAATGTCGTAAAATACCGCGCCGAACATGGCAGACTGCGTTGCTGGTGTCATTTTATGCTAAAAAGCGGCGGCAAGCTGCTGGGCGGTCTGGCCCATCTCACGATGGCATTATTTCTCCTGAACAAGGAAAAAACCGGCCACGGGATTGTCAGGCTGGCCGCCGCCAGCGGCTATATCAGCGGCCTGTTAAATATCATTGTCGAGCGTTACAGGTAAACCCCGCCATGCCAGAAACCGGATTACGGATCAAACCAAACGACATACTTTCCCCTGTCGCTGTTTTTATCAGGGAATACTGGAGCAGCCTGTTGATATTGCTGGTGATTATCGGTTTCGTCAGCAAGTCGCTGTATAATGTCCCGTTCAGCCTCATGGCGCTGCTTGGCCTTTACCGCGCGATCAAGGCCCCGGCGCGGCTCTGGGCCGACCCGTTCCAGAGAAACTATATCTGGCTGTTCCTGTGCCTGTGGCTGCCCCTGCTTTGCTCCCTGCCCGAGGCCGCGAACAGCGCCAGGGCCGCCCAGACCGTGTTCCCCTATCTGCGCTTTCTGTTCGCCGGGCTGTTTATCATTCAGGAATTATCCGGCAACCGAAAGCGGATCGACTTTATCCTTGCCGGTGTCTTTTTCATCGTGCTGTTCTGGTGCGTGGATGCCTCCCTGCAATTCTTCCTGGGGCAGAATATTCTCGGTTATCCCTACCGGGATGGCGATATCACCGGCATGTTTTATCCTAGAAATACTATTTCACATATCTGCGCGATCCTGTCCGGGCTTTGTTTTTTTTATATTTTGAGAAACAGTGAAAAAACCAGAGCGCTATGGCTGGCGCTGTTACCCCTATTCTTCATCGTGCTTTTGAGCGGCCGCCGCGCGGCCTGGATCATGCTGGCATTATCCGGCCTCGCCTTTGTCTTGTATGCCTGTTTTATCCACAAGAACAAAAAGGCGATCCTGGCTTATGCCGGTCTTGCCACCCTGCTCATCAGCGCAACGCTGAGCCTTACGATCGTGTTCCATGAACCGACCAACGCGCATTTCAACCGGACACTGGGCCTCTTCAGCGGCGATTATGACGTCGTCAATGCCGCCACCTCAAAGCGCCTGCCGCTGTGGCAAACCGCCGTTACCGCCTTCAGGCTGAACCCGCTGACCGGCATCGGGCCGAGGGGATACCGCTATGTCTATCAGGACTATGCCTCGGCGGATGATGAGTACCTCAGCGATACCCATCCGCATCTGCTGATCCTGGAAATCATGGCAGAGACCGGGCTGATCGGCCTCGGCGGTTATCTGTTGTGCTTATATCTGCTCGTCCGGGGCTTTATCCGGCGCGGCGCCCGGGCCGCCGAATTTCCATACCTGCTCCCGGTTCTGGTCGCGCTGTTTCCGCTTAACGCGCACATGGCATTTTACGGCTCGATCTGGGCCAGCGTGAGCTGGTGGCTGATCGCCTTTTATTGCGCCTGCCTGCCCGCTATCCGGCGTGAAGATACTGATCATTAAGTTCGGCGCGCTGGGCGATATGATCATCGCCAGCCCGATCATCCTGTGGCTGCTGGAACAACACAAACAGGCCGAGATATGGCTGATGACCACGCCGCCCTATGCAAATTTATTTGCCGGGCAAAAAAACCTCCACATAAAAACGGCCGAACGCAAGGGCCTTGCCGAGACCGCCCGGCAGATAAAATGGCTCAGGAAAATGGCGTTTGACCGGATTTATGACCTGCAATCCAGCGACCGCAGCGGCCTGCTGTGCGCCCTGTCCGGCGCGGCGCTCAGGATCGGCAATCACCCCAGGTTCCCCTATCATATTCACCCGGCCCGGCGCTATACCGGTCAGTGCCATTGCTTTGAACGGCTCAATCAAATGCTGGAAAAGGCGGACGGGCAAAGGGCAAGCCCCAGGCCCCGTCTGCCGCTGAACCGGGCCGTCAGCGACCAGGTTCGCGACTGGCTTGAGGCCCGGGACTTGCTTGAGCGGCCCTATGCCCTGCTGCACGCGGGATCAAGCCGCAATCACCCGGACAAGCGCTGGCCGCATTTTGCCGAATTGGCAGAGGCCCTCTTTGCCGCGGGCGTCAATATTATCTGGATCGGCGCCGGTGAAGAGCTTGCGCTCAATAAAAAACTGAGCCGAACGCTCGGCATTGATGCCACCAGTCAATTCAGCGTGCAGGAATTGATCGCGCTTGGCGAACGGGCCCGCCTTGCGATAAGCAATGACTCCGCCCCCATGCACATCCTGTCCTGTTCAAATACGCCGGTTTATGGCCTGTTCGGTCCGACCAATCCGCGCCGGACCCATGCCCTCGGACACGCGCGGCGGGTGATTTATGCCGGCGACCAGTGGCCCCGCGATGATGCCGCCTTTGTCCCGTTACCTGTTGCGAGTATCCCTCCTGCCAGGGTCATCGAGAAACTTGAAAACGACCTGATGCTGAAACAAGGCTGAGCGGCATTATCAATGAAAATTTTGCATATCATGGCAGGGGCGCCGACGGGCGGGGCCGAGAACATTTTTCTGGAAGATGTGTTGGCGCTCGCCGATGGCGGCGTGAGGCAGCATGTGCTCACGCGACCAAACAATGATTTTCGCCTGTCTGAACTCGGCAGAAAAGGCGTCGGCGCGACAACGGCTGGATTTCACCATCTTATCCGGTGGCCCACCGGGAAGCGCTTGAAAAAAGTCGCCGGCGCTTTCGACCCTGATATCATTCAATACTGGATGGGCCGCGCCGGCAGCTATGCGATCCTGTCCGATGCCGTAAATGTCGGCTGGTATGGCGGCTATTACAAGCTGCGCCGGTTTCAAAACTGCGACTATCATATCGGCATCACGCCCGACATCGTGCGGCATATCGTGGCTCAGGGCGTCGCCCCGGAGCAGACCCAACTCATTCATACCTATGCTGAATTCCCCAAAGTCCAGGCGGCACGGCGGGCTGAATTCCACACGCCTGAAAATGCGCCCTTGCTGCTTGCCCTCGCCCGCCTGCACCAGAAAAAGGGCCTTGATGTCCTGCTCAAGGCGCTTGCCGACATACCCGCTGCCTATCTGTGGATCGCGGGCGAAGGGCCGTTACGTGATGAACTGGAAACACTGGCGCAGGCCACGGGCGTTGCCGGCCGCACCCGTTTTCTCGGCTGGCGCAATGACCGCGCCGCCCTCCTGGCGGCGAGTGATATTTGCGTGTTTCCATCGCGCTATGAGCCGTTCGGCACCGTAACCGTGGATGCGTGGGCATCGGCAACGCCACTGGTGGCAGCGGCAAGCGCGGGCCCCAAGGCTTATGTGGTCAATGGCGAAAACGGTATGCTGGTTGCAATCGACGATACGGCGGGCCTGGCCCACGCGATTAATGCCGTGCTAAAAGACGACGCCCTGCGCGGGCGAATCGTGGCCGGCGGCATGAAAACCTATATGGAAAAGTTTAGCAAAGACATCTTCATACGAGATTCGCTCGCCTTTTATGAACGTGTCATCAATGGAAACAAACGGCGCCGCGGGAATACAGGAAGGTGATGCCGGGATGTTGAGCGGATTTCGGTGTTTGTTCCTGGCGGGCGGGCTTATTTGTTGTCATTCCCGCCGGCGCGGGAATGTATTACATAAACCACTGGATTCCAGCTTTCGCTGGAATGACAATAGAAAGAATAGACACATCCCGGCAATCTTCAAAGTCAGCGACAAAAAGGCAAAAAAACCGCCCTCGGGGGGCGGTTTTCGTCCGGTTTTATCCTTGCCGGCTCAGGTCAGTATGGATTTACTAATCAGATCCTTGACATCGTTGGCATAGGTCTCGCTCAATTTGGCGATTTCCTGGGCGTCTTCCATAGCCGCTTTTGAGACGTTCTGCGCGACCTTGGCCTGTTCTTCCAGGTAGCTTTGCAGGGTTTCAAAGTCCTTGATGTCCGTGCTGGCCTTCAGCGCCTCCATGCTGGCCCTGGCATTTTCCTGAATCGACTTGACCTGCACGGCCGCAATGGCCTCAATGCTCTTCAGGGTCAGGTCGTTCAACTCCTTGACCGGTTCGACTAATTTTTCAAATGATTTGTCCATCGTTTTTTCTCCAAAAGATTGATTATTCGGGAATTACCACCTAGGGCCTGTTTACACTATGTTGGCCTTCCTGCTTGAGTCTGTTTTGCGCGCCAGCAAGGCGGAAGAAGCGCAGTGTAGTTGCGCTACTCAAGCGACTGACAACGAAGCTGGGGCGCAAAACAGGCCAAGCCCTTCGGGTTGTGTCCCAAACTGCGCCACTCGGCGTTGCTTGCCTGCCTGCTGCAGGCAGGTCGCTCATTTGGAATGACCAAACTACGCTCCGCGCGCCTTGATTGGCGCAGTTTGGGACACAACAGGACGGCCAACATCGTGTAAACAGGCCCTAAATATATACTGTTTTTGTTGCATTGCAACAAAAAATCATCACTTTTTTTCAAACATCCACTTGTCCCAGTAGGGTGGGGTCTTGAAATAGCCCTGCATGTAATCCACAAAGCTGCGGATCTTGAGGGACACATGCTGGCGGTGGGTGTAAATCATGCTGATGGGCAGCGGTCTCGGCTCGTAGTTTTCGAGCAGGGGTTGCAGACGGCCGGACTGGATATCGAGGCCGATCATGTAGGAAGGAAGCTGGGTCAGGCCGCTGCCGTTGATCGCGGCCACCCTCAGGGCGTCGGCCTTGTTGGTGATCAGGTAGTCATTGTTGACGCTGACCGTGGTCTCTTCGCCATCGATCTTGAAGGTCCAGTGCGAGGGGGAAAACAGGGTGCTGCGCATGCTCAGGCAGACATGGTCTTTAAGCTCGGCCGGGGTCCGCGGCGCGCCGTGTTCCTTGATATAGGCCGGGGCCGCGCACACGATCAGGCGGCTGGAGGAGAGTTTCAGGGCGATATTGCTGGAATCCGGCAACTGGCCCACCTGAAAGGCCAGGTCCATGCCCTTGTCCACCAGATTTTCAAAATCATCGGACAGGATCAGTTCAAGCCTGACGCCGGGGCATTGTTTTTTGTAGCCCTTGATGGCGCGGGCGATATGAAAGGTGCCGAAGGAGGGCGAGGACATGATGCGCACCGTGCCGATGGGCTTGTTTTGCAGTTCGGAGATGGATTGCTCGGCCTCTTCGACCTCGGCCAGTATGCCGATGATCTTTGTATGGTAGGCGCTGCCGATCTCGGTCAGGCTGAGCTGGCGCGTGGTGCGATTGATGAGCCGCGCGCCCAGGCTGTTTTCCAGGTTGCGGACATACTTTGAGCACATCGCGTTTGAAATACTGAGTTCTTCCGCGGCCGCGACAAAACTGCCCAGCCTGGCGACCGCGGCAAATGCTCTCATCGTGGTTAATCTGTCCATTTAATTTAAATCTGGTATGAAGGTTGCATTATATACTGCCGGGAATCAGTTTATATACCAACTCGGCCTTGTGATCGGGCGTTATATTACCTATATTTATTGCATTGCACAAATTACTGTTGAAACCGGCCTGGAAGGCCCCGTAACAGTAATTGAAAGCAACCGAGTTTTACACCCCTCCTCTCTAGGCTATGGATAGCCATTAATGAATCTTACATTACACAGGGACGTGTTCTTTTTTTTCAATTATTGCCGATACAGCCATTCCAGCAGCGCATCCTGCACCTGGGTGCCGGCGCCCTGGTGGATGCCCTTGTGGTTTTGCAATGCCACCACGATGTAATGCCTGTTTGACCTGGCCTTGACATAGCCGGCCATCGTCCTGACATCATCAATGATCCCGGTCTTTATGCGCGCGCTGCCGGGCGGAATCCTGCCTTTGAGGCGCTTCCTGACCGTGCCGTCCACGCCGACCAGCGGCAGGGAGGCGAGGAATTCAGGTTGATAGGGGCTTTGCAGGGCATGTTGCAGCAGTAAGGCCAGCGTTTCAGCCGAGATTCTCGAATCACGCGAAAGGCCGGAACCGTTGTCGATAAACAATTCCGGCGCCGCGATGCCGATCTGATCCAGCCAGACGCCGATAACCGCGCGGCCGGCCTCTTTGCTGCCGGTCGCGGCCTGCATCTCGCTGCCGATGGTCAACAGCAGTTGCCTGGCCATGACATTATTGCTGTGTTTATTGATGTAAGTGATGATGTCGCCGAGGGGTCTGGAGGGCAGGCTGTAAAAGGCCGTCCCGGCCTCATGCGAGGCGCGGCCGATCCCGCCGCCGAGCGTGCCGCCCAAATCCTGCCACAATGCCTTGAATACGCCATAGACATAAGCGTCCGGGGCCAGGACGGCGCGGAACAGGGCCCGGTTTTTGCAGCGGCGCGGGTAATCGCCGCTGAAAGCAACCACCGTATCCGGCCCCTGCCGCGAGACATTAAAGCCGATCTGCCGGTGTCTGCCGCGGCAGGCCCCGGCGACCGGGCGCAGCCGGTTGCGAATCTTCAGGTTTGCGGCCGGCGGGTCGGCATAGACATGCACGCCGCTGCCGAGCGGGATAAAATGAAATTGATGGGCGCGGAAGTTGAGCAGGGTGGCGGCGGGGAAGGTGTTGTAAACCCGGTAGGGTTTATTGTCAAAATCGGCCACGGAGCCGGTTTCCTCCGCAAACATTTCATTGTCGATCAGCAGGTCACCGGTGATATGCCTCAGGCCCCGGTTGCGCAGGGTGAATAACAGATGCCAGAAGGTTTCGCGCACGAGGAAGGGGTCCCCGCCGCCCTCTATGACCAGATTGCCGTTCAGTGTGCCGTTATTGAGTTCGCCGTCCAGATGGACATGGGTTTGCCAGTGATAATCCGGCCCCAGCAGGGCAAGCCCGGCATAGGTGGTGAGCAGCTTGATGACCGAGGCGGGGCTTCTGGGCGTGGCGGCATTTACCGACAGCAGGGCCTCATCCGCGCCATATTCACGGATATAAACACTGAGCGAATCGGCCGGCAGCTTATATTGCTTGAGCAACTGGCTGACCGCGGGCGGCAGATCAGGGCCGGCCACGGCCTGATTGCCGCACAACAGCAGGATAACGGCCAGCCGTTTTAACAGCTTCATGGCGATATTGTGGCCGGGCCGCCGCGGGGCCGCCGGGGCCTCAATCCTCCCGCTCGGCGCCGCATGACCAGCAGAACTCAAACTGGGCCTCCATTTTTTCATGGCAACGGCATTGCCAGCCAGACCCCCCGGCGACCGTCTGACTGGCCGCGATCAAGTCGCGCGCGCGGCGGCTGTCCGCGTCATGGTTTACCCACACCTCCGGCCAGCATTCATTGACCGGCAATTCGCCCAGGCCGCCGCCCAGATCCATATTGCGCGCGTGACACTCGATCCCGTGCGCCTCCAGCAGGCTTTGTATATGGCCCGCGAGGACGATATCATCGGACCCGAACACCTTCTGCATTATTCAGCCCTATGCGGTCAGCACCAGAATAACGCAGACCACGGAGACGATGATCGTCGCCAGCGACAGGAGCTTCAGCCGTTGCAACTGCGTCATGGTATTTTTTAGCTGAGCCGCGAGCGATTCGTTTTGTTTGGCCAGTTCTTCGATCAACTTGACCTGCTCGATATTCGAGGCGTTGCCACTGTCCAGCCTTTGTTGCAGGCGTTCGACTTCCTGTTTAAGCCCGTCCAGCGTGGCCGGGATCTCCTGGCCGGCCTGATCCTCGGCGCCCTGATTGCGGATCAGCTTGATCAGGCGGGTCGCGCCCTTGATCACAATGGGCGCCGTATTCAGGATTGTATTGATGGTCGCGGGATTCATGATCGGTTTTTTAGGCATCGGCTGAACTCTTCGTCAAGGCAGCCCTGCTTGAGGCAGCGCTGCCAACAAAACCGCTCAGAGGAGTTTAACGAGTAACGCCAAAACGCTGACGCCGATAACCATGATCCCGCCGAGCTTGATGGTCAGTTTTTGCTCCATTTCCTTGAGGTCGCGTCTGAGGCGATCTTCGGCTTCCCTGAGGTCGCGTTTGAGGCCGCCTTCGGCCTCCTTGAGGTCGCGTTTGAGGCCGCCTTCGGCCTCCTTGAGGTCGCGTTTTAATCCCATCATGTCACGTTTAAGGCGGTCTTCGAGTTCCCCGAGGTCGCGTTTGAGGCGGTCTTCGAGTTCCTTGATATCGCGTTTCAGTTCCATCATGTCGCGTTTAAGGCGGTCTTCAAGCTCCTTGATATCGCGTTTCAGTTCCATGATGGCGACTTCCATTGCCTTAAGATCCTGTTTGGTGGCCAGACGCTCCTTGATCAGGCGAGACTGTTCCTCGGCCAGGATTTCGGCCTGGGCCTCGGGCATGCCGACCTCGGTCAGACGCTTGACGAAGTCGTGGGTGTCGAATGCGGTTATTTCCATGAGGGGCAGGGTACTGGTTGGGGTGGCTATTTGCAAGCCATTGTCCGGGTTCAATACCTATGAGACAAATCAGGCGGTCCGCATGGAGGGCCAAGGGGTGCGGCAATTGCTCGACCTGCCTGCGGCAGGCGGGCGCTGCTCTACCACCTGCATCCATGCAGGCGAGCTTGCGTCGGAATGACGGCGGGGATGGTGGGTGTATCCTGGCAGGCAGGCGGAATGTTTGGATGGGCGGCGGTTTGCTTACCACTCAAGCTCTACGCCCAGCTTGATAGTGCGCGGCGGGCCCGAGTATAAGTTGGAGATTCCTGAGAATGTAGTCCAGTAGGCTTCGTCGGTCAGGTTGTCCACATTGAGCCGCAGCGTTAGACTCTGACCCGCGACTTCCGCCTCGTAGCGCGCGCCCATGTCAAACAGCGTGACATCGCCAACAGAGTAGAGCGAATGGATCGGGAGCTTACCCCTATAACGCGCGCCTGCCGTCAACGTGAGCGGGAAGCTCGGCACGCGGTACTCGCCATAGAGGCTGAACCGTTCGCGGGCCACCCCATTGATGCGTTTGCCATCAAGGGCGCCGCCCGTGGTCTTCTGGTTGGTGGCGTCCAGCCACATGGCGCTGGCCGTCAGAAGGTATTGAGAACCCAGGCGGAATTTGCCGTTGAGTTCCAGGCCCTGGTAACGTGCTTCGCCGTCCTGCGTGAAGACATTGGCCGGGGTGGTGTAGGCCAGCGCGCGTTCTGTTCGAAACAGCGCGGCGGTGGCCGACCAGTCATCCGCTTCGGCCTTTGCGCCAAGTTCCACTTGCCTGCTCACGCGCGGCGGGAAGATTTGACCGGCGTTGACCGCGGTTCCTGGGGCCGTCGCCCCTTGTTCCAGGGCTTCTATATAACTGCCATACAGGGATAAGCCTTCCAATGGGCGAAACACTGCGGCAAGAGTGGGGGTAATCGCGCTCTTGTCGTATTTGTTTTTGCTCCAGAAGAACCGCTCGTCATACACATTGCTGTGCCGCAGGCCAAGGATGATATCCCAATTCCCGCTGAGATGGAGTGTATCTGACAGGAATACTTCCCGCCAACGGGTGCTAGCCGTTTCTGTATCTGTTTGCCTGTAAGAGATAAGACGGTCAAATGGGTTACTAACTTCAACTGGATTGGACAAATTACCTACATTGGGGATATTCCCAAAGGGGAAGATAGGGCGGATAGCCCCATTTACTACTGCTGTTGCCGCGATATTGGCGTGTTTACCGTAAGAAACACCTACTGCCAACTCATGCAATATCGGGCCGGTTGTGAAGATGCCGTTGATCATTGCTTGCGATTGCGCGGTCTTTGTCCGACTTGCATAGTTAAAATATCGCAACGAGTAGTTACCTGCAGAGTCAGCAAGGATGCCTGTCTGATTATATGCGCGTCCAGTTTCCCCGTAGCGATGCGCCAGAGTCAGAGTCCAGTCCGCGGCAAAATCCCAGGACAGATCTGTGCCGTAGGTTTCTTGAGCCGTCTCATAGTGAGACCAGGAGGGGGCAAGTCTGCGACTACCGTCAATGGGCGCGGGTGGTTTACCGGGGATAAAGCTAATAGCGCCATCAGAGTTTGGGTATAAAAAATAACCACCTGTCCTCTTATGCTTTCCCAATAGCGCATCGACCCGCCATAACAAATCGGGTGTGATCTGCCAGTCCAGGGCGATGGAGCCTGAATTACGCCGTGACTCGCCGTCATTGATATAGGTGTCTCCCGATTCATGGACCAGATTGACGCGGTAACCAAAGCGATCATCGGCGCCGAATCGTCCGCCCACATCCCCGTGAATCAGCGCCAGACCGCTGTCCATCACCTGCATGTTAAGGCTCCGAAAAGGCGCATCCGTGGGCCGTTTCAATACGTAGTTGATGATGCCGCCCGGCTGCCCGAAGCCGTACAGGAAGCCACCGGCGCCCTTGAGAATTTCAACCCGTTCCACGTGCTCCAGAGGTAGATCGTTAATACCCACACGCGCATTCAAGCCGTCAATTTTTCGTGAAGTTTCATTGTCGAGGTTTATACCCCTTATACCTATATTATTATTTTCACCTGCAAGGGTGTCTGGCGTCAGGTTGACTGAGGCATCGCCTTTGGTGATGTCAGCTAACGAGCGTGCCTGTTTGTTTTTTATCAAGTCACTGGAATAGGCTTCAACGCTGTAAGGGGTGTCTTGCAGTAGTTTATTCCCGAGCACGCCGACATTGGCGTCTTCCACGCGATACGCCTTTTCGGCATCGCCGGACAACCACGGCTCTGCCGATTGCGCCTCCCCCTCTACCGTCAGGGGCGCCATTGGTATGGGTTCTTCCTCCTCCGGCGCGGATTCGAGCACGGCGGTATTGGCGGCCGTGAGCCGGTAGGCGATGCCCGTGCCGGCCAGCAGTTGGCTGAGCGCCTCGGTATGTTGCAGCGCGCCGCTGACGCCGGGCGAGGTGATATCCCGGATAAGGCCGGCCGCGGCCGAGACCTGCATGCCGGACTGACGGCCGAACAGAGCCAGGGCATCGGTCAGGGGTTGGGGCGCGATGTTGAAGTGGGCCTCTGCCGCCGCCGCGCCTTGCTCCTCCGCCAGCGCCCGGGCGGGCGGGCAGGCGATGACGAGGGTCAGGGCGGCCAGTAAAAAGCATAGCGGGCCGGCTGGCGTTTGGTGACGGGCGGTCGTGTGGGCGCAATGGCGCTCCTGTTGTTTGTTCGGCATGTTGATTTTCCTTTGTCGCTTGAATTCAGGTTGTTGTTCGGGGCGGATAAAGAGTGCGAATCAATCGCAATATTTTAAGCACTTACTTGTATAACAATCGGGGATGCGGTTTTTTCGGTTATGAAGTTGGAATTTTTGTAAAAAATTTGAGAATTTATGAATTTCTTATTGGGAAATAATGAGTGGTGAGGTGGGAAGGGAGTGGAATTATCCGCGGATTTGTCTGTTGCAAGAAGGTCTGCGCCTTGCCGTCTCGAATGCCCGTTTTATTGTCATTCCCGTAAACGGGAATGTATTACATAAACCACTGGATTCCTCGGCGGCCTGTTCCTGACGCCGCTCTACCACCTGCATCCATGCAGGCGAGCTTTCGCTGGAATGACGGCGGGAATAGTAAGTATATCTCGGCATCACCTTACAGAATCCTTCAGCCGCTTGTTATGGACCTGTCTGTTGCAGGCAGGTCGCCGCATACAGGACATCCTGCCCATAAATGACGGCGGGGGCGGTAGGCGCATTCGGACAGCGCCTTTTTAGATTCCTCGGCCGCTTGCCCCGGGCTTACCTGGCCCGCCTACAGCAGGCAGACCCGAGAGCCAGGCGGTTTAGCGGGGCGAGACCAGCAGTATCCAGGGTGAGAGTTGGCTCACCGCGCCGCCGTGGGCGGCGGCGATGGCTTGCAGGGCGGCGGCGGGGTCGGCGGGGCGGAAGACGCCGGACACCCTAAGCCGGCCGAATTCGTGGTTGGTGAGGACGATCTGCCCGGCGTAGTAGCGGCGCAGATCGTCCACAAGCCCGGCCAGGGGGCGGTCGCGCGCGATCAGCAGGCCCCGGCGCCAGGCCCCGGCTTCTTCGACCGGCGCCGTGCCGCGCCGGACGGCGCCATCCGGGCCGACATGCAGCCAGTCGCCCGCGGTCAACTCGGCCGCCAGCGGGGCCTGTTCGACACGCACGCGGCCTTCGCCGACGGCGACCGTAACCGAGCGCTTGCCACGGCGGACATTGAAGGCGGTGCCGAGCGCCGTGGCCCTGAGCTTGCCAACGGTCACCGTGAACGGCCGGTCGGCGGGGCTTGCCTCGAAGAAGGCTTCGCCCTTAATCAACCGCACGCGGCGGCCGCCCGGCTCAATGTTGACGGCGCTGGCCGGGGCAAGATGGACCTGGCTGCCATCGTCCAGGCGGATGGATTCTGATTCGGCGGCCGCGGTGAGGTGGTCCGCTTGCAGGCGCACCCAGAGCGGCGGGGCGAGATTGAAGACGAGCCAGGCCGCGAGCGCCGCGCCCAGGAGCCGGCGGCCGATTGATCTGCGCCCGGCGCGGCGCGGGCGGGCGCGCGGCGGGGCCGGGCGCGCGTCATGGTTAGCGCTTGCGGCCGCGTCATCGCCATCATCCTCGGCGGGGGCCTGGGCGGCTTCGCGGCCGACCCGTTGATCGGCCCGTTGATCGGCCCATTGATCGGCATGGACCGGCGGTATTTTGGCCATCATGGCATAGACTTCCGAGGTGTTGGTCCAGGCCTCGGCGTTGGCGGGACTTTCGGCCAGCCAGACCTCAAAGCGGGCGCGCAGCGCCGCGTCATCCGGGTCTTCTTCCAGCGCGATCAGCCAGCGGGCCGCCTCTGCCGTGGCAGAGCGCTTTTCTTCGGGGTCTGAGGGGGTCATGGCCGGCGCGTGAGCGGCCTTGTGGCGGCGGTGTTTTTCCGGGCTGGCATGAATAAGGGCGGGAGCATCACCGATCCGGGCACTGCTCCGGGCGCACGCGGTGGCGGCAATGGATAATGCCTTCGGTAACAATATCGTGCGCCATAGTCACGGATATGCCGAGATGAGCGGCGATTTCCCTGAACTTGTGGCCGCCGCACTGACGCATTTCCAGGGCAACGCGGGTGCGCTCGGGCAGTTCGGCCAGGGCCTTGCCCAGCAGGCGTAATTCGTGTTGGGCGATGGTGGCTTCCTCCGGGGTCGGGCCATTGTCGGCGATGGTTTCCTCGATCTCGATGTCGGCGGGCGCCATCATCTGCTCCTGCCGCTGGCGGCGGTGGTAGCTGTTGATGGCGAGGTTGCGCACGATGCGGTAGAGATAGCCGACCGGTTCGCTGAGATCGCGCTGCCTGGCCGTGGCCTCATAGCGCCCCCAGGCCATTTGCACCACATCTTCGGCGTCCGCCGGGTTGTCGAGGATGTCATTGGCATACTTCACCAGCAGCGGGCGATGCGCCATGAAGAGCTTGAGCGTGCTTTCGTCCTGGCTCAATGGATTGGCTCCGGGTGTTTGGGTCGGGGGCATGCGGGCTTTGAGTATCCGGGCCGCGAGCGCGGGGCGATGGGGTGTTTGTGAGCGCTTGCTCCGATTTCTTTGTGCTTGATCATCGCATGGCAACGGTGTTCATGGGCTAAGGGCAACCAACAAACCGGCGGCCGGGCCGGGCGGAGCACGCGGGGCAGTCTTCGTTTTTGCCTGTTTTCCGCGTGGCCTCCGGCTTTGTTGGGCCGTAAGGTTGAAATATTATACTTATTGTTTGCGGTTTGCCAGTGGTGTTTGGTTTGGGTGGGCCGGAACAACGGTTTTGTTGAAGAGTTGACCGCGCTCCTGTCGTCATTCCAGCGAAAGCTCGCCTACAGGACGTAGGTGGTAGAGCGGCGTCTGGAACAAGCCGCCGAGGAATCCACGCCTGCCGGAGGCAGGCCTGCCTGCTACAGGCAGGTAGCGGGGTGGCAGGTAACTCAGCGGAGTCGGTTGGAATATGGTCATTCCCGCTTATGCGGGAATGTATTGTATCAACCACTGGATTCCAGCTTTCGCTGGGCGGCTACGGGCATCCTGCCCTCACGCCGCATACAGGACATCCTGTCCATAAATGACGACGGGGTGTTGTTCCGGCTTTACATCATTCCAGCCTGCCTGCCGCAGACAGGCTCATGCCATTTTCTGCACACTCAATCCACATGCGGCTTAACCCACTCGGAACTCAAAAGAGCCCTTAAATTAGAGTTTTCGTCACGGCCTTGTTTGTTATACTTTAGCTGGCAGGGACTTTGATTTAATCAGAGTCTCCTTAAATTCTGTTGATTGAGTGAAAATGACTTTTCCCGGAGCGAGGTTATGAGTGATAAAAGTCCTGATGGCGCCACCGAGGCCAGGACCATGTGGTCAGAGAGTTTGTTTGAAAGCCTTTATCTGGCCCTGAGAAAGGAGAAAGGGGACGAGGTTATTATGACGGTCCTTAAGGAAATAAAGGCAAAGGAATATACGGACAATTACATCTTCAATAAGGTAAAAAAGAAGCTTGGCCCAAAGGCGGGCGCGCGCGTTGGGGCCTTGCTTGGCGGCAAGCCCGTTGCCAGTCACGGCGGCAGTCATGCGAAGCCGTTGGGCAAGGCCGACCAGGCGCGCGCCACCTTCGCAAATAAACGGCTGAGCAAGGCCGATCAGGCGCGCGCCAATGCCGCCAGGAAACGGACGCGGCAGGGTTGGTTTGAGAAGCTAAAGGCGATGTTCACCAAAAAATGAAGGCCCAATACAGCAGCGAGGGTGCTTATCAACAGCGGCTCAGTTCAGGGCCAGTTTGCCGACCCCCATCTTTTCCAGCAGGCTCTGGATGTAATCAAAGCGGCGCAGGGCGTCGTCCATTTCCAGCAGGGTCTGCTTGACCGGCATTTCAAACGGCAGCAGTTCAGACAGGCGCTCGCTGACCCAGTCGGCCCTTTCAAAGCGCTCGTCCCCGGCGGCGTAGGGCAGTTGATAGCGGGTTGCGATCTCTTTCAGCAAATCGGAAAAGCCGCGATAGGAGAGCGGCAGCAGCACGTCCTGCTGTTCCAGAAAGGTGACTTCGCCGATACAGAGATCATCCGCCCTGATCGAGGAGCGATCCACCCTGAAGCGCCGTTCCCCCCGGACATTGATGCCCAGCAAGCCGTCCGGCATTTTTTCAAAATCGGTAATGGCGCCGCTGGTGCCGAACCGGAAAAATTGCGCCGGCCGGCCGGCCTCGGCCCCGGCGCTGATCAGGCACACGCCAAAACCGCTGCCGGCGCGCAGGCATTCACTGACCATGTCGATATAGCGCGGCTCGAACAGGCGCAGTTTGAGGTCGCCGCCCGGAAACAGCACGGTGCCCAGCGGGAACAGCGGGATAGTTTCGCTCAACGTAATGCCTCGATCAATTTTTCGCGCAGGCCGCCGAAGCCGCCGTTACTCATCAGGACGATGTGATCGCCATGCTGTTTCATTGTCCGAATCCGGTTGACGATGGCGTCAATGTCATGGAAAAGCGCGCAGCGCGTCTCGATTTCACTCATGTTTCCGGCGATATCCCATTTGATATTTTCGGCTTGAAGGATCAAGACCTGATCGGCCTCGCGCAGTGAACCGGCCAGGGTCTCGGCGTGTGCGCCCATCTTCATCGTATTGGAGCGCGGTTCCAGCACGGCGATGACGCGGGCGGCGCCGGCGCGCTGGCGCAGGGCCTTGAGGGTCATTGCAATCGCCGTCGGGTGATGGGCAAAGTCATCATACAGGCGAATGCCGTCCGTGGCGAGGATACATTCCAGCCGGCGCTTGACCGATTTGAATCCGGCCAGGGCCAGGGCGGCCTGCCGGGCCGGGATGCCGATGTGATCGGCGGCGATGATCGCCGCCAGGGCATTGTGCGCATTGTGCCGACCGAACAGCGGCCATTGCACCTCGGCCAGCTTTGCCCCGCCCCGGCTGACCGAAAAACGGCTGCAATCGCGGTTCGCCTCCGCGATCGACCAGTCGGCCCCGTCCGCCCCAAAGCTGACCGTCTCAGACCAGCAACCCTGCGCCAAAACCTGCCGGATCTGCGCATCCCCGGCCAGCCGGACAAGCCGCGCCCGTTGTGGCAAAGTCCGCACCAAATGATGAAATTCGCGCCTGATAGCGGCAATATCGGCGAATATATCTGCATGATCGAACTCTATGTTGTTTATGATCAAGGTTCGCGGGCGGTAATGGATAAATTTCGCGCGTTTGTCGAAAAAGGCCGTATCGTACTCATCCGCCTCGATCACGAAATAGTCCGAGCCGCTGTGGCGGGCCGACTGATCGAAATTTTCGGCTACGCCGCCGATCAAAAATCCCGGCCTCCGGCCCGCGTATTCCAGGATCCAGGCCAGCATCGCGGTCGTGCTGGTCTTGCCGTGGGTGCCGGCAACGGCCAGCACATGCCTGTCGCGCAGGACTTCCCGGTAGAGCCATTCCGGCCCGGACAGATAGTTCAGCCCCGCGTTCAAGACCTGCTCCAGCGCCGGGTTGCCCCGGCTGAGGGCGTTGCCGATGAGGATCTGGTCCGGCGCCGGCCGCAGTTGCGCGGCGTCATAGCCCGGCATGATGTCGATGCCCGCGGCCGCCAGTTGCCCGCTCATCGGCGCATAGATATTTTCGTCGGAGCCGGTCACCGTATGGCCGAGGCGCTTTGCGATCTGCGCGATGCCGCCCATGAAGACGCCGCAGATGCCCAGGATATGGATGTGCATCAGTACACTGCTACAGGATGAAGATTCGGATGAGATTGAAGACGATAATGACGTACATGATGCTCAGCACGATGGCCAGCCAGAGGCGCACCAGCATGGCATGGCGCAGGATATGGCCCATTATGAGAATGTCCCAGCCGATCAGCAGCAGGAACAGCCACTCCCCGGGCTCCGTTTTGATGCCGTCGAACAGGTAGAGCGACAGCGTCAGCAGGCTCAGGATAATCCCCGTGCCGACCAGGGCCGTAACGGTCTGCAACCAGCGGCCCGGCATACTTGAGGCCCATAAAAAGAACCAGACATAAGTCAGCAACACGGCGGTTTTGAGGAGCGTCGCGGATATGGCCGGGAGCAGCGACAGGAACAGATTCAGCAGCAGGAATGAGAACAGGATATTAACGGTCAGGCAGAGGCCGAACAGGTGGTATGAGGCGGGGATGTCTTGCGGGCCCTTGCGCAGGCGGCATACATCAAAAAAGGCAAAAAACAGGATTTTTATGGCAGTCAGCATGGTCAATATGGCAATGTTGGTCGTGTGCGGTTGCGCCCCGGCCCGCGCGGGCTAATAGTCTGAGACTATCAAGAAAATAGAAATAATTGCTTTTATTTAAATGAATCCGCTCGCTAAAATTTAAGGCTATAATTATTTTATTAACACCGGAGAGCAATAATGGAAATTAATATCAGCATTGAAAAGGCCGATCGTGAAAAGATCGGCGAAGGTTTGTCACGTCTTCTGGCCGACAGCTACACTCTATATTTAAAAACGCACAATTTCCACTGGAATGTGACCGGGCCGATGTTTTCGACCCTGCACAACCTGTTTGAAACGCATTATATGGAACTGGCCACGGCCGTCGACGAGATCGCCGAGCGGATCCGCGCCCTGGGCGTCAACGCGCCGGGTTCATACCAGCAATTTGCCGAACTCTCTTCTATTGAAGAGGAAACCGGTACGCCAAACGCGGAGGGCATGATCAGGCAACTGGTCGAGGGTCAGGAAACCGTGGTCAGGACGGCGCGCTCGATCTTCCCGCTGGTGGATGGCGCCAATGACGAACCGAGCGCGGACCTGCTCACGCAACGCATGCAGATCCACGAGAAGAATGCCTGGATGTTGCGGAGTCTGCTGGAAAATCCCTGAATGTTATGCGCTCATTAACAAGGAAAAGACCATGACAGAAGCATACATGCAGAACCGCTGGCGGTCTGGCGCAGACTCGATCGAAGGTCAGCTTTTCCAAGGCTTCGCGGACAAGGTAGAAAATGGGCCATGAATTACAACTATGTCAATGACTACATTTATCGGTGGTAGCGTATGAGCGGGATTCTCGGGACCAGTTACGAAGACTACGATGCCCTGGGTCTGGCGGCTCTGGTCAGGCGTGGTGAGGTCAGGCCGTTGGAACTGCTTGATGAGGCCATCGACCGTATTGAGCGGCACAATCCCAGGCTCAATGCCGTCGTGTCCAAAGCCTATGACCGGGCCAGAGAGCAGGCTGAAATCTGCCGCAAAGACGGGGTTTTTGCGGGCGTGCCGTTTCTGATCAAGGATATGGTTACCGCGTGGGAAGGCAACCCGATGACGTGGAGTTGCCCGTACTTCAAAGACCTGGTGCTGCCGTTCGACATGGTATTGACCCGCCGACTCCGGGAGTCGGGACTGCTGCCCGTGGGCAACACCCATTGCCCGGAACTCGGCTGGAGCCTGTCTTCGGAATCGGCCCTGTACGGCGTGACGCAAAACCCCTGGAAGCATGGCGTGTCGGCGGGTGGATCGAGTGGCGGCTCAGCCGCCGCAGTTACGGCTCGAATGACGCCGATAGCCGATGCCAGCGATGCGGCGGGTTCTATTCGTGTTCCGGCGGCGTTCAATGGCCTGGTGGGACTGAAGCCATCTCGCGGTCGCATTACATTGTCACCGAACGGAGTCGATCTTTTTTGCGGCGGCGCGCAAGTGCACTGCGTTTCCCGAACGGTTCGTGACAGCGCGGCGTTTCTTGACGTGACCTGCGGCGGCCTGACGGGCGAACCGTATGTACTGCCGAAACCGGAAACGTCGTTTCTCGATTCGACAGCGATCGAGGCCAAGAACCTGAAGATTGGCTTCACGTTGTCGTCCCCGGATGGCGCCTCGCAGCACGGGGAAGTCAGCGCGGCGATCGAAAAGACGCTCAAGTTGCTCGAATCCAGCTCGCGGGATGTACAGGAATTCGATCTGAAACTGGATTTTGCCGAGGTTTGGCAACAGTACACGGATGTTATCGCGGTGCAGACCGCCGCGCTGTTCGGCAATATGGCGCCGTTAGTTGGCCGGGAAGTCACGCAAGCCGATGTGTCGCCGACGATATGGAGTATGTTGCGATACGCGGACACCATTAACGGGGAACAGCACAGCAACGACGTCGAGGGCCTGCGCAAGGCGGCTATCGAGATTGCGACGCTATTGTGCGAATTCGATGTATTTGTATGTCCCGTTCTCAACATCCCGCCGCCACCGCTGGGCCGGTGGAGCATGGACGATCCCGATATCCATCATTACAACACCGCTAAAATGATGCCCGATTGCGTGTTTACGGCGCCTTTCAATATCGCCGGCTTGCCGGCCATGTCCGTGCCCGTGCACATGAGCGCTGACGGCCTGCCCGTCGGCGTACAACTGGTAGCGCGGCACGGCGACGAGGCCAGCTTGTTTCAAGTCGCAAGCCAGTTAGAACAGATAGAACAGTGGCAGAACCGCAGACCTCCTGGGTATTGAGTTGTGCGCCGGTCAGGGGCTCGCTGAACCGGTGATTAGAACTCGTAACCGATCCTCGCACTGATAGTTCGCCACGCCACGATATCCGTAAAGGCGAACGCCCCGGCGTCAAAGGGCCGGGCGATACGCCCGCCGTCCTTCAGCACATCGGCCCCGTAGAGACGCAGTCGAATCTGGTCGCCACGCGCTGGGCCGGTGTACTGCGCCGCATAGTACACGACGCTATTGCATTGAGAGGCGAAAAGGAGTCGACTTGAAGATTCTCAACCACCAGGGTCTTCGCAATGTTCGGCTCACTCCTCGCCCCTCTATTGGCAACATTACGCCCGCATTTTAATCTGAGCAAGACGCGGCTTGAAACTCTGGCCGTGTTAGTGTTGGGTTTGGCGAACAGTCGCACGGTGAACCTGTGGCATCTTGCCAGCCAGTTCCCCGGCCCTGCCCTGCACGCTTCGAATTACCGCCGTCTACAACGGTTCTTCCAGCCTGTGCGGCTCAACGGCGACAGCGCCGATGGGGTGTCGAGTGCTTGTTCGCCGATGCCAGGACCCGTGGCCTCAATATCGAGGATACCCACATCACCCATCCCGACAAACTCGCCACCTTGCTCGTTGTCGTCGCCCTCGCCGTGACATGGGCCTATCAATGCGCCACCAAAACCATGGGACGCAAGACTATGCGGAGAAAAACCCATGCCAGACGCGAAAAATCATGGTCCCGAACCGGCCTTGATGCCCTGCGAAACTGGATACTCTATCAGCCCCAGAAAGCACTCCAGGCCTGGACACAAACAGACCCAAAAAGACCGATTAAAACACTCAGAGCTAAATGAGTCGTGTACTGTGACTGCGCCGAGAGATCCAGGGTTTCGAAGCGGTCGATCAGGATATCGGGGCCGTAAACGGGATTGTAGTTCCTCCAGTCGGTCCGCCCCCGGGAATCGTCCGTGTGCTTGAAGTTGCCGCTCAGAATGCTATAAGCGGTCGCGGTAGCTTGCATAATCAGACTGCGTCAATAATTTAAGCCGGTGGTCTTCTTCCAGCAGGTAGGCCGCCGGCAGATTGATGCCATTAAACAGATTGGCCTTGACCTGCATGTAGGCGCCGGTGTTTTCGAAGACAACGCGCCGGCCCGGTTTGAGCGGCGCGCTGAAAGCGTAATCGCCAAACAGGTCGCCGCTCAGGCAACTGGCCCCGGCCAGACAATATTGATATGCGCCGTCCGGCGCCGCGCCCCTCACTTGCGGTTGATATTGATATTCAAATACCTCCGGCAGGTGATTAATGCTGGTATCCAGCACCAGGATCGTCTTGTTTTTTGTCTCTATTGAATCAATCACGCTTGCCACCAGGCAGCCGGCATGACCGGTGATGGCCTTGCCCGGTTCCAGATAGACCTCCATTTTATATTCTCTTTTTAAGGTGTTGATCAGTTCGGTCAGCGGGCTTAAATCAGGCGCATTGTGAAACAGATAACCGCCACCCAGATTGATCCAGCGCAAGTCGAGCGGGTAACGGGCCAGCCCCCGCATTACCTTTTCGGCGCTTTGTTGGAGCGGCTCAAACTCGGTGGATTCGCAATTATTATGGATATGAACGCCCTGTATCAAAGACCAGTCCAGCGCCTGTTCCGCGTTGGCCGTTGCAATTTGCGCAAGGCTCATGCCCAGCTTGGAATCCGGCCGGCATGGATCGTAGCGTTCATCCGCGACAAACGATAATTCGGGGTTGATACGAATGCCGCAACTGGAACCCGCCGCGATCCGCCCGGCATATCGCCGCCATTGGCGGATTGAATTCAGGCTCACGGCGTCACTCAAACCGATCAGCGCGTCCCACTCCGGCTCGCGATAACCCGGTGTCGTAATATGGGTGGTTTGCTTCGCGCCCAGGAGTTCCCGGGCAAGCCTTAACTCAAACAGCGAACTGCAACTAAAGCCGTCCACATGCGGTTTGACCAGTTCCAGCAGCCCGACCAGACTGGCCGACTTTATCGAATACAGGATTTTGCAGCCGGTTTCCCGTTTGAGTTTGTGCAGGCGTTGTAATACCGCCATTATCGCGGCCCGGTCGTAAACATAGGCCGGCGTGTCGAGCGCCGCCGTGTGGACTATTTGATCCTGCATGATTTCTGAAGAGTGGACTGATTGCTTGTCTGAAGGCAAAGGATATGAATCATAACATCAACGGGGCCTGGAAGATTTTGGCAGGCGCTTCTGGATTCTGCGGCGGCTTATTGCAGAACCGTCTGGCCGACAAAATAGCGGATCAGGTAGAAAAAAATGGCTCTTTTGAGTTCCGAGTGGGTTAAGCCGCATGTGGATTGAGTGTGCAGAAAATGGCATGAGTCTGTCTGCGGCAGGCAGGCCGGAATGATGTAAAGCCGGAACAACACCCCATCGTCATTCCAGCGAAAGCTGGAATCCAGTGGTTGATACAATACATTCCCGCATAAGCGGGAATGACCATCTGAATACCTCATTCCAACCGACCCCGCTGAGTTACCTGCCACCCCGCTACCTGCCTGCCGGAGGCAGGCGTGGATTCCTCGGCGGCTTGTTCCAGACGCCGCTCTACCACCTACGTCCTGTAGGCGAGCTTTCGCTGGAATGACGAAACTGTTGTCATTTTGGCCTACCTGCTGCCCGCAGGCCGTCTCCGTTCTGTACTGGTCATCAATTAAGCCAGAATTATTGCATTACCCACTCGGATTTTAAAAGAGGCAAAAAAATAAATTATGGGCTAATATAGGGCGATTGCGGGCTTTTTAGAAAGGCGCCCTGCCCTTAACCATTATTAGCCCCGAGAGAAAACCATGACTACGATGATCTCCGAAGTGTATAAAGCCTTTCTCAAGGCCGGTGTGCCGGAGCAAGACGCAAGGGAGGCGGCCGAGGCCCTCTCGGCTGAAAACCTGGCTACGAAGAACGACATTATCAGACTTGAGCGCGACATGGCCGCACTGAAATGGATGGTCGGCGCAACGCTCGCCGGCGTTATAGTCGTTTTCGTTCAATTTTTTTTCATGCCTTAACACTCCCTTCGGCGACTGTCGAAAGCTGGCTGCGGCGATCCGGGCCGGCGGATGGCTATCTTCAATTATGTGGCAGGCTGGAATGACGATTTCCTGATTCTTCCCATGAGCAGCAATAATACTCCACCGGTACCGGTTCGACTGCTGTTGAATCCCGTACATTTTCTGTCGCTGGGCTTTGGCAGCGGTCTGTCGCCGTGGATGCCGGGCACGGCCGGCAGTGTTGTGGGGGTGCTGCTCTTTTTATTGCTGGCCGGTCTGGACTGGCCGGGTTATCTCTTGATCGTTGTTCTGGCCTTGATCGCGGGCATTTATCTGTGCGATGCCACGGCAAGGGCGCTCAAGGCGCATGATCACCCGGCCATCGTCTGGGATGAGATTGTCGGCATATTGATTACCTTTTTCATGTTGCCGAAAGGGGCAGTGTGGCTCCTGGCGGGTTTTTTGCTTTTTCGCCTGTTCGATATTGCCAAGCCGTGGCCGATCTCGCTGGTGGACAGGCATGTCGGGGGCGGTTTGGGGATCATGCTGGATGATGTGATCGCGGCCCTGTTTGCATTATTGATTATTCAAATCAGCCTGTATTTGTTATAAAGAGCATCAACAAGCGCCTCTGCCCGCGCGATCCAGGAATCAAATGTTCAACAGCCAGACAACACTCCTGTTTTTGCTTTTATTATCAAGCGCGCTGCCGCTCAAGGCCGATGTCTATCGCTATATCGACAAGCACGGCCGCGTTATTCTGACCGACAAGCCCACGCACGACGGTTACAAGCGTCTGGTCAAGACCTGGAAGGGCTGGGAAGAGGCCAGGGTGTTATCCGGGAATGTGAACTGGCGCAAGAATCAGAAAAAATTCGACCCGACCATCCGCAGCGTGGCGAACCTATACCGCTTGCCGCACACTTTATTGCACGCCGTGATTACGGCCGAATCCTACTATGACCCCAATGCCGTCTCGCGCGCGGGCGCGGTGGGCCTGATGCAGTTGATGCCCGAGACGGCCAGGCAATACGGGGTCAGCAACCGCCGCGACCCCAAACAAAACATCCAGGGCGGTTCGCGCTATCTGCATTATCTCATACGATTATTCAATAACGACCTCAGGCTGGCGCTCGCGGCCTATAACGCCGGGGAAACGGCGGTTAAACGGCACGGCAACAAGATACCGCCCTACAAAGAGACACAGAATTATGTCAGAAAGGTCATCGACTATTACAGGCAATACCGCAAGACGATGAGTTGATAAGGGTCACCTCATCTAAATTACTAACATAGCGGGCGATATGAGCGATACTAACGATACCGTGGCCAGGATACCTGACGCCTTTATTTTAGATGAGGTCACCCTGCACTCCTGCTAAAGCCCTGTCTGCTACAGGCAGACAGGATGACGGAAAGTCAAAACAACACCTCATCGTCATTCCGGCGAAAGCCGGAATCCAGGAGGGCGGGCCGCGATGTGAAATGAGCGCCAGTTCTGTCTAATTGTCATTCCCGCCTGAGCGGGAATGTATGACATACACCACTGGATTCCAGCTTTCGCTGGAATGACGGCGGGGGCGATAGGCGTATTATGAGCGATACTAACGATGCCGTGGCCAGGATAACTGACGCCTTATTTTAGATGAGGTGACCCTGCATTCCTGCTAAAGCCCTGTCTGCTAAAGGCAGACAGGATGACGGAAAGTCAAAACAACACCTCATCGTCATTCCGGCGAAAGCCGGAATCCAGGAGGGCGGGCCGCGATGTGAAATGAGCGCCAGTCCTGCCTGATTGTCATTCCCGCTTACGCGGGAATGTATGACATAAACCACTGGATTCCAGCTTTCGCTGGAATGACGACGGGGGCGATAGACGTATTTATGAGCGATACTAACGATGCCGTGGCCAGGATACCTGACGCCTTATTTTAGATGAGGTGACTTTGCATTCCTGCTAAAGCCCTGTCTGCTACAGGCAGACAGGATGACGGAAAGTCAAAACAACACCCCGTCGTCATTCCGGCGAAAGCCGGAATCCAGTGATTTGAAACTATACATTCCTGCCTGCCTACAGCAGGCAGGAATGACAATGGGGTGGAATTGACAGTTACCCGGTCATGGCGCGATCGCCGTCTCAGGCATCCGTAACACAGCCTTCGGAGGCGGTCTTGACATTCTTGATGAATTTGTAAAGCGTGCCGCGTCTGGCCTTGTAGGGCGGCATTGACCAGCCGGCCTTTCTCATGGCCATCTGCCGGGCGGAGACGGCCACGCTGAGTTCGTTGGTTTCGGCGTTGATCGTGATCATATCGCCGTTTTCAACCAGCGCGATAGGGCCGCCGACCTGGGCCTCGGGCACGACATGCCCCACGATAAAGCCATGCGAGCCGCCTGAAAAACGGCCATCGGTGATCATTGCGACATCCCGGCCGAGACCCGCCCCGATGATCGCCGATGTCGGCGTCAACATCTCCGGCATGCCCGGCCCGCCCTTCGGGCCCTCGTAGCGAATGATGATCACATCGCCTTTTTCGATCTGCCGCTCCTCCAGCGCCTTCAGCATGTCTTCCTCGGAGTCATAGACCTTGGCCGGGCCGGTAAAGGCCAGGCCCTCCTTGCCCGTGATCTTGGCAACGGCCCCGCCCGGCGCCAGATTGCCCTTGAGGATACGGATATGGCCGCTGTCCTTTAAGGGCTTGTCCAGCCCCGCGATAATCGCCTGCCCCTGTTTCAGGCCATCAAGCCCGGCCAGATTCTCCTTGATCGTTTGTCCGGTCACGGTCAGACAGTCGCCGTTGATAAGGTCGTTTTCCAGCAGAAACTTCATGACCGCCGGGATGCCGCCCACCAGATGCAGGTCTTCCATGAGATATTTACCGCTGGGTTTCAGGTCCGCCAGATAGGGAATGCGGTTGCTGACCGCCTGGAAATCGTCAATGGTCAATTCAATATCAACCGCGCGGGCCATGGCCAGTAAATGCAGGACCGCATTGGTCGAGCCGCCCAGCACGGTGATCAGCACCATCGCGTTTTCAAAGGCCTCGCGGGTCATTATGTCGCCTGGCTTGAGGTCTTTTTCCAGCAGGTTTTTGATGGCCGCGCCCGCGTTGAAACATTCTGCCAGTTTTTGTGGGTCAAGCGCGGGCGTGGATGAGCTATAGGGCAGGCTCATGCCCATCGCCTCGATGGCGGAGGCCATCGTGTTGGCGGTGTACATCCCGCCGCAGGCGCCCGCGCCCGGACAGGCGCGCTTTACGATCGCCTTGCGGGCCGCCTCATCAATGCGGCCCGAGAGGAATTCCCCATAACTCTGAAACGCGGACACGATATCCAGCTTTTGACCGGCGTAGTCGCCCGGTTTGATCGTGCCGCCGTAGATCATGATAGAGGGGCGGTTCAGGCGGCCCATCGCAATCAGACAGCCGGGCATGTTTTTATCACAGCCGGGCAGCGAGATATTGGCGTCATACCACTGCGCGCACATGACCGATTCAATCGAATCGGCGATCAATTCACGGGATTGCAGCGAATAACTCATGCCCGCGGTGCCCATCGAGATGCCGTCACTGACCCCGATGCTGTTAAACCGGAAGCCAATCAGTCCGGCCGCGCTGACGCCTTCCTTGACCTTCTGCGCCAGGTCCAGCAGGTGCATATTGCAGGTGTTGCCCTCATACCAGATGCTGGAGATGCCGACCTGGGCCTTGTCCATATCCGTCTCGCTCATGCCGGCCCCGTACAGCATGGCCTGTGAGGCGCCCTGGGCCTTGGGTTGCGTAATGCGTGAACTGTATTTATTCAGTTTGGGATTCATTCTGTTTCTCTGGATTCGCTATTGGTGTAAAAGGTGGGTTAGAATACAGCAGCGCCTGTCGCCATTCAAAGTCAAACGGAAACCCATAAGTCCCGCTGCCATGAGAAAAACCCCCGAGTTTGAGACCTGCTTTGCCGAGTTGATCGCCATTCCCTCGGTCAGCAGTATCGACCCCGCCCATGATCAAAGTAATCAGGCCGTGGTGGAGGTGCTCGCGGACTATTTTTCCGGCCTGGGCTTTGCGGCCGGGATCAAGCCGATCGCCGGTCAGCCCGGCAAATTTAACCTGCTGGCCAGGCGCGGCAGCGCGGATGAACCGGCCGCCCTGGTGTTATCCGGGCATACCGACACCGTGCCCTTTGACGCAGAAGGCTGGGACAGCGATCCCTTCGTACTGACCAAAAAGGCGGGCCGTTACTATGGCCTGGGCACGGCGGATATGAAGAGTTTTTTTCCGATCATACTGGAGGCGCTGGAACGCCTGACCGGCGACCTTAAAAAACCGCTGGTGGTGGTGGCCACGGCCGATGAAGAAAGCAGCATGGCCGGCGCCCGCGCGCTGCTGGCAGAGGGCCGGCCGCCGGGCCGTTATTGCCTGATCGGCGAACCCACCGGCCTGGTCCCGTGCCACATGCACAAGGGCATTATTGTCGAAACCGTTTACCTCAAGGGGCATTCCGGTCATTCCAGTAATCCGGCGCTCGGCAAAAACGCGCTGGAAGGCATGAATGCCGTGATCAACGCCCTGCTGGCGTGGCGCGCTGAATTACAACGGCAATACCAAAATAATGATTTCAAGGTCCCGGCGCCGACCCTGAACCTCGGCCGTATTCAGGGCGGCGACAGCGCCAACCGCATCTGCGCCGAGTGCGAACTGTCGCTGGACTTGCGGATGTTGCCGGGTATGTCGCTGGCCGACTGCAAACAAAAGCTGCATGACACCGTTCGCCGGGCCATTGCCGGCAAAAATCTTGAGCTTGAATTCAGTTCCGTGTTCGACGGCACGCCGCCCATGCAAACCGCCCGCGAGAGCGACATCGTCCGAATCAGTGAAAAACTGAGCGGCCGGGCCGCCTGCGCCGTGGCCTATGGCACGGAAGGCCCCTTTTTTAATCAAATGGGCATGGAGACGGTCATCCTCGGGCCGGGTGATATTGAGGTCGCGCACCGGCCCAATGAATATCTGCCGATCAACCGGATTGAGCCGATGATCAATATCCTGTCGCGGATGCTACACCATTTTTGCGGAGCTAAATAAATGCGGGATGATAATGATTTCGTGCGGTGGTTCCGGCGGGCCGCGCCCTATATCCACGCCCATCGCGGCAAGCGCTTTGTGGTGCAGATCGCCGGAGACGGGGTGGCATCCGCAAACTTTGCGCCCCTGATACATGACATCGCCCTGCTGAACAGCCTGGCGGTCCGGCCGGTCATCGTCTTTGGCGCGCGACCGCAGATCGACGCGCTGTTGCGGGAGCGCAATCATACACCGCAATACCATGCCGGCTTACGTGTCACCGATGAGCGCGCCATCCAGTGCGTCAAGCAGGCCGTGGGCGACATCAAGATCCGCATTGAGGCGCTCCTGTCCATGGGCCTGCCCAACTCCCCCATGGCCGCGGCCGGGATCAAGGTGGCGGCGGGTAACTATGTCACAGGGCGGCCTTGCGGGGTGGTGGACGGGGTTGACCTCAAGTTATCCGGGCGCGTGCGCAAGATAGACCGGCTGCTGATCCATACCAGACTTGATGTCGGCGAGATTGTATTGATCCCGCCGCTCGGCTACTCCGTCACGGGCGAGGTCTTTAATCTCAGTTCTATTGAACTGGCGGGCCGGATCGCGGCCGAACTCATGGCCGACAAGCTGATCATGATCGGCAACACGACGCGCTTCAAGGACAAACATGGCGAGACCATTCGGCAACTGACCTGCGCCCAGGCAAAAGAGCGGCCGGACATTGAGAATGCCGATGACACAACGGCCGCCCTGCTGGCGGAAGGGGTCAAGGCGTGTGAGGCCGGCGTGGAGCGGGCGCATTATATTGATATGAGCCATGACGGCAGCATATTGCAGGAACTGTTCACCCGCGATGGCGTCGGCACACTGCTGAGCGACCAACCATTTGACACCATTCGCCGGGCCGGCGCCGATGATATCGGCGGCATTCTTGAACTCATCACCCCGCTTGAAGAACAGGGCGTGCTGGTCAAGCGCTCGCGGGAAAAAATCGAGGCGGATATCGACGATTACATCGTGCTGGTCAGGGACGGGGCCGTGATCGCCTGCGCGGCCCTGCATGACTACCCCGAGGACAAGGTCATGGAACTGGCCTGCATGGCCGTGCACAAGGACTATCAAAACCAGGGCAAGGGGGAAACCTTATTCAAATTTATCGAATCCGTGGCGCTTGAAAACGGCGCCGGAACCCTGTTTGTGCTGACCACACAAACCGAACACTGGTTTATTGAAAGGGGATTCAACGAAACGGATATCGCTGACCTGCCGGTCGGGCGGCAGGATATGTATAACTATCAGCGCAACTCGAAGGCGTTGATCAAGCGGTTGTGAATTTGAAGGTCGGTTTATATGCCTCATTTAAAATCTGAGTGGGTAATGTAATAATTCTGGCATGATTGACGAGCAGGACGGAGGCAGCCTGCGGGCAGCAGGCAGGCGCTGCTCTACCACCTACATCCCTGTAGGCGTGCCCTCACGCCGCATACAGGACATCCTGTCCATAAATGACGACGGAGTGTTGTTTTGGCTTTCCGTCATCCTGTCTGCCTGTAGCAGGCAGGGCTTTAGCAGGAATGCAGGGCACCTCATCTTTCGCATTTCTGCGCAGTCATTGAACAAGCGCATCGAGACAATATACCTATGCCAATCTGGGATGGAGAAAAAATTGTATATAAAATCCCGCCCTTGCCTAACAAGACAGATGAGTCGAAGAAATAGAATCCCCGGTGATTCAAGCTCAAATCATCCCTAAATCACCAAGAATTATCCAGATCTCAGACCATGCCCGAGAGGCATTCCAGACAAGAATTTCCTAGTGAACTCACTCATAGCCGGGCCGGTATTGCAACGCCGCCATCGCCCGACTTGCCCGTATGACCACCCCGGCCCTACCCCGGCCGATTTCGTATTACCCGCTTTAACCAGCGTATATGCCGAGAACCAGACCCTTATTCTGCCGCCTATCATACCCACCCCGCGCCCGGCCCGGAACGGCTGAATCCCTTGTAAATCAAGGCGTATAGCGCCGAGAAAACCCGAATCTACTAGAGTTGACGATGGGACCTTTGCTTGAATTAGCTCTAGCTGATGAAAACATAAGCCCAGAAGAAGTAGAACTTTTGGACATTGCCGCAGCCACGTTCAAAGTGAAATCAACTTATAACGATGAAGGCCGAGAACATTATCAAACGCGTGAAATAGAGTTTGCAAAAATTCTAAATGTAGACATCGATGCTCCATTTACTGAAATAAAAGCTAGATATAGAAAACTTATTGCTTCGAACCACCCTGATAAAGTTGCTGGATTGAGTGATGCGATTAAGAAAGCAGCTAAGAATGAAACTAAACGGATAATAGAAGCTTATAAGTTTTTCAAAGAGCGACACAACAATTCATGAACTTTACTAGCTCAGACCTGATATGACTGTCGCGCGCTACGTTTCGAGACCGCCGGTCGCCACCGAGCGCTTGTCGCTGACCCGGGGCGGGAACGTACGCTATGCGCTGAAGACACCCTATCGCGACGGCACCACGCACGTGATCTTCGAGCCCGAGGACTTTATTGCGCGACTCGTCGCGCTGGTGCCAAAACCCCGTGCCCATTTGACGAGGTACCACGGCGTGTTCGCACCGGCGAGCCGCGACCGGGCACGGATCGTGCTCGGGACACGCACCGCCGCTTGTGCAGCACGTGGTGAGGTATCGGTCAGCGACCGGCAACGGGCGATGTCATGGGCACAACGCCTCAAGCGGGTATCCGCCATCGACATTGAGACCTGCCGACAATGCGGCGGGAAGCTGCGGGTGATCGCCAGCATCGAGGAACCCACCGTCATCGAGCGGATTCTGGGCCATCTCGGCCACACGGCGCAGACCGTCGATCCGGCGCATCCGAGCCAAGCGCCGCCTAAGGGCGATCGCCTGTTCTGACCGCTTTGTCCTGTTCTTAACTACCCGGGCCCCCTTGCAGGGACGGGCGGGTGTTGGCTTGCGCCGTAATGCGCCGGCATTTCTGGGAGAAAGGGAGGGATTCATGCGCCTCAACGACGAGGGGTCGGGCCGGCTCCGCCAGATGGCGGCCTCGATCTGCCGTCGTCGGCCTGGTTTCAGCCGGCCTCAGCTCGCTCCGACGGGCTCACTCCTGACATAATAGCCCCTTATACGCCCCTTATACGCACTATCCGCCTGCGTATCCTTCGATGACCATCGTCCGTATGGAACCAATGAACGTAACCGTCGTATCTGCACGAATCGTCGGCGAGAATGTTCACGCCCTCGTCCGAGCGGTGAGCCCTCCTTGTGCCGTCATTCACCTGCGACTTGAGTTTCCGCATCCGGGCCCGACCGATATCTGGGGAGCGGCGCGCGATGAGGCACTGAAGTACCTCGATATTTGCTAGAAAGCGGAAAAATCAGCCAAAAAGTCTGATTTTTCGACTTTTCAGTCAATCCAGTTGACAATCACCGCCGCCCTGCGTATTCTCCGTGACTGGGCGCTGGTGACCCGGCGCATATTGCTCTTTAAGAACATGGCTTTTCCGGCGAAGGCGTAAGCACAGCGGCCTTCAAGCGGCACATCGTGCCGACGGGCAATAGCATGCCCTTTATGGCTGGCATTGAATGGTCAGCCGCGTCGCGAACTGCGACGCACTTTGTGTCGGACAGCACAACCGTAGTGCGCTAACAGCCCCGCACCCCTTGGTACGTGGTCACTTAGTCACTTGGTCTCTGCAATCTGCATCCTGCATTGCGCAATGCACGGCGCGTGTTGCGGCGTCTGACGCGAGGAAACGCGAGGTAACGCGTTTTTAAGTTCTGAGTTGCTGGTCCTCCTAGGTCCTTGATCGAAGCCGCTGCCAATACGCGAGGGGCAATGTCGCCTCGATTCAATGGAGTAAAAGCTATGCAGACTAAAGATCTGAATGCAGCACGGCGGTTGATCACCAAAGTGCTCGCAAAACCTAGCATAGGACCCGGTCATCGGGATCAACTGCGGAAGGCTAAGAGAGAGTTGGACAAGATCGCCCAGTCGGGCAAGCTCGACAGAGATCGGATTTTTCGGGTGACCGAGATGATCGCGGAAGTTTTGTTAGACACGATCGAAGCAGATGAAGTAGTTCGTTGACCAAAGTGATTCAGAATTTTAAATGACAACAGATTTCGCAAAAGCGTTTCGCGTAATTAGAGCCGCCTACGGTTTCCAGCAGGCGGAGCTCGCGCAACGTATGGGTATTAGCGCCAGCCAGCTGTCTCTAATCGAGAAGGGGAAGCGCCAACCCAGCTTCAAGGTCGTCGGCAATCTTGCTGGCGTAACGGGCGTGCCCACTTCATTAATCATGCTTCTTGCGTCGGACCCCGACGAAGTTGCCGATGAAGACGTATCGAGCCTTGCGACTGCACTTCTACGACTGTTAGTCAACGCGTCCGATGACCAGCAGCGCCCGCTTCGATTGGAGGCCTGATTCGTGAGGCCGCTCGTTTCAGCGCAATACCTTGCGCATCGGCTCGGTGTACCGCTGAGCGAGTTGCGCGAGCTGGCCCGAAACGTCAAGAGCCACTATCGCCAATGGGACTCGACTGACGAAAAGAAGGGTAAGATCCGGACATTTAAGGAGCCGGACAAGAGATTGAAGCTGGTACAACGGCGCATCCTTCGGAAGATTCTGAACCACTACGAGCTACCCGCTGGAGCGCATGGCGGCGTGAAAGGACGGTCGCCGAAGACTAATGCTGCAAAACACTGCGGCAAGCCGTTCGTTGTCAGTCAGGACATCAGAAAATTCTATCCGAGCGTTAGTCATCGGCAAGTGGCCGCGATGTTCCGTCGGGAATTTGGCTGTGGGCGGGAAACCACGTGGTTGCTTACTCGCCTTACAACTATTGACGGTCAACTGCCGCAAGGTGCACCGACGAGTACGGCGGTTGCGAACATCTTACTGGCGTCGACAGTGGATGGCCCTGCGCAGCAACACGCAGAAGAGCGAGACGTGGCGGTGACGCGATTCATCGATGATTTCGCCTTTTCCGGCGCACAGGCCGACTCGATGATCAACAGCACTGCCCGGTCTGCTTCGCGAGTGGGGCTGCGAACTTGGCGAAAGCGGAAGAAGTTGAAGTTCATGCCAGCGTCTGGCCGACAAGAGGTCACTGGGTTGACAGTAAATTCTCCCGACGGCCCGAGTGTCCCGAGGGAGAAGCGCGACAGGGTGAAAGCGGCTATTCACCAGCTAGGCTTCATGACAGACGCCGAGGTCGAGAAAGAGATTCTATCCATCACGGGTCGGTTGAATCACATCAGGCAGCACAATTTAGGCGCGGCTTTGCGCCTTCAGCAGCAACTTGAGCGGGTCCTAGACGCATGAAAATCACCAACATCGTGAAGTACATATCGGGACTAAATCTTCGGTAGTGCTCCCTGTCCGCTCGTGCGATACCGCGATGCCTCACAATTTGATAGCTTTCAGATATGCCAAAAACCAAAAAGAATACTGACCAGTTAACGGAAATTGATTCGTACCTTGCCAGCGAGAGTACTGACCCACATTTCGAGATCGGCGATTCCTTAGATGTCCTAGGCAAGCTACCGGACGAAAGTGTCGATTTCTGTATGACGAGTCCACCCTATTGGGGCAAGCGCGAGTACGAAACAGAGGGAATAGGGCAAGAAAAGTCCTACGCTGAATTCGTTGACGCCCTTATTCTTATCACCAGAGAGGTAAAGCGGGTACTGAAACCAGAGGGAGCCTTCTGGCTGAATATCGGCGATACGTATCGCGGAAAGCAACTCCTCGGAGTCCCGTGGCGAGTGGCACTGCGGATGACGGATGATGAGGGTTGGATCCTTCGGAATAGTGTTGTTTGGAATAAGGTAAAAGGTGGGCTAGACAACACAAAGGACCGTCTTCGAATCGTAAGCGAGGACGTGTTCCACTTTGTGAAGAAGCCGCGCGGATACTACTACGATGTAGACACTATCCGCTCGAACCCGAGCAAAGCAAAAGTCGTGAATGGATCTGTTGTATCGGCGACGGGAGTTAGCGGTGTCAGGTACAAACGCCAGATAGAGCTAAGCACAGTTCTGTCTGAGGAAGAGAAATCAGCGGCCTTCGATGCCTTAGAAGAGATTCTGAAGCAAGTAGGTGACGGCAAGCTAGCAGATTTCCGCATGATCATCCGCGGCCAGCAGCGTGTAACCCATTCGGATTCAACAAAGGTATCTGGTCGCGCCAAAGAACTGCGCGACAAAGGGTTTTACTTTTTGAAGTACCATCCCAAAGGTTCAAAGCCCAGCAACGTCTGGGACATCATTCCAGAGGATACACAGCAGCGCGCATTACACTTTGCGCCTTACCCAGAAGATCTGTGTCGGATTCCAATGCTCGCCACATGCCCGAAAGGTGGAGTCGTCCTTGATCCTTTCTGTGGCACAGGAACAACTATGCTCGTTGCGAAGCAACTCGGCCGGAAGTCAATCGGTATCGACGTCTCCGGCGAGTACATCGAACTCGCT
This sequence comes from Gammaproteobacteria bacterium, assembly GCA_965240365.1. GTDB lineage: Bacteria > Pseudomonadota > Gammaproteobacteria > Eutrophobiales > Eutrophobiaceae. The sequence goes on along the minus strand of OZ251218.1, from coordinate 1,589,282 downwards.
CGACAGCGGTGTATGGTGCTATTTTGAGCAAGATCGCAGAGTTGTTCGGTCATTCCACAATATCCGAAGGTGTTGACTGGGCGCATGAGGTTACTCAGCAACAGTGCGCGTACCTTGGCAAGACATGCATTAAGGTACGAAAAAGCTCCCCCGAAATATCGATAGGAACTTGTTCCGTCTTCTATGGTAGAGAGCGGTGACACATTCTGATTTGCCCTTTCCGCCTATTGGAACGCCGGCAAATCTTCACAGACTGCCTGCATCTCCTGACTAATCATCAGCCTGGTAATGAGTTACATGTTGTTCCTGAGATCACGATTCCCGGCGGAAACGTCGATTACTTTTTGGCATCAGTCCGAGGCAACAGAGTAAGGGATTTCGTCGGTATTGAGTTGCAAACATTAGACACGACTGGCACCGTCTGGCCGTCGCGTCAGCGGTTCATTCATTCCGTTGGCTTAGAAACAGACGAAGCAGACCGCATGTCGCCCAAGCCGTTCGGTATGAATTGGAAAATGACTGCGAAGACTATTCTGATTCAATTACATCACAAGATTCAGACGTTCGAGCACATCAATAAGCATCTGGTTCTGGTTGTTCAAGATCACCTGCTCGAGTACCTGAAGAAGGAATTCAGCTTCGACCATTTGGAGGATGCGCACTTAGGGAATCCTATGCACGTTCACGCATACGCATCGAGTAGAGATGGACGAAACTACAGGATCGACTTAGCTGAGCGACTGAGCACGGACTCGGACGGAATCGCAGTCTGCCTCGGCCTTCAAGCAGAAGCCAAGGTCGAACTTGAAAGCGTCTTAGAAGAGCTTGAGCGCAAGATCTCGGCTGAAACGCGAATGGAGATCTAACTCTTTGGGTGGCTTAACTTCGGCGTTCAGCAGGCCCAACTAGCTGTTCCGGCGGCGCGGCCCGCGTAGAGCACCCGCGACCATATCGTTCAAGCGCGAGCCCACGGTGCCGCTGCGCTGCTCCCGCAGCATAGCGTCTCGCTTCGCCTGCCCCTTGTCGTGCTTCGCTTTCGCCTTCCTTACATTGTCCTGTGCCATTTCGGCCTCCTTATGCGGCCAAGCCGCGTTGTCGTATGCCACGTGCAATCTTGTCAGTCGGATTGGACGTGCCGCGTTCGAATACTGTGTTGAGTTCCTTTGCAGTCACGATTCGATCCCGCAGGGACGCAATCTGCTGCTGCACAGCGCTGGTTTCCTCACCGACTACCGCCTCGGCAAACTCTGCGGATGCGAACGGGCGCTGCTTCCTCGGGAGCTTGTCGTTTGCGACCAGCACCGCGCTCGCCATGGCACGATCACCGGTAGCAATGGCTAGTTCTGCGAATGTTTGCAGCATTGCCGGACCGCCCAGAGCAAGTTGCTGCATATAAGTCGCCTTCTTGGGGTCGGCGGCGTTGCTGCGTGTGAGCACCTGCTGCGCGGATTGGTGCAGAGACTGCAAGGCTTCGAGCTGCTGCTCGGCTGCCGCTAGCTTGCCCAACATCGCCATACGATGCTCCGCCGACGCTTCCACGGCATCACGCCGCGTCTGGGCTATCTCCTTCTCAACGTCACGTTGCAGGAGGTTTCGCAGTGTCGGTCGGTCGTCAATGTTGGTACGGGCAAGCCGATCTTCTAAGTCGGCGTCGAGCCGAGCCCTCTTGCTCTCGATACCGGCCTCGATCTGTTCGATGTGCTTGCCGAATGCAGCAGCGGTTTCGGTTACGCTGCTTTCCAGGGCGTCAGTGCTGTCGAGATCGACAGTCGGGATGTTGTTGAAGTCCATAAGTACAGTCCTATGTAAGCGGAACAATCACCGCTCGAAGAATCATAGGGACATCACCGTCATGAGAGAAAGGGATTAAACGAACACCGATAAACACCTTTTCTTACCTTCTCAAACCTGTATCCTTGGTTCTGTAAGCGATAGCGGTGCCCGGCTGTATGCTTGTTATTCACAAACGGTGCTCCGTCCACTTCGATCTTGTCGCTAATCCGTTCGGTCCGCCGAAATCGACATTTACCCAACGACTCGATCTGGTGGCCGTGCTTCCGCAAAGCCTCAATTCGTGCCGCTGGTGCCAAAACCCCGTGCCCATTTGACGAGGTACCACGGCGTGTTCGCACCGGCGAGCCGCGACCGGGCACGGATCGTGCCCGGGACACGCACCGCCGCTTGTGCAGCACGTGGTGAGGTATCGGTCAGCGACCGGCAACGGGCGATGTCATGGGCACAACGCCTCAAGCGGGTATCCGCCATCGACATTGAGACCTGCCGACAATGCGGCGGGAAGCTGCGGGTGATCGCCAGCATCGAGGAACCCACCGTCATCGAGCGGATTCTGGGCCATCTCGGCCACACGGCGCAGACCGTCGATCCGGCGCATCCGAGCCAAGCGCCGCCTAAGGGCGATCGCCTGTTCTGACCGCTTTGTCCTGTTCTTAACTACCCGGGCCCCCTTGCAGGGACGGGCGGGTGTTGGCTTGCGCCGTAATGCGCCGGCATTTCTGGGAGAAAGGGAGGGATTCATGCGCCTCAACGACGAGGGGTCGGGCCGGCTCCGCCAGATGGCGGCCTCGATCTGCCGTCGTCGGCCTGGTTTCAGCCGGCCTCAGCTCGCTCCGACGGGCTCACTCCTGACATAATGGCCCCTTAATACGCACTATCCGCCGACACCATTCGCCGGGCCGGCGCCGATGATATCGGCGGCATTCTTGAACTGATCACCCCGCTTGAAGAACAGGGCGTGCTGGTCAAGCGCTCGCGGGAAAAAATCGAGGCGGATATCGACGATTACATCGTGCTGGTCAGGGACGGGGCCGTGATCGCCTGGGCGGCCCTGCATGATTACCCCGAGGACAAGGTCATGGAACTGGCCTGCATGGCCGTGCACAGAGACTATCAAAACCAGGGCAAGGGGGAAACCTTATTCAAATTTATCGAATCCGTGGCGCTTGAAAACGGCGCCGGAACCCTGTTTGTGCTGACCACGCAAACCGAACACTGGTTTATTGAAAGGGGATTCAACGAAACGGATATCGCCGACCTGCCGGTCGGGCGGCAGGATATGTATAACTATCAGCGCAACTCGAAGGCGTTGATCAAGCGGTTGTAAATTTGAAGGCCGGTTTATATGCCTCTTTTACAGCGACAAGCGCGGCAGTGTGCGAATGCTACTCGCGTTCAAGCAGGGCCATTATGTGTTCTTTGTTTTCGGCTTTGCCAGGCGTGCGCGCGCCAACATTTCCGATACCGGGTTGAAGGCGTTGCGGCGATTGGCCGATGAATTGCTCAATTATGGAAAGGCACAGATCAACAAGGCGCTTGGCGCAAAAGAACTGATCGAGGTATTAACAGATGAGTAACAAGACCATCCTGAATGCCATGCACGAGACGGCGCGGGGTTTGCATAAGGCGGGCGCTATGGACGCGACCACACTGCGCGAGTTCGATGCTTTGTGTCTGCCGCCTGTAAAGCATTACAGCGCCCGGCAGATCAAGACACTGCGGCTGCGCTGCAAAGCCAGCAGCCGGTATTCGCCGCGTACCTGAATACCAGTCCGTCCACCGTTCAGAAATGGGAGCAGGGCAAGAAACAACCCGGCGGTTCAGCGTTGAAGCTGCTCAATATCGTTGAACAGAAAGGTCTCGACGCGCTCGGCTGACGCCAGCCCCGCAATTGGCGTAAAACAAACTCGGGCAACACGCTTTACGTCATTCCTGCCTGCCTGCCTGCCGCGGGCAGGTTCATGCCATTTTCTGCACACTCCATCCAAATGCGGCTTAACCCGAATGATTTATAACATCGGCGTAATAAAGCTGTAATATTCATGTTTTTTAATACGCGACATGCACAAGACGGAATCGACAAGCGCAAAAGACAAAATCCTTATCGTTGAAGACGAGGAGGCGATCCGTGATATGCTCGGCTATGCCCTGATGAAGGAGGGGTTTCGCTGTGAGGAGGCCGCCGACACCGATGCGGCGCGACTGAAACTGAAATCCAGCCGCCCGGATTTAATCCTGCTGGACTGGATGTTGCCCGGCATGAGCGGGATTGATTATGCCAGGCGCCTTAGAAGCCTGCCGGAAACCCGCGATATCCCGATCATCATGTTGACCGCAAAAAGCGAGGAGGCGGACAAGGTGCGCGGCCTTGAAACCGGCGCGGACGACTATATCACCAAGCCTTTCTCGACCGGGGAACTGGTGGCCCGGGTCAGGGCCGTGCTGCGCCGCTATGTCAAGACCGAGACCGGCGCCCTGATCGAGATAAACGGCCTGACGCTGGACCCCGAGACCTACCGGGTCACGGCCAACGGCCAGGATATTGAAATCAGCCCGACCGAGTTTAAACTGTTACGCTTCTTTATCGGTCACCCGGAACGGGTCTATAGCCGCTCCCGCTTGCTGGATCGGGTGTGGGGTGAAAATGTCTATGTTGAAGAAAGGACGGTGGATGTGCATATCCGCCGGCTCAGAAAAACCCTGGAGCCTTTTGGCTTTCATCGCTATATTCAGACGGTGCGCAGCGTCGGTTATCGCTTTTCAACCCGCTAGGCGCGGCGGCGACCGCTTATGAGGCAGGATCTTTGGCGCTTGCTGGGCATCGTCCTGTTCTCGGTCCTCATCGGCCTGCTGACGGGCTACACGGCGGCCGCGCTGGCGCTGGGCCTGTTTTTCTTTATCGTCCGGCAATATCGTGAATACGCCCGGCTGCTGGCCTGGCTGAAAAGGCGCAATGACGCCGGGAGTCCTTCCCGGGCGGGCCTTGTCAATGAGCTTTGCCGCGAGATTCAACAACTCAGAAGCCGCTATCGCGCCCGCAACGCGCGCCTGTCCGGCTATCTGAAGCGCTTTCAGACGGCCACGAAGGCGCTGCCGGACGCCGTTATCATACTGGGCCGCTTCGGCGAGATCGAATGGGCCAATGACAAGGCGGCGGAATATATGGGTATTCGCTGGCCGCAGGATAACGGCCTCAGGCTTTTGAATCTGCTGCGGGATCCAGGCCTGGCGGACTATCTCGCCCCCAGCCCCGCAACCCGCGCCGAGGCATTGCAACTGGATGCCCCGGTCGATGTCAATATCCGGCTCGAAATTCGAATATTCCCCTATGATGCCACCGGGCAATTGCTGGTCGCGAGAGACGTGACCGGGATCAGCCGCAGCAACCGGATGCGCAAGGATTTTATCGCCAATGCCTCGCATGAACTGCGCACCCCGCTGACGGTTATCGCGGGTTATCTGGAGAGTTTTGCCGACGATGAGTTGTGCCCCAAAGAGTGGCTGGCGCATATACAAACAATGCGCGGTCAGACCGGCCGCATGCAAAACCTGATCGCCGACCTGCTGAAATTATCCAGCCTGGAGGCGAATACCGGGGAGGATATTAAAGAGACGGTGCCGGCGCCCGATATGCTTGCCGTAATCTGCAATGAGGTCAAAAAAATAGCCGCTTACCGGGGCCATGTCATCACGATCGAGGCCGACCCCGGCCTTTATTTTAATGGCGACCCGCAACTCATCTACAGCGCCTTTTCCAATCTGATATTCAACGCGGTTCAATACACGCCCGCGCCGGGCCGGATCGAGGTCAAATGGTATCAGGATGAAGCGGGCCTCTGTTTCTCCGTCAAGGATAATGGCCTGGGCATTGCCGAGGCGCACATCCCCCGCCTGACCGAACGTTTTTACCGCATCGACAAGGGCCGCTCCCGGGCCCAGGGCGGGACCGGCCTGGGGCTCGCAATCGTCAAGCACATCCTGGTCAAATACGGCGCGAACCTGCTGATAGAGAGCGAACCCGGCAAAGGCAGCGTATTTCGCTGCCGCTTCCCGGAGTCAAACGCCGTCCGCGTGGATGCCCGCAGGCTGGCCGTTGAATAATTGATAATGGATAATTGATTGTGGATGTAAAACCAGGCCTGAGTCAGGGCATCTGAGGCAGTGATATTGATTGGGTTAAACCGAAAACGAGAGTAGAATAAAGTGAACAATTTTGGGAAATTACCATGAAGCAGTTCAAAAATCTCGACATTACAGGGCCTGACGATGGACTTCGGGCCTTGATTAATCATATCTCGCAGAATCTTCCCGCCGGCTGGAACCGGGACCATAAGGCCGAAGCCGTTCTGGACCGCCTCATGCGAGAAAAAGGTGAAGAAGCCGGATTTGCATTTGTTCGGGATGCCAAGGATAACGACCCTCCCAGCGGTCTGTTCCTGGACTATGATATCGGCCGTCTGCATGTGCCGAATATCGTTCCCCAGGAGTCGGGAGCCTTATCCATCGCCCAGTATAATCGGATACTGGACGAATTCGCGGAGATACTGCGTAATAACCTGCCGGCAAACGGTGAGCTTGCGATGAATACAACAACTGACGATTTTACTATCACTAACTTGATCTCCCCGAAGGCCGAGGAATTATTAAAGCGTTTTTCAAGCTGTGCCAACAAATCAACCGGCTCGTCACATCCCTGCGATTTTCAGCGCTGGGCAGCTTTTCTGGTTCGGTTGCACAAAGAAGATTCCAGTCTTCCAGTTGGTATATTGAAACGATGGCTCACCGAAGAGTTGAACTGGGCGCCCGATATGGCCAGTAAACTTGCATTAGAGTACGAATTCGCACGCGAACTTCTCCGTATCTATGATGATTCCGAATGACAGCCCGGTCTCACGCCGATGCTGCGGCCCGGATGCTAAGCGCAGGAGTACCAGTTCTGATGCTGGATACCTGCATGATTTTCGACATCGTAAGGGCGCCGAGCAGGGCGCCCGGTCGAGGCGTTTTTGGAGTCTTTCGATGAGCAAGCGCTGCAAAATACAAGGTATAAATTGCTTTGACCCTGGTGTTTACGGGTGAAAGCCGGAATCCAGGGAGGCGATGACGGAATGATAAATGGATCCCAGAGTCCGCCTGCCCGCACCGTGGGAAACAAAGTGAGGTATTTGGTTGTCATTCCCGCTGCGCGGGAATGTGTCTTAAAAACCACTGGATTCCGGCTTTCGCCGGAATGACGTAGGGGGCAAGAATGACACTGAAGGTTGCCGGGCGTGTCTATTCCCTGGTCGTTATTGCAGCCTTGCCTGTGACAAGTCAGGATAGGGGGAATTATGTTGAAGTTTGTCGGGATATACCTATCGCCCCCTCCGTCATTCCGGCGAAAGCCGGAATCCAGTGGTTTATGTCATACATTCCCGCGTAGCCCTGCCTGCCGCAGGCAGGGGGAATGACAATAAAGGGGGTATTCGGAGTGGCAAGTCACCCCCCGGCCCGCTATCCGCCAAAAACAGGCACAAAACAACAACGCTAAAAATAATTTCATATTTTTATAAAAATAAACTTGCGAATCATTTCAACTACTTCTATAATGCCGTTTTCCTAAAAACTAAAGACACGAGGACTTCCCAATGAAAACACTTTCAAACATGCTGCTCATGCTTAGCCTCAGCGCGCCTCTGTTCGCTAACAACATTACCCCCCCCCCCCCGAAAAATTAGCTGAGAACACCAGCACACAAGACTTTCCAGGCATCGACCAAGCCTTTAATTCAACCCTTACCAACCCCGACAACACACCGCTCATCGCGGACGCAACAGCCAATACCAACCCCGAATCCAAAGCAGAAATAGAAGAAATTACCGTCACCGGTCAAGCCGAAACATACGCCGGTGGTCAGGTCACACGCAGCGGCCGTTTCGGACTGCTCGGTAATAGAGATATCTTTGACACACCGTTCAGTATCAGCAGCTACACCGCCGAACTCATTGAAAATCAACAGGCCAGAACAGTAGGGAATGTCATTCAGAATGATGCCTCTGTCCGTCTGATGAGTCCTGGCCAAAGCAGTTATGAAACCATCTCTATACGAGGTTTTAATACAGGCGGTGCCCAAGCGGAACTCTATGACGGCCTACCCGGTTTGGCTGTCCCGCTCTCGACTGTCCAAACCCTTGATAGAATCGAAGTCTTTAAGGGTCCCAATGCGCTGCTCACCGGAACAATGCGCGCTGTGGGTGGCGTCATCAATATGGCGCCAAAACGACCCATAGAAACCTCATTGACAAAGCTCACCGCGGACTACGATTATCAATCGCGCCTGGGCATACATGCCGACCTGAGCCGCCGCTTCGGTTCAAAAAAGCAATTTGGCGCCCGGCTCAATGCTATTTATCGTAATGGCGAATCGGCCACGGCAGGCAACGAGGAAAAATCTGGCGAGGCGGCCCTGGCGCTGGAATATCGCGGCGAAAGGCTCAAACTGGAGACCATACTGAATTATTCTGACCAGGAATTGAGCAGAGTGGATCAGCCTTTCATTTTAAGCGGAAATGCCACCTCTGTGCCCCCCGTGCCCGACCTTGAGAATGCCATTCAACAGCCCTGGGAGAAGACAAATTATAAATTCACCCGTGCCCTGCTCAAAGCAGAGTATGCCCTCGGTCGGGACTGGGAAGCGCATGCGGCCTATGGCGCTATGAACTTCGAAAACTATTGGCTGCGGACGTTCGGTCGTAACCTCAGTGTCAATGGAGATTTTAATTCATTTATCAGTTTGAACCCATACAATGACAAGCGCTATACTTGGAATGCCGGTATCAGAGGACGATTTGAAACCGGCGGGATCACGCATCAGATTTCAATAGAGACGATGCGAACAAAGCGAACAGTTAGAAGAGGGCGAACAATATTTTCAAACCTTAATATTACCTCGAACCTTTACAATCCGGTATTTTTTGCGCGCCCGGCATTTGATTATTCAATCACCCGTAATCCACCTAAATTGTTTGATATCGTCGACTCATCCATCGCTGTTGCCGACACAATGGGCTTTCTTGATGAACGTGTGCTACTCACCGCCGGAATTCGGCGCCAAAGTATTGATAACAAATTCTTCAATACCAATACAGGCGCAATCAGAAGCCAATACGACAAGTCGGCCATCACACCGGCTATCGGCCTGCTGGTCAAACCCCGGGATTTTATGTCTCTCTATGGCAACTATATCGAAGCCCTTGAAAATGGACCCACTGCGCCAGATAGTGCAGTTAATGCCGGGGAGATATTTCCTCCATCCAAAACAGAGCAGATTGAGTTCGGTGTAAAGCTTGACCTGGATGGCCTTGGCCTGACGGCCGGGCTGTTCCAGATCGAACGTCCAAGCGCATTTACCGATGCAAATAATCGATTTGGTCTTAACGGCGAACAACGCAATCGCGGCCTTGAACTGAATGCTTTTGGCGAATTATGGTCAAACCTGCGCCTGCTGGGTGGGTTCACTTATCTCGACAGCAAGTTAACCCGCACTCAAGGCGGCAGATTTGACGGTAATGATGGAGTCGGGGTGCCGGAACTCATGGCCGTGCTGAATCTGGAATACGATACACCGGCCTTCCCCGGCCTGACGCTGACGGCCCGCGCCGAGCACATGGGTAGCCAATTTGTCAGGGCTGACAATAGCCTGAAAATTCCCTCCTATGAACTTTACAGCCTTGGCGCCCGTTATCAGCGGACGCTGGGCGATAAGGAATTCACCTTTAGAGTGAATGTCGATAATCTCCTTGATGAAGACTATTGGACCACTTTTGCGGGTATTGGTAACCTTCTTTATTTAGGCGCGCCCAGAAGCATAAATTTATCATTCTCCGTGGCTTTCTAAGCATCGCCTGCCTGCTACAGGCAGGCGATGGCTGGAATGACAACGCGGGCGGAATCAGCTTTTCAACAGACCTGTCATACGGACAAAAAACACTGCGCCGCTTTAAGATTGTCTTGCGGCGCTTTTTGACCGTTGGCTCAGTGTTGGCTGTAATCAAAACCCGTCTGAAATAAGTCTGTCTGCGAGCTTCGACGCTTTTCTGACCTGGGAGTCATTTGACCAGGATCGGCGTCCAGTGAATCTCCTTTAAATTGCGGGTAAAGCGCCGATAATTTATCAACGTTATTTTTCAGTCTGGAAAAATATATTTCGTCTATTTCAATGCCGATAGAATCATATCCAACGGCATTGCAAGCCGCTATTGTTGCGCCTGAGCCACAGAATGGATCGAGAATTGTTCCCTTGCCTAAAGGCAGCAGGCAGCGACAAAGGATGCGCAGCAATTGTTGCGGTTTTAACGTGGGATGGTTAGAAATTGATTCTTCTACCTTTGGCGTTTTACCGCTCTGCAAAGTATCGGGCAATGGCTGGTCTGCGCTGATTCTGCGTAAAGCGCCGGTTCCCCATCTACGAAGATTCAACGCAACCGTTCGTTCTTCTACAGGTTTTCTAAATAACATCCAGGGCTCGTAGGCGCCTCTCGGGGTAACACAGACATGAGGAAACTCTTTTTCAGCGAGCTTGGGGCGATCACCACCCCTGAACCCGCGATATAGCCTCATAATGGCACCGCGCACCTCAAATCCGGCCTCTGCCATACCCCTTTGCGTCAAGTGTTGCAGCATTGGCGTGCCGGCAAGAAAAACATGAGCGCCAGGCGTCAGCACCGGAAACAAACATTCACCAAAATCCTTAAAGTAACGGTAAACGCGCGCTAACTCTTTATTATCCAGAGTAGTAAATCTGGGCAGGGGCGCCCGCTTGCTTCCCCCGATGGTTGGCGGAAGTCGCCAGACGCCCCCTTTGCCTTTTCGCATCTTCTCTATTTCATGAGGAAGAAATTCAACAATTCCAAAAGGCGGGTCTGTGCAAACCGCTTCAATGGAATTAGCTTGTTGATTCTTCAACCAGTCGAAGCAACTTTGATGATGCAACTCGAAATCGGCCATTGCTGAATTTTCGCCTATAGTTGAATGGATAATTGAAGACGGGGGAATACTGATGAACGCGGACGCCTTATCCCGGCCCGGCGTCTGTCGCGCGCAGCTTTTGCATGATTTTCGGCAGCGAGATCATGTTAATGTCTTCCCCCACGGGGAACGTCTCATCTCCGCCGTACACCACGAATTTGCGGGTGGCGCCGATGTCTTCGCAGGTGCGGCTGAAGTGTTTGCCCGGTTTGGGGGCCACGCCGTATTTTATCTCAACGGCCCAGATGTCCGGCCCCGGCAGGTTGATCACGAGATCGATCTCGGCCCCCGCCGCGGTGCGGTAGAACCAAGTTTGGGCGCGGCGCGGCAGCACCGAATGGATATTTTCAACCACGAAACCCTCCCAGCTTTTGCCGAGCGCCGGGTTGGAAAGCAGGTCGTCGTAACGGCCGATACCGAGCAACCGATGCTGGATGCCGCTGTCCCGGATATAGTAGCGGGGCGACTTGACCAGCCGTTTCTTGAGGTTGGCATGCCAGGGATTGAGACGCCGGACGAGAAAAAGGCCGCTTAAAATATCAATGTAACGGTTCACCGCGGCGCGGGGGATCTCCAGATTCGCCGCCAGCGCGCTTATGTTTACCGGCTCCCCCTGAAGGTGGGCAAGCATGGTCCAGAGCACCCGCAAGCGGGCCGCGGGGGCCTGGAATCCGGCCTGGGGGACATCGCGTTCGAGATAGGTGACGATCAGATCTTCGATCCAGTCCATGGCCGCCTCATCATCGCCGGCCAGGCAGCCGTCGGGGAAGCTGCCGCGAAACCAGAGCTTGTGTATGCCGGCCCGGTCCGGGCCGCTCTCCAGGACATTGAAGCCGCCCATTTCGATGTAACTGATGCGCCCGGCCAGACTTTCGGAGGACTGGCGCAGTAAGTCCAGGGACGCCGAGCCGAGGATTAGAAATTGACCAAAGCGGCGGCCCCGCGCTCTGTTCTCGTCGATCACCCCGCGGAGGATATTGAAGAGGTCGGGGCTGCGCTGTATCTCGTCCAGGACGATCAGCTTGTCGCCGTGCAGGCGCAGGAAGCTCTCGGGGTCCCGGAGCTTCAGTTGGTCGCGGGGCATTTCCAGATCGAGATAGATGGAATCCCTCTGCCTTGCGATGGCTTTGGCCAGTGTGGTTTTACCCACCTGACGGGCGCCGAGCAGGGCGACCGCGGGCGCCCGGTCGAGGCGTTTTTGGAGTCTTTCGATGATTAAGCGCTGTAACATACCTTGTATTTTGCTTCTTTAGCGAGCAAAATACAAGGTATGAATTGCTTTGGCCCTGGTGTTTATGGAAAATAGAGCATGAACCACGGATAAACACGGATAAACACAGATAAACGCGGCTGAACCGGCAGCCTTTGTTTATGCCCGTCTGCATCCATGCCGGCTTATTCCGCCTGTCATAAAACTGTCATATTTTTTTCACTGCCGTGTCATTTCCGCTCTGGATAATTTTTGCACTGATTTTTATTACAGAATCCATACCGTTTTTCATGTTTTCAAAGGAGATTTAAAATGATTGTAAAGAGACTGTCTGCCATCGTCATTGCCCTGTCCGTGTTTGCGGCGTTCGGGGCGCGGGCCGAGGATAGAGTGGATGCCGGCCTGCCGGATTACAGCAAGGCCAGCGGTGTTTCCGGTAATATCAGCAGCGTGGGTTCGGACACGCTCGCGAACCTGATGACATTGTGGGCGGAGGAGTTCAAGCGCCTGTACCCGAACGTCAATGTGCAGATTCAGGCGGCCGGTTCTTCAACGGCGCCCCCGGCCCTGACCGAAGGCACCTCAAACTTCGGCCCCATGAGCCGCAGGATGAAGGATAAGGAACTGGCCGCATTTGAGAGCAAGTTCGGCTACAAACCGACCCCTATCGCGGTCGCCATCGACGCCCTGGCCGTGTTCGTCAACAAGGATAATCCGATCAAGGGCCTGTCCATCCCCCAGGTTGACGCGGTCTTTTCCGCGACCCGCAAGTGTGGCGCCGCCAGCGACATCAGGACCTGGGGCCAGCTTGGCCTGACGGGTAGCTGGGCAAATCGCCCGTTACAGCTTTATGGCCGCAACTCGGTCTCCGGCACCTATGGCTATTTCAAGAAAGAGGCCCTGTGCAAGGGCGATTACAAGGACAACGTCAACGAGCAGCCGGGTTCCGCCTCGGTGGTGCAGGGCGTGACCAAGTCCATCAACGGCATCGGTTATTCCGGCATCGGTTACCGCACATCCGGGGTCAAGGCCGTCGCCCTGACCGACAAGGACGACGGTAATTTTATCGCCGCGACCCCCGAGAATGCGTCCAACGGCAGCTATCCGCTGGGCCGCTTCCTGTGGGTCTATGTCAACAAGCAGCCCAACAAGCCCCTGCCGCCGCTGGAAGCCGAGTTCATCAAGATGGTGCTGTCCAAAGCCGGTCAAATGGTGGTCGTAAAGGACGGCTACATCCCGTTGCCGGCCGGGGCCGCGAAAAGTGAGTTGCGCAAGCTCATGGATTAAGCGCCCCTGAATTAAGCGTTTGTTCCATGTTTATAAAGGAAGCTCTGATTCAATCAGAGTTTCCTGCGGTACAGGGACATACCGCCAAAATTAATGACGTAAGTCATTGATTTTGAAGCAAGGTGGAAATCGCATTTTCACCTTGCGTGCTCTGAGAAATCCAGGATGGATTTATTCAGAGCTTCCTAAATGGATAAAAACGCCTCTCCGAAACAGGCTCCCGCGTCCGGCGGGGCCTGTGGGTTCAGCCCGCCTTGCCTCTGCCTCATTGTCCCCCGCTCCGGCCCTCATTCCTTAATGAATTTGTCACAATCTGCCGCTAAACTGGCCCCATGAACAAGGAAGAGACGACCAACGGCTCCCTTCTGCCCGATTTTGGCTCGGCCGCCGCCGGGCGCTACCGGAAATGGCGCAGCATCAAGGATGTTGTGACCCGCTATATTATGGCCCTGGGCGGCATCAGCGTGATTATCGCCATCGTATTGATCGCCTTTTATCTGCTCTATGTGGTGATTCCGATGTTTAAACCGGCCACGGTCGATCCGGTTTCCACTTATCCGGCGCCGGGCGCTGAGCGCGCCGATACCCTGCTCTATGCGCTGGAGGAACAGCGCGAACTGGGTATGCGCATCACCGGCGCCGGCCGGGTCATCTTTTTCAACGCCGCCACGGGCGAGACCAGAAAGACCCTTGATCTGGCGCTGCCGGCCGGCGTGTCCATCACGGCCGTGGCGGCCGGGGACCCGGTGCAGCGCATGGTCGGCCTGGGCCTGTCCGATGGCCGCGTCCTGTTTTTTCAACATGACTACGCGGTGTCTTATCCGAATGATGTCCGCTTGATCACGCCCGGCATCCTGTTCCCCTTCGGCCGCGCGCCGCTGCCCGTGATTGAGGATCAGTCGGCCGTGCGCCATCTTGCCGCGCAATATGACGCTGAACAGGCCACCATCGCCGCGCATGACGGCCGCGGCGGCGTCACCCTGCTCAGCCTCGTCAAGGAAACCGCGCTGTTGAGCGATGATTTTGAGATCATCCGTGAACAGGGCGCGATCAGCCTGGATACGGCCGCGGTCAGCGATCTGCGTATTGATGTCGAACAGCGTGAACTGTATGTCGCGGCAAGAAGCGGCCATATTTATTTTTACGATATTGCCGACAAGGCACGCCCGGAACTGGTGCAGAAGATCCTGGCGGTCGCCGAAGACACGGAAATAACCGCCATCGAGTTTCTGGCCGGCGGTATCTCGCTGCTGGTCGGCGATTCAAGCGGGCAAATCGCGCAGTGGTTCCCGGTCCGGGATGATGACAATAATTACACGCTGGAACGCATCAGGACCTTTAACCGGCAGCAGGCGCCGATCATTGCCATCGCGCCGGAGCACACGCGCAAGGGTTTTGCGGCCATTGACGCAAGCGGCGCGATGGGCCTGTATCACACCACGGCGCACCGCAACGTGTGGCTCGGCAGCCTGGATGGCGCGGCCCCGAACGCGCTGGTGCTGGCGCCGCGGGCCAATGCGGCCCTGATCGAGACCGATCAGAATGAATTACGCTTCTGGCATCTGCGCAATGAGCACCCCGAAATCTCATTCAGGGCGATTTGGGGCAAGGTCTGGTATGAAAGCCGGCAGCAGCCGGAATATATCTGGCAGTCCTCTTCCGCCAGCAGCGATTTTGAACCCAAGTTCAGCCTGACCCCGCTGGCCTTCGGCACCTTCAAGGCCGCCTTTTACGCCATGTTGTTTGCCATCCCGCTGGCGATCCTGGGCGCGATCTATACCGCCTATTTCATGGCGCCGAAGATGCGCCAGGTGGTCAAGCCGACCATCGAGATCATGGAGGCCCTGCCAACGGTGATTCTGGGTTTCCTGGCCGGGCTGTGGCTGGCGCCGTTTGTCGAGTTGCATCTGCCCGGCATGTTTATCATGATCCTGCTGGCGCCGATCAGCATTGTCATGGCCGCCGCCATCTGGCAATGGCTGCCGGCGGCCGTCAAATACCGGATCCCGGACGGCTGGGAGGCCGCCTTGCTGATCCCCGTGGTGATCCTGGCCGTGGTCTGCTCGATCCAGATCAGTCAGCCGGTGGAACAGCTTTTGTTTGACGGCAATATGCCGCTCTGGCTGAGCCGGGAAATGGGCATTAATTATGACCAGAGAAACTCGCTCGTGGTCGGCCTTGCCATGGGCTTTGCCGTTATCCCGACCATTTTTTCAATCAGTGAAGACGCCGTTTACAGTGTCCCCAAACACTTGAGCACCGGCTCGCTGGCATTGGGCGCGACCACCTGGCAGACCATGACGCGCGTGGTCCTGCTGACCGCCAGCCCGGGCATCTTCTCGGCCGTCATGATCGGCCTCGGCCGGGCCGTGGGCGAGACCATGATCGTGGTCATGGCAACCGGCAATACGGCCATCATGGACATGAATATTTTTGAGGGCTTCCGCGCCATGTCGGCCAACATCGCCGTGGAGATGCCCGAAACAGAGGTGAACAGCACCCATTACCGCATCCTGTTTCTGGGCGCGCTGGTGCTGTTTATGATCACCTTTTTCTTTAACACCATCGCTGAAATCGTGCGTCAGCGGCTGCGTAAAAAATACAGTTCCCTGTAAGCGCCGGGCATGTCTGTCAAGCCGCATATTCGACACTGGTTCCGTTCCGGGACGCCCTATATCTGGCTGAACGCCGGCGCCGTCTCCGTTTCGATCATCATGGTGACGGGCCTGATCCTGTTAATCGCCGCGCGCGGCCTCGGGCATTTCTGGCCGGCCGCCGTGGCCGAATTTGATTACTACGTCGCGCCGGACAGCCAGCCGGAACGCCTCATGGGCGAACGGGTTGATGAAGAAGTGGTGTCGCGCTCCCGCGCCGGGGACATTGCCTACGCGGGCGACTTTATCAAACGCGACCTGATTAAAACCGGCAACCGCGATCTAAGCGGGCTGGATTTTCGCTGGATCCTGAATGCCGGCATTAAAAACCAGCGCTTTCCGCCTGAGGCCATCGTGGTCGAGCGGCGTGAATGGGGCAATTTCTATGGCTTTCTGAGCGCGCTGGACCTGAACGGCGAAAAGATCACCGACCCGGCCCGGCTGTTTGAACAATTTGAACAGGCGATCGCCGCCAGTAATGAGATTTACCGGGAGATAGAACATATCGAGAAACACCTGATCGGCGCGATCAACTATCAAATGGAACGCCTGCGCTTAAAGGAACGCGGCCTTGAACTGGACGGCAAAAAGACGCCCGCGAACATGCGGCCGCTCAAGCAGCGGCGCGAAGAACTGGAGATCGAATACAACAGTCTGACCGTTGAACTGGAAAAACTTTACCGCGAACTCAATCAATCCGCGTTTACGGCCCGCACCGCGGCCGGCGAAGAGTTGACCATCGGCTTCGGGAAAGTGGTGCGCGCCTATCAGCCCAATGCGATGAACATCTTTGACAAGGCCGGTTTTTATCTGGCGAAGCTGTGGGAATTCCTCTCGGCCGACCCGCGCGAGGCCAATACCGAGGGCGGGATCTTTCCGGCCATATTCGGCACGGTGCTGATGGTGATGATCATGGCGGTCATGGTGACGCCGTTCGGCGTGATAGCGGCGGTTTATCTGCGCGAATATGCCTCGCAAGGCCCGGTAACGCGGCTGATCCGTATCGCCGTGAACAATCTGGCGGGGGTGCCGTCCGTGGTTTACGGCGTGTTTGGCCTGGGCTTCTTTGTTTATTTTCTGGGCGGCTCGATTGACGAACTGTTTTTCCCGGAATCGCTGCCCGCGCCCACCTTTGGCACGCCGGGGCTGATCTGGGCCTCGCTGACCCTGGCGATTCTGACCGTGCCGGTCGTGATCGTGGCGACCGAGGAAGGGCTGGCCCGGGTCCCGCGCGCGATCCGCGAGGGCAGTCTGGCGCTCGGCGCGACCAAGGCCGAGACCCTGTGGCGCACGGTGCTGCCCATGACCGCCTCGGCCATGATTACCGGCCTGATTCTGGCGGTGGCGCGGGCCGCAGGCGAAGTCGCGCCATTAATGCTGGTCGGTGTGGTAAAATTGGCGCCCTCGCTGGCGCTGGACGGCAATGCGCCGTTTCTGCACCTGGACAGGAAATTTATGCACCTGGGTTTTCATATTTATGACGTGGGCTTCCAAAGCCCCAATGTCGAGGCGGCCAGACCGCTGGTTTACGCCACCTCTTTATTGCTGGTCGTGCTGATTATCGTCTTGAACCTGACGGCAATTCGAATTCGTAACAGTCTGCGGGAGAAATATCGTGCGGCAGAACAGGGTTGACACCTCCAACAAATTTTCCGGGGAGAAGGCAGTGACCGAGACAGTTCAGACAGGCGTGACCCATGCAATGTCCCTGGGCGATGTCGTCAAATCAGGCGAACGGACCAGCCTGGCTGACGAGAAGATGTGTATCGAAGTCAGTGATTTCAACCTGTTTTACAGCGGCAAACAGGCCCTGAAAGACATCAACATGCGCATCCCCCAGCGCAAGGTCACGGCCTTTATCGGCCCCAGCGGTTGCGGTAAATCAACTTTGCTGCGTTGTTTCAACAGGATGAATGATCTCATCGACGGGGTGAGCACCGCCGGGGCAATCCGGATTGACGGGCATGATATTTTCGCCAAATCCGTCAATGTCGCCGACCTGCGCCGGCGGGTCGGCATGGTGTTCCAAAAGCCCAATCCGTTCCCGAAATCGGTCTATGAAAACGTGGCCTATGGGCTGCGTATCCAGGGCGTGAATGACCGCCGCACGCTTGACGCCGCCGTTGAAAAATCACTCAAAGGCGCCGCCCTCTGGGATGAAGTCAAGGATCGCCTGGACGATCTGGCGATGGGTCTTTCCGGCGGGCAACAGCAACGCCTGGTCATCGCCCGCGCGATCGCCATTGAGCCGGAGATCATCCTGCTGGATGAGCCGGCCTCCGCGCTGGACCCGATCTCAACCCTGAAGGTTGAAGAGTTGATCTACGAATTAAAGGAAAAATTCACGATCGTCATTGTGACCCACAATATGCAGCAGGCCGCGCGCGTCTCCGATTACACCGCTTATATGTATCTGGGTGAATTGATTGAATTCAATGACACCGGCGCCTTGTTCACCAATCCGGCGGAAAAGATGACGGAGGATTATATTACGGGGCGTTACGGTTAGGGCGGGCCTTTAACAGGATAAGCATGAACAGCAGGCAGCCACATATCTCGACACAGTTTGATGACGCCCTTGAAGACGCCCGCGGCAAGGTGCTGTCGATGGGCGGGCTGGTTGAACAACAGTTGAGCCAGGCGCTCCGGTCACTGATTGAAGGCAATATCGAACTGGCCACCGAAGTGATCGAGAATGATATCGAGGTGAATCGCTGCGAGGTCAGGATTGACCAGGAATGCACCGATATTCTCGCCCTCAGACAGCCGGCCGCCGGCGATCTGCGCCTGATAACGGCGGTCGCAAAGACCATCACCGATCTTGAGCGGGTCGGCGACGAGGCCAAAAAAATCGCCAAGATGGCGATTCAACTGGCCGAAAAGCAAGGCCCCAGGGCCTATTACATCGGCATCAACGCCATGGGCAATCTGGTCAGCCACATGCTGCACGACGCCCTGGACGCCTTTGCCAGAATGGATTCAAAAAGCGCGGTCGATGTGGCCGGCAAGGAACCCAAGTCCGATGATCAATACAATGCCATTTTGCGCCAGTTAATCACCTATATGATGGAGGACGCGCGTAATATCAGCGCGGCCCTGGACGCGGTCTGGACCGCGCGGGCGCTGGAACGGATCGGCGATCACGCCAGAAACATCTGCGAGAGCATTATCTATCTGGTCGAAGGCAAGGACGTGCGCCATATCAGCATCGAAAAGATGGAAGAGATTGTGGCGGAGAACTAAGCAGGCAGCGCTGACTTAGTCAGGGCTTCCCTGAGCCGCGCCCTTTACGTTCCATCCGCGCGCCGGCCCGACCACCCATGATTCAACCGGTTTTCAAACAGGACACAAGCGCCCGATGGACGATATCAACCTGAAACTGCCCGAACTTTACATCAATCGTGAATTAAGCCTGCTTGAATTCAACCGGCGCGTCTTTGAACAGGCCAAAGACGAACACAACCCGCTGCTGGAACGGCTGCGCTTTTTGTGCATCGCCAGCACCAATCTGGACGAATTTTTCGAGATCCGCGTGGCCGGCCTGCATCAACAGGTCAAGTACGGCTCCGTGCAGACCGGTGAAGATAACCTGACCCCGGTCGAGATACTGAAAAAGATCAGCGAGGTCGCGCATGAACTGGTGGCGGAACAATACAAGATCCTCAACGATGTGCTGATCCCGGAACTGGCCCGGGAAAAGATCCGGATCTTAAAACGCGCCCAATGGCGGCCCAAACCCGCGCGCTGGATCAAGCGCTATTTTAACCGCGAACTGGTGCCCATATTAAGCCCGATCGGGCTGGACCCGGCCCACCCCTTTCCGCGTGTATTAAACAAAAACCTGTACTTTATCGTGACCCTGGAAGGCCGCGATGCGTTTGGTCGGCAGGGCGGTTTTGCCATCGTGCAGGCGCCGCGCTCCCTGCCCCGCGTCATCGAAATCCCCAGGCAATACTCAAGCCGCACCCATGACTTCGTGTTGCTATCCTCCGTGCTGCACGCGCATGTCGGGGATCTCTTTCCGGGCATGAAGGTCAAGGGCTGTTATCAATTCCGGGTGACCCGCAACAGCGATCTGTTTGTGGACGATGAAGAGATCGATGACCTGCTGCGCGCGCTTGAGGGCGAATTGCCTTCCAGGCGCTATAACGACGCCGTGCGCCTGGAAGTGGCCGACACCTGCCCGGAGCAGATCAGCAGCTTTCTGTTAAATCAATTCAAGCTGGCGGAAGACGCCCTCTACAAGGTCAATGGCCCGGTCAATCTGAACCGGTTGTTGCAATTACATGACCTGGTAGACCGTCCTGAACTGGTCTATCCGGGCTTTACCCCGGATATTCCGCCGCGGCTCATAAAGGCGACCAATATCTTCGACACCCTGCACAACGGCGATATCCTGCTGCTGCATCCGTTTCAGTCCTTTGCGCCGGTGGTGGACTTTTTGCGCCAGGCCGCGGGTGACCCCGCGGTCCTGTCGATCAAGCAGACGCTCTATCGCACCGGCGATGACTCCGCGATCGTCAAGGCGCTCAAAGACGCGGCGCGGGCCGGCAAAGAAGTCAGCGTGGTGATTGAATTACGCGCCAGATTCGATGAAGAGGCCAATATCGAACTGGCCAGCGACCTGCAAGAGGCCGGGGCGCATGTGATCTATGGCGTGGTCGGCTACAAGACCCACGCCAAGATGATCATGGTGGTGCGGCGCGAAGGCCGCAGCCTGCGGCGCTATGTCCATCTGGGCACGGGCAACTACCACACCCGCACGGCCCGGCTTTATACCGATTACGGCTTGTTGACCGCCGATCAGGCGGTCGGGGAGGATGTCAACAAACTCTTTCATCAGATGACCGGACTGGGCCGCGCGACCAGGCTGAAAAAACTGCTGCAATCACCGTTTACCCTGCACAAGGCGATCCTGGATTACATCGACGCCGAGATCGCCAATGTCCGGGCGGGCAAGGAGGCGCGCATCATTGCCAAGATGAACGCCTTGGTTGAACCCGAGATCATCCGCAAATTATATGAAGCCTCGATGGCGGGCGTGAAGATCGATTTGATCATCCGCGGCATCTGCTGCCTGCGGCCCGGCATCAAGGGCGTCTCCGACAACATACAGGTGCGCTCCATCATCGGCCGCTTTCTGGAGCACACCCGCGTCTTTTACTTCCACAACGACGCCGACCCGCATCTCTACTGCGCCAGCGCCGACTGGATGCAGAGAAACCTGTTCCACCGGGTGGAAGCCTGTTTCCCGATAGAAGAAAAACGCCCGCGCGACCAGGTGATCAAACTCGGCTTATTGAATTATCTCTCGGACAATGCCCAAGCCTGGCTGTTACAGGCAGACGGCAGCTATAAACGGGCCCGGCCCGGCAAGGCCAAACCCAGGGCCGCGCAACAGCTTCTGCTGGATCATTATTGTCGTTAGCCCGGCGCGGATTGACGGGATGTTCCGTCCTGTCTGATTCGTCTCACAGGTATTGAACCCGGACAGACGCTGGCCGAGTGGATAATGGCATGATAAAATACGACACCGCGATGAAATTTTTACTGATCCCCTGCCTGATCCTGAGCCTCGCCGGCTGTAATCCGCCCTGGCTCAAGCCGGATAGCGGCGCCGATACGCGGCCAAGCAGCGCGCCCGGACCGGGTCACGACCTGCCCGCGCTGGCAAAACGCGCGGAGGCGGCCTATCTTGCTGATGACCTTAAAGGCAGTGAAAAGGATTATAAAATGCTGATCAAAAGCAGGTCCGGCGAGGCCCTGTACCATTACAGGCTGGCCAATATTTATGCGCGTACCCAGAGGCCAGAGCAGGCCATCGTCCTATACCGCCAAGCCCTCGGCAAAGACCCGGCCTTTCCCGCGGCCTGGTATAACCTGAGTATCGTGCAGCTCAAACAGGCGGCCTACAGCCTGAGCGAGATGCTGGACAATACCGGGGAAAGCGACCCGCTGCACAAAAAAGTCAAGGCCATGCTGCGGGGTATAGAGGCGCTTATAAACACAGACTAACAGGAGTTATGTTATGAAAACAGGTGTGATCGGACTCGGCGCGATGGGCGCGAACATGGCGCGCAGGCTGGCCGGCGCGGGTCATCTGCAAACCGTCTTTAACCGCGCCCGGGAAAAGGCCGAAAGGCTGGCCGCCGAGTGCCGTTGCGCGCATTCAAACTCGCCGGCCGACCTGGCTGAACAATGTGAACTGATCCTGATCTGCGTCTCCCGGGATCAGGATGTGCTGGAGATGGTCAATGCCGTCAAGGCCAAAATAAAACCCGGCAGCATCGTGGTGGATACCTCCACGGTCAGCGCTGACACGGCCAGGCAGGCCGCCGCGCTATTGGCCGAACATGAGGCGGCCTTCCTCGACGGCCCGGTCTCGGGCGGGGTCGAGGGCGCCAAGCGGGGCAGCCTGGCCATGATGGTCGGCGGTGACGAGGCGATACTGGCTCGGGCCCGCCCGGCCCTGAATGCCATTGCCGCCAATATCGTGCATATCGGCCCCACGGGATCGGGTCAGGCCAGCAAGGCCGTGAATCAGATCATGGTCGCGGGCATCAATCAGGCCGTGACCGAGGCCCTGGCCTTCGGGAAAGGCATGGGGCTGCCGATGGACAAGGTCGTGGACATCGTCGCAACCGGCGCGGCCGGCAACTGGTTTCTCAAACATCGCGGCAAGACCATGCTGGCCGGCAGCTATGAACCCGGTTTCAAGCTGGCCCTGCATCATAAAGACCTTTCCATCTGCCAGGCCATGACCAAATCACTAAGCGAAAACGCCCTGCCGATCATTGAGATGACTCTGCTCCACTACCAAAAGCTCATGGACGAGGGCTATGGCGATGAAGATATTTCCGCGTTATTCAGGCTAAAGCAAAAAAACCTGTCTTGATCCTTGCAAGATCGCCGCGTCAAGGCCAGCCTGTCGCGCCGTTCGAACAAATTAAGTGATTGAAATGGAATCCGGTCCCGTCTGCCTGTAACTTGCCAGCCGGAATAACGCCTTTGTCGTCATTCCTGACTCCTTCGTCATCCCAACCCGCCTGCAACAGGCAGGCATTAAACCAACCACAATGGCGGCATAACGCTGCCATATCACATCCCTAATCAAGACAATCCCCGGCGCCCGCTATAAAACCTGTGCATTCATTAATATTTTTTTACAAACACGCGAGGCTCTTATATAAACCCGCGCATGGCAAAATATATTGGAAATCCCGGTTATAGACATGACAGCCCGGCCTGTACGGGGTTGTTGTTGACTAATCTCGGCACGCCCGATGCGCCGACCGCGCCCGCGCTTCGAAAATATCTGGCCGAGTTTTTGTCTGACCCGCGCGTGATCGAGGTCCCAAAGCTGATCTGGTGGCTGATACTGAACGGGATCATCCTCAGAGTCCGGCCGCGCCGTTCGGCCGAGGCTTATGAAAAGGTCTGGACCGACAATGGTTCGCCCTTGTTGGACATCGGTTTGAAACAGGCCGCGGCTGTGCAGGCGGCCCTGGATCAGGATTTACCGGGCGCGATCAAGGTGGAACTGGCGATGCGTTATGGCAGCCCTTCGATCAGGGCCGGTCTGGAAAAACTGCGCGAGGCCAACGCCACGCGCCTGTTGATCTTTCCGCTTTATCCGCAGTATGCCGCCGCCACTACGGCCTCGACCTTCGACGCCGTTGCCGATGTCTTGAAGACCTGGCGCTGGCTGCCTGAGATCAGGATGATCACGCATTACCACGAACACCCGGCCTATATCGCGGCGCTGGCCAACAGTATCGAACGGCACTGGCAAACGCACGCCAAACCGGACCAGCTCGTGTTTTCATTTCACGGTATTCCGAAGCATTATTTTCTGGCCGGCGATCCTTATCATTGCGAATGCCATAAAACGGCGCGGCTGGTGGCAGCCAAACTCGCGCTGGCCGATACGGACTGGCGAGTGACCTTTCAATCCCGCTTCGGGCCGCGCCAGTGGTTAAAACCTTATACGGACAAGACCATGATGGCGCTCGGCAAAAACGGGACCAGACATGTGCAGGTCTTGTGTCCCGGCTTTTCGGCCGATTGTCTGGAAACGCTGGAAGAGATTAACCTGCAAAACCGTGATTTTTTTATGGAGGCGGGCGGCGAGCAGTTTTCCTATATCCCGGCGCTCAACGATAACGCTGAACATATTGCCGCGCTCACGCAGATTATCAGGCAGCATTGCCTGGGCTGGGAAGATGTGCGGGAGGATCCGAATGATTGTCTGGAGCGCGCGCAAAAACTGGGCGCCAGGCGCTAAGCGATCAGCTATTCCTGGACGCTGACCCCTTTCCAGAATGCGATGTGATTTTTAATGTTTTTTGCCTTCGGTTCCGGTTCGGGATAATACCAGGCGGCATCGCTGTTCCGCTCGCCGTTCACTTCAATATCGTAATAGCTGGCCCTGCCTTTCCAGAGACAGGAGGTGTGTGAATTGCTGTGCTTAAAATACTGCCGGTCAATCGAATCCGGCGGGAAATAGATATTTCCTTCCACTTTTTCAAATGTCTCGCTCTCGGCCAGAACCGCCCCGTTCCATATTGCCCTTGCCATTTTATGCTCCGCGGGATGTTGTGATGATAGTAGGCTGAAGCCTCTCGTCAAATAGTCTAAATTTTATTTATAAATCATTGATATATAAATTTATTTTTCCGTTCTGGGTATGCCAGTTTGTTCCTATTCAAATCATTATTGTATGTATGTCTTTTTTTATCTGGATATTATCCTATGTTAGTTTCCATGTACATCCAGACCGTCCCCGGTCACAATTCCCGCCCCGCTATCCTCCTGCGCGAAGGCTGGCGCGACGGCAAAATGATCTGCAAACGCACCCTTGCTAATCTCACTGATTGGTCCGCGCACAAAATAGAGCGTTTGCAACGCGCCTTCAAGGGCAAACCCCTGGCCTCCCTCAATGATGCCCTTGCGATCAAACGCTCGCTTGCCCACGGGCACAAACGATTGAACTTTTCACCGTGCCGATGTATCTTCTTCAAGGTGTCGGATAAATATCCCTAATGCTATGCCGTTTAAGAAACTGAGATCATTCATCGCCGTGCTTGCCTTGCTGGCCTTTACCGGTCAGACATTGGCCGCCGTGGTTGTTTCCTGCGCAAGCATGGAGGCCGGATCGCCGCATTCAGGGCACATGGCGGAGATGGACCATGCGACGCATGCCATGCCCGATTCGCCCGCTTCCTGGGTCAATGCCAGCCCTGTTGACTGTTGCGGGGAGGCGCTTTGTTTGATGAAGCATTGCGGCGGCCCCGCTTTCGGCGCCGCCACCGGCCCCCGTCTGGCTCTGTACGGCGCCGGTGTTCTGAACACAGGCTATTCCCTTTCATATCGCCCCCCGGAGGCCGTCTCTCTCTTCCGTCCCCCCATTACCCGCTGACTACAGGACAGGTGCGCCCGAATTTCGGGCATGCCTGGCCACAATGTGTTAGCGGGGACTTGATACTCCCCGGATAAATTGCCCTTATTCTTAAGGAAACTCTGATTGAATCAGAGTTTCCTGCGGTACAGGGACGTACCGCCAAAATCAATGATGCAAATCATTGATTTTGAAGCAAGGTGAAAATCGCATTTTCAACTTGCGTGCTCTGAGAAATCCAGGATGGATTTATTCAGAGCTTCCTTAAATAAGGGCGCAACGCTCATTGGGAGTCATCATGACATTTTTTACCGGATTTTTACCTTATGCGGGCCTGTTCGTTCTGTTGTGGGGCGTGTCTGCCTGCGCGGATGATCAGGAAACCACCGTCAGCGCGTCCGCCCTCGCCGGGCAATCGGCGGCGGGGCCTTTGTTGAGTGTTTATAAAAGCCCTTCCTGCGGCTGTTGCAGCGACTGGATCGACCATATTGAGGCCGCGGGCTTTAAGACCTCGATCTATCACCCGGCCAATCTGAACCGGATCAAGGCAGACAGGGGGATTGGCCCGCGTTACGGCTCCTGCCATACCGCGATCTCCAGCAAGGGTTATGTCTTTGAAGGGCATATCCCGGCCAGATATATCAGGCAGTTTCTGGCTGATCCGCCGGCCGCCGCCATTGGCCTGGCCGTGCCGGCCATGCCCGTCGGCAGTCCGGGCATGGAGGCAGGCGAGCGATTTTCCGCCTATCGGGTGCTGCTGCTTGGCAAGGATGGCGGCCATAGCGTCTTTGCGCGGGTGGCTACGCAAGCGGAGCAGTATCAATGAGGCCGCCAGCCGGGTTGATCCGCGCGGTTGTCGCCGCCGGGCTGCTCGGGTTATCCGCGGCGGCGGCCGCACAACTGACGCTGGAGCAGGCGATATCCCTGGCCCGGAGCCAGGATCCCTGGCTGGAAGGCAGCCGCCACCGGGAGCGGGCCATGCAGGCGCAGAGCGTCGCCGCCGGTGCCTTGCCTGACCCCGTGCTGTCACTCGGCGTTGTCAATCTGCCGACAGATAATTTTGCCTTCGGGCAGGCGCCGATGACGCAGTTTAAGGTCGGCGTCAGCCAGATGTTCCCCCGTGGCGACACGCGCGCCTTGCGGCGGCGTCAATTACGCGAGCGCGGGGCGGAGCAGCCGCCGCTGCGCCGGGAGCGCATGGCCAGGGTCAGCGCCGCGGTGTCGAAGTTGTGGCTTGAGGCCTACCGCAACCGGGAGACTATCCGGTTGATCGAAAATGATCGCGCCTTGTTTGAACATCTGGTCGATGTGGTGGAATCGGGCTATGCCAGCGCCGGCGGCAACACGCGGCAGCAGGATTTGTTGCGGGCGCAACTTGAGTTGACCCGGCTCGCGGACCGGCTGACGCTGTTGCAGCAACGGCAGGAAACGGCGCTCGCGCGCTTGAGCGAGTGGTTGCCGGGCATGGCGCCGGGAGACATCAGGCTGGCCGATCAACTGCCCGCGGCGGGCAACGAACGCGCCTTTTCAGGCAGGGCCAATCAGTCCGCGCGGCTGGCAGAAGTGTTGTCGGCGCATCCGCGGATCGAAGCCCTGGACCGGAAGATCACCGCCACGGCCACGGAGGTTGAGCTGGCAAAACAGAAGTATAAGCCGGAATGGGGCGTGAACGCCGCTTACGGTTATCGGGGCGATGACCCGGCGGGCAACGAACGCGGCGACTTTTTTTCGCTTGCCGTGCGCTTTGATATGCCCTTGTTTACGGCCAACCGGCAAGACCGGGAAGTGCAGGCGGCCCGGGCCAGCGAGGCGGCCGTTAAAACCGAAAGGGCGCTGGCATTGCGATCCATGCGCGCCGGTATTCTGGCCCTTGAAGCGCGCCTGGCGCGCCTGGATCAGCGCAAGGCGCTGTATGAAGGGCGGCTTCTGCGGGAAATCCGCGATCAGGCCGCGGCCTCATTGACGGCCTATACCAACGACGCCGGCGATTTTGCCGAGGCGGTCAGGGCGCGTATCGCCGAACTCAACGCCAACATCGACTTCCTGAATATCGACATTGACCGGCGGCTCGCCATTGTGGAACTGCGCTATTTTCTGGTGCCGTCCGGGGCAGACAGCGCCGGGGAGTCCCGCCCATGAAGAAACGCGGCGCCATGAACACGGCGTTGATCCTCCTCGCGCTGGCCGGCGCGGCGGCGGCCAGTCATTATCTGACCAGGCTGGCAATAGACGCGCCCGCGGCCGCCGGCGGCGAGGCTGCAAAAGAGAATAAGCCGCTGTACTGGGTCGCGCCCATGGACCCGAATTACCGGCGCGACCGGCCCGGTAAATCGCCGATGGGCATGGACCTGGTGCCGGTGTACGCGGAGCAGGACGCCGGCCGGGCGGACAGCCCGGGCACGGTCGCCATTGCCCCCGAGGTGATCAATAGCCTGGGGGTGCGCACGGCGCTGGCCGAAGCCCGCGTTATGCAGACGCGGATCAGCACGGTGGGTTACGTGCAGTATGACCAGGAGCAACTGGTGCATGTGCATCCCAGGGTGCGGGGTTGGGTGGAAAAGCTGTATGTCAAGGCGGCCGGCGACATGATAGAAAAAGGGCAACCCCTGTACACCCTGTATTCGCCGCAACTGGTCAATGCCCAGGAAGAACTGCTGCTGGCGGTCAAGCGCGGCGACAGGCGCCTGATTACGGCGGCGGAAAACCGCCTTAAAGCCTTGCAGATCGAGCGCTCGCTGATCAATGCGCTCAAGCGCAAACAGACCGTAAGCCAGACCCTGACCTTTTACGCGCCACAATCGGGCGTGGTGGACAATCTGAATATCCGCGAGGGGTTTTTTGTCGAGCCGGGCACGACCCTGATGTCAATCGGCGCGCTGGATGAGGTCTGGGTCGAAGCCGAAGTGTTCGAGCGCCAGGCGGTGCTGGTCAAGACCGGCCTGCCGGTCGCCATGACCCTGGATTATCTGCCGGGACAACGCTGGCAGGGCACGGTGGATTACGTTTATCCGGCGCTCGATCCCGCGACCCGCACGGCGCGCGTCCGCCTGCGTTTCGAGAACCCCGACGGCCTGCTGAAACCCAATATGTTCGCCGAGGTCACGATACAGGCGCAGGCCGGGGAGCCCGTGCTGGCGATCCCAAGGGAAGCCGTCATTCGCTCGGGCGATCAGGATCGCGTGGTGCTGGCGCTGGGCGAGGGGCGGTTCAAGTCGGTCGCGGTTGAACTCGGGCGTTTGAACGCCCGCTATGCGGCCATACAGAGCGGCGTGCAGGCCGGCGAACGGGTGGTGATCTCGGCCCAGTTTTTGCTGGATTCCGAGTCGAGCAAAAGCTCGGATTTCCGCCGTATGGACCATGCCGATCAGGAGCCAGCGCCAGACGCCCGGCAATCGGCCTGGGTCGCGGCCTCGGTCAACTCGGTGATGGCCGATCACCGCATGATCAATGTTGATCACGAGGCCATTGCAGCCTGGTCATGGCCGCCGATGCGCATGGATTTCACGGTCGCCGAAGGCGTGGATATGGCGGCGCTGAAAAGCGGCATGGCGCTCTATATTCAGGTTTCCAGGGCGGCCGGCGGGGACTATTCGATAACCGCCGTGCAAACCGATACCGCGGCCGGCGCGGATACTATGGATCACGGTGGCATGGAGCATGGCGGGATGGATCACGGCAACATGGATCACGGTGGCATGAAGCATGAAGGGATGGATCACGGCAACATGGATCACTCGCAGATGCAGCCTGATCAGCATGACGGGCATGGGTCTCACGGAACGGGGCCAGGCAATGATTGAGTCCGTTATCCGCTGGTCTGTAGCCAACCGCTTCCTGGTCCTGCTGGCGACGGCCATACTGGTGGGCGCCGGGCTGTTTTCCCTGAAAAATACGCCGGTCGATGCGATACCCGACCTGTCGGATGTGCAGGTCATTATCAAAACCGGTTATCCCGGTCAGGCGCCGCAGGTGGTGGAAGATCAGGTGACCTATCCTTTGACAACGGCGATGTTATCGGTGCCGGGGGCCGTGACCGTGCGCGGCTACTCCTTTTTTGGCGATTCCTACGTGTATGTGATCTTTGCCGAAGACACGGATCTCTACTGGGCCCGTTCCCGCGTGCTGGAGTATTTAAGCCAGGTCGCCCCGGACTTGCCCGCCGCCGCCAAACCCCAACTGGGGCCGGATGCGACCGGGGTCGGCTGGGTGTATCTCTATGCCCTGATCGACCGCACGGGCCGGCACGACATCAGCCAGTTGCGCTCGATTCAGGACTGGTATCTGAAATACGAGTTGCAGACCGTGCCGGGCGTGGCGGAAGTGGCGGCCGTGGGCGGCATGGTCAAGCAGTATCAGGTCACGGTGAATCCGGAAAAGCTGCGCGCCTTCGGCATGCCCCTGGCCCACATTCAAATGGCGATTAAACGCGCCAATCAGGAAGTGGGGGCGTCGGTGGTGGAAATGGCCGAGGCCGAATACATGGTGCGGACCTCCGGCTATATTCAAGGCGCAAAAGACCTGGCCGATATTCCCCTGGGCGTCAATAAAAACGGCACGCCGCTGCGCCTGCAGGACGTGGCCGAGATCAATCTGGGGCCGCAAATGCGCCGGGGCATTGCCGAACTTGATGGCGAGGGCGAGACCGTCGGCGGCATCGTGGTGATGCGTTTTGGCGAGAACGCCGAGCGCACTATTGACGGCGTCAAGGCCAGGCTGGCAGAACTGCAACAGGGCCTGCCGGACGGCGTGGAGATCGTGACCGTCTATGACCGCTCGGCGCTCATCGGGCGAGCGGTGAAAAACCTCCGCGATAAACTGCTGCAAGAGTTTGCCGTGGTCGCCCTGGTGTGCATGATCTTTTTGTTTCATGTGCGTTCGTCCCTGGTCGCCATTATCAGTCTCCCGGTCGGTATTCTCGCGGCATTCATCGTCATGCAGGCGCAGGGCATCAACGCCAACATCATGTCGCTGGGCGGCATCGCGATTGCGATCGGGGCCATGATCGATGGCGCTATCGTGATGATCGAGAACCTGCACAAGCACATGGAGCGAACGCCGCTGACCGCCGGGAACCGCTGGCGGATCGTCGCTGAATCAGCCGCCGAAGTCGGCCCGGCGCTGTTCTTCAGCCTGCTGATCATTACCGTGAGCTTCATGCCGGTATTCACCCTGGAGGCCCAGGAAGGGCGGCTGTTTTCGCCGCTGGCCTTCACCAAGACCTACGCCATGGCCGCCGCCGCGGCCCTGACCATTACCCTGGTGCCCGTGTTGATGGGTTATTTCATTCGCGGCAGAGTGACGCCCGAACATAAAAATCCCGTCAACCGGATTTTGCAGGCCGTTTATCTGCCCGTGCTGAAAAAAGTCCTCGACTTTCCCAAAACGGCGATCCTGATTGCCCTGGGCGTGCTGGCCAGCGCGCTCTGGCCGCTGGACAAAATCGGCAGCGAGTTTATTCCGCCGCTGGATGAAGGCGATCTGATGTACATGCCGACCACCTATCCCGGCATATCCATCGGCAAGGCGCGCGAACTGTTGCAGCAAACCGACAAGCTGATCCGCACCGTGCCCGAGGTCGCAACCGTATTCGGCAAGATCGGCCGGGCCGACACCGCCACCGATCCGGCGCCGTTGACCATGATCGAGACCTTTATCCAGTTGAAAGACCGGGCCGAATGGCGCGAGGGCGTCACCACCGAATCGCTGCGGCGGGAACTGGACGCCCTGGTCAAACTGCCCAGCGTGACCAATGCCTGGGTGATGCCGATCAAAACCCGTATCGACATGCTGGCGACCGGCATAAAGACCCCGGTCGGCATCAAGGTGGCCGGGCCCGAGCTTGAAGTTATCGAAGCGATTGGCCGGCAACTCGAAACCATTCTGGCCGCCGTGCCCGGCACGGCCTCCGTGTACTCCGAACGGGTCGCCGGCGGGCGCTATATCAAGGTGGATATCGACCGGGGAAAGGCCGCGCGTTTCGGGCTGAATATTGCCGATGTACAGCAAGTGATCGCCTCGGCCATCGGCGGCATGAACGTCACGCAAACCATTGAGGGCCTGGAACGATATCCGGTCAATATCCGTTATCCGCAGTCCTACCGGGACTCCCCGGAACAACTGGCCCTGTTGCCGCTGGTCACGCCCGCGGGCCAGCGCATCGCGCTCGGCGATGTCGCCGGCATTTTTATCGAGGACGGGCCGCCGGGCATCAAGAGCGAAAACGCGCGCCTCAACGGCTGGACCTTTGTCGATATAGAAGACATTGATATAGGCCGCTACGTGCAAGCGGCCATGGCCGCCGTTCGCGCCGAGCTGGACCTGCCGGCGGGTTACGCCATCAAATGGTCGGGGCAATACGAATATATGCAGCGGGCCAGGGAAAAACTGACTTATGTGGTACCGCTCACCCTGGCGATCATTGCCGTGCTGCTGTTTATGAATTTTCGCAACGCGAGCGAAGTGATCATGCTGATGGGCACGCTGCCTTTTGCCCTGCTCGGCAGCATCTGGTTGCTGTACTGGCAGGGTTTTAATTTTTCCATTGCCGTGGCGGTCGGCTTCATCGCGCTGGCGGGGGTCGCCGTCGAGATCAGCGTGATCATGCTGGTCTATCTCAACCAGGCCTGGCGCAACGCGACCGCCAGAAAACAAGGATTGACCCAGGCGGAACTGAAGGCCGCGATTATCCGGGGCGCGGGCCTCAGGGTGCGCCCCGTGATGATGACCGCGGCGGCCATTACCGCCGGCCTGCTGCCCATTCTTTTCGGCGCCGGAACCGGTTCGGAGGTTATGAGCCGCATTGCCGCGCCTATGGTCGGCGGCATGATCAGCGCCGTGCCGCTGACCCTGCTGGTGTTGCCGGCCGTTTACTGCCTGTGGAAGAAAAGGCAGTGTGTCGCCGCTGTGCGATAGCCCTTGTATCGTGTATAGTATTTTTATGCGCCGAGCCGCCTTCTGCGCCAGCGGGAGCCCGGAGACATCGCGCATATCTTTGCGTCCTCACCGCCACGTCCTGTGGCAACTTCTGGAGGGCGCCCGGGAGGCAGAGGTTCTGAACGAGCTGGGCGAGGAGCTGCGCCTCGACTTCCTGATCTGCGCCGCGACGATCGCTACGTGGGACCCCTGCTCGTGCGCAGAACATCAGTGAAGCTCACATCGCGGCTGCGTCATGGCTCTCAAGCTACTAACGAAGGGGTACTAGGACATGAAAATTTATGTAACGAGCGTCTTTGTTGATGACCAAGACAAAGCCGAAAAATTCTACACCAAAGTCCTCGGGTTCACCGTGAAGCATAATATTCCATTGGGCCAAAATCGTTGGCTGACGGTTGTGTCTCCCGAAGACCCTGAAGGAACGGAGTTGCTGCTTGAACCAAGTGACCATCCGGCCACGCAGCCCTTCAGAGACGCAATCGTTGCCGATGGCATTGCCGCACACTCTTTTCAGGTTCAAGACCTTGATACAGAGTGGAAGAAACTGAGCAAAAAGGGTGTGAAGTTCGTTACTGAACCGGTGGACGTGGGCACAGTTCACATGGCTGTTTTTGATGACACATGCGGAAATCTCATTCAATTGATCGAGATGAAAGAGGCATGAGCTATCACTCGTCAAGCCGCGCTTTCGCTCGCCTCGAAAGCGGCGGCACCCTCGCCCCAAATGGGCGCGCTAAACTCCTTCTGGTGGGAATTGCTGGCTGGTGTGAACAATCGCTATGATATTGATATCGGTTGCACTGGCCTTTGTGTAGATGCCGACATATGGCAGGTCGGAGATTGACCATTGTGGTGCCGCTCATCCTGGCGATCATTGCCGTGCTGCTGTTTATGAATTTTCGCAACGCGAGCGAAGTGATCATGAATCCCCTGTCTCACGGCGCGCCCGTGCAAATTCCTGCTGTGGACGGGGCGCGGGTCGTGCTTGACCAGGACCTTGCTGATTTCTTCGGCATTGAAACGCGCGCGCTCAATCAGGCAGTGAAGCGGAACATTAAGCGCTTCCCCAAAGATTGGGCCTTCCAGTTGAACAGAGCGCGGTTCAATGACTTGAAATCACAATCTGTGATCTCAAGGGACAGTTGGGGTGGACGCCGCACACCACCTTTAAAAAAGAAGACCTGTCCGGCCATAAATACGTCAAAAGCACATTCAGAATATACACTGGCCGTTTCACAAGCTGTTTGTGATATGGCTTTTTACCAACAGACCGGTAAAGAAAATCCGGTCAAAATCTTAAAAGAGGATATAGTTATGAAAAAGAGTATTTTATCCGCCGTTGGCCTTGCCCTGGGCCTCTCCATCGCCACGCCGTTGTTGGCTCAGGATCAGTCCGGGCATGGGCATGGTCATGCCAAACCCGATTGCGCGGCAATGAAAACCATGGATCACTCCAAAATGGACATGAACGATCCGGCCATGCTGGCCATGATGAAAAAATGTATGCCCGCGGGGCATGGCAAATCCGGGCACATGAGTAAAAAGCATGGGCATGGACACGGGCACGGCGGAGGGAGCGCGAAGAAACATGACCATGAATAAAGGATTTTCGGCCGCCTTATCCGGCCGCCGCCCGGGAGACGACCATGTCGGCGCCTGACCGCGAAGGGGCAGCCGCATCCGCACAAGCCGCTTGCCATCGGCAGCCGGATCATGGCGCCTGTCACGCCACGAAGGGCAGGCCGGATTTTCTGCTTTGGGGTTCCCTGAGCGCGATCGTCGTCTTGTATCTGCACTACGGCTGGTGGCCGGAGTCCGCGCATTTCGCGGCCTGGTATCAGATCCTCGCGTCCTCGGTTTACGAACTTATCAATATCATGTGGTGGAGCATGGCCATCGGTATTTTGATGGTCGCGCTCCTGTCCCGCATCCCGCGCGAATTCGTCATGTCGATACTGGGCGCGCGCAGCGGGCTGAACGGCATTATGCGCGCGACCGCGGCCGGTGTGTTGCTGGATCTGTGCAATCACGGGCTGTTGATGGTTGCCGCCAAGCTCTATGAGCGCGGCGCGAGCAGCGGACAGGTCATGGCGTTTTTGATCGCCAGCCCCTGGAACTCATTTTCATTGACATTGATCCTGATCGCATTGATCGGGCTGCCCTGGACACTGGCCTTCATCGCCCTGTCGATGCTTATCGCCGTCCTCACCGGCCTGCTGTTTGAGGCGCTGGTCAGGAAGGCCGTGCTGCCGGGCAATCCCGTCAAAGTGGACTTGCCGGAGGATTTCAGGTTCTGGCGGGAGGCCAGAAAAGGGCTTTCGGAAACGGCCTTCACGCCGGCTTTTCTCACGGCCATGCTCCGCGATGGCCTGAAGGATTCCCGCATGGTGCTGCGCTGGGTCCTGTTTGGCATATTGCTGGCCGGGCTGGTGCGGGCCTTTATGCCGCCGGACCAGTTTGGCCATTATTTCGGCCCGACCCTGGCCGGCTTGGGCCTGACGGTGCTGGTCGCCACCCTGCTGGAAATTTGTTCAGAAGGATCAACGCCCATCGCGGCCGACCTGCTGGCCAGGGCCGGGGCGCCCGGCAACAGCTTTGCATTCCTGATGACCGGCGTGTCCACCGACTACACGGAGATTATGGTGCTGAAAGAGACCACAAAATCCTGGAAGATCGCCCTGTTCCTGCCGCTGCTAACCGTGCCCCAGGTCATGCTGATCGCCTGGTTGATGAATGGCGTGACACTTTGAAATAAAGCCACGGGGGGGGGTGCCGTGCCGTCGCGCGTCCTGCATTCGCCCGGTATCGGATATGCTGCAATGGCTTCGAACAGTTCATCCCTCCCCGATTAACCTTGCAATCATAGAGCTATGCTATACGATTGCAAGGATGTACGACCGTAGAATCACAAACGCCATTCTCGACTACCTGGGCCAGTTTCCCGCTGTCTGCCTGCTTGGCCCGCGTCAGGTTGGAAAGACCACCCTTGTGCGGCGCCAAATCACGCAACTGACAGATGGCCCGCCGCCCGAATATCTGGACCTTGAAAACCCGCGGGACATTGAAAAACTTCAGGATGCTGCTGGCTATCTTGGGCAGATGAGTGATCGCCTGGTAATCCTGGATGAAGTGCAGCGCATGCCCGGCCTGTTTGAAGTCCTGCGCGGGCTCATTGATGAGCGCCGCCTGTCTGAACATAAGGCAGGCCATTTTTTGCTGCTCGGCTCGGCCGCCATAGACTTGCTGGCACAATCGGGCGAAACGCTCGCCGGACGCATCGCCTATCTGGAATTATCACCCCTCGATGTTCTGGAAGCCCCGGCTGATAACGCGCTCTGGTGGCGGGGCGGTTTCCCGGACAGTCTGGATGCGGCCTCCGATACCCACAGTATCCGCTGGCGAAACCAGTTTATCACGACCTACCTTGAGCGTGATATTCCGCTGCTCGGCCCCCGTGTCCCGGCGGCGACCCTGCGCCGCTGCTGGATCATGCTTGCCCATCAGCAAGGCGCATTGCTCAATGCCGCCCAACTGGCCCGCAACCTGGATGTGAGCGGCAACACGGTCGCGGGCTATCTCGACCTGCTGGTTGATCTACTCCTGCTGCGCCGCTTGCCGCCCTTTCACGCCAATGTGAAAAAGCGTCTGGTCAAATCCCCCAAGATTTACATCCGCGACAGTGGGCTTGTGCATGCGCTGCTGAACATTGACAGTCTGAATGATCTGCTGGGCCATCCCGTGGTCGGGATGAGTTGGGAAGGCCATGTGCTGGAAAACCTGCTGCGTGTCGCTCCTGAACGCGCTGAAGCGAGTTTCTATCGCACGGCCACCGGCGTTGAGATCGATCTGATCCTGAAATTGCCGGGTCATCGCCTCTGGGCCATCGAGATCAAGCGCACCACGGCGCCAAAACTGGAACGTGGCTTGCGGCAAGCCCTGAATGATGTGCAGCCCGAGCGGGCCTTCATTGTCTATGGCGGCAAAGATCGCTACCCCAAGGCAGACAATGTGGAGGCCATCAGTCTGCGCGATCTGGCCGCGGAACTCGCGGCGCTGTCGCAGGAATAACGGCAAGGCGTTGTTTTGGTTTCCCGGAATTTCACCTGTTTTCACGGGGCAGACTGGAATGATAACAAAGGCAGAGAGACGGCAGGCGGTAGTCTGCTTAATACCCGTCATTCCAGCACAAGCCGGAATCCAGTGGTTTATGTAAGACATTTCCGCTCGGCGGGAATGACAACCGGATTCCGATTTTAGCCTGCCTGTTACAGGCGGTCACGAGAGGATTCCGTGACATAGAGGGATTTTACAATTAGTCTCTTGCAGTAAGATAAAAAGATGGTGCCCCGTCGTTGACTAAAATAAACTTTTGCACTCGCATAAATTACTGTTTCTATGATTAAATCATCGTACAGCAACTTTTTGAAATTCCAAAAACAAACCTATTTTTTCACAGCATAAATGGTAGGGCATAAAGAAACAATCTCAAACTTTTGCTCCAAGACCTCAGCCCTGAAAATCAATCAGTGTCCGTTGCCATTAAGACATGAATTCGACGTGAAGTTTTATCAACTATAACCCAAGTACAATCCCAGGCAATATCCATATAAAAATCAGACCATGCACAATGTGCTTCATAAACCAGGATATCGTCATATTGATTCTGTATCAGATCCGCCGCCGCCTCATCTGCAATATTCTTTGCATCGACTGGTCCCGCGGCATGTTGTTCATAAGGGCCGCCAGAAGACAAAACCCAAGCCATACTTCCGCCAAGAACAAATGGGCTGCTCCATTTAAAAATCTTTTCATCGTAAAAATTCAAATCAGCAAGCTCGAACGGGAACGCTGTTTTAACAGTGTCGGTATGCCAAAATTTTTCAAAAAACCCCATTTCATGAAAACGGTTTCTTGATGCGTACCAATCAAATATGTCATTTTCTGGAACAAAAAACTGGCTGTATAAAACATTACCATTTAGATACACTTTTTTCAAAGCTTCAATATACTTCAAGACAGAGGGAGAAATATCCTCTTTCTGGGATATTGCTATTGCTTGCCACATCTTCAAAACATCGTTGATCTGGGGAACAGGTGCGTCTACATGTTGAAACATAAAAAATCCTTGAAGTTGCAACCCTCATTTTAGCGATCATGCCACAAAAGTGAATAGAATTTAGGGGTAACTTACACTTTTATAGTTCATGAATTTTTCGTTTTCGCACGGCTTTCATATATTCACGCAACGTCCCTTTAAATCCTTCTGCGTCTCTTTTCTTCTTTAACCGAACAACGGCGCGTGCCATATACATAGCAACTTCGTCCAGTCGCTCATCGGTGGCCATGAACTCTGGCGGGATTTGACCGATATATTTATCTTCGTCTCTCATACTTGCAAGACATGCGCGAAGTAAAACCACATATCAAGCCCGAAGAAGACCTCACCCTCTGAAATGCACTGAAAACAACGTGTTAAGGGGAGAGGTCGTGGAGAAAAAGTTTGTTTTTTCAAAATGGTCGATTTTGAATTTGAAATTTTTGACGATTAAGTAGTTGGAAATAAACGATAAATTGTGCATACGATAGTATGGTGCCCAGGAGAGGACTTGAACCTCCACGGGGTTGCCCCCACTGGCACCTGAAGCCAGCGCGTCTACCAATTCCGCCACCTGGGCATAAGCCGGGCAGGCACCAATTTTAAGCCGGGTCTTGTGTTCGGGAAGCCTTGCCCCCGCCTGTGTCTGCACGGGCACAACGCCGCTGGCGCGCCCCTGCCGGCAGCCGCCGTTTCTAAAGCCTCAGTCCGATGGACAAGGCGTGTTATAGTGGCCGCCGTAAAAACGCCCGGACTTTAACCAGCCCTTCTGATCTTGTCAACGAATGAATAAAAAAACCGCGCCCGATAACCCCAAAGACGGCTTTGTCATCCCCGAACGGGCGGCCATTAGCGCCTGTCTCAGAGAGGCCGGACGGCCGCTGAATCGCAAACAATTGGCCGAGGCATTTGCCATCCGGGACCCCGAGACGCGGCAAATCCTGGGGCGCCGGCTGCGGGCGATGGAGCGCGATGGCGAGTTGATTCGCAACCGGCGCGGCAGTTATGGCCTGATTGACAAGATGGACTTGCTCAAGGGCCGTGTGATCGGGCACCCGCAGGGATACGGGTTTGTCGTGCCGGACGCGGGCGGCAAGGATTTGTTTTTATCCGCGCGCGAGATGCGCGCCGTTTTGAACGGGGATCGCGTGCTGGTGCGCGAGGTCAACGTGGATCGGCAGGGCCGGCGCGAGGGGGCCCTGGTCGAGGTGCTGGAGAGGGCGAATCATCAATTGGTCGGGCGCTATTTTGAAGAGAGCGGGATAGGCTATGTGGTGGCGGATAATAAACGCCTGAGCCAGGATTTATTGATCCCCGCAAAGGAAAGAAACGGGGCCGGGCCGGGGGAGTATGTGGTTGCCCGGATTTTGCGGCAACCGGACCGGCAGCGCCAGCCGATTGGCAGCGTGGTCAGCGTGATCGGCGCCGGCATCAACGCCGCGATGGCGGTGGATATTGCCGTGCAGGCTTATGAATTGCCGCATGTCTGGCCGGATGAGTTGCAAGAGGAAATCAGTGGTTTGAGCGAGGCCGTCAGCGCGGGCAATGACGGCGGCCGGCGCGATCTTCGGGCGCTCCCCTTTGTCACCATAGACGGCGAAGACGCAAAGGATTTTGATGACGCGGTGTATTGCGAGCGTGACGGCAATGGCTGGCGTTTGCTGGTCGCCATCGCCGATGTATCGCATTATGTCAAGGCAAGCACGGCGCTGGACACCGAGGCCCAAAGGCGCGGGACATCGGTTTACTTTCCGGGCCGGGTTATCCCGATGCTGCCGGAGGTCTTGTCAAACGGCCTGTGTTCGCTGAAACCCAAAGTGGATCGGTTGAGCATGGTGTGCGAACTCACGCTCGACGCCGCCGGGCGGGTGCAAGGCGCATCATTTTACCGGGGGCTCATTCGCTCGGCGGCACGGCTCAGCTATACCGAAGTGGCGGCATTGTTCGCCGGAGAAAACGGCCGGCAGAAATATGGCGCCCTGGCCGAACCCCTCAAGCGGCTCCATGCGCTTTACCAGGCGCTTCATGCCTGGCGCAAGCAACAGGGCCTGATTGAATTTTCCTCACCCGAAGCGCGCTTTGAATTTAATGCCGAGGGGCATATTGAGACCATTCATCAGACCCAGCGCAACGATGCCCACCGCCTGATTGAAGAGATGATGCTGGCCGCCAATGTGGCCGCCGGGGAATTCCTGCAAGCGCACAAGATCCCGGCCCTGTATCGCATCCACGATACGCCCGCCGCCGAGAAGCTCGAAGAAGTGCGCGCCCTGCTGGCGCAATTGGGCCTCTCGCTTGGCGGCGGCGAAGCGCCGAGCGCGAAAGACTACGCCGAACTTATGGAGCGCATCTGCAACCGCGATGACGCCGGGATGCTGGAAACCGTATTACTCAAAAGCATGCCGCTCGCGCTTTACAGCCCCGTAAACGCCGGACATTTTGGCCTGGGTTTCCCGGCTTATGCGCATTTCACCTCGCCCATACGCCGTTACCCGGACTTAATAGTGCATCGCGCGATCGGCCACATCATCAACGGTCACGCCGCGGCCGGCTTCGCGTATTCCGAACAGGCCGTCTCGGAACTCGCGGAGCATTGTTCAATGACCGAGCGCCGCGCGGAAGAGGCGGCGCGTGACGCGATACAAAGACTGAAATGCAGCTTCATGCAGGACCGGGTCGGTGAAACATTTGCCGGCATGGTCAGTTCCGTGACGGCCTTTGGCCTGTTTATCATGCTGGATGATTTTTATATTGAAGGACTGGCGCATGTCAGCCATCTGCCCGTGGATTATTATCATTACGATGCCATCACCCACAGCCTGCAAGGCGAGCGCGGCGGCAGGGTCTTCCGTTTGGGGCAAAAGTTAAAGGTGCGGGTCGCGCGGGTTGACCTGGATGAACGCAAGATAGATTTCGATCTGATCGATGGCTAAACGCGCGCAATATATCTATGGCCTGCACGCGGCCGAACGGCTCATCCAGGCCGCGCCGGAACGGATCCTCAATGTCTGGGTGCAACAATCCCTGGACTCCGCCGCGATCAATTCAATCCGTGATTCCGTGCAGCGGCTTGGACTGCTGTTGCAGGTCGCGCCCCGCGCCTCGCTGGACAGGATGAGTAACAAACAGAACCATCAGGGCGTGCTGATCGAAGCCAGGGGCACGGCGAATGAAGCCGGGCCGAACCTTGATCTGCTGCTGGCACAAAACAAGGACAAAAACCCGCTCTATCTGATCCTGGATTCCGTGCAGGATCCGCACAATCTGGGCGCCTGTATCCGCACGGCCGCCGCGGCCGGGGTCAGCGCCGTGATTATCGGCCGGGATCGGGCCGCCGCTGTTAATGCGACAGTAAGAAAGGTCGCCAGCGGCGCGGTCGAAAGCGTGACCGTGCTGCGGGTCGTGAATCTGGTCAGGGCGATAAAAAAGTTGCAGGCGGCCGGCATCTGGACCGTCGGCCTGGCCGGCGAAGCGCGCCGCCCGATTTATGAGCTGGACCTCAACACACCAACCGCGCTGGTGATGGGCGGAGAGGCCAGGGGCCTGCGTGATTCCGTCAGAAAGACCTGCGACCACATCGCGGCCATACCCGTCACGGACAACATGCAAAGCCTGAACGTCTCCGTCGCAACGGGTGTCGCCCTGTACGAAGCTGTTCGGCAACGTGGTAGTTATTAAGCCGGGATGATGGAAGATTGGGGACAAAGGATCTGCCGGAGTGTTGGATAGGCTCCTGCTTCTACCGGTTTGCACCAGGCCGGAATGACGAGAGTAGCGAGAATCACCCCCTGTTGTCATTCCGCCTGCCTGCTACAGGCAGGCGGAAGCTGAAATGCAGGAAAACGCTGCCGGTTAACAGGTGAATCCCGGCGCTGCCGGGATGACATTCTTTACAATATCAACCCCCGCTCTCCCCCTCATCCGCCTGCATATCCTCTTCCACGGCCC
The DNA here is from genome assembly GCA_965240365.1 of Gammaproteobacteria bacterium. GTDB lineage: Bacteria > Pseudomonadota > Gammaproteobacteria > Eutrophobiales > Eutrophobiaceae. The sequence goes on along the minus strand of OZ251218.1, from coordinate 1,547,958 downwards.
CCACCAGGCCGGCCATGCTGATTCCCAGCCCACCGGCGAGGATATAAATATAACCCAGGGTCGGCTGCTGGCTATTACACTCAAGCAGGGAAATATAGCGCGTGGACAAGCCGCACTTTTCTGCCAGTTGCTCCTGCGTCAGCCCGGCCTGCCGCCGCCGCTTTTTCAACACTCTGGCAAAGGATTCACCTGTATCCACACATGACCTCGCGTGAAAAAGGCCATTTTTCTTTGACTGGAACGATTATTCCACGAACGATCGTTCTATAAAGGCGAATTCCATGCTATGGTTGAGTCTGTTTCCAGTCAAACAACAAATGGGGGCACTGTGATAAGGGGAGAGTTTGTTGCCTTTATAGAACAGCGCAGAAAGGAACAGAATCTAACGAAAAAGGCACTGGCGAAGAAGGCGGGGTTATCCCGACAGGCGCTTTACAAGATATTGAATGGCGATGTAAGGCAGCCTTACTCGTCCACTATCGTCAGCCTGGCTAATGCCTTGAAGGTGGCGCCTGATACTTTGCTGCAAAAGCTCTTTGGGTCAAAGGCGCAATAGGACTTGCCGGGATGAATCTTTCGCCCCTTGCGTCATTCCGGCGAAGGCCGGAATCCAGGAGGGCGGGCCGGGATGTGATATGAGCGACAGTTCTGTCTAATTGTCATTCCCGCCTGGGCGGGAATGTATGATATAAACCACTGGATTCCAGCTTTCGCTGGAATGACAACGGGGGCAATAGGCGCATTATGAGCAATACTAACGATACCGTGGCCAGGATACCTGAGCCTTATTTTAGATTAGGTCGCCCTGCATGCCCGTTAAAGCCCTGCCTGTTGCAGGCAGGATAACGGAAAACCAAAACAACACCCCGTTGTCATTCCGGCCTTCACCGGTTTGCGCCAGACTGACCGTAATGAAATTGCCTCATTCCCACAAAACTACTTTCAAATCCCCCCGCCATATCCGCTTTTTTTAACCTCCACCGTAAATTTTTTTCAAAAAATTTAAAAAAATTCAATTATGTCAACCGATGTTGACATAAAAGTCGCTATTCTCCGCCTCAATTAACGCAGAAAACCGGAATCCGCGATTAACGAGGGGCAACAAACGTGGCGAATTTGCCGCGGTCCGCATGGCCTGTCGGATTTCATCAATAGCAGTATTTGATGAATTCGATGACATCAACGCGGCGCTTGCGCCGTTTAATCGGCCAGTTCGAGAGCGTCTGACTTTCTCTGGAAGCAAGTTGTTTTCTGCATCCTGACGCCATGAATGAAGTCAAGATTAAGATGTCTCGAAACGCAAGATAGTAAAGTGTTTGAAAAGAGGAAATTACGAAATGAAAAAGCCGGCAAAAATTGAAAATATAATGGACGTCATCATGTATATATGCCGGAAAACTGCGAACAGGGCCAACGATCACAGGATCGGTTGCGTTTTTTGATGTTGATGAAGGCGACATTCCTGGATTCGATGATCCAAAATTCAACGGTACTAAATTTACATTGGGGGTGACGCATGCGTTTTAGAATTTTTACGCTATTTTTGTTCGCGATATCTTTTTTTGCGGCTGTACAAATCGGCTCGGTTGGCGCAGACGATGGATTTTTAGTATTAAAAAGAATTAAGGAAATTCGTGAAAATATAATACGGGACCCAATTCGATTTACTAAGGTAAATACGGGGTCCAGCCATCCTCTTTTTGTCAAGGTAATGTCTGACCGTAAGTTTTTATCCGATTTTTTTAAGGCATCAATACCAATAATGGGATGCTCAGATGAAGATCATAGGGTGTTTGGATTTTATAATCCCGTGCAGGCGGTTTGGGCCATAACATGGACTGATCTTAAAGGAAGACCATACGACAGTAGAATAGTTAGAGATTTTACAAGGCGAGGGTCTTCCGTTAATTCCTGGTACGATAGTTTGTCACCATCGAGAGATGCCCTTAGGGCTTTGGAAGAAAGCCTAAAGTATCAGCTAGAATCTTTTTCTATCCTTTTCCCCCCGCAAAACTGCGCAACCCCGGAAAATATAGACGATATAGCGTCTAATATTTCTGGTCAGGCACAGCTTTGGAGTAACAGATCGGAAATCGATACAGTGCCAGATTCACTGATAGAGAGTGTTGCAAATGAATTATCAAAAAACGCTGCAATTGGCAAAGACCAGATAGTTTTGGCTTTTGCGACTCCGAATGTTCAAGGATTTGATTTCGTAACCTTATCCACGATCAAGGATAAACCTAGTCTAATTGTGGTTCAGACATGGGATCGTAGCGGAAACAAATGGGTAGAGAGAGAATTTTCAGCCCGTCAAATTTTGGAGTTATGATATGAGAAACGTGATTTATAACTCTGTAACTGCATTTGCATTGGTTTGCGTCATTTTCAGTAGCCAGGTAGCTATTGCGCAAGAAGAATCTACAGGAAACGCTTTACGCGATTCAGGAAACGCTTTATCGTTTGTGTCAGAAATTGCTAATAAGTCTGGCGCAAAATTTATTGGTCGTGCTTTGGGTCCGTTGGCAATCGGATTGACCGGCGCGTCTGCTGTGCAAAATGTATTAAAAGGAGATTTGGCGGCAGCGGTCGGTGATATCACTTCTGGGGTTGTAGGTTTGGTTACTGTTCCGGTAGGCGCGGCAATAGGTACAGCGATCGGGGGTCCTGGTCCTGGCACTGTTGTAGGAGCTGGTGGTGGTGTAGCCGTAGCCGGTATGGCTGGCAAGCTGGCCGAGAGTGCTGTTCGACTTGCTGTTCGACGTGCTGGACGTGCTGATCGACCCGTGCATGCTGTTCGACGTGCTGTTCGACGCATTCAAAACAGTTTTGCTGACAATAGGACGGACTTCCAAAAACGAATGGACGATGTGGGGCTAAAACCAGCTGATTATGCTAACGAAATAGGATTGCGTTCAAGCCCGCGACCGGGAGAGCTAGCACGTTTTCAAGCACGGCTTCGCCGCCAGTTAATTCAGTTAGAAGCCGATGCCGCTTCCCGCGCAGGTAGATCATATATACGTAATGAGGATACTCTTGATGAAATAAGGTACTATGAAAGCCTGGCGTCCCAAGAAGAGCTTAATGCAAAGCTCCGCTGGGACCGCCGACAACTCCGCTTGGACCGCCACCGATTCCTGGCAAAGCTTGACGCAAAGCGCCGCCAGGAGAGGCAGAGAATACTCCATCCCCTTTGGGAGGATTTGCGCCGCTTTGAAAAGCGCTGGCCGAGGTACCGCAAATGGTACTTCTACGGCTACCGCTACAGCTACCGCTACCGCTGGTACTGGGCGGAGTGGCGGAGAATCCATAAGAGAATCAGGGAGGCTGCGAAGAAGCTTGAGAAGAGATTCAGGAAGGCTGAGAAGAAGGCTGAGGAGAGATTCAGGAAGGCTGAGGAGAGATTCAGGAAAGCTGAGAAGAAGGAAAGGCTGAAGGCTGTGAAGAGAATCAGGCAAGCTGAGGAGAGATTCTTCAGGAAGTCTGAGAAGAGAATCAGGAAGGCTCATAAGAGAATCAGGGAGCCTAACATGGTCAGGATCAACTTGGAGAACAACTATGCTTTAGGCACCGCTGTTCTTGTTGACTATGACGGTGACTATCGCGGCTATCATTCCTATACTTTTGAAGGAGATGCAGGCCGAGCAGCAGGGAGTGCGCTTATAGGCGGCAGCGGCGGTAACCTGACTTTAAGATTTCCCCGCTTGAAGGAGAGCGTTCCAAATAGTGACACTTTAATACCCAGTGATCGTATAAAAGTCCGCGCCAGGGATTACGGTGATTATAGCTATGTTGCCTGGGGTTCCTGGTCCGGTGGTGAAAATACCCGTTTCAATACTCGTTCGTACCGGGGTGTGGACAGGAATGTTCGGGGTGGCCATTGGATTTATGGCCAGAGGTTGGGGGCCGCCGATATTCCCAGGTCGGGCGTCGCCCGCTATGTCGGTCAGGCAATGGGTTTTCTTTCTGATCGTAGTGTTTCCCCCCATACGCTGGAAATGAACTCTATCACTGGTGATATCAATATGGCCGTCACTTTTCGTGATAGTAATTTTAGGTTATCCGGCAGCCTGAATCTTGATCGCAACGGCACAGCCTGGGCAACCGCGCGCTTCAATAATCAAAACGCCAAATCCTCCAGTCCGAATCATCATTTTTCCGCAAATCTTAAGGTTGACGTAGTAGGTGATGACGGGGAGAGTTCTTTATCCGGCAGTTTTTTTGGCGCCAATGCCGCTGAGGTTGGCGGTGACTTCAATGTTCACAAGTTTGTAAGAAGCGGTGACCGTCGTGGCATTCAGCGTGCCGTAGGCGTCTTCCGCGCAAAAAAACAATAAGACCAGGGAGAAATCATCATGTGGAACATACTCGCGGGCCTTTGTGCGCTCATCTTCTGTGCCAATATCGCCCTGGCCGCCAATACCGAGCAGGATTTGCAACGGGCCGTGGAGTTATTAAACGCGGATTCGCCGGGGCAGGCTTATGAACTGCTGCTTGAAAAGCATGAGGCCGGCAGCGTCAATCCGCAGGAATGGTTTTTGTTGGGAATTGCGGCCAAACAGGCCGGCCGCTTGAAGAGGCCGCCGTTTACTTTGAACGGCTGCTGGAGCTTGACCCCGAGGCGGCCCGGGCCAGGCTGGAACTGGCGGAAATCGCCTACCGGCTGGGCGAAGGCGGCAAGGCCCGGCAATTGTTGCTGGATGTCAAGGCGGCCAACCCGCCGGCCGGGGTGGCGGCCACCATCGACCGCTTTATCGCCAATATCGCAGCCAGCGAGCAAGCGCAGAAGAACTGGTGGGTGCGCGCCTCGCTCGGCTGGCTGCACGACAGCAACGCCAACGCCGGGCCGGACATTGATTCCGTCCTGCTGTTTGGCCTGCCTTTCATACTCTCCGGCGACGCCAGGGAAACCACGGATAACGCCCTGACGGCCCGCCTCGGTTTTGACCATATAAAGGGCATAGGCGACAGCCTGAGTTGGCAAAGCAATGTGTCGGTCAACTGGATCGATTATAACGACCTGAATAATCTGGATTCGCTCTATTTGTCTTTTTCAACCGGCCCTGCCTTGCGCTCAAGCGAGCGTATGATCTGGTCCCTGCCGCTCGTGGCCGACCGAGTCAAGATAGGCCATGACGATTCCTATTATTCCTACAGCTACGGCGTGGCGCCGCAGTGGCGCTATTTGTTCAACGAGCGGCTTTCGTTCAGCCTGGGGGCTTCCGTGAGCAAGAAGAAATACCGGAACAACAACGCCCGTAATTTAACCGCCCTGGCCCTGTCTCCTTCGCTGGATTACCGGATCGGTGAGAAGGGCAGCCTGCGTATTGGCATCACCGGGGCCAGGGAAAATTCGGGGCTGGCTGTTTACAGTAATAATTTATGGGGCGTGAATGCCGCTTATTTTCATAATTTCAGTCAGAATTTCATTGCCGCCGTGAGGGCCGGTTACAGTGATTCACGTTACCGGGGCCGCGAGGTGGTCTATACCGTAAACCGCCATGATAAAACGACCCGCGTGGGTCTTGACCTGGTTTACTATATCGCGCCGATAAACTCGGAGTTGTCGCTTTCCATTAGCCATACCCGTAATAACAGCAATCTGCCGATTTACGAATACGACCGTAATCAGGTGTCGTTGTCTTTGCAGGTGGTGTTTTAGGGTTGGGTTTTTTGCCTTTTATGTCATTCCGGCCTTCGCCGGAATGACGAAAGTAGAGAGAATCGCCCCCGTTTCCTGTCAGGAAAATTCAATGCGGAGTTTTCTGCCCACGGCATGGGCAACACGTTCCAGAAGCTCCAGGGTGACGGCGGTGTTTTCGGGGTCAAGGATTCGATCCAGTTGGGAACGGCTGGTTCGCAACTTTTTTGCCAGGCCGGTTTTAGTCATGCTGTTTTCCTGCATAATATCAGCAAGCTGAAGCGCCAGCAGGCGCTTGTGTGCTTTGGCTGAAACCTCTTCCAGGATCCCTTCTGCTTCAAGAAAGTCATCAAAACGGCTACCCGTGTGCTGGTTCATAATCATTTTACCTCATCGTGCCATTGATCTTTACGAGTACGGGCCAGTTCAATCTCCTTTTGAGGCGTTTTCGATTTTTTGAGGAAAGCCGGAACAACATTTCCGCTCGTCATTCCGTGCGAAAGCTTGGCAATATTGCCAGTGGTTGATTACAATGCGAACTTCCCGCATAAGCGGGAATGACCATCTGAATACCTCATTCCAACCGACCCCGCTGAGTTACCTGCCACTTCACCGCTACCTGCCTCCGGCAGGCGTGGATTAACCAGCTCATTCGCTGGAAAAAGCGACGTTAAGTAGAGAGAATCACCCCCAAGCGTACCACATGTCATTTATGGACAGCGAAGTCCTGTATGCGGCGTGGATTCTCGCTTTTGGGCACCTACCCGCTACAGGACGAAGCCGGAATCCGGAAGTAGAGCGGCGTCTGGAACAAGCCGCCGAGGATGCCGCGTAGCCGCTTCCGCAGGAATGTATAGTAAAAATGCCTGCCACTTTCGCTGGCAGACGTGGGAGTTTTGGAATCCAGTCAGGACCTGTGTCGAAGATGTTCAGATATGCTCCGGTATATTAACTACCAGCAAGGTCTGCCTGTTACAGGCCTGGAATGCCAGCTTTTGATTGTCATTCCTGCTTATGCAGGAATGTATAGTAAAAATCACTGGATTCCAGCTTGTCGCTGGAGATAGAGCGGAAAGTCAGAGAGAATCAGCCCCCGTTGTCATTTATGGACAGGAAGTCCTGTAGGCGAGCTTTCGCTGGAATGACGAAGTGGCGGGAATAGGAAAAGGATTATCCTGATATGTCTCTTCTTTTGTTGTCATCCCAAGCTGCCCGCCACAGGCAGGCGCAAGCCAGCCCATAGCCCGGCTTTCAGCGCTCGATATCCAGTTTTTCCCCGGTATCAATAAACAACCCATACACACGGCTTTCGGCCGGAGCCTTTTTATCGAGTTCTGAATAGCCGTAAACCTGATTGTTGTTGCCACTGGCGGAGAAGTAGTCGTGTCTGCCGCCCGCGTCCAGTAGCAGTGACCAACTATAAACCGGCGCGTCCGGGTCGAAATGGTAGTGGTTGTTGCCGGGCCGGCCCTGGCTTGAGGGGCCGTTGGCCTGGTAGTGATCGGCGCCTTTGAGATCAATGAGCCAGGCCATGGCCTGCATGGCCGCCGAGCCTTGGCACAGGTCGTCGCCGCGATAGGTGTCATCGCCCTTTATATCAATCAACAGGCCCAGCGCGATATCCCAGGCCGCGCCCTGGCAGGCCGCCGTCATGCCCCAATAGCTGTCGTTGCCGCCGCCGTCAAATAATATGCCGCTGGCCTGATGCGCGCCGAAGCCCTGGCTGTAACGATTGCCGTAGTAGTGGTCGTTGCCCGCCGCATCGTGGATGATGCCGAGTCCCCGGTAATAGGCCCCGCCCTGACTGAATTCGCCGGCCTCGTAGCGGTCCGAGCCGTATTGATCATAGATAATGCCGATGCCGCCGGAGTCATAATGGCGCAGGCCAAAGCCCAGGCCCTGACTGAAGCTGACCGACACGGCCGCGGTGCCGTAAACGGAGGCGGGGCCGCTGTTGGCGCGATAGAGGTCATTGCCGCGGTAATCATAAAGCAGCCCCAGGCCGCGCGGCCCGCCCAGGCCCTGGCTGAATGTGGCCGAGTGATATTGATCGGCCTCCGGCCCCAGATCAAGCACGATGCCGGCGCCGTATAAGGCGGCCCCGTTGGAAAAATGGCGGCCGTGGTAGCTGTCCCGGCCGGCATAGTCGATCAGCAGCCCGATACCCATGACGCCGGCGCCATTGGCGGCCAGCCGGCCCTGGTAAAGATCATCGCCCGCGTAGTCCAGCAGGATCGAGGCGCCCAGCCAGCCGCCGGCCGGGCCGATATTGTCGGAGAGATAGCGGTCGTTGCCGGCCCGGTCGATGATCAGCACGGTGCGAAATGGCAGCGCCCGGCCGTGCCGGTAAATATCCTCGCCGCCCGGGTCATAGACGACATCGATCACGGACATATCGTAGCGGTTGTTGGCCTCGCTGCCGAACACAATCCACTGGCCATTATGTTTCCCCGCGTAGTCTATTTTGCCGCCGACCGCCGTTTTTATCTCATCCGGCAGGGCTGTTTGACCCGCACCGGGCGGCAGCCTGAGGCGCGGCGGCTGTTTAATCAGGCAGTCAAATACGGCCGCCGCGTCCAGGAGCGCGTTAAAATCAATCTTCATGCTCATATTAATCGCATTGAGCGATCTTGAGGGCGCAAGCTGGGCCGGGAGCGGCCGCAGGTTGGAATATTCGGAGATCAGGTAATGCAAGTCTTCGCTGATATTGTCTTTGTCCGCCGGCTTAAACCGCATAAATGCCCTGTCCAGGGACCGGCGGCTGGCCGCGAGCGTGTTTAGTAATAATCCCGGGTCTTCCGGGTCGGCCTCGTCACAGTTTCCCGCGGCCGGCGCCGCCAGGTCGAGATTCAGGGCGATCTGGTTGAATATGGCCTCGGGTTTTTGTTTGAGCGCGGCCAGTGGTCGGGTGATGGTTTGTTCCAGTTCAAGCAATCGTTCCGGCTGCCGGAATGGAAACAGCACCCTTGAGAGCGAGTGAAAGCCGGTGTTGTTGCGCTGCCATTGATCAAAGAATGAATAGAGCCGCTTGATCGCGGGGCGTAATCCCTGTTGCCGGGCATGGTCATTGATAAAGCCGGCAAGGCCGCTGTTTGCGGTAATGACCGGCAAGGTCTGGCGGCGGTGATCAGAGGGCATGATCCGGTCGGCCTTGCTGACGGGGCCCTGCCATTCCGCCGCGTCTGCAAGTGTGACGGCAAGCCGCGCGGTTCGGGCCAATTCGTCACTGCCGTCTGTTTTCTTGAAGACCAGTTCAACCCGGTCGCCGGGCCGGTAGGCGCGGATCGTCTGCCGGAAATTGGCGGCATTCACGGCCACGCCGTTCATGCTCTGCAAGCGATCCTGGCGGATATCAATATCGAAGCGGGTGTTTAATACCTGCCATAGCGGGCCGGGTAAAACACGGCGGATGGCCACGCCCTCGCCCTGATATAACGGGTCAAAGACCAGCCCGAGCCAGGGCGCCCCGGCAGATGCCACCCGCTTCACGGGCGCCGGCGCCGCTTCGCGGGTCACCGTGCAGGCCGTGGCCGAGGCGAGCAGGGCCAGGAGCAGCATTAATAATTTTGGCATGGGGCTGATTGTATTGCAGTCGCCGGGGCAATCCACTAAAATCGCGCTTCTTTTAATGCAATCCTTGCCTCACCCGCAAATGTCCGTCCGGGGAGGCTGATAAACCGGGAGGATAAACGATGCGACATTATGAAATAGTATTTCTGGTCCACCCCGACCGGAGCGAGCAGGTGCCGGCCATGATGGAGCGCTATCGCAAGATAGTGATCCGCAACAAGGGCGCGGTACACCGGCTTGAAGACTGGGGCCGCCGTCTTCTGGCCTATCCCATCAACAAGATCCACAAGGCGCATTACGTGCTGATGAATATCGAATGCGGCCCCAAGCCCCTTAGACAACTGACCGAGTCCTTTCGCTTTAACGATGCGGTCATCCGCAATCTCGTGATTAAAATGGACCGCGCCGTGAGCGAGCCGTCGCCGCTGGCCAAGGCCCGCGAGGAACAACAGTCCGCGCCGGAGGCGGCCCCGCCTGAAAAAACCGCGAGCGAGGCGCCCAAGGCCGGGGCGCGCCCGGCGGCCAAAAACAAAAAGCCCGCCGCAAAGGCCGCACCTAAAGCCAAAAAGCCGGTTAAAAAGCCGGCATCTCAAGCTAAAAAGCCCGCCGCAAAGGCCATAGCTGAAGATAAAGCGCCTGCCGCAGAAGCCGTGCCCGAAGATAAAAAGCCTGTCGCGGAGGCCGCGCCTGAAGATAAAAAGCCGGCCACAAAGGCCGTATCTGAAGGCAAAAAGCCTGTCGCGGAGGCCATACCTGAAGCCAAAGCATCTGCCGCAGAGGCCGCGCCGCAAGCCAAAGCGCCCGCCGCGGAGACAGTAGCTGAAGCCAAAGCGCCTGCCGCAGAGTCCACGCCTCAGGAAAAAAAGCCGGCCGCAAAGACGGCATCTAAAGCCAAAGAGCCGGCCGCAAAGGCCACGCCTGAACCCGCGGCGACCCCTGAACCTGAAGCCACCAAAGAACCCGGAGAATAGCCCATGGCCCGTTATTTCAAACGCAAGCGTTATTGCCGTTTCACCGCCGAAGGCGTGAGTGAAATTGACTATAAAGACCTGAATACCCTGAAAAATTACGTATCCGAATCAGGCAAGATCGTGCCCAGCCGCATATCCGGCACCCACACCCGCTATCAACGCCAGCTTGCAACGGCCATCAAGCGCGCCCGCTATCTGGCCCTGATCCCTTACTGTGACGCGCATTAGGGCAATGCGGCCCCGGCCTCTGCGGGGCCGGCGGCAATGATATGCTTTGACCCCGGCGCGGATCCGGAACACGGGCTTCGGCAAACGGCCGGGGCGGGATAATTTACTGAATTGATTGGCAAATACATACTGAGTGGCCGCCTTAAGGCCATCGCGATGACCGCCTTCAGCGGGCTGGCGTCGTTGCTGCTGCCGCCCCTGGCCTACCTGATCAGCGGCCCGGTGATCGGTTTGATTACGCTCAGAAAGGGGGCCGCGGCCGGCTTGCAGACCTGGGTTGCCGCCCTGCTGGTCCTGCAACTGTTTGCATGGCTTGCCGGTTTGCCGCCGCAGCTTGGCCTGATGTACGCGCTGACCATCTGGCTGCCGGTCTGGGCCGCGGCAACGGTATTGCGCCTGAGCGGGCGGCAAGGGCTGTTATTGACCGCGATTGTGGCCGCGGCCTCGCTGTTTGTCGTTGCGGCTTATATCGCGGTCGGCGATGTGGCGGCCTTCTGGCAGCAATGGCTGGATCTCATGCTTGAAAAGGCCATGCCGCCTGAAAATATGGCCCAATACAAGGCCGCCTTGCAGCCGGTTATGATGCTGCTGAACGCGATGATGGCGGCCGCCGTGACGCTCAATGTCTTCATCAGCGTGTTGCTGGCCCGCTGGTGGCAGGCGCGGCTGTTTAATCAGGGGGCGTTTCAAAGGGAATTTCACGCGCTGCAACTGCCGGCGCTGGTATTGCCGCTCAGCACCCTGATTTTTGTGCTGATGTTTATAACGGGCGAACCCTGGCAGGCCCTGTTCAGGGATATTACCGTTTTATTAATATTAATGTATCTGCTCAAGGGCATTGCCGCCGTGCATCGCTACGTCACCCGCCTGAAGCTCTCGGCCGGCTGGCTGGTGACCATGTACTGTTTGCTGATGTTATTGCCGCAGAGCGGATTGCTGCTGGCCTGCCTCGGCATGACCGACACTTATATGATCTGGCGCCGTGGAAAAACAGGCGCGGCCTGAACCGTAAACGACTGATAAATGAGGTTATCTGATGAATGTTATCTTGCTTGAGAAAATACACAAACTCGGCGATCTGGGCGATCAGGTCCGGGTCAAGCCCGGTTATGGCAGAAACTATCTGATCCCGGGCGGCAAGGCGGTGGCGGCGACCAAAGAAAATATTGCCCGCTTTGACGCGCGCCGGGCCGAATTGCAAAGACAACAGCAGGAGGCGCTGGCCGCGGCCACCGGCCGCGCCCAAAAGCTGAATGAGACCGTGGTCTCTATCGCGCAGAAGGCCGGTTCGGAGGGCAAACTGTTTGGCTCGGTCGGCGCGGCCGACATCGCCGCGGCCGTCACCGAGGCCGGCGTCGAACTGGCCAGGCAAGAGATCAGGCTGCCCGAGGGCCCGCTGCGCAGCACGGGCGACTATGAAATCACCGCCCAACTCCATGCGGACGTCTCGGCCACGATCAAGCTGCAGGTGGTTGCCGAGGAAGGCGGCTGAAAGGGCTTTAATGCGCTTGCGGCCGTCCTGTAGCAGGCAGGTCGGAATAGCAACGAATATTTCATTCTGCCCCTGCCGTCATTCCGGTGAAAGCCGGAATCCGGTGGTTTATGCAATACATTCCCGTTGGTCTGCCACAGGCAGGCCAACGGGAATGACAGCCAATCAATTTGTTTCATAGAGCATTGAACCCGGACAAGACATAGCGACAATCACAACATTTTGCTATCATCTGCGGCAGTTGGGTCTTTAGCCGACCCGGGAGAACGTGATGCCAGAACCCGTAACTGCCGCCCCGGCCGGCGATGCCGAGACCACGGCGCTAAAAATTCCACCGCATTCCATTGAGGCCGAGCAGGCCGTTCTGGGCGGTATCTTTCTCGATAAAGACGCCTGGGACAAAATCGCCGAATTAGTTCAGGAAGATGATTTCTACCGCAAGGATCACCGGCTGGTGTTTCGCGCGATCAGCGCGCTGAGTGAGGCGGGCGAGCCGACCGACATCGTCACGGTGGCCGAATGGCTGGAAAATCATCAACTGCTGGACGAGGCGGGCGCCATGCGGAATCTCGCGGCCCTGGCCGACAACACGCCGAGCGCCGCCAATATCGGCGCCTACGCGGATATTGTCCGCAAGCGCTCGGTCCTGCGGCAACTGATCGCGGCCACGGGCATAATCAATGACACGGTCTTTAATCCCCAGGGCAAGGGCAGTGAACAGATCCTCGATGAGGCCGAGCAGGCCATCTTTGAGATTGCCGAGCGCCAGGGCAAACGGCTCAGGAAATACAAGCCGATCACGGACCTGCTGACCGCCGCCCTGGATCGCATCGACACCCTCTACCGTCAGAAAAACCCGATCACCGGCCTGCCGACCGGCTATGATGACTTCGACAAACTCACGGCCGGCCTGCAGCCCGCCGATCTGATCATCATTGCCGGCCGTCCCTCGATGGGCAAGAGCGCGCTGGCGATCAATATCGCCGAGCACGTGGCGATCAAGGCCAAGAAATCAGTCGCGGTCTTCAGCATGGAAATGCCGAGCGAGCAACTGGCCATGCGCATGATCGGTTCCCTGTCGCGCATTGATCAGCAAAGAATCCGCACCGGCAATCTTGAGGATGAGGACTGGCCGCGGCTGACCTCGACGGTGGGCGTCATGCAGGACGCCCGGCTTTTTATTGACGACACCCCGGCGCTGACCCCGGCCGAATTGCGTGCCCGTTCAAGACGGATCGCGCGCGACCATGAACTGGACCTGATTATCGTGGACTACCTGCAACTCATGCAGGTGGCCGGCGTCGCCGAAAACCGCGCGACCGAAGTCTCGGAGATCTCGCGTTCCCTGAAGGCGATGGCCAAGGAGCTTGATGTGCCCGTGATCGCCCTGTCGCAACTGAATCGCAGCCTGGAACAACGCGCCGACCGGCGCCCGCTGATGTCGGATCTGCGCGAATCGGGCGCGATCGAGCAGGATGCCGATGTGATCCTGTTTATCTATCGGGACGAGGTCTATGACAAGGACAGCCCCGCCAAGGGCATCGCCGAGATCATTATCGCCAAGCAACGCAACGGCCCCATCGGCCTGTTGAAACTCGCCTTTCGCGGGCGCTACACCCGCTTTGAAAACTACGTCGATGATTCCGCCCTGCCCGCCTACAGCGGGCAGGGCGCCCCTGACGCGGCGGGCGGGAACCGGGAATAGGCAATGAGCCGCCCGGCCCGAATCATTATTGATAAAGACGCGCTCAGACATAACTACCGGCGTATAAGACAGATCGCCCCCCGCGCCAGGATCATGGCTATTATCAAGGCCGACGCCTATGGTCATGGTCTGGCGCGCGTGGCCACAACGCTCGACGGGGTCGATGCCTTTGGCGTCGCCTGCCTAGAAGAGGCCGAGCAATTGAGGCAGGCGCGGATAACACGGCCAATCGTGTTGCTGGAAGGGCCGCACAAGCCGCATGACCTCGGCCGTATTGCCCAGCTTGAACTGGATATCGTGCTGCACAACGAGACCCAGCTTGCGGCCCTGGAGCGGGCCGGGCCGGCCAAACCGTTGCAGGTCTGGCTCAAGCTGGACACCGGCATGCACAGGCTGGGCTTTGCCAAAGAGCGCGTGGCCCAGGCGCTGAAGCGCGTCTCGGCCTGTAAAAATATCAAACAGCCGATCCGCCTGATGACGCATCTGGCGACCGCCAATGAAAAGGATCATCCGCTGACGCGCCAGCAACTGGCGCTGTTTGCCGAATTATGCATGGATTTTGACGCCGAAAAGACCATTGCCAATTCGGCCGCGGTGCTCACTGACCCGGCCACGCATTGCGACTGGATACGGCCCGGGCTGATGCTGTACGGCGTGTCGCCGCTGGCCGGGGGCCAGGCAGAGGCGCATGATCTCAGACCGGTCATGACCCTGGAATCCGAGCTTATCGCCGTGCAATACCTGCAAAAAGGCGAACCGGTCGGTTATGGCGCCACCTGGCGTTGTCCCGAGGCGATGCCGGTCGGGGTGATCGCGGCCGGTTATGGCGACGGCTACCCGCGCCATGCCCGCTCGGGCACGCCGGTGCTGGTCAACGATGTCCGCTGCGCCCTGATCGGCCTCGCCTCCATGGACATGCTGACCATTGACCTGCGCAATCAGCCACGCGCGCGGATTGGCGACCGGGTCGTGCTCTGGGGAGAAGCGCTGCCGATAGAGGAAATCGCGCGTTGCGCCGGGACCATACCCTATGAACTGCTTTGCGGCGTTCATAAGCGCCTGGCATTGATCGAACGTGGCTAGGCTAAAGCAGCAATTTCAATGCAACGAATGCGGGGCCGGGGCGCCCAAATGGGCCGGCCAATGTCCGGCCTGTCTGGCCTGGAACAGTCTGCAAGAGGTCACGGTTGAGACCGGGGCGGCCAATGCCGGCCGCTTTCACGCGCACCTGGCCGGGCCGGCCGCGGTCTGCAATCTGGCCGAGGTTGAAACCCGCGCCACGCCGCGGCAGTTGCTCGGGTTGCCGGAACTGGATCGGGTCATGGGTGGCGGCCAGGTGCCCGGTTCGGTCACCCTGATCGGCGGCGACCCCGGCATCGGCAAGTCCACGCTGTTATTGCAGGCGCTGTCCAGGCTGGCCAGCGCGGCCGTTGCCGGTCTTTATGTCACGGCCGAGGAATCCGCCCGGCAGGTGAGCCTGCGCGCCAAACGGCTGGGGCTTAAGCCGGTGGCGCTCGGCATCCTCACGGAAAACCGGCTGGAGCGGATCCTGGCCGTGGCGCATGAAGAACAGGCCAAAGTCATGGTGATTGATTCAATCCAGACGGTTTACAGCGATACCCTGCAATCGGCCCCGGGCTCGGTCGCGCAGGTGCGCGAAGCGGCCGCGCAACTGGTGCGTTTTGCCAAGCAGACCGATACGGCCCTGTTCCTGGTCGGGCATGTCACCAAGGAAGGCGCCCTGGCCGGGCCGCGCGTGCTGGAACACATGGTCGATACGGTATTGTATTTTGAAGGCGACAGCGGCAGCCGTTACCGGGTCGTGCGGGCCGTCAAGAATCGTTATGGCGCGGTCAACGAACTGGGGATTTTTGCGATGAGCGATAAAGGCCTGCGCGGGGTTTCAAACCCGTCGGCGATATTCCTGTCCCGGCATGACGAGGCGGTCGCGGGCAGCGCCATCATGGTTACGCGCGAGGGTTCGCGTCCGCTGCTGGTCGAGGTGCAGGCCCTGGTGGACGAATCGCATGCGGCCAATCCGCGCCGCGTTGCGCTGGGTCTGGAGCAAAACCGGCTGGCCATGCTGCTGGCCGTGCTGCACCGGCACGCGGGCGTGTCGCTGAACGGTCAGGATGTCTTTATCAATGTGGTCGGCGGGGTGCGCATCGCGGAAACCGCCGCCGATTTGCCCCTGCTGCTGGCGGTCGTCTCCAGCTTTCGCAACCGGGCGGTGCCGAACGACTGGGTGATATTTGGCGAACTGGGTCTGGCCGGCGAAATCCGGCCGGTGCAAAACGGCATGGAACGGCTAAACGAAGCCGTCAAACACGGCTTCAAACGGGCCCTGATCCCGCTGGCCAACAAGCCCAAAGCGCCGCCGCGGGGCATGCAGGTGGAGGCCGTCTCCAAACTCTCGCAGGTCTTTGAGAGAGTGGGGGTTTAGCCTTTTATTATTGATTTTGAGGCATTATTCTTCAACGTCTTGCCGGGGCCGCAACTCGATACACTTCCGCACTTCATGCTCAAAGGGGACATGCTCCGAGATGAACCTGCTCACCTCTGGATAGCTAAAGACGACCTTTGGAACCATTACACTTTGGCCGGAGACCGGATCGGTGATTGCATAACCCGGCAGCCTCATCCATTTCATTTCTTTGACACGCACCGGCTCTGCCCATGTCTTTTCGATCTTCTTGTATCCTATAAAATACCAGTCCCCGTAAAAGCTAAAGCCCTTCCTGCTCAATGTGAGCAGGCTTGTTCTTGTAAGGAAAACCGCTACCCCCAGCCAGATAGCCAATATAACAGGAATGACATGGAACAGCGCAAATTCCACGGTAAAGCCGTCCGTAAAGTTACTATAGATCAATATCGTCGCAATAATGATTGGCATATCAAAAGGCGTCGCCTTCAGAAAATCGGCAAATCTGATTTTGAGAGGAAGTTCATCCATTATGATTCTGATAACCGGGCCGGTTGCATGACTTTATTATAGGCGATTTTATTGCGTCGATTCATTATCATAATTTATTGCATTGACTGACTGCTAAGCGCCAAATTCTAGTCGAAAACCCGCATACGCAAAGGCGCTCGATACCCTGTCGCAATCCTGTTCGGTTACGCCCTCGGCCCGGGCGATATTGTACCAACGATTGCGCACGATGTGCTCAATGTCGTCGAGCATCGACTTGCTTTCAGCGTGATCGAGCAAAAACCGCGCGTGTTGTGACAGCAGGTTGTCGGCATGCGCATAACGCCCCAGGTCACCGCAAACGAGGGCGAGGTCACGCCGTTCGATACTGACGGGCATCGACGGCGTCAAATCGTAGGCCGGTGACAGCATCCAGTCGGTATCCGGCGCAATAACGGCGTGGTTGCGTGGGTGATCGTCAGTATTCGAAATCAGGGCGTTGAAGCACATGCGTCGAAAGAGTTCCGGCGCGTCTTGCTTCGGTTGCGAGGAGATTCGGCGCAGTTCCTCGGCGAGCAGCACGTATGACCATTTGTCGCGATCTCGATGAGAGTCATCCGCTCGCAGGAGGGTCAATGCGCTCAACATTCGGGCACGACGATAGCCGCCGTTAGGCTTCTCCCGATCAAACCGTTTGACGAGCAGCGCGTCTTGATCGCCGATCGTCTCAAGTCGGCTCTCGGCCGTCTGTATGCCGCACTCGCGCGCCAGCATCAACATCGCGCGTTCGACCCGGGCGCAGTTCCAGCGATCATCTCGCCGGTTGAGTTTCGCGACCCATAGCTTGTCCCCATCTTCAACGACCGCCTTCGGGCGGGCGCCGCCCATGGATGTGCCGGCGAACAACAGCGCTTGCGCCTGCGCCGTTGCAAGATCTTCTGGCAGGTCTTCATTCGCGATGATGGCGTCGGCCACGGTTTGTAACTGTTTCAGATCTACGGTTCGGTTGAACCGACGCCGCGGCGCCGGTGGTTCCTGATTCAAACCAAAACCCAGCGCGCCGGCGCGGTCGTCAGGTGATTGCAGCAGGTAGTCCAGTTCACCGAGTTGCGCGAGACCGGCGTGCTTTTCGATAAGGCGCCGACCCCAGTAGTCGGGGCCGGCATCACGAAACGCGCCGAAGACGCCTTGCAGACGCCGGGTCTCGAATGTGCCCGTGGTGAGTTTCAGTTCGAGGGGATCAATTGGGACGGCATTTTCACGGGCGCGATAATGGCGACCATAGACGAATTGGCCTGTTGGCACGCCGTGCCGGTCCGTGGATAAAACCAGCTTTCCCGCCGTCACGAATTCCGTTTCGCCGGGAAGCACGATGTAAACGTAACATTCGCCGTTCACGAAGAACGCCTAAAAGTCGTCGTCCAGGCTCGCTGTTCTGCGCGCCCGGGAGCGCTGCCGGGGCGCGCTGAGTGCCAGCCCTTCGTCGTCCAGGGCCGGGTCGGCGACGTTCTCCATCGGCCCCAGCAGATCGTAGGCCCAGAGCAGCGCGATGTACACGGCGGCGGCGCTCGTGACTTTTCCTTTCTCGGCGTCGGATACGGGGCGGGGACCGGCGCCGATCTTCTGTGCGACCTCCTCGATCGTCAGATTTCTCCGCAGCCGCGCGGTACGCAGATTGTTGCCCAGGCGCTTCAGGGTCTGTTCAACCGGGTAGGGGGGCGCGGTGCTCAGTATATTTTTGGCTGTCATCAGTTTTTAAGTGTGCCTTATGATTTTTAATCTGCACTTAAAAGCATACCTGAACATAAGCAGTAGGCAAGAGAAAATCTCAGGTGGTCAATTATAAAATTAACCGCGTTATCGAAAGTCCGATAGCCATCAAACTCCTGCTATTAACACACGATAGGCGGTGAAACAAAAGAAAGAAGGGTTTAATTTGTCGTAACCGGGCTTCGGTGAGCCGGCATCGATCCGATTCCCCGGATGTTGATCGCTGCGCTGATCACGGTCGGTCATTCCCAATCTGCCGGGGTTCCATTCCGGACCTGCCGCACCATGATTCCGGATTTGCCGAAGCCTGTATGATCCCATCCAGTGATGGAGTGGATTAATATTAAACAATTCAGGTTTTTTGTGCCATCAGGTCAAGATGGCTTCATAGGGTGTTTTTCTTTTGAAGGCGGAGGGCTTTTGGGCACAATTATAGGCGCTCATAAAACTGCGCAGGTGGATTTTAAGTTAGTCTACGCTGTCATAATGGTCTATTTTCGTGGTGACATCCTTGATGGTTCTGTTCATGCGTTCTATCTGGTCATGGCTTTGGGGGCGGGGGTAGGGCCGTGTGGTCTTATGACAAATACCGTGTTTCTGGCAGGCCCGAGTAAAGCGGTGGCGTCTGGCCGGTCTCCTGCCACGCCTGCCTGCTGCAGACAGGTTCATGCTATTTTCTGCACACTCAATCCACATGCGGCTTAAACCACTCGGAATTTAAAAGAGCCGCTATTTTATTCGGCTTGTTAAGCGGATGGACGAGCAGATGCTTTATGATGGTATGCAAGCGAAAGATTTTGTTTATTTGATTCATAGGAATTTAGGAAGCCCTGAAAATCGGCGGCAAAATCATTGTTCTCTAAGTTAAATCTGGAATAGTGTTAACAGGCCCTAAGACAGTTTATACTATGATGCCATCCTCATCATGCCGGCTTGCCCGAGCGGACAGGCGGCGGCCTCCACGCAGGCTAACGAGGATACCGATCCCGCCTGAGCTTGTAGAAGATGACGGCCGACAGCAGTATAGTCGGCAGGCTGACGCTGATGAAGGCGGGCAGGCCATAGACGATCCCCAGGTGCCCGGAGACCTGGTTCAGCAGATGGAAAATGATCCCGATCAACGCGCCGACAAACACCCGCTGGCCGAGGCCGACGGCCCGCCCCTCGCATTTGACCACGCACACGGCCAGCAGGATCATCACCAGGATCGAGAACGGGCCGACTATCTTGGTCCATAAGGCCTGCACATGCAGCCGGCTGTCCTGGTTGTTGGCCCGCAAGTGGCGTATGTAGCCGAGCAGGCCGTAAATGGACAGGGCGCGCGGTTTCTGGCTGATCAGGTTGAACAGGGCCGGATCCAAAAGGGCCTGCCACTCGGCCTCTTCATATTGGCGGGCGGCGACGCCCTGCTCGGAAATATCGGTCTGCAAGAGTTCATGCAGCAGCCATTTGCCCTGCCGGTATTGGCCCCGTCTGGCATGAATGGTTGTGATCAATTTGCCGCTGTCATCAAATTCATAGACGTAGATATTCTCAAACCGGTCGCCCGGAAAGACCGTCCTGATATTGATAAAGCGGTTGCCGTTGCGGGACCAGAAGCCGTTTTTGGTCTTGAGGGATATTTGCTCGGTCAGGGCCACGGAGCGTTTCTGTGCGGCGATCTGGCCGCTGGCCGGGGCGATAAACTCGCCGATAAGGAAGCTCAGGACAACGAACCACAGGCCGGTCTTCATCAGGCACAGGGCCAGTTGCCATTGCGAGACGCCGGAGGCGCGCATCACGGTCAGTTCGCCGTTGTTGGCCAGCATGCCGAGGGCCGTGATGCTGCCGATGACGGCCGCCACGGGCAACAGTTCGTAGCCGATCGCGGGCAGGCTCAGCAACACATAGAGCAGGGCGCCCGCCAGGTCATAGTTGCCGCGCCCGGTGTCGCCAAGCTGATCCACCAGGGTAAAGAAGGCCGAGATCGCGAGCAGCAGGAATAAGGCCAGCAGGCTGTTGGCCGTCAGCGCCCGGCCGATATAGCGGTCAAGGATCATCGGGCCCGGCCGGGATAAACTGGCGTTCGGCGTCCGTGTTTTTATTGCGGCGCAGCCCGGGCAGGCCATACAGCAGCGCCAACAGCAGTATCAATAAAAGATGCGCCCACCACAGGCCGATAAAGGCCGGCAGAATCCCGCGCTCCAGCAGCGTTTGGGCGATACCGAGCAGGTTGCTGTAGATCAGGAAGATCGATATGCCCATGATAAAGGGCAAATAACGGCGCTCGCCCAGCGGCGGTTGCAGCAATAAAAACGCCAGCAGCGGCAACAACAGACACGCCACCAGCAGAGACAGGCGCCATTGCAGTTCGGCCTGATAAATCCGGCTGTCGGCGCCGATCAATTCCAGCGTGGGCACGCCGGCCGTCTTGCCCGCGGCATGCGCGGCCTCGGCAATCTCGGTCAACAGCGCGTAACGCTCATATTCGGTAATCTGATAATCCAGCAAGCCCGGCTCGCCGACATAGCGCCGGCCATCGCGGAATACGATATATTTATGGCCGGATGTTTCATCGACCTTGAAGCGGGCGCTGGCGGCCGTGAGGATCCCGAGCTTGCCCTGTTCGCGCACCTGCACGAAGATCTGCTCCATCGAGATCTTGTCCAGCGCCGGATTCTGCACATAAACCACGCGGTCGCCCCGGCTGAATTCCTTGAACTGGCCGGGCTTTATGCCGGCGATATCGGCCCTTTGCCGGGCTTCCTGTTTTAACTGATTCATACTGCGCTCCGCCCAGGGCGCGAGGTACAGGGTGATGCCGCTGGCGAACAGGCAAAACAACAAGGTAAAGCGCATGATGATCCTGATCTGAAACAGCCGCCCGACCCCGGCCGCGGACAAAATGACCAGCTCCCGGTCGCCGCCCATGCGGGCAAAGGTCAGCAACATGGCGGCCAGGATCGAGATCGGCAGTATTTTCGGCAGGCTGGCCAGCATCTTGTAGGCCAGCAGCGTAAACACCAGATCGCCGGGCAGGCTGCCTTCGGCGGCATCGGCCAGGAAACCGGCAAAGCGGTTGCCGGCCAGTATCAAAATGAGCAGGCCCATGATCCACAGGAGTTTTTGCGTCAGTTCCCGAAAAATATAGCGCTGGATGATCACGTTTTTTTGCCCTGAAGCCGCCCCCGGCTTTGCTTCGCCGGGAATAAATGAATAAACTTAATAAATGAGTTCGATACAATCATACATCCTTTAACGAATTATTTCGGAGCAGCTATGGATTTCAATATAAAAAGCGGCAATCCTGAAAAACAACGCACGGCTTGTCTCATCATCGGCGTCTTTGAAGGACGCCAACTCACGCCACAGGCCCGGGCCGTGGACCAGGCCAGTGAAAGATACCTCTCCGGCCTGATGCGGCGCGGCGATATGGAGGGCCGCCGCGGTCAATCCCTGCTGCTGCACCACGTGCCGGGCACATTGGCCGAGCGGGTCCTGCTCATCGGCTGCGGCAAGGAGGAGGCGCTGGACGCGCTGGCCTACTTGACCATCATCAAAAACAGCATCGCGGCCTTGAAGGAGACCGGCGCCCAGGAGGCGGTAAACTATCTGGCCGAACTGGGTCTCAAGCGACGGGATCTCCGCTGGCGGCTGCGGGAGGCGGTCAAGACCAGCGCGCATACGCTGTATGAATTCAACGAATTAAAGAGCAGCAAAAAGAAAAACCGCCGCCCGCTGCGCAGGCTCACCTTTACCGTCCCGGCCCGGCGCGAATTGCCGGCGGGCGAGGCCGCGCTGAACGAGGGCCGCGCGATCGCCAACGGGATTCAACTCACCCGCGACCTCGGCAATCGGCCGGGCAATATCTGTACCCCCGCCTATCTGGCACGGCGCGCGGTCCAACTGGGCAAGGGTTACCGTTCACTTACGGTAAACGTGCTGGACGAAGCCGCCATGAAAAAACTGGGCATGGGCTCATTGCTGTCGGTATCGCAGGGCTCAAAGCAACCCGCCAAACTGATCACGCTGGAATACAAGGGCGCTAAAAGGACCGACAAACCCGTTGCGCTGATTGGCAAGGGGGTCACCTTTGACACCGGCGGCATCTCGCTCAAACCGCCCGCGCAGATGGACGAGATGAAATACGATATGTGCGGCGCGGCCTCCGTGCTGGGCACGCTCTCGGCCGTGGCCGAAATGGAACTGCCGATCAATGTCGTGGGCGTGATCCCGACGGTGGAAAACATGCCGGGCGGTCAGGCCACCAAGCCCGGCGATATCTTCACCAGCATGTCCGGCCAGACCATTGAAGTGCTCAACACCGACGCCGAGGGCCGCCTGATCCTGTGCGACGCGCTGACCTACAGTCAAAAATTCAAGCCCGAGGTAGTGATCGATATCGCCACGCTGACCGGCGCCTGCGTGATCGCGCTGGGCAAACACGCCACGGGCCTGATGAGCAACCATCAGCCGCTGGCCGCCGACCTGCTCGCGGCCGCCGAGGAATCCTGTGATCGCGCCTGGCAGTTGCCGATCTGGGATGAATATCAACAACAACTCAACAGCAACTTTGCCGATATGGCCAACATCGGCGGGCGCGACGCCGGCACCATCACCGCGGCCTGTTTTCTGTCGCGTTTTGCCGAAGAATACCACTGGGCGCATCTGGACATTGCCGGCACGGCCTGGCTGTCCGGCCGCAGCAAGGGCGCAACGGGACGGCCGGTCGGCCTCCTGACGCAATACCTGTTGAACCGACTGAAGCGCTGATCCCGGCCGGCAATGCCGCGTGTCGATTTCTATATCCTGCCCGAGGACCAGAATATTGAACGGTTTGCCTGCCGGGTCGCGGCCAGGGCCTGGGCGGACGGCAACCGGGTACACCTGCACACGGCCTCCGAACACATGGCGGGCGTCATGGACGACCTGCTCTGGACCTTCCGCGACATCAGCTTCGTCCCGCATGAGCGCTACCCCGCCGACAACCCGGAGACGCCGGTCACGATCGGCTATGCCGGCCAGCATCCGCCGGATATCCGGCTGGTGATCAACCTCGATCAAGCCATCCCCGACTTCGCCCGCGAGGCTGACCGCATTATTGAGATTGCCGGCGGCGATGAAGACCACCGCCAACAGGCCAGACAACGCTATCGCCAATACCGCGCCGCCGACTACGAGATCCACAACCACCGGATCGATGCCGGGACGCAGTAGGAAACTCTGATTGCATCAGAGTTTCCCGCGGTACAGGGACCTGCCTGCTGCAGGCAGGGAAATCCAGGATGGATTTATTCAGGGCTTCCAGTAGAAACCCGGAAAGACCGGCAGCAGACAGACCGGA
Organism: Gammaproteobacteria bacterium; assembly: GCA_965240365.1. Classification (GTDB taxonomy): domain Bacteria; phylum Pseudomonadota; class Gammaproteobacteria; order Eutrophobiales; family Eutrophobiaceae. The sequence continues at coordinate 1,524,347 of OZ251218.1, read as the reverse complement.
ATGATGACGGGAGAATAGACAGATTTCGGCGACCTTCAATGTCATTCTGACCCTCTGCATCATCCCACCTGCCAGCACTAAACCAACCGGGACAATGCCCGCGGCCGGTTTTTGGTGTAAGATCAAGCCATTCCATCCATTACTAAGGAGATAATATTTTGACCCAGGTTAAAAAGGCCCCGGCGGGCGGCAGGAAAATAGCGATCAGGAACGGCGCGCTCAGTGTGCCGGACAGGCCCGTTATCCCCTATATCGAGGGAGACGGCATCGGCCCGGACGTTTGGCAGGCCTCGCGGCGTGTGCTGGACGCGGCGGTGGAGCGGGCCTACCGGGGCGGGAAGGAAATAAAATGGCTGGAAGTGTATGCCGGCGAGAAGGCCAACCGGCTCACGGGCAGTTGGCTGCCGGACGAGACCGTCGATACCTGCCGCGAATATCTGGTGGCGATCAAGGGGCCGCTGACGACCCCGATCGGCGGCGGTATCCGTTCGTTGAACGTGGCCTTGAGGCAAATCCTGGATTTATACGTGTGCCTGAGACCGGTGCGCTGGTTCAAGGGCGTGCCCTCCCCGGTCAAACAGCCGGAACTGGTGGATATGGTCATCTTCCGCGAGAACACCGAGGATATTTATGCCGGCATCGAATTCGAACAGGGCAGCGAGGAAAACCAGCGCTTCCTGCAATTCTTCAAGGAGCACTTCCCGAACTTTTATCAAAAGATACGCTTTCCCGAGACCTCCGGCATCGGTATCAAGCCGGTCTCCAGCGAAGGCACGCAACGGCTGGTGCGCGCCGCGATCAACTATGCGATCAAGAATAAGCGAAAAAATGTCACTTTTGTCCACAAGGGCAATATCATGAAATTTACCGAGGGCGCATTCCGGAATTGGGGCTATGAACTGGCCGAGGCCGAGTTTGCGGACGAGACCTACAGTTGGGATATCTGGGAGCGCACGCGCGCGGAGCACGGCGCAGAGGCCGCCCGCGATGAAATGGCGCAGGCCGAAAAGGACGGCCGGGTCCTGATCAAGGACGCCATCGCCGATATTACCCTGCAACAGGTGCTGACCCGCCCGGCGGAATTTGATGTGATCGCGACCCTGAACCTGAACGGCGACTATCTCTCCGACGCCCTGGCCGCGCAGGTGGGCGGCATCGGTATCGCGCCGGGCGGCAATATCAACTACGACACCGGTCATGCCGTGTTTGAGGCCACCCACGGCACGGCCCCCAAATACGCCAACCAGGACAAGGTCAATCCGGGCTCCTTATTATTATCCGGCGAGATGATGTTGCGTTATCTGGGCTGGACCGAGGCCGCCGACCGGATTATCCAGGCGATGGATCACACCATCGCCGCTAAAATCGTCACCTATGACTTTGCCCGCCTGACGGACGGCGCGAAGGAAGTAAAATGCAGTGAATTTGCCGACGCATTAATCTCGAACCTGTAACGCGGGCAGGCCCGATCTGTCATCATGGCCGACAAAGCGCTGATCGCGGAATGCTCGCAGATTATCTATGACGGCTTTATCCGCTATAACCATCAGTTTCACCGGATAACGCGCCGCGCCCGCGGCCGCTTTGAGCAACGCGACTGGAAGGGACATCAGCAGGATATCGTTGACCGTGTGGATCTGTATGAAAAATCGGTGCGTCGGGTGGTGTTGCTGTTGCGCCGCACCCTCGGCCAGCGGGTCAAGGATCGCGGGCTTTGGCATGAGATTCGCAGTTATTTCGGCGAACGCCTGGATCAGGCGCCGGATAATGATTTTATAAAGACCTTTTTCAATTCTTCAACGCGGCGCATCTTCAATACGAAAGGGCTGGACCCGCAGATCGAGTTTGTCTCGACCAGCCCTTCCGAAGATCTGCGACTGATCATGTCGCTGAATATCCGCCGTTATCCCTACTGGCTGTCGTTGCAACGTATTTTTGAAACCATCCTCAATGATTTTTCCTTTCGTGTGCCCTATGAAGACACCGCGCATAACGCGCGGCGGATCGCCGCCATCATCGACGCGCACATGCGGGAAAACCACGCGGACGGCATTGAGTATATCCGTTTTGAATTCATTGACTCCTTCTTCTATCAGGCCGCCCGCGCCTATCTGGTCGGCAAGATTATCCTGAGCGAGGGTGAAGCGCCGATCGTCATCGCCTTCAAGAATGAATACGGCGGTATCCGGGTCGATGCGGTGTTTTTGACTCAAAAAGAGATCAGCCTGATCTTCAGTTATACCCGCTCCTATTATTTTGCCGATCCAAACTCGGTGATCGGGGCGGTGCATTTTCTAAAATCGATCCTGCCCGAAAAACCGATCGATGAACTCTATACCGTGCTGGGCCGCCTGCGCCAGGGCAAGACCGAACGGTATCGCGCCTTTGCCGAACACTTAAAGCAGACACGCGACCGCTTTGTCCATGCGGACGGAGACGCCGGGCTGGTCATGATCGTTTTTACGCTGCCCTCCCATAATCTGGTGTTTAAGGTCATCCGCGATAAATTCGGCTATCCCAAGACGATATCGAGGCGCGAGGTCATAGATAAATACAAGCTGGTTTCCAAGCACGACCGGGCCGGCAGATTGATCGACACGCAGGAGTTCCTCAACCTTGAATTCCCGAGCAACCGCTTTTCCTGGGCCTTGAGAAACGAACTGCTTGAAGCGGCCAGCGAGAGCGTGCGGCGGGAAGGCAACACGCTGATCCTGAAACGGGTCTATGTCGAACGGCGGGTGCGACCGTTAAATCTATACCTCCATGAAGCCGCGCCGGAAGAGGCCCGCCATGCCGTCATTGATTATGGTCAGGCCATCAAGGACCTGGCCTATACCAATATCTTCACCGGCGACCTGCTGTTGAAGAACTTTGGCGTGACTCAATATCATCGCGTTATCTTTTATGATTATGATGAAGTGTCCCTGGTGACCGAGTGCCGCTTCAGGGAGATCCCCGAGGCCGGCGATTATGAGGACGAGATGCAGGCGGATGCGTGGTATTTTGTCGGCGGCAATGATATTTTCCCGGAAGAGTTTATTCGTTTCCTGAACATGAATGAGGAGTTGAAGCAGCAATTCATGCGCTACCATGGAGATTTATTGACGGCCGAATACTGGCGCAGGATACAGAACCGGCACCACAAGGGCGAAGTCTCGCTGGTGGTGCCCTACAACTCGACCGCAAGCCGGCTTGAAGGCGCCGCCGGGGATGCGCGCCTGTAATCCTGGCGGCGCTGCCGGGCGCGCATGCCTTGTCATTACTTCTATCCGCTACTTAGGGCCTGTTAACACTATTTTGGCAGGCCCTGTTGTGCCCCAAACTGCGCCAATCAAGGCGCGCGGAGCGTAGTTTGGTCACTCCAAATGAGCGACAAGCAACGCCGAGTGGCGCAGTTTGGGGCACAACCCGAAGGGCTTGGCCTGTTTTGCGCCCCAGCTTCGTTGCCTGCCTGCTGCAGGCAGGTCAGTCGCTTGAGTAGCGCAACTACACTGCGCTTCTTCCGCCTTGCTGGCGCGCAAAACAGACTCAAGCAGGGACTGCTAAAATAGTGTTAACAGGCCCTAAATACTAAAAGGCATGGTAACAATAAATTTAAAGTCGGTTTCATCCTGGAATGCGTTGGTGTACGGGTTCCGGTCCCTGGCGTTCATATCGTTGTTGTACCAGGTGCAATATATACTCAAAGCCATATTCTTTAATACACCGTCCGGCACGCGGTAATCAATAAACAGGCTAAGCGCGTATTCAGTCAACGCTTTATAATCGGGCGCTTTGGCGCCAAAACCATAAGCGCCGTTAATACCGGCGCTTAAACCGTTTAAGCCCCAATCAGATAAATCACGAGCGGCGGAGCCAAACAGCGCTAACTCATTATCATGGTTAAAGTCCGAGCGGTTATTCCACCAGATATCATACGCGCCGTTTGAACCGCCGTAATCTCTGCTCAAGCGATAAGCAAAATAGCCCACCATGTTATCATTGCGATCTGCGGCGGAAGTGTATGTGGATTCTGCTCTAAAGGTATAAGGCTCCGTGCTATAGCGGGAAATAAACGCCAACTGGTAGGCTAATTTTGAGTATTGCTCATCATCATGGGTAAAATAAATTTGCGGAGACAGGCGCCAGCCATTGCCGCTGTTGGCTGTTAATTTTATCTGGGCATTTTTACGTTGACCCTGAGTCAGCGCGCCATAGGCTAAATCAAGATTAATGTTATCCGTGATGGCGTATTTCATGCCAATTGAATACATATCTCCGGCGTCAGCGCGGCTGCCATTCGCTAATCTTTCCTGCGGCTTATAGCTATCCTTAAACCAGGGCGCTTTATATTCTGTCGCATAAGTCAGGCCCAAAGCGATTTGATCCAGGTTTAAACCAAGTTCGCCGCCTAAATAGGCGCCGCGCGTAAATGACCAGTTTACGCCCAAAGCCGATGGCGCCGATGGCTGGAAATAACCGAGTCTGGCCGTGAGTCTGTCCTGATACCTAAATTTCAGATTCGCCGTTGTTATAGACACGCCATCATCAGTGCAGTCTGAATGCCATGTCCCTGAACATCCCTCTTTGGGCCGTAGTTCAAACGGGTTATTTATATTCCAGAAGTTCATTTCATGATTAGGGTCGCCATTCTGCCACATATCAAAGGTGGCATAAGCGCCCAGATCCAGGCCAATCACATCATGGATATAGCCGGAACTAAAATTGATATTAAAAAAACCGGAGCTATGTTCCAGGTTTCTGGTCTTTGCGGTCTCGTGGCCACGCGCCAAATCAAAACCGGCCCGATCACGGCGACGCAGCCAAAAATTCAGGCTAGCGCTTATCTTTGCGTCATCATAAAACCGGGTCACCTGATTGGCATAACCCGGTTCCGGCGGCGCTGCCTGGGCCTGAATCGATAATGCAAGACCAGCGCCCATAGCGGCCATTAAAACAGACGCGGGGAGAGATAATTTGTGGGGTTTAATAGTCATGTGGCACTCAGTCCGGGTTCAATACCTATGAGACAAATCAAGCCTGGTGCAATCCGGTCAGAATGACGTAAAGCCAAAACAACACTCCATCGTCATTTATGGACAGGATGTCCTGTATGCGGCGTGAGGGCAGGATGCCCGTAGCCGCCCAGCCTGCCTGCTGCAGGCAGGCGAAAGCTGGAATCCAGGAGGGCGAGCCGGAATGTTGGGTGGGTCCAACAGGGTTTAGTGCTTGTTATTAAGTAGGGATAACTCAACTGGTTGTCATTCCCGCAAAGCGGGAATGTATCTTAATAAACCACTGGATTCCTCGGCGGCCTGTTCCTGACCTGCCTGCAGCAGGCAGGCGCCGCTCTACCACCTGCATCCATGCAGGCGAGCTTTCGCTGGAATGACGGGTAATGGGCAGACCGCTGCTTGCCGTTTCTTTGCCTCTGTTACCATTCCGATCTGTCCGGCGCCTGCCTGTAGCAAGCAGGCAGGCCGCCTGATTGATGTTACAGGCATTAAACCCGGACAAATGGTGGCAAAAAGAGCCGGATAGACTTAAAATTGACCGATTTTACCACACCGCGCGACTAAAACACCTGATGATATCGTCCCGATCCTGCCCGGCTTTACTCGCCATCCTGCTCTGTGCGGCCTGCGGGGGCAGCGTAAAAAGCAGCCCACCGGATGCCACCCTGGCGATGATCTCCAGTTCGATGGACATCGTTTACCGGGTGGTCGAAAACCGCGGCGCTGGCGGCTGTCTGCCGGATATCGATCAACCCTGTCACCGCGTCGCCCTGACGCTGAGCCTGCCAGCGCCGCTGGCAGACGCGAACTGGCAGGTGTATTTCAGCATGGTGGACCCGATTCTCAAGGTATTGCCCGGCGAGTTCGACATCGAACAGATCAACGGCAATCTGTACCGGATTACGCCCAACGGCCGCTTTCGGCCCTTCGCCGCCGGCGTGCCCAAGAAAATCGAGTTTATCGGCGCCGGTTTAAGTCTGGTCGAGGGGCGGATAATGCCCAACTACTATGTCGCCACGGCGGACGGGAAGGCCAGGAACATTATCGCCACGGCGCTTGCCACCGACGCGGAAACCGGCCTTGAAGCGCTGCCCCACGTTGCGCCCATCGACTGGCGGCAAGGCTTTGTGCGCGCCGCCTCCGACCGCACACAACTGGCAACGGCCGGCTACCTGTACCGGCGCCATCGGGACACGCGGGAACTCAAAGACGATCTGGCGCTGGCCATCATACCGACCCCGCGCGCGCTGCGTCCGGGCCCGGGCGCGGCGCTGGATATGACGGCAGGGGTGCGGATCGAGGCGGCGGATTTTCCGGCCGCGGGCCTGAATGTCGCCCTGGCGCGCCTTGCTGATCTGGGCGTTGCCCAAAATGATTCGGGCATCGCCCTGCGCATTGGCAGGGACCGGGCAATGGCCGCCGAAAGCTACCGGCTGGAGGTGACGGGATCAAAAATAGAGCTGCGCGCGGGCGACGCCGCCGGGGCCTTTTACGGGCTGATCTCGCTGGCGGCGCTGATCGACCCGCGATCTCTGAGCCTGCCCCGGCTGACCCTGAACGACGGGCCGCGCTTTGCCTTCCGCGGCATGCACATTGATGTGGCGCGCAATTTTCGAAGTCGCAGATTTATCCTCGCCCTGCTCGATCAAATGGCCAATTACAAGCTCAACAAGCTGCACCTGCATCTGGCCGACGACGAGGGCTGGCGGCTGGCGATCGCCGGCCTGCCGGAACTGACCGCCATCGGCGCCAGGCGTTGCCACGACCTGGAAGAGAACCGCTGCCTGCTGCCGCAATTGGGCAGCGGCGCAACGAGCGAGGCCGGGCGCGACGGCTTTTACTCGGCCGAGGACTACCAGGCGATACTGCGCGCGGCAACGGCGCGCCACATCCAGGTCATTCCCTCCTTCGACATGCCCGGCCACTCGCGGGCGGCGGTCAAGGCCATGGAGGCGCGCTTTCGCCGCCTGACTGCCGAGGGCGAGGCGGCCGAGGCGGAGCGCTACCTGCTGTCCGACCCGGACGACCAAAGCCGTTACCGCAGCACTCAGCGCTACAACGACAATACCATCAATGTCTGCATGGCATCCTCCTATCACTTTGTCGGCAAGGTCATCGACGAAGTCAAGCGTCTGCACGACCGGGCCGGCCACCCGCTTAGGCGCTACCACATCGGCGCCGATGAGACCGCTGGCGCCTGGCTGGAATCGCCGCGTTGCAAAGCCTTTATCGCCGCCGAAAAGCGCCTGACAGACGCCGGGCAACTGGCCGGCTACTTCATCGAGCGCGTCGCCGCCATGCTCGATGAGCGTGGCATAGAACCGGCCGCCTGGAGCGACGGCATGGCCCATCCGGCCATCGAAACCCTGCCCGTCACCGTCCAGACCAACAGTTGGGAAACGCTCTATGGCAGCGGGCAGAGAACACCGCACACGCAACTCAACCGCGGCTGGCAGGTGGTGCTATCAACCCCGGATGCCCTCTACTACGACTTCCCCTATCAGGCCGACCCAAAGGAACCGGGCTACACCTGGGCGACGCGCCACATTGATACCCGCAAGGTGTTTGAATTCATGCCCGAAAATCTGCCGCTGCACGCCGAATTCTGGTTTGACAAGCAGGATCGCCCCTTTACGTTCGACGACCGGCTGATTCGTGACGAGACCGGGGCGGTGATCCACGCCCCCATCGAACCGGGTCGCCGCTACCGCGGTATTCAGGGCCAGCTTTGGGGGGAAACCGTGCGTTCGGACAGGCAGGCCGAGTACAAAATTTTTCCGCGCCTGCTCGCCCTCGCCGAGCGCGCCTGGCATCGGGCCGACTGGGAGGCGCCCTACGACCACTCGGGCGCGCTGTACAACCGCCACAGCGGCCGTTTCGACGCCCAAAAGCGCGACCGGCGCGCCGCGCATTGGAACCGGTTTGCCAACCGGGTCGGCCAGTGGGAACTGGCCAGGCTGGACAGGGCCGGGATCTTTTACCGTATTCCCACCGTGGGCGCCGAGATAAACAAAGGCCGGCTGCGGGCCAATATCATCTTCCCGGGTTTGCCGATCCAGTACCGGCAGGGTCAGGGCGGCTGGCGGGATTACCGGGGGCCGGTGTCGGTATCCGGGCCGGTCGAAGTGCGCGCCCTGTCGCCGGATCGGCAGAGGAAGGGCCGCGCCATCCCGGTACTCTGAGTCATCTGCTTTGCCGGTATACTGATCCGGGTCGCCGGACGCTATAAAATCGGGCGCAATTTTCAGAATGGCTTGATTTTATTAAGGCGCCGGACAGACCGGAAGGGTAACAGAGGCAAAGCAACAGCAAACAAATATTAAACCTGGACAAAATATTGTAACCGCTTACATTTGCCTACAGGATATTCTATGATTTGTCGCAAAAACGGCTTACAGAAAAAAAACAATAACGAGATTATTCTAAACAGGCATATAAAATAAATTATTTTATTCGCTTTAAGAATAGAGTCTGGCAGTTGCATCAGTAGTAGAGGAAAGTATCATGGCCAGCGAAAATAATAATCAGCGCCCCCGGTTGCAGACGGGGTTGAACAGAGCGGTATTGTATTTGGCGGCGTTCGGCGCCGGCGGTATCCCTGTCGTATTCGCGCAGGAGGACGGCAATACACCCATGATGGAAATTGTCGTCACCGGTATTCGTGGCAGCCTGACTAACGCGGTCAACATAAAACGCAATGCCGACGGCCTGGTCGATGCCGTCAGCGCCGAAGATATCGGCAAGTTTCCCGATAACGACGTGGCGGAATCGCTGGCTCGAATTCCCGGCATCTCGGTCAACCGTCAGTTTGGCCAGGGACAGCAGGTATCCATTCGCGGCGCCTCCAATCAACTGACATTAACCACGCTAAATGGCCAGACTGTCGCCTCCACCGGCTGGTACGATCAACAATCCATCGACCGCAGCTTTAACTACTCGCTATTGCCGCCGGAAATGATCGCGGGCATTGAAGTGTACAAATCCTCTCGCGCCGACCTGGTCGAAGGCGGCGTCGGCGGGACCGCCAACGTGAGAACGCGCAAACCGCTGGATCTGGACGCCGGCACAATATTCGCGTCCGCCGAATACGATTACGGCACGGTGAGCAAAGAAGGCAATCCGGGTGTCTCCGGCCTTTACAGTTGGAAAAATGACAGCGGGACATTCGGTATCCTGGGGGCGATCGCAAAGCAGGATACCCGCTACGTGCGCAGGGGCACCGAGGCGCTGTACGGTTGGGAAGGCGCCGTGTCGGTCAATGCCTTTGAACAGGATCGCAAGCGCACCGCATTTGATCTGGCCGCGCAGTACAAGCCCACCGAGGCCATGCAATTTGGCGTGCATTATCTAAGTCTGGCACTGGATGCGAATAACGCCAACACCACGGTGTTTTTATTTCAGGATGTCAGCCGCGCCAACTGTGATCAATTTGCCGCCGACGGGAAAACCTGCGTGTTGGCTACCATGGATAGAAACAATCCCGCCAGCAGGCCGTATCTGCAAACATTCACCCGCGCCGCCAGCATGAAGTCGGACACCCTGCATTTTGATTTTTCCTACCAGGGCGAGCGTTATCTGCTGACCGCGCGCGGCGGCAGAACAGAGGCGAGCGGCGGCACCGACCTGACCGCTAATTTTGGCGCCCGCATCGGCGACCCATCCGACGCTTACGGTACCTTCGACGCCAGAGGGGATCGAGTCGCGCTCAACCTGGCCAATCCCGGCTGGACCGTAAACGATATTCGAGGTAATGTGCAGCCATCCGGTTGGGCTGAAAACAAGCAACCCAATACCGATAAAGAAACCTATTTTCAGGCCGATATCGAGCTGGATCTCGAATGGCGGGCGATTGACAGCGTCAAGACCGGCGTGCGCTGGGCCGATCACGATGTCACCGCCGAGGACAACAGGGCCATCTACGACAATCCCATCACAACATCGCCCGCCGGTAACTATTGGCGCGGCGTCACCAGGGCCGGAATGCAGGGCTACACCATACCCAGGCCCGACTTCGGCGCCATGCAAAATGAGGCCAGACGGCAAATTTCCCGCTTTAAGCGCAGCCGTTCCGCCTACGGCACTATCTCCGAGAGGAACATCGCGTTCTATGGCATGGCGAATTTTGCCGCCAATGATATCTACGGCAATGTCGGCGTGCGTTATATTCAGACGGACGCGTCATCGGATTATTACGGCGCCGACCCTGGCCACGTTGACCCGGACGGTCTTATTCAAAATAAGGACATGTCGCGCCAATTATCCACCGGCAAGGCCAGCTATTCCGATGTGCTGCCGAGCCTGAATATCGCCTATGATATTAATGAAGAATGGGTGTTGCGCGCCGCCGCGGCGCAGGTTATTTCCCGGCCGAATTACGCGGATATGTTTTTAACATCACGATTTGACGGACTGGGCGATGTTGACCCAAGCAACCAGACCGTTAACACCGGTTTTATCGGCTTAAAACCGTTTAAGGCGACGCAGGCCGATCTGGCGCTGGAATGGTACTACGGCGCCGGTAATCTTGCCTCCATTACCTACTTCATCAAAGACGTCAACAACTTTACGACCTTCACCAGCAAAACCGGTCAATCCATTGGCGTTATCGATCCGAGATGTAATTGTGACAACTGGACGGTGAACACCAAAATCAACGGTACCGGCGGCATGATAAACGGCGTTGAGTTACAGTGGCAACACGGCTTTGACAATGGCTTTGGCGCTATCTTTAATTACACCTATGCCGACGCCCGGGCCGACAAGAAAAACTTTTCCGATCTCATTGGCGTATTCTCGGACAGTTCAGAGCACACCCTCAATACGGTCGCTTACTATGAAAATGAGGCTTTCAGCGCCAGAGCGGCATACAACTGGCGTTCGGAATATATGATCAGGGAAAGCGGTTTTTACGGTAGCCGTATGCACGACGACTATGGCACGCTGGACTTCAGCCTGGGCTGGCAACTTAACGATAACATCGGCGTCAGCTTCAATGCCGTGAATGTGCTGGAAGAAGACAGCGTGCAAAGGGGCGTGGCCCCGTCACGGGCCACTATCAAGGCGGAATTGAAAAACGGCTACCCCGCGTGGACCTTTGAAGGCGAAGCGCGTTATATATTAGGGTTCAATGTCCGCTTTTAACGGACGGTTGAAAAATGCGGCGCGCGCAAATAAGGCGCAACCGTGTTTCTTTTAAGAGCCGAGTGGGTAATGCAATAATTCTGGCATAATTGATGGCCAGGACAGAGGCGGCCTGCCTGCCACAGGCAGGCCGGAATGTATTATCAGGGTCACCTCATCTAAAATAAGACGTCAGGTATCCTGGCCAGGGTATCGTTAATATCACTCATAATACGCCTATCGCCCCCGCCGTCATTCCAGCGAAAGCTGGAATCCAGTGGTTTATGTCATACATTCCCGCGTAAGCGGGAATGACAGTCAGGCAGGACTGTCGCTCATATCACATCCCGGCCCGCCCTCCTGGATTCCAGCTTTCGCTGGAATGACGACGGGGTGTTGTTTTAGCTTTCCGTCATCCTGTCTGCCTGCCGCAGGCAGGGCTTTAGCAGGAATGCAGGGTCACCTTGTCTAAAATAAGGCATCAGGTATCCTGGCCACGGCATCGTTAATATCGCTCATAATACGCCTATTGCCCCCGCCGTCATTTATGGACAGGAAGTCCTGTATGCGGTGAGAGGGCACGCCTACAGGGATGTAGGTGGTAGAGCAGCGTCAGGAACAGGCTGCCGAGGAAGCCCGTAGCCGCCCAGCGAAAGCTGGAATCCAGTGGTTTATGTCATACATTCCCGCGTAAGCCCTGCCTGCAGCAGGCAGGGGGAATGACAGTCAGGCAGGACTGTCGCTCATATCACATCCCGGCCCGCCCTCCTGGATTCCAGCTTTCGCTGGAATGACAACGGGGTGTTGTTTTAGCTTTCCGTCATCCTGTCTGCCTGCTGCGGGCAGGGCTTTAGCAGGAATGCAGGGTCACCTTGTCTAAAATAAGGCATCAGGTATCCTGGCCACGGCATCGTTAATATCGCTCATAATACGCCTATTGCCCCCGCCGTCATTTATGGACAGGATGTCCTGTATGCGGCGAGAGGGCACGCCTACAGGGATGTAGGTGGTAGAGCAGCGTCAGGAACAGGCTGCCGAGGAAGCCCGTAGCCGCCCGGCGATAGCTCGCCTGCATGGATGCAGGTGGTAGAGCGGCGTCAGGAACAGGCCGCCGAGGAATCCAGTGGTTTATGTCATACATTCCCCCTGCCCGCCGCAGGCAGGCCGGAATGACGGATAACAGGCAGACTGCCGCTTGCCATTTCTCCGCCTTTGTTATCATCAGGGACAGCAGGCATCATGCTTAAAGACTTCCGCCTCTGCTTTTGTAATGGCCGGGGAGAAGTAAAAACCCTGCACCAATGGAATACCCAGCTTGGACACCGCCTGCATCTGCTCCTCGTTTTCTACCCCTTCAATGACACAATCAAAGCCCATATCCTTGCATAAAGTAACAATGTGCTTGCAAATAATGTAGCCCTTTTTCGTCAAAATCAGATCAGCAAGGCTTTTATCAATCTTCAATGTGTCCAAGGGGATATGGCACAGGTTTTCTATACTCGACACGCCCGTGCCAAAGTCATCAATCAATATCTTGAAGCCATGCGCTTTAAGCTTTTTGATATTTTCCAGAGTGGCGGCATTTTTGAACAAGCCCTGCTCAATAACCTCAAAGCCAACGGGATTACCCTTGTGTATCGAGATAATCTTGTCTATCACATCGGCGCGCGCCAGCGTATCCGGGTGCAGGTTGATACTGATCTCGGGCAGGGGCCTTGTCTTCCATTCATGCAGGTGCTTGTCCACTTGCTGACACACCCATAAATCAATGACGGGTTCCAGGCCGGCCTTTTCCAGCGGCGGCAGGAAAAAAGGCCCTTTGACTTCGCCGTCGCTCAGGCGTATGCGCAGCAGGGCCTCAAATTGGCGGCAGGCGCTCTGCCCGACATTTACCTTAGGCTGGTAGTAGATCAGCAAGGTGGCCGTTTCCAGCAGATTGATGGCCTTATCGACCTCTTCATTATCCTGAATGATGGACCGTTGCGCCTTTTGCGTCTCGACACCCTGGCCGCTTTTTAGTCGCATCGGCACATTAAGCGCTTCGCTTAAACGTTTCTTTTGATAACTGTCAGATTGTTCAAGGGTATAACGCCTGATATAGGGCATATAGATGAAGGCGCCCAGAATCAGCAAAAAACCTTGCAACGCCAGGGCCGCCAAATTGCCTTGCGCAAGAATATAGCTATTGATAAAAACAGGGGTGATCCAGGAAATATCGGTCGCTGTCATCTCAATCTTGAAAATTGATAAAAAGGTGTACGCCACCACGATATTCACCAACGGCACCAGCAGAAAAGGCGTCAGCAACTTGCGGTTGAAAATGATTGGCAGGCCATACACCAGCACCTCGTTAATGTTAAAAAGAGCAAAGGGCAAGGCGAGTTTGGCAATGCGTTTGCCATGCTGATCTTTGCCCGCAATAAACACGGCAATAATTAAAGACAAGGTCGCGCCGGCCCCGCCGAACACCGCAAATATGTCATAAAATTGCTTGTAGGTCAGTTCCGGGAATAAATACTCGGCATAGAGATCCGTGCCGAAAAGCACGTCATAAACATGGGTGCCATGCAATCCGCACCAGGACAAAAGGCTGATAAACAGCGTGCGAAAAAGAAATAAGGCTTCATTTGATATCTCAAGCCGGAGCGCCCCCGAGGCGGTCGCCAACTTCAGCAATTCTTCCAAAACAAGGAGCAGGCCGACAATCAGGACAAAGCTGATTATGCCGCTGTAAATATGCTTGAAGCTGGTGTGCAACTCGGCGCCCCCATACTGATAACCCGTTTCGGCAGGCGTCAAATAACCGGTGGTCTTCACCACGATGAACGGGATAATTAACACCAGAAAAGGCGAGTTGGGCGATAAAACCGCGTCCAGGCCGCTTTCTGAATGGGCCAGGGCCTCGGTGGAGATATAAATGGCGATGGACTGAAAAATGACAATAGTCTGGCTGATGGCATAACGCTTGGCCAGTTGAAAGGCGATGGCGATCATCAGCACAAAAAAGAAAAACTCGGCCAGGACCGTTCTGGCAAGCCCGAGCGACTCCGCGTTCAACAACGGGATATCAATAGGCAGGATCGGCAAAATGTTGGACAGCAGGATGATGGTCGCCATCAAAATGACATAGGGAATAACAGAGATGAAGGCCTCGGTGTAGGCCGTCAAGATGGTATTAAACGCGCTTTTCATGGGGTTCGCTAAGGCTTGTCGCTTATTGGATTGTGCGGGCTTAAACTCAAACCGGCCGCCCCTGAGCAACACGGGTATCGGGCTGACCGGCGGCTATAAACATGGCGCCTTGATTGACTTCAATGGGAGTGATTATCGCGCCTCTGATCGTGCAGCGCTCCGCCCTGGCCGGGGCGGCGGGCAGGGCGAGGCCCAAAAGGCGCGCCCGGGAAAACGGCGGGCAACGGCGCGCGACAATCATCGCCCCCCCCCCCCCCCCCCCTGAGGAGCGGCCGGAAACGCCCACTGGGCTTGACTTTGCGGCGATTGGACTGTGCCTGAGTCAGGGTTGTTAGCCTGCGGCAGGCAGGCCCGTTTAATCGCCATGTTCATAGAGGCTTAGCGAATATCATGCTCAAAGGTTTCGGCCTCTGTTTTTGTAATGGCCGGAGAGAAGTAAAAGCCCTGCACCAGGGGGATACCCAGTTTGGACACCGCCCGCATTTGCGCCTCGCTTTCTATCCCTTCAATGACAAAATCAAAGCCCATATCCCGGCATAAAGTGACAATGTTCTTGCAAATAATGTAGCCTTTGTCCGTTAAAATCAGATCCGCAAGGCTTTTATCAATCTTCAATGTGTCCACGGGGATATGGCACAGGTTTTCTATACTCGACACGCCGGTGCCAAAGTCATCGATCAAGATCTTGAAGCCATTCGCCTTAAGCAGTTTGATATTCTCCAGAGTGGCCGCGCTTTTGAGCAGGCCCCGCTCAATAACCTCAAAGCCAACGGGATTGCCCTTGTGTATCGAGATAATTTCTTCTATCACATCGGCGCGCGCCAGCGTATCCGGGTGCAGATTGATGCTGATCTCGGGCAGGGGCCTTGTCTTCCATTCATGCAGATGCCGGTTCACCTGCTGGCACACCCATAAATCAATGATGGGCTCCAGGCCGGCCTTTTCCAGCGGCGGCAGGAAAAAAGGCCCTTTGACTTCGCCGTCGGTCAGGCGTATGCGCAGCAGGGCCTCAAATTGGCGGCAGGCGCGCCGCCGAATATCCACTTTGGGCTGGTAGTAGATCAGCAAGGTGGCCGTTTCCAGCAGGCCGATGGTTTTATCGACCTCTTGATTATCCTGAATGATGGACCGTTGCGCCTTTTGCGCCTCGACACCCTGGCCGCTTTTTAGCTGCATCGGCACATTAAGCTCTTCACTCAGGCGTTTGTTCTGATAACTTTCAGATTGCTCAAGGGTATAGCCTCTCACAAAGGGTATGTAGATAAGGGCGCCCAGCGTCAGCAGAAAAGCCTGCAGCGCCAGGGCCGCCAAATTGCCTTGCGCAAGAATATAGCTATTGATAAAAACAGGGGTGATCCAGGAAATATTGGTTACCGCCATCTGAATGCCAAAAATCGATAAAAAGGCGTACGCCACCGCGATATTCACCAACGGCACCAGCAGAAAAGGCGCCAGCAGCTTGCGGTTGAAGATGATCGGCAAGCCATATACCAGCACCTCGTTAATGTTAAAAATAGAAAAGGGCAAGGCGAGTTTGGCAATGCGTTTGCCATGCTGATCTTTGCCCGCGACAAGCACGGCAATAATTAAAGACAAGGTCGCGCCAACCCCGCCATACACCACAAATATGTTATAAAACTCATTAAAGGTCAGTTCCGGAAATAAATATATGAGATAGTGATCAACGCCAAAAATCGCGTCATAAATATGAGTGCCATGCAATCCGAACCAAAACAAAAGATTGACAAAAAATGTGCGAAAAATAAATAAGGCTTCATTTGGCAGGTCAAGCCTGAGCATCCCCGAGGCGGTCACCAATTCCAGCAATACTTCCAAAATAAGGAGCAGGCTGACAATCAGGACAAAGTTAATGATGCCGCTGTAAATGTGCCTGAAGCTGGTGTTCAACTCGGCGCCTATATACTGATAGCTCGTTTCGGCGGGTGTTAAATAGCCGATGGCCTTCACCACGATGAACGGGATAATTAATACCAGAAAAGGCGATTTGGCTGTTAAAACCGCGTTCAGGCCGCTTTCTGAATGGGCCAGGGCCTCGGTGCATATATAAATGGCGATGGACTGAAAAATGACAACAGTCTGGCTGATGGCATAACGCTTGGCCAGTTGAAAGGCGATGGCAATCATCAGCACAAAGTAGAAAAACTCGGCCAACACCGTTCTGGCAAGCCGGAGTGACTCCGCGTTTAGCAGCGGAATATCAATGTTCAGGATCGGCAAAATGTTGGACAGCAATATGACGGTCGCCATCAAAATGACATAGGGGATAACAGAGATGAAGGCCTCGGTGTAGGCCATTAAAACCGTATTAAACACGCTTTTCATAGGGGTTTAAGACTTGTCGCTTATTGGATTGTTCGGGCTTAAGCTCAAACCGGCCGCTCGGGAGAAACGCGGGAATCGGGCTGCCCGGCCGCTATGGATATGGCGCCTCAATTGACTTCAGTGGCGGTGGTTATTGTGTTTCTAATCGTGCAACGCTCTGCCCGGGCCGGGGCGGCGGGCAGGCCGGGGCCCAAAACGCGCGCCCAGGAAAACGGCGGGCAACGGCGCGCGGCAATCATCGCCCCCCCCCCCCTGGGGAGCGGCCGGAAACGCCCACTGAGCTTGACTTTGCGGAGATTGAACTAAGTCTGGGTCAGGGTTATTAGCCTGCGGCATGGTCTGGTTTCCATTGTTTGGGTTTTAGAGGTTTGTGAATTCGGGTTATGTCGTTTGCGATTGTTCAATCCGGCTATAAAGTATAGCTATTCCGGTTCAGACCGGCAAGTTTTTGTCCAGGTTCAATACCTGTGAGACTAATCAAGGCAGGCAGGCCGGAATGATGTAAAGCCGGAACAACACCCCCTCGTCATTCCAGCGAAAGCTGGAATCCAGTGGTTGATACAATACATTCCCGCATAAGCGGGAATGACCATCTGAATACCTCATTCCAACAGACCCCGCTGAGTTACCTGCCACCCCGCTACCTGCCTCCGGCAGGCGTGGATTCCTCGGCGGCTTGTTCCAGACGCCGCTCTACCACCTACGTCCTGTAGGCGAGCTTTCGCTGGAATGACGAAACTGTTGTCATTTTGGCCTACCTGCTGACCGCAGGCCGCCTCCGTTCTGTACTGGTCATCAATTATGCCAGAATTATTGCATTACCCACTCAGATTTTATAAAGAGGCATAAAAAAAGACCGGCTGCCGCCGGTCTGTGTAAGGTTTTTAAGGAGAAGAAAACGGATTGGGGGAATATCACGAATCCGGCGGCAGGATGACCGTATCAATGACATGGATGACACCGTTGCTGGCCATGATATCCGGTGTCACCACGCTGGCATCATTGATCTTTACCGTATTGCCTGTCACGGCAATACTCACGTCCGCGCCGTTGACCGTGGTCGCGCGGTCGAGCTTGACCACTTCTTTGGCCGTGACCCTGGCGGCGACCACATGATAAGTCAGCACGGCCTTTAACTGCCCGATATTTTCAGGTTTGAGCAGGGATTCGACCGTGCCGGCCGGTAATTTGTCAAAGGCCGCATCGGTCGGCGCAAAGACCGTAAAAGGCCCCTTGCCCTTTAAGATCTTGACCAGGCCGGCCGCCTTCAGCGCCGCAACCAGGGTCTTGAAATCATCATTGCCGGCGGCAATATCGACAATATCCTTTTTGCTCATCTCGCCGGCGGAATGACTGCCGGCGCCGGCCGCCATGCTCAACATCAGCAGCGCCGCCGCCAGACTAAACATCATAAAATGGCCGAATTTGACAGGCCATAAATCGTTTTTTATTGACATAATGACATCTCCGATTAATCGTAGCTTGAATGAAGCCCGTAATTTACCGGGGGAGATGTCAAGGATCCGTGCAGGAAATGAATAAATCAGGTCAAATCCTGATCATCCGGCCGGATCGCCGCGCGGGTTTATACCGCGGCCGCGCCGGGTTACTATGCCCGCGGGTTGGCCGGGGTGTTTTGGCCCCGCCAATATGAATGATTGAATACGTTGAGGTATGGCCTTATGAAAGTGGCATTATTGGTTCTGAATTCGATGTTCCTGTTGCTGTTTATCAGCGTGATCATAGGGGAATGGGGCGATCCGCCCGCGATTATCGCGGCTGTCGGCATTGTCAACCTGTTGCTGAATTCGATTTATATCTTTGTCAAGATACCGAATGACTTTGCCCCGGACTAAAAGGCGTTGCGGGCGGCCGGGATGGCTGGCAAGGCCCGGCCGGATAAAAAATCACGGGGAATAAAATAACAGGATGAGCACCACCTGGGCCGTTTTAAGCGACGGCAAATACATTAAAATTTTATACCAATGCGGCGGGCGCGATAAACTGCGGGTGTTGAAGAGCGAGGCGTATGCCGGGCTGTGTTATCAACTCATAAACAACAAACCCAGGGGCGATACGGCCGTGGCCGCGCGCTCAAGCCCGCAGGACGCTATCCGTTTGCAGGCCGATTTTCTCTCGGAGCAGCAACAGGCCGGGGCCTATGATCGTTTATTGCTGATTGCGCCGCCGCCTGTGCAACAGCGCCTCTCTGCCTGCCTGCCCGCGGCCGTGACGGCCCTGATCGACGCCGGGCTGAACAAAGACCTGCTGTCGCAGTCCAATGACGCTATTGAAACCGCACTCGGAGACAGGCTCAACCCATGAACCGGCGCGACAACCGGCCAACCCCTCCTTCCCGGCGCGCATTTATCCGCCTCGGCGCGGCGCTGGCCGCCATGCCGCTTGCGGCCGCGCTGCCATCCCGGCCCGCCGCGGCCGCAAACAATACGTCCATCCTGACCAGACCGATCCCCGTCTCGGGTGAACCGTTGCCGCTCATTGGCCTGGGTTCGTGGCTCACCTTTGATGTCGGCCCGAGCGAACGCGGCCGCGCCCGCAGCGCCGACATTATGCAGGCCTTCTTTGCGCGCGGTGGCGGTCTCATTGATTCCTCGCCGATGTACGGCTCCGCCGAAGCGGTGATCGGCGCGGGTCTGCAAGGCCTGGGGCCGGCCCCCGGTCTGTTCGCCGCGAGCAAGGTCTGGATCATGGGCCGCTCGCTCGGCATCTACCAGATGCAACAATCGCGGGCGCTGTGGCAAGTGCCGCGCTTTGACCTCATGCAGATCCATAATATGCTGAACTGGCGCGCCCATATCGAAACCCTGAAAGCATGGCGCGAGCAGGGCCGCGTCCGCTATATCGGCGTCACCACCTCGCATGGACGGCGCCATGCCAAACTGGAACAGGCGCTGCTGGCGGAAGACTTCGACTTTGTTCAGTTTACCTATAATATCGTTGACCGCGAGGCCGAACGGCGTTTATTGCCGCTGGCCCGGGAAAAGGGTATCGCCGTGATCGCCAACCGGCCATTCCGGCGCGGCGCATTGTTTGAACGGGTGCGGCACAAGCCGCTGCCGTCCTGGGCGGCGGAGATCGACTGCCAAAACTGGGCGCAGTTCTTCCTGAAATTTATCATCTCGCACCCGGCCGTAAACTGCGCGATCCCGGCCACCTCGCAACTCGCGCATCTGCATGAGAACATGGGCGCGGCCTATGGCCGCTTGCCGGACGCCGGGCAGCGCGCCCACATGGCCGGCTTGTTCTCCTGAGCGCGACTCAAGCCAGATACAAGGCCATGCTGGTCCGCTTTACCTGTGAAGCGCATCATGACGTGTTGATGTTTGGCGACATCGCCACGAATATGCTGGCCATGATGGGCCACAGCGGGGCCGTGCCGGGCGCGCTGGCCGCGGAAGAAGTCGCCGGCGCGCTGGCCCGCCTGCAACAGGCGTTGGCCGCCGCGCCCCGGCCGGTGGATAAGGAGACGGATGCCGAACAGGACGATGAGCAGCCCGCGCCCATCCCGATCACGGTGCGCGCCCTGCCCCTGATCGAATTACTCACGGCAGCCAGCCGGCAGGACGCCAGGGTGCTGTGGTATAAAGTATGATTATTAACATGACAATTAAACAGGCCTGCCTGAGGCAGGCAGGCCGGGATGTGAAATGAGCGCCAGTTCTGTCTAATTGTCATTCCCGCCTGGGCAGGAATGACCATTATTATTTGCCAGGTTAATAAAGCGCCGACTTAAGCTCATCGGCCAGTTTGCAGGCGCTTAAAAAGGCCGCTTCGATACGGCCGTGGCTGCACCAGTCACCGACCGCGGCCAGTTTTGCCGCCGGGTCGATGAAAAACGCCTGTCCCGCCTGTCTGCCGATATTGGCATAACGCCAGCGGCGCAGGCCGATATGGGCGGCCCGGCCCGTATCAATCCCCGCCACCTGCTCCACTTCCCGGCAAAGACGACGCTGGACATATTCCTGATCGGCCTCAATATGCGCCTCCGCCCATTCATTGGTGGAATGCGCCACCAGCGTGGCCTCATCCGGGCGGCCCGGCTTGCTGCTATCCTGCGAAAGCCAACTGATGTCGGCATTAGCGACCAGCGCGGCCTGCCAGCCCAGCCTCAGCGGCGCCGCAAAGCCCAGCATCAATGAATAACAAGCCAGCATCTTTTTCTGCCGGATCGCGGCGTGCCCGGAAAACAGGCGCGGCAACAGGCGAGCCGCCTGCGCGGCCGGTATTGCGCTGATCACCCAGTCAAATTCACCCGCCGCCTGACCCTGTTGATTATAGACGAGCCAGCGCCCGTTGCTTCTTTCCAGCCGGGTGATTTCCGTCTCCGCGCGCAGATTCAGCCCGGCCGCGAGCCGGGCGCCGATCTGGCTCATCCGCGGCACGCCGACATAATGGGCCGGCGCCTCATCCCATATCCGCGCGGCGGTTATCACGCTGCCGTCCAGTTCCGCAAAGCGGGCCCGCCAGATCGCGATGTATCCCTGATTGATAGCGGGTTCCAGGAAGCGCTTGAAGCGTTTGTCGCGGGCCGTGAAAAACTGGGCGCCGTGATCAAACTGGAAAGCCCCCGCGCTACGGGTGACCATACGCCCGCCCGCCGCCCGCGACTTCTCAAATAGAAAAACCTCCGCGTATTTATCCATTTCAAGGGCCAGGGTCAGACCGGCAATCCCGGCCCCGATTACGGCAATACGATTCATGCCGGTCATTTTACAACAGTCCCGTTGCCTCATGTCATAGGGCCTGTTTACACTATGTTGGCCGTCCTGCTTGAGTCTGTTTTGCGCGCCAGCAAGGCGGAAGGAGCGCGGTGTAGTTGCGCTACTCAAGCGACTGACCTGCCTGCAGCAGGCAGGCAACGAAGCTGGGGCGCAAAACAGGCCAAGCCCTGCGGGTTGTGCCCCAAACTGCGCCACTCGGCGTTGCTTGCCTGCCTGCTGCAGGCAGGTCGCTCATTTGGAATGACCAAATTTCGCTCCGCGCGCCTTGATTGGCGCAGTTTGGGACACAACAGGACGGCCAACATCGTGTAAACAGGCCCTAGGTCTTAAGCCCGGACATTGATTGAATTATGATCAATGGCCATTTATGATTGGACTGGCTTCTTGCCTTTTTGGATATGCAGCTTAAGGAAACCCTGACTGAATCAATTATTCTGTCGCTCAACCGACAAATTCATTTTTTTGGAACATGCTGCCCCGCTTTAGCGAGGCAATGCCCTCTTTTTTTTGATGCTTTTTGACCACTTTTGCGTTTTCCAGACGCAATGAAGCGCTCAGCACGCCATCAACTACCAGCCTCAGCCATGAAACCTTTATCCCGAAAAATAAATGAATGCCGGCTTTATTTAAGGCGTTGCGGCCGCCTGTTGCATGACGCCCTGTCCGGCAAGGAATATGATTACACCTCCGGTTCCATTCGCCGGGCCGTTTTCCTGCTGGCGATTCCGATGATGCTGGAAATGGGCATGGAATCGATCTTCGCGGTCTGCGATATATTTTTTGTCGCCGGCCTCGGGGCCGACGCGGTGGCGACGGTCGGCCTGACCGAGGCGGTGCTCGCCCTGCTCTATGCCGTTGCCGTGGGCTTAAGCATATCGGTGACGGCAATGGTCGCGCGCCGCATTGGCGAGAAAAACCCCGAGGCCGCGGCCATTGTCGCCGGTCAGACAATCTGGGTGGGCGTGTTTTGCTCATTGGCGATAGGTTTGACGGGGGGCTTTTACGGCGCGGATATCCTGCGCCTGATGGGGGCCGGCGCAAGCGTCATTGAACTGGGCGCCAGCTATACCTCCATCATGCTGAGCGGCGCCTTTACAATCCTGTTTCTGTTTTTGTGCAATGGTATTTTCCGGGGGGCCGGCAACGCGGCGATCGCCATGCGCGCCTTAATCCTGGCCAACGGCATCAATATTGTGCTCGATCCCTGCCTGATCTACGGCCTCGGGCCGTTTCCGGAACTGGGCGTCACCGGCGCGGCCATTGCCACCAACATCGGCCGCGGCATCGGCGTGTTATATCAACTCTGGCATCTCCTGGCCGGCAGCGCGCGCATAACGCTGTTGTTGCGGCACCTGCGGCTTGTGCCGGCCGTGATGTTGCGTTTATTGCGGCTCTCCGGCGGCGGGGTCGCGCAGTATCTTATTGCAACCGCCAGTTGGGTTATTTTGATGAGACTGGTCTCGCCTTATGGCAGCGCGGCCGTGGCCGGTTATACTATCGCCATTCGCTTTATCGACCTGACTATCCTGCCGGCCTGGGGGCTCAGCAACGCGGCCGGGACCCTGGTTGGCCAGAACCTCGGGGCCGGCCGGCCCGAACGCGCGGAACAATCGGTCTGGAAGGTGGCAAAATACAACGTGCTGTTTTTACTCGGCGTTGCAGTCCTGTTTATTGTCTGGGCGGAATCTATCGTGACTGTTTTTTCCGCCGATCCGGTCGTCATTCGTTATGGCAGCGACTGTTTGCGCTATGTCAGTTACGGCTATGGTTTATACGCGCTGGCGCTGGTGCTGATACAGGCGTTCAATGGGGCCGGCGACACCGGCACACCGACCGCGATCAACTTTGTTTGCTTTTGGCTGGTGCAAATCCCCCTGGCCTATATCCTGGCAGAAATCCTCGGCGCCGGGCCGCAGGGCGTTTTCATCGCGGTTACCCTGGCGGAATCGCTGATTGCCGTCATCGCCTATCTGCAATTTCGCGCCGGTCGCTGGAAGTTAAGACAGATATAGATTCGGCCGGGTCAAAATGCGCCCGCGCCCGTGCCCGGCTTTTACAGGCCGGCACGGGCGGGAAAGGCATGGTTTATTTCAATATCAGGCCTTCCGCTTCCACGACTTGCGTGAGCGCCCTTTCCATGATGGAACGCGCGTGGCCGGTCATGTTGCCCAACAGGGCGTGTAATTCAGCATCCTTGGCGTCCCTGCTTTCGCATTCCGCGCTGTAGATTTCAAACTGGACCATCTTCAGTATCATGCTGGATAAATGCTGCGGGCATTCGCATTTTATGACGGAAGACAGGGAAGACAGTTGAATCAGATGCTTGTTCGAATAGCTCCTGGCCGGCGCCTTGCTGTCCAGATTCAGACCGGATTTATTCTCCTTTTGCAGTTTTTGTTCTTCGATCAGGTGTTTGATCTCGGCATGCAGATGATCCACCGTGATGGGCGCGTGGATCAGGATATAATCGGTGTTGTTTAACCGTTTTTTGGCGGCGCTGTTGGTAAAGCCGTAGATCAGTATCAGCCTTTTGGCGCCCGATTTTTCCAGCAGACCCTTTATCCGGGGCAGGTGATCTTCCTGGATGGCGGGCAATTCGAGGATCAGGATATCGATCTCGCTGTCCTGATTGTTTTGCAGAAAATCGTCTTCGGTTTGATACAGGCCGCTGAAACAGAAACCGGGGTCATTCAGCCCGGCATGTTCAATTTGCAGCGACAGCACATCGCCGATCAGCACAATGTGAATGGCATTATCAGACAATGGCTTGTTTTTGTTGATCATGGCGTTTTGATTATGGATTTCCAGCCGTTCGACCAGTTCCCGGTTGCCCAATTTGGCAATGCTGCCGATGGCATGACCGCGGTCCGTCAACATCTTGAGCAGGGTCAGGCGGTTAATATCATCCCGCTGATAAAGCCGATCCGCGTTTTCAGAGCGGACAGGCACAACGACACTATAGCGCCGCTCCCAGATGCGCAATGTGTCCACGGGAATATTGGTGATGCGCGAAACGGCGCCAATCTTGAACAATGAAGCGTGCTCGGTTTCCATGATTTCAGCATTAGTTGACATGATAGCGTCCTCCGACGTTGTAGTGGTTTACTATTCGACATAATATAGACAATAATTGAATGATTGTCGAAAAATAATTCGCGGATCGTTGTAAAACTCCCCAATTTTTAATTAACCTATTGTTTATAAAAGATAAAAATATATAATTTACCCATGAAACAGGTATAGACAAATACTTTACACGGGGCTGACCCAGGCAAACAAGACAGGACTTGTCGGGGCTTTGGCGGGATGATGCCTGACAGGGGTTGTGGTAGCGGTTGGCCCGGAAAATCAGATTATTAACATGGTAATTAAATAGGCATCCTTGCCTATTTAATTGTCGCCCAATAAAATTCGGCGCAATTCGCGGAATTGCTTGATTTTATCGAGCTCCGCGGGCTATGCCCGCGACAGCACATCCCTGTGCTGCAATATTAACCCGCTATATTATTATTTGCCGGGTTAATAATATAAGCAGGAGTTCAAATTAAATGACTGAAGCGATTAACGATATTGAA
This sequence comes from Gammaproteobacteria bacterium, assembly GCA_965240365.1. Classification (GTDB taxonomy): domain Bacteria; phylum Pseudomonadota; class Gammaproteobacteria; order Eutrophobiales; family Eutrophobiaceae. The sequence goes on along the minus strand of OZ251218.1, from coordinate 1,499,381 downwards.
AAACTGATTGCCGCGCGGCGCACGGTGCATCAATTTAAACCCGACCTCCTGCCGGACAGGGCCTTGCTGTTAAAGGCGATCGAACTGGCCTGCTGGGCGCCTAATCATCACCTGACGGAACCCTGGCATTTTTACCTGCCCGGCAAAGAAACCATCAAGGCCGTTTGCGAGTTGAACCGGGCAATGGTGGCAAGCGGCAAGGGCGGCCGCGCGGCCGAGGCAAAATACCGCCGCTGGCTGGCCATACCGGGCTGGCTGGTCGTGACCTGCCGCAAATCCGAAGACCAGGCGCGTTACCGGGAAGACTACGCGGCCTGTTGTTGCGCGATCCAAAATCTGATGCTGTATCTCTGGCATGAAGGCATTGGCACCAAATGGTCCACCGGCCCGGTCACCGTCGAGCCCCGCTTTTACGAGGCGTTCTCGATCAACGCCGAACTTGAAAATGTGGTCGGGCTGATCTGGTACGGCTTCGCCGCAAAGACGCCGCAAACGGCCAGAAAGCCGGCGCGCGAAGCGCTGACAGAGTTGCCCTGAGAAAATCCCGGCCTACTCCGGCCGCGCTTTTGCCGGGGCCGGGCCACCCGCCATATAGACCCGCCCTGATGATATCAATACTGAAAAAGCCGCTGCCATTCAGGGGAGGGATTAAACTGCCCCCTTATAAGGCCATACCCGCGCAACAGGACCTGCAACAGGCCGCCTTGCCGTCACGCATAAAAATTCCGCTGCGGCAAGCGGCCGCGGCCCGCCCCCTGGTGAAGCCCGGCGATCCCGTGCGCAAGGGCCAGCTTATCGCCGCCGCGGCCGGTCCTGCGGGTGTGCCGCTGTATGCCGGCGCCTCGGGCCGGGTCAGTGAGATTGCTCGATACCCGCTGCCCGATCCGGCGGGCACAAAGACCAGTTGTATCGTGATTGAAACGGACGGCAAAGACACTTGGGCGGAGACATGGCCGCCCGCTACAGACTATGCTTCACTGAGCCCGCTGGCCGTGCAACAGAAAATACGGGCCTCCGGCATCGCCGGGCCGGGCAGCGCGGGTTCCCCGGCGGCGGCGAAAGCGGCCCCCGACCCCGGTATCGAATTACTAATATTAAACGCCGCCGAGCCGGAACCCGGCATCGGCTGTGATGAAAGTCTGATCCGTCACCGCGGCGGGGCCGTGATCAAGGGCTTCGAGATCCTGGCCTATGCCTTGCAGGCCAATGCCCGCGTGATCGCCATCGAGGAACACCGGGCCGAACTCATCGGCATACTGCAAAAGGCAATCAGGGACTACGCCGGCACGGACATCAGATTGATGTGTCTTTCCGGCCTTTATCCCGCCGGCGCCGAAAGACCGCTGATCAAGGCCATTACCGGTCTGGATGTGCCCGCCGGCGGCTTGCCGGCCGATATTGGCGTGGCCTGTTATCAGGCCGGCATGGCGGTGGCCGTAAAACAGGCGATCATGGATTCCAAACCGCTGCTCAGCCGGGTCGTCACGCTGACCGGGCCGGGGATCCGGCGGCCGGCTAATCTTGAAGTCGTGATCGGCGCGCCCATCAACGAATTGATCAGCCGGCACGGGGGTTACAGCAACGAATTTGAGGCCCTGCTCATAGGCGGCCCGCTGACCGGTTTTCGCCTGCAAGATGAGACCGCGCCGGTGCTGGACACCACCCACTGCCTGTTTGCAGCGGGCCGAAGCGCGGCCACGGCGGAACTGGCCTGCATCCGCTGCGGTGAATGCGCGGAGGTGTGCCCGGCGGGTTTACAGCCGCAACAACTATACCGCCACAGCAAGACATTCAGCCCCGCCCGCTTGCAGGCTGACCGTCTGTTTGACTGTACTGAATGCGGCTGTTGCGCCTATGTTTGTCCGAGCCATATTCCGCTGCTGGATTATTATCGCCCGGCAAAGGCCCGCCTCAGCGCGCTGCAACAAAGGGAACGCGAGGCAAGACGCAATAAAGCGCGCTTTGAGGCCAAATTACAGCGCGATCAGGAGCGAAAATCCCGGCGTCACGGAAAAAATCCGCAAAGCACGGCCCGCGCAACGGATGCTCCTGATACAGCGCGGGATAAACAAACCGAGATCGCGGCCGCCGTGGCCCGCGTCAGGGAAAAACGAAGATTATCGAACCGGTGATAGCGTGGATGGCGCTTTTGTTGTTATGTCGGCCTGTTTGCCTTCAGTAGGCAGATATGGAATAAGCTGCCGGGGGAATCTGGAGAGAAAGTGCGTAATGACGGAGTGGCAGGCAATCAATTATTCGGGCTCTTTTGAGTTCCGAGTGGGTTAAGTCGCATGTGGATTGAGTGTGCAGAAAATGGCATAAACCTGCCTGCGACAGGCAGGGAAATCCAGGATGGATTTATTCAGGGCTTCCTATCAGGATATTGCGCTTGATTATAGAACGATGGCGGCAACTCCGGGCCGGGCCGGTCGGCCAGCATGGCCTGTATTTCGTACAGCAGGGCCAGCGCCTGGCGGGGGCTGGTTGAATCGAGGTCGATGGTTTTGATTTTATCGAACAGCGGGTTGTCCTTGAACAGATCGGCCTGGGCCGGTTCTCGGCCGGGGGCGGGCATGGCCTGCCCCTCGATCTCGGTCAGACGCCGGCGCGCGGTTTTGATCACCTCGGCGGGCACGCCCGCCAGCGCCGCAACCTGTAGCCCGTAGCTCTGGCTGGCCGGGCCGGGTTGTATCGCGTGCAGGAACACGATCTCATCGCCGTGCTCAATGGCGGCAAGGTGCAGATTGGCAATATTTTCCTCAAAATCGGCCAGACTTGTGAGTTCGAAGTAGTGGGTCGCAAACAGGGTATAGGCGCGCAGGGTTTCCGCCAGATGGACGGCCGCGGCCCAGGCCAGCGCCAGACCGTCGTAGGTGCTGGTGCCGCGCCCGATTTCATCCATGAGCACCAGGCTGTGTTCGGTCGCGTTGTTGAGGATATTGGCCGTTTCGGTCATTTCCACCATGAAGGTGGAGCGGCCGCTGGCCAGGTCATCGGCCGCGCCGATGCGGGTAAAGATGCGGTCAACCGGCCCGATCACGGCCTCCCTGGCCGGCACATAGCAGCCGATATGCGCGAGGATGATGATCAATGCCGTTTGCCGCATGTAGGTCGATTTGCCGCCCATATTGGGGCCGGTAATGATCCGCATCGAACAATCCGCCTGCAGGGATAAATCATTGGCAATAAACGGCTGGGACTGGATCTGCTCGACCACGGGGTGGCGCCCGGCCACGATATCAATCCCCTTTTCGGTGGACAGTTGCGGCGCGCTGAGGTCCAGGGTCTCGGCTATCTCGGCGAAACAGAGATAAACATCCAGTTCGGCCAGGGCGGCCGCGCAGGCTTGCAGTTTGTCCAGGTCTTCGGCAATCCGTTCCAGCAAGCCGGCATAAAGCTGTTTTTCCAGAGCCAACGATTTTTCGCGGGCGCTGAGCACCCTGTTTTCAAATTCACTGAGTTCGGGCGTGATAAAACGCTCGGCCGCTTTCAGGGTTTGACGGCGGGTATAATCGCTCGGCACGGTCCCGCAATACGCGCGGCCGATCTCGATATAATAGCCATGCACCCGGTTAAAACCGACCTTCAGCGCCGCCAGCCCGGTGCGCCGCCTTTCCTTTTCTTCGAATTCCGCCAGATAGCGGCCGGCATCGTGATTGAGGCTCTGCAATTCATCCAGGGTCTTGTCATACCCGCCGGCAATGACCCTGCCATCGCGGAGCGTCGCGGGCGGATTCTCCACCAGCGCCCGGGTCAGGAGCCGGGCCAGTTCGGGAAACAACGCGATTTGCTCGTGTAATTCCCGCAGGCGCGGACTCTCTATGGCGGCCAGCCGTTCTTTTATCTGCGGCAGTATTTTCAGGCTCTGCCGCAACTGCGCCAGATCCCGCGGGCGGGCCGATTTTAGAACGACCCGGGCCAGGATGCGCTCAATGTCCGCGAGCGCGCGCAGGCTTTCATGGAAACCGCTGTGGCGCTGGTTCAGCAATAATTGCCCGATGGCGTCATAACGCAGCCTGAGTTCGGCATGATCGAGGATGGGCCGGCTCAGCCAGCGCCGCAGCAAACGCCCGCCCATCGCCGTTGCGGTGGTGTCAATCACGCTCAGCAGGGTATGGGATTTATCCGCGATCAAGCCGCTTTCCAGTTCCAGATTGCGCCTTGAAACGGCGTCGATCTGCAAATATTGGTGCGCCTGTTCCAGTTGCGGCTGCTTGAGATGCGGCAGCAGGGTCTTTTGGGTATCGTTCAGATAACGGATCAAGGCCCCGAGCGCCGAGACCGCCGGCTGCAACTCTTGCAGGCCAAGCCCGTTCAGATCGGCGCCGCGGTATTGTTGCTTGATCGTCTTCTCCGCGCCGGCCCTGCTGAAATACCAGTCGGGACGCCGGCTCAGGCAGGTCTCGCGCTCCAGTTCGGCCCCCTGCTGAAATGACTCGCCGATCAAGATCTCGGCCGGCCGGTACTGGGCCAGGAGGTCGGCGAGGGGGGTGGCGCTATCCACTTCGCTGACACGCACATCACCGCTGCTCAGTTCGATCAGGGCCAGGCCATAGCGCGTTTTGCCCCGATGCAGGGCCAGCAGGGTATTGGCGCTCCGTTCCGGCAACAGGGCCTCATCGGTAATCGTGCCGGGCGTAATAATGCGCTCGATCCGGCGCTCGACCGGCCCCTTGCACAGCGCCGCATCGCCCACCTGTTCGCAAACCGCGACCGACTCGCCCTGCTTGATCAAACGGGCCAGATAACTGTCAACGGCATGACAGGGCACGCCCGCCATTGGAATGGCCTCGCCGGCGGATTTGCCGCGTTTGGTCAGGGTAATATCAAGCAGGCGGGCGGCCTTCTTGGCGTCTTCATAAAACAGTTCATAAAAGTCGCCCATGCGAAAAAAAAGCAGCATATCGGGATATTCGGCCTTGAAACCGAAATACTGCCGCATAATCGGGCTGGGTTGCGCCGAAGACCGGGTTTTGGAAGACATGGCCGCTATTTTATAAAAATGTCCGCCCGTGTGCTACTCTCCCAGGGTAACCTCATCTAAAATAAGTTGTCAGGTATCCTGGCCACGGTATCGTTGGTATCGCTCATAATGCGCCTATCGCCCCCGTTGTCATTTATGGACAGGATGTCCTGTATGCGGCGTGAGGGCACGCCTACAGGGATGTAGGTGGTAGAGCAGCGTCAGGAACAGGCTGCCGAGGACGCCCGTAGCCGCCCGGCCTGCCTGCTGCAGGCAGGCGAAGGCCGGAATCCAGGAGAGCGGGCCGGGATGTGAAATGAGCGCCAGTTCTGTCTAAATTGTCATTCCCGCCTGGGCGGGAATGTATGACATAAACCACTGGATTCCAGCTTTCGCTGGAATGACGGCGGGGGCAATAGGCGCATTATGGGCGATGCTAACGATACCGTGGCCAGAATGCCTGACACCTTATTTTAGATAAGGTGTCCCTGCGTTCCTGCTAAAGCCCTGTCTGCGGCAGGCAGACAGAATGACGGAAAGCCAGAACAACACCCCGTTGTCATTCCAACGAAAGCTGGAATCCAGGAGGGCGGGCCGGAATGTGAAATGAGCGCCAGTTCTGTCTAATTGTCATTCCCGCCTGAGCGGGAATGTATGACATAAACTACTGGATTCCAGCTTTCGCTGGAATGACGACGGGGGCAATAGGCGTATTATGAGCGATACTAACGATGCCGTGGCCAAGATGACTGACACCTTATTTTAGATGAGGTGACCTTGGGCCGGAATCACGGCAACGGCAAAAACACGCAATCAACCCGAGCCGGATTTCTTTTTCTTGATCTCTTCCAGTTCCTTGTCAACCCGGTGCATGTGATCGAGTATGGAGTCGAGCGCGTTTTGTATGGGATCCGGCATGTCCTTGCGTTCGGCGTAGGCATCGAAGCCGATCTTTTTGGCCATGGCGGCGCGTTGCGCGGTTTTGCCTTTGGCCTCTTTCTTTATCACGATATGTCCGGGCACGCCGACCACGGTGGCGCCGGCCGGGATGTCTTTTACCACCACGGCATTGCAGCCGATACGCGCCCCGGCCGCGATGGTGATCGGCCCGAGGATCTTGGCGCCGGCCCCGATCACCACGTTGTTTTTTATGGTCGGATGACGCTTGCCCTTGTTCCAGGTCGTGCCGCCCAGCGTGACGCCATGATAGATCGAAACATCGTCGCCGATCTCGGAGGTCTCGCCGATCACGATGCCCATGCCATGATCGATAAAAAAACGGTCGCCGATGATTGCCGCCGGGTGTATTTCAATCCCGCTGATAAAACGGGCAAAGTGCGCCATGAGCCGGGCCAGGAAGTGGAGCTTCTTGTGCCACAGCCAGTGATTTAAACGATGCAGCAGGATGGCTTGCAGACCGGGGCAGGTAAAAAGGGTCTCCAATACCGAGCGGGCGGCCGGGTCACGCTCAAAGATCACATCGATCTGTTCTTTGATGATTCTAAGCATCAGTCGCTCAAGCGGCTTGTGATGACTTCAAGCTGCTGCCGATAGGTGGCGATGTCGCTCTCGGCATCGACCAGCCGCTTCCTGGCGCCCTCGACCACGCTGGCCGGGGCCCGATCGACAAAGTTTTTATTGGCCAGCTTGCCTTGCAGCCCCGCCTTTTCTTTTTCCCGCTTTTCGATCTCCTTATGCAGGCGCCGGGTCTCGGTGCGCGGATCAATAATGTCGGCCAGGGCCACCAGCAAGGTCATATCGCCGGCCAGCGCCACGGCCGTATCGTCCATCTGACGGTCGGCATCCCGCAGCGATTCGATCTTTGCCAGGCTTTTTATATGGTTCTGATTGGCGCGCAGCCATGCCTTTTCCTCGGGACTGCCGTTGCGGGTATAGACGTTTAAGCGTCTGGCCGGCGGCAGGCCGCGTTCGGCCCGGATACGCCTGACCCCCATGACAAACAGCTTGATCCATTCGATCTGTTTGAGCGCGTCCGGGTCATGGGCCAGTTCGCCGCCTTGGGGAAACGCGGCCAGCATGACGCTTTTGCCCTTTTTATTGAGCGCGGGCGCCAGCCGTTGCCATAGCGCCTCGGTGATGAACGGCATGAAGGGATGCAATGCCCTTAACAGGATTTCCATGACATTTAACAAGGTAAACAAGGCGCCTCGCCTCGCCGCAACGCTTGTTTCCCTTGCGCCCAGGGTGATCTTCGATAATTCCAGATACCAGTCACAATATTCATCCCAGATAAATTCATACAGCGCCTGCGCGGCCAGGTCAAAGCGATAGGTGCGCATCCCTTCATGCGTGGCCTGGATCAGTTCGGCCAGTTTGGTATTGATCCAGCGTTCGGCCAGGCCAAATTCCCGCTCGCCCTGATTAACATCAAGCGCCTGTGATTCGACATTCATCAGCACATAGCGGGCGGCATTCCACAGCTTGTTGCAAAAGTTGCGGTTGCCTTCAATACGACCGGTATCAAAGCGAATGTCCCGGCCCTGGGTCGCCAGGGTGGCAAAGGTAAAGCGCAGGGCGTCGGCGCCGTGGGCCGCGATGCCAGCGGGAAAATGTTTGCGCGCGGCCGCTTCAATCTTCGGCGCCAGTTGCGGTTGCATCAGGCCCCGGGTTAATTTTTCCAGCAGGGCATCGGCTTCTATACCGTCAATCAAATCAAGCGGGTCCAGCACGTTGCCCCTGGACTTGGACATCTTTTGCCCCTCCGCATCGCGGATCAGGCCGGTGATGTAAACTTCCCTGAAAGGCGCGGCGCCGGTAAATTTCAGCCCCAGCATGATCATCCGCGCGACCCAGAAAAAAATAATATCGAAGCCGGTCACCAGCACATTGGTCGGGTAATATTTCTCCAGTTCCGGGGTCTTGTCCGGCCAGCCCAGGGTTGAGAACGGCCACAGCGCGGATGAAAACCAGGTGTCCAGCACATCCTCATCCTGCCGCAGCGCTATATCGCCAAGCTCATATTTTTTACGCGCCTCGGCTTCATCACGGGCCACATAACTATTGCCCGCGGCGTCATACCAGGCCGGGATACGGTGCCCCCACCACAGTTGCCGGCTGATGCACCAGTCCTGAATATTGCGCATCCATTCAAAATAGGTCTTGGCCCAATGCCCGGGCACAAATTTAATCTCGCCCGTCTGTACGGCCTTGATCGCGGGCTCGGCCAGCGCCTGAACGCGGACATACCACTGATCGGTCAGATAGGGTTCAACAACGGCATGAGAGCGATCGCCGCGCGGGACCATGAGTTTATGATCCTGGATCCTTTCCACCAGACCCAATGCGTCAAGCTCGGCCACGATCTGCTTGCGCGCGGCGTAACGATCCAGACCGCGGTATTTTTCCGGGACATTCTCATTCAGCGCGGCATCCGGCGTGAAGATATTGATCTTTTGCAACTGATGGCGTTCGCCCACTTCATAGTCGTTAAAATCATGGGCCGGGGTGATCTTGACGCAGCCGCTGCCGAACTCGGGATTGACATAATCATCGGCGATAACCGGGATGCCGCGTTCGCATAATGGCAAGCGCACTTCCCGGCCCACCAGATCGCGGTAGCGTTCGTCATGCGGATGCACGGCAACGGCGGCGTCGCCCAGCATCGTCTCCGGCCGGGTCGTGGCCACGGTGACATATTCAAGGCCGGCGACCGGTTCCTGCAATGGATAACGCAGATGCCAGAGATGACCGCTTTCCTCCGCCGCGATGACCTCAAGATCCGAGATCGCCGTATGCAGCACCGGGTCCCAGTTGACCAGGCGCTTGCCTCTATAGATCAGGCCCTCTTCATAAAGGCGCACAAAGACCTCCCGCACCGCGGCGGACAGGCGCTTGTCCATCGTAAAACACTCGCGCGACCAGTCCATTGAAGCGCCGAGCCGCCGGGATTGACGGCTGATGGTATTGCCGGAACGCGCCTTCCAGTCCCATACCGCCTCGATAAACTTTTCCCGGCCCAGGTCATGGCGGGACATGGCCTGCCGCTCAAGCTGGCGCTCGACCACCATCTGGGTCGCAATCCCGGCATGATCAGTGCCGCATTGCCACAAGGCGTCGTCGCCCCCCATACGATGATAGCGAATCAAGATGTCCATTAATGTCTGCTGAAAGGCATGCCCCATGTGCAGACTGCCGGTCACATTCGGGGGCGGCAACATAATGCAATAGGGCGCGCCCGCGCCCCGGGGCGCAAAATAGCCGCTCTGCTCCCAGTCAGCGTAAAAACGCGCTTCTATTGCCTCGGGCTGGTAGGTTTTGTCCATAAATCAAATGCCGCCGTGTGTCAGGGGCGCCTATTGTCCACATGCGCATCCGGCAGGGCAACACAAAATTTATCTCCATTGTCATCCAGGGCCGCCTGCCGCCTGCCTGCCACGGGCGAGCAGCAGGCCCGGGCGGGGCGGCGAAGGCGGAAAGAGCACGGTGTAGTTGCGCCACACACGCGACCACCTGCCCGCGGCAGGCAGACCGGGCAGCTTTATCAGGCGGCAGAAGTAGTCAGGAGCGCAAAGAGTGCCGCCAGAACGATGGTGCTGATGCCCAGGAACGCGCCGAGCTTGATAGTCAGCTTTTGTTCCATTTCCTTGAGGTCGCGTTCCAGGTCGGCCTTGAGTTTCTCAAGGTCATGTTTGGTGGCGAGACGCTGTTGAATCAGGCGGGCTTGTTCTTCAGCAAGGATTTCGGCCTGGGCCTCGGGCATACCGGTTTTGGGTCAGGTGTTTGACGAAGTCGTGGGTGTCGAATGTGGCGGTTTCCATGAGGGGCAAGATACTGGTTGGGGCATTTGTTTGCAAGTAGAGACTTGCCTGCTACAGGCAGGTTAGCACAGATTGCGCCCCCGCCCCTGTCGTCATTCCGGCGAAAGCCGGAATCCAGTGGTTTATGAAATACATTCCCGCCCGCGGGAATGACAACAAATTACATCATTTCGTCTGGCAAGGCGCAGGCAGACAGAACTGTAATTCGTTTCACTCCCCGGCAACGCCCTTCCTGGATTCCGGCTTTCGCCGGAATGACGATGGGGGTCATCGGGATGACAGCGGGGGTGGGGCTTAGAAAGCCACGGAGAATGACAAATTTATCCTTCTGGGCGTGCCTAAAAAAAGCGTGTCTTCCTCAGCCATTGTCCAATAGTCTTCATTGAGGAGATTGTCGATATTTATTCGTAAGGTGAGTTCCTTATCGTCCATCGTCCGCTGATAACGGGCACCAAGGCTGTAAAGTTCATAGGAGGGAATTTTCAGGCTATTGTCAGTGTTAACAAACATCCTGCCCATATGCTCAGCACGGGCCGTCAATGTCAAGCCGGGGAAAACGGGCGCATCCCATTCAAGGTTGAGCACGGCCATTAGCTCCGGCACCCCGGATGGATCCTTACCGTCAAATCTGCCGCCCTGGGTGCGGGTCAACTCGCTGTCGATATAGGTGAACCCACCTAGCAGGCGAAGGTTTGGTTGCAATTCGCCAAAGGCATTCAGCTCAAGACCCCGATTGCGTTGTTCACCATTGATACTGAATCGATTAGTTGTTACATCGGTAATTCCGCTTGGACGTTCAATCTGAAATATCCCGGCTGTTAGGCCAAAGTTATCCAGGTCAAACTTCACACCGAATTCAATCTGCTCTGTTTCAGATGGAGGAAATATTTCCCCTTCGTTGACTGTCCTTGTCGGTGCAGTTGGCCCTGCCTCCAAGCCTTCAATATAGTTGCCATAGAGGGACATAAAACTCCAGGGTTTGACAAGCAGGCCAATAGCTGGTGTGTTGGCCGACTTGTCGTATTGGCTGGTACGTACGCCCTTATTGTTGAAGCGCTTGATATCAATATTTTGGCGCCGAATTCCGGCGGTTAGTAAAACACGTTCATCAAAAAAGCCCACTGTATCAGCAATGGCGATGGATGATTCGACAGTATCTCTGGTTTTAGGTGGATTGCGCGTGATTGGATTAAGGTTCTCCGGGCGTGGAAAAAATACCGGGTTAAATATATTGGAGGGAATGCTGGAGATAAATCTGTTAATTGCACCAAGTTCGCTCTCTGCCCGCATGGTTTCCACTGAAATCTGGTGCGTGATGTCAATGGTTTTGAATTGCCCTCTGATACCGGCATTCCAAGTATAGTTTTCTTCTGTTTCTGAATATTGTGCGGGATATGAATCGAAATCTCCACTGGCCCCAACAATATCAAAGGGAATCGTACGCAGTCTATAATGTTTGACGTCCATAACACCATAAGCCGCATGCATTGTCCACGTTTTGCCAAGGTTGTACTCTGCCCTGAGAAGAGCGCGGGCGAATTTTGCCTCGAACCTCTCCCAGGCCTGCTGAATAACATCCTCAAGGTCAGGTGCAGAAGGTACTGAAGTGGCACTGCTCTTTAAAGTGAACTCCGCGTTCCCTAGGTCTAAGTGCTTTTTAGTATAATCCAATATCGTTTCCAGTTTGAGTTTGTCACCTCGATATTCCAGCGCTAATGCCACTTCGCTCAGTTCTTCCTCGTTGTCTTCAATGGCCGCTTCACCCTTGCGATAAATCGTGTTGAGTCGAGCGCCAAATTGCTTTTTTGAGCCAAAGCGGCGGCTTAGATCGGCGTGTGCACCAAAGCGCGATTGATAATCATAGTCTGCGGTTAGTTTTGTTAAGGAAGTTCCTGCCGGTCGCTTGGGCACCAGATTGATGATGCCACCTACAGCGCCTACTGTTCCAGTGAGCAATGCATTGGCCCCCTTGAAGATTTCGACTCTCTCAAGAGTCCGAACTGTTGAGTGCCATCGATGAGCCAGGTTGGGAAGACCATCATAGAGTTCTGTACCACTACCACCTGTATTAAAGCCTCGAATGGTAATGGTTGCATAACCAGCTTGTTCAGAAGCTAACAATTGAGTAGAAGAATCATTCCGAATGACATCAGCCAGTGTTTTAGCCTGCTGGTTCTCAATCAACTCGGAAGTGTAATTGGTCACACTGAACGGCGTATCAAAAACGTCCAGGTTACCGAGCAGACCGACACGGCCGCCGCTCCCGACCTGTCCGCCTTCGTATGCCTCCGGCAAGTCTGACAGCCAGAACCGCGCCGATTGCGCCTCCCCCTCCACTGTCAAGGGCGCCATTTGTATGGGTTCTTCTTCGGTCTCCCCCCCGTTTTCCGCGACCAGGTAGGCCCCGTCTTCGGCGGGGCGGGCCTCAAGGCCGCTGCCCTGTAGCACCCGGTCGAGGGCCTCGGCCGCGCTGAGCGCGCCGGACAGGGCCACCGCGCGGCGGTCGGCAATGAGTTCGTCCGGGGCCAGGATATCGACATTAAAGGCGCTGGAGATGGCCAGCAGCGAACGGTCGAGCGGGCCGGCCGGGATCTCAACCTCGACCAGCGCCGCCTCCGCCGCCGCGGCGCGGACGCCCAACGTGGACAGCGCCGCCAGCAGGGCCAGGGCCGCGATTGTGGTCAGGAATGTTTTGCCGGGTTGCCGTGAGCGTAAGTTTGACATAGCCGTTATCTCCTTCGTAATGTTGATTGGAATAGCAATAATTTTTGTTCCTATATATAAAGACAGATGAGCGGGGAAAAATGGCCCCCCGGGTTTGTAAAAAAGTTGGAAAAAACTGAAAAAATCTAAAAAAAGTGTTTTTTGCACTTTAATGGGGCATAAAATCGGGTTTGGGCTGACTGGTTTGGGCTGACTGGTTTGGGCGGGGTGATGGATTTAGTGGGGAGTGAATTCCGGTTATGATGTATTCATGTGCCTCTTTCGCCTGCTTGTGGCAGGCAGGAATGGTGACAGGAATTGCCAGGATGTATCTATCGCCCCCTCCGTCATTCCAGCGAAAGCTGGAATCCAGGAAGGCGGGGCCGGGATATTAAATGGATTCCGAATTATGTTTGCTTGCACCAAAGTTGTCATTCCCGCCCAGGCGGAAATGTATTACATAAACCACTGGATTCCAGCTTTCGCTGGAATGACGACGGGAGCGATAGGTGTATTCGGGCAACCTTTGACACCATTTCCTTTGCTATCTCATTCCAGCCTGCCGCAGGCGGAGTGACAGGTTTTTTTGTGTATTGCCGCTCTTTTTGTTTCTCTGCTGTCTTTTTCATTTCTGCTCCGTCGTCATTCCAGCGAAAGCTGGAATCCAGGAGGGCGGGGCCGGAATATTAAATGGATTCCGAATTATGTTTGCTTGCACCAAAGTTGTCATTCCCGCCCAGGCGGAAATGTATTGCATAAACCACTGGATTCCAGCTTTCGCCGGGCGGCTACGGGCGTCCTCGGCAGTCTGTTCCAGACACTGCTCTACCACCTACGTCCTGTAGGCGTGCCCTCTCGCCGCATACAGGACATCCTGTCCATAAATGACGGAGGGGGCGATAGGTGTATTCGGGCAACCTTTAAAATCATTCCCCTCACTCCATCATTCCAGCCTGCCGCAGGCGGAGTGACAGGTTTTTTTGTGCATTGCCATTCTTTTTGGTCCTCTGCTGTCTTTTTCATTTCTGCTCCATCGTCATTCCAGCGAAAGCTGGAATCCAGGAGAGCGGGGCCGGGATATTAAATGGATTCCGAATTATGTTTGCTTGCACCAAAGTTGTCATTCCCGCCCAGGCGGGAATGTATTACATAAACCACTGGATTCCAGCTTTCGCTGGAATGACGAAGGGGGCGATAGGTGTGTTCGGGCAACCTTTGACACCATTTTCTTTGCTACCTCATTCCAGCCTGCCGCAGGCGGAGTGACAGGTTTTTTTGTGCATTGCCACTCTTTTTCATTTCTGCTCCATCGTCATTCCAGCGAAAGCTGGAATCCAGGAGAGCGGGGCCGAGATATTAAATGGATTCCGAATTATGTTTGCTTGCACCAAAGTTGTCATTCCCGCCCAGGCGGAAATGTATTACATAAACCACTGGATTCCAGCTTTCGCTGGAATGACGGAGGGGGCGATAGGTGTATTCGGGCAACCTTTGACACCATTTCCTTTGCTATCTCATTCCAGCCTGCCGCAGGCCGGGTGTGCAACGGAGTCCGGCTCTGTCTGCTCTGCTCGGTTACTTCCCCTTGCGGGCGCGGATGTAGAGGGTGTCGGGGTCTTTGTGGTCTATTTCGACCGGGTAGGAGCGGGCCAGGAGTCGGAGCATGCGGTCGATGTGGTTGGCATCGAAAGAGGCCGTCAGGGTTTTTTGCCCGAGGGCGCGGGCGTCGTCTGCCAGCACGATTCGGCGCGGGTGGTAGCGGTTGGCGTCGGCCACCAGTTCGGCCAGCGTGGCCCCTTCGTAGATGAGCCGGCGCGCGCGCCAGGCGCCGACATCCTGCGGCAGGACGGCGCTGACGGGGCTAAGGCCCCGGCCGGGGGTGACGGTGATTTTTTGCCCGGCGGCCAGCAGCCGGCGCGTCTTGAACGGCAGCGGCAGACCCGGGAGGAGCGGATAGGCCACTTCGACCCGGCCCTTCGCCACGGCCACCCGCGAGACCCCGCCGTTGCCGCGCACGGCGAATTCGGTGCCGAGCGCGGTGGCGCTCAGCGCCCCGGCCTGGACCATAAACGGCCGCGCCGCGTCCGGCGCCACGGCAAACCAGGCCGCGCCGCTTGCCAGCCAGACCCGGCGCCCGGCGGCGGAGATCGACACGCGCAACTCGGTCAGCGCGCCCAGCGTTACGCGCGTGCCATCGGCAAGGTCGAGGTCGCGGGTCTCGCCGACGCCGGTGCGGTAGGTGTCGCCGGCGATCTGCGGCGGCGCCGGCAGATAGCGCGGCAACAGGAGGGCGGCGGCCAAAAAGATAATGAGCATGGCCGCGACCGCGACCCGGGCCCGTCCAAAGCGGGCTAAAACCCCGGCCCGCGGCGGCCGCAGATCTGGGTCGATATCTTCGATCCGCAGGCGGCCCAGCATGTGCCAGAGTTTCAGCACGCGCTCATAGGCGCGCCGGTGGCGTTGATCTTCTGCCAGCCAGGCGGCCAGCGCGGCCCGATCCGCGTCTGTGGCGTCCTTGTCCTGAACGCGCACGCACCATTCGCAGGCGCGCCCGGTGATGTCGGTCTCGGTTTCGGTATCCGTCTCGTCTTCGCCGGTCATTTTTCCCGCTTGTGCTCCAGCCCGGCGAGGTACAACTCGATATCGCGGATGGCGCGGGCGATGTGCCTGCGCGCCGGGGCGCGCGCGATGCCGAGCCGGCGCGCCACCGCGGCGACCGGCAGGCCCTCCACCCTGTGCAGCAGAAAGGCGTCACGGCGTTTGTCCGGCATCCGCCGCAGCGCTTCGTTGACCGCCTCAAGCTCCCGCCGGGCCAGCAGCGTTTTGGCCGGCGTGGCCGGGTCTGCCCCGGACGGGCGGCACAGCCGTTCAAACTCGGTCTCGTGCCTGTGGCGCGCCTCTTTTTCGGCCAGGCTGTTGAGGAAGGTGTTGCGCGCGGTCTGCCATAAAAACGCCTTGAGATCCTTGATGTCGGAGCGGTCCGGGCGCTCCATGAGTTTTATGAACGCCTGTTGGGCCACGTCTTCCGGGTCGGGCGGGCCGTCGCCGAACATTTTTCTGAGCGCGGCGACGAGATTATCGGAGTGCGCCCGGTAGAGCGCGGCGATATCGCCGTTGTGGGCGCTGTCGGCCGCCGGGGCGCGGTCTGGCTCGTCGGGGCGCGGCGGTTTAGCCACGGTTAATCCTGTTTGGCTTCAGCATGCGTCTAACTTAGCATAAGTTTGCGGGGGCTGTCTGTCGGCCCGGGCGGGGTTCATTTGGCAGCGCTAAACTACATGGGCGTTCAGCATCACTGCACACGGCCGCGCCCGTTCGCGCGGCCTGGCAAGGCTCAGCGTCTTTGAGGTCAGACAACGGAATGCGCTCATGCAAACTTGCTTTCAAGGTGGGCGATGCGGATCGGGGCCGGCGGGTGGGAATCGTGGAAGGCGGAATAGAGCGGGTCGGGCGTGAGCGTATTCGCGTTTTCCCGATAGAGATTGACCAGCGCCGTGATCAGGTTTTCGGTGTGGGCCTCGGCCGCGGCAAAATCATCGGCTTCAAATTCGTGTTGCCGGGATATGAAGGAGAACAAAGGTTGCAGGAAAAAAGTAAACGCGGGCGAGGCGATAAGGAACAGGGTCAGGGCCATGTGGTTTGACGCCTCGGCGACGCCCAGGCCGTTAAAGAACCAGGCCTCGTTGATGAACCAGCCTAAGAGCGCCAGCCCGATCAGGAAGATCGCGCCCATGAGCATAATCCGTTTGCGGATGTGATGACACTTGAAATGCCCGAGTTCATGCGCCAGCACGGCCTCGATCTCGGCGTGGCTGAGTTCGTCGATCAGAGTGTCGAAGAAGACGATGCGCTTATTTGCGCCCAGTCCGGTAAAATAGGCGTTGCCGTGGGTGGAGCGGGTCGAGCCGTCCATCACGAAGATGCCCTGGCTTTTGAAGCCGTTGCGGCTCAGCAGGTTTTCAATCCTGGTTTTGAGTTCCGCGTTTTGCAGCGGGCGGAAGGTGTTGAAGAACGGCGCGATAAAGGCCGGGTAGGCCCACATCATCAACAGGCTGAAACCAAGCCAGGTAAGCCAGACATAGAGCCACCACCAGGCCCCGCCGCTGTCCATAATCCAGAGCACGAGCAGCAACAGCGGCGCGCCGATGGCCAGGCCAAGCAGCGCGTTTTTCAGCAGATCGATCAGGAATACGCGCGGCGTCATGCGGTTGAAGCCAAAGGCGGCTTCCAGCTTGAAGGTGCGGTAGAGCGAGAGCGGCAGATTGAGCGCGGACATAATGGCAAACACGCTGAGGATAAAGAGCGTGCCGTGCCACAGCGCCGGCAAATCAAAGGCGCGCCAGAATGTGTCCAGCCATTGCAGTCCGCCGGCCAGCGTCCACAGCAATATAAACACCGCGCCCTGGATCAGATCGGCCAGGTTGGTTTTGGCCTTGGCGCGGGTATAATCGGCCGCCTTGTGGTGGGCGGCAAGCGGGATCTTGCCGCGAAAGGCCGCCGGGACCTGCGCCCGGTTTTGCCGGATATGCCGGATATGCCGGTTTACGAGCAGCCATTGGACCACAACGCCGGCCGCGAGAAAGCCTAAAAAGATCAGTGTAAATGTGTTCATAATCAATCTCTATACTCGGGGCGGTTTCGGGTATATCCTCAAGTTCGCGATGAATGAGTCGTTATCAATCCGTCTTTATCCGCCCGGCTGCGGGGGCCAGAGCGAGCGGGAGCGATAATGCGATAATGTTACCTCATCGGAGCGTACTTGGGGAAACTCTGATTGAATCAGAGTTTCCCGCGGCATAGGGATATGCCGCCAAAATCAATGACGTCAGTCATTGATTTTGAAGCAGGGTGAAAATCGCATTTTCACCCTGCGTGCTCTGACCTGCCTGCTGCAGGCAGGGAAGTCCTGGATGGACTTATTCAGAGCTTGCTTCAATATCAACTTAACATTAACTATAAGCATAAGGCGTCGGCATGTCACAATCTGAACATAATCTGATCTGGATCGACCTGGAAATGACCGGTCTGGATACGGACCATGACTTTATCATCGAGATCGCGACCATCGTGACCGATTCGCAACTGAAAATCCTCGCCGAAGGCCCGGTGTTCGCTATCCATCAGCCCGATGCCGTGCTGAATCAAATGGACGCCTGGAACACCCGGCAGCATGGCGAATCGGGCCTGTTGCAGAGGGTCAGGGCCAGCCAATGTGCGGCCGCCGAGGCGGAGGATGCGACCCTGGCCTTCCTGCAAAGATTCGTGGCGGCCGGGAAATCGCCGATGTGCGGCAACAGCATCTGCCAGGACCGGCGTTTTCTGCATCGTTTAATGCCGCGCCTGGAACGCTATTTTCACTACCGCAACCTGGATGTGAGCACCGTCAAGGAATTGTTTAAACGCTGGGCGCCGGAGTTGCCCCCCTATGACAAGGAATCGGCCCACCTCGCGCTCTCCGACATCCACGATTCGATCGATGAATTAAAATATTATCGGGAACGGGTCTTCACTATTTAGGATCATGTCGAACGCCACGGAAAAGCTGCCGGATGGCCTCTACTCGGTCGCCCAGGCGCGGGAACTGGATCGTATCGCCATACAAGAGTTGGGGATCCCCGGCTATAGCCTGATGCAACTTGCCGCCGATTTCAGTTATCGGGTCTTGCAAAAACACTGGCCGGAGGCCGCTGATATCGCGCTGATCTGCGGCGGCGGCAATAATGCCGGCGACGGTTATCTGCTGGCCGTCAGGGCGCTGGCCGATCAAAAACGGGTCAGCGTGGTGAGTGTGTTTGACCCGGCAAGGCTCGCGGGCGATGCGGCCAGAGCCTATGCCGACTTCACCGCGACGGGGCATGGCCCGGTCGATTTCTCCCCCGAACTGATAGCCGGCGCGGATGTGGTGGTGGACGCCATCTTCGGCACCGGTCTGGATCGGGCCGTCAGCGGCGCGGCGGCCGAAATCATCGGCCTCCTGAATGAGCGGGCCGGCTCAATCCTGGCCATTGATATCCCCTCGGGGCTGAACGGCGACAGCGGTAGCAGCATGCCACAGGCCGTGCGGGCCGATGTCACGGCCACCTTTATCGGCCTCAAAAAAGGCATGTTTACCGCCGACGGCAGGGAATCCTGCGGCCGGATCGAGTTTGATCGGCTGGGGGTGCCTGACGAAGCCTATCAACGCCTTGGCAAACCGGCGGCGCGGCGTCTTAGCCTGAAAAAGCTGAATGCCGCCCTGCCGCCGAGGCGGCGTAATTCACACAAGGGGGATTTCGGTCATGTGCTGGTGATCGGCGGCGACAGCGGTTATGCCGGGGCCGCCCGGCTCGCGGCCGAAGCCGGCGCGCGGGTCGGCGCCGGCCTGGTCAGCGTGACCACGCGCGCGGCGCATGCCGGTTTGATCAGCGCCGCCAGACCCGAACTCATGGCGCACGGCGTTGAAACGCCGGCCGAACTCGCGCCTTTAATGCGGCGCGCCGATGTGATTGCGATAGGCCCCGGCCTCGGCCGGGGTGAATGGGGCCGGGCGCTGCTGGCGCGCGCGCTTGAATCCCGGCTGCCGTTGATTCTTGACGCGGACGCCTTAAACCTGCTGGCCGGCGAACCGCAGGGCGGCCCTGCGCGGATTATCACCCCGCATCCCGGCGAGGCCGCGCGTCTTTTGGATACCGACAGCCGCGCGATTCAGGCCGACCGATTTGCGGCCATCGCCGCGCTGCATGAAAAATATCAGGGGCCGGTCATCTTGAAGGGCAGCGGTTCATTGCTGATGGATGAGCGGGCGCGGCTTTATGTTTGTGATGCCGGCAATCCGGGCATGGCGACGGCCGGCATGGGCGATGTGTTAACCGGTGTCATTGCCGGCCTGATCGCGCAGGGCATCGCGCCGGGGCCGGCCGCCAAACTGGCCGTGTGCCTGCATGCCACGGCCGCCGACCGGGCCGTGCGGGCAGAGGGCGAACGCGGACTCATGGCCGGCGATCTGATGCCGCATATAAGACGGCTGGCCAACCGCTTATGAACCGGTTTGTGGCAGACGGCGCGCGGGACACCGAGCGCCTCGGCGCGCGGCTCGCGGCGCGGGTTAAGGGCGGCGAAGTGATCCATCTGAGCGGCGCGCTGGGGGCCGGCAAGACCACCCTGGTGCGCGGTTTCTTGCGGGCGCTGGGGCATCAGGGCACGGTCAAAAGCCCGACCTTTACCCTGGTCGAACCTTATACCATTGACGGCTTGAATATCTATCACTTTGATCTGTACCGGCTGAACGACCCGGAAGAACTGGAGGCCATAGGCATCCGGGACTACTGCGAAAACCGGGCGATCTGCCTGTTTGAATGGCCGGAACTGGGTGGCGAAGCCGTGCCGGCGGCGGACATTCATCTGCGCCTCGATCATCAAGACAGCGGCCGCGATATCCACCTCGAAGGCTGTTCCCGGCATGGCCTGAATATCCTCAACGAACTGTAATCAAGCGCGGGCGGGCTCACTTGACAACATGGGCAAGCTGAATGGTATTGCCAGCAAATACGGCGCTCTATGGCACTAAAAAACTTAGCAGTTATATTCTGGCAAAGCGCGACCAGGCACCTGCCTATTGCAGGCAGGCCTGGAACAAGCGGCCGAGGAATCCATGAGGGCAGCACCGGGGAGTGAAATGGATTACGATTCTGTCTGCTTGTCGGAATGGTGTGTTTGGCTGTCATTCCCATCCATGCAGAAATGTATTTCATAAACTAATGGATGCCAGCTTTCGCCTGCCTGTAGCAGGCAGGTTGTCACTGTTAGGGCCTGTTTACACTATGTTGGCCGTCCTGTTGTGTCCCAAACTGCGCCAATCAAGGCGCGCGGAGCGTAGTTTGGTCACTCCAAATGAGCGACCTGCCTGCAGCAGGCAGGCAAGCAACGCCGAGTGGCGCAGTTTGGGACACAACCCGCAGGGCTTGGCCTGTTTTGCGCCCCAGCTTCGTTGCCTGCCTGCTGCAGGCAGGTCAGTCGCTTGAGTAGCGCAACTACACTGCGCTCCTTCCGCCTTGCTGGCGCGCAAAACAGACTCAAGCAGGACGGCCAACATAGTGTAAACAGGCCCTAGTAAACGCCTACTCGAAACTAACCGGCGCTATCTCATCAGCGGCTTCAAAACCGAATATTCTGGAGTAAAAATAGTATTCCGCTTCCAGGGTGCGCTTTATATTTTCCGCCTGCCTGAAGCCGTGCTGTTCGCCTTCGTAAATCAGGCAGGCAACGGGGATGTTCTTTTTCTTGAGCGCCGCGACCATCATCTCGGCCTGATTGGGCGGCACGATCCGGTCTTCTTTCCCCTGGAAAAAGATGACCGGGCAGGCCAGCCGGTCGGCGGCGTGCAGCGGCGAGCGCGCCTGATATTTTTCCCTGTCTTGCGGGTAGGGGCCTATCAGGGAATCCAGATAGCGGGATTCAAACTTGTGCGTGGTCTTCGCTAATGCCTCAAGATCGCTGACGCCGTAGTGACTTGCGCCGGCCTTGAAGACATCGGTAAAGGCCAGGCAGGCCAGCGTGGTAAAGCCGCCGGCGCTGCCGCCCCGGATCGCAAGGCGCTCGGGGTCAACCCAACCCTGCGCGGCCGCATGGCGGGCCGCCCGCGCGCAATCATTGACATCGACCACGCCCCATTGCCCGTTTAATCGGCGGCGATAGGCCCGGCCATAACCGCTGCTGCCGCCATAATTCACGTCCATAACGGCCAGGCCGCGGCTGGTAAAAAATTGCACAACCGGCCTCAGGCTGTGGCGCGATTCGGCGGTCGGGCCGCCATGACTCATCACGATCAGCGGCGGTTTTTCATGGGCCGGGCCGGTGTAATCCTTATTACAGGGCGGGTAGAAGAAGGCATGCGCCCCGTTTTTTTCGTCCAGCGCAATGCTTATTGGCTCGCCAACTGAAATACAGGACGGGTCAATACGGGCGTGATTCGCGCTCCGCAGGCGTTGATAATCCGCTTGCGCGATATTGTATTGGATGATTGCCGGAAATTCGGCGGGCGAGGCCGCGAGGAAACAAGCCTTTTCGCTATTGCAGCATAGCGATTCATAATCGGTGAACGGCAGGGCCAAGGGTTTTGTCGTGTTGGTTTGGGTGTCAATCCGGCAGATTTTGGCAATGCCGTTTTGCCGGTAGATGGCCAGCAGGGTACGCGCGTCAATAAAATCGTAATTGGCCGCGCGCAAGGACCATTGCGGGTCGGCAAACTCGGCCTCCATGCGATAGACCGGTTCGATCTTGTCATCCCGGTAGCGGTAGAGATTCCACCAGTTGTTCCGGTCGGAGATAAAATAAAGCGCCCCGTCCGCTGACCAGAGCGGTTGACAGATTGATTCGGCGTTGCCGCCCGCGATGCGTTTGATCTCCCCCGGCCGGCCCTGTTTGTCGAGGTCGGCGAGGTAAAGGGCCGTATTGTCCCAGGGCATATTGGGGTGATCCCAGCTTATCCAGCAGAGTTGATCCCCGGCCGGGCTTAGCCTGGGGTTTGAGTAAAAATCGGCCCCTTCAAGCAGTATGCGCTCCTGTCCTTGCCCGGTCAGCGAAATGGCGACAAGGGTATTGACGGCTTCCGGCTGTTCGGGATTGTGATCTTCGCGCACGCAGATCAAGCGGTCGCGCGCTTGATCACAGGCCATATCGGCATAGCGACAATGCGGGTTATCGGTTAATTTTATGATCCGCCGTTCGTGATCCAGCCAGTAGATATCCTGATCACTGAAATTGGCAAAAAACACGCCCCTGTCCGTGACCAGATAAGCGCCGCCGCCATATTCATGCACGCGCGTCCGCACGTTATATTCGGGCGGTGTTATATCTTGCGCCGGCTCGCCGTGTTTCAGCCGCATGATCACACAGCGCCCCTTTTCCCGCGGCCGCATTTCCAGCCAGTAAACCGCATCCCCGAACAGGGTGATTTCCGCCAGGCCGACGCCGCTTTCCAGTATCAGCGCGGCGGTGACGGGCGATTTCCATGCGCCGTATGGCTTTTTTTGTTTGGCTGTCATAAAGTGCTTATCCTCGTAAAACGATTACCGCGAAAACAGGAGAAAGGTAGCAGACCATGAAAGCGCTGATTATACTGGCCCACGGCAGCCGCCGGAAAGAATCGAACCTTGAAGTCGCCACGCTGACGGAAAAAGTGGAACGGCTGTCCACGGACAAATACAAGCTGGTCGCCTGCGCCTTTCTTGAACTGGCGGAACCCTCTTTGATACAGGCCATTGATTCCGCCGTTGATCAGGGCATGTCCCGGATTACGGTCCTGCCCTACTTTCTGAACTCGGGGAATCATGTCACCCAGGACATACCCGAGATCATCGAGGCGGCCCGCAAAAAGCATCCCGGCTGCGATTTTACGGTCACCCGCTGCATCGGCATGGACACCAATATGCCCGAGCTTATCCTCAAGCATTCAGAGACCCGGGAACAGGCGTCCTTGCGGATGAATTCCTGACGGCGCCTTGCCGTCATTCCGCCCTGGCGCTAATCAATACGATCCAGCACCCGCCCGACGCTTTCAAACATCCCTGCAATATCATCGGCCCCGGCGTTCAGGAAGGGGGAGAACTGCAAAATATCGGCATTATTTCGAATCACCAGGTTTTCTTCCCAAAAGCAGCGCTTGTGAACATCCAGGCCGCGCGGCCCGGCCGCGCCTTCGCGTGGCGCGAGTTCAATCGCGCCCATCAGGCCAAAGTTGCGGATGTCCGTGACTTTGGGGTGGCCGGCCAGGGAATGCATGGCGTCTTCAAACAGGCTTTCCAGCGCGCGGGCCTGCTGGAAAACCCCCTCTTCCCGGTAAATCTCCAGACACGCCAGACCCGCGGCCGCCGCCACCGGATGACCCGAATAAGTATAGCCATGAAACAGTTCGACCCGGTTTTCCGGCCCTTGCATAAAGGTCTGATAAATCTCATCGGTGACGATCACCGCGCCCATCGGGATCACGCCATTAGTCAGCCCCTTGGCCGTGGTGATGATGTCGGGCAGCACGTTGAAACGTTGAGCGGCAAAGGGTTCGCCCACGCGCCCGAAGGCCGTGATCACCTCGTCAAAGATCAACAGGATCCCGTGCCGGGTGCAGATTTCACGCAGTTTTTCGAGATAGCCCGCGGGCGGGGGCAGGACGCCGGTCGAACCGGCCACCGGCTCGACCATCACGGCCGCGATATTCTCGCCGCCATGCAGCCCGCACAGGCGTTCCAGTTCGGCCGCGAGGTGCGCGCCCCATTCGGGTTGGCCGCGGCTGAAGGCCGTGTGTTCGGGGCAATACGTGTGGGGCAGGTGATCAACCTGAGGGATCAGGCTGGCCGCGAACGCCGCGCGGTTGGCGCCCATGCCGCCCACGGACAGGCCGCCGAAATTGACCCCGTGATAGCCGCGTTCGCGTCCGATCAGGCGGGTGCGCTGCGCGGCCGCCCCGGCCCGGTGATAGGCCAACGCAATTTTCAGGGCCGTATCCGCGGATTCCGAACCGGAGTTGGTAAAAAAGCAATGATTAAACCCCGGCGGGGCCATCCCGGTAAGTTTTTCGGCAAGCTCAAAGGCCCGTTCGCCGCCCATCTGAAAGGCCATGCAATAATCCATTTGCGCGAGTTGCTTTTGCACGGCCGCGGCGATCTTCGGGTGACAATGGCCAAGCCCGCAAGTCCACAAACCGGAAAAACCGTCGTATAGCCTGCGGCCATCGGGGGTGTGGTAATAGTGCCCCTCGGCCCGGCTGATCAGCCGGGGGGCTTTTTTAAAGTCGCGGTTGGCCGTAAACGGCATCCAGTAGGCGTCAAATTGTTCCAGCGCGGCATTCATGCCTTGTTTGCTCGAAAGGTTTGCATATTACAGGCTTAGCGCAGGCTCAGATAAGGCCGTTCACTCCGCGGGTGTGAAAACACCATTTGCCAGAGTTCGCCGCAGCGCGAGCGAAAATAGCCGGCGCAACTGCACAGATAATAGCGCCACATGCGGTAAAAGCGCTCGGAATAGCGCCCCTGCAATTTGGGCCAGGACTGCTCAAAGCGGGCCAGCCAGGCCATCAGGGTGCGATCATAGTCGGGGCCGAAATTGTGCCAGTCTTCCAGCCGGAACAGCCCCTGGGTGGCCTGACTGAGTTCGCCGCGATTCGGGATTTTGCCGTTGGGGAAGATGTATCGGTCGATAAAGGCGTCGGTGGATCGGGTTAATTCCTCGGTGCCGATCGTATGCAGTAAAAACAGCCCTTCCGGTTTCAGCAACTCGGCGGCCTTGCCGAAGAAGCCCCGGTAGTTTTTGCGTCCCACATGCTCAAACATGCCGACCGAGACAATCCGGTCAAAGCTGCCGGAAACCTTGCGATAATCCAGCAGCCGGATATCGACCGGCAGCCCGCGCACGCGCCGGCGGGCGTATTCGCACTGCTCGGCGGAGATGGTCAGGCCGGTGACCACCGCGCCGTAGTCACGCGCCAGGCGCTCGGCCAGGCCGCCCCAGCCGCAGCCGATCTCCAGCACCTCGTGGCCCGGTTCCAGTTGCAGCTTGTCGCAAATCAGGCGGATCTTGTGGCGCTGCGCCTCATCCAGAGAATCGGCCCGGCGCCAGTAGCCGCAACTGTAGTTCATGCCCTGATCCAGCATGCACTCGAACAGGTCATTGCCGAGGTCGTAATGCCGGGTTGCGACCTGGCGCGCGCGGCCGATGGACTGGCGGTTGGTCAGCGCGTCCCACAGCAGGGCCGGCAATGCGCGCAGCCGGGCCGCCAGGCCGAGGCGCTCGGCCAGCCGGGCCGCGTTGACCCGCGTGAAAAACTGGTCCAGCCCGGCCGAATCCCACCAGCCGTCCATATAAGACTCGCCCAGCCCGATGGACCCCTCTTTCAGCACCCGCGGATAAAACCCCGGGTTATGCACCTCAATATCCCAGGGACGATCACCGCCCAGGCGGACATCGGCATAATCACACAGCCGCTGCACGGTATCCTGCAGGCGATAAGTCATTTTAGACATGGTTTACTCCCTCACTTGAACGGTTTTATTGCAGCCGGAATGCCTGATCCGGCCGGGCAGGGGCTAATATAACGCAATTACGCCCGGTTTTCGCCCGCGTGTCCGGGTTCAATACCCGTGAGACTAATCAGGCAGGGGATCCGCAGATTTCGCAGACCTGCCTGTAGCAAGCAGCTTAGCGCAGATTAAACATTATTCTGGTTGGTTTTTGCAGGCGGAGCGGAATGACGTAACGCCAAAACAACACCCCATCGTCATTCCAGCGAAAGCTGGAATCCAGTGGTTTATAAAAGTCATTCCCGCCGAGGCGGGAATGACAATAAATGAAGTCACTTTGGCCCGCTACGTGCAAACCGGTAAAGTCGGAATCTCTTTAATACCCTGGCATCGCCTCCTGGATTCCAGCTTTCGCTGGAATGACGACAAAGGCAATAGATACATTCTGATGACCCTTAACAAGTAGCCGAGGAATTCAGAAAGTGCTCAGAAAAGCCTCAATTCTGTCTGAACCTGCACACTGCGCCTGACGTGAACGGGCAATTCCCGGATGGACTTGTTCAGGGCTTCCTCAAAATACCGAATATCCTTATTGTATAATTGAACCTGATGTTCCGGGTTGATCCGGCGGCTTGCCGGGTCAATGGCCGCTTACTATTTTAAGAGGTGAAGGTATGACTGATTCCGTGCAAAAATCTGCGCTCCGGCGATTTTCCTGGTTCGCGTTACTCTTGTTTATTGCAACGGGCAAATCCCTCGCCTCTGAAATAATCCTGGACATCAACAATACCGACAAGGCGCGCGGGCGGGTGTATGTCGCGCTCTGTAATGAAGCCAATTTCATGCGACAGAGATGCGATTATGAAGTGGCCCGCGCCGCCTCCCGGGGCGCTACCGTGGTGTCCTTTACAGGCGTTCCGCCCGGGGATTATGCCATCTCCGCCTTTTATGATCTCAACGGCAATCAAAAACTGGACAAAAATTTGTGGGGCGCGCCCAAAGAGCCGGTCGCTTTCAGTAATAACGCGAGCGCCAGCTATGGCGCGCCTGAATTTGCCGCCGCGCGTGTCACGGTCGAAGCGGGCAAGCGGCTGCGCCTGCAACTGGAGCTTTTATAGCGATAGTGCGCGTCCGCTTCAGGCGGCCCCGCGGGTCGTCAGCCAGATGCCGAGCACGATCAGGACGGTGCCGATGGCATGGAACCATTGAAAGGATTCGCCCAGCAATAAAATGGCGAGCGCGCTGGAACAAACCGGGATCAGATACAGGAACACGCTCGCGGTCGCGGGCCCAACGGTATCCACTCCCTTGTTCCAGCACAGATAGCCGAGAAAGGCCGGGCCGAGCGCGATATAACCTATTTTAAGGATGTCGATGGTCGGATCGGCCAGGCGGCTGAACAGCGGCTCGCCCAGCACGAGCACGCTGTGGGCCATGACCGGCGTGAGCGCCATAAGGCCGATGGTCGTGCCGGCGAACAGCACCGAGAAGGTATGCGCGCCTTTCGGCGTATGCCCGAGCATGATCGAATAGATCGCCCAGACGATGGTGGCCGCCAGCGCCCACAGGTCGCCGGAGGCAAACTGCATAGTGAGCAGCGTGGCCGGGTCGCCCCGCGCCACGATCCCCGTCACCCCGACCAGACTGACCAGCACCCCCAGCCATTGCAGCGCGCCCGGCCGCCTTGCCGCGCCCAGGCCGACCGTGATAAGCAATATCCAGACCGGCGCGGTGGCGTTGATCAGGCCGACATTGACCGCCATTGTATTGAACGCGCCCAGATAGATCAGATAGGTGAAGGCCGCAAAACCGATAAGGCCGAGCGAGAACAGCCAGCGCTTGTGTTGCATCAGCAACGGCAGGTCGCGTCTCAGATGGGGCCAGCAGACCGGCAGCAACAGCAGCCAGGCCAGCGCCCAGCGCCAAAAACAAAGGGCCGCGATCGGCATGCTGTCGGCCACCCCGCGCCCGACCACATGATTGGAACCCCAGAACACCGCCGAACCCGTCAGCAGACAATAGGCGAGCAACGGGGACAGGCCGCGAGCACTCACGGCGCGCCGGCCCTGTTGCCGGGCAAAGCCGCCGGCAACGGCTTCATATCGCCGGAGCCGATGCCGGCGCCGGGCTGAGCCGCGCGCCTGCCAGATAGCCGGTAACCGTTTTCATTGCCTGATATATGCCGGGATCAATGTCTGAATCTCAATTTAAGGATGTTCTGGTTAAGCCAGAATTTACTGCCTGTTACGGACAGGCGCAAGCGGGAATGACAATAGAAGCTTCTTAGGGAAGCTCTGATTGAATCAGAGCTTCCTTAGCAACCGCACCTGGGCATATTGCCATCGCGGGCGCCGGCGCCTTCGGTGCCATAGCCATCCCGGATCCACCAATCCAGACCGCCGATCAGTTCGCGAACCTGAAAGCCCAGTGTCAGAAGTTTCATGGCAGCTTTGGTCGAAGCGTTACAGCCGACGCCGTCGCAATAACAGACATAGATTCGCGAAGGATCGAGATCATCCGTACGGTTCACGCAGATATCCTTGTGCCAAAGATTGACGGCGCCCGGGATATGTTCCTGTGCGTAGGCCTCCGGCGAGCGGCCATCAACGACAGTGATCGGTTCGCGTCCGGCCTCAAGCGCCTGATAGACATCCGCACTGTCCATTTCGAAGGCAAGTTTTGACTGGTAGTAGTGAAGCTGATTGAGATTCATGTTGAAAAAGCCTCCATTAGTGTTGATAGATATGTCATAACTCGATCAAGTGCCTGCGCGGCCGCCGGGATTCGACCGGCGTACAGCAGGCAATCATGGCGCGGCTCTAATATCTGCATCCATACAGGCCTGCCCACAACAGGCAGGATGAGATGGCCACCTCTTGTTGCGCGGCGTCTGAAGCGCCAGAATTGAGATTTTACTTAACCTAAATGCACAAAAGAGGTGTCCAAGATCAAAGTTACTCTAATTGGTATTGATTTGGCAAAGACTATTTTTCAAGTGTGTGGTGTGAATCAGGCCGGCAAGCCGGTGTTTAACCGGACGATACGGCGTGCGGGTCTGTTGTCCTTTGTGAGCCGTCCTGCCTGCTGCAGGCAGGTGGCCCGCATCATCTGGCCAATGCTGTATCACGGCGCCGAGTACCGGCCGGCTTGAGACAGAAGTAGAACGTACCCACCACAGATTGCGATGAGGATATGAAGTAACAGGTTAGAGCCGCCTGCAGCAGGCAGGCCGGGCCGGGCCGATACACGATCCCCGCTCACCGCGCCAAAACGGTATTCCTCGCATGATACTGCCGCGCGATAAGCTGGATTAAATGACGCGCCAGTTTTTCCTTGGGCGCCGGCGCCAGTTCTTGTTTGCCCTCTTTCCACAGCACCGTCAGGGCATTATCAGCGGCGTCAAACCCCAGGGCCTCCCCGGCCGGGCCTTCACCCACCCGGTTGGCGGCGATCATGTCGAGTTTCTTGTGGTTCAGTTTGGCCGCCGCGTTGGCCTCAAGGGCCTCGGTTTCCGCCGCAAAACCGACCGTAAACGGCGCGTTTTCCAGGGCCGCCACTTCGGCCAGTATATCCGGATTCTTTATCAGCCTGAGTTCAAGCCGGTCATTTTGTTTTTTGATCTTGCGCTCTGCCACCGATTGCGGACGGTAATCGGCAACGGCGGCGGCGGCAATGAAAATATCCATCCCGGCGATACTCTGCATGACGGCCGCGCGCATCTCCACGGCCGAGGTGACCCGGGTCAGTTTAACCGCAGCGGGCATATTCAGCCTGACCGGCCCCGCGATCACGGCCACAGCGGCCCCGGCCTCATGCGCGGCCCGAGCCACGGCCGCGCCCATCTGCCCCGAGCTGCGGTTACTGATAAAGCGCACCGGGTCAATAGCCTCGCGCGTGGGGCCGGCCGTGACCAGCAAGCGCGAACCGGCCAGGAGGCCAGTTGCAAAAGACTCCGCCAGCGCCGCCAGCAGCGCCTCGGGTTCCAGCATGCGGCCCGGGCCCACCTCGCCGCAGGCCTGATCGCCGGCCGCGGGCCCCAGGATACGGATCCCTCTGGCCGCAAGGCGATCCACGTTTTCCCGGGTGGCCGCATGCTGCCACATCTGCCGGTTCATGGCCGGCGCGATCAGGACCGGGCCGTCCGCCGCCAGACACAGGGCGCTCAACAGATCTTCAGCAAAACCGTTGGCAAAACGCGCGATGAAATTGGCGCTGGCGGGCGCCACGATAATCAGGTCGGCCGCGCGGGCCAGTTCAATATGGCCCATGCGGGATTCAGTTTCGACATCGACCAAATCGGTATGCACCGGCTGGCCGGACAGGGCCTGCAGGGTCAGCGGCGTGATAAATTGCCGCGCATTCCGTGTCATCACGACCCGCACCTCCGCCCCCGCCTGCCGCAACAGGCGTACCAGGATAGCCGATTTATAGGCCGCGATGCCGCCCGTCACCCCCAGCACGATGCGTTTATTGATCAGTGAATACATTCGCTTGATTTTACCTTATTATGAAAGCCCTGAATAAGTCCATCCGGGACTTATAAAAATCCCGCATAACAACACATACAAATACTAAAGTTATCAGCAATGAGCATTCCAAGCTGGCCGGTCGAAGAACGGCCCAGGGAAAAATTACTCAAACGCGGGCCGGACGCCCTTTCCGACGCCGAAATATTATCCATTTTTCTGAGGACCGGCCGCAAGGGCGCCTCGGCGCTGGACCTGGCGCGTGAATTGCTGGACCGGTTCAAGGGCCTGCGGGCGTTGCTTGAGTGTGATCAAAAAGAATTTTGCCAGACCCGGGGCCTGGGTCTGGTCAAATATGTGCAGATACAGGCCGCGCTGGAACTCGGCCGCCGCTATCTGGAAGCGGGGCTGCTAAACGGCGAGACCTTCAGCAACCCGCAGCAAACCCGCGAATATCTGCGCCTGAAGCTGCGCGCCTATCCCTATGAAGTCTTCGCCTGCCTGTTTCTGGATAACCAGCATCGGCTGCTGAGCTTTGACAAACTCTTTTATGGCACGATTGACAGCGCCCAGATTCACGCCCGCGAACTGGTGCGGGCCGCGATCAAACACAATGCGGCCGCGGTCATCTTCTCCCACAATCACCCGTCGGGTCAGGCCGAGCCCAGCCGGGCCGATATCGAACTGACCCGGGAATTGAAAAAAGTGCTCGCGCTGATCGATGTCAGGGTGTTGGACCATATCGTAATCGGCGATGAAAAAGCCGTCTCCCTGGCCGAACGCGACCTGATCTAGGGCCTGTTAACACTATTTTGGCAGGCCCTGTTGTGCCCCAAACTGGGCCAATCAAGGCGCGCGGAGCGTAGTTTGGTCATTCCAAATGAGCGACCTGCCTGCTGCAGGCAGGTCAGTCGCTTGAGTAGCGCAACTACACTGCGCTTCTTCCGCCTTGCTGGCGCGCAAAACAGACTCAAGCAGGGACTGCTAAAATAGTGTTAACAGGCCCTAACCGACCTGGGCTTGGCTTTGCCGCCCGAACCGGTTACAATCCGCGCTTATTTATTATTCACCGGAATCAACGGAAAAAACGATGTCACGAATCTGCCAAGTAACCGGGAAACGCCCAATGACCGGGCATAATGTTTCTCATGCAAACAACAAGACCAAGCGCCGTTTCCTGCCAAACCTGCAATCGCGGCGTTTCTGGATTGCCAGCGAGAAGCGCTGGATAAGGCTGCGGGTCAGCAAGCAAGGGCTGCGGCTCATCGACAAGAACGGCATTGAGCGGGTGCTGGCGGATCTGCGCGCCCGTGGCGAGCGGACATAGAACGGAGTAAAAGACATGCGTGAGAAAATCAAACTCGTTTCCTCGGCCAATACCGGCCACTATTACACCACCACTAAAAACAAGCGCACGATGCCGGATAAAATCCAGATCAGGAAATTTGACCCGGTTGTCAGAAAACACGTTATCTATAAAGAAGCAAAGATTAAATAAGCCGGCCCGAGGGCGCCCTGCCCCGCCGCTCATCCGGCCCGTCTGTCGCGGGCAGGCCGGAATGACGGCAAAACGGTTTCAAAACCGATAGAGCAGCGATTGCGAACAGCAAAGAATAGGAAACTGGTTATGCCGCCGTCCAAGCGTACCTCGGCCGAGGTTGCGCTGGAGAACATTGATTTCGCTCATGCAAGTGCGACGCAGTCGCTGTTCACTGCGGTAAGTGCGCGTCTACCGCGTGGTTTTACTGGGGTGCTCGGCGCTAATGGTGCCGGCAAGTCAACGCTGCTCAAGCTTATTGCAGGGGAATTAACACCGAACACGGGCAGGATTGTGCGCGGCGCAACGACGGTGAGGGTCGCGCAGCGTACAGACTCACCGCCGCTGCGCTTCAGCGAGTTTCTCGCAGACTGGGACAACGACGCGTTTATATTGCGCGGTTTATTGGCAGTCGAAGAAGACTTCGCGCGGCATTGGGAGCGTTTGAGTCACGGCGAACGAAAACGAGCGCAGATAGCCACCGCGCTCTGGCAAGCACCCGAAGTTCTGTTGCTCGACGAACCTACGAACCACATCGATGCTAGTGCGTATGCGCACCTGCGGTCGGCGCTCCAGCGGTTCACTGGCGTAGGCATTCTCGTTAGCCACGACCGGGCGCTACTCGATGCGTTGTGTCAGCAATGCCTGTGGTTGGAACCGCCTGCTGCCACGCTCTACCCGGGAACCTATAGCGATGCGCTTGCGCAACGCGAACTGCACGCACTCACCGCCGCACACAAGCGGGAAAGGCTGAAGCGCGCACAGACCAAAATGAAGCGCGAGCTCGCGCGCAGGAAAGACAAAGCCGCTCGTGCAGATGCGAAGAACACAAAACGTGGCCTCGACAGGAACGACAGCGATGCCAAGAGCCGCATCAACCTAGTCCGCCTTACAGGCAAGGACGGTCAGGCGGGCCGGCTTGCCCGCCAACTTGCGGGCCGCAGCGAACGACTGGCGGCCGAACTCGCCGAGTCGCCAGTAAAAAAAGACTATGCAGATGGCATCTGGTTATCCGGCGCGGTCACCCGGCGGAAGTTCGTACTGAATGTGGACGCGGGAACACTTAGGCTCAATGCGCAGCGCGTGCTGCGGTACCCTCCACTCGTGGTGCACGGTCAGAACCGCATCGCGCTCACTGGAGACAATGGTAGCGGCAAGTCATCGTTGCTCGCGTTGCTGCTCCGGCAACATAGCCTGCCGTCAGAGCGGGTATTGCATCTACCTCAGGAGCTGAGCACCGCCCAGTCGCAAGAGCTGCTGGACAGCGTGCGAGCGTTACCACGGCAGACCCTGGGTCGCGTGCTGAATATTGTCAGTTGCCTGGGGTCGCGTCCCGAACGTTTACTCGAGAGCGCGTTACCCAGTCCAGGCGAGGTACGAAAATTGTTCCTGGCACTGGGCATGTCGCAGGAGCCGCATTGGCTGATACTCGATGAGCCTACTAATCACCTAGACTTACCGTCTATCAAGGCCCTGGAAGCTGCGTTGGTAGAGTGTCCCTGCGCGTTGCTGATCGTCAGTCACGACACGCGCCTGCTTGCAGCCGTTGCCGAGCAGCATTGGCACATCGAGTTGAGCGATGCTACCGAAAACGTGCTAAGTGTCGGCACTTCCATGAACACATAGCGACTCGGCAATAAGGCATGTCCTAGTCCGTTAGCTCGGCCTCGTTCCGCTGTGCATCTTGAAACTCGCGATCTGTCCGCTTGCCGAAGGCATCCAGCAACAGGATGATCACCACCGAGGCCACCATGATTAGCACGCCATTGCGCACTTTCTTTGGAAAATTCGGATCGGGCGGGGCGCGCCTTTCCGCCGTCGCCTTTTGCCCGGCCGAATTTTCCGCGCCCGGTTTTTGCAGCAGCCGCCAGGTTTGGGCCAACTGGCCGGCCGCGTCTTCATCCGCCAGGATCAAACGTTGATCACCCGCCCTGAGCTCGACCCTGCCATCGGCGAGCTTGCGCCACTTGAACGATAGCCCGCCGTGCTCCCAGCCGATCTCATTCAGTTTCATGGTTATTGTCCGGCGGACCGCCCCGGACTGATCCGGGCGAGCGGAAGGCTTGTCGCGCGGGATCGGCCGCCCCGTTTTTACCTGCCGGCGGGCGCGGGGCCCAGCGATCGGCCCATTCGAGCAGGCACATGTGGGGCACGGTCAAGGCCGCCAACCCGATGAACACAAGCTGGTAGAGCATGACATTGACGCTCTCATAGAACCGGTTTAAATGAACGCCGGAGACGGCCGCGATCGCGAGCGCGGCCAGGGTGGTGATCAGCATGGTCAGGCCGGCATAGAGACGCTGTCGCTCAGAGAGCCGCCTGAATTCATCGAGCAGGTGCCTGGGGCTGTGAAAGGCGCAAAAATACAGCACAAAATACCAGAGCGGCGCCAGCAGCAGCGCGCCGACGCCGAGCAGGAGGAGTTCAACCAGCATGGCCCGGCGCAGCCGGCCGCGGTCCAGGCAGAGCAGCAGCAAGCCGGTAATGCCGAGGCCCTGCAACAGCAGCAGCGCGGCGGCCGGGGCAGAATCAAATAGCAGCAGGCTGAAGATTTGCGTCACCTCGGCCGGATGGGCCAGCCCGGGCAGGCCGACTACCGTTGCGCCGTAACCGAGGCCGCCAAAACCGATTTTCCGCTGCCAGTCGCGCCCGAAATGCAGGGCGGATATCAGCAGAAAGGCGCCAAGCGCGGGCAGCGGAAAACGGATCCAGACGGCAACGACCATTGTCGCCAGCAGCAGATAGGCCAGCACAAACCGAATGCCGCCCGGAATATTTCTGATCAGACCATAGCGATGCGCCACGACCGGATCCAGCGCCCCATGCGGCAGGCCAACCAGGGCAATCAGGCCGGCGGCCAGGACCAGGCTCAGATCCACCGGTATTGTCCGAACAGGGCAAACGCAAACGGCTTCAGCGGCGCGGCGGAGATCACGCGGGCCGCGTCCCTGAGCCGCGTCTGCATCATAAAGTCGGCGAAGGCGTCGCCGCTCATGTTTTTTGCCAGCTTGATCAGCACGGTCGGCATCACATCCGGGCGCTGCTCAAGCAGCGTGAGGAACAGGGCGTCCATGCGGCGGACGATCGGCGCGGCCGCGAAGGGCCGGCAGCGGTCGGTCTCGACCAGCGCGCGGGCGGCCGCTTGACACCAGTGGCTGATCGTCCTGTAACCATAGCCCGTGGCCGCGCGCGTCATCCCCGCCCTGGCCCCGATCGGCAGGCCCCAGGCGCTTTGCGGCCCTTTAAGACCCATCGGTATATGGCCCCGCTCCTCGCGCAGGCAGGTGTAATCGTGCCCGTAATGCGCCTGAATCCAGTCGAGGTTTTTCTGCCTGAGCCGCGCGAATTCCGCGGGTTCAGCGCTGAACTCGGTGTGTTCGACCAGGGCCCGCCTCTGCCCGAGGGGAACGACATAAAGAAAGCGGATCCCGCTGTCCGTGGCCGTGATCCGGTGCATGAGCTTGACGTGTGACATTTGATGCGGCCTTGCCAGTTCAATCTCGACCCCGACAAAGCTCTGGCTGAGGCGAAAGGTGTGACGGGCGGGCGGGCGGCTGTCGAATACATGCCGCGCATCGGGCGGACGCCCGAGCCGCTCATGCCGGAGCGAGAGTTGCGGGTGCCGGTCGATGGTTCGCAATGCCCGCTGATAGACCGAACCAGCCGCGCGGGTGCCGTATTTGAGCAGCCGCCCGCGCATGAGCGTTTCGCTTGTGGACGTGGAAATGGACCATTCTGCCGTTTCATATTCGGGCGCGAGCAATTTCCGCTCTGCTTCCCGGAACCAGAAACTGAAGGTCCGGTCATTGGCAAAATCCGCGCGCGGCTCCGAGACCACCACCGGCCCGGGCAGGCGGGCATATTGGCCGAGCGCCGCGGCCAGCGACAGGCCGCTCAGGCCACCGCCGACGATATGCGCCCAGACCGCCATCAGGACGCCCAGTGGACCCCGGGCCGCTCATGCAGGCCCTTGTGCAGCGTCAGGTCGTGACGGCCCTGATATTTATGCGCTTTTCGTGAACACATAAAGGAGATGACGGCCTTTGCCGCGATCATCAGCTTTTGCAGTTTCGAGGTGTGCGCCCTGGCCAGCCAGACGTTATAGCCGCGGCCGGCAATCACGGCGCCGATCGCCCGGTAGGAGAGGCCCGCGATAAAGATGGCAAGGCGCGCCTGCAAGGGCAGAAACGGCAGTCCGATAAAGCCGGATTCATAACGTCTGTCGGCCTCTGATAACAAGTGAGCGGTTACTTCTTTAATCTGTTCGCGCTGCCGGGCGGTGGGGTTTATGATGGCGGCCGGGGACAGTTCCCCGGCCAGCGCCGCGGGCAGATAGCGCCGCCCGGCGCGGGCGTCCTCGCAGATGTCCCGGCAGATATTGGTGAGCTGCATGGCGATGCCGAGATCGACCGCATGATGTCTGGCCCTGGGATCGTGCACGCCGAAGATATCGCACATTAAAAGGCCGACGGTGCCGGCCACCCGGTAGCAATAGCGCAGCAGTTCGGATTCCGACTGAATCCTGACGCGGCCGGTATCCTGAATGACGCCATCGACCAGTTCGATCAGCACGTCAATGTTGATCGCGGGTTTGAGCGCGAGCGCCCGCGCGGCCAGCGGGTGCCCGTCCTGCCTGTGTTCAAGGGCCTGCCTGAGTTCGGTAAGCGCCTGCCGGGCCGGTTTTGCGCGCGCGCTCCGGTCCGCGAGGTCGTCGATCTCGCGGCATATTGCATATAAATTTGCGGCCGTCTCGTGCAATTCTTTGGACAGAAAGCCGGCGGCGAAGTGGAATGTGGTGCCGTACTGCTTGAGTTTTTCCTTGCTCATGGGACGCGCAACCTGGACTCAGGCCGCCTCCTGCAACAGGCTTTGCCGCACCAGCCGTTCGACCACCTTGGCCGAGGAAAGCACGCCGGGCACCCCGGCGCCGGGGTGGGTGCCGGCGCCGCTCAGGTACAGATTTTCAAAGCCGGCGGCCTTGTTGTGAAAGCGAAACCAGGCGGACTGGGTAAACAGCGGCGCGATCGAAAAGCCCGCGCCCTGATAGCTCAGATAATCGCGGGCAAAATCGTCCGGCGTCATGGCAAAGGGCGCGCGGATATGCCTGCTGAGCCCCGGCAGCAGGCTGGCATCCAGCGCCTTGATAATCCGCTCCCTGAGCCGCGGTTCCTCGACCTGCCAGTCGATGTCCGCGCCCTGATGCGGCACGGGCGCGAGCACGTAGAAACTGTCATGCCCCCTGGGGGCGAAGGTCGGGTCGGTGGCCGTCGGCCGGTGCAGATAGAGGGAAAAATCGTCCGCCAGGCGCCGCCGGTGAAAAATATCATCAAGCAGGCCCTTATAGCGCGTCCCGAGCCAGATGGTATGATGCGCGACCTGTTCATAGCGCCGATCAGTACCGAAAAACAGCACATAAAGCCCCATCGACAGCTTGCTGTGGTCGCGCTTGATGCGCGTGGCCAGCGGCAATGCGCCGGCGGGCAGCAGATAGCGGTAGAGGTACATCGGGTCTCCGTTAAATACGATATGGTCGGCGCGCAGCACCTCGCCGCTGTCAAGCCGGACCGCGCCGATCCGCCGGCCGGCCGGCAGTAGCCCGGCCACGGAGGCGCCGGTGCGGATGCCGATGCCGTGCCGCCGCATCAGATCCGTGAGCGCCCGCACCAGGGCGCCCGTGCCGCCCATGGCAAAGAAAATCCCGTGGGCGCGCTCTAGATAGTGGATCAGGGCGTAGATGCTGGTGGTGTCAAAGGGCGAGCCGCCCAGCAGCAGGGGCTGGATCGAAAAGGCCCGGCGCAGTTTGTCATGCCGCAGGTGTTTGCAGACCCGTTGCCATACGCTGCGGTCGCTTCTGAGCCGGGCCAGTCTCGGGATCTGTTTTACCATGCTCATAAACCGGTGAAAGGGCTCATGCGCCAGACGCCTGAAACCGATGTCAAACATGGCCCTGGAATCGGCCACGAGCGCCTCATAGCCGGCGCAATCGGCCGGGCTGATGCGCCTTATCTCGGCCAGCGTATCGGCCACGCTGCCGCCGTAGTCAAACTGGTCGCCATCGGCAAAATGGAACCGGTACCAGGGGTTCAGCGCCCTGAATTCGATATGCTCCCGGCGCCGCTCGTTGAACAGTTCAAATAATTCATCAAACAGAAACGGGGCCGTGATGACCGTGGGTCCGGCATCGTGCCGATAGCCCCCGCGCTCGAAGACCCGCGCCCGGCCGCCGACAGCATCAAGCCGTTCCACCAGTTGCACCTCAAGCCCGAGGGCGCGCAGCCGCAGCGCGCTGGCGAGCCCGCCGAAGCCGGAGCCGATGACCAGCGCGGTTTGCATCAGGCCGCGGCCCTGAAAGCCGGATACTTTTGCTGCAGGGCATCTATCAGCGCCTCAAACGCGGCCACGCAAAACGCGGGCAGCTTTTGCGCGGCCTGACGCGCATGACAGAGATGCCGCTCAAACCGTTCGCGCAACACATTTTCAGCGGCCGCGCCATCGGCCAGTTGCGCCTGCAACAGCCAGTACCCGTTAAGGCGGGCCTCGTGATCCTCCGCCTTGTCGGCCAGATCATCGGCCAGTTGATAGGCGATGCCGATTGAGGACGCGCCGGCCAGGATGCGCCTGATCGCCGCGTCCGTTCCGCCATCGACGGCCAGGGTCAGGGCTATCGGCAGACCCAGCAGGGGCCCGCTCTTTTGCCGCACGATCTGTTCGTACTCGTCAAAGCGGACACGGCTGGTCGGGCGCCAGCGGCAATCCAGCGCCTGGCCGGCCGCCATGACACTGATACCCTGCGCCAGGAGCCGGTTCAGACGGGGCAAGTGTTCGCTGTAGGGCGCCGGCAGCCGCGCCAGTTCCGCAAAGGCCGCGCCGATCAGGCTGTCGCCGAGGCAGATCGCCGCGGATACCCCGGCCACGGACCAGGCCGAGGCCTGCCCCCTTCTGAGGGTATCGCTATCTTGCACATCATCATGGATCAAAGAAGCCTGATGCAGGAGTTCAACCGCCGCGGCAATGGAGAAGCGGGCGGCATCCGGCAGGCCGAGCCGGCGCCCGGCCGTGAGCGCGAGCAGCGCGCGGATGCGCGAACCGCCCGAGGCCAGATGGTTTTGAAAAAGGTGATTTAAGCTTAATTCGTCACCGACCGCGCCGGCGCCATATTGCCCCAGACGCCGCTCAAGATGCCCCAGATCCTTCTCAAGATCCTTTTCGAACAGACTGAAATCAGAGATCGGCATGACAAGCCCTCGGACCGTGTTGCGCCCGGATTATTGCCGGCCTGTGGTTGCGCGCGACAGGTTCCGGGGATGAGGGCCTCCGGCGGGCTTGAAATCCGTTTCAAGCCCGTTGAAGGCAGGTCTGCGGGAGGCGGTCTCGCAGGCTTATGCCGTTACCGGTTCTTTCCTGCTATCGGATGTCGCCGCATACCAGATCAGCAGGCCGAAGGCGATCTTGTTGACCACGTCAGCCAGGTTATAGGCGATATTCAGGGCCTGACTTGCGGCCGCCGTGGTGACGCCGTCCTCGACATAGACGAAGTAACCCAGGACATAGCCCAGCGGGTAAATGGCCCAGCCGACCGTGACGATCCAGCGCATGGTCGTATAGGCGCTCAAAACCGCCGGGGAGGCCTGTTCCGCGGCCATCTTGCCGGCCTGACCGGCAAAGATCTCATACAGGATGTAGAACCAGCCGGCCATCCCGATGATAAAGCCAAGATAGACATTGATATAACCGGCCTCGCCCAGAAAACCCGGCACCAGCATGACCAGCGTGCCGATCAAGAGGCGCCAGAAGATGCCGCCGGAGGCATTGCCGATCGCCCGCAGGATCAGAAAGAATTCGATCATGAGCAGCGGCACGGTCAGGAGCCAGTCGATATAGCGATAGACGGTCGGGGTCTCGCCCGTCTCGACCCACACGTCACGCATATAGAAGTAATGCACCGTGGCGATGAAGGTCACCAGGGCCGAGACTACCAGCGAGGTCTTCCATTTCCCCTCGACGCTCTGCGTCTCCCAGAGAAAAAAGACGGTTGAGGCCATCAAGGCCATTGAAATCAGCCAGAATGAAATGCCGACGAAATCATCCGACTGCAGATTGGCGGCAAACGCTGTGGATGGCAGCGTGGCGAGTACAATTACGGGCGCGAGACCCTTTGTGAGTTTACTAATCATCATTACCTCCTGAGACACTGGAACATGCCGTTAGCTTACGGTTTAGAGTTTTTTCCTTTGTTGCGGCCGCCCGGGAAGCGAGAAGTGTTCAGTTCCGTCCTTGCAAATCCCAAGCGAACCGTATCCCTCCTTTTTGATTCTGTCTTTATAGCAGTAAATTCTGCCCATGACAATAGTTGTCCATATCCGGCGCCCGGCCCGCGCCTTGTCTATGATCAAGCCCATGCGGCGACGGCCCGCCCTGACCGGAAACAGTTATTTTGCTTGATCGTACCAGAAAATGGTAGTAAATTTTAATTATTCTTATTTAGAATGCAAATTTAAATGCTGGCCCAGGCCGGTAACGGTGCGCGAAAAAGGCGGGCAATTGATAAAATTTATGAAAACCGGCGCTATAAAGGTATTATTAACGTTACGGCATAACGAGGCTGGCCAGGGAAGCCCTGAATCAGTCCGGCCCGGATTTATCCGGAATCTGTATCTTTAAGGAAGCTCTGATTAAATCAGAGCTTCCTGCGGTACAGGGACGTGCCGCCCCAGAATCAATAACTTGGCAATGACGTAAGTCATTGATTTTGAAGCAGGGTGGAAATCGTATTTTCACCTTGCGTGCTCTGAGAAATCCAGGATGGATTTATTCAGAGCTTCCTTAATTAAACCAGAGGAGTATGACCATGAACCCTGACACCCGAAAAAAATATCCGCTTGTGGCCCTGGCCGGCCTGTTGTCGCTGATTTCGCAAAACGGCTTCGCACACCCCGTTGCCGGGCATGATTATTCGTTTTTCGCCCTGCTCATGCACAGTATGGAACACATCCACCCGCTCGCGCTGCTGGCCCTGCCCGCGATCGCGGCCGCGCTTTGCCTGTGGCAAAACCGCCGTTCAAATTGAGCCTGTTAAATTCAACCCTGACCAGAGGACCCGACATGCTTTACAAACTCATCAACACGCTGGACAAGGCCGTGGGCTTCGACCGCGCCGCGGCCCATTGTGATATTCCCTGCAAAATCTATGACCCCTCGGGCGCGCAGATCGCGGCCCTGACCATGCTGCGCATGGTTGACTTGATCAACGAACAGAAAGATAACAACGATCCCGGCGCCCTGGCGCGTCTTATTGCCACCAAGGAAGAACATGGCGCCAAATGCAAGGAAGAGATCCTGATCATCTGGGGCGATTATTTCAAGGCCCCGCAGATTGAAAAATTTCCC
This sequence comes from Gammaproteobacteria bacterium, assembly GCA_965240365.1. Taxonomy (GTDB): domain Bacteria; phylum Pseudomonadota; class Gammaproteobacteria; order Eutrophobiales; family Eutrophobiaceae. The sequence goes on along the minus strand of OZ251218.1, from coordinate 1,458,561 downwards.
GAGATACATGATTTGACTCACGGCATCATGCTGCTGGCATCGCAATGCAAACAGCAGGTGGACCGTGACAAAACCCTGCAACTCATTGAGCAGGTCAATCGCTTTGCGGAAATCTTCTGGGCCAGCAAAGAGGTCAAGACCAAACGCAGCGTCTGCCCCTATCCGCCCGCGGTCCAGGTGGTCTATCCCGATCTGTGATGTTCAGGCTGGTCAAAATCACGGGCGACAGCATGTGGCCGGATTATCGCCACAATGATTATGTTGTGCTCAGCCGCTGGCTTCGACACGCCCTCTCGCCCGGCGATGATGTGGTCTGCAAACATGCCGATCTGGGCCTGATATTAAAGCGCGTAAAACATATCGGCCCCGACGGCCTGCGGCTGACCGGCCTGAATCCGCTGAGCGCTGAATCCGAGCGTCTTGGCAATATTCAAAGGCGGGCCGTCATGGGCCGTGTGATCTGGCATATCAGGCGGCCCCGATCTGGTTAATTGTTAAAAGACAGGAATATATAAATGAGTGAGGCAAAAATTGGTCTGGTCTATGGCACCGAGTCCGGCAACACCGAAGACATTGCCAATAAAATCCGGGCCGGCATGGTAAAACACGGGCATGAGGTTGATCTGTATGATGTCAAAGACGCGGAAGTCGATGAATATCTCAAATACGATCTCCTGATCATGGGCATACCGACCTGGGAATACGGCGGCATCCAGGAAGACTGGGAAAACTTTGAGAACCAGTTGCTGGAGATGGACCTGAGCGGCAAGATCGTGGCCCTGTATGGCCTCGGTGATCAATATGGCTACGGCGACTGGTATCTTGACGCCATGGGCTGGCTGCATGAGCGCCTGTTAAAATGCGGGGCCAGGATGATCGGCTACTGGCCGACCGAGGGCTATGAATTTGAGGAATCACTGGCCTGCATCGAGGACAAGACAAAATTCTGCGGTCTGGCCCTGGATGAGGATTGCCAGCGGGAACTGACCGCCGGGCGCATTGAGACATGGCTGGACCAAATCACTGCCGAATTCAGTCAATATGCCGAACTCGCCGGGAGCGCCAAACAGGCCGCCCAGGCTTAACCTGGGCTTAGCCTGGGCTTAACCCGGACTTAAAACCGGCCTCCGCCCGCGGCGCCTCAGGCCAAATACTGGCTGGTCTGGCTGGGGGTAGAGGATTCGAACCTCTACTGACGGAGTCAGAGTCCGTAGTCCTACCATTAGACGAACCCCCATCTTCCGAACGCCCTGCCGGGTAACTTAGGGAAGCCCTGATTCAATCAGAGTTTCCTTAACGTTTTGAGTATTGCGGTCGTTTGCGCGCCTTGTGCAGGCCGATCTTCTTGCGCTCGACCTCACGCGCGTCGCGGGTCACGAAACCGGCCTGACGCAATGGCTGGCGCAGGGTTTCGTCATATTCGATCAAGGCGCGGGTAATGCCGTGGCGAATAGCGCCGGCCTGTCCCGAGATACCGCCGCCGCTGACCGTAACCCTGATATCAAAGCGGTCGGCCAGTTCCAGCGTCTCAAGTGGCTGGCGCACGATCATCTGGCCGGTTTCACGGCCAAAATACTGTTGCAGGGTTTTGTTGTTGATCGTGATCCCGCCGCTGCCGCGTTTTAGAAAAACCCGCGCGGTCGAACTCTTGCGCCGGCCGGTGCTGTAATAAACCTGTTCTGACATGCCTTAAATCTCCAGTAAACGGGGCTGCTGGGCCGTGTGCTTATGCGCCGCATCCGGGTACACCTTTAATTTGCGGAACATTTCCCGCCCCAGCGGGCCTTTGGGCAGCATCCCCCTGACCGCCATTTCGATAACCTTTTCCGGCTTTTTGCGGATTTGCTTGGCGAAGCTGATGGATTTTATTGCGCCCGGATAGCCGCTGTGACGATAGTAGGTTTTATCCGTGCTTTTGTTGCCGCTCACACGGACTCCCCTGGCGTTGACCACTACAATGTAGTCGCCGGTGTCGATGTGGGGCGTATATTCGGCCTTGTGCTTGCCGCAGAGGCGTCTGGCAATTTCAGTCGCAAGGCGGCCGAGGGCCTTGCCTTCGGCGTCAACGACATACCAGTCGCGCCTGAGATCGGCCGGGGTTGCAGTAAAGGTTTTCATGCTGGTTCCAGGTTGCGGGCCAAGCCCGGCAAAAAAGACGCGAAGGATACGGCCTGCCTTAATTGCTGTCAATACGAAAAGCCGCTATTATCACCGGTATCTTTAAGGAAACTCTGATTGAATCAGAGTTTCCTGCGGTACAGGGACGTGCCGCCCCAGAATCAATAACTTGGCAATGATGCAAATCATTGATTTTGAAGCCCTGCCTGCTGAAGGCAGGAGGGTGAAAATCGCATTTTCACCTTGCGTGCTCTGAGAAATCCAGGATGGATTTATTCAGAGCTTCCTTAAATATCTATATCAGGATACCGGAAAAATGAGCCACAAATCATCGACCACAAGAAGATACGGCCCGCTTGACAAACTGCTCATGCAGGCCCATTCCTTTCTGCAAGACCTGGCCGGCGCCGATGGGGCGCGCGAGGCCAGGGCTTATCCGGCCGCGGGGCATGGGCCGGCCGAACTGGATGAGACTGAACGCCGGCACATCGCGGGCCTGATGCGGGTTAATCATGCCGGAGAAATCGCGGCCCAGGCGCTGTACAAGGCGCAGGCCCTGACGGCCAGGGAGACCACGCTGAAACAGGCCATGCGCGAATCGGCGGACGAAGAGATCGATCATCTCAACTGGTGCGAGCAACGCCTGCATGAGCTGGACGACCATGCCAGTTATCTGGGGCCATTCTGGTATGCCGGTTCCTTTGCTATCGGCCTTGCGGCCGGCATCTTCGGCGACAAGTGGAACCTCGGCTTTCTGGCGGAGACCGAATATCAGGTCGTGCGGCATCTGGATTCGCACCTGGCGCAAATCCCCGAGCGGGACCGGCGCAGCCGCGCCATCCTTGAGCAAATGCGCGCGGATGAGTTGCATCATGCCGACAAGGCGGAGACGGCCGGGGCCGAGTCCCTGCCAAAGGGCGTTAAACTGCTGATGAACCTGTCTTCAAAGGTTATGACCAGAACGGCCTACCGGATTTAGAGCCTGCGCCGGGCGTCCCGTACGGATTGACCTAGGGCCTGTTTACACGATGTTGGCCGTCCTGTTGTGTCCCAAACTGCGCCAATCAAGGCGCGCGGAGCGTAGTTTGGTCACTCCAAATGAGCGACCTGCCTGCAGCAGGCAGGCAAGCAACGCCGAGTGGCGCAGTTTGGGACACAACCCGCAGGGCTTGGCCTGTTTTGCGCCCCAGCTTCGTTGCCTGCCTGCTGCAGGCAGGTCAGTCGCTTGAGTAGCGCAACTACACCGCGCTTCTTCCGCCTTGCTGGCGCGCAAAACAGACTCAAGCAGGACGGCCAACATCGTGTAAACAGGCCCTAGGAGTCTGTCGGATTTAGGCGTTCTATCAGGTAAACTGTCATGTTTTCCACTATAGAGAATCAAGCATCCAATGTCAGGCAAATTTCGAACGATCAATCGTGACACGGCCTATCTGTTACCGCCCTCCTTACAGGACTGGTTGCCGCAGAAGCATCTGGCCCGTTTTGTAGTCGAGATGGTGGACCAACTGGACCTGAGGGTTCTGGAGAGTGCTTACCGCGGTGTGGGCAAGCCCCCCTACCACCCGGCTGTACTGCTGGCGCTGCTGTTTTATGGCTATGCCACCGGGGTGTTTTCCAGCCGTAAGCTGGAGCAGGCCACGTACGATTCGTTGGCGTTTCGGTTTATCACTGGGGACAGCCATCCCGACCACGACACCATTGCCACGTTTCGCAAACGCTTTCTGGGTGAGTTACAAGGGCTGTTCGTGCAGCTTTTGGTGCTGGCCAAGACAGCCGGTCTGTTCAAGCTGGGCAACGTGAGTCTGGACGGCACCAAGGTCAAAGCCAACGCGAGCAAGCACAAGGCGGTGAGTTGGGCGCATGCGAACAAGCTGGAAGCGCAGTTGAAGGGCGAGGTCGAGGAACTGATGAAGCGCGCACAACAGGCGGACGATACGGAGGACGATGCCGGTATGGAGATACCGGAGGAGTTGGCGCGTCGGGAAGCGCGGTTGGCGGCGATCCAGAAGGCCAAAGCACAGATCGCGCGTCGCGCGCAGGAGCGCTTTGAGGCGGAACAGGCCGACTATGAGGCGAAGCTAAAAAAGCGTGAGGACAAGGAAGCGAAAACGGGTCGCAAGACCCCAGGCAAGCCCCCCAAAGCGCCACAACCGGGGCCGCGCGCTAAGGATCAGGTGAACTTCACTGACAAGGAATCGCGCATCATGCCTACCTCGCAGGGGTTTGTGCAGGCGTACAATGCCCAGGCGGCGGTGGATGTCGAGACCCATCTGATTGTCGAAAACCACATGACGCAGAACCCGAACGATAAACAGGAAATCGAGCCGGCTCTTAAGGCCCTGGAGGCGATGGCGGACCGTCTGGGCACGGTCGATGGGGTCTTGGCGGACGCGGGCTATTTTAGTGAAGACAACGTGAAGGACTGTGAAGCCGCTGGCGCCACGCCCTATATTGCTGTGAGCCGTGAGTCGCATAACCTGCCCTGGGATGAGCGCTTCGCCGTGCCTCCACCGTGCCCGGAAGACGCGGACGCGGTCATGGCGATGGCGCATCGATTACGCACCCCGGAAGGTAAAGCGATCTACGCCAAGCGCAAATCCACAGTGGAGACGGTGTTTGGGATTATCAAGTCGGTCCTGGGATTCCGGCAATTTCATCTTCGCGGACAGGAGGCGGCCAGCGGGGAATGGACTCTGGTGTGTCTGGCCTGGAATCTGAAGCGATTACACGTCCTGTGAGGCTGAATGTGCGGAAGAAGCCATTTCTCTTGAGAAAATGCCTTGATTCAGTTGGGTTTGGGATGCTGACGGCTCCGTTTCTCTGGAGACAGCATTTGATGGAGGCCCATCGGCTGGTGATTGAGGTGTTAAAGCCGACAGACTCCTAGCAAAATCTTCCCATGCCGGCCCTTGAAAAACAGGGCCGTGAACCCATGTTTATCGCCATCAGTACATGAAAAAATCTGGAGGTAGATAAAATGTCTTTACGAAACTATGAACCGTGGACGCTTCTGGACCGGTTTCAGGAGCAGTTAAATCAATTTGGCTATCCGGCCAGGGAACTCGCCAACAGCGATAATGACCATTCCAATGTCGTGACCAGCCACTGGCGGCCGGCCGTGGATATCAAGGAAGAGGCCGATCGCTTTCTGATTACGGCTGATCTGCCGGGCGTTGACCCGAGGGATATCGAGATCACGATGGAAAACGGCGTATTGTCGATCAAGGGCGAACGCAAGTCGGAAGTCCGTGACGAAAAGGAAGGGTACAAGCGGGTTGAACGAGTCAGCGGCACGTTTTACCGGCGCTTCAGCCTGCCGGATTCGGCCGATGCCGAGCGCATTGAAGCCACCGGCAAGGACGGCGTTTTGGAAGTGTCACTGCCCAAGCATGAGAAAGTCCAGCCGCGGCGTATTGCAGTCAAGGGCTGAAACCTGCCATGAGACAAGGCGGGCCGCTAACGGCCCGTCTTTAGTCTTAAATTAAAAACAATCCGCGAAAAGCCGCCCGCAAAATGATCCGGGTTGAACTTTTGCTTCGCGGTTCATCTCCTAACAGCATAATCAACAAGACAAGGAACATGCTGGATGATCATGCCGTTTAGCCGGATACTTTCCCAATTATTTCTGATCGCCTTCACCCTGACTATCCCGTTGGCAAAGGCCGCCCTGCCGCTTGAAGCGGATGGCGACAAATTGCCGAGCCTCGCGCCGATGCTGGAACAGGTCACGCCGGCCGTGGTCAACATCGCCACCGAGGGACGCATCAGGCAAACACTCAATCCCTTATTCTCCGATCCCTTTTTCCAGCGGTTTTTTCAACTGCCCGACCGGCAGGTAGAGCGCAAGACCAGCAGCCTGGGCTCGGGCGTTATCGTTGACGCCGAACGCGGCCTGGTATTGACCAACAACCATGTCATTGCCAATGCGATCCAGATCACCGTCACCTTGAGAGACGGGCGTCAGCTTGAGGCCGAGGTGATCGGCACGGATCCGGAAACCGATATTGCGGTCATTAAAATCCCGGCCCAGGGTCTGAGCGGCCTTAAAACGGCCGATTCGGAAAAGCTCAGGGTGGGCGATTTTGTGGTGGCGATCGGCAATCCGTTTGGCCTCGGCCAGACCGTCACCTCCGGCATCATCAGCGCCTTGAGCCGCAGCGGTCTGGACATCGGCGGCTATGAGGATTTTATTCAGACCGACGCCTCGATCAATCCGGGCAACTCCGGCGGCGCGCTGGTCAATCTGCGCGGGGAACTGGTCGGCATCAATACCGCCATCTTTTCACGCAGCGGCGGCAATATCGGCATCGGCTTTGCAATACCGATCAATCTTGCCTTGCAGGTCACGGAACAACTGGTAGAGAGCGGCGAGGTAAAGCGCAGTTATCTGGGCGTTAGCATGCAGGATATAAATCCGGCCCTGGCCGAGGCGTTCGGACTCAAGAGCCGGCAAGGCGCCATTATCAGCCGGATAATCGAGGATTCGCCGGCGGAAAAGGCCGGCTTGCAGGTGGGGGATATCGTCTTGTCCAGCGATGGCCGGCGCATCAAAAGCGCGGCCGATTTAAGAAACCGGATCGGCCTGTTGCCCATCGGCGAGACTACCGAGTTCGATGTCTTGCGCGATGGCAGGCAAATGAAATTTACCGTCACCGTGGAAGAAAGCAGGCTGTCGGGGAACGCGCCCCGGCCCTATAATGAACTGCTGACGGGCGTGACCGTCAGCGATATAGAATTCGGCAGCCCTTATTATGGCCGGGTTGAAGGCGTCATTGTCAGCGGGGTGGATCGCGGCACCCCCGCCTGGCGCAGCGGCCTCCTGGTCGCGGACATCATTACCTCGGTCAACCGGCTTGAGGTGAGAAATCTGGACGAATTTCTGGCCGCGGTGGATAACAGGCAAAGACCCCTGGTACTCCGAATAATCCGGGGCAACTCGGCCATGTTTCTGGTGATAAACGGTTAGCGCTTAAGGAAACTCTGATTGAATCAGAGTTTCCTGCGGTACAGGGATGTGCCGCCAAAATCAATGATGCAAGTCATTGATTTTGAAGCCCTGCCTGTAGCAGGCAGGGAAATCCAGGATGGATTTATTCAGAGCTTCCTTAAATCACCTGGTCAACCCGCAGCTTTTAATCGCATCTTTTATGAGTTCGATGGCCTTTTTACCCGGATAGGATTTTCTGTAGGCGATGATGATCTCGCGGTAGGGCTCGGGTTCAGTGAACGGGCGATATTCGAGCAGCCCTTTCATACTGGATGATTCCACCGACAGGCCGGGCAATATGGTGATGCCGGCGCCGGCCGCCACCATCTGCCGGATGGTCTCTATGGAACTCCCCTCCAGGGTTTTTTGTATGCCGTTATCTTCCTTCAGCGGGTTAATGCAGGCCGGGCAGAACTCGACAACCTGATCCCTGAAGCAGTTTCCCGCCTTGAGTAATAACATCGTGTTGCCCATGAGATCGGCGGGTTTGAGTTTCTTTTTGCCGGTCAGGGCATGGCCCCTGGGCAGGGCGACAATAAAATTTTCCCGGTAGAGCGTTTCGGTGGTGACGCCGGCCTTGTGAAAGGGCCTGGAAAGAATGGCGATGTCGATAAAGCCCGCCTTCAGTTTTCTGGCCAGATCTTCGGTAAAATCTTCCTCGATCAATAAGGGGAACCGGTTATTTTCGTGCTTTTTGATCAGCGGGATCAGTTTAGGCAATAAATAGGGGCCGACCGTGTAGATAAGCCCGAGTTTTAATCCGCCGATGAGTTCGTCCTTGTTCTGGGCCGCTATCTCTTTCAGGTTATTGGTTTCATTCAGGATGATCTGGGCCTGCCTGATGATCGCCTCGCCGATGGGCGTGACCGAGACTTCATGCTGATGCCGTTCAAACAGGGTCACGCCCAGTTCATCTTCGAGCTTTTTTATGGCGACACTCAAGGTCGGCTGGCTCACGAAGCAGCGGCTGGCGGCGCGGCCAAAGTGCAACTCCGTGGCCACGGCCACGACATAGCGAAATTCGGACAGGGTCATAATTATTAAGGCCGGCGGCCTGACGGCGCCTCTCTCTTTGCGGCAGTGATATTAGGAAACTCTGATTGAATCAGAGTTTCCTGCGGTACAGGGACCTGCCTGCTGCAGGCAGGCGTACCGCCCCAGAATCAATAACTTGGCAATGATGCAAATCATTGATTTTGAAGCTCTGCCTGCAGCAGGCAGGGAAATCCAGGATGGATTTATTCAGAGCTTCCATTATTAACCCGGTTTGAGCGGGTTAGCCGGAGGCGATGTCCCGTAATGCAATAAAGGGAGACAGCCCTCTCTGCTTACAGATGATTATCTCGTCCAGCAGTTCAATATCGACACAAACCCGGCCACATTGATAGCCGTCTGCGGCCGTGCATGGTTTGTCAGGCTCGCCCAGGTGATTGAGCACCAGGGCCGCGCCGCTGAAATCATCGTTGCGCGTATATTCATGCGTTGTGACCACACAGTTCAGTCCGGCGCCGAGGGCGGCCCGGTTGCCGTTATAGGTGTCTTCAATCGCGATGCAGCCCGGCGCGGCCAGGCCCAGCCCGGCCAAGGCGCATTGATAGGCGAGCGGAGACGGTTTTTTATCGGCCACCGTATCGCCGGTCACGATCATGCCGAACAGCGCTTCCGGTTCCGCTTGCAGGGTCTTGTTGATCAGGGTCTTGAGATTCGCCCTGGAGGAACTGGTCGCAATGCCGAGCGGGATATTATGGGCCGTGGCTTCCTGGATCAGCCTGAGTATGCCGGGCCGCAGGCCAAGGTCGGCCGCCACCAGCAGGGCGCGGTAGTTTTCCGATTTTTTAAGGTGCAGGGCCTTGACAAAGCCGGCCGGGTCGCTGATTTTATCCGCCAGCGCCTGATCCTGTTTCAGGCAGGCCCGCAGGCGTTCCCGGCCGCCCGAAATCAGGAGCAGGCGCCGATAGTCCGCAACGGACCAGCGCCAGTCGAGCTTAAATTCCTTAAACGTCTGATTAAAGGCTTGCCGGTGAATCTCTTCCGTGTCCGCAATAGTGCCGTCCACATCAAAGATGATGCCCTTGAGTTTCATTAAGATTATTCGGGAAACAGGAAAATCTGGATTCAGTTTGTCTTGTTATTCATTATTCACATTATTCAGGAAGGCCCCGGCAAACCCGACCTGAGCCGCCTGAATAAACTTATAATTATAGTCAATAAAAATGATACGGTACAATATTTAACCATTAATTTGTTGACCGGTTCACAATAGTAACAGTATAGCGCATGCCGTTTATAACATGGATAAATGAAACAGGCCCAGGTCTCATCCTGGGTCTCCTGCTTGGGCTGTTGCTGATGTGGCTGTTTGTGCGCGGCAGACTGGCGCTGCTCGGCCGGGATAAAGACAGGCTGGCGCGCGAGCTTGCCGTTGAAAAAGAGCGTTCGGCCAACACCGGCCTGCGCGCGGATGAACTCAGGCAGACCGTGCGGGAAGGCGAAACCGCGATCGATGCCCTGCGCCGGCAGGCGGAAGCCGACAAGGCCAGGATCGCCGAACTGGGCGCGCAACTCGACGCCGCGGAAAGAAACGCGGCGGAAAAAATAACACTGTGGCAGGAAGCCGAGAAAAAAATGACGGCCGCCTTTGAGAATTTGTCCAACCGCATCCTCGAAGAAAAGAGCAGAAAGTTTGCCGATCAAAACCGGCGGAATATCGGCGAGGTATTGACCCCGCTGCGCGAACAACTGGGCGACTTCCGCAAAAAGATCGAGGATGTTTATGACAAGGAATCAAAAGATCGCTCATTGTTGCAGCATGAGATCAGCGGCCTTAAATCCCTGAACGCGCAAATGAGCCAGGACGCGATCAATCTGACCCGCGCCCTGAAAGGAGACAGCAAGAAACGCGGCGACTGGGGCGAGGTGATCCTGGAGCGGGTGCTGGAAGATTCGGGCCTCTGCAAGGGGCGTGAATATGAGTTCCAGGCCAGTTACCGCGCCGCCGATAACAGCCTGTACCGGCCGGATGTGGTGGTGCGCCTGCCGGATCAGCGCGATGTCATCATTGATTCGAAAGTCTCATTGAATGCCTATGAGCGTTATTATGCCGCGGAAGACGAAGCGGCGCGGCAAGGCGCCTTAAAGGAACACCTGCTGTCGATCCGCTCGCACATCAACGCCCTCAAGGCGAAAAGCTACGCCGATCTGGTCGGGCTCAATTCGCTCGACATGGTGCTGATGTTTGTGGCCATTGAGCCGGCCCTGATGCTGGCGCTGGAACAGGACGACAGCCTGTTTCAGGACGCCTTCAAAAACGGGATCTTTCTGGTCAGCCCGTCAACCCTGAGCCTGAATCTGCAAGTGATCCAGAATATGTGGCGCTACGAATACCAGAGCGGGAATGCCCGCGAGATCGCAAAACGGGCCGGCGATATGTATGACAAGTTTGTCGGTTTTGCGGAGGCGCTGAGAGAGGTGGGCGACAGGCTGGACAAGGCCCAGCTTGCCTATCAAACGGCGCACAAGCGTCTGCTTGACGGCAAGGGGAATCTGGTGGCAAGGGCCGAGGCGATCCGCAAACTGGGCGAACTCAATACCGGCAAACAACTCCCGCCCGCCCTGGTCCAACAAGCGGCGGATAACGATGAACAGGCACAGCCGGATTAAGGCAAGCCTGATCAAGCTAGGCCTGATCAAGCCAGGCCATTCCCGCAACATGGGAATGCGTTGAGCGCAAGCGGGACACGGCATGAACGCAAAAAAACCGGCGCAGGGGCGCGGCACCTTAAACCGCATCGACGGACGTTATCTGCAACACACCCGCGGCGCGGTTGATGAGGATGGCTGGCCAGCGGCGACGAATGACGAGGCCGTGGCCAAAACCTCGGTCATCATCGAAAAACCCAGGACGATCATCAGCAAGAACAGTTCGCCCGATATTCCGTTTGAGCAATCGATCAACCCCTATCGCGGTTGTGAGCATGGCTGTATTTACTGCTATGCCAGACCCACCCATGCCTATCTTGATCTCTCGCCCGGACTGGACTTTGAAACCCGCCTGTTTGCCAAACCCAACGCGGTTGAATTACTGGCGCGGGCGCTGGCCAGGCCGGCCTATCAATGCTCGCCGATCGCGCTCGGCACCAATACCGATCCCTATCAACCGATTGAAAGAGAGCACCGGATCACGCGCGCGATCATTGAATATCTCGAACGGCATAATCATCCGCTGATGCTGGTCAGCAAATCGAGTCTGGTAGAACGTGATATTGATCTGCTGGCAAAAATGGCCCGGCGCGGGCTGGCGCAGGTCTTCATCTCGGTGACGACACTGAGCGCTGAACTGATGCAGAAAATGGAACCGCGCGCGACCGCGCCCGAACGTCGCCTTAAGACCCTGGCCCGCCTGGCGGAGGCCGGCATTCCCGCGGGCGTCATGTTTGCCCCGGTCATCCCGGTCATTAATGACCATGAGATGGAGCAGGTATTGAGGCGTGCCGCCCAGGCCGGGGCCGGCCGCGCCGGTTATCTCATGCTGCGCCTGCCGCATGAGATAAAATCGCTGTTCAAGGAATGGCTGAAGACACACTATCCGCTCAAGGCCAACCATGTGCTGAGCATCATCCGTGAAGTCCGCGAGGGCAGGGAGAACGACCCCCGCTTTCACAGCCGTATGAGCGGCCGGGGCGTGTTTGCGCAATTGATCCGCGCGCGCTTTAAGGGCGCCTGCAGGAAATATGGCCTGAACCGGGAACCCCCGCGGCCGCTGGATACGACCTCTTTTATAAGGCCGGTCTTGAGCGGGCGGCAATACGACCTGTTCTGATCATGGAAGCTATAAGTCCAGCCGGGACTTATCTTCGCAGTATCGCAATCCAGCGATAAATATTCAGCAGACTGGCCAATGAGGCGGCCACATAAGTCAGGGCCGCGGCGGTCAGTATCTTGCGCGCGATGGGCATGGCCGATTCCGGCAGATAGCGGCCTTCATCCAGTATCGGCAGCGCCCGCTTGAAGCTGGCATCGAACTCGACCGGCAGCGTGAACAGGTGCAGGACAATCGGCAGGCACATCACGGTCAGCCCCGACAGCAGCATGATGGCGCTGAGTATCGGGGCCTTGCCCAGGACCAGCACGAACGGCAGGCCGACCAGGATAAACGAGGCCACCTTTTCGGCAACGGCGGCCAGCTTTGCCAGCTTGCCGCGCCACAACAGGGGTTTATAGCGCGTGTGGTGTTGCAGGGCATGGCCAAACTCATGGGCGGCAATGGTCACGGCGGCCAGCGACTTGCCATCCAGGCGCCCGCCCGCGAGGCGTATGGTGCGCGTCTCGGGGTCATAGTGGTCAGCGCCGTCTTTGGCCTCTTCGAGCTTCACGTCATCCATGCCAAAGCGGCCGAGCAGGTGCCGGGCCAGTTCCCCGCCCGTGCCCGGCAATTCATCCAGCGTGACGCTGTATTTTTTTATGACGCGCTTCACCCAGAACTGGGGCGCAAACACGACACATAATAATACGATGAGTAAGATGGCTGGCAGCATGTCCGGCTCGTGTTAGGATCGCTTAAGGAAACTCTGATTGAATCAGAGTTTCCCGCGGTACAGGGACGTACCGCCAAAATCAATGATACAAGTCATTGATTTTGAAGCAAGGTGAAAATCGCATTTTCACCTTGCGTGCCCTGAGAAATCCAGGATGGATTTATTCAGGGCTTCCTTAATAAAGTAATTCCACGGTTTGAATCGCAATGATAACAGAGTCCGGGCGCCTGCGGCATAATCCGACCCGCGGGCCAGGCCCGCTGGACCACTACAAACGGCAACTCAAGGACAAGGCGTTCGTGTCAGACCCGGCGCAGCAGGCGGCCATAACCGCGCTCGAAGCCCTGTTTTGGCGTCTCATCGAACGTACCGAACGGCAAAACAAATGGCCGGGCTGGTTGCGGCCGCTGCTGGGCGGCAATGAAGCGCCGGGCGGCCTTTATTTCTGGGGCAGGAGCGGCACCGGCAAGACCTTCCTGCTTGATTGCTTTTATCAATGCCTGCCCTTCAAAAACAAAGCACGCTGTCATTTTCACCGTTTCATGCAAGACATACACACACAACTCCGGCAACTGGGCGATGTTGCAAACCCGTTGCAGATCATCGCCGACCGTATTGCCGCCCGCAGTTGTATTCTGTGTTTCGATGAATTTCATGTCACCGACATCACGGATGCGATGCTGCTGGGCGGTTTATTGCGGGGCCTGTTTGAACGCAACGTGGCGCTGGTCACGACCTCCAACCAGCACCCCGATCAACTCTACCGGGACGGTTTGCAACGCGAGCGTTTTTTGCCGGCCATAGCGCTGCTGAAGACCCATACAGAGGTGCTCAATGTGGACGCCGGGGTTGACTACCGTCTGCGGTTTTTGCGCCATGCTGAAATCTATCATTCCCCCCTGGATGAGTCGGCGGCGGCCATGTTATTGAATCACTACCGGCATGTCTGCCGGGGTGAAGACAAGGCCGCCGGGACCATAGAGATTGCGGGCCGCCCGATCCCGACGGTTCGTTCCGCCGATGGCGTTATCTGGTTCGATTTTATGGCGCTTTGCGCGGGGCCGCGCGGGGCCGCGGATTATATCGAGATCGCCCGGCAATTTCATACCGTGTTGCTGGCGAATATCCCGATCATGGATGATCGGCATGACGATATGGCCCGCCGTTTTATCACGCTGATCGATGAATTCTATGACCGCAATGTAAAACTGATCGGCACGGCCGCCGCCGGGCCGCGGGCGCTTTATAACGGCAGACGGCTGCGAGAGATGTTCCGGCGCACCAGCAGCCGCCTGGCGGAGATGCAAAGTCTCGACTACCTGGCAAGACCGCACTTGCCCTGAGCCGGGGTCACTTCATTTAAAATAAGGTGTCAGTTATCTTGGCCACGGTATCGTTAATATCGCTCATAATGCGCCTATCACCCCCGTCGTCATTCCAGCGAAAGCTGGAATCCAGGAGGGGGGGCCGGGATGTGAAATGAGCGCCAGTTCTGTCTAATTGTCATTCCCGCCCGGGCGGGAATGTATGACATAAACCACTGGATTCCAGCTTTCGCTGGAATGACAACGGGGTCGAAATTCGCTTTTGGACAGACTCACCATCTCTGTCACCTCGTCATTGCAGCCTGCTTCCAGCAGGCAGGCGTAAGCGGGAATGACTCCATGCTGTTTTAATAACAAATCCGAATAAATATAGTAGGATTCATTCTTTTTCCCCATGCTGGTGAATTGTTATCTTGCACAACCATAAACGGCTCCGGCCCTGGTTTGTGCAGGGCCTCCCGTTACGGAAACTCTGATTGAATCAGAGTTTCCTGCGGTACAGGGACGTACCGCCAAAATCAATGACGTAAGTCATTGATTTTGAAGCAAGGTGGAAATCGCATTTTCACCTTGCGTGCTCTGATAAGTCCAGGATGGATTTATTCAGAGCTTCCTTACAGAACCCCCGGATTGACAGCAAAATCTAATGTATAAATACGATAACTACGACCAGACGATCGTGAACGAACGGGTCGCGCAATTTCGGGACCAGACCGCGCGGTTTCTGGCCGGCGAGTTGAGCGAAGAGGAATTTCGGCCGTTGCGCCTGATGAACGGTTTATATCTGCAACGCTATGCGCCCATGCTCAGGGTGGCTATCCCCTACGGCCTGTTATCGGCCGGGCAACTCAGGATGCTGGCCCATATCGCCAGAAAGTATGACAAGGGCTACGGCCATTTCAGCACCCGGCAAAATATTCAGTATAACTGGCCTGCGCTGGAGACCGTGCCGGACATCCTGGCGGATCTGGCCAGTGTGCAGATGCATGCGATTCAGACCAGCGGCAACTGTATCCGCAATGTCACCTCGGATCAGTTTGCCGGGATCGCGGCCGACGAACTGGAAGACCCCAGGCCCTATTGCGAGATCATCCGCCAGTGGTCCACCTTTCATCCCGAATTCTCTTTTCTGCCGAGAAAGTTCAAGATCGCGGCCTCGGGCGCAAGCCGGGACCGCGCGGCCGTGCAGGTGCATGATATCGGCCTGTATCTGGTCAAAAACGCGCGCGGCGAGATCGGCTTTAATGTGATGGTCGGCGGCGGCCTGGGCCGCACGCCCTATATCGGCGCGAGTATCCGCCCCTTTCTGGAAAAACGCTATTTGCTGTCCTATCTGGAGGCCATCCTGCGCGTTTACAACCGGCATGGCCGCAGGGATAACCTCTACAAGGCGCGTATCAAGATCCTGGTCAACGCGCTCGGCCAGGAAGAGTTCACGCGCCAGGTCGAGGCGGAGTGGTCGCATATCAAGAACAGCGTTTTGCAACTGGATCAAAAAGAGATCGATCGCGTCAGGGCCTGCTTTACCGCGCCCGCCTATGACACCGGGGCCGCGGCCGATCAGAGCTTTGCCGCGGCCCTGGCCCGCGACAGACGCTTTGCAGGCTGGGCCGAGCGCAACCTTTTCCCGCACAAGATCGCCGGCTACCGGGCCGTTGTGATCTCCTTAAAGGCGCCCGGCGCCGCGCCGGGCGATGCGACCGCGGAACAGATGGCGCATATCGCCGCGCTGGCGGACAGCATGAGCCACGGTGAAATTGTCGTGACCCATGACCAGAATCTGGTCCTGCCGCATGTGCGCCAGGCGGACCTGCACGCGCTTTGGCAACAACTCAAGGCGCATGAACTGGCAACGCCGAACATTGGCCTGCTGACCGATATGATCTGCTGCCCCGGCCTGGATTTCTGTTCGCTGGCCAATGCCGGTTCCATCCCGATTGCAAAACAGATCAACAAAAAGTTTGCCGATATGGATTACCTGCATGATATTGGCGAACTCAAGATCAAGATGTCGGGCTGCATGAATGCCTGCGGTCATCATCATGTCGGTCATATCGGTATTCTCGGCGTTGACAAAAAAGGGGAAGAATACTACCAGTTGACCCTGGGCGGCTCGGCGGAAAAGGACGCGGCCCTGGGCGACCGGCTGGGGCCGGCCATTATGAAAGAAGACGTGGCGGATGTGATCGGCCGCCTGCTGGAAGTCTATCTGGAGCGGCGCGAGGACCAGGAGCGCTTTCTGGACACCTACCGGCGCATCGGCATCAAACCGTTTAAAGAGCGCGCCTATGCGAGTCATTAAAGACCGGCGCCTGCTTGAAGATGAATGGCAACTGATCCGCGCGCCGGAGGCGGACATGGCCTTGCCCACCGGGGCCGTGATCGTGCCGTTTGCTTACTGGCAGGCAGAACGCGAGGCCCTGCTGCAACAGGGCGGGCCGAAGGCGGTATGGATTGACGGTTCGGTTGAAACGGAAGCCCTGCTGGATGATCTGGATAAATTTGCGTTGATCGCGCTGGATTTTCCTGTTTTCAAGGATGGTCGTTCCTATACCCATGCGCGCCTGCTGCGTGAGCGCTATGGCTATCGGGGCGAGTTGCGCGCTATCGGGGATGTATTGCGCGATCAGATATTCTTCATGCGCCGCTGCGGCATCGACAGTTATGCCATGAAAAAGAGCGCGGATATCAACGCGGTGTTGAGCGCCTTCGAGGATTTCAGCGTCAACTACCAGACCGCGGCCGACAGCGCGCCGCCGCTATACAAACTGCGCTGAGCGGGGCGGCGCGCGCCGGAATGATCCTGCCGTCATTCCGGTCTGCCCGCGGCAGGCAAGCGGACAGAATCGTAATCCGTTTCACGCCCCGGCCCCGCCCTCATGGATTCCGGCCTGGCTGCTACAGCCAGGCGCCGGACAGCCCTGATTTGCCTCATAAGTATTAAACCCGGACACGGCCTTGTATTTGGCGCTGAAATAACTATACTTTGCCACTGTGACGTATAAAAGCACGCGGACGGCGCTGCCGGTCTGTTTAAGGCGCGATATAAAAGACACACGACTAATTTCCAATAAACCCAATCCTCTAAAATTGCTTACTTCCAGCATCACCTCTCTTCAATGTCCGCACGAGCCTGTTTTTTGTGTACTGGCCTAAAGAAAAATCACACCGCGCGCATGAATCCCGCGCTGCCGGAGCGGGGCAGTCCCGGCGCTATGCGGCTGAAAACCAAGCCCAGCTTACCTTTCCGTGGGGGGGGGGGGGGGGGGGGGGGGGGGGCGCTGGCTGACCCGGACGGCGGATGCGGACAGGCTTTTCTCCCCGGGCAAGGCCCCCGCTATCTCGGATAAATTCAGGGCGTATCCGGCCGCTTTACCGTCTTGCCCGGGCCGGAGGCTGGTTGTTTCGGGTAAATGGTCTGCTCGCCGGATTGACCGGTATTTAACGCATGTCATATTATTCCCGCCCGCGCCCGCCGTATTGTTTGATGCCGAACTGCCCTATAATGAATAACGCGATCAAACGACTGATCGCCGGCTGGCAGGGCGCCATGGAAGAAATTTTAGTGACCGATTCAGCAGAATCATGGTCAAAAGGCGATAGACGAAGCGCGCGGTCGCGGCCATGCAGGTCGATGACACGGGGCGGGGAGGCCCAGGGCCACGCAAGACAGGGGCAAACGGCGGACGAGCAGGCGCCGCATGGACTTATTTAGCTGTCCTGACCTGTTTTGTGTAAATTTTAAATTTTGAACCACCCGGTAGATCGCTCATGCAGGCGGCTGATAATTTTTATACAAAACCCGACAGGCTTTATTTTAAGCAGGCGGCCCAAAAGTTGTGTCAAACTGCCGGCGTCAGCGTCGCGGGCATCACGGAGTGCGTCAATTTCAGCGATGAGCGCCTCAGAATACTGGCGCTTTACCGCAATAGTAATGAGGGATTTATTGATACGCCGGAATATGACCCGACCGACACGCCTTGCAGGGCGGTTATCGACGGACAACCCCTGTTTTATCCGAGCGGCGTGCGTAAACTATTCCCGCGGGATCAACATCTGGTCGAACTGGAGGCCGAGGCTTATTGCGCCGCGCCATTAAAAAACAGTTTTGCCGAGGTGGTCGGCAGTATCTTCATCATTAACAGCAAACCGCTTGCAGAGGCGGAGAAAGAGAAGTATTTCTCCATACTGAGCCTGTTTGCAACGCCGATAGCGCTGGAACTGGAAAGCCAGCAACACGGCAGCGTGTTTAATCATCTGGTCGAGGCCCTGAATATCCGTAAGGGCCCTGATTTCTTTAGTCGATTCGCGCGCTATATCCAGAATCTGCTCAAGGCGGACTGCGTGCTGCTCAGCGAAATCACGGACAGCGGGACAAGCCTGCGCGCGCTGGCCGCATGCTGCCAGGGCAAAATCAAGCAGAATATGGCGTTTGATCTGGCCGGCGCGCCGGGCCGTGCGGCCCTGGAGAAAGGCGCCTCTACCTGCGCTCGCGCCGCGCGGCGGACCTGGCCGGACTCGGAAATGCTCAAGCGGCTCAAGGCGGAAAGCTATGTGGGTTTGCCGCTGGTTGACCTGCATGGCGGCGCGATCGGGCTGATCGAGGTCGTCAACACCCTGCCGGTAAAGAATATCCGCGCCTATGAATCCCTGCTCAAGGTGTTTGCCGCGCGGGCGGCCGATGAATTAAACCGGGTGCGGGATGAACGGGAATTAAGCCGCTACCGCGACATGATAAACGCCTCGACCGATTTGATCGCCATTATCGACCGCAACTACCGGCACCGGTATGTCAACAAAAACTATCTTGATTTTTATCATCAGTCCGAGGCCAGGGTCATAAACCATGATGTGGCGCAACTGCACGGCGGCGAGGTCTTTAACGGCGTCGTTAAACCCGGTCTGGACAAATGTCTTGCGGGCGAAACGGTCTCTTATGAGATTAACTGTGTGCGGGGCGATGGGTCGCCGCGTTATTTACGCACCGTGCATACGCCTTATTACGCCGACAAAAACCAGATCCGCGGGGTCATTGCGGTTTCCCATGACCTGACCGAGTATGTCGAGACCACCGGAGAACTGGACCGCTCGCGTGAATATATCAATAAAATCATCCGCCTGAGTCCCGATCTGATCTGGCTGGCCTCGCTGGACGATGATGAAATCATTGATGTCAACGCGGGCTTTTGCAGCGCCACCGGCTGGGACAGGCAGGAACTGATCGGCGAGGCGACCACAAGAATCGGCCTTTATACGCTGGACTTCAGGAACAAGATCGTGGCCTTGATCCTCAAGGAAGGCGAAATAAACGGCAGGGAATTCCATTTCCGCAAAAAAAACGGCGAGCCTATTTACGTGGTGGCATCCAGCTTTTTTGTCGAACTTTCCGGCGAAAAACGGATCCTGACGATCGCAAAGGACATTACCGAAAGAAAACACACCGAGATCCTGTTGGAACTTGAGAGCCGCTGTTATCAGATTGAAGCCGAAAATGACGATTTCGATGAGGCGCTGATCAGGATCATCGCCGAAATTGAATCCCGTTTATCCGAATCGACTTTTTCGATCAGCCTGCTGGACAGTAGCGGCAAGCGCGCCTTAAAAACCATCGCGCCCGGCCTGCCAGAGAAATACCGCGCTGCTATGGCCGGGCCCGGGATCAAAAAGCTGGGCGGCCGCCTGGCCGCGGCCCGGCAAGAACGGGCCATTACCAGCGATATTGAAAAAGGTGCGGCCTGGCGGGACTGCCGCGGGCCGGCCCTGAAACTGGGCCTGAAGACCTGCTGGTCGGCGCCGATTAAATCAAGCCGGCAGGAATTGACCGGGGCCTTGAGCAGCTATCATAAATATAACCGCGAACCGGCCGCCTTTGAGAACATGATGTTATATCGTATTGCCGCCGTGGTCGGCGCGATCATCGAACATAAAATGAACGATGAACGGCTGCGGGAAAGCCGCAAAAAATTCCGCACGCTTTACCACGATGCGCCCTCCATGTTCTTCAGCCTGGACAGCGCGGGCCGAATCATGTCAGTCAACGAGTTTGGCGCGAAGTATCTCGGCTATAAGGCCGATGAGTTGATCGGCCGGGACCTGATCGATACGCTCATCCTTGACGAAGACCGGACGATGGCCAGAGCAAAGCTCAATGAATGCTTTACCAGCCCGGATTCCCTGTTTCGCTGGGAGTTAAGAAAGAAGCACCGGAGCGGCCATGCCATCTGGGTGCGTGAAACCGCCCATGTCATCAATATGAATAACCGGCAGGAGATCCTGGTGGTTTGCGATGATATTTCCGAAAATCAGCGCCTGACGCAACAACTGGAATATCAGGCAACGCATGACGCGCTGACGCGGCTTGTAAACCGGCGCGAATTCGAGCAGCGCCTGGCGCGCCTGTTAAAATCCGGCGCTTCCCGGGGGGCGGGTCATGCGGCCTGTTATCTCGACCTTGATAACTTCAAGCTCATCAACGATACCTGCGGCCATATTGCCGGTGACGCCATGTTGAAACAACTCAGCGAGCTGTTGGCCGCCTCGGTGCGCGGCAGGGACACGCTGGCGCGGCTCGGTGGCGATGAATTCGGCATTTTAATAGAGAATTGCACCTTGGATCAGGCCCACGGCGTGGCCAAAAAGATCCTGTCGGTGGTGCAGGATTTCCGCTTTGCCTGGGATGAAAACAAATTCAGCGTAGGTGTCAGTATCGGCCTGGTGCCAATAAGCGAAACCAGCGGCAATGTCACGGATGTGCTCAGCGCGGCCGACAGCGCCTGTTATATGGCCAAGGAATTGGGCCGCAACCGCATTCATGTCTTCTCCCTGGATGATGATGAACTGGAGCAAAGAAGAGATGAAACGCAATGGGTCTTCAGGATAAATCAGGCCCTGGAAGAAAACCAGCTTGATTTATTCTACCAGGAGATTGTCCCACTCAAACCGCCGGCCGCCGGCGAAGGAAAACGCCTGGAGCTATTGATCAGGATAAAAACGGCGGACGGCGGCTATATCCTGCCCGGCGCGTTTTTACCCGCCGCCGAACGCCATAATCTGTCTGACAAGATCGATCAGTGGGTGATCCAGGCGGCGCTCGACTGGCTGTGTTCGGATGAAAAAATACTGACCCAGGTCGAGACCTGCGCGATCAATATATCGGGACATTCGCTCGGCAATGATAATTTTCTCAATTTCTGTATCCAGAAGCTGAAAGCAAGCCGGTTGCCGCCCGGTAAACTCTGTTTCGAGATTTCCGAGACCATCGCGATCGCCAACCTGGGCAATACCCGCAAGTTTATCACCGCATTGAAAGGCAAAGGCTGTTCTTTTGCCCTGGATGATTTCGGCAGCGGGCTGTCCTCATTCGGTTATCTGAAGAATCTGCCGGTGGACTATATCAAGATTGACGGCGCCTTCATCCGCGACCTGTTGACCGATTCGGTTGACCGGGAAATGGTCGCGACCATCCGCCGGGTCGGGCAGATTGTCAATAAAAAGACGATTGCCGAATTCGTTGAAAATGATGAAACGCGCCAGGCGCTGCTGGAAATCGGGATCGATTACGCGCAGGGTTATGCCATCGCAAAACCGCGGCCGATCAAATCCTTTTTAGCCGGCTAGCCCGCAATTCCTTAGAACCATGTTTAAAATTGCCACCTGGAATGTCAATTCCCTCAAGGTGCGCCTGCCGCAGGTCTTGCAGTGGCTTGAACAGCAACAACCGGATGTGCTGGCCTTGCAGGAAACCAAATCGACCGATGCCAACTTCCCGCGGGAGGCCATCCGGGAGGCCGGTTATCATGTCAGTTACAGCGGCCAGAAAACCTACAACGGCGTAGCCACCCTGTCCAGAACCCCGCTTGACACCGTGGCCACACAAATCCCGGGTTATGCCGATGAACAGCGGCGGGTGCTGGCCGTAAACAGCAACGATATTACCGTGCTCAATCTTTATGTGCCCAACGGCGCCGAGGTCAATTCGGATAAATACCGCTACAAGCTGGAATGGTTCTCGAAATTACACCCGTTCATCAGGACTTTGCAGAAAGAAAACGAGCGCCTTGTCATTCTGGGCGACTTCAACATCGCGCCGGCCGACCGGGATGTGCATGATCCGCTGGCATGGCAGGGCAGCGTGCTGGTCAGCGAACCGGAACGGGCCGAGTTTCAAAAACTGCTGGCGCACGGCCTCAAGGACTGTTTCCGTCTGTTTGAACAGGACGCGGAAAGCTTTTCCTGGTGGGACTACCGGGCCGCCGCGTTTCGCCGCAACCGGGGCTTGAGAATCGACCATATTCTGGCCTCGGAGGCCCTGTCCGGCCTGTGCCGCGCCTGTTATATCGACAAGGCGCCGCGCCGGCTGGAACGGCCCTCCGACCACACCCCGGTGGTTGCCGAATTTGCGGCAAATGACACGGCAACCGGCCAGACTTAAAACCGGGGTATGATTTTTGTTCAGCATTTGCTGATTAAGGCAAAGTTCCCTGTCTTGACAGGCGAATGAATCCGGGCAAAAAGATTGCCAGCAGTGCCGGATTAACATAGAATCTCCCCCCCGTTTCACAGGACTAATTGAGTTGTAACCATGAAAGCCGCTATCCATCCGAATTACGAAGAAGTCACCGTTCAATGCAGTTGTGGCAACCGCTTCAAAACCCGCTCGACCCACCAGGGCGAGTTACATCTGGATGTGTGTTCCGAATGCCATCCGTTTTACACCGGCAAGCAAAAAATGGTCGATACCGCCGGCCGTGTTGACAAGTTTCGCCGCAAATACGGCCTGTCCTCCTGACTCCCAGGGAATTACGATTCAAAAAACACCCACCTGACAGCGGCCACTGAAACCCGCCGCCGCTTCCTGTAAAGCCGGCGCTGGCCTACAAGAAGCGGCAGTTATCTAAGGAAGCTCTGAATAAATCCATCCTGGATTTCCCTGCCTGCTGCAGGCAGGGCTTCAAAATCAATGATTTGCATCATTGCCAAGTTATTGATTCTGGGGCGGTACGCCTGCCTGCAGCAGGCAGGTCCCTGTACCGCAGGAAACTCTGATTCAATCAGAGTTTCCCTAAGCGCAAGAAAAAACCGGCTATGCGCAATAATAATTGCGCATAAAGCGCACAGGTTCAGAAAAAGGTAGCCTTTTCTGAGAAAAGAAATCGGGTAGCCCGTGAGTTATTAACACACACTGGAGACTACCCGGCCTGCCTGCTATAAGCAGGCCGCTTGATTTATCGCATATATTGAACCCGAACATCACCTGTTTTTGAAAACAGCAATCGGTTACACTCCCGCTTCCTTCCGTTTAATTAAAACAATAACTTGAAAAACAGACTGCTCAAGCTGGCCGCAAGGATTGATGTATTTACCGAATTCACGGGTAAATGCGCGTCCTGGCTTGTGGTCGTGCTGGTTTTAATCGTCGGTTATGACGTGTTTATGCGGTATGTCTTTGAGGCGGGTTCCATCAGTATTCAGGAACTGGAATGGCATCTGTTTTCGGTTATTTTTCTGCTCGGGGCAAGCTATACCCTCAAACACGACGACCATGTCCGGCTTGATGTGTTTTACCGCAGCCGTTTCCTGAATGACCGCTGGCGGGCGCTGATCGATGTGTTTGGCAGCCTGGTGATATTGCTGCCGTTTTGTCTCTTGATCATCATCAGTTCGTGGCCGTTTGTCGAACAGGCCTTTATCCATAACGAAGCCTCGCCCGACCCGGGCGGCCTGCCGGCGCGCGGCGTGATCAAGGCGGCCATACCGGTCGGCTTCTCGCTGCTGCTGTTACAGGGCGTCGCCGAGGCGATTAAAAAACTCGCCGCGGCCCTCAAAAGGGAATCATGACCGTCTGGATTATCCTGATGTTCGCCAGCCTGATGTTCCTGTTATTGCTGGGATATCCGGTGGCGTTTACGCTCGGCGCCGTGGCCCTGATCTTCGGCGGCATCTTCCTCGGGCTCGATTTTTTCGCCCTGTTGCCGCTCAGGATCTGGGGGATCATGACCAACTTTACCCTGCTTGCCGTGCCACTGTTTATCTTCATGGGCGTCATCCTGGACCGCTCCGGTCTCGCCGAGGAATTGCTGGAAACGATGGGCAAGCTGTGCGGAAAACTGGGCGGCGGTCTGGCAATCGCCATCGTGGTGGTCGGCGCGATGCTGGCGGCCACCACCGGCGTGGCCGGAGCGACTGTCGTGACCATGGGGATTATCGCCCTGCCGACGATGCTGAAACATCATTATTCGGTCCCTTTGGCCACGGGCACCATCGCGGCTTCCGGCACACTGGGCCAGATTATCCCGCCCAGCATCATTTTAATATTGCTGGGCGATGTCATGGGGGTGCCGGTCGGCCGGCTGTTCATGGGCGCGGTCGTGCCGGGCGCCGTGCTGGTGCTGTTGTTTATCCTCTATATCGCCGTCCTGGCCTGGCGCCAGCCGGGCAAGGCGCCGGCGCTCAAAACCGGGGCGGACGCCGTCACCCCGGCGACCGTGTTGTTCACCCTGCTGCCGCCCCTGCTGCTGATCGTCGCCGTGCTCGGCTCTATCTTTTTCGGCATCGCCTCGCCCACCGAGTCGGCCGCGGTCGGGGCGATCGGCGCCCTGATCCTGGCCGCCGCCCATAAAAAGCTGAATCTGAAAAACCTGCAAGACGCCATGCAACAGACAACCCGCCTGACCAGCATGGTGTTTTTGATACTGATCGGGGCCACGGCCTTTGGCCTGGTGTTCAGCGGCATGGACGGCGACCGGATTGTGGCGGATGCGATGGCCGGCCTGCCGGGCGGCAAATGGGGCTTTCTGCTGATCAGTATGCTGCTGATATTCCTGCTTGGTTTCTTTCTGGATTTTTTACAGATCTGTTTTATCGTGATCCCGATCCTGGCGCCGATCGCGAGCCAGTTCGGCATCGACCTGCTCTGGTTCGCGGTGCTGGTAGCCATCAATCTGCAAACCTCATTCCTCACGCCGCCGTTTGGCTTTTCACTCTTTTACCTGAAGGCCGTGGCGCCGGCCGGGGTGCGCATACAGGACATCTATTCCGGCATCATCCCCTTCGTTATCCTGCAAGTCATTACCATCATTCTGTTGATTGCCGCGCCCGGCCTGGTGACCTGGCTGCCTGATCTGATGGATGAGATTCACGGGCTTTAGTGGAATGGGGCCTTGTGTCCCCTCGTCTCCCCCCTCCCGGCCTCCCCCCGCCGGGGGGAGGAGCAGGGTTGCACTCTCCCTCCCCCCAGCGGGGGGAGGGTTGGGGAGGGGGGAAGGCAGGCAGGGGTTAGAAATCCATCATGAATGACAAATTTATGCTTCTGGGCGCGCCTAAATAAAGGATGTTGTCACGGCCCGCTCTCGTGGTCCAATAATCTTCATCAAGGAGATTGTCGATATTCAACCGCAGGGTGAATGCCTTGTCACCCAGCGTTCGCTGATACCGGGCGCCAAGGCCGTAAAGCTGGTAGGCGGGTACTTTCAGGCTGTTGTCATTGCGAATAAATCGGCTGCCCACATGCTCGGCGCGGGCCGTCAATGTCAGGCCGGGGAAGACCGCCGTGTCGTATTCCAGGTTCAACACGGCCGTCAGTTCCGGCACTCCGGGCGTATTTTTACCGTCAAACCTGCCGCCCTGAGTGCGGGTCAGTTTACTGTCGAGATAGGTGAACCCACCCAGCAGGCGCAGGTCTGGGCGCAGTTCGCCAAAGAGATTCAGTTCAAGGCCGCGATTGCGCTGCTGGCCATCAAGACTGAATCGGTTAGTTGTGGCATCAGTGATCCCGTTCGGCCGCGCGATCTGAAACAGCCCGGCCGTCAGGCCAAGACCATCCAGGTCAAACTTTACACCGAACTCGATCTGGTCTGTGACGGATGGCGGGAATATTTCCCCCTCGTTGACGGTTCCCCTCGGCGCGGTTGGCCCCGCTTCCAGCGCTTCGATATAGTTGCCATAGAGAGACACAAAGTCCCAGGGTTTGACCAGCAGGCCGAAGGCCGGGGTGATGGCTGACTTCTCGTATTGGCCGGTACGTATGCCTGTCCTGAAGTTGAAGAATTTTGATTCAAGACTTTGGCGTCGGATCCCGGCAGTCAATAGCACCCGTTCATCAAAAAAGCCCAGGGTGTCGGCAAGGGCGATGGATGATTCAAGGTATTCAGATATTTTGCCCCAACCCCCGGTTGAGTCATCAAATGCCGGGCGCGCAACAAACACCGGCTTGTACAGATTCGAACTGTTAAGGTTTAAAAATCTCTGATTTTTGGGAAATCTAAATTCTTCCTTCGTTTGCATGGTTTCTATTGAGACCTGATGCGTGACCCCTGCGGTTTCAAATCCCCCCCTGATACCGACATTCCAGGCGTAGTCGTTATCCTTGTATCGCTGGAGCATAAACAACGGATTAAAATCTCCCCTGGCATTGAGATTACGACCGAGTGTCCGCAGTCGATATTCTTCGGCGGCCATGGCGCCATAGGCCGCATGCGCGGTCCAGTCCCGGCCGAGGGCATACTCTGCTCTCAGCAGGCCACGGGCGAATTTAATATTTGTCTTTTCCCAGGGTTGTTGAATGGCGTTCTCAAGATTCGGCACAGAGGGGACCGCGGTGGCACTCCCGCTTAAAATGAAAAACTGATCTCCTCTGCGCAACTCCCGGTCCTGATAATCCAGTATGGTCTCCAGTTTGAGTCTGTCGCCGCGATATTCCAGTGCTAAAGCCACTTCGCCAAATGTTTCATCGTTGCCTTCGGTGGCCCCTTCGCCATTACGATAGAGGGCATTAAGCCGGGCGCCGAATTGGTTTCTCGAACCGAAGCGGCGGCTGAGGTCGGCGTGAATGCCGAGGCGTGATTGATAATCGTAGTCGGCGGTGAGTCTGGTCAAGGCGATGTCTGTTGGGCGCTTGGGGACCAAGTTGATGGCGCCACCCACATAACCAAAACCGACTGCTCCGTTGAGCAAGGCATTGGGCCCCTTGAAGACCTCGATCCTCTCAAGGGTCTGAACTGTTGAACTGCCATATCCAAAATGCAGGTTTGGCAGACCGTCATAGAGATTGTAGGCTACATTAAAGCCTCGGATGCCGATCGATTCTCTAATGCCCTGGCCAGAATCAGTTGAGAGTGCGGAGGCATCATTTCGAACGACATCGCCCACCGTTCTGGCCTGTTGATTTTCAATGAGTTCGGCGGTGTAGCTGCTGATACTGAACGGTGTGTCAAAGATGTCTCTATTACCGAGCAGTCCGAAACGGCCGCTGCGTGTGACCTGACCGCCGGCGTATGTTTCGGCTTGGCCGGTGACGGTAATTTCTTCTATTTCTGCTTTGGATTCTGGTGTGGTATTGGCCGTTGCGTCCGCGATGAGCGGTGTGTCGTTGGAGTTGGTAAGTGTTGAATTAAAGGTTTGGTCGATGGCTGGAAAGCCTTGTGTGCTGGTGTTCTCAGCTAATTTTTCGGGGGGGGGGGGGGGGTAATGTTGTTGGCGAACAGCGGCGCGCTGATAGAAAGCATGAGCAGTATGTTTGAAAGCGTTTTCATTTTGGAAGTCCTTTGGTGTCTTTGGTTAATTGGAAAACCCTAGTTTAGACGTAGCATGAATGATTCGCAAGTTTATTTTTATAAAAACAGGAAATTATTTTTAGTGTTGTTGTTTTGTGCCTGTTTTTGGCGGGTAGCGGGCCGGGGTATGACTTGCCACTCCGAATGACTCTTTATGTTGTCATTCCCCCTACCTGCGGCAGGCAGGGCTTAGCGGGAATGACAATGTTTCCTTAAAGCCGGTTGTAATTGTCTTTTAAGGTCTCCAGGATGGCGCCGGCGTCTTCGTTGTCGAGCCATTCACCGGCCCCGCTCATGACGATGACTTCGGTCTTGTCGCCCACGCCGGTCAGGCTGAGTTGGTAGGGGGTCCCAGCCTCTTCCTCATCGCCCCAGAATTTCAGCCGGGCCAGCCAGCCCTTTTTTTGGCCCTCGTCCGGCCTGAAATATACAAAATGATAGACGCCCGCGGCCGGGTCGCTGCGCTTGATGTCGTAGCCGGCGTTTCTCAACAGCGCCTCGGTGTCGCGCCAGGCCAGGCTGAATTCGCGCGGTATGACCAGGTATGATTTGCCCTCGCCGAGGCTCAGGATGGCCGCCCGCGGCGGGCGCGCTCTGACCGCCGGGCTGCCGCCGGGCGCGGCCAGGCTGGAGTCCGCGGTCCTGACCTCGCCGTAGAAATGACGGCTGATCTCGCGCAGCGTCCTCTTTTCCAGCGCCTTGTCGGGCTGCACGGCAAACCAGACGCCTTCCGAGCGTTCCTCGCGGCGGCTGGACAGGAACAGGATCACCCCGTTTTCGTCCGGCTCGGCAAACACGCGGAATTTGTTGCGCGCAAAGCCGTCTTCGCGCCAGTCCGTTTCCAGCACGCCGAGTTCGGCATCGTCCAGTTCGGCCGTGTAGCCGTTATTGCGCCAGAATTCGCGCAGGCCCGGCCAGACCTGCCGGGTATCGCCCTGCAAGGCGAGCCATTGTTCGTCTTCAAACTCGCCCGAGCCCAACACCACATTGCCGCGCTTTAAGCGCTGGTCGCGCTGCCGTTCAAATTCGCTCAGGGTGGTGGATTCGGCCTCGCCCGGTATCACGGCCTGATATTCTCCGCGGGTCACGGTCAGATCCGGCGGCACTTCCAGCACATCCATATCCTGGCTTTTTTGATAGGTCGTGCGCTTGTCGGACAGGCCGAGTTTCTGGAGCATGGCGCAACCGGTCAGGCCGAAGACGGCAACCAGCAGTAAAACATTCAGTAACTTCATGATTTATAGCACTCCTGCGATTTGCATAGCGTTTAGAACCCGGTCTTCGGCCGCGCTTGTCAGCCAGGTCATGGGCAGTCTGATGCCGGGCTGGATCAGGCCGAGCCTGTGGACGGCCCACTTGACCGGGATCGGGTTTGATTCAATAAACAGGGCCTGATGCAGGCCGAGCAGTTTTTCATCCAGCCCGGCCGCGCCGGCCGCGTCGCCCCGGGCGGCCTGTTCACACATCGCGCGCATGGCCCGCGGGGCCACGTTGGCGGTCACGGAGATGACCCCGTCGCCGCCCTTGAGGATAAATTCCCTGGCCGTCTGATCGTCCCCGCTCAGCAACAGAAAATCCGGCCCGGCGCCGGCCCGGATCGTCTCGACCCGGCTTAAATCGGCGCTGGCCTCCTTGACCCCGATAATATTTTCGATGGCCGCCAGACGGATTATGGTCTCGGGCAGCATGTCGCAGGCGGTCCGGCCGGGGACATTATAGAGGATCTGCGGGATGGCCACGCGCTCGGCCACGGCTTTATAATGCGCATACAGGCCCGCCTGGGTCGGCTTGTTGTAATACGGCGTGACCAGCAGGCAGGCGTCGGCCCCGGCCTCTTTGGCGGCCCGGGTCAGGGCTATCGCTTCCAGCGTCGAGTTGGCGCCGGTGCCGGCGATGACCGGGACGCGGCCGCTGGCAAACTCCACGACCTGCCCGATCACGGCGCAATGCTCCTGTTCCGTCAGGGTGGCGGATTCCCCGGTGGTGCCCACGGCGATGATCGCCTGTGTGCCCTGCCCGATGTGGAATTCAACGAGCGCCGCCAGCGCCTCGCTGTCAAGCCCGGTGTCCGGCCCAACCCCGGCCCGCATCGGGGTGACGATTGCAACCATGCTGCCTGTAAACATTTAAGTCGTGCTATTATTCGTGGTCAATAAAAACGTGTATGGTACTGAATCTGATGTTGTTATGACAAGGGCATTAATTAAAAATATTAATGACCCGCGCATTATGAAATAGAAGTTTCCCAGAACCCACTTTAACAAAACCTGCTTTTAACCTGAACCGGTGCCCGGATGCAAAATTACCTTGTTGTGAGCGCGCTG
Source organism: Gammaproteobacteria bacterium (assembly GCA_965240365.1). Classification (GTDB taxonomy): domain Bacteria; phylum Pseudomonadota; class Gammaproteobacteria; order Eutrophobiales; family Eutrophobiaceae. The sequence goes on along the minus strand of OZ251218.1, from coordinate 1,428,723 downwards.
CTGGAAAATTCCAGCGATATTATCAAAACCTTTTCCAGACTGGCAAAGACCAGTGGCTGCCGTATTGTCGATAGCCGTTTCAGCGTGCTCGGCGGCGAGATGGCCGCGATGCTGTTTTTGTGCGGCAGTTGGGACGCCATCGCCAAGATCGAGGATATGCTGGAAAAACTGGGGCACGAACACAACACGCCGGTCCTCTGCAAGCGCAGCGGGCTGGCCGAGCGGCGCGGCGACAGCCTGCCTTATGCCGTGGACGTGGTGGGCGCGGATCAGGGCGGCATGTTGTTTGACATCGCCGGTTTTATGGCCCGCAACGCGCTCGCCATCCAGGAGTTGAATTCCAGCACCTATGAGGCCGCGCAGACCGGCGCCGCGATGTTCGCCCTGCACATGACCATCAATATCCCGATCAATACCTCAATCGCCGCGCTGCGCGGTGATTTTATGGATTTTTGCGACCGCCTCAACCTGGATGCCATCATGGAACCGCTGAAATAGCGGCCGGCGCGCGTGAAAAATGAAAGCATTTATCGTATCTTTATTGTCTTTTCAAATCGTATAGGGGGTATTCAACCATGAGCAAAGCGCAGCAGACGGGCGCGGCTTCCGGCGCGGGCAAAATCGCTGTCGGCCAGAAAGTCCCGGCCTTCAACCGGCCGGCCACGGGCGATAAGACCGTTAAACTCTCGGATTTCAAGGGCAAAAATGTGGTCCTGTATTTTTATCCGAAGGACAGCACGCCGGGCTGCACCCTGGAAGGGCAGGAATTCCGCGACAATATCCGTAAATTCCGGGCGCGCAATACGGTGATTCTCGGGGTTTCCCGCGACGGCCTGAAGTCGCATGAAAAATTCAAGGAGAAACAAAACTTTCCGTTTGACCTGCTGGCCGATGAGGACGAAAGCCTGTGCCGCCTGTTTGAGGTCATAAAGGAAAAGAATATGTACGGCAAAAAAGTCATGGGCATAGAGCGTTCCACCTTCCTGATTGACGACAAGGGCGTGTTGCGGGCCGAGTGGCGCAAGGCGCGGGTCAAGGGCCATGTTGAGGCCGTGCTTGAAGCGCTGAAATCACTGTCTGGGGCCTGAACATGGCGCGCCGGGAGCGGGCCAGACTGTTCGTGCTGGACACCAATGTCCTGATGCACGACCCGGCCTGCCTGTTCCGCTTTGAAGAGCACGATGTGTTCATCCCGATGGTGGTGCTGGAAGAACTGGATGCCGCCAAAAAGGGCATGTCCGAGGTGGCCCGCAACGTGCGCCAGGTCAGCCGGTTTATGGAGGACATCATCAATGAGGCCGGCCCCGAGGCCATCAAACAGGGGCTGGCGCTGGATCGCGCCACGCCGCTGAACGACGCCGGGCGGCCGGGCGGCCATCTGTTTTTGCAGACCCGGATCCTGCCGGACACGCTGCCGGCGCCCCTGCCCGGGAAAAATGCGGACAATGCCATCCTCGGCGCGGCCCTGTCCTTACAAAAAGAAGACCCGGAACGGCGGGTGACGCTGGTCTCCAAGGACATCAACCTGCGTATCAAGGCGCGCGCCAGCGGCATTCACACCGAGGACTATACGACCGACAAGGCGCTGGACGATGTTGACCTGCTCTATACCGGCATCGGCGAACTGCCGGCGGATTTCTGGGACACCAGGTCGGAGGCCCTGACCGCCCGGCGGGAAGACCGGCGCACGCTTTATGAGATAAAGGGCCGGCCGCTCAAGGTCTGTTACCCGCATCAAAGCCTCTACAGCGACCAGGGCACGGGCTTTGAGGCGCTGGTCAAGGAGATCGGCGCGCACAAGACCACCCTGGCGCTGGCCACGGATTACCGCGGGCACGGTCAGGCCGTCTGGGGCGTGAACGCGCGCAACCGCGAACAGAACTTTGCCCTGAATCTGCTGCTCGACACCGACATCGACCTGGTCACCCTGCTGGGCGCGGCCGGCACCGGCAAGACCCTGCTGGCGCTCGCCGCGGGCCTCGCGCAGGTGCTGGATAAAAAGCGCTACCGCGAGATCATCATCACCCGCGTCACGATCCCGGTCGGCGAAGACATCGGCTTTTTGCCGGGCACCGAGGAAGAGAAGATGGCGCCGTGGATGGGCGCCTTGCTGGACAATCTGGAAGTGCTGACCCATGCCGATGAGGGCGGCGAGTGGGAACGGGCCGCCGCCACCGACCTGCTGAACAAGCGCATCAAGCTGCGCTCGCTCAATTTCATGCGCGGCCGCACCTTTCTGAACCGCTACATCATCGTGGACGAGGCCCAAAACCTGAGCACCAAACAGATGAAGACCCTGCTGACCCGCGCCGGCCCCGGCACCAAACTGGTCATTTTAGGGAATATCGCCCAGATCGACACCCCTTATCTGACCGAGACCACCTCCGGCCTGACCTACGCCGTAGATCGCTTCAAAGACTGGGAACACAGCGGCCATATCACCCTGCAAAGGGGTGAACGCTCACGCCTGGCCGACTTCGCCGGCGCCGTGTTGTAAACAAGGCCCGGCACGGGTTTATTCGCGGCCTGCTGCCGATGGCAGGCCGGCGAAAGCCGGAATCCAGGAAGGCGATGCCGGGATAGTCAGTGGATTACAGAGTTCGCCTGCCTGCGCCGTGGAAAAGAATCCGCAGATTACACAGATTACGCAGAGTCATTCCCCCTGCCTGCAGCAGGCAGGGGGAATGGATTACATAAACCACTGGATTCCAGCTTTCGCTGGAATGACGGTGGGGGCTTTGGTTGGGAATTTGCCGGGCGGCTACGGGCATCCTGCCCTCTCGCCGCATACAGGACATCCCGTCCATAAATGACGGAGGGGGCTTTGGTGTAGGAATCTGCCCGGAATGACGACGAATAGTCGGGGGCCGTTATTCCTTTTTCAGGCTCTTTTGAGTTCCGAGTGGGTTAAGCCGCATGTGGATTGAGTGTGCTAGCATGAGCCTGTCTGCGGCAGGCAGGCCGGAATGATGTAAAGCCGGAACAACACCCCATCGTCATTCCAGCGAAAGCTGGAATCCAGTGGTTGATACAATACATTCCCGCATAAGCGGGAATGACCATCTGAATACCTCATTCCAACCGACCCCGCTGAGTTACCTGCCTCCCCGCTACCTGCCTGCAGCAGGCAGGCCTGCCTCCGGCAGGCGTGGATTCCTCGGCGGCTTGTTCCAGACGCCGCTCTACCACCTACATCCTGTAGGCGAGCTTTCGCTGGAATGACGAAACTGTTGTCATTTTGGCCTACCTGCTGCCCGCAGGCCGTCTCCGTTCTGTCCCGGTCATCAATTAAGCCAGAATTATTGCATTACCCACTCGGATTTTAAAAGAGGCCTTTTTCATTTATGAAACATCAACACGGCATTGTCTTTGTGATTGCCGTGGTGGATCTTAATGCGGGTAAAACTGCCATAAGGCACATTTATTTTCGCCATTGAACTCAGTGGTATCGACAGCAGGTGCGTCAATATCATGCGAATTGTGCCGCCGTGTTGTATCGACAGCAGATGCCGGCCCCGGTATTGATCGGGGAGTCTGTGCCATGCCTTTTGCACCCGCCGCTGGAATGCGAGCATGGATTCTCCGCCGGGCGGATTGAATGACGCCGGGTCGGTTTGCAGCAGGCGCAGGGTTTCTTTATGGCTGTCCCGGAGATGGCGGCGCTCAAGGCCATCCCAATCGCCAAAATTTAATTCACGGAAATCGTCTTCAACCGTCAGGCTGATATTGTGCCGCCGGCTGATGGCCTCGGCGAAATGGCGGCAGCGCTTCAGCGGGGAGCTGACCAATTGTTCCCAGGGCGTGTCGGCCGCATGAGTGTTAATGGCATGACGCATGGTGTCCCAGCCGCTTTCAGAGAGCGCGACATCGGTGCTGCCGCGAAAAATATCGCCGCCCTCGCATTCGCCGTGGCGCAACAGGTCAATCGTGGTGGTTGCGGATGTGGTGTTATCCATCTCTTTTCCGGCTTGCCGCGGCCGCCGCGGCAGGGGCCGGTTCAGGCGTCCCTGTATTCAGTCCGGTCTGGTTCGGGAGTTTTGTTGAGGTAATACAGGCCGAGATGAATGGCGCCAAGCGCCGCGATGTAGGCAGAAGCCGAACTCACGTAGTAGGGGTAATAGAGGCCAAAGCCGCGCCAGTATTCGGCCCAGTTTTGCCCGTCATAATAGTCTGAGAGCAGATAAAAGCTGCCATTTGAGATAATAAAGGCGACACTCGCCGAGATAAAGGCAAAAGCCGCGAATAGCATTGCCGAACGCCAGGTCAGGGCATAGTGTTTTTTAAACATTATGCCGGCTTGCCAGGCAACGGCATAGGTCGGAAGCAGGAATCCGTAAGCCGGCGTCACGCAAAAACTGCTCACGCCGCCGGCGGTAATGGAAAGAAAATCCAGCAGCACGGCGAGTGAAAAATAAAAGGCAAATAACAGATAGCGGCCGAGATAAAACCCGGCCGCAAAGAATATGGCGATGGAGGCGTCCGGCAGGTGCGTCAGCGCGCCGATGGCGTGGGGCCGGGTCGTGACCATGAGCAAGGCCAGCAATACGGCAATGATGAGCGCATTTTTCGACAGCGCGGCGTTATTGGTGTTGTTTTTGACAGGCATAGCGGATTTTTTCGGGGTTTCCCTGAAAAGCCTCGGGTAAGAATCAAAGTGTACGGGCTGCGCAGAGACAGTCAAGTTGATTTGACATTTCCGCGGCCGGCTATAGACTTTGGGCCGTTATAGAGGTTTTTGATTATTCAGACCAAAGTAATCAGATTAACGGGAAGTCAGTGAGAAAGGCTCATCGGTTTTGGTCAAGAGAGCGGAACTTTCAAATCTGGCGCTGCCCCCGCAACGGTGATTGGTTTAGACCCGGGCGAGATGCCACTGTGCCTTTGGCATGGGAAGGCGCCCGGAAATTTGTTTGTGAAGACAAATACCCATCAGCCCGGAGACCGGCCTTTATAATTTTTATATATCGGAATTGCGGAGGGCGATCCTGAGAGGCTTCCCTGTGCCTTTTTATTGAGGAAGCCCTGAAAGAGTCGTATGGTCGTTGTCAGTGAAGGCCGGAACAGCCTTGCCGGTATCACGCCTTATGTTGTCATTCCCCCGTGGTAATGACCCGGCCGCGCGTTTTTCAGGGCTTGCCCATGCGCTACTCTTGTCGGGGTCTCTCTTGCCGGGTTTCCCTCCTCTGCCTTAATCCCGTGGAGGAAATCTAATGAAAATAAAGCCCGTAATCATTGTTTTATGTCTGTTGGCGGCCGGCCCGGTTCAGGCCCAGATGCCCGCTGATGAAATTATTGTAACCGGCACGCGCACACCCGTTGCCCAGAACAAGCTGCCGCTTGCCGCAACGGTGTTGAAGCGGGCGGATATTGAACGCCTGCAGGTCAAGAGCCTGGAAGAGTTGTTGAGCGGCGTGTCCGGCATTGATGTGACCAACAGCGGCGGCTATGGCAAGGTGAGCGGCGTGCGGATGCGCGGCACGGAGTCGGATCATCTGCTGCTCATCATTGACGGCGTCCGCGTTGGATCGGCCACGGTCGGGACGCCCGCCTTTCCATTGATACCGGTGGGCCTGATCGAGCGCATTGAGATCATCCGCGGGCCGCGTTCGAGTATGTGGGGTTCCGACGCGCTGGGCGGCGTGATCCAGATTTTTACCCGCAGGGGGTCCGACCAAAGGCGTTACTCGCTGAGCGCGGGGTTCGGCACGGAGGCGACCTACCGGGCTTCCGCCGCGACCAGCGGCAGCCTTGATCGCTTTTATTACAGCGGCGCCGTGGATTATTTTGACACCGGCGGTATTGACGCAAGGTCACCCAGCCCGGACGCCAAGTCCAAAGATCGCGATGGTTACGACAATCTTTCCTTTAGCCTGAGAGGCGGGTATCAGTTTGCCAACGAGGCCGAGCTTGATCTGTCTATCCTGCAAGCCACGGGCAATACCCAGTTTGACCCGTCCTTTGTAAGCCCGGCCGCCAAGGATGAGATGGATTTCAAACAGCGGGTGATCGGCGGCGCCCTGTCGCTCAAGCCGCTGGATTTCTGGAAGCTGAGCTTCCGACTCGGCGAGAGCCGCGATGAATCGACTTCTCTGGACACGGTAGCGCCCATCTTGCCCGACAGCGTTTTCAATACCAAACGATTACAGGCTTCCATGCAGAGTGATTTTGCCCTGAACCCGGATCATTTAGTCACCCTGGGCCTTGATTACCGCGATGATCAGGTGAGCGGCACCACGTCCTATGTCGAGCGGCGCCGTGATAATTATGGCGTTTATACGCAATATCTCGGCGCGATCGGCGGCAGCCGCCTGACGGCCTCCCTGCGCGCGGATAGAAACCAGGCCTTCGGCGACGCGCTGACGGGCGCTGTCGGCTGGCGCTATCAATTCATGAATGACATGAATGTCTATGCCTCTTATGGCACGGCCTTCAAAACCCCCTCGTTTAATGAACTCTACTTTCCGGGTTTCGGCACGCCGAACCTCAAACCGGAGTCCTCGGAATCATTTGAACTGGGCACGGGCGGGCTACATGCGCTCGGCGACTGGGGATTGCGCGTTTATCATACGGAAATAGAAAACCTGATAGGCTTTACGTTTGCCGGCGGGAGATTTGCCGCTGCCAATACCGCCGCGGCCCGCATAACCGGCCTTGAGGGCAGGCTTAATTTTAAGTGGCAGAACTGGAGCAGTTCGCTGGTCTTTGATTTGCTGGATCCCGAGGATAAATCAACCGGCCGGCGTCTGGCGCGCAGGGCAAAGAAAAATCTGACTTATGATTTATACTATAATCTTGATAAATGGCAGTTGGGCGGGCGTGTTAATGCGCGCGGCGATCGGTTTGACAACACCGCCAATACCGTCAAGACCAGCGGCTTTGTCACGGTTGACATGACCGCCGAGTATCGAATCACTAAACACTTTTCCATCCGCGCAAAGGTGGGTAATCTGCTGGATAAAGACTATGAGACGGTTGCCACTTACAATGCCCTGGGCCGCAATGTTTTCCTGTCCTTTCAGTATCAGAATTTTTGAGGCGATGGCGCCGCGGGCGCGCTATGGCCGGGGTGTTCGGCCATGAGCAAGCGGCTCACCCGGATCTATACCAAAACCGGCGACGACGGCAGCACCGGCCTGGCCGGGGGCGAGCGGGTTGACAAGTCGGCCGTCCGGGTGCGGGTCATGGGCGATATTGACGAGTTGAACAGCCTGCTGGGCGTGCTGCTGGCCGGTGGCGTGGCCGATGATGTGGCCGGTTATTTGCTGAACATACAACATCGTTTATTCGACATCGGCGCTGAAATGGCGCTGCCCGGCAACGCGGTCATTGAGCCGGTCTGCGTGGAACGGCTGGAGCAGTTGATCGATGTCTATAATGAAGAGTTGCCCGCGCTCAAGGAATTTATCCTGCCGGGCGGCTCGATGCCGGCCTCTATCTGTCATCTGGCCCGCAGCGTCTGCCGCCGCGCGGAGCGCTCGATGGTGAAAATGGGCCACTCGGAATATCTGAATCCCGAAACCTTGCGCTATATCAACCGTTTATCCGATCTGCTGTTTGTGCTGGCCAGACACCTGAATCAGGGCGGCGGGGAAATCTTCTGGGACAGCGAGCGGCTTAAAAGGTCGGTCTGACCGGTGGGCAGGCCGGAATAATATAAACCCGTTCCTGTTGTCATTCCCCCTGACGCGGGAATGTATTACATACAGCACTGGATTCCAGCTTTCGCTGGAATGACGACATTACAGAAAATGACTTCTTTGCCGCCATTCCGGCCTGCCTGCTACAGGCAGGATGAGATGGACACCTCTTGTTGCGCGGCGTCTGAAGCGCCAAAATGAAGTTTTCAATTAACCTAAATGCACAAAAGAGGTGTCCGAGATGAAAGTTACTCTAATTGGTATTGATTTGGCAAAGACTATTTTTCAGGTATGTGGAGTGAATCAGGCTGGCAAGCCGGTGTTTAACCGGACGATACGGCGTGCGGGTCTGCTGTCCTTTGTGAGCCGTTACCCGGATGCGGTGGTGGCGATGGAGGCGTGCGGGGGGTCGAATTACTGGGGACGTGAGTTGCAGAAGCGGGGCTATGAGGTGAAGCTGATTCCGCCACAGCATGTGAAGCCGTTTGTCAAGGGGAACAAGACCGACCGTCATGATGCTCTGGCGATTTGTGAGGCGGCTGGTCGTCCTGAGTTGCGGTGTGTTATGCCTCGCAGTGTTGAGCAGACCGACCGGCTGCTGGCGCACCGGCTGCGTGAGCAGGCCGTGGGCGGGCGTACCCGGTTGGTGAATCAAATTCGGGGGTTGTTGCGGGAGTATGGCGTGGTGGTGCCCCAGGGGAAGGGGGCGCTGGAACGGGCGCTGCCGGCCTTGCTGGAAGACGGTGAGCATGGCTTGACGGTCATGGCCCGCCGCTATCTCGGCATGCAGTGGGCCGAATGGCAGGCGCTGGATGCGCGTATTGCGGAGTTGGAGGAAGATATTAAGGCCCAGGTCAAGCAGGATGAGTCGGCGCGGCGTCTGACGGGCATCAAGGGGGTGGGGCCACTGATTGCCAGTGCGGCCGCCTGCCTGCTGCAGGCAGGCGGCCATGGTGGGGAATGGCCGAAACTACAAGAATGGGCGCCACTATGCGGCCAATCTGGGGCTGGTGCCCAGAGAGCACTCCAGTGGCGGCCGCCAACGGCTGGGAGGGATTACCAAGCGGGGTAACCGGTATCTGCGCCGCCTGCTCGTCCAGGGGGCCTGGTCGGTCTTGCGCTATGCCGACCGCAGTGAAGACCGGCTGTCGCGTTGGGCCAGACAGGTTATGGCCCGTGCCGGCAAGCATAAGGCGGCGGTGGCCGTGGCCAACAAACTGGCCCGCATCATCTGGTCAATGCTGTATCACGGCGCCGAGTACCGGCCGGCTTGAGACAGGAGTAGAACGTACCTACCATAGGTTGCGATGAAGATATGAAGTAACAGGTTAGACCGGCCCCTGAAACGCTGGCAGGCCCGCCTGGGCTTAAAAGCCCGAAGGCACGATAGAGCGACAGGGGCGCGGTTCTCATTGAGGCCCGGGGACAATGATTCCCCAACACAGAGGCCGGATATACGTACGCAGTCTTATTTTAACTGTTACTGAATAATCAGCTTGCAAACTACGAGGTGTACATATAGGCTAGCGAAAGAGCATCCAACAGCCCCCGTTGTCATTCCGGCGAAAGCCGGAATCCAGTGGTTTATACAAGCCATTCCCGCCCTGGCGGGAATGACAAAATGACGTTACTCAATCAAAGTCTATCCTGTTATACTATTTCAAAAAATAACCATACAAACCACTTAACCACCATAGAGGCCCAATCTTGAAAAAACCGGCGCCCAAAGAGCCGTCCCTCCTGCAAATCGTGCACAGTCTGCTGGCCTCGTTTTTTGGCGTGCAATCAAAGGCCAATATGGATCGGGATGAGCAGTACATCGAAAAATACGGCATCAAAATATACGTCATTACCGGCTTTATCCTGGTCCTGATATTACTCATCGGCCTGTTCGCGCTGGTGCAATTGGTCGTCCGTCTGGCCGCCTGAATACCTGTCCAGGTTTTCTTAAATGCAGCAACTCATTGAATTTATTGAAGTAATTCTTTATGCGCTATTCCTGACTAATTTTGTCAATTAAAAAGTTGACTGATTTACTCGGTTATGTAAAGTTACGCGCTCAAACAGGCCCATATTTGCAATATTTGCGGAATAAAATGAAATTGACGACCAAAGGCCGCTACGCCGTGACCGCGATACTGGATCTGGCCCTGCATGACGCGGAGGGGCCGGTGAGCCTGGCGGGCATCTCGCAACGGCAGGACATTTCCCTGACGTATCTTGAGCAGTTATTCAGCAAGCTGAGGCGGCGCGGCCTGATTCAGAGCGCGCGCGGGCCGGGCGGCGGTTACCGGCTGGCGCAGCCCGCGGACGAGATTACGATCGCCAGGGTGATCTATGCGGTGGACGAGCCGATCGATGTCACCCGCTGTGGCGGCCGGCAGAATTGTCAGGCGCATGAGCGCTGCCTGACGCATGACCTGTGGATGGAATTGAACCTGCATGTCTCTGAATTTTTAAACGGCGTGACCCTGGCAAACCTGATCCAGCGCAATAACGTAAAACGGGTCGCCAGGCGGCAGGAGTTTGTGGTCGCGGCCTTGCAGCCGGCCGGGGTCCGCTGACAGATGAACGAAGCAGGCATTACATTGACGGACAACGCCAGAAAGCATGTGCAAAAGGTGCTGGCGCGCGAGACGGACGGGATCGGCCTGCGTCTGGGTGTGAAGACCACCGGTTGTTCCGGTTATCAATATGTGATCGAGACGGCCAAACAGCTTGACGCGCGGGATCGCAAGATCGAATCGAACGGCGTCACGATAGTCATTGATGATAAGAGTCTGCGGTATCTGGCCGGCGCCCGGCTCGATTTTGTGCGGGAAGGGCTGAATGCCGGCTTTAAGTTTTATAACCCGAATGTGGAAGAATCCTGTGGCTGTGGCGAGAGCTTCAGCGTGAAACAGGCATAAATGTAATCAAACCATGGAGGCAATCATGGCAGCAACGACAAGCAATATGGAAGAACTGGTCCGCAAGGAGTACGAACACGGTTTTGTGACGGATATCGACATGGATACCGTGCCGCCGGGCCTGAACGAGGACACCATCAGCTATATTTCCAGAAAGAAAGAAGAACCCGAATGGCTGCTGCAATGGCGCCTGAAGGCGTACCGGCGATGGTTGACGATGCAGCCGCCGAACTGGACCCGGCTGGATATTGAGCCAATCGATTATCAGGCCATTTCCTATTATGCCGCGCCAAAATCCAAAGAGGACGGCCCGCAAAGCCTGGATGAAGTTGACCCGAAACTGCTGGAGACCTACGAAAAGCTCGGTATTCCCCTGCAGGAACAAAAGCTCCTGGCCGGAGTGGCGGTTGACGCGGTATTCGACAGCGTTTCGGTGGCGACCACCTTCAAGGAAAAACTGGCCGATGCCGGCGTCATCTTCTGTTCCTTCTCCGAGGCCGTGCAGAATTATCCCGAACTGGTTAAAAAATATCTGGGATCGGTGGTGCCTGTCGGGGACAACTATTTTGCCGCGCTGAATTCCGCCGTGTTTACCGACGGCTCCTTCTGCTATGTGCCAAAGGGCGTGCGTTGCCCGATGGAACTCTCCACCTACTTTCGCATTAATGCCTCCAATACCGGCCAGTTTGAACGCACCCTGATCGTGGCCGAAGAAGGCAGCCATGTCAGTTATCTGGAGGGCTGCACGGCGCCGATGCGTGATGAAAACCAGTTACACGCGGCCGTGGTCGAACTGGTGGCGCTGGCCGATGCCGAGATCAAATATTCAACCGTTCAGAACTGGTATCCCGGCGATGAAAACGGGGTCGGCGGCATCTATAACTTTGTGACCAAGCGGGGCGATTGCCGCGGTGATAACGCCCGGATTTCCTGGACACAGGTTGAAACCGGTTCGGCGATCACCTGGAAATACCCGAGTTGCATCCTGAGAGGCGATAACACCGTCGGCGAGTTCTACTCGGTCGCGGTGGCCAACAATTATCAACAGGCCGACACCGGCACCAAGATGATCCATATCGGCAAAAACACGCGCAGCACCATCATCGCCAAGGGCATATCGGCCAGGCGCGCGCAAAATGCCTATCGCGGTCTGGTCAAGATCGGCAAGGGCGCGGCCAATGCCCGTAACTACACGCAGTGCGACTCGCTGTTGATGGGCGATCAATGCGGCGCCCATACCTTCCCCTATATCGAGGCCAAAAACTCGACCGCCACGGTTGAGCATGAGGCCACGACCTCAAAGATCAGCGAGGATCAGTTGTTTTACTGCATGCAGCGCGGTCTCAAGGAGGAAGACGCGGTCAATATGATCGTCAACGGCTTCTGCAAGGAGGTCTTCAAGGAACTGCCGATGGAATTTGCGGTTGAGGCCCAGAAACTGCTGGGCGTCACGCTGGAAGGCGCGGTCGGTTAATGGCGCTATGCGGGAAAAGACGATGCTGAATATTCTGGATTTGCATGTGGCGGTGGATGACAAGGCCATACTCAGGGGGGTGGATTTGAGTGTCAAGGCCGGCGAGGTGCATGCGATTATGGGGCCGAACGGTTCCGGCAAAAGCACCCTGGCCAATGTGCTTGCCGGCCGTGACGGCTATGCGCTAAGCCGCGGCAGTATTGAGTTTGAGGGCCAGGATCTGCTCGAATTGTCGCCCGAAGAACGCGCCTGCGCCGGCATCTTTCTGGCCTTTCAGTATCCGGTCGAGATCCCCGGTGTGAATAATGTGTACTTATTGAAGGCGGCGCTGAACGCGATCCGCAAGTCGCGCGATGAACCCGAACTGGACGCCGTGGAATTTCTGGGCCTGGTCAAGCAAAAGATGAAGCTGGTCAGGATGAAAGAGTCGCTCTTGAACCGCTCGGTCAACGAGGGCTTTTCGGGCGGCGAAAAGAAACGCAACGAGATCTTTCAAATGGCCGTGCTGGAACCCAAACTGGCCATCCTTGATGAAACCGATTCCGGTCTGGATATCGACGCCCTGAAGATCGTGGCCGAAGGCGTAAACAGCCTGCGTAGCCAGGAACGCGCGTTTGTGCTGGTCACGCATTATCAGCGCCTGCTTGATTATATCAAGCCGGATCAGGTGCATGTGCTGAGCAATGGCCGGATCATCAAGTCCGGCGGCGCCGGGCTGGCGCTCGAACTTGAAGAAAAGGGCTATGACTGGATTAGCGGGACCGAGGCCGCATGAACGACACCATTCAACATTATCTGGACGAGTTTGAACAGCGCCGGTTTGATCAAGGCCCGCTTTATGAAGAGCGCCGTCTGGCCCTGGCCCTGTTCAGGCAGAACGGTTTTCCCGGCCCGCGCGAGGAAAACTGGAAATATACCGATGTGCGCCCGCTCCGGAAAAAGCCGTTCACCAGCCTCAATGAGGCCCCGGCCGACATCGGCGCGGCCGAGATCGACGCCGTTCGTTTCCGGGAAATGGACTGCATCGAACTGGTCTTTATCAACGGCGTTTATGCGAAGGAATATTCAAGACTTGAGGGCTTGCCGGCCGCGGTCACGCTGGAAAACCTGGCCGCCACCCTGAGCCGAGAAGCTGATTTACTGAGCGGCCATCTGACCCGCTACGCCGATGACAAGGTCAGCATGTTTACGGCCCTGAATACCGCCTTTATTCGGCACGGCGTCTATATCAACATACCAAAAGGCGCCATCATCGAGAAACCGATCAATATCCTGTATCTGTCGAAGGCAAACGGCAAGCCCCATGCCGCCCATCCGCGCAATCTGGTTATCGTCAATGAGCGGGCCGAGGCGACCCTGATTGAGAGCTATATCGGGCTGGATGACGCGGATTATTTTACCAATGCCGTGAGCGAGGTCGGGCTGGCGGCCGGGGCCGTGCTGAAACACTATAAAATCCAGCAGGAAAGCCTGAACGCCTGTCATATCGGCAGCCTGAACGTGCGCCAGGAGCGGGACAGCAAACTGGAATCGCATTCCATCGCGCTCGGCGGCTCGCTGGTGCGCAACGATATACACAGCCGGCTGGCGGCCAAGGGCGCCGCTATCGACATGCATGGTTTATATATGCCGGACGGCCGGCAGCATGTCGATAACCATACCCGGGTCGATCATCTCGAACCGCGCACCTTCAGCATGGAGAACTATCGCGGGGTGCTGAACGGCCAGAGCCGCGCGGTCTTTAACGGCAAGGTCGTGGTGCATCCGCAGGCGCAAAAGATTGAAGCCCATCAGAACAACGCCAATCTGCTGTTGTCCGACGACGCCGAGGTGGATACCAAGCCGGAACTGGAGATCCATGCCGATGACGTGAAGTGCAGTCATGGCGCCACCGTGGGGCAGCTTGACAAGGACATGCTGTTTTATCTGCGCGCGCGCGCGATCGATGAAGACCGGGCCAGGAGTCTGTTGACCTATGCCTTTGCCGATGAAGTGATCAGCAGCATTGAACTGCCGGCGATACGCAGCCGCCTTGAATATCTGGTGGTCGGGCAACTGCCCGATGCCGCATTGATACGCGAGTTTACCAATGAACACTAACGCCGCCAAAAGACTGGATAACGAAGCCAATGCGTTTGATATTGACGCGATTCGCGCGGACTTCCCCGTGCTGGATCAGGCCGTGCGCGGCAAGCCGCTGGTCTATCTCGACAACGCGGCAACGGCGCAAAAACCGAGGCAGGTTATCGACATACTGGCTGATTATTACCGTGAATATAACGCGAACATTCATCGCGGCCTGCACACGCTCAGCGAAAAGGCCACGGCCGAATATGAAGCGGCCAGAGACAGGCTGCGGCAATTTATCAATGCGGAATCGATCAAGGAGATCATCTTTGTGCGCGGCGCCACCGAGGCCATCAATCTGGTCGCGCAGAGCTATGGCCGCAAGACGCTCAAGCCCGGCGATGAAATCATCATCACGGAACTGGAACATCATTCAAACATCGTCCCGTGGCAACTGCTGAGTGAAGAGACCGGGGCAATATTAAAATATATCCCGATCAACGACGCCGGCGAACTCATGCTCGAAGACTATGAAAAGCTCTTGACCGACAGGACGCGCATGGTCGCCGTGGGGCATATCTCAAATGCGCTGGGCACGATCAATCCGATCAAAACCATCATCGACCAGGCCCATGCCGTTGGCGCCAAAGTGCTTGTCGATGGCGCCCAGGCCGTGCCGCACGGGCGGGTCGATGTCAGGGCGCTGGATTGTGATTTCTACGCCTTTTCCGGGCACAAGCTGTTTGGCCCGACGGGCATCGGTGTGCTGTATGGCAAGGAAGCTCTGCTGGAAGCCATGCCCCCTTATCAGGGCGGCGGCGACATGATCCGCACGGTCAGCATGAGCGGCACGACCTACAACGATCTGCCCTGTAAATTTGAAGCCGGCACCCCGCATATTGCCGGCGTGATCGGCCTGGGCGCGGCGGTTGACTATCTCAACGGGCTGGATTTCGAACAGGCCGCCCGGTATGAAACGGAATTGCTGGATTATGCCAATGAACAGGCGGCCGCTATCAAGGGCTTAAAACCCATCGGCACCGCCACGCAAAAAACCAGTATCCTTTCATTCACACTGGCGGGGATCCATCCGCACGATATCGGCACCATACTCGATGACGAGGGCATTGCGATTCGAGCCGGCCATCACTGCGCTATGCCGGTCATGGAACGCTTTGCCATCCCGGCGACCGCGCGCGCGTCTTTTGCATTCTATAACTCGCATACGGAAGTGGATGCCCTGATGCGGGCGATTGATAAATGCCAACGGCTGTTTGGCTAAGGCCGGGAACCGTTCATGCTCGATATAAGAGACCTGTATCAGGAGGTCATTGTTGACCATAACCGCAGCCCGCGTAATTTCGGCAAGATCGACAACGCCGATAAAACCCTGCAAGGCTTTAATCCGCTCTGCGGCGATAAACTGACGCTGTATCTCAAGACCAACGGCGAGACCATTGACGATATCGCCTTTGACGGCGCCGGTTGCGCCATATCGGTCGCCTCGGCATCCATGATGACCGACGCCATCAAGGGCAAGACCCTCAACGCGGCGGCAACGCTGTTCAACGAGTTTCACGGGCTCATTACCAGTGACGCCAAAAACGGCAACGATGGCGCGCAACTGGGCAAACTGGCGGCGCTGGCCGGCGTGCGCGACTATCCGGCGCGGGTAAAATGCGCCTCGCTCTGCTGGCATACCCTGCACTCCGTGATCAAGGGCCATGAACAGCCTGTCAGCACCGAATGAGGTCCTCGCCCGTCCCCCGCCTGTTGATTTATAAATGACACCCCGTAAACAGCGATGCAAGAGAACAAACCGATCAGCCTGAACCGCGATTGCGAAGCCGTGCTTATCCCGGTGGGCACGCCCATCGTCCTGCCGGAGGGCAGTATGGTCTTGATCACCCAGGCGCTGGGCGGCAGCTATACCGTCAATATCAACGGCAATCTGGCCCGTATTGACGCCGGCAACGCCGATGCGCTGGGCTTTGAAGTCGAAGATCACTCGACCGCAACGGTGGACAAAGAACTCACGGGTGACGGCCGGGTTGACGAAGACCTCGTCTGGGCCCAGCTTCAAACCTGTTATGACCCGGAAATCCCAATCAACATCGTTGATCTGGGTCTGATCTATGAATGCCATATCACGCCCCTGGGCGCCGATGGCAACCAGGTTGATATCATCATGACATTAACCGCGGTCGGTTGCGGGATGGGCGAGTTTCTGGCCGAAGATGTCAGACACAAGGTGCTGACCGTGCCCAATGTAACCCGGGTCGCCGTGCAACTCACGTTTGACCCGCCCTGGAGCCAGGAGATGATGTCAGAGGCCGCGCGGCTGGAAACAGGTATGTATTAGCTTGTTAAGGAAACTCTGATTGCATCAGAGTTTCCTGCGGTACAGGGACGTACCGCCAAAATCAATGATGCAAATCATTGATTTTGAAGCAAGGTGAAAATCGCATTTTCACCTTGCGTGCTCTGAGAAATCCGGGATGGATTTATTCAGAGCTTCCTTCAAATAACGGAGGCAATTAACATTGGCAGGCTGGTTTTATGTCGCGGCGGAACAGGAACTCGGACCCGGCCAGGTCAAGCTGGTTGATGTTGATAACGTGATGATCGCCGTATTTAACCTGGATGGTGAATACTATGCGATCGAAGACATCTGCACCCATGACGGCACACCAATGCTGGGCTGCGGCCTGCCACCGGAACAGATCATTGACGGCGCCGAGATCATCTGTCCGCGCCACGGCGCGCGCTTCTGCATAAAAACCGGCGAAGCGTTGACGCCGCCGGCCTATGAGCCGGTTCAAACCTTCCCGGTAAGGGTCGAAGACGGGATCATAGAAGTCACCGACGACCGCTGGGATTAAAGGCCGGCGCGACTGTCTTTATTCATTATTTGATATGCCTTGCCAGGCGGATTACATGAGGCGAATCAAAGCCAAACACCCGCATTAGGAGCTTGTCGGATTTAGCCGCCCCACAAGTAAACTACCCACATCAACACCATAGAAGGTCGCGTACCATGTCAAACAAATTTCGAGCGGTCGATTGAGATACAGCCTATCTGTCACCGCTATCCTTGCAGGCGGCCCGTTTTGTGGTCGATATGGTCGATCAAACCGGGCTTGAGCGCCCTGCCTGCCGCAGGCAGGGCGGAATGCCGACAGGGTGAGAATAACGGAAAGCCGGAGCAACGCCCCCGCCGTCATTTATGGACAGGATGTCCTGTATGCGGCGAGAGGACAGGATGTCCGTAGCTAGCTGCCCGGCGCAAGCCGGAATCCAGTGGTTTGTTTAATACATTCCCGCATAAGCGGGAATGACAACTACGTTATTTCGCCAGACCGCGATCTTTATAAATCACCGCGGGCTCTTTCAACACGGGTTCGGTCGTCTGCCACTCGCCGTCTTTGAGTGTCCTGTAAAAGCAGTGATGGCGTCCGGTGTGGCAGGCCAGACCGCCGGTTTGCTTTACGGTGAGCAGCAGGGTGTCGCCATCGCAATCCAGGCGGATGGACTCGACCTGTTGAAAATGACCCGAGGTTTCGCCCTTGCGCCAGAGCCTTTGTCTGGAACGCGACCAGTAAACGGCCTTGCCCCCGGCGCGGGTTTTTTCCAGCGCGGCGCGGTTCATCCAGGCGTGCATCAATACGGTCCGCGCGCCCGCTTCCTGCACGATGACCGGCGCCAGGCCGGCCTCGTTCCAGTTCACCTCGTCCAGCCAGTCGCGCATCGCTACAGCCGGACTTCTATGCCTTTTTGTCGCATGTGCTGCTTGGCTTCGGCCAGGGTGTATTCGCCAAAATGAAAGATGCTGGCGGCCAGCACGGCGTCCGCCTTGCCTTGCAACACGGCCTCCGCCAGATGATCCAGATTACCGGCGCCGCCCGAGGCGATGATCGGCACGGCCACCGCCTCGCTCACGGCGCGAGTCAATGCAATATCAAAACCGTCTCCGGTGCCGTCTTTATCCATGCTGGTCAGCAGGATCTCGCCCGCGCCGTATGCGGCCATCTTTACGGCCCACTCGATCACGTCAATGCCGGTTCGATTGCGGCCCCCGTGCGTGAACACCTCCCAGCCCGGCGCGCCGTCCCCGGCCTCGACCCGTTTGGCGTCTATCGCAAGCACGATACATTGTGAACCGAAACGGGTCGCCGCCTGCCTTACCAATTCAGGATCATTGACGGCCGCGGTGTTGATACTGACCTTGTCCGCGCCGGCGTCGAGCATGCGCTGTATATCTTCGGCGCCGCGGATCCCGCCGCCCGCGGTCAACGGGATGAACACCTCGGCGGCAACGGCCTCAAGCACATGCAGCATGGCGCCGCGGCCGTCGCTGCTCGCGGTAATATCGAGAAAGGCGATTTCATCCGCGCCCTCGCGGTCATAACGGCGGGCCACGGCAACCGGATCGCCGGCATCCTTGATATCGACGAAACGGACGCCCTTCACCACGCGCCCGTTATCCACATCCAGGCAGGGAATGATGCGCTTGGCCAGACCCATCAATCAGCCCGGCGGCGCGGCCCGGTCGGCCAGCCTTTGCGCCTCGTTAAAATCCAGCGTGTTTTCATAGATGGCCCGACCGGTGATCGCGCCATAAATGCCCTCTTCCCTGGCCTCGCACAGCGCCCGGATATCATCCAGATTGCTGATGCCGCCGGAGGCGATAACCGGGATCGTGATTTCCCGGCAGAGCCTGACCGTGGCCTCAATGTTGACGCTGTTCAACATGCCGTCGCGGCCGATGTCGGTAAAAATAATCGCGGCCACGCCGTCTTCTTCGAAACGCTGGGCCATGTCGATGGCGTCATGGTGAGAGAGTTTTGACCAGCCGTTGGTGGCCAGTTTGCCGTCCTTTGCGTCCAGCCCGACGATAATATGGCCCGGGAATTCCAGACAGACATCAGACACGAAATGCGGGGTGGTGACGGCGCGGGTGCCGATGATGACATAAGAGACGCCCACGTCCAGATAAGCCTGAATGCTGTCCTCATCGCGGATGCCGCCGCCGACTTGCAGCGGCACATCCGGGCAGGCCTCGGCGATGGCATGGATGATATCCGCGTTGCTCGGCCGCCCCTTGACGGCCCCGTCAAGGTCAACAATATGCAGGCGTCTGGCGCCGGCCTGCACCCATTTGCCGGCCATCCTGACCGGGTCATCCGAATAAATGGTGGCCTTGTCCATCCGGCCCTGGCTCAAGCGGACGCATTTACCGTCCTTAATATCAATCGCAGGGATAATTAACATGACTGATTACTCAGAAAATGCTCACTGATTTGAACGAAAAGGGTTAATCCTGAATTCAATTTATACCTTATTAAATCGGCAATCAACATTCCTGTCGTTGCCGTTATTTTGGTTTTTGCCTGTTTGTGGCGGGCAGGCAGGACCGGCAGCGGAGGTGAGAATTCACTCACTCCGTTATTCCTGCACCCCGTCATTCCGGCCTGTTTGCAGCAAACAGGAATGACAACGGGGCGAGAACCCAACTTATAGCAGGCCCGTCATCCCTGCACCCCGTCATTCCAGCGAAAGCTGGAATCCAGTGATTTATGCAACCCATTCCCGCATAAGCGGGAATGACAACCCAATGCGCCATTCCAGCCGCAGCCAGCCCTTCAATGCGCCTCATCCCAATTCACGCCATGCCCCATATCCACTTCCAGCGGAACACTCAGGCGATCATTGGCGCTCATGCGCCGGCCTATTTCATCCTTAAATGTATCCAGCGCGGCCGTGTTGACCTCAAACACCAGTTCATCATGCACCTGCATGATCATCCGCGCGTCAATTGCGGCGCCTTGCAGCCAGCCGTGAATGTTGATCATGGCCAGCTTGATAATATCCGCCGCGGTGCCCTGCATCGGCGCATTGATCGCCGTGCGTTCCGCGTATTGGCGGCGGGCGGCATTGCGGGCCTTGATATCGGGCAAATATAAACGGCGGCCGTAAACGGTCTCGACATAACCCTCATCCCTGGCCCTGGCCCGGGTCTCGTCCATATAACGCTTCACGCCGGGATAACGCTCAAAGTAAAGATTGACATATTGCTGCGCCTCGCCGCGGCTAATGTTCAGTTGCCGGGCCAGACCGAACGCCGACATGCCATAAATCAGGCCGAAATTGATCGCCTTGGCCGCGCGGCGCTGGGCGGCGCTGACCGCCTCAAGCCCGGTGGCGAACACCTCGGCCGCCGTGGTTTTATGAATATCCAGGCCCTGGTCAAAGGCCGCCAGCAGGCCCTTGTCGCCGGACAAATGCGCCATGATGCGTAACTCGATCTGCGAATAATCGGCCGCGACCAGGGTATAGCCCGCGGGCGCGATAAACGCCTGACGTATCTGTCTGCCGGCCGCCGTGCGGATCGGAATATTTTGCAGATTCGGGTCGGCCGAGGATAAGCGCCCGGTCGCGGTCACCGCCTGATGATAAGAGGTGTGCACGCGCCCGGTCTTTTTATTGATCATCTGCGGCAGTTTTTCGATATAGGTCGAAATCAGCTTGGACAGACTGCGGTATTCCAGGATGCGCCTGGGCAGTTCATAGGTCCCGGCCAACTCCTGCAAGACCGATTCCGCTGTCGAAGGCTGCCCCTTCGGCGTTTTCGCCAGCACCGGCAACTTCATTTTGTCATACAACACCTGCTGAATTTGCTTGGGCGAAGCAATATTAAAGCGCCCGCCGGCCAGTTCATGCGCCTTGATCTGGATCTGCTCGCGCCTGGCATTCAGCGCCTGACCCTGACTCAGCAGGCAGGCCGGGTCCAGCCGGACCCCGTTGCGCTCCACCGTGGCGAGCACCGGCAGCAGCGGCATTTCGATAGTCTCATAAACCCGTTTCAACGAGGCCGTCTTGTCCAGTTCGCTTGTAAAGCGCCGGTTCAGCTTCAGCACAATATCGGCGTCTTCGCCGGCATAAGGGGCCGCGTCCTCGATACGCACCGCGCTGAACGGGATCTGCTTCGCCCCTTTGCCGGCCACATCTTCATAGTGAATGGTCTGTAAGCCGAGATAGTGCGCGGCCAGCGAATCCATATCATGCCGGCTGGCCGTGCTGTTCAGCACATAAGAGGCCAGCATGGTATCGGCGGCAACGCCGCGCAGATGAATATCATAATTGGCCAGCACCTCCATGTCGTATTTAAGATTCTGCCCGACCTTGGCCTTGCCGGCGTCTTCCAGGATCGGCTTTAAGCTCGCCAGCGTGTCCGCCAGCGGAAGCTGGGCCGGCGCAGCGGGATAATCATGCCCAAGCGGCACATAAGCCGCCTCGTTTTCCTTAACGGCAAAGGACAGACCGACGATCCTGGCCTCCATGTAATTGAGGCTGGTGGTTTCCGTGTCAAACGAAATCAGCTCGGCCGCATTCAGCCTGTCTATCCATTTATCCAGTTGTTCCGTGGAAAAAATCGTCTCATAACGGGCCTGAGTATCCGCTTGCACAGCCGCCCCGTCCCCGGTTCCCGCCGCCTGCGGATCGGCGCCGTCGCCCTCCAGTTGCGCCAGCCAGGTATTGAAATTCCACTGCCGGTAAAGCGTCTTGAGCGCGGCCTGATCCGGTTCCTGCAACAGCAGCGCTTCCGGCGCGTAGGCCAGTTCCACGTCATACTTCAGGGTCACCAGTTGGCGCGACAGGCCTAGCCTGGGCAGGAATTCACGCAGATTTTCGCCGACCTTGCCCTTGATCCGCGCGGCATTTTCAACCACCCCGGCCAGCGAACCGTACTCGTTCAGCCACTTGACGGCGGTCTTGGGGCCGACCTTGGGCACGCCGGGCACGTTATCCACGTTATCGCCCATCAGGGCCAGATAATCGACGATTAACTCGGGCGGCAGGCCAAACTTCTTGATTACGCCCGCGCGATCCAGATACACATTATTCATGGTATTGATCAGGTGGGTGTGCTCATTGACGATCTGCGCCAGATCCTTATCGCCGGTCGAGACGATGGTTTTGATGCCCTTGCCTTCGGCCCGGCGCGCCAGGGTCGCAATCACATCATCGGCCTCGATGCCGTCAATGATCAGGAGCGGGATGCCGAGCGCGCGGATAATCTCATGCAACGGTTCAATCTGGCAGGCCAGATCATCCGGCATGGGCGGCCGGTTGGCCTTATAATCCTCAAACAAATCATTGCGGAAGGTTCGGCCTTTGGCGTCGAAGATGACCGCGAAATAATCCGGCCCGCCCTCGGCCAGGTGTTTTTTGATCATATTGATAACGCCGTATATCGCGCCGGTCGGCGCGCCCTCCCGGTTGCTCAGGCCGCGCACGGCATGATAGGCCCGGAACAGATAATACGAACCGTCCACCAACACCATCGTCTTGTTCATTATGAAAACCCGCCAAAAGTCATCGCTGAATCGCTTGCCCCGGGATTATGACAGTTTCATGCAAAAAATCTCCGTCTTTTGCCGCCCGGCAAAGGGGGCAAGCCGGGTCAGGCAGATCAAACCCGCGTCCGTTGTACGGGTTCGGACAGAAATCAGACTTTGCTGAGAAAAGAAGATAAAGCCCCGTTTTTTTGAATGCCTCGGGCACTTTTTGAGGATTATCGGGATGTATCCATCACCCTTGCCGTCATTCCAGCGAAAGCTGGAATCCAGTGGTTTATGAAATACATTCCCGCCTTGGCGGGAATGACAGCCAAACACACCATTCCGGCAGGCAAGCAGAATCGCAATCCATTTCACTCCCCGGCCCGCCCTCCTGGATTCCAGCTTTCGCTGGAATGACGATGGGGTGTTATTTTGGTTTTACGTTATTCCGGCTGGGCCTGCCGCAAGCAGGAGAAAGTTAGAATCCAAAGATGCAGACCTGTCTTTTTGAATGCCCAGGTTACTTGTTAAGGACTATCGGGATGTATCCATCACCCTTGCCGTCATTCCAGCGAAAGCTGGAATCCAGTGGTTTATGCAATACATTCCCGCCTTGGCGGGAATGACGGTTCAAACACATCATTCCGGCTCGCAGACAGAATCGCAATCCATTTTATGCCCTGGCCCCGCCCTCCTGGATTCCAGCTTTCGCTGGAATGACGATGGGGTGTTGTTTTGGTTTTACGTTATTCCGGCTGGGCCTGCCGCAGGCAGGAGAAAGTTAGAATCCAAAGATGCAGACCTGTCTTTTTGAATGCCCCGGTTACTTGTTAAGGGCTATCGGGATGTATCTATCACCCTTGCCGTCATTCCAGCGAAAGCTGGAATCCAGTGGTTTATGAAATACATTCCCGCCTTGGCGGGAATGACAGCCAAACACATCATTCCGGCTCGCAGACAGAATCGCAATCCATTTCACTCCCCGGCCCCGCCCTCCCTGCCTGCCTGCCACAGGCAAGCCTGATTGGCCTCATAGATATTGAACCCGCACACCCGTTTCATCTCCATGACATCAAGTGTTAAAGTAACCCTCTCTAGCTTCACAAAACGGAACAATTATGAAAAAACAGCTACTACTACTGCTCTTGCTTGCGGCAGGCCCGGCAATGGCAGACGACACCACTCCGGCCGGACTGCAACCGGCGCCGGAGCCGCCGCAACTGCCGGATCCGCTGGAGACCGGCGAAAGCATCGAACCACAGGTGACGATCATCCGTAAAGACGACGCCGTGATAGAAGAATACCGCATCAACGGCGCGCTCTACATGGTCAAAGTAACCCCGGACACGGGGCCGGCCTATTACCTGATCGACAACGACGGCGACGGCCGCATGGATACCAGACGCAGTGACATGGAAGATGTCATCGTCCCGCAATGGGTCCTGCTCACCTGGTAAATTGTGCCCGGCAAGCCCGGCAGCGGATTAGCGCTTGTGCGTGTTTAAATATTTGGGACGACCAGTCTCAAGTGAGAAGCTCGCTGACAGGTACGAACATCTGGTCGCGTATTAAAATGTAAAGGTTAATACGCAAAGAATCAACCCAATGTCCGAGTTCAATACCTATGCGACTCATCAGGTCAGCCTGCGGCAGGCAGGCCGGAATGACAGCAGGAAACTTTAACCTAATCAGAGCTTCCTTAATCGCCAACATCAAGCAATCAAAAAGATCGTTGCCAATCCCAAAAACGTCATAAACCCGACCACATCCGTCACCGTGGTCAGTATCACGCCGCCAGCGATAGCCGGGTCGATGCCGTAATGTTTTAACACGACCGGGATCATCGCCCCGGCCAGCGCGGCAATCATCAGGTTAATGATCATTGAAACGCCAATGATCAAACCCAGAAAAGGATGGCCAAACCAGATAATCACAATAATGGCAACGATGCACGACCAGATAACGCCGTTCAACAAACCCACGGCCAGTTCCTTGACCAGCAACGGTTTAATATTGGTTTTCACAAGCTGGCCGAGCGCGATACCGCGAATCGCAATCGTCAGGGTTTGACTGCCGGCAATGCCGCCCATGCCGGCAACGACCGGCATCAACACCGCCAGCGCCACCAACTCCTGTATCGTGTCTTCAAACCGGCCAATGACCCAGGCGGCCAGAAAGGCCGTCAGCAGATTTATGCCCAGCCAGATCGCGCGCCGCCGGGTGCTGGCGATAACGGGCGAAAACATATCATCATCCCCCAGACCGGCCATGCTCCTGAGCGCCTGCTCGGCCTCTTCCTGAATCACATCAACCACATCATCGATCGTGATTCGCCCGAGCAGGATACCGGCCTCGTCAACAACCGCGGCAGAAACCAGATCACGCTGTTCAAACAACCTGGCGACATCGGTGGCGGGCAGCCCGGCAGGCAGGGAGACCTGTTCCTGCATCCATTCGGCCACGTTGGTCTCCGGCGGGCGCACCAGCAATTCCGTTAACGGCAGCACGCCCAGATATTGATTATTGCGATCCACCACCATCAGGTTATCGGTCTTCTCCGGGATCTGCCCCCGCAAGCGCAGATAACGGGCAACCACATCCAGCGACACATCGGCCCGCACCGGGGTCACGTCAATATTCATCAGGCCGCCGGCCGTATCCTCGGGATACGTCAGGACATCCGAAAGACGCTGCCGGTTCTGATCATCCATGGATTGCAGGATGGTGTCGGCCATATCGTTCGGCAGGGCCTGCAATATATCCGCCACATCATCGGCGTCCAGGGCCCTGGTGGCGTCGGCCACTTCGGCCGGCTGCATCTGCTCAAGGAAATCGGCGCGCACGGTATCCTGCATATGCGACAATACATCGCCTTCCCGCTCCGGGTCGATCAACGCCCAGACATTGCCGCGTTTCCTGGCTGGTATGCTCTCGATAAAGTCGGCGATCTCGGACGGATGCAGGCCCTTGATAAGACGCCCCGCGGCCTCGATATCATCGCAATTCAACGCCTCATGCAGCAAATCAACGCCGGCCTGTTTCGGTATCTGTTCAGTAATCTCGCTCATAAGCCGGGAAGTTTAACAGCGCTTGGCCGCGGATGCTAAGGAAGCCCTGAAAAAAATGCGCGAAGCCGCGAGCCATGATCGCATCCGCGGGGAAACACGCCTGATGCGCCCTTGTTGTCATTCGGGTCAATCCGGTTTGAGCAATCCGCAGATTTCGCAGACCTGCCTGCAACAGGCAGGTCTGCGCAGATTGCGCATTATTCCGGTTGGTTTGGCGCCTGCTCACAGCAGACAGGCTGGAATGACAAAACTGTTGTCATTCCGGCGAAAGCCGGAATCCAGTGGTTTATGCAATACATTCCCGCCCAGGCGGGAATGACAGCCAAACACACCATGCCGGCCGGCAAGGCGCCTACCTGCAACAGGCGGGCAGCAGGCAGGTCCGCGTAATCCGCAGATTCTCTGCCTGATTTGTCTCATAGATATTAAAACCGGACACTTACTTGATTATTCGTCCATTTTCCACTATTTTCAATCCATATATCCCGGGAAGGACATTGAACCTATGCCCGATGACATTATGACCATGAAAAAACCTGCCGATTACCTCAGGATTGCGGAGAAAACGGCTTATCAATTTGCGTCTGAAGGCAAGATTCCCGGCTTCAAGGCGGGTAGCGTATGGCGGTTTGGAAAAGCGAAATAGATCGCTGGATCAATGAGCAAGGAAAAAATAAAGAGGATAAAGCATGACAGGAAACCAACAGCGCGCCGCGCTACAAAGCCAAATCTGGAAAATAGCGAATGATGTTCGCGGCGCGGTCGATGGCTGGGACTTTAAGCAGTATGTGCTGGGCACGTTGTTTTACCGCTTTATCAGTGAAAACTTTGCCGGCTACATCGAAGCGGACGACGACAGCATCAACTATGCTCGGCTGTCTGATGATGTGATTACACCGGCCATTAAACGCGATACCGTCAAAACCAAAGGTTATTTTGTCTATCCAAGCCAGTTGTTCGCGAATGTCGCTAAAAATGCCAATAACAATGAAAGCCTGAATACCGACCTCGCTGAAATATTTACTAAAATCGAAACCTCTGCCAGCGGCCATCCTTCTGAAGGCGACATCAAAGGCTTGTTCGCCGATTTTGACACCACCAGCAATCGCCTTGGCAACACGGTCAAAGATAAAAATGCCCGTCTGGCCGCCGTTCTTAACGGAGTTGCCGGGTTGAAGTTTAGTGACTTTAATGGCAGTCAGATCGATTTGTTCGGTGACGCCTATGAATTTCTTATTTCCAACTACGCCGCCAATGCCGGTAAATCCGGCGGGGAGTTCTTTACGCCGCAGCATGTCTCCAAACTCATCGCGCGACTTGCCATGCACAATCAAACCAGCGTCAATAAAATCTACGACCCCGCTTGCGGTTCCGGCTCCTTGCTGCTCCAGGCCAAAAAGCATTTTGATGACCATATTGTAGAAGAAGGATTTTTCGGTCAGGAGATCAACCACACCACCTACAACCTGGCGCGGATGAATATGTTTCTGCACAATATCAACTACGACAAGTTCAATATCCAGTTAGGCAATACGCTCATCGATCCGCATTTTGGCGACGATAAACCCTTTGATGCGATTGTTTCCAATCCGCCTTATTCTGTGAAATGGGTTGGTTCAGACGACCCAACCTTAATCAACGATGATCGCTTTGCGCCCGCGGGCGTGCTTGCGCCTAAATCCAAAGCCGATTTTGCTTTTGTGCTTCATGCCTTAAGTTATCTTTCCAGCAAAGGCCGGGCGGCGATTGTTTGTTTCCCCGGCATTTTCTACCGCGGCGGGGCGGAGCAAAAAATCAGAAAATATCTGGTCGATAGCAACTATATCGAAACCGTGATTTCTCTTGCGCCCAATTTGTTTTACGGCACCACCATCGCCGTGACTATTCTGATTTTGGCTAAAAATAAGCGCTATAACAACGTTCAGTTCATTGATGCTAGTGGTGAAGAGTTCTTCAAAAAAGAAACCAACAATAACGTGATGATTGATGAGCATATTCAAAAGATTATGGATATTTTTGATAGTAAAGAGAAAGTCGATCATGTTGCTGAATCCGTGCCGTGTGAAAAGATTGTGGCCAATGATTATAACCTTTCCGTCAGTTCCTACTTGGAAGCCAAAGACACGAGAGAGGTGATCGATATCAGCAAGCTAAATGCGGAGATAAAAACCACGATTGGTAAAATTGATCAACTGCGCAGGGATATTGATTCTATCATTGCGGAGATTGAAGCATGAATGAGGTGAGCTTTTTAGAAAAATTATTGGATGGCGCTAAGGTTGAGTGGATACCTTTAGGGGATGTAACTCAATATGAACAGCCAACTAAATATCTTGTAAAAACAAAAAATTATGATGATGCGTTTGAAACACCTGTTTTAACGGCAGGTAAAACTTTTATCCTTGGATACACAGATGAAACTGGCGGAATTAACAATGCATCAGAGAACCCTGTAGTCATTTTTGACGATTTTACAACGGCTAATAAATGGGTTGATTTTAACTTTAAAGCCAAATCATCAGCAATGAAAATGATCACATCAAGTGATGACACTAAATTCATTCTGAAATATGTTTATTATTTGCTAAATACTCTACCTAGCGACCTGATTCATGGCGATCATAAACGTCAATGGATTAGTAATTTTTGCAACAAGAAAATCCCCATCCCATGTCCGGAGAACCCAAAGAAATCGCTGGCGATTCAGGCGGAGATTGTGCGGATTTTGGACGCATTCATCGAACTTACCGCCGAGCTTACTGCCGAGCTTACTGCCGAGCTTACCGCCCGCAAAAAACAATATAACTATTATCGTGACAGGCTTCTTACTTTTGATGAAAGTGAAGTGGAGTGGAAATCGTTGGGGGAAGTAGCAAAAATTCAGCGAGGCGCTTCACCTAGACCGATTGCCAAATACATAACAGATAATGAAGGTAGTATATCTTGGATTAAGATCGGTGACACGTCATCTGGCTCCAAATACGTTCACAAAACAGCCCAGAAAATCACCAAGGAAGGAGCAAAAAAATCAAGATTATTGAAAAAAGGCGATTTTATTATTTCTAACTCAATGAGCTTTGGACGCCCTTATATTCTAAATATTGATGGGGCTATTCATGATGGGTGGGCTTCAATCAGTGGTTTTGGACAGGAATTAAATTCAGATTATTTTTATCATTATCTTTCATCCGATTTAGTACAAAGCTATTGGGCAGGTAAAATTAATAGCGGATCTGTAAGTAATTTGAATACAGACATTATAAAAACCTTGCAGATTCCTATTCCATCATTAACTAATCAAACCCATATCGCTTCCATCCTTGATAAATTCGACTCGTTAACGAATTCAATTAGTGAAGGTCTGTCCCGTGAAATCGAGTTACGTCAAAAGCAATATGAATATTACCGCGACTTGTTGCTGAACTTCCCAAAATGAAACCACAGATGGACACAGATAAACACGGATTAAATAGGAATCCTATGGCTAACGCGAATCAACAAATTGAAATTTTTACCAGCAGCGATGGCCAGGCTCAGTTAAGGGTGTCAATGGATAGGAACACCGTTTGGCTCAATCTTGATCAGATGGTTCAGTTATTCGCACGGGATAAATCGGTGATTTCCCGCCATCTTCAAAGTCTGTTTAAGGAGGGTGAGCTAGAACGTCCTTCAGTTGTTGCAAAAAATGCAACAACTGCCGCTGATGGTAAAACCTATAAGGTAAATTACTATAATCTGGATGTGATCATTTCTGTCGGTTATCGGGTTAAATCTCAACGTGGCGTGCAATTCCGGCAGTGGGCAACCCGTACATTGAAACAGCATCTGGTTGACGGTTACAGCCTCAATCAGCGCCGTTTGCAAGAACGCGGTATTGAATTTGATCAAGCCGTTACCCTGCTTTCCCGCACTCTGGCTAATCAACAATTGGTCAATAGCGAAGGCACGGCGGTGCTGTCTGTAATTAGCGATTACGCCCGCAGTTGGAGTTTGTTACAGGCTTACGACGAGCAAAGTCTGGGTGAGCTGCCCCAAAAGCAAGCCAATATGCAGTCAATGAACCTGGATGATGTGTTGGATGCCATTGGAGAGCTGAAGAAAATACTTATCGTCAAGGGCGAAGCTACCGAATTATTTGGCCAGCTACGCGGCGATGGTCTGGCTTCCGCATTAGCAACCATTGAGCAGGGTTTTGGGGATGAATGGTTTTACGCAAATGTCGCCAGCCGTGCTGCCCATTTACTCTACAATTAAACCACAGATGGACACAGATAAACACAGATTAAATATTCTTTCAGAGAAGATTATTGGTTGTGCTTTTATGGTTTCAAATACACTTGGCGCTGGCTTTTTAGAGAAAATATATCAAAATGCTTTAGTCATAGAATTGTCTCGCGCCGGCTTAACGGCAGAGAAAGAGAAAGCTATTACTGTTTGCTATAAAAGAAAGATTGTTGGTGAATATTTTGCTGATATTTTAGTCAATGAAAAGATAATCATCGAAACAAAAGCAGTACAAACACTCAACGACATACATCAAGCTCAACTCCTAAACTATCTAAAAGCAACTAATCTCCCTTTAGGATTGCTCATTAATTTTGGCACGCCTAAAGTACAAATCAAGAGGATGGTGTTATGAAAAACTATCTGTGTCAATCCGTGTTCATCTGTGGTTAAAAATATGATCAAATACACCAAACCCATCGCCGAATTCAAAAACTTTATCGTCCTGGACAAATACGAAAAAGAGTCAAAGGTAGCAGAAAGTTACCAAAGCGAATACGCTTTAGAACGGGAGTTTGTTCAGGATTTAGAGAATCAGGGCTACGAATTTCTACCCGATGTAAAGACACCGGAAGCCATGCTGGCCAATGTGCGGGCGCAGTTGCAAACGCTCAACAACGCGCAATTTTCTGATAGCGAATGGCAACGCTTCGTTGAAACCTTCCTGGACAAACCCAGCGATCATATCGTCGATAAAACCCGCAAGATTCACGATGACTATATCCACGATTTCGTATTTGATGATGGTCGCATTCAAAACATCTACCTGCTCGATAAAAAGAACATCGCCCGCAACAAGGCGCAGGTCATCAAACAGTTTGAGCAGGCTGGAATCCATGCCAACCGCTATGATGTGACGATTCTGGTCAACGGCCTGCCGCTGGTACAGATCGAGTTAAAAAAACGTGGTATTGCTATTCGTGAAGCCTTTAATCAGTTAAACCGCTACAGCAAAGAGAGCTTCAACAGCGAGCATTCACTTTACAAGTATTTACAGATCTTTGTCATTTCTAACGGCACAGACAGCCGTTATTTTGCCAACACCACGAAGCGCGATAAAAACAGCTTCGACTTTACCATGAACTGGGCGGATTCTAATAACAACCTGATTAAAGACCTCAAGGACTTTACTGCCACCTTCTTTCAGAAAAACACGTTACTGAATATTTTACTGCGTTATTCCGTGTTTGATGTCAACAATACTCTTCTGATTATGCGGCCCTACCAGATTGCCGCCGCCGAGCGAGTTATGCAGAAGATCAAGAGTTCTTATGAAGCAAAAAACTGGAGTAAATCCGAAAGTGGTGGCTTTATCTGGCATACCACCGGTTCCGGCAAAACGCTGACCAGCTTTAAGGTCGCCCGGCAGGCGTGTGAACTGCATTTCATTGACAAGGTCTTTTTCGTGGTAGATCGCAAAGACCTCGACGACCAGACCATGAAGGAGTATCAGCGCTTTTCACCCGATAGCGTGAATAGCTCTGCTAATACGGCCGCACTAAAGCGGAACCTGGAAAAAGACGATAACAAAATCATCGTCACCACTATCCAGAAACTTAATAATCTGATGAAAGGTGAGCGCAATCTGGCGGTTTATACTCAACAAGTGGTTTTCATATTTGATGAATGTCATCGCAGCCAGTTTGGCGAGGCGCAGAAGAATTTGCAGAAGAAATTCAAACGGTATTATCAATTTGGTTTTACGGGCACGCCTATATTTCCGCAAAATGCCCTGGGCGCGGACACGACCGCCAGCGTGTTTGGGCGCCAACTGCATTCCTATGTGATTACCGATGCCATCCGCGATGAAAAGGTGCTTAAATTCAAGGTGGATTATAACGATGTGCGTCCACAATTTAAGGCCGTTGAAACCGAACAGAATTTAGAAAAGCTCAATGCTGCTGAAAACAGGCAAACGCTGTTACATCCAGATCGTGTCCGCGAAATATCCCAATATATTTTGAATAACTATCGCCATAAAACCCACCGCCTGCAAGGAGGTGACAAGGGGTTTAATGCCATGTTTGCCGTAAGCAGCGTGGATGCGGCCAAGCTGTATTACGAAACACTAAACCTATTGCAGGCGGATAGTGAGCAGCCACTGAAGATCGCGACTATCTTTTCCTTCGCCGCCAATGAGGAACAAGATGCCGTGGGCGAGATTTCGGATGAAAGTTTCGATGTTTCCGCCATGAACAGCAGCGCTAAAGAATTTTTGAGCTTGGCTATAAATGATTACAACACCTTTTTCAAAACCAATTTCAGCGTGGATAGCAAAGGCTTTCAAGACTACTATCGTCATTTGGCTAAACAGGTGAAGGCCAGGGACATAGACCTGCTGATTGTGGTCGGGATGTTCCTTACCGGCTTTGATGCCCCTGAACTGAATACCCTGTTCGTGGATAAAAATCTGCGTTACCACAGCCTGATTCAGGCATATTCACGCACCAACCGCATTTATAACGCGACCAAAACGTTTGGCAATATCGTTACATTTCGAGATTTAGAACAGGCCACCATCGATGCCATTACCCTGTTTGGCGATGAAAACACCAAAAACGTGGTGCTGGAAAAAAGCTATAAGGAATATATGGAGGGCTTTACCGACGCGGCAACGGGCGAGGCGCGGCGTGGATTTATAGAGGTGGTTGCAGAATTAGAGCGGTGCTTTCCCAACCCGGACGAGATCGTCAAGGAATCTGACAAAAAAGCCTTCGCCAAACTGTTTGGTGAATATTTGCGCATAGAACATGTGCTACAAAACTATGATGAGTTTGCAAGCCTGAAAGCGTTGGAAAATCTTGATACAAGGGATGCAGAGGCAGTGGAGGCATTTAAGGCAGAACATCATTTAAATGAAGATGATTTGGCTGCCCTTACGTCCATCACGATGCCAGCCGAGCGTAAAATTCAAGATTACCGATCCACTTATAACGATATCCGGGATTGGCTGCGCCGCGAAAAAAACGCCAATGAGCAAGAAGAATCTGGCATTGATTGGGATGATGTGGTGTTCGAAGTCGATCTGCTGAAATCTCAAGAAATCAATCTGGATTACATTCTGGAACAGATTTTTGAAAACAACAAGAAAGTGAAAGACAAGCCGGCGCTGGTTGAAAATGTGCGCCGTATGATTAGAGCCAGCATTGGCAACCGCGCCAAAGAGAGTTTGCTGATTGATTTCATCAATCAAACGAATCTCGATCAACTTGGCGACAAGGCCAGCGTGATTGCCGCCTTCTTCACCTTTGCGCAGCAAGAGCAACGACGTGAAGCAGAGGAGCTTATTAATGCGGAGAACCTAAACGCCGAAGCCGCAAAGCGTTATATTACCACCTCCGTTAAACGCGAATTTGCCAGTGATAACGGCACGGAGTTGAACGCGATCCTGCCCAAAATGAGCCCGCTGAATCCGCAATATTTATCCACAAAACAGAGCGTTTTTCAAAAGATTTCGGCGTTTGTTGAAAAGTTTAAGGGTGTCGGCGGGCAAATTTAAGAAGCGGAATGATCTGGCCCGTGGCTTACTTGATCCTGAAGTGGTTTCTCAGCGCGAGGAGCAATAGAAAGATCATGATCACGGACCAGAGACTTTGCGCAACGCCGGAGAAGGCAACGGTGTCCGGGATCACCAGCCGCAGACGCGCCGGTAATTCTCCGGCCGCGTTGTCATGAATGCCATAAAGGCAGGCGTAAATCTGGTCGAGCCTGGCTGCCGACCCGCCGCCCGGCAAGGGCAGCGCATTGCGCAGGGACAAGCCCAGCGCCGCACAGACCGCGTTCCCCGTTCCTGCATCGCAGGGAAGCCACCAGTTCAAGACATCTGCCCAACGTCCCCCGGCCTGACTGAAGTAGCACCAGGCAAAACCAAACAGGCCTAGCGCCCACAGCAACAGAGGCCGCAGAACCGAGCGGCCGAAGTCAGAAAACAAGCTATAGAGCAGCCCGACAAAGAAGAGACGCCGTTTGGCAAATACCTCGCCCTTAAAGAAACGCAGTTCACTGTCGTGGTCGTGGGCCGCGACCGAGAGCTTTTTCAGGGCGCGCCAGCGGTCCGCGAGCTCGGCATCGCCCTTGAACAGGGCTTTGACGCTGGCTAATCTGGCAACCCGGAAGCGTTGTGACTTGATATGGATATCGTGGAGGCTCGGCGCTTCCGCGAACCGGGCCTGGATAAAATCCGGCGTCTGCTCAAACTGCGCCCCGGACAACAAGAAAGTTCTGGACACCTGTGCGGTGCGATAGTTGGTATCTCCTTTGAAAAGACAGTTATCGAAAGATGTAAGACCATCGAAGCCGGTTTGCATGAAGTGCGCTGTTTTTGAGAAGACTGCTTTTTGGAACCCCGCGCTGCCCTTGAAGGTGGCTTCTCTGAACTCCGCACGACCCGAGAAGTCTGCTTCGTTGAACTTCGCATCACCCAAGAAGACCGCTTTGTAGAACTCTGCATTGCCCTTGAAGTCTGCTCCTTTGAACTCCGCATGACGCGAGAAGTCTGCTTCGTTGAACTCCGCATTGCCCGAGAAGTCTGCTTCGTTGAACTCCGCATTGCCCGAGAAGTCCGCTTCGTGGAACTTCGCATTGCCTTTGAAGTCTGCGTCGTTGAACTCTGCATTACTCTTGAAGTCTGCGTCGCGAAACCACGCAGTGTCCGAGAAGACTGCTTGGTTGAACTCCGCATAGCCCTTGAAGTCCGCTTTGTCAAATACCGCATTGCCCTTGAAGGCCGCGTTGTTGAAATTCGCCCGACCGGGAAAGACAAAGCCGTAAAAGCTGACCCCAGCTTCAAACTTATGAACGAAGAAGTCCGCGTCCGCGGTTTTGTGCCAAGCCTCCGTCGCATCGTTCCAAATGACTTGAGTAGAACCCTCGACCCATTCCCCGGACTCTTCCAGTTTTCGCCGTTCAGCCAGCCGCTCCTCGGCCCAGGTATTCCAGGCATTGGGGCCCTGTTCAAACAGCTTCAGACTTTCTTCTTTGTTCATGGCAACCTCGCTTGCTTAAACCTTGATACTTCAAAATGCCAGACCTTAGTCATCCTGTCTGGGCGGCATCCGTAAAAACCCCCCGTCAACCGGCAAGGCGTCTGGCTGGATTCTAAACGCTGCGTGCCTTTGCTTCCAGCCGGTGTGCGGGTTCAATACGTATGAGTGTAATCAGGCAGGTTAGCACAGATTTTGCGTTCTTCCGGTTGGCCTTTTGCAGGTAGGCAGGAATAACGTAAAGCCAAAACAACACTCCATCGTCATTCCGGCGAAAGCCGGAATCCAGGAGGCGGGGCCGGGGAGTGAGACAGATTACAATTCTGTCTGCCTGCCTGTCGGAATGGTGTGCTTGGTTTGTTATTCCCGCCCAGGCGTGAATATATTACATAAACCACTGGATTCCGGCTTTCGCCGGGCGGCTACGGGCATCTTCGGCGGCTTGTTCCAGACGCCGCTCTACCACCTACGTCCTGTAGGCGTGCCCTCTCGCCGCATACAGGACTTCCTGTCCATAAATGACGGCGAAGGGGATAGATGCAACTCAATAGTCTTCAATAAAGTGGCCGGGGAATTCAAAAGGGCGGGAAAGCAATCCACAGATTTGCCTGCCGCAGGCAGGTTAGCACAGATTTTGCACTCTTCCGGCTGGTCTTTTGCAGATAGGCAGGAATGACGTAAAGCCAAAACAACACCCATCGTCATTCCGGCGAAAGCCGGAATCCAGGAGGCGGGGCCGGGGGGTGAGACGGATTACAATTCTGTCTGCCTGTCGGAATGGTGTGTAAGGCAGCAAACCCCATGAACATATCACCCGTTTCTTCTATCAGAACCGGCATCACGATATCCGTTTCTTTACGGCAAATTCACTGGAGGCGATCATACGCATGACGATCACTGGAATCGGGATCGCCACAATTCCTCCGATCGTTGTCTTAAAGGAGCTGGATCGCGGCGAGTTGGTTCTGCTCGAAACCGAGCAATCGATTCCACCGATGGGTATACACGCCGTCTGGTTCGACGGACTGGCGCAGTGCGCACCCGCCACCATTGCCGAGCTTGCCCGCCAAGTCGCACATGATTTCTCGTCTCGGTCCGATCCGACCTGGGCGTGGGATGGCGCAGCAACCCGTGGTCCAGCTTTCTCCGGCAATCCCCAAACATGATATGGAGCCCGATCAAGAACCGTTCTAGCTACCGCGTGCCATGTGATTACGAGCATGTACCTGCTACAGCCGGACAATTTGTTCAAGCGCGTCCTTGATGAGGAGATCGGTTTGGAACTGTAGGGATTAGCTGGTAATATCTAGGGAAACGTAGACGTTACTGAAATCGAAGATCAAGGCGCTATGACCATGATAGACGATATTGACCCTCTTTCCCCGGAAGAACGCGCAGAATGGGAGGAGAATGCACGCGCCCTGGAGATCTACGGGCGAGCCGAGGACAGTGGCGACGAAGAACTGGCCGAAAAACTCTTCGCAAAAATCCCCTTTGATGTCGAAACCCTCCAATCCATTAAGCGCCTTGAGGGCGCCGACTGGATCAGGGAGAACGGCATCAATACATCTAGAGCTGATAAAAAGCTCGGGGCAGACTGGCTTGACCGATAAGAAAACCAAAAGGCTGCTCTATCGAAGCCGAAACGCAAGAAAGATCGCTGCCAATTCGCGGTACCAAATGATCTCTCGCACGGTCATCAAGCAAATTGGCGATCATGTCACTAAGATCGGTAAAACCGGTGATGCCAAATTGATCCTGGAAACCGAATTAGCCATCTTGCAGGAAGAGCGGGATAATTTGTCGAACGCCAAGGTCCAGGAGGGCAGCCTGGACACGGCCATTGAGGCAGCTAAGATCGCACTGGGCCTGTTCGAGAAAGTACGGTCGTCGGAAAGCTACCGTACCATTGATGAGGCCCGCGAGTTTTTCAAATCTCATAACAGTCGGCTCCTGAACCTGAACAAGGGCATTCTGAGTGATGAGGAAAAGACGCTAATCGAGATCCGGCGCGACAACATCCGCAGGGCTGGCAAGATTTATATCGCCATGCAGAAACAAACGCTCGGCATCGCCCCGCATCAGTAGAGCCGGAACAGCAGTCTATCATCATAATCGGCAAAAAGCTCAAAAGCCTCAAGATCAATACCCGATACAAGAAGATCGCGAAATATATCCTGACCGGTACAGCGTAGCGGACGGGAGGCTTTCTTTTCGGAAAATTTCAGCCTTCCAGATTGTTCAGCATTTTTTGCATGACGCCGAGTAATGTCTCCAAATCTTCCGGCGCCACATCCGCGACCATTTCTTCTTCGCATCTAAGGGCAATGGCGAGGAGATCATCGTGAATTTTCAAGCCCTTTTCGGATAACCACCATCGGCGTTTACGGTCATCGGTGGGCGAAGCCTCATAGGTGACGATCCCCTCCCTATCCAGGAGTTTAAGGACACGGCTCGCCGATGCCTTGTCGAATCTCAGGACGGCGCAAATGCGGTTCGCCGTGATACACGGCTCTATGTTCAGCATCGCAATGATCCGCCATTCGGCGATTCCGAGACCGAACCGGCGCCTGTAGATCGCAGACGTCTTTCTGATCCAGGCACCGCTGAGCGCGTTCAAAAGAAATGGCGGATATTTTTCGATGTCCAGAATGGTAATGCCATCTCGCCGTTTTACCGGGAGTTGGCGTTTTGAAATATTGGCCGTTTCTGCCATTTTTCCTGCTATGAATTTCCTAGAATCGTTTTCGACCGTGGTCCTTCACACCAATGCGACGAGAGCTTGCATGGCGAGTGAACGCGCGCTAACACGTGTTAACGCTTGAGGCTCTCGAATACAAGGTTTGGATCATAGCTGCTTTTTTCCAGCATATCGCGGGTGCAAGCTTGGGGTGCCGCCAATAATTTTCGGGCTTTCATATGGGTTTTCGCATCATTGATCGTCTCGACCGCAGAAAGCACGTCCCGATCGAAACGGTAAACGGTGGATGTGCCGACCTCAACGCTATCATCACCGGGCGCGGCAAGCCCCGCGATTTGAAGTTTCCAATCGGCCTGATCCGACCAAAACCAGGGGATGGCCGAATAGGGCGCGGTCTGCCCCTTGAGCAGACGTTTGGCGATGAAACGGGCATGATCGGTTGCCGCCTGAACACTTTCCAGCCGAATACGGGCGCCCGTGCGAGGATCGGGAAAAGCCGCGCAATCGCCAAGGGCGGATATCGCCGGATCCTCCGTTAAAAGATAGCCGTCGATGACGATGCCGTTATCGACCGCCAAGCCTGCACCATCGGCAAGCTCGGTGTTCGGACCGACTCCGGCGGCCAGCAGCACGAGATCCGCATCAACCTTGAGGCCGCCCTCACACAAAACAGAGTGTTCCGTTACATGCTGGACGCACGCATCCAGCCGGATAACGGTTCCCATGTTGCGATGGAATTCAAGGAAGCGATGCGATAAGATAGGGGATATGGCGCGCGCCAGAAGCCTTGGCCCTGCTTCAAGAACGGTGACCTCATGGCCGAGCGCCCTGGCGACAGCGGCAAATTCCAGACCGATAAAGCCGCCCCCGATGACGGCGATCCGGCGTTTTTGTTGTAATTCTTGGCGCAGCCGGCGGGCATCTTCGAGCGTTCTGAGATCCAACGCAGATTCAAGGCCCCGGATCGGGGGACGAAAATTGCGTGTACCGGTCGCTAAGATCAGGTGATCATAGCCATATTGTTTCGTTTCCGTCGCGATTTCGCGGGCGTTTCTATCAACCCGTGCCACCCAGGTATCGGCAACCAAGTCAATCGCGTTCTTTTCTAAAAAATCCTGGGATCGCAAGGTCAGAGCCTTGGCTTCTCCGGTCTTCAGAAAGACTTTGGAAAGCGGCGGGCGCTGATAGGGAAGGCCGGGTTCCGCGCCGATGAGCGTAACGGATCCTTCAAAACCTTCCTGGCGCAGGCTGACGGCGGCTTGCAGACCGCCCGGCCCGGCCCCGATAATGACGATTCTTTCCAGAGGCATGGTTACTGATCCTCCGGCAAGTGAACGACAAGACCGTCGAGTTCCGGCGTCAGCTTAATCTGACAGGAAAGTCTGGAGGTCGGCTTAACCTCCGATACGGCGCATTCAAGCAAATCATTTTCGCCATCTTCACGCGAGCCCGACTTCTCTGTCCAGCCGTCATCAACATAGCAGTGGCACGTCGCGCACATCATCGAACCGCCGCATTCGCCGAGGATATCGTCAATACCATTGGCAATCGCGACATGCATGACGGTGCTACCTTCCTTGGCTTCCACCGTGGTCTGTTCTCCGTCAGCGGTAATATAAGTTACACGTATCATATCGGCTCTTCTTATATCAGCGCTTTGGGATGAATTTGATAGGAAGACGATCAAGCGCATGAATGGCATTGTTCGGACGCCAGACAGGCGGCCCGGCCAGTTCGATCCGATCGACCTGCTCGGTCATGGCCTGAAGCACGGCTTCCAATTCGCCCCTGGCAATGTTCTGACCGACACAGCCGTGAATGCCTGCGCCAAAGGCCATATGCCCCTGAGGGCGGCGGTCGATGCGGAAAATCTCCGGATCACCCCATTTATCGGGGTCCATATTCGCAGCACCGAGCACACAAATGATCTTGCTGCCTTCCAGGGTTGGGAAGCCCGCTATATCGGTGTCATGGCCCGCCGTTCTTGCAAAACTATGCACCGGTGAGGTGTAACGCAGCACCTCCTCGAAAGCGGGTCGCGCCAGCTTCGGCTCGGCTTTCAGCTTTTCCCATTGCTGGGGGTTATGGGCAAGGCACCAAAGCGCGTTGCCAATTCCGGTCACCGTGGTATCGACACCGGCGGATAGGAAAGAGCGCACCAGCATCCCGGCTTCCTCTTCGGTGATCTCTCCCTGATCGACATCGCCATAGATGAGCGCACCCAGCCCGTCTTCGCTCAGCCGTTCGCGTCTACACGCTTTGGTGATCCACGGAACGATGGTGCCGGCTTGCGCCATTGCCGTACGCCTCAGCGCGTTGTCAGGTCCGATCGCGTTAAACACCATTGCACCGTAATCGACCAGATAGCGTGCATTGACGTCTTTCATGCCGACCGCTTTGGGAAAGGCCGTTGTCGGAAAAGTCTCGGCCAATTCGGTGACGGCTTCAAAAGAGCCTTTTTGCACCAGAGTGCCGATGATTTCATCGGCCTTATCGCGAAACATACCGGCCAATGTTTTCACGATTTTTGGCGATAGCGCCCGGGCCATCACCTTGCGCGTTCTGGTGTGATCGGGCGGATCGGCCTCTAACAGAAGTGATGGCGGACGCCAGGGTTTTTCCAGCTTGAAATCATCCATGCCGACACCGCGTGAAGACACGAAGTTTTCGTGATCGCTGAACACTTTGCGGGTAACCTCGTAACGCCCGACGGCAAGAATGCTGTATTTCGGAATATAGACCACATCCCCCTTGGAACGTAGTTCCGCGTAATAAGAACAAGGGTCGCTTAGGATCGATACGTCATAAGGGTCAATGTCCCAGACCGGCATGTCCGGGGGTGGCACGATCGGCATATGTCCTTCGATAAGCATGATTATGCGTCCTCTTTGGTTTCAAGCCCAATACCGACATGGCGGTCCAGCAGTGCGCGGTCCCGACGAAGCTTTTCGGCATTGCCATCGTGAACGATTCGGCCATTCGCCATCAAAATGATCTGTGATGCGAAGCTCAGTGCAGCTTCCACATGCTGTTCAACCAGCATGACGGCGCAAGTCGCATCGGCGGCAAGCGTTTCAAAGACGGCCATAAGCTGTTCGCAAATAACGGGAGCAAGCCCTTCAAGCGGCTCATCAAGCAAAAGGATGGTCGGACGGGTCATGAGCGTGCGGGCAATCGCAAGCATTTGCTGTTCCCCGCCCGAAAGCTGGGTACCGCCATTGCGCCGCCGTTCCTTCAATCGCGGGAACAGCGTATAGGCTTCTTCAAGAGAGGCATCGCCACGCATGGCCGCAATCAAGTTTTCCTCAACGGAAAGAGAGGGAAAAATATCGCGTGTCTGCGGCACAAGGCCAAGACCGCGGGCATTGCGCTGAAACGGTGCATAGCGGTCCAGCGCTGTACCCAAAGCCCGTATCTGCCCTGAATGCACCTTGGTCAAACCCATGATGGTGTTGAGCAGCGTGGTTTTGCCTGCACCGTTGCGCCCGATCACGGCAAGCCGTTCACCATGTACCAAAGAAAAAGAAACATCGCGCAGGATATGGGTGGGACCGTATCCGGCGGTGACGTTTTGCAATTCAAGGATCGGTTCACCCATGCCCGCCTCCCAAATAGAGTTCGCGGACGTCAGGATCGGCGGCGATCTGCTCCGGCGTTCCTTCGATCAGAATCTTGCCTTGAACCAGCACGATGATCGATTGTGCGACTTTAAAGACCAGGTCCATATCATGTTCAATGATCAGCACGGCAAGATCTTCGGGCAGAGATTCAATGGCATCGATAACAAGATGGGTTTCACTTGACGGAACACCGGCGGCCGGTTCGTCAAGAATAAGCAGCTTGGGCCGCAAGGCGAGGGTTAGGGCCATTTCAACAAGGCGTTGCTGGCCATAGGCGAGGTCACGCACCGCCCGATCAGCCAAACCCGTCAAGTTAAATTGTGCCAAATGGCCATCAATCTCCGCTTCCGTTTGTGCATTGGCCTCAGCGGGTCTGAACATTGCAAAGCCGCGCCCTTCCCTTTCGATCAGCGCCAAACGAAGGTTTTCGCGCACCGTCAGCCGGGCGAATAATGTCGTGATCTGAAATGTCTTAGCGATACCAGCCTTCACGCGCCGCACTTCGCTCACCCCACCGATATCATGCCCGTTAAACGAGATCGTTCCGCCGCTGGGCTGCAAGATGCCGGTAATCAAATTGGCGAGCGTGCTTTTCCCGGCTCCGTTCGGACCGATCAGCGCATTGCGCGCGCCGGGGGGCAGATCAAAGGTGATATCCTGTGCAACCGTGAGACCCCCGAAATGTTTGGAGAGGTTCTTGACCTCAAGTCCCTGCATGACGATACCCCCGAATAATACGAAGCACCGTTTGGGGCGCGGAAATCAACCCGCCCGGCAAGAAGAAGACTACCACCAAAACCATCGCGCCGATGACGAAAAGCCAGTTAAACGGGTCGTTGGCGGCGGCGGTGTGATGTACCCACATAAACAGCACGGTGCCGATCACCGCCCCATAAAGCCGACCGGTTCCCCCTAAGATCAGCATGATCAGAGCCTCGGCAGAGAGCGTGAAGGAAAAGCTTTGCAAGCTGACGAGCTGCGTGATCTGAGCCGTCAAAGCCCCGGCAATGCCTGCGGCAATACCACCGATGGAATAAGCGCCGACCCGGCGCCAATATACCGGCGCGCCGATTGCTAACATCCGCTCAGGGCTTTCTTGAATGCCGCGCAATGTCAGTCCGAATGAGGATCGCACGATCACCGAAAACACCGCGAGTACAACCAATACGACGGCGAGCGCGTACCAATAAGCGGTTTGGCCGATGAAATCGAATTCGAACACGCCGAATAACGGGTCCATACGAATCCCGCGCAATCCGTCCGCGCCCCCTGTGATGTCGCGTGCCCGATTGGCGATCTCCGCACAAATTTGCGCAACCGCAATCGTCAGCATAATCACGGTCAGCCCATGTGTGCGCACCAACACCAGTGCCGACACAAAGGCCAGTATGCCACCGGCGAGCGCACCGACGAATAATCCGGCGATGGGATCGGCCCATATGTGAATGGCAAACAGACCGGCGGCGTAAGCGCCCGCGCCATACATGGCCGCTTGGCCAAGTGTGGGGATCGCGGCATAGCCGAGCACGAGATCAATCGACAACACCAGGATTATCATGATCATAATCCGGGTGAGGAAAGCCAGATTGAAAGGAAACAGGAAGTAAGCGGTAATTGCGGTAACGATCAGGACAGCCTGAAACAAGAAGGGTCTGGTCATTTTGAACTCCTTGCGAGCAAGCCGTCTGGGCGCAAGGCGAGCAGGATGATCACCAGGGCGAAAAAGGTGATGGTCGATAGATCGGGAATCAGGTAACGCGCGGCGGTCTCTAGCAAGCCGAGGCCAAGTGCGGCGACAAAACTGCTTAAGATCGACCCCATGCCGCCAACCGCAACGACGATCAAAAACAGCACCATGTAACGCAGCGGGTAATAGGCTTCGATCGGCAGCAATTCGGCACCGAAAATGCCGCCAAGCGCGGCTAACCCCGCACCGAGACCGAAGGTCAGCATATAGATCCGCCCGGTATCAATGCCGATCGCAGATGCCGTCGCCCGATTGTCGACAGCCGCGCGCAAGCGAATACCAAAGCGGATTTTATCCAGCAGTATCCACAGCGCGATGATGGCGGCAAGGCCTAAGAAAATGACCATGATGCGGTGGGCAGGCAATGTGCGAAAGCCCAGATCGACGGTTTGCTTCAGGCTTTCCGGCAGATCAATGGGCAGAAGCGAGGACCCCTGCCACAGATTGACACTAGCGATCATCACAAAAGCGAGGCCGATGGTGGCCAAAACCTGCTGTAATTCGCCAAAACCGTAAATCCGGCGGTAGACAAGCCGTTCTAGCGGCAGGGCGAGCACAATTGTCCCAGCAACCGCAAGCGGCATCGCCAACCAAAAACCGATCCCGATTTCCTGAGTAAGCCAATGAGCGAGAACTCCGCCGATCAAGGCAAAGCCGCCATGCGCCAAATTGACGACATTCATTAGCCCCATCGTGACCGACAGACCGACGGCGATCATAAACAGGACCATGCCGTAAGCAATGCCGTCAATGGCAATATTAAAGAGGAGGTCCATGATGAAACCCGGCCTCTCGGATAAGGCGGGTCGCCACTGGACGGCCCGCCGCCCCGGAGGTTATTTCCAGCCGAGGTCGCCGACGGTGGCGAT
Source organism: Gammaproteobacteria bacterium (assembly GCA_965240365.1). Classification (GTDB taxonomy): domain Bacteria; phylum Pseudomonadota; class Gammaproteobacteria; order Eutrophobiales; family Eutrophobiaceae. The sequence continues at coordinate 1,385,023 of OZ251218.1, read as the reverse complement.
CACGCCCTTTTCGGCGTTTTCCAGCAATCCGGTACTGGCATTGCGTTCGACTTCGCGGATATAGACGTTCTGGATCACCGTTCGGGTTTGCGGATCCATCTTCAACGGCCCGCGGGGGCTTTCCCATGCCATGTCCAGTGCGGCCTTAACGGCTGCCGGACCGTCACTGCCGGCGGCTTCGACCATTTTGTAGATCAGGTGAACGCCGTCATAGGCACCGACCGATGCCCAATTGGCAACCGCATCACCGTGTATTTCTGAAAGCGCGCTAAGAAATGCGCGGTTCATATCGGAATCATGTGCGCCCGAATAATGGTAGGCGGTGGTCAGACCAATCGCCATATCGCCCAATCCTTGCAGATTGACCTCTTCGGTTTCTGCGGTGCCCAAAAACTTTATTCCCGCCGCGCGCAGGCCGTTTTCATTATAGGTTTTCGTATAAGTGAAAGTCGGCGGGCCGCCCGGCAAAAACGCGAAGACGGCGTCGGGGGCCTGATCGCGGACGCGCTGGATGAACGGTGTAAAATCGGTGGTTGAAAGAGGCATGCGGATGGAATCGACCACTTTCCCGCCCTTGGCCTCAAATGCCGACTTAAAGCCGTTTTCCGCATCAATGCCCGGGCCGTAATCGGTAACGGTCGTCGCCACACTTCTTATGCCTTGCGCATAGGCCCATTCGGCCATCGGGGCGGAGACTTGCCAGAGCGTATAGCTGGTGCGCAGGAAGAACTCGCTCTCTTTGTTGATCGCGGATGTCGCGGCATTGAAAATAACGGTCGGGGTTTCCGATTGCGAGATAATCGGCGCCACGGCGAAGGCATTCGGCGTAAAGGTGAACCCGGCCAGATAATCGACCCGATCCCGGATCAGCAATTCCTGGGCGAGACTGCGTGACTGGTCCGGATTGACGCCGCCCACATCTTTGTAGATGAACGTGATTTCGTGATCGCCGGCGCTGGTCCCGTGCTGCGACTGATAGACCTCAATCGCTTGCTGGAACTGGGTGCCGTATTGTGCGAACGGTCCGGAGAAAGGGGCGATGACGCCGACCTTGATTGTGTCGGCCCAAGCGGTGCCGGGCAGCCATAACGCTGCCGACATCCCTATGATAAGAGATAGTATTCGAGACATGATTTCCTCCAAAACGGCCTATCGGCCGTGATTCAGCTTCTTCGGAAGCTTTGTTTTGCTGTTATTATGGCCGATATTGGCACCGCAGTGCTCGAAAGACACCTGCGTGTATCGACTTCACACTCTTGTTGCTTTTTCCGGCCCTCATTAAGGCAGATGCCGGTTTTGTGCTTCCAGCACCGGCTCAGAGAGCCAGCGAGTTGAAACATCAACAAGTATAGGTAGAATAACCGTATATGTCAAGGCAGAAAGTTGGAGGCTGACCAAGCCGCTGCCTATAGCAGCCAGTTAGGTGTATGATCCCGTTCAGTAATAGAGTATTATCATACACACGAAGCCAATATCGTTATCTGGACAGGAGTGAATTATGGGACAACTATTACACGCCTGCGCCCGCACGACAGAGAAGGTGCGTCGAGACATACAAAATAGTGAAGAGAGCCTGAGCAAGCTGTCGAAGCGCTACGGTATCAACCCCAAGACGGTGGCCAAGTGGCGTTCACGCAAAGGGGAAGGCGTTGCAGACCGTAAGATGGGGTCAAAAAGCTCGCGCTCGGTGTTAAGCGCGGCAGAGGAAGCGGTGATTTGTGAATTCCGGCGCCAGACGCGCCTGCCTCTGGACGATTGTTACGATTGTCTGAAGGACCAAATCCCGAAGCTCAGCCGCTCCAACCTGCATCGCTGTTTGCAAAGGCATGGGCTTTCTAGGGCGTAGACCTATAAACAAGTAACAGTTAAAATGGCGGCAAGATAAAAAACTCAGGAGGTCTCATGTCTCTAAATTTCTGGTTAACGAAAGAGCAGTTCAAAAAAATCCAACCATTGCTACCGAACAAGCCGCGTGGCGTTGCGCGCGTGTGCGACCTGCCTGCAGCAGGCAGGCAGGCGGGTCTTGTCAGGCATTATTTTTTGTCTTCAGCGGGGATATAGATGGAGCGATGTCCCTAAGGAATACGGCCCGGCCAAGACGCTCTACAATCGCTACAGGCGCTGGTCTGAGGCGGGCGTGTTCGAACGCATATTCAAGGCTTTAGCAGGTGAGGGCGCAGACCTCAGCACGCTGATGATTGACACGAGCCACATCAAAACCCACCGGATTGCCGCCAATGGTGTAAAAAAAACAACAGCCAGGGGCGGGCCATCGGCAAGACCAGGGGCGGCTTGAATTCCAAACTGCATCTGGTGTGTGATGGCCAGGACCGTCCTGTCCACCTGCACCTGACGGCGGGCAACTGGGCTGATATTACCCAGGCCCGTCACTGCCTTGAGGGTCATGTTCGCAAGGGCTGCACTGTCATTGCCGACCGTGGATACGATGCCAATCATCCCTGCCTGCTGCAGGCAGGTGCGTAACTGGCTGCTCAAGGCCGAAGCAACAGCCTGTATCCCACCCTGCAAAAACCGCAAAGTGCAGTTCGAATAGGACACCGAGCTCTATAAAACACGCAACATCATTGAGCGCATGTTCAACCGCATCAAGGACTGGCGCCAGCTCTCACTTCAAACTTTCCGATGTCCCGAGACGTTCCTCGCTGCCGCACAACTCGCTGCTGTTGTGATCTGGTTATTATGAGTCTACGCCCTAACCTGAATGCCCTGCAGAAACAGGAACAAACGGAAGCGACGCCAAAGAAGACATTCAAGGATTATCCGATTGGCTTTGTGCACGTGGACATCGCTGAGCTTCATGTCGGCAAACAAAAACTCTACCTGTTTGTTGGCATACCTGCCTGCAGCAGGCAGGTGCCGGGTATCAAAATACGCTTATGCAGAACTCTTCAAACGCATGAGCACAGACCATGCCCTGGCGTTTCTGGAACATCTTGTCAAAGCCTGCCCTTTTAAAATACACACTATCCTGACAGATAACGGCAGTCAGTTCACCTATACCAAAGCCATCCTGAGGCCTGCCTGCTGCAGGCAGGCGCGGCAAGGGCCCGGCCAGGCGCCACCGCTTCACTCGGGCCTGCCAGAAACACGGGATTCGTCATAAGACCACACGGCCCTACCGCCCCCAGACTAATGGCCAGGTAGAACGTATGAACCGAACCATCAAGGGCGCGACAACCAAAATAGACCATTATGACAGCGTAGACCAGCTCAAAACCCACCTGAGCAGCTTTATGAGCACCTATAATTGCGCCAAAAAGCTCTCTGCGCTCAAGAGAAAAACGCCCTATGAAGCCATCTTGACCTGGTGGCAGAAACAACCTGAATTATTTAATATTAATCCACTCCATCTCTGGATGGGATCATACATGTAGTATCTGTCCCGTAACTCTTCCTTCGATGGTAAAGAAGCATAGCTTATATTATCACACCGTGGGACTATAAAATATAATCTCATACATTGAACCCGCACACGGGGTGGACTTGTTCCGGCTTTCCCTTGTATCCTCACGTCATGCTGACTTACCCCAATATTGATCCCGTCGCGCTGGATTTTGGCTTTATCAAGATCCACTGGTATGGCATAAGCTATCTGGTCGGCATTGTGGCCGGGTGGTTTTTGTTGCGCCGGCGCGGGGGCTTGCCACGCTGGAATATCAGTAGTGAGCAGTTGGCGGATCTTGTTTTTTACGCGGTGCTGGGCGTTATTATCGGTGGCCGGCTGGGTTCGGTGTTGTTTTATCATCTGGATGATTATCTGCAAAATCCGCTTGAAATCTTTTATATCCAGCGCGGCGGCATGTCATTTCATGGCGGCCTGTTGGGCGTGATTGTCGCCATGTGGCTGTTTGCCCGCAAGATTCAGCGCCCGTTTTTTGAGGTGACGGATTTTATCGCCCCGGTCGTGCCGATTGGCCTCGGCTGCGGCCGGATCGGGAATTTTATCAATGGCGAGCTTTGGGGCGCGCCGTCAAATGTGCCGTGGGCGATGGTCTTCCCGGCCCCGGCCGCCGGCGGGATTTTGCGGCATCCTTCCCAGCTTTATCAGGCGCTGCTTGAGGGCCTGTTGCTGTTCATAATCCTTTGGTGGTTTTCCGGCAGGGCCCGGCCGCGGATGGCGATCTCGGGGCTGTTTTTGTTGGCTTATGGCGTGTTTCGCGGCGCGGCCGAGTTTTTCCGCGCGCCGGACGCGCACATCGGTTATCTCGCCTTTGACTGGCTGACTATGGGCCAACTGCTGTCGTTGCCGATGATATTGGCCGGCCTGGTTTTTTTGCTGTTGGCCTATGGCCGGAGGCCCGGCCCATGAAGCAATATCTGCGCCTCTTGCGCCATGTAAAAAGCAAGGGGGTGAAAAAGGAAGACCGCACCGGCACCGGCACGCTGAGCCTGTTCGGTTATCAGATGCGGTTTGATCTTGCGCGGGGTTTCCCGCTGGTGACGACCAAGCAATGTCATTTGAAGTCGATCATTTATGAGTTGCTCTGGTTCGTGCGGGGGGACACCAATATCCAATATCTGAACGACCACGGCGTCACGATCTGGGATGAATGGGCCGATCAGGACGGCGAACTGGGCCCGATTTATGGCGCCCAGTGGCGCGGCTGGCAGGCCCCGGACGGGCGCCGCATCGACCAGCTTGAAGAATTGCTGCAACAGATCAAGACCGACCCGGATTCACGCCGCCTGTTGCTCAGCGCCTGGAACCCGGGTGACATTGAGCGCATGGCGCTGGCGCCCTGTCATGTGCTGGCGCAGTTTTATGTGGCCGGCGGCCGCCTGTCCTGTCAGTTGTATCAGCGCAGCGCGGATCTCTTTTTGGGCGTGCCGTTTAATATTGCCTCTTATGCCTTGTTGTTGTTGATGATCGCCCAGGTCAGCGGTCTCAGGCCGGGCGAGCTTGTGCATACCTTTGGCGATGCGCATATTTATCTGAATCATCTGCCCCAGGTGGAGGAGCAGTTGCGCCGCGCGCCTTATCCCTTGCCGCGGATGCGGATCAATCCGGCCGTGAAGACCCTGTCGGGTTTTGATTATAAGGATTTTGAGTTGGTCAATTATCGCTGTCACCCGAAGATCAGCGCGCCCGTTGCCGTTTGATCATGCGGGTTTCCATGATTGTCGCGTTGGACCGCCGGCGGGTGATCGGCAGCGGGGCGGGTTTGCCCTGGCGTCTGTCGGCCGATCTGCGGCGCTTTAGGAAAATCACGATGGGCAAGCCGATCATCATGGGGCGCAAGACCCATGAGAGCATAGGGCGCCCGTTGCCGGGCCGGGAGAATATTATCCTGAGCCGGGATAAGCGCTATCAGGCGGCGGGTTGTACGGTCTTAAACGGCCTTGCCGCGACCCTTGCCCATTGCCGGGGGCAGAGTGAAATCATGGTCACGGGCGGCGCGGAAATCTATCGCCAATTTCTGGATCGGGCCGCCCGGCTTTATCTCACGGAGGTTCATGCGGAGGTTAAGGGTGACACCTTTTTCCCAGAGTTGGCGCGGGGGCAATGGCGGGAAGTGGCGAGGGAGGGTTTCAGGGCGGATGCGCGGAATGAGTTTGACTTTAGTTTTGTGGTGTTGGAGCGGGTTTGGCAGGATAGCGCGTCTTAATTGTCATTCCCGCTTGCGCGGGAGTGACAACGCCTAAATATGAATAGTCCGCCCGGCAACGGCCAGGGCGGCTTCGTGCATGGCCTCAGACAGGGTGGGGTGGGCGTGGATGGTGCGCGCCAGATCTTCGCTGCTGCCTTCGAATTCCATGGTGAGCACGGCCTCGGCGATGAGTTCCGAGGCGTTGGGGCCGAGGATGTGGGCGCCGAGCAGGCGGTCGGTTTTGGCTTCGCTGATCAGCTTGACCAGCCCGGTGGTCTCGCCGCTGGTGCGGGCGCGGCCGCTGGCCATGAACGGAAAGCGGCCGGTGTGGTATTCAACGCCGGCGGCCTTGAGTTCGGCCTCGTTTTTGCCGACCCAGGCGATCTCGGGCCAGGTGTAGATCACCCACGGGATGGTGGCGTAGTTCATGTGCCCCGGATGGCCCGCGATACGCTCGGCCAGCGCGACCCCTTCTTCAGACGCCTTGTGGGCCAGCATGGCGCCGCCCGCGACATCGCCAATCGCATAGACATTTTCCAGGCTGGTACGGGCGCGCGCATCGACCTTGATAAAGCCGCGCTGATCCAGTTCCAGCCCGCATTCGGCCGCGCCCAGCCCGGCCGTGTTGGGGCTGCGGCCCGCGGCCACGATCAGTTTGTCAACGGCCAGTTGTTGCCGGCCCTCGCGGTCCTGGTAATTTACCGTGACCTCGTGCTTGTTGCTGCCCGTGCCCGTGACCCGCGCCCCGAGCCGGATGTCGAGGCCCTGTTCGCGGAAGACCTTTGCGGCCGCGCTGGCGATGTGTTTATCGACCGGCGTCAGAAAGTCGGGCAACGCTTCCAGCAGGGTCACCCGCGCGCCGAGCCGCTGCCACACGCTGCCGAGTTCCAGGCCGATCACCCCGGCCCCGATGATGCCCAGCCTGCGCGGGACTTCAGCGAAGTTCAGCGCGCCGCTGGAATCGACAATAAGCTGGTTATCGATCCGCGCCGGGGGAATGCGGGTCGGTACCGAGCCGGTCGCGATGATGATGTGATCGGCCGCGATAATTTTTTTGGCATCATGCGCCTCGTGCAGCGGGCTTATTTCGATCTGATTTTGATCCAGCAGGCGGCCATGCCCGCGCAGCCATTCAATTTTATGCTTGCCGAAAAGGCCGCTGATGCCCTGGGTCAGGGTTTTGACGATCCCGGCCTTTCTGTTGAGCATCTTGGCCACGTCCATGCTGACGCCGGCGGCCGTGATCCCGTGCTGGCCGGCTTCCTGCTTGATGCGCTGGAACTGGTGCGAGGATTCGAGCAGCGCCTTGGAAGGGATACAGCCGACGTTAAGGCAGGTGCCGCCCAGGGCCGGTTGCCCCGCTTCGTTGATCCGGCTGTCGATGCAGGCGCTCTTGAGGCCGAGTTGGGCGCAACGGATGGCGGCCACATAGCCGCCCGGCCCGGCGCCGATCACAACTACATCGTATTTATCCATGAGGCTACTCAGAGTTGCAGCAACAGACGGGCGGGGTCTTCCAGTTGCTGCTTGATCGTCACCAGAAATTGCACGGCGTCGCGCCCGTCGATGATGCGGTGGTCATAGGACAGGGCCAGGTACATCATGGGCCGGATCACGACCTGGCCGTTGTCCGCGACCGGGCGTTGATTGATGGCGTGCATACCGAGGATCGCGCTCTGCGGCGGGTTCAGGATCGGGGTGGACAGCAAGGAGCCGAAGATGCCGCCGTTGGTGATGGTGAAGGTGCCGCCGGTCAGTTCTTCGATGGTCAGTTTGCCGTCCCGGGCCTTTTGCCCGTAGGCGCGGATCCGCGCCTCCAGTTCGGCCAGGGAGAGCGTGTCCGCGTCGCGCACGATCGGCACGACCAGGCCGCGCTTTGAACTGACGGCGATGCCGATGTCGAAATAGCCGTGATAGACGATGTGATCGTCCTCGACCGAGGCATTGATGATCGGAAATTTCCTGAGCGCGGCCACCGCCGCGCGCGTGAAGAAGGACATAAAGCCGAGCTTGATCCCGTGCGCGGCCTCGAATTCTGCCTGGTAGCGCTGGCGCATATCCATGATCGCCTGCATATTCACTTCGTTGAAGGTGGTCAGGATGGCATTGTCCCGCTGCGCCCCGAGCAGGCGTTCCGCCGTGCGCTTTCTGAGCCGGGTCATCGGCGCCCTTTGCTCGGGCCGCGCGCCCGCGGGCTGGTTTGAGGCCAGGTTGTCGGCCTGCACTTCCGGCTGTGCCGGGGCGGTTGGGGCGGTTTCGGCGCTGCTGTGGTCTGTTGCGGCCGCGGCCGGTTCGGGTTCCGGCGCGGGGCCGCCGCGCTTTGCCGCGGGTTCCGGGGCCGGGGCTGGACTGCCGCTCTCTGCCGCGGGTTCCGGGGCCGGGTCGCTGGCCGGTTCAGGCGGGCCGGCGTCGGCGTCTTTGGCCCCGATATGCGCCAGCACATCGGCCTTGTTGATACGATCTGAATGGGTCGGAATATCGGCCGCTTCCAGCCAGTGTTCGCTGAGCAGGTTGCGCGTCGCCGGGCCGGATTTGGGCGATTCGGCGCCGGCGGGCCGGGCCGCGCGGGTCACTTGAGGCGCCGCTTCCGGCGGGGCCTCGGCCGGCTCGGCCGCGGCTGTTACGGATACGACTGGCGCGGCGGCGCGGGTCTCCGCTTCCGGCACAGCCTCGACCGTGGCGGGCGCGGGGGACGCGGGCGGGATGGTCTTTTCGGTGGTCTCGATGCGGGCGATGATTTCATCGCTCTGCACGATTTCGCCGTTCTCCTTGAGTATTTCGGCGAGCACGCCGTTATTCAGCGCGGAGACTTCCAGCGTGACCTTGTCGGTCTCGATATCGATCAGGTTGTCACCGCGTTGCACATTGTCGCCGGCCTGTTTTTGCCAGCGCAGCAGGGTGGCCTCGGCGATGGATTCGGCCAGAACGGGTACTTTTACATCAACCAGCACGGTCTTTCTTCTCCTTGGGTGGCGGCAGGCAAACACTCAAGCCCCGGACAGGGCCGCGTTTGTTTAGGAAGCTCTGAATAAGTCCATCCAGGACTTATCAGAGTTTCCTTAGCGAAATAATACGGCATTGACCTGTTTGTGACTGGTCACTTCCAGTTTATCAAGTTGCAGCGCGTTTGAGACCAGTTCTTTTTGCTGGGCCAGATGCACGGGCATCAGGCCCGTGGCGGGCGAGGCCGAGTAGAAGCGGCCGGCGTAGCCGAAGGTGTGCTGGTCCTTGAGGCAGCCGATCATGGTGCCGCGCGATTGCATGTAGTACCAACTGCCCTGGTTTTTGGGCTCTTCCTGCACCCAGACCACTTCCCTGAGATTGGGATAGGCGTTGATCACGGCCCGCACGTCTTCGCGCGGGAAGGGGTAGATCTGTTCCAGGCGGGTGATGGCGATGTTGTTTAACTGGTTCTCGCGGCGCTGTTCCAGCAGGTCGTAGTAAACCTTGCCGCTGCAAAACAGGAGGCGGCTCACCCGCTCTTTATCCAGCCCGTCAATGTCGTCAATGACCGTCTGGAATTTCCCGTTTACCAGCTCATCCACGGGCGAGACCGAGAGCTTTCTCCTGAGCAGGCTTTTCGGGCTCATGACGATAAGCGGCTTGCGGTAGGGCCGCAATATCTGCCGCCGCAGCAGGTGAAACATCTGCGCCGGCGTGCTGGGAAAACAGACCTGCATATTTTTTTCCGCGCACAGTTGCAGGAACCGTTCCAGCCGGGCCGAGGAATGCTCCGGCCCCTGGCCGTCATAGCTGTGCGGCAGAAATACGGTCAGGCCGCAATAGCGCCCCCACTTGGCCTCGCAGGAACTGATGAACTGGTCAAACACCACCTGCGCCCCGTTGGCAAAGTCGCCGAATTGCGCCTCCCAGATCACCAGGGCGTTGGGTTCGGCGCTGCTGTAACCGTATTCAAAGGCCAGCACGGCCTCTTCGGACAGGGTGGAGTTGATCACCAGAAAACCGGGCTGGTCCGGCTTGATATGTTGCAGCGGCAGGTGGGTGTCCCCGTTTTTCATGTTATGCACCACGGCGTGGCGGTGAAAGAAGGTGCCGCGGCTGCTGTCCTGACCCGAGATGCGAATCGGATAGCCGTTATCAATCAGGGAGGCATAGGCCATGGTCTCGGCATAACCCCAGTCCATCGGCATGGCGCCGGCCCCCATCTGTTGGCGCGCGTCAATGATCTTGCGCACCGCGGGATTTAATTCAAAGTCGGCCGGTATGGTGGTGATCGCGCGGGTCAGTTTTTCGACCGCGGCCTGGCCGATGGCCGTGTCCGCCGGGTGGTCCCACTTGGTTTCGATAAAGCGCGAGTAGTCGATCAGATATTTCGGGTTGGCGTGTTCGGCGCGCGTGCCGGCCACGGCCCGGTTGCTTTCCAGTGAATCAATGTAGTCCGCGGCGATGGCGTCGGCCTCCGCCTGGGTGATAACGCCGGCGGCGATCAATTTGTCCGTGTGCCGTTTGCGCACGCCGGGGTGTTTGCGCACCTGTTGATACATGATCGGCTGGGTCGCCAGCGGTTCGTCCGCCTCGCTGTGGCCATGCTTGCGGTAACAGACCATGTCAATCACCACGTCCTTATTGAATTGCATCCGAAATTCCAGCGCGAGTCGCGTGACCAGCACGACCGCCTCGGGATCGTCGCCGTTGACATGGAAGATCGGCGCCTGCACCATTTTTGCAACATCGGTGCAATACAGCGAGGAACGCGAGTCGAGCGAGTCGCTGGTGGTAAAGCCGATCTGGTTGTTGACGATGATATGAATGGTGCCGCCGGTGGTGTAGCCGCGCGTTTGCGACAGGTTAAAGGTCTCCATGACGACCCCCTGGCCCGCAAACGCGGCGTCGCCGTGGATCAACACCGGCAGGACTTCATTGCGCGCCTGGTCGGCGCGCCGATCCTGGCGCGCGCGCACCGAACCCTCGACCACCGGGTCGATGATTTCAAGATGCGATGGATTAAAGGCCAGGGTCAAATGCACACTGCCGCCGGGCGTGCTGATGTCGGATGAACAGCCCAGGTGATATTTCACGTCGCCGGAACCCTGCTGGGTGTCGATCGCCCTGCCTTCAAATTCATCGAACAGATCGCCCGGGCTTTTGCCGATGGCGTTGACCAGCACGTTCAGGCGGCCGCGATGGGCCATCCCGATCACGATCTCCCTGATATTCTGCCGGCCGCTGGTCTGAATGATCTCGTCCAGCGAGGGGATCAGCGATTCGCCGCCCTCCAGCGAGAAGCGTTTTTGCCCGACATATTTTTTGTGCAGATATTCCTCCAGGGCGTTGGCGTCGATCACCCGATCCAGGATGCGAACGCGCTGCTCCCGGTCGAAGGCGGGCGTGGCCAGCGATTCTTCGAGGCGCTTTTGCAACCAGCGCTTTTGTTCGGTCTCGTTGATGTGCATATATTCGGCGCCGATGGAACCGCAATAGGTGGTCTTGACGATATGCAGGATCTCCGCCAGCGTGAGTTCGTCCGGGGCAAACAGCGAGCCGGTGTTGAATGTCCGCCCCATGTCGGCCTCGTCCAGGCCATGAAAGGCCGGGTCAAGCTCCGGGATCTCGGGGCGCTGATACCGTTTGAGCGGGTCCAGATCGCTCCGGCGGTGGCCGTTAAAGCGGTAGGCGTTGATCAACTGCAACACCGCCGTCTGCTTGCGATAGGCCCTGGCGGTGGCCTCCGGCGGGGCGGGCCGCCCGGCGCCGTCTTTGAAGGTCTGCCGGATGGCGGAATGGGCGATGTCTTTGTTTGCCGCAGGGGCCTGCAGGGAATCGAAGTATTGCCGCCACTGCGGATCGACCGCGTCCGGGTTATTGAGGTATGCCTCATATAATTCCTCGACGAAGCCGGCATTACCGCTGTACAAGCAGGAAGGAATGGGATTTTTCATGCCTTTGATTTAAGGGTTTTTTTCTGGTTATCGTCTTGTCTGGACAAGCGTGACATAAAAATTAAGGGATAGTTCCTGTATTTTAATGATCAACTTGAACTAATCCAGATATTTTTCCCGCAAACGCCCTGAATATGGGCAACAAGCCATTTTCCGCCCGCGCCTGTCGAGCCGGCCGGGCGATATTCTAACGCCGCTCTTGCTGCATTGCCACAAAAGGCGTTATGCTTAGGCCTCAAATTCAGAACCAAGGCAAATACAAAACACGATACAGGGAGAAGTTTAATGACTGAGACGGTCACCATTACCGATAACCGCACGGGCAAACAGATTGAATGCCCGCTCCTCACGGGCGTTTATGGCGAGCCCGTGGTTGACACCAAGGCGCTGCACAAGGCGCTGGGGCTGTTTACCTTCGATCCGGGTTTCCTGACGACCGCGTCCTGTAGAAGCGCGATCACCTACCTGGACGGAGAAAAGGGCATCCTCCTGCACCGGGGCTACCCCATCGAACAACTGGCCCAGCAGAGTTCCTACCTTGAGGTGTGTTATCTGCTGCTGTACGGAGAGTTGCCCAGCCGGGATCAATTCAAGGCATTTCGCAAAAACCTGAGCAAGCGCAGTATGGTGCATGAGCACCTGGAACGCTTTTACAGAGGCTACCTCTATGACGCGCACCCCATGTCCATACTGATCGGCGTGACCGGCGCCCTGTCCTCTTACTATCACGAGGCGATGGATATTAACGACCCGGCCGACCGGCAACTGACCGCCGTGCGCGTCATCGCCAAGATGCCGATCCTGGCCGCGCACTGTTACAAGCATTCGGTCGGCCATCCCTTTGTCTATTCCAGGGATGACCTCGGCTACGTGGAGAACTTCCTGAACATGATGTTTTCCGTGCCCATGCGCGATTATAAGCCAAACCCCGTGGCGGTCAGGGCCCTGAACCTGATGCTGATCCTGCATGCCGACCACGAACAGAATGCCTCGACCTCCACGGTGCGGCTGTCCGGCAGCGCCGAGGCCAATCCCTTTGCCTGTATCGCGGCCGGGATCGTGACCCTGTGGGGCCGCGCGCATGGTGGCGCCAACGAGGAAGTGTTAAAGATGCTGACCGAGATCGGCGCCGCCGAAAACATCCCGAAATTCGTGGCCCGCGCCAAGGACAAGGACGACCCGTTCCGGCTGATGGGCTTTGGCCATCGCGTCTATAAAAATTATGACCCCCGCGCCACCATCATTCGCCAGGTCTGCCATGACCTGCTCCAGGAAATTGACACGGTTGACCAGCCGACCTTTGAGATCGCCATGAAGCTGGAAGAAATCGCCTTGCAGGACGATTACTTCATTGAACGCAAGCTCTATCCCAACGTGGATTTTTATTCGGGCATCATCCTCAAGGCGCTCGGTATTCCGACCTCCATGTACACCGTCATGTTTGCGCTGGCCCGCTCGGCCGGCTGGATCGCCCAGTGGCTGGAAATGATGGAAGACCCGGACTTCAGGATCGGCCGCCCCAGACAACTCTACACCGGCCCGAAAAAGCGCGATTATGTGCCTATTGAAGAGCGCGGCTGATTGTCGGGGATGCGTCATTCAGAAAAATCCTGAATAAATCCATCCGGCCGGTTCCTGCCGGCCGGCCACGAAATTAAGGAAGCCCTGAATAAATCCATCCTGGATTTCCCTGCCTGCAGCAGGCAGGTCAGGGTGCGCAGGGTGAAAATGCGATTTTCACCCTGCTTCAAAATCAATGACTTGCATCATTGATTTTGGCGGTACGTCCCTGTACCGCAGGAAACTCTGATTCAATCAGAGTTTCCTTAACAAATTAACAAAGGAGAACTGCCAAGATGAAACCCCCGGTTCGTATCGCGGTGACGGGCGCGGCCGGCCAGATCGGCTACGCGCTATTATTCAGAATCGCTTCCGGGCAGATGCTGGGCCCCGATCAGCCTGTCATCCTGCAACTACTTGAAATTACCCCCGCGCTCAAGGCGCTGGAAGGGGTGGTCATGGAAATTGATGACTGCGCCTTTCCGCTGGTGGCGGACTGCCTTATCTCCGATGCCGCGGATACGGTCTTTAAGGACGCGGATTATGCCCTGCTGGTGGGCGCAAAGCCGCGCGGGCCGGGTATGGAACGGCGCGACCTGCTGGCCGCCAACGGCGGCATCTTCAAGGCCCAGGGCCGAGCCTTGAATGAACATGCCAGCCGCGGCGTCAAGGTGCTGGTGATCGGCAATCCGGCCAATACCAACGCCCATACGGCGATGTTGAGTGCGCCGGACTTAAACCCGCGCCACTTTACCGCCATGACCCGCCTGGATCACAATCGCGCCCTGGCCCGGCTCGCGGCCAGGACCCAAAGCACGGTGGCCGACATCAGTAAAATGACGATTTGGGGCAATCACTCCGGCACCCAATACCCGGACATCTCCCACACGACCATCGCCGGCCGGGCCGCCAAAGATCGGGTTGACTTTGACTGGTACAAAGACGAATACATCCCGCGCGTGGCCGGGCGCGGGGCCGAGATCATCGCCGCGCGCGGCGCCTCCAGCGCGGCCAGCGCGGCCTCCGCGGCTATCGATCACATGCGCGACTGGGCGCTGGGCACAAAGGCCGGCGACTGGGTCAGCATGGCCGTGCCCGCCGATGGCAGCTACGGCATCCCCGAAGGCCTGCTATTCTCCTTCCCCGTGACCTGCAAAGACGGCGATTATGCCATCGTGCCGGGGTTGGAGATCGATGAATTCAGCCGCGCCAAGCTGGCCGCGACGCGGAAAGAACTGGAAGAAGAAAGGGATGCAATTGCTGAAATTCTTTAGTCTGGCTGTATATTTTCGGGTAACAGGCGGGCGAAAACCGGAATCCAGTAGTTTAATTATACATTCCCGCTTGCCTGCTGCGGGCAGGCGTCAGCGCGGAGCGAAGGTCTGTGGCTTTATTGAAAAGCCATACATCCTTTTCGAGAATTATGGCCTTTGGCCCAAGTTTGGGCTCGGCCTTTTCAGGTTCTTTTGAATTTCGAGTGGGTTAAGCCGCATGTGGATTGAGTGTGCAGAAAATGGCATGAGCCTGTCTGCGGCAGGCAGGCCGGAATGATGTAAAGCCGGAACAACACCCCATCGTCATTCCAGCGAAAGCTGGAATCCAGTGGTTGATACAATACATTCCCGCATAAGCGGGAATGACCATCTGAATACCTCATTCCAACCAACCCCGCTGAGTTACCTGCCACCCCGCTACCTGCCTGCAGCAGGCGTGGATTCCAGCTTTCGCTGGAATGACGAAACTGTTGTCATTTTGGCCTACCTGCTGCCCGCAGGCCGTCTCCGTTCTGTCCCGGTCATCAATTAAGCCAGAATTATTGCATTACCCACTCGGATTTTAAAAGAGGCATTTTTTTCGATCATAAAGCGCCTTCCAGGATCGTGAGGTCTTTAGCCGCCATTCGGACACCGTGCAGGGTGAAGCCGTCGCAGGATCAAAGATCGAGTAACCTTTGGGCAGCCTGGAGCGCAGGGCGGATAGCTGATCCTCGCTCACGGCAAAGCCTGTATCAAATAACAAGCCAAGCCGTTTGAAGACGGTCTTGTTTCGGATGCGCTGAGCGTAGGTCAGCAGACGCTCAAAATCGTAGTGTGCCGATTCCAGATATTCAGCAAGGATGTCCCTCACGATCGTCATCCCGCCGACCAGGCTCGGGTCGTCCAACAAGTCGATGATCGTTTTTGTGGGATCACTGATGTCGATCTTTTTGCCGCCCACCCACAAAGCCTTCAATCCGAAGAGCTTGTGCTCAACCACCGTTTTCAGCCGGAATCTCACGCCACCGTGCGCCGGATGACGATTCTTGACTTTCTTGCGGGTAAGGTATGTAACGGTTTCGATGATCTGTTCAGACAAATCCCAGTGTTTGACCGCGCTGAACCCGCCGACATAACCGGGACCGTAAATCGACTCGGCAAGCAGAAAGGGCGCCTCTACAACGGGTTCCCTGCTGGTCGAGGAAAGCGGTACGGGCAAATAGACACCCCGCTTAACCCGATGTAGCCAGCCGCTATTGCTCCACCGGGCGAGTAGTCGCCCCGACTCCTGCCTGGGAACAGCGAGGATGTCGGAGACGAGCTTTGATGTGATTATGCCGGAATGTCGTTCCAGCACGCGGCTGAGTTTCGTCCGGTAGCCTTTGCCAATTCCCGAGAGTTCTGTCATGGATAAATAATACATCAATTTTGCCTGGATAAGGCAAAAATAGAATATTTTACAAACTTCCGGCCAAGCCACCGCGCCCGCGAGTATCCATGCGGGCAGGCCGGATTTTACTCTCTAAGGCTGATAACCGGCCAGCCTGCCTCGCTGGCTTGTTTGCGCAGGGTCTCATCCGGGTCCACGGCGACAGGGTGGTCAACCTCGCCCAGCAGCGGGATGTCGTTGTGTGAATCGGTGTAAAACCAGCTTTCGCTGACACAATGCCCGCCCTGTTCCAGCCAGTCCTTGAGGCGCTTGACCTTGCCTTCGGCGAAAGCGGGGATGCCGCTGGCGCGGCCGGTGTATTCGCCGGCGCGCATTTCGGGTTCGCAGGCGATCAACTGGTCAATGCCGAACAAGGCGGCGACGGGTTCCGCGATAAAGCGGTTGGTTGAGGTAATGATGAGTAATTGATGCCGCTGCCGCCGATGTTGTTCGACCAGGGCCAGGGCGGCGGGCAAAACCAGCGGCTTGATTTTTTGCTCCAGATATTCGCCGCGCCAGATTTCCAGCGTGGCGCGTTTGTGCTGACCGAGCGGCTTGAGTTGAAAGGCCAGAAAGGCGTCAATATCCAGCCTGCCGGCCAGGTAGTCCTGATAAAACGCGGCATTGGCGCGCCGATAGGCCCCGGCGTCCACGTGGCCGCGCTCACTCATAAATTCGCCCCAAAGATGGTCGCTGTCACCCGCGATCAGGGTACTGTCAAGGTCGAATATGGCCAGTTTCATGGTTGCGCGGCGCCCCTGCCGGTTAAAACGGCCAGTCTAGCGGCAATGCCCTTGATGTGGCAATCATTCCGTGCCTGCCGATTTGAGCGGACTGCCGCTCGCCCGCAAAAATTTCCCTTGACCGCGCGCGGGTGTTCCGTTATTTTGAGCCTATCGCAATTACAGCTTGCTTTTTATGAGGAATTATGGAGGAAATCATGTCTGCGTCAAATAAAATTTTTGAGTGGTACTGACTTTGGTTAAACTTCTTATAGTAATATCTTTGCTTGGAATATTAGCTCTTGGAGTACTGGCATTTAACTCTGGAGATGAATCGGAAGAGGCTGTTGCTGCGCTCGAAGCTGCCTTGACCGAGGAGGAAGAAAATCCGATTGATACACTGGAAATTGCTACTCCAGAGAAAATCAAGACCGAGAGAGAGAAATCAGCTGATGAGATTTATCGAGTATTAGGGGATATATACAAGGATTCTTCTGAACGGATAAAAAAACCTTTTATAGATCAGATAATACATTTCGACGATCTTTCTTCGCAGATTAGAAATAATATAAGAAAAAGGCAAAAAACAATTCGATTAACAATTGGGAGAGCGGCATATAATATACATCAAAACATAAATTTTCAATTATCAAGTGACGGAAATACCATAAGGATAGAAGAACATAGCTCTGAGGCTACTAAAGCTAACGAACACTTACAGAGAAGTAATGTATCTGTTAACAGTATAATTTTCGCTCTCCAGCTTGTTGCAGAGATAGCTCAGAGATTTGGCGAGGATTTGCAAAATGAACAAAATATAGATGAGCAGTTTGAAAAATATATTGAATATACAATTATTATGTATGAGTTAGCCGGTGAGATGATCAGAGTTTTAGAGCACTTTGAGCATAAAGGCTTCGCTGAATTAACCAGCATGAGCAACAAGCATATAAGAGAGATTGGTCTTCAAAGAAAGGATTACGTCAGCGAGATCGAAAATATTAAATCGGAATTAAAAGCGGGAAAGATAGACGAAAGCCACTACAAAACACGCACAAATCTTTATAAAAGCCTTATAGAAAATTTAAAGCCTGCGGAGGAAGTTTGGAAGGAGATTCAGTCTAACCTTGGTGATAAAGAGAAAGTTATAAAAGAAATAATGACTAAGATTGAATTGTTAAAAGAGAAGAGAAAGGATGCCATGAATGTTCTTAAAACTTTTGAACAGGTAAAAATTGCAAAAAATATAAAAAATCTTCCTCAAGATGTCTTTAAAACGGCTGATTTTATTTTAGATATGCCGCTATATATTCCTGATGAACGTACAATTCAGATTTATTTGGGACTGGAATATCCAGATGCAAAAAAGAGCAATTCTTTAAATTAAAATAACCCTAACAGAAACATATGTCCGAAAACTTCCGTTCCTGCCTTTGTAGCATGGTGTTCTGCCGCAGCCGTAAATTCCGATGTATTTTCCCGTCCCTGCCATTTCGCCAGAAACATTCCGGTTAAATCCTACTCGGCCGCAGCGCGCATTACCTCGGCAATCGAGTTTGCGTGTTGCGCGCGATTATTGCAGAATTGACGCATTGTTGAACGGGGTGAAAATGTGATTGATTCAGACGGTTTCAGGGCAAACGTGGGCATCATACTGATGAATGGCGCCGGTCAGGTTTTCTGGGCGCGCCGCAGGGGGATGGATGCCTGGCAATTTCCACAGGGTGGCATAAAAAAAGACGAAACGCCGGAAACGGCCATGTACCGGGAGCTCAAGGAAGAGACCGGGCTGGATTCGGAGCATATTGAAGTGGTCGGCGCGACCGATGAGTGGTTGCGTTACTGGCTGCCCAAGCGCTTTATCCGTTATAACAACCTGCCGCTGTGTATCGGCCAGAAACAGATCTGGTATCTCTTGAAACTGCTGGCTGATGAAAGTCATGTCAATCTCAAACATTCCCGCCAGCCGGAATTTGACCTGTGGAAATGGGTGGATTTCTGGTATCCCGTTGAGCAGGTCGTGTCGTTCAAGCGCGGCGTTTACGAACAGGCCCTGAAGCAGTTTGCGCCCTTCATGCCGGGCCGCGGCCTGTTCTGACCGGCTTGACGCTGATAGTCATCACCCGGGCGCAATAAGCCGATGCCGGCCACCGCAAGACTTTTTCTGGCGCTGGGCGGTGTCAATATGGCGCTGGCCGTGGCCCTTGGGGCCTTTGGCGCCCATGCCTTGAAGTCGAGGCTGGATGAAACCTGGCTCAGGGTTTATCAGACCGGCAGCGACTATCATTTTTATCATGCGCTGGGCCTGATCCTGGTCGGTCTTGTCGCCCTCCACAGGCCGCTCAATATCTGGCTCCGGGTTTCGGGCTGGACGCTGTGCGGCGGCATCCTCCTTTTTTGCGGCAGTCTTTATCTGCTGGCCGTTTTCCGGCTGCGCTGGCTCGGGATGGTGACACCCGTGGGCGGTGTGTTGTTTATCTCCGCCTGGCTGGCGTTGTGTGTGGCGGTGTTTGTGGATTCAGAGTCTTTATAGCGTCCTGTTGTCATGCCAGTTTGCCTGCTGCTTGTCTGCAACAGGTACCGGCCGGAATGATGGAACAGTGAGAATACCGGAAAGCCGGAATCCGGGAAGGCGGCGCCGGGGTGTTGGATAGATTTCAATGTTTGTTCTTGCAGGGATGACGGATTTGTCATTCCCGCGTAAGCGGGAATGTATTACATAAACCACTGGATTCCGGCTTTCGCCGGAATGACGGCAAAGGATGAAGTCAAGAATCCGTCATTCAAGCTCGCCCGCACGGGCAGGCAGGATGGTCTTATTCAGAGTTTCCACAAGGGTTCAAGCCCGTCAGCCCTGGGAATAACCGCGGTCTCCGCAAAGGACTGGGCCTTAAACACCCGGTAAAAGGCCGGGCCGTCCCAGGCCGGGCCGGTGGCGGCGTAGAGATGCCGGTTGAGCGCCGTAATCGCGTCTTGAAATTCGGCATCGCCACGGCCTTTCAGCGCGGCGAGATGGGTCATTGCCTGATCCGGCCATTTCCGCGCGGCCCAGCGCAGCAGCGCGTCCCGCGCGGTGGCCGCGTCATTTTTAAGGCAGGCCCGTTTTAGCAGCGTCAGGCTGACCGGTTTCGGCGGCCTGGCCCTTGTTCGGGCCGCGGCGCGGCCCCGGCCCCGCCACCAGAGACAGAGCGTGAGCAGCCACAGGATCAATAGCGCGGCGCTCGCCAGACGCCAGTAAGCCGCCGCATCCCCGGATTCATCCGGCAGCGGTTGTGCCCGGCCGGCCGGCGCCGGTTCATTCACGGGCCGCGCCGCCGCATTGGCCGGCCGCGCGGCAACGGCCGTCGCCACCCTGACCTTGCGCGCGGGCAGTTCCGCCACTTCCGGCCGGTCGGTTTGGGTATTCCACCAGGGGATGCGTATGGCCGGCAATATGAATTCCCCCGGCTCGACCGGGATAACCGCCATCTTTTCCCGCCGCCGGCCGACAAAGCCGCCGCTGGCGCTGGATTCCTCAAACTCCGGTTGATCGGGATACGTCTTAAAGCTGTCCGGCAGGTCGTCTGCCGGCGCGGGGAGTTGGCTCGCGGCCAGGCCGCCGGCCTCGATCGTGAGCGCGCGCGTGGCGGCTTGGCCCTGTTTGAGTTCGGCCGGGTCGATTGACCATTGTTCCTGAATATTGAGATGCGCGGCCGGCAACCAGTGATCGCCGCTGAACGCGGCCGGTATGGCCCTGACCTCAAGCTCGGCGGGTTCCGAGCGCACGACAATCGGCTCGGGCAACGGCGCAAAGGGGTCAAGACTGAAAAAGCCGCCGCCGCTTTGCGCCTGAAACAGCACGGGTTCAATCCGCAACGGGCCGCTGGCCTGCGGAAAGACCGCATAGCGGCGCTCGGTCACCAGATAGGATTTATCATTGCGCCGGATTTTATAATTTTTATCCTCGCCCATTTTTTTGATCAGCGCCCGGCCATCGGCCACGGCCGGTTCGGTGAGGCTGGCATTATTGACCCGCGCCGCGCGAAACAGCCGAATGCTGTAGATAACCCGCGCCTGCACATAGGGCCGGGTCTGATCGACCTCGATCTCGATAAAAATATCAGCGCCGTTGTCAGCGCTGGCCGCTTTCGCCACGACCTCTATCTGCCGGGCCTCGCTCCTGGTTTTGCCGAACGCAATCGGCGGAATCAGCACCGTGCCCGTCTGCCCCGTGATCAGGGTCAGGACCCATTTTTGCGAGCGGCTGCGCCGGCCGTTCACGATCTGTATGCTGCTCTGGCGGTTATTGCCAAGCAGGGTGAACGATTTGCTCAAGGGCGAGAAATCGGGTTCCGCGTCGATCTTTTCCGTGCTTTCAAAGATCAGGCGGAATGCTTTATCGGCAATAACGGGATCGGGATCCACGCTGACCGAAATCGCGGCCTGGCCCGTTGCGCCAACCGCCAGCAGCACGGCGGCCATGATCAGCTTGAATATCCGCATCTGCTCACCAATATTGCCCGTCGTCCGGCTGTTTGTCCTGTTGTTGGTATTGATACTGGAATTTGCGCCGTAACAGACCGCCGGGGTCATCGGGTATGCGCCGCAGCCATTGCTCCGCGGCCAGTTGCGCCTCGTCCGGCGGCGCGCTTTCCGGGCCGTCTTGCCGCGCCGTGTCCGTGGCCTGTTGCCGTTCAGCCTGTTGCTCCTGGCTGGCCGGGGGCGTGTCCGCCGGCTGTTGCCCGGCTTGCGGATCGGGTTGCCGATCGGCATCCTGCCGCTCCGCTTTAGCCATATCTTCGGTGTTTTGTTCCGCTTGCCCCTGTTCGGGCCGATCCTGGCCCGGCCGGGCTTGCCGCTCCGCGCCCGCCGCCGGGGTCTCTTGCCGCTCCGGGGCTTCCCCGGGCGCGGATTGCCGGCCGTCATCCGGTTCCTGGCGGGCCGCGTTTTGTTGCTCCAATAGCGCCTCAAGCAGCGCCTTGTTATAGCCTGCATCGGCATGGTCCGGGTTCTTTTGCAGCACGTCGGCATAGGCCGCGATGGCCTGTTGGTAATGCCCCTGCCGGGCCAGCGCATTGCCCTTGTTATACATGCCGCGCTCGTCGGTCTTGTCTTGCAGTAATTCCGCCGCGGCCGCATAACGGCCGGCGCGATATTCGGCCACGGCGCGCCAGTCCTTGTCGCGGAAGAGTTCGGCCGCGGCCGCGGGCTGTTTATTGTCGAGCGCGCGCATGGCCTGCTGGTCTTTATTCAGCCATAAATCCCGCCAGTCGAACGCCATCGCCGGGTCGGGCCGGATCAGTATAAGGCAGGCCAAAACGCCGATGTAGCCGCGCCGAAACGCGAGCGCCGCGAGCGGCAGGATAAACAGGATGAGGCCCGCGCCGAATTCATGCCATTGATCGGCCCACTGATCGGTCGCTGTTGCCTGGCCTTGGCCCAAGCCCGGGGCGCGGTTAAACAGCGCGTTCAGCCGCCGGAGATCGGCGTCCGTTATCCGGCTTTGTTCATAGCGGCCGCCGCCCGCGCGCGCCAGCCGCCGCAGTTCGGCCGGGTTCAATTTCGGGATCACGATGTCGCCCGCGCGATCTTCCAGCAGGCTGCCGTCCTCCATCTTTATCGGCGCGCCGGCCTCGGCGCCCACGGCCAGGATCGAGACCGGATAATTTTTCTCCCGCGCGGCCAGGAAGCGGGCCTCATCATCCGGGCGGACCTCGTCCGTGACCAGCAGGATATGGCCCGCGCGATGCCCGGCCTGGGCCAGCAGCTTCATGGCCATGTCGATGGCGCTACCGGCATTGCTGCCGGGGGCCGGCATAATAGCGGGCGAGAGGGCCGTTAATTGGGCCTTGATCGTGTTGCTGTCATTGGTGAGCGGGGACACGGTAAAGGCCGCGCCGGCATACACCAGCAGCGCGGTTTGGCCCTCTTTTCTGAGGTCCAGCAGATCGGCGATCTTAAAACGCGCCTGTTGCCAGCGCGAGGGCTGGATATCCCGGGCATACATGGAATAGGAGAGATCCAGGCCGATCACCAGCGCCGCTTGCTTTTGCAGGGCCGGGCGGGGCAGGCGTTCCCAGGTCGGGCCGGCCAGCGCGATGATCGCCAGCGTGGCCGCCAGCGCCAGCAGGACCAGCGGCGTCTTGCCGGGCCGGCCGCCGCTGGCGGCCAGGATATAGGGCAACAGGGCCGGCTCGCAGACCGTTTCCCAGGCCCCGCCGGCCCGCCCGCGGCCGGCCAGCCAGCGCAGAAACAAGGCCAGCGGGATAAACGCCAGCAGCCAAAAGGGGCGCAGAAAATGAAACTCAGCCATAACCGCGCCCCGGCCGCTGCCGCAGAAACACCGCGCCCAGCATCAGGATCAAGGCCAGCGCCAGCGGCCAGTAATACAAGGCCGTTTGCGGCCTGAAGCGTTGCGCATCCTTTTCGACCGGCTCCAGTTCATCCAGCAGGCGGTAGATTTGCCGCAACTCATCCGTGTCTCTGGCCCGAAAATAGCGGCCGCCGGTCCGGGCGGCGATCGCCTGCAGGGTCTTTTCATCCAGTTCCCGCGCCGGGTTATAGCGGCGCGAGCCGAATAATGAACGCATGATCGAGGCATCGGCGCCGATGCCGATGGTGTAGATCTTCAGCCTGGCGCGGGCGGCCAGATCGGCCGCGGCCAGCGGTTCGACCGCGCCGGCCGTATTGGCCCCGTCGGTCAGCAATATCAGGACCCGGCTCTCGGCCTGCTGTTCGCGCAGGCGCTTGACGGCCAGGCCGATCGCGTCGCCGATCGCGGTCGCCCGCCCGGCCAGCCCGATCACGGCTTCATTCAGCAAGGTCCTGACCGTGGCGCGGTCGAAGGTCAGCGGCGTTTGCAGATAGGCCCTTTCGCCGAACAGGATAAGCCCCAGCCGGTCGCCGATGCGCCGGTCGATGAACTCGGCGGCGATCTGTTTGGTCGCCGTCAGGCGATCCACCCGCTGCCGGCGCAGCACAAAATCCTGTTCTTCCATGCTGGCGGAGAGGTCAACGGCCAGCATCAGGTCGCGCCCGCTCAGCGGCAGCTCGACAAAATCCCCCAGCCAGCGCGGGCGCATCCCGGCCACGATCAACAGACACCAGGCCACGGCGGCCAGCCACAACAGCCCGCGCGCGGCGGGCGCGCGCGGCCGCGCGCCGCCCCCGTGCTCGAATTCGCGCAGAAACGGCGCCCTGAGCGCCGCTCCGCCGGTGTTGGCAAGCGGCGCAAGAAAATAACGCGCGAGCAGCGGCAACGGCAAACAGACCGCCACCCAGGGCCAGTCAAATTGCAGCATGGCTTCCTTCCCCGCTCGCCGCGGCCTGTTCAATCCAGTCCGAGACCAGTTGCAGCAGCGCGGCGTGATCAAATTCCGGGTGCGGCCGGTAGGGCGCCTCGATCAGGCTCCGGCCCCGGCCGCGCGTGAATTCATGGCCCTCGATCGCCTGGTCCAGAAAGGCCAGCCAGGCCTCGCCCGTCAGCGCGGCCGTGTCCCGGCGGCTGTAGAGGCTCATCGCCAGCCGGCGCAACAGGGCGGACAGGGCCCTGGCCAGGCCGCCCGGGTCATGGCGCTGATCGAATTCATGCCGGATCCGCGCCAGTTCCCGTCTGGCCCGGCCCACCGCCGCGCGGCGCGCGGCGCCCCGCCGTCGCCTGAAGCAGATAAGGGCCACAAGCGCCAACAGCGCGGCCAGCAGCGGCAATAACCACCAGCCCGGCGCCGGCGGCCACCAGGAAACCGCCTCCGGCAGATGAATATCCCGCAGCGGCAGGCTGCCTGGGTCTCGCGCGGGCATTAGCGCTGACACAACCCCTGCCGGATGAGTTCGGCGGGATCGGCCTCGGTGCGGCAGCTTAAATAATTGATATGGCAGGCGCGGGCGCACTTCAACAGCGCGGCCTGACGCTCGCTGAAACGCCGCGCGTAGTCATCCGCATAGCGCTGATCGCGGCTGTCGAATGCCAGTTCCCGCTCGCCGTCCGTGACCCGGTAATAACCGGCCGCCGGCAGCCGGGCCTCCAGCCGGTCATGGATATGCGCCATGATCAATTCATTGTGCCGCCGCAGGCGGGCCAGTTGCGCGCGGGCCTCCTCATCAAAACCGCGAAAATCGCTCAATAAAATAATCAGGCTGCCGGGCCGCGCGAGGCGCCGTAACGCGAGCAGGGCCGGCAGCGGGCCGCGCTCCCCCGGCCCGCGCGCCGCCCGCGCCCAGGCCGGGTGTTCAACCATGTGCCGGATCAGGCGCAATACCGCGGCTTTCCCGCGTTGCGGCTTTAATTCGTGGTGGGTGGTCTCGGAAAACACGATGCCGCCGACCCGGTCGCCCTGCCGGTGGGCCGTCCAGGCAAACAGGCAGGCCAGTTCCGCCGCGATCACGGCCTTGAACCTGCCGCGCGTGGCAAAAAACATCGGCGCCCGGAAATCCAGCCAAAGCTGCACCGGCCGTTCGCGCTCTTCGCGGAACAGCTTGGTATGCGCCTTGCCGCTGCGGGCCGTCACGCGCCAGTCGATATTGCGGATATCATCGCCGGCCTGATAAGGGCGCGATTCGTCGTATTCCATGCCGCGGCCCTTGACCGCCGCGCGATAATCGCCGGCCTGCATGGCGCTGATCATGCCGGCGCGGAGCGACAGGCCGCGGCACTTCTGGCCCAGGGCGACCAGCCGGGCGGCGCTGATCGAGGCGGGCGCGGCGGCTTCAGGCATGGCGGACATGGGCGCTCTCAGGGCACGGCGACGCGGCCGAGCAACTCGGTGATCACGGTATCGGCCGTCATGCCCTCCGCCTCGGCCTCATAGTTCAGGATCAGACGATGGCGCAATACATCATGCGCAAGCGCCTGAACATCCTCCGGCCCCACATAATCACGCTGTTGCAGCCAGGCATGGGCGCGCGCGCAGCGATCCAGGGTGATCGTGGCGCGCGGGCTCGCGCCGTATTGCAGCCATTGCCCCAGATCCGCGCCATACGCCCCGGCCTCGCGCGTGGCCAGCACGATCTGCAATAAATACTGTTCAATATTTTCCGACATATACAAAGACAGGATTTCATCCCGCGCGCCGAAGATGGCCTCCTGGCTGACTGTTGCGGCCGCTGCCGCCGGCCCCGGCTGCCCGGCCTCCTGCCGCGCCAGCCGCAATATCTGCTGTTCCTCGGCGGCGCCGGGATAATCAATCGTGACATGCAGCAAAAAACGGTCCAGTTGCGCCTCGGGCAGGGGATAGGTGCCTTCCTGCTCAATCGGATTCTGCGTGGCCATGACCAGAAACAGCCGCGGCAGGGGGTAGGTCTCCTTGCCGACGGTAATCTGCCGCTCGGCCATGGCCTCAAGCAGGGCCGACTGTACCTTGGCCGGGGCCCGGTTGATCTCATCGGCCAGCACCAGATTATGGAACAGCGGCCCCTGTTGAAAAACGAAACTGCCTTCCTGCTGGCGGTAGATCTCGGTGCCCGTCAGGTCGGCCGGCAGCAGATCGGGGGTAAACTGGACCCGGTGAAAATCGCCCTCAAGCGCCGCCGCCAGGACCTTGATCGCGCGGGTCTTGGCCAGCCCCGGCGCGCCCTCGACCAGCAGATGCCCGTCCGCCAGCAGGGCGATGAGCAAACGGTTGACCAGTTTTTCCTGGCCGATGATCTGTTGCCGGATATGGTCTTGCAGGCGCTGTATTTCGCTGATAACGGACATGGTTTTTTGAGTTATTTTGTGTTTTTATGGACAGTGAATGGGCCGAATAATTTCGGGCCGATCTCGGCCTGTCTGAATGGATCGGCATGACATTAAAAAATCGGAGTTAAAGACTAATGATACAGAAAATTCCTGCAATCAGGCTAGCCCTGAAAAATACGCTGCTGTTTTCCGCTCTGCTGTGCTTGCTGAGCGCCTTTCAGAATAGCAGCGCGTCTGATGACGCCGCGCCAGTTGCCGTCCCGTCCGAGGTCGAAGTGTTTCGCGATGCCCTGAAAGACGGCGGCGAAGGCCCGGAGATGGTGGTGTTGCCGACGGGCAGCTTCCGCATGGGGGATTTGAGTGGCGGTGGAGACGATGATGAAAAGCCGGTGCGCAGTGTGACGATCAGCCGTCCGATCGCGATGGGCAGGTATGAGGTGAGCTTTGCGGAGTATGACGTGTTTGCCGGGGCAACGGGCCGAGATCGTCCTGACGATCAAGGCTGGGGCCGCGGCAATCGGCCGGTGATCAATGTAAGCCCGGGGGATGCCCAAGCCTATGCGGTCTGGCTGAGTGAGCAGACGGGCAAGCGCTACCGTTTGCCGAGCGAGGCGGAATGGGAATACGCGGCGCGGGCGGGCACGGCGACGAAATACAGTTGGGGCAACAGTATTACGTGTAGTCAGGCTCGCTATGGTCGCCGCGATGGCGGTGAATGCAGTAACAGCTGGGATGGAACGGTGGCTGTTGGTAGCTTTGCGGACAATGCCTTTGGTTTGTATGACATGCACGGCAATGTTTGGGAGTGGGTGGAGGATTGCTGGCACAACAACTACGAAGGCGCGCCAAGCGATGGCAGTGCCTGGACGACGGACTGCGACGAATCGTTTCCCGTTTTGCGCGGCGGCTCCTGGGGCGATGATCCGCGGAGGTTGCGCTCTGCGCTCCGCTACTGGTACTGGCCGTCGTATCGCTACCTCAATATCGGCTTTCGGCTCGTCCAGGATTCAAACTCTTGATACTTAAACCTTATTCTCTTGACCCTTGCCCCGCCGGCAGGCGGGGCTTTGCCGGCGAAATTTTTTTTGGGTGGGCGCCGCCATAGCTTGGGCAGATTGAATACCGGCGCCTGTAACGGCTTCCGGCAGTCACGGTCCAGAATCGCGGCCCGCTTCTTCGCATCTGCTTTACCCAACACGCGCCTGCTTGACCTTGCCGCCGGGTTTCACAACCACAGCGCCCGGGTCAGGATGAATTTTGAGCGTCGGGCTCATCGCTAAGCCTCCCGCCGGTGTCCGGCATAAAACACTTCGATTTCGCCGGTTGCTTATGCGCTTTTCGGGTCAGGTAATTTGAGTTATTTTGTGTTTTTATGGACAATTGAATGGGCCGAATAATTTCCGCCCGACCCCGGCCTGCCTGCACAAATCGGCATGAGATTGCAAAACCGGAGTAAAGACTAATGATACAGAAAATTTTTGTAACCGGCCTGACCCTGAAAAATACGTTGCTGTTTTCCGCTCTGCTGTGCTTGCTGAGCGCCTTTCAGAATGGCAGCGCGTCCGATGGCGCCGCGCCCGTTGCCGTCCCGTTCGAGGGCGAAGTCTTTCGCGATGCGCTGAAAGACGGCGGTGAAGGCCCGGAGATGGTAGTGTTGCCGGTGGGGATTTTCAGTATGGGCGATTTGAGCATAGATTCAAGACTGGTAATGGTCGAAAGAGATTCGAGACTGGTGATGATCCGCCATCCGATTGTGAGACAGGTTATGATCCGCCGTCCGATAGCGATGGGCAAGTATGAGGTGAGCTTTGCGGATTACGACCGATTCGTGATGGCCACCGGCGCCGATATACCGGATGATGAAGGCTGGGGCCGGGGTACGAGGCCGGTGATCAATGTGAGTCAGGAGGATACCCAGGCCTATGCCGCCTGGCTGAGCGCGCAGACGGGCAAGCGCTACCGCCTGCCTACCGAAGCGGAATGGGAATACGCGGCGCGGGCGGGTACAACGACGAAATACAGTTGGGGCGACGACATTGGCCGCAACCGGGCCAACTGCAATAGCTGTGGCAGTGAGTGGGGCGGTGAAAAGACGGCCCCGGTGGGGAGCTTTGCGGCCAACCCCTTTGGTCTGTACGACATGCACGGCAATGTTTGGGAGTGGGTGGAAGACTGCTACGGCCACTACACAGACGCGCCCACCGATGGCAGCGCCCGGACGGGGTGCGATGAAGCGCTTGCCGTTTTGCGCGGCGGCGCCTGGCTCTATGGGCCGCAGTGGTTGCTCTCTGCGTTCCGCTTCTGGGGCGGGCCGTCGGATCGCTACAGCTTTGTCGGCTTTCGGCTCGTCCAGGATATCAACCCTTGATGCTTAACCCTTGCTCCCTTGACCCTTGCCCCGCCTGCCTGCAAGAGGCCAACCGAAATAACGCATAATCTGCGGATTACCTGCCTGATTCGTCTCATAGGTATTGAACCCGGGCATATCTCATTCCGCCCCCGTCGTCATTCCGGCGAAAGCCGGAATCCACGCCTGCCGGAGGCAGGTAGCGGGGCGGCACATGCCTCAGTGGGTCGGCTGGAATGGATACATTCAGAATTGTCATTCCCGCTTATGCGGGAATGTATTGCATAAACCACTGGATTCCGGCTTTCGCCGGAATGACAACAGTCTTGTCATTCCATCCTGCCTGCTTCAGGCAGGCAACAGGCAGCCCTGATTCGTCTCATAGGTATTGAACCCGGACACATTTGACATTAGTCAGGATCTTCACTATTTTTAACCCGCGTCGATTTGAGGTCAGCTTGCGGGCGCGAAAAATACCGCTAAAGAGACAACCTGCCGTCCACTTCATACCCCCAGGCTGACGCTTGAACCGGGCCACGTTCCCGCGCCACAGGCATACCGCTTCCTCGCATTTCAATGGCAGCAGGCCGACGAAGGAATTGTGTTCAATAAGGAAA
This sequence comes from Gammaproteobacteria bacterium, assembly GCA_965240365.1. GTDB lineage: Bacteria > Pseudomonadota > Gammaproteobacteria > Eutrophobiales > Eutrophobiaceae. The sequence goes on along the minus strand of OZ251218.1, from coordinate 1,355,928 downwards.
CTCTGATTTAATCAGAGTTTCCTGCGGCACAGGGACGTGCCGCCAAAATCAATGACGTCAGTCATTGATTTTGAAGCAAGGTGGAAATCGCATTTTCACCTTGCGTGCTCTGAGAAATCCAGGATGGATTTATTCAGAGCTTCCATAACGTAAACGTGATGAAAATGCCGCAATGACCGACAAAGAGAGCAAAAACTGGGGGCCGAACACGCTTGCGGCCCGCGCCGGGCAGATGCGAAGCCCGGAAGGCGAACAGAGCGAATTGATCTTTGCCAGTTCCAGCTATGTGTTCGCCAGCGCGGCCGAGGCCGCCGCGCGCTTTGCCGGGGACAGTCCGGGCAATATCTACTCGCGTTTTACCAACCCGACCGTGCGCGTGTTTGAACAGCGCCTGGCCGCGCTGGAGGGCGGAGAGCGCTGTATCGCCACCTCCTCCGGCATGAGCGCGATACTGGCGACCATGCTGGGCCTGTGTCAGGCCGGCGATCATATTGTCTCCTCGCGCAGTATCTTCGGCGCGACCGTCAACCTGCTTTCCAATATCCTGCCGAAATACGCGATCAACACGACCTTTGTCGAATTAACGGATTATGCGGCCTGGGAACGGGCCATCACGGCAAAGACCCGCCTGCTCTATCTTGAGACGCCCTCAAACCCGCTGACCGAGATCGCCGACATAAAAAAACTGGCCGCTATTGCCGGGGCCGGGCAGGCCCTGCTGGTGGTGGATAATTGCTTTTGCACGCCGGCCTTGCAGTTACCGCTTGCCCTCGGCGCCGATATCGTCATTCACTCGGCGACCAAATATCTGGACGGTCAGGGGCGCTGTGTCGGCGGCGCGATTGTCGGCCCCGAGGCGTGCCTGACTGAATATATTTATCCGCTTCTGCGCACCGGCGGGGTCAGCATGAGTCCGTTTAACGCCTGGGTCTTTTTAAAGGGGCTGGAGACCCTGAGCATCCGTATGCGGGCCCATTGCCAGAATGCCGCCAGGATTGCCGCGTGGCTGAGCCGGCAGGCCGCGGTCGAACAGGTGTATTATCCGGGGCTTTCCGATCATCCCCAGCACGAGTTGGGCCAGCGCCAGCAGACCGGGCCGGGGGGGATCGTGAGTTTCGTTGTGCCGGGCGGGAAAGACGCGGCCTGGAGGCTCATTGATACGGTCAGGATTTTCTCGATTACCGCGAACCTGGGCGATACCAAAAGCACCATTACGCATCCTGCCACCACCACCCACCATAAACTCTCCGAGCGGCAGCGTGAACAGGCCGGCATCGCGCCCGGCCTGGTGCGTATCTCGGTGGGGTTGGAAGATACTCGCGATTTAATCGGAGATTTACAACATGCGCTTGCCGGCTGTCAGTTAAAATGAAACCGGCATTTTCATGGCGGGCGGGGATTTAATCGTTCGGGTTATGGTTGCAGCCATTCACTTTGTGGCTTGACGATTAATCTCGCGTTGTTATAAGCCATTTTCAGCGTCAGGCATGTTCTGGCCGTATAAGTCTTTGCATTGAGTTTATGCACAACCAGCGCCAGATCCGGGTTCGGCGATCCGGCTGTCAGGCAAAGCGGCAGAAGAAGTTGAATTCTACCGCCATAATACTGGGGAATTGCGATTTTGTAGTTGGTGCGGACCTTCTTTTTTACTTCCTCTATTTCCCCAAAAAGCTGTCTGCGTAATGCGCCGTCATCGGCGCCCTGTAAGTGGGCGGGGAACCTGGATATATTGCCGCTTATGATATGCTCGACATCCGGGATCAGTTCACATTTAGGATTAAAAATCAGGAGTTCCGGGTTTTCGAAAAAGTCGGCGACCTCCGGCAGGCTGCTCGAAAAATGCCTCAGCAGTTGACCATTACTCCTTTTCAAAAAAGCCTTGAAACAGTAGGGTGTCGTGAAGCCGGGTTTTGGTCTTTTATATTCTTCAAAAAAGGCAATAATATCTTCCAGATTGGATGTGACCAGGCCAGTATTAAAACACGCATGTTTGTTATTTTCGGTAAATTTGATCTTGTTTTCCTGTTTTAGTTTTCTAAAAGTGTATTCCAGATAATTCTTGAGTATGGAATATTTCTTTATTTTCGAATCGGAAAAATCCCAGTTTTCATCTTTGGTAAGGGTTTCGGCGAGAAATTTAATGGCATTTTGATAATCAGGGAAAAAAGCGAACTGGAGAAGCTCGGATTTCGAAAAGAAGTTCATGTTACAATTTTTGGAATTAAGGTCGCCAGCGAATCCGGGCGACCTTTTTATGTTGCTTGTTCTTTATGTAAATGTGTGTGGATAGACCCACACGGTCTTTATTTTTCGATAATCATAACTCAAAATTACAATATATCAAAAAAATATTAAAAAAGTTTCACGGATATTGGTTAAGATCGGCTGTTGCAAACCGGTTAAATCATATTTTTGAGGGCGCCGCCGGAGTTGATGCGGCGCAAAACAAGCCCCGGCAGGATGCGCCTTGTCAAAATCCGAAGAATAAACGGAGACGGTTAAGCCCGCGTCATTTCCGCCTGTCTGTGCCGGGCGGGAATTATGCTGTTTAAATCAGCGTTTCCTTGCGATTTTTTTTACTTTTAGAATTTCATTTAAAAAGCGGAGGATACCCCCATGCCCGGACGTAATTTCTTGTTTATTCCCGGCCCGACCAATGTGCCTCGTCGTATTCAGAATGCCTTGAACATCGAGCAGGAAGATATGCGGGCGCTGGATTTGCCGGCCTTTACCAAACCGCTGTATGAAGATATGAAAAAGATCTTCAGGCAGGAGCGGGGCCGCGTCTTTATCTTTGCGGCCACCGGCACGGGCGGCTGGGAATCGGCCGTGGCCAATACGCTCAGCGCGGGCGACAGGGTCTTGATGTCCGGTTTCGGACATTTTTCAAACCTGTGGATTGATCTTTGCCAACGCTGGGGCCTCGCGGTCGAGGCCCTGGAGGTCGATTGGGGCGAAGGCGTGCCGGTCGAGGAATACGCAAGGCGCCTGGAAGCGGACAAGCGGCATGAGATCAAGGCGGTCTTTGCGACCCAGAATGAGACCGCGACGGGCGTGGTCTCGGATATCGCGGCCGTGCGTCAGGCCCTGGACGCCTGTAATCACCCGGCATTGTTGTTCGTTGACGGGGTAAGTTCCATTGCCTCGCTGGATTTTCGTATGGACGAATGGGGCGTGGATGTGTGTGTCTCGGGTTCACAGAAGGGTTTTATGCTGCCGACCGGGCTCGGTATCGTGGCCGCCAGTGAGAAGGCCCTGGCCTGCCGCGAAAAGGCGAATCTGCCAAAGACCTTTTTTGACTGGAAGGATCAGATTATGGCCAATGACAACGGTTTTTTCCCGTACACCCCGCCGATGAATCTGCTGCGCGGTTTGCGTGAATCGTTGAATATGCTCATGGAGGAGGGCCTGGACAATGTTTTTCTGCGCCACACGCGCATGGCCAACGCGGTCCGGGCCGCGGTCCGGGCCTGGGGCATGACGCCCGTTGCGAAACAGGAAAAGTGGTATTCCGATACCGTCACGGCCGTTAAGGTCCCATCCGGTTTTGACGGCAATGAAGTGGTTCGCCATGCCTACAAATACTATAACCTGGCGCTGTCGATCAGCCTCGGCAAGATCGCCGGTCAGGCCTTCCGTATCGGGCACCTCGGCGATATGAATGAACTCATGGTGTTGACGCCGCTAAACGGCGCGGAAATGGCCATGAAAGATCTGGGCTATCCGATTGAGTTGGGCAGCGGTGTCGCGGCCGCGCAGGAATTCCTGCGCACTACCGCAAAATCCCGGCTTGAAGCCTGAGTCCATTGACGGCTGCAACGGCCCGCTGGTCAATGCCTCTCTTCGCTCCCTTATTTAAAGCCTGATTAAAACAGCAACAAGCAGGAGTCCTCCATGAGCTTTACCCAATATCCGCCCGTGCGCGCGCGCCTGCAACGCAGCGAGCTGGCCGTGCCCGGTTCCAGCCCCGATATGTTTGAAAAGGCCGCGGGCAGCGCCGCCGACTGTGTCTTTCTGGATTGCGAAGACGCGGTCGCGCCGGATGACAAGGCCGCGGCGCGTAAAAATATCATCGCGGCTCTGAACGATATCGACTGGCGCAACAAGATCATATCGGTGCGTATCAATGGCCTGGATACCCATTATATGTATCGTGACGTGGTCGATATACTCGAACAGGCGGGCAACCGGCTCGATACCGTTTTGATACCGAAGGTTGGCGTGCCCGCCGATGTCTATGCGGTGGATATGCTGCTCACCCAGATCGAAACGGCAATGGGTCTGAAGCGGAAGATCGGCCTGGAATGTCTGATCGAAACGGCGCTGGGCGGGGCCAATGTCTTCGCCATCGCCCAGGCCAGCCCCCGGCTTGAGGCGCTGCACTTTGGCGTGGCCGATTATGCCGCCAGTCTGCGTTCGCGCACCACCGTCATCGGCGGCCTGAATCCCGATTATGCCTGCAAGGGCGTGGAAATTGATCAATGGCATGCCGCCCAGGCGCAAATGCTGACGGCCTGCCGCGCCTATGGCCTGCGCGCGATTGATGGTCCGTTTGGCGATTTTAACGATGACGATGCTTACCGGGAAGCCGCGCGGCGCGTGGCCGCGCTGGGTTATGAGGGCAAGTGGGCGATTCATCCAAGGCAGATCCCGCTGGCGAACGAGGTGATGTCGCCGCCCGCGGCCGAGGTGAAGCGGGCGCGCCGGGTGCTGGAGGCGCTGGAGACGGCGGCAAAGGCCGGCAAGGGCGCCGCGCAACTGGACGGCAGGATGATCGATATCGCCTCCGAGCGCATGGCAAGAAACGTCATCGCCCAGGCCGGGCAAATCACGGCAAAAGCGTGATAGTGAGTTCCCGTGTCTGTCCTGCCGTTGTCATGCCACGGCAGCGGCCGGGCGCCGGGAAAACGATAAACCAGCAAGGGGAGTAAGGCATGGATATCCATGAATATCAAGCAAAAGAGATCTTGTCTGAATACGGCATCCCGATTGCCAGGGGCGGTCTGGCCTACAGCCCGGAACAGGCCGCTTACCGGGCGGCGGAGATTGGCGGCGAGGTGTGGCTGGTCAAGGCGCAAATCCACTCCGGCGCGCGCGGCAAGGCCGGCGGCATCAAGTTGTGCCGGAGCGAAGACGATGTGTATGCCGCCGCCAATGAATTACTCGGCAAAAAGCTGATAACCCATCAGACCGGGGCGCGCGGCAAGGTTTGTCAGCGTCTTTATATTGAGGCCGGTTGTAATATCGATCGTGAGTTTTATCTGGCCTTTGTGCTGGATCGGGCCAGGGAGAGCGTCACGGTGGTGGCCTCGGCCGAGGGCGGCATGGAGATCGAGCAGCTTGCGCTGGAACGGCCGGAATCGATCATCAAGGTCGCGGTTGAACCGGCCGTCGGCATGCAGCCCTTTCAGGCGCGCGAGATCGCGTTTGCGCTGGGCATGGACAAGGCCGAGGTCAATCAGGCCACCACGATAATCCTCGGCTGCTACCGGGCCATGCGCGACCTGGACGCCACCATGGTGGAGATCAATCCGCTGGTGGTCAGCAAGGAGGGGCATGTGCTCGCGGTCGATGCGAAGATGGGTTTTGACGACAACGCCCTGTTCCGGCATCAGAATATTTCCGAGTTGCGGGACAAGTCACAGGAAGACCCGCGCGAGATGCGCGCGGCCGATCGCGGCCTGAGCTATGTCGGTCTGAGCGGCAATATCGGTTGCATCATCAACGGCGCCGGCCTCGCCATGGCGACCATGGACATGATCATGCACGCCGGCGGAGAGCCGGCCAATTTCCTCGACATCGGCGGCGGCGCCTCGCCCGAACGCACGGCCAAGGCGTTCAATCTGGTGCTTTCCGACAGCAACGTTGAATGTATCCTGGTTAATATCTTTGCCGGCATCAACCGTTGCGACTGGATTGCCGAGGGCGTGATCCAGGCGGTCAAGTCCATTGATCTGAAGGCGCCGCTGGTGGTGCGGCTGTCCGGCACCAATGTGGAACAGGGCCGGCAGATGCTGACCGACAGCGGCCTGCCGATCATCATGGCCACCAACCTGCAGGAAGCCGCCAGCAAGGCCGTGACCGCCTGGCGGCAGGCGACGGGCAAGTAAAGCGGGTAAGTATCAAGGAGAAAAGACATGGCAATTCACTTGAACAGGACGACCAGGGTCATCGTGCAGGGCTTTACCGGCCAGATTGGCACCTTCCATTCGACCGACATGATCAAATACGGCACCAACATCGTCGGCGGCGTCACGCCCGGCAAGGGCGGCGGCAGGCATCTGGACAAACCGGTGTTTAATACGGTCAAGGAGGCCGTGCAGGCCACGGCGGCCGATACCAGCATTATCTTTGTGCCGCCCCCGTTTGCGGCCGACAGCATTATGGAGGCGGCCGACGCCGGCATTAAGTTCTGTGTTGCGATCACGGACGGCATCCCGGCCCAGGACATGATTCGGGTCAAGCGCTATATGCGCCGCTACCGGGCCGATCAAAAGATGGTGCTGACCGGCCCCAACTGCGCGGGTTCGATCAGTCCGGGCAAATGTATGGTCGGCATCATGCCGGGCCATATCTATCTGGAGGGGCCGGTCGGCCTGGTCGGCCGTTCCGGCACCCTGGGCTATGAGGCGGCCTCGCAGATGAAGGCGGCCAGTATCGGCATCTCGTCCAGCATCGGCATCGGCGGCGACCCGATCAACGGCAGTTCGTTCCGGGATCACCTGGAGGCCTTTGAACAGGACGATGAGACTCGGGCGGTCATCATGATCGGCGAGATCGGCGGCCCGCAGGAAGTCGAGGCCGCGCTGTGGGCCAGGGAAAACATGAGCAAGCCGGTGGTGGGCTATGTGGCCGGGCTGACGGCCCCCAAGGGCCGGCGCATGGGCCATGCCGGCGCGATTATCTCGGCCGTGGGCGAGAGCGCCGCGGAAAAAGTCGAGATATTGCAGGAATGCGGGGTCACGGTCGTGCCGAACCCGGCCTCGTTTGCCAGTGTCATGCGGGATGTGCTGGCTGGTGTCTGAGGCCCGCATTTATGCCTCATGCGGGCGCGCCGATGCCGACGGCTGCCGCACCAGGGTCACCTCATCTAAATTGCTAACATAGCGGGCGATATGAGCGATACTAACGATACCGTGGCCAGGATACCTGACGCCTTATTTTAGGCGAGGTGGCCCTGCATGCCCGCTAAAGCCCTGCCCGCAACAGGCAGACAGGATGACGAAAAGCCAAAACAACACCCCGTTGTCATTCCGGCGAAGGCCGGAATCCAGGAGGGCGGGCCGGGATGTGAAATGAGCGCCAGTCCTGCCTGATTGTCATTCCCGCCTGGGCGGGAATGTATGACATAAACCACTGGATTCCGGCCTTCGCCGAAATGACGACGGGGGCAATAGGCGCATTATGAGCAATTTATTTTAGATGAGGTGACCCTGGCTGCCGCGCCCGGCGCTTCCCATAAACCGGAGATAAATTAAAGATGAATAAACCCAGGGTAATACTGACGCGCAGATGGCCGGCCGAGGCGGAGGCCAGGGCGCGGGAACTGTTTGATGTCAGTTTGAATGAAGATGATCACAAAATGTCCGTGGCGGAGCTTAAGGACGCGATGCGAAATTATGACGCGGTTTGCCCGACCGTGTCTGATTTTCGGATCACTGCCGAGATCCTTAATGTGCCTGAGCGCCGCTGCCGGATCGTGGCCAACTTTGGCGTGGGCTTTAACAATATTGACACCGCGGCCGCTAGGGCCGCGGCCGTGGCCGTGACCAATACCCCGGAGGTATTGACCGACTGCACGGCCGATATCGCCATGCTGCTGTTGCTGGCCGTCGCCCGCCGCGGCGGCGAGGGCGAGCGTCTGGTGCGCGGCAGGCAATGGGACGGCTGGTGTCCGACCCACATGCTGGCAACCCGGGTCACGGGCAAAAAACTCGGGTTTATCGGCTTTGGCCGTATTGCCCGGGCCGTGGCGGCGCGGGCGCATTTCGGCTTTGGCATGGCGATCCGTTTCTATGACCCGCAACCGCCCGCGCCCGAGCAGATCAAAAAATTCAACGCCACCCGGCTGGACACGCTGGAAGCGGTCCTCGAAGAGGCCGATTTCGTGACCCTGCATTGTCCGGGCGGCGGCAAAAACACCGGCCTGATCAACGCGGAACGTCTGGCCCTCATGCAAAAACATGCCTTTCTGATCAATACCGCGCGCGGTGACGTGGTGGATGAGGCGGCGCTGGTGGCCGCGCTCAAACAAGGCATAATCGCGGGCGCCGGGCTGGATGTGTTTGCGCAGGAACCGGCCGTGCATGAAGACTTACTGGCCATGGAAAATGTGGTGTTGCTGCCCCATCTCGGCAGCGCCACCACGGAAACCCGGGTGGCCATGGGCCTCAGATGCCTGGCCAATGTCCGGGCCTTCCTGGCCGGCGAAGAACCCGCGGACCGCGTCGCCTGAGCGTGGCGGGACGATCTTATGTCAGCCGGCGAAACGGAGTTTATCGAACGCTCCATTGACGCTATTTCGGCCAGCTATGCCAAGGAAGTGGTCGAACTGTTGACCGGGCAACTGGCGCAGGTGATCGAGCATCGCCAAAGCGCGATCCTGCCCTATTTCCGCGGCGAAAAGGCCATCCCCAATGACGATATGGGCCTGCTCTTGGGGGTTTTGCAGGCCTGGGGGATCTGGTTTCAACTCCTGAACGTGGCCGAGGAAAATACGGCCATGCGCCGCCGCCGCATTGCCGAAAAGGAATACGGGCTGGAAAACGTGCCGGGCACCTTCGCCTATGTCTTCCGTCAGGCCAAAGCCGCCGGTATCGGCGCGGCGGCGATCCGGGAACTGCTGCACAAGGCCCATATCCGCCCCACGCTGACCGCGCACCCGACCGAGGCGAAACGGGTTACCGTGCTGGAGATCCACCGACGCATCTACGTGCTGCTGTACCGGATTGAAGCCACCCGCTGGACCCCGCGCGAGCGGCAGACCTTCATCCATGCCCTCAAAAACGAGATCGATCTGCTGTGGCTGACCGGCGAGTTGCGCCTGCAAAAACCCTCGGTGGCCGATGAAGTCGCCTGGGGCCTGCAATTCTTCGAGCAATCCCTGTTTGAACGCATTCCCGAGACCCACGAGCGGCTGGAGTGGGCCCTGCGGCTCAGTTATCCCGGCGAGGAATTCAGGCTGCCGCCCTTCTTTCAATTCGGCTCCTGGATCGGCGGCGACCGTGACGGCAACCCGTTTGTGACCAATGAGGTCACCCGCGACACCCTGCTGGAAAACCGGCGCGCGGTGCTGGGTCATTATCTTTCCGCCCTGCAGGCGCTGCTGCAAAGGCTCAGCGTGGCCCGCACCAATTTAAAAATATCGCGCCGGTTTGAGGCCGACCTGGCGAACGTTCTGCAAGGGATCGATGAACCGGAACAGATCGCCGGGCGCAATCCGATCGAGGTCTTCCGCCAGTTCGTTGCCGGCATGTTGAGCAAGCTGCGGGGCACACTGGAGACCGAGGCCGGCCATTTCAGCGCGGTGCGCTATCAGGACGCGGACGAATTTATCCTGCATCTCAAACAACTCATGGCCGGCCTGACAGAGGCCGATTGCCGGGAACTGGCCCGGGCGCTCGTGCTGCCGCTGTTACAGGAGGCCGAGGCCTTCCGTTTCCGCGCCGTGAGGCTGGATCTGCGCGAAAATTCAAGCACCGTCAATCACACCCTGATCGCCATCCACAAGGCGATTTACGGGCCGGAAAGCGAGGCCGATCCCCAGGGCGAGACCTGGCGGCAATGGTTGACGGCCGAATTGCAAAGGCCGCTGGCCGATCTGCCGACCTTCTCCAGACTGGACGAGGCGGCCGGCTCTACCCTGGGCCTGATGCAAATGTCGGCCGAGATGCTGGACAAACTGGACCGGGAGGCGCTGGGCCATTTTATTCTGAGCATGACCCAATCGGTCAACGACATCCTGGGCGTCTATCTGCTGGCCCGTTATGGCGGCCTGTTTGCCGGCGAAGACGGCAATGACTACAGCCGCCTGCCTATCGTGCCCCTGTTTGAGACCATTGACGACCTGCAACAGGCGCCGGCGATCATGCGGGAACTGCTCACGATCCCGCTGGTAAGGCGCTCGATAGCGCGCCAGGGCGGCGCCCAGGAGGTCATGATCGGCTATTCCGATTCCAACAAGGACGGCGGTTATTTCACGGCCAACTGGGCGCTTGGCAAGGCGCAGGTCCGGCTCACGCGCGTCGGCCGGGAGGCCGGCGTCCCGATCTCTTTCTTTCACGGCCGCGGCGGCTCGGTCAGCCGCGGCGGCGCGCCCACGGGCCGCGCCATCGCCGCGCAGCCGGCCGGCTCGATCCACGGCCAGATGCGCATCACCGAACAGGGCGAAGTCGTGTCATCCAAATACGCCAACGCGGGCACGGCCCAATACGAGATGGAATTGCTGTCCGCCAGCGTCTTTCAGCATACCCTGAAATCGCTGGACGAGGCCGAACTCAAACCGCGGCCCGATCACGAACAGGCGATGGAGCGGCTCTCCCGGCTGGCGTTTGCCAAATACCGTGAACTGGCCGAGACCGAGGGCCTGGTCGATTACTACACGGCGGCCAGCCCCATTGAAGAACTGGCCAGGATGAATATCGGCTCGCGCCCGGCGCGGCGCTTTGGCGGCCGCGCGCTGAAAGACCTGCGCGCCATCCCGTGGGTGTTTGCCTGGACTCAAAATCGCCATATCGTGACCGGCTGGTATGGCGTCGGCAGCGCGCTCGGCAATTATATCGGGGAAAACGGCGCCGCCGGCCAGCGCCGCTTACAGGCCATGTTTAACGATTCGCGCCTGTTTCGGCTGATCATTGATGAGACCGAAAAAACCCTGTCGCTGGTCGATCTGGAAGTGGCCGAGGCCTATTCCGGGCTGGTCTCCGATGCGGCCGTGCGGGCCAGGATCTTCGGCATGATCACGGCTGAATTCAGGCTGACCGGGGACATGATCCTGCAACTGACCCATGAGCAAAAGCTCAGCGAACGCTTCAAGCGGTTCAGCCGCAAGCTCAGCCGCCGCTCGCCGGTGCTGCATCAGGCCGGTATTGAGCAGGTGCGGCTGGTGCGTGAATTCCGCAACCGGCATAAGGATGACGATTCACAGGATGACCTGATCCCGCTATTGCTCAGCATTAACTGTATCTCGGCGGGCCTCGGCTGGACGGGCTAAGCGGCCCGGGCGCCCCGGCAATTCAAAACAACCACAGGTAAACATTATGACCACAAAAAAGAAGACCCCAACCGGCAAAAAAGCCGCGCCTCACGCGGATACGTACTATGAAGATGACCCGCGGCTGTATGGAGAAAAAGAAGAGAAGCTCCCCAAAAAATTCTATGAGAAGGAGTTATTTCGCCTGCAGGTAGAACTGGTCAAGCTGCAGGAATGGGTCAAGAAAGAGGGGCTGAGCGTGGTGGTGGTATTTGAAGGGCGCGATGCGGCCGGCAAGGGCGGCGTGATCAAACGCATCATTCAGAACCTGAACCCCCGTGTCTGCCGGATCGTGGCGCTGCCCGCGCCGACCGAGCGCGAAAAAACGCAGTGGTACTTTCAGCGTTATATCGCCCACCTGCCGGCCGCGGGCGAGATCGCGCTGTTCGACCGGAGCTGGTACAACCGGGCTGGTGTCGAGAAGGTCATGGGCTTTTGCAGCGCCGAGGAATACCGCGAATTTTTGCGTTTTTGCCCCCAGTTTGAAGCGGCCCTGATACGTTCGGGGATTATGCTGATCAAATACTGGTTTTCGGTCAGCGACGCGGAGCAGGAGCGGCGTTTCAAGTCCCGCGCCCGCGAGCGGCATAAACTCTGGAAACTCAGCGCGATGGATATGGAATCGAGATCCAAGTGGATGGAATATTCCAGATGCAAGGACGAAATGTTCTTCCATACCGATATTCCCCAGGCGCCGTGGTTCGTGGTGCCCTCGGATGACAAACAGCGCGCCCGCCTGAACTGCATCGCGCACCTGCTGAGCATGATCCCCTATAAAGACCTGAAACCCAGGCCCCCGAAAATCCCGCCCCTGAAAGTAAAAAAAGGCTACAAACGCTCGGCCATGCACACCCAGACCTTTGTCCCGAAAAAATATTAGGTAAAGCGCGTTATTCCCGCCTCTGCTTGGTGTGAGTTGGCGAGGGCTGGAATCCATTTAATATCGCGGCCTCGTCTGCCTGGATTCCTCGGCGGCTTGTTCCAGACGCCGCTCTACCACCTACGTCCCTGTAGGCGTACGTCCTGTAGGCGAGCTTTCGTTGGAATGACGATAGAGATGAGAATGACGAACGAGGATTGCCATGATATATCTATCGCCCCCGCCGTCATTCCGGCGAAAGCCGGAATCCAGTGATTTTACAATACATTCGTGCCTGCCGTGGGCAGGCACGAATAACAACTAAAGAGGTTATTCCCGCCTGTTCGTTATGAACTGGCGAGGGCTGGGACCTATTGAATATCGCGGCCTCGCCTTCCTGGATTCCGGCTTTCGCCTGCCTGCTACTGACAATAAAGCACAAATTAAGATTGACGCTACCTATTGATTCGCCTAGCATAAATCTAATGAAACGAGAAAAAATTAACTACTGGATTTACATAGCGCTCTTTGGCGCCATTTGGGGCGGTGGCACTTCCATTCTTGCGGGTATTCTTCCTGCTGAACAAATAGCGCGAGTACTGGTTATTATATGGTTCGAAGTCACTGTCATCGTTCTGCTAAAGCTTTTCCTGTTACAGAGATATTGCGTGACGCATGCAATGATTATTGCGTCCTTAATTGCAATTTTTACGTACTCTTTCGGCCCGCCCAGTCTTTACAAACCGATGTTTATCTTTGCGGGATTGGCATTCGATCTTGGAACCGGCCTGAGAACAACAAAGCTCAAATTATGGAATATGTTGGTCGGTTTTTTGGCCTTCGCTCTGGTTGCTTACCCCATATTTACGCTGAATCTGTATCTCCTGGATCCTGCCTCAACTCCAACCCTTATTAATCTAATCTACATTGAAGCGGGCATATGTATTGTCCTTGGTATCATAACCTCCGCTTTACTCTGGACATTTCTGGAACCTTCGGATCCTCCGGCTTTTGTAATGGGAATTCGGCGGCGTATTGATTCCACAGTCTTCGAAGAAGAGCGCACATAGTGTTTTCAGAATACGGAAATCGTTTTCTACGGGACTATACAACTACTTTGTGCCGAGGGTTTCCGGCAAGGATATAAAAACCTGTTCGCGGGCAAAGCAGAGGCTATAGCGGCGCTGTTCCGGCCTGCGCGATCAGTGTTTTCAGGTCGCCCCGCAGGCCGCTGAGTTCGCGCACCAGGTGGCGATCCTGCCGTTCGCTCCTGGTATTCAGGACATCGGCCACGAGGGCATGGATGATGTCCATGTTGTGTTGCCGGTATTCATGGTATCTCGGGGTGCGGTTCTTTTTTCTGAGCGTCCAGGCCGCCTGCAATGCCTCTTGCCAGCCCGGCTCGCGGGCCAAAAGCCCTTGCAGTGTCTTTAGCCAGAGTTGTCTCTCTTCCAGCCAGACCTCATCAAAGCGCTTCATGGTCTCGGTCGCGCGGGCGATGCTGTCCTGTTGCGCCCTGCTCAGCGGCCCCAGAAAGTCTCGCAGGTTTTCAGTCAGTCTTTCGAAATTGTCTTCGGCATATTGCTGGTCCGTGCGGCTCAGATATTCCTTTTCAAGCTCGCGCTGTCTGGCCCAGATATTTTCGACCAGTTCGGCCATTTGTGCCTGGTCGAGATCGGCGCCGGTCTGATGCACGAGGGGCCACAGTCTGGCTTCGATGCGTTCCAGCGCGAGCAGCATCTGCCGGTTCCAGTTCCGCACCGTTTCCGCGCTGATCGCGGCCGTGCTGTCCGCCTCGATCTGTTGCAGGATCTTTACATACAGGGCCAACTCTTCGCGCCGGTGCCAATCCAGCACGGGCGCGAGTCTTTGCTCGAATACCTTCTCCTGGGCGCGGCTCAGTTCGACATAATCATCCACATACCAGCCGATCAGCCAGTCGAGCCGGTTATAGAGAAACGAGGTACCGCATCCCGCGAGCAGCAAAATGGCGAGCAGGGCGGACAGCAGTCTTGCAGGCAACGGCATCGAGACTGCAATCATTGTCCGGCCTGATTATCAACAGGCCCCTAGACCACCGCGCGCTGGTAAATATGCCAGGTCGCATGGCCCAGCACCGGCAACACGACCAGCAGGCCCAGGAAAAAAGGGATAAAGGAGAGCATGATCAAGACGCCGATAAAGGCGCCCCAGCAGAGCATGACCAGGGGATTGGCCAGCACCGTTTTAACGCTGGTGATCATGGCCGTGATGAAATCGGCATCGCGATCCAGCAGCAAGGGCAGCGACACCACCGTCACGGAAAACAGCAGGATGGCGAAACAGGCCCCCACGACATGGCTGACGGCAATGAATATCAGTCCCTCGGGGGTGCTAAACAAGACCTCGACAAATTTGTCCCAGGAGGATAGTGATGTCTGGCCAAGCAGGATCGCCAGCCAGATACGGATCTGATACATCCAGATCCAAAAGATAAACAACATGACGAAGCCCATCCAGGGTATTTCGCGGCTCTTCTGGGCCCGGATTACGGTTAATACTTCGCTCCAGTCCAGCGACTGGCCCTGTTGCAGGCGCCGGCTGACTTCATACAGGCCGACGGCCGCGAAGGGGCCGATGAGCGGAAAGCCAACCATGATCGGATAAATCAGCCAGCCCTTTTCCCAGATATACAGAGACTGGATAATGAGAATGCCGCCGCAGGCAAATACGCCGCCAAAGAATAAACCGAACAGCGGGGCGCGCAGAAAATCGGTCAGGCCCTGCCTGAAACAGGCCCGTATATCATTAAAATCGAGGCGATTGATCTCTGGCAGTTTACTCACCGGGTCGGCATCGGCCCGTTCTTCAATATCGGCATGTGTCATGACGTACTCCTCTCTCTGGCAGGCCGCACGCTGGGAAACCCCGGAGACAGACGACCTGGCTCAGGGGGTCAAAAATTCGGCGCGTGTGTGAATATTCTCCTTGAAGCAGCCCCCGAGCGCCGTGGTGCTGGTCTGGGAGTTGGTATCCTCGACCCCGCGCGACTTGACGCAGTAGTGCATGGCGTCAATGCTCACGGCAACATCGTCGGTTTCCAGCAGGGCCTGTAGCGCGACCAGGATTTGCCGCGTCAGGCGTTCCTGCACCTGGGGCCGTTGCCCGAAGAAACGGACGATGCGGTTGATCTTGGACAGCCCGATGATCTTCTTGTCCGGGATGTAGGCGACCTTGGCCACGCCGTCGATCATGACAAAATGATGCTCGCAGGTGCCGGTCAAGTCAATATTCCTGATCTTGACCATTTCATTGACCCCCATCTTGTTCTCGATCAGGGATAATTTCGGGAAACTGCTGTAATCCAGGCCGGAGAAGATGTCATAGACATACATCTTGGCGATACGATGCGGCGTTTCGATCAGGCTGTCGTCCGCCAGATCCAGCCCGAGCGTGACCATGACCTCCGCCATCAACTCCTTGATACGCTGGCATTTTTCTTCCGCCGTGAGCGCATTGTCTATCATCGGCGTTTCCAGCCCGTTCTTGATCAGGATATCCCTGACCGCAAGGGCCTCATCGCTCAGCGCGCCGCGCCCGGCGAGCGCGGGTTTTTTCAGTTGGATCGAATTTGGGATCATGACGCCTTCTCCAATACATTTAGGTGGTTTTTTTTATCCGCATGATATTCGAGCGCCAATGAAACGGAATCAGCAAAGCGAAGCGCATGCGGTTTATCGATAGTGACGCGCGCATAGTCCACGCTGAAATGCTCGCTGCAAATGCGCAGCACGTCCGCCACCAGTTTTTCCAACAACAGAAAGCGCCCCTCTTCGACATGCCTGATCACTTTTTTGGTGATGGTCTTGTAATTCAGGGCCGAACTGACGTTATCCTGCAATACGGATTCATCAATCGAATAGTTGATCGTGATATTCACAATCACATCCTGTTTCTTGCGGCGTTCCTCCGGCTTGAAACCGATATAGGTTCTGAGGCGCAGATTGGATATAGTGATCGTGGCATTGGAAATTTTCATTGAATTAAACTATCAATTTTTACTTGTTGATAAATTTTTCATAATCCTAATTGCCGAATTGTGAAACAAGGGTAAACGCAGCGTGATATTTGCGTGAAAACAAGCCGCAAGCCGGGGCGCAATGTTGCCATTGCCGCCGGCGGACAGGATTTTAACGCAAAAGTATCGCGCCTGCCCGCTGAACCAAGCCGTGGCAGAGATGTCCCGATTATAGGCACACTAAAAACGAGGAACAACCATGAATAAGGGTCTTGCCGTTATCGGCCTGCTGATCGCGGGTCTGTCCAATACCTGGGCCGCCTGCCCGGATTATCTGAATGTCGAAGTCCGCGCCCTGCGCTCTGACAAAAACCTGAATATCTGCGAGCATTTCGGCAACAAGCCGCTGCTGATCGTCAACACGGCCAGCCATTGCGGTTTCGCAGGCCAGTTCAAGGGGCTGGAGGCGCTGCACAGGCAATACAGGGATCAGGGGCTGGTGGTGCTGGGCTTCCCGAGCAATACCTTCAGGCAAGAGGCCGCGACCCGGGCCAAGACCGCCGAGGTATGTTATATCAACTATGGCGTGACCTTTCAGATGTTTGACCGGGTTTCAGTCAAGGGCGGCGCCGCGCATCCTATCTTCAAGGAACTGGCCCGCCAGGCCAAGGCGCCCAGTTGGAATTTCAACAAGTACCTGCTGGACAGAGACGGAAAGGTCGTTGAGCACTTCGGAAGCATGACCAGCCCCGACTCGGACAAGCTGCACAACAGCATCAGGGAATTGTTGTAAACGGCTTGCCTGACCTCCGCGGCAGCGCCGCCTGCCTGTTCCCGCGGACCAAGTCTTCGGCTTGAAGGGCGGCCAGGTTAATGGAATAATACCATTCTGATAGCAGAATTCCCCTTACGAAAACCCCGAATAAGTCTATCCAGGACTGACCTGCCTGCTACAGGCGGGCCAGAAACGGCCCGTTCAAGCCCGTTGATAAATTAACCGGGGTCAAGGTTGTCAGGCTAGGCCATTCTTGAAAGAACAGGGACCTGCAAACACAAAAAAGAAACTGCTAATGAGCGCAAATAAAGAAGAGTTGCAAATTGAAAAACTCAGGACCGAAATCAACAAAATGATTGCAGAAACGGCAAAGGTAAACGAAGAAATAAAAAAAGTCGGCAAGGAATCAAAATGGTATGAAGTTGTTATTATCGTTTCGGCAACACTGGCTGTCGTTGCCATCGTAAAACTGTTTTTATGACGGGCAAACACAATCGCGCCGTTAATCAACGAAGCCGCCCAAAGGCAATATAGAAAATTAGCCGGAGCAGCATATCTGTCGTCTTTGGCCCTGGATTGGCGCCTTGAAAACAGCCAGACTCACATCTTTTCCTTGGAAATTCAGGATCTTATTATGAAATTGCGCCATGCCCACGCCTCGCCCTACGCCCGTAAAGTCCGCGTACTGATCCGGGAAGCGGGGCTGCTCGCCAGGGTCGAAGAGATCGAAACCGCGACCACGCCAGTCTCCACCCCCGCCGTGCTCTGGACAGAGAATCCGGGCGGCCGTATCCCGGTGCTGATTCTTGATGATGGCGCTACCTTGTTCGACAGCCGGGTCATCACCCTTTATCTCGACAGCCTGCACGGCAAACCGAAATTCTATCCCGCAACGGCGCCCGAACATTGGACGGTGATGCGGCAGGAGGCGACGGCGGAGGGGCTTCTGGACAGCGCCGTCAACACCCGCTATGAAATGGCGTTGCGGCCGGAAGCCCTGCGCTGGGCCGACTGGATTCAGGCGCAGATCGGCAAGATCAAAGGCGCGCTGGACGCGATGGAGCGCGAATGCCGGGGCTTCGACGAGCGGGTCACGATGGCCCAGATCGCCTTCGGGGCGGCGCTGGGTTATCTGGATTTCCGCTTCGCGGATCTGGAATGGCGCACGGCCCGCCCCGCGCTGACCGCCTGGTATGAAGGCTTTTCCAAACGGCCGTCCATGCTCGAAACCCGGCCTCCCGCGGCCTGAGGCCCGGGCTTCTGAAGGGTATGTCAGGTTTCCGCAAATTGATAATCCCGGAGTGAAATCGCTATGGCAGCCGCCAAAAATGCCTTTTATGCCCAATCCGGCGGGGTGACCGCCGTGATCAACGCCAGCGCCGCGGGCGTGATCGAGACCGCCAGAAAAAACCGGGGCCAGATTGCAAACGTCTATGCCGGACGCAACGGCATCATCGGCGCGCTGACAGAAGATTTGATTGATACCGGCCGGGAAAGCGCCGCGGATATCGCGGCCTTGAGACATACGCCCGCCGGCGCATTCGGCTCCTGCCGCTATAAACTGCAGGGCCTTGAAGAAAACAAGGCGCAGTACCAACGCCTGATCGAGGTCTTCAAGGCGCATAATATCGGTTATTTCTTTTATAACGGCGGCGGCGACTCGGCCGATACCTGCCATAAGGTCTCGCAACTGGCCGCAAAAACAGGTTTCCCGCTGCGGGTCATCCATATCCCCAAAACGATTGATAATGACCTGCCGGTCACGGATGTCTGTCCCGGTTTCGGTTCGGTCGCAAAATATATCGCGACCTCGACCCGCGAGGCCTCCTTCGATGTTCGCTCAATGGCGCGCACTTCGACCCGGGTATTCGTTTTTGAGGTGATGGGCCGCCATGCCGGCTGGATCGCCGCAGCGGGCGGCCTAGCGGCGGACGCAAACAACGATATCCCGCTTGTGATTATCTTCCCGGAAATCGAATTCGAGCGGGACCTGTTCATCAATAAGGTCAAGGAAAACGTTCAAAAATATGAATACTGCGCCATCGTTGTCTCCGAGGGGGCGCGTCAGGCGGACGGCAGATTCCTGGCGGAGCAGGGCAGCCACGATGCCTTTGGGCATGCGCAGTTAGGCGGCGTGGCGCCGGTTGTCGCCGGCATGGTGCGGGACGCGCTGGGCTATAAATGCCATTGGGCCGTGGCCGATTATCTGCAACGCGCGGCGCGGCATATCGCCTCCGGGACCGATGTGGCGCAGGCCTACGCCGTCGGCCGGGCCGCGGTTGAAATGGCCATTGCCGGCGAAAATGCCGTGATGCCGACGATTGAAAGAACATCCGACGCCCCCTACGCCTGGGCGATCGGCAAGGCGCGCCTCAAGGATGTCGCCAATATCGAAAAGCAAATGCCGCGGGAATTTATCAGCGCGGACGGTTTTGGCATCAGTGACGCCTGCCGCCGCTATCTTGCGCCACTGATCGCCGGCGAAGACTATCCGCCTTATGAGCATGGCCTGCCCCGCTACGTGAGCTTAAAAAACAGGCCGGTGAACAAGGTGCTGAACACCGGATTCAAACCATGAACGAGGGCGCCGCCATGACGCCGCGGCTTTATTACGCGCATGACCCCATGTGCAGTTGGTGTTATGCCTTCAGACCCTCGTTGACCGCGCTGCTGCGGGCCCTGGACAAAGAGGTTGAAATAGTGCGGCTCCTGGGTGGCCTGGCCAAAGACAGCGATGCACCGATGCCGGAACAGACCAGGTCGTATGTGATCAATAACTGGCGGCGGATCGAACAAACCGTGCCCGGCACGGTTTTTAACTATGACTTCTGGCAAAAATGCCAGCCCCGGCGTTCCACCTATCCCGCCTGCCGGGCCGTGATCGCGGCGCGCCTGCAGGGCGATCCCCCGGACAGGCTGGACAGGGCCATGACACAAGCCATACAGGACGCCTATTACCAAAAGGCGCGCAACCCCTCCGATAGCGCAACCCTGATCAGTCTGGCCACCGAACTGGGCCTGGATAAAGATAAATTCAGCGCAGACCTGCGCGCCAAAGAGAGCCATACGACGCTACGGCAGGAGATAAAAGTATCGCGTCAACTGGGCTTGAACAGCTTCCCAAGCCTGTTGCTGGATGACGGCCGCAAACAACTTCGGCTTGAGCCGGATTATATTGATGCCGATGCCATGATCGAAAAGGCCGAATTATTTATCCGGCGGGCGGGTTGATTATTTTTATGCCTCCACTGGATTCCAGCTTTCGCTGACACCAATATCCTGATCTATGCCAACGTGGCGACCGCGCCGCCTGCTATGAGATTGCTTGCCCAAAGCCGCGGCAAACGGCAGTCTGGCCTTTCAGACATTGCGCTGACAGAAGCAAAATTGCAAAATGTAATAATACGTGTTGCAATACGTTATGATACAAGGCTTCAAGAGCAGGGCGCTAAGACGATTCTTTGAGCGGGGCGATGAAAGCCGCATCCGCGCCGACCACCGCGACATCGTGCGGGATATTCTGGCGCGGCTGAATGCGTCCGCCGGTCCTGAAGACATGGATTTGCCCGGTTTTCGGCTGCACCGCCTGAGAGGGCGCTATGCCGGGTTCCGGGCCGTGACGGTGCGGGCAAACTGGAGGGTGATCTTCCGCTTTGAGGACGGCCATGCCGTCGATGTTGATTATCTGGATTACCATTAGAAAAGGTGGCGATACTATGCTGATGCACAACCCCCCCCACCCCGGAGCGCTCATAAAGCGGCAATGCCTTGCGCCTTTGGGGCTGACGGTGACAGCGGCCGCGGCGGGCCTCGGCGTGTCGCGTAACACGCTCTCCATGCTGCTCAACGGTCGCCTGGGAATCTCCCCGGAGATGGCCATCCGCCTCTCGCATGGCTTTGGTGGCAGCGCGGAAAGCTGGTTGCAGCAACAGATGCAGTACGATCTTTGGCAGGCGCGGCAGCGCGCGAAGAAGATTAAGGTAAGGAAGTTTACCGCGGCGTAATTTTGCGCCAAGGCCCGCGGCAATAAGCCTGATTGCTTTTAACACTTCTTTCAAAATCCGAGTGGGAGATTAAGGAAGCCCTGAATAAATCCATCCTGGATTTCTCAGGGCGCGCAGAGTGAAAATGCGATTTTCACTCTGCTTCAAAATCAATGACTTACGTCATTGATTTTGGCGGCACGTCCCTGTACCGCAGGAAACTCTGATTGAATCAGAGTTTCCTTAATAAAACGGAGGCGACCTGCCTGCCGCAGGCAGGTACGCAGGTTAATATCATTTTCTGCACACCCAATCCACATGCGGCCTGACCCACTCGAAATTCAAAAGAGTCATTTTTAGAGATAATCCAGGATAACCTCCCACCTGCTGTATTTCTCTTCAAATCCGAGCGCCGCATGGGCCGGGCTGGTGGAGGGGAGCCTGAAGCAGGCCAGCGCGGGCGCGCTTTGTTTTAGTGTCTTCAGTACGCCTTTTCTGAAAAGCTGTTCGGCCCTGGCGCCGTTAAAAAATACGGTCTTGATCCCGGGTTGTTGCAAAAAAAAGGACTTGAAGTCATTCAGCGCTATGGTCCGGGGGTTGATATTCGAATCCAGGCTGCCCTTTCGTTCACATTTTTTCAATACGTCCCACAGGGCAATCTTGTTGTCGAGCAGCAGCCGTTGTTTTTGCCCGTAATCAAGATCGTTTTTGTTGTTGAGCAGTTTGCAGATGATCGGCCAGAAACTATTGTGCGGATGCGCGTAGTATTGTTCTTCCGCGAGTGATCTTTGTCCCGGCATGGAACCGAGGATTAATATCCTGGCATCCTGGTTGGCGATGGGCGGGAAGCCGGTGCTGTGGCGCATTGCGGAAACCCGGAGTGGCGTATAGATAAAAAAGCGCCACGGCGATTGCCGGGGCGCTTTTATGGCTGAACTCTAAACAATCAGCGGCGCGATAACCAGGCTGACAATCGCCATGACATTGATCAATATGTTCATTGACGGGCCGGAGGTATCCTTTAACGGGTCGCCCACGGTATCGCCCACAACGGCCGCCTTGTGCACATCGGATCCCTTGCCGCCCAGATTGCCTTTTTCAACATATTTCTTGGCGTTGTCCCAGGCGCCGCCGGCGTTGGCCATCATTAATGCCATCGTGACACAACAGATCAGCGCGCCGCCCAGCATACCGCCCAGCGCCTGCGGCCCCAGCCCGAAGCCGACCACGACCGGCGCCAGCACGGCCAGCGATCCCGGCAAGACCATGCGCTTTAACGCCGCGCGGGTAGCGATGTCAACACAACGCGCGGTGTCCGGCTTGCCGGTCCCTTCCATGAGTCCGGGGATTTCCTTGAACTGCCGTCGTATCTCCTTGATCATGTCAAAGGCCGCATCGCCCACCGCGGTCATGGTGATGGCGCTGACCAGAAACGGGAAAATAGCGCCCAGGAACATGCCGCTCAATACCAGAGGATCGTTGATGACCAGCACGAAATCGGCGTTCTTGGCAGACACTTTCTCGATAAAGGCGCTGATCAGGGCCAGGGCGGCCAGGGCCGCGGCGCTGATCGCAAAACCCTTGCCTATGGCCGCCGTGGTATTGCCGACCTCGTCCAGTGAATCGGTAATCTTGCGGGTGCCTTCGCCCAGTTCCGCCATTTCCGCGATGCCGCCGGCGTTATCGGCGACCGGGCCATAGGCGTCTATCGCCATGGTGATGCCGACCGTGCTCAACATGCCGACCGCGGCAATGCCGACCCCGTAAAGACCGGCAAAGTGGCTGGCGGTAAAGATAATGGCGCAAATGGTCATGATCGGAATCGCCACCGACTGCATACCAGTCGCAAGGCCGCCAATCATGATCGTCGCGGAACCGGTCTCGCCGCCTTTGGCGATCTTTCTGACCGGCGCGCCGCCCGTGTAATATTCGGTCACCAGACCGACAATGATGCCGCCGACCGCGCCGGTCAGCACCGCGATCCAGACATTGATCGAGGCCCCCATTGCCGTCACGACCATAAAGGCGGCGATTATAAAGATGATCGATGAACCCATGGTGCCGATACGCAGCGCGACCTCGGGGCTTTTGGCGGAAAACAGCTTGACCGACAGGATGCCGAGCATGGAACAGATTAAACCGGTCGATGCCAATGCCAGAGGCATGAACATCAGCGAATCCACACTGCCATCGGGCGCGAGGTCAAAGACCGCGGCCGCGGTCAGTGTTGACGCCAGGGCAATGGTCGCGATCATTGAGCCGCAATAAGACTCGAAAATATCCGAACCCATGCCGGCCACATCGCCGACATTATCGCCCACGTTATCCGCGATCACGCCCGGATTCCTCGGGTCATCCTCGGGGATGCCCGCTTCCACCTTGCCGACCAGATCCGCGCCCACATCCGCGCTCTTGGTGAAGATGCCGCCGCCCACGCGCGAAAACAGGGCCACGGAGGAGGCGCCCATCGCAAACCCCTCGATCGCGTGGATCGTTTCCATATCGCCGGAGAAGAAATAATAAAGAATACCGATGCCGAACAAACCCATCGCCGCCACCGTGAGGCCCATAATCGAGCCGCCGAAGAAGGCGATATTCAGGGCTTCGGCCGCGCCTTTGGAGTTTGCCGCAACGGCGGTGCGCACATTGGCATGGGTCGCCGTGTACATGCCCCAATAACCGGCGCTGCCCGAGCAGACCGCGCCGAGCAGAAAGGCCAGCGCGGTGTTCATGCCCAGGTCGGACAGGCCGATAGCCGTAATACAGACCGCGCAGAAAACGGCCAGTATCTTGTATTCACTGTTCATAAATACCATGGCGCCCAGATGAATCTGATCGGAAATCTCTTTCAGCCGACCTTCGCCGGCCGGCGCCTTTTTGATGTACATAAATACCAGGAAGGCCGAAATCAGGCCCAGGATGCCCAAGGCTACGGGCAGGAATGCGCTAGGGGTCATTAACGTCTCCTTCTGTTGTCAGCTTGTTTTTTGTTAAATTCAGGTTTATGTCCAGAATGAAAATTCTGAAAAATATTTGCGAGGGCCAAAATGGGCAGTGAGCAAAGAGGCAGAGTTTACACCAAATAAACGGAGATTTTGAACCTGTTTTTCACTTTAATCCGGGCCGGCAGGCCGGATTAAAGTGAAAAACAGGCAATAACGGAACATGGCAGACTGTCCCCTGTTTTTACCCGTGCTCAGGCCAGACGCCATTGCAGGGAATTTCGGTGGGCCTCCCACAGGCTTTTATAGGTCGGTGATTGTTCCAGCAGTTGGCTATGCCGCCCGACGGCTTCGACCGCGCCTTTATTTAGGGCCTGTTTACACTATGTTGGCCTTCCTGCTTGAGTCTGTTTTGCGCGCCAGCAAGGCGGAAGAAGCGCAGTGTAGTTGCGCTACTCAAGCGACTGACAACGAAGCTGGGGCGCAAAACAGGCCAAGCCCTTCGGGTTGTGTCCCAAACTGCGCCACTCGGCGTTGCTTGTCGCTCATTTGGAATGACCAAACTACGCTCCGCGCGCCTTGATTGGCGCAGTTTGGG
Organism: Gammaproteobacteria bacterium; assembly: GCA_965240365.1. GTDB lineage: Bacteria > Pseudomonadota > Gammaproteobacteria > Eutrophobiales > Eutrophobiaceae. Next base: position 1,331,523 of record OZ251218.1, on the reverse strand, counting down.
ACACAACAGGACGGCCAACATAGTGTAAACAGGCCCTAGGACAATAATCCGATCCGATTGCGCAATGGCGCTGAGATGATGCGCGACAGTTCGCCTATCGCCTCTTGAATTGCCGCGCCGTTAATCGGGTCAATCGCCGCGCTCGCTTCATCCAGCAACACGATCGACATTTTCGCCAGCAGATCATGCGGCGGCATGTCTTGCAGATCGATGCCCCCGAGTTTGACGGCGCCAAAGGACGGGTCATAAAAGCGGGCGCTCAGATTGAGTACGGTGGATTTGCCGGCCCCGCTTGGCCCCACGATAGCGGTCACGCCGCCAATGGGTATGTCGAAACTGGCGTTGTGCAGCGCTTCCCGGCGCCGTTCGCCGGGATAGGCGAAGGAGACATTTTCAAAGCGGATCGCGTTGTTTTCCGGGACCTTAGCAGCCTTCCCGGACGCGAGATCCGGCGCCGATAAAAACCCGGCAAGGGCTTTTTCCGCGTCCCGCGCAAAGCGCAGCGCGACCGATCCGCCAAGTTGTTGCAGGACGGGAAGGAATATCAACACCGTCAGCAGCGTTGCCGGCACAAAGGTTTGGGCCTCCATGCCGCCGCTTATGAGCAGCCCGCCGTTTAGTATCAACGCGCAGGCCAAACCCAGTTCCAGGGCCGAGCCGGCGCAGGCAACCAGGGGTCAAGGATTCGATTTTTCGATGCCGCCAAAGGCTTCCAGCAATTCCTTGATCAAGCGGTTTAATTGCAATGACATCACGGCGAAATCCTGATCGAATTGCGCGGCCTTGTCCGCCGGGTCATTTATGGCCTCTGCTTCGGCGATCTCTTCAAAGCGCAGGCGCCTGACGGAAAAGTCGTCCGCCAGCACAAAGCGGATCGATTCACGCCAGTTTAGTGCCAGCCGGATAACCCGTTTGCCGGCCTCAAGATGCCCCTGTATCTCGGCGCTTTCCAGTTCCTGATTGCGGCAGCGGACGATATTTTTAGCCTCGCGCGGGTTTTGCAGTTCGCATTCGTTGTCCAGTTGAAAGGGATCCGGCGGGCCGTCCCTGAGCCAGCGGGTCATGTCATTTGCCGGGTCGCCATGACAATTCAGCGGCGTCACCGGCAAGCTGCCCAGGCTGGCGCGCAGGTGTTGCATAAACTCTTCCGCCTTGCCCGCGGCGGCCGAATCAATGATCAACAGCCCCTGCGCCGGGTCAAGATAGGCGTAAACCAGATAGGAGCGGGTCAGGGCGCGCGGCAGCAGGGTATGGATGATCTCTTCCTTGATCGCCTGTTTCTCCCTGCGGTAGGCGCCGCGCGCCTCGGTCGCCTCAAGCTCGGCGATCTGCTCCGCCGCCATTTCGTTGATCGCGGCGGGCGGCAGGATCTTCTCCTGTTTGCGCGCGGCAAGCATAGTATAACCGCCGCAAGTGTGGGTTAAAATCTCGCCGTCGCGCCCAAGGGGCGGCGCCCAGCCATAGCGGGAAAAGTCCATATTGCCGCAGGGCTTGAAGCTAAACCGCGCCAGTTGCGTCTCCAGTGTTTCCGGGCTGAGGTCGATCTTTTTCGTGAACCGATAGATGCGAAGATTCTTGAACCACATGAGTTGATTGCCGTTAGAATTGCGATTGAAAAAAGGCGGATTATCCTTGCCGCCCGGCCGCCGGGCAAGTGAATTTATCCCGGCCCCGGTTTATACTCGGCAATCTGTTTTGCACAAACATTAACCAGGGTGACAATTATGGACAGACTTTATCAGATCACGGCAATATTGGCGCGGTTGGCCTCGATCTTTATCATCATCAGGACCATCAGTTATTATCCGGCCATGTTGAGCCAGCACTCGCAACACGCGCCCGATCTAAAATATATCGTTTTTGTCTCTTCCGTAAGCCTGGTTTTTATCGGCATTGCCCTTCTTTTGTGGAAGTTTCCGCTCTGGATCGCGCGCGCGATCGTGCCGGAAATCAAGTCTGAAGACACGCTCGCCGAGGTCCCGTTCGACCACATCCAGGCCGGTTTATTGTCCGTGTTTGGCGTGGCCCTGATCGTATTAAACTGCTCCGATCTGGTTTATGCCTATGCCTTCCAGGCCGCGCTGGAATCCGCCTCGGACCACGCTCATGCGCCCAACCCCGGCGTCTATGCCTCGTTCTTCAGCGACACGCTGGCGCTGGCGCTGGGTATCTGGCTGGCGCTGGGGAGTCACGGGATCGTGCGCGCCCTGAACAGGCTGCGACAGGCCGGTTTGTCTAAAAAATAAAATGTAGAAGCCGGATTCAACGGGAAACTCTGATTGAATCAGAGTTTCCCGCGGTACAGGGACGTACCGCCAAAATCAATGATGCAAATCATTGATTTTGAAGCAGGGTGGAAATCGCATTTTCACCCTGCGTGCTCTGATAAGTCCAGGATGGATTTATTCAGAGCTTCCAACCGGAGACCCGTTGTCTGTGGTAGGGATGCCGCCGGTTGATGCTGGCGGCCCGGTAAAGCTGTTCCACCACCACAACCCTGGCCAGGCCATGCGGCAGGGTCATCCTTGAGAGTGACCAGACCTGATCGGCCCGGCCTTTCAAGTCTGCACTGAGGCCATCGGCGCCGCCGATGATCAGGCTGATCGGGCGATTCTGCGCCTGCCAGGTCTGCAACTCGGCCGCAAGCCCCGTGCTGCTGATGGTTTTGCCGGCCTCATCAAAGGCAATGATCAGGCTGTCGCCCGGCAGCGCCGCCTCGATATGAGCCTGCTCTGTTTGCCTGTAATGCCCGGCCTGGCCATTTTTAGTCCTGCGGGCCGGGCTGATTTCAATCAGCCGGAAGCGGATGGTTTGCGGCAGACGCCGGGCGTAATCCCGCACGGCCGTGTCTATCCAGGCCGGCAGGCGCTTGCCCACAGCGAGCAGATCAATCCGCACGCCCTAAACCGTGCCGGCCTGGCCCGCTTCGATATCCCACAGTTTTTCCAGTTGATAATATTCGCGGGTCTCCGGCTGCATGATATGGACGATAATATCGCCCAGGTCAACCAGCACCCATTCTCCCTGGTTTTTCCCCTCTATCCCGAGCGGCGGTTGCTCATTTTGCCTGGCGGCCAGCGCCAGCTTGTCGGCAATGGCATTGACCTGCCGGCCGGAACGGCCGCTGGCGATAATCATATAATCGGCGATGCTGGTGAGCTTGCTGACATCAAACACGCTAATATCAAGCGCGCTCGCCTCATTCAGGGTCTCTATGACAATGTCGATCAGCGCCTTGTCAGTCATGCCGTGCGCAGATAGAGTTTATTTTGCCTGATGTAGCGCAGCGTGGCGGCGGGCAGGAGTTGCCCGCCCCCGGCGTCTGCCGGGTAACCCCGCCGAAACCCGCTTGAGGAAATATCCAGTTCGGGCATGTCGATAAAAAACAGCGCGCCGTTTTTTTTCTGCTCCATCAAGGCCGGGTCAGCGGCGCGATGATATTCGGCCCAGTCCCTCAGTCCGGCGGATAGATTATTGACGGCCGCGCCGGGACGGCCGGCAACGGCGATATGCGCATAATGCAGAAGTTGATCGTGGTCTTTCCAGCTATCGAGTTTATTAAAGGCATCCCGGCCCAGCAGCAGGCAGAGCGAGCATTCGGCAAATTCCTGTCTTAATGATTGCAGGGTGTCGATCGTATAAGAGGTCGCGCCGCGCTCAAGTTCTCTGGCATCCAGACGCAGCCGCGCCTGACCGGCCAGCGCCAGTTCGATCATATTTCTGCGGTGATGGTTTGCGGCCAGAGGCTTGTTGCGATGAGGCGGGATGTTGACCGGCACGAGCCGCGCCTGATCCAGATTCAGTTGGTCCAGGGCCGCCAGCGCCAAACCGAGATGGCCGTTGTGGATGGGGTCAAAGGCGCCGCCCAGGATACCTATCTTGCGCATTTATTTGAGGGCAATAGCATTAAACGCGATTATGCTGGAAGTCCGGCCCGGGATCAAACCGGCTGGCAAGATTCAGGTGCGTATCTGCCCGTCTCCCAGGACAATATATTTCTGCGAGGTCAAGCCTTCCAGCCCCACCGGGCCGCGCGCGTGGAACTTGTCCGTGCTGATGCCGACCTCCGCGCCCAGCCCGTATTCAAAGCCATCGGCAAAACGGGTCGAGGCATTGACCATCACCGAACTGGAATCGACTTCGCGCAGGAATCGCCAGGCCGTGGCAAGGTTCTCCGTCACGATCGCATCGGTATGGCGCGAGCCATAGCGGTCGATATGCCGCATGGCCTCGTCAACATCGGCAACGATCTTCAAGGACAGGATCGGCGCCAGATATTCGCTCGCATAATCCTCCGCCGTGGCCGGCTTGATATCGGCATAAAGCCGCGCCGAGGCCGCGCAGCCGCGCGTCTCCACCCCGGCCTCGCGGTATAAGGGCATGAGCCGGTCCAGCACGACCCCGGCCACCGCCTCGGAGACCAGCAGGGTTTCCATGGTGTTGCAAGTGCCGTAGCGTTGCGTCTTGGCGTTATAGGCGATCTTTACGGCCTTCTCAATATCGGCGGCGGCGTCAATATAAACATGGCAGATGCCGTCCAGATGCTTGATCACCGGCATCCGGGCCTCTTTGCTGATGCGTTCAATCAGCCCCTTGCCGCCGCGCGGGATGATCACATCCACATATTCCGGCAGCCGCAGCAATTCGCCCACGGCGGCCCGGTCGGTCGTGGCGAGCACCTGGACGGCCGCGGCCGGCAATTCGGCCTCGGCCAGGCCGGCCCGGATACAACCGGCGATGGCCTGATTGGACCGCGCCGCCTCCGAACCGCCGCGCAGAATCGCCGCATTGCCGGATTTCAAACACAGGCCGGCGACATCGGCCGTGACATTGGGGCGGGATTCATAAATAACGCCAACCACCCCCAGGGGCGCCCGCATCTGGCCGATTTGCAGGCCGTTGGGACGCATGGCCAGCCCGCTGATGGCCCCGACCGGGTCGGCCAGACCCGCGATCTGTTCAAGACCCTCGGCCATGGCCTCAATGCGCGCCCCGGTCAGCGCCAGCCGATCGATAAGAGCCGAAGCCAGCCCGTTTTCCGTGGCGGCCCTGATATCGGCGGCGTTGGCCTCGCCGAGCGTGGCCTGTTGCTTACGGATATTGGCCGCAATCAGGCCCAGCGCCCGGTTTTTACGGGCGCTGCCGGCGCGCGCCATCAAGGCCGCCGCCGCCCTGGCCGCCTGCCCGGTCTCCCGCATGTATTTCTTTATGTCCATCGTCATCACTTTGGCATTATCAACACTAAGGAAAGTCTGATCAAGTCAGGCCCGGCCGGCCGGGTCACCTCATCTAAATTTCTAACATAGCGGGGGATATGAGCGATACTAACGATACCGTGGCCAGGATACCTGAGCCTTATTTTAGATGAGGTGACCCTGCATTTCTGCTAAAGCCCTGCCCGTAGCAGGCAGACAGGATAACGGAAAGCCAAAACAACACCCCGTCGTCATTTATGGACAGGATGTCCTGTATGCGGCGACCTGCGACAGGCAGGGCCCTGCGGGAATGACAAATCCGTCATCTCTACAAGAACAAACACCGAAATCCACGCAACATCCCGGCCCCCCTCCCAGCCTCCCCCCGCTGGGGGGAGGAGCAAGGCTGCACCTGCCCTGACTCCCTGCTGGAAAGGAGCAGAGTTGCACTCTCCCTCCCCCCGGCGGGGGGAGGGTTGGGGAGGAGGGAAAGGGGGAAGGCAGGCCGGCCTTAGAAATCCACCATGAATGACAAATTTATGCTTCTGGGCGCGCCTGGGAAAAGATAATTATCAAGGCCCGCCCAAGCGATCCAATAGTCTTCACCAAGGAGATTATTGATATTCAACCGCAGGGTGAATGCCTTGTCGCCCAGCGTCCGCTGATAGCGGGCGCCAAGGCCGTAAAGCTGGTAGGCGGGTACTTTCAGGCTGTTGTCCGTCCTGACAAACCGGCTGCTCACATGCTCGGCGCGGGCCGTTAGTGTCAGGCCGGGGAAGACCGCCGTATCGTATTCCAGGTTCAACACGGCCGTCAGTTCCGGGACTCCGACCGCGTCCTTACCGTCAAACCTGCCGCCCTGGGTGCGGGTCAGTTTACTGTCGAGATAGGTGAACCCGCCCAGCAGGCGCAAGTCCGGGCGCACTTCGCCAAAGGCCGTCAGTTCAAACCCGCGATTGCGTTGTTCGCCATTGAGACCAAATCGATTATTTGCATCGGTAAATGCGCTTGGCCGCTCAATCTGAAACAGCCCGGCCGTCAGACCAAGGCCATCCAGGTCAAGCTTCACGCCGAACTCGATCTGGTCTGTGACGGATGGCGGGAATATTTCCCCTTCGTTGACGGTTCCCCTCGGCGCGGTGCGTCCCTGTTCCAATGCTTCGATATAGTTGCCATAGAGAGAGGCAAAATCCCAGGGTTTGACCAGCAGGCCGAAGGCCGGGGTGATGGCTGACTTGTCGTATTGGCTTCTGAGTGCGCCTGTCCTGAAGTTGAAGGATTTTGATTCAATACTCTGGCGCCGGATCCCGGCGGTCAAGAGCAGGCGCTCATCAAGGAAGCCCAAGGTGTCGGCAAGGGCGATGGATGAATCGCGGTTTTCAACCAATTTGCCCCAGCCCCCGATTGAATCATCAAAGGCCGGGCGCGCAACAAACACCGGATTGTACAGGTTCGAGCTTTTGAGGTTTGAACGTGGCATATTTTTGGAAATTCTCCTTCCCCTCTTCATTTGCATGGTTTCTATTGAGAGCTGATGCGTGACCCCTGCGGTTTCAAATCGCCCCCTGATACCGGCATTCCAGGCGGAGTTGTTGTGCTTTTCTGGTAAGAAAAAAAAGCGCGGATTAAAATCTCCCCTGGCGCCGAGATTATGGCCAATCGTCCGCAGTCGATAGTCTTCGTAGCCCAGAGCGCCATAGGCCGCATACGCTTCCCAGTCCCGGCCGAGGGCATACTCCGCCCTGAGCAGGCCACGGGCGGCTTTCCCCTCGAACTTCTCCCAGGGCTGGTGAAGGGCATTCTCAAGGTCCGGCGCAGAGGGAACCGCGGTGGCGTTCCCGCTTAACAAGAAATAATCACTCCCTCTGCGCACCTCCCGGTCAGAATAATCCAGTATGGTCTCCAGCTTGAGTCTGTTGCCGCGATATTCCAGGGCTAAGGCCACTTCACCAAATGTTTCCTCGTTGCCTTCGGTGGGTCCTTCGCCATTACGATAAATGGCATTGAGCCGGGCGCCGAACTGTTTTTTTGACCCGAAGCGACGGCTGAGGTCGGCGTGAATGCCGAGGCGTGATTGATAATCGTAGTCGGCGGTAAGTCTGTTCAGGGTGGTGTCTGCCGGGCGCTTGGGAACCAGATTGATGGTGCCGCCCACATTACCTGATGTTCCGTTGAGCAGGGCATTGGGTCCCTTGAAGACCTCGACCCTGTCAAGGGTCTGAACCGTTGAGCGGAAAGAAGTCAAGTTTGGCAAGCCGTCATAGAGTGTTGAGGCGCCTATATTAAAGCCTCGGATAGCGATAAATTCAAAAAAGCCCTGGCCAGCAGTTGTCAGGCGGGCCGAGGCATCATTCTGAATGACATCGGCTACCGTTCTGGCCTGTTGGTTTTCAATGAGTTCGGCGGTGTAACTGCTGATACTGAACGGTGTGTCAAAGATGTCTCTATTGCCGAGCAGACCGATACGTCCGCTGCGTGTGACCTGCCCGCCGGCGTATGTCTCGGCCTGGCCGGTGACGGTAATTTCTTCTATTTCTGCTTTGGATTTGAGGTTGGTATTGGCCGTTGCGTCCGCAATAAGCGGGGTGTTGTTGGAGTTGGTAACGGTTGAATTAAAGGTTTGGCTGATGGCTGGAAAGTCTTGTGTGCTGGTGTTCTTAGCTAATTTTTCGGGGGGGGGGGGGGGGGGGGGGGGGGGGGTAATGTTGTTGGCGAACAGAGGCGTGCTGAAGGTAAGCATGAGCAGTATGTTTGAAAGCGTTTTCATTTGGGAAGTCCTTATGTGTCTTTGGTTAATTGGAAAACCCTAGTTTAGACGTAGCATGAATGATTCGCAAGTTTATTTTTATAAAAATCTGAAATTATTTTTAATATTCAAGAATCCGTCATTCCGGCCTGCCAACCCGAATGCCTCTTTCATTGTCATTCCCACAGGCGCGGGAATGGATTTTATAAACCACTGGATTCCTCGGCGGCCTGTTCCTGACGCCGCTCTACCACCTGCATCCATGCAGGCGAGCTTTCGCTGGAATGACAATAGAAAGAATAGACACATCCCGGCAATCTTCAAAGTCAGCGACAAAAAGGCAAAAAAAACCGCCCTCGGGGGGCGGTTTTCGTCCGGTTTTATCCTTGCCGGCTCAGGTCAGTATCGATTTACTAATCAGATCCTTGACATCGTTGGCATAGGTCTCGCTCAATTTGGCGATTTCCTGAGCGTCTTCCATAGCCGCTTTTGAGACGTTCTGCGCCACCTTGCCCTGTTCTTCCAGGTAGCTTTGCAGGGTTTCAAAGTCCTTGATGTCCGTGCTCGCCTTCAGCGCCTCCATGCTGGCCCTGGCATTTTCCTGAATCGATTTGACATGCACGGCCGCAATGGCCTCAATGCTCTTCAGGGTCAGGTCGTTCAACTCCTTTTTATCAAGGTCGCGTTTCAGGCCAGCTTCGACTGCCTTGATGGTTACTTCCAGTTGCTTAATGTGGCGTTCGCGGGCATCGCTCAATAGCTTGAGGTCTTGTTTGGTGGCGAGGCGTTCCTGGATCAGGCGGGATTGTTCTTCGGCCTGGGGCTCGGGCATGCCGGCGTTGGTCAGGCGCTTGACGAAGCCGTGGATGTCGAATATGGCGGTTTCTGTTGCCATGAGGAGCCAGGGTACTGATTGAGACAGTTATTTGCGAGTCAGTATGACATTGTCCCGGTTAATCCGCAGATTCCACCTCCGCCGTCATTCCAGCTTTCGCTGGAATGACGGCGGAGGAAACAGGAGTTAGAAATCCACGGCGAATGACAAATTTATGCTTCTGGGTTCGCCTAAGAAAAGAATGTTGTCGAAGCTTGTGCAAGTGTTCCAATAGTTCTCGTTAAGAAGATTGTCGATATTCATTCGAAAGGTGAATCCGCGTTGTGCCGGGCGGCCACAGATATAGATCATATTCACATCAATCAGATTCGACCGGCAACAGCCTGTCGATCAGGGCGTTGACCTCTGCCACCGGAATATTCCCGGCATCCCTGTCTTTGCCGACCGCAAACTGCGATTTTTCACCCCAGGGCCGATAACGCGCGGGATTCAGGGGGCCAAACAGGGTTATGGTCGGCGTGCCCACGGCCGCGGCGATATGCCCCAGCCCGGAGTCGGGGCCGACATAGACAAAGGCCCGCTCCAGCAGCGCGGCGGCTTCCAGCAGACTATTGCCGAGCGTATCAATACAGGGCAGGTCGAGGCCCCGGATCACCCTTTCTGTGCGCGCCCGCTCCCCGGCATTGCCCAGAAAGATGACGCCGGCAAAATCATCGCGCCGCAAGCGACATAATTCAATAAACCTTTCTTCCGGCCAGCTTTTGGGCGGATTGAGCGCCGAACCCACGCCCAGGGCCAGCAGTTTTCCATCCTTAAAACCAGCCAGTTGCCGCCGCGCGGCGCGGCGCTGCTGATCGCCAAGCCAGACCCGGACAGGGGGAACGGGCCGGTCCCCGTGCAGGCCGGCGATGACCCCGAGCAGTTCTTCAACCGCGTGCTGGCCGTAGCTCCTGCGGTTCCATTTGGTGTATTTTCTCTTGCCCCTGAGCATATAGGCGAGGCCGTCGGTCCTGAGGTCAACGATCAGGTCATACCGTGTCCGCCAGAGCTTCCCGATCAGCGCCGGGGCGCCGCGCAACAGGCCATTCTTGCGCTTGATATGGATGGCCCTGATGAAGGGCGCGCATTCGTAGAGGTTTCTGGACTTGCTGTCGGCCACCACATCAAATACCGCGGCGGGATACAGCGTATGCAGGGACTGCAAGACCGGCGAACACATGACCACATCGCCGACATTGCTGAGGCCGATGAACAGTATTTGTTCAGGCTTCATAGCCGGAATAGGATTTTTCTTCGATCAGTTCGGAGCCTGTCTTTGAGTTGATCGCCCTTTTTATCCTGGCCCTTTCATCATTATTGAAATAGACCGATCTTGCCAGTTCGACAAAGTCCTGATCAAAACTTGAGTTTCTTTCCTTGTCCCTGATCGCGTCCTCGATCTCCCACAGCCTTTCGTTCACTTCTTTCAGGGAAGCGATCTCGGCCGCCAGATCAACCCTGGCATAGGCGGAGGCCTGCCATTTTCGGGACAAGACCCGCAATTCATATCGGATATTGCGCAGCTTGTCCTGGGCCTTGATCCGCGCCAGCTTGATTTGCAGGATCGTGATCTTGTCGAGCAGTTCCCCCACCGATATTTCTATTTCAATACTCACTGTCTTGTCTATTTGCCGATACAAAAGCGCGAGAAGATCTCGCTCAGAACGGCATCCGGCGTGGTCTTTCCGAGGATGCCGTCAAAGCCCTGCAAGAGTTGTCTGAGCCGCTCGGCCACGATCTCCAGACCCTCGCCCGCTGAAAGGCGAGCCGTGGTCTGGTCCAGCAAGGTGTTGATCGAATTCAATGCCTTGATATGGCGCTCGCGCGCAAACACGACGTTCTCGACATCCTGTTCCCCGATCAGTCTGTCATGCAGACGCCCGAGCAGCGTATCCATGCCCGCGCCGGTCCTGGCGGAGACATAAACTTCGCCCTCGCCGGCGGGATCGCGCCCGTCTTCGCAAAGATCGATCTTGTTCCAGACCAGCAGGCGCCTGGCCGCCGGAATGCGGGCCTGCATCTGTTTCAGCAAGGCCTCATCCGGTTCGTTCACGGCAAATACCAGCAGGGTTAAATCGGCCTGGCCGATCGCCTTGTTGGCGCGGTTGATGCCTTCCCGTTCAAGCCCGTCCGCGGTCTGTCTGAGGCCGGCCGTGTCGATCAGGGTAAAGACCTGTTGCTCCAACGCGACCTGTTCCCTGACGGTATCGCGCGTGGTGCCCGGGATATCAGAAACGATGGCCGCATCGTGGCCCGACAGATAGTTCATAATACAGGATTTGCCGGCATTGGCCGGCCCGGCGATGACCACGACCGGTGTCTGCCGCAGGGCGCGGCCGGACTCGGCCCTTGCCAGCAGTTCATTTAGTTCCAGCCGGCATTGGCCCAGCAGCGCTTTGAGCGGGGGCGGCTCGGCGTTCACGTCTTCTTCGTCCGGGAAATCCAGCGCCGCCTCCACCGAGGCCAGCGCCGCCAGGATATGGGCCTTCAACAATTTGACCTGTTCGGAAAATACGCCGTCCAGCGAGCGCATGGCCGCGAGCGCGGCCTTTTTTGACTGGCTGGCGATAACATCCGCCACGGCCTCGGCCTGGATCAGATCCAGCTTGCCGCGCAGAAAGGCGCGTTCGGTGAATTCACCCGGCCCGGCCGGCCTGGCGCCCAGGGAAAGGATCTCGTCCAGCAGCAGGGCCAGCAACATGCCGCTGCCATGGATCTGGCATTCGAGCAGATCTTCGCCGGTATAAGAGGCCGGCCCCCTGAAATAGATCACGATCCCGCGGTCGATCAGTTCGCCCGCCCTGGTTTTTAGCGCGGCGTAACTGGCGGTCCGCGGGGCCGGGACGCGGCCGGTCAATGCCCTGCATATACGGCGGCTTTGTCCGCCGGAGACCCGGATAACGCCCAGGCCACCCTGACCGGGCGGGGTCGCTATGGCCGCGATTGTGTCCGTGTCCGCTGACATGGCCTGCCGTGCCGGAACCCCTTGAATTCAGCCCTTGGCGGCGGCCCGCTCAATCGTGCGCGTGATCATCCATTGCTGGGCGATGGAAAGGATATTGTTCACCACCCAATACAAGACCAGACCGGACGGAAAGAAGGCAAAAAATACCGTGAAGACAACGGGCAATATCGACAAGACCTTCTGCTGAATCGGATCCATCGGCGCCGGGTTCAGTTTTTGCTGAATGAACATGGTCGCGCCCATCAGCAGGGGCAGCACAAAATAGGGATCGGGCGCGGACAGGTCATTGATCCATAACACGAAATCGGCCTGTCTCAGTTCCACGCTTTCGAGCAACACCCAGTAAAGCGAGATAAAGACCGGTATCTGCACCAGGATCGGAAAACAGCCGCCGAGCGGATTGATCTTTTCCTCTTTATAGAGCGCCATCATGGCCTGATTGAGTCGGGCGCGGTCGTTTTTATAGCGCTCCCTGATCGACAGCAGGCGCGGCTGTACCTTGCGCATGTTTGCCATTGAACGATAACCGGCTGCGGACAGGTGATAAAAGATCAGTTTTAATAACAGGGTGACCAGCACGATCGACCAGCCCCAGTTATCGGTAAAGGTATGAATGTGGTCCAGCACCCAGAACAGGGGTTTTGCGATAAACCAGAAGATGCCGTAGTCCACGGTCAATTCCAGACCCTCGGCAATCTGCTCCAGTTCTTTCTGCAACTTCGGGCCGAAATAGAGCCGCTGCCGGAAACTGTCCCGTTGCCCGGCCGCGATGGCCCTGGCCGGGGTGATGGCGCCGATCACATAGCTGTCGTCCGGGTTCAGGGTGTAATAATGATATTGCGCCTCCTCCGAATCCGGTATCAGCGCGGTGATAAAGTAATGCTGCAACATTGCCGCCCAGCCATTCTTGATGTCGGCGGCCAGCCTTTCTTCCTGAATATCGGCAAAATCGATCTTTTCATAGCGCTTCTCGGGCGAAGACAGCACCGTGCCGGTATAGGTATAGATAAACGCGGAACCGTCATCTTTGGGTTCGGTGCGATTGATCTGGGCGTAGGCGCTGCCAGCCCAGTCGGCGGGGCTGCCGTTGATAACCTCATAATGCACATCGGCGTCATAACGGCCCCTGTGAAAGGTATAGGTCTTGATCACCTTTAACCCGTCTTCGGACTCCCAGCTCAGCGGCACGCTGAGGCTGTCCTGCCCTTCAAGGGCATAGTCGTTGCGTTCGGATTTAAACAGGGTCTTGTGATTGGCCGTCTCGGCGGCCTTGCTTAGCAGCCCGCCCTGGACCACATAGAAATCATCATATTGCCTCTTTTTTAGCAGGACCACGGGCGCATCCGGTTCCTTTTTCGAGACCGGATAATCCGGCAGGGCCAGATACTCGATGGCGCCGCCCTCGGGGTTTATCCTGAGATCCAGCACATCGGTTCTTACCCGTATGATGCCCGCCGCCGCGGAAGCGGCGCCCGAACCGGGTTGCGGCGGCAACACGGCGGTCCCGTCCGCGGCCTCATCCAGCGGAACGCCTCTGAAATCCGGCAGGTCGTCCCGGCTGGCGGGGGCCGGCACGGCCTCCGCCCCGGCAGCCGGGCCGGGCGCCGGCGCGGGTCGGCCGTAATCCTGCTGCCAGGCCTGCCAGATCATGATCGAGACCAGTGCCAAGGCGACAACGAGTATCAGGCGCATCGTTTCCATTTCATCCGGCCTCGCGCTTTGTGGGCAAGGGGTCATAACCGCCCGCATGAAAGGGGTGACAGCGGCAGATTCTCTTCAGGCCCAGCAGGCCGCCCGTCAACAGCCCGTATTGCCTGATCGCCTCGGCCGTATATTCGGAACAACTCGGCAGATAGCGGCAACGGGGCGGCAACAAGATGCTGATATAACGCTGATAGAAGTGGATGAGTTTCAAGACTGATGTGCGCATCGGATTTTCCGTCGGCTCTCCTTGAGTATGAAGTCAAACTTGTTTTTGTTGATATTATTTAACGGCCTTCGCACCAGGATTACCAGATCAAAGCCCCTGAACTCGGCCTGCCTTAGCCTGAAACTCTCGCGCAGCACCCGCTTTATCCGGTTGCGTCTGACCGCCCGTTTGACATGGCGCTTGGGCACGGCCAGACCCAGCCGCGCGACATCAAGGCCATTCTGTTTGAACAGAAAGACGAACTGGGCCGCCGATATACGCCATTTGGATGAAAAAACAGCCTGAAACGCGGCCTTGTCCCTTAATCTGTTGCGGGGTCCAAAGCCGGTCCGGGGCAAGACGGCGGCAGAGGCGGCGCCACGGGAGACGGTCACCTTCAGGCCGAGAGCCTTTTTCTTCCCTTGTTGCGCCGCGCGTTGATGATCAGGCGGCCGGAACGGCTCTGCATGCGGGAGCGAAAGCCATGCTTTCTCTTGCGTTTCAGTTTGCTGGGTTGATAAGTCTGTTTCATTTCCGGGGCCTTCGGAGCATAAGTTAAAAAGGCGCTTATAGTACTGTTGCCGGTATCAGGATGTCAATTCCGGTGACGAGCGGCAATTTTTTGTATGTGGATAAACGCCCCGATCCGGTATAAAATCCGGGTTTCATTATTACAGCGGTTTTAACGAGGTCAGTTTGTGAACACATCCCCCTGGAAACATTGCCAGCAAAGGCTGGAGGGTGAATTATCGGCGCCGCTGTTCAATACTTGGATACGCCCGCTGCACGCCATAGAAAGCCGCGACAACATCCGTCTGCTGGCGCCGAACCGGTTTGTGCTCGACTGGGTCAACGAACATTTTATGCCGAGGATCCGGGAATTGATCGGCAAACTTTATCCCGAACAGGAAATCCTGATCAGGATCGAGATCGGCAGCAAGAACAAGCTAAAAAGTACGGAGCAGCGGCGGCCAGCCGCAAGCGCCGTCCCGCGCGGGAACGGCGAAACAATGCCCGCGCGGGCCGACAATCTTAACGGCGCCCAGACCTTCGATACCTTTGTCGAAGGAAAGTCGAATCAACTGGCGCGGGCGGCCGCCCTGCAGGTGTCCGAAAATCCGGGCAAGGCCTATAACCCGTTATTTATCACCGGCGGGGTCGGACTCGGCAAGACCCACCTGATGCACGCCATAGGCGCGGCCATACTTGAACGCAAGCCCGACGCCAGCATTGCCTACCTGCATTCCGAGCGCTTCGTCGCGGATATGGTCCGGGCGCTGCAACGAAACGCCATCAATGAATTCAAACGCCATTATCGCTCGCAGGGGGCGCTGTTGATCGACGACATCCAGTTTTTTGCCGGCAAGGAGCGATCCCAGGAGGAATTCTTCCACACCTTTAATACCCTGCTGGAAGGCCAACGGCAGATAGTATTGACCTGCGATCGTTACCCCAAGGAACTGAACGGCCTGGAGGAACGCCTGAAATCCCGCTTTGGCTGGGGCCTGACCGTGGCCATCGATCCGCCCGAACTGGAGACCCGGGTTGCCATTATCCGCAAAAAGGCGGCCCTGGCGCAAAAATTGCTCCCGGATGAGGTCTCTTTCTTTATTGCCAAGCGCTTTCGTTCCAATGTGCGGGAACTGGAGGGGGCCTTAAACCGGGTTATTGCCAACGCCAGACTGACGGGAAACGCGATCACTCTGGACTTCGCGCGCGAGGCCTTGCAGGATTTGCTGAACGTTCAGGACAGACAGATTACGATTGAGAATATAAAGAAAACGGTGGCCGAGTATTACAATATCCGGGTGGCGGACCTGCTTTCCAAACGCCGTAACCGCTCGATCACCCGGCCGCGGCAACTGGCCATGACCATCGCCAGGGAACTCACCAGCCACAGCCTGCCGGAGATCGGCGACGCCTTCGGCGGCAGGGACCATACGACCGTGTTAAACGCCTGTCGCAGAATACGGGAATTGAGAAAGAGCCATCAGCAGATAGAGGAAGACTATACCAATCTGATCAGTGTATTAACAAGCTGAGGCCAGCTTGTGGAAAAACTGTACATGAATTATTTGGATGATTTTTATCCACAGGCGCAACACAGCCGGAGCCGGGCCTTAAAAACAGCAAGAAAATAAAATAATTTTAATTTAAGTGATTGATTCTAAAATGAAAAATAAGTTATACACAATGTTCTGAAAACCTAATAATTATTACTAAAGGTATTATATATGCAATTTAATATTGAAAGAGACCATCTGTTACCCATGTTGCAGAATGTCGGCAGTATCGTTGAGCGGCGGGAGAAAATGCCGATACTTTCCTGTCTGTTGTTCAGGCTGGAACCAGAGCAATTGACGGTTACGGCTACGGATATGGAAGTTGAACTGCTGGTCCGTTCGGATCTGAATCTGGATCAAACCGGGGCAATCACCCTGCCGGCCCGAAAACTGCTTGATATCTGTCGTTCATTGCCGCCTGAATCGACGCTGCAGTTTGAGGTTAAGCCCGATAAGGTCGCCATAACATCGGGCAAGAGCCGCTTTATACTCAGCAGTCTGCCGGCCGGGGAATATCCGCTGTTCGATATGAAGGAGAGTGTCAGCGCGTTCAGGATACAACAACAGAGCCTTCGAACTCTGCTTGAGAATACCCGCTTTGCCATGGCGCAACAGGATGTGCGCTATTACCTTAATGGCCTGTTGCTCGAAATCGGTGAAAACAGGCTGCGCGCCGTGGCCACCGATGGCCACAGGCTGGCAATGGACGAGACGGATATTGAAGCCGCGCAGGAAACCGTGCAGGTTATCGTGCCGAGGAAGGGCATCAATGAACTCAGCCGTTTATTGCTGGATGATGAAGCCGAGGCCGAGATCGAGATCAACGCGAATCACATTCGGGTTAAAAACAGCGCTTACTGCTTTACCAGCAAGCTCATAGACGGCAAGTTCCCGGAGTACGGGCGCGTGATTCCGGAAGTCAGTCCGGGGCCAGTGATCGCAAACCGGGAGCAATTAAGAAACAGTCTGGCGCGCGCCTCAATCCTGTCAAATGAAAAATACCGGGGTGTCAGGATCGTGCTGACTGCCAATCTGCTGCGCGCGCTGGCGCACAATCCCGAGCAGGAAGAGGCCGAGGAGGAACTGGAAGTGGTCTATGGGGGAGATGAGATGGAGATCGGCTTTAACGTCTCTTATCTGCTTGATACCCTGGGCGTAATTAAAAGCGAGCAGGTCAGGTTAAGCATACTTGACGCCAAGAGCAGTTGCCTGGTCTTGCCCGATGACGACTCCCGTAACCAGTATGTTGTCATGCCGATGCGCCTGTAAATGATGCTCTGTCTGCGGGAGCTGGGCGCAAACTCGATAAGAAATCTGGGCGAATTCAAGATTGAGCCTGCAAGCGGTCTGAATTTCTTTTACGGGCCGAATGCAAGCGGCAAAACATCCGTGCTGGAAACCGTTTACCTGCTTTCCAGGCTGAAATCCTTCCGTAGCAGGCGCATTAACGATGTGATTACCAGGGGACGGGACAGGCTGCAAATTCATGCCAGGGGCCGCGATGGCGGCATTCCCTTCACGACCGGGATCGAAAAAGGACACGGGCTAACGCGCCTCCGGTTCAATGGCCA
This sequence comes from Gammaproteobacteria bacterium, assembly GCA_965240365.1. Lineage (GTDB taxonomy): Bacteria > Pseudomonadota > Gammaproteobacteria > Eutrophobiales > Eutrophobiaceae. Next base: position 1,314,200 of record OZ251218.1, on the reverse strand, counting down.
GGCCGTAAAGACGGCATCGGAACAGGCAAAAAGGCTGCCGGTTTTTCTGTTGCTGCCTGACCATCAGCTTCTCTACACCGGCCCGCCAAGAGAGAGAAGGCGCTGGCTGGACTGGTCATTGTTTCACGTGGAACAGCATTATATGGAAGCCTGGGCCGCTTACCATCGCGCATTGAGGCATCGAAATGTGCTGCTCAAATCCAGCCTTCACTCCAATGCCGAGGCATTGCAGGGATGGGAGCGGATTATGGGTGATGAGGTCGCCAAAATAGATAAGGCCAGGGAAAAATATCTGGCCGAGCTCAATCTGCTGATGAAACAGGACCGGCTTGCCGCGGTAATTGGCGGTCAGGCAAGGCTTGGCTATCTCAAAGGCGACTACGAGACGGATAAGTTTGTGGATCATTTAGCGAGCACCCGCAAGTCCGATCAGAGGCGGGGATATACCGGATCAGGCCCGCATCAGGCCGATGTCTCGTTTTTCCTGGACGGCTACAGCGCCGGCCGGCATCTGTCGAGGGGGCAGATCAAGCTGTTTGGTGGCGCCCTGATATCGGCTCAACTGCAAAGACTCAAGGCCGAGCAGACCTGCGCATTGTTACTGGTCGATGACCTTGATGCCGAACTGGATCTGGAATCTTCCCGCAAGATGCTGGATTTACTCACGCAAAACCGGGCGCAGACCTTTGTCAGTTCGCTGAAGCTGCAAGACTGGGCGCCCCTGCAAGCGGGTTTGAACACCGCGTTTCACGTGAAACAGGGCGTCATTGAGCCATGTTGATCATATCGAAATTATTTCAAGGAGCTGGGAGAGCTGATGTCTGAAGAAGATACTTACGATTCATCCAGAATCAAGGTTTTGAAGGGGCTAGAGGCCGTGAGGAAGCGTCCGGGGATGTATATCGGTGATACCGATGACGGCACCGGGCTGCACCACATGGTGTTTGAAGTGGTGGATAACAGTATTGATGAGGCGCTGGCGGGCCATTGTGATCATGTCAGGGTCGTGATCCATTCGGATGAATCCGTGACAGTGGCCGACAACGGGCGCGGCATACCGGTCGGCATCCACGAAGAGGGACGTTCCGCGGCGGAGGTGATCATGACCACACTGCATGCCGGCGGCAAGTTCGATGATGATTCCTACAAGGTGGCCGGCGGCCTGCACGGGGTTGGCGTGTCGGTCGTGAATGCCTTGTCCGGCTGGCTGCGCCTGACTATTCATCGGGAGGGTTTTGTCCACCGGCAGTCCTATGAAAACGGGGATCCGCTGGCCGAACTCAAAACCGGCGAGGCCTCGGACAAGACCGGCACGGAGATCCGCTTTCTACCCAGCAAGGCCGTATTCAAGCGGCTTGAGTTTCACTACGATATTTTGGCCAGGCGCCTGCGTGAACTTTCCTTTCTGAATTCCGGCATTCGAATCGAATTGCTGGATGAGCGCAGCGGCAAGGCCGATACCTTTCAATATAAAGGCGGTATCAGCGCCTTTGTCAGGCATCTGAATCGAAACAAGACGCCGCTGCATGACAGCGTGATCGATATCGAGGCCGACAAGGATGACGTCGCTATCGATCTGGCCATGCAGTGGAACGATTCTTACCAGGAAAACATCTTTTGCTTTACCAATAATATCCCGCAGAAAGACGGCGGCACCCACCTGTCCGGCTTCAAGGCGGCTCTGACCCGTAGTTTGAACCAGTATATGGACAGTCAGGGGCTGGCCGCCAAGGCAAAGATCAATATCGGTGGCGATGATGTCAGGGAAGGTTTAACGGCCGTGTTATCCATAAAGCTGCCGGATCCCAGATTTTCCTCTCAAACCAAGGACAAGCTGGTGTCCGGCGAGGTCAAGGCAAGCGTTGAATCCTGTGTCGCTGAAAGATTGCAGGAATTCCTGCTGGAGCACCCGGCCGAGGCCAGGGCTATCAGTGAGAAGATCATCGAGGCGGCCAGGGCGCGCGAAGCGGCGCGCAAGGCCAGAGAATTAACCCGCCGCAAGACGGCCCTGGATGTGGCCGGATTACCCGGCAAGCTGGCCGATTGTCAGGAAAAAGACCCGGCATTGTCTGAACTGTTTCTGGTCGAGGGGGATTCCGCCGGCGGTTCCGCAAAACAGGGCCGGGACCGGCGCAATCAGGCCATATTGCCGCTCAAGGGCAAGATATTGAATGTCGAAAAGGCGCGCTTTGACAAGATGTTGTCCTCTGCCGAGATCGGCACACTGATTACGGCGCTAGGCTGCGGCATCGGCAAGGACGAATTCGATCTGGATAAACTGCGTTATCACCGCATTATCATCATGACCGATGCCGATGTGGACGGGGCGCATATTCGCACCCTGCTGCTGACCTTCTTCTATCGGCATCTGCCGCAATTGATAGAGCGGGACCATGTCTATATCGCCGAACCGCCACTTTATAAGGCCGGCAAGGGCAAACAGCACAGGTATCTCAAGGACGATGCCGAACGCGAGGCCTATCTGCTGGAACTGGCTTTGCAAAACAGCCGGATATACGGCCGCCGGGACGCCCCCCCGGTCGAGAATGAGGCGATCAAGGCGATGGTGCAAGACTATATCGCCATGAACCGGGCGTATGAACGCCTGTGTAAACGCTATCATCCGACCATAGTGGACAGGATTCGTGACAGGTCGGCGCTGACGCCGGAGGATTGCCGCGATCCGGCTCGGGTCGAAGGCTGGTTCAAAGAATTGACCGTGGAACTGAATGCCCAGAGCCAGGGTGTCGCGGAATATCGCTATGAACTGCTCACGACCGAAGACGGCCTGACCGGCGCGAGTATTTCCCTATTTATTCACGGGATCGAGTCCACCAATATCTTCATGCCGGAGTTCTTCGCCTCGGAGGATTACAAAAAACTGGTCACCCTGGAACAGGCCATTGATCTTGAGCAAAGCGCTTATGTGCAACGCAATGAGCGAAAGCAAGCGATCACTTCAGTTAGACAGGCCTTTGACTGGCTGCTGAGCGAGGCCGAGCAGGGCCTCACGATTCAGCGTTACAAGGGACTGGGTGAGATGAACCCGGACCAACTGTTTGAGACCACAATGGACGCCGCCACCCGCAGCCTTTCCCGGGTGCAGATCGAAGATATATTCGCCGCCGATGAGGTCTTTACGACATTAATGGGGGATCAGGTCGAGCCGCGCAGAGAATTTATAGAGCGCAACGCGCTCGTGGTTGAAAATCTGGATACATAGCGCTCAGCCCGCCTTGGCAATGGCCCAGACATCAATGATTTCCGAACCCGCCTTTTTAAACATCAGCGCCAACTCGCTGACGGTAGCGCCCGTGGTGATCACATCATCGACAATGGCCAGATGCCGGGGCGGGCGCCGCGTATTAAGCCGGAAGGCGCCCCTTATATTCTTTTTCCTGGCGTCAATCGGCAAAGTGCTCTGTGGCAGGGTATCAATGGCCCGGTAACATAGTGATTGCTCACTTATGCTGCCGGTCAGCCTGGCCAGCCGCCTTGCCAGCAGGCCCGACTGATTATAGCCGCGCGACCTTTGCCGTTTTTTATACAGGGGCACGGGCACGATAACCTCCGGTATCTCCTCTTGCCTCAGCCTGACGGCCATGACCCCGGCAAAGGCCGCCGCGTATTCGGGGTGATTGTGATACTTGAAGGCCCTGATAATAAACTTGAGCGGATAAGCGTAGCGGAAGGCCACTATAGTCTGCCTGAAAGGCGGTTTTTTGCCGAGACAGCGGCCGCATATCCCGGTATTGCTTAAACATGCGGCACAGATCCTGCAATAATATTCATTCCTGAGCAGGTCCCTGTCGCAGCCTTCACACCAAAGCCGCCGGCTTCGCCCTGAACACAGCAGGCAATTTCCGTTCAGTGGCATTTTTTTGTAATATTTCCAATGGGTGAAGATGGATTCATAGGCGTATTCATGCGCTGCTATGCTAAAAAAACCGGAACAGGTTTGAACTCCTTAACTCCCATCGCTGTTAATCTCCACATATGTTAATTCTACACTGGTTTATAGTTCGTCACCCGTTACCGTGGCCACTTAGCCCCTATATTTTGATTGGTTTGATGTCCGATCATATCCCCCGAGAGGTGCGCGCACTGAATGAGTAAGGCCACCGCCACCCTGCCGCATCCGGCGAGCCGCTCAGTGCCGATAATCGAGTATGAAGCGGCTGCCGGCATCGGCCGTGTTGATTTGGATGAAGTCAAGAAAGGCGAAGTTCGTTTTCAGCGAGGCTGGCTAGAAGAACACGCGATAGACCCTACTCAATGTGTGGTCATCCGTGTCGCCGGAGAATCAATGGAACCCACTTTGCCCGCCGGTTGCTCAATTTTGATTAACCGTGCTCGCATCCACCGTAAAAAGGACTATATTTATGTTATGTATACTCAAGAGGGTTTTATTGTGAAACGGATTGGACAGGCTAATGATGCGTGGCAAATCCTGAGTGATAATCCAGCCTGGGAAAAAACTGGTTGGCCGGACGATACTGAGATCGTTGGACAGGTTATGTGGATGGCTAAATCTTTGGCTTGATTTAAGAGGAAAGAATTATGCATGCAAACTCAAAAATTAATTATAAGCGTTGGATTAATATATTAAGTTTCTCCTTTTTAGTTTGTTCCATTATTGCCGCCTTAATATTTAGCCCTAAAGAAAGCGAAGAAGTCAAAGCCTGGAAAGCTGAGCAGGCGGAGGCCCGCAAAATCGAAGCCGAAAAAGACGCGACTGCAAGAGACGCCTGCGGCCGCTGGATATTGGTTTTAACGCGCCACCCGAGCACTCTCAAACTGGACTATGGCACAAGCACAGTGGTAGCAGCGAGCGATGGCGGCCGCGAGGTTTTTATGTCGTTTGCCGCTAAAAACTCGTTCGGTTTGGAATTGACACAAAGCGCGTGGTGCAAGATCTCTGCTGATGGTCTTTTTGTCAATGGGTTTATCAATGAGTAGGAGAGAATCCGATGACGGGAACACAATGGTTTATTATGTGGGTTGCGCTATTACCGCAATGCCATATATAAGGCGGTGGCTGGCTTCTTACAATTTTTTTCCTAGCCGTCATCATCATTTTCACTGGTTCTTGCGAAAATCCTTGCCAAAGCCCGTTTCATATTCCATAAAGATCATGGGGGTTTCGGCAAAGTAATAGGCATTGTTTGCCTTGAGCGCGATGCGGGCCAGGGCTTGTGGGTTAATGTCGCTTTGCAGTGGCAGCCGCCATGATTGGCGGCTTGCGTCCGTGGCGCTCATGGCTTGCGGCGGGTTTTCACGGCCGTTGGCCGTGACGAAGCCAATGGTGGCATTTTGCAGCCCGTGCGAACTTTGGAGGCGGAGCATTCTGCCGGCCCGGTCGTAGCGCAGGGTGGATTTAAACGAGGCGTTTTCCAGGCTGCATTGGCCGCTGGTGTAGCGGCAATCGGATCTTGCAATCAGCGGATAGGCATGGCCCTCTTGGGCGACATGGGGCTTTTCCGCGACCAGCCGATCCACGGCAAGGTAACTGATGACCGCCAGTAGCGGGGCCACGATCATCGCCGTGACAACGTGTTTATTCTTAAAGAATTCCAGCATTTGCTGAAAAAACCCGCCCCCGAGGGGGCGGGCAGTTCATTGCCGTGTCAATAACAGTGCCCTTAGTGGCTTACGGCCGAGCCCGCGCCGTGGGGCGAGCGGATGTCATCAACGAATTCCTCGATTTCCCTGGGCGGCGCGGCCGTGATCCGGGCCACCGCGATGGCCACGGCAAAGTTGACCAGCGCGCCGATGGCCCCGAACGCATTGGGCTCAATGCCGAAGAACCAGTCCTTGTCCATATCGCCCAGAAACGCCGTGCCCTCGATAAACATGATGCCCTTGTGCTGGAACACGTAGAACAGCGTCACGCCGATACCGGCCAGCATCCCGGCCACGGCCCCCTGGGTGTTCATGCGCTTGTAGAAAATGCCCATCACCAGCGCCGGGAAGATCGAGGACGCCGCCAGCCCAAAGGCCAGCGCCACCGTCCCGGCCGCGAAGTCGGGCGGATAATAGCCCAGGTAGCCGGCCAGCAGCACGGTAAAGGCCATCGCGATCCTTGAGGCCAGCAATTCCCCGCGCTCGGAGATATTCGGCCAGAAAACCCCTTTCAGCAGGTCGTGCGATATGGCCGATGAGATCGCCAGCAGCAGCCCGGCCGCGGTCGAGAGCGCCGCCGCGAGGCCGCCCGCGGCCACCAGCGCGATCACCCAGTTGGGCAGGCCGGCGATCTCGGGGTTGGCCAGCACCAGGATATCGTTGTCGATCATGACCATTTCGTTGCGCTCCTTGTCGGCGCTGTACTGGATGCGGCCGTCGCCGTTTTTGTCTTCGTATTTGAGCAGACCCGTGGTTTCCCAGTTCTTGAACCATTCCGGCCGTTCGTCATATTTCAGATAATTGCCCGGCGTTGGTTCAATGGTGCTCATCAGGTTCAGGCGCGCCATGCCCGCGACCGCCGGGGCGGTGGTGTAGAGGATGGCGATAAACAGCAGCGCCCAGCCCGCGGAGCGGCGCGCGTCTTTGACGCTCGGCACCGTGAAGAAGCGGATGATCACATGCGGCAGCCCGGCCGTGCCGATCATCAGACTCATGGTATAGAAGAACATATTAAGGGTGCTGCCCCGGATCGCGGTCGTATATTCGGCAAAGCCGAGTTCGGTCACGGTCTGGTTCAGCTTGTCCAGCACATAGGTGCCATCGGCCAGGGTGCTGCCGAGTCCCAGTTGCGGCAGCGGATTGCCGGTCAGATTCAGGGAAATGAAGACGGCGGGAATGGTATAGGCAAAGATCAGCACCACATACTGCGCGATCTGGGTATAGGTGATGCCCTTCATGCCGCCGAGGACCGCATACACAAACACGATCAGCATGCCCACGTTCAGGCCGGTCTCATAGGTGGTCTCCAGAAAGCGGCTGAAGGCCACGCCGATGCCCTTCATCTGGCCGATGACGTAGGTCACGGAGGCGATAATCAGACAGACCACGGCCACGATCCGGGCCACATTGGAATAGTAGCGGTTGCCGACGAATTCGGGCACCGTAAACTTGCCTGATTTTCTGAGATAGGGCGCGAGGCACATGGCCAGCAGCACATAGCCGCCGGTCCAGCCGAGCAGAAATACCGAGCCGCCGTAACCCTGATAGGAAAATCCGATCAGACCGGCCATGGAGATGAAGGACGCCGCCGACATCCAGTCGGCCGCGGTCGCCATGCCATTGGATACCGGATGCACGCCGCCGCCGGCCACATAAAAATCGCGGGTTGATCCGGCCCGGGCCCAGATGGCGATGCCGATATAGAGCGCGAAGGTGGATCCCACCACCAGATAGGTCAGCACTTGCAGGCTCATGATCCTTCCTCCTCATCAAACTGCTCGTCCAGGTCCGCCATCTTTTTGGCGTAGTAGAAAATCAGCACGACAAACAGGTAAATGGAGCCTTGCTGGGCGATCCAGAAGCCCAGCGGATAGCCGCCGAGCGAGATGGCGTTCAGCACATCCACAAACACGATACCGCCCAGAAACGGCACGGTAAACCAGATCACAAGCAGCTTGATGATCAGGCTGATATTGGCCTTCCAATAGGCCCCCACATGGTTTTTCATGGCCCTTCTCCTCTCTATTATTATTAAAAAAGCCGCCAGTCTACGCCCCGAGCCGGGCGGCCGATATTCGACTATGGTCTAAGGCAGGCGCCAATGCAAGCCGCTTTATCCGGCAGGGTCGCCTTATCTAAAATAAGGTGTCAGTTATTCTGGCCACGGTATCGTTAGTATCGCTCATAATGCGCCTGTCGCCCCCGCCGTCATTCCGGCGAAGGCCGGAATCCAGTGGTTTATGTCATACATTCCCGCTCAGGCGGGAATGACAATCAGACAGAACTGTCGCTCATTTCACATCCCGGCCTGCCTTCCTGGATTCCGGCTTTCGCCGGAATAGGGAGGGTCACCTCATCTAAAATAAAACGTCAGGTATCCTGGCCACGGTATCATTAGTATTGCGCATAATGCGCCTATCGCCCCCATCGTCATTCCAGCGAAAGCTGGAATCCAGTGGTTTATGTAATACATTCCCGCTCAGGCGGGAATGACAATCAGGCAGGACTGCCGCTTATATCACATCCCGGCCCGCCCTCTTGGATTCCAGCTTTCGCTGGAATGACGCCGGGGTGTTGTTTTGGCTTTCCGTTATCCTGTTTGTCTGCAACAGGCAGGGCTTTAGCGGGCATGCAAGGCCACCTCATCTAAAATAAGGTGTCAGCTATCCTGGCCACGGTATCGTTAGTATCGCTCATATTGCCCGCTATGTTAGCAATTTAGATGAGGTGACCCTGCCTTATCCGGCCTTGACCGTCCTGCGGGTTTTTTCATCGGCCCGCCAGATTTTTCACCGCCAGGACCTCTTTTGCAGGCGCCCGGTCCCCGTTGCAGCTTATCATCCTCGGCGCACGGATATAGCGCAGCCTGAAATTGTTTTCCTTGTATAGCGCTATTATGCGTTTCGTGGCCTGATTGGAGACCACCACGGGACAGGTTTTGTCGGCCAGCCAGTCAACCAGCCGCTCCTGGTCCGCCCATTTGAATTCATTCATTGAATAAGACCGGAATTCCACATCATAGGGCGGGTCAACATAGAGGAAATCGGAGGCTTTGATGTCCAGCGCGCTGAAGTCCGCCGATCTGAAGCGCCAGTTTTTCATCACCGGCACATACTCCCTGAAATCGGTCTTGTAATTGATATTGGCATAGCGCCCGAAAGGGACATTGTAGAAACCGGATTTGTTGAACCTGACCAGACCGTTATAACCGGTGCGGTTGAGGTAGTAGAAAAGACAGGCGGATTTTTCCGTATTAATCTTCTTTCTTTTGATGAGGCCGTTGAATTCTTCCCTTCTTTTGTAGTAAAAGCCTTCATCATTTTTCATGGCCAGATCAATCTTCAGCCCTTTCTTTATATATTTATAAAAATTGATCACATGCGGATTGCGATCATTCAATAGCGCCTTGTCGGGCTGGATCCCCAGCGAGATAGAGAGTCCGCCGGAGAACGGCTCCACCAGCCGCTCGGTTTTGCTTTTTAACCATAATGCCCGGACGGCGGGGACCAGAAAACGCTTGCCGCCCGGATATTTTACCGGCGGTTTCAGGCCCTGACCGTCAGGCTTCATGGGCCGAGCGCGCGTCGATGCTGAGCGCATGAATCTCATTCGGCATGAGATCCGCCAGCGCCTCATAAACCATCCGGTGGCGCAGGATCATGCTTTGATAGTTGAATTTTTCCGACACGATCCGCAGCCTGAAATGGCCCGCGCCGCCGTGCCCGCTGTGACCGATGTGCTGATCCGATTCATCAATGATATCCAGCCGCGAGGGTTGCAGGGCCGCGTCCAGGCGCGCGCGGATGGCCTTGACGCGATCCATCAGAATACCTTTTTATAGGGTTTCACGATGACGTTTTGATAAACGCCGGCCGCACAGTACGGGTCCGCATCGGCCCAGTCCCGGGCCGCGTCCAGCGAATCGAATTCGGCGATGATCAGGCTGCCGCTGAAACCGTTGGGCCCGGGTTCCTCGTTGTCGATCCGCGGGTGCGGCCCGGCCGTCAACAAGCGGCCCTGATCGCGCAGGGCCTGCAGGCGGGCGATATGTCCAGGGCGCGCGCCCTTGCGTTTTTCAAGACTGTCCGCAACGTCTTCACTGATAATCGCGTAATACATGTTGTCACCTCTTTGACCGGTTTTCGGGCCTGTTTTTCTTGGAAGCTCTGAATAAGTCCATCCAGGACTTCTCAGAGCACGCAAGGCGAAAATGCGATTTTCACCCTGCTTCAAAATCAATGACTTGAGTCATTGATTTTGGCGGTACGCCTGCCTGCAGCAGGCAGGTCCCTGTACCGCAGGAAACTCTGATTTAATCAGAGTTTCCTTCTGAAACGCTCTCTTCGGCCTGCTTGATATATTTGTACATATAGACACAGACACCGGCCAGGAAAATAATATTGATGAGTGTCATGCCCCAGGCCTTGAAGTTGACCCAGAATTCGGTGTCAAAGTTGTAAGCCACGTACAGATTGACGAAGCCGAGAAAAACAAAAAAACAGGCCCAACTGATATTGACCCTTTTCCAGACCCCGGCCGGCAAGACCAGCTTGTTATCCGCCATGTTGATCATGCGCTGAAACAGGGTCTTGTCACCGATAAAATGGCTGCCGATGAAGGCCAGCGCAAAACACCAGTTCACGATCGTGGGCTTCCATTTGATAAAGCGCTCGTCCTGCAGATAGATGGTCAGCGCGCCGAAGACCAGCACCACCGCAAAGGTGATCAGGTGCATCTTTTCAAACTTTCTGTAGAGCAGCCAGTAGGCGGCGATCTGTATAAAGGTGGCGACCATAATGGTGGCCGTGGCTAGGTAAATGCCCTGTTCCCGGTCTTCCGGCAGATAAAACGCCACGAAAAACGCCAGCAGGGGGAAAAAATCAAACAGAAATTTCATAAGTCCGTGTTTTGAATGAGCAAGACCGTCATTCTAACCCAAAAATCAATCGGACAGCACAGATAGGGTATAATCCGCGCCTCGTCCGGTCATTTACTGGCCGGCTTGACACATTACATATTTCATATTCTGAAAAATCACCACGGGAGAGCGCTGCTTGCCTTCAACTGTTAAGCAACGGGTGCTGTCGGGCATGCGCCCCACGGGCCGTTTGCATCTGGGCCATTATCATGGCGTGCTCAAAAACTGGCTGGCGTTGCAGCAGGAATACGAGTGCTTCTTTTTTGTCGCCGACTGGCATGCCCTGACCACCGAGTATGAGCAGCCTTCGAGCATTGAGAAAAGCGTCTGGGATATGATCATCGACTGGCTGGCGGTCGGCATAAACCCCGGCGCGGCCAGGCTCTTTATCCAGTCCCGGGTGCCGGAACACGCCGAGTTGCATCTGCTGTTATCCATGAGCACCCCGCTAAGCTGGCTGGAGCGGGTGCCGAGCTACAAGGATCAACAGGAGAAACTGAGCAGCAAGGACTTGACGACCTATGGCTTTCTGGGTTATCCGCTGTTACAGACCGCGGACATTATCATCTACAAGGCCGGCTATGTGCCGGTGGGTGAAGATCAGGTGTCTCATGTCGAACTGGCGCGCGAAGTGGTGCGCCGCTTTAATCATCTGTACGGGCGCGAGCCGGGCTTTGAGGCCAGGGTTGAGGCGGCGATAAAAAAGATGGGCAAAAAAAACGCGCGCCTCTATCATCAGTTGCGCCGCAATTATCAGGAACAAGGCGAAACCCCGGCGCTGGAAAAGGCCCGCGCCCTGCTGGAATCACAGCAAAATATCAGCATCGGCGACCGTGAGCGGCTGTCGGGTTATCTGGACGGGGCCGGCAAGGCCATTTTCCCGGAACCGCGGGCGCTGTTGACCCCGGCCTCAAAGATGCCGGGGCTGGACGGGCAAAAGATGTCGAAATCCTATGGCAACACCATCGCCCTGCGCGAAAACCCGAGCGTGGTGGAGGATAAAATCCGCACCATGCCGACCGACCCGGCCCGCATCCGCCGCAATGACCCGGGCGAGCCGGACAAATGTCCGGTTTGGGCGCTGCATCAGGTATACTCCGATGCCGACCTCAAAGACTGGGTCATGGCCGGCTGTACCTCGGCCGGGATTGGTTGTGTGGACTGCAAAAAACCGCTGATCGAGGCCGTGTTAAAGGAACAGGCGCCGATCCGGGAGCGCGCGCTGGAATATGAACAAGACAAGGAAACCGTGCGCGGGATTATCACCGACGGCTGTGAGGCCGCGCGCGGTGTCGCCCGCGAGACCCTGGAAGAGGTGCGGGCGGCCATGGGCCTTAACCACCGTTAGCGGCCGCGCCCGATGAACGTGGAAAATGAAACGGCCGGCGTCGCGGCCGGCCCGCCCGCCCCGCCGCTGGCCATTGTCCGGGGCCTGCCGGTCACGGAACTGCCCAGGGATCTGTATATTCCGCCGGATGCGCTGGAGGTCTTTCTGGAGGCGTTCGAGGGGCCGCTGGATCTGCTGCTCTATCTGATCAAGCGCCAGAACATTGACATTCTCGATATCCCGCTGGCCAAAATTACCGAGCAATACATGGGCTATATCGAATTGATGGACATCCTGCGGCTCGAACTGGCGGGCGAATACCTGCTGATGGCGGCGATGCTGGCCGAGATCAAGTCGCGCCTGCTGTTGCCGCGCCAGAGCGAGGCCGGGGAAGAGGAAGACCCGCGCGCGGAACTCGTGCGCCGCCTGCAGGAATATGAGCGCTACAAGCAGGCCGCCGACAAGCTGGACGGGCTGCTGCGGCTGGAGCGTGACCTGTTCGTGGCCGTGGCGGAATTCCCGGCCCGCCAGATCGGGCAGAAGCCGCCGGAGGTGTCGCTGGATGCGGTGCTGACCGCCTTTGCCGAGGTCATCCGGCGGGCCGATATGTTCACCCATCATACGATTGAACGCGAGGGGCTGTCGGTGCGGGAAAGGATGGCGGCCATACTGGAACAGGCCGGGCCGGATAAATTTACCGGCTTTGAAGCGCTATTTGACCTTGCAGAGGGCCGGGCCGGCGTGATTGTCTCGCTGCTGGCCATCCTGCAACTGGTCAAGGACTCCCTGCTTGAACTCGTGCAAAATGAGGCCAACGGGCCGATCTACGTCAAGGCCGCGGCATGAGCCGGGCGCAGATTAAAAATATTATCGAGGCCGCCTTGATGGTGTCGGATCGGCCGCTGGATATTGCCAGGTTAGCCGCCCTGTTTGAAGGCGCGCCCTCGCCGCGGCCTGAACGTGATGACATCAGAAGCGCGCTGCTCGAATTGCAGGCCGATTATGAAGGCCGTGGGATTGAGTTGGTAGAAGTCGCCAGCGGTTTTCGGTTCCAGGCCCGGGCCGAATATGGCGGCTGGGTTCAGCGCCTGTTTGAGGAACGCCCGCCGCGCTATTCGCGCGCGCTGCTGGAAACCCTGGCGATTATTGCCTACCGGCAGCCGGTCACGCGCGCCGAGATCGAACAGATCCGCGGCGTCAGCGTCAGCAGCGCGATCGTCAAGACCCTGCAGGAACGCGGCTGGATAAAGATTGTCGGACAGCGCGATGCGCCCGGCAAACCCGCCCTGCTGGCCACGACCCGGGCCTTTCTGGACTATTTCAACTTGAAAAGATTATCCGATCTGCCGGCCCTGGCGGATATCCGCGATTTTGATTCCATCAACCCGGATCTGTTTGAGGCATTAAAAGACCGGGCGCACAAGTCCGCGGACAGCGACAGCGGGCACGGCTCGGACGATAGCGCTGAAATGCCGGGCCGCGGCGCGGAAGCCCGGGTCGAGGCGGGCGCCGACACTGCCGATCCCGCGGACACGGCGCCCGGCGATTCCGAGGTCGGGCCGGAAAGCGCCGGGGCCGCGCCACTCACCGGTCGGGCATGAAACAAAGGATTCAAAAAATGCTGGCCCAGGCCGGCCATGGTTCACGGCGCGAGATCGAGACCCTGGTGCGGGCCGGCAGGATCCGTGTCAACGGCACAGCGGCCCTGCCGGGCCAGCAAATCGGCTACCGGGATCGTGTGCTGATCGACTCAAAACCGGTGCGTCTGGCCCCGCCCGCGCGGGCAAAGCTGCTGGCCTATTACAAGCCGGCCGGCGAGGTCTGCACCCGCAGCGATGAAAAGGGCCGCGCCAACGTGTTTGCCAACCTGCCGCCGGCGGCCGGCGGCCGCTGGATTAATATCGGCCGGCTGGATTTAAACACCACCGGTCTGCTGCTGTTTAGCAATGACGGCGCGCTGGCCCATAAACTCATGCACCCCTCGACGGGCATTGAACGTGAATATGCCGTGCGGGTCCTGGGCCGGGCAAGCGGGCGGCAATTAAAGGCCCTGCGGGATGGGGTTCAACTCGAAGACGGGCGGGCCGCTTTCAGCGATATTGTCGATTCCGGCGGCGCCGGCAGCAATCACTGGTACCATGTCGTGCTCATGCGCGGCCGCAAGCACGAAGTAAAGCGCCTTTGGCAGTCACAGGGGCTCAAGGTCACGCGCCTGATCCGCACCCGCTTTGGTCCCTGCATCCTGCCGCGCGACAAGCGGCCGGGCCAATGCTGGCGCCTTGGCGAGGATGAGCTCAAGGCCCTGATGCGCGCCGTAAACAAAAAATAATATTGAAGCCGCTCGCTAAAAAAATAAACGGACTGTACCGACGCTTGTATGCCGCCTATGGGCCGCAGGACTGGTGGCCGGCCGAGACCCCGTTTGAGGTTATGGCGGGCGCCATACTGACCCAGAATACGGCCTGGACCAATGTCGAAAAGGCGATTGCCAACCTGAAACAGGCCCGGGCGCTCAGCGCCCCGGCCATCCTGCGATTAAGTCATGCGCGTCTGGCGGAACTCATCCGCCCCTCCGGTTATTTTAATATCAAGAGCAAGCGGCTCAGGAATTACGTGCAATGGTTTGTTGACGAGGGCGGCTTTGCAAAATTAAACAGGCTGGATCATGCCGATCTGCGCCAACGCCTGTTGAGCGTGAACGGCGTCGGCCCGGAAACGGCCGATGATATCCTGCTCTATGCCTTCGAACGCCCGGCCTTTGTGATTGACACCTATACCCGCCGTTTATTGCTGAAACTGGGCCTGATCAATGGCGGCGAATCCTACGACGCGCTGCGCCGCCTGTTTATGGAATCGCTGCCGCCGGATGTCGCCCATTTCAAGGAATACCACGCCCTGATCGTGCGCCATGCCAAGCAAAAATGCGCGGCCCGGAAAGATTGTCCGCATTGTCATGTGGAACGGTCTTGATATTTACAGGTTCATAACGTAGGTGAGCTTTCGCTGGAATGACGATGGGGTGTTGTTTTAGCTTTATGTTGTTCCGGCCTGTCTGCAAAAGGCCAACCGAAATAATCCAGAATATGCGCTAACCGGACAATATATTGATTTCAACCGGCGCTGCCTGTAATCTTGGCAACGTTTTAACACAGGGAAAATCAAATGTCGGAACGCCGATCGCTGGTTGCGGGAAACTGGAAGATGAACGGGACGCTGGCAAGCGTCAAGTCGCTGCTCAAGGCGATCGCCGCGGGCATTGACGAACAGACTGCTGCGGAAGTCGCCCTCTGCCCGCCCTTTGTCTATATCCCTGCATTGTCGGGTTTTTTGGGACAAAGCCGGGTCAGGCTGGGCGCGCAAAACGTATCGCAACGGGAAGGCGGCGCCTATACCGGTGAAATCTCGGCGAAAATGCTGAAAGACTGCGGCTGCCACTATGTCATCGTCGGCCATTCCGAGAGACGCCTGCTTTATGGTGAGCATGACCGGCTGGTCGCGGAAAAATTCAGGGCCGTACAAGCCGAAGCCATGACCCCGATCCTGTGCCTGGGGGAATTACCGGAACAGCGGGAATCCGGCGATACCGAAGCGGTCATTGCCCGGCAACTGGATGCGGTCATCGAACAGGTAGCGGCCAATGCCTTTGCCGATGCCGTGATCGCCTATGAGCCGGTCTGGGCGATTGGCACCGGCAAGACGGCAACGCCCGCCGAGGCCCAGGCCGCGCATGAGTTCATACGGCGGCGCCTGGCCCGGCATGACCAGCGGATTGCCGCCGCGATACGCATCCTTTATGGCGGCAGTGTCAAGGCCGATAACGCGGCACAACTTTTTAATATGGCGGATATTGATGGCGGCCTGATTGGCGGGGCATCACTCATCGCCGAGGACTTTCTGGCGATCTGTCAGGCAGCGGGGTAACAGGAATGGATACAGTCCAGACATTATTATTTATACTAGAGGTAGTGGTCGCCGTGGCGCTGATCGGGTTCATCCTGATCCAGCACGGCAAAGGCGCCGATGCCGGCGCGGCCTTCGGCAGTGGTTCCTCCGGCACCGTGTTCGGCAGCCAGGGGGCGGGCAATTTTTTAACCCGGGTGACCACGGTGCTGGCCGTGATCTTCCTCGGCAACAGCCTGTTGCTGGCCTATCTGGCGACCCAGCAGATAAAAACGGCCCCCGCGAGCCTGCTGGACCGGCCGGCTATCGTGATTGAACAGGAAGCCCCGCCGGCAGACGGCCCGGCCGCCGTTGAACAGGAAACCGGCAGAGAGGATTCGGATCTGCCGAGCCTCCCGTCCGGGTAAGGACTCACTACAGCCGATGTGGTGGAATTGGTAGACACGCTATCTTGAGGGGGTAGTGCCTGCGGGCGTGCCGGTTCGACTCCGGCCATCGGCACCATTTTTTATTCTTGCGCCATGCGCTAAATCGCTTGGCTCGTTCGTTCGCGCGACAGAAGCAGTTTGTGGTTGGCTGCTTGTATAGGACGCCCCTGAAAATACCCGCTTTATTTCGTAACGGGCCAAATTCGGCCTTTTTGGAACTGTCCAACTCCGATTTTTAGGTTATCCCGGTGTTTTCGGAGCTATTTGGCCCGGAATTGCTCAATGCGGCGCATCAGAGCGCCGCTCATGTCGTTTTAAGTTATTATTCTCGTTTTTTACCAATAACAACAGCGCCCCTGGTAATTGAAAACCCAACCTCGCCTAGATAGTTGCTTATATTACTAACGCGGCCTTTACTCCAAAGCGATTCAGATGTCCCCATCTGGATTGGGACTACGTTTACCACATCATAGCCATCTGAGTCAAATTTCTCGTATGTTTTCCTTAATGTATTAGAAAAATCACCAAAGTCTGGGATTCTAGATGAGTCGCGCTGCTCAGTCACGGTTGTTTTTTTTAACAGACCTTTTTCGACCTCAACATCATATGTGCCTGTTGAAGAATAAAACCACCTTGAAATAAACTTATCACTCATTTTTATCCCTCCTAATTACCATTTCTAAGCTCATTCAGACTAATATCTTTCTGGGATTGCACTTTTTTCTTGGCCATGACGCACTTCTGTTGATCAAAAAAGAACCGTTCAGCATTATTAAGTTCATCCTGGATTTCCACAAGAATCCTGCCCGGAATCTGACTAACCACAACTGTTCTTGCAGTGGTGAATTAGTTAGGGGATAAGTATAATTGATTGATATAGACTTTGTCAGCAAGAAGCTGCAAAGGCAATTTAATCAGGAAAAGACGATGCTCAGGGCCTTTGGGCAGCAGCGCGCAAAGCAAATTAAGATAGTGATGACGGCATTACGGGCCGCCCCAAACCTGGGTGTATTTGCCCCGCCCTACAGCCCGCCGCACCGGCGCCACGAGTTGACAGGCAGGCGCAAAGGCACACTCAGCCTGGATCTGGATGGCCCGTACCGGTTGATCATCCGGCCGCTAAATAACCCGTTACCGGAGCGGCCGGAAGGCGGACTGGATTGGCGCCGTATTACCGTCATCAAGATATTAGGCATTGAGGACACCCATGAATAACGTAACCATCAACCACTACAAGCCCGACCATGCGGTCAACCCCGGCGAAGTGCTGGGCTATGAGATCGAACTGCGCAACATGAGCCGGACCGAGCTTGCCAGGCGCACGGGCTTAAGTGAAAAGCAGATCATTGCCATGCTCAAGGGCGATGACACGGTGATTATCACGCCTGAAACCGCCATCAAGCTGGAGCGCGGCCTGGGTATGCCGGTCGAGTACTGGCTCAATTTGGAGGCCCATTACCAGGAGATCCGCGCGCGGTTGGCTGCACAGGCTAAACCGGAAAAAAGCCCTCGGTTGGTTGAAACGCATACCCGTCAATACCATGACAAGGATGGGATGGCCGCAAAAACATAAGAACAAAAAGCGGCAGTTGCTGGACCATCAATACTATCTGCGGCTCAGGTGTATAAAAAAAGTGTTGTTAAACCATCCAATTAAGGCGCATAATTGTGGTCTCATTATCCATATTCCAGACAAAAACGGGAGGCGGTATGGCCATCAACTCTGATAATTTTTCTATCTCCTGTGAATTTGACGCCCCGGCTGAGAGAGTCTTTGCGGCCTGGACCGATCCGCGGCAACTCGAAAAATGGTTTGCGCCCAAGAATTATTCCATCCGCTTTGCCGAGGCCGAGGTCAAGTCCGGCGGGGAGAGTCACTATTGTATGATTTCCATGAGCGGCCTTGAAATCTGGCACAAGATTTTTTATAACGAAGTCACCGCGCCGGTCAAACTGGTTTACAGCCATTGTTATTCCTGCGAGGAAGACACGATCATGCCGCGCCCGATGGTCTCGGACTGGCCGCTTGAGGTATTAACCACCGTCACGCTGGATGAAAAACGAGGCAAGACCCATCTTGAAGTGAGCCTGGAACCCTTCAACGCCAGCGCCGCTGAAATCAGACGCTTCGCCAATGCCCTGTTTGAAACAAGGGAGGAATGGTCAGCGATATTGGCGCAACTCAAGGATTATCTGGCCGCCGGCTGAGACCGTTTCGAACCGGTTTCCGTTTTTGCCCCTGCCCTGCCTCATTCCCGTCGGCGCGGGATTTGGGCAGACTCTCATATCCGCCCGCTATTGCGGACAAACCCGCCTGTTCGCTATAGTGATCGTATGCAGGCAAAGGTATTAATCGCCGATGATCATCCCCTGTTCCGCAATGCCCTGGCCGGCATCGTGCGGGCGGCCCTGCGGCCCGCCGCAATCAGGGAAACGACCGATTATAAGGAGACATTCCAGGCCCTCAGGGAGGATGACTTCGGCCTGGTGTTTGTTGACCTGAATATGCCCGACGCCAACGGTCTGGCCGATCTGGCGTTGTTAAAAAAGACCTGGCCGCAGATTCCGATGATCGTGGTCTCCCAGCATGAGCAGGAAGAGGTCATCCGCGCCTGCATCAACCACAATGCGTCCGGCTATATCGTTAAATCCGCCAGCCCCAGGAGCATCAAACAGGCCATCTCGAAAGTCTTGCAGGGTGAAACCTGGGTGCCCGGCGGCATCTCGCTTGAGGCCCGCGGCAGCGCCCTGAGCCTGGCCGAAAAGATCGAACGCCTGACGCCCGCGCAGTTAAAGATCTTCATGGAAATGGGCCAGGGCAAATTGAACAAGCAGATCGCCTGGGAACTCAACATCACCGAGGCCACGGTCAAGGCTCATATCACCACGGTATTCAGGAAACTCGGCATCCACAACCGGGCCCAGGCCGTGCGTCTGGCCGAGCAACACCGGGCCGGAAATTCGGGTTTTTTGTAGGAAGCCCCGGGCAAGTTTATTTTAGGCAGGCCAGAGCAAGTGGCAATGGATAGTAAAAACCACTGGATTCCTCGGCAGCTTTTTCCAGATCTGCCTGCGGCAAGCAGATAAAAGCCGGGGCCGGCATCCATTTACCGCCCCGGCAGTCCTCCAATATTTGCGACCCCGCGTTTACGAACCGCTATTCAATACGTAGATTTTCCCGGTTCTTTTCGAGAATACCCTCCCCGATGCCCTTGACCTCGGTTAATTCGTCAACGGACTTGAACGGGCCGTTTTCTTTGCGGTATTGGATGATCGCCTCGGCCTTTTTTTCTCCGACCCCGCTGATGGCGGCGCTCAGGGTTTCTTTGTCGGCCGTGTTGATATTGACAGGGGATGCGGCGAGCGCGCCGAGCGGGAGCAGCAAGGATAAGGTAAGAATAAGGGCATTGAGCAGTTTCATGGGAATTCTCCTTTAGTTGAGACAGCATTATTCCATTAACCTGGCCGCCCTGCAAGCTGGAAATGCAACTTATTTAGCCTTTGGAATCAAACCCCACCCGTAAATATATAACCGGCCGGCCTGTCGATATAAGGAGTTGTTATTTGTCGGAATAAATGTTTCTGCTAGAATCGCCATGCTTTCGTATTATTAAGCCCAAAGAATAATATACGAGTAAACTTCAATGATGAACGCGACCGAATTTAATCCTGAACGGCTGGCGCTGGAATATGACGCGAAATCCCCCCCGGCCATTATCAGGCTGGCGCTGGAACATTTTGATGACGCGGCTATTTCATTCAGTGGCGCGGAGGATGTGGTATTGATCGATATGGCCTGCCGGATCAAGCCGGATGTTCGTGTTTTCTCGCTCGATACCGGCCGCCTGCACCCGGAGACCTACCGCTTTATCGAACAGGTTCGCAATCATTACGCGATTGATATTGATATTCTGTCTCCCGATGCCGACAGCGTGCGGGAACTGGTCCGGCGCAAGGGGCTGTACAGTTTTTATAAAGACGGTCATCAGGAATGCTGCGCTATCCGCAAGGTCATGCCGCTCAGGCGCAAGATCGACACCCTCCCGGCCTGGATTACGGGTCAGCGCAAGGACCAAAGCCCGGGCACGCGCGCGGCCGTGCCGGTGATCGAGCGCGACCGGGCCTTTTCCAACGCCGAGCGGGAACTGATTAAATTTAATCCCTTATCCAATTGGAGTTCGGCCGAGGTCTGGGAATATATCCGCGCAAATGACGTGCCTTATAACAGCCTGCATGAAAAGGGCTATGCCAGTATCGGCTGTGAACCCTGCACCCGGCCGACACTGCCCGGCCAGCATGAACGCGAAGGGCGCTGGTGGTGGGAGCAGGCGAGCCGGAAGGAATGCGGCCTGCACAGGAGGCCGCTGAAGAAATCCTGATTCAATCGGGGCTTTTTAAGCCGGATAATCCGGTATCGCCGTCTCCTTAAAGACTTCCTCAAGTTCGTATTTATTGCCGGTTTGCAGGCAACGCCGCACCAGTTCCCGCTCAAGATGCGGGGCGAACATCCTGATAAAATCATACATATAGCCCCTGAGAAAGGTACCGCGGCGAAAGCCTATGCGGGTCACGCTCGGTTCAAACAGGTGGCTGGCGTCAATGGCAACCAGGCCGCTATCCTGCCCGGCCTCATAGGCCATGCTGGCAATAATACCCACCCCCAGATTCATTTTAACGTAAGTCTTGATCACGTCCGCATCGGCCGCGGTGAACACGACCCTGGGTTCAAGCCCGGCCGCGCTAAACGCGCGGTCCAGTTGCGAGCGGCCGGTAAAACCGAATACGTAAGTGACAATGGGATAGCGTGCCAAAAGTTCCAGCGTCAATTCAGTCTCGCCGGCCAGCGGATGATCGGGCCGGACAATAACACTGCGGTTCCAGCGGTAGCAGGGCATCATGATCAGATTATCAAACAGTTCCAGCGCCTCGGTCGCAATGGCGAAGTCCACCGAGCCCTTTGCGGCCAGTTCCGATATCTGTAATGGCGTGCCCTGGTGCATGTGCAACGCGACATCGGGATAGCGCGCCATGAAGCCGCTGATAATATCGGGCAGGACATAGCGGGCCTGGGTATGCGTGGTCGCAATGGACAGGCTGCCGTGGCGTTCGTGGCTGAAGTCGGCCGCCACCCGCTTGATGCCCTCTACCTTGTCGAGTATCTCGGCGGCGATCCCGATAATGACCCGGCCGGCCGGGGTGATCTCGGTCAGGTGTTTGCCCTTGCGCCGGAAGATCTGCACATCAAGTTCGTCCTCCAGCATGCGGATCTGCTTGCTGATGCCCGGCTGCGAGGTGTGTAGCCGCTCGGCCGTCAAGGAAACATTCAAATCATGCCGGGCCACTTCCCGAATGTATCTCAACTGCTGAATCTTCATGTCCGCGCTCCATATAAAAAAATAGCATAAAAATATACATAATAGTTCTTTTTATAAATAGAAGGCAGCCGTTAAGTTAGGCATTCCTTGCAGAAAATCGATCCCTTTCAAACAATTACCCGATTATGGATTTTTCGCTTGCGCTGGCCGGGTTTGCGGTTGGCTTCATTGTAGGCATGACCGGCGTGGGCGGCGGCTCGCTCATGACGCCCCTGCTGGTGCTCGTGTTTGGCGTCAAGCCGGCCGTGGCGGTGGGCACGGACCTGCTCTATGCCGCCATTACCAAGTCGGCCGGGGTGTTTGTCCATCACAGGAACAGCAATATTCAGTGGGGCGTGGTCTGGCTGCTGCTGCTCGGCAGCGTGCCGGCCTCGCTGCTTGCCATCCTGTTTATCAAGCGCCTGGATCTGGCCGGTGTCAATTATGACCGTCTCATCATGACGACCTTAAGTGTCGCCTTGATACTGACCGCGCTGTTTTTGCTGGGCCGCGATAAACTGCAAAAAATCAGTCACAATGAAAATCTGGCGGCGGTTCGGCTGGCGAGCCGCAAATACCGAAAACCCTGCACCATACTGGCCGGCGTGTTGATCGGCCTGCTGGTAACGGTATCCTCCGTCGGCGCGGGCGTTATAGGGGCCGCTTTTTTATTTTTTCTCTACCCGCGCTACAGGGCGATCCAGATCGTGGCGACCGATATTGCCCATGCCATACCGGTGACCTTTATCGCCGGCCTCGGCCATGCCCATATCGGCACCGTTGACTACGTCTTGCTGCTCAATATGCTGGCGGGCTCTATTCCGGGCATTTATCTCGGCAGTCACTTCGGCACATTTCTGCCGGACCGGTTCATGCGGCCGCTGCTGGCCGGCATCCTGCTTTTGATCGGCGTCAAGCTGGTTATTTAGTACCGTTGTGATTGTGTTTATAGTCTTCTATCATCGCCGACATCTGGTCTTTTAGATCCAGCTTTCGCTTTTTCAGTTCCTCCAGAGACAAGCCCTCGGCGTTGCTGTGGCCCTGATTCGCCTCTTGCACGGCGCGTTTTAACAGGCTGTGTTTGTCATAAAGTCTCCTGAAATTCTTGTTTTCGTTCAGAAGTGAATTAACGACTTGTTGATCATGTTCAAACATATAGCCTCCTTTACGTGTTTATGTTTAATTTTTCCCCAGCGAGACACGGTTTAGATTGTAATAGACAGGGCATGTGCCCGCGCTAATCTAACCCTAGACCATGATACGGGCCGCGACAAGCAGAAAAAGTGATCCTTGCGGCATTTCCTGAGCTAAAAAAACGGCCTATAATCCGCCCCTCAGTACTTTTCAGGAGTCATAATGCCACGCTACGACTATTTTTGTGACGCCAACGGCCAGACGGTCGAGGTCTGTCACGGCATAAAAATCGGGTTAAAGACCTGGGGCGAGGTCTGCTATGCCGCCCAGGTCCCTCTGGGCCAGACCGACCCGACAGCGCCCGTGCGGCGGCTTATCCGCCCGGTCGGTATCAGCATCCCGATCGGGAATTCCAAACTCAAGGAGCAAGGCTTTACCAAGCTGGTCAAGCGCGATGACGGCGTCTATGAGAACGTCACGGCCGTTGACACCGAGCGGCGCTACATGAAGGCCGGAGACCAGACCTCCCTGCCACACCTTCACAAGAAAATCCCAAGCTGAGGCGAGACGCGGCAAAGGCCATTGCCGGGGGCCATGTGCAGGTTTAGATAGAAGTGAGGCTTTTCTGAGAAAGGAAATCGAGCAGTTTGTGAGCGCTTACTAAAGTATGGAATCCACAGATTACGCGGATTAACGCAGATTAAGTATTAAAAGTGGTATTTTAGTCGGTCTGGGCCTGCTGCAAGCAGGTCTCGAACAGGCCGCCGAGGACGCCCGTAGCCGCCCGGCCTGCCTGCTGCAGGTAGGTCGCCGCATACAGGACATCCTGTCCATAAATGACGGCGGGGATGAGAATAATGTTGAAGGTTGCCGGCCCGTGTCTATTCCTTCGTTGTCATTCCAGCCTTGCCTACGACAGGTTCGGTTAGGGGGAATGACATTGAAGTTTGTCGGGATATATCTGCTACCCCTGTCGTCATTCCGGCGAAAGCCGGAATCCAGTGGTTTTAAACTATACATTCCCGCGCAGCGGGAATGACAACATAAAGAGTCATTCGGAGTGGCAAGGCAAAGGCCAGCCTGCCGCAGGCAGACGGAACCGAATTTCATTTCACACCCCGGCCTGCCACCCGCCGAAAGCGGGCACAAAACAACAACACTAAAAATAATTTCCTGTTTTTATAAAAATAAACTTGCGAATCATTTCAACTACTTTTATAATGCCGTTTTCCTAAAAACTAAAGACACGAGGACTTCACCAATGAAAACACTTTCAAACATGCTGTTCATGCTCGCCTTTAGCGCGCCCCTGTTCGCCAACAACATTACCCCCCCCCTCAAAATTAACTGAAAACACCACCACACAAGACTTTCCAACCATCGGCCAAACCTTTAATTCAACCCTTACCAACCCCGACAACACACCGCTCATCGCGGATGCAACGGCCAATACCACACCAGAATCCAAAGCAGAAATAGAAGAAATTACCGTCACCGGCCAGGCCGAAACATACCCAGGCGGTCAGGTCACGCGCAGCGGCCGTTTCGGACTGCTCGGTAATAGAGACATCTTTGACACACCGTTCAGTATCAGCAGTTACACCGCCGAACTCATTGAAAACCAACAGGCCAGAACGGTGGGCGATGTCGTTCGCAATGATGCCTCCGCGCTCTCAACTGATTCTGGTCAGGGTATTCTCGGAACTACCGGCATCCGAGGCTTTAGTACAAACGTCAATCTCTATGATGGCCTGCCAAACCTCCATTTTGCATATGGAAGCTCAACGGTTCAGACCCTTGAGCGGGTCGAGGTCTTCAAGGGACCTAACGCGCTGCTTAATGGAGCATCAGGTTTTTCAGGTTATGTGGGTGGCGTCATCAATATGGTCCCCAAGCGCCCGACAGACACCGCCTTGACCCGATTCACCGCCGACTACGATTATCAATCGCGCCTCGGCGCGCACGCCGACCTGAGCCGCCGCTTCGGTTCGAGAAACCAATTCGGCGCCCGGCTTAATGCCCTCTATCGTAATGGTGAAGGGACTACCGAAGGCAACAAGGAAACATTTGGCGAAGTGGCTTTAGCACTGGAATATCGCGGCGACAGACTCAAACTGGAGACCATACTGGATTATCAGGACCGGGAGTTGCGCAGAGGGAATCAGGATTTCATTTTAAGCAGGAATGCCACCGCGGTGCCCTCTGTGCCCGACCTTGAGGCTGCCATTCAACAGTCCTGGGAGAAGCACAAACAAAAAGTCGCTCGTGGTCTGCTCAGGGTGGAGTATGCCCTCGGCCGGGGCTGGGCCGTACATGCGGCCTATGGCGCCTTGGCCGCCGAAGAAGATCGAGTGCGGACATTTGGTCGTAATCTCAATGCCAGGGGAGATTTTAATCCGTTCTCTCAATTCGGCCGATTCAAGGAAAACAACCATGCCTGGAATGCCGGTATCAGCGGGCGATTTGAAACCGCTGGGGTCACACATCAGGTCTCGATAGAAACCATGCGAACAAAGAATGAACAAAGAATGAACAAAGAGTTTCCAAAAATTATAGATCTTTAAACCTCAAAAGCTCAAACCTGTACAAGCCGGTATTTGTTGCGCGCCCGGCATTTGATGACTCAACCAGGGGTTGGGGCAAAAGATTTGCAGTCCTCGATTCATCCATCGCCCTTGCCGACACCCTGGGCTTCCTTGATGAGCGCGTGCTCTTGACCGCCGGGGTCCGACGCCAGAGTATAGGAGCTAGATTCTTCAACTTCAGGACAGGCACACTCAACAGTCAATACGACAAGTCTGCTATCACCCCGGCCTTCGGCCTGCTGGTCAAACCCTGGGACTTTGTGTCTCTCTATGGCAATTATATCGAAGCACTGGAACGCGGACCTACCGCGCCGATTGGAACCATCAACGAAGGGGAAATATTCCCGCCATCCGTCACAGACCAGATCGAGTTCGGTGTAAAGTTTGACATGGATGGCCTCGGCCTGACGGCCGGGCTGTTTCAGATTGAGCGGCCAAGCGCATTTACCGATGCAAATAATCGATTTGGTCTCAATGGCGAACAACGCAATCGCGGGTTTGAACTGACGGCCTTTGGCGAACTGCGCCCGGACCTGCGCCTGCTGGGGGGGTTCACCTATCTGGACAGTAAACTGACCCGCACCCAGGGCGGCAGGTTTGACGGTAAGGATACGCCCGGAGTGCCGGAACTGACGGCCGTGTTGAACCTGGAATACGACACGGCGGTCTTCCCCGGCCTGACATTGACGGCCCGCGCCGAGCATGTGAGCAGCCGGTTTATGAGAAACGACAATACCCTGAAAATTCCCGCCTACCAACTCTACGGCCTTGGCGCCCGTTATCAGCGGACACTGGGCGACAAGGCATTCACCCTGCGAATGAATATCGACAATCTCCTTGATGAAGACTATTGGAATACTGTTGCAGGCTTTGGCAACAAACTTTATTTAGGCGCGCCCAGAAGCATAAATTTGTCATTCATGATGGATTTCTAACGCCTGCCTGCCCCAACCAGCCAGCGGCAGGCAGGCCGGAATGACGAGGTGGCGGGAATGATCGTTGTGTTGTGATTCCAACCTTCTGATTCGTCTCACAGGTATTGAACACGGACACGGCTGTTTAATCGGTTCGCGTTTCGCTTTATACTTGTTCCTGACTGATTAAAAAACCTGCCGGGAGTTGAGCATGATTAAACATATTGTCCTGTTATTTTTTTTGAACCTCTTTTTATACACCGCGCCGGCTGCCGCCGCCGAGGAGTACGACAAGGGCACCGTGCTGGATGACGCGACCAGCTTCTTCGGCGACGGGGCCGAGGGCCTCGGTCAAGTCCTGGAAAAAATATTCAAGGAACTTGGCCGGCCCAATGCCATTATCAAGGGCGAAGAGGCCAGCGCCGCCTTTACCGTGGGCGCGCGCTATGGCAGCGGTAAACTTCAGACGAAACAAGGCGGCCCCCGAACGGTCCACTGGACCGGCCCGTCGCTGGGCTTTGATGTCGGCGCCAATGCCTCCAAGGTCTATGTGCTGGTTTATAACCTGCCGAATGTGGATAGCCTGTTTCGGCGCTTCCCGGCGCTGGATGGCAGCCTGTATGTAATTGGCGGGGTCAGCGCCAATTACCACCAGGCCGGCAAGGTGATCCTGGCGCCGGTCCGCCTTGGGGCGGGCTTGAGAATGGGGGTTAATGTCGGCTATATGAAATACACGCGCAAAAAGACCTGGAATCCGTTTTAGGGCGTTCGCCCGGTTGTTGTGGGTGGGCTGGAACCAGACTGTCATTCCCGCATAAGCGGGAATGTATAAAAAAACCACTGGATTCCAGCTTTCGCTGGAATGACGGTGTGGCTTCGGGGTGTCACGGAGCGAGTTTTAGTTGGGAATTTGTCAGGGATGGTAAAAAAGTTTTCGGAATGACGATAAACCTTTTTCCTCTCCCGCCGTCATTCCAGCGAAAGCTCGCCTACAGGACGTAGGTGGTAGAGCGGCGCCTGCCTTTCACAGGCGGATCCGGATGATCACGGCCGGGTTGACAGCAAACGTTCTTCCCGCGGGAAGGAAATCGCCACCTGCAAGTTGTCGCCGTCGGCATCACGCATGTTCGATATGCCCCTGAATGACAGTAAAACCGGCTCATCAGCCGCGTATTCCAGTATGGTCGCATCGCCGAAGAGCCGGAACAGCAGGCTGTCCGGTTCGATATGCAGGATGCGCCTATCTTCGGTTATCTGTTGCTGGTAGATACGAAAATCAATGAATTTCTTCATGCTCGGAATGAGCAGTTTTCTTAGCAGGCGCTTGCCCTGGATCAGTTCATCCCAGTAAGTGATCACAAACTGATCAAAACCGGCGTCAATGATCCCGTTTTCCGGCAGGGCGATCAATTCAGTCTCTTCGGCGACGCCCTCCCGCTCCGTAAACCGCACCAGCAGCTTGCCGTCCGCGCGGCGCGCGCTTTCCCGGTGGCCGGTCTGGGAATTGACCAGGCTGAAATCCGGCATGGCGGCGGCCGGGCCGTAATCCACTTGCTTGCGGGCGATTTCCTCTCCGGCCGCGTTGCGATAGCTGACCGTGTCGCTGATAATCCGCCCCGATTGATAGCTTTCATAGTGCGCTTCGGTATAGATCAGCGCGCCCGTGGCCGCGTCTCTGGCATAGCCCGTGCGCTCGATCACGCGCGTTTCCGCGATAATCGCCGCCGGCCACAGCAGCAATAATAAGCAGAGCGGGCGGGCGGGCATGTCAGTTCGCGCGGCCCGGCCCGTACAGGAACACGGCAACCCGCCCCCGGGCCTCGTTTAACGCCTTGATCAGATAAACGGCCGTGGCCAGATTGCCAAGCCCGAGGAAGGCAATAAACCAGAGCGCGCCTTTGAGTCGGCTCTGCTCACGGAAGATCATCCAGGCGCTGAAAAACAGCAGGCCGATATAGACATCGATCATGGCCACGATGCCCCAGGGCATCCCGGCCAGCGCCCGGACTTCCCGACCGAAATCGCCGCTGACGAACCCAAAGACGAGCGCCGCGGCCATAAGCAGCGCGGCCAATATGGCCAGCGCGCGCGCATAAACAAGACCGGGGCTTGATTGATTCAAGGGTGTCATGGGCGTTTCCTGAATAAATAATGACTGACCCACCATTCCCGTCCGTGGTCATAGCCGAATAATTCGGCGCAGGACATGAAAAAGAGCCGCCAGCGCATCCACCATTTGGCGGCATTTTCGGGGCCGTAGGTTTGGCCTAATATGGCCATGATCGGCGCCTGCCCGGCGTCCATATTTTTCAGCCAGGCATTGGCCGTCTTTTCGTAATGGGCGCCGGCCCAGCGCCAGCGCTGCTGCAACAGCAATTCATCCTGAAACAGCAACGGCAACTCATCGGCGGGCATGATGCCGCCGGAGAAGAAATAGCGGCTCATCCAGTCGGATTCATCGCGCGCGATAAATTCATACGGCACGGCGCGATGACAAAATATGTGCATAAAAAAACGGCCATGTTCATTCAATAAGCCGGCAATCAGCGAGAACAAGCGGCGATAGTTACGCATATGCTCGAACATCTCGACCGAAACAACCCGGTCAAAGGTCTGCCCAATATGGAAGTCATTCATGTCCGCCGTGATGACCGTTATATTATGCAAATCGCGCTTTTCCGCCTCGGCCACGATATGTTCCCGTTGCGAAGCCGAATTTGAAACGGCGGTAATCCGGCTGTTCGGATAACGCGCCGCCAGCCACAGGCTCAAGGAACCCCAGCCGCAACCGAGTTCCAGGATCGCCATGCCGTCCTCCAGCGCGGCGTGCTCGGCCGTCAGGCGCAGGCTGTCATCCTCGGCCCCATCCAGTTCCGTCTGACCTGCCTGCCAGTAGCAGCAACTGTATTTCATGTTTTTGCCGAGCACGGCCTTAAACAGCGCGGCCGGCACTTCGTAGTGTTGTTGATTGGCCTTGTCGGGCACGGGCGCGATCGGGGCCGCGTCCATCATCCGCACAAATTCGGCCGTCAGCCGCGCCATCTGCCCGGGTTCCCCCAGGCGCAATTCCCGCAGGCGGCGCCGCGCCAGATGCCGGATACTCCGGCGCAGGATCATATCCGGTATCAGCCCCCGCTCGCCGAGATCAATGGCGTAATTCAGCGCGCGGCTCATGCGTCCGGCCCGGTTTTTTTCGGCGGCAGGGGGATAAAAATACTGGTGCGGCGCTGATAGTCACGATAGGCCGCGCCGCGCGAGCGCAATGCCTGCCGTTCGGTGTGCGGGATGCCGGTGATTTTCAGCAAAAACAGCAGCATCAGCGCCATCACCAGCCAGGCCAGCCACCAGATCGCGGCGCCGAAGCCCAGCAGCAAATACGCCCACCAGTGCAGCCATTCAAAGAAGTAGTTTGGATGGCGCGAATAACGCCACAGGCCGCTGGCGCAAACCCGGCCCCGGTTGGCGGGGTCGGCCCGGAACGCGCGCAGTTGCCGGTCGGCAATCACCTCGCCCGAGATCGCGATCAGCCAGACCAGAACGGCCAGATAATCCGTGAGCCGCAGCTCGGGCGCGGGGTTGGACACCGCCACCAGCACCGGCAGGGCGAACAACAGCGCCCAGGCCGCCTGGATCTGGAAGAACAGAAAGAAAACCGGTTGCGCCCGTGGGCCGAGGCTTTGGCGCATGGCGCGGTAGCGCCCGTCTTCCGCTTCACTCAGCACCCGCCTCAGCAGATGCAGCCCCAGACGGACGCCCCAAAGCCCGATCATGGCGCCGGCCAGCATGTTTCTCAAGAGCGCCCCTTCATGCCAGGCAAAGGCGAACCAGAGCCCGATCAGGCCGGTGGCAAAAGACCAGGCGACATCAACAATACCGGCGTTGCCGGTCCGCAACTGAATGAGCCACAACAGCAGCATCAGCACGGAGGCAAATACCAGGGCCGTCAGGATTAACTCAGACACGGGCGCGATCCCCGGCCGTCTCGCCTGCCTTGTCCGGCGGCCCCGCCGGCCCGTTTTTTTCCAGCTTTTCGACCAGGGTGTAAAGCGCCGGCAAGGCCAGCGCCCAGATCAGGAAGATCAGCAGGCTGCTGATGAGGGGATCGGCGAGGCTGACGGCGTCCAGACGGCTGCCGGCGTAGTAAGCGGCCGCGCCGCCGATCCCGCCGAATAGCGCGCCGAGCGCGACGCGCCCCTTTAACCAGCGCAGGCTGTGGCGCAGGGTGGTGGCAAGGTTAATCCACAAGGCAACCATCCACAGGGGCGACGGATAACCCAGGCGCGCCTCGGCCGGAAAGGTGAGATAGTCCGCCAGGACTAATAATGAATCCAGCGTGTAGCCGGCAACGGCGGCGGTGATAATCAGTATTAACTCGGTTTTGTATTGTCCGCGATTGAGGCGCAAATGTATCAAGACCCAAAGCAGCACCGCCACCGGCCCGGCCCAGGGCAGGCCCCTGGCGGCCGCTAGCACGCAGATCAGCCAGTTAAGCTGAAAGCCCGCAAAGTTAATGAGGTCTCGCATCGGTCCTGGGGCTGAATCCGGGGTTGGTGAGCGCCCGGCGGCAGGCCGGTTTGTTCAGCACGATCTGCAATAAACCCAGATAACGTTCCGTGAAACCGGCCGCGCAATATTCGAGATAATATTCCCACAGACGATAAAAATTGCGGCTGTAACCCAGGCCATAAACCGCCTCGGCCGCGGCCCTGAAATTGCCGAGCCAGAGGCGCAGGGTTTTGGCGTAGTGGCGGGCATAGTCTTCCAGATGAATCACCTTTAGGTCCGAGCCGGCCAGCGCCCCGGTCAGCGCCGCCAGCGAGGGCACGCAGCTACCCGGAAAGATAAAGCGCTGAATAAAATCGGGCGTCTTCAAATAGGATTCATAGCGGTGATCGGGCATCGTGATGGCTTGCAGGCACATCTGCCCCTCGGGTTTTAACAGGGCCGCGCATTGCCGGAAGTAGTCGGTCAGGAATCGGTGCCCGACCGCCTCGATCATCTCTATCGAAACGCAACGATCATATTGCCCGCGCAAATCACGGTAATCCCTCAGCAGGATTTCAACCCGGTCGCCGAGACCGGCGGCCTGAACGCGCTCCCTGGCCAGATCATATTGCCGCCTGGATATGGTCGCGCTGCTCACGCGGCAACCGTAGTGTCTGGCGGCATGGATCGCAAAGCTGCCCCAGCCGGATCCGATCTCGATGACATGATGTTCGGGTCTCAGATCCAGTTTCCGGCAGATCAGATCCAGCTTTGCGACAGAGGCCTGGTAAAGGCTGTCGGTCTCGGCCCGGAACACGCCGGCCGAGTAGGTCATGGTCTCATCCAGAAACAGCCGGAACAGATCGTTGCCCAGATCGTAATGATCGTGAATATTCCGGCGGCTGCCGCGCCGGGTATTCGCCCGGAAAAGATGACCCAGGCGGTCTTTGAGCGCGGCCAGCCGGGCCGACCCCTGTTCCAGCAGATCCATCTGCGCGCGGTTGGCGATCAATATCCGAAACAGTGTTTCCAGGCTGGAACAGGACCACAGGCCGCGCCGGTAGGCGTCGGCCGCGCCGTTGCCGCCATTAACAAGCAGCGCCGAATAAAACGCCGGGTCATGCACCCGCACCCTGACGGATAATTCCGGCCGCGGGCCCTTATCGTGGCCGCGCTCCGAAGCGGTTTTCCGGCCGATATGCCAGACGCCCCAATGATCCCGTATTTCAATATGGCCGGAATCGGCATGGGCCAGTTTTTGCCGTATCAGACAGCGGCATAAATAATGGCCGGCCCGCGGCAGGCCGCCGGTGCGGGTCTCTGCAAACACCGCCGCGATCAGGTTCGCGGCTCTCACGGGCAGGCCCCCTGTTTTGAATAATGCTTGGGGTGGGGGTGAAAGGGGGTCTGCTTGAGCCACAGGCGGAACGCCTGCCAGTAGATCGCGCTGATCACCCTGGCCGTCATCAGCGGGTATCTGAGCAACATCAGATTCAGGTTGCGCTGGGTGATGGCGCGGGCCTGCAAGCGCAGCCCGGCCGTAAACACCGGCCGGCCTTCTTCAAAATTCTGCATGCAGACATGCAGGCGTTCAGCAGGATTATTGAATGACCAGGCATATTTCTGTCGCATAGCCATGAACGGGGAGACATGGAAGGCCTTGTCCAGCGCAAAGGCGCGCAGCCCGCCGGGGCCGATCCGGCCGTCCAGCACATAACAATGCTGCTCGCCCCAGGGCGTGTTATTCACCTCGGCCACAATGGCCTCGATGTTCGCCCCGCCCTCGTCCCGGCAATAATAAAAGCTCACGGGATTCATAACATAACCGAAATAGCGCAGATGCGTTAATAGGGCGATGCGCCCGCCGGGCCGCCGGCCGGTTTTTTGCTCCACCAGCGCCCGGATGGCCTCGGCCAGGGTCTCTCCCCCCTGCCGGTAATGATCCGCGCGGCGAAACCGGGCCAGGGCCGGGCCGCGCGCCGACCAGCCGCGGTATTTGTCAAACAGGCCCGGCAATTCTTCCAGGTCAAGATAGAGCATAAACAGGCGGTAGCTGAAACGGTGTGGCCGCGGGACCAGGCGATGGTGCATGACCCGGCCGGTGTAAATGCGGCTGTTCATGCCGAGGCCCCGATATCAAGGTCAAAGGCCGCGCACACGGCCAGCGCGCTGCGCACGCCGTCCTCATGGAAGCCATAACCCCAGTAAGCCCCGCAATATGACACCCGCTCCCGGCGGATCAGATCGGCATGGCGCGCCTGCGCCTCGGCGCGGCCCGGTGAAAACTGAGGATGATAATAGATAATGCGCTTGAGGATCTTGTCCCGTTCGATATGGCGGGTCTGATTGAGCGAGACACAGTAGGTCCGGGCCGTGTCAAGGCTTTGCAATTTGTTCATATTGTAGGTCACCGCGACAGGGTCCTGGCTTTTTTTCGGTATGCGGTAGTTCCAGCTTGCCCAGGCGCTTTTGTTGCGTGGCAACAGGCGCGTGTCCGTGTGTAATACCGCCTCGTTTTGCTGATACTGAAACTGGCCCAACAGTTCCCGTTCATGGCCGTGCGGTTCGTGCAGAAGCCGCAGCGCCTGGTCCGGGTGACAGCACACGATAGCCTCATCAAAGCACAAACCACTTTCAGTTTTTGTCACCAGCTCAACCCGCGACTTGTGCCGGATGATACGCTTGACGGCCTCGCTCGGACGAATACGGTCTTTGAAGCCGCGCGTTAATTTTTTGACGTATTCGCGCGCGCCGGCCTTGACGGTTTTCCATTGCGGCCGGCCGCCAAGCTGCAACATGCAGTGATTGTTTAAAAACTCGATGACAAATAACAGCGGAAACTGGCGGAAACGGCCGGCCGGGCTGGACCAGAGCGAAGCGCCCAGCGGCGCCAGATAATGATCCAGAAACTCCCGGCCATAACCATGCCGTTGCACGTAATCCTCGACCGTTATCCGGTCATCGGCCGCCCCGTGCAGAAGCCGCACGGCCTCCTTATTAAAACGGTTGATATCCTTCAACATGCGCCAGAAGCGGATATTGATGATATTTTTGCGCTGGGCAAAGAGCTTGTTGAACGAGGTTCCGTTATATTCCAGCCCGCTGCGCTCGCAGTGTACGCTGAAACTCATGTCGGTATCAATGGACGCCACCCCGAGTTCATCGAACAGGCGGCATAAATTCGGGTAATTCCGTTGATTAAAGACGATAAAGCCGGTATCGACCGGTATTTCACGGCCCTGCTCCCTGACCAGGGCCGTATTGGCATGACCGCCGCTGTAATCGTTTTTCTCAAAAACGGCGACCTCGTGCCGGCGGGCCAGATAATAGGCCGCGCACAGGCCCGAAATGCCGGCGCCGATGATGGCGATACGCATCGTCAGGCCCGGCTTGTCTCCCCGAGCGGCTTTGCCTCCGCCTCCTGCAACACCTTGGCGGGCACCGGGTGCATGGACTTGACGATACCGACCTTGTGCATCAGGCTGAGCAGCATATAACTGATATCAAGCTCCCACCAGAAAAAGCCCTGGCGCGTGGAATTGGGATAACGATGATGATTGTTATGCCAGCCCTCGCCCAGCGTGATCAGCGCCAACCAGAAATTATTGCGGCTGTCATCGGCGGTCTCATAGCGCCGCTTGCCGTAAAGGTGCGCGAGCGAGTTGATCGTATAAGTGGCATGATACAAGACCACGGTCGAGATCAAAAAGCCCCAGACCAGCATCTGCGCGCCGCTGGTGCCGAGCGCGGGCAGATAGGCATTGAGCGCCGCGCCCAGCGCATAACAACTCGCGCCGAGCAACAGAAAGGGGACCCAGTCAAAATGTTCCAGCAACCTTAATTCCGGGTACTTCAGCCAGTCCTTGACGCGCGCCTCCAGCGGATAAAAATTCTCCTTGCGAAAGAACCAGAGCATGTGACTGTTGAGCAGGCCCTGCCGCGGCGAATGCGCGTCTTGCTCTTTATCGGCATACTGATGATGATGCCGGTGATGGCTGGCCCACCACAACGGCCCGCGCTGGCCCGCGGTACAGCCCAGAACCGCCAGCAAAAACTGCACCCTGCGCGAGACCTTGAAGGTGCGGTGAGAAAAATAGCGATGATAAAAGGCCGTGATAAAAAACATGCGGCTGAAATACAGGGCGATGGCGACCGCCACGGCCACGGGGCTTACGCCGACCACAAACGCCGACAGGCATAACAGGTGCAACACGATGAACAGGGTTAAACGAAAGGGGTCAAGCGAGGCATCGGCCTGGCCGCCGCGCGCCGGCCTGATGTTAAACAGCCAGTAATAGAATTTTTTAAACATGGACAGTCACCACCGTATAAGCAGGAATTGAAATAATGATTTTAATTTGCAGGATAATAAGTAATAAAGAGTGAACTGGAAATAAAAGGAATGTGAAATCCGTGTGAAAATACCTGGAAATCCGGCGTTTTAAACCACTTTCCTATATTGTCATTCCCGTTTGTGCCTGCTACAAGCAGGCACAAACGGGAACGTATTATATAAACCACTGGATTCCTCGGCGGCCTGTTCCTGACGCCGCTCTACCACCTGCATCCATGCAGGCGAGCTTTCGCTGGAATGACAACGGGAGCGAGGACGGGTTTGGTATCATTCTCACTTGCCTGAGGCAGGCAGGTCCGGAACAGGCCGCTCAAGAACCTGTAAACCGCAGTCATTAAAGTTCAAGAATTTCTGTAAAAACCTAAAAGAGGTATTTGTCGTCATTCCGGCGAAAGCCGGAATCCAGTGGTTTATACAATCCATTCCCGCGAAGCGGGAATGCCATTGTCAGCGACCGCCCCGATCTCAATAATGAATAACACTATGCGCCGGGAAGCCTATCCTGACGCAGGTGCCGGCGCCGGGCGTGCTGTCGATGCTCACGGGCCAGTCAAACCGATCTGAGAGCATCTTGACGATGGTCAGGCCAACGCCGTGCCCGCCGCCGGGTCGGCTGTCGCCGCGGTAGAACGGCTTGAATAGCGCCTGCACATCCTCCCTGGCAATGCCCGCGCCGCTGTCTTCGATGCAAACATGGTCGCTTCTTATGACCACCCGCACCTGCCCCTCCTCGGTGTGTATGCAGGCATTTCTCAGTATATTGCCGATTAACACGCTCAAGACCTTGTGCGAGGCTTCGACCACCAGCCGGCTGTCCTCCCGCTTGATGATCTCCACCGGTTTTTCACGATAAAGCAGGCGCGCGCGATCGATCTCCTCATCGGCCAGTTCATTGACACAGACCGGCTCTGAGGAAAGCTGATCTTCAGACTCCCTGGCCAGCAACAGCAGGGCGTCGATTAATTCCTCCATGTCAGAGGCCGAGCGCTTTATCTTCCCGATCAGGCGCCGGGCCGAATCGGACAGGGGTTCGTCCGCGAGCACATCGGTGGCGATTTTAATGACGGTAATCGGGCTGCGGAGTTCGTGGCTGGCATCGCGGGTAAAATTCCGCTCCCGCAACACAAATTGCTGGATGCGCCCGGCAAAGTTATCCAGCGCCCGCGCCAGCACGGCCACCTCCTGGTCCATTTTGCGGTTGAACATAGCGGTCCGCGCCGCCTCGGCCTTCAATAACTTCGGCTCTATCTTCTCCACCTCGCGGGCCAGTTGAATCACGGGCGATATGGCCTGACGCGAAAAGTGGTAGCCGAGCCAGCTCGACAGGTAAATAATGACCAGCACCACGGCCAGCGGCAACAGGCCGAAGAACATGGCCAGCCTGCTTACCTGTTTGCCGTCAAACTCAAGCCAGAGACGCCGGCCCTGCCGCTCGGAGACATAGATCACGTAGAAATCAGAATGCGGCGTGATGATCTCGTGAAAGCCGGGCGCGAGCGCGCGCATGTTGGCCGGTATCTCGTCCACACCGGACAGATAGGCCGTCAGGTTATAGGTATTGGGCCGGGCATGACGGTTATCGCGCTCCAGTTCCGACCAGAAAAACGCCGCCTCGTTTTCCAGCGCGGCCTTGATTAACACATCACCCAGGATATAGCGCGCGGCAAACACGCCCAGCATCGCCGTCAGGCTGATCAGCAGGGCCTGCATCAAAAAGGCCTTCCAGAGCCTATGCCCCAGCCCCATCCCGGCCTGCATCATTCCCAGCCAGACGATAACCCGTGTTTTGTATCGTATGGATCAACTGCTGATTGAATGGACGGTCGATAATCTTGCGCAGCGTGTATATATGGCTGCGCAGGGTATCGCTGTCGGGCACGATATCGCCCCACACGTCCCGTTCGATTTCCCGGCGGCTGACCACCCGGGGCGAGGCGCGCATCAATATGCCCAGGATCTTGAGGCCGATAGGCGTCAGCTTCAGGGCCGTGTCGCCGCGCCGGACCTGCATGGCGCCGGTGTCATAGCGGAGATCGGCGATGCGCAATATTTCCGGGTTGACCAGCCCTTTTTGACGCCGCACCAGCGCCTTGATGCGGGCCTCCAGCTCGCGGATTTCAAACGGCTTGACCAGATAATCATCGGCCCCCTTGTCAAGCCCCGCCAGTTTGTCGGCCAGCGTGTCGCGGGCGCTCAGGATCAAGATCGGGGCCGACTGTTTGGCCTCCATGCGGATCTTCTGTAACACGTCCATGCCCTCGATGCCGGGCAGCATCAAATCCAGTATGATGGCGTCATACTCATTGGTGACGGCCAGATGCAGGCCGGTCACGCCGTCACCGGCATAATCAACCGTATAGCCGCGCCGCTCCAGGTATTCATAAACCATCGTTGCAATATCGCGGTGATCTTCGATCAGCAAGAGCGCGCCCTGCCGGCCCGTGTCGTTCATCAGTTGTTGACCATTGCTTGTT
The DNA here is from genome assembly GCA_965240365.1 of Gammaproteobacteria bacterium. GTDB lineage: Bacteria > Pseudomonadota > Gammaproteobacteria > Eutrophobiales > Eutrophobiaceae. Next base: position 1,276,705 of record OZ251218.1, on the reverse strand, counting down.
TCAATGTTGCTGAGGTCCCTGCCTGGGCCGTCATTCCCGCCCCCGCCGAAACCATAAAACCTTTAGCAATTACCTTATTTAATTAAATTATTTGATTTTTACGCCCCCCGGCTTACGATGCACTGTACAAAATTTCATCCGGTCACTCACCCCCGCGTCAAAGCGGCTAAAAAATGAGCGAGAACACAGCAAACAAGGCGGCGGAAATCCAGTCCGTGCGCTACACACAGTGTAGCGTCAATCTTGGCGATGGCGCTATCACAATCGCGGAAAAGCGCTGCCAGGACATGGAAGATGTCCTGGGCGGCTATGGCCGGGCCGGGCGGATTCTGGCCCGGCGCAGGATTGAACAGGCTTATAGCGAAGCGAACCCGCTGATTGTCTCGACAGGCTTATTGACAGGCACGGCCATTATGACCGGCCTGCGCACCTATTTTTCCAGTTACAGCCCGCTCAAGGTCTCCAACAAGGGCCTGCCGGGCGTGATGTGGTCCGCCGGCAGCGGCAAATTCGGCAGCAAGCTGCGCTGGGCCGGGCTTGATCAGATCATCTTTGAGGGCCGTTCGGCCCGGCCGGTTCTGCTGCATGTGCGCCAGGGCGAGGGCCGGCCGGAGGTGGCCCTGCTCCCGGCCGAACATTATCTGGGCCTCGGCTGCCACGCCAAGATCATGGCGCTGCGCGAGCGCTTTGACGACAGTCATTTTGCCGTGATCGGCGAGGCCGGCGAGAACTATGCCGCCTGTTATTATGCCGCCGTGGCGCTCAGCACCGAAAACCTGCTGAAATCCGGCGATGACAAATGCCGCTGGGCCGGGCGCGGCGGCATGGGTTCGATCATGGGTTACAAAAATATCCTCGGCATCATTGCCGATGCCCGCGATCACAAGATCAAGCCAACCGGCAATATCAAGGAAATCAATAAATATATCGCCGCCGGGCCGGGTTCGCGCAAATATCGCGAACCCAAAAAAGGCGGCCTCGGCGGCACCTGGTCCAACTACGGGCCGCTCGGCGAACTGAACATCGTGCCGGAAAACAACTTCCGGCCGCCGGCCGAGAGCCATAGCCATAAACTGTTGCGCGAGAATGTGGAACAGCGCTTCATCGTCAAGGCCGAAAACTGCTTCCGCTGCGCGATTGCCTGTCATAAAAATATCTATACCAAAGAAGCCGATGGCAAACGCGGCAAATTCCTGGCCAAGTTTGACTACGAGCCGCTCAATCTGCTGTCCACCAACCTTGGCCTGCATGACGCGGCCCAGGCGGCGGAACTGGTCGGCCTGTGCGACCGATACGGCATGGATTCCATCTCGCTCGGGGCCACCATCGCCTATGTGCTCGACTACAATGAACGCAACCCGGCCGCCCCCATCCTGAACGGCGCCACCTTCGGCGACTTCGAGGGCGTCCGGCAACTGCTGGTAGCCACCGGCAAGGGCGAGTGCCGCGAGATCGGCCAGGGGACAAAGCGCCTGTCCGAACAACTGGGGCAGCCCGCCTATGCCATGCAGGTAAAGGGCCTGGAACTGCCCTCCTATCTGCCCGAGACCAACCCCGGCTATCTCTGGGCCATCGCCGGCGGGCATATGAGCATGCAGACCTACGGCATCCTGGCCGCCGAGGGCAACACCTCGCTGGACTACTGGGTCAACGCGATCACCAACAAGGGTTTGTACATGATCCGTGACGACCTGACCGGCCTTTGCAAATTTGCCAACCTCGACGGCGAGCGGCTCAGCCAGGCCATCGCGGAAATCACGGGCCTCAACATCAGCGAGGCCGAACTGCGGCAAACCGTGCGCCAGACCTTTATCCGCGGGCTGTGGCTCGAACGCCGGCAGGGCTTTGACGACAGCGACTACGTCCTGCCGGAAGACATCTTCAAAAAAACCAACCCGCACCCCAAAACGCCCTCGTTTCTGACGCCCGGCTACGTCAATGAACTGAAGCGGCGGGTATTCAGCCAATTTGACCGGGAAATAGACAAACTATGCGCCTGACGCTCCGCCTCTCGCCCTCATTGCAAAAATCCGTCAACGGCAAGCTCGAACTGAGCCTGCCGGGCAAGACCATAGGCCAGTGCATTCAGGCCGGACAGCAAAACTTCTCCGAGTTGCGCGAACTCTTGTTCAAACACAATGGCTTAAACCCGCAAATACTCCTGTTTCACAACAACACGCTGATCACGGCCAACGACTTCACCGCCCCGGTTGCCGAACAAGACGTACTGGATATCATCCCGGCGATCGAGGCGGGTTAAATAAACTGCAACTTTTTGCAAAATCCAATCCCGCCATTATCGAATGGCTGCAATCGCCCGTGGTATATCTGGAAAATGGCGCTTTTGCCGCGGAGGCGCGGGCGCTCCTGAAAGATATGTATTCCATAGAGAAGGGGATTTATCACTATAAAAACATGGCGACAAGAAATTACCTGAACTATCTCAAGGACGGGATTGTGCCGCTCAAAAAATATTTTTATGTGCTGCGGCCCCTGCTCGCCATAAGGTGGATTGAAAGACACCGCGCACCGGCCCCAATCGAGTTTGGCAAACTTAAGCAACTGATCCCGGCCGTCCCTGAACTGAATACATGCTTTGCTTTTGTTGAAGAACAAAAAAATCTGATGCTTGTATAAGCTGCGGCGCGGGCGTCGCCCGGACGAACTTGTTTGCGTTTTACCCTACAGAAATATAATCGGGCGGAGGCGCTTGTGGATTTACGGTAACAAAATCATATTTTTTAATAAGACTATCAATCAGTTCTAATGATGTTTTTCCTTTATGAAAGGCAAAAAAAGCTAAATCAAAACTCATAATATTCTCCGTATGCTAATGCCTTGTATCAATCACCACAAAAAGGCATGGTTTTTTAATGTTCGCACTATGTGCGCTTGTTATGTGTCTTCTTCGTTTTGTAGTTCGACCTGTCTTTGCCATAGTGGAAAGATTTTAACAAGGCACCAGGCCGCGACTGCTACGCCAACTATTATTGCTCCATAAGCAATATTTTTATTATTCAACAGGGCAAAAATTGCGTTGCCATCTGCGCTGAATACGCCAGCAGAACCTAACCCGATAAGTATCATCGCGAAACCATCGATAATAACCAGGATGCGCAGCTTCTTTTGTATCTGCTTCATCTCTTCCTCTGTGTTTCTATGCATATCGTTTTCTCCCTAATCTATTAATCACATACTTTTATATGGAACTCCGAATCTAGCTCTCATTAGTAACAAAATAAATAACGCCGCAAACGGGATGTACATTAGCGCGTCTCGGCCGAAGGCTCTTGCCGATTTGCCTTGTTAAACGCTGAACTCGTAAAATACAGCAGCGCCAATATGGCGCCCGTTATTAACGAACCAAGATGATTAATAGTCGCAAAAAACGCATGTTCTACCGCGGGACCCATAAAAGGTATTAGAGCATATACTAATATGGTGCTTAGTACATATAAATTCTTGGCCCATATTTTAGTTAGTAATAAGCCAACCGCAGAAATTATATAAATTAATAGTACAGGAATAGTAATTAAATCTACTATATTAATAGTCTCCATTTCCTGGTCGAGGTATTCCTGAAGCAATGGTGGCAAGTGTGACTGCGTAGGGGGCCAGATAATAAAGCCTGCCACTAAAAGGATTAGTTCCAGTATCACAAATAATTTAATAATTTTGGTGGTATCCATATTTTCTTTCCTGGGCATTTAACAGTATTGCTTAGGCGAGTTTCTAATTTTACTGTGATAAAAGATCGATGTAAGCCTTTAAAATAGCTGTAAAAATAGATGCATCCCTTTTATGCCCTAAATCAGCGGATAACTGGTCTGCAACACGGACTGTATTGTAATCACAGTTAAGGCGAAATATCAACAATTTTTTAAAAGGAATCTTGAGATGAGCAAATCTCCCTTTCTCAATGAAATCTCAGCGTTTATGGCGGTTCGCCGCTATCTGTTGAATCAAGTCCCGCCTGTTATTTTACAACAAAATACCGCCCAGATGGGGCGAGATGAGGTTGTCGCCTGTGCCGGTTTCCACGTATTACACGGTTTGCCCTCCCAGGAGCCGAGGCTTTGATAGTATCCGAATCGATCCCCGGCATTTTTCGGCCCTGTCGGCCATCTCCCGCGAGGTCAGCCTGTGCTTATTGCCAAGCGTTGAATAAGCTGTATCAAAGCATTAGTCCGAATCATGCCCCGTGCCTGGAGCATTGCGCCGAATTTGTGGTCACCCTGAGCAGAACGGACGGCCGCGCGCATATTGCCCCGGCTTTTTTTGTACAGACTCAGACAGAAGTGAGGCTTTGCTGAGAAAAGAAATCGGGTAGCCTGTGAGTCATTGACAGGTACAGGGACTACCCGACCTGTCTGTCGCAGTCAGGTCGGAATGACAAGGGAATATTTCATTCCGCCCCGCTCTCATGGATTCCGGCTTTCGCCTGCCTGTTGCCATAGTACACGACGCTATTGCATTGAGAGGCGAAAAGGAGTCGACTTGAAGATTCTCAACCACAAGGCTCTTCGCAATGTTTGGCTCACTCCTCGCCCCTCTATTGGCGACATTACGCCCGCATTTTAATCTGAGCAAGACGCGGCTTGAAACTTTGGCCGTGTTAGTGTTGGGTTTGGCGAACAGTCGCACGGTGAACCTGTGGCATCTAGCCAGCCAGTTCCCCGGCCCTGCCCTGCACGCTTCGAATTACCGCCGTCTACAACGGTTCTTCCAGCCTGTGCGGCTCAACGGCGACAGCGCCGCGTGGTTGATTATTCGGCTTTTAAGGCTTAACCGTCCGACCTTTTTGGCGCTTGACCGCACCCATTGGAAACGGGGTGCGAGCGAAGTGAACCTGCTTGTTCTGGCGGTCGTAACGGGTCGGTTCCGAGTCCCGTTGATGTGGACACTCATTGGCCACTCGGGTCATTCCAACACCGCGCAACGCATCGCGCTGATACGACGTTATCTGCGCCTGTTCGGGGCCTCATCCATTAAAGCGTGGTTGGCAGACCGGGAGTTTATCGGCGCCGAATGGATAACATGCCTGGTAGAAAACAAGGTGCCCTTTGCCATTCGGCTCAAGGAGGATATACCGCTTCGCCTTGAGGATGGCAGCCTGCAACAGTTTCGAACTCTTTTGCGCAAGCACAAGCGCGGCTCATGGCAGGGTTGGCTGAAAGGGATGGAACCCACTTCTAAAAACCAACGGCACGTGAGCGCCAAACGCATCAAAAAGGAGGAACTGCTCATCGTTGCGACCCATCTTGAAAACGCCAGACGAGGCTTCAATCTCTATCGGCGCCGATGGGCTGTCGAGTGCTTGTTCGCCGATGCCAAGACCCGTGGCCTCAATATTGAGGATACCCACATCACCCATCCCGACAAACTCGCCACCCTGCTTGTTGTCGTCGCCCTCGCCGTGACATGGGCCTATCGATGCGCCACCAAAACCATGGGACGCAAGACTATCCGCAGAAAAACCCATGCCAGACGCGAAAAATCATGGTTCCGAACCGGCCTTGATGCCCTACGAAACTGGATACTCTATCAGCCCCAGAAAGCCCTACAGGCCCGGACACAAACAGACACAAAAAGACCCATTAATACACTTCAGAGCTAAATGAGTCGTGTACTATGGGCGCAGGCAGGTCGCTCATTTGGAATGACCAAACTACGCTGACAAATACCGAGGGAAGAGCCAACAAGCTCAGACTATGCTGAATCTATCCCTGGCTTTCGTCGGCGACATCTGGAAGTGCTTTTCAAAACACTGAGCAAAATAATTACTGGAATGGAACCCTGTTGCAAATGCGATTTCGACATTTTTCATATTAGAATGTATCAGTAAATCACGAGCCCGTTCAAGGCGCAGGATACGGTAATATTTTGCCGGTGTATAGCCTGTTCTGGTCTTGAAGACTCTTTCCAGGGTGCGCGTGCTCATTCCGATTTTATGGGCAATCTCTCTCGTAGAAACCGGGTTTTCTATATTGGCCTGCATGATCTTGATTGCAGCAACGAGTTGCCTTGGCGCATTTTCCATATGGATGGAACTGCCGGATCGCTGGCTGAGAAACCCGCCACGTATGCGATCCACCTGGAACTGGTTGGCCACCTCGCGCGAGACCCGGTCACCATGGGTTGCCCGGATAAGATGAAGGAACAGGTCCAGACTGGAAATACCACCAGCACAAGTGAAACGCTTGGGGCCAATCTCAAACAATACCTGGGAAACATTCGCTTCCGGAAATTTCTCCTTCATTGCCGGGAAACCCTCCCAGTGGATCGTGTACGGGACATCGTTCAGCAATCCTGCCCGGACGAGAAAAATGGTCCCCATGGATACCGCCCCCACAGTCACGCCCGCCCTGGCGCGTTTATTCAGGATTGTCAGCAGGCGGGACTGATTCTGCGCCACCAGGCTCATACCAACGCAAACCACGCTGTAATCCGGTATAAAATCGTTTTCCAGTTCACCGGAAACAGACACCTCAATACCATTTGAAGCAGAGACACCCCCGCCAAGTTCCGACACCAGACGCCATTCATAGGCCTGATAGCCGAGCAATCTGTTGGCCATTCGCAGCGGCTCGATGGCAGCCATGACCGACATCATCGAAAACTGGTTCAACAGGATGAATTCAAACACCTCTGTTTTGGCGGGACCATTATTAGCTTCGCTCCCTTCCGGCTTGGAGGGTGGCCAGAATTTGTTGTCGTTTTGCTGTATCAACCTCTTGTTTCCATGCTCGTCTTGATCAACATACTAACCCACAACTTTCGAGATTGAGAGAATAAGCGACCTAACTCATCCAACCGTTGTATTCATACGCCGGGACAGGGTTTCGCCATTGTTTGACAATATGCAGCCAGGAATATTTCATGTCTCTTACTCTCCGCTAAAGATTCAGACTGACTGGAGCACCACATCGGATCTGGCTCGGGAGCAACAGGTCAGAATGATACCACTTTGTTCTTCTTTCCGGCTGATGCCTTGCTGGTGTGACATTTCAACCTCGCCTGCTACCAGCCTCACCCGGCAGGCGCCACACTGGCCTTCGCGGCATCCACTCGGGATGCATTTCCCGGCACTGGCGACAGCTTCCAGCAGGGTATCCTCGCTTGAGAGTTCAAAAGCGACGCCATCTATTGATCCCTTGAATCCGGTTCCGGGGTCTTGAGATATTTGTGCCGGACGAACAGCAACGGTATTGATTGATACGCCAAAACTTTCGGTATGGAACTTCTCGATCAGCCCGCCAGATCGTTCCCAGAGCGATTTGATGTCTGCCATAAAACCATCCGGCCCACAGCAGAACGCTGTCCGCCTTGACAGATTCGGCACCATGGTTTCCAGTGCCGTTCCAGTGATACGGCCGCGATAGCCATTCCAGTCAAAATTATCCGCCAACCGCGTCACAACGTCATAACGATGCAACTTCGGCATTTCTGAGGCAATTTTCGTCAGTTCATCCTGAAACAACAGATATTCAGGGGCCCGCGCGACTTGAATGAATACCGCATCGGTTTCCTCGCCCCGGCCATGCAACCACCGGAGCATTGACATAACAGGGGTAATTCCGCTCCCGGCGCCGATCAGCAAAAGTGGCTGATTGGGGGCATGAATCACGGAAAACTTTCCAAGCGGACCACGCGCCTTCAATGTCTGACCGATTTCAAGGTGATCATGGGCCCAACGGGTCGCCTGGGCATCAGGCGCCGCCTTTATGGTTAATTCCGCCTGGTTTTCCCGCAGCCCGGAACTGGCGATGGTGAATGTCCGGACTGCATCACCTTCTGGCATCGGGAATGTGATGGCAACCGATTGGCCCGGCAGGTGACGAAACGGCTGACCTTCGGCGGCAAAAATATCGAAAGTAAAGGTCACGATGTTAGATGTCTCCCGGCGCCGCGCTACCAGTTTGAAGTCATAGTCCGCAATATCGGCAACAGGCAGCCCGGCTTTGGGGAAATGAACTGTCATCACATTTACCCTGCCACAGTCTTCCCGGCGTCAGTACCGCCGCCAAGGTGGTTGCCAAGGCGCCCACGATACCAGTTCATGAAATGCAGGATCATGAATTCCGCTTCCTGTGAGTAAGGCCCCGGTCGATAGCCTGGCGATTTAATGCCACGGTGATTCTCTTCGGCGAGCATTTGATCTTGAGCATTGGTTGCCGTCCAGACTTCGGACAGACGGACCGGATCGTAATCCCAGCCTTCAAGCGCGTCTTCATGGACCATCCAGACTGTACGAACTTCAGTTTTATCCGGCCCCAGCGGCAAAACTCTGAAATGCAGAATATGATCCGACAGGAAATGGTGCCAGTTATTGGGGATCCGGAATGCCCGTACAGAGCCAAGATCCGGCTCCACCAGATTCCCCAGAAGCTTTTTGCATCCCAATTTGCCATCAAGAGTCATTGATATAGCCCCCTTGCGAAACGGCAAACGGATTCCGCGATATTCCACGCCACCATCCATGGGTTTGTGGGGCAACCCCAACTTGTCCCATTCTGCCGCCTTGGCCCGCATGATTTCATATTCTTCCGCAAAACGGGTATCGTTGGGTAAGGCCATTTCCACCAGTGAAACGAGCAGTTCCGGGTGCGCCCCGGCGCAGTGATAACATTCCCGGTTATTCTCGATCACGAGCTTCCAGTTAGCGTCTTCGACGATCACTGACTCGTGGACAATCTTGGTTTTACGTGGCTCGTGCGGCGCGATATAGGGCGTTATTTCGGCGCGGAACTTTTCTATATCGGGCGGCGTTTCGGCCAGGCACACGTAGATCAGACCTTCGATGGATACAACATGCACCCTGCCCAGAGGGAAGTCTTCACGCTCCAGATCTGCCGGCATGTAACGAGTGGCAATGAGGCTGCCTTCCAGGTCGTAAGTCCACTGATGATAAGGGCAAACCAGATTGGCGGCATGACCCCTGCTCTCCCTGCACAGCCTGGAACCACGATGACGACAGGTATTATGGTAAGCCCGCAAGGTGTTGTCAGGCGCCCGCAAAACAATGACAGGCGCCACGTCAATTTGCAGGGTGACGTAATCACCCGGCTGGGGCAATTCACATTCCGGCCCCACAAAAATCCATTCCTTTTGGAATATGGCAGCCATATCCAGACGATGGATCATTTGATCACTATAGAATTCCTGAGGCAGCGAGTACCCATCCCGGCATTGCCCGAGCAGATCTCGCGAGCGAGAAATATCATTATCAGTCAGGGAAGTCGCCATACTTCACCTCAACGCAGTTTATTGAAACTCAAACCAGACTTCATGTTAACCTTAATCTAATATGTGCCGCTTACAAAAAAACGACAAAATTCACAAAAAAATTGCCAACCGATTTCCTGAATCAACACCATACTGCGCCTGTTTCTACAAAATTTAAGATAAAGTCCGGGTAAACCATTTTGTCGCAAGATTGACTGATGTTGTCGAAAATCAGAACGCGCTTACTCTCCTCTTCCGCCATATTTGAGCAGATAGAATAATTTTTTTGCGGTTCTCTTGAAGTGTTGTCTTTCATATTCGGAGTAAGCCTGATGAGTTTTCCAAAGTCCTCGAAGTACCTGATAATCGGCGCTGGTATCCATGGATTATCCACAGCGCTGCACTTGGCCAAAGGGCTCAAAAACAGGGGCAAAGGTAGCGGCAAAGATATTATCGTGATTGATAAAACCGGTATTGCCGCCGGCGCTTCCGGAATTGCCTGCGGGGTGGTGCGGAACAACTACTTCCAGCCGGCAATGCGCGAGTTGATGGCGCATTCCGTAGAGCATTGGGAGGCCAATGCAGAAGCCTTCCAGTATAACCCCGTCGGCTATATGCAGGTTTCTGCGGAAAGTATGCGCGAAGATGTCGCTCAAATCTTTGAAGAGCAAAAAGCGATCGGCTATGCGTCCGAATTCATCGAAGGCGAGAAGGCTTCCCGTGACTACATGAAGAACATCTTCTCTGACTGGCGCGCCAGGGGCATTACCTCCGTACTGCATGAAAAGAAGGGAGGTTACGCCCATAATGCGGCTGCCATTTATGCCCTGGCAGATATGGCTGAGGTCGAAGGTGTCCGTATTATCTCCGGCGTAATTGTCAAGGGCCTGATCGGGGTCAATGGCGCAGGTTCTGCCATCAAAGCTGTCGATACCGACAGAGGCATCATCAAATGTGACTATTGTGTTGTTGGCGCTGGTCCTTGGGCGCGTGATTTCTGGAGTATGGCGGAACTGCCGGAAAGCGTTTCCATTAAAGACAAAGACGGCGCCGTGCATGACGGGATGCCGATGTGGCAGTTCTGGCAACTGGAAGAAGGCGTTTTGCGCGTTGATCCAGGCTCCTTCAAAACAAATGACGGCAAACTGCCGCCGGTCATTCATGTCGATACAGACGCGCCTCTGTATTCTGACATGGACGGCGGCTTGATTACTGATGAAATGTGGGGCATATATTACAAGCCGGACTATAATTTTGGCGGCATCCAGGGTGGCGCCATGCCATACAAGGTCAATAAAGAAGCAAAAGACGTGGCTATCGATCCCTACGGCCCGTCTTCAGCGGAATTCGTCTCTTCCCCGGAATTTGCGCATATGTGGGTATCTGCCCTGGCATTCTGTAACGAGCGCTTCACCGGGACCATGCCCAAATATCACAGAGAGGCTTCCGGCGGAATCGGCTGTTTTACTCCCGACAGTTTTCCGATATTTCAGGCCTTCCGCGAGAATCTCTATATGATCGCCGATTCCAATCATGGCTACAAAATGATTGGAGTTGGCGAGTTGGTCGCCAACGAGATTCTTGGTGAAGAGTCTGCCCTTCTGAAGCCTTTCCGCTTTGAGCGGTATGCGAGCGGCGACCTTCACCCGGTCTCCAACAGCCCCTATCCCTGGAGCTGAGTTTATTCGCATACTCTCCCGAGGCAGGGAGGCTATAACCTTCGGCTCTTGCTCAGAACTTTTGGTATCGGCCCACCGTTGGAACGGGTTTGCGCGAAATGGCATCCACAAGGGTTTCAAGACCAGACCTCGTGTCATCTAGGGCCATCACCGCGTCACGCACCCGTGAAGCGAACCTGACAGAACAAACCGGAGCCGTCAACCAGAAAAACTTTTCTTCTATTTCTGCATTGGTATAGGGCGTCTCGGGGTCACCTTTGGCCATAGTATTCTCAACCGACAAAACGCGCCCGTCAGCAAGCGTAATAGACACATCGGCATATCGCTGGGCCGGAAAAGCGGCATTATAATCGTCCGATTCCACCAATGTGATTTTCCGGTGCACATCCAAAATTTCCTGATCCGAAAAGGCCGCGCTGGAAATCTCGCCAATGCCCACTTCCCCGCGAGCCAGCGCCGCTGCCACGGGGAAAGAAATTGCATATTGGGCCTGTTCCGTGTCTGCAGGAACGTCTGAAAACAACCGGGTCGCCTCGTGGAAAGTCTTTACCTCCACGCCAACGATATCGGTAGAGGCAAAACCATGTAATTCGCGCAACTGGAGCGCGCCGGCAACAGCCGGCTGCCCCCAGCGACATACCGGGAAGCCTTTAACGTATTGCTCCATTACCATCCAGTTGTTTCCAAGCCCCTGCCAGGCGTGCTGCACATCGTCTGCAAGGACGGAGATCGCGGGAGCGCCGGTAAAGCCCTTGCGCGCCATAAAGGCCGCTGAGACGCCTGCCATCCCACCCCAACCGGAGCCGTCCTTGAGCATGGTCGGGTGATCAATGGCGCGCATCATCTGGCTGCGCGGGCCGTGATATTCCGCGATCCCGAGCGCGTGCCCGAAGGCCACTGGATCAAGGTCAAGCATATGCGCGCCAAGCGCCGCGCATGTGACGGCGTTCCAGGCGCCAGAGCTATGGTAATCTGGCGCGCTCGCATGCAAGGCAATCCCTGAGCGGGTCCCTATTTCATACCCTGCCACCAGCAAGGCCAGGAATTCGAGTCCGGAAATTTTGCGATCCATTGCCGGCAAACAGGCCAACAAAGCCGGAAGAACAGCGCAGCCAACGTGCCCCTTGGTCAACTTGTGGCCATCATGCGCGTCAATGGCGTCAATGGTCATCCCCCCGGCCAGGGCTGCCCCTGCCGGACTCGCAAAGCCGCTGTTAAACAAAACGGGGGCGGCTATTTGCCCGGGCCCTGCCGCGAACTGTTCTTGTGCCATCTCGCAAATGAACCGGTGCAACGGAGTTTCGACAGCGGAAAGACCGTTGCCGAGCAAGTCGAGCATCAAATATCGGGTCCGGGTCAAAACATTTTCGGGAATTTTTTCAACCGCCAAATCGGTCAGAAAGGATCTCAAATCACTCATGCCGGTAACGCCGCCGGCAATAGAGTAACCCCTTTCCCCCCAGCACAGGGCGTCTGTATCTTACAGACGCCCTGTGCTGGGGTCTCACATGAAAGCCGGTCAAATCAGGCCATGTTCCTTCAGGAACATGGTAGCAACGTCCTCAACCGTTTTCTTGTCCACAGCAACAAGGCCGTTCAGGCGCCGCATGGTGGCGCCGTCGAGCTTGGCAGCCATTTTATTCAGCGCATCGGCAAGTTTGGGGTTGGCATTCAGAACTTCCTTGCGCACGGTCGGAGCCAGCGCATAGGTCGGAAAGTAATCTTTGTCGTCTTTCAGAACCCTGAAATTAAAAGCGGCGATCCGGCCATCGGTGGCGAAGACAAGGCCGACATCCACTTGACCTTCTTTAAGGGCCGTGTAAATCAGGCCGGATTGCATTGCGGCAAGGTTCGGGCGGCCGACTTTGAAATCATAGTGCTTTTGCAGCCCCGGAAGGCCGTCAGGGCGTTTGGGGAATTCAGCGTTCACTCCCATTTTCAGCGCCTTGCCATCGTTATAGGCCGCCGCCAGATCGCTAAGCGTGTTCAGGCCCTTGGTATCAGAATTGCGAACCGCCAGGGCATAGGTGTTGTTGGCCGCGGATGCGTTCAACCAGACAATACCTTTCCTGGCGTCCAGTTCCTTAACCTTGGCATAGGTGGAATCGGCATCCATCGGTTCCATGATTTTGTTGAAGGTCACCAGCGAGGTGCCAGTATATTCCCAATAGATATCAACCTGGCCATTTTCCTGAGCCTTACGCAGCACAGTGGTGCCCATACCGTCGATTTTCTTGACGCCAAATCCTTCCTTGCCAAGAAGCTGGTAAGTCATTTCAGCAAGCAGGAGCTGCTCGGTAAAGTTCTTGCCCCCAACAGAGATTTCAGCAGCCTGAGCGGTAAGCGCCGAAAGACCAATGATGCAAGCAACAGTCAAACTGGTGATTTTCTTCCTAAACATGTAATTAGATCTCCTCGTTTCGAACTGTTATATCTCGGATTACACAGGAATCTGAATGTAGGTCTATTTTTTAGCGGGCACAGTAAAATGAAAATAATTTCACCGCCACCAAATATACGTCAAAAACGGCCATAAAAACGACACCTGTAAATCACTTGTATGTGGGCGGTTTTAGTCCAGTTTAGTTTTCTGCAACGGGCTACCGTCTGGCTCTGATTCTTCGGTTACCCCGGTATATGTTTAAAGCGGTGCGTTATTTACGCAACGGGTTCACACCGCGAGGTAAAGACCAGTACTGGATTTGACCCAGAGTGAAATCAAGCAGCATGGCCAGCAAAGCGACAGGGACAGAGCCCGCGAGCAACATGGCCATATCATCCAGATCAATGCCTGTGAAAATCAGTTCCCCTAGACCACCGCCGCCGATCAGAAAGGCAAGCGGAACAGTCCCCACGTTAATGGCCATGGCCGTGCGAATGCCCGCATATATGACAAAAAGGGCATTAGGAATTTCAACTTTGCGCAAGATCTGGGCACGAGTCATGCCCATACCGGTTGCCGCCTCCTTCAAAAAGGCCGGCACCGCGATCATGCCAGCGTAGGTATTGCGGACAATCGGCAGCAAAGTCGCCGCCCAGAGGGCAAAAATAGCCGGTAGCGCGCCGATTCCTAAAAGACTCATGGACAGGGCCAGGATGGCAAGGGTCGGAATAGTGGTTCCAATATTCAGGATTTGCATCACAGGCTCTGAAAACCGTTTCATTGAGGGTCGGCTGAGCAAAATACCCAAAGGTATGCCGACCAGGATCGCCAGACCGCCGGAGATCGCCACAAGCTCAATATGCTGGCCTGTAAGGAACAGAATATCCTCGCGATATTCGGTCAGGATCTGACCCGCAATTCCTTCCTGGCCCGCGATCACACCAACGGCAAATATTACGCCCAGGCCAAAGTATAGCGCAGCGCGGATCCACTCCCCCATGCTCAGCGCTCCCCTGGCATGGTGTCAGTATATGTGGAGCCGAGCATACTGGAAATGCTGCGCTGGGTGATATATCCCTTAAATAGACCTTCTTCGTTCACACAGGCCAGCCAGGTCGTGCCGTGGCGGAACATTGTGGACACGGCCGAGCGCAGATCATCCTCCACAAAAGCCGTATCGGCAATGGGAAGTGTATGTTCTTCCACTGTGCCATGTACGCCTTCAATATCATTCAGGTTGATATAGCCTCTTGGGCGGCCACGCGCCCCGACCATAACAATATTCCGGTACCCCGTTTCGCGCAGCAGATCACGCGCCTGATCCAGGCTGTCATTAGCTGTCACCTTGGCTTCGCTATGGATAATGGCATCTTTGACTTTAAGCAACGTAAGGCGTTTCAGGGTCCGGTCAGAGCCCAGGAAGCTGGCGATAAAATCGTTTTTGGGATGGGCCAGCAGGTCATCTGGCGAATCATACTGGATCAAACGCCCATCCTGGAAGATTGCGATCATGTCTGCCATCTTCACCGCCTCGTCAACATCGTGGCTCACGAATATGATAGTTTTCTTAAGCTGTTCCTGCATCTTGAGGAACTCATCCTGGATAACTTCGCGGTTAATGGGATCGATGGCCCCGAACGGTTCATCCATCAATAGAACAGGCGGATCAGCAGCCAGGGCGCGAACCACCCCGACCCTCTGCTGCTGCCCTCCGGAAAGCTCCTTCGGATAGCGTTTCAGATAAAACTCTGAATCCAGATTCACGAGTTCAAGAAGCTCGGCCGCGCGCAGGCGGGATTTTTTCTTGTCCCATCCAAGCAAATCAGGGACCGCACAGACATTGTCTTCGATAGTCATATTGGGAAACAGGCCAATCTGCTGAATCACATAGCCAATATTGCGACGCAATTCGGTTACATCCAGGCTATCTGTGTCTTTGCCATCAACGAAAATCTTGCCAGAGGTTTTCGGAATCAGGCCATTGATCATTTTAAGTGTCGTGGTTTTACCACACCCCGAAGGGCCCAACAGCACCACGACTTTGCCCGGGTTGACTTCCATATTCACATCGGATGCCGCGGTGATACTGCCACCGGGCGTTTCGAAAATTTTGGTGAGCTGGTCCAGCTTGATCATTATTGTGTCTCCGGGCGGCTTCTGTGGCTTAATTTCGCATTGAAACGGGTGTGAAGCGGCGCTGCAAGCGAGCAAGGCCAGTGTCTGCAACAATAGCCAAAACGCTCACGGCAATTGCCCCACAAATCAGTTGCCGGGGATCGGATTGTGCAATCCCCCGCGCAATAAAGGCTCCAAGCCCCCCGGCGCCGATATATGTGGCAATCGCTGTTACAGCGATATTCATTACAACAGCAGTTCTGATTCCCGCCATGATCACAGGAACCGCAAGGGGAATCTCCACTTTGCGTAACCGCTGCAAAGAAGTCATTCCAATACCGCGAGCCGCCTCACGGAGCGCCGGATCAACATTGTTAATGGCGGTATAGGTATTCCTGATAATGGGCAACTGCGAGTACAAAAGGACCGCAATAACGGCGGGCACATAACCAATCCCATGGCCGATTGTCGACAGAATCGGGATCATAAGCCCGAACAGCGCAATCGAAGGTATAGTGATTACCATGGAGGCGATGTATAGAACTGTGTCCGCGACGCGCTTGTTCAAGGTAATTGCAATACCGATGGGCACGCCAGTGGCAATTGCAAGGGACACAGCGACTACAACGATGGAAATATGCTCCAGCGTCCGCTCGGCAATCAGATCGGCATTTGCGACCATGAATTTCAGCACTTCCATGCTCTACCCCCTTGCAATTTATGATTTTTTTAGCTTGAACGGCTTACATAAAAGATAAAATTATACCGGGTTCAAACCAAAAACCGAATGTTCTCCCGTGTTATGACGCGGAAGTCATCCGAGATCCTGTCGCGGAAATTTTTCCATTCCCTGAGGATGGTTTCCCGAAAGAATACAAGGATAGTGGTGGAGTAGTAGCAATTATGTGTGACATACAGGCGCTCGACGGGATTGAGGCGCGGGCGCCAGGACGGCAACGGAACGAGATGGATGCGGCACTCGGGCCTTGCAAGGGAAGCCCTGACATCCGACTCTTTATAGTATGGCGCGTTATACCGGATGACATGAATGACGCGTTTATCGGGATAGCGCGCCTCGATTTTGGCGAGAAACTGAACAGCGCTTTCCCCATTGACTGTCGTAGGCTCGGTGGAAGGCGCGTCGAAGGTTTCCAGGTTCAGGGCTTCATGGATATTGACCCGACCACGGCCTGTCATGGTTTTGACTGCAGGGTTCGTTTCAATCCTGATCCAATCGAACGCGGGCCTGGTTTGGTATTCAGGGTGAATCGCGTTGGCGAAGTAGATCATCTCATATGCCTCAAGGCTATTCATTAGGCCCTCATAATGGATAATGAATCCAAATTCTATAGAACATAATAAAATGAAAATAATTTCACTGCCGCCAAATATACGACAAAAAAGGCTGTAAAAACGACACCTGTAAATCACTTGTATGTGGACAGTTTTTAGCCTAATTTAGTTTTCTGAAACAGGCTTATGAAAGGGCGCCCCTGAAAATAATGCGGTAACCGAAAAATCAGAGCCAAGCGGCTTCAAAAAAGCCGAATTTGACTTGTTATGAAATTAGATGGAATTTTCAGAGGCGCCCCATATAACCATGATCGATAATCCTCATCTTCTCGTAATCGAGAGCAATACACCGGATCTGATCGCCAGGGGCAGCAGTGGAGCAAGCGGTTTTATGCGCGCCCTCTCCAGGATCGCCCCGAAACATCCAGTGTCGATTTTTGCGCCTTACTCTGACATACTTACGAAGGATATTCTGGATGGGATCAGGGGCGTTTTATTCAGCGGCGCTTCCGTGCCCTGGTCAACCAGCGCGTCTGAAGCCCGTCCCTTACGGACTGTAATGGAAGCCGTTTTTGACCGGGGGCTGCCTTGCTGGGGATCCTGCAACGGGATGCAACTGGGCGCAGTCGTCCTTGGAGGAGACGTCGGACCGTCTCCCAACGGGATGGAAATCGGCGTTGCTCGCAATGTTACGCTTACACACGCCGCCCGAAACCACCCGATGATGGCCGGGCGGCCAGTCCGCTTTGCTGTTCCCTGCATTCACCGTGACGAAGTAACCCGGCTACCCGATGGGGCAGAACTTATGGCTGGCAACGACCACTCACCCATCCAGGCGATTGCCTATTCCAAACACGGCATTTCATTTTGGGGAACCCAGTATCATCCGGAACTTGGCACACCTGACATTGCCGGCTATCTTAAGACAGCCGGTCTTTTCCAGGGGCAGTCATCAATAGAAAATGACCTTCTGGACGCGCCAATTGACGAAGACGCTGCCATGCGCCTCGGGACGTCTTGCTCGGAACTTTCCCTGGCTGTCCGCACAACTGAACTCGCCAACTGGATAGAAAAACTCAAACCAGCAACAAACTTGCCGTGAAACGAAAGACACTTTTGCTACTGTAGGGCGCATTTATAGAAGAGTAATAGTCCTATGAAATTGTGGTCGCCCTGTCCCTTATATTGCCTCTTTCAAAATCAGAGTAAGTAATGTAATAATTCTTGCGTCATTGATGACTGAGGCGGAGGAGACCTGCCTGCTGCAGGCAGGTAGGGCGATGCAATCGGAGCAGCTTTTTGAGGCGGCGCTTGGTGTAAGTTTCTGCCTGCGGCAGACAAGTCCGCTCCGTCATCTTCCTGATCACTGGAAAACTCGACTTGCACACACTCGCACACTCGATCTACACACCGCCTAACCCACTCAAAATTCAAAAGAGCCTTAAGGAAACTCTGATTGAATCAGAGTTTCCTGCGGCACAGGGACGTGCCGCCAAAATCAATGACACAAGTCATTGATTTTGAAGCAAGGTGAAAATCGCATTTTCACCTTGCGTGCCCTGGGAAATCCAGGATGGATTTATTCAGGGCTTCCTTAATAATCCAGTCGCTTTTTTACACATTCGATTGCTTTGGGTAGCGCACTGGATTTTCAATAATATTTTCACTGAGATCGACATCAATATCCGGCCAGTAAAAATGTCCGGGAGACGGCTCCTCTACGTTATAAATAACTTTTACCGGCTGGTCTTTGAACCAGGGAAAGTTATCGTATGACATAAATAGCTCTTTGCCACTGCATGAAAGCAACCAGACACCAAAGGGAGAAATATGACTAACCTCCGTTTTCAAAGTGTCTTTGCCATGCGCTAATGAGCTCATTTCGGTGTTCCTCAATTAGTTTCTCTATTGCTTTAAGTTGCTTGCTGGTGTAACGGTAATTTTTGGCCAACTCTATATCAGGTTCAAGCCAAAATTTTGCTTCACCATCACCGGATATAATATGAACATGTTTTCGTTCCTCTTCTCTTGAGAAGAAGAAAAACCGGTAACCGTTTTCTCTGAATATTGTGGGGCTCATTGAGCCTCATTTTTCATATAAGGACGTATTAAACAGGCCTTTGATTTCTTTAACAGTATTATGAGGTGGCCTTCTAATTTTTTGCTGTAATAGAAGTTCAGTGTAAGTCTTTGAAATAGTTATGAAAATAAATTCATTCTTTTTTATGCTCCGAATTAGCAGGCCAAGCAATTGGCCTGCAACACAGACTGTATTGTAATTACATTTAAGGCGTAATATCAACGGCTTTTTAAAAGAAATATTGAGATGAGTAAATATCCCTTTCTCAATGAAATCTCAGCGTTTATGGCGTTTTGCCGCTATCCGTTGAATCAAGTGCTGCCTATTATTTTACAATAAATGCCGCCCAGATGGGGCGAGATGGGATTATCGCCTGTGCCGGTTTTTCCTGCCGGCCTTGTGGCCCGGGATCCGGGTCTGCCTGGGAATCAGGGAGGATCCTGCGTTTGCAATGACAAAGGAATATTTCATTCCGCTTCCCCCTCATGGATTCCGGCTTCCACCGAATGACGATGGGATGTTGTTTTGGCTTTACCTCATTCCGGCCTGCCTGCTTCAGGCAGGCGCCAGACAGCCCTGATTTGTCTCATAGATATTGAACCCGGACATCTTTTTTTTACTGATACGGCCACAGGGTATAAACTATGCCGACCGTGACGATTGCGTGACCGCAGGCTTGTTCACGCTGATTTTAACCGTATCAAGGGGGCTTGATTATGAAGATTGAAACCATTGCCGTGCATGGCGGCTATGCGCCGGAACCCACCACCAGGGCCGTGGCCGTGCCGATATATCAGACCACGTCTTATGCCTTTGATAACACACGGCACGGCGCCGATCTGTTTGACCTGAAGGTCGAGGGCAATATTTATACCCGCATTATGAATCCGACAACGGCCGTTTTGGAGCAGCGCGTTGCCGAGATGGAGGGCGGGGTCGGCGCCCTGGCGTTCGCGTCCGGCATGGCCGCGATCACCTGTGCCATCCAGACGATCGCCGAGGCCGGCGATAATATTGTTTCAACCAGCAGTTTATATGGCGGCACTTATAATCTGTTTGCCCACACGTTGCCGCAGTTCGGCATTGAGACGCGCTTTTTCGAACACCCGGATTATGCGCAGATCAGCGCCTTGATCGACCATAAGACTAAGGCGGTATTTTGCGAATCGATCGGTAATCCGGCCGGCAATGTCGCCGATCTGGCCCGTATTGCGGCCCTGGCGCATGCGCAGGGCGTGCCGGTGATAGTGGATAATACCGTGCCCACGCCTTATCTGTGCCGCCCGTTTGAACATGGCTGCGACATCGTGATCCATTCCCTGACCAAATATATGGGCGGCCACGGCACGACCATAGGCGGCGTCATCGTGGATTCCGGCCGCTTCCCCTGGGCAAAACACGCGGATCGCTTTGTCCGCTTAAATGAACCCGATCCCTCTTATCATGGCGTGGTTTATACCGAGGCATTGGCCGAGGCCGCCTATATCGGCCGGGCGCGGGTGGTACCGTTGCGCAATACCGGGGCGGCCATCTCGCCGCTGAACAGCTTTATGGTCTTGCAGGGCATCGAAACCCTGCCGTTGCGGATGGACAAACATTGCGAAAATGCGCGCCGGGTCGCGGATTATCTGGCCGGGCATGACAAGGTAAGCTGGGTGCGCTATGCCGGGCTGCCGGATCACGCCGATCATGGTCTGCTGCAAAGCTATTGCGGCGGCCGGGCGGCGGGCATATTGAGCTTTGGCGTGCGTGGCGGCAAGGCGGCGGGCGCGCGCTTTATTGACGCGCTGGGGTTGATCGTGCGCCTGGTCAATATCGGCGATGCCAAGTCACTGGCCTGTCACCCCGCCACCACGACCCATCGGCAATTATCGGAGCGGGAACTGGCCAGGGCCGGGGTGACGGAAGACCTGGTCAGGCTGTCGGTCGGCATTGAACATATTGATGATGTGCTGGAGGATATTGAACAGGCATTGGCGAAAAGCGGATGAAATACGGCCTTTTATTTGCGCTTGTCATGCTCGGCGCCTGCTTGAAACCGGCGGATCCTGCGGCCCTGTTTGACGCGGGAGACTATGCGGCGGCCTACCGGGCCTGGCTGCCGCTGGCCGAGCAGGGCGATGCGGCGGCGCAGAATTATATTGGCATACACCATTATCTGGGGCTGGGCGTCAAGCGCAATCTCCGGCAGGCGGTGCAATGGTTTGAGCAGTCCGCCAGGGCGGGCGAGGTCAACGCCCAGTATAACCTGGGCCTGATGTATGAAAACGGTCATCATGTCAAACAGGATTATGCCCAGGCTTATACCTGGTATTACATCGCCGCTCAAAGGGGCAGTGGCAACGCGGAAAGAAGAATACGCCAGATCAACAATGAATACATACTGCCGCCCTTTCAAATCTGGCGCGCGATCGATGTCGCCAGGAACTATCTGGAGGAACAGCCCGCGCCAGCGGAGTGACGGCCCGACAGGAGAGATTAAACACAAATTCCGTATGCGCGTCTGCCCGGCGGCTTGTAATGAAGCGGAATTGATTGTTAAAGTAAGCGGCGCAGATCAACCAATGGAGAACCTGTTATGTATATAGCCATGAATCGATTCCGGATCGTCCGGGGCAAGGAAAACGCTTTTGAGGAAGTCTGGAAAAGCCGTGAAACACACCTTGAGGATGTGCCCGGTTTCAACGAATTCCGCCTGCTCAAAGGCCCGGAGCGGGACGACCATACGCTCTATGCCTCGCATACCATCTGGGCCTCGGAAGACGCCTTTGTCGCCTGGACCAGATCCGAGGCATTTCGCGCCGCCCATAAAAATGCCGGCGATAACCGGCATCTGTATCTGGGCCATCCCGAGTTCGAGGGTTTTGAACCCGTCATAGAGCAGTTTCCGGGCAAGGCATGATATGAATCATGTCCATTCCGGCGACTTGCTTGAGGAAGCTCTGATTGAATCAGAGCTTCCTGCGGTACAGGGATGTACCGCCAAAATCAATGACGTAAGTCATTGATTTTGAAGCAAGGTGAAAATCGCATTTTCACCTTGCGTGCTCTGAGAAGTCCAGGATGGATTTATTCAGAGCTTCCTTGATAAGCCCGGATAAGATCACCCCCCGCTAAAGCAGTCCTTGTATGACCGCTTCCGCCTCGGCCTTGCTGAGCGGCCCGCGTTTTGTGAACGCGATCTGGCCATTGCGATCTAAAATGACGGTGTAGGGCAGCGCCCCAATCGCATTGCCGAGTTGTCCGCCCAACTCGATCACCTCTTCCATGCCCACCAGGGTCGGGTAATTGACCTTGAATTCCTGTAGAAAATCGCGCACTTCTTCGGCCTCGTGCAGGGCGATGCCGACAAATTGCAGGCCGGCGTCCGCGTAATGGCCTTGCAACTCGACAAAATCGGGGATCTCTTCGCGGCAGGGCGGACACCAGGTCGCCCAGAAGTTTAACGCCACGACCTTGCCCCGCCATTCCAACAGATGGCGTCTGGCGCCGGCCGTGTCAGCCAGGCTGAAATCCGCCGCCTGCGTCCCGATCACGCTCTTAGGCGCGGGTTTTTTTTGAATGGCGCGGACCGCTTCGGGCGTGTCGCCGGCGTTGAAATAACGTTGCAGTTGATAACCGCCAAGGCCAGACAGCAGCGCGATAAAACCGGCCGCCAGTATGATCGGCCGGCGCTTCACAGGGCCAGCGCCTGTTCAATATGGCTGATGAAGGGTTCCGGCTTGATAAAACCCACCAGACGGTGAGAGGTGATCTCCCTGGCCTCGGTGTCAAAAAACAGGATGGCCGGCGGGCCGAACAATTGAAACTGTTTAAGCAGGGCCTTATCCAGCGCGTTATTCCGGGTGACATCGGTTTTCAGCAGGATGAAATCCTTGAGCGCCATCTGCACGGCGGGGTCGCTGAAGGTTTCGGTCTCCAGGTCAACACAGCTCACGCACCAGTCCGCGTAGAAATCCAGCAGGACCGGCTTGCCCGCCAGACTGGCCTCCGTCAAGCGCGCCTGCAAGTCCTCGGGGCCGGATACATCCTCAAACGGCAGACTCTGTTTGGTGGCCGCCGCCAGCCGCGGCTCGGCAAACGGACGCAGGACCGTGCCGCTGCCGCCGGCCGCGGCCACGATCAGCACCACGCCGTAAACCATCAACACCAGGCCAAAACCCTTGCACAGCCGCTGCCAGCGATCGGTCATGGCGTCCGCCCGGTCCAGCGCGCCGATAAAGACCGCCGTGGTGACAAACAGGGTGGCCCACAACATCAGGCTCACGGCCTCGGGCAGGACGCGCTCTAAAAACCAGATAGCGACCCCCAGCATGATGACGCCAAAGCCGCGCCTGACGGTTTCCATCCAGGCGCCGGCGCGCGGCAACAATTCGCCGGACATCACCCCGACCAGCAATAGCGGCAGGCCAAAACCCAGCCCCATCGCAAACAGCACCAGCCCGCCCAAAACGGCATTGCCGGTCTGGCTGATATATAACAAGGCCCCGGCCAGGGGCGGCGCCACGCAGGGGCCGACAATAACGGCCGACAATATGCCCATAATGGCGGCGCCCTTTAAGGTGCCGCGTTGTGTCCGGTTTGAAGACAGCCTGCTTTGCCAGCTTGACGGCAGGCGCAATTCATAAAAGCCGAACATGGACAGCGCCAGCAGGACAAAAACCGCGCTGAACAGCGACAGCGCCCAGATATTCTGCGACGCCGCTTGCAGATTGAAGTGGAATAAGCCCGCGACCACGCCCAGGCCCGCGTAGGTGAGCGCCATCGCCAGCACGTAACTCAAGGACAGGGACAGCGCCCGTAGCCGGGTAACACGCTGTTTTTCACCCACGATGATACCGGACAGGATCGGGATCATCGGAAACACGCAAGGCGTGAACGCCAGCAACAGGCCGAAGCCGAAAAACGACAGGATATTGAGCAGCAGGCCCTTATCCTTGAGCCTTTGGGTGATGCCGTCCTGCTCGGACAACGGCGCGGACCCCGCGGCCGTGGGCCCGGTGGGGGCCAGCGCCAGCGTATAGGTCTTTTTGATCGGCGGATAACACACCGAATCTTCCTTGCAGCCCTGATAGCCGACTTCGATAGCGGCCGTTTTAAGATCGCGCGCGGCCGCATTAAACGGGATCAAGGCTTCATTCTGGCCATAATAGACCTCGACCTGGCCGAACAGCGGGTCGGCCTTGTCCCGGCCGGGCGGCAGGCTGAAGTCCTCAATCCTGATCCCGTCGGTGAGGCTTTGCACCTGGAACTTGTCCTTATAAAGGTAATAGCCCGGTTCTATTTGCCAGCCGAGCAATAATCTGTCCGGGGCGAACCGTCTCAGTTCGAGTTGAAAGGCGCTGTCGGGGTCGAGGATTTCATCATTGGCCGCCGGGCCCTGACCCGCGAGCAGCTTGCCTAGCTTGTCCAGCGGCCCGTCGGCCAGAAGCGGGGACGACAATAATAGCGCCGCCAGGAGGAGACAGGCGCGAGGTCCGGTGACAAGCCTGGGGAGAATGTTCATGCCGAGCGGGTAGTGTTGCTGATCCAGTCCAGATAGGCCGGGAGGCCCGTGTGGATAGGGACAGCGATAATTTCAGGAAGTTCGTAGGGGTGCAGCGCCTTGACGCGGCGCTCCAGGGCCGGATAACACGCCTCGCGGGTCTTTATCAGCAGCAGATGTTCAAGCGCCGTGTCCGTTTTCCCGGCCCAGCTAAAGCACGAGTTGACATCGGCGATGATATTGACGCAGGCCGCGAGTTTGTCTTCCACTAATTCCCGGGCAATGCTTTTTGCGAGCGCGGCATCCGGGCAAGTGCTCAATACCAGCAGAAACGGGGATTCTTTACTCATTTCAGGTTTTGACGCCATGGATGCGCCGGTCTCATTCGATCAAACATCCGGAGAGGTCGCGCCACCCATAGGCGATCTCGATGAACGTGACCGCCTCGCGATGATCCTGCTTCTCGCTAACGATCACGCCGCCGAGGCGCTCATAGAAACGGCGCGCTCCAAAGTTATCCCGCAACACCCACAGGCTGGCGGCATCATGACCGTTCCTTTGCAGGCTGTAAACGACAGCGTCCATCAGGCGCCTGCCCGCGCCCCGGCCTTGCATGTCCTGCGGCACATAGATCGCCGTGATCTCGCCGGTGAAGCCTTGCTCACGCAGGCTGGTGTCACGTTGGCGGCCTCCCGACGCGAAGCCGACAAGATCGCCCTCATGCTCGGCGACGAAAACGCCAGGGCCCTCGGGCCGTTCGGATTGATCAAGGATGCGCGTCCAGCGAGCCGCGCGATCGCTCACCGACAAGGCGTCCAGCGCCGTCTCCGGCATCAGACTGGCATAGGTCTCTCGCCACGATGCGACATGCGCGGCCGCAATCGCCGATGCGTCATCGCCGGTTGCCGCGCGGACGGTGATCGGAGAAACCGGCTTGCTGTCAGTATTTGCCATCGGACCGAACCAGTCTTGATTTTTCAATAGGCTGCCCATTCGAGCCTGATCAGGGAGACGGGTTATCGAATCGGAAACAGGCCCAAAGACTGGCATTTTGCCCGCATAGGGATAATATTGCCAGACTGATAACAACCGGAGCCTTCCCTTGTTCAAAATACTGTTTCTGCTGTTCCTGATCATCCCCCTGATCGAAATCGTCATCCTGATTCAGATCGGCAAGGTCATCGGCGCGGGTTATACGGTGGTTTTAATCATCGCCACGGCCGCGCTCGGGGCCGCGTTGCTGCGTTGGCAGGGCCTGTCAACCCTGGCCAGGGTGCGACTCAGCATGAATCAGGGCCGCTTGCCGGCCACGGAACTGATCGAGGGCCTGCTGCTTGTGATTGCCGGCGCCTTGCTGCTGACCCCCGGTTTTTGCACGGACGTATTCGGCTTTCTGGCGCTGCTGCCCGGCCTCAGAAAATTTCTTGCGGAGACCCTGCTGGCGGGTTTTATCCAAAGGCGCGTTACTATCCGGCGGGACGATCAGGGCGAGATTATTGAAGGCAGGCATTGGGAAGAGAGATAATTCCTTAAGGCCAGCCTGGCCCGGGCACGGCCTCCCTAAAACCCTTTCTCTGCCTTGATGACCTCATAAGCCTGCCGAATCTCATGCGTGCGTTCGGCCGCGATCTTCATCATCTCCTCGGGCAGACCCCTGGCCACCAGTTTGTCGGGGTGATGCCGGCTCAGCAAGCGGCGGTAAGCCTTTTTGATGTCGCTCACCCCGGCCGATGGATCGATATCCAGCACCGCATAAGCCTGTTGCAGCGAAGGCTGCCCCTTGCTGCTGCCGGCGGCGCGGCCCTGGCCCGGCCCGCCAATCATGCGGCACAGGTGTTCAAATTCGGCCGCGGAAATCCCGAGTTGCCGGCATATCACAAGCAATACGCCGCGCTCGGCCGGGTGCAGCACGCCATCGGCATAGGCCGCCATGATCTGGATCTCGACAAACATCCTGAGCAGGTTCGGGCGCGGCCCGATCTCCTGTCTGAACTGCCTGAGCATGTCCTGCAGCGGGAAGCCGTCTTTCTTGCCCTCGTTGAAGAGATGGATGGCCGTCTGCCGTTGCTCGGCATTCATATCCATTTGTTGCATGATTTGCCGGGCCAGGGCGATCTCGTCTTCACTGATACGGCCGTCCAGCTTGCAGATATGGCCCATAATCGAGAAGGTCGCGGTATAAAACACGGTCTGCGCGCGCTGCTGCCGGCCAAACTCGCCCGTGGCCGAGGCCGATCTGGATAAACCCTTGTCAAAACTATGCCCCAGGGCCGCGCCCAGGATAGCGCCGGCCGGCCCGCCGAGCATCATGCCAAAGGCGCCGCCAAGTATTTTTCCCCACCAGTTCATGGATTCATTTTAACCGAATTATTAACCCGGCAATTAATAATATGGCCCATATCCCGACCGCCGTTGCTAAATGGCGCCAAAAGGCGCGGACTCATACCGAAAGCCCGGCCTGTCATTGAGGACATGATGGTCGCCGGGCTTTATCTTTCGATAAAGATCGTGGATGAGGCGTTGCGCAGAGTTGGGGGGTGACCAAAATCCTGGAATTCAGCTTGAAGAACAACCTGCCCCGGCATGGCTTGCAAATGAATATTTTTATAAAACCACATTTGTGCTAAGTTCTGCCCAATGTCCTTTTTTGCCTGGAGGCCGCAACATGCGTTGTTTGACCATTGATGTCACCGAACAGCAACACCAAACCCTGAAAGCGCGGGCCGCGCAGGAAGGCAAGACCATTAAACAATACACTCTTGAACGCCCTGGCGTCCAATGGAAGGCGTGAAAGCGCATTTGGAGGATGATGATGGCCAGACTAATTCTCGCTGTGCCTTTGTTGACCCGAGACCAGATTATGACCTACAACCACCTCCGGGGTTACGTCCCTGGCGGGCATTCCGGGCACAAGAAGCGCGGACATTAACGCTGCTCCTGAAGCAAAGACGCCTTGCGGCCATTTGACCCCCAGTGACTGGAATGTCTACCGTCCGTCCGGTTTTGCGGTTGTGCTGTTGAGGAAGGTCAAGGTGGGTCGAAGTATCAAGGCGCGGTATCTGTCGTTCATCGCCTTGCTGATTGTCAGTGGCGTGGTCAGCGGAGTCGTCGGCGCAGTATGGGCGCATAGCGGCGCCACCGGCCTCGTGGCCACCCGCATGGACGCGATGAAGGATATAGGCAAACAGGTGAAGAGCCTGGCCCGGATGATCCGGGGACAGATCGATTTCGACCGGCAAGCGGCCCGGCGGGCGGCGGCCGTTGCAGTGCATATTCGCCCCGTTTCGGCCCTGATTGACCGGGCCGGAGATGCCGTGGCAGGAAGGAGTGGATCATGAAAGCCACGGCAAAATCATCGCACGATACGGCGCTCTACGCGGAGCTTGAGGCGCTCTGCTCAAATGGGCCAATCGCCATGCGCCAGGGCAATATGTTTGGCTGCCCGGCGCTTTATGTTGGCCGCAAGATGGCGCTTTGCGTCTATGAAGACACCATTGGCATGCGCGTGCCTGAAGCTGTCGCCATTCGCGCAAAAGCGTCCAACCGCGCCATACCCTTCACCCCCTATGGCAAAAAGCCGATGCGCGAATGGATCGCGATCAGCGCGCCCGAAGATCTCTCGGAATTTCGCGATCTCTTCGAGGCCGCAATTCACTTTGCCGAAGAAAACAACAGGTCCTGACATGCGCAGCTTTGCCGAAGAACAGTTTGATCTGCCCGAAGGCGCTTTTCCGTTTGCAAGCCACTTTATGACTATCGGCCCGGCGCGCCTGCACTACATCCGCGAAGGCCAAGGCCCAACATTGCTGTTCCTGCATGGCAACCCAACCTGGAGCTTTTTGTACCGCAACATCATCGGCGCTTTGCGTGAAAGCTACGATTGTATTGCGCTTGATTTGCCCGGTTTCGGGCTCTCAAAACCGCCAGTTCATTATGGGTTTACGCCGGAGGAACATGCGGCCCTTGTCACCGCGTTTCTGAATCAGGCCAATATCCAGGATGCCTGCCTGATCGCCCATGATTGGGGCGGGCCGATTGGTTTGTGGGCCATGCTAAACACCGAAGATCGGCTTACCGCTTTCTGTCTCGGCAATACCTGGGCCTGGCCGGTGAATGGCATATTGCATTTCGAATGGTTCGCCCGTCTGATGGGCGGCCCCATCGGACGGTGGGCGAACGAACGCCATGCCGTCTTCGTCAATCGCGTTATTCCGGCGTCCATGCAGCGCGGCGCCCCGGATGCGGTGACCATGCGGGCCTATCGGGCCCCCTTTGACCCGCCGGCGCCCCGCCGTCCACTGCATATTTTTCCGCGCCATATCCTGCAATCGAAACACTGGCTTGCCGGGATCGAGCGGGGTCTTGAACGTTTTTCAGGGCGGGCCGCATTCATCTGGCCCGAGAACGATATCGCCTTCAGGAGGCAAGAGCTTGAGAGATGGCAAAAGTGCCTGCCTCAGGCACAGGTGACGAAGATCGAAAACTGCGGCCATTACCTGTGGGAAGATGCGTTTGCTGAAACCCTCGCCGCGCTCACTGCGCACCTCAAAAGATTATGCGCTTAGCGTGTCATTTTGCGCTGATGCCAACGGGTATTGATTAGCCCCCATAAGCCCATTCCGAATGAATAAAAACCTGATTTTGGTCAGTAAAGTGAGTAAAAGAGTCGTTATAGCCGGATTGATGCTGGTCAGCCTGACTGCCTGTGGGTTGAAACTTGAACATAACGCGCTCATTGATTTAGTGGTTGAAACGGAAAAACGGCTGGATGCGCGGATTGGCTTTGCTGCTTATGATTATCAGTCCGGCAGGCGCTGGGAATACAACGCAAATGATCGATTCCCCATAACCAGCACCTTTAAGGCGCTGGCCTGCGCTGCGGTGTTAGAGCGGGTTGACGCTGGAGATGAGGATTTAAAAAGAATCGTGGCAGTCCAGGAAAGCGACTTAGTGCCCTATGCGCCGGTGACGGAAAAGCGATTGGGAGGACAGGGCATGACGCTATATGAGCTTTGTGACGCCGCCATGTCGATGAGCGACAATACGGCGGCCAATTTAATATTGAGAAGCCTGGGCGGGCCGTGGGGTGTTACCGGGTTCACTCGCCGTATTGGCGATCGGGTTACCCGGCTTGATCGCTGGGAAATTGAACTTAATGAAGCAAGGCCGGGAGATTTGCAGGACACCACAACGCCAAACGCTATGGCGCAGAACTTGCGCAGACTGGTGTTTGGCGTTGTGTTGTCAACCAATTCACGCCGGCAGCTTGAAGATTGGCTGGTCGGGAACAAAACAGGAGGGCCTTTGATTCGCGCCGGAGTTCCGGAAGATTGGCGTGTGGGCGACAGAACAGGCGCTGGCGGTTATGGATCGCGCTCCGTAATTGCCGTAATTTGGCCGCCTGACCGCAAACCTGTAATCGTCGCGGTTTACATGACTGAGACGGAGGCTTCATTCGATGAGCGCAACGCGGCCATCGCAAGGATTGCCAGGGCGCTCAAGACAGAACTTGCCCGCTAACTGTTTACAAGCTGTTGCGGCTTCTCGCGCCGCTCGCGCGGTATTCAGTGCCGTGTTGGCATCCGCCGCGCGCCATTCTAAAGGGGATGACCTGCCTCACGCGGGCAGGCAGCTTGCGCTACTCATCACCGACCACCTTCGTTCTGGAATGGCGCATCAGCTTTGACAACACTTGAATCGGCGACGGCCTGGCCGTGGTCGCCATCGCCGTCCCGAAGCCGTGGCGCAGGCAGACAGTTATCTTTCAATATCAAGGTCTTTTACGGATGGTTACGGCGTTTGCTGCTGCTTGGCCAGGTCTGGCAATGAATTGCCTTTGGCCAGTTCCCTGAAACTCTTTTGCTGGACCTCTTTTATAAACTGTTTCTGACTTTCGGAATGGCCGATGTGCTTAACGGCAAATTCCTGCGCCGCCGCCTCCATCTTATACACCCCGGCCAGTTCAGGATGCGCCTTCAAAGCCTCTTCCTTGGGAAGTGACTTGTAGGCCGTTTCCAGCGCCTTCTTTTTAGCTTCTTGCTCGGCAGACAGCGCCACCTTGCCGATTTTTGTCCGTCTGGCTTCTTTATGTCCGCGGCGGTTTTGCTCTTTTTGCGCTTGCCGGAGGTTTCACACCAAGCGTCTCTGCCTGCCGCGCAATGTAGTCTTTTTCAACAACGCTTAACGCTTTTATGCGCGCCTGAATAACCTGCTTTCTCGTCTCTTCCAGATCAACCTTGAGATAATTACGGAGACGGGCGCGGTGGCTTCCAAATGCCTGCCGCGCTTCGTCCAGGGGCAAGTCCTGTCTGCGGTTCTTGGGAAACGTATGGTCTTCATTAATAATCCGGTACCGCTCCGGGTCATCCACAATCTGATACTTGCGCTTAATCGCCGCAATGCCTTGCAGACCCGCGCTCAAGTTCCCTATCATTTCCTTATCGCCTGCTTTGGCGTAGCGATCCAGATCATTTTGCAGAAAATCCCTCTCTAACTCTATGATCTCTTCCACATTGCCGCTCGCCGTTGTCTCTTTGACACGAGTCAGCACCACCTTTCTTGCATCAGCCAACTCTTTGGCGCCGGACATCTCCTTATTTCTTTTTATAGCCTGCGCCTCCGTTGCCAGCAGGCGTTTTGTGTTCTCTGACACGTTCAATTATTTGTCCAGCCAATCCGGGCCGTAGTCTTCATCGGCATTACTCGTATCAAAGCCCGTGGCGCGGATAAAGTTGGCGCCAAACCATCGCTTGAGTGTCATCAGGGTATGTCCAGGCAAAGCAATAAGGCTGTACCATTGCCAAAAGGTATCATTGTCATCCGCTCTATTACCCTCGGCGGTGTAAACAGCTTCTATATCTCCATGATATAGCCGTAATTCTTCTTCCTGCTCTTCCTTCGACAGGCAGCCCTTGCCGTGTTCCCACAACCAGGCGGCCCGCTCTTCCTTCGACATCGCCAACCATTCCGGTATCGGCGCTAAGGGCGGCTTTTGTTCTTCCTCCATGTCCGCGGTGACTTGTAGTTCTGTATTCATCGTTATGCTCCTGTGTAATACCAAGTTCAATTATAGTCCACCTGCACGCGGCAGGCAAAGGCCGCCGCCTCCTCTACCAACGAGCCTTTTATGTTCTCTGGCGCGCTCAATTATTTGTCCAGCCAGCCCGGACCGTAGTCTTCATCGGCATTACTCGTATCAAAGCCCGTGGCGCGGATAAAGTTGGCGCCAAACCACCACTTGAGTGTCATCAGAGTGGGTCCGGGCAAAGCCATAAGGCTGTACCATTGCCAGAAGGTATCCTCATCACCCGCCTTTTTCGCCTTACTGCCTTCGGCGAGGTAAACCATCTCTATGTCTCCATGATACAACCGTAATCGCTCTTCCTGCTCTTCCTTCGACAGGTAGCCCTTGCCGTGTTCCCGCAACCAGGCGGCCCGCTCTTCCTTTGACATCGCCAACCATTCCGGTGTCGGCGCTAACGGCGGCTTTTGTTCTTCCTCCATGTCCGCGGTGACTTGTAGTGCTGTGTTCATCGTTATGCTCCCGTGTAATACCTTAAGTTCAATTATAGTCCACCTGCACGCGGCAGGCAAAGGTCGCCGCCTCCGTTGCCAGCAGGCTTTTGGTATCTTCTGGCGCGCTCAATTATTTATCCAGCCAGTCCGGGCCGTAGTCTTCATTGGCTCTGCTGATATCAAAGCCCGTGGCGCGGATAAAATTGGCGCCGAACCAACGCTTGAGTGTCATCAGAGAGTTTCCGGGCAAAGCGATAAGACTGAACCATTGCCAGAAGGCATCCTCATCACTCGCTTTACTCGCCCTATTGCCCTCGGCGCTGTAAACCATCTCTATATCTCCATGATACAACCGTAATCGCTCTTCCTGCTCTTCCTTCGACAGGTAGCCCTTGCCGTGTTCCCGCAACCAGGCGGCCCGCTCTTCCTTTGACATCGCCAACCATTCCGGTGTCGGCGCTAACGGCGGCTTTTGTTCTTCCTCCATGTCCGCAGTAACTTGTAATGCTGTATTCATCGTTATGCTCTTGTGTAATACCAGGTTCAATTATAGCTTAAGTTACAGTTCCAATCACCGGCAGCCGAATAGAGCCGTATTTCCGAGGCTTCAGAGGCCAGCCTTGCCGGACGGTCGGTCAGCACCGGCCACCTGCCTGCTCCGGGCAGGCAGGGATGTACGGATAATTGCGATATTAATATCATAAAAGTATTTAAAGGCCCGCTATTGGCTATAATGCCCCGTTTAACAAACCCGGAAGGTAGATAATATGACCGTGAAAAACAAGAATAAAAACCAGGCGGGCCGGCCGGCCCAGGCCGCGCTGGCGGACCGCTATGTCTGTTATGAACAGGCCGTGCAGTGTGTCGAGTCCGAAATAGACTTCGTTGACACGATTTTCAAGCGCCTGCGCGGGCGTTATGCCCGTGCCCTCAGAGAAGACTTCTGCGGCACCACCAATACCTCGTGCGAATGGGTCAGGCGGCGGAAGACCAACATCGCCCTGAGCATAGACCAGGACCGGGCCGTGCTCGACTGGGGTAAAAAAAACAGGATCGCGAGGCTTACGAAGGCGCAACAAAAACGCATCCGCGTCA
This sequence comes from Gammaproteobacteria bacterium, assembly GCA_965240365.1. Taxonomy (GTDB): domain Bacteria; phylum Pseudomonadota; class Gammaproteobacteria; order Eutrophobiales; family Eutrophobiaceae. Next base: position 1,243,835 of record OZ251218.1, on the reverse strand, counting down.
TCCAGGCCGATGTGGCAAACGTCAAGACCGAACCGGTCGAGATCGTGCTCGCCATGAACTTCAGTTATTGGCTGCTGAAAGAGCGCAAACGCACGATCAAATATTTCAAGGCCGTTTACCGCGCGCTGGCCAGGGACGGGATCTTTTTTCTGGACGCCTATGGCGGCTATGAGGCATTTCAGGAATTAAAGGAAAAGACCAAGTACAAGGACTTCACTTATATCTGGGAGCAGTATCGTTATAACCCGATCAGCGGTATCGCCAGAAATTATATCCATTTTAAATTCAGGGACGGCTCCCGGATGATGAAGGCGTTCAGTTATGAATGGCGGGTCTGGACCCTGCCCGAGATCCTTGAGATGTTGAGCGAGGCCGGTTTCAGACCCGTGGTTTACTGGGAACAGGCCGGCGAAGACGGCGAGGGCAACGGGGTGTTTATCCCGGAGACGGAGGGCGATGCGGACGCCGGCTGGATTGCCTATCTGGTCGCGGAGAAATGACACAAGTCATGCCGGTTTGTCTGGCGCAGACCGGAATCTGTTTAACTCCTTATGGAAACTCTGATTGAATCAGAGTTTCCTTATCAAGTCTGTGCATCATTTCGGCAAACAGATAACAATAGGCCCTTGAGGCCGCGGACGCGCCCGCGAAGACCGACAGCGGTTGCCGCCGAAGCCCCATTTTTTCAACTTCGGCGGCGTTTGGAATCATGCTCTTCAGAAAGCCGGGGACTTTTTGCGGCAGGCTTTGGATGATCGCCTTGTGCAGATTCCGGCGTCTGTCCACCATTGAGAAAAAGGGCATGATATGGCCATGCGATAAGCCCTTGTCGTCGAGGAAATCAATGAGTTGCAGCAAGGCCCGCTGGGCCAGGGTGGTTGGAATAACCGGGATCAGCAGGGCCGTGGCGGCCCTGAATATATGCTCCGAGAGGCGGCTGATATTGGGCGGGCAATCAAGCAGGATCAGTTCATAAGCCCCGGCCAGAGGCGACATGGCATTTTTTAATGTCTGGCCGGTCTTGAGTTGGTGGTCCAGCTTGCGATAGGAAAAGTCCGCGGGCAGGATGTCCAGATTGTCATAATCGCTGGCCTTGATCGCCCTGAAAAGCCCCTTATCGTCCTGCAACAGTTTTTTGCCTCCGCCCTTGACCCTGGGCTTGACCCGCAAATAAAAACTGCTGGCGGCCTGCGCGTCCAGATCCCAAAGCAGGGCGCGCTGGCCGGACAGCGCGGCCAGATAGGCGAGGTTGACCGCCGTCGTGGTCTTGCCGACCCCGCCTTTGCTGTGATAAATCGCAACGATATTCATGGCTTTGCCACGGCTGATTGCCGCCGCCTCGCTCCTTTGGCGTCTTTTCCCTTCAACGCCTTTTCCCGCCGGCCGCACAGCTTTCTGAATTCATGTTCAATCCGGTTTGAGGCAAAACGATTAAATCTCCCGGTAAATTCATGCCGCACGGTTTTCTTCTTTTTGATGAGATCATCAATGAGCGCCTGCATGGCCCGCCCGGTTTGCGGCCGGCCCCCGCCCCGCCCGCTCAGTTCGCGCTTGAAACAGCGCAGTTTCCCGGCCTGCACGCTCAAGTCCTGAAACTCGCCCAGATTTTCCTGCAACGCCTTCAGCGCCTTGATAATGGCCCTGGTCTGCTTTTTTGGGTAAAGGCTTGCAAAAAACTCAAGCAGATAACGCAGCTTCTTGCCGGTTTTGCGCAGTTCATGGATGGCGGCATCCGCGGATTGCGGAGAGACTGCCGCCCCTTCTTTTATCAATTTTCGATAGGCCCGCCAGATAGCATGGTCGGCCACGGCGCCAATGGGCCGGGTGGCCAACTGCGCGCGGGGCCTCGCGGGCAGGGGCCGTTCCAGATAGCGGCACCAGTTGCGCCGGAACCGGTTAAAGCGGCCTGACTTTAGGTGTCCGGCCAGGATCGCCTGTGCCGAGCGATGCTGCTCACGCAAAAAATCGTAAAACGGGTCGAGATCGGCCCTTTGAGGCTCTGGCAGGCAGCGCCGGTATTTGGGAAAGTCCAGCATATAAACATCCAGATCCCGCCGCGGCGTGGTGACGTTGCCGAGCCACGCCAGTTCCTTTGTAAAACGTTGCAGAATCGTGGCAGGAAAGGCCGCCTTCATCTTGTTCAATAACGAACGCGAACGCCGGATCGCAACCCGCAGATCATGCAGAAATTCGGTGTCAATATCGGCCAGCGTCCCGTCAATATTGTGTTCCATCTGCCCAAGCTCGCCAAGCAACAATGTTCGGCAGCTTTTGTCCACTCGCCATTCACGCTGAAGCCCGGGCCTGGCCCTGCCCGGAGCGGCCCCCGGTTCACGGCCAAAGGCGCGGGCGGCCGCGGCAAACAGATCATCCCCGCCCCGCTTGAGGTCTGCCATTTTTTTCAAGCGCTTCAGGACGCGGGCATGGTCTTTGGCATAGCCGCTTAATGGCCGCACGCAGAGCCTTTGGCCGAGTGGCCGCCGCGCCCGCCGATCCGCGCTTTCCGCCTGATTATCTTCCAGTATCAGGCGGCAGCGCGTCTTGTCCTGCCCGTCCCTGACGGTCAGTTGGATCTGCCTCGACACCACGCGCGCCACGGGCAGCAGGGCCCGGATATCCAGGATAGCGCACAGCCGGTCTCTGACCCTGCCGGCCGGCAAATCTTCCGCCCAAACGGGCCATTCGGCCAGCCCGAGGACGCCGGGCCGGGCCGGATCATCCGCATCCGAAAGCCAGTGCAGCCTGATTGTTGCAGGCCCCGGGCCGGGGCGGCATTCCGCCAGCAACCGCACGCCGCGCTTGTGGAGCCGCCAGTCAAAGCTGTCCAGATAGCGCCTTTCAACCGCAATTTCAGGCGAGATCTCAGGCCCGCGGCCAAACGCCGGGGCCAGCCGGGCGCTGATGCGTTTGGCCCAGGTCTTGAGCTTGATCCGCGCCGGCAAGGAATAACAGCCGGCCGGCCGGGTCAGCCCCCCGGGCGTCTGTCTCGGCCGCGCGGTCAGTCCAGTTCTCCGGGCTTGATGAAGGCAAGCCGTTCGCCCCGGTCCGAATCCGGGTCAAAGGTGTTGGCGGCATACCTGAAAATAACCAGATTAGCCGTGCCAAGCCTGTCATTGCCGCTCGCCGGCGAGTCTGACCTGTCCGACAAATAACGCGCCAGATCGCTGAGGCCCGGGTTATGCGCCAGCAGCAACAGGCTGTGCGCATCGCTTTTATGACGCTCAATGCAGGTGAGCAAGCGCTCCAGATCGGCCAGATAGAGTTGCTCGTCAAAAACCACGGCCTTTTTTTCAAGCCGGCTTAAAAGCGCCGCGAGCGTCTCTTTGGCGCGCACGGCCGGCGATGAGACGATCTTGTCAGGAATATGATCATGCTCCTGCAACCACTGCCCGATGCGCTTGGCGTTTTTCCTGCCGCGCCCGGTAATGCCGCGCTCGAAATCGGAACCGCCCGGCCCCGACCAGTCCGACTTGGCATGGCGCATGATGTAGAGATAAAAAGCCATGTAGATAACGATAAATATTGAGACAACCCTGACCAAGTCCAGCCGGCACTTCTCAGGGCGCGCTGCGGCAGAGTATGCTACATTTCAGCCGATTTTGTCGAATGAGTCAGCTATTGCCAAATAAAAATAAATCCTTTGCCGCGGTCGATCTGGGTTCCAACAGTTTTCACATGGTCGTGGCCAACCTGGTTGACGGGCGCGCATTGATCGTTGACCGTATCAAGGAGATGGTGCGTCTGGCCGGCGGGCTGGATGAGCGCCGTCATCTGAACGCGGAGACCATGCAGAGGGCGCTGCAATGCCTGCAACGCTTTGGCCAGCGCATCGCCAGCATCCCCGCGGGCAATATCCGCGCGGTGGGCACCAATACCCTGCGTCAGGCCCGCAACAGCGTTGAATTTCTGGCCGCGGCCGAGCGCGCGCTGGGGCGCCATATCGAGATTATCTCCGGCCGTGAAGAGGCGCGGCTGGTGTATCTGGGGGTCGCCAACACGATCTTCAATGAAACCGACCGGCGCCTGATCGTGGATATCGGCGGCGGCAGCACCGAACTCGTTATCGGCAAGGGCTTCAATGTCGGTATCACCGAGAGCCTGTTTATGGGCTGTGTCAGCCTCAGCCGGCGTTATTTCGCGGATGGCGAAATCAGCGCCGGGCGCATGCAGAAGGCGCGTATCCTGGCCCTGCAGGAAATGGAAACAGTCCAGCAACTCTACCGCAACCGCGGCTGGGACAGGGCGATTGGAACCTCCGGCACCATTCACGCCATCCTTGATATTGTGACCGGCCAGGGTTGGAGCAATGGCGTCATTAGCGCCGCGGCGCTGGCCAGACTGACCGAGGCGCTGATCGCGGCCGGACATATCAATCAGCTTCAATTCGAACCGTTGTCGGCCAGCCGGGCGCCGGTCTTTGCCGGCGGCGTGGCCGTTTTGTCGGCCGTGTTTGAGGCCCTGGGTATCGAGACCATGGAATATTCCGCCGGCGCCCTGCGCGAGGGCCTGCTGTATGAGCAGATCGGCCGCCGGCATCAACGCGATGTGCGCGACAAAACTGTCAACCGACTGATAAAGCGTTACAGTATTGACGAAACCCACGCGGGCCGTGTTGAAAAAATGGCCGGACAACTCTTCAAGGGTGTGCAGGCCGCCTGGGGGCTGGATAAAAAGGAAGACCTCAAAATGATCCGCTGGGCCGCGCGCCTGCATGAGATCGGGCTGGCCGTGGCACACAGTCAGTACCACAAACACGGGGCCTATCTGTTAAGTTATTCCGACATGCCCGGCTTTTCAAGACAGGAACAATCGGTATTGAGCGCGCTCGTGCGCCTGCACCGGCGCAAGCTGGCGCTGGAAGCCGTCGAGCGGGATACCGGCCACGGCAAATGCAAACTGCTCAGGATGATCATCATCCTGCGCCTGGCCATACTGCTCAGCCGCAACCGCACAACGGCCAGAATACCCGCGGCGGCGGCCGCCGGCAAAACCGTTGAACTCGACTTCGGCGGGGCATGGCTGGCCGAACACCCGCTCACCGAGGCCGACCTCGAAACGGAAACGGCCTGTCTGGCCGCCACCGATTATAAATTGCGCTATCGTTAGGACAGCCGGGACCTTATCACCGAATTGACAAAGTGCTGGATTTTCATACAAAGTGTATTATATAGTGAACAATTAATCTATTTAATGCTCACAATATAAGACATATTATGAAAACAAAAGCAAACGGCACACTGCCCCGCGCCGCCCGCAACGCGCTGATCAAACTCGGCGGAGACATCACCGTTGCGCGCAAAAAACGCCGTATCTCCACGGTCTCGATGGCGGAGCGCGCCTTTATCAGCCGCGGCACGCTCTACAAGGTCGAAAAGGGCGATCCGAGCGTTTCGATGGGCATCTACGCAACGGTGCTGGCCTTGCTGGGCCTGGCCGATGGTTTGGGCGATGTCGCCGACCGAAGCACGGATTCCCTCGGGCTGGACATTGAAGAAGACCGGCTGCCACAAAAAATTCAACCGCGTGGCCGCAACCGGGCGCGCTCGTGACGGATACGCTGGACATCCATATCGAGCACGGCGGCCAGACACGCCTGGTCGGCTACTGCCGCTATGTCGCCGGGCGCCGTGGGCAAAGCTCGGTGTTTGACTATGCCCGGCAATGGCTGAATTATCCGGCGGCCTTCGCCCTCGACCCGGCCAATCTGGCCCTGGATACACAGCCGATTTACACCCGTTCGGATACATCAACCCTACTCGGCGCCTTGCGCGATACGGCGCCGGACCGTTGGGGCCGGCAGCTTATCCGGCGCGCGTTTCGCAAGGCCGGTGATAACCGAACCTTATCCGAAATTGACTACCTGCTGGCGCTCAGCGACCAGACGCGGGTTGGCGCGTTGCAGCTCAGGCGCGCGGGCGAACAGCGCTTCGATCATGACATCGGCCATTACCGCGTGCCGCCGCTGGTCCGGCTGCCGGCGCTGATGAATGCGGCCGTCGCCGTGCAAACGGACACGGAGACCGCCGCAGACCTGAAGCTGCTGCTCAACGAGGGCTCGCCGCTCGGCGGCGCGCGCCCGAAATCCGCGCTCGTGGACAGCGACGGCCGCCTTGCCATCGCCAAATTTCCAAAACCCGACGACGATCGCAGTATCCCCCACGGCGAAGTGCTGGCCCTGACCCTGGCGCGCAGGGCCGGGATCAATGCGGCCGCCGCCAGGTTGCAGGATGTCGCCGGGCGGCCGGTTGCCCTGATCGCCCGTTTTGACCGGCAGGGCGGGCGCCGCCTTCCGTTTTTGTCGGCCATGAGCCTGCTGGGCCTCGGTGACGGCGATCAAGCGACCTATACCGATATTGCCGAAAGCATCCGCATGTATTCCAGCGCGCCGACTGAAGATCTGCGCGAACTCTGGCGTCGCATTGTGTTCGGCGTAATGATCGGCAACCTCGATGACCATTTACGCAATCACGGCTTTCTCTATGACCGCGATAACAAATGGCGGCTGGCGCCGGCCTACGACCTCAACCCCGTGCCGATGGCGGAGAAGGCGCGCGAACTCAGCACCTGGATCTCGGAAGAAGGGCCCGAGGCCGAGCTTGACATAGCCCGCCGGGCGGCGCCTTGCTTCGCTTTGCAGGATGACCGGGCCCGGGAGATCATCAAGGAAGTGTCCGCCGCTATCCGGGGTTGGCAGAATACTGCCCGCCAACTCGGCATGAGCGCGGCCGATATTGAGGTTTACGCAACGGCCATTGTAGTCTGAAGGCGGACCGAGGGTCGGGCGCCCCAGCAATCCGGAGTGATAGCCCGCCAGATACGATGCCCGCCCTCAAGCGCGCGATTGCTGTCAAATCCCAGTATTTGAAAGCTATTGATGTCCAGCGCTATCGTCAGCCTGTTTGATCGTACGGAGGTGAAACTATGCCTAACCCGATTCCTTTATCTCAGAAAAATCTCACTTCTGTCTGAACCTGCGCATACGCCGCCCGGCCGCTGTTTTCAAACTTGAAATAATCCAAATGGCGCTTATATTCAAAGCCTGTATAAATTCATAAAACGGGGAAAATCTATGGCTGTCGAAACAAATCAGGAAACACTGGGCTTTCAAACCGAGGTCAAGCAGTTGCTGCATCTCATGGTGCATTCTCTGTACAGTAACAAGGAAATCTTTTTGCGCGAACTCATCTCCAATGCCTCCGATGCCGCCGACAAGCTGCGCTTTGAGGCATTGCAGGATGACAGCCTGTATGAAGGCGAGGCCGAATTAAAGATTCGGGTCGAATTCGACCGGAACCTGAAGACGATTACGGTGATCGATAACGGCATCGGCATGTCGCGGGCCGAGGTTGTCGAGCATCTGGGCACGATTGCGAAATCCGGCACAAAACAGTTTTTTGAGGCGTTGACCGGCGATGAATCGAAGGACTCGCGCCTGATCGGGCAATTCGGCGTCGGTTTTTATTCCTGTTTTATTGTCGCGAAGCAGGTGGAGGTGATCAGCCGTCGGGCCGGCCTCGGCCGGGCGGAGGGCGTGCGCTGGCGCTCCGACGGCCAAAGCGATTACACCATAGAGACCTTTGATCGGCCGCGGCGGGGCACCAAGGTCATCTTGCATCTGCGCGATGAAATGGATGAATTCCTGGACGGCTATCGCCTGCGCGGCATCATCACGCGCTATTCCGATCATATTTCCCTGCCGATAGTCATGCTCAAAGAGGCCCGGGAGGAAGAGGACAAGGAGGGGGAAAAGGACAGGAAAGTCGAGTCCGCGACCGGGGAAGAGACCGTAAACAGCGCCACGGCCCTGTGGCGCCGCAATAAAAAAGACATCAAGCCGGAGGAATATCACGAATTCTATAAGCATGTCGCGCATGATTTTGAGGCGCCACTGGCCCATATTCACAGCAAGGTTGAAGGCAAGCTGGAATATACCTCGCTTTTGTATATCCCGGCCCGGGCGCCGTTTGACCTGTGGGACCGGCAGCAGCGGCATGGCGTTAAACTGTATGTGCGGCGAGTGTTTATCATGGATGACGCGGAACAGTTGCTGCCCGCCTGGCTGCGTTTTGTGCGTGGCATTGTCGATTCCGATGACCTGCCGCTGAATGTGTCGCGCGAGATTTTGCAGCATAACCGGGTGATTGATTCGATCCGCTCCGGCTGCGCTAAAAAAGTGTTGGGCCTGTTGCAGGATATGGCAGAGAAGGATCAGGAAAAATACGCCGAGTTCTGGAAAGTCTTTGGCAAGGTCCTGAAGGAAGGCGTGGTCGACGCCTCTGATCAAAAGGCCGAACTGGCGGGCTTGTTTCGCTTTGCCAGCACCCATGAAGACACCGAAGAACAGAAGGTCTCGTTTAAGGATTACATCGGGCGCATGTCCAAGGATCAGAAGGCGATCTACTTCGTCACGGCCGAATCCTGCGCGATGGCGAGGCACAGCCCGCACCTGGAGATCTTCCACAAGAAAGGCATCGAGGTGTTATTGCTGAGCGACCCCATAGACGAATGGGTGACCGGCCAGCTGACCGAATTTGAGGGCAAACCCTTACAATCGGTCAACAAGGGCCAGCTTGATCTGGGCGCTATTCAGGATGAGGCGGAGAAGCAACAGGAGGAACAGAAAAACAAGGATTTTGACAAGCTCAGCAAGCGCATTAAAAAGGCGCTGGATGAACAGGTCAAGGAAGTCCGCACGACCTCGCGTTTGACCACCTCGCCGGCCTGTCTGGTCAGCGATGAGCATGATATGGGACGCCATCTTGAGCAGATATTAAAGGCCTCGGGCCAGACTATCCCCGGTGCAAAGCCGATTCTGGAGATCAATCCGGATCACCCTGTCCTGAAAAAGATCGATAACGAGCCGGATGAAGATCGCTTTGCGGACTGGTCGCAGATTTTGTTTGATCAGGCTTTGCTCAGTGAAGGCGGGCAATTGCGGGACCCGGCCGGCTTTGTCAATAAACTGAACGGCCTTATCGTCAGCCTGACGGATTAGGCCCTATCCCATCTGCGGATTGTACAACGGGGCGTTCTGGCGCCCCATTTTTTTATTTCACTTTCACCGCCCATTTCCTACAATGACTCGGGGGCATGAACGATGAACGGGCCAGGATGGATAATTTACAAAAAAACTTTTCGGGGTTGCTGCGCCAACTGAACGAGATCGGTATCGCGCTGTCGGCCGAGCACGATCGGGATCGCCTGCTGGAATTGATCCTGGTCAAGGCGATGGACATCACCCATGCCGACGGCGGCACTGTATAGTGCCTGAACAGGTCACGGACTTCCGGCCCTCGGGCCAATGGCGGGCCGGCGCATTTCGCTACCGCTCAATCCTGTTCAGTCAGTGTTTTTAAGGATACTGCTTTGACGTGTGGACGATGGCAATCACGTCCACATTGATATCATCGGGGATAATATAAACACCGATGTAAGGCAGGCCAGAAATCGACCATTCGCGGGTGTCCTTGATGCGCCCCGTCCTACCCACAAGCGGGTGGGTCTCAAGAATGGTTAAGGACTGCAAAATCCGCGCGATCACACGATCTGCCGCGTTACTGTCATCTTCCGCGATGTAGCTGTGGATGTTGTCGAGGTCGGCAATGGCCTCTGGCGTGTAGTTAAGCCGCAAGGCCGAATTTCTTCCAAATCTCAGCTTGCGAAACCCGTCGTTCCGGGTGGGCGCGTGCCGCTGTCAGCGCTGCGCTGACCTTCGCATCTTTCCAGGCAAGATACTCAGGGTCATCGGATTCATGATGCACTGTTGTAGATTGCCGTATTTGTTCATTCATTCTCATTTTTTCATTGTATCACGGATTCTTCTGCCTTCCGGTAGCTTTTCTTGTGTGTGCAGGTGATCGCAAGAGCGCTGTTCTGATGCCCACGGTTCTGCTGTCAAAAGAAGGAGCGTAGCTGTATGATCCCATCCAGAGATGGATGAGTTCCTGGACGGCTATCGCCCGCGCGGTATCATCACCCGCTATTCCGATCATATTTCCCTGCCGATAGTCATACCCAAAGAGGCCCGGGAGGAAGAGGGCAAGGAGGGGGGAAAGGACAGGAAAGTCGAGTCCACGCCGGGGGAAGAGACCGTAAACAGCGCCACGGCCTTGTGGCGCCGCAATAAAAAAGACATCAAGCCGGAGGAATATCACGAATTCTATAAGGAAGCTCTGAATAAATCCATCCTGGACTTATCAGAGCACGCAAGGTGAAAATGCGATTTTCACCCTGCTTCAAAATCAATGACTTGCATCATTGATTTTGGCGGTACGCCTGCCTGCAGCAGGCAGGTCCCTGTACCGCAGGAAACTCTGATTCAATCAGAGTTTCCATAAGCATGTCGCGCATGATTTTGAGACGCCGCTGGCCCATAAACGAGCCGGATGAGGATCGCTTTGCGGACTGGTCGCAGATTTTGTTTGATCAGGCTTTGCTCAGTGAAGGCGGGCAATTGCGGGATCCGGCCGGCTTTGTCAATAAACTGAACAGCCTTATCGTCAGCCTGACGGATTAGGCCTTATTCCATCCACGGATTGCACAACAGGGCGCCCTGCCGCCCCATTTTTTTATTTCACTTTCACCGCCCATTTCCTACAATGACCCGGGGGTATGAATGATGAACGGGCCAGGATGGATAATTTACAAAAAAACTTTTCGAGGTTGCTGCGCCAACTGAACGAGATCGGTATCGCGCTGTCGGCCGAGCATGATCGTGATCGCCTGCTGGAATTGATCCTGGTCAACGCGATGGACATCACCCATGCCGACGGCGGCACCTTGTACATGATGACGGACGACCAGCGGCTCGGCTTTGAAATCCTGCACACCCGCTCGCTGAATATTCACCAGGGCGGCGGCAGCGGCGAGCCGATCCCGTTTTACCCGATCGCGCTCTATGATGACGCGGGCCGGCCGAACAATCACATGGTCGCGGCCCGCGCCGCGATCAGCGGCCAGACCGTCAATATCGCGGACGCCTATGCCAGCGCCGAGTTTGATTTTTCCGGCACCCGCAACTTCGATAAAAAAACGGGCTATCGATCCACCTCTTTCCTGACGGCGCCGATGACCAACCATGAGCATGACATCATCGGCGTGCTGCAACTGATCAACGCCACCGACACGGAGAGCGGCCGCATCATCCCCTTTTCCGCGCTGGACCAACAACTGGTGGAATCGCTGGCCTCCCAGGCCGCCGTGACGATCACCAACAAGACCCTGATCAACGCGCAGAAAAACCTGTTCGATTCCTTCATCCAGTTGATCGCAAACGCCATTGACGAGAAATCGCCCTACACGGCCGGACATTGCCGGCGGGTGCCCGTGATCACCAATCTGCTGGCGGCGGCGACCAACCGCATCGACAGAGGCCCGTTAAAAGACTTTACGATGACCGACGAGGAGAAGTATGAGCTTGAGGTGGCCGCCTGGCTGCATGATTGCGGCAAGATCACCACGCCGGAATTCGTGATGGACAAGTCAACCAAGCTGGAAACGATCTTTGATCGCGTCAGGCTGGTGGATCTGCGCTTTGAGATTTTAAAGCGCGATAGCGTGCTGGCGGCATTGCGTTCACATCTGAGCGCGCGCGCTGAGGCAATCGATATCGATCGGCTCCTGCAAGAGGACCCCGCGTTGCAGGCCGAGTTGAGCAGGCTGGATCGGGAAAGAAAAGAGGTGCATAAATATAATATCGGCGGCGAATCGCTGGCCGCGGCCGATCTGAAACGGATTGAACAGATCGCCGCCCGCACCTGGCGCAACCCGGACAACCGCCCCGCGCCGCTGTTGAATGATGAAGAAGTGCGCAATCTACAGATTGAACGCGGCACCCTGACCGCGGACGAACGCGAGATTATCAACAATCATGTTTCCGTCTCGATAAAGATGCTCGAATCCCTGCCCTATCCCAAACACCTGGCGCGGGTGCCGGAATATGCCGGCGGCCACCATGAAAAAATGGACGGCAGCGGTTATCCGAACAAGCTGACCCGGGAACAGATGTCGGTGCCGGCCAGAATGATGGCTATTGCCGACATATTTGAAGCCCTGACGGCCGCCGACCGGCCCTATAAAAAGGCCATGTCCCTGTCAGAATCGCTGAAGATAATGGGGCAGATGAAAGTGAACAACCACATTGACGCCGATCTGTTTGACGTGTTCATGCACGAGCGGGTTTATCTGGACTATGCGGCCGGGTATCTGCGCGCGGAACAGATCGATGAAGTTAATTTTGACGATATCCCGGGCTACGAGCCGCTTTTGTGATGCAATGAGAATACTGAATTCTTCACTGTTTGCCCCGCCGTCATTTATGGACAGGATGCTCGTAGTCGCCCGGCCTGCCTGCTGCAGGCAGGCGAAAGCCGGAATCCAGTGGTTTCGACTATGTCATTCCCGCGTAAGCGGGAATGACAACAGAGATGGGATTCAGGCCGGGTTTTTAACGGCAGAGGCGCTGACAATTTCCCGGACTTCGCCGATCAGCCGCTTTATATCGGCGGTTTCTATCGCCCCCATGCAGGAAATACGAAACAGCGATTTTGCAAAATCGCCCTGACCGGCATAGATGATGAAGCCCGCGGCCTTCAGCCTGTCATGCAGGGCCTCATAGCCGAGGCCGGGGGGCAGGTGAAAGGCGTTTAACACGCAGGAGCAGTCTTCTTTTTTCATGTAAGGGCGGATACCCAGGCCCTGCAAACCCGCGCGCGCATTGTCCATTAACTGCCGGTATCGTTGCCGGCGTTGACGCCAGCCGCCGGCCTCCCTTAATTCGTCCAGCGCCTCGGCCAGGGCGTAGAAGACCTGAACGGACTGGGTAAACGGCGTCGTGTTTGCGTCCTGGGCCTTGAGGTAAGCGCCGAGATCCAGGTAAAGCGTGCGCGCCCCGGCCCCGGAGTCCAACAGCGCGCGCCGCCCGGCGATGACGAATGAGAGGCCCGGCACGCCATGCAGACATTTATTGGCCGTGGCGGCGCAGGCCGCGATGTTCCAGCGCTCAAATTCGATCTGTTCGGCGCCGAAGCTGCTGACGCCGTCCAGCAGCAGCGGCACATCGCCATATTGAGCGCAGAGCCGGGCGATGCCGCCGATGTCATTTAAGCGGCCGCTGGTGGTCTCGTGGTGTACTACGGCCACCTGCGAGAAGGGCGCCCCGCCTTCCGCCCGGGCGGCAAGTTCGGCCTCCAGCCGGTCCAGCCTGATCGCCTCGCCCCATTCATGCCGGAGCACCACATGATCAAGCTGATGGATTGCGGCGATCTTCGCCAGACGTTCGCCATAAACGCCGTTGGCCAGGATCAAGACCCGCCCTTCGGTCGGTATCAGACTGGTCAGCATCGCTTCCAGGGCGGCCGTGCCGGAACCGGTGAATAAAATCGCGGCCCATTGCGCCGGGGCGAGCCCATAGACATCCAGCAAACCGGCCCGCAGCTTGTTTTGCAACTCGGTAAACTCGGCTTCACGATGACACAGATCGGGTTTTAGCAGCGCCTTGCGGACCCGCTGGCTGAGCCCGACCGGGCCGGGATTAAGCAGTATGGGCATGACTAGAAACGGCTCCCGATATGTCGCATTAAGCGGGACAGGGCCTGGGCGGGCGCAAGCCCCGGTCTCGGCAGTTTGGCGCCGGCGCCGGGGCGGATCTTGAGATGGGCAAAGATCGGCCCGGTCTGGCCGCTGATCGAGAACAGTTCATCGATCAGGCCGCCGTGATTGCCGCTCAGGGTGGCGCTATAGCCGCTCGCGCGGGCGATCGCGGCGAAATCAACCCGCGCGGCCACGGTCGCCTGGCGGCCGGTGGAATCATGGACTTCGTTGTCGAGCAGGATATGGATCAGATTATTGCCCGCGTAACTGCCGAGCGTCGTGAAGTTGCCCATGCGCATCAGGCCCGCGCCGTCGCCGTCAATAACGACAACCCTTAAATCCGGTCTGGCGAGCGCCACGCCCAGGCCGAGCGAGGAGGCGCAGCCCATCGATCCCACCATATAAAACTGGTTTTTGCGATCTGCAATGGCATACAACTCGCGCCCGGTGTAGCCGGTGGTGGCGATAAGCAGGCTGTCGTCCTCCGGCGTATGCCGGATAATACAACGCAGCGCCGTATTGCGATCCAGCGGCCACGCGGCCGGGCCGGCCCTGGGCCGATTATCAGCCGGGCTTTCCGTCAGCACCGTGCCTTTTTCCATAATGAAGGCATAAGGCCGCTGTTCCTGCCGCATGAAATCCGCCGCCCGTTCGAGCGCCGGGGCGATGGCGGCGCTTTCCTTCGGGAAAATCTCCCAGGGCACGCGCATCGTATCAAACAGCGGTTTGGTGATCTGCCCCATCAGTTCATGTTGCGGCTCGTCCTTGAGGCCGGGCTGCCCCCGGTGGGTGGCGATGATCAAAAACGGGATGCGAAACACATGGGCCAGTGATGTCAGCGGATTAACGGCGTTGCCCAGCCCGGAGTTCTGCATCATCACAACGGAGCGCCGCCCGCCGATGGCGGCCCCGGCCGCGGTGGCCAGCGCGTCGCCCTCGTTGGCCGAAGACACATAGTCCAGATCGGGGTCGTTTATCACATAGTCAATAAAAGGGGTCAGAAAGGAGCAGGGGACGCCGCTATAACGGCGGAAACCCAATACGCGGGCCGCTTCAACAAATTCGCTGGCATGGATCACGGGCTTGTCCTGTTATTGTCCGGCGGCAGGGGCATCAGCGGCGGCCTATTTGGTGAAGTTATTGGCGCGGTCCAGATCGGCCAGTGAATTCACGTCCAGCCAGTGGCCGTCTATATAATGAACCTGGACCGGCCTGCCCTGTTCGATCAAATGATTTAACAAATCGGGCAGGGTCAATGCATTGAAGCCGGCCGCGCCTTTGAGTTCATTCAGGGCGGCATCGATCCATTGCCGCCCCGCCTTGCGGACACGCATCATGCCGATCCAGTAGCCGGACGGCGCCTTGTCGAAGCCTTCCCTGGAAGACGAGAGCCGGGTCAAATTCACATCCTGCATAAACGGCGAGCGATCATCCTCCCGGCTGCACCAGGCATAATCCGGCGCGCCGCTGATATTCGGATTATCAAGCGCCGAATCAACCACGATAACGATGTCGCCCTCCGTCTCTATCAGGTCTCTGAGGATATATTCACGGAACAGCAGGTCGCTGTAGGTGATCAGCATGTCGTCACTGAATTTATCCCGCGCGCAGAGCAGGGTTTGTAATTCATCGCCCGCCTCAAAATCTGTGTTAATGCACTTGTCAATGCCGGGCAGGTTGATGGCCTCGGCCCGGTAACCGGCGATCACGGTCGATTTATTGATGCCGGCCCTCTTCAAGCCTTCCAGCAGGCGGCCGAGCAGGGTCTTGCCGCCGATGCTGATCATGGCCTTGGGCCGGTCATGGGTCAGTTCATGCAACTCACCGCCCCGGCTCGCGGCAAGAATGACGGCCTGGATATTCGATTTCTGTTGCAGATAGCGCTGCTCGGCCCGGCTCAGTTCATCCGCGCCCTGCAAATCAAAGATATGGCTGACCGCGGCGATCTTGTCTTCCACATCCGCCAGCGATTCCGAGGCAAAGATGGCCTGGCCGGTCTGCTCCATGACGGCAACCGCGGCGCGGATAAGGTGATTGGCCCAGATGACCATACTGATCCCGGCTTTGCGAAAGGCCTCGGTCGGCGTGCTGTAATATTTGGTCGGCACGATCACCAGCGGCGAACGGCCGGCCCATTCCGCGGCAAATGTCAGCACCTCATCCGGTCTTGATGAGCGGCTGTGAATCAGCACGGCATCCGCCCCGGCCCGGTGATAGGCCTCGGCCCGGCGCAATGCCTCCGCCATGCCCCAGCCGGCAATCAACGCCTCGACCCGGGCCACGATGCAGAAATCGGCATCGTTCTGGCTGTCCTTGCCGGCCTTGATCTTGCCGCAAAACTCATTCACATCGGCCAGCGCCTGTTTATTGCCGTCGATAAAGCTGTTGGTCTTGGGGAACTGCTTGTCCTCAATGCAGACCCCGGCGATGTCGCGCTGTTCCAGTTTTTTGACCAGCCGCCGCAGATTATTGAAATTGCCGTAACCGGTATCGCCATCCAGTAAAACCGGGATGGTGGTGGCGTCGGACATAAATTCCAGCATATCGACCACCTGGGTCCAACTGGCCTCATTACTGTCGCGCACGCCAAACTGCGCCGACAAGGCCAGGCCGCTGCCCCAGATCCCCTTAAAGCCGGCCCGCTCCACGATCTTGGCAGACAAGCCGTTATGCGCCTCCATAATGAATTCCAGCCGGTCGGATTCAAGCAGGGCGCGAAGCTGTTTACATTTGCTGATTTTGGTCATTTTTACGGTAAACGGGTTTATTTGACCGGGAAGACAACGAGACAGGATTTAGACTCGATCAGGATAGCTATACTTAACGACCCGGGTTTAAAGAGCAAAGCCCGAAAGCCATGCTTCCGGGCTTACACTCCTGACGCTGGCCGGACCAGCCGTTTGATGGCCCGCGAGGCTTGTCATCGCCTTTCCCGCGGGCCAGCTATCTTGCGATAGTCTTGACATGCCGGATTAACCGAAACATCTCAACTATAGCATTTATTTATAAAAAAAAGAAACCATTGTCCGGGTTCAATACCTGTGATGAGTATATGATAATACGCCATAGGCTCGCCTGCCTGCGCCGAGGAAAACAATCCGCAGATTACGCAGATTACGCAGAGTTATCCCCCTGCCTGCTGCAGGCAGGGCTGACGCGGGTGGATTCCGGCCTTCGCCTGCCTGCAGCAGGCAGGCCGGGCGGCTACGGGCGTCCTCGGCGGCTTGTTCCAGACGCTGCTCTACCACCTACATCCCTGTAGGCGTGCCCTCACGCCGCATACAGGACATCCTGTCCATAAATGACGTAAGGAACGAAAATGACATTGAAGGTTGCCGGGCTGCATCCATATCCTCCGCCGTCATTCCAGCGAAAGCTGGAATCCAGTGGTTTATGCAATACATTCCCGCGCGAGCGGGAATGACAATGTGAAGGACAGGTTATTATTCCCGCTGACGCGGGTGGATTCCTCGGCGGCTTGTTCCAGACGCCGCTCTACCACCTACATCCCTGTAGGCATGCCCTCACGCCGCATAAATGACGTAAGGAACGAAAATGACATTGAAGATTGCCGGGCTGCATCCATATCCTCCGCCGTCATTCCAGCGAAAGCTGGAATCCAGTGGTTTATGCAATACATTCCCGCGCGAGCGGGAATGACAATTGAAGGACTGGTCATTATTCCCGCTGACGCGGGTGGATTCCTCGGCGGCTTGTTCCAGACGCCGCTCTACCACCTACGTCCTGTAGGCGAGCTTTCGCTGGAATGACAACGGGGGTCAGAATGACAGAAACCAAAGTCCGCCCGCCCCCTAAAACCGCATATACAAACTCGCCATCCCGCTCAAACTCCGATACCCGCCCCCGGACACCGCCTCGCCGTTGAGACTAAAGAACAGACCCGGGGCCAACTCAAACTCCGCCTCCGCACCCAGATAAACACTACTGCCCAGCTTCGGCTCAAATCTCAGACTTTGCGTCTCACCCAAAAGCCGAACCTGCGTCCGGTTCGAATTCAGGTCATTCCGATACTGCCAGCCCAGCCGCAAGGCCAAACGCCCCGGGCCGACCTCACGGCTGGCCTTCATCTCCAACCGCGTCTCCACCATCTCCACCGTGCGCCGCCCCACCGCGGCCGGGGCCCGAATCCCCGTTTCGGTATAAGCCCGGATACTCTGCCGCGCATAACGGGCCGACAGCGAAGGCTCAAACCGCGCCAAACCCGTATCCAAGGCCCGCCACCCAATCCGCGCCTCCGGCGCCAGCCACCAACTGCGCGTGCGGGCCTCGGCCCGCACCTCGCCGTTTGGCCCCCGCTGGTCATTCACCAGACGGCTGTGTTCATGCTTCAAGGTCCCGCCCGCAAGCCCCAGATGCACATAGAACCGGGCAAAATCCTGACGGGCATAAAGCCCGGCAAAGGGCCCCTTGAACACCCCGGGGCCGGGCTTAAAGCGTTGTTCTCCCTCAAAGACCCGTTCCCCCCGGCCATAGCCCGCCAGCACCCCGAGTTGCGTGGCCGCAAGGCGGACATCATAGCCCCCGGCCAGCCCCAGATGGTCAAACTCGGGTCTGAGACCCGCCGGGTGGCTCTCCCGCTCGCGGGCGCGGCTGCCGAAGGGACTGAGCCAGAAGGCCGCCGCGCTGCTGGGGCCTGACTGGCTGGCATTGTCCGGCGTGGCGTTGCTGACGCTCATCCCGCTGGTCAATGTGCTGTGCGTTCTGGCGCTTTCCCGGCAGGGGAATAACGGCGGGGGAATCAGGCGGACCATCATGGAACTGCTAAAGAATCCGCTCATACTGGCTTGCATGATCGGCTTCCTGCTGAACGGCTTCGATGCGAGACTGCCGGTGGTCGTCGGCAACCTCATGGACATCATGGGGCGGGCCGCGCTGCCGATGGGCCTCTTGGCCGTGGGCGCCGGGCTGCGTTTCGACGGCATCGGGGACGGCCTGAAGCCCGTGGCCATAGCCTCGGTGGCGCATCTGATCGTTTTGCCCGTGGTGGCGTTCCTGTTCAGCCTGGTTTTCGGGCTGGATCCGGTGTCGCGGGATGCCGCCCTGATTTACACCGCTATTCCCGTGGCGGCCTCAGCCTTCATTCTCGCCCGTCAGATGGGCGGCGATCATCGCCTCATGGCGCTCATCATCACCGCCCAAACCGTGCTTTCAGGCGTGACACTGCCGCTGGTGCTGGGCGTTCTGGGGCGTTAATGAAACTTCTTCGGCGCGCGGAGAAATAATCGGCCGGGCCGGGTGAAAAGCGTCTTGAGATTTCGCCCGTGCGAAAAAGACTCGCAGAACGCACAACCTGTTTGACAGCGGCGGGCACATGATTTTATCCGGTTACTCCAATGAACAGGCCAACCTTGCGCCGGTTGGGGGCGCGCCAGCGTTTCGCCGCCGGACTACGGGCAAGGGAGCGCCCTCGAATGCGGTTGTGGTCTGCGGGTAAATCTCCGAAATTCCGTTGGCACATTGTGTATCCAACGGCTACACTCATTACATGAAAGACTCAGGACTGCGCATCAGGGTCGAGCGTCAACTCCGCGAGAAGTTCCTCGAACTCTGCCGCGAGCAGGACAGGCCCGCCTCCCAGGTAATCCGGGAGTTCATGCGTGAATATATCGAGCGCAACGAACAGATCATAGCCAACGACAAAGGACGAAACCTTGAACGCCGTTGAGATCGAAGAGGCCATATCCAAACTTGCCGGACAGCCGTTCGACGCAGAAGCCTTTCCCTTCGCGTTCCTGGAGGCGTTCGGCAACAAGGCCACGACGATTAAACGTCTGCGTTCCGGCACATCCAACAAATCGGATGTTGGCGGGGTGCTTCAGACCAACAATATCCACGTCAAGGTCGCCGAAGACGGCGCGGTCGCAGCGGCCCTTACGGCAATGAAGACCAGCCCCGCCACCGCCAAGGCGCGCGCAAAATTCATCCTTGCCACCGATGGGAAGGAGTTTCACGCCGAAGACCTGAAAAGTGGCGAGGTTATCGTTTGCGACTACCCGGATTTCCCCAACCACTTCGGTTTCTTTCTGCCACTCGCGGGCATCAGCACGGTCAAGCAAATCCGCGAAAGCGCCTTCGATATCAAGGCGACAGGACGCTTGAACCGTCTCTATGTCGAACTGTTGAAAGACAACCCCGAGTGGGACACGGCGGAACGTCGCCATGATATGAACCACTTTATGGCGAGGCTGATCTTCTGCTTTTTTGCCGAAGACACCGACATCTTTCACGGCGCAGGTCTGTTCACCGAGACTATCGACCAGATGAGCGCGCGGGACTCGTCAAACACCCATAAGGTAATATCGGAACTGTTTCGCGCTATGGACACGGCCATCCAGAAGCGCGCAAGCGCGAAGCTGCCGCGATGGGCGGATGTGTTCCCCTACGTGAACGGACATCTCTTTTCCGGTTCCGTGGACGTGCCGCGTTTTTCGAGGATCGCGCGATCCTACCTTCTGCACATCGGCAATCTCGACTGGACGAAGATCAACCCCGATATTTTCGGATCGATGATTCAGGCCGTGGCGGATGATGAAGAGCGCGGCGCGCTCGGTATGCACTACACGTCCGTGCCGAATATCCTCAAAGTGCTCAATCCGCTTTTTCTGGATGATCTGCGTGGCAAACTCGACGAGGCGGGCGACAACATGCGCAAGCTTCGCAATCTGCGCAATCGTATGGCGAAAATCCGGGTGTTCGATCCGGCTTGCGGGTCGGGTAACTTCCTTGTTATCGCCTACAAGGAAATGCGCGCCATCGAGGCCGAGATCAATCGGCGATGGGGCGAAGACAATCGCAAGACCGATATTCCGCTGACCAATTTCCGCGGAATTGAGCTGCGTGACTTCCCCGCGGAGATCGCGCGGCTGGCGCTTATCATCGCCGAGTATCAGTGCGACGTAACCTACCGCGGTCAAAAGGAAGCGCTGGCTGAGTTCCTGCCGCTGAATGCGCAGAACTGGATTACCTGCGGCAACGCCCTGCGGCTCGATTGGCTAAGTATCTGCCCGCCCACGGGGACGGGTGTGAAGTTGCATGGAGATGATCTTTTCAGCACGCCTCTTGACCAAGCTGAAATGGATTTTGAGAACGAAGGTGGAGAGACCTATATTTGCGGGAATCCGCCTTATCGAGGGTCGAAATGGCAAAGCACAGAACAAAAAGAAGACCTTCGCTGCATATTTGATGGAAGAACTAGAAGTTGGAAGTCTCTTGACTATGTGGCGGGATGGTTCATGAAGGCCGCAGACTATGGTCTTCACACGCCAACAGTTTCAGCACTGGTATCCACAAACTCGATTTGTCAGGGGCGGCAAGTTTCGATCCTTTGGCCGTTGATTTTCAAGGATAGGCACGAAATCGCCTTTGCACACACTAGTTTCAAATGGGCAAACCTCGCCAGTCACAATGCGGGCGTAACTGTTGTGATTGTTGGTATAGCCTCGGAACCGAGAACGCGCCGTCGCCTTTACTTTATCTCTTCTGATGGCGATACAGTTTCTCAGTCTTGTAACAACATCAACGCTTACTTGATCGCTGGCACCGATGTTGTGATCAAATCCCGAAGCAAACACATCTCCGGGCTACCTGAGATGGAGAGGGGAAATTCACCAACGGATGGTGGCTATCTCTTGCTTGAATCTGATGATCTGCATTCTCTTGAGATTTCAAGAGCTGATCGAGATGAGTTTATAAGGCCCTTTGTTGGATCGAGGGAGCTCATAAATGGCTTTCATCGCTACTGTATCTGGGTCACTGATGACAAGGTGGAGCGAGCAACCAGCATCCCTGATTTGAATCAGAGAATTGAAAAAGTTAGAAAATTTCGGCTGGCGAGTAAGAAGGCGGCAACGGTCAAGGCTGCAAAATGGCCGCATCGCTTTGACGAACGAAAACCGCTGCCAGATAAAACGGTTGTTGTGGTGCCTGTTATCAGTTCAGAAAACAGACCATATCTTCCTGCGGATATCTTGGGGGCGGGCACTGTAGTTTCGAACAAGGCGTTCTTTTTTTTAGGCATCCCATTATGGCCTTTCGCAATAATCTGTTCGGCAATGAACATTGCGTGGGTTGGGGCCGTGTGCGCGCGTATGCGCACGGACTTTTCCTATACAAACACGCTCGGCTGGAACACTTTCCCAGTACCCAGGCTGACCGAGAAGAACAAGGACGACCTCACCCGCTGCGCTGAAGATATCCTGCTCGCGCGCGAGGCGCATTTCCCCGCGACCATCGCCGATCTTTACGACCCCAGGAAAATGCCCGCTGACCTGCGCGCCGCGCATGATCGAAACGACGAAGTACTGGAACGCATCTATATCGGCCGCCGTTTCAAGAACGATACCGAACGGCTGGAAAAACTTTTCGAGCTTTACACCAAAATGACCGCAACCGAGGAGGAGAAAGACGGATTGCGGGAGGCACGACAATGAGCAGCCTCACGGATATTGATAAGCGTTACCTTGAAAAGCTGCTTGGCATGCAAAGCGGCTATGTTCTGGATTACTCCGACACAAGCTTTGGCGATTTTTTCGATCAGTACAAGATCGATATTCACGGCTCAAAGTATCAGACCTATGGCACCTCCAAAGCCAAGAAGATGCGAGCGTTCTGGGGGCGCGAGCCAGATAACCTGGTCGGCAAGGTCCTGTCGGAGATGCTCGATTCATATGAGGCCTATTGCGATTTGAACGGCGAAGAAATTGACGCTCCCGTACTCGATAAAGCCAGAAGCATCGTAGGCCGTCTTCTCGGAAAGCAGCCGGTGGCAGAAACGCCATCTGAAAATGTGGATGACTTCCTGCATCGGGAATTCACTATCCCCAATATCCAAAATCTTCCTATTGAAGCGCAAGCAGTTCCGATTATTGAAAGCCGCCTCACAGAAGCGCGAACGGCAATGAAGGCCGGTGCTCATCTGTCGGTCATTTTACTATGCGGTAGTGTGCTGGAAGCCGTTCTCCTGGGGGCTGCTCAGAAAGAGCCCGAAAGGTTCAACAAAGCCGCGGGAAGCCCCAAAAACAAAGATGCCAGCGTAAAACACTTTCATGAATGGAATTTGGCCCAGTTTATTAATGTAGCCTGCGAGATCGGCGTTTTGAAACTTGATGTGAAGAAGTTTAGTCACGGCTTGCGGGACTTTCGCAATTACATCCATCCTTATGAGCAGATGAAGTCTGGTTTTACACCTGACGGGCACACTGCGAAAGTTTGCTTCCGAGTGCTTAAAGCGGCGCTCGCAAGCGTTGCGGGTGAGCGTAGATGAGAATGGTCTTAGTTTTTGAAATGGAAGTCATTTGAGAATGAAAGTTTAATCTTATGAGCAGCGAGATACACGTCCCGTCCGTCTCGGTCTCGTACGCCCGGACCGGCAGTTCGACCGAATCGAACGAACTGGGCATGCACCCGATGCAGGAGCGCGCTTACGAAAAACGGGGCGAGCAATACCTGCTGATCAAGTCGCCGCCGGCTTCGGGCAAGAGCCGGGCGCTGATGTTTATCGCCCTCGACAAGCTGCACAACCAGGGGATCAAGCAGGCCATCATCGCCGTGCCGGAAAAATCCATCGGCGCGAGCTTTCACGACGCGCCGCTTTCGGATTTCGGCTTTTGGGCGGACTGGCGCGTCGAGCCGAAATGGAACCTGTGCAATGCGCCGGGCGGCGAGGGCGGCAAGGTCAATTCGGTTGGCGCCTTCCTCAAAGGCGATGCCAGAGTGCTTGTTTGCACCCACGCCACGTTCCGCTTCGCCGTCGATAAGTTCGGCGTTTCGGTGTTCGATGACCGGCTGATCGTGGTGGACGAATTCCACCATGTCTCGGCCAACCCGGACAACAGGCTCGGCACGCATCTCGGCGACTTTATCGCCCGCGACAGAGCGCATGTCGTGGCGATGACGGGATCGTATTTTCGGGGCGATGCCAATCCCGTGCTGATGCCGCATGACGAGGACAGGTTCGATAAGGTCACCTACACCTATTACGAGCAACTCAACGGCTACAAATATCTCAAGCAGCTTGACATCGGCTACTATTTCTATTCGGGCGCGTATGCGGACGACCTATTGAAGGTCCTCGATCCGACTGAAAAGACCATTATTCACATTCCGTCGGTCAATTCGCGCGAGAGCACCAGGGACAAGCACCGCGAAGTCGAGCATATCATCGACGCGCTGGGTGACTGGCAGAGAACCGACGAGAAGACCGGCTTCCAGCTTGTCAAGACGCCCGCTGGCCGCGTATTGCGGATCGCCGATCTTGTCGATGACGATCCGGCGAAGCGCGACAGGGTTTCGGCGGCGCTGAAAGACCCGGCGGAGAAAAGCAACCGCGATCATGTGGACATCATTATTGCCCTTGGCATGGCCAAGGAGGGTTTTGACTGGATTTGGTGCGAACACGCATTGACGGTCGGTTATCGCTCCAGCCTTACGGAAATCGTGCAGATCATCGGACGCGCGACGCGCGATGCCGAGGGCAAGACTCACGCGCGGTTTACCAATCTGATCGCCGAGCCCGATGCCTCCGAAGGCGCTGTGACCGAGGCGGTCAACGACACGCTGAAAGCGATTGCGGCCAGCTTGCTCATGGAACAGGTGCTCGCGCCGCGCTTCAATTTCACGCCGAAGAAAACGGATAGCGGGCCGGTCGAAGGGTTCGACTATGGCGAAGGCGGATACGATCCCAATGGCTGCAATGTCGGCGTCCACGAAGAGAGCGGCCAATTCCAGATCGAGATTAAGGGTTTGACCGAGCCGGAGAGCGAGGAAGCCAGGCGCATCTGTCAGGAAGACCTGAACGAGGTGATCGCCGCTTTCGTGCAGGACAAGCCGACTGTCGAGCGGGGGATGTTCGATGAGGAACTTGTGCCCGAGGAACTGACACAGGCCCGCATGGGCAAGATCGTCAAGGACAGGTATCCCAAACTGGATGACAAAGACCAGGAGGCTGTCCGCCAGCATGCCATCGCCGCCCTGCATCTGACCCAGAAGGCAAAAGAAGCCGCGCTGGAAGAGGGTGACGGTGAGAAAAACGCCAACACCGCCCTGATTGACGGTGTACGGAAGCTTGCAATGAATGTGCGCGATCTGGATATCGACCTGATCGACCGTATCAATCCGTTCAGTGAAGCCTACGCGATCCTCGCCAAGACCATGAGCGAGGCAAGCCTCAAGCAGGTCGCGACCATCATATCCGCGAAGAATGCGCGGCTTACGCTCGAAGAGGCGCGCGAACTGGCCCGGCGGGCTGTGAAATTCATGCAGGAGCGCGGCAGGCTGCCCTCTATCACTTCGCCCGACGCCTGGGAAAAGCGTATGGCCGAGGGCGTCGCCTGTCTGGCCCGCATGAGGGCGGAGGCCGCCGATGGCTAAGCAATTCACCGATAAGGACGATGCGCTGCTGGCCGAACTCGGGGTTGAAGTCGAGGCCAGAAAGACCGCCGCGAGAACGCCGCAAGAAGAACGGGTGATCGCGGGTTTCGAGGAGATTCAGCGCTTCGTCGAGGAGCATGGACATCCGCCGCAACACGGCGAGGACAAGGACATCTTTGAACGTCTCTATGCCGTTCGTCTTGACCGGTTGAGGGAACTCGCCGAGTTCAGGCCGCTGCTTGAGCGCATCGATCAAGACGGGTTGCTCGCCGCCAGCGGTCCCGTTGCCGCGAAGGCTGATGACGATATGGACGATGATGCGCTTCTGGCCGAGCTTGGCGTCGAAGCGGAAACCGCCGATATCACCGAACTTCGCCATGTGCGGTCCAGGACTGAAAAGAAAGCGGCGGACAAGATTGCCAATCGGCAGAAGTGTGAGGATTTCGAACACTTTAAACCCTTGTTCGAACAGGTCCAGAATGAACTTGATACGGGGATAAGGGCCACGCGGCCCTTCGAGCGCAAGGCAGAGATTGACTCGGGCCGTTTTTTTATAGTGAACGGACAGAAGGCTTATGTCGCGGAAATGGACGAGGCTTTCCTGA
Organism: Gammaproteobacteria bacterium; assembly: GCA_965240365.1. Taxonomy (GTDB): domain Bacteria; phylum Pseudomonadota; class Gammaproteobacteria; order Eutrophobiales; family Eutrophobiaceae. The sequence goes on along the minus strand of OZ251218.1, from coordinate 1,218,252 downwards.
CAGCGCAGGGCATGACGGACGCCCGTCTGCGCGTGATCTTCGACAACGGCACCGAGAGCAACATGCTGATGCGTTCTCTTCAGAGAGCGCTTCACAAGGACGCCGCCGGCCGTCGGATCACCGAAGCTTCAGCCGGACCGTTATTCGAAGACCACACCACCGATGAGGACGAGGCGAGCGGCACGATCTATGTGCTGCGAAGCCAATCCGATTTACCGATAGTGAAGGAGCATCGCAATGTGCTCCACAAAATTGGCGTGACGAGCGGCAAGGTAGAACGTCGCATCGCCAACGCAAAGATCGACGCGACATTCTTGCTGGCGGATGTCGAGGTCGTCGCGACCTATGAACTTTACAACATCAACCGCACGAAGCTCGAAAATCTGATCCATCGCATCTTTGATCCGGCCCGCCTCGATATCGAGATCAAAGACCGCTTCGGAAACCCTGTTGTCCCGCGCGAGTGGTTTCTCGTGCCGCTTGCTGTCGTTGACGAGGCGGTCGAACGGATCAAGGATGGGAGTATTTCAAGGTATCGATACGATCCCCAAACTGCGAACTTTGTCGAAGCCGCCGGAGGTGAGAAGTGAAATTTCTTAAAGGTAAAAAAGATGAACTGGAAAATATTGCGGACGTGGATTCGTGGGAGGAAAAGTCAGATGTCGTTCAGCGGCAGATGGCTGAGGTATTTGGCGCGAAAAACCTGTCGTTCTTGATGGGCTCTGGCTGCTCCTCGCTGCAAAAAAACGGTAATGAGCTAGGAATTCCAACAATGAAATTTCTAGCTAAAGAGTTCCAGAAGCTAATCACAGAAGACCTGGCTGAAGGCGAAGAGCCTGTCTTCGTCACAGTTGCACAGAAGACCGAACTCGATAAGAAGCCAGGGATTGATCTCACCTCTGAAATCACAGAAGACCTAGTTGAAGGCGAAGAGCCTGTCTTCGTCACAGTTAAACAGAAGACCGAACTCCGTGAGAAGCTAGGGATTGATCTCACCTCTGATAACATAAAGGACAATCTGGAGCAGATGTTGAAGGTGCTTATCGATGCCCGTAATTTTTGTAAAAAAAGTGAAAAAGAGGAGTTTTCCTCAATCGCCGAAATCGCTGAGACAATTATCGCTGGCATTAAGAAATTCGTCCTTTACAAATGTACCACTGGGCTTTTTGCGGAGGGCGATAAAAGTGTTGTTGAACATTATCAGCGCTTTTATCAGTCTCTGGCGACCCGTTCTCGCGGACTTTCGCCACCTTGGGTGTTCACGACCAACTACGATCTTTTTAACGAGCAGGCGATGGATCGCTCTGGGATTCCATACTCTAACGGCTTTTCAGGAACCGTAGAACGTCGGTTCAACCCTGCAACTTACAGGCGGGCGCTGGCAGAACAGTTGGATATTACCTCGCGCCGCTGGGCGGCTGTCGATGGCTTTGTCTATTTCTGCAAACTGCACGGTTCAGTTAACTGGATTGAAGAGGATGCAGGTCTTTTTCCAATCCGAGAGTCTCATACGTCGCTCGATCCTTCGGAGGATCGCGTCATGATTTACCCCACTCCTTCAAAGCAGACGGCGAGCTTTGGCTCTCCATATTCAGACATGTTCCGTGAATTTCAGGGGCAGGTCGTTCAGGATCAAAGCGTCTTGGTTATCATGGGATACAGCTTTGGTGACGAGCACATAAATAACATCATCTTCCAGGGACTGACGCTTCCCAGTTTCAGACTCATCGCCTTCATGGACCCCGAAACGAATGACATTACGCAAAAGCTTGTTACTCTTGGCGACCCACGCATCTGGTTTATTTGGGGTAAAGGTCAGCAAGCTGGTGAAAAGGCTCACTATTTTGATAGTATCGTAAATCATTTAATGCCCATCAGTACGGATCAGAAGATCGACCAGACGATTGACAAAGCATTGCAAACATTATTTGCAAAGCAGCAGGAGGTTGAAAATGGCGAAGGATAATGCGAGCCGCGCCATAGGTAAGATCGTAAGTGTATCAGCGGAGCGTCTGGTCGTAGAATTGCATCGCGGCAGTGATAACTTCACCATCGTTGGTTTTGACGACATCCACTACGTTGCGACTCTTGGTTCTTACCTTATGGTTCCGATGCAAGCGGAATACATAGTTCTTGAAATTGTAGGTCTACGTGAAAAAGATACAGCGCCGATAGATTTATCCCGAACTGAATTGGATAAGGCCGCCTCGGCCAAGTTCCTCGACGTGGTTCCAGTCGGCTCGATGCCTATTAAGGGAGGGAGCTTTCGCTTTGGGGTGTCAACATTTCCCCCGCTGTATGCAGATGCACTCTACGCTCGTGATGAAGATCTTGACCGTATTTTCAATGTTGAACTGTCATCTGAAATCGAGAGCAAGACAGATGCTACGGGCGCTGACCAGTGGGGTAGTGTTCCTCATACTATTGAAATCGGCACTTCCGCTGTCTTTAAAAGGTATCCTGTCAAATCACGCCTCGATGAGCTGTTCGGTGGTCATATCGCTATTCTTGGGAATACTGGAAGCGGCAAATCCTGCACGGTCGCATCAATCTTTCAGTCCGTGTTTATGAAGACCGACGCTTTCGCAGCATTAGGTGCATCCTTTGTGATTTTTGATGTGAACGGTGAATACCGCCGCGCGCTCGACAATGTTCCTCGGTGGATAAAGTCCTGCTATCTCAAGGCCGGTGAGCCGAATATACAGATTCATAATGTCTCAAAAAAGAGGCAAGGAGCCGAGGTCAAAGACAGATTCAAACTTCCTCATTGGTTCATGAGTGTCGATGAATGGGCGTTGCTATTAAGGGCGAGCGAGAGATCACAGTTACCAGCGCTCCGCACGGCGCTTGGCTTAACCACTTTGTTCCAAGAAGCACCGAAGGAAGAGTTGGTTGATGGTGAGGATGCCGAGAACAATCTTGGTGCAATACGCAATCATGTCTTAGCCAAGATCATTCTTTCGATATTGCATAGCGATGCAAGCTCTCCGAGCAAAAGGGATCGTATTCTTGCCGTTCTCAACACTTTTTCCACCAACGAGCTATCGAAGGATACGGTATCTTCAGGTCTTTGTATTGATTTTGGCCAATTTAAGGATGGCTCAGGACAAAGTACCTCAGAAAATTATGAGAAACTCTTGGAACTTCTAAATAAGTATGTTCAGGATGAACCTGTTTTACCGAGCTACGGCAATATGCCGTTTTCATTCGAGCGATTGCAAGCTGCGCTGGACCTTGCTCTGTTCTATGAGGAAGCAAACGGAAACAAGCAGATTCGCGATTACTGCTCGCAGTTGGTTACGCGGCTGAAGTCCGTGATCGATAATCCGGACTACGAGTTTTTGCGAGCCGATGTCGATGCACTACAAGACCATGATCGTGAACCGACGCATTACGTGGATCGTTTACTTGGTATAGCTATCGAAGGCGCTCGCTATAAGAAAGAACGGCAAATATGCATCATCGATTTGAATGATGCGTCTGATGAAATCGTTGAACTTGCATCAGCGGTAGTTGCCCGCTTGATCTTTGATCGCATGCGCCGTGCTGATCCTCGAAATGAGATGCCTGTCCACATGATTTTAGAAGAAGCGCATCGCTATATCTCTGAAATGCCAAGTCGCTTTGCGATTGATGCTGGGATTACATTTCAGCGCGTTGCGAAAGAGGGTAGGAAATATGGCGCTTTTCTAATCGTAGCTTCTCAAAGGCCAAGCGAGCTATCCAAGACGGTTTTGTCTCAGTGTAATAACTTTATCATTCATCGCATCCAAAATCCTGACGATCTATCTCAGATAAGGCAAATGACCCCTTTCATCTCAGAGACAGTACTGAGGCGTTTGCCGTCTTTACCAAAACAACATGCTCTAATCTTTGGAAACTCCGTGAATATCCCGACAACTTTTCGCGTGCGTGATGCTGACCCAACTCCTTACAGCAATGATACCCAAGTCAGGGATATTTGGTATGTTCCCATCGACCCAAAGATTGCCTGGGACAACTTGAGAGTATCATCTGCCAGCCCTGAAGTGTTAACCGCAACCAAAAAACTAGAGGAGGAAAACTAATGGTTGATAAAATCTTAGTCTTCCAGCGTGAGTTCCTCGACTGGTTTGATACTGCTCACTCCGGCGTTATTCACCACAATGTCCAATTTACCAAGTTGTTTTACAGTCTGTTTGATCATGGCTTGCACTTGACTCCACTGGCCCATATCGGCCTGAATAGCAACAGCCTGCATCTCACCCCGCAAAAACCGCAAAGTGCAGTCCGAATATGACACCGAGCTCTATAAAACACGCAACATCATCGAACGCATGTTCAACCGCATCAAGGACTGGCGCCAGTTGTCCCTTCGAACTTTCCGATGTCCCGAGACGTTCCTCGCTGCCGCACAACTCGCTGCTATTGTGATTTGGCTCTTATGAGTCTACGCCCTAAATATATTTAACCGCCAGAATTTCATATTCGATCACGCCGCCCGGCGCGTCGACATCCACGGTGTCGCCCTCGGTTTTGCCTATCAATGCCCTGGCAATGGGCGAGTTGATGGAGATTAGGCCTTCGTTGATATCCGCTTCCTGCTCGCCCACGATCTGATAATTGGCCTGCCGGTCGTTGTTGAGATTTAACAGTTCAACGGTCGCGCCGAAGACCACCCGCCCGTCAGCGTCAATGGCCGTCACGTCAATGATCCGGGCCCCGGCCAGGGCGGCTTCAAGCGCGTTGATACGCCCTTCGGTAAAGCTCTGCTGTTCGCGCGCGGCATGGTATTCGGCATTTTCACTGAGGTCGCCATGCGCGCGGGCCTCGGCAATCGCCTGGGTGATGCGGGGCCGTTCAACGGTTTTCAACTCGTGGAGTTGCTGTCTTAGTTTCTCCGCGCCCTTCACGGTCATCGGTGTCTGGCTCATGCAATCACTCCTTTATGCAATTCCTGCAAATTATTGACGCCCGCCTTGTCACGCTGTTTCAATCCCTCGGCCGTGGCCATTGCCCCCGCCATCGTGGTGGTGTAAAACACGCCGTGTTGCAGGGCGGTCCTGCGAATCGAGTAGGAATCGGCCAGCGCCTTTTTGCCTTCTGTGGTATTCACGATCAGTTGAATGGCGTCATTTTTCAACAGATCCACGATATGCGGCCGGCCTTCGCGGACCTTGTTGACCCGTTCGCATTGGAGCCCCGCGGCCAGCAGCGCCTCGCGGGTGCCGCTGGTCGCGCTCAGCTCATAACCCAGGCCCGCCAGTTCGCGGGCGACCCTGACGGCCTTGTCCTTGTCCGCCTTTTTTACGCTGATAAAGGCCTTGCCGGTCTTCGGGATTATGGCGCCGGCGGCAAGCTGGCTCTTGGCGAAGGCCTCGCCGAATGTCCTGCCCACCCCCATGACTTCACCGGTGGATTTCATCTCGGGGCCAAGCAGGGGGTCAACGCCCGGAAACTTGATAAACGGAAATACCGATTCCTTGACGCTATAATAAACGGGAGTTGTTGTCCGGGTCAGGCCCTGCGCGGCCAGGCTCTTGCCCACCATGCAATTCACCGCGATCTTCGCAAACGGCAGGCCGACCGCCTTGGAGACAAAGGGCACGGTGCGCGAGGCCCGCGGATTCACTTCCAGGACATAGATGCGCTCGCCCTGGATGGCAAACTGGGTGTTCATCAAGCCCACCACTTTTAAGGCCCGCGCCAGCGCGCCGACCTGTTGCGCCAGACGTTCCTGAATCGCGGCAGACAGGCTGTGCGGCGGCAGGGAACAGGCCGAATCGCCGGAATGCACGCCCGCTTCCTCGATGTGTTCCATGATGCCGGCAATGATAACATCCGCGCCGTCCGACACCGCGTCCACGTCCACTTCAATGGCGTCATTCAGAAATTTATCCAGCAATACCGGGGCCGAATTTGACACGCTGACGGCCTTTTCCATATAGTTTCTGAGATCATCTTCGCCATACACGATCTCCATCGCCCGGCCGCCCAGCACATAGGAGGGTCTGACCACCAGCGGGTAACCGATCGCCCCGGCCGCGGCCGCGGCCTGTTCAACATCGCGCGCCACGGCATTGGGCGGCTGTTGCAGCCCGAGTTCATGGAGCAGCTTTTGGAAGCGCTCCCTGTCCTCGGCCAGGTCGATGGAATCCGGGCCGGTGCCGATGATCGGCACGGCGGCCGCGGCCAGTTCGCGCGCCAGTTTTAAGGGCGTCTGGCCGCCGTACTGGATGATCACGCCGTATGGCTTTTCAATATGGATGATTTCCAGCACATCTTCCAGCGTCAACGGCTCAAAATAGAGGCGATCCGAGGTGTCGTAATCGGTCGATACGGTCTCGGGATTGCAGTTGACCATAATCGTCTCATAGCCGGCCTCGCGCATGGCAAAGGCCGCCTGCACGCAGCAGTAATCAAATTCGATACCCTGCCCGATACGGTTGGGGCCGCCGCCCAGCACCATAATCTTTTGCCGTTCACCCGGCCGGGCCTCACATTCGGCATCGTAACTGGAATAGAGATAAGCGGTGCTGGCCGCAAACTCGGCGGCGCAGGAATCCACCCGCTTGTAAACGGGCCGGATATTTTTTTCCGTTCTGAATTTTCTGAATTCTGCCTCGCTTATGGCCAGCAGTTCCGCCAGTCTGGCATCGGAAAAGCCTTTGCGCTTCAATGCCCTGAGCCGCCTTTCCGTGAGCGCCGCCAGACCCGTCTGTTTGAGTTGCGCTTCCTCGCGCGCCAGGTCGTGGATCTGGGCCAGAAACCAGCCGTCGATACGGCTAAGCGCATGGACGGCCTCAATGGAAAGCCCGTTGCGGAAGGCGTCCGCCACATACCAGAGCCGTTCGGCGCGCGGCGCCCTGAGTTCATGTTCGATCTGTTCGAGCGCATTGTCCGCGCCCGTGCCGATCATCTCGTTCAAACCGGTCAGCCCGATCTCCATGCCCCGAATCGCCTTTTGCAGGGATTCCTGAAAGGTGCGCCCGAGCGCCATGACCTCGCCGACCGATTTCATCTGCGTGGTCAGGCGATCATCGGCCCGTGGAAATTTCTCAAAGGTAAAACGCGGAATTTTGGTGACGATATAGTCAATGCTGGGTTCAAACGAGGCCGGCGTGGCGCCGCCGGTGATTTCGTTGTCCAGCTCATCCAGGGTATAACCGACGGCCAGTCTGGCCGCGACCTTGGCAATGGGGAAGCCGGTCGCCTTGGAGGCCAGCGCCGAAGAACGCGAGACGCGCGGATTCATTTCAATAATGATCAATTCGCCGTTTTCAGGATTAACGGCGAATTGCACATTGGAGCCGCCGGTATCCACCCCGATCTCGCGCAGGACCGCGATCGAGGCGTCGCGCATCTGCTGATATTCCCTGTCCGTCAGGGTTTGCGCCGGCGCGATGGTGATCGAATCGCCGGTGTGCACGCCCATCGGGTCGAGGTTTTCAATTGAGCAGACAATGATGCAGTTGTCCTTGCGATCGCGCACGACTTCCATCTCGTATTCTTTCCAGCCCAGCGCCGATCGTTCCACCAGAATCTCGGAGACAGGCGAGGCTTCCAGCCCGCGCTCACAGATCTCCATATATTCATCGCGGTTATAGGCAATACCGCCGCCGCTGCCGCCCAGCGTGAATGAAGGGCGGATGATCGCCGGAAAACCGATGATCTCGATGCTTCTTTTGGCCTCTTCCAGGTCATGCGCGAGTTCGGATTCGGGCATGTTCAGGCCGATCCTGCGCATCGCCTCGCGGAACTGTTCGCGATCCTCGGCCTTGTCGATGGCGGTCTTGGATGCGCCGATCATCTCAACGCCGAACTCGCTCAATACGCCCCGCTTGTCGAGTTCCAGCGCGGTGTTCAGCGCGGTCTGGCCGCCCATGGTCGGCAGCAGCGCGTCCGGCCGTTCCTTTGCGATGATGCGCGCCAGCGTTTGCCAGTGCACGGGTTCGATATAGGTGGCGTCGGCCATCTCGGGATCGGTCATGATCGTGGCCGGATTGGAATTCACCAGGACGATCCGGTAGCCTTCCTGCCGCAACGCCTTGCAGGCCTGCGCGCCCGAGTAGTCAAATTCGCAGGCCTGGCCGATGATGATCGGGCCGGCCCCGATAACCAGTATGCTTTCTATGTCAGTGCGTTTGGGCATGGCTCTGTGCTTTATATTCCCGCATCAGTTCGATGAAATGGAGAAACAGCGGTTTTAAATCATGCGGCCCCGGGCTCGCCTCCGGGTGGCCCTGAAAGCCGAACACGGGCAGGCTCTTGTGACGCACGCCCTGCAATGAGCCGTCAAACAGGGAACGGTGCGTGGCAAGCAATGAGGGCGGCAGGCTTTCCTCGGCAACGGCAAAGCCATGATTCTGACTGCTGATCAACACCCCGGCGTCTGCCAGTGACTGCACCGGATGATTCGCGCCATGATGGCCGAATTTCATCTTGGTGGTCCTGGCGCCGAGCGCCAGCGACAGGAGTTGATGACCAAGACAAATCCCGAAAACCGGCAGCCCCTGGGCTATGATTTCGGCAATGGCCGCGATCGCATAATCACAGGCGTCGGGATCGCCCGGCCCGTTGGATAAAAATACGCCATCCGGGCCGTGCGACACGATTTCGGCGGCGGGAGTGCGGGCCGGCACCACGGTCACGGCGCAACCCAGATCCACCAGCATCCTCAAAATATTGCGCTTTACCCCGAAATCAACGGCGATAACATGATATTTTTCCGCCCCGGCGGCCGGCCTGGCCGCGCCGGCCAGGGTGCGGCTGCCCTCATGCCATTGATAGACGCCGCCGGTCGAGACCTCGCCGGCCAGGTCCTGCCCGACCAGCCCGGCAAAGGCCCGCGCCCTGGCGACGGCGTCTTCGGCAACGGGCTGGCCCGCGCAGAGACAAGCCTTCAGCGCGCCATGCCGGCGCAGATGGCGGGTAATCTGGCGGGTGTCAATCCCGGCAATGGCCACAATGTCATGCCGTTTCAGATAATCCGCGAGCGGCGCCGTGGAACGCCAGTTATTGGCGACCAGGGGCAGGTCGCGGATAACCAGACCGCTGACAAAGACCCGGTCTGATTGTTCGTCTTCAGGGTTGACGCCGGTATTGCCGATATGCGGATGCGTCAGGGTCACGATTTGCCTGTAATAGGAAGGATCGGTCAGGATTTCCTGATAACCGCTGATTGCCGTATTAAACACCAGCTCGCCGACGCTCTCGGCCGCGGCCCCGATTGAATCGCCATAAAACAAAGCGCCGTCCTCAAGGGCCAATAATGCAGTTTCTGTCAAAGGGTATCGCCTCCAGCGGGCATTGCCGCTGGGCGGCAACACGTTTTCTGTAAAAAGGGGCATAAAAAAGGGAGTAACCGCGCCGGCCACTCCCGCTGAATCTTGCGGCGGGATTATACGCCAAGGCAAGCCGGGCTGTCTATGGGCTATCGGGGTTGAATCCGCGTATCAAGCCGCGCCTGATGGCGCATCAGGAAGGGGATTACAAAGGATTTGTATGACAGAACCCATAACCAGTTGATCGGATACCTTTTGGGGCTGTTTTGAATTCCGAGTGGATTAAGCCGCATGTGGATTGAGTGTGCGGAAGTCGAGTTTTCCGGTAATCAGGAAAATAATGGTATGAACTTGCCTGTTGCAGGCAGGCCGGAATGACGAAACTACCGGGAAACGACAACGATTTCGCCGCAGGATACCTGCCATTAATGGCTCCCCGGGACGGGCTCGAACCGCCGACCTAGTGATTAACAGTCACCCGCTCTACCGACTGAGCTACCGGGGAATCAGTTTGCCGCCGCTTGGGCGCGGCAATGGGCAAGGACGCGCATATTACTGAAGGTATCCGCCGCGGTCAACCGTTACGGGCGGCCAGCGCCGCTTTTATTCGTGTGATGCTTTTTTCCAGATTTTCCATACTGGTGGCGTAGGAAAGGCGCATGCAGCCCGCCGCCCCGAATGCCGAACCGGGCACCATTGCGACCCCGGCCTGTTCCAGAAAGAATTCGGCCAATTCAATGTCGGTGTTGATCCCGGCGAGTTTTGCGATGAGTCCGTTCATGTCCGGGAAGCTGTAAAAGGTGCCCAGGGACGGGACGCAGGAGACGCCTTCGATCGCCCGCAGGGCGCGCAGGACAAAATCATGGCGCTGCTTGAAGACGCCGGTGCTTTCGTGAATGTAGCCCTGATCGCCGTTTAATGCGGCAACGGCCGCGGCCTGCGCGATGGAGTTGGCGTTGGAGGTGCTTTGTGACTGGATTTTTTTCATGCCTTTTATGACCGCCGCGGGGCCGCCCGCGTAACCGATGCGCCAGCCCGTCATCGAATAGGCCTTGGAAACCCCGTTTATCACAATGGTCCGCTCATACAGTCCGGGGCAGGCATTGACAATATTGACGAATTTATCCTGCCCCCAGAGGATATGTTCATAGATATCGTCCGTGACGACCCATACGCCCGGATGCTCAAGCAACACCTCGCCCAAAGCGACCAGTTCGGCCTCGTTATAGCTGACGCCGGTGGGATTGGACGGGCTGTTGAGCGCCACCATGCGTGTTTTGGCGGAAATGGCGGCGCGCAGCCGGGCCGGATCGAGTTTGAAATTATCGTTGATCCCGGTCTCTATGATGACCGGCCGGGCGCCGGCCAGTTTTGCCATGTCGGGGTAAGACACCCAGTAAGGCGCGGAGATGATGATCTCGGCGCCGGGATCAAGCACGGCCTGGAACAGGTTATACAGGCTGTGTTTGGCGCCGCAGGAGACCAGGATCTGATCGGCGCCGTATTCAATCTGGTTTTCGCGTCTGAACTTGTCAATGATGGCCTGTTTGAGCGCGGGCGTGCCATCGACGGGCGTATATTTGGTCTGCCCTTGTTCCAGGGCGGCAATGGCGGCCTGCTTGATATGCGGGGGCGTATCGAAATCGGGTTCGCCCGCGCCGAGGCTGATGATATCCTTGCCGGCGGCGCGCAGTTCGGCGGCGCGCGCCGTCACTGCTAATGTGGGGGAAGGTTTAATGCTTTCCGCGCGTTGCGATAGGGTCATGTCCATTACCTGCTTCGGGTTTATAGTTTACAAACAGCGCTAATATACTCCAAACACGGCGCGGACAAAATAAGCAAATCTCCGCTGCGCCCGTTCAAGCCGGGGCCGGGGTTGAAAAGCGGGTTGTACAATCGTCATTCCAGCCTGCCTGCGGCAGGCTGGAAATGTATTACATAAACCACTGGATTCCGGCTTTCGCCGGAATGACGGCGGGGGTGGCATTAAATATTCGTTGTCATCCCGACCTGACTGCAACAGGCAAGTCGTGTCTGTAAAAGGCAGCCCTAAGTTTATCTCATAGCTATTGAACCTGGACACGGGTTCCAAATGCGGATCGAATTCATGTAAACTGCAATCCTTAAACGGTTTCACCCTGCGCCGGTTTCTTCACATACTGCCCGGATAAAATGAAAGCATTTTCACTCGTATCAGATTACAGGCCGGCCGGCGACCAGCCCGCGGCCATCAACGGACTGGATGAAGGGTTGAAGGATGGCCTGGCCGCGCAGACTCTGCTCGGCGTGACAGGCTCGGGCAAGACCTTTACCATCGCCAATCTGATCCGGGCGCAGCAGCGTCCGGCCATGATCCTGGCCCCCAACAAAACACTCGCGGCCCAGCTTTATGGCGAGATGCGCGAGTTTTTCCCCAATAATGCCGTTGAATATTTTGTTTCCTACTATGATTACTACCAGCCGGAGGCCTATGTCCCGACCACGGACACGTATATTGAGAAGGACGCCTCCATCAATGAGCATATCGAACAGATGCGCCTGTCGGCCACCAAGGCCATTCTGGAACGCCGGGATACGATTATCGTGGCGACCGTTTCAGCCATTTATGGCCTGGGCGACCCGAGCAGTTATCTGCAAATGGTGTTGCACCTGGACCGGGGCGATCCGGTAGATCAGCGCACCTTGCTGCGACGCCTGGCCGAGTTGCAATACAAACGCAATGAGGTGGAGTTGCATCGCGGCACTTACCGTTGCCGCGGCGATGTGATTGATATTTTTCCGGCAGAATCCGAACGCGAGGCGGTGCGGGTGGAGTTGTTTGATGATGAGATCGAATCGCTGAGTCATTTTGACCCGCTGACCGGCGAAGTCCGGCGCAAGCTGCCCCGGGTCACCATTCATCCGAAAACCCATTATGTGACCCAGCGGCAGGTCCTGCTTGACGCCGTCGAATCCATCAAGGCGGAACTCAAGCTGCGGCTTGAAGAACTCAGGGCCCGGGACAAGCTGGTCGAGGCCCAGCGGCTGGAGCAGCGCACCCGGTTTGATATTGAGATGATCAATGAGATCGGTTACTGCGCCGGCATCGAAAACTATTCGCGTTATCTCTCGGGCAGGGCCGCCGGCGAGCCGCCCCCGACTCTGCTGGATTACCTGCCGGAAGACGCGCTGATGATTATTGATGAAAGCCATGTCACCGTGCCGCAACTGGGCGGCATGTATCGTGGCGATCGCGCCCGCAAGGAGAATCTGGTCGCATACGGTTTTCGCCTGCCTTCCGCGCTGGACAACCGGCCGTTGCGCTTTGACGAATTTGAAAAATTAGTGCCGCAGACCCTGTTTGTCTCGGCCACCCCCGGCCCCTATGAAAATCAATATTCCGGCAAAATCGTGGAACAGGTGGCGCGGCCCACCGGCCTGATTGACCCGGAGGTCGAAATACGGCCGGTCACGACCCAGGTTGACGATCTGCTTTCCGAGATCAATCTTCGGGTCAAGGTCAATGAGCGCGTGCTCGTGACCACGCTGACCAAGCGCATGGCGGAAGACCTGACCGATTATCTGGCCGAGCATGATGTGCGGGTGCGTTATCTGCATTCCGATATTGACACCGTGGAACGGGTCGAGATTATCCGTGATTTGCGCAAGGGCGAGTTTGATGTGCTGGTGGGGATCAACCTGCTGCGCGAGGGACTGGACATGCCGGAAGTCTCGCTGGTGGCCATTCTGGACGCGGATAAAGAGGGTTTTCTGCGCTCCGGCACGACCCTGATCCAGACCATCGGACGGGCCGCAAGAAATCTGAACGGCAAGGCCATCCTGTATGCGGACACCGTGACCGGTTCCATGCAACATGCGATAGACGAGACCAACCGGCGGCGTGAAAAGCAGATCACATTTAACCGGGAGAACGGCATCACGCCCCGGGGCATTAAAAAGGCCATTACCGATATTCTCGAAGGCGCCCACTCGGAGAAAGAGACCGCCTTCAGGAAACTCAGAAAGGTGGCGGACAGCCCGGCCCAATATCAGGTCTTGTCGCCGGAACTGCTGATGAAAAAGATCGGCAAACTGGAAGAACAGATGTATCAACATGCGAGAGACCTTGAATTTGAGGAAGCCGCGAGGCTGCGTGACCAGATTAACCAGTTAAAAATGGACGGCCTGGGGCTGACGGATACCAAGGCCGGTTAGGGAGGCCCGTGGCAGTGGGCAGGCGCAGGCATCAGCGGGAATGACAACGAATATTTCATTCCGCCCCTGTCGTCATTCCGGCGAAAGCCGGAATCCAGTGGTTTATGCAATACATTCCCGCGCAGGCGGGAATGACAAACATCAGCCGAAATTACAGGATCACCTGTCTGGTGTTGCGCCACCCCCTGAATAATGTGCTTGTATCTTTGCCCGGGTTTTGTATGCTATCTCCTTATTTCGTAAACTAATGAGCGGGCGTCTCGCCCGGCTCATGGTGAATACGGTTTTTATGGAAACTCTGATTGAATCAGAGTTTCCTGCGGTACAGGGACGTACCGCCCCAGAATCAATAACTTGGCAATGATGCAAGTCATTGATTTTGAAGCAAGGTGAAAATCGCATTTTCACCTTGCGTGCTCTGAGAAATCCAGGATGGATTTATTCAGAGCTTCCTTATAAAGGCGCGTAGCTCAGCGGGTTAGAGCACTACCTTGACATGGTAGGGGTCGTTGGTTCGAATCCAATCGTGCCTACCAGACATTCACACGGACACCGCCGCATGCGGTGTCCGTGCGTTTGCCAGCGCGGCAGATTGCTTTGCCGCGTGAAACCCTGTCCCTCTGCCCGGGGGGACGACCTTTTAATCCTTTTCACGTGATCTGTTGTGGGGGTTACCACTGATTTAAGAGGAGCGATTATGCCCACGATTACATTACCCGATGACAGCCGGCGCGACTACGCGCGGCAATTGACCGTCATGCAGGTGGCCGAATCCATCGGCCCGGGTCTGGCCAGGGCGACCCTGGCCGGCGTCGTCAACGACCGGCTGGTGGACGCCTCCTATCTTATCGAAGACGACAGCAGCCTGAGGATCATTACCGACCGCGACCCGGAAGGGCTGCACATTATCCGCCATTCCAGCGCGCACCTGATGGCCCAGGCGGTCAAGGCGCTTTATCCCGCGGCGCAAGTGACCATTGGCCCGGTTATCGAAGACGGTTTTTATTATGATTATGCCTATGAGCCGGGCTTTACGCCGGAGGATCTGACCAGGATCGAAAAAAAGATGCAGGAGCTGGCGCAGGCCGATTTCCCGATAAGTCGCTCGGTAAAGCGCCGCGATGAGGCCATTACATTCTTCCGCGATATGGGCGAGGAATACAAGGCGCGGATCATCGAGTCGATCCCGCAAAATGAAGAGTTATCCTTTTATACCCAGGGGGATTTTATTGACCTGTGCCGCGGGCCGCATGTCCCGAGCACGGGCAGGATCAAGGCGTTCAAGCTCATGAAGCTGGCCGGGGCCTATTGGCGCGGCGACCCCGCCAATGAGATGCTGCAACGGATCTACGGCACGGCCTGGCCGGACAAGAAGGCGTTAAAGGTTTATTTGCGGCGCCTGGAAGAGGCCGCAAAGCGTGATCATCGCAAGATCGCCAAAAAACAGGATCTGTTTCACTTCCAGGAAGAGGCGCCCGGCATGGTATTCTGGCATCCGAGAGGCTGGGCGGTTTATCAGGTGATCGAGCGCTACATCAGCCAAAAAATGCGG
This sequence comes from Gammaproteobacteria bacterium, assembly GCA_965240365.1. Lineage (GTDB taxonomy): Bacteria > Pseudomonadota > Gammaproteobacteria > Eutrophobiales > Eutrophobiaceae. The sequence continues at coordinate 1,203,243 of OZ251218.1, read as the reverse complement.
GCGCAGGGCTATCACGAGATCCATACGCCGCAGGTGCTGGATCAGACCTTATGGAAGAAATCCGGCCACTGGGATAAATTCAAGGAGGCCATGTTCACGACCAGTTCGGAGAATCGGGATTATGCGATCAAGCCCATGAATTGCCCCGGTCACATACAGGTTTTTAACCAGGGGTTGAAGAGTTATCGGGATTTGCCCCTGCGCCTGGCCGAATTTGGCTCCTGCCACCGCAACGAGGCGTCCGGCACCCTGCACGGGCTGATGCGGGCGCGCAATTTTACCCAGGACGACGCGCATATTTTTTGCACGGAAGGGCAGGTGCAGGCCGAGGTGGCCGGCTTCATCGACATGCTGTTCGATATTTATCGGGACTTCGGTTTTACAGAGGTGATCATCAAGCTCTCTACCCGGCCGGAGCAGCGGGTCGGGAGTGACGCGCTCTGGGACAAGGCCGAGCAGGCGCTGGCGGCGGCGCTGGATAACAAGCGTCTGGAATGGGAACGGCAACCGGGCGAGGGCGCGTTTTATGGCCCCAAGATCGAATTTTCGCTAAAAGACTGTATCGGCCGCGTCTGGCAATGCGGCACCATCCAGGTTGATTTTTTCATGCCGCAACGCCTGGGCGCGCACTATATTAATGAAGACAGTTCAAAACAGACGCCGGTGATGCTGCACCGGGCGATTGTCGGCTCAATGGAGCGTTTTATCGGCATCCTGATCGAGAATTATGCCGGCGCCTTTCCGCCCTGGCTGGCGCCGGTGCAGGCGGTGTTGATTTCCATTACGGAAAAACAGGGTGAATACGCTAAAAAAGTGTGTGAAAAACTGAAAAATCAGGGCTTCAGGGTCGAAGTTGACTTGAGAAATGAAACAATCGGGCTTAAAATCCGCGACCACGCCATGCGGCGGGTCCCCTATCAACTCATTGTCGGGGGCCGTGAACAAGACGAGAATACCGTGGCCGTGCGGACCCGGGAAGGTCAGGATCTGGGCGCGATGCCGGTGGAAAGTTTCAGCCGCCACCTGCAAACAGATATCGCCCGCCTCGGCCGCGGAGATTCGGAGGATTAATTTATCAGCGCAGAAAAGCAGACACGCCTCAATGAAGACATCACTTCGGCCGAGGTAAGACTCATCAACGCAGAGGGTGAACAGGTCGGCGTCGTGCCAATCAGTGAAGCGTTGCAAATCGCGGATGATTCCGAATTGGATCTGGTTGAAATCGTGCCGATGGCAAAACCGCCGGTTTGCCGTATCATGGATTACGGCAAATATGTATTTAACCGGAATAAAAAGAAACACGCGGCCAAAAAGAAACAAAAGCAGATCCAGGTCAAGGAGATCAAGTTCAGACCCGGCACTGAAAAGGGTGATTATGCGGTGAAACTGCGGCATGTGATCAAGTTTCTGGGCGAGGGCGACAAGGTCAAGATTACCCTGCGCTTTCGCGGGCGTGAAATGGCGCACCAGGAACTTGGCAGTAAAATGCTGGCGCGCATTGAGGCCGATCTGGAACAGCATGGCATGGTCGAGCAATATCCGAAGCTGGAAGGCCGGCAAATGGTTATGGTGCTCGCGCCGAAACGACATTAACACCCACAACAGAGTTCAGTACTAATATGCCCAAGATGAAGACCAACAGCGGCGCCGCCAAGCGTTTTTCCCGCACCGCATCCGGGAAATTCAAGCATCGTCAATCGCACCGCAATCATATATTGACCAAAAAGAGCACCAAGCGTAAGCGCCAGTTGCGCGGCATGGCGGCTGTCCACGATAACGACCAGAAGGCGATTGCCCGCATGGTCCCCTATCTCTAACGAGGATCCAAGGCAATGCCCAGAGTCAAACGCGGCGTCACCGCGCACGCCAGACATAAAAAGATTATTGCGCAGGCCAAAGGCTACAGAGGCCGCCGCAAAAATGTATTCAGGGTGGCAAAACAGGCCGTTACCCGGGCGGCGCAATATGCCTACCGCGACCGCCGCCAGCGCAAGCGCCAGTTCCGCGCCTTATGGATCATCCGCATCAATGCCGAGGCCAGGACGCATGGCCTGTCCTACAGCCGCTTCATGGACGGGCTCAACAAAGCCGCCATTGAGGTTGATCGAAAGGTGCTGGCCGACATGGCCGTAGCGGACAAGCCGGCCTTTGCCGCGCTGGCCGCACAGGCCAAATCCGCCCTCGCCGGCTAGCGGGCATCTCCAAACGCCTCCAATGAACCGCGTATAGACACGGATCAACAAGATATTCTTGTTTTGAATCCGCGTCATCCGTGGATCATCTGAAATTGCCGACTACAGATAAGCGCGGCACTCTTGATTTTGAATCTGTGTTAATCCGCGTCATCCGCGGGTCCCTTTACCCAGGAACCAGAAAATTGAACGACATCGAAAAACTCCAGGCCGAGGCCCTGACCGAAATCCAGGCCGCGGCCGGGCTGCCGCAGCTTGAGCAGATCCGGATCAATTATCTGGGCAGGAAAGGCCGGCTGACGGAACAGCTTAAGCAGCTTGGCCGCTTGCCGGCCGGCGAGCGGCCGAGGGTCGGGCAGTTAGTCAACCGGGCCAAACAGCTTGTGCAGGAGGCGCATGATCTCAGAAAAAAACGGCTGCAAGACGCGGCGCTCGGGCAGGCGATCGAACAGGGCCGTATTGACACCACCCTGCCCGGCCGCGGCATGGGCTGCGCGGGGCGGCATCCCATAACACTCACCCTGCGGCGTATCCAGGCCCTGTTTCAGCAAATCGGCTTCGATATCGTCGAGGGGCCGGAGATAGAAGACGATTATCATAACTTTGGCGCCTTAAACATCGCCGAGCATCACCCGGCGCGGGCCATGCACGACACCTTTTATTTCCCGGACGGGCGCCTGTTGAGAACGCATACCTCATCGGTGCAGATCCGCGTCATGGAAAACGCCCGGCCGCCGTTTCGCTTTATCGCGCCGGGCCGGGTCTATCGCTGTGATTCGGACATGACCCACACCCCGATGTTTCATCAGGTCGAAGGCTTGATCGTTGACCAAACGGTGACCTTTGCCGCACTGAAAGGCCTGTTGATTGACTTCCTGGAGATTTTCTTTGAGCAGGCGCTCGAAATCCGTTTTCGCCCTTCCTATTTCCCGTTCACCGAACCTTCCGCGGAGGTCGATATCATGGGTGAATGCGGCTGGCTTGAAGTGCTCGGTTGCGGCATGGTGCATCCCAATGTGCTGCTGAATGTCGGTGTTGACCCCGAAAAATATACCGGCCTGGCCTTCGGCATGGGGGTCGAGCGTCTGGCGATGCTGTATTATGGCCTCAGCGATATCCGTCTCTTCTTTGAAAATGACCTGCGTTTTCTTGAGCGCTTTCACCGAGGGGCCATGTGATGAAATTCAGTGAACACTGGTTGCGTGAATTTGTTGACCCGGAGATCGACAGCGAGACGCTGACGCGGCAACTGACCATGGCCGGTCTGGAAGTGGAGGGCGTCTCGCCGGCCTGCCCCGACCTGGCCGGGCTGGTCGTGGCCGAGATCAAGGCTATAGAGCCCCACCCGCGCGCGGACAAACTGCATGTCTGCCGGGTCAAGGCGGGCCGGAATGCGTTATTCACCGTGATCTGTGGCGCGGCCAATGTCAGGCCGGGTATGCGCGCGATCCTGGCAAAGCCGGGCGCCAAACTGCCGGGCAGGCCCCCATTGCAGGCCGTCTCTGTAAAAGGCGTGACTTCAGAGGGCATGCTCTGCGCCCCGGCCGAGATCGGTCTCGGTGAAGATGAGGCCGGCATCCTGGAACTATCCGCGGCAGAAACGGCCGGGCGGCCGCTGCCGGAACTCTTCGGCCGGGACGATACTATCATTGAAATCTCGGTGACCCCCAATCGCGGTGATTGCCTCAGCCTGCTCGGTATCGCGCGTGAAGTGGCCGTGATCAATCAACTGCCCGCCCCGGTTATCCCTGTGAAGGCCGCGCCGGTCGCTTCCAGGGCCAGGAGAACGCTCGAATTAACGGCCAAAGAGGCCTGCCCGCATTATGCCGGGCGGGTCATTGAAAACGTGGATATGACGGCGCGCTCGCCGCTCTGGCTGCGCGAAAAACTGCGGCGCTCGGGTCTTCGAACCGTCAATATTGTCGTCGATATAACGAACTACGTCATGCTCGAATCGGGCCAGCCCCTGCATGCCTTTGATAATGATCGCCTGAATGGTGTTATCCGTGTGCGTTACCCGGAAGCAGGTGAGACGATCACCCTGCTGGATGACTCCGGGCATGAAATCAAGCCGGCCACCGTCTTGATCGCGGATGACTCGGGGCCGTTGGCCATGGCCGGGCTGATGGGCGGCAAGGCCAGCGCAGTCACGGAAAAAACCGGCCATATTTTTCTGGAAAGCGCGTTCTTTGCCCCGGAGAAGATGATCGGCCAGGCCAGGCGCTATGGCATGCAGACCGACGCCTCCCACCGCTTTGAAAGGGGGGTTGACCCGAAACGGCAAGCCGCCGCCCTCGAACGCGCAACGGAACTCATCCTGGATCTGTGTGGCGGTCAGGCCGGGCCCGTGGTGGAGGCGAGCCACGATGCCTGCCTGCCGCAGACGCCAGCGATCACCCTGCGCAAGACGGAGATAAAACGGGTGCTCGGCATCGAAATCCACGAACGGTTTGTCTCGGAGCGCCTCAAGGCCCTGGGCATGAAGGCCAGATACAAGAATAATCAATGGCTGGTCACGCCGCCCTCCTACCGGTTTGACATAAACATCGAGGTGGACCTGATCGAGGAACTGGCCCGTATCTACGGCTATGACGCGATCGCGGTCAAGACGCCGGCGCACCGGCTCAAGATGCGGCCCGTCAACCGGGGCTTGCAGCGGCTTGAACGCCTGCGCGATATTCTGGTTTGCCGCGATTATCAGGAAGTGATCACCTATGGCTTTGTCGCGCCGGAACTGAACCGGCTGTTCAAAGGCGAAGCGCAAACGCTGCGCCTCGCCAACCCGATCGCGCCTGAATTGTCTGAAATGCGGGCCGGTCTGTGGCCGGGACTCATCGGCGCGCTGCAATACAATATAAAGCGCCAGCAGGAACGCGCCCGCTTATTTGAAACCGGCCTGGTCTTCAGCGGCGGCGCCGCGCCGCGGCAGGAATATCGCCTCGGCGGCGTGATTTACGGCAGCCGCTATAAAAAACAATGGGATCAAACAGACGTATCCAGCGACTTCTACGATTTGAAGGCCGATCTTGAGGCCCTGCTTCAGCCAGAGCTTGACAGCGGGCGGCTTGAATTCAGGCCGGCCGAGGTGAATGCCCTGCACCCGGGTCAGGCCATGCAGATTTTGACAGGGGTCGAGGTGATCGGCTGTTTCGGCCTTTTGCACCCGGCCCGGAGCGCCGCGCTGGAACTCAAGGAAAATACCTATCTGTTTGAAATCAATACAGAAAAACTGACGCCGGCGCGCCAAACGGCGCCTGCCGGGGCCGGGGCGGCCGTTAAAGACAAGGCGGCCATGAGCATATCGCGCTTCCCGCCCATAAAACGCGATCTGTCAATCGTGATTGATGAAGCGGTCGCGTTTCATGCCGTCGTCGAGTGTGTCAAAAATGACGCAACGGCATGGTTAAACGAGTTGGAGTTATTTGATGTCTATCGGGGCGAAGGCATTGAAAAAGGGAAAAAAAGCCTTGCCCTGGGCTTGACCTTTAGGGCAACATCCAGCACCCTTAAAGATGAAGAAATTGAAACCGTCATGGGTAATATTACAGATGGGCTATACAAAAAATTCGGCGCGAGGCTGAGGGAATAAAATCAGGCAATCAATATGGGCGCCCTGACAAAAGCCGCGATGGCGGAAAAGCTCTACGAAGAACTGGGTCTTAATAAACGCGAGGCCAAGGAAATGGTGGAAATGTTCTTTGAAGAGATTTGCCGCGCGCTGGAATCGGGGCATCAGGTCAAGCTGTCCGGGTTTGGTAATTTCGACCTGAGGGACAAGAATCAACGGCCGGGGAGAAACCCCAAGACCGGCGAAAAAATCCCGATCAGCGCCCGCCGCGTGGTGACATTTCGCCCCGGCCAAAAACTCAAGGCAAGGGTGGAAGCCTATGCTGGAAATGTCCGGCAACAGTGAACTGCCGCCGATACCTGGCAAACGCTATTTCACTATCGGGGAAGCCAGCGATCTGTGCGCGCTGAAGCCGCATGTGCTGCGCTACTGGGAACAGGAATTTCCCCAGTTGGAACCCCTGAAGCGGCGCGGTAATCGCCGTTACTATCAACGCCACGACATCATCCTGATCCGGCAAATCCGCTGCTTACTCTATGAACAGGGGTTTACCATCGGCGGCGCCAGACAGTGTCTGGCGGGCGATCAGGCCAGAGACGACGCCAGTCAGAGCCAGCAGATTATCCGGCTGCTGAAAACGGAACTGGAGTTGGTGCTGGACCTGCTGAGGCGTTGATTTCTGTTTTATTGCGGCCACATTGTCTTGCAATAACCATTCAATCCGGGGCGTAGCGCAGTCTGGTAGCGCACCTGCATGGGGTGCAGGTGGTCGGAGGTTCAAATCCTCTCGCCCCGACCAATCTTTAAAAATGGCCTAATCGGCGATGGATTCCGATTCCGTCTTAGGAATCCGCATCTTTGCGAGACCCACGATGCCTCAAAATAACGGAGTAACAGGCATGATACTCCCGTGCCGCGGCAACAATCTTTAACAACAATCAAACATGCGCTCAAAATTCACAGAATGCGGGGATATTTCAGCCTGTTTCCCTTATCCCCGGCCTGAACGGGCAGCGGCAATGGCAAGGCGGGTCTCTTTCAGACTTGCCCGGGATTTTCCCTGATGTGCGGCATAGTCGGCGCGGTGGCCCAGCGCGATGTCTCTCCGGTATTGCTGGAGGGCCTGAAAAGACTGGAATATCGTGGTTATGACTCCGCCGGGATTGCGATCATCGACCCGGCTGCACAACTTCGGCGGATCCGCATCCTGGGCAAAGTCAGGCAACTCCAGGATGAGCATGATGCGGCGCCACTGAGTGGCGCTATCGGTATCGCGCACACGCGCTGGGCCACGCATGGCAGGCCGAGCGTGAACAATGCGCATCCGCATATTTGCCGGGAACAGGTTGCCTTGGTGCATAACGGTATCATCGAGAATCATGCTGCGCTACGGGAGCAACAAAAGGCAGCTGGCTTCAAATTTGAATCGGAAACCGATACGGAAGTGGCCGTTAACGCCGTTTATCAGGCGCTTAAAGACCAATCCGATTTGCTCAAGGCGGTCTTCAACGCCCTGGCGCGGTTACAGGGCGCGTATGCGCTTGGCGTCATCAGCAGGCATGAACCGCGGCGTCTGATTGCCGCCAGAAAGGGCAGCCCGCTGGTCATCGGGGTGGGTATCGGCGAATACTTTATCGCCTCCGATGTGTTTGCCCTGCTGCCCGTAACCCAGCGCTTTATCTTTCTGGAAGACGGCGATGTGGCGGATATCCGCCGCGATCAACTGACCCTCTATGACCAGCAGGGGGCGGTGGTTGAAAGACCCGTTACTGTTTCCGAACTAAATGCCGATGTCGCCGATAAAGCCGGGTATCGGCATTACATGCTCAAGGAAATCTTTTCCCAGCCGGGCGCCATTGCCGAGTCATTTGAGGATCGTATTGACAACGGGCGGGTCGTCATCAATGCCTTTGGCCAGGATGCCGGGACCATCCTGGCCGCGGTAAAGGCCGTCAAGATAACGGCCTGCGGCACCAGCTTTCATGCCGGCCTGATCGCGGCGCACTGGCTGGAAGAACTGGCCGGTATCCCCTGTGATGTCGAGATAGCCAGCGAGTTTCGCTACCGCGAGTCGGTGGTGATGGACAACACCCTGTTCGTCTCAATATCCCAGTCCGGTGAAACGGCCGATACGCTGGCGGCCCTGCAAAAGGCGAGGCGCTCGGCTTATCTGAGCACGCTGGCGATCTGTAATGTCGCGGAAAGCTCGCTGACCAGAGAATCCGAACTGGTATTCCTGACCCGGGCCGGACCGGAGATTGGGGTCGCCTCGACCAAGGCGTTTACCACCCAGTTGGTCGGCCTATTTCTGCTGGTCGTTGCCCTGGCAAGATTCAACGGGCTTGCCGCCGGGCGGGAGCGCGAACTGGTGCGCCAGCTAGAGAGTTTGCCGGGCCGGGTAAACCAGGTCTTGCAGTTCAAGGAGGCGATCCGGGCCATGGCCGAAGCATTTTCAGACAAGCATCACGCCCTGTTTCTGGGCCGTGGCAGCTTTTTGCCGGTGGCGATGGAGGGGGCATTGAAGCTGAAAGAGATTTCCTATATTCATGCCGAGGCCTATGCCGCCGGCGAACTCAAGCATGGCCCGCTGGCGCTGGTTGATGATGACATGCCGGTCATTGCGGTCGCGCCAAATAATCACCTGCTGGAAAAATTAAAATCAAACCTGGAAGAAGTGCGGGCCAGGGGCGGGCAGCTCTATATCTTTGCCGATAAAAGCAGCGAGGTGGAGGACTCGGAGAATGTCCATGTGCTTAAAATTAACCCTGTTTACGATTATATGGTGCCGATAGTGCATACGGTTCCCTTGCAGCTTCTGGCCTATTATGTCGCCGTGATCAAGGGGGCGGATATAGACCAGCCCCGTAATCTCGCCAAATCGGTGACGGTGGAATGAGTTTGCTGTTTTACCATATATGCAAGAGTTGCAGATGTTTGAAATTAAAGGGGATTTTCTTATATTCATGCCGAGGTTTATGCCGCGAGTAAACTTGAGCACGGTCCGCTAGACACTACTAAACGGCTATCTGGCAGAGGCAGACCACAAAGTATCAGGGATCTTGACAAAAAAGCTAAATAGATTTAACTTAAATTCTATGAAACAATAATGAAGCCAAACAGACAGGCATTAACAATTGTAATCGAGGTGTCCTATGAAAATTAGTATTATTGTAATTGCATTTACCTTGCTTTTAACGGCATGCGGCGATAAAAATGAGGAAGTAATTGGCTTGTATAAATATGAAGATGATTGGTCAAATACAGAGGCAATATTAGAAATAAAGAAAGATGGAGATACATATCTCTTGATTGGGGATATTATCAAAGGTAGCGAACCGAGAGCGCTTTCAGAAACATCAGATGGATTGTCTTATAGAAATACGCCACTGAAACTTTCCGATGATGGCGATACTCTTTATTTTGGATCAGTCAACGGTACTCGTGTTAGCAGAGAATATCTTGCAGAGAAACTATCGACAATTGAACAAAATAAAATTTTATGTGAAAAGCTACAAAATGAAGTTAACTCAAATAACGAATCAATGAATGCCAAGCAATGGAACCAGTATGTGGAAACATTGAGCAGTAGAATTCCAGAAGATTGCCATCTTATTGGCGCTGTTAAGAGGTGGTTGCCATCAAATTCACTCTTTCTGCAGTAAATGGAAATCCAGAAGATCATGTACTGCTCCACTTAATCAGCGCTACAAAATCAGCTTCGACAACAACTTGAAATCCGGGTGGGCGGCATCGGCCAGCCATTCGAACAGCACGGATTCGGTGTTGACGATATTAATGCCCGCCCGGCCCATGCGCGTGATCGCCGATTCGTAGTCGGCGGCCTTGCGCGAGGCGATGCCGTCGATGACGGCAAACACCTCATAACCGACCGCGATCAGGTCGAAGGCGCTTTGCAGGATACAGATATGCGCCTCAATACCCATCAGGACTATCTGTTTTTTGCCAAGCCGCGCCAGATGGTCTTTGAAACCCTCCGCGCCCAGACATGAAAACCGGGTCTTCTCAAAATGTTCGGTCGAATCCGGCAGCCTGTCTGACACGGCCGTTTCGATAGCCCCCAGCCCTTTAGGATATTGCGCCGTGGCGATAACCGGGACATCAAGCTGCCCGGCGGCCTTTGATAGTATGCCCGTGTTGCTGATGACGCGCTTGGTGACCTTCTGCGGCATCGCCGCCGTGAGTTTTTCCTGTATGTCGATAATGAGCAGGCAACTGTTACCGGCATCGCATAGGTAATCTGAAGTCATTTTTTTACTCTTTGGTTAGCCATGTGTTGATGATATTCAGGTCTTCGGGCGAGAGTGTGCCCGCGGCCTGTTTCAGCCGCAACGTGTCGAGGATATAGGCGTATCTTGCCCGGCTGTAGTCTCTTCTCGCCTCGGAGGTCGCGCGCTGGGAGGCCACCACCTCTACCGCGGTGCGGGTGCCGACCTCAAAACCGGTTTCGGTCGCTTCCAGCGCCGTCTCGCTGGATATGACCGCCTGGTTCAGCGCCCGCACCTGGCTGATGCCCGAGATCACGCCGAGATAAGCCTCGCGTGTCAGCCGTTGCGCCGAACGGCGCGCTTGTTCCAGCACATAGATGGCCGCGTTATAATTTTCATGGGCCTGGCGCGTTTGGGAACTGACCCGCCCGCCGGAGTAGAGCGGTATTTCCAGTTGCAGGCCGATTGATGTGGAATGGGTTTTATTGGCGCCGAAGCGACCGCCGGATGAGTTGTAGTTTTTCGAGGCGACCAGATCCAGCGTGGGATAATGGCCGGCGGAGCGGCGCTTGATCTCTTGTCTGGCCCGCTCGGCCGCATGGCCGGCGGCGGTCACGGCGAGATTTTGCGCCAGTGATAATTGTGTCCAGCTATCGATCGTTTCCGGGTCCGGCCTGACCAGCGGCATATTCCGGCCCAGCCCGGCAAAGGCCATGACATAATCCCCGCTCAGTTCCCGCACTGCCTCGCGGGCGTTATCAACGGCATTCATGGCCTGAATCTCGCGCGAGATGGCCAGATCGTAGCCGGCCTGCGCTTCCTGCACGTCCGTGATGGCGCTCAGACCCACTTCAAAGCGCTGATTGGCCTGTTGCAGTTGGCGGCTGAGCGATTTGACCTCGGCCCGGGCAAATTCAAGGTTGTCAATACCGGCCAGGACATCGAAATAACGCGCCGCGATGCGCACGATTAAATCCTGTTTTGCCCCGGCCAGTTCCGCCTCGGCCTGGCTGATCTCGCTATCGGCCTGGCCCAGCGCAATAAAGCGGTCGCGCCTGAAAACAGGCTGGGTGAGGCTCAAGGTATAGCCATGCTTATTATAGTCAAACTCGCCGGGCCTGCTGAAACGGCTGGCGGAGGAAATATCCTCTTCCATGCGGGTCGTCTCCGCTTTCAGGGCAACCGCGGGCAGCAGGCCGGAGAATGCCTGATCTTTGGCTTCCAGCGCGGCCCGATAGGTGGCCGTCTTCTGCAAATAGGTCGGGTCGTTCTGTTCGGCAAGCCGGTAAACTTCAAGCAAATCGGCCGCGCCCGAATTGGCCGAAATCAGGAAACAGGCCAGAAACAGGGACAGGTGGATACGTATATTTTTGAGTTTGGGACAAATCATAAATCAGGACCGGTAAATTATTTTTGTATTCATTATTAAAAGGTTGTTGATAAGGAAAATCTGGTTAAGGAAACTCTGATTGAATCAGAGTTTCCTGCGGTACAGGGACGTACCGCCCCAGAATCAATAACTTGGCAATGATACAAGTCATTGATTTTGAAGCAAGGTGAAAATCGCATTTTCACCTTGCGTGCTCTGACCTGCCTGCAGCAGGCAGGGAAATCCAGGATGGATTTATTCAGAGCTTCCTTAAATAACTTCATTCTGGCCTGCCTGATACAAACAGGCCGAAACCGGAACGGGGCTTCCTCAATACCGCTCCATTTCCCTGTCCACCGTCTCCGCCCAGGCGGCGACCCCGCCTTCAAGGTTGGTAATCCGGTCAAAACCCTTATCTTCCAGATAGTCGCCAAGCTGAAAACTGCGGATCCCATGATGACAGATTAACACCGTTTCTTCATCCGGTTTCAACTCGCCGAGGATTTTATCCACATCTGTCATGCTGATATTGACCGACCCCGGGATGCGGCAGATATCAAACTCCCAGGCTTCGCGCACATCCACAAGCGCGGGCGTTTCACCCGCGTCCAGCCTTGCCTTCAGGGCCATTGCCGAGATGGTTCGCATCGCCTTAAAATACAAAGGTGTCTTTCTCTGAGCCGATCAATGCCGGCAGATCGGTATCGAAAATGCCCTCCGTGGCGTAGCCGCCTGCACGCTGTTTGGTGATGACGCGGGCCTCCATGGCGGGGGACTCGCCGATAATGGCGAATAAACGGCCGTTTTCATTCAGCAGTTTCAAAAAACGGTCATCCATCGCCGGCAATGATGCGGTGAATATTACCAGATCATATTTTTCGCCGCGATCCGGCAAGGTATAGGCGTCCGCCTGTTCCAGGCGGGTGTTTTCGAGCCCGGCCCGTTCAAGTCTGGCCCGGGCGGAAGAGATAAAATCGGGAAAGATGTCGATACTTTTTACCCGGCTGGCGAATTTCGCCAGCAAGGCGGTCAAATAGCCGCAACCCGCGCCTATCTCCAGGACGCTTTCATGGGGCCGTATTGCCACGGACTGTAACAGGCGCGCCTCGGTCTTGGGCGTCATTGTCGTTTGTCCATGACCGATGGGAAGGCGCGTGTCGGCAAAGGCCAGCCCCCGGTAGGCGGCGGGTATAAATTCCTCGCGGTGAATTTCATTGAGCAGATCCAGCACCGCCTGATCGAGCACCTCCCAGGTGCGGATCTGCTGCTCAATCATGTTTTTTCTGGCTTGTTGGATATTCATTTTTATTGTCGGGTTAATCAGCTTGTAATAAAGGGAGCATATTATATCGCATCTTGCCGGGCCAGGGGCGCCCTTGCGGGCTTAGGGTCTGTTTACACTATGTTGGCCATCCTGCTTGAGTCTGTTTTGCGCGCCAGCAAGGCGGAAGAAGCGCAGTGTAGTTGCGCTACTCAAGCGACTGACAACGAAGCTGGGGCGCAAAACAGGCCAAGCCCTACGGGTTGTGTCCCAAACTGCGCCACTCGGCGTTGCTTGTCGCTCATTTGGAATGACCAAACTACGCTCCGCGCGCCTTGATTGGCGCAGTTTGGGACACAACAGGACGGCCAACATAGTGTAAACAGGCCCTAGATTGACCCTCTTCACCTGATCCGGTTCGTGCCAGCGTAGGGAAGCGAATATCCTGTCATCGGCGCTCTGGTTATAATCGTTTTTTATAAAAAAGAGAGCAAAATAAGCGCCATTCCAGCCTGCCGCAACAGGCCAGAATGAATTATTGTTGTCATTCCCGCCGAGGCGGGAATGTATTTTATAAACCACTGGATTCCGGCTTTCGCCGGAATGACGAGCCTTATACCTTGCCATCAGCTAATTGCCTCACACAGAAAAATTTTTTCAACAGGCACATGCCGCATTATCTGTTCCTTGCAGAAATCTAACAACTCATTGCGAATGTCGGCGCTGTAAACCATCCTGTCCTCTTCGGCAAGAGGCGATGAGAACAGCTTTTCATCGGGATAAAGTCTCTCGATTTTTCGGAAATAATCTTTGGGCAAACGGAAGCTGCCGAGACTGACGGAATGGATCAGGGCCGGATCGATCCTGGCAAAAAGCAGCTTGAACAGCCCGGCATAGTGCCGCCTGAAATCATCGGTATAAATCAACGGATCAAAACGCAAGCCAACCTGCCAGCCGGCCTGTTGTAATTCAAGCGCGGCCCGCAGGCGTTTGTTGACGCCCGGCGTCCCATGTTCCAGCGCGTCCGCCATCATTGCCGGGGCAAAGCTGAAGGCGATGACCGCGTTTTCTATAGGTTCGCGTCTTAAAAGAGCGCGTATTTGTGTGCTTTTGGTGCGTAATTCCAGCAGGGCCTTGGGGTTCCTTTCAAAAAACGGCAAAAAGGCCCGGCTGAAGCCGGTCACGGGTTCCAGCGCCAGGCTGTCGCAATCATAGCCGGAAAAGAAGTGCGCCGTTTTATCGGGACAGGAATCCACAATGGCCTGCATGTCATTGATGAAGTCCTCATAATTTACGAATAACACATAGTGCGCGGAGCGGAACATCCCCTGTAAAAAGCAGTAGCGGCAGTCGTACAGGCAATTCAGCATGTGCGAGAAATAATAATTGTGTTCAGCGCCGATAGCGTACTGTGCGGGCGCCGGCAAGACCCGCCCGCCGTGCTTTTCCGCCAGGATTAGCGCGGGCCGTCGTTTTTGCAGCCGGAAATTCTGCGCCTTGCGGTTGAATATTTCGCCATAACGCCCGCAGTCTATTCTTACGGCCTTAGGATAACGGGCCAGCACCGCCGCCGTGCGCGGGTGATCGGCAATCGCATTTTCGATATAGATCGTGTCAGTCATGCAGATGAAAGCCGTGTTGTTTGAGCGTTTGCCGCAAGGCATGCAAGATCTCGCCGGCGGTTCGGCAGCCCTGGACGGATTGCAAGGGCTTTTCCCCGGGCAGGCGTAATTGCCAGTGCCGCAACAGGCGCAAAAGCTGAATGCGCTGTGTTTGGCTAAAGCGCCAGCGGTCGATAAAGCCCTGATATTCCGCGGGCGCCGCCGAGACAGCGGCCAGTTCCCTGCTCAAGGCTTGCAGGGCGCTGACAAACAGCCTGATTTTTTCGATCCGGGCCGCGATCAGTTGTGCGACCTGACCGGCGTTGATAGCGTCGGCGGGTTGTTCGGCATTGTCGGAAACGATCTTGAGGCTGTGAATCAGCTCAGCCGTGCCCACGCGGCTGGCCATTTCATAGAAGCCGCTGGCCTCCATATCAAACAGCGCGTCCCGGTAGTCGGCAGAAGCCTGCTCAAGCGTGATCAGGGCCGCGCTGTCAAGATCGGTCTTGACCATGATCTGCGGATACCAGCGTCTGCCGGATTGCAAGTCGCTGATCTTGTGCGCCAGATAAATGGCCCCGATCGGGTGCTGCCGATGTCCGGCCACACCGATATTGAGCCAGACATCGGCAGGCGAAGCGGCGACCTCGGCCCCGGCATGATGCCAGGCCACGGCGGCGGCGGCATTTAATTTGCCGATGCCGCTAATGATCAAACTATACCGCCCGCAATCCGATTGATAACCGCGAAACAGCCCGGACGGCTTATCTTCCTTCAGTCGAAACTCCCGAATCAGGGCCTCGGCTTCACATTGGAGCGCGCAAAAAAAATGAACCCTGCCGCCGGGATTATCCACCCGCATATTTCTCCAACAATATTCTGAATTGCCGGCTGTATTGAGATTCGCCGTGTTTCTCCGCGCCCTTCAAAAATATCATGATCTTCTCGGTCAACATGGCGATTGCCGCGGCGCGATCACTCGCGTCCAGCCGCCCGGATGAGATGATTTTTTCCAGCGCCATAATGCGAAACCGGTCCATGCCCCAGTATCTGTGGGAAAGTTGATCCTGATGCCCGCCATACTTATTCGTTAATGCCTCGGCAAGAAACAGCACCGGGTACTTGCGGCAGATCCTGAGCCACATATCATAATCCTCACAGGCCGGCAACGACTCGTCAAAGTAGCCGACATCCTCAAACACTTTTTTATGTATCATCACCGATGAAGGCGAGATGGCGCACAGCGGCAGGCAGTGTTGAAACAGATAGCCGCCCCGTTTTTCATGTTTTTTGCCCTGCCTTAACAGCCTGCCGCGCCGATACCAGGTTTCATTGGTATGACAGAGCCGGTAGGCCGGGTTACGCGCAAGCGCCTGAACCTGCTTTTCAAGTTTGTCGGCCTGCCAGCTATCATCAGAGTCCAGCAGGCACAGCCAGTCATGCCTGGCCTGTTTGAGGCCCGCGTTTCTGGCCGCGCTGACACCCCTGTTTTGCTGTTGAATGCGGTCAACCTCCGGGTAGCGCCCTGCCAAAAGTGCAGCCGTGTTATCCGTTGAGCCGTCATCGACCACGATAAGCTCGGCCACGGGGTGGCTTTGCGCCAATACCGACTCAATCGCGCGCGGCAGCAGACTGGCCCTGTTATAGCCTGGAATAATGACCGAGATATTGAACATGCGCCCGCCGCGGATTTGCCGTTAAAATAGCGCTTCAAGATAGCACAGTAAAACAAGCCGGTTAATCGACTAATGCAACGCCTTCAAGACAAGATCGCCGTGATCACCGGCGCCAGCAGCGGCATTGGAGCGGGCATCGCGGCCGCCTTTGCCAAAGAGGGCGCCCGGGTGATCGTGAATTACCTCAAGTCCGCGGACAAGGCCGGGCAGATTGTCCGGCGGCTGCAACAAGGCGGCGGCCGGGCCGTGGCCAGACAGGCCGATGTAGCCGATAAAGAGGCGCTTGACGCCCTGATCCGCTATGTATTGGCCGAGTTCGGGCAGATCGATATCTGGGTAAATAACGCCGGCGCCGATATACTGACCGGCAGAAACGCCACTCTGACAGACCGGCAAAAACTTGAGCGGCTTATTGAGGTTGATCTTAAAGGCGCCATTGCGGCTTGCCAGGCCATCGCGCCGATAATGCAAAAACAGGGACGGGGTTCAATCATCAATATGGGCTGGGATCTCTCCATTCATGGTCTGGCAGGCGCCAACCCGCAGAGCTTCGCGGCGGTCAAGGCCGGCATACTGGGTTTTACCCGTTCATTTGCAAAAACGGCCGGCCCGGCCCCGCGCGTCAATCTGCTCGCGCCCGGCTGGATACAGACCGCCTTTGCGGAGGAATATATGGACGCGGCCTATTATCAGGCCCGGCTTGAGGAGATCCCACTGGGCCGTTTCGGCAAGCCGGAAGATGTCGCGGCCGCGGCCGTTTTTCTGGCCTCGGATGAAGCCTCTTATATAACGGGCGAGGCGATCAAGATTAATGGCGGTTTGATTTAGCCATAGGTTTGGCACAGCCGTTTGCCGGAATGACATATTTGATGGCGCAGGCAGGCGCGGCTCTACCACCTACGTCGGAATGACGACGAATGTTGTTTTTGCGCCCGCGGTCATTTTGGTATGGACTTATATCAGGGCCGCTTCAGCAAGCGCCCGCAAGCGCGTCTTCCAGCGCTTCCCAGCAGAGCAGCACGCATTTTTTGCGCGCGGGCAGTTCCCGCACGGGCGCGAGCGGCAGCAGCACGGCGGGCAGGCCGCGCGGTTCTGCCGGCGCATCCGCCGCGAGCCAGCCTTGCAGTTCAGCCATGAGCCGATGCAGCCGTTGCCGGTCCAGCCCGGTCACGGCCTCGGTCATCATCGAGGCCGAGGCGATGCAGACCGAGCAGCCACGCCCTTCAAAACGCACCTGCCGAAATTCCGGCCCCGCGCAAAACACGGCCACTTCCAGTTCATCGCCGCAAAGCGGATTCCAGCTTCTGGCCCGGTAGTCGGCCCCATCAAGGCCGCCCCGGTTGCTGGGCCTTCTGAAGTGTTGCAGCAGCCGGCTTTTATAGAGCCGTTCACTCACCTTGCCGGGCCTCCCGTTGCAGCTTGTCGCGCATTCTCAGCCCCGAACCGCCGCGCCTGAGCAGGGTAATTTCGCTGATGACACAGAGCGCAATTTCCTCGGCCGTGCGGGCGCCCAGGTCAAGCCCCGCCGGGGCCATAATCCGCTCGATATCCGCCGCGCTCGCGCCTTCCTCATGCAGGTAGTCCAGCACCAGCCCGGAGCGCTTGCGGCTGGCAATCAGGGCAATATAAGCGGCCTCGGAGTCCAGCGCCCGCTTGATGGATTCATGATCGCCTTTATGCTGGGTGGCGATAACCACGTAATCGCCGCGGGCCGGATCCAGGCGCGCGTAATCCGGGTCCGTGTCGATCAATACATCGGCGTCCGGGTATTTTCCCCGCTCAATGGCGGGGTCGTTGACGACCACGCGCAGCCCCAGCAGCCCCCCCAATAAGCATAAGGTTTCCGCCACCCGCCCGTGGCCCATGATCCACAGCGTCGGTTCAGGCAATATGGCCTCGACATAAACACGCATACTTCCTCCACAAGGCATACCGGCGCCCAGCATTTCATCATCCAGATCGATATCCAGGATCGCCGTAGCGCCATTTTCCATACATTCCAGCGCCTTGCTAATCGTTGTCGATTCAGCGCAGCCGCCACCCACCCAGCCGCAGACAAGCCGCCCCTGATCGTTGATCAGGGCCTTGGCGGAAGTCCTGGCGGAGACCGATCCGCGGGTTTCAACCACGGTCGCGATCGCAAACGGCCGCCTGCCTTTCTGCTGTTCTACGATATATTCAAAAATATTCTTTGGCATCTTTAGATTCTTTGTGCAAGCCGGTCCGGGCGGTGATTGCCATTGCCGGGTTGAGGGCCGCCCGGCCCGCGCACCTTAAAGCGCTGATAATCCGCCTCGGTGTCAATATCGAACACCACGTGATTATTTTGCATGACACAGGCGAGGGTCAGTTCGGGATGCCGCGCTATAAAGCGCCGGCAACCGGGCTTTTTGTCCCCCGCCAGGATCGCCCCGATCCGGCAGCGGGGAATAATGATCGGATTGCCGCGCTGGCCTGCAAATGTCGGGATTAGAATTCGATCACGGCGGCTGTCGGCAAAGGCGGCGATGAGGAAGTTAATATCGGCCGGGGTCAGCAGGGGTTGGTCAGACAGGCACAGCATGACGCCGTCAAGCGGCTTCGTTATGGCGAGCAAACCCGCGTGCACGGATGTCATTTGCCCCTGCGCAAAACAGGGGTTGTGCGCGATATTAATGTCCAGGCCCTTTAAGAGCGCCCGAATCGTCCGCGACTTATAGCCAAGCACCACTGTCAGGTCGCACACATCACTTTCCAGCAGGGTCATCGCGCTGTGCCTGATCAGCGGCCGGCCATTGACCGTTAATTCGAGCTTGTTCAGCGCGCCCATACGCCGGGAGAAACCGGCGGCCAGTAATACGGCGCCGATCTTAATCATGGCTGCCGCAGCAATGGTCTGAATCCGCCGGGGCGCCGGCCTGCTGTTGGGCGGCGGCATGCCGGTTTCTGTGGGCGACCAGGGCGGCCAGCACCGACAGGGCAATTTCCTGCGGTGTTTCAGCGCCGATGTCAATGCCGACAGCGACCCGGATGGCATCGACCTTTGCCCTGGCGACGCCGTTTTTCAGCAGGGCCTGTTGTATTTTTTTGCCTTTACGCCGGCTGGCGATAAAACCGATATAGGGCGCGGCCGCGTCAATGGCCGCCGTTAAAGCGGGCAGGTCCCCCCGTCCCTGGGTGGCGACAACCGCAAAATCCGGCGCTCGTTTATCATCCGGCGCCGTCTCCGGTTCAGAACGCCTCTGTGGCTTAAAAACAGCCGGTTTGTCCCGGCTTGAAACCCAGGCTGTCACGCTAAAACCCAGATACGCGGATAGCCGCGCCAGAGTCCCGGCAAGCGGAGAAGAACCGTAAATCCAGAGGGCCGGCTCGGCCTTGACCGGCTCAATAAAAATATCCAATGTGCCCCCGCTGTGACAACGGCTGGGGAAATGAGTGATGCCGGGCATTGACGCGACCGGGGCAGAAGGGCCGACCCGAATCAACCGCGCCCGGCCATCCTGCAGACACTGTCGGGCGGTTTCCAGCACGGCCGGTTCGGCGCAGCCGCCGCCGATCCAGCCCCGCATGCGGCCGTCTGCAAACACCAGCGCCCTGGCCCCGGCTTTTGCCGCCGTGGGCGATTCCGCGCGCACCACCGTCGCCAGGGCATAATCCACCCGTTCCTGTCTTAAACGGCAGGCCTCGCTCAGTAAGTCTTCCGCCACGGCCATCGTCATAAACCGAGCAGTTCGGCATCCAGCCTCTCCAGGCTTTTCAAATTGTGCGCCGGCAGAAATAAATCCAGCAGGGGCCGCGCCGCCAGCAGCGAGCGTGTTTTCACTTCATACCCCGGCCGTCCCAGCAAGGGATTCAGCCAGATCAGGCGCCGGCAGCGTTGCTTTATCCGCGCGAGTTGCTCCACCAGCAATTGAGCGTCTCCCGCGTCCAGACCATCGCTGACCAGCATTATGATACTGCGCCGGTTTACCGTGCGGCCATAATCGCGGTTAAAAACGGCCAGACATTCACCCAGACGGGTGCCGCCGGACCAGCCCTCCGCGATCAATCCGAGGCGCTGTTTAACCCGCGGCAGATCAGGCGCGCGCAGCGCCCGGCGGATAGGGACCAGACGGGTGTGGCAGGCAAAGGCATCGGCGGTGTGAAACAGATTCACCAGCCCTCTGGCAAAATGCAAAAAAACGGCGCTGTAAATCGACATGGAACGGCTGACATCGACAATCAACACCAGGCGCGGTGGCCGCGTGCGCCGTTGCCTGAAGGCCGTATGGATGGGAACGCCCCCATATTGCAGCGAAGCCCGCAGCGTTTTGCGCAGATCCGGTTTATGGCCGGCCCGGCCGGCCCGGTTTCTGCGGGAAACAGACGGCTTGAGACGCCTGACCTGGCGCTCGACGAGCCGCTCGACCCGGCGCTGTTCGGCGCTATTGACAATGAACTGAAAGTCAACAGCGGCCAGGCGTTCGTAATGGCCGGCGCCGGCCAGGCCCGCGCCGTCCTTATCATCCCCGCTGTCATCCTCGCCCGCGGGCGCAAGACCGGCCTCGGCCGCCTGCATCGTGGCCTGTCCCCGGCCGGGCAGGATTGCCCCGGCCCGGCCGGAAAGATCGATCTGGTCGGGGGGCGCGCGGCGCGGGCTTTTGCCTCCCCAGAAACGCGCGAACAGGGCGTCGAACCCCTGCCATTGCTGGCGCGAGCAACAGAGCAGGGTTTTGAGGCCGGTGTAAAATTGCGCCCGGTCGGTCACGCCCGGTTCATTCAATAAGCGCTGGGCGTCCAGTTGCTCGGCCACGCCGGCAAAATAATGATTTTCCCGCGCCGCCCGCAGAAAGGCGCACAGCCTGGCCTGAATATGCGCGGCTGGTTCAGCGGCGCCGGAGGGGCCCGGTTTAAGCGCCTGATCCATCGCTACAGCGTGCCGGCGACGCGGCGCTGCAATTCCGGTTCTGTCAGCAAAGCGCGATCTTCGCGGGTTTTTAAAAGGCAGATCAGGGAGTCGGCCAGTGTTTCAAGATCGGTGTCCAGACTATCAAGGCCCAGATTCATTAAGGCGGCGGCCCAGTCCAGCGTCTCCGCGATACCCGGCGCCTTTTGCAGATCCTGTTTCCTCAAATCCTGGACAAAACTGACGAGTTGCCGGGCCAGGGTTTGCCGGATAGCGGGCAGTCTCTTGTGAATAATTTGCAATTCCTTGTCGAAGGACGGGTATTCAAGATAATAATACAGGCAGCGCCTGCGCAGCGCGTCGCCGAGTTCGCGGGTCGCGTTTGAGGTGAGTATGACATAAGGTTCGCTGAGCGCCTTGATGGCGCCGATCTCCGGGATACTGATCTGGTAATCGGCAAGCATCTCCAGCAAAAAGGCTTCAAACTCTTCATCGGCCCGGTCGATTTCATCGATCAGCAAAACCGGCGGCTCGGTTTGGCTGATCGCCTGCAACAGGGGCCGCTTCAGCAAAAAGCGATCGCTGAACAGGCTGTCTTCGGTATTCTGATCACTCTGCTTTTGAAACTGGATGCTGAGCAGTTGCCGCTGATAATTCCATTCATAGATCGTCGTGTTGACATCCAGGCCCTCGTAACACTGCAGGCGGATCAGTTTGCAGTTGAAAATATCCGCCAGGGTCTGCCCGATTTGGGTCTTGCCGACCCCGGCGTCGCCCTCAAGCAACAGGGGCCGGCGTAATTGCTGGTAAATGGCCAGCGCCGCGGCCAGGCTGCTCTCGGCAATATAGCCCTGCTCATCAAGCAGGCGCTGCCATTCATTTTTGTTCATGGCCGCTTTATTCTTCATACGCGCCGGCTGAGGCATGTCTGTGTGACCTTCTTTTCAGGGCCTGTTCCGGCCCCGGTTTGAAGCGCGCCCACAACGCGCCCGTCAACGGTCTTTTTTGAATATTCGTTTTAGCAAACCCAGCAGAACCGACCAGGCCAGCGCCAGCACGTTCAATTCCCGGGGTTCGGCGGCGAGTTGTTCTTTAGCCTCCGCGGCCCGTTCATCGCCGCCCGCCGCGATCACGTTACCGGCGAAGTTCCTGCCAAACTGATCGAGAATTTGATCGGCCACCTGATTCATCATACGCCCGCCGAGGCTCGCCACCTTGCCATTGACGTTCACCTCGGCCTGGCCTTTGAGTTCACAGCCGGCCTCATCGCCATCGACAATCCACGCGGTCAAATCCATGCTGGCCGAGGAGGTCCCTTTGGTGTCCTGGCCCGAACCGCGCAGCCGCAACTCGCGCTTTTCCACGTCAATGCCCTTGATTTCGATGTCGCCGTCAAAGGCCATGGTAGCCGGTCCGATCCGGCTCTTTACCTTGCCCTTGTAATGATGCTCATCGATCCGTTCCGTTATCTCCGCGCCGGGCATACAGGCCGCGACCGCCTCGATCTGTTGCAGAAACTGCCATGCGGCGGAGGCCGGCGCGGCTATCTTGAATACCTTGTCCAGTTCAACCTTCATTAGTTTTCCTCTCTGGCGCTCAGGCCGGCTTGTTCAGCCCCAGTGAATCAATTTTTTTCCATACGCGGTAGGCGTTATGCGGCATATTCATGTGCGTCACGCCCAGATGGGCAAAGGCATCGACAATCGCCGCGCTGAAACAGGGAATACTGCCGACATGCGAGGATTCACCGACGCCCTTTGCCCCCAGCGGATGATGGGGCGAGGGCGTCACGGTCTGATCGGTTTCCCAGCGCGGGGTTTCAACGAAGGTGGGGATGAAATAATCCATAAAGGTGTTGCCCAGCAAATTACCGCTTTCATCGTAAGGCAACTCCTGCCCCATCGCCACGGCAAAGCCTTCGTTCAGGCCGCCATGAATCTGGCCCTCTATGATCATCGGGTTAATCCGGGTGCCGCAGTCATCCAGGGCGTAAAAGCGGCGCACCCGGACGCCGCCCGTGAACCGATCTATGTCCACCACGCACACATAGGCGCCCGACGGATAGGTAAAATTGGGCGGGTCATAATAGTTCACGGATTCCAGGCCCGGCTCCATGCCTTCAGGCACATTGTTGTAGGCCGCCCAAGCGATTTCTTTCATGGTTTTTACCGCGCCGGGCACGCCTTTGACCTTGAAACCGTCAATGTCCCATTCCAGGTCGGCCTCGTTCACCTCTAAAAGATGGGCGGCGATCCGCCCGGCCTTGGCCCGTATCTTACGGGCCGCCATGGCAATGGCCGCGCCGGCCACGGGCGTCGAGCGGGAACCGTAGGTGCCCAGGCCGTAAGGGGCCGTATCGGTGTCGCCTTCTTCAATCTGAATCTCGTCAGAGGGCAAGCCCAGTTCGGTCGCGATAATCTGGGCATAGGTGGTTTCATGCCCCTGACCCTGGGTGATCGTGCCCATACGGGCGATGACGCTGCCGGTCGGGTGCACCCGGATCTCGGCGCTGTCGAACATGCCGACCCCGAGGATGTCACAGTTTCTGCTCGGCCCGGCCCCGACTATCTCGGTAAAGGTGACGATGCCGATGCCCATCAACTCGCCCCGCGCGCGCTTTTCGGCCTGCTCCCGGCGCAGCGCCGGATAATCGACCGCGGCCAGCACTTTCTTCAGGCCCTCGGCATAGCTGCCGCTGTCGATTTCCCAGCCCAGACAGGTCTGGTAGGGAAACTGCCCGGGTTTGATAAAGTTGCGAAAACGGATCTCGGCCTTGTCCATATCGAGCTTTTGGGCCAGCACATCCATCATTCGCTCGATCAGATAAACGGCCTCCGTCACCCTGAACGAACAGCGATAGGCCACGCCGCCGGGCGCCTTGTTGGTGTAAACGCCATCCACTTCCACATGCGCGGTCGGGATGTCATAGGAACCCGTGCAGATATGAAATAAGCCAGCCGGGAATTTTGACGGATCGGCGCAGGCGTCGAAGGCGCCATGATCGGCCAGCACATAAGCGCGCAGCCCCTTGATACGGCCGTCTTTATCCGCCGCCAGTTCCCCGGTCATGTGATAATCACGCGCAAAGGCCGTGGTCGATAAATTCTCCATGCGATCTTCAACCCATTTGACCGGCCGGCCGAGCACGATCGAGGCGACAATCGCCGTCACATAGCCGGGGTAAACCCCGACCTTGTTGCCAAAACCGCCGCCGATATCCGGCGACACGATACGGATTTTGCTCTCGGGCAGGCCCGATAACATGGAGACCACGGTGCGCACCACATGCGGGGCCTGCGAAGTCAGATAAACGGTGAGATGTTCGCTGACCTTGTCATAAGAGGCCACACAGCCACAGGTCTCAAGCGGACTCGGGTGAACCCGCGGGTAATACATGTCCTGCTTGACGGTGACCTCGGCGGCGGCAAACACGCGATCGGTACGCTCGCGGTCGCCGGCTTCCCAGGAGAAGATATGATTGGCATGTTTGCGGCGGCCGTGCGCCCCTTCCATTTTGTCAAGCAGATCTTCCCTCAAAACGGGCGCGTCCTCGTCCATCGCCCGGTGCGCGTCCACCAGCGCCGGCAGCGCTTCGTATTCGACCTGCACCAGATCAACCGCATCGGCCGCGATATAGCGGTTGTCGGCGATGACCACGGCCACTTCCTGATATTGGAAATGCGCCTTTTCATCGGCCAGCACGGCCTGCACATCGCCGGCCAGGGTCGGCATCCAGTGCAGCTTCAGCGGCGCCAGATCGGCGGCGCTGAGCACGGCGTGAACGCCCGGCAAGGCCAGCGCTTTTTCCTTGTCGATACGCTTGATTCGGGCATGGGCATAGGGGCTGCGCACCATATCGGCATGCAGCATGCCGTTCAGTTTAATGTCATCGACATAGTTGCCCTTGCCCTGCACAAAACGGGGGTCTTCCTTGCGCTTTCTCTTGCAGCCTATGCCTTTTAAGGCATCCCGCCGTTCCAGTTGTTCCATTTGTTCTTCAGCCACGGCCATCACTCACCTCCCGCCTGTTGCAGTTTTTGGGCGGCCGTCTGTACGGCCTTGATAATATTTTGATAGCCGGTGCAACGGCACAGGTTGCCGGACATCCCCCAGCGGATGTCTTCCTCGCTCGGCTCAGGGTTTTCCTGCAGGAAGCGGTAAGCGCGCATCATCATGCCGGTGGTGCAGAATCCGCACTGCAAACCGTGTTCGTCAATAAAGGCCTGCTGCACCGCGTGCAAACCCTCGCTGCCGGCCAAACCCTCAACCGTGATCACCTCGGCCCCCTCGGCCTGCACCGCCAGCAGCGTGCAGGATTTTACCGACTCGCCATTCATATCCACCGTGCACACGCCACAATGACTGGTTTCACAACCGATATGGGCGCCGGTCATCCCCAGTTGCTCGCGCAGCACATGCACCAGCAACTCCCTGTCTTCAACCAGCGTTTCTACCGGATTGCCATTCAGCGAGAAAGAAACCGCGCGCTTTTTCATCGCACACCCCCGGCCCGGTTTACGGCGTCGCCGAGCGAGCGTTTTGTCATCTCTGCGGCCATCGCCGTTTTGTACCGCACATCGCCGCTCAGGTCCGCCACCGGGTCGCAGACCTGCATGACCGCCTCGGCGGCCTTGTTCAGCAGGGCTTGATCCGGGCTTTGTTCCAGCAGCATCTGTTCGGCCTCCGGCGCGCGCAGCGCCATCGGGGCCACATTGGTCAGGGCGATGCGGATATGCTTGATCCGGCCGCCCGCCATTTTCAGCACCACGGTCGCGCCGGCCGTGGCGTAATCGCCGGTTTTGCGCTTGATCTTGTTAAAACCGTAGCCGGTTTCAGGGGTAAATGCGGGTATGCGGATAGCGGTCAACAACTCGGATTCTTCCAGGCCGGTCCAGTACGTGCCCAGGAAGAATCCGTTGGCCGGGGCCGTGCGTTCCCCGTCCGGCCCGTTGATGATGAATTCGGCGTCTGTCGCCAGCATCAGGGCCGGGTGGTCATTGCCCGGATCACCGTGCGCAATATCACCGCCGATGGTCGCGCGGCTGCGCACCTGCGGGTCCGCGATGAGTCCGGCCGCCTCGACAATAAGCGGACAACGGGTCTGTAACAACTCGGACCGGATCAACTCATTTTCCGTGCACATCGCGCCGATCAATATCGAGTCCCCGTCGGGCTTGATCTGTTTTAATTCAGACAGGCCGTTGAGATCGATAAGATGCGCGGGTTCGGCCATCCTCAGCTTCATCATCGGCAACAGGCTGTGCCCGCCCGCGACGATTTTGGCGTCTTCAAAACGATTCAGGAGTGAAACGGCGTCATCGACCGATGACGCCTGATGATAATGAAACTCACCCGGTATCATGATTGTGCTCCTCTCTGGTGTTTTTTATAGTATTTTAAGGAAGCTCTGAATAAGTCCATCCTGGACTTCTCAGAGCACGCAAGATGAAAATGCGATTTTCATCTTGCTTCAAAATCAATGACTTGCGTCATTGATTTTGGCGGCACTTCCTTGCGCCGCAGGAAATTCTGATTTAATCAGGATTTCATAAAGCTCAGTATGGTATGTTCCAGCCCGCGATCAAGTATCTGTGCATGAATGGCAGTAATCGAGCTTGAATGGCAGGCCGGGACGCCCCGGCGCCGCTATGTACAGGGAAACCCCAGAGTCTGTACAGGTTCAGACAGAAATGAGACTTTTTTAATATAAGAAATGGGACAGCAGGGTTCTGTTTTTTCGTATGAGGTTTATAAAGACACAGAAAACACCGGACGCCGATTTGGATCTGGCGGCAAGGCGCATGAAGCAAACAAAAGCCAGGACGCGGCGGCAAGCAGAAAAAGGTGAGTAACATGACGACGAACGAACACACGGGTTCCCGCTCGCGCGGGAATGGATTTTATAAACCACTGGATTCCGGCCTTCGCCGGGCGGGCACGCCTACAGGGATGCAGGCAGGGGGAATAACTCTGCGTAATCTGTGTAATCTGCGGATTGTTTTTCACGACGCAGGCAACCTTCAATATCACTCCCGCCCCCATCGTCATTCATAACTAAACACCTAAACAACGCCGAGACAATGCTTCACCCTGGAGACATTATTGCGGCTGATGGGCACGGTTATTTCCGGTTGGCAGTCGATCACCAGATGCCATTGTTCAGCCTGTTTGTTTAATGCCTTGGCAAAGGCCAGATTGACGATATGGCTGCGGTGGGTGCGGATAAATACCTGTGGGTCCAGCCGTTCATCGAGATCCAGCAGGGATAAATTGCAAAAATAGCGCGAGTCGGCGGTTTGCAGGGTTGAATAGTGGCCATCGGCCTTGATGCAGGCGACCGTCTGCAAGTCGATCAGGCGTATCTGCTGGTTGTCATAAATCGGCAGCTTGATCAGGCGGCGGGCAAAAACGGGTTCCTGCCGGGGGGATTCGGCGATTTGTTTATCGCCGGCGATGGTGGCCAGTTCGGTCAGGTCGTAGAAGATCATGCAGATGCCATAATGCCCCCCGGCGCCGATCATCTTGGCCACCTTTATCAGCAGCATCTGCTCCGGGATATTGATCATCATGGTCATGGGCGGCGGCGAGCTCACGGGGCAGCGGCATTCTTCAAGCAGAAAGCGCACCTTGTCACGGCTTTTCTCCGGGTGTAACTGCAACACCTCCTTGCCGATAAGGCGCTCCTGCCGCTTGCCGAGCACGGCCATCGCCCGGTGGTTCATGGCCGTAACGATATTATTCTCATCCAGCCAGACCATGCCCGGATCAAACTGCTGTAATTGATATAGAAGTGATCCCACTAACAGCCCCTTATCAACGCCTGTATGGCAGGACATTATCAACGCAATCCGGCGGCAAGTAAAATACAGGCATGGTATTGATCAGGCGGGCTAAAAGGAAGAAATCCGCGCGAGGAAGATGGCCGCGGCCCGCGCCGGGTGGTGTGGGCTAATCCTGAGCGGGGAACTCCGCGAATTGCGGCAACGCCTGCCCGGAGCAGGACCAGCTTGCCCTGGATTCCCAGAAGATACGGGCCTCGGGTTGCAGTGTTGTCGGTTCATCCAGGGTGCCGGCCGGGACCGCCACGAGCGTGGATTTTCGATCGAATCTGGGGATGGGGCCGCCGCATTCCCGGCAAAAGCGGCTGGCAAAACGCGCCGCCCCGGGGACTTTATATATGCCGATCCGCTCCCGGTCTCCGCTCAATTCCAGTTGCCCCGGCCGCAGCAGGATATTGCTGGCATGGCCGGTGCCGGTTGACTTGCGACAGCGGCTGCAATGGCAATGATAAAAGCCCATGAACCGGCCGGACGCGCGGTAATGGTGGGCGCGGCACAGGCAGGCGCCCTTGAGTTCCACGTTCTCCTCGTGTTTGTTCATGCGTCTGTCTCTTGCCGCGCCGGCAGGGGTAAATCCGGCGCCTATGAAGTGGCCGGATAGCCGAGCGCCCGCAGGGCTTCGCCGATCTCCTGCAGAATGGCCGGGTCGTCGATGGTCGCGGGCGGCTTGCAGGGCTCGCCGGCCGCGACCCGGCGCATGGCGCCGCGCAGGATCTTGCCCGAGCGGGTCTTCGGCAGGCGCTTGACCACGGCCGCCTGCTTGAAGGCCGCGACCGGCCCGATGCGCTCGCGCACCATCTGCACGAGCTCCCGCACGAGCTCGGCCTCGGCCCGGGCGGCGCCGGCCTTGAGCACTACAAAGCCGACCGGGAGTTGCCCCTTGAGGGAGTCGGCGACGCCGATCACGGCGCACTCGGCCACATCCGGGTGCGCGGTCAGCACTTCTTCCATCGCCCCGGTTGAGAGCCGGTGCCCGGCGACATTGATGATGTCGTCCGTGCGCGCCATGACATGCACATAGCCGTCCGCGTCGATATAGCCGGCGTCGCCGGATTCGTAGTAGCCCGGAAAGCGGCTCAGGTAGGATTCCCGGAAACGCGCATCGGCGTTCCAAAGCGTGGGGGCGGCGCCCGGCGGCATGGGCAGCTTGCCGGCCAGGGCGCCGACCGTGCCCGGCCCGGCCTCGCGGCCGGCGCTGTCCAGCGTCCGCAAATCCCAGCCCGGCACGGGCCGGCAGGCCGAACCGGGCTTGATCGGCAGCGCTTCAATTCCCAGGCAGTTGGCAGCGATCGACCAGCCGGTCTCGGTCTGCCACCAGTGATCAATGACCGGTACTTTGAGCTTCTGTTCGGCCCAATGCAGGGTATCGGGATCGCACCGCTCGCCGGCCAGAAACAGGGCGCGGAATTCGGCCGGCATACCTTCGCCGATCAGCCGGCCATCCGGATCCTGCTGCCGGATCGCCCGCAGGGCGGTTGGCGCGGTAAACAGCGTGGTCGCCCTGTGTTGCCGGATGACGCGCCAGAAGGCCCCGGCATCCGGGGTCCCGACCGGCTTGCCCTCGAACACCAGGGTGGTGTTGCCATGCAGCAGCGGCCCGTAAACAATATAGGAATGGCCGACCACCCAGCCCACATCGGAGGCGGTCCAGAAGACCTCGCCCGGCGCCACGTTGTAAATGTTTTGCATGCTCCACATGAGCGCCACGGCATGGCCGCCGTTGTCGCGCACAATGCCCTTGGGCTGGCCGGTGGTGCCGGAGGTATAGAGAATATAGAGCGGGTCGGTCGCCGCCACGGGCACGCAGTCGTGCGGCTCGGCGCTTGCCAGCGCGCTCTGCCACTCGACATCGCGGGCGCCCAGCGCGGCCTGCAGCATGGGCCGTTGCAGAATGACGCAGAATTCGGGTTTGTGGGTTGCCATCTGCACGGCCTTGTCCAGCAACGGCTTGTAGGCCAGCACCCGCCCGGCTTCGATGCCGCAGGAAGCCGTGACGATGGCCTTCGGGCCGGCATCGTCGATGCGGATCGCCAGCTCGCTGGCCGCGAAACCGCCAAACACCACGGAATGCACCGCGCCGAGGCGGGCGCAGGCCAGCATGGCGATCACCGCTTCCGGGACCATCGGCATGTAGATGAGCACCCGCTCGCCCCGGCTCACGCCGCGGGCCGCGAGCGCCCCGGCAAACAGGGCCACCTCGGCCTGTAACTCGGCGTAGGTATAATGCCTTTCGCTGCCGGTGACGGGTGAATCCCAGATCAGCGCCGGCTGTTCGGCGCGGCCGCCCGCGACATGGCGGTCGAGGGCGTTGTGGCAGGTGTTAATCTCGGCGCCGGAAAACCACCGGTAAAAAGGCTTGCCGGAATCATCAAGCACCGAATCCCAGGGCTTGTGCCAGTCAATAGCGCCGGCGGCCGCGCCCCAGAAACCCTCGGGATCGGCGATAGAGCGCCGGTAAATATCATCAAAACGACTCATACTACCCCCTGTGCCGGGCTTGCCGGCTATTTTATTATAGGAAGCCCTGAATAAATCCATCCTGGATTTCCCTGCCTGCAGCAGGCAGGTCAGGGCACGCAGGGTGAAAATGCGATTTTCACCCTGCTTCAAAATCAATGACTTACGTCATTGATTTTGGCGGCACATCCCTGTACCGCAGGAAGCTCTGATTCAATCAGAGCTTCCTATACGAACCCTGACTTCTTGTTCAGGGCTTTATCAACAGATACTTAAGTATAGGAGAAAATAAATCGCGGTGTGAAACGAAGCAGGCCCTGAAAATGGGTAAAGGGCCTGCCCGCGGCTTGCCCGGAATGACGAGGGAGGCGGGATCAACTCTGCAACAAAACCGTTATCCTTGCCTGCCCGCAACAAGCAGGCTGGCATGACAGAAGTGGTGGCGATGGCCGCGGAGCGCCAGAGATTACGCGGCTTGCAGGGTGTAGCGTCTCAAGCCCTGGGCAAATTCCTGCAGGGCGGTGATGCCGGTTTGTTCTGCTTCCAGGCACCACTTTTGCAAATTCATCACCAGGGATTCTTTGGTGGCGGATTTTTGTTGCCAGATCGATTGCAGGCGCTGCCGATACTCGTAAACCACCTTGAGGGCGTCGCTCTCGGCCAGCAGTTTTTGCAGGCGCTCTTCGGCTTGGCGGTCCAGCAGGTTATCGGCCCGGGCCAGCAGCTTTTTGCCTTTGCGCAGGAACCGGCGGCTATACACATTCGCCTTGCGCATTTCATCCTTGTAAACGCCGCCAGTCACCTCGCGCGCATAATCGGACATGACATGCAGGCGGTTGGTGATCACGGCGCTCACGGTATCGTAGTCGATTAACGGTTTGGCATGATTAAACCTCGGTTGCGGCGCCAGTCTTTTCACGCGGGCGAGACCAAGCCGGCGCAAAAGACGTATGTATAGCCAGCCCAGATCGAATTCCCATGATCTGGAGGAAAAACGGGCCGAAGCGGCAAAGGCATGGTGATTATTGTGCAACTCTTCGCCGCCGATCAGGATGCCGACGGGCAGGATGTTGGTGGAGGCGTCTGCCGGTTCGAAATTGCGATAACCGAACCAATGGCCGAGGCCGTTGACCACGCCGGCCGCAAAGAACGGGATCCAGATCATCTGTACGGCCCAGATGGTGACGCCGATCACGCCGAACAAGGCCAGGTCAATGATGAGCATGGCCGCCAGGCCCCATTCCGAATGGCGGCTGTAGAGGCGGTTTTCAAGCCAGTCATCCGGTGTGCCATGCCCGTATTTTTCCGTAATCTCCGGCTTTTTAATGGCGGCCCGGTAGAGTTCGGCGCCCCGCCACAGGACGGCCTTTATGCCTTTTATCTGGGGGCTGTGCGGGTCTGCGGCCGTCTCGACCTCGGCGTGATGTTTGCGGTGTACGGCCACCCACTCGCGGGTGACCATGCCCGTTGTCAGCCATAGCCAGAAGCGGAAGAAGTGATTGACGGCGGGGTGAAAATCGACCGCCCGGTGGGCCTGACTCCGATGCAGGTATAAGGTGACGGACAGGATCGTGATGTGTGTCAGGGCGAGGGTTACGGCCACATAGCCCCAGCCCGATAATTCAATCAAACCGTTTAACATGACTTTGCTCCCGACCCGGGGCAACGCGGACGGCCCCGGATACGTTTTTCAGGGAAACTCTGATTAAATCAGAGCGTTCTCAAGGTTCCCCTGATGTTTTTTCCAAAAGAAGATGTCCCCCGGCGCCGAGCCTGGCAGGCCAGCCGGGCGCGACCCGGGTCGTTGCCCCCGGCTCGCAGATGATCACTTCGCCCGCGATGGTTTGGCCGGGCCGCATGGCGTGCCGCGAGACGACATTGGCCGCGGCCGGCGCCTTGAAAGCGGCAGGGGCCATGCTGTCATTTAATAATAGGCGCTTTTCCGCATAAATGCCAACCCGGACATTGACCAGGGTCACCTCATCTAACAACAAGAAGGCGTCAGTTATCCTGGCCACGGTATCGTTGGTATCGCTCATATCGCCCGCTATGTTAGCAATTTAGATGAGGTGACCCCGGGATATTGACCAGTTCCACGGGCGTCTCCAGGTGGTGGCCATAGCGTTGCCCGTGTTGCTGATGAAAGGCCGCCTCTGAGGTCTGACCGGAACTCTGCGTGCCCTGAGAAATCCAGGATGGATTTATTCAGGGCTCCCTTGGCAGACAAAGACAGGAGCCGGGATATGGGCCACGATCCGGTCTTCAAAGCGTGAATCCAGACAGGAAAACAGCAGATTGATCGCCACGACCTCGTGGCTTTAAACGTTGCAACTCAGCGGGCAGGCGGTCGATATCCTCTGATGTTAAGGCCTCCAAGGTTTCTGCCCCGGCATTGATGCGGCCCGCCGGTTTCAAGACAATAGTCTGACGGCGCCCCGAGGAAAAACGGTTCGGCGGCGGAAACAGCACAATATTTCCACCGCCGATGCCGAATTAATGCTTGATCATGGCGCCGGATATTTCTTTTCCGCTCAATGATGAGGGGAAATAAGTGGGCCAGTTGGTAACTTCTTTCAAGAGGGCGGCACGGTCGTTGCCCCAGTAAATATGGTAGTGATCGGATTTCTCCGGGGCAATGCGATGGTCGCTGAACTGGATGAACTCCGGCGCCTGGTCATCGCCCTGGCTTTTGCGGAAGATAAACCGTACGCCGCGGTTGCCCTTTTTGTAGGTAAGGATTTCGAATCCGTCGTCGACATAGTTTGCCGAAAACGACTCACTATTCTTCTCAAAGGTAACCCGGCCGCCCTTAATGACGATGCGGCCCACATCGGTGCGGTATCCTGTGGCGTAATAGTCTCGATAGCCTTCCACGCTCTTATCACCGTGCCCGGCCTTGTACGCCAGAAACTCATCAAGAGTGCCGGCCATCAAAAGGGGGTAGAGCGACTGCCAGTCCCCCCTCCAGTCCGAGAGAGGGCGCATCTTCACCTGATCGTCGTCAAAGTAGCCCTTGTAAACCTGCTCATTCTCCTCTTTATCATGGCCGTGACCTTTATCTTTATGATCGGCCTTGGCCATATTACAGACCGAAGCCGCCAGAATGAGTGCCAAGAGCGCCAGAACTCCGGCCCGTCTGATTGACGCGTTGCGCATTAAGAAACCTCCAGTTTCTTTATTACTTTAGTATTACCGACTTATAATACGAAGTATTACAAAAAGGGCAAGGGAGCGCGGGATTTTTTTCGGAAAGGGCTTGGGAGGGTGATGCGCTTCAACGCCTGTTTCGAGGATGGGCGGCGCCCGGAGTCAACAAAAAAGAAAGAAATCACCAAATCCTTCCGTTTTGAACGTTTTTGCATGAAAAACCGCGGTTGCTGATATAGGCCGTGCTGGCCCCTTTGCCCTCCAGCACCGCGTTGGTGGCCACGGTTGAATCATGAATCACCCTCAGGCCGGCCGTTAAACGGGTCCCTATTTCACCGATGCCGCGCAGGATCGCCCGCTCCGGCGCGGCCGGGGTTGAGAGCGCCTTGTGGGTGCGAAGCGTCTGCCCGTCATAAAAGACAAATATCAGTAAACGTGCCGCCTGTGTCAATACCGAGTATCATCCGGAGAATTAGACCTGAAAGTCAGGATTTATTAAGGAAGCTCTGAATAAATCCATCCTGGACTTACCTGCCTGCTGCAGGCAGGGCTTCAAAATCAATGATTTGCATCATTGATTTTGGCGGTATGTCCCTGTACCGCAGGAAACTCTGATTCAATCAGAGTTTCCTTAAGAGGCTGCCTGCGGCAGGCGGGCCATCTCTGCCTATTTAATTGTCGCCCGCTCTCATGCGCTCTCCCTGTCCAAGGATATCTGGTTTATACCCGATTTTACCCAATAATATCCGATTTGCTATAGCCACTAAACCTTTGCGCCTTGCCTTATCAAGGCGGTTAAAAAAGCGCCGGACCTGGACAGCGGGATGTACAGGTTCAGATAGAAGTCAGATTTTGTCTAAGATAAAAAATCGGGTAGTCTGTGAGTGCTTACTATACAGGAGTTTAACCGATGCAGACCTGCCTGTCGCAGGCAGGTGGGCTAGTTACGGGACGGCCTGAGCACCAAGACTCATGTGGCGGCGTGCCTGTTACAGGCACGCCGCCACCCGCTATAAGCGCCTGGCCGTCAAACTATCTGGCCATGCTGAGCTTGATCTCTGCTATAATCCGACTTAATTTAGAAAAGTTATCAGGGAGCTGACAAAAAATCGGTTTTTTTGTCAACTGAAAGACTTAGTGCATACAGCCAGATTTCTGAGTCATAAACTCGAATAACGAACAATGAATAATACAAATAACAATGTGAAAAAGCCAAACATCGCGAGCAAGATATTTCCGTGACTGACAGCGACCCAGTCATAGCGCCCATCAATGCGCGGATCAGCGCCTTTTCAAGCATGCTCGACGGCTCAGCTCACTCCCTTTTATCGACCGCCGATGGCAGCCCGGTCGCCTCGAATATCGACAGCGGCGAATCGGCCGACACGCAAGCGGCCATGGCCTGTGCGCTGCTCTCTTTGACGGAAGCCTTTTCCATCCAGGTGCTCGGCTCTCCCAACCAGGAGACGGTATTGCAGTGCGCCACCGGCAGCGCCGTCATAGTGCGCATTCGCAGGCGCGACGAGACGTTTCTTTTTTGCACCCACTGCGACCAGAGCGTCAATGTCGGCACCCTGCTGCGCGGCGCCCGCGATACGGCCAGAGAGATTGAAAAACTCTTGCACCGGGGAGGCTCGATCAATTCATGAGCGCCACCCCACGCAATCCGGTTTTATCCAGCATCCATATTCCGCAAGGAGGCGCGGCCGCTGGCAAAAACCAATCACCCAACTCAACTGAATCACGAGGAGAATTTTGAGATGCCAAAATTTGAATTGAGTCCGCTTAGAGAAATCGAAGGTTACATTTTTTCCGCCCTGGTCGATATGGAGTCAGGTATGTTGATGGCCGAAGACGGCAGCGGCATCGACGCCGAGGTGGCCGCCGCCGGGAATGCCCAGGTCGTTAAAACCAAATTAGAAGTGGTGGAGAAACTGAAACTCAACGATGGTATTGAGGACATTCTCATCAGCCTGTCCAAGCAATATCACCTCATCCGTCCGCTCGAAACCAACACCAATTTGTTTTTGTACCTGGTGCTAAACCGGGCCAAGGCGAGCTTGGCCCTGGCGCGCCACAGCCTGAGAAGTTTTGAGGCCGGCATCGTTATGAAATAGCCGCCGTGGCCGGGGTTGCTGGTGTTGTCCGGCCGCGTCCAGTTAATCGATTGACCGAGCATCCGCATTACCTGGAAGGCGCGGCCTGGTGGCCGGGCCGGTGCCCTTGTGCCCGGCCTTCAATCCCGGCGTTTCAGCTAAAGCAGCTATGTAGAAGCTCTGGAACAAGTGGCAACGGGCCAGGAACCGCTTTCAAACCGGCCTGTGTACCCGAAATTGAGTATTCGTTATTCCCGCCTGTCTGATTCAGGCAAACCGGAATGGATAGTAAAAACTACTGGATTCCGGCTTTCGCCTGCCTGCCTTCAACAGGCGGGCAGCAGACAGGCCGGAATGACGATGTGGGGTTCAATTCCGGCTTTTGCCTCCCCATAGCAAGCAGGCCAAAATATCAACGCTAAAAATAATTTCACATTTTTATAAAAATAAACTTGCGAATCATTTAAACTACTTTTATAATGCCGTTTTGATAAAAACTAAAGACACGAGGACTTCCCAATGAAAACACTTTCAAACATGCTGCTCATGCTTAGCCTCAGCGCGCCTCTGTTCGCCAACAATATTACCCCCCCCCCCCCCCCCCCGAAAAATTAGCTGAGAACACCAGCAGGCAAGACTTTCCGGGTATCGACCAAACCTTTAATTCAACCGTTACCACCGCCAACATCACACCGCTCATTGCGGCATCAGACGCCAATACCACACCCGAATCCAAAGCAGCAGAACCCGAAATGTTGCCGCCCCTCACGGTCGAGGGAGACGCGCAATCAGCGCAGCCTTGGTTATCCGGTGATGCCGATAGCGCCTATCGTGTGGAAGACGCAAATATCGGTGTGCTCGGTAATAAAATACTCAAAGACACCCCTTACAGCGTTGATGTCTATTCAAGCGAGTTGATAAAAAACAAACAGGCGCGCTCGTTAGCCGACATCGCCAAGAGTGATGCCTCAGTCGGCTTAATGACGGATAATCTTACAACTGAAAATGCCTATCCAGCTATACGGGGTCTAACAGTCGACTTTTATGCCGGGCATAAAATTGATGGCCTGAATGCACGTGTGGTATCGAATGATCTACCTCTGGAGCACGTGGATCGTATTGACATTCTCAAGGGCGCCGGTGGCTTCCTGTACGGCTTCGGGCGTCCGGGCGGCATCATCAACTATGTAATGAAACGGCCGACAGATGAACCTTTTCAGAGCTTGAGCACACAGGTGATGGACAGCGGTCTGGCGCTGGTTCATGGCGATGTGGGCGGACGGCTGGGCGCCGATGATCGCTTTGGTTATCGCGTCAATCTGCTCCATGAATCAGGAGACACCTATATCAACGATGGCGAGTCACGGCGTAATTCAGGCTCCATCGCCCTGGACTGGGAAATCACACCTGACTTGCTATGGCGAGTTGATTCGCTATTGGCAAAGCATGAACGCACAGGCGGTTATTGGGGGTTAGTAGCAAGCTCTGATGGCACTGTTAGCTATAATGCCTTCACTAAACCACCGGCGCCTATTAACGGTAGTCGCAGACTTACCCCTTCCTATGCATTTGTTGAAACGATTCAAAAAACCTACAGCACAGATCTTTCCTGGGATTTTGTCACAGACTGGACTTTGACTCTGGCGTATCGCTATTCAGAAAGTGGCAACAGATATAATATACCACAAATCTTTTCTGATTCTTTCGGCAACTACTCGTTGAGGTCTTGGAACGGCGCAGGACGATTTAAAGGCGCACAATCACAAGCGCTGATCAACGGCGTCTTCACAACCGGCCCGATATCGCATGAGTTAGCATTAGGGGCCTCATACACTAAAATTCGCAACATCTGGACATACGACCGGAACAGCTATCGTGATATTCTCAACGTGGGCAACCTGTCCAATCCCGTTGAGATTAGTAGCCCATTTGACAGTATTCCTTCTTATAAGGACGTAGATAGGGAATTTGGCTCCAGCCATCGGCGAGAGGTATTCCTATCAGATACATTACAATTTGGCGAAGACTGGGATATCATTCTCGGCCTGCGGCACAGTAATTGGGATGACAAGTTGTCGGACTACGACAAGAGCGCAATCACACCCACTATTGCCGCCATCTTCCGCCCGGTGGAAGGCTTATCCCTTTACGGCAGTTATGTAGAAGCCCTGGAACAAGGGAGAACGGCGCCAAGAACTGCGGCCAACGCCAATCAAGTCTTCCCGCCGCGCGTGAGCAGGCAAGTGGAACTTGGCGCAAAGGCCGAAGGCGATGACTGGTCGGCCAGCGCCGCGCTGTTCCGAATGGAGCGAGCGCTCGCCTACACCACTCCGGCTAATGTGTTCACCCAGGACGGCGAGGCCCGTTACCAGGGTCTGGAACTCAACGGCAAATTCCGCTTAGGTTCTCAATGGCTTGTGACGACCAGCGCCATGTGGCTGGACGCTACTAACCAGAAAACCACGGGCGGCACGCTAGATGGCAAGCGCATCCGGGTAGTGGCCCGCGAGCAGTTCAGTCTCTACGGCGAGTACCGAATGCCGAGCTTGCCGCTGACCTTGACGGCAGGCGCGCGTTATATAGGTAAACGACCCGCCGATCCGGGCAACCGGTTCTATTACGGCGATGTCACGCTGTTTGACATGGGCGCGCGCTATGAGACGAAAGTTGCGGGTAAGGGGCTGACCCTGCGGCTTAATGTGGACAATCTTGCTGACGAAGCTTACTGGATTCTGACAGGAGTATCTGCTCTTGCTTATCAAGGGCCGCCGTGCACTATCAAGCTGGGCATAGAGCTTGAGTACTAAGCAAGCCCCCACCTATCCAAACACCCCGCCTGCGGCAGGCAGGGGGAATGTATAGTTAAAACCACTGGATTCCGGCTTTCGCCCGCCTGCTGCCCGCCCACACCAGGCAAGCCTGATTCGTCTCATCGGTATTGACCCCGACAACGGGATAGACTTATCCGGGGCTTCCAATAATAATAACCCGGCGATGGAAAATGAAATACTCATATCGGCAGAGGCGCTTTCCCGTTTTTATGGCCCGCAACTGGCCATCGATCAGGTGAGTTTTAATGTGCATCGGGGGGAGATTCTCGGTTTTCTCGGCCCCAACGGGGCGGGCAAGTCCACCACGATGCAAATCATTAGCGGCGTGCTGGCGGCGAGCCGGGGTTCTGTCACCGTCGCCGGGCTGGATATTCAGGCCGATGCCCGCGAGGCCAAGCGGCATATCGGCTTTTTGCCGGAGCAGCCGCCGCTGTACCATGATCTGTGCGTGGATGAATATCTGCATTTTGCCGCCAGACTGCGCAATATTGCCAAAGATGACATTGAGGCCGCGGTCAGGCTCAGTAAACGGCGTTGCGGGCTGGCACAGGCGGGGCGCCGCCTGATTCAAAATCTTTCCAGGGGCTATCAACAGCGGGTCGGTATCGCCCAGGCGATCATCCATGCGCCCGCGGTCATTATCCTGGATGAACCGACCGCCGGGCTGGACCCGATCCAGATCCGGGAGATCCGGGAACTCATGCGCGAACTCGGAGAGGATCACAGTGTGATCCTCTCCACGCATATCCTGTCCGAGGTGCAGGGTCTTTGTGACCGGGTATTGATCATTAATCAGGGCGCTATCGTGCTGGACCGGCCGCTGGCCGAATTGCAAAATGATCAGCACAGACCGGCGCGCATAGAACTCGGCCTCGCCAGACCGCCGCCAAGGGAAACATTACTGGCCGTTGCCGGCGTCAAGCAGGTCAACACCACCGAACAGGGCGCCTTGCTGCTTGATATCGCCCCGCAAGATAATGTGATCGATAAACTGGCGCAAATGGCCGTCCACAACGATTGGGGGCTTTATAAGCTGAATCCGGGCGATAGCTCGCTTGAGTCCATCTTTATGCGCCTGACCCAGGGACAACAGCCCATCAATGCGGCCGGGGCAGGCGGCGATGAATAATATTATCCTGATCGCGGCCAATGAACTGAGACGCCTGTTCAAGGCGCCGCTGGCCTGGATCATACTGGCCGTTATTCAGTTTCTGCTGGCGATCTTCTTCTATCTGTTGCTGGCCGAGTATATGCAACCGGCCCGCGCGGCCAGCGGGCTGACCGAAACGGTCGTGGCCGGTCTGTATCAGATTGCCGGGGTGATTATGCTGCTGGTTTCACCCCTGCTGACGATGCGCCTGATCACGGAGGAACGGCGGCTGGGCACTATCAAATTGCTTTATTCCTCTCCGATCAGCCTGACCGAACTGGTACTGGGCAAATACCTCGGGCTGGCCGCGTTCTATTGTCTGGTGTTGATCATGATCAGCCTGATGCCGGCCTCGCTGCTGTTTGGCGCCCGCCTGGACCTGGGGCAGATCGCGGCCGGCCTGATCGGTTTGTTGTTGTTGATGTCGGCATTTGCCGCCATTGGCCTGTTTATTTCCACGTTAACGCGGCAACCGGGCGTGGCCGCGATCGCCACCTTTGGCGTCTTGTTTTTACTGTGGATCATTAACATTGCCGGGACCAACGCCTCGGAGCGGATGGCCGGGATATTTTCTTATCTGTCGCTGTTAAGCCATTACAACAATTTATTGAATGGCGTGTTTAACTCGGCCGATGTGATTTACTATTTGCTGGTCAGCGCCTTCTTCATCGCGCTCTCGATCTGGCGGCTTGAGGCTGAACGGAGCTATGGCTAAGGCCCGGCCGGTCACGCATAAAACCCGCCTGCTGGCCGCCCGTCTGAACAGCATCGTCATGCCGGCCCTGCTGCTCGTTGTGCTGGGTCTGCTGGCCTGGTTGAGCAACCGCCATGTGCTTGAATATGACTGGACCGCAAACGGCCGCCATACCTTGTCGGAGGCCAGCCGTGAATTGCTGGGCACGCTGCCCGGCCCTGTAGAAGTGACCTCTTATGCGCGTGAAAACCCGTTGCTGCGCGAATCCATCAGACAGTTCGTGGGGAAATATCAAAGGCACAAGGACGATATCCGCCTGCGTTTTGTCAACCCGGATGCCGCGCCGGACGAAGTCCGCAATCTTGGCATCAGCGTTGACGGCGAAATCATTATTCGTTATCAAAATCGTGCCGAGCATGTCAAGTCCGATGACGAACAGGTCTTTACCAACGCCCTGCAACGGCTGGCGCGCGGCCGGGAACACTGGCTGGCCTTTATAGAAGGGCATGGCGAGCGGGAAATACTGGGCGTGGCCAACCATGACCTGGGCGAATGGGGCAAACAGTTAGTTAATCAGGGCTATCGAACCCAGCCTGTTAATCTGGGCGAAACCCGGATCCTGCCCGATAATATCAGCGTCCTGGTGATTGCCGGGCCGCGGGTGAATTACCTGCCGGGCGAGCTAGAAATAGTAACAGACTATATCAATGCCGGCGGCAACCTGCTGTGGCTGCATGAGCCCGGCGCCCTGCAAGGGCTCGGGCCGCTGGCCGGATTATTGGACATTCAATTTATCCCGGGCGTGGTCATTGACTCGGCCGGGCAGATGATCGGGATCAGCGACCCCACCATCGCCCTGGTGACCGGCAGCCTCTATGCGCCGCATTCGATCACCGACGGCTTTGACCTTGCGACCCTGTTTCCGATGGCCGCCGCCATCGAGGCCGGGGACTCGGAAAAATGGCGGCTTAAACCCGTGCTGGCCACCGGCGCCCATACCTGGAGCGAAACCGGCAAGCTGGAAGGGGTCATAGCGCCCGATAAAGAAGGCGACACGCCCGGCCCGTTAACCCTCGGCGTCAGTCTTGAGCGCGAAATCGAACGGCAGGAAGGCAACGAACTGATCACCCGGCAACAACGCATCGTGGTCATGGGTGACGGCGACTTCCTGTCCAACACCTATCTGGCCAACAGCGGGAATAATGAACTCGGCGCCCGCATCATTAACTGGTTGAGCAGTGATGACGAGTTCATCTCGATCCCGCCCAGGATCGCCGCCGACCTGCAACTGAATATGTCCGGCATCACCCTGGGCGTGATGGGTATTGGCTTTCTGTTTATCCTGCCGGCCCTGCTGGTCGTCACGGGCATCAGTATCGGTCTTGGCCGCAGGAAGCGCTGACATGAGCCGCGCGCTCATTATCAACCTGGGCCTGCTGGCCCTTATCGCCTTGCTGGCGGCCGCGCTTTTGTTGTTCAAACCCGCGGCCGAGGTCGAACCCGCGCTGCTGGCCGCCGGGCTGGACCAAAATACGATCAAGCGCATTGAGATCCAACGTCAAGCGCTTGATGACTTTATCTTTGAAAAGGAGGGCGCTGACTGGTTCATGCGCGCGCCGCTTGCGATCCGGGCCAATCCGGCCCGTATCAATGCCATGCTGCGCCTGCCGGCCAGCGAATCGCGCGCGCAACTGGATCCGGTTGTCCATCCGCCGGATCGTTTCGGGCTGGCCCGGCCGGCCATCATTA
Source organism: Gammaproteobacteria bacterium (assembly GCA_965240365.1). GTDB lineage: Bacteria > Pseudomonadota > Gammaproteobacteria > Eutrophobiales > Eutrophobiaceae. The sequence continues at coordinate 1,161,523 of OZ251218.1, read as the reverse complement.
TGAAACTCAATGAACATGAATTCCGCTTTGGCCATACCGATGCCATCGATCAACGCCGTTACATCCTGTTCAATGAGCGCATTCATTTAATTGATGATTTTCTCTACCGGCAATTAACCACCAACGCCGCATTCTTTGCCGAATTAAAATTGCTGCCGGAGGCATTCAATATCGCAAAGATCCGTTTCCCGGAGAATGAACTGTATAAAGTGAACGGGCAGTGGCAACTGAAAACACCGCTGGACATCAGCCCGGCCAGGTTGCAACGCAGCGTCAACGGCTGGCGCAATGCGGTCGCGATCTCCGCCGGCGCGCTTGAGGCAAGCGCGAGCGGGCGACGCATCGGCATTATTGATGCTAACGGCCGGACGCTTGAGTTTATCATCGTGGCCACCGAGCCCTATTTAATTCTGGGGCGTGAGGCGCTCGGCATTCAGTTTCATATGGGCAGCGATGACGCCGAAAAACTCCTGCCGCGCGAAAATCCGCCGCCTGTCCCAAAGGCGGAATAACATGCCCGAACTGCCGGAAGTGGAAACCACCCGCAGGGGCATTGCGCCTTATGTGGTTGGCGAGACCGTTAAAGACATCGTGATCCGCGAACGCAGATTGCGCTGGCCCATATCCCCGCAATTGCGGCGCGCATTAAAAAACCAGTTACTGAGAAAGCTGGAACGCCGCGCCAAGTATCTGCTCTTTCACGGCGAGCGCGGCTGCCTGATCCTGCACCTCGGCATGTCCGGCAGCCTGCGCATTATTCTTAACGCCGGAGCAGCGCCGGAAAAACATGATCACGTGGATATTATCCTTGCCTCCGGTCATATTTTACGCTTCCGCGATCCGCGTAAATTCGGCGCGTTGCTCTGGACCGGGGCCGACCCGTTTAAGCACAAACTCATTCGGCGGCTTGGGCCTGAACCACTTGGCGCCGGGTTTAACCCTGAATATCTCCATGCAAAGACCCGGCGGCGCGCGCGGGCGATTAAGACATTGATCATGGACAGCCGAATCGTGGTCGGCGTGGGGAATATCTATGCCAACGAAGCCCTGTTCCTGGCCGGGATACATCCCAAACGCAAGGCCGGCCGGATTTCCGCGGCGCGCTTGTCAAGGCTGGTGGAGGCGATCAAGACCGTGCTGACTCTGGCCATAAAAAAAGGCGGGACCACCCTGCGCGACTTTAGCAACGGCAAGGGCAAACCCGGTTATTTTCGGCATGAACTACAGGTCTATGCCCGCGCGGGTCAACCCTGCCAGCGCTGCAAGACCCCGATCAAACTCGCCCGCCTCGGCCAACGCGCCACCTACTACTGCCCGCGCTGCCAGCGTTGACGCGGTAGGGAAAATAACGACACATACCGAATAACAGGAGCATTTGATGGCGCATTTTGTGGCCGGCGCCACGGCACGGACGGCCTCGGCGCTGTGTGGTGTTAACAGGCCCTAAAAGACGGCAGCCTGTTTTTGGCTCTTTTGAGTTTCGAGTGGGTTAAGCCGCATGTGGATTGAGTGTGCAGAAAATGGCATGAGCCTGTCTGCGGCAGACAGGCCGGAACAACACCCCCTCGTCATTCCAGCGAAAGCTGGAATCCAGTGGTTGATACAATACATTCCCGCATAAGCGGGAATGACCATCTGAATACCTCATTCCAACCGACCCCGCTGAGTTACCTGCCTCCCCGCTACCTGCCTGCAGCAGGCAGGCCTGCCTCCGGCAGGCGTGGATTCCAGCTTTCGCTGGAATGACGAAACTGTTGTCATTTTGGCCTGCCTGCTGCCCGCAGGCCGTCTCTGTTCTGCCCTGGTCATCAATTAAATCAGAATTATTGCATTACCCACTCGGATTTTAAAAGAGGCCTGTTTTTGGTCTTTTTAAGCGAGGCGGGCGGGTCTATGCCAAAGTCATTTCAGACGCCTCGGGCGATACGCGGGCGCCGCTGGTCGAGCGCAGGGCGGCGCTTGACAGTATTGTCTATACGGATAGTTGGAAGGGTTACAATGCCCTGGCCGTTTCGAGCCTTCGGCGCCTGCGGCTCAACCACTCGGAGTTGTTCGCGGGCAAGCCTGAAACCCAATTACATCAGAGCAAAAAATGGATTAGGCCGCATCTATAATAGTTGGCTGGGACAGCCCCAAAAATTTTTTACATTACGTATAATGGCTTGATATTCCAGACCGGACTGCCCTTAAACTGATGAGCAAATTATTGAAAACTGTTTCCCCGATAGATAATTCAGTCTATCTTGAACGTCCACAGGCGACCCAGGGCGAGATTCAGCGGGTATTGGAAAACGCCGCCAGGGGCCAGCTTTTATGGCAAAAAACGCCGCTCGGGAAACGCGCCGAATATTGCCGGGCCGCGCTGGAACGCTTTAAGGATAATCAAACGCAACTGGCGGAAGAAATAACCTGGCAGATGGGCCGGCCCATTCAATATTCCGGCGGCGAGATTGACGGCTTCATAGAGCGCGCCGCTTATATGATTGAAATAGCGGAATCCAAGCTCGGCAATATCAGGCCGCCCGGCGCAAACGGGGTTGAGAAATATATAGAGCGCGCCCCCGTCGGCGTGGTGTTTGTCATTGCCCCCTGGAATTATCCCTATTTGACCGCCGTCAATGCCGTTGTGCCCGCGTTAATGGCGGGCAACAGCGTGATTTTGAAACATTCCGATCAGACGCTGCTCTGCGCCGAGCGATTCGTAAGCCATTTTATTGCAGCCGGAATGCCGGCAGCCGTCTTTCAATATCTGCATCTCAGTCATGGGCAAGTTGCCGCTATCATTCAATCCGGCGCGGTACAGCATGTTGCATTCACGGGTTCCGTTGCCGGCGGGGCGGCGATTGAGACCGCGGCGGCGGGCCGCTTTATCAGCAGAGGACTGGAGCTTGGCGGGAAGGATGCGGCTTATATCCGCCCGGACGCCGATCTTGAACATGCGCTTGAGAGCACGGTGGATGGCGCATTTTTTAACAGCGGGCAATCCTGTTGCGGCCTGGAAAGACTTTATGTGCACCAGGCTATCTATGCCGACTTTTTGGACGCTTATATAGAGAAAGTCAAGACGTATAAACTCGGCCGCCCGGATGAGCAGGCGACAACATTAGGGCCAATGGTGAGGGCCGCCGCGGCCGACAAGGTCCGGCAGGTTATCGCGGAGGCCGAAGCCGAAGGGGCGAGGCCGCATATCGCGCCGGATTTATTCGGTATGGATAAACCCGGCACGGCCTACCTTGCCCCGCAAGTTGTGACCGGGGTCAAGCATGACATGAGGCTTATGCAAGAGGAAACCTTCGGCCCGGTGGTGGGGATCATGCCGGTGGCCGATGATGCCGAGGCCCTGCGACTCATCAATGACAGCCGCTATGGGCTGACTGCCAGCATCTTTAGCAAAGACATCGGCGCGGCAAGGCCGATTGCCGCGGCAATTGAGGCGGGCACCGTATTCATAAATCGCTGTGATTATCTTGACCCGGCCCTGGCCTGGAACGGGATTAAGGATTCCGGCAACGGTTGCAGCTTGTCTGAAATCGGCTATGAATATTTAACCCGGCCCAAATCCTATTACTTCAAAACTGTTTGAGCAACCGGCCATGATCGATCAAGTAAACTGGAATTATCCAACCGATATTCGCTTGGGCGAAAACAGGATCGGGGAGATTGTGTCAATCTGTTCTGAACTCAACATAGCAGCGCCCTTGCTGGTGACCGATCCGGGCCTGTGTCATTTTGATTTTATCAAGCAGATATTATCGGAAGTTGAAAACGCGGGACTTGGCATTCAGCTTTTTTATGACATAAAGCCTAATCCGACCAGACAAAACATAATCAGCGGCATGGCCGCCTTTAAGCAGGGCCGGCACGACAGCGTTATCGCAATCGGCGGCGGCAGCGCGCTTGATGCCGGCAAGGTTATCGCGTTGATGGCCGGGCAGAGTTGTGATTTATGGGCGCTGGTCGATGAAGGCGATAACTGGAAATCGGCTAATGCGGAAAAGATCGCGCCCATTATTGCGATACCGACCACCGCGGGGACCGGCTCCGAGGTCGGACGCGCGTCCGTTATCGTTAATGAGGAAGAACAGGTAAAAAAGATCATCTTTCATCCGAAGATGCTGCCCGGTATCGTTATTCTGGACCCTGTTTTAACCGTGGGCCTGCCCGCGCGCCTGACCGCGGCGACCGGTATGGACGCCCTGTCCCATAACCTGGAAGCGCTATGCTCGCCTTTTTTTCACCCTATGGCCAAAGGCATCGCCAAACAGGGGATCAAATTGATCATGGAGAATTTATACGACGCCTATAGTAACGGGGCAAATATCGAGGCCAGGGCCAAAATGCTGGTCGCTTCCACTATGGGCGCCACCGCCTTTCAAGCCGGCCTGGGCGCGATGCATGCCCTGGCGCACCCCCTGGGCGCGGTCTATGACGCGCATCATGGTTTGTTAAACGCTATCCTGATGCCTTATGTGCTAAAGGCAAACCGGCATTGTATTGAACCGGTCATCGGCGAGTTATCGTTTTTTCTGAATTTGAAAAATACGGAATTTGATTTTTTCCTTGATCAGATATTGTCATTACGCGCTAAACTGGCTATACCTGCCCGTCTCGGCCAGATTAATATTGGCGCCGACAAGGCCGAACAGATCGGCAAGATGGCGGTCAAGGATCCTTCTTCCATCACTAACCCCATTCAATTCCGGCCCGAACAATATTCGGAAATCTTCTGTCGGGCCGTTAACGGCGAACTGGCTTAGCCGAAGCAAATAATGAAGATCGGAATTTTACAATGCGACAGTGTGCAGCCGCATTTCAGAAATAATCACCCTGACTATCCCGAGATGATCGCGGCCATGCTGTTGAATGTCCGCGATGATTATGAATTCAAAATCTATCCGGTATTAGAGAATAAACTCCCGGATTCTATTGATGAGTGTGACGCCTATATCACCACCGGCAGCAGAAAAAGCATAAACGATAAAACTGCATCTTTCGAGCGCCTGCTTGAATTTATTACCGAGGCCAATCAAGCCAGAAAGAAATTTATCGGCATTTGCCTCGGCCATCAGGCAATGGCGGTCGCTTTGGGCGGGCAGGTAATAAAATCGGCCAACGGCTGGGCCGTCGGCGTTATTAGCAGCCGCATCCTTAAAAACAGGACATGGATGCAACCGCGGATGAAGGAATTGAGTATCGTCGTGAGCCATGAAGAAGAAGTAGTCAACCTGCCGGAAGACGTTCTGGTTTTAGGCAGCAACGACCATTGTAAAAATTATATGTTTCAATACGGCGATCATTTTCTGGGCATACAGGGCCATCCCGAATTCAGCAAGGAATACTCGAAGGATATGATGGACTTCAGAAAGGATACCATCCCGGCAGCAGCAAGATCCAAGGGGTTACAAACATTATCTAAAGAACTGGATTCCCCCGTATTTGCCCGCTGGATCGATAATTTTCTGAAAGCATAGCGTTTTCACGATATGCAGAACTTGAAAATGGATGGATTATTAAGTCAATCAAAGGCCGCCGTGGACTGACAGGCAATCTATGCATGTAATTTCAAAACGGCCATTTATGGCCGCGGCCAAAAAGTACCCCAACGACCGCGCGGCGTTGATGGCCGTGTACCGGGCGCTGAACGCTAATACTTTTAGCACGCCGGAAGAAAAGCAGAGGTGAAACATGGCAAAAATGGCCTTAATGAATGCCTATCAAACCTTTAGGCAGACTGCCGGAGAGTATCTTGATATCCGAACCGAAGCCGGCTACCGGGCGACTTTGCAGACCCTGGAAGAGCTTCTGGAGGAGACCGAGGATAGCCCGGATGATCCGCTGAACCCCTTGATAGAGTTATTGAGCCGGGCGATTGCCGACTATGAGTCCCGGGATAAAGAACTGATGGCTTTCATCAAGGAGGCCGAATCAATATCAACCGATATGGCGTCTTGTTAATACACAAGCAAGCAAAAAAGTGGCTCTTTTGAATTCCGAGTGGGTTAAGCCGCATGTGGATTGAGTGTGCAGAAAATGGCATGAGTCTGTCTGCGGCAGGCAGGCCGGAATGATGTAAAGCCGGAACGACACCCCCTCGTCATTTATGGACAGGATGTCCTGTATGCGGCGTGAGGGTAGGATGCCCGTAGCCGCCCAGCGAAAGCTGGAATCCAGTGGTTGATACAATACATTCCCGCATAAGCGGGAATGACCATCTGAATACATCATTCCAACCGACTCCGTTGAGTTACCTGCCACCCCGCTACCTGCCTGCAGCAGGCAGGCCTGCCTCCGGCAGGCGTGGATTCCTCGGCGGCTTGTTCCAGACGCCGCTCTACCACCTACGTCCTGTAGGCGAGCTTTCGCTGGAATGACGAAACTGTTGTCATTTTGGCCTACCTGCTGCTACCCGCAGGCCGTCTCCGTTCTGTCCTGGTCATCAATTAAGCCAAAATTATTGCATTACCCACTCAGATTTTAAAAGAGGCAAAAAAGTGATACGGGCAGAACGGGCAAACATGGGCTTTCCCCGCGGCCCCGGTCTTGCAAGCAGGGGCCGGAACCGCTCGTTTTGCTCCCCGGACTTAATCTGTACTTCTTCCGCTAAATGCTTAAATGGTGGGCCCGGTAGGACTTGAACCTACGACCAATGGATTATGAGTCCACTGCTCTGACCGACTGAGCTACAGGCCCGGTTTAAAGAGTAAATAAAGGGTAAGGGCCTAAGTATCCAGAAAGGTCTTAAGCTGTCCCGAGCGCGAGGGATGGCGGAGTTTGCGCAGCGCCTTGGCCTCAATCTGGCGTATGCGCTCGCGGGTGACATCGAATTGCTTGCCCACTTCTTCCAGGGTGTGATCGGTGTTCATGTCAATCCCGAAGCGCATGCGCAGCACCTTTGCTTCCCTGGAAGTGAGCCCTTCCAGCGCTTCGCGGGTGGTGCGCTGCAAGCCTTCAAAACTGGCCGACTCGTTGGGCGCCTGGATATTCGCGTCTTCAATAAAATCACCCAGGTGTGAATCTTCATCATCGCCGATCGGCGTTTCCATTGAGATCGGCTCTTTGGCAATCTTCAAGACCTTTCGCACCTTTTCTTCCGGCATTTCCATGCGTTCCGCGAGTTCTTCGGGGCTGGGTTCGCGTCCCTTCTCCTGGAGTATCTGACGCGAGACGCGGTTGAGTTTATTGATGGTCTCGATCATATGCACCGGGATACGGATTGTTCTGGCCTGATCGGCGATCGAGCGGGTGATCGCCTGCCGAATCCACCAGGTCGCATAAGTTGAAAATTTGTAGCCGCGGCGATATTCAAATTTATCGACGGCCTTCATCAGGCCGATGTTGCCTTCCTGAATGAGATCGAGAAACAGCAGGCCGCGGTTTGTGTATTTCTTCGCGATTGAAATAACCAGGCGAAGATTGGCCTCGACCATTTCTTTTTTTGCCCGCCGCGCCTTGGCCTCGCCGATTGAGATGCGGCGATTGATCTCCTTGATCTCGAGGACATTCAGCAGGGACTTGTCAAAGATTGCGGCCAGTTTTTTCTGGGTCTTCTGGACTTCCGCTTCATTCCGCCGGAGTCTTTCAACATAGGGCGCTTCCTTTTTCAGTTCGCCTTGCAGCCATTGCAGGTTGGTTTCATTGCCCGGAAAGCTGCTGATGAAGTGCTTGCGCGGCATCTTCGCGTCTTTGACGCACAGTTCCATGATCCGGCGCTCGGCGCCGCGCATCTGCTCAATGAGCACGCGCAGATTGTCGGTGAGTATTTCGGTAAACTTGGGAGACAGCCGCAATTCCAGGAAACACCGCGCGAGTTCTTGTTCATGCACCTGAGTCCTGGCATTGTCCTTGCCGTAGCGTTTCACCGCCCGCTCAAACCTGGTTTGCAGTTTTTGCAGCCGCTCAATGTGCCCCCTGATATCCTCGGCGGTCAGCGGCGCCTCTTCCGCGGCGGAGTCGTCTTTGGCGCCGGCGGTATTCTTGACCTGGATGCCTTCATCCGGGTATTCCTCCATATCATTAAAGCCGATGATGACATCGCTGAGTTTCATCTCTTCGGCCACCACCATCTGGTAAGCCTTGAACAGGGTGTGAATGGTGCCGGGATAGCTTGAGAGCGCGCCCAGCACATGATTAAGCCCTTCTTCAATGCGTTTGGCGATCTTGATCTCGCCCTCGCGGGTCAGCAGGTCAACGGTGCCCATTTCCCGCATATACATCCTGACCGGGTCAGTGGTGCGGCCGAACTCGCTTTCCAGGTTGACCAGCGCCGCGGCGGCCTCGGCCGCGGCGTCTTCATCGGGCACATCGGTATTGTCCGTGATCCGGGTGTCCAGATCGGGCGGCGATTCATGCACGGCAATGCCCATATCATTGATCATATTGATAATATCCTCGATCTGCTCGGGTTCGACGATATCATTGGGCAGATGATCGTTGACCTCATGGTAGGTCAGGAAGCCCTGTTCCTTGCCTTTGGCAATTAGCTGTTTGAGTTGTGATCCGTTCATATTTAGCGGTCCCTCAGGCGCGTAATCTGGCCCGAAACTTGCTGTAAAATTTTATTAGAAGTGTTATTGGAAGCGCCCATAAGCGCTTGATTAATAATAGACAATTAATTGGACTAAAACATTTAAGAATAGCACATGAATGCAACCGGCGCCAGTTCAATTTGGAAACTCTCATTATCATATCTGCTCCCGATCCGGGCGCAGCCTTTGGCGCAGTTGCTGTTTGGCCTCGGCAGTCCATTCCGAGGGGCTTTTGTTCAGGTCAAAGCAGTCCAGTTCACGGCTGTTTAGCTGGATGATGCGGTTGATGGCGTCCACAAACTCTTCCGCGGTGACTCCGATTTCATTGAAAAATTTTTCTTCGCCGGCCAGTTCACCCAGTCTTTTTTCATAGCGGGTATTTCTCCAGTTTTCCAGGATCGCGGCCAGGGTCACATTTTCGTGCTGTCTTATGAATTCAATCAGTTCTGTCAGAAAAACAATGCCGGCGGAATTAAAAACCGCCAGATTGGCGGTGCTGTCCAGCGCGCGGGCCAGCGCCGGCTGGTGCAGCAGGCTCCTGACCGACCAGGTTATTTTTTCAATCCCCTTGTCCTGCTTGACGCCGCGTCTGTAGCCGGGTTTGCCGCCCTGGTTCCCGGTTCTGCGCTCTATTTCCGCCTCGATAAGGCGGGCGTCATAATTTGTCAGTTCGGCCAGTTCCCGGATCAGCATATTTTTGAGCACCGTGCCCGGAATCCTGAACAGATGCGGCAGGGCTTTTTCAGTCATGACCGCCCGGCCTTCCGGGGTCGCCAGGTCCAGACCGGCGCGCAGGGATTCGAATAAAAACGCGGACAGCGCGGTCCGATTGTTGCCGTCCGTGAATTTTTCCTTGCCGTTTTTGCGGACAAAACTGTCCGGGTCTTCGCCCTCCGGCAGGAAGATAAAATAAACCTGCCTGCCATCGCGCAAGGCCGGGAGCGCGTTCTCCATGGCCCGCCGGGCGGCCTTTTTGCCGGCCTCATCGCCATCGAAGCAGAACACCAGCTTGTCGGTATGACGAAAGAGCCGGTCGATATGCGGCTCGGTGAGCGCCGTGCCGAGGCTGGCCACCGTATTACGCAGGCCAAACTGGGCCAGCGCGATGACATCCATATAACCTTCAACAATATACAGGCAGTCCGCCTGCCGCGCGGCCTCGCGCGCCTGATAAAGCCCGTATAATTCATGGCCCTTGTGGAAAATCGGGGTCTCGGGCGAATTCAGGTACTTGGGCAGGCTGTCATCCAGCACCCGGCCGCCCAGCCCGATCGCGCGGCCGCGCCGGTCGCGGATGGGAAAGATCAGCCGGTTTCTGAAGCGGTCATAACAGCCGCTCCGCTCATTTTCGATCACCGCGCCGATGGCGAGCAGGCGTTTTCTGACGGCCTCGGATTGGCCCAGTTCCGCAGCCAGATTGTCCCAGCCGGGCGGCGCAAAACCCAATTCAAACCCGCCGGCGATGGCGCCGCTGATGCCGCGGCCCTTCAGATAATCAACGACCTTGCCGGCCTGTTGATGCTGTCTTAACTGTTTTGCATAGTAGGCCACCACCCGTTCCATCAGCTCATAAAGCTCGCCGGAACCGGCCTGGCCCCGACCGGATGCGCCGGCCTCGCGCGGGATCTCCAGACCGGCCCGGGCGGCCAGTTCCTCGATGGCCTCGACAAAATCCATGTTCAGGTATTCCATCAGAAAGCCGATGGCGCTGCCGTTTGCGCCGCAACCGAAGCAATGATAGAACTGTTTTTGCTGGCTGACGGTGAATGAGGGCGTCTTTTCCTCATGGAACGGGCAGCAGGCCAGATGATTCTTGCCCGCCTTTTTCAGCGGGACGCGGGCGTCGATGATATCGACGATATCGACCCGGTTGAGGAGTTCATCAATAAAATGTTGGGGGATCCTGCCAGCCATAGCAGAGATCATTATAGGACAGGAATCGCCGTTCCGGGGAGCGGGATTCAGGCAAGCGGGGGAAAATCCGGCCGCGGCGGGGCCGGGCCGCGCGCGGGCCGGCCGGGAGAAGGGCTATCCCCCGGCGCCGAGGCGGGCTTTGACCTTGCCGCTGATCAGCGCCATATCGGCCTGCTGCCCGAGCCGGCCCTTGATCAGCGCCATCACCTTGCCCATGTCTTTCAGCGACACGGCGCCGGTGTCGGCCAGCGCCTGTGCAATGACCCGGTCGGTCTCTTCCGGGGATAATTTCGCGGGCAGGTAAGCCTCAATAATTGCCAGTTCAAACTGCTCTTTTTCGGCCAGATCCGTGCGGCCGGCCTGATTGAATTGCCGGATGGCATCGCGCAGTTGTTTGGCCATGCGGTTGAGCACCGCGATCGCCTGCTCATCGTCGAGTTCAATGCGCTCATCCACCTCTTTCTGCTTGAACGCGGCCTGTATCAGGCGCAGCGCGGATAATCTCTGCTTGTCCCTGCCGCGCATGGCGGCCTTCACCGCCGCGCTGATTTGAGTCTTGATAGCGGCCATAATGAGGTTCCGGGCCAGAGTCTAATAGGGGCGGATGCGGCGCAGAATATTGCGCGAGGCCTGTTTCTGGGTGCGTTTTACCGCCGCCGCGGCCTTGCGTTTACGCACCTGGGTCGGTTTTTCATAGAATTCTCGCCGGTGCACCTCGGCCAGCACGCCGGCCTTTTCACAGGCGCGTTTAAAGCGGCGCATGGCAATATCAAACGGTTCGTTGTCTCTGACCTTCACTGAGGGCATAATATCTCCTGTGTGCAACGCTCCGGGCAGGCCCGAGAGCGAAAAAGCCCAACATTCTAGTGGCAGTGATTGAAATTGCAATCCAATAATCCCTTTTTCAGAGAAAATTGATGCAGATACTGGGCATGGAAACCTCTTGTGACGAGACCGGCATCGCCATTTTCGATTCCGGCCGGGGGCTGCTGGCGCATACGCTCCACAGCCAGGTCGATTTGCACCGGACTTATGGCGGCGTGGTGCCGGAACTCGCCTCCCGGGATCACGTGCGGCGCCTGTTGCCCCTGATCAAGGCCACCTTGGCCGAAGCCGGCAGCGGGCTGCAGGATCTGGATGCCGTGGCCTACACGGCCGGGCCGGGCTTAATGGGGGCCTTGCTGGTCGGCACGGCGCTGGGGCGGAGCCTCGCCTATGCGCTGTCTGTCCCGGCCATCGGCGTACACCACATGGAGGCCCATTTGCTGGCGCCGATGCTGGACGCCGAGGCGCCGGACTACCCCTTTCTGGCGCTGCTGGTCTCGGGCGGCCATACCCTGCTGGTCAAGGTTGAACGCGCCGGTCAATATGAGGTCCTGGGCGAATCGCTGGATGACGCCGCCGGCGAAGCCTTTGATAAAACCGCCAAATTGCTGGGCCTGCCCTATCCGGGCGGCCCGGCCGTCTCGCTGCTGGCCGCGAAAGGCAACGGCCAGAGATTCCGGTTTCCGCGCCCGATGACCGATCGGCCCGGCCTTGATTTCAGCTTCAGCGGCCTGAAGACCTTTGCCTTCAACACCCTGCAAGCAGAGGGCGACGCCGAACAAACCCGGGCGGACATCGCGCGCGCCTTTGTCGACGCCGTGGTGGACACCTTTATGATCAAGTGCCGCCGGGCCATGCGCGAGACCGGCTTGAAGCGGCTGATTGTGGCCGGCGGGGTCAGCGCCAACAAACAGCTTCGGGCCGGCCTGCAGGCGTTGACGCGGGCAGAGGGCGGCCGGGTTTACTTCCCCCGGCTTGAATTTTGCACCGACAACGGCGCCATGATCGCCTATGCCGGTTATGTGCGCATGCGGGCCGGCCAAACCGAGGCATTGGGCTTTCAGGCCAGGCCAAGATGGCCGATGGAAAGCCTGAACCAGGCCGGCGCGGACGACCATGCCCGTCATGAGCAGAGTGACGCACATCCGCGGGCCCCGGAAGAGTTGCCGGTGGCGTCATGAGCGTCTGAACTTGTCCCGCTAAACATGAAAAAATCCATCGTCTTGCTCGCCTTCGCCCTGCTCGGCATTGCCCGCGCCGAAGGAGTGCTGGACGGTATGCGGGCGCTGGTCCCGGCGCCGGACCTGAGTTTCACCGAGGTGGTGGAGATTCAACTGACCGCGCTGGCCAACGATAACGCGAATAACGATGGCATTGCCCTGGCCTATCGCTTCGCCGCGCCCTCCAACAAGCGCGAAGTCGGCCCGCTGGAACGTTTTATCACCCTGTTTGACACCGAACTCTACGCGCCCATGCTCAACCCGCGGGAGACCGAATTCCTGGACTCCGCCAAGCGGCAGAATCTGGCCTGGCAGGGGGTGAGAATCAAGAGCGCGGGCGGGCGGGATTTTTACTACCTCTTCATCCTGGAACGGCAGCAGGCGGGCGAAGTCAAGGATTGCTGGATGACCATCGGGGTGCAGACCTTAATGCAGCCCCCGCGCCTGCGGCAGGACTCGCCCGGCACGCTGACGCGCGCCTCGGCGCCTGCCTGAAAGCGGGGCGGCGTTGGGGAAATTCTGATTAAATCAGGGTTTCTTGCCGGGCTACGGGACAGATAGTTGCCTGATATTGCCCGGTATTGGAAAAACGAAACTTCAGGTCGGCCACATCCTCTTATGAGCGCTTTTCAAAGGCCACGCCGCCGTCAAGCGGTTCCAGGCCCCCGGTCACGCGATTAAATCCTGATCTAATTGTAAAGGTCGCCGGCGCTGGTCTCGGCATGATTCAATTATCCCGACCACACAGTCAAAATGCCTGTTGCGCGAAGGTATCAAGCTGTTATTATTTCGAGAATGATTATTACTTAATAAAAAGGAAATACCATGAATAAAAAAAATCTGCCGCTGGCCGTCCTGGCCGCCACGCTCTCTTTTCAAGTCTCTTTCGCGCAGGACGCGGCGGATTCCGCCGCGCTGATTGAAGAAGAGATCATCGTCCAGGCGACACGGCGGGCGCTGCCGCCGGAGGACCTTCCGAGCAAGATCCGGCTCATCGGGCGCGATGATATCGACGGCCAGATGGGTTTTTCAACCAATCTGGCCGACATCATCGGTCAAAAGGTGCCGAGTTTTTCGCCTAGCCGCCAAAAGCTCTCCGGTCGCGGCGAGAGTTTCCGCGGGCGCGCGCCGCTTTATCTGATCGATGGCGTGCCACAGTCGAATCCGTTGCGCAACGGTGACCGGGACGGGTTCACTATCGACCCGGCGGTCATTGAACGGGTCGAGGTCTTGTTCGGCGCCAACGCCATTCAGGGCATCGGCGCCACGGGCGGCGTGATCAACTTCGTGACGCTGGAACCGGCCGATCTGGAAGACTGGCAATTTCGCTTTGAAGGCGCGGCCGGCATCGGCGGCGACTTCGACAGTGACGGACGGGGCCTGCGCGGTTCGGCCACGGCGCTCAAGCGTTTTGGCGCCTTCGATCTGATCGCCAGCGCCGCGCTTGAAGAACGCGGCGCCTTTTATGACGCCAAAGGCCGCCGCATCGGCGTTGACGGCATTCAGGGCGACATTCAGGACAGCCTGAGCAGAAATCTTTTTATCAAGACCGGCTGGGACATCGACGCCGCCACGCGCCTGCAATTCACGACCAACCTGTTCAAGCTGGCGGGCGATGGCGATTATGTGCAGGTGGCGGGCAATCGCGCCGCCAATATCCCGACCAGTTCAGTTCGCGGCAAGACGCAGGGCCAGGCGCCGACCAACACGGTCAATACCTTCTCGCTCGACCTCACGCGCGCCGGCCTGTTCGGCGGCGATCTGGCCTTGCAGGGATTTTATCGCAGTTTTGAAGCCGTGTTCGGGGGCGGCACTTTCGGCGGTTTCTGGAACACCGGCAATGAGGCCCCGGGTGAACAAATCTTCGACCAGTCGGCCAACAATTCCGACAAGATGGGCTTTAAGGCCACTTACACGCACGGCGACCTGCCACTGGCCGGGCTCAGCGTCACGGGCGGTCTCGACTGGCTGCATGACGAAACCTTCCAGGAATTAATTCAAACGCGCCGCCTCTGGGTGCCGAAAACGGTGTTTAGCAGCCTCGCGCCGTTCATTCAGTTCGACCAGCAATTATTCGACGACCGGCTGCTGTTGTCGGCCGGACTCAGGCATGAATTCGCAGAGCTTGCGGTTGACGATTACGTGACCTTGTTTACCTATGGCGCAAATACCGTCGCGGGCGGCCAGCCGAAATTCAGCGAGACCCTGTTCAATGCCGGCGGCAGCTTTGAGATCATGGTCGGCATCAAGCCCTACGCCTCCTACGCGCAGGGCTTCACCATGCCGGATGTGGGCCGCGTCCTGCGCGCGGTGCGGCGGCCGGGGCAGGACATCGACACGCTCCTGAATATCAAGCCGATCGTTGCCGACAATACCGAGATCGGCGTGTCCTTTGAGCGCGGCGGCCTTGCGGCTAATATCGCCTATTTCTGGTCCAAGTCCGAATTCGGCCAGCGCCTGTTTGCCAATGCGCAGAACATCTTTGAGGTTCGGCGCGAGCCGACTGAAATTGAAGGGATCGAATTATCGACCGAATATGATTTCGATGGACGCTACCTGCTGGGCGCGGGCTATGCCGCGCTTGAGGGCCGTTCGGATCAGGACGGCGATGGCCGCATTGACGAAGACCTGGGCGCCGAGAACATCAGCCCGGACCGGTTGAATATCTATGCCAGCGCGCGCCTGTTTGAGCGCGTCACGGCCGCCGCGCAACTGAGCCATTTCTTTGACCGCAAGTTCAACGATGGCACTACGGCGACCGATTTCAAGGGCTATACGCTGGTCGATCTGAATATCGGCTATGAGTTTGACGGTCTCGGCCGGGTCGAGCTGGCCGCGCAGAATCTCTTGAACGAGCACTATATCACCTATTACAGTCAGGCCGTGGCGAGCGCGGCCACCCGCAACAACCGCTTCTTTGCCGGGCGCGGACGCACGCTGACCCTGCGTTGGATGATGGCGTTTTAGCCGGCAGGGAATAATACGCCCGAAAGCCCGGGCCCTCTGGCGCATCCTGGGCGCTGAGCCCGCATGCGCCGGCAAAACGTATCGCCGTTCCGTCTCTTGTCGAGGCCTGGAGATTTGCCTCTTATTTGGGCTATCGAAGTCGAATCCTGATACGGTTGGTATTATGAGAAAGAATATACCAAAAATATCTTCACTCGCCGCGCCACCCCGCGAAGATTTGAAGCGGCTTAAAGCCATGAGCCTCGATGAGCGCATGGCCCTTATTCGCGCCGAGATCGAAGCAGGCCGCGCCGACTTTGAGGCAGGCCGGTTTATCGAATTGGCTACCGACGACATTCATAGCTTTTTCGAAGCCAGCCACGCAAAAGGCGGCAATTAAATAGTAAACGGTATTATCAAAGCAGGTTTGATGATGGCAACATTTGAATTTACCCTGAAATTCAGCGTGCCGGAAGACGGGGCCGGCACTGACAGCTATGTCGAGCAGTTGGGTGACGCAGGCCGCGATGATGCGTTGATCGGCGTCGGGCGCGCCGGGCGCATCGCGCTGAATTTTGACCGCGAGGCCGAATCCGCCTGCGCCGCGGTTGCCGGGGCCGTCTCCGAGGTCAAGGCGGCTATCCCCGAGGCCAGGCTGATCGAGGTCGTGCCCGACCCGCGCGCGCCCTGAGCCGCCCGCTTGCAGCAAGGCGGGTAAGTCCCGGATGGGCTTATCCAGAGTTCCCATAAGCCAAACGAATCCCCCGGCGCCCTGCATCGCGCCCGCGCGGCAATGACCTTCAACACGGCCCTGCCGCTTCCGGCCGCCGATCTCGCTGTCTTCCATCAAAAACAGGGCAATCTCCTGTTGCGTTGCACAAACCCGATCCGGTAAGCTATCCGCCATGAATGATCAAAAAACCATGCAAACCACGGTCGAGCAGATCAATTACCGGAAGATCGGCGAGCTTGAGGTCGCGGAAACGCTTTATGACTTTATTAAAAATGAGGCCGCGCCCGATACCGGCGTGGCAGCGGATGATTTCTGGCGCGCCCTGGCCGGGATCCTGCAAGCGCTGGCGCCGCGTAATCAGGCCTTGCTCGGGGTGCGCGCGGAACTGCAACAAAAGATTGACGAATGGCACATTAAAAACCGCGGCCGGGGCCATGATCCCGTTGCCTACAAGGCGTTTCTGAAAGACATCGGTTATCTGCTTGATGAGCCCGGGGACGTTCAGATCAACACGGCCAATGTCGATACCGAGATTGCCTCTGTGCCCGGCCCGCAGCTTGTGGTGCCGCTTGATAACGCGCGTTATGTCCTGAATGCGGTCAACGCCCGCTGGGGCAGTCTTTATGACGCCCTCTATTCGACCGACACCATTTCTGAGGCAAACGGCTGCCGCAAGATAAAAAAATATAATCCGATCCGCGGTGATCGCGTCATTGAACGCGCGCGCCATTTTCTGGATCGCCACTTCGCCCTGGAGCGGGATACGCACAAGCATGTCACCCGTTATTTCATCCGGGACAATCAACTCGCCGTCCATTTCGGCGACGGCACGGAAACGACCCTGTTAAAACAGCAGCAGTTTGTGGGCTACACGGGCGACCCGGCCAGGCCGGATACGGTGGTCCTGTGTCATCACAGTCTGCATGTTGAGCTACGCCTGGGCGACGGCTATTTTATCGGCCGCCGTGATCATGCCAAGATTTACGACATCCATATTGAATCGGCGGTCACCGCGATCATGGATTGCGAGGACTCGGTCGCCTCGGTCGATAGCGAAGATAAGTTAAACGTTTACCGCAACTGGCTGGGCCTGATGAAAGGCAGTCTCGCGCGTACGATTGAAAAAGACGGTAAGGCCGTTGAGCGGGCCATGGCCGCGGATCGTCATTATACCGGCCCAGACGGCGGGGAAGTGACCCTGCATGGGCGCAGCCTGATGCTGGTCCGCAATGTCGGCTGCCACCTCTGCACCGCGGCCGTGCTCCATGCCGGCCAGCCCATCCCGGAAACCATGCTGGACGCGATGGTGACGGCGCTATGCGCCAAGCATGATATTCTGGGCAACGGCCGCCACCGCAATAGCCGCGCGGGCTCGATCTATATCGTCAAGCCCAAGCTGCATGGCCCGGATGAAGTGGCCCTGGCCGATGACCTGTTCGCGCGGGTGGAAGACGCGCTCGGCCTTGAGCGGCATACCCTGAAGATGGGCATCATGGATGAAGAACGCCGCACCTCGGTAAACTTGAGGGCCTGCATCGCGCGGGCCAAGGAACGTCTGGTATTTATCAATACCGGTTTTCTGGACCGCACCGGCGATGATATCCACACCAACATGGAAGCCGGGCCGGTCGCGCCCAAAGATGAATTAAAAAAGGCCGTCTGGCTGAAGGCTTATGAAGCGGCCAATGTGCAAGTCGGGTTGGACTCGGGCTTAATGGGCCGCGCCCAGATCGGCAAGGGGATGTGGGCGATGCCGGATGAGATGAACGCGATGATGAAGACCAAGATCCAGCATCTCAAGGCCGGCGCCAATACCTCCTGGGTGCCCTCGCCGATCGCCGCCACGCTGCACGCCATCCACTATCATCGCCTGAATGTGAAAAGCCGCCAGCATGCCTTGCAGAGCGCCGCCAAAATCCCGCTTGACGCCATCCTGACCATCCCTTTACTGGAAAAGGATCGCCAATTATCCGCGACCGAAATTCGCCATGAACTGGAAAATAATGCGCAGGGCATTCTGGGCTATGTCTCGCGCTGGGTGGGCCAGGGCGTGGGCTGCTCCAAGGTGCCGGACATCAATGACACGGCCTTAATGGAAGATTGCGCGACCCTGCGCATTTCCAGCCAGCATATCGCCAACTGGCTGCAACACGGCATTGTCTCGGCCGGGGAAGTTCGGGCCGTAATGCAACGCATGGCTGTCATTGTGGATCGGCAAAACCGCGATGATCCGGCTTACCGGCCGATGGCCAAAGACTTTGCCGCCAGCCTGCCGTTTCAGGCCGCGCTGGATCTGGTCTTTAAGGGGCGCGAACAGGCCAACGGCTACACCGAGTTTATTCTGTACCGGCGCCGGCAAGAGCAGAAACGGTCCGCTTCAAAATGAATAACCGAATTCCTCCGCAAAGCGCGCCTTGAATTCATCCGGGCTGAAGCGGTGGTTCTGGGTGCCGTTTTGTTCAATCTTTATGGCGCCCATCAGCGAGGCGATGCGCCCGGTCGTCTCCCAGTCCATGTCATGCCGCAGGCCATACAGCAGACCGGCCCGGTAGGCGTCGCCACAGCCGGTCGGGTCCTGCATCGCAACGGTCTTTGCCAGGGGAATCGTGTACTGCCTGTCTTTGGTATAAATAACGGAACCCTCGCTACCGCGGGTCACGATCAAGGCCCGCGCCCGGGCCGTGATATCTGCGGCCGCTAATCCGGTGCGGTCCTGCATCAACTGCCATTCATAATCATTGACGGCCACCCAGGCGGCCTTGTCAATGAATTGCGTTAATTCCGGGCCATTAAACATGGGCAATCCCTGGCCCGGGTCAAAGATAAACGGAATGCCGGCTTCGACAAATTGATCGGCGTGTTGCAACATCCCCTCCCTGCCATCCGGCGAAATGATGCCCAGTTTAATCCCGCCCGCGTCCCGGATATTATTCCGGTGTGACTCATTCATGGCGCCCGGATGAAAGGCGGTAATCTGATTATCGTCCAGATCGGTGGTAATAAAGGCCTGGGCGGTAAAGGTTTCCTCGATCACGCTGATATGCCTTCGATTAATACCGCGCTTGTCCAGCCAATAGGCATACGGGTCAAAATCCTTGCCGACCGTGGCCATCGGCAGGGCGATATCGCCTTCCAGCAGATTCAGATTGTAGGCGATATTACCGGCGCAGCCGCCAAACTCACGCCGCATATCCGGCACCATAAAGGCCACATTCAGAATATGCACCTTCTCCGGCAGGATATGATTTTTAAATCGATCCTTAAACAGCATGATATGGTCATACGCCATAGAACCGCAGATTAATACGCTCATTATTTTGTTTTTCCTGTAATTGGGTTGATATTTGCCGGGCAATATAGCATTCATTCAAAAAATTTTCTTTTTAGTCACTCACTCCTATCATTATAAAGCTACCCCGAGAGAGCGAGCTGTATGGTGACGAGGGGATTATATCCGCAGTTTGCCATAATCCGCAGGTAGCCGGAGATGCGGCAATAGACCTCGGCGACCTCGCGTTTTAGAAAACAGATCGTCGATTGGGATAAGGTTGTCGAGCTTTACACCGGGGCGGTTTGATCCATATCCTTTGATATCTTTGATTCTGTAGAAAAAGCAATGCCCTCCCCACAGGCCGGGGAGGGCGTTGCTTTATTTCGGTCGGCAATATACCGAATGTATCTTACGTTACGATTTAAAAATCTGCGCGCAGGCCGATATAGAAACTGCGACCAAGGCTATAGCCGTTTTCGATATTGGTTGCAAGGGAGTCATTAAAGAGGTTGGAAACTTCAACAATTGCCGCCAGCCTAAGTATCTCTTCATGGATTACATCATACTCAACAGTGACATCGGTGTTGAAACCGCCTTTGATGACGCCATAATTGTAAGCATCAACCCAGGCGCCCTTACCATCAAGCCAATTGTCACTTTTCCTCCCTGAAACGGTGCCGAAGGGGGTATCCGCGGATTTTCTGTCGTCATCGGTCAGGCCCGTGGATGAGTCGCGCCAGCGGGTGATCGAGTTGACACGCAGTCTGTCTTCAAAAAAGCTTCCAGACCATTGCAGGGTGGCAACCACAGGAGCGTTATAGTCGTTCGCGGGTAGTTGCGAACGGTCGATCAACTCGCCCCTGTAGTAGACCTGATTGTAGTTTTTGGGAACACCAAAAGAACGGAAGGAGGTTGTTACCCTGGAATTGTAGGCGCCATTAAAGGTTTTTGTCCTGGATTTAGTCGCCCCCAGGGTAAAGAGATGATTGCCGAATCCTTGTGTCTGCAGGGCACGGGACACCTCTACGGTGATACCGTCATATCGGCTCTTGCCGTTATTTGTCATTTCGTAGTCACTGGTGTTGGTATCTTTACGTTGACTGATCAATTGCTTTTTAAAATCACGGTGGACAAATTCAACTTTGTAACCGAATCCGGCATAAAAACCGAGAATGCCGGCAGTGAGTTCATCGGAATAGGGTGTGTCCAGGTCATCCATGCTGTTATTGGAATCACTGGATCCGGTAAAGGTTCGAATCCGGTCGCCCGGGCCACCATAGACGCCATCGCCGTTGGTGTCGAACTCGCTGATGGTATTAACCCGGCGAACCTGATCAAAGGCATAGTTACGAAGTTGCGAACCGTAATAGCGGTTTGCGCCACCGATAACTCGCAAGGCGCCATTGCCGAAAACATCGTATTCTGCCACAAGCCGTGGCGCGATATCTACATTATGGGAGAAATCATCATAACTGACACGGACACCCGGATTAACCTCAAGTTTATCCCATTCAAAGGTTCCCTGCAGATAGAAGGCGGCGGTGCTCAAATCATCAGATTGGGAATGTTCCGGATACTCACTTCTGTTACGAAAGGCGGAAAACGAACTGGAGAAAGGTAGTCTGGACCGAAAAATAGACTCGATATATATGGAACTGGCCTCATTCCATACATCAGTCGAAGTGTAATTGTAGCTTACACCTGTTGCAAAGCTGGCATTAATGGCGTCATTCAGATCCCAGTAACGAGAAGTAAAATCGACACCGACGTCGACACTTTTATTTTCGGATTTAGCATCACCGATCATACCAGATCGATTTTCCTTTTCTGTCACGTAGTTCTGGAAGGTGTAGTAATAGTTGCTGTCTGAATCACGGCTGTAACCGTTTTGTGAATATACAATTCTACCATCCCAGAAACCGGGCTCTGTTTGATAATTGACACTGCCTGCAAACCTGTAGGCATTGTTGTGGTTTTTGTAGTAGCTGTCAGAGTAGAGCTTGAGCCAGCGTTTTTCCGAGTAGGGGGCATAGGTGCCATCCAAGGTGATTTTCAAATCATCAGAGGCTTGGAACAGGGCTTTCAACATCAGGTTTTCACTCCTGCGGATCTGATCATCCTTCTCAAAGAAATCATCACTGGTGATGGGAGTGTTGTTGTTATTATTACGATTCAGTGGAATTACAGACCGCTTGAGAGAATAAGACGCAAGCAGGGAAATCTTATCCGTGACAGGGCCCTCCGCCCGGAAGGACAGGTCGTATTTACCGTATTCTGGTTGATTCCTGGAATCGTCAGACTCCTTGTCAACATATTTCATAGTGGCCCAGTTACTGCTTGAATACAGGCCTTTGCCCATTAAGCGCCACTTGTCGGTTGCCGGGTCACGCAGGGATGCATCGACAACACCACCGACGAAATCGCCGTATTTTGCAGGCACATTGTTGGTATAGACTGTAATTGAGTCGAGCAGGTTTGTGTCATAGAAGATAGTCTGATCGCCGCCCTGTACCAGGGTTTTACCGAAGTCAGGGGTATCGCCGGATATTTCAAGTCCCGAAGGGTTAAGGGTGTTGGTAACGCTGCTGCCATCGATCAGGAAATTGTTCTCGTAGGGCTTGGCGCCGGAGATAGAAATCCGTGCTGGACGGATTTCACCGCCGGTTAATCCTGAATTAGTGCCATAACTGAACTGTACGTTGGACCGGTCTTTAAGGGCTTCAGTGATCGAACCGCTGCGTGAGGGCAAAATCTCAAGCTTTTTTGCATCAATCTCGGTTTTACCCGATTCTCCGCGCTGGCCTACGACTTCGATCTCTTCAAGGGCGTGAACCTCCTGCTCGTGCGCTATGGCTGGCGTCAGACACAAGGCAAGAGGTGCCAGTAGAATCAGTTTTTGCATAATTACCTCCAAATAAAAACGCTCGTAGTAAGAAAAAACATGAGAATAAAACATATTATCAATATTTTTATTAGATAAGATAACTGCAACATTCCTATATGTCAAGGCTGAAAGCTGGAGGTTGGCCAAGCGCCCGCCTGTGGCAGGCAGACCGCTTGATTGGCCTCATGAGTATTGAACCCGGACATGCCCTTGCAGGCCATGCGGAAATAACATAAGCTCAAGCGAAACCGCTACAAAAAACGGCTGCGCCGCCCGGCCGGGGCGGCAAGCCTGAAAATAACAGCCTGATCATTCAGAAGACTGAATTCTTGCCTCAACCAAGACAACCCCGCACAGAAACCTGCCGTGGCCGCCACACAAGCCGTTAAACCCGTTATCACGCCGCTGGACCGGCTGGGCCTGACATTGAGCCTGGCTATTCTGGTGCATGCCATGCTGATCCTCGGCATCACCTTTATCCAGGACGACCGCGCAGAGGCGCGTTATGAGACCATGGAAATCGTGCTGGTGCGGCAAAAAAGTCCCGAGCCGCAGGAGGCCGATGTGCTGGCCCAGGCCAACCTGGAAGGGGGCGGCGGGGTTGAAGACCCCGTAAACCCCAGGGCATCGCTGCCCGATCCCGGCCTCATCGCGCCGCCCCTGGAGGCCGCCCCCCGGCCTTCGGAATCTGCCCCGGAAATCACCATGCAAACGGAAACGGCCCCGCCAAAGGCCGACCCCATGCAGGAGATCGTGGTCGAAGACGACAGCGGGCCGGCGCCGCTGACCGAAAAAGTGGAGCGGCCCGCGGAGAAAATCGAACCGGCCCCGGCCGGGGAGAAAACCCGGGAGGCGAAAACGGACAGGAAGACGCCATCGGCCACGGAACTGCTGGCCAGCAGTTTCAAGATCGCGGCGTTAAGCGCCGACATCCGGCAAAAACTGGAAGTCAAGGCCAAGCGCCCCAAGCGAAAATTCATCTCGGCCAATACTAAAGAATATCGCTATGCCGCTTATATGGAGGCCTGGCGGGCCAAGGTGGAGCGCGTGGGCAATCTGAATTACCCGGAAGAGGCGCGCCGGCGCAAGTTGTCGGGCAGCCTGTTGCTGGAAGTCGCGCTCAACGCGGACGGCACGATCAACGAAATGACGATCCGCCGCTCTTCCGGCCAAAAGATTCTTGACGATGCGGCCATCCGCATCGTGGAACTGGCCGCGCCCTTTGCGCCTTTCCCGCAACATGTCAAACAGGAAACGGATATCCTGCATATCATCCGCACCTGGCAATTTATCAATAATCAGGGCTTCAGGTAGGCATATTGAGGGATTGTCCTGATGTTGCGACCGGCGGCAGGAAATAAAAGGTTGTAGAAAGGGTGATTCCTGCGGATACTAGCGGATTATGCCCCAGATTATTCACCCGCCCGCGGCAAACGCGCTTTTTTGTCAAAAATCCACCGTGATATGCAGCATACAGACCTGACCAATCAATTCCTGATCGCCATGCCCGGCCTCAAAGACCCCAATTTCGAGAGGTCGGTCACTTATATCTGCGCGCATAATAATGACGGCGCCATGGGGATCGTGATCAACAAGCCGCTGGATATCGAACTGGGCCAGATCTTCAAGCAAATGCAAATCGACAGCAGCAACACAACGGCGTGCAGGAAAGTCATCTGTCACGGCGGCCCGGTGCACACGGATCGCGGCTTTATATTGCATCATGCGAGCCGCAAATGGGATTCATCAATCGCCGTCTCGGAGGACATCTGCGTCACGACCTCCAAGGATATTCTGGAATCCATGGCCAGCGGCGACGGCCCCGAAGAGGCGCTCATCGCGCTTGGTTATGCCGGCTGGGCGCGGGGCCAGCTTGAGCAGGAATTGATGGCCAACGCCTGGTTGAGCGGGCCGATTGATCGCAATATCATCTTTAACACCCCCTTTGAAGACTGCTGGCAATCGGCCGCCTGCCATCTGGGCGTGGATATGGATCGGCTGTCAACCGATATTGGCCACGCGTGAAAAACCTGAGCCTGCTCTGCTTTGATTATGGCACAAAGCGGATCGGTGTGGCCGCCGGCCAGACCATAACGGCCACGGCCACGGCCCTGAAGACGCTGCATAACAGAGACGGCCGGCCGGACTGGGCAGCAATCACCCGCCTGATCAAGGAATGGCGCCCGGATCGCCTGATCGTCGGGCAACCGCTCACGCTCGCGGGCGAACGGCAAGCGCTGACCGGCGCGGCGGAGCGTTTCGCCCGCCAGCTTGAAGGCCGTTTCAAGCTCGGGGTCGAGTTGATGGATGAACGCCTGTCTTCCTTTGCCGCCAGACGCGAATCAAGATCGACCCGCGACCTGGACCCGGTCGCGGCCCGGCTTATCCTGGAGACATGGCTTGGGGAAAATGCGGCGCAAGCCGAAGCGGCCCAATCCACGCGGGCCAGTCTTGACCATGCCCAATCCGCATGAATCTCAGATGAATATCAAAGGCAATGGATGTCCAGCAACTGATCAATAAAATGGCAGAAGCCATCGAGGCCCGCGCCCGCGCAAACGATTACCGGCGGCCGTTGATGATCGGGATCAGACGCGGCGGCGCCTGGATTGCGAGCCGGCTGCATCGGCAACTCGCTTATGGCGAGGCGCTCGGCGAACTGAATATTGCCTTCTACCGCGATGATTTCAGCACGCTCGGCATGCACCCCGAAGTCAGCCCCAGCAAGCTGCCGGTCAATATCCATGATCGCCATATTATCCTGATCGATGACGTGCTCTACACCGGCCGCACTGTCCGCGCCGCGATGAACGAAATCTTCGACTATGGCCGGCCGGCCAGCATCAGCCTGGCGGTATTGATCGACCGCAGCGGCAGGGAGTTGCCGATACAGGCCGATATCGCCGGCGAAACCCTTATCCTGAATGAAGGAGAGCATGTTAAACTCTCCGGCCCAGAGCCATTGGCCCTGGAGATCAAGCAAACCGGATGACTGGCAATACAATTCAACTCGACAGCAACGGCAATCTAAAGCATTTTCTCACCACAGAAGGTCTCAGCCGGGCATTACTCCAGAAAATTCTAGATCACGCCGAATCCTTTGCCAGTGTTGCCGGGCGGCCGGTAAAAAAAGTCCCCCTGCTGCGCGGCAAGACCATTGCCAACCTGTTTTTTGAACCCAGCACCCGCACCCGCACCACCTTTGAACTGGCCGCCAAGCGCCTCTCGGCCGATATTCTCAACCTGAATATCTCCGCCTCGGCCCAAAGCAAGGGGGAAAGCCTCAGCGATACCCTGCAAACCCTGGAAGCCATGCACTGCGATATGTTTATCGTGCGGCATGGCGAAAGTGGGGCCGCGCATTACATCGCCAAAAAAGCGGCGGCGCATATCAGCGTGATCAACGCGGGCGACGGCCGCCATGCGCACCCGACCCAGGCCATGCTGGATATGTTCACGCTGCGCAAATATAAAGGCGGCTTTGAAAACCTGCGCGTGGCCATTGTCGGCGATATCCTGCATTCGCGGGTGGCCCGCTCGGAGATCCACGCCCTGAGCACGCTGGGCGTGCTGGAGATCCGGGTCGTCGGCCCGCGTACCCTGATCCCGAAAGAGGTTGAAAAACTGGGCGTGCACGTTTTCCATGACATGGATACGGGGCTGGACGGCGTTGACGCCGTTATTATGCTGCGCTTGCAGAAAGAGCGCATGCAGAGCGCCCTGTTACCCGGCAAATACGAATACTTCCAGCGCTACGGCCTGACCCAAAAGCGCCTGGCAAAGGCAAAACCCGACGCCATCGTCATGCACCCCGGCCCGATCAACCGCGGCGTCGAGATCGATTCCGGCGTGGCGGACGGCGAACGCTCCGTTATCCTGCAACAGGTCAGTCACGGCATCGCGGTGCGCATGGCCGTGATGGCCATGACCATGGGCCGCGCCGATCCAGCCGCCCAAAATGACCCGGAACGCTGAATAATGCGCGCGCATATTAAAAACGGCAGACTATTCGACCCGGCCAACAAGCTGGATGCCATACAGGATGTGTTTATCGCCGAGGGCCGGATTATCGCCATTGGGCGGCCGCCTGAGGGCTTCACGGCCGATTACCGGATCGAGGCAAAAGACCGGATCGTCATTCCCGGTTTGATCGATCTCTGCGCCCGTTTGCGCGAACCCGGCCATGAATACAAGGCGACATTTGCGAGCGAATGTCTGGCGGCAAACAGCAGCGGGATCACCTCGATCTGTTGCCCGCCCGATTCCAGGCCGGTGGTCGATACGACCGCGGTGGTGGACTTTATTCAACAACGCGCGGCGGCAACCGGGCGCGCGCATATTTATCCTGTCGCGGCCCTGACCCTGGGGCTTGAAGGCAAACAACTCAGCGAGATGCACACCCTCAGGCAGGCCGGCTGTGTCGGCGTCGGCAACGCGCTGGCGCCGATGGACAATACCGAAGTCCTGCGGCGCGCGTTTGAATATGCGCGCAGTTCCGACCTGACGGTCTTCTTCTTTGCCGAAGACAGCGCCCTGAAAAACAACGGCGTGGCGCATGAAGGCGCGCTCAGCACCCGCCTGGGGCTGCCGGCCATCCCCGAAACCGCCGAGACAGTGGCCCTGAGCCGGGCCCTGCTGCTGGCCGAACAAACCCGCGCGCGGGTCCACTTCTGCCGTCTGTCCAGCGCCCGCGCCGTGCGCCTGATCCAGACCGCGCAAGCAGAAGGGCTGGCGGTCACGGCGGACGTGGCCATCAGCCAGCTACACCTGACCGAGATGGACATCAACGGCTACAACAGCAACAGCCACCTGCAACCGCCCCTGCGCGGCGAGCGTGATCGCCAGGGCCTGCTGGACGGCGTCAACAATAACATCATCGGCGCTGTCTGCTCCGACCATCAGCCGCATGACGCGGACGCCAAGGCCGCGCCTTTCGGCCTGACCGAACCCGGCGCGTCAACGATAGAACACCTGTTAGCCCTGATGCTGCATCTGGTCAAGCGTGAGGCCATGACGCTGGAAACAGCGATCACGGCCCTGACCGCCGAACCGGCAAAAATACTCGGCATCAACAAAGGCGCCCTGAGCATCGGGGCGGACGCCGATATTTGCGTCTTTGACCCCGAAAAAAGCGCCCTTATAGAACGGGAAAATTTGATCAGCGCCGGCAAGAACTCGCCGTTCACGGGCTGGGAACTGCCGGGCCGGGTCAGCCATACCCTGCTCGCCGGGCGGCCGGTCTATACCCGCGAATAAACACCCGTGCAACACCCCGCCAGCCGCAACACCCTCTATGTCGAACAGGCTGAACTGCTGGCCCAGGCCGAGTTGGCCGGGCGGCAATATCATATCCGGCTCAAGGCGCCGGAAACGGCGGCCCATGCCAGGCCCGGCCACTTTGTTCACATGCAGTGCGACCCCGCGCTCTTCATGCGCCGGCCCATGTCAATCATGCGCTGCAACTCAAAAACCCGAACCATCGAAGTGCTGTACAAGGCGCATGGTCAAGGCACTGAACTCCTGACCCGGCGCCAACCCGGCGCGCTCATCGACCTGATCGGCCCGATCGGGCAACCCTTCAAACTCGCGGGATACCGGCCGCGCCCGCTGCTCATCGGCGGCGGCATCGGCATCCCGCCGCTGATCTTCCTGGCCGAACATATAAAACACACCCGGAAAGACCTGAACCCGCTTGTGATCATGGGTTCAGAAAGCCCGTTTCCGTTCCAGCCGCGCCCTTCACAAATCCTGGCGCGGGAAATACCGGCCGGCGTCATTGCCTGCATGCCCTTGCTGGATGACTGGGGCATCCCCTCGCGCCTCGCCAGCCGGCAGAACTATCCGGGTTGTTTTAACGGCTATGTGACCGAACTCGGCCGACACTGGCTGGACCGGCTGGATGAAGATCAACGCGCTGAAGTCGAGATATTCAGTTGCGGCCCGACCCCCATGTTAAAGGCCGTCGCCCAACTGGCCAGAGAATACAAGCTGCCCTGTCAGGTCTCGCTGGAAGAATACATGGCCTGCGCCGTCGGCGGCTGCGCCGGCTGCGCGGTGCTTATTGAAACCGCGGACGGCGCGGCGATGAAGCGGGTCTGCGTTGACGGGCCGGTGTTCGAGGCCGAATCCGTCATGCAATTTTGGTCCTGAATGACGGCCAGACCCGTCAGCAGCCGGCAAAGCGCGCCGCACAAAGACCTGGAGCGGGTGGTAAAAAAACACCTGGCCAGGCCATACCAAAAACCCGCGCGCGAATTCAGCGGCAGGATTTTTGCCCGGCTTGATCAAATACAAAAGACACTAAACAAGCCCGTCGTGCTGGATTCAGGCTGCGGCAACGGCCAGAGCAGCCTGTGGCTGGCAAAAAAATACCCGCGCGGCCTGATCATCGGGCTTGATAAATCAAAAACACGCCTGCATGGGCTGATCCGGGATCAAGACATCCATTTTGAAAACAATCTGATCCTGGCCCGCGCCGATCTGGTCGATATCTGGCGGCTGGCCCAAAGCCGGCGCTGGGACATAAAAAAACACTACCTGCTCTATCCCAACCCCTGGCCCAAACCCAAACACCTCAAGCGCCGCTGGCACGGCCACCCGATATTCCCCCAAATACCGGGCCTCCATACCCAAATCGAACTCAGGACCAACTGGCGAATCTATGCCGAAGAATTCAAACAGGCCCTGCGCATCGCGGCGGACAAAAAAGTGTTGCTAGAAGTGATCAAGCCGGGCCAGTTTATCAGCCCGTTTGAAAAGAAATATCACGAAAGCGGACAGGAATTATATCGGGTCAGGCTGAGGCAATGACGCCCGCCGTCCTTGAAAAGAGGTTTGCCGCAAGGAAGCCAATAAAAAACCCCAGTGATCAAGCTGGGGTTTTCAAAGTGCCCTCGGGCGAGAAGGTTGACGCCAGGCGCCAGAGCCTGCGACGGTATTCGTCTTATTGTGATAAGAAAGAAACCGTTTTTTGGTTACAATTGATAAGTATAGCACTGGATTTTTAAATGTAAACCGCCATACTATAATTTAACCTAGGCGGCAAAGGACAGGACAATGGAAAAAGCAGGCTTGACAATACTGGGGCTGGATTTGGGCACATCATCGATCGGCTGGTGTCTGGTCCAACCTGCAAAAATCATTGATATGGGCGTGCGAATCTTTCCCGAGGGCATAGACCGCAGCAATCGCGGTGAGAAATCCTTAAATCAGCGCCGGCGTATTGCGCGCGGTAGTCGCCGCCAAACCTGCCGCCGCGCGCGCCGAAAAGAAAAACTAAAATATCTGCTGATTCATTTTGGCCTGTTGCCGGATGATGAGACCCGGCTTGAAGCCCTGTTCCGTCAAACTAATCCTTATGAACTCAGGGCCAGGGCGCTAAAGGAAAAACTTGAGCCATGGCAATTAGGGCGGGCTATTTATCATCTCGGCCAGCGGCGCGGCTATAAGTCTAACCGTAAAACCGGCAGCGAGAAAGACGGCAAAGTTAATCAGGGCATTACCGGGATTGAACAAGCCATGCGGGGGGAAGGCGGATTTTCAACCCTCGGGGCCTACTTCAACAGTCTTGACCCCCATCAACAGCGTCTTCGCGGCCGTTATACCGCAAGAAAGATGTATGAGCATGAATTTGAAAAAATCTGGTCAGAGCAGGAACGGCGCCACCCCGGATTGCTTGATGTTGCCGCCAGGAAAAAAATATTCGACGCGATATTTTCCCAGCGTCCGCTAAAGAGTCAAAAACATCTGGTGGGGAAGTGTGGTTTTGAAACAGACCGCAAGCGGGCTGCCAAGGCAACCCTGATCGCGCAGGAATTCCGGCTTTGGAGCGGTATTAATAACCTGAAACTATTGCCTGGCGATGGCATGGAGCGGTTCCTGACCGACCGGGAAAGAAGGACGCTCTATGAGGCATTAAAGAGTAAAGAAAAACTTGGCTGGGAAAAAGTGCGCGAACTGCTGGGTATTTTTGAAGCAGACAAAATCAATCTGGAGAAGAGCAGAAAATCTGGCATGTTGGGAAACCAGACAGTCGCCCTGATAAAACCCGCTGTCGGCGCCAGAGGATGGAGAGCATTGGATAACAAGCAAAAAGAGGCGCTTATTAATGATCTGATTCATCCCATGGAAGATCGCGCCCTGCATAGGCGTCTTATTCAAAAGTGGCAATTTGATGACGAAACGGCTGAAAAGCTGATCAAAAAAAGCGCTAAATTATCCAGAGGCTATATGCATATTTCACAAAAAGCCATGCGCAACATCGTGCGCTTTCTGGAATTTGGCGACACCAGGCTTAATCGAGGTTACAACTATGCCGAGGCTTGCGAAAAGGCCGGTTATGAACATACCCAGAAGCAACCAGAGCGCGCGCTTGACCGGCTTCCCTTTCCCGGCGTCAACGCGAAAAAGCGCGGCCAACATACCACCAGCCTGATAGATACCGCCGGTCTGAGAAACCCGATGGTGGAGCGCGCCTTATTTCAGGTGCGCAAGGTCGTTAACGCCATTATCAGCGAATATGGCAAGCCGGATATAATTCGCGTTGAAATGGCGCGCGATTTAAAACTTAATGCTAAACAAAGAGATGAACTGCAAAAACAACAGAGCAAAAATGAAGAAGTTAATCTTGAAGCAGAAAAATTTCTAAAAGAAGAGGTTAAAATTGCACGTCCAACACGCGGCGATAAACTCAAATATCGTTTATGGAAAGAATCTGGGCGTGTCTGCCCCTATAGCGGTAATACGATCAATGTTTATGATTTGTTTATTCGATCAATATTCGAAGTTGAACATATTATTCCTTATTCGCGTTGCCTGGACGATAGTTATATGAATAAAACGCTATGCCGCCGGGATTGGAATAGGAGAAAAGGAAATCAAATGCCCTGGGAAGCCTTTCATGGCGATAAAAAAGCGTATGAAGCAATGCTACAGCGCGCCAGAAGGCTGCCATATACTAAATTCAAACGCTTCGCCGCCCAGGTGGTAAAAGACAGGGATGAATTTGTCTCTCAACAGCTTAATGAAACACGTTACATCGCGGTTAAAACGGCAGCGTATTTAAAGCAACTCGGTATTCGCGTTGAGGCGGTTAAGGGCGGCACGACAGCCTTGCTGCGGCGCGCCTGGGGGTTGAACAATATTTTAGATGAAAGTGGTGAAAAAACCCGTCTGGATCATCGCCACCATGCCATTGACGCGCTGGTTATTGCCTACACCAACCGCGGCGCGGTGCAAAAGATAAATACCTATGCCAGCAAAAATGCTTACGGTGAGATACGTATTAAGGATTATCCGCCACCTCTGCCCGATATGCGAAAAAAAGCCGAGGCAAAAATTAATAACATCATAGTTTCACATAAATCACAGCGTAAGATAAAAGGCGTACTGCACAATGAATTTCTATACAATCTCACGGGTGACGTTGACGAAAAAGGCATTCCTGTTGTCGCCATTAGAAAGCGCCTGGCGGATATGAAAGCGGCGGATTTAGAACATATTCGCGACAATACAATCAGAGAGCTTGCTATTGCGCACTTGAACGAATCCGAAAACTATAGTGATGCGTTTAAGAATCCTGATAATCCGTTTGGTATGCAGACCAAAAACGGAGAATTTAGAAAAATCAATAAAGTCAGGCTGGTTTATAACCGCACCGTGACATCCATCGGTAAGATATTAAAAAATTCAGATAATAAACAAAGAAATGTCTGGACTATGGGCAACCATCATATGGAACTTGTGGAATATTCTGATAAAAACGGCAAGAAGAAATGGCAAGGCTATTTGGTCAGTACTCTGGAAGCCACGCTCAGAAATGCAACTAATGGCAAAGAACCGGTTATTAAAACCGACTTTGAAAATAATCAACGTTTTTTGATTGCCCTGCATCGGAATGATATGGTAAGGCTCATATATGAGGGTCAAGAGAAAATTTGTCGTGTGCAAAAAATAAGTATTTCTAAAAATAGAGAAGACATTGAATTTAAAGAACATTGGGACACAGGCACAAAGCAAAAAAAACGAATAAGATTTTCTGCCGACGCTTTAAAAGACGCAGATTTACAATTATTGGAAATTAACCCTATTGGCAAAGTGATTTCAACAAAAATCATCGCATGAGCAAGCGGATTGTTGAAATTGGCACGGAAGACTGTTATCTCCATGTTAAACATCGACAGCTTGTTATTGAGCGTAACAAAAAAAGGCTTGGTTCGGTAGCCATCGAAGATATGTCCGCCTTGATTATTGACCATCCGCAAACCTTGATTACGCAAGCCTGTCTGGGCAAGCTGCTGGATGCCAATGTGATGGTAATAAGCAGTGATACGAAACATCAACCTAATGGCATGTTTCTGCCGTTACAAGCCAACACCCTGCAAGCGGAGCGCTTTGCTCAGCAAATCAATACAAAGGTTCCTGTAAAAAAGAATCTATGGAAACAATTGATTTATTGCAAGGTGATGATGCAGGCCAGATTACTCGGGGATTTAACCGGCAAGAATATGGGATTACACAATCTGGCAAAAAAGATACGTTCAGGCGATCCGGATAACATTGAAGCCCAGGCCGCACGCCGTTATTGGCAACAATTATTCGGTCAGGAAGGATTTAAGCGTGATCGCTTTGCCGAAGACCAGAATCGTTATCTGAATTACTGTTATGCGATTGTCAGAGCGCTGGTGAGCCGCTCATTATGCGCGGCCGGCCTGCATCCTTCTATCGGTATACACCATCATAACCGTTATAATGCTTATTGTTTAGCCGATGACGTGATGGAACCGTTCCGACCGATCGCAGACTTGCATGTATGGGAGCATGTGCGGCAATATGGCGCCGAGCGGGCAATGGATAAAAATATACGGGAAAACCTGTTAAAAATTATTGAAAGACATATCTTTATGGACAAAGAGATGTTGACGCTGCAAGGCGCAATTCAAAAGACAAGTCAATCATTAAGCAAGGTGTTTCAGGGACAAGAAAAACAGCTTGCGCTGCCTGATTTTTAATGGCCATTTCGCCTTACCAGGCCGTGTGGTTAATCGCTCTTTTTGACTTGCCTACCGACTCAAAAGAGGCTCGCAAGGCTTATACGGAATTTCGAAATAAACTGCTGGATAACGGTTTTTCAATGATGCAATATTCTGTCTATGATCGGTACTGCGTCAATGAAGAAAAAGCGCGGGTCCAACGCCGCCGGATAAAATCCTTTCTGCCTGACGACGGCGAAGTCAGAATCATAACCTTGACAGATACTCAGTACGCAAAGATGAAAGTATTTCACGGAAAAATGAGAAAGGCGCCAAATTCAGCGCCTTCCCAAGTGGAAATGTTCTAATGCAAAAGTGGATCATTCTTTTGCAAAACAACCAGTTACGCAACTGATATTGTAACCAAACAACGATTCCCTTCAAACCACAACTCAAAGAAGCGTTAGAAGTTGCTTCGTCTCGATTGTAACCAAACAACGATTCCCTTCAAACCACAACCCGTCCTTAAGCTGGAATGACAGGCTTGATATTGTAACCAAACAACGATTCCCTTCAAACCACAACAATAAATGATCCAGTTTTGCCCCCGAAGAAATTGTAACCAAACAACGATTCCCTTCAAACCACAACTCGGATCGATGGCGGCGAGTGTGCTCTTTCATTGTAACCAAACAACGATTCCCTTCAAACCACAACCCGTCACCTCCTTGAGAATCTGCTTAAATATTGTAACCAAACAACGATTCCCTTCAAACCACAACATGAAATGGGGCTTGGAAAAACCGTCCAGGCATTGTAACCAAACAACGATTCCCTTCAAACCACAACATGAAATGGGGCTTGGAAAAACCGTCCAGGCATTGTAACCAAACAACGATTCCCTTCAAACCACAACTCTATGGCGGGCAGTGGTCGCGCCTGGTCGATTGTAACCAAACAACGATTCCCTTCAAACCACAACTAGTCAAAACTCCCTGTCCTTGAGTCTGCAATTGTAACCAAACAACGATTCCCTTCAAACCACAACCTAACGCGCCTGGCCCGTCTCTAAAAATTCATTGTAACCAAACAACGATTCCCTTCAAACCACAACAGCATCCAGCGAATATCAACGCTCAAAACAATTGTAACCAAACAACGATTCCCTTCAAACCACAACGATAATTGGATGGCTTGCCGAATCCGCGCTCATTGTAACCAAACAACGATTCCCTTCAAACCACAACACATTCCGGCTCTTCCGGGTCAATTTCAAATTGTAACCAAACAACGATTCCCTTCAAACCACAACATATAAGCCGCTCGTTCTCCGCAATATCCCATTGTAACCAAACAACGATTCCCTTCAAACCACAACGTCTGCCTCTCCCCAGCCACGGGTCAAGCAATTGTAACCAAACAACGATTCCCTTCAAACCACAACACAAGAAGTTGAGCACTGGCGGCCGCATTTATTGTAACCAAACAACGATTCCCTTCAAACCACAACACCTCGACCCGGTCAACATCGAAATACGCGATTGTAACCAAACAACGATTCCCTTCAAACCACAACGCCGCAGCCTGCTTACAGGGGCGTGCTGGGATTGTAACCAAACAACGATTCCCTTCAAACCACAACCCATTGACGCCACAGATGCTTTTCTCGGCAATTGTAACCAAACAACGATTCCCTTCAAACCACAACCCGCGCGTGGTCATGGCCCATTCAACACGATTGTAACCAAACAACGATTCCCTTCAAACCACAACATGTGCTGCCTGTTCAACGAGAATCAGGTTATTGTAACCAAACAACGATTCCCTTCAAACCACAACCGGGCGGTTCCCTTCCAGACATGCCGCCTGCCCAGACCGGGTGGGCGGGCACGAGGGGATGGAGAGAATGACGTTGAAGATTGCCGAGATCCACCTATCACCTCCGCCGTCATTTATGCTCAGGAACAAGCTACCGAGGATGCCCATAGCCGCCCAGCGAGAGCTGGAATCCGGGAAGGCGATGCCGGGATGTAGGTGGATTCCGGCTTTTTCCTGTCTGTAACAGGCCAACCGGAATAACTTATTTGGTTGTCATTACGGCGCGAACGGGAATGTACTGTATAAACCAGTGGATTCCAGCTTTCGTTATCCTGGCTTGCCTGTACCAAGCCAAACGAAACAACACACAATCTGCGCTAATCCGCGAAACCTGCTTGCGGCAAGTAAATCTGCGGATTGCCTGCCTGATTCGTCTCACAAGTATTGAACCTTGACAAAACCATTACAGTCTCTATATTCTGTGCTATTCTTCACCTGCATGACATTATTGAGGACTGTAAAATGAAATATTTCAAAATCACTGCTTTATTTGCTTTATTGACGGCGCTTGTTTCGCCCTTCGTGTATTCCCAGGGCTTGCCACGCAGTCAGTCTGCCGAGGGCGCTGCGGTTTATTTCATCTCCCCGCAGGACGGGGATACCGTTTCCAGCCCGGTGCATGTGGTGTTTGGGCTGGCGGGTATGGGCATTGCGCCGGCCGGCGTTGAAAAGGAGAATACCGGTCATCATCATTTGCTGATTGACGTGGATGAAGTCGCCTTTGATATGCCTCTGGCCATGGATGACCGGCATCGGCATTTCGGAAACGGGCAAACCGAGGCGATGATCGAATTGCCCCCGGGCGAGCATAGCTTGCAGTTATTGCTGGCGGATCACTATCATATACCCCATAAGCCCGTGGTGATTTCCAAAAAAATAAAAGTCACGGTCAAGTAAGTCCGGCCTTTAAGCAGCGCGATCACGGCTGGTCTATCTTGCCTGTTTGGGGCTAAAGCGTCTTGCCCTCAAAGTCGGCGGCCGAGTGCCGCTCTTTCATTTGCGTGGCTTCCTCTCCCCAGACGCGGTTGACGATGCGGCCGCGTTTGACCGCCGGTCGCGCGCCGATTTGTCTGGCCCAGCGGATCACGTTTTGATACTCGTGCGCCTCTAAAAATTCGGCCGCGTCATAAACGCGGTTCAGCGCAACATTGCCGTGCCAGGGCCAAACCGCGATGTCGGCAATGCTGTATTCGGCGCCGGCCATATATTCATTTTCACCAAGATGCCGGTCGAGCACATCAAGCTGACGCTTCACTTCCAGCGCAAAGCGGTCAATGGCATATTCGATGGGAAAAGGCGCATAGCGGTAAAAGTGCCCGAAGCCGCCGCCCAGATAAGGCGCGCTGCCCACCTGCCAGAACAGCCAGTTGAGCGCCGCCGCGCGCGCGGCCTGGTCGCGCGCTAAAAATGCCCCGAATTTTTCCGCAAGATAGAGCAGGATCGCGCCGCTTTCAAAGATCTGCCGCGGCTGGTCCGCGCCGCGATCCAGCAGGGCCGGGATCTTTGAGTTCGGGTTAAGCGCCACAAAGCCGGCGCCAAACTGATCGCCCTTGTCAATATCGATCAGCCAGGCGTCATATTCCGCGCCGGTATGACCCTGCGCAAGCAACTCTTCCAGCATGATCGTGACCTTCTGGCCATTGGGCGTCGCCAGTGAATAAAGCTGCAAGGGATGCGCGCCGACCGGCAGCGCTTTATCGGTCAACGCCCCGGCCGTGGGGCGATTGACGCCGGTAAAGCGGCCGCTGTCTTGCTTCTGCCACTGCCAGACTTTGGGCGGGGTATATTCAGAGAGTGTTTGTGCCATGCAATAGCTCCTGTGCGGGACAGGTATCCCGCTTACTTTAAAGGGCTCTTTTGAGTTCCGAGTGGGTTAAGCCGCATGTGGATTGAGTGTGCAGAAAATGGCATGAGCCTGTCTGCGGCAGGCAGGCCGGAATGACGTAAAGCCGGAACAACACCCCCTCGTCATTCCAGCGAAAGCTGGAATCCAGTGGTTGATACAATACATTCCCGCATAAGCGGGAATGACCATCTGAATACCTCATTCCAACAGACCCCGCTGAGTTACCTGCCACCCCGCTACCTGCCTGCCTCCGGCAGGCGTGGATTCCTCGGCGGCTTGTTCCAGACGCCGCTCTACCACCTACGTCCTGTAGGCGAGCTTTCGCTGGAATGACGAAACTGTTGTCATTTTGGCCTGCCTGCTGCCCGCAGGCCGTCTCTGTTCTGCCCTAGTCATCAATTAAACCAGAATTATTGCATTACCCACTCGGATTTTAAAAGAGGCCTTTAAAAATATTTACTGACCGGCGGGAACGAGGGGCGTGTCTGAATGGACATCCGTGTTTTGCGCGCGGTGGCGGAGCGCATGATCCATCAAGACCAGGGCCAGCATCGCCTCGGCGATTGGCGTAGCCCGGATCCCCACACAGGGGTCATGCCGGCCTTTGGTGACGACCTTGTTCGGATTGCCCGCCCGGTCGATAGAGTCGGCGCCAAGGCGGATGCTTGAAGTGGGCTTGAGGGCGATACTGACGCTGATATTCTGGCCGGAAGAAATGCCGCCCAGCGTGCCGCCGGCGTTGTTGCCGCTAAACCCGGCCGGCGTCATTTCATCGCGGTGCGCCGTGCCTTTGTGTTCGATGGAGGCAAACCCGGCCCCTATCTCAACGCCTTTTACCGCATTGATGCTCAGCATGGCCTTGGCAATGTCGGCGTCGAGCCGGTCAAATACCGGCTCGCCCAGCCCGACCGGCATATTTTCAGCCAGGATGTTGACCCTGGCGCCGACCGATTCGCCCTCCTTGCGCAGGGCGTCCATATATTCCTCAAGCTCGGCCACCCGGCCGGGATCAGGACAAAAAAAGGCATTCCGGTTTACGCTGTCCCAGTCCTTTAATGCGATCCTGAGCGGGCCGAGTTGCGCCAGATAGCCGCGGATCTGCAGGCCGGATTTCAGGCGCAGATATTTTTTTGCAATCGCGCCGGCCGCGACCCGCATACAGGTCTCGCGCGCGGAGGCGCGCCCGCCGCCCCGATAATCGCGGATGCCATATTTCTGCTGATAGGTATAATCGGCGTGCCCCGGTCGGAAGCTGTCTTTGATATTGGCATAATCCCGCGGCTTTTGGTCTTCATTCTCGATCAAGAGGCCAATCGGCGCGCCGGTGGTCACGCCTTCAAACACGCCCGCCAGGATTCGGACCGTGTCCGATTCCCTGCGCTGGGTCACGTGGCGCGATTGACCGGGCTTGCGCCGGTCCAGTTCGACCTGGATATCCGCCTCGGAGAGGGCCAGGCCCGGCGGACAGCCATCAACGATGCCGAGGTAAGCCGGCCCATGACTTTCACCGGCCGTGGTCACGCTAAAGAGTTTGCCAAAGGTATTGCCAGACATGGCGCTATTGTAGCCGGGAACAACCGACCCGTATATGCCGGGCTTGGGCGGCCTGGATTTCAAAGTATCCGCAGATTACGCGGATGAACGCGGATAAAAAACAATCTGCGCGACCTGCCTGTAGAGGGTAGTTGTATGGACTGGGCACGGCGCGGCTTGCAAATCAGATTAAATTTAGCGACCATTTTGCCCGTTGAAACAGGCCCTTGCCTGCATCCCGATGAATACCTGAAACGCGCTCTGAGTCATCTACGAATCAAAAAACGGATATGGAAAAAACACCACTGTATCAATTCCATCTGGAAAATGGCGCGAATATGGCGCCATTTTCCGGCTACAAGATGCCGATACATTATGCCGGGGGAGGCAGGCAGGAGCGGCCGCATAGCGCCCCGCAACTGGCGCGGATCCTGAACCGCTACGCGCGCGGCGTCAAACAGGAGCATCTCCATACCCGCAACAAGGCCGGCCTGTTTGATATTTCCCACATGGGCCAGATCAGGCTGGCCGGGCGGGACCGGGCCGCGCTGCTGGAGGCACTGACCCCAAGCCGTTTCAGTGATCTGGCCGCCGGCAGGCAACGCTATACGGTACTGACCAACCCCGGGGGCGGGATCATTGACGATATGATGGTGACCCAAGCCGGCGATCATTTTTTCATCGTGCTTAATGCCGCCTGCAAGCAGGGTGATATTGCGCACATAAGAAGTAAACTGAGCGGCGATTGCGCGCTGGAAATCCTGCACAACCACGGCCTGCTGGCCTTGCAGGGGCCGGAGGCGGCCCGGGTGATGCGCGCTGTTTGTCCCGAGGCCACGCGGCTGACCTTTATGCGCGGGGCATCATTCAAGATCAACGGGATCGATTGTTTGATCAATCGCTGCGGTTACAGCGGCGAAGACGGGTTTGAACTGTCGGCCGCGGCCGACCGGATCGAGGATCTTGCCCGGGCGCTGCTGGCCGCGGGGGACGTGGCCCTGATCGGCCTCGGCGCGCGTGACTCGCTGCGGCTGGAGGCGGGCTATTGTCTCTATGATTATGATATTACAGCGGACACCTCGCCGATCGAGGCCGGCCTCGCCTGGGTCGTCGCCAAAGACAGGCTGGCATCCCGGACGGACTATTACCCCGGCATAGACACCATCCGCGGCCACAGCCTTAAAGGCACAAAACGGCTGCGGGTGGGGCTGGTGTCAGAGGGCAAGGCCCCGATCCGCCGGGGCGTGACGGTGCTCGACGAGGCGCAGGAAACCGTTGGCGCGACCACCAGCGGCGGCTTCAGCCCGACGCTGGGCAAGCCGGTCGCCATGGCGTATATCGACAGGAAATATGCCGCTATTGACACCGGCCTGTTCGTTAAAATCCGCGAACGCACGCAGGCCGTGCGGGTGTGCCGGCTCCCTTTCGTCCCGCACCGCTATTACCGTGGGCCTTAAATCTGAGTCATTAACCATAATGGAGAGTAAATGATGAGTAACTTAAAATACAGCGAAGACCATGAATGGCTGCTTGTGAATGAGGATGGCAGCGTCACGGTCGGCATCAGCGATTATGCCCAAAAGCAGTTGGGCGATGTGGTTTATGTTGAACTGCCCGAGGTCGGGCGGCGGGTCGGCAAGGATGAAGACACCGCCGTGGTGGAATCGGTCAAGGCCGCCAGCGATGTCAAATCCCCGATCTCGGGCACCGTGCAGGCGGTCAATGAAACCCTGTCGGATGAGCCCGAAAAGGTCAATACCGACCCGCTGGGCGAGGGCTGGTTTTTGAAGCTACAGCCGGCTGATGAGGCCGAGATAGCGACGCTCATGGACGAGGCGGCCTATGAATCCTTCGTTGCGGGCTTGTAGAAATACCTTGTACAAACCGTTGCCGATGATGAACAGGGCGCCGCAAGCGGGCGCCGGGCTGAACTCGAAAATCGCCGTTCAGTCAGAATGATCGACTAATTTTTCAACTTTCAACTCTTGCGCTGGAGCACTGGTCAGGCATGAAAAAAAATGAATCCCCTGTAGAAGAACCGGGCGGCGACTTTGTGCGCCGCCATATCGGCTCAAGCCGCGCCCAAATCGAAGCCATGCTGGATTTCCTCAAGCTGGAATCGCTGGAACAGATTACCGAAAAAGTGGTGCCGGAAAACCTCATATCCCGCGAACCGCTGGCCCTGTCGGCCTCAAAGAGCGAACGCGCGGTCAGTAATTACATGCGCCGATTGCGGGAACGCAACCGCGTCTTCGTGTCCATGATCGGCATGGGCTATTACGGCACATTGATGCCGGCCGTGATCAAGCGCAACGTGCTGGAAAACCCCGGCTGGTACACGGCTTATACACCTTATCAGGCCGAGATCAGCCAGGGGCGGCTGGAGGCGCTGCTGAATTTTCAGCAGATGATCATCGACCTCTGCGGCATGGAGATCGCCAACGCCTCGCTGCTGGATGAAGCCACGGCCGCCGCCGAGGCCATGACCATGTCAAAGCGCCTGGCAAAATCGAAGGCGGACACCTTTTTTATCGATCAGGATTGTCATCCGCAGACCATCGCCGTGGTCACCACCCGCGCGCGCGCCCTGGGCTATAACATCATGGTCGGCGATCCCTGGACCGAACTGGCAGGCAAAGACCTGTTCGGCCTGTTGCTGCAATATCCCGGTTCCAGCGGTCAGATCCGCGACATCCGCCCGCTGGTCGAAATGGCGCATGACAAGGCGGCCCTGGTCTCGGTGGCGGCCGACATCCTGAGCCTGGTGCTGATCACCCCGCCCGGCGAGGCCGGCGCCGATATTGTGATCGGCAGTTCCCAGCGTTTTGGCGTGCCGCTCGGCTATGGCGGGCCGCACGCGGCCTATTTTGCCACCCGCTCCGCCTATGCCCGTTCGCTGCCCGGCCGCATTATCGGCGTGTCGGTGGACCGGCGCGGCGATCAGGCCCTGCGCATGGCCCTGCAAACCCGTGAACAACATATCCGCCGCGACAAGGCGACCAGCAATATCTGCACGGCCCAGGTGCTGCTGGCCATCATTGCCGGATTCTATGCGATCTATCATGGCGCGCGCGGGCTGCGCGCCATCGCCGGGCGCGTCCACCGGCTGACCCAAACCCTGGCCGCGGGCCTGACCCGCCTCGGTTACACGATTGCAACCGACGCCTATTTCGACACCATCACCGTCAAAACGCCCGGCCGCGCCCGGCGGCTCGCGGCCAAAGCCGCCGAGGCCAGGATCAACCTGCGCGTGGTCGATAAAGACACCCTCGGCGTCTCCTTTGATGAAACCACCTCAAGACAGGAACTGCGCGGCCTGCTGGCCGTATTTGACTCCAATGCCGCACAAAAACTGGATTTAAAGGCGCTGGATGATTCGATAAAGGAATGTATCCCGCCGGCGCTCAGGCGGCAAAGCGACTTTTTGACCCATCCGGTGTTTGAGGACTACCACTCCGAGACCGAGATGATGCGCTATATGCGGCGTCTGGCGCGCAAGGACATCGCCCTGGACCGCGCCATGATCCCGCTCGGTTCATGCACCATGAAACTGAATGCCGCGGTGGAAATGCAGGCCCTGTCCTACCGCGAATTCAGCGCCATCCACCCCTTTGTGCCGCTGGATCAGGCCCAGGGTTATCAGCAGTTATTCGAGGAACTGGAAAGCATGCTGTGCGACCTGACCGGCTTTGACGCCTTCTCGCTGCAACCCAATGCCGGTTCCCAGGGCGAATACGCGGGCCTTTTGGTGATCAGAAAATACCATGAAGCGCGCGGCGACAGCGCCCGCCGGGTCTGCCTGATCCCGGCCTCGGCCCACGGCACCAACCCGGCCAGCGCCCGCATGGCCGGCATGAGCATTGTTGTGATCAACTGCGACGCCAACGGCAATGTCGATGTCGCCGACCTCAGACTCAAGGCAGAGCGGCATTCCAAAGAACTGGCGGCCCTGATGATCACCTATCCCTCGACCCACGGGGTCTTTGAGGAGGCCCTGCGCGAGATCTGCGAGATCATCCATACCAACGGCGGCCAGGTCTATATGGACGGGGCCAACTTCAACGCCCTGGTCGGCATCTGCCGGCCCGGCCAGATCGGCGCCGATGTGGCCCACCTCAACCTGCACAAAACCTTCAGCATCCCGCATGGCGGCGGCGGCCCGGGGGTCGGCCCGATTGGCGTCAAAAGCCATCTGGCCGCCTATCTGCCTGATCATCCCGTGGTCGATGGCGTCAACCCCGATGCCGGCCCCGAGGGCACCATCGGCGCCGTCTCCGCCGCGCCCTGGGGTTCCGCCAGCATCCTGACTATATCCTGGGCCTATATCGCCATGATGCGCGACAGCGGCCTCAGACGCGCCACCCTGGTCGCCATCCTCAACGCGAACTACATCGCCAAACGCCTGGCCGGGCACTATCCCGTGCTTTATACCGGCAAAAACGGCATGGTTGCGCACGAGTGCATCATTGATCTAAGGCCCATCAAGGCCGCCTGCGGCATTACCGTGGACGATGTGGCCAAGCGCCTGATTGATTATGGCTTCCATGCCCCGACCATGTCATTCCCGGTCGCCGACACCTTCATGATCGAGCCGACCGAAAGCGAAAACAAGCGCGAAATCGATCGCTTTTGTGACGCCATGATACGCATCCGCGCCGAGATCGAGGCCATTGAAAAAAACATCGCGGATCCGCGCAACAACGTGTTGCGCAACGCGCCCCACACCCACAAAGACCTGATCGAAGAAAACTGGGACCGGCCCTACACCAAAGAACAGGCCTTCTTCCCGATGCCGGGCCTGCACGACGACAAATACTGGCCCTCCGTCGCCCGCATCGACAACCTGCACGGCGACAAAAACCTGTTTTGCAGTTGCGTGCCCGTCAGTGAATATGCAAAAGAGGAAGTCAGCGGCTGAAAATCCGGGGGCGCCGTGTTATACGATACGACTGAAAGACATTATTACGGCCGGTCTGACTCCTGCCTGTTGCAGGGCAGGCAGACAGACGAAAGCCGAAATCTACTCGGGATACACCTAATCAGGGCTGCCTGGTGTCTGCCTGCCAGCGGCTGGCTGGCCATAATGACGACAAAGTATGAGCCGGGAATCCATCATTGTGCCGATTCGCCTCTGGCTATGGTCCCTCCCGCCCGCTCCCGGTCGTAAAACGCCGGCCAGCGCTCACAGAGCCGGCTTAGTTCAGCAGGATCGGGCGTTTCGTGGGCATAGGCCAAAAGCAGCCAGGCGCGGGTGAGGGCGCTGAAATAGTGGGCTTCGTCCCGCGGGCGTAATCTTTCAACCAGCCGGCGGCATTCTCCCTCGGTCGCCGCTTCGCTGATTTCGAGTTGATGCAGAAAGATCAGCTTGCTGAGGCTTGCGCGGTATAGCAGGCCCAGCGCGGCCCGCGTCTGCCCGTCTGCCAGCTTCTCCCTGACCGCGGCCAGCACGTCTTCAGGCAGGCTTTCCTCGTCCACGCCGAGGCCGAATAAGCGGGCCGGCGGCCGGTATTTTTTAGCGGTTTTGGCCCCGAACAGACCGCGCCTGCCTGGCTCTGAAAAACGGATGAGCAAATACAGCAGCAGGATGACG
The DNA here is from genome assembly GCA_965240365.1 of Gammaproteobacteria bacterium. Taxonomy (GTDB): domain Bacteria; phylum Pseudomonadota; class Gammaproteobacteria; order Eutrophobiales; family Eutrophobiaceae. The sequence continues at coordinate 1,117,388 of OZ251218.1, read as the reverse complement.
GCGGCGATCCACAGCAGAACTTCCAGCAGGCGGGCCAGTTCCGGCGCAAGCTCTTTCAATAGCGACAGATCCCATGCCTTCTTTTCGGTCTTCTCGCCAGTAAATTGCCAACGCTTAACGGTTTCCGTTTTGCCGAATTCTTCTTGTTGCAGTATGTCCTCGATCACTATTTTTGCCTGGGCCTGATCCGAGGCTCGCGCCGGTTCACTGACCGTGGCCGTGGCCAGGGCCAGACTTATGGCCACACCCACGCCCACACCAGAGAGACCCGCGACCCGTCGTGAATGGGGTTTTTTGAGGCGCGCGGCGATAGCTCTGAAATTGAGTTCGATATCCCAGCCCTCAAGTTCGCTGCGCCGGGCCAGATACAGGGAAAAACCGGCCGAGACATAGAACGGGGCCATGACGGCCATGGCCAGCACATAAAACAGGTCGCTGATCAGGCTGGCCCAGCCCGCATCATCATAGGTCAGCAATGGATAGACATTTTGGGAGAAGCTGTCTCCCGGCAACAGGGTCGCCAGCAAAAAGCACAGATTGAGCCACAATAGGCGCTCGAATATAAAGCAGTAAACATGCAGCCGTTGGGCCGGCCCGGCCTGGGTCAGGGACAGCAGCCCGAGCCGGGTCCGGCGCGCTTCGCCCTCCAGCCCCTCCAGCAGTGCCAGCGGGGCCTGAAAGCCGCGTGTCAGGGACAGACGGCGCCAGCTCAAGAGCGGGATGAGCTGGACCCGGCTGATCTGCCAGTAGCGTTTCAATACCTGGCTGATAGACGGATATTCGCCGAACAGGGCCCGGCTCAGGTAGTAAAGCTGGCTTTGTTCAAACAGGGGCTTTAACCACCAGATGATGACCAGCGCCCAGAAGGCGCTGATAAACGGCAGCAGGGTAAGCAGGATAAAAAGCGGTATGGCGGCGGCGCACCAGAGTAATAACAGCGGCAAAAACCAGCGTTGCGCCATATTGAAGCCGAGGTCTATGGCTTCGCGGCCGGTTCGGGGCCTGAGCGCGGCGGTCATGTTTTCAATCCGCATTGGCGGCCCCGCTGTCATAATCGCGCCCGGCCAGGCGCAGATACAAGGCAATGGCCAACCAGAAAAAAACGCCGACCGTATATTTCAAACCCGCCGGCAAGTTGCCGGATGACCAGAAGGCCTCAATGAAGGCGGCGATCAGCAGCAACAGCGCCGCGCCCATCACCAGCCGGATGCTGTCCAGCGCGGCCACCTTCATGGCGTCTAGCCGCCGCCTGCGCCCCGGCGCGATGAGCGGCCGCGCCAGACACAATCCGGCCGCGCCGCAGATGCAGATCGCGGTCAGTTCAAACGCGCTGTGGCCCGCGACGAAGGGCCAGAAGGTCTGAGTGAAGCCCAACTGGCTTAAATGGCCGGCCACGCCGCCGATGACCAGGCCGTTATAAATCAGAATATACAGGGTGCCGAGGCCGGCCAGTATGCCCATGGCATAGGTGCGAAAACCAATCGAGATATTATTGAAGATGTAATAGCCAAACATCATGAAATCCGTGTCCGACTGGCGCTCGGCGGCCCGCCCGATATGGGCATTGGTCGGGTTGTACATATATTCCATCGTGGCCACGGAGTCCGTGTCCATAAGCTGATAGATCAGGCCGTTATCCAGGTAACAGGCCAGGCCGAAGGCCAGCGCGGGCCCGTAAAACAGCAGCGAGGCCAGCCAGAAGGCCCGCCGGTGACGCCGGACCTCTGCCGGGAAACCGGCCCGGATGAATGTCAGCACGCGCCATAGCCACCCTGCCTTGTGCTTGTAGAGCCGTTGATGGCCGGCCAGCACGCGCCGGTGCAGGGCGTTGACCAGGCGCAGGCTGTACTGGCGTTGCCGCGCGATGGCATAGTGCTGGCAGACGCGCCGGTAAAGCCCGGGCAGTTCATGGCGTTGCGCCGCGTCCGGGTTCCGGCTTTTGCCGTCAAAGCCGGCCAGCAACGCCTCATACCTCGCCCACAGCGCCGCGTGTTCGCGCTCAAAGGCATACTGTTTCATGCCTGCTCTCCGCCGCGTTGTATCCAGTTGGCATAACGCAGTAATTGTGCGCGCCCTTTATCGCCGTCGTGCCGGGTTAAATCCTTGAGAATATCGGCCAGTTCTATGCGCCTTGCCGGCGAGAGCCGTTGCTCCCTTTCGGCAAATTCCAGGATCGCGCGCTGCTCCGCGGGCCCGAGCGCCAGCGGCAAAGGCAAGGGCCGCGCGGGGGGGATTTGATAATCCGGCGCTTCGCTATCCCGATAAATGACCAGGGCGCCCGCGGCCAGATCGCCCAGACGCTTAAAATCCCGGTTCAACAGCATGGCGGCCAGTCCGAAGCCATAGCAAAAAGGAAAAAAGTCGGCCACGCGCAACAGATTGCGGATCATGGATGCCTGCCAGCCGATGGGCGTGCCGTTATCATGGCAGACCCACAGATTAAACAGCTTTTTGCCGGGGGTCTGGCCCTTGAAGACCTCAAACAGGACCGGATAAAACCAGGCGATCAAAAAATAGAGCAGCAGCAGGATGCCCCAGCCCAGTTCGCCAAGCACCGGCGGTAGGGCAAGGATAAAGATCAGGACATAAAAAAACAGCCGGATCAGGCTATCCACCAGCCAGGCGGACGCGCGGCTGACCGGGCCTGCGACCTGCAATTGCAGTTCAATGCCCTCGGGCGTTTCAAAGCTGCGGATGGTATCGAGTATCATGGCTCATGCGGTTCTGTCCCGGCAGGAAGGGGCGCAGACTTTACCGTTATCGCTGTGGTTGCATCCCGTCCTGAATCTGACAGGAAAGTATAATGCCAAAACCGGTAAAATCCGCCTGATTTAAGCAGGGAGGCCGGAATAACATTGATACGGAGAAAAATTGCCATAAAAACCCGCTTGCTTTCCGGCGATAATGCGCTATTATCAATATGGCAATTAGATAGGCCATCCTGGCCTATCTAATTGGGCTCCGCAGGCTATGCCTGTGGCAGCACATCCGTGTGCTGCATTATTAACCCGCTACATTATTAATTGTCGGGTTAATAATTCAGACTCATCAGGATATTCAGAATCGGGGGCGCAATGGCTTCGACGTGGATAGGAAACCTGAGGGGCATGCCGAGGCGCAGACACCTCGTAAATACAACTGCACTTTTTAATAGTTGCCAACGAAGACAACTACGCACTGGCGGCCTGATAAACTGCCCGGTGCCGTCTGACTGATGTCGTGCTTGTGCGCGCAGGATCAGGCGTCGACTCACACAAGATCGCGCTGACACCTGTCCGGGGTGGATGCGTTAAAGATTGTACGGAATCGCGGTCTGTCCCCCTGCCGTTCGGGTAGCGGGCCGTTAAATTCAAAGAGCAGGCTAAGCATGTAGAACCAAAGGCAGAGGATTTGCGGACGCGGGTTCAATTCCCGCCGCCTCCACCAATTATTGACACCGAACCCAGGTTCGGTGTTTTTGTTTGTAAGGGAAATATCGCGGCCAGAGGCTCAGCGGCCCGCGATATTTGCCCTTTCCCTGCCGATCAGTTGATCGATAACCTTCAGCACATTTGGAAAGCTGCCGGCCGTTGAACCGCTGACCAGATATTTGCCGTTGACGATGACGGCCGGCACGCCCGTTACCTTGTAACGCTGCGCCATAACAAAGGCCTGCTTGACTTTGGTATCGACTTCATCGGATTCATAGACCTTTTTGAAATCGCCCTTATCGACGCCATTGCTGATGAAGAACTTCCTGATGGCCTTGTCATCATGGATTTTTTTTCTTTGTCTGTGGATGGCGGCAAACAGCGGGCCGTGGATGGCGTCCAGGACCCCCAGCTTTTCCGCCGTATAGTACGCCTTCGCATGAGGCGCCCAGCTTTTGCGAAAGATGCCCGGCATCCGCCGGAACTCAACATCGTCCGGCTTGTTTTCCAGCCATGTTTCCAGGTAGGGTTGAAAATCATTGCAGTGCGGGCAGGCGTACCAGAATATTTCCAGCACCTCGATCTTGTCGCCGGTCTGAGTCGGCTGCGCCGGTGATATTTCAACATAGCCGTCGGCTGCCCTGAGCAGGGCGCCCGATATAAGCAGGCTGATGAACAAAAAAAGTGCGGTCAGATTTTTCATATTAGTCCTCTGTGGCCGGTTGGGGTTGTTATGGAAGCTCTGATAAGTCCAGGATGGATTTATTCAGAGCTTCCTTATTTTATTGCTTGCGGGCTTAGACCACGATTCCGTTGATTTTACGCCGGAAAATCTTTGCGCCGCTCAATAGAGGCCCTGAATGTAGTTAGCGATAGCGTCAATCTGCGCCTCTGACATGGAGGCGGCGATTGAGCGCATGACATTGTTCAGATCATTGTTGCGTTCCCCGGATTTAAACATCCTGAGTTGGGCCGCCGTGTAGGCCGCATGCTGGCCGCCGAGGGCCGGATAGCGCGCGCCGGGATTGCCGTTTCCGGCCGGGCCGTGACAGGCCATGCAGGCCGGGATCCGGGCCTCGCTGTCGCCGTAGCGATAAAGTCTTTCGCCCAGTTCCAGCGCCTCGGGCCGGGCCTCGCCTTTTTTGATTTTCCGGCTGGCGTAATAAGCGGCAAGGTGCAGTATATCTTCCTCGCTCAGGGCGGCGGCCAGCGCATTCATCTGCACGTTGACCCGCTTGCCCGCCTTGAAATTCTCAAGCTGTTTCCGCGTGTAGGAGGCATGTTGCCCCGCGAGCTTGGGCCAGATCGGGTTGATGCTGTTGCCATCGGTGTTATGGCAGGCCGCACAGGTCTGTGACAGCGTCTCTCCCTTGGCCGGATCACCATCGGCCCGGCCATGCTGAAAGACAGCGAATAACAGAATCGCAAACAAATAATGTAATTTCATAATGCTTTGTGCTCTTAAAAACCGGAATATACCGAATCTTATCAGATTTTCCTGTATAACCTTAGTTCAGGCCGGGATCGGCCGTTTCAGACTTTGCTGAATATAGGACAGCCGGATTTTTATAGCATTATGACCATTATCGAGTCCCGCGACAATTTGCCGGCGGCCTGGTTCAGGCGCTTTGAGTTTTCACTGGGCGTGGCCTCAAGCGGGCAGTTACCCGCTGACAACGGCCGCGAGGTCGCGTTTGCCGGGCGTTCCAACACGGGCAAATCCAGCACGATAAACCGGCTGACCGGGCGCAAGGCGCTGGCGCTGGTCAGCAAGCAGCCCGGCCGCACCCGCGAGTTAAATTATTTCAGTTATGATGCCAATACGCATATTGTCGATATGCCCGGCTATGGCTACGCCAGGATTCATGCCGGTCGGCAAGGCGCCTGGGCGCAACTGGTCGATCATTATTTACGCCGGCGCCGCGCCCTGTGCGGTGTATTTTTAATCATGGATGCGCGCCATCCATCCTTTAAACTTGACCGGCAAATGCTGGATTATTGCATGGATTGCGGCCTGCCCCTGCATATCCTGTTAAACAAGGCGGACAAACTCTCGCGCAGCCGGGCTGTTGGCGCCCTGCGGGATATGCAAAAATCTCTGACGCCGGAAACAATGAGCGTACAATTATTTTCCGCGCTGAACGGAGAAGGCGCCGAAGCGGCCCGCGACATGCTGGCTCAATGGCTGTTTGCAGAGTAGATTTTCAGAGTTCCCCTAAAAAAACGCCCCGGATGTTCTTTGAGGAAAGAAAAGGGGACCGGGGCGAGTATCCCGGCTGGGGAGACCGGGTCTGTATTCCCTGTCCAGGGAGGTGAAGACAGGAAAATTCCACACACACAGGTTTAGAACCTTGCCGTGGCAAAGAGTTCCGGGGCGGGCTGTCGGGTGACAGGGCAGTGACGTTTATACACAGTCCGTGCCAATTGTTTTCAAAGGCCGCGCCGGATTCTGGCCGGCATCGCTGAAAGCCAGTTAAAATCTTGTAACTCTTTGATTAAATTAAAAAATTAATCTTCTGGTTAGATTTTAACAATTTTGTCACAAATCAGATAGCCATGCTATTTTCAGCGCTATGTACGCATAACTTCCACAGACTTATACACAGAAAATATGGATAAAAACCATACTATGAATGACAGCAAAGAGTTAGCCTTAAAAAGCTAGAATTAACATTAAGTCTTGTTGTCGATAAAGGCCGGATAAAACGGAATTTTGGCGGATGAACCCGGGGAAGCGTGGGAAAAGCAGCGGCAATATCACTGCCGCTTGCGCCGGTCTGCGCGGGGAAGCCCTGGCTTAATCAGGGCTACCCCGCCTTCCAGGCGTCCTGCCAATTCTCAAACTGCAACGGCTTTATCCGGTAACGCGCGAAGTTGCCCTCGTGGAGCCCCAGCACTTCGCTCTCAGCGACCTCCCTGAATCGATCCCGTTCACGGGCTGCCATTTTTTCTTCGGCGCAGGCGGCGATGCGGGAGAAGGCCGCCTTTCTGTCGAGCCGCTCAAGCACGATCTCGCGGACGATGTCGCGCAGGGCGGCCCGATGCTTGAGGCGGAACGGGTCCGGCTCGCCGAGTGATTGCCTGACCGCCGCGTAGCGCGCCGCCGAGCGTTCATAAGCCCAGATGAAAATATCCTTCAGCAGATCAACCCGGTTTAGTTCATACACGCCGAGCACCGCGTCCGTGTATGTTGCAACCGGGACCTCGGTGAATGAGAGCGGCGTAAAGTTGGCCTTGATCAACGGTATGTTTGCGGCGAGGCGCGAGACGCGCTTGTTCACATCATCGAACGGCTGCAGGTACGGCAACTGCGCCATCACGAACAGGGCCTGCTCAAACGGGTCTTTGATGGCCGCGGCCGTGGCCAGAATCTGATCGAAGCATTCTTCAATGAGTTGCGGCGCCTCAAGCGGATGAAACACCGATTTTTCTATGCCGACTGCAATCCGGCGCAGGCGGCCCGTTGCCATCGGGTCGGCCAGAAGATTATTGGCCAGCAGGGCATGCAGGTTCAGGATCGTGCGCCGGTTGAACCCGATCTCCCCGGCCGAATCCACGAGAAACTCGATGGCTTCCTTGTGGTTCAGGATCATCTGCGCTTCGAGTTGTTGCTTGCCTTCGGCCTCAGCGCCAAAGGCAAGCAGCCGCTTCGTATCAAGCAGCGAGTAGGTGTTCCCCTCCAGACGGCTGGAGTTCCATGATAGATCGATCAGCAGCCGGTTCAGTATTTGCCGCGCGTAGGTTCCGGCGGGTTGCTGCCCAAAAACCGGAGTCCCGACCTCGCGCAGGCGCGCACGTTCCTTTGCCGAAAGGTAAGCGCTGTGGTTGGGCCTGTAGCCATCAAGGAACGCGCGCCGATAGCCGACGGGCTTGCGGGTATGGAGAGGCTTGCGCACCTGTTCCCGGACGGCAACCGCTTGCCTTGAGAACGGCGCTTCACCGGCCGGCCCCGGCTCGGATACCGTGAGAACCTTTTCCTGAGGCTTGCCGGCAACAGGCAACAGATACCTGGCCCAACGCCTGTCGCCCTCCCTGACAAGGCGGCCCGCATCAACGAGGTACTTAAGGCGATACTGAAGCGTGCGGCGCGCTATCTCCTCTCCGAGCGCAGCCCGGATGCCCTGAATAGCGATGCCCTCCGGGCGCCCAGACACCAACGCCTCAATCGCCTCCAATTCCTGCTCTGGTATGGTCTTTGGCATGTCTCTATCTTGCGCATAAAAATAAATGCGCAATTAAAGCATGTCTATACGCAACTATCAACTTTCTGAAGCTATACACAATGATCAACCCGTTTTTATCTGCGATACAAGCGAGAGTCTGGCATTGGCCGGCTCGCACAGAATGATTTTTTCCTGTAAAGGCAAGAATTGAAATCTACTCAATATCTCGCCAGCGCCTTTCCTGGATTCCGGCTTTCGCCTGCATGGATGATCGATGGTATAAATTCGCCAGTGTTACAAACTCTGCCACGCTCAGGTTTTCAGCGCGTTTTTCGGGCGCGATGCCCGCCTCGGCCAGTGTGGTGTCGGGCAGGGTATTTTTGAGGGCGTTTTTCAGTGTCTTGCGTCTTTGCGCGAAGGCCGCGCGCAGGATAACCGCCAGCGCATCCCGCTGCGCCAGACGGTAGCGCGGCGGTTTGTGGGGTTTGAGCCTGATTATGGCCGATTCGACATGGGGCCTCGGCCTGAATGCGTCCGGCCTGACGCGCAGGAGTGTCTCGGTGGCGCAATAGCATTGCAGCATGACCGACAGGCGGCCATATTGTTTGCCGTCAACCGCGGCCGAGACGCGCTCCGCGACCTCTTTTTGCAGCATGAGGATCAGCTCGTCAATCACATCAATAAAATTCAGCAGGTGAAACAGCAGCGGTGTGCTGATGTTATAGGGCAGGTTCCCGATTATCTTCAAGCCCTGATGGTGAATACGCCTAAAATCGAAGCGCAGCGCGTCGCCTGTATGGACCACAAGATTGGCATAAGACTTGAATTCGGCTTGCAGCCGGGCCGACAAGTCCCGGTCAATCTCGATCACATCCAGACGCCGCACGCTTTGCAGGAGCGGCCGCGTCAGCGCGCCCTGGCCGGGGCCGATTTCAATAATATGATCGTCCGCCCCGGGTCTGATCAGATCGATGATACGCCGGATCACATCCGGGTCATGCAGAAAGTGTTGCCCGAACCGTCTCCTGGCGCGATGTCTGATTACATTAGTCAATCAATGCCCGTCTGGCCCGCGGCCCGGGGTTCGGCAGGGGAATTTAAAAAATCCCGCTGTTGCCGCGCCATCGCGGCCGCGGCCTCAAGCGCCGCGATCAAACTGCCGCATCCGGCCCTGCCCGTGCCCGCCAGGTCCAGGGCCGTGCCGTGATCCACGGATGTCCTGATGATCGGCAGGCCGAGCGTGATATTGGCGCTGGCGCCAAAGCCCAGCGCCTTTAGAACCGGCAGGCCCTGATCGTGATACATGCAGACATAGACATCGGTCTTTTGCCGCAATTCGGGACGGAAGGCGGTATCGGCCGGCAGCGGTCCGCCGACGGCATGGCCCTCGGCCCTGAGCCGTTCGAGCATGGGCGCGATAATGTCCCGCTCTTCCAGGCCCAGATGGCCGCCCTCGCCGGCATGCGGGTTCAGCCCGCAGACGTTGATCGCGGGCCGCTTGATGCCAAAGCGCAGGGGCAGTTCCCTGATAAGCGTGTCCAGCACGGCCCGCAGGCGCTCCGGCGTAATCGCCGCAGCCACGGCCTTCAAGGGCAGATGCGTGGTCGCCAGCGCCACCCTGAGGCCGGGGCAACTCAGCAGCATGACGGGAAAACGGGCGCCGCATTTCTCTGCCAGATATTCGGTATGGCCGCTGAACGCCGTGCCGGCCTCGTTGATCACGGATTTCTGCACCGGGGCCGTCACCAGGGCCGCGTACTCGCCCTTTTGGCAGCGCGTCGCGGCGATGTCCAGCATCTTTAACACATAGGCGGCATTGGCCGGATCCGGCCGGCCGGCCCGGGCCGGTTTGTTTAGACGGAGCGGCAGCAGCCTTAGCGCGGGCGGTTTGACCCTGCTCGGCCGAGGCCCCGGCCGGCTGCTGTCAATCAGTTCAAGCGGCAGTGATAATTGTCTGGCGCGATCCCGCAGCAGGGCGGGATCGGCAAGCACGGTGACCGCGGCCGGTTGTTCAAGCTGGGCCAGTTGGACGATGAGATCAGGGCCGATGCCCGCGGGTTCGCCGGAACTGAGGATAATGCCGGGTGGTTCAGGGGGCATTCAGGCGATACTCGACATAGGCCTCATCGCGCAATTCCCGCGCCCAGTTTTGCAGCGCCTCTTCGAGTTTGCGGGCGCGGATCTCGGCGCGCGCCCGGCCGCGTTTGAGCGATTCGGTATTATCATATTGCCGCCGATCCAGCACCTCGACGATATGCCAGCCGAAACCGGTCTTGAACGGGGCGCTGATCCGGCCGATGGGCAGGGTGTCCATAACGCGCTGAAACTCCGGCGCCAGCTCGCCCGGCGAACGCCAGCCCAGATCGCCGCCCTCTATGGCGCTGACCGAATCATCCGAATTGCCCCGCGCCAGCAGGCCGAAATCATCGCCGTTCTCGATCCGGGTCTTGAGTTGGGCCAGCTTTTCCCTGGCCTGTTCTGCCGTGGTCAACTCCCCGGTGCGGATCAGGATATGGCGGGCATGGGTCTGGGCCACGATACTGCGCTCGTTGCCCTTTATATCGGTGATCCGGATCAAATGAAAACCGCTGGGACTGCGTATCGGCTGGCTGATATCGCCCTTGCCCAGATCCGGGATATATTCGGCAAACAGGGTCGGCACCTCGGCCATCTTGCGCCAGCCGAGATCGCCGCCATTGCCGGCATTGCCGCCGTCCGAGACCCGTCTGGCCGTGGCGGCGAAGTCGGCGCCGGCCGCCAGCGCCTGCCGAATCCCGGCGGCCGCCTGCCGCACCCGCTCGATCTCGGCGGCCGGGGCGTCTTCCGACAGTGCCAGCAGGATATGCGCGATTCTGACCTCGGCCTCGACATCGCCCTGGAATTCCCGGTTGGCCAGATAGTTGTCAATTTCGCGCTCGGTCACCGCGATCCGGTTCTCGACCTGTCTCTGGCGCAACTGATTGAGGGTGATCTCGTTGCGGATATCTTCCCGGAATTGCTGGTAACTGTAGCCGTCGGCCTCAATGATCTGGCGGAATTCGCTGAGTGTGACCTTGTTTTCGGCGGCGATATTATTGATGGCCCGGTTCAGGGTCTCATCATCCACCCGGATCCCGGCGCGGGCCGCAAGCTGTAGCTGAATGCGGCCCTGGATCAGGTTGTCGAGGACCTGACGCTCCAGCACCGGGCCGGGCGGCAGTCTGGCCCCCTGCTGTTGCATTTGCCCCCGCACCGAGCGCAGTTTTTGTTGCAGTTCGCTCAGCATGACCACGTCTTCATTAACGATGGCGATGATCCGGTCGAGCGCCACATAGGCCGCGGCCGGCGGCGGCAATAACAACAGGATAAACAGGGCCGGGCCTAAATGCCGGTATAAAGTCTTAAGAAAACTCTGCTTGAAGCAGAGTTTTTTGCGGTACAGGGATGTGCCGCCCCAAATCAATAACTTGGCACTGACGCCAGTCATTGATTTTGAAGCAAGGTGAAAATCGCATTTTCGCCTTGCGTGCTCTGATAAGTCCAGGATGGACTTATTCAGAGCTTTTTTAAGAAAACTAATATTCACTACGGTATCCAGAGATTTGTCGTTTGAGAAAGTCCAGCGTGTTTCCGCCCAGCCCGGCCAGCCCTTTGAGTTCCAGTTGCAGAAAGAAACCGGTTTCATAGCGGCCTTCGAGATTGGTCAAAAAACGTCTGGCCACGGCCCGCGCGCCCCAGCAGCAGTCTTCGTACTCAAGCCCGGCGAACATTTCCAGCGAGCGCCCCTCGGGCACCGAGTAGTTCCAGCGCCCGACCGCGCTCCATTTATGGGACAGCGGCCAGCGCACGGAAATATCGCTTTGCTCGATATCCGCGCCCTCGCGCCGGACACGGTAGGCCAGATTCAATATCTTGCCGGGCGCGGGATTATAGCTTGCCTCGGCGGTAAACCGGCGGGTTCCTTTGCGGGTATGGGGGTCCCAGATGATGTCGGCGCCCAGATTCCAGCCATCGAAGATACGGGTGTTCAAGGCCGCGATCAGGGCGGAACTGCCGGTGTCCCGGATGGCCGCGCCGGGCAGGGTGACCTTGCGGTCACGGAAATACAGGGTCTGACCGAGGCTGACCCGGCCCAGATCGCGCCCGCTCTCCTGATTGATCAAACTGGAACTGACGGCCAGGGTCAACTGATTCGCATCGCCCAGGCGATCCGCGCCCGTGAAGCGGTTGTCACGAAACAGGGCGGAGAATGAATTGCTCAGGACCCCGGTGTCAAAGACCGGCAGGTCGGATTGATTCTCTTCCGGCACATAAAGATAGTACAGCCGGGGTTCCAGTGTTTGCAGATAAGGGCGGCTGAAGAGGCTCGCCTCGCGTTCCAGAAAGACGCCGCCGTCAAGACTGAAAACGGGCAGGACGCGGCCGGGGCTGTTTTTGAAGGTGCTGGAATCGCTCAGGCTGTACTGGGCATAATCCAGGCCAAGCCGGGGTTCCAGAAAGGTGGCGACCGTCCTCAGCGGGTAGCTGATATACGGTTTGAGATTGAGCCGCATACCGTTGATATTGTTCCGCGCGGCCCGGTCAGCGCCACGATCGAAATAAACGGCCTCGCCGGCCAGGCCATAGTTCAAGGCGCCGTAGCGGCGCGGCGCGTTATAATTGAACAAGACCTGCGGCAGGCGCTTGTAGGGGCGGCTCGCGCGCGCGATGCTGCGGTCCACGGTCTGATAATTCTGCACGCGCAGCAGGGCATTCCAGTTGCTTCCGGAATAGCCGATATCGGCCCGCTGTTCCAGAAAGCGGGTGCTGCTGATACTCAGTTGATTGCCGAAGTCTTCAAAATAAAAGCGGTCGGAGACCCGGTTATAGTCAATATGCAGATGGCCCGCCGCCAGAAAACGCTGATTTAATTTCAGGCCAAACAGGTTTCTGTGCCGCCCCCCGCGCTGGCTGTCAGAGGGCAGATATTCCGCGTTGACGATGCCGTCGCCGGATGCGCGCAGATAGCGGTACTCGCCCATCGCCATCACGCCGCTTTCGGTCAGGAAGCGCGGCGTGAGGGTGGCGTCCATTTCCGGGCGGATATTCCAGTAATAAGGCGTGCTGAATTCAAACCCGTGACGGGTGGTATTGCCATAGCTTGGCACGAGGAAGCCGCTCTTGCGCGCGTCGCTCAGCGGGAAGGAGATATAGGGCGTATAAAAGACCGGGATCGACTTGATCCGCACCACCACATGGCGGGCGCTGCCCCATTCCTCGCCGTGGTCGAGGTCAACGCTGCGGGCGTTGATCCGCCAGAACTCGGCGTCCGGGTCGCAAGTGGTATAACGCGCGTCTTCCATTTCGGTGCGGGTATCGACAGTGTGGGTCATGCTGTTGGCCGCGCCCCGGCCGCGGCGCTCGATCAGGAGATAATCGCCGCGCCGGAATCGGCTCACCTCGGTGTTGAAGTCCAGGAAGGCCGTCTCGCTGTTCAGATAAAGCGTGTCGTCCCAATAGTTGACATTGCCTTCCAGGTCGGCCGTGTCGCGCGGCTGGTCATAGATCACCTTGTCCGCGCGGGCCTGCTGACGGTTGCGCGCGACCTCGACGTTCCCGACCAGAGTGGAGGCGCCGTCTTCGACCAGATCGGCCTCGTCGGCGCTGATAAAGGTCTGGTCCGGTTCCAGCGCGGCCTCGACCGCGGGCCGGGCCGGAATCGCCAGCGGTTGCGGACAAAACCCGCCCGGGGCCGCATCCGCCCTGGCCGGCGCGAAGCCCGCCAGCAGCGCCGCCGTGAGTCCCGCCATAAGCCCCTTAATAAGCCATGTCTGGCCGGGTGTTGCGGCCGGACGGCATTTAGCCGGTTTCATTTCGTTTACTTGGTTCATGGATCATCCAGACGTTAAAATCGCACAGAATACGTTTATCTTCAAATTTTTATGCCATATCATAGTCCGCCGTCAGGCGGCGATCTTTGTCATGCGGCCTGAATGCGGCCGGGCGCGGACCTGTCGCGCCGGTTTTATCGTATCCGTTTATCCAGGCAGACCATGAGAATAGTCTTTATCATCGTTATTTCCGCGCTGTTTATCGCGGCGCTGTTGTGGACCCGCCCGGATACCTACGCGGAACTGCGGGAACTGCCGCCGCCCACGGTAAAGATCGGGCAGGTGCGGGTCAAAGACCTGCAACCCGTGACCCGGGTCACGGGAAAATTACAGCCCGCCAGACGGGCCAATCTGCATTTTCAGGTCGCGGGTCAGGTCGATGCGCGCCTAGTCGAGGCCGGGCAGCCGGTCGCGGCGGGCGCGATATTGCTGAGTATTGAAAACGGCGATTTTATCGACGCGGCGGCGGAATCCGAGGCCCTGCTCAAGACCGAAAGGGACGCGCTGCGGCGGGATTCGCGCCTGCTGGAACTGATGCGGCAGGAACGGCAATTACAGGAACAGGAAGTCGCCCGGCTCGAACGCCTGGGCCAGCAGTCGTTGTCGTCAAAATCAAATTATGACCAGGCCCGGCAGGTATTATACCGGCAACAGGCCGAGGAGGCGCGCCTGCAACACGGCGTCGATGCCGTCCGCTCCCGCCTGCTGATCGAGCAGGCCCGGCTCAACAAGGCCGAGCGCAATCTGCGCCGCACCCGGCTCAAGGCCCCGTTCAGCGGCACGGTCAACAGGGTTCATGTCGAGGTGGGCGATTATGTGGCGCCGGGTCAGGCCGCGCTGGAAATTGTCGAGTTGGAGCGGCTTGACCTGAATCTGGAAGTCACGGGCCTCACTGCAGCCGAGTTGTCGCTCGGACAGAAAATCAGGGTCGAAACCGGACAGGGCCGGCGCGAGGGCCGGATCATCGCGCTCGCGGTTGACCCGGACCCGGACACCAACACCCACTCGCTCAAGATCAGGCTGCCCTCGGCCGGTTTGTTCGCGGGCCGCCTGGCCGTGGCCGAACTGCCGGGCCGCTATTATGCCGGGGCCAGCGTGGTGCCGGTCAGCGCCGTGCTGCATGAAGACGGTGAATCCTATGTGTTCGGTTATGCCAATGATCGGGTTTACCGGCGGCCGGTCACGCTGCTCGCGCGTTTTGAGGATTTGCATATCGTCGCGGGGATCGCGGCCGGCTCTGAAATCGTCAGCGGGGACATTGCCGGCCTTGCGGATGGGCAGCTTGTGGTGGTGTATTAGTGTCCGCAGATTACACAGATTTACGCAGATGTCTCTATCGCCTTCGTCGTCATTACATTCCCGTCTGCCTGTTATAGGCAGACGGGAATGACAACAATGACATTTGTTTGCGGCAATAGTAAAACGTCATTTTTGCCAGTGTGAAAAACTTTTTCTGAGCAGGCGTTCGGCATGTTCATTATCAATGCTTCCCTGAAGAATCCGCTGCTGGTCAACCTGAGTCTGGCGATCATGCTGATCGTGGGCGTTTTGGCCTGGCGCGGTTTGCCGCAGGAGATCTTTCCGGTGGTCGAACTGGATATGGTCAGCGTCACGACCGTGTTTGAAGGCGCGGCGCCGGTCGAAGTCGAGCAGCAGATCACGATCCCCATTGAAGAACAATTTGAAGACAGCCGGGATATTGATTATATCTCCTCCTACAGCGGCGAGGGCGCCTCCGGCATTTATATCAAACTCAAGGCCGGCGCGGATGTGGATGACTTCATCCGCACGACCCGGACCTTGCTGGATCGGGTGGACGATCTGCCTGATACGGCCGAAGAGCCCGAGTTAAACCGCATTCGCACCCGTTTCCCGGTGATCATCCTGACCCTGTACGGCGAGTTGTCCAAGGCGGAGCTCTATGAATACGCGGAGCAGGCGCGCCGCCAGATGCAGCAGTTGCCGGGTGTGGCCAGCGTGGGCATGACCGGCGAGCGTGAGTGGGAGCTTTGGGTTGAGGTTGACCCGCATCGGCTGGCGGCGCTCGGCATCCCGCTGCAAGAGATCAACGCCGCGCTCAGAAATAATCTCATCGACCAGCCGGGCGGCTCGATCAAGGCCAGCGAGGGCGATATCCGGCTGCGGGGCCAGGGCACGAGCCCCGAACCGGAAAATATCGAACAGATCGTGCTGCGCGCCAACGCCGCCGGCGGCAAACTCAAGCTCGGCCAGGTGGCCACGGTCGCGCGCCGTTTTGCCGAAGCCGAGACCTATGCCCGTTTCAATGGCCGGCCCTCGGTCAACCTGATCGTGACCAAGACCGCGGAGGCCTCCACCATCAAGGTCTCGGCCGCGATAAAAAAACTGGCGGACGAACTCAACCGGGCGCTGCCGGACAGCGTCACGGCGGGTTATCACACCGATATGGCGGCGCCGGTCGAGACCCGCCTGAATCTGGTCAAGTCTTCCGGCCTCATCGGTCTGGCGCTGGTCCTGCTCTCGCTGTGTGTGCTGCTTAATTTCCGCGTGGCGGCCATCACCGCGTTTGGCATCCCGGTCTCGTTTTTATTCGCCATCGTGCTGCTCTATTATCTCGGCTATACGATCAACATGATCTCGCTGTTTGCCTTTGTGATCGTGCTGGGCATGGTCGTGGATGACGCGATCATCGTCACGGAAAACGTCTATCGGCATATCGAGGCCGGCCTGGCGCCCGGGGCGGCCGCGGCCAGGGGCGCGCGCGAGGTATTCTGGCCGGTCGTGGTCTCCACCCTGACCACGATCGCGGCCTTCCTGCCGATGTTTGTGGTCGGCGAAGTGCTGGGCGAGTTTATCGACGTGATCCCGATCGTGGTCTGCTGCGCGCTCGTGGGTTCATTGATCGAGGCCTTTGCCGTATTGCCTTCGCACGCCGGCCATTTTTTGCGACGGGAAAAGCGGCCGGCGCGGCTCAACTGGCACAGGCTGCTTGATAAATACGGGCAATTATTGCGCTGGTCCGCGCTGAACCGTTATTTCGTGGCCGTGGCCAGCCTCTGCGTGCTGGCCGTGAGCCTGAGCTATGCCGCAACCCGGCTGCCGTTCCAGCTCTTCGGCGATGTCGAGATCGGCAAGTTCTTTGTGAATATCGAAACCCCCAACACCTACAGCCTGGAAGACAGCCTGCGGCTGACCGAACAACTGGAACGCCGCTTATACGAAATCATGCCCGAACATGAACGCAAGACCGTGCTCAGCAATGTTGGCGTCAGCATCATTGATTTCAACCGCAGCAAAACCGGCAGCAATATGATCCAGTTTGTGATCGACCTGCAAAAGCCCGTGGCCGCGAGCTTTATCGAAAAATGGGTGACGCCGCTGGTGAGTCTCGATTTTGACAACGAGGGCAGCCGGACGCGCGGCGCCGATGAGATCATCGCTCAAATAAGAACCGAGTTTGAGCAGATAGCGGCCATCGATCGCCTCAGCATCCTGAAACCCAATGCCGGCCCGGCCGGGGATGATATCGAACTGGGCATCGTGAGCGCCGACCTGGCCCTGTTGCGGGAGAAGGCGCGGGAGATCAGCGCCTATCTGAAGCGTATGCCGGGCGTGAGCGATGTCGCGCATGACCAGCAGCCCGGCAAACTCGAATACAAATATCAGTTGAATGAACGCGGCCGGCGTCTGGGGCTGAGCCAGAATGAACTGGCGAGCGCCGTGCGCAGCGGCTATCTGGGCAATGAGGTCGCGCAGGTAAGCTGGAATGAAAAGCGGCTGCCGGTGCGGGTGATCTATCCGCGCGCCATGCGCGAACAGTCCGCCAGCCTCAAGGATCTGCCGATTATCCTGCCATCCGGCCAAACGGTTTATCTGGGCGATGTCGCCGACATCAGCATCGGCCGCGGCCTCAACCAGATCCGCCGCCGCGACACGCAGCGCATGGCCAGGATCAGCGCCGATGTGGACGCCAGGGTCACCACGCCCGGCGCCATCGCGCGCCAGCTTGACGCCGTCTTTGGCGAGGCCGACGACTATAAGCTGATGTTCATGGGAGAAAAGAAAAAGGCGCAGGACGCCTTCCGGGATATGAATCAGGCGTTGATCATCGCCCTGGCCCTGATCTTTTTTATGTTGACCGCCCTGTTTAAATCCCTGCTGGATCCGCTGGTGGTGATGGCCGCGATCCCGTTCGGCTTTATCGGCATCGTCATCGGCCATGCCGTGTTTGATTACAACATCCAGTTCCTGTCCGGCATCGGCATGCTGGCCCTGTCCGGCATTATCGTGAATGATTCATTGATCATCGTGGACTTCATCAAGCGCCTGCGGCGCGAGGGCAAGGATCGCATCAGCGCCGTGGTCGAGGCCGGCAAGGTGCGCGCCCGCCCGATCCTGCTGACCACGATCACCACCTTTCTCGGCGTCTCGCCGCTGATCTTCTTTGCGACCGGGCAAACGGCCTTCCTGTCGCCGCTGGCCGTCAGCCTGGGCTTCGGCCTGGTCTTTGCCACGGTGTTGATCCTGCTGACCCTGCCCTGTTTTTATCTGATCGCGGACGACCTGCGCGCCTGGTTTATGCGAAAAGAAGTCCAAGGATAAAAAAATCCGCAGACCTGCCTGCAGCAGGCAGGTTACGCAGATTTCCGCAGATTATCTTTAATCTCGAATAAAATAAATCTGTGAAATCGGCGTAATCTGCGGATAAACTGGTCTTCTCATGCTGACCATTAACGAATTGAGTAAAACCATCGGCACTTACCTGCAACCCGATCAGGTCGAGAAGGTGCGGCGCGCCTATCAGTTCGGCGCCAGGGCCCACGAGGGCCAGAAACGCGCCAGCGGCGAGGCCTATATCCATCATCCCCTGGCCGTGGCGCGCATCCTGGGCGACATGCACATGGACCATCAGACCCTGATGGCGGCCATGCTGCATGACGTGATCGAGGACACGCCGACCGCCAAAAAAGAGTTGCAGCGCAGCTTCGGCAAGGGCGTGGCCGAGCTGGTGGACGGCGTCAGCAAGCTGGACAAGATGCAGTTTGAGAGCCTGGCCGAGGCCCAGGCGCATAACTTCCGCAAGATGCTGATGGCGATGAGCAACGACATTCGCGTTATCCTGCTCAAGCTCGCCGATCGCCTGCACAATATGCGCACGCTGACCGCGCTCCGGCCCGCAAAACGGCGCCGTATCGCGCGCGAAACCCTGGAGATCTATGCGCCTATCGCATTGCGGCTGGGCCTCAACGGGATCCGGCTGGAACTGGAAGAACTCGGTTTTTCCGCCCTGTATCCGTTCCGGCGCCGGGTCCTGGCCGATCAGATCGATAAGGCGCGCGGAGACCGCAGGCAGATCATCAGCAAGATCCGCACCGCGCTGAAACGGCGCATGCGGCAGGAGAAGATCCCGGGGCAGATCCTCGGCCGGGAAAAGCACCTGTACGGCATTTATCAAAAGATGCGGGCGCGGCGGCTGTCCTTCAAGGAAATCCACGATGTCTTTGCCTTTCGCGTCATTGTCGATAGCGTCGACACCTGTTACCGCGCGGTCGGCACCATGCACAACCTCTACAAACCCGTGCCGGGCAAGTTCAAGGATTATATCGCCATCCCCAAGACCAACGGCTATCAATCGCTGCACACGGATTTGTTCGGGCCCTCTGGCAAGCCGATTGAGATACAGATCCGCACGCGCGCGATGGAAGATGTGGCCGAGACCGGGATCGCCGCGCACTGGCTATACAAGGCCGAAGGCAAGACCGGCAACAGCCGGCATAACGGCCACGGAGACCGCAGCAGCGCCCACCGGCGCGCGCGCGAATGGTTGCGCAATATCGTTGAAATGAACAAGGCCGCCGGCAATCCCGAGGAATTCTTCGAAAACGTCAAGATCGACCTGTTCCCGGACGAGGTCTATGCCTTCACCCCCAAGGGCAGGATCATGGCGCTGCCGCGGGGCGCCACGGCGGTGGACTTCGCCTACGCCATCCACAGCGATATCGGCAATAAATGCGTGGGGGCCAGGCTCAACCACAAGCTCGCGCCGCTCGGCACCCAGCTTGAGAACGGTCAGATGGTGGACATCATCACGGCCACCAGCGGGCGCCCGGACCCGGCCTGGCTGAATTTTGTCGTGACCGCCAAGGCGCGCAGCCAGATCAGGCATTTCCTTAAAAATCTGCAACGCAATGAGGCGGCGCTGTTGGGCAAGCGCCTGCTTAACCGCGAACTCGAACCCTTTGCCATCAACTATCAGGATATCAACGCGGCCGATATGCGGCGTCTGCTGCATGAAAATCACATCGACAGCGAAACCGCCCTGTTTGAGGAGATTGGTCTCGGCAACCGCCTGGCGCCCCTGCTGGCCAGACAACTGGTGGCGCTCAAAGACCTGAAAACCGCGATCGCGCCGGGCGCCAACGGCAAGGAATCGTTGCCGCTCTCCATCAAGGGCACCGAAGGCATGGTGATGACCTTTCCCAAATGCTGCTATCCGATCCCGGGCGACCCCATACACGGCTTTGCGACCGCCGGGCGCGGTATCGTGATCCACCGGCAAAACTGTAAAAACAGCGTTGAGTACCGGCAACATCAGGAAAAGTGGGTGCAGGTGGAATGGGAACAGGACATCGGCCGTGAATTTCCGGCCAGGATCCTGCTGAATACCCGCAATCAGCGGGG
This sequence comes from Gammaproteobacteria bacterium, assembly GCA_965240365.1. GTDB lineage: Bacteria > Pseudomonadota > Gammaproteobacteria > Eutrophobiales > Eutrophobiaceae. The sequence goes on along the minus strand of OZ251218.1, from coordinate 1,097,306 downwards.
CGTGCTGGCGACCGTGGCGGCCGCCATCTCGGACGCCTATGCCAATATCGAAAATGTTGACATGAAAGAGAGCGACGGCAGCCATACCTGGATGCGCTTTATCATCGAGGTCCGCGATCGCCACCACCTGGCCCAGGTCATGCGCCGTATCAGGGTGCTGAAAAGCGTCTCGCATATCGTGCGGCCCTGAGATAAAAAATCCGCAGACCTGTCTGCTACAGGCAGATTGCGCAGATTTCCGCAGATTATTTTTTTCTAAATAAATCTGTGTAATCGGCGTAATCTGCGGATAAACGATTCCGCCTCACTATTTCAAACACGGGAGACAAACATGCCGCGCGAAATTATTTCAACCACGGCCGCGCCAGCGGCCATAGGCGCTTATTCACAGGCCGTAAAGACAGGCCATACGGTCTATCTGTCGGGCCAGATCCCGCTGATGCCGGACACCATGCAGATGGTCGAGGGAGACATGCGGGCCCAAATCAGGCGCGTGTTCGACAACCTCGGCGCGGTCGCGGCCGCGGCCGGCGGCGGCCTGGATGACATTTGCAAATTGAATGTCTTTCTGACCGATCTGTCCCATTTTGCCCTGGTCAACGAGATCATGGCGGACTATTTCCGCCAGCCCTATCCGGCCCGCGCGGCCATCGGCGTGGCCGGCCTGCCCAGGGGCGCCGGGGTCGAGATGGACGCCGTGATGGTGCTGGATCCGGATTAAGCCCGCCGTCATTGCGAATGAATCGTTGCAGGGTCCGCCGATCTTGGCAAACAGGCAAACACTTTCCGATCCGGTGACCTCGCTCAGCGGCGCCGGCGCCCGGCTGGGGGAAAAATTAAGCCGGATCGGGATTGAAAAAATTCACGACCTGCTGTTTCACCTGCCCTATCGCTATATCGACCGCACCCGCCTGACCCCCATCGGCGCGCTGCGGCCGGGCCATGACGCCTATATTCAGGCAGAGATTGAATTGACCCAGGTGCGTCAGGGCCGGCGCCGTTCCCTGTTGTGCCGAATCAGCGACGGCACCGGCGCGCTGCTGCTGCGCTTTTTTTATTTTTCAAGGGCGCAGCAACAGGGCTTGCAAAAAGGCGCCTTGATCCGCTGTTACGGCCAGGTGCGGCGCGGCCCGAATTCACTGGAGATCGTGCACCCGGAATATCGCCGGCTCCAGGCGCATGACGAGGCCCCGCTTGAAGAACAACTGACGCCGGTTTATCCGGCCACCGAGGGCCTGACGCAGCCGCGCCTGCGCGCGCTCACGGAGCAGGCGCTGACCCTGTTAAAAGAGGATACGGCCGGCTTGCCCGAACTGTTGCCGGCGCCGCTGTTGCAGGCCTTAAACCTGCCGACCCTGAGCGACGCGCTCGTTTACGTCCACCGGCCGCCGCCCGATGCGGCTGTTGCAGAGTTGCTCAAGGGCCGCCATCCCGCGCAAAAACGGCTGGCCTTCGAGGAACTGCTGGCGCATCAACTGAACCTGCTCAACCTGCGCCGCGAATTGCGCTCGGAACCCGCGCCGGCCTTGCGGCAACATAATGAACTGACAGCGCGCTATCTGAAGAACCTGCCGTTCAGCCTGACCGGCGCCCAGCAACGGGCCTGGGCCACCCTCTCGGCCGATCTGGCCGGCACGGCGCCGATGCTGCGCCTGGCGCAGGGCGATGTGGGTTCGGGCAAGACCGTGGTCGCGGCGCTGGCCGCCTTGCAGGCCATCGAATCCGGTTATGCTGCGGCGCTGATGGCGCCGACCGAATTGCTGGCCGAACAGCATTTCAGCAATTTTAGCCGCTGGTTTGAACCGCTGGCTATTGAAGTGCTGTTCCTGATCGGCAAACTGGGCAAATCCGCGCGCGAGCTTGTCCGCCAACGGCTGCTTGAAGAAAAGCCGTTTATCGTTATCGGCACCCATGCCCTGTTTCAGGACTCTGTCCGCTTCGCCCGGCTCGGACTGGTCATCATCGACGAACAGCATCGCTTCGGCGTGCACCAGCGGCTGGCGCTGTTGGAAAAGGCCCGCGCGCAGGGCAAATATCCGCACCAGTTGATCATGACCGCGACCCCGATACCGCGCACATTGACGATGACGGCGTACGCCGACCTGGACCATACGGTCATTGACGAATTGCCGCCGGGGCGGCGGCCGGTCGCCACCAGCGTCATCTCAAATGAACGGCGGGCCGAGATTATTGAACGTATCCGGCACGCCTGCCAAAGCGGCCGTCAGGTTTACTGGGTCTGCACCCTGATCGAGGAATCGGAAAGCCGCCAATGCGAGGCGGCGATTGACACCGCCGCCGGCTTGCGCGACAAACTGCCGGGGTTGACGCTTGAATTGATCCACGGTCGCCTGAAGACCGCTGAAAAAGACCGCATCATGCAGGCGTTCAAGGCCGGCGGCGTGGCCTTGCTGGTGGCGACCACGGTCATTGAAGTCGGCCTGGACGTGCCCAACGCCAGCCTCATGATCATAGATAACGCCGAGCGGCTGGGCCTGTCGCAACTGCATCAGTTACGCGGCCGTATCGGCCGTGGTAGGATCAGGAGCGATTGCGTGCTCATGTATCAGGCGCCGCTGGGCGATATGGCAAAACAACGCCTGGCGATCATGCGCAACAGCAATGACGGTTTTGCCATTGCAGAAAAAGACCTGGCGCTGAGGGGGCCGGGCGAGGTGCTCGGCGCCCAGCAATCCGGGATGCCAACCCTGCGCGTGGCCGATCTGGCCCGTGACGCGGCCCTGTTGCCACAGATACAAAAGACCGCCAGGCGGCTGTTGCGACAACACCCGCAGACCGCGGCCTTGCTGGCGCGCCGCTGGCTGGGCCGCCCGGATTACGGTAAGGTATAGGAAACCCTGATTAAATCAGAGTTTCCTGCGGTACAAGCGACCTGCCTGCTACAGGCAGGTGTGCCGCCCCATAATCTAATAATCTGGCAATGACGCAAGTCATTGATTTTGAAGTCCTGCCTGCTGTAGGCAGGAAGATGAAAATCGCATTTTCATCTTGCGTGCTCTGATAAGTCCAGGATGGACTTATTCAGAGCTTCCTATAGGAACCCCGTTTGAATATAAACTGGCAGGACAGAAGCGCCATCAATATCGCGGCCATTGACAAGCGCCTGCGGGCCGGCCTGTTTCAGACCGGCTCATTAAGCCGCTATTTACAGGAAAAATGCACGGGGGTGTTCCGGGTTCAGCCCGAGGCCGAGGCCTGGCGATTACCCATGCCGGATGAAGCCGCGCGGCTTTCGCTTGACGCGGATGAAACGGCCTTTATCCGGGAAGCATGGTTGCAGTCAGACGAGCAGCGGCTGGTCTATGCCCGCACCGTTATCCCCAGGGCCACGCTGGCCGACACGGGCGGCCGCCTGGCCAGGCTGGGGGCAAGGCCATTGGGCGAGGTCCTGTTTGCCGAGGCCGGGGCCTGCCGTTCAAACATGCGTTATGCCAGGCTCCCGCCCGAGTCCGATCTGGGCCGCCTGATCAAAGACAGGGGCCAGGATATGGCCGCGGCGCCGTGGGCCAGGCAATCCCTGTTCCACCTGCGCAACCGGCCCTTGCTGATAAGTGAAGTCTTCCTGCCGGAGCTTGTACGATGTATCCAGAGCTGAATTCATTGCTGCGTAAGACCCGCGCGCGCGCGCTTGAACTCTGGCGACGCCTGAGCGCAAGGCGGCCCGCGGCAGGGCGTCTCCGGGCGTTTGCGGCCCGCGCCCGGCGCTTTGCCCGGCGCTGCCTTGTCCGCGGCGGGGATTTATCAGCGCGCGCCTGGTTATTTACCCGGCGCTGCCTTGCGCGCGGCGGGGATTTACTGGCGCGCGTCTGGCTGGCCTGCAAGACCCACTGGCCGCGTATCCGGGACCGGCTGCAACAATATGCCAGACTTACCCGGCTGGATCGGCCCATCGGCATACTGCTGCTGCTCTGGCCGACCCTCTGGGCCTTGTGGCTGGCCGCCGGCGGCCCGCCTGATCCGGCCGTGTTGCTGGTATTCGTGGCCGGCGTGGCGCTGATGCGCTCCGCCGGCGTGTGTCTGAACGATGTGGCCGACCGGCGCTTTGACGGCGCCGTGCAACGCACCCGGGCGCGCCCCATCGTGACCGGCCGGGTCACAACCCGCGAGGCCCTGATAGTGGCCGGCGTCCTGCTCCTGGCCGCCTTCCTGCTGGTGTTGACGCTGAACAGATTAACGCTGCAACTGGCCCTGGTGGCGGTCCTGCTGGCCGCCGTCTATCCCTACATGAAGCGCTATACCTATCTGCCCCAGTTTTTCCTGGGCCTCGCCTACGGCTGGTGCGTGCCGATGGCGTTCGCGGCCCAGACCGGCGCCGTGCCGGCCATCGCCTGGCTGTTGCTGATTGCAAACGTATTCTGGTCGGTGGTTTATGACACGATGTACGCCATGATCGACCGTGAGGACGACCTCAAAATCGGCATAAAATCGACCGCGATCCTGTTTGATGACGCCGACCGGGTGATCATTGGCGTCATTCAGGCCCTGACACTGGCGACACTGATCATGGTCGGCCGCGAGGCCGGCCTCGGCCTGCCGTACTTTGGCGGCCTCGGGATCGCGGCCGGCTTTTTTGTGTATCAACTCTGGCTGATACGGGATCGCAAGCCGGCATCCTGCATGCGCGCCTTTCTGAACAACAACTGGTTCGGCCTGCTGGTCTTTGCCGGCCTGTTTCTTGAGTTTCAATTAGCAGGCTGATCCCGGCCCGCTGTTTCAACCAAGGCCGCGAACATCCCCGGTTTCGGCAGAATCGTTTATCCGCAGATTACGCGGATTACACGGATTTATTTTATTCAAAAAAAGACAATCTGCGGATTTTTTATCCCGGTTTGGGCAGAGTCGCTTATCCGCAGACCTGCCCGCTACAGGCAGGTTACGCATCGGCGATTCAGCGGGCACAGGGTCACCTCATCTAAAATAAGGCGTCAGTTATCCTGGCCACGGTATCGTTGGTATCGCTCATATCGCCCGCTATGTTAGGGCCTGTTTACACTATGTTGGCCGTCCTGTTGTGTCCCAAACTGCGCCAATCAAGGCGCGCGGAGCGTAGTTTGGTCATTCCAAATGAGCGACAAGCAACGCCGAGTGGCGCAGTTTGGGACACAACCCGAAGGGCTTGGCCTGTTTTGCGCCCCAGCTTCGTTGTCAGTCGCTTGAGTAGCGCAACTACACTGCGCTTCTTCCGCCTTGCTGGCGCGCAAAACAGACTCAAGCAGGACGGCCAACATAGTGTAAACAGGCCCTAGCAATTTAGATGGGGTAACCCTGTCAGCGGGCAGGATATTGATGGTTTTTCCTGATAGAATTATTCCTTTTTGTCCAGATTCGACAAGAGCTAATAAGAGGACCATTTTAATGTCACCTGCCAAACCCGCCGAAGGTTTTGAGAGCTTTAATGAGATTGTGACGATTCGCATTGAGTTTGAAGAGCTTGAACCGCTGATCTGGCGCATGATCGAGGCGCCCACTTCCATGACGCTGCAGGCGTTGCACGAAACCATCCAGCATCTGATGGACTGGCACAACTGTCACCTTTGGGAGTTCTCCGACCGGAAATACCTCTACTGTCCTTCCACCGATCAGATGGATGAGGGCGACAAGCCATGCCGCAAGGCGGAATGGGCGCGCTTACGCGATATTTGCAAGGGCAAGAAGACGGTCCTGCGCTATGTCTATGACTTCGGCGACGATTGGCGTATGCGGGTCATCATTACCGATATCCGCCAGGGCGATGCGGACACGGACTATCCGCGTTATCTCGGCGGCGAACGCGCCGCGCCGCCGGAAGACTGCGGCGGCGTGCCGGGCTTTTACGAGCTGCTGGAGGCTTACCACGATCCCAAACACCCCGATCATGAAGAGATACGCGAGTGGCTTGGCGAGTACGGCCCGGATTCCTTCGACGTACTGCCGATTAAATACGGGTTGTCGCGCGTCGCCAGGCGGCGCAACTCCGCCCGCAAGAGATTGCTCCGGCCGGCGACATGATCGGCCTGCCGGCGGCAGGCAGGTCTGAAACAAGCGGCCAGGGAATCCAGGAGGGCGATGGTGAGATGACAAACAGATTCCGGCTCTTCAAGTCTGTTGGGATCGCACATTGGTTGTCATTCCCGCTTGCGCAGGAATGTATTGCATAAACCACTGGATTCCGGCTTTCGCCGGAATGACAACGAGGTGTTGTTCTGGTTTTACGTCATGCTGACTTGACTGTCCACACTGGACAAGGCGCCAAGCCAGCCGCAATAATCTGCCTAATCTGCGGATTAAACCGGAGCCCCGAGAGGGAATCGAACCCCCAATAGATGATTACAAATCATCGGTTATACCATTTAACTATCGGGGCAATACAGCCCCGCAGCCCCGGCTGGTGGCGGCTACGGATTCGGCCAGCAGATGGGTATTCTAGGGATTTCCGCCACGCATGGCAATTTCAGCCTGTCTGCCGCGGGCAGGCGCAACAGGTGGCGGTTGGCCCCGCTGTTGGCGTCCGTGCGTTCGGCGGGCGGGGCGTCCAGTTCGGACAATAGCTCAAGCCGGGGCGTGCCGGGCGGGATCCTGATTACGGCCGCGGCATCGCTTCTGGCCAGACGGGCATCGCGGTCAATCTCCCAGCCCAGATACAGGACATTGGCCAGCAACGATAAGATAAACAGCCACTTCACGGGCTGGCCCGGTGCATAATCGACAGTCCGCGCAAGACAATATCGGCCTGCTCGACAAATCTCTGCTTCAATACCGGCCTTAACAGGCCGGCCGCGCCGCCGCTGATGACACATTGCGGCGTGATCTTGAAATTATCGCTGAACTCTGCCACGACCCGATCAATGAGCGCCACACTGGCCAGACAGGCGCCGGCCGTTATCGCGTGCTGGGTATCGGCGGCCGGCTCAAGCAGTAATGTATGATCCACCCTGGCCTTGATCCCCGCGGTATTTTGAATCAGCGACTGTTGCATCATGGCAATGCCCGGCGCGATATAGCCGCCCAGATGCAAACCGTCCGGGCCAATGAGATCGACCGTCAGCGCCGTGCCGCAGATGACGAGGCAGAGCGGCGCCCGGTAGCTTTCCCAGGCCGCGACCAGCGCCAGCCAGCGGTCGCTGCCCATCCGCCCCGGCTCACTGTAAGCGTTTTTTAGCTGTTTATGGGCGCCCGTGGCATGGGCCTGCCGGAACACGCATTGTTCATAGCCGCGGGCAAGGCCCCGGAACGGAGACAGGGCCGCGGCCGCGGCGACGCTGGAGACCAGCACATGGGAAGGCCCCGGCGAGTCTGCCAGTCCGAGTTGTCGCTTGATCTGCGCCGGGGTGGCAAGTTCCTTGTGGCTGTTTTTACCGCGCCTGCTGAAGTCTCCGGCCTCTTCAACGGCCCAGTTAATCGTGGTATTGCCAATATCGAATAATAATTTCATGGCCCTGATCCGAGGCTGACCTCGCCCGCGGTAAAGGCCCTGGCGTCGCCGCCGACCCGCAATAACAGCGCCCCCTCATCATTCACGCCGGCCACGACGCCCTCAAGCCTGGAGCGGGCCGTGTTCAATACCACGCGCCGGCCCTGATAGCCGTCATAGCCACGCCATCGGTCCAGCAGATCGCCATCCCGGCCGCGTTCGATCAGGTTTAATATCGCAAACAGACGATTCAGCACTGCCGCGGCGATCCGGTTTCTTGACAGTCCCGGCCCGGCGTGACCGCAAATATCGGTCGCCGCCTGACCGATCGCGGCCCGGGTTTTATCCGGCAGCCGGTAGTTAATGCCCAGCCCGATCACGCAATCGACCGCGCCGCCCGCCGCGCCGCGCGTCTCGATCAGGACGCCGCCCAGTTTCTTCGTGGCCAGCAGAATATCATTGGGCCATTTTAAGGAGACCGCCGGCACATTCAGGGCGGCGAGCGCCTCGGCCACGGCCAGTCCGGCGTACAGCGACAGCTTGTTGAGCGCGGCGGGCCCCGGCCTGAAGCGCCAGGCCAGGGAGAGACAGAGACCGGCGGCCGGCGGCGACAGCCAGACCCTGGCCCGGCGGCCGCGGCCCTCGGCCTGATATTCCGCCAACAGCACATGGCCCCGCGCCGCGCCGGCGGCAAGCCGCCTGAGCAACACCGTATTGGTCGATGAAATATCAAACCGTATTTCCAGGGCCTTGCAGCATGCCGCCGCCGCGGGCGATAAACCACGGGAGATTTTTTCCGCGGACAGCAATTCAACGGCATGATCAAGCTGATAGCCGCGGCCCCGCAGCGCCCTGATATTGAGGCCCAGCCCGCCCAGCCGTTTGACCGAGCGCCACACGGCGGCGCGGCTGACGCCGAAGCGCCGGGCCAGCGCCTGGCCGGAATGCGTCCGGCCGTCAGCGAGTATGGCGAAAATGCCGGCAAGTCCGTTTTTCATCGGCGCGAATAAGGTTTGGCAACAGACTAGCTGTCACCCTGGCGCATGATCACCCTGTCGTTAGAACCCGTTTCTTCATCCGGGCTTTCGGCGTTGCCGATATCAAACTCCATTGCTTTCTCCTTTTTTGCGCCGGGGGCCCGCTGGTTGAGTTCGGTGGTATCCTCGCGCTCATTGCGCGCGGCCTGCTGGGCGGCAAACACGGTGCTGGACACGACCGTGCTGGCAATGTCTTGCAGTTCCGGCATGATGAATTCAAATTCGCATTTATACAGGCGTATGCGGTCGCCGTGTTTCAGGCGGTGGCGGGCGTCCACCATCCTGCCGTTGACGAAGGTGCCGTTGATGCTGCCTTGATCGGTGATCCAGCAGGCATGATCCTTGAATTCAATCAGGGCATGGCGGCGGCCGATGGTCGCCTCGTCAATCACGACATAATCAAAATTTTCGCTGTCCTGACCCGCCACGCGGCCGAACATGAGCGGTTTTTCGCCCAGTTTGTGCGTGGGCTTGCCGGTCTTGCCGTGCAGATCGTTGATAAAGGCCTCCTGCGTGAACTGTTTTTCGCTCTTTTCAGGGGCGCGATCCTGCCGGATCAGCAAGATCAGGATCCCGAGCAGCATAATGACAAGCACGATCGCCACGGCCACGGTAATGATGGATTGGAGGCGCGCTTCCCGCGCCAGGTTCGCGCCCGGCGCCTCGATAATGACCGGGGCCGGCGCGGGCGGCGCCTGTACGCTGGGTTCCGGCGTCCGGGTCTCGACCTCGGGCGCCGGCTCTGGCACAGAGACCAGCGCCGGCTCAGGTTCCGGCACGGGCGGCGACGCGGGCTCGGGCGTTGACACAGGCGCGGACGGCGGCTCGCCGAGCGCAAGGTTTAGCCTGTCAAAGACCTGTTCGAGTTCGGTCGCGGTCAGGGCGCGGTAATACTCGCCCCCGGTGCGTCGGGTGATGGACTGGATCAACTGAAAATCGGCCGCCTCGGTAAACACGATGCCGAATATCCGGATCCCGTGCTCCGCGGCGTCCGGGGCCAGTTCATCGCGCAGCCATCTGGTCTTTTCAATATCACGCGCGGCCTCGCCGGTATCGACAATGCCATCGGTCATAAAGATGATCTGTTTGCTTGCCTCGGGCCGCCCGTTTTTTTTCAGTTCATAGATCGCCCGCTCCACACCGGCCGGGCTGTCCGTAAAGCGGCCCGTATAATCAATGCCCGCCAGATAGTCGACAGCGTCCGCCCCGGCCCCGGAAGGCGCCGCGGCCGGCCGGGCGGCCAGCCCAAGCGGCATCTGCGCGCCTTGATCGAAGATCACAATACCGGCCCGGGTATTTGAATCCTGCCGGCCGATAAAGCGGTTGACGGCCTTGCTCACCATAAAATCCGGGTCGTTCTGCTTCATGCTGCCGGAATTATCCAGCACCAGCATAATATCGCGCGCCGGGGCCGCCGGCGGCGCGGCCGGGGTATTATCCGCGCCGGGGCCGGCCGCATCCGGCCGGGGGGCGGCCCCGCTCTCAACCCCCGCCGCGCTCACGCCGACGACCGGCGGCCCGGCAAAAACGGGCGCGAACAAGAGCAGGGGCAGGATTTTCAGAATGATATTCAACATGGGTTTATGCGGCCAGAGGGCGCGCCTGCCCGCGCGGACCAATTCCAGACCGGCGGTCGAAAGCCGGGGGCGCGCAAGATAAAAAAGCGCTGTTTGAGGGCAATATAATGAGCATTTTAAGCCTGCTTATAAACGTTATCCCCGGCCGCTCCCGGTTTCTGCCTTTGCAGGCGGCAACCTGATTCCGGCGGAGAATAGCAATGAATGCCATTTATTTTAGCAGAGCTTCGCGCAACTGATAACAGGCTTATTCCAGGGCCGTTCAAAATGCCGCGCCGCCGGGGCCGGGGTAAAATGAAATTCGGTTCGGTCTGCCTGTCTGTTACGGGCAGATTGGAATGGCAACGAATATTTCATTCCGCCCCTGTCGTCATTTATGGACAGGATGTCCTGTATGCGGCGACCTGCCTGCTGCAGGCAGGCGAAAGCCGGAATCCAGTGGTTTATGAGATACATTCCCGCTTACCTGCCATAGGCAGGCAAGCGGGAATGACTGCCAAATATACCATTTTGGTTGTCAGACAGAATTGTAATCCATTGCACTTCCCGGCCATACCCTCCTGGATTCCTCGGCGGCCTGTTCCAGACGCCGCTCTACCACCTGCATCCATGCAGGCGAGCTTTCGCTGGAATGACGATGGAGTGTTGTTTTGATTTTACGTTGTTCCGGTTTGCCTGCAAAAGGCCAATCGAAATAATTCAAAATCTGCGCTAACTGCTTTCTGCAGGCAAGTCTGATTAGTCTCACAGGTACTGACCCCGGACATGCCATTACATTTTCACAGGCAGGCGCTACAATATATAGGCTCAATGAAAGGGCGGTTTGGCAGTGTTGAGGAAATTGACGAATATATCCGTAATGAATGTAACTCATGGGATTAAAAGATATTCTGTGTGACAATGCTGCTTTATGGCGTTCCGAAATCCTCTAAACTTATTGCCTGTGCGAAAACCAAACATCAAATTCCAATTTATCCTTGCCGCGCTTCTTTGGAGTATCTGGCCGGCCGCGAGCGCTGACTTCGAGAAGGGGCTGGCCGCCTATGACAGGGGTGATTATGCCGCAGCCCTGCGTGAATGGGAAACTGCTTATCCCAATATGAATGATGCGGACGCGGCTGCCGCCGCGTTCAGCCTGGGCTGGATGTACCAGAAAGGAGAAGGGGTTGCGCGGGATGACAATATGGCGATGGATTGGTACTTACTCGCGGTCGAAAGGGGGAGTAACGATGCCCGGCACATACTGAATATTACGGCCGAGCAGGGGAATGCCGCTGCTCAATACACACTGGGTGAGATGCACGAGAGAGGACGGGGCGTTGCGAAGGATAGCGAGATGGCGGTACAGTGGTACACACGCGCGGCCAGACAGGGGCATGTCGATGCCCGGAAAAAGCTGGGCCACGGGTACGGAACGCTGACACTTGAACTCGAACCCGCGGATGCGCGGATAATCCTGCCGGATATTGAACCGCGTTACCGACCGGGGTTGGAACTGCCGGCGGGGGAGTATCGGGTGGTGGTACGCCGGGCCGGGTATGAGGAATTTGAAGGCACTGTCCGCATAGAAGCGGGCCAGCGCACGACTCGGGCAATTGCGCTGCGCCGTGCTGTGCCGGAACGGGCCGTGGGCGAGGTGTTTCGCGACAGTCTGAAAAGCGGCGGCGAGGGCCCAGAGATGGTGGTGTTGCCAACGGGGCGTTTTCGGATGGGGGATTTGTCCGGCGAGGGTTCCAATGATGAAAAGCCGGTGCGCAGGGTGACCCTAAGTCGCCCGATAGCGATGGGCAAGTATGAAGTGACCTTTACGGAGTATGACCGGTTTGCGCGGGCGACGGGTCGAGACCGGCCTGACGATGAAGGCTGGGGCCGAGGTAATCGGCCGGTGATCGATGTGAGCCAGGAGGATGCCCAGGCTTATGCGCGGTGGCTGAGCGAGCAGACGGGCAGGGACTATCGGCTGCCGAGTGAAGCGGAATGGAAATACGCGGCGCGGGCGGGCACAACGACGAAATATAGCTGGGGCGATGAGATAGGCCGCAACCAGGCCAACTGCAATGGCTGCGGCAGTGAGTGGGACTATAAAAAAACGGCCCCGGTGGGCAGTTTTGCGGCCAATGCCTTTGGTTTGTATGACATGCACGGAAATGTCTGGGAATGGGTGAAGGACTGCTGGCATGATAATTACGAAGGCGCGCCAAGCGATGGCCGTGCTTGGACGACAGGCTGTGATGGTTATTCGCGGGCCGTTTTGTGCGGCGGCTCCTGGGACAATAATCCGCTGGTCCTGCGTTCCGCGAACCGCTACAAGGACGGGCCGTCGGCTCGCATCGACAATTACGGCTTTCGGCTTGTCCAGGATATAACTCCTTGATGCTTAACCCTTATTCCCTTGACTCTTGCCTCGCCTGCCGACCTGCCTTTAGCAGGCAAGCCGGCAGGCGGGGCTTCGCCGGCGCAGCCTTTAACGACACTATCTTTGATACGATCAAGCTCGCGTGAGATAACCGCAAAGGAAAATCTAACCCTGGCAAGCACGGGGGGCATTTCCCAAAGCAAGGTTGTTATCTTGTGATGGGTTTGCCATTCAATTCTTTGACAACGATCATTCAGAATTCGAGGATCGCTTCATTATGCCCGGAGTGAGTAACGAATCTCGCGCTCTGCTTATTGCTATTCTGAAAGAGAGGACGGCCATACCATCCGCATCATTTCTGTCCACAAAGCGCCCCAAAATGAAAGCCCGTAAAAACCCCTATGCGTCATAACTCAAGCAGCCTGTCACGATAAGATTGGAAGAGACTGCGCCGCACGGCGCGGTAAAATTGATATAAGCGGGAGTTCAAAGCCATGAACAGAACCGCAAACGCCGTTCTGCCCCCCTCTCGCATACACGGCGGTTTCTTCGGCCATGCCATAACAAAAGCAACCCGGTGTGCCGAGGCCAGAATCGTGGCGCAGACTGGGGCAGAAATGTAAATCGGCATGACCGACTGGCGGCGGGCCGCCCTGCCAGACAGCGAGTGCCAACGCGCCATGTCTCGCAATGCCCTGCAAAGCGGCTGCGAGTGCCTGGAGATTATGGCGCTCCCAACAGGCAGTTTTCGGATGGGCGATTTGTCCGGCGGGAAAGCCTGTTTTTTTTCTTTCCGGAATTCTCTAAACTTACCCCTATGCGAAAACCGAATATCAAATTCCGGCTTATCCTTGCCGCGCTTCTTTGGAGTATCTGGCCGGCCGCGAGCGCTGACTTCGAGAAGGGGCTGGCCGCCTATGACAGGGGCGATTATGCCGCGGCCCTGCGTGAATGGAAAAGCGCTTATCCCAATATGAATGATGCGGATGCGGCCGCCGCCGCATTCAGCCTGGGCTGGATGTATCAGAAAGGAAAGGGAGTCGCGCGGGATGACAAGATGGCGATGGATTGGTATTTACGCGCGGTCGAAAAGGGGAGTGCCGATGCCCGGCACATATTGCGTATGGCGGCTGAACAGGGGAATGCCGCTGCCCAGTACGCACTGGGTGAGATGTACGCGAGAGGATGGGGCGTTGCGAAGGATAGCGAGATGGCGGCGCAGTGGCACACGCGCGCGGCCAGACAGGGGCATGTCGATGCCCGTAGAAAACTGGACCGGAGGCCCGCTCCGCCGGTAAGCCGCTACGGAACGCTGACACTCGAACTCGAACCCCCGGATGCGCAGGTGACTTTGCCGGGCATGGCGTCGGCGTACCGGCCGAACCTGGCCCTGGCGCCGGGGGACTATCGGGTGCAGGTGCGCCGGGAGGGTTATGCGGGGGCCGATGAAACCGTGCGCATTGCCGCGGGGCAACGCACCACCCGGACGATTGTGCTGGCCCGCTCCGGCCCGGCGAGCGTTGGCGAGGAATATCGCGACAAGCTCGGCGATGGCGTCGCGGGCCCGATCATGGTGGTGTTGCCAACGGGCAGCTTTCAGAGGGGGTCTGACTCTGGCGAGAGCGGTCGTGGTAATGATGAAGGACCAGTGCGAACGGCGACGATCAATTACCCCATTGCCATGGGTAAGTACGAGGTGACCTTCGAGGAGTATGATCGGTTTGCTCAGGAGACGGATCGAAAACGTCCCGAAGACAGGGACTGGGGCCGAGGCAGCAGACCGGTAATCAATGTGAGTTGGGAAGACGCCAACGCCTATGCGCAGTGGCTGAGCGAGCAGACGGGCAAGGTGTACCGCCTGCCGAGCGAGGCGGAGTGGGAATACGCGGCGCGGGCGGGCACGAGCGCCCGGTACAGTTGGGGTAACGAAACAGGCCGCAACCGGGCCAACTGCGATGGTTGCGGCAGTCAGTGGGACGCTGAAAAAACCGCCCCGGTAGGCAGTTTTGCAGCCAATGCCTTTGGTCTGCACGACATGCACGGCAATGTCTGGGAGTGGGTGGAGGACTGCTATGAGGAAAGTTACGCGGGCGCGCCGGACGATGGCCGCGCGCGAACGCGCTGCGGCAAGAATCTGCGCGTTGTCCGCAGCGGCTCCTGGGGTAATAATCCGCAACGGTTGCGCTCTGCGAACCGCGCCTGGAACAGGCCGTCGGCTCGCATCATGTATAACGGCTTTCGGCTCGTCCAGGATATAACCCCTTGATTCTTAATGCTTGTGCCCTTGACCCTGCCCCACCTGCCTGCTAAAGGCAGGCCGGCAGGCGGGGCTTCCGCTATTGATGACCCAAATCCATAGATTCCAACCACAGGCCAGACGAAACTGGCAAGGCAGCCACTCCGTCCTCCCTTTTTCAGCGCGATCTACGACCTTTACGCATTGCCATGTCGGGTGATTTACCCGGCTATTATGGCTCCCCGAATTTACATAGTTTTTCCGGCCTCCGGGCCAGATCCTTTCACCCCGGTGTAAAACCAAACTCCGCCTTTGCCCTCCCGCCCAGCAAGTTCAAGCGTTTCGGGCCTCGGTTTTAGAGCGTAGACCTATGGACAGGTAATCTGCAGATATTTTAAGAGTCATCAATATTGCATTTCTGAGGACAGCGCGCCTGCTTCTCCCCCGCCCCGGCAAAACATCTGCCCTGAGCCGCTTCGCTCGTCTGATGCGGAAAGTGGGCGCCGCCTGAAACCCGCCAAGCCTGAACGAATGCGAAAAACAGGCAGTAACGGAAAATAGTGTGTTGTCTCCTTAACGTTAGTGGTTGCATTCCTTTATGTTTTACGTAAATTCCTGAGCAGATGATAAAATAAAGATGATAAAGGGATTCAAATGTAAAAAAACCGGGCAATTGTTCGATGGAGAACATGTGCCTGCCTTTTCAGGATTCAGGCGGCAGGCTGAAAAACGGTTGCGAATTCTGGATGCGGCCGATTCGCTTGGCGCATTGCGAGCATTGCCCAGTAATCGCTTTGAATCTTTGTCAGGCGATCGCGCGGGGCAATACAGCGTCCGCATAAACAGGCAGTGGCGGGTTTGTTTTATCTGGGACGAAGGGGCCCATCAAGTCGAAATAGTGGATTACCACTAACGATTGTACAACTAAAGAGATCATAATCATGGCAAGAGAAGCGATCCATCCGGGTGAATTTTTGGGCGATGAACTGGAAGAAACAGGCATTACGGCAACCGGGCTTGCGCGCCGGATTGGCGTGCCGCCGAACCGCGTATTGGGCATCATTCACGGCAAGCGAAACATCACCGCCGACACGGCTTTGAGGCTGGGCCGGTTTTTTGGAACCGGGGCCGAGATCTGGATGAATTTGCAGAAGGCGTATGAGCTGGATAAAGCGCGAATAGCGTGCGGGGCGCAAATTGAAGACATATCGCACTGGCGGCAGGAGAAAGCCCGCGCTTGACATAAACCCGGCAGGCGGGGCGGCGACTTTCCCTCTCTCGTACAGCGGTTCCCGGTGCTGCTTCCCGCGGCGCCTGCTTTTCGCGGTTCGCTACAGAGATGCGCCGTTGAATCGCCTTAACGGCGGTGGCTTTCGGCTTTTCCAGGATATAAACCCCTTGACCCTTGCACTGCCTGTTTTTTTTCTTTCCGGAATTATCTAAACTTATGCCTATGCGAAGACCGAATATCAAATTCCGCCTGATTCTTGCCGCGCTTCTTTGGAGTATCTGGCTGGACGCGAGCGCTGACTTCAAGAAGGGACTGGCCGCCTATGACAGGGGTGACTACGCAACGGCCTTGCGTGTATGGGAACCCCTTGCCGAACAGGGCGATGTCGACGCCCAGTTCAGCCTGGGCTGGATGTGCGAGAAAGGAGAAGGTGTTGAGGATGACGAAGCGGCGATGCGGTGGTGCGCACACGCGGCCAAGCAGGGGCGTGCCGATGCCCGTCACAAACTGGCTGTTGCGGCTGAACAGGGCAATGCCGCTGCTCAGTTCCTTCTGGGCTGGATGTACGAGGATGGAAGAGGCGTGATACAGGATGACCAAACAGCGGTGCAATGGTATAAGCGCGCGGCCGAACAAGGGTATGCCCCTGCTCAGTGCGAACTGAGCGTGAGGCATGATTATGGACGCGGTGTTTCATCCAGTCTTTTATATGCCCACATGTGGGCAAATATTGTTGCCGCTCAAAACAACAGGGCGTGCTTGCGCAAGCAGGGATCAACTGCAAAAGCCCTGAGAAACAGTGTTGAGAATCAAGGACACAGTTTCAGGGGAAAGTTAGCTAGGGCACAGAAAATGGCGCGGGAATGTATCCAAAAAAAATATAAAGGATGTTGAGTGCAGGGATTCCGAATTTATCAAAACGGCAAATTCGCATAATTCCCGTCAGGGCCGGAATCCAGCCTTCTTGCTTGATTTTCCGGGCCGCTCCCCGACTCTCCGGCAGTTTGCCCCTGACATTGCCCTGCCATCTGCATCCCGCGGGCAGGCTGAAATGGCCGATTCCCGGCTGGACTGCTATATCGTCATCCTTTGACTGCTGCTCATGCAGGCTGGTTTTTTGCCGCGTTATGCGCTAATAAACAGCGCCGGCCGTGTTGAAAATCGTTCCTGAATCCCTTAATCTAATGACCTGATAATAAATTCAAATTACAATCATGGACTTATGCACAGGGGCCCTGTATGAAAAAATCCACTCTCCCGGCACACAAAAGTTTTAGTATTGTCCCAGACAGCGGTCTGCAATTTCTCGATTTCGGCTTCGCATTATCGAATCTTGAGGGGCATACCAGGCAGTTTGCTGAAAAACCTGGTGACAACGCGAGCCTGAATGTGCTCAGGATGGACCAGGACAGAGGTGAACTGGTTGATGCCGTGACGGGCGAATTATGCGAAGAGGAAAATCTCTTTGCCGTGAAATTTGCTGATGCGCTGCAGGTATTCAAGGATCAGTGGCTGCCGATTCCGTTCTTGAAAGAGAAGGGCGATGATCCTGAGGGCCATGTTATCCATGAAGCCGGGCCGTCAAATTGGGTGCGGATGCGGGTATGCCCGCTGCCGGAGCCGGATGAATATAAGTTTACGCATCGAGTAGTGCTGTTAATTGATACGGCGCTTACGAAAGACGCCGCCGGCGCCGGCTATGTCGCCCCCGTGCTGGCTGATTCCGAGCACAGGGTCAATTTCAGCTTCGCCCATAATGTGGTTTCCAACAGTTGGCTCTTGAATCAGGAATGGATCCGCAAGTGGCTCTGGCAAGGTTCCAGGGAAGGCGTCAAGCGCTCAAAGCGCCGTTTGCGGCCGCCCAAGAGGGAAAATGGCGATGAGTTCGGCAATCTCCCGTGGGGTTATTACCTTACCCTCCTGAGCGGGCTTGCAAAGACGATAGATTTCCCGAAGCTGCGCTTGATTGACAATGTGTCGTCCACCGCCCAGGCCAGAGCAAAGGAAGATGGCGCATTTGTTGATGTTGATCTTGTCCTCGACATCGGTAACAGTCGAACATGCGGCGTTTTGATCGAAGATCCGGCAAGGCACAGCCGTCTTCTGCATGATTCAACGATCCTGGAACTGCGTGATCTCACTCTCCCTTACCTTATCGAGAACAAACCATTCCCGAGTCGGGTTGAATTCAGGAAGTCTGATTTCGGTGATGAGCGGTTGTCGCGGATGTCCGGCCGCCGGGTGGGCTTCCAGTGGCCGAGTTTTCTCAGGGTCGGGCCGGAGGCCGTGCGCCTGAATGAGCGCAGGTTTGGCAATGAGGGGCTTTCAGGCTTATCGGCCCCGAAACGGTATCTGTGGGACTGCAACGCGATGTCCCACCCCTGGATCGAGAATAACGCGGATAACGACAGACAGGCGCCGGAAAGCCCCGTCTATGGCCCTCAATCCAGTTTCCTGTCGGCTAATGGCGATGTTATCAGCGAACTGGAAGCGGCGGCAACGCCGGCGATCAGCCCTCAGTTCTCGCGCTCATCTCTGTTTACGCTCATGCTCGCTGAACTGGTGCTGCACGCCCGCGCTCAAGTAAACTCGGTCGATCATCGAACGCAGAGCAAGCTCCAGGACGTGCCGCGCCGCCTCCGCCGTGTGATCCTGACAATCCCTACCGGGACGCCCGTCAGGGAACGCCAGCTTTTTGAACAACGCGCGCGCCATGCGCGGGGCCTGATACTCGATATTCTCGGGCTGCGGGGAACAGCGGTCGAGGCAGAACTGGAATTCATCGTCTGGATAGACGAAGCAACCTGCACCCAGATCGTTTATCTGTATTCCGAGATTTTCGGCCGCTACAAACGCTCTCCGGCAGAAGTCATCAACATCCTCGGGGGCAATCACAAGGACGCGATCCGGGTTGCAAGTCTGGATATCGGCGGCGGGACAACGGATCTTACTATAACCACCTACCGCGCAACCGAAGCGGGAGGCACACTGCGGCCGTCTCAAAACTTCTGCGAGGGGTTCCGCAGGGCAGGCGACGATATACTGCAAGCTATCGTTGCCCGCCATGTTCTGCCTGCGCTCGTAAAGGGCGCTCGTTCAGCCGGTTCCGCGATGGGCTTTGAACTCATTCGGCGCTGGATGTCGGAGAGTTCCCGCTCCGCGCCCATGCGCCAGAAAAGAGCGTTGTTTGTGAATCAGGTTTTGGCGCCCATCGGAATTGCCGTCATTGAAGCGCACGAAACCCAGAAACTCTCGGGGAATTATGACAAGCAGGCCGCACAGCCGCTGACACTTCATGCAAAAGATATCCTGGAGGAAGTGGATGATGAACTCATTGAATATTTTAATGAGGTCACATTTAACCTGACCGGTGTACATTTCGATATTCGGCAGATGGATGTGTTGGTTGACGCCAGTGAAGTGGAGCAAACATTCAATGAAGTGATGCACCACATGCTGGTGGCGCTTTCAAGGGTGATCCACGCATTTAATTGTGACGTGATTTTGCTGTCGGGCAGGCCCTCGCGGTTGCCGGCCCTGAAGCGCGCGCTGTTGCGGCATTTGCCAACCGGGCCGCATCAAATCGTGTCCATGCACGATTACAAGGTAGGAGACTGGTATCGGTTTGCCGGCCCGGACGGGACCATTTCAGACCCGAAGACAACGGTCGTGGTTGGGGCCCTTATCTGCGCCCTGGCCAGCAACCGTGTGCTGGCAGACTTTGCCCTCGACATGTCTCAAATGGGGGCGCAATCCACCGCAAAGATAATCGGCCGGGTGACCGGCGGCATGATCCAGAATGATTCTGTCCTGTTTAACGATGTTAAGGATGAGGAAACAACCGAGTCGGAACCGATTACCGTTGGCCATACAATTTTCCTGGGCTTTCGCCAGCTTGACTATGAACGCTGGCCCGCCACCCCGTTGTATGAAGTGTGTATTAATCCGTCCCTGGATGACCGCCGGCGGCGAAGCCTTCCATGGAAGGTCATCTTCAAACGACCAGCCCTGGCCGAGGCCGAGGACAATGGCCACAGAAAACCGCGTCCGGAAAATATCGAGGTGGATCAAATCGAATCGCTGAACGCTGACTTGCCGATTCCCAAGGATTTGCTTCAACTGCAATTTAAAACCATGCAGGAGAGCGAGGGATACTGGCTCGATACAGGCTACATTAAGTTCGACACTGCAGAGAATGATGACGATGAACACGAAGCTGGATAACAACGCCCTTACCGAAGGTTGCGCTCAGGTTGACACACTGCTGACAGACGCATTCCAATGGTTTGATGAGCACCCGGATTTACCGGCGGCGCAAAAGCAGGCTGTCTTGCGCCAACTCAGGTCGCATCGTCTTGAGGCGCGACGCCTGCAAAGAGCGGCTGCCCGCCCCATGTGCGTTGCCATATTCGGCCCAAGCCAGGTCGGCAAATCCTGGTTGATTGAGTCCCTTGCCCGCAAGAAGGGAGAATCGCTCCCGGTCGCGGTCGGCGATGGCACAAGGGATTTCCTGGAGGAAATTAACCCCCAGGGTGGCGGTACAGAGGCCACCGGGCTTGTGACACGCTTCACCTTGAGGCCATTAACTGCCCCGGCCGACTATCCTGTCGGTGTTCGTCTTCTGTCGCGGGCCGATCTCGTCAAAATTCTCTGCAATACCTACTTTTTGGATTTTGCCGTTGCCTTTGAGGTGAAGCGCGCGCCCGATCATGCCGAAGTGGAAGCGCGACTGACCGCTGCCCGTGATGCCGCCGCATCGGCGGCCACGGCGCCTGGCTCATTCACCGAAGACGAACTCATGGAACTTAAAGAGTACTTTCAGAGCAAGTTTGAAAGCCGCCATAGTGAGGAACTGTTGCGGCGCTGTAACTTCTGGGATGATGCCGCCTCCCTGGCGGGCCGCCTTAACGCATCTCAGTGGCTCCCGCTACTTGAACTGCTGTGGGGCCGTATTGACAAATTGACAGAGTTCTATCGTTTCGCTGAGCAGGCGATGGCCAGAGTCGGCTATGAAACGGAAGCCTATTGTGAAATCGCCTCGCTGATTACAAACAGTAACAGCATCATCGACATTAATACCCTCGACCGGCTTGGCGAGGCCGGGGAAGCAGAAGTCAAAATCGTCTCCGCCTCCGGGAAAAAGGCCAGTCTGCCCCGCTCGGTTCTTGCCGCAATGGTCAGCGAACTGATCATGCCGCTCAAGACAAAGCCTTATGACTATTTTGAGCATACGGATGTGCTTGATTTTCCCGGCTACAGGCCCAGGCTGGATTTGCAAAGCGAAAAGGCGGACGCATACCTGGACGGGGATTCGGCCCTGAAAGAACTGTTTCGCCGGGGCAAAGTGGACTACCTGTTTGACGCATACACGCGCGAGCAGGAAATTACATCGCTGTTGTTATGCACCAATCATGAAGATCAGAATGTGCATTCTATTCCGCCATTGATCGCCAAGTGGGTGCGCGACACCCATGGCGAGACGCCTCAAGAACGGCTGCGAAGCCAAACGGCGCTGTTTTGTGTCCGAACAAAATTCGATCTGCGGTTTGAGCGCGGGGCGCGCAAAACCGATGACACCGACGAGCGCTGGCTCAATGCCATCCAGCGGCAACACCTGGAATTCCTGGGGCGCGCGGCGGATTGGCCCCATCAATGGACGCCCAACCGGCCGTTCTCCAATATTTTCTGGGTCAGAAGCCCGAAGATGAAGAACAAAAATCTTCTCAAATATGATAAAAAAGGCGCTGAGATCGGATTTGAAGATCCGGATTTTATAAAGTTTCAAAAGGAACTTTATTTATCGACACCGGAAATTCAGCAGTGCATAGCCGACCCTGAAAGGGCCTGGAATGAGGTTATGAAGCTAAACGATGGTGGTATCAGCTATTTGATCAATTCCTTACAGCCGGTTTGTAACCCGGATATCAAGTCAAAACAGGTTATCGTGAGGCTTGCGGCGCTATTAAAGAAAGCTCTGCCGCGATTGCGGGATTATTATGTGAGCGGTGATGCGGAAGAAGCGAATAAAAAGCGTCTGCGCCTATTGGAAAAAGCCATTGATTTCATTATCTCCTGCGCGGTCGGCGAAAACTTCGGACGCTTCATCCAGACGCTCCAGGTAGAAACGGACGAGGTGGCCTCGGCGCTACGGCGCGCGCTGCGCCATAACAAGGCGCAAAGCCCGGCCTCCGGCCGGGCCGCGGTGTCTAAAGATCGGATTCTGAAGGGTATTCGGGGGCGAGATAGCGGGTCACAAGCGGCACAAAATGAACCTAAAGACCGCATCGCCCTGTCGGCGGCAACGGCGCTTGATCTTTGGCGCAATGATATACTCAACAGCGCTGATACCCTGCCCGCTCTCGCTTTCTCCGAGCAGGGCGGCACAGAGGATCATACAGAAACAGCGCTCTCGCTTGCCAATCAACTCATCGCCGCGCTGGACAGATCAGGCATCGATCAGAAGATCTCGGACAAGTTAATACAATTCACAACCGGCCTGGAAACAAATAATGAATTCATAGAAAAGGCGGCCCCAATTGCCACGAACGCGCTGAACAGCTTTGTCTGGAAGCTGGGGTATCAAGACTTGGCTGAAAAGCAGCGGCCCGTTTACTATGATCACACGAATCAAACCGTCCCGATATTCACGCGGTCCGCGGACAAGGTTGAGGATGTGGACATGTCTCAGCCGGAGAACGCTTATCTTGAGGATTTCCTGTCCCAGTGGTGCTCCGGTTTTGAGGCGACCGTTAAAAAGAGCATCGAAACTGCTGATGGCATAAAGGTAGATTATGAACGGAACGGGAAACTCGGCTCGGTGATTGAGGGATTGCAATCAGTAGAAAATGTCATGGGCATCAACTCTTAACTTTAGGAAAGCAGGTTCAGAATGACCCGTATATGTATTGAACAAGACAGGGATCACCCGGAGGGCGGATTCGCTTTTATTGTTATCCTGAATGTCGATCAGGCGCCCGATAATCTGGGGTTCTCTATTGGAGATCCACACACTGGCGCCTGGATTGGCAAAGAGGGAGACTGGCAGAACAATCCTGTGTTCATACGCCCGCGCGCCTACAAGCATGAAGACGAAACGTTATTCCTGCAGATTGGGCCAGAACTTGTCGATCCAATACTGCCTCAGATTTACCGCATCAGTGTGCCGGGTCTTGACCTGAGTGAGGACATTATCTGGCCCGAATTAACCCCGGGCGGCCGTTCCGAACCCCTGGAGACCTGGGATAACAATTCACCCCTTCCCCCTCGCCTTCCAGGCAATGACCAAGAATCAGAGCCGGAGTCTGTGCCGGATAGAGACTCGGCGCCTGTACCTGATTCAACTCCGGAGCCGGCGCCTGTGCCAGACCCGGAGTCAGAGCCAGAACCAACGCCTGTAACAGACTCAACTCCCGCGCTTGTGCCAGAATCAGAATCTTCGCCGGACCAGAATCCGGAATCTGTGCCGGTTTCGTCAAGGTGGAAACTCATCCTGTTTGCGGCCGGTTGTCTCGCCGGCGCGTTACTGAGTATTATTTTTTCCAACGATGGGGAAGCCCTGATTACTGTTGTTTTGCTGAGCGCGGCGCTCTGGCTGGGCGCTACGCTGATGAGTGGCATAAAGTTGAAATCCATCCTGTTTGCCGGTCTGTTGGCTGGCATCTTTGCTGCCAGCTATCTGATCATTGCGCTAGTCAGGCTCTTTGCCGTTGGCGTCCAGAGTCAGGGAATTACTGACGCCACTGCTCTGACTAGCCTGATGCCTACGCTTTTTGCCGCGGGTTGTTTGGCTACTATACTACTCAGCGGCACAAAACCGAAACCTGTCCTGTCTGCCAGCCTGTTTGCCGGCTTGTTGTCTGGCCTGTTTTTCAACGAGGCATATTCATCTGATTCAACACCGTTTTCCTGGGAAATGTTTTCTTATCTGTTTTTCGTTGGTTGCCTGGCCGTTACACTACTGCACGATATCAAGTTGAAATCCATCCTTTTATCCTGTTTGTTGTTTATCTGGTTAGCTGGTGTGTTTGTTGAATCTGGTGGCTTTAGTCGCATTGGCTACTCTGACCTTATGATTTCCCTGGCAATTAGCCTATTTGCAGCCGGTTGTCTGGCTTACGTAGTATTAAGCGGCAGGAGGTGGAATGCTCTGTGGGCCCGCCGCGTGTTCATGGCCGGTTGCGCGGCTGGTGTGCTATTGAACGGTTTTGTATTGATTGGTGAAAACCGTTTCTTGGAAAACCGGGTGAGTGATTTAAGATCCGAACTCTCGGATCTGCGCAGAGAGCAGGCTGCAACGGAGGATAATCTGTCCGCCGCGTCTGCCGACGATCAGGCGCTACAGCAAGAACTGCAAACGAAGAATGAACAGATTTCCCGCCTTGAGCGAGCACTCGAAGCGGGCGAACAGCGTCTTTCAGAACGGTCCGATCAGCTTGCCCAGCTCGGCCGGGATATGAACGCGCTCCAACAGCAGTTGGATGCTGCAAGGACAGAAAGAGACAATCTACGCAATCAATTTGCAGAATCTTCTAGCACCAGCGGCAGTCAACAGCAGACTATCAATCGGTTGCGCCGGGATTTGGAGGAATCTTCTTCGTCCCTGGCCGAGGCAAGAAGGACGAACACGGACCTCCGCAATCAACTTGCAGAAGCTGCTAACGCCAGCAACAGTCAACAACAGACTATCAACCGGCTGAGGCGAGATTTGGAGGAATCTTCTTCATCCCTGGCCGAGGCGAGAAGGATGAACACGGACCTCCGCAATCAACTCGCTCAATTACAGTCCTCACCCACCCCTCTCTCTCCCTCATCACAATCCGGCAGGCCCGGCAACAATATCATCAATGCGGCGGTGGACAGCCTCAGGGCAGAAAATCCAAACCGGATTTCAATGGCACAAGCCGAGCGACTCAAGCGACTCATTATTCAGGAAGGAAAATCCGGAGAGGACGCCCTTACCGAATTATTCGGGCCGACCAAATGGACAT
This sequence comes from Gammaproteobacteria bacterium, assembly GCA_965240365.1. Lineage (GTDB taxonomy): Bacteria > Pseudomonadota > Gammaproteobacteria > Eutrophobiales > Eutrophobiaceae. The sequence continues at coordinate 1,072,471 of OZ251218.1, read as the reverse complement.
TAAAAAACCATGGCGTGTTTTGCTCCAAATTGGGCGCGGCATGTTAAGCAGATGTCCATGCAGGCAGGGGCTGTTTAATTGCCATGTTAATAATATTCAGCGCGCTGCGCATTTTGCCAGGCACAGGCTCCGGCGTATCGGATTACTCTCTTCCCGGCAGGCTTGTTTGCAGCCCGGGCCCTGACTCCGGTTTTGGCTGAGGCTCTGACTGACACATCTGGCTTGTTGCCAGCCGGGGATTTCTTCATTTAAATTAACGGAATTCCACTTGGGATGGCCCCTAACCCGAAGCCAGTCCAGATTTTCGCGGATACTCCTGGCCGCAAATCCGACGAAGTCACAGGCATTGCTGAAATAGGTATTCCTGCGGTCGAATTCATAGGTCATAAGCACTGCTTTGACCGCAACAACAGGCACTGCTTCCGGCTGCCAGCTATAGGTGCCCGCCGGAATGCTGGACGCGCTGTAGAATTCCCGCAAAGAACGGTCGGTCAGCGGCAGGAGGTGTAAATTATCATCTCTGCTGATTTCTTCCGCGAATAGCTTCACGGGATAACCGGCCACATAGAACATGGCGTCAATCGCGCCTCTCTTAAGCATCTCGGCGGCCTCACGCCCCCCGGCGTTCACCTCTCTGCCCAGGGCGATTGAGGCCGACCCGAGCAAGAGTGTCGCGGTCAGATTGGTCCCGCTGCCGATTTTGCCGGTGGCAACAGGTCTTCCTGATAAATCCTGGAGGCTGTTGATCCCTTTACGGGCGAGAATGTGAATTTCCTCGTTGTAGAGCGGATAAACCATTCTCGTTGTCTGGGCAATTCTTCTGAGTTCCGGTTCTAAATTCTGCGAATATTGGATCCAGCCAAGGACATCGGACTGCACAATTCCCAGCGGTGTCCACGGTCTTTTGGACACATCATAAATATTGTCCTGCGAGCCATTGGATTCCAGGACATTTAAAATCCTGCCATTCCCTGCCAGAAGCCGACTCAGATCCCTCCCGATTTGAATGTATGTTCCGGTTGGTCCGCCGGTCACAATATTGTAGCTTTCCTGAGCGGCAGTGGTGGTAATAAATGACAAGTGAAGACATAACGCAAGCAGAGTGATCTTTTTCATCTGTGTTTCTCCATTTTAGCCGGTTAAAGCCGTTAAAAAACAAGCTGCTGATTGAATACCCCCTTCGGCGACACAAAATTTTCCGTCTTTTTAGAGGAGAAATATTTGATATCGCCCGGTGGCTAGGATTTCGGACGCGAAGTTTCGCGTTAATTCATACGATAAGTATGCTCAGAATACCAAAATATTGCAAGCGTCTGTTGATCTGTTGGCGCTCAACAGGCGCCATTGGCCGAAAACCAATAATGATAATCAGGGGAAGCGGGAGTGTTCGGCAGTCTGAATTCACTGTTTCTTGCAGTAATATCATGCCGTTCGGCTAGCCTGCTGCGGGCAGATATTGCTCGACTACCCGCATTCAGGCTGCCGCCAGCCAGGTTAGCAGTCACTAGAAATCACCCCGGAAGTGTTGAAATTCGTTGTCGTTCACTTTTAAATCTGATAGATTTTAGAATCTGCTTCAAGAATTGGAAATTATGGTCACCATTAAGGTGGATAACGATGGAACCTGATGTGCAAGAAACACAAAACAGCGCCGGACAAAACAATAAGAATCAGGCAAGGAGCCTTGCCGGCCCTGTGCTAATCATTGCGCTTTTTATATTATCTGCCGGAATCTCATACAATCTTCTGGCGCATTGCTCATTTGGTTTTCCGCGTTTTATTTCAGACCAGCCGCTTGTTGATTATTGCGGAGCCTACGATACAAACATTGATATACAATTGGGTCTGGCAGATGAGCTTGCAAACAATGTGTTGTCAGAGCCAGAGGCGGAGCCCGAAATCACCGAAAATCCATCTTCGACAGAGATTGAAGAACGGCTTGATTCTCTGGATGCTACACTCGGCTCTCTAAGTGTCACTTTGGCCTGGTCGTCCAGAGATGACCTTGATCTACATATTTTATGCCCCGGCGGAAAAATGATTTATTTTAGTAAAAAGAAAGACTGCGGGGCAGAACTGGAAGTTGACAAAAATACAGAAAGCAATATGTCCGATACGCCTGTCGAACATATTACTTGGGAGGAACAAACGGAGGCGCCTCCTGGCATGTATGAAATTTATGTATCAAGATTTGAAAAAAGGAGTGCCCTGTCATCGACTCCGTTTGTTGTGGAATTAAGATCCGGCCAGGATGTCATCCAGAAGTTTACAGGGACAGCCAGAAAAAAAATTGAAAGATCATCACAAAGTGATGCCACCTATCTGGCTTCGTTCAAACTGCCGTTAGGCGAACAGGCGCTTCCATAATAGCTTACAAAAATTTTGTCGAGGTCAGCATGAATTACAATTCAATAAGATTGCTTTCAATCATCGTTGCCGTAACCGCCTTATTGTTCATTTATCTTTTGATACCGGGTGTGCTCACGAAACAGGCCGAAATTGATGCCCGGATCGAGGAAAACATCGCACAAAAAATCGAACAACTCAGACGATTACAGCAGGACGAAAGTCTGCGCGGCCAACAACAAAACCCGCCCGGAATTTTCCCGGATGCGGGCAGCGACTCGTCCGAAATACCGCGGCGTGTAATCCCCGCGAATCCTGAGCAAATTCCTGTGTTGCCTGATGTCGCCAGCACGCCCAGAAATTACCAAAATCTGGCAGAGTTAATTAATGAAGCCGTTGTGCTCATTCTGTCGGAAACCGGAATTGGCACGGGATTTCTCATAAGCAGCAGTGAAATCGTAACAAACCACCATGTGATTGAGAATGCCCAGAGGGTAATCGTATTAAATGAGAAGATTGGGATAGTAGATGGTGTTCAAGTCATCGCTCAATCCGCGGGCTCCGGCTACGGTGGCGAGCCTCCCGACATTGCAGTCTTAAAGCTCGCGGAACCCGCAGATGTGAGTTCTTTACCCTTAACCGCATTTCCCAATGAACTGGATAATGTAATCGCCGCCGGATATCCCGGGATCGTTCTTGGCACGGATGATGCTTTTTCGCGCATCCGGAACGGTGAATGGGACGACACCTCGATCCCGACGTCCAACAAGGTACCAGGCTCTGTCACCGCCATCCAGAACAGGGATAGATCAAGCGCCCTGGTAGTCCACAGTGCCGAGATTTCTCCGGGCAACAGTGGCGGTCCTCTGCTTGATGAATGTGGGCGCGTGGTCGGTGTGAACACGTTTATCGTCACAGGAGAAGGCCCGAGCCGTTCCAGAACAGTCTATTATGCGCAGCCGGGCAAACGGATTATCGAATTTCTGAACCAGAACAATATTGAATTTCGCAAAGTGGAGGGTTTTTGCGGGCTTAGCGCACAGAGTGAAAGTGATGCGTCCTGATACTTTGAGCGGCGTCTCGTATGAGGCTGGCCTGCGGCTAACGGTGTGGGGGTATGGCAGATCATGTCGCAGTGTCTAGCTACAACCAGCCTGTCAGATTATTTTATGCTGTCGCCGGGAGGTCAGCCAGTGATTCGTTCCTATGACCAAATCAAGGCACTTTTGCTTGAGTCAGTTGACCCCGGGGCCGCTGGTATTCTGGCTGAACCCGTGATCAGTGATACCTCACGGGAAGTTGATTGGTACGCGCCAGCAGGCACTGTAAGCAAATACACCGATTTACCCGTTGAAAAGCGAAACGCGATTGACGACAAGATTGCACGATTACACAAATCTATTTCCTCTATCGCCGAAAAATTAGAAGGGCATGATCAAGCGGCTATCAGATCAGCAACTTTTATTTTGCAATCACTGAAAATCCCCAATCTTTCCTCCATTTATGTGGTAAATGATGAGCCGGTGCTCATAAATTGGGGCATGGTGCCGACAGGGGCGCAAGCCGATCTGGAGGTGTTACGCGGGATAGCTGACGCGCGTCAAGCCAGAGAGAAAAAATATGGCGCGCCTTTAGCAAGTAATGATCAAAATATGGATGTTGCTGCGCTAGATCAAAGTGGCCTACGAAAAAATACAAATTACATTGTCATAAATGATCCAGAACCCTTGCTTCCGAAAATAGTTTTGATTTTTTTGTTACTTATTATGTTTGTGCTCATCGCTGATATGTTGCTGGAAAACTGTGCAATAGGATTGCCAAGATTCATTAGCGGCGATCAAACTTTTACCCTGCTCGACTTTTGTGAATCCACAAATCATAGACTGGAAAGTTTTCAAGAGTTGACAAACGAAATGTACCGAAACCAGACTACGCAATAACGTATTGAGGCGCTGATACACAATAATAGAGGTATCGTAATCAGGGAAGCTCTGACCGGATTCCAGCGTTTGCCAGACTGCCTGCCTGCAGCAGGCAGGCCGAATGACGATAGGGCTGTTGTTTTGGCTTTGCGTCATTCTGGCCCCTGCCCGCACCAGCCCTGATTGGCCTCACAGGTATTAACCCCGCACATGCCATTACATTTTCACGGCCAGACGCTACAATACCCGTCCTTATGTCCGCTTACAGTGAAAAATATGATGTCATTATCGTCGGCGGCGGTCACGCCGGCGCCGAGGCGGCGCTGGCGGCCGCGCGGCTTGGCCGGCGCGCCCTGTTATTGACGCACAGTCTCGATACGCTGGGGCAGATGTCCTGTAATCCGGCGATCGGCGGGATAGGCAAGGGACACCTGGTCAAGGAGATCGACGCGCTGGGCGGTTTAATGGCGACGGCCGCGGATCATAGCGGGATCCAGTTTCGCACCCTGAATTCCCGCAAGGGGGCGGCCGTGCGCGCGACCCGCGCGCAGATTGACCGGGCCTTGTATAAACAGACGGTGCGCCCGCTGCTGGAAGGCCAGCGGAATTTGTCTCTGTTTCAGCAGGCGGTGGATGACCTGATAGTGGTCGGCGCCGAGGTCAGGGGCGTGGTCACGCAGGCGGGTCTGCGGTTTTATGCGCCGAGCGTGGTCTTGACCGTGGGCACCTTTCTCGGCGGCCGCATTCATATCGGCGAGGTCAATCACGCGGGCGGGCGCGCCGGCGACCCGCCGGCCAACGCGCTGGCCCGGCGTTTGCGTGAACTGCCGTTCGGCGTTGGCCGTTTGAAGACCGGCACGCCGCCCCGTATAGACGGCAGGACGATCGATTACAGTCAGTTGCAGGTTCAGCCCGGCACATTGCCAGCGCCGGTGTTTTCTTATCTCGGCCACGCCGGACAACATCCCCGGCAGATACCCTGCCATATTACCCATACCAATGAACGCACCCACGCGATCATCCGCGCCGCCCTGGATCGCTCGCCGCTCTATAACGGCAATATCGAGAGCGCCGGGCCGCGTTACTGCCCGTCGGTAGAGGACAAGGTGGTGCGCTTTGCCGCCCGGGAGGCGCATCAGATATTTATTGAACCGGAGGGGTTGACCACCAGCGAGGTCTATCCGAACGGCATATCCACTTCCCTGCCTTATGACACCCAGGTCGCGCTGGTGCGCTCTATCAAGGGGTTTGAGCAGGCCCATATTATCCGGCCCGGTTATGCGATTGAATATGATTTCTTCGATCCGCGCGAACTGTATCCCTGGCTGGAAACAAAGTTTATCAAGGGGCTGTTCTTTGCCGGGCAGATCAACGGCACCACCGGTTATGAAGAGGCCGCCGCCCAGGGTTTGCTGGCCGGTTTGAACGCCGCCCTGCGGGTCAGGGACAAGGCGCCCTGGTTCCCGCGCCGCGACCAGGCCTATCTGGGCGTGCTGGTTGACGATTTAATTACCCGGGGCGCGGCCGAGCCGTACCGCATGTTTACCAGCCGGGCCGAATACCGTCTGCTGTTGCGCGAGGACAACGCCGACCTGCGCCTGACCGGGCAGGCCCATGCGCTGGGCCTTATTGATGAACGGCGCTGGCGCCGGTTTAACGAAAAACGCGAGGCCATAGAACGGGCCTCGGGGCGGCTCGACAAGCTGATCATCGGCTCGAATTTACTCCCGGCAGCGGGCGCCGGCGCGGCGCTGGGTCAGGCTGTCGGCAAGGATCAAAGCCTGTTACAGCTATTGAAGCGCCCCGAGATCAACTTTGCCGCGCTCAAAAAGCTGCCGGGTTTGGCGCTTGATAATATCGCGCCGGAAGTGGCCGAACAGATTGAAATACAGGCCAAGTACGCCGGTTATATAAAACGTCAGCAGGAAGAAATCGAGCGTAACCGTCAACATGAAGAAGCGGCGCTGCCGGAGGCGCTGGATTACCAGCAGGTGCGCGGGCTGTCGGCCGAGGCCGTTGAAAAACTTTCCCGCTGCCGCCCGCTTAATCTTGGCCAGGCCGCGCGCATTCAGGGCATTACCCCGGCGGCCATTTCGCTGTTGCGCGTGCACCTGAAAAGGCAATCCCCGGCATTGCGGCCGGGCGCCTGAAATCCGGCCGCCAGGGCCTGTTTACACTATGTTGGCCGTCCTGTTGTGTCCCAAACTGCGCCAATCAAGGCGCGCGGAGCGTAGTTTGGTCATTCCAAATGAGCGACCTGCCTGCAGCAGGCAGGCAAGCAACGCCGAGTGGCGCAGTTTGGGACACAACCCGCAGGGCTTGGCCTGTTTTGTGCCCCAGCTTCGTTGCCTGCCTGCTGCAGGCAGGTCAGTCGTTTGAGTAGCGCAACTACACTGCGCTTCTTCCGCCTTGCTGGCGCGCAAAACAGACTCAAGCAGGACGGCCAACATAGTGTAAACAGGCCCTAGCATGTTGCGGCAGTTGCAGACGGGCCTCGCGCAACTGGGCATCGAGCCCGCGCCCGAGTTGTGTCGGCAATATATGGATTATGTCGGCTTGCTGGCAAAATGGAATCGCGCTTATAACCTCACGGCGATCGACACGCCGGAGGCGATGCTGGCGCGGCATGTGCTGGATTCACTGACCGTGCTGCCCTTTATCAAGGGGCCGCGCTGTCTGGACGTGGGCGCCGGCGCCGGTATGCCGGGCCTGATCCTGGCCCTGGCGTCTCCGCAAACACAATGGACCCTGCTGGACAGCAATCAAAAGAAGCTCCGGTTTCTGCGGCATGTCAAGGCCCGGCTCGGCCTGGCGAATATCCACCCCTTGCAGGCCAGGGTGGAGGCGCACCGCGATGCGCAGGGATTCTCAACCATCACCTGCCGGGCGTTCGGCTCGTTAGGTAAATTTTATGATTCAAGCCGGCATCTACTGCAAAACAACGGCCGTTTGCTGGCGATGAAGGCGGCTGTCGGCGAGGCGGAACTGGCGGAGATCAGGCCGCGGGCGGCGGGCCTTGAGATAAGGCCCTTGCGGGCGCCGGGCACAGAAGCGAAGCGCTGTGCCGTGTTATGGTCGGCGCCGGAGGGCAGAACCCCGGCGATGACCCGGCCCGGCGCAACTGTGGCATAATGACCGCCTGGAATAACGCCACGGTAATGGATCAGTGCCCCGAATTATTGCAATAGCCAATCAAAAAGGCGGCGTCGGCAAGACGACGACCGGTATCAATCTGGCCGCCTCGCTGGCGGCGACCAAACGCAGGGTGCTGCTGGTTGATCTGGACCCGCAGGGCAACGCGACCATGGGCAGCGGCATCGACAAGCGGCGGCTTCCGGTCTCAAGCTATGACTTGCTGATGAACGAGAAAACGGCGCATGAGGTCATCGTCAGGGCCGGTCAGGGCGATTACGATCTGGCGCCCGCCAATGCCGATTTGACCGGCGCGGAGGTCTCGCTGCTGGACGAGATGGCGCGTGAAAGCCGTCTGCGTAACGGCCTGGAACCGGTCAGGCGCGGTTATGATTTTATCTTTATCGACTGCCCGCCGGCGCTCAGTATGTTGACGGTGAACGCGCTGGTCGCGGCCGATTCCGTGATGATACCCATGCAGTGTGAGTATTATGCGCTGGAAGGGTTGACCGCGTTGCTCGACACCATCGAGAAGGTCAGAAAATTCCTCAACCCGGCGCTCAAGATTGAGGGTCTGCTGCGCACCATGTATGACCCGAGAAATAATCTGGCGACCCAGGTTTCAACCCAGTTGCTGGAGCACTTCGGCGAACAGGTCTATCGCACGATCATCCCGCGCAATGTCCGGCTGGCCGAGGCGCCCAGTCATGGCCTGGCCGCGCTGAGCTATGACAAATGCTCAACCGGCGCGCGGGCTTATCTGGCGCTGGCGGGTGAAATGCTGCGCCGGGAAGAACTGGCGGCTTGATTAACAACAGCGCCGCCACAACAATAATTCGGAATAGAGCACATGATTAAAAAGCGTGGTTTGGGCAAGGGGCTGGATGCCCTGCTCGGCGGCGGCGCGGGGCTTGAGGCCGGGCGCCCGGCCGGCGAGGGCGCGGGCCTTCTGAGCCTGTCGCTGGATTTGCTGGAACGCGGCCGTTATCAGCCCCGCAAAGATTTCAAGCCGGAGGCCCTGCAGGAACTGGCCGACTCCATCCGGGCGCAGGGCATGGTGCAGCCGATCATCGCGCGGCGACAGCCGGACTCGGAGAAATATGAGATCATTGCCGGCGAGCGGCGCTGGCGCGCGGCCCAGCTTGCCGGTTTGCAGGATGTCCCGGTCGTGATCCGGGATGTGCCCGACCGGACGGTCATGTGTATCGGGCTGATCGAGAATATTCAGCGTGAAGATTTAAACCCGCTGGAAGAGGCTGCGGCCCTGGATCGCCTGATCCGCGAGTTCAATATGCGGCATGAAGATGTCGCGGCGGCCATCGGCCGGTCCCGTTCGGCGGTCAGCAATTTGCTGCGCCTCCTGGAACTGGCGGCCGAGGTCAAGCAGATGCTGGCGGCGGGTGAACTGGAAATGGGACATGCGCGGGCCTTGTTGAGCCTGCCGGCAAGGCAGCAAGCGGTTCTGGCGAGGAAAGTCGCGCGGCAGGGCCTGTCGGTCAGGGCCACCGAGGCGCTGGTAAAGACATTCGGCAAGGACAATAAATCCGGCCCGGCCGGCCCGGTGGTGAAAACGGAGCCCAACACACTGAAGTTACAGGATGATTTGTCTGAAAAACTCGGCGCAAAAGTTGTCATCAGGCAGCAGGGCGGGCAAAAGGGGACATTGCAGATCCACTATAATTCACTGGCTGAACTGGACGGTATCCTGGACCATATTAAGTAGGGCCGGCGCGATAATTTGTGCAACGCGGCGATTGATCAATAATGAATAGCTCATTATACTTGCTGTTTCTTGCGGGATGACAATCAGGGCGGGATAGTAAAAGCCGGATATTACAATGAGTTCCGGCTTTCGTCTGTCTGTGGCAGACAGGCCGGGATGGCGGAGACAGCCGGTCGGCGGATAAAAATAATGATATTTGACTGGCACATTCATTTTCAGCCATTACAATAGCGCGCCGGGGTATGAGAGCGGTTTGGTTCTCGAACAAAAAAGTATAAAAAAACGCGCTGTTGCGTACCGGCTGTTGCTGCTTGAGGCGGCCGCAATCTCTTTTTGCGGGCTGCTTTTTTTTGTGTTCGCGGATATTGAGTTTGCCCGGTCCGTCATTATGGGGGGGATCGCCTTTATCGTGCCCAATCTGCTGTTTGTCAGATTGTCGCTGGGCGCTGTCGGGGGTTCCGGCCGCGGGATATTGCTGCGTTTTTATATCGGCGAGGCGGTCAAGGTTGTAACGACAATAATTATATTCGTGCTCTGTTTTCTGTTTATCACGCCGTTAAACCCGGCGCTGATGTTTATGGCCTACGCGCTGGTGTTGCTGATCAACCTGGCCGGGCTGGCGATATTAATGTAACCAATAATGAATTTTGAGAAAGATTGAATGGCGGCTGAAGAACCGACTTTAAATTCGTATATCCAGCATCACCTGCAAAATCTGGTCTTCGGGCAACTGCCGGCCGGCTATGAAAGGGCGGACGGGCAGGTGCTCGAACAGGCGGCCTGGACCTTTGCTCACAGCCCCAAAGAGGCGATGGATATGGGCTTCTGGGCGCTCAATGTGGATACCCTGGGCTGGTCTATCCTGCTGGGCGCGATCTTCTGTTTCTTTTTCCATCGCGCCGCGCGCGGAGCGCAACAAGGGGCGCCGTCCGGCTTCACGAATCTGGTCGAGATGATCGTCGAATTTGTGGATAAAAATGTCAAAGACATCCTGCACGTCAAAAATGAAGTGATCGCGCCGCTTGCCCTGACCGTGTTTGTCTGGGTGGTGCTGATGAACACCATGGATCTGGTGCCGGTGGACTGGCTGCCCCTGCTGGCGCAGACCCTAAGCGGCGATCCGCATCTCTATTTCAAGGTCGTGCCGACCACTGATCCCAATGTTACCTTTGGCATGTCCATAACGATCTTTATCCTGATGATCTATTACAGTATCAAGATAAAGGGCATGGGCGGTTTTATGGGTGAATTGACCTTGCAGCCCTTCGGTAAATATATGATCCCGTTTAACTTTTTGCTGGAAGGCGTGGCTCTGATCACTAAACCGCTGTCATTGTCCCTGCGGCTGTTCGGCAATCTGTATGCCGGCGAATTGATCTTTATCCTGGTCGCGCTCTTGGGTTACTTTCAGTTGCCCCTGCACTTTGTCTGGGCGGTGTTTCATATACTGGTCGTCTTGTTGCAGGCGTTTATTTTTATGATGCTGACCATTGTTTACCTGGCAATGGCGCATGAACATCATTGATTTTCTAATTTTAAGTTCGCTAATCCTCGGAGGATAAATATGGAAACTATACTGGCATTTACATCATTAGGCGTTTTTCTTGTTCTGAGTATGGGCGCATTAGGCACCGCGATCGGTTTCGGTCTCTTGGGCGGCAAATTTCTGGAAGGCGCCGCGCGCCAGCCTGAACTGGTGCCCATGTTACAGGTCAAGATGTTTTTGTTGGCCGGCTTTATTGATGCGGTATTCTTTATAGGTTTCGGTATCGGCATGTGGTTTACGTTCGCCAATCCATACATCAGCCAATTATCATAAAGATACGGTGTGTGATCCGGAAACTCATTAAGCGGGAGTATTCAGGTGAATTTTAATGCAACCCTGATCGGGCAATCCATTTCATTCATTGTCTTTGTGATCTTTGTAATGAAATTCGTATGGCCGCTTTTGTTAAAGCAGATGCAGGATCGCGAGGCGCGTATCGCCGACGGTCTGGCGGCGGCGGAGCAGGGCCATAAGGATTTTGCCGAGGCGCAGGAAAAATCCTCCGCCGAGATCGGCAGAGGCAGGGAACAGGCGGCCAGGATCATCGCCCAGGCGCAAAAGCGCGGCAATGAAATCGTCGAGGAAGCGAAGGTCGCCGCGCGGAACGAGGCCCAGCGGATCAAGGAAGGCGCACTGGGCGAGATCGAGCAGGAAAAAGAGAAGGCGCGGCAGGAACTCAAAAACCGGGTCGCCGCCCTGGCCCTCGGCGCCGCGGAACAGATTTTGATACGCGAAGTGGACCAGACGGCGCATAATGAACTGCTGGCGAAAGTCAGCCGGCAACTCTGAATGTGTCTGGCAGGGCGGGGGCCGGGATAGATGCTGGAAAAAGCGACCATTGCCAGACCTTATGCCGAGGCCGCCTTCGCCCAGGCTTTGGCCGAAGGCAAACTCGCCGATTGGGCCGCGATGCTGAATCTGATCGGGCTGATCGTTACAGACCGCCGCATGCGCGCCGTTATCACGCATCCCAAATTGAGCCGCGCCGATCTGTGCCGCCTTATCATTGAGCTTACGGCCGACAGCCTGAGCCAGACGGGCCGCAACTTTGTAAAACTCTTGATCGACGCGGAGCGCATTAATCTTGCCAGAGAAATCTTTCTGCTGTTTGAAAAAAAACGCGCCGCCGCCGAGGGGATCCGTGCGGTTGCGGTCATATCGGCCTATCCCCTGGATGAGGCCCAGAAAAACAGCATCTCAGAGGCCATCGCCGCGCGTCTCGGCAATAAAGTTGAGGTGGAGACCCGGACAGACAAGGGCCTGATTGGCGGGGCCATCATCCGCATGGGCGATGCCGTGATCGATGTGTCTCTCAAGGGGCGCCTGAAAGAATTAAACAATGTATTTTTGCAATAGTCAGCAAGGCGGCCGCAAACGGATATGACCGGCCGTTATGCCCGGTTTGCCTGCGCCGCCTTGCCGGTCTCTGTGAGACCGTAACGGGAACAGATTAGGATCAAATTGAGGAAAATTTATGTCTATCAGCGCGACTGAAATCAGTGATCTGATTCAAAAGAAAATCCAGGGCCTGGAGCTTGACACCGAGGCCCGCACCGAGGGCACGGTCGTGAGTCTGGCCGATGGCGTCGCCAGGCTGCATGGTTTGAGCGATGTGATGCAGGGCGAAATGATTGAATTTCCGGGCAATACCTATGGCCTGGCGCTCAATCTGGAGCGCGATTCGGTCGGCGCGGTCATCCTCGGCAGTTATCAACATCTGTCGGAAGGCGATGTGGTCAAGTGCACCAAGCGCATCCTGCAAGTGCCGATCGGCGAGGCGCTGTTGGGCCGGGTGGTGGATTCACTGGGCAATCCCGTTGACGGCAAGGGCGATATCAACGCCGAACAATCATCGCCGATAGAAAAGATCGCGCCGGGCGTTATCGCCAGAAAATCGGTCGGGCAGCCGGTCCAGACCGGCCTGAAATCCATTGATTCCATGGTGCCGATTGGCCGCGGCCAGCGTGAGTTGATCATCGGCGACCGTCAGACCGGCAAGACCGCGGTGGCCATTGACACGATTATCAATCAGAAGGGGACCGGCGTTAAATGTATTTATGTCGCCGTGGGGCAGAAGGCCTCTTCAATCAACGTGGTGATTCGCAAACTTGAGGAGCATGGCGCGCTGGATCACACCATCATTGTCGCGGCGACGGCCTCCGATTCGGCCGCGATGCAATATATCGCGCCCTACGCGGGTTGCGCGATGGGCGAATACTTCCGCGACCGCGGCGAAGACGCCCTGATTATTTATGACGACCTGACCAAACAGGCCTGGGCCTATCGCCAGATCTCATTGCTGTTGAAGCGGCCGCCCGGCCGTGAAGCCTATCCGGGCGATGTGTTCTATCTCCATTCCCGTTTGCTGGAACGCGCCGCGCGCATTAATGAAGAATATGTTGAAAAGATTACCGAGGGCGAAGTCAAGGGCCGCACCGGCTCCCTGACCGCGCTGCCCATTATTGAGACGCAGGCGGGCGATGTGTCCGCCTTCGTGCCGACCAATGTGATCTCGATCACGGACGGGCAGATCTTCCTGGAAACGGATCTGTTTAACTCCGGCTTCCGGCCCGCGATCAATGCCGGCCTGTCGGTGTCCCGCGTGGGCGGCGCCGCGCAGACCAAGATCATCAAGAAGCTGGGCGGCGGTATTCGCCTGGCGCTGGCGCAATATCGTGAACTGGCGGCCTTTGCGCAGTTTGCCTCTGATCTTGACGAGGCCACCCGCAAACAACTGGAGCGCGGCCAGCGGGTCATGGAACTGATGAAGCAGCGCCAGTATTCGCCGCTTAATGTGGCCGATATGGGCCTCAGCCTGTTTGCCGTTGAGAACGGCTTTCTGGACGATATTGAACTGGAAAAGATCGGCGCCTTTGAAGACGCGCTGCATGATTACATGCGTGGCGAGCAGGCCGAACTGATGGCCAGGATCGGCAAGGAAGGCCATTATGATGACGATATTGAACAGGCGATTACAGCCGCCATCTCAAAGTTCAAAGAAGCGAATAGCTGGTAACGGAGAGCCGGATTATGGCGGGCGCCAAAGAAATACGCAGCAAGATCACCAGTGTCAAAAACACGCAGAAGATCACCAAGGCCATGGAAATGGTCGCGGCCAGCAAGATGCGCAAGGCGCAGGATCGGATGCAGGCCGCGCGCCCGTATGCCGAAAAGATCCGCACCGTGATCTCGCATCTGGCCAATGCCAACCCGGAATACAAGCCGCCGTATCTCATCGCCCGGGCCGAGGTAAAGCGTATCGGCCTGATTGTCGTGACCACCGATCGCGGTTTGTGCGGCGGCTTAAACGCCAATCTGTTTCGCATGTTGTTAAGACAGATCCGGGCCTGGGAAGAGGCGGGCAAGGAAGCCGAATTATGCGTGATCGGCGCCAAGGGGGCCGGTTTTTTCGGCTCGGTCGGGGCCAGGATCGCGGGCCAGGCCACCCATATCGGCGATGAACCCGGCCTGGATGATTTTATCGGCGCCATTATCCTCATGCTGAACAATTTTAAGGCGGGCACGGTCGATGAAGTGCATCTGGTCGCCAACCGCTTTATCAACTCAATGACGCAAACGCCTTATATCGAACAACTGATACCGGGCAAGCCGATTGAAGACGCGGACTACGGCCATCATTGGGATTATCTCTATGAGCCCGACGCCGAAGAAGTCCTGGATCAGTTGCTGACGCGCTATATCGAATCCCAGGTTTATACCGGCGTGGTTGAAAATATTGCCTGCGAGATGGCGGCCCGCATGGTCGCCATGAAGAGCGCCTCGGACAACGCCGGCAAACTCATTGATGAATTGCAATTGATCTACAACAAGGCGCGGCAGGCGGCGATTACCCAGGAGTTGTCGGAGATTGTCGCGGGCGCCGCCGCGGTCTAGTCAGGGCGGCCCTGAAAGTCCATGAGGCCGTCTCTTGTGTTCACATTATTAAACAAAGTGTTATTCAGAGAATAAAAACGAGGAACGAAAACCATGAGTTCTGGAAAGATCGTACAAATCATTGGCGCCGTTATTGACGTTGAATTCCCAAGCGATGCGATACCCAAGGTCTATGACGCGCTATTAGTCGAGGGGGAAGGCATCGAGACCACCCTGGAAGTGCAGCAGCAACTGGGTGACGGCGTGGTCAGGACCATTGCGCTTGGTTCAACCGATGGTCTGCAACGCGGCCTGAATGTGAATAACACGGGCGCGCCGATCTCGATTCCGGTCGGCGCCGGCACCCTGGGCCGGATCATGAACGTGCTGGGCGAGCCGATAGACGAAGTGGGGCCGATTAGCAGCACGGAAACAATGGCGATCCACCGCGAGGCGCCGGAATTTACCGAGTTGAGCCCATCGACCGAACTGCTGGAAACCGGGGTCAAGGTGATCGACCTGGTGATTCCGTTTGCCAAGGGCGGCAAGATTGGCCTGTTCGGCGGCGCGGGGGTCGGCAAGACCGTGAACATGATGGAACTGATCAACAACATCGCAACCCAGCACTCGGGCCTGTCGGTCTTTGCCGGGGTCGGCGAACGCACCCGTGAAGGCAATGACTTCTACTATGAAATGCAGGAATCCGGTGTCGTTAATGTCAAGGAATTCGATAAATCGAAGGTGTCGATGGTCTATGGCCAGATGAATGAGCCGCCGGGCAACCGCCTGCGGGTGGCCCTGACCGGCCTGACCCTGGCGGAAAAATTCCGTGATGAAGGTCGTGACGTGCTGTTATTCATTGATAACATCTACCGTTTCACCCTGGCCGGGGTGGAATGTTCGGCCCTGCTGGGGCGCATGCCCTCGGCCGTGGGCTACCAGCCTACGCTGGCCGAGGAGATGGGCAAACTGCAAGAGCGCATTACCTCGACCAAGACCGGATCAATCACCTCCATCCAGGCCGTTTACGTGCCCGCCGATGACTTGACTGACCCGTCTCCGGCGACCACCTTCTCGCACCTGGACTCCACCGTGGTGCTGTCACGGCAGATTGCCGAGCTTGGCCTCTATCCGGCCATCGATCCGCTGGATTCCACCAGCCGTCAATTGGACCCGCTGATCGTGGGCCAGGAACATTATGACATCGCCCGCGGCGTGCAAAATACCCTGCAACGCTACAAGGAATTGCGCGATATTATTGCGATTCTGGGCATGGATGAATTGTCCGAAGAAGACAAGCTGGTCGTGGCCCGGGCGCGCAAGATTCAGCGCTTTTTGACCCAGCCTTACTATGTCGCCCGCGTCTTTACCGGTCAGGAGGGCGAATATGTGCCGCTCAAGGAAACCCTGCGCGGTTTCAAGGGTATCATCGAAGGCGAATACGATGACCTGCCGGAACAGGCTTTCTATAACGTGGGCAACATCGATCAGGCCATTGAAAAGGCCAAATCGCTCTAACCCGCTTTCACCGAGGGCTAAAACTCATGCCGGATACCATTCATGTCGATATAGTCAGCGCCGAGCGCGAGATCTTCGCGGGCGAGGCGGAAATGGTATTTGCGCCGGCCGAACTGGGCGAAGTGGGCATCGCCCCCGGCCATGCGCCCCTGGTCACCAAGATGGGGCCCGGCGAAGTGCGGGTCAAGGACAGCGACGGCAACGAGTCCGCCTTTTACGTGTCCGGCGGGATGCTGGAAATACAACCGCGGGTGGTAACGGTGCTCTCCGACACGGCCCAGCGGGCCGAAGATCTGGATGAGGCCGCGATACTCCGGGCCCAGCAAGAGGCTGAAAACGCCTTCCATGAAAAAACCGACGCGATCGACTATGCCAAGGCCCGCGCGGCGCTGGCCGAAACCGCGGCCCAGTTGCAAGCCATTCAAAGACTGCGCAAGCGCGGCGGACGTTAGGCAAACTCTGGCCTGACCGGAGCTTCCTGCCTGCGACAGGCAAGCGAGCTTGACAGTAGCCCGGCACAGGCCGGATGAGCGCGTAAAGACAGAAATGGTCTATGCCCCGAGAGCGGCGCCCGCAAGGCCATTCCTAAACATCTTCCCGCGGCGCAAACGCCCGCCCGCATGATCACCGGCACGTGACACCCGTGTCCCGGCCGTGGGCCAGGATACCTGAGCCTTTATTTAGATGAGGTGACCCTGGCCTTCCTGCTAAAGCCCTGCCTGTTGCAGGCAGACAGGATGACGGAAAGCCAAAACAACACCCCGTCGTCATTTATGGACAGGATGTCCTGTATGCGGCGAGAGGGCACGCCTACAGGGATGTAGGTGGTAGAGCGGCGTCTGGAACAAGCCGCCGAGGATGCCCGTAGCCGCCCGGCGAAAGCTGGAATCCAGTGGTTTATGTTATACATTCCCCCTGCCTGCAGCAGGCAGGGCCCAGGCGGGAATGACAATTTAGACAGAACTGGCGCTCATTTCACATCCCGGCCCCCCCCTCCTGGATTCCAGCTTTCGCTGGAATGACGTCGGGGGCGACAGGCGCATTATGAGCGATACTAACGATACCGTGGCTAGGATAACTGACACCTATTTTAGATGAGGTGACCCTGCCTGGCAGAGGATTTGTGATTTATAATACAGTGGTATTATGTAATTTGCTGAAAATGCCGACCGTCAAGCGTGATCGGCCGGGGTTATGAACGGGGTATATAATGATGGCCAGGGGAAAATCCGCTAACCGGCCCGATCGGGAATGGCTGCGCGCTAGGCGGCAGGATCCCTATGTCAAGCGCGCGCGGCAATCACATTATCGCTCCCGCGCGGTCTATAAATTGCGGCAGATTGACAACAAGGCTAGGCTGTTTCAGTCCGGTCACAGCGTTATTGACCTGGGCGCCGCGCCCGGCGGCTGGTCTCAATATGCGCGCGAACGGGTCGGCGCCCACGGCCGGGTGATTGCCGTCGATATACGGCCGATGCAGGCGCTTGGCGGCGTGTCGTTTATCGTCGGCGACTTTAGCGATGAGACGGTGCGGCAGGCTTGTCTTGAACAACTCGGCGGATCGGGCGCGGACCTTGTTATTTCCGACATGGCCCCCAATCTGAGCGGTATCAGGGCCGCCGATCAGGCCCGGGGCATGGCCCTGGCCGAAGCGGCCCATGACTTTGGCCGGAGCGCGCTGAAACCGGGCGGCGCTTTACTGGTAAAGCTCTTTGAAGGGGCCGGCGTCCGTGAATACCGGCGGCGGTTAAAGGAACATTTTGCCGAAGTCCTCGCTCTAAAACCCGAGGCATCCCGCGCCCGGTCGCGCGAATATTATGTTCTGGCCCGCTGTTATGGGTTATAGTTGGAATAATAGTATTTCAGAATCTAACGTACAGAGGTTATTAAATTGAACGACATGGCAAAAAATCTGGTGTTGTGGGTCATTATCGCCCTGGTGCTGATGATGGTTTTCAAAAATTTCGGCGGTCCGGCGGCGGCGGCGGGCGAGGTCGTGTATTCGCAATTCATCTCTGATGTCAAAACCGGCCGGGTGGTATCGGTCAGCATTGAAGGCAACGCGATCAGCGGCCGTTTTTCCGATGGCAACCGCTTTACGACTTACAGCCCCGAAACCAGCAACGATGCCCTGATCGGCACCCTGCTGGAAAATAATGTCGAGATCAAGGGCATGGAGCCGAACAAGAATTCGTTCTGGGCCCACGCGCTTATCTCCTGGTTCCCGATCCTGCTGCTGCTCGGTATCTGGATTTACTTCATGCGGCAGATGCAGGGCGGCGGCGGCCGCGGGGCCCTGTCGTTTGGCAAGAGCCGGGCGCGCCTTTTGGGCGAAGATCAGGTCAAGGTCACCTTTAACGATGTGGCCGGGGTTGAAGAGGCCAAGGAAGAGGTCAGCGAACTGGTCGAATTCCTGCGGGACCCGGCCAAATTCCAGAAGCTCGGCGGCAAGATCCCGTCCGGCGTATTGATGGTGGGGTCTCCGGGCACCGGTAAAACACTGCTGGCCAAGGCCATTGCCGGCGAGGCCAAGGTCCCGTTCTTTACTATCTCGGGTTCGGATTTTGTGGAAATGTTTGTCGGGGTCGGTGCCTCGCGGGTCAGGGATATGTTCGAACAGGCCAAGAAGCATGCCCCCTGCATCATTTTTATTGACGAGATCGACGCGGTCGGGCGTCATCGCGGCGCCGGTCTGGGGGGCGGCCATGACGAGCGCGAACAGACACTCAACCAATTACTGGTCGAGATGGACGGTTTTGAAGGCAATGAAGGCGTGATCGTCATCGCCGCGACCAACCGCCCCGATGTGCTGGATCCGGCCCTGCTCAGACCCGGCCGTTTTGACCGGCAGGTCGTGGTGCCGCTGCCGGATATTCGCGGCCGCGAGCAGATCCTCAAGGTGCACATGCGCAGGGTGGTGCTGGGCAAGGATGTCAGACCCAATATCATCGCGCGCGGCACGCCGGGTTTTTCCGGCGCGGATTTATCCAATCTGGTCAACGAGGCGGCCCTGTTTGCCGCGCGGGCCAACAAGAAGCGGGTCGAAATGGAAGAATTCGAACAGGCCAAGGATAAAATCATGATGGGCGCCGAGAGACGCTCCATGGTCATGGGCGAGGAAGAGAAAAAGCTCACGGCCTACCATGAGTCCGGCCATGCCATTGTCGGCCGCACGGTGCCTTCTCATGACCCGGTTTACAAGGTCACGATCATCCCGCGCGGCAGGGCTTTGGGCGTGACCATGTTCCTGCCGGAAGAAGATCGCTTGAGTTACACCCGGGAATTACTGGAAAGCCAGTTATCGAGCCTGTTTGGCGGCCGCATTGCCGAAGAATTGATCTTCGGTCGGGAAAAGGTCACCACGGGGGCCAGCAATGACATTGAGCGCGCCACGCAACTGGCGCGCAATATGGTCACCAAATGGGGCCTGTCCGACAAGCTCGGCCCTTTGACCTACAGCGAGGACGACGGCGAGGTTTTTCTGGGTCATTCGGTCACGCAGCACAAGGCGATTTCAGATGAGACCGCGCACACCATAGACGAGGAGATACGGACTATCATAGATCGTAACTATGAGCGCTCGGAGAATATCCTGAAAGACAATATGGACAAGCTGCACCTGATGGCCGAGGCCCTGATTAAATACGAGACCATAGACTCGGATCAGATCGATGACATCATGGAAGGCAAGGTGCCGCGCCCGCCGTCCGGCTGGGACGACCATGACGATGACGATTCCCCGCAAAAAAAGAAGCCAAAAACCGGGGCAAGCAAGTCCTCGAAAGATGATGGCATGCCGGGCAGCGAGCCATCGGCCAAGCCCGCCTGACATTTGGCAGGTCTGCCTGAGCCGACGCTGTTAAAACCGTTATTACCTTTAGCATTTCGCGGAACCGATTCGCGCTGCCCGCAAGCCGGGGCGCGGGTCGGTTTTTTTATATCCCTCATGTTTTCTTGTCATTTGTGCTTGAATCGGGCGGTTTTTATCCCCAGAATTATTGCCGCAAATGACTGCGGTTTTATATCGCAAAACAGAAAGCACAGATTAAAACCAACCCGGTTGCAAGGCCATTAATAACAATAATAAACGAAAATACTTCGGCACCGACGGCATTCGCGGTCGTGTCGGTCACGCTGTCATCAAGCCCGATTTTATCCTGAGACTGGGCTGGGCGGCCGGCCGTGTCCTGGCCCGCAAAGGCGATGGTCCGGTCCTGGTCGGCAAGGACACGCGCATATCGGGCTATATGCTTGAATCCGCCCTGGAAGCCGGTCTGTCGGCGGCCGGCGTGGATATTGGCCTGCTTGGCCCCATGCCCACGCCCGCGATCGCATTTCTGACCAGACACACCGACGCCCAGGCGGGCATTGTGATCAGCGCCTCGCATAACGCCTTCCATGATAACGGCATCAAGTTTTTTGCCGCTGACGGCGGCAAACTCTCCGATGCGGTCGAACTCGAAATCGAGCAGGAACTCAAGCGCCCGCTGCAATCGGTGGAATCGCGCGATCTGGGCAAGGCAAACCGTATTGATGACGCGCCCGCGCGTTATATCGAGTTTTGCACATCCCGATTCAGCCGAAGGCTTGACTTGAGCGGCCTGAATATCGTGCTGGATTGCGCCAATGGCGCGGCCTACCAGATTGCGCCGGCGGTGTTTAAGGCGCTGGGGGCCAAGGTGCGTTGCCTGGGCGTCTCGCCGGACGGGCTCAATATCAACGCCGGCTGTGGTGCCACCTCGCCTGAAAGCCTGTGTCAACAGGTCACGGACTCCCGCGCCGATCTGGGTATTGCGCTGGACGGTGACGCCGATCGCTTGATCATGGTGAATCATAACGGTGATCAGGTCGATGGCGACGACATTCTTTATATCATTGCTGAACACCAGCGCCAAAAATTGAACGGCGCCGTTGTGGGCACCGTCATGAGCAATCTCGGCCTGGAAAGGGCGATCCGGGCCCTGGGCCTTAATTTCCTGCGCACGTGCGTGGGTGATCGCTATATCACCGAGCGTTTACAGCAGGAAGGGCTGATCCTGGGCGGCGAGACCTCGGGACATATTATCAACCTGGATATAGCCACCACCGGCGATGGCATTATTGCCGCGTTGCAGGTGCTGGAGGCAATGGCGGGGCAAGACAAGACACTCGCCGGGTTGACACGGGCCGTGACCAGGATTCCGCAGGCCATGCGCAAGGTCGAACTGAAGGACAAAGCGGCAGACATGGCAGGGAATGAGCGCATCAAGTCTGCCTGCAAAGACATCGAACAGGTCCTCGGCGATAGCGGCCGGGTCGTGGTGAGGCCCTCGGGCACGGAGCCGGTGATGCGGGTAATGGTAGAGGGCGAAGACCAATCCCTGGCAGAGCGCCTGGCGGGGCAACTGGCGGATATTGTGCGGCAGGAACTGGATCGACAGGGCTAAGGCAGCCGACCGGCCGGGCTGAGATTCTCATTTAATATCTGTCGAGTGATATGGCCTTATAAAAGTGGACACCGCGCCGCGCAGACTTGCTATTTTCAACACCCTTCCACCGGTTTTATATTCATCATACCGGGCGCAAAATACTTTGCCCCGGGATACGCGCAATAGTCAAAATCCGGCCTGTTGGCGGGTGGCCCGGGAGCGCGTCCCGCGGGTTAATCGCCTTGCTCAATAGCGAGCATCTCAAGCAGGCCCGGCGGGCCTTTTAGCCCGGCGATCTGATTTTAATAAGGGATTTTTTTGAATGTCCGCGGCCTTGCCGGGTGGCTGGGCCGGTTTGTCGCGGGGCCGGACATTCACTGGATTTCCGGATGGTGGCAGATTTATTTTGGGTTTATTCATATATAAATTATGAATTTTTCCCTATCTAATTGATTATTTTTGCCTCTTGAAAATAAAAAACCATGTGTAAGACTTCGCTTCATCCTTAATGGATCAAAAATTCTGTATTTCATATTCAGAATCAGTTTTTAATTATCAACCTTAGTGATTCTGCCAACCGGGTTTTCGGTTTAACTGGAGGATTCGGGTGAAGCAGAAAAACAATTATGGTAGAGGAGGGTTTTTTAATGAACAGTAAAATACTGACTACTCTATTGTCCGGCGTTGTTGCCGTATTCTCGTTATCTACTCTGAGCATGAATGCCAGCGCCAATCAAAAGCTGGTGAAACTGGCCGAGGACGATAGAAACTGGGTCATGCAGTGCAAAAACTATGACTGCGACCATTTCAGCAAGATGACCCAGATCAACAAGCGTAACGTGAAGGACTTGCGTCCATCATGGTCTTTTTCAACCGGCCTGCTACACGGCCATGAGGGCGCCCCGCTGGTAATCGACGGGATGATGTATATCCACAGCCCTTTCCCCAATAACACCTTTGCGATGAACCTGGATGAACCCGGCATCATTGTCTGGGAGCATAAACCCAAGCAGGACCCGGCCGCGCGGGCCGTGGCCTGTTGTGATCTGGTCAACAGGGGACTTGCCTACTGGCCCGGCGACTCAAAACTGCCGCCGATGATCGTGAAGAGCCAGCTTGACGGGAAAGTGGTGGTCTTGAACGCCAAGACCGGTGAATTGCACTGGGAAGTCGAGAATGGCGACATCAGCGTGGGGCAGACCGAAACGGCCGCGCCCTATGTCATCAAGAATCTGGTTATTCAGGGTTCTTCCGGCGCGGAACTGGGTGTGCGCGGTTATGTGACGGCCTATGATATCCACACCGGTGAAATGGCGTGGCGCTGGTATGCCACCGGTCCCGATGACGAGCTTGGCCTTGGCAGGAATTTCAACAGCGATAATCCGCATTACGGCCAGAAGGGCCTGGGTCTTTCCACCTGGGAAGGCGACGCCTGGAAGATCGGCGGCGGCACCAACTGGGGCTGGTATGCCTATGACCCGGATACCAATCTTTTCTATTACGGTTCCGGCAATCCCTCGCCCTGGAATGAAACCATGCGCCCCGGCGACAACAAGTGGACCATGGCGATCTGGGGACGTGACGCCGATACCGGTCTGGCCAAGTTTGCCTACCAGAAAACACCGCATGACGAATGGGATTACGCGGGCGTGAATGTCATGATGCTGTCCGAGCAAAGGGACAAGAACGGCAAGATGCGCAAGCTCCTGACCCATCCGGATCGCAACGGCATCGTCTATACCCTTGACCGTGAGACCGGCGATCTGGTCTCGGCGGACAAAATGGATGAAACCGCCAACTGGGTCAAGAAAGTCGATCTGGAAACGGGCCTGCCGATTCGTGACCCGGAATATCAAACCCGCATGAATCACCGTTCGCGCGAGGTCTGTCCCTCGGCAATGGGTTTTCATAATCAGGGCGTTGATTCCTATGACCCCAACAAGCGGTTGTTTTTCCTGGGTCTGAACCATCTCTGCATGGATTGGGAACCGTTTATGCTGCCTTATCGGGCCGGCCAGTTCTTCGTTGGCGCCAACGTATGGAGTTATCCGGGGCCGAAGGGCGACCGCCAGAAAGGCACCGGCTCGGGCCAGGTCAAGGCCTACAACGCCATTTCCGGCGAATTCAAATGGGAAAAAATGGAGAAGTTCGCCGTTTGGGGCGGCACCATGGCAACCGCCGGAGACCTGGTCTTTTACGGCACCCTGGATGGATTCATCAAGGCGCGTAATTCCGATACGGGCGAGTTGTTGTGGAAGTTCAAGCTGCCCTCGGGCGCAATCGGCCATCCCATGACCTACCAGCATGACGGTATCCAGTACGTGGGCATCAATTATGGTGTCGGCGGCTGGCCGGCGGTCGGCCTGGTCTTTGACCTGAATGACCCGTCCGCGGGCCTGGGCGCCGTGGGCGCCTTCAAGGAGTTGGCCAAACATACCCAGATGGGGGGTGGTTTCATCGCGTTTTCACTTGACGGCAAAGGTCCTTACTCAGACCTGAGTCTCGGCGAATTCGAGATGTAAATCTGTTTTCTTGGAAAAGGGCAGTAACAATTTGTTACTGCCCTGCTTTTTTCAGCAGATTGATTTTTATATCCCCGGGAACTGATCTCCCGCATATCCAGTGGAGCGCGATAAATCCATGTCAAAAGAATACCTTGTAAAACTGCTTGTCCTGTCCCTGTTCAGCGTTTTTTTATTATCTAAGGCGCAAGCCGCCAACCATCAAAATACCCTGCGTGTCTGTGCCGCCAAGGATGAGTTGCCTTACTCAAACAGCAACAAGGAAGGTTTTGAAAACCGGATTGCCGAGGTCCTAGCCGGGGCAATGGGGCGCCAGGTTGAATATGTCTGGTCCGACCGCGCGGCAATCTTTATTGTCAACGATTACCTCTCGAAGGGTGAGTGCGATGTGGTCATGGGGCTGGATGTCGATGATAAGCGCGTTCTGACCAGCAAGCCTTATTACCGCTCGGGTTATGTCTTTGTCTATCAGGCCGGTAGAGGGCTGGACATAGATAGCTGGCAAAGCCCGGACCTGAAAAAGCTGGATAAATTTGCCTTCGTTCCGGGTTCGGCGGCAGAACCCATGATCAGAAAGATCGGCAAATACGAACAAAACTTCAATTACCTGATGTCGCTGATTGATTTTAAATCAAGAAGAAATTCCTACGCCCGCTATCATCCTGAAAAGCTCGTGAACGAAGTGGCGAGCGGCAAGGCCGATATCGCGGTATTGTGGGGGCCGGAAGTCGCCCGCTATGTCAACGGCTCGGCGGTTCCGCTGACGATGAAAATCGTGAAAAATGCAACGGATACGGACGCCATGGGAGAAACCGTGGCCCAGTATTACAGTCAGTCGCTGGGCGTAAGAGAGGGAGAGCAGGCCCTTTTGTCCGAACTGGACAAGGCGCTGGCGGCGAGTAAAACGAAAATTATGAAGATTCTTAAAGACGAGGGCGTGCCGATCGTAAGCGCGGCAAACAAATGAAAAAAATAATAAAAACAGTCCCGGTCATAGCGCTGTTGGTCGCGGTCATACTCCCTTATGCCTCGTACACCCAGGCGCAATTATTATTCAGACACACCATCACGGGCGAGCAGCTTGATTTTTCCTTTGCCAAGAAAGGCGAGGAAACCAAAGAACTGAAACATTTTTTAAATACAGGCGAAAATCTGTATCACGGCAATGAGGCCGCGCTGGTAACAGGCGCAGACTTATATTTAACGGCCTGTTCCGGCTGTCATGGAAAGTATGCCGAGGGCAAACTGGGGCCGGCGCTCGGTGATGATTACTGGACTTACCCCAAAAACAAGAGCGACAAGGGCCTGTTTGAGACCACTTACGGCGGCGCCCGCGCGATGATGGGGCCTCAATACAAGCAACTCACGCTTGACGAAATGTTGAAGGTGATCAGTTATATAAGGAGTATTTACTGGGGCAGCGTCGAAAAGGCCGACTGGTTGAATGATGAGCAGCGCGCCAACTTTTCACCGGCTACGATGCCCAAAGATTATGAAGAGGCCCTGAAGAGACATCAGGAACAGTCGTAACATATTGGCATTGACAGGTTTCTGAATTCCCGTGTCGCGCGGGGGCTTGGAAAAATTAAATTTTTAACAATAATATGGAGGTAAAGCGGCATGGATGCCAACGGTTTTATTCAGTTTTTAAACACAGGAGGAGATTCACAGATGAAATCTACATTGAAATTATCTTTGGTTTGTGCGGCGGGAATCCTGGCCGCGGGTTCTTTACATGCCTACGACGGCACCAACTGCAAGACTCCGGGAGACTGCTGGGAGGCCAAACCGGGCTATCCTGAAAAAATTGCAGGTTCCAAGTACGATCCCAAGCACAGCAAGACCGAACTGGAAAAGCAGATACAGGCATTATCGGACATGGAAAAAAGAAATGCCGAAAAGGCCGCCCAATTCAAGAAAACGGGCAAGTGGCCAACCGACAGCTAGTATCAAGGAAGCTCCGGTAAGTCCGGGATGGACTTGCCGGGGCCTTGCGCCGTGGCGCGTCTTCAGCTTGACTTTGACGGCGCATCCCTGTGCTGTGGAAAACCTTGAATTGATTCAGGGCTTTCCTCAAAAAAGTTAATCTTAACTTCACTCCAAAGACCACCGCGCATGCTTAAATGAGCGGCAGCCAGAGACTGTCGCCCTCTTTATTGATTCGGAGTTAAAGATAAATTGAATATCGAAAACCTCAATGAATGGAGGGACAAGGCGCGATCAATAGAGAATGAAGTCAATCAGATTATTTTAGGCCAGGAGTCCGTTGTCCGGCAGATACTGATCGCAATATTCGCAAGGGGGCATGTCCTGCTTGAGGGCGATGTCGGGGTTGGCAAGACGACAATGCTCAGGGCCTTTTCCGTCTGTATCGGCGGCAGTTATGAAAGGGTGGAAGGCACCATAGACCTGATGCCCAATGACCTGCTCTATAACACCTATATAGACTCGGAGGGCGCGCCGGTCATGCGGCCCGGCCCGGTTATCCGCCATGACTCGGCCATCACCACCTTATTCTTTAATGAGATAAACCGGGCCAGACCCCAGGTACACTCGCTATTGCTGCGCATTATGGCCGAGCGCAGCGCCCAGGCCTTTGATACCACCTACTCTTTTCCGCATTTGCTCGTATTTGCAGACAGAAATAAAATCGAGCGCGAAGAAACCTTTGAACTTCCGGCCGCGGCCAGAGATCGATTCTTTTTTGAAATTAATGTCAATACGCCCGATCAGGATGATATCCTCGATTCATTGGCCTTTGACACCCGCTTTCATGACACCGATGAGTTACTGGCCACGCTAAAGCGCGGGATTGTCGAACATACTGAAATCAATAATATAGCAAAACAGATACAGTCCGGGATCCGGATAGCGCCTGAAGTCCGCCGTTATATCATTGCCCTGTGCCATGCCCTGCGTCATCCGGATCAGCCGCTTCTGGCAAGGCTTGATATTGATACGAAAGAGCTGGTAAGGGCCGGTGTCAGTCCGCGCGGCGTCAGCATGCTGGTCAAGGCGGCAAAGGTTTCCGCCTGGCTTAATGAGCGCTCGGTTGTCATACCCGAGGATCTACACGCTGTTTTTTATTCCGGCATGGCGCACCGCGTGTTTTTAAGCCCCGCCTTTGAATATCGCCGCAAAGAAATCATGCCGAAACTTATTAATGCGGTCATTGATATGGTGCCTTCGCCATGAACAGTCTGAAAATTATTTTATGGAAACCTTTTTTTATAAGATAAGCAACAATAACAGAAATTACTGGCCCGGCGCTCACAGGAGTTTGACGGCGGGCAGCGGCAATGATTTTTATAGCATTGAGGCCTTCTCCAAATTCCCGGATGCCAGGCGCATAGACATAAGGGCCACGGTCCGCGATGCGCGGCGGGAGATTCAGGTCCGGCGTTATTATCAGCGCAGCCGGGTTCCGGTAACGATAATTATTGACGGCTCGGCGTCAATGCGTTACGCGGGCAGGATAGAGCAGATTAACCGGTTTATTTATTCGGCCGTGCTGTCAATAGAAAAATTCAAGGATAAATATAAATGCTTTTATTGCAATGAAGACATCACTGAACTGCCTGTTCACGATATCCATACGTTTAATCTTGCCGCTTTTGTGGATAAAACCGGACAATATGGCAAAAGCGCGGCGGCATTGGCGCAGGTCCACAAGCGGCTGCCGGCCAGGGGTTCATTAATATTTCTGGTTTCCGATTATCATCTTGAAGACAGCTTTATAGCCCGCGTGCTGGCCTCATTTCAAAATCACTGGCTGGCGCCGGTCGTGATCTGGAACAGACGGGAGTGGCAATATCCGCGCTTCGGCATTTCCAAACTGCAGGACGCCGAATCCGGCACCGGCCGGACGATTTTTTTCACGCCCGCCAAAAAACAACTGTACGAGAACAGGTGGAAAAACAGAAAGAAAAAATTAAATCGTCTTTTTTCCGAGGCCGGTGTGACCGGTTTCTTTATGGAAGACGAGTTTGAACCGGGCGCCATGACCGAATATTTTGCCGAGCGATGAAAAATCTGCTTTTCCTCATTTTTCTGCTTGCCTGTCACGGCGCCCATGCCGAGCAGATAAGTATAGAAAAGGCCGTCAGTTCCCTGAATATAGACATGCCGAGGACTTATGGTTTTTTTGTCGGCGATCTGATCCAACAGAAAATCAGTTTTACCACCAGGCAAGCATTTTATCTGTCGGAAGGCGCCATGCCCGAGCCGGGGCCGTTAAATTACTGGCTGGATCTCAAGGCCATAGACATCCACAGTTCGGACAGAAAGGCGGGTTATCGTTATGATCTGCTGTTGACTTACCAGCTTTTCTACGCGCCGCTGGTCGTGACAGAGAGAAAAATACCCGGCTTCCGCCTGTTATTGACCGACGCCAGCAATAATAAAGCGTCAATACAGATCCCGGCCTGGCAGTTTTTTATGTCGCCGGTCAAGCCCATTGCGCGTTCGGGCGTGGCCATCGGCGAAGGCAGCGGCCTGTCTCCCCTGGCAGATCTGCGCGCCCCGCTGCATGATACTCAAGCCCTGCTGTTGCGAATTGGCGCGCTGGTTTTGCTTATCCTGCTGTTTATATTGCTGTATCTGTGGAGAGCGGGGCTGTTATTCTCAAACAGGCAGTTTCCGTTCAGGCACGCGCGTAAACTTGCCAAATCCATAACGGCCAAAGAGATCGATGACCCGCGTTATCTTGCCGCGCTGAGGGCGACCCACCATGCCTTTAATCAGTGTGCCGGCGCTGTTTTATTTGTCGGCAAACTGGAGCGATTCTTTTCTGAAAGAGCGGAATTCACGCCCTTTCGGGCGGCCATCCTGTCGTTTTACCATACCTCCCTGCATGTCTTTTATGGTGAGCGGCTGGCCGAAGGTCAAGGGCCGATGAGCGCCGCCGATCTGGTCAAGCTCTGCAATGATCTGTCGGGGTTTGAATCCATACAAAATAAATCCGCCACGCCCTGACCTGAAGATGCCCGTATCATTCTCACAACCGCTGTTTCTGCTTTTAATCCCGCTGGCCTTGTTGCCGTTGCTCGGCAATCTCTTAAATGTAAAGACCTATTCGTGGATGAATATACTGCCGAGGCGGCCGGCAAAAAATAATCTGCTTGACTATCTGATCCCCTGCGCCGCGATCATTGCCATCCTGGCGCTGACCTTTGGCGCGGCCGGACTGTATCTGCCCGAACACGCCATAGAGCGCGTCGGCAAGGGCGCGCATGCCTTTCTTGTGCTGGATCGCAGCACCAGCATGAATCAGACCTTTGCCGGCAAGGCCCCGGACGGTGAAAATGAATCCAAGGCCAGCGCCGCGCGCAGACTGCTTGATACCTTTATCAACAGCAGATTGCACGATCATTTCGGGGTCATCAGCTTCAGCACCCAACCGCTGTTCGTATTCCCCCTGAGCGATCATCGTGACGCCGTTTCTTCGGCCCTGGCGACCCTGGACACGCCGGGCCTGGCCTTTACCAATGTGGCCAAGGGCCTCGGAATGGCGCTGGAACAGTTTCGCGGACAGCCCTACAGCGGCGCCAGGATTATTATGCTGGTCTCGGACGGCGCCGCAACGCTTGACCACCGGGCGCAGAAGACCTTGCGCGCCTGGTTCAAAGAGAACCGGGTCAGCCTCTACTGGCTGTTTTTGAGGACCGCAAACAGCCCCGGTATCTACGACAAACCTGAAGACCCCCGGGACGATAACCCGGCAACAATGCCGGAACGCTATCTGCATCAGTTTTTTAATACCCTGGGCGTGCCGTACAAGGCCTATGAGGTCGAAGACCCCGAGGCGCTGGCGGACGCCATTAACGATGTCGCCGCCTTGGAAAACCGCTCTGTGCTGTACTATGAAAAGATCTCCAAACGCTCGCTGGAGCGGCTCTGTTTTTTACTGGCGCTGATTGCCACCGGTCTGTTGGCGGCCGTCAAGTTTATCGAGGCCGAGTGGTGAAGACGGGCAACCCTTATTTTCGCTTGCTTTTTTGGGTGATCCTTTTTTTATTATCCCTGCTGCTGCTCCATAGTATATGGCAGTATCTGAACCTGAACGGGGAAAACCGCTATATCAAAAATATATTGTCGGCCGGGAGCGAGTTGCCGGCCGCGTTGAGTCCGGCGGAATCGGCGCAAAAACACTTTGCCTATGCGGTCCGGCTGGCGCGTGACGGGCGTTATGACGAGGCCGCCGAATCCTACAGTCAGGCCGGCCGGCTCGCTGATCAGGGGCTGCAGGCCCGGATATTTTATAATCTCGGCAACCTTTATCTGAAACAGGCCATCTCGCAGGCCGAAAAGCGGGGCGTGGACAGCGCCATGGCCTTCACCGACGCGGCCAAGAGTTTCTATCGGCGCGCGCTCAGAATAGCGCCGGATTTCTGGCAGGCGAAATATAACTACGAAACCGCGCAACGGCTGGTGCGGGATCTGCCGCTGGCGGATGTGGAGTCGGGTGGCGGCGGCGAGGAAGAAATGGAAGACCTGTGGTCCGCGATGCCCGGCTTCCCGATTGGTCTGCCATGACAGCCAAATTCAGGGAATGGCGTTTTCTGGCGTTGTTGCTGGCCGCGGCGCTGGCGGCCATCGCCTGTTTTATGCCCGCGACCGAGGTCAAAACCCGCACCTATAACTGGTTCATCATGGTGGATATTACCCGCAGCATGAACGCCAAAGACTATATCGCGCGGGATGTCGCTATCTCCAGGCTGGAAAAAGTGCAACAAAGCCTGCAACACACGCTAAAGGCCCTGCCTTGCGGCTCGAAAATGGGGCTCGGCGTGTTTGCCGAACGCTCAACGGCGCCCTTGTTTTTCCCGGTCGAGGTGTGCTCCAATTATGAATTGATCGCAACCACGATAGCCCGCCTGGACTGGCGCATGGCCTGGGTCGCGGACAGCAATATTGCCCGCGCCCTGGAAAGCGCGCTTGAACTGATGTCAAATCCCGGTCTGGAGGAAACCTATCTGGCCTTTATTACGGATGGACATGAAGCCCCGCCGGTCAACCCGGATTATCAACCTGATTTCAGCCAATATCAGGTTGACGGCGTGGTCCCCGGCATGGTCAGAATGGCGGCCCAGCAGCGCGCCGCCAGAGAAGCGGCGGTGGAATTCGGGCAGGCGCCCGAAAAAGCGCGGGGCCTGCTCATCGGCGCGGGCGGCCTGATCCCGGTGCAGATCCCCAAGTATGACGAAGACGGCAACCAGATCGGCTATTATGTGGCGGCCGATGTGCCGCATGCCGCGCGTTTTGGCCTGCCCAAAGACTCGAGCAAGATACCGGGCTATATACCCAGAAATGCCGAGTGGGGGCCGACTGCCCCGGTCGGCACCGAACATTTATCCAGTCTCAAGGAAGAATACCTGCTGGAATTGTCAAAAAAGACCAAGCTCGGTTATGCGCGTATGGATCAGGATGGCGAGTTGTTGAAGGCGCTGGCCGATTCGGAGTTTGCGGTTATTGATGTGGTCAAAAAAAGGCGGGTCACGGCGCCGGCCTTGTTGGCCCTGTTGTTAATCTCAATCGTCTATTTATCCGGCATGGGCATTTTCAGAAATTTATCCGGCGCGAAAATGAGCGCGAGCTGAGGCAGGCAAGCGCGCGCTGTCCGCCGGCCGCCAAACTGCTAGAATAAGCAAAAATAATTTGAATTCATCACACACACTAAATATCAGGGGTTAATCAATGAAAAAATATTTATTCCTCTTTCTCTTTCTGTTGCAGGGTATCGCCAATGCGCACGGGCCGACACCGCAAAAGATCGAGGAAAGCATTGAAATTGATGCCGGCCAGGAAAAAATCTGGGCCGTATTGGGAGATTTCCAGGCGATAGATGAATGGCATCCGTTAATAGAAAATGCCGCCGGGGAGGGCAATCAAACCGGCGCCGAGCGGACCCTGAGTATCAAGGGCAGGGAAGGCGTCATCATTGAGAGCCTGGATGAGTACGAGCCGGATCAATATTTCCTAGCCTATCGTCTGTTACAGGAAAATATTAATGTGATACCCGTCAGCTTCTATACCATGAAAATTGAATTGTCCGGGGGCGATAATGCCATGAGCAAGGTGACCTGGTCGGCCCGGTTTTATCGCGCCGATACCGGCAATTATCCGCCGCCCGAGTTTTCCGATGAAGCCGCGGTCCGGGCCCTTGAAGACTTCGCCCGGCAGGGGCTGACCGCGCTTAAAGCCACGGTGCGGCAGTGATGATGATAACAATGAGAGCTTTAGCGCTGTTTGGCCTCTGTTGCGCGGGCCTGGCAGGGGCCTATGGCCAGATCGCCGTCATACCTTATCAATCGGAAGACAAGGTGCTGCTGTTCGACCCTGAAAATAATAAAAACCTGGCCCTGTTAAACGTGGCCAAAGCCCCCGTGGGCGTGGCCATTTCCGAAGACGGCAAATTCGCCTATATCACCCACCCCGAGCGCGGGCTGGTTACCGAGCTTGACCTTGTCGCAAAAAAGGTCAACAAGACCATCTTTGTCGGCGGGCAGCCTTTCGGCATCCAGCTCCATGAAACCTGGAGACGGGTATTATTCATCACCGACTGGTCCAGGGATGCGCTGGTGGTGGTGGACGCGGAACGCGGCCTGGTGGTGGATCTGCTGGCCGTGGGCCAGGCGCCGGCCGGCATCGCTATCGACCCCGTAAAAAAACGCATCTACACGGCCAACCGCGAAGACAATACCATCAGCGTGCTGGATTTATTCAAGCCGAAACAGTATGGCCTGATAGAGACCGACCAGGGGCCTTACGCCATCGCTTTAGCGCCTGACGGCGGCACATTGTTTGTGGCCGCGGTGCAGGCGAACAGCCTGGTCGCCTATGACACGGACACCCTGCAGGAAAAGAAGCGGGCCAAAACCGGCCGCTATCCTTACGCTATTGCGATCAGCGCGGATATGTCGGCGGTTTATGTCAGCAATCAGGGCGAGGACACGATTTCCCGATTTTCTTACGGCGATCTGGCGGAGCAGGGGCAAATCGCCGTGGGTAAATCACCCGAGGCGATTGATTTTATAGACAGTAAAACACTGCTGGTCACAAACTGGTTTTCGGATGATTTATCCATTGTTGATCTGGCCCTGGAAAAGGAAATAAGGCGGATCCCCGCAGGCAAGAGCACGCGGGCCTTTGGCCGTTTTATCAGCCGGTGAAGCCGCGCGCAAAAATCGGCGTCCTGTTTGTCTGCATGGGCAATATCTGCCGTTCACCGGCTGCCGAAGCCGTCTTTAAGCATTATGTCGAGGCCGAGCGTCAGGCCCAGCGGTTTGTCATTGATTCGGCCGGCACCCTCTCTTCTCATGCCGGCGAATTGGCCGATGCGCGTATGCGCCGGCACGCGCTCAAACGCGGTTACCGGCTGGACTCGACCGCGCGCCAGGTGCAGAGGGCGGATCTGGACCGGTTTGATCACATCGTGCCGATGGACGGCCATAACCTGCTGGAACTTGAGACAATGGCGGGCCGGGCCAGCGCGCATATCCGCCTGCTCGGATCGTTTCTCGAAGGATACAGCGGCAACCATGACGCGCCCGAGGTCCCGGATCCCTATTACGGCGGGTCGGCCGGATTCGAGCGGGTGCTGGATATGATCGAGGCGGCCTGCCCGGCCTTATTGCGCCGTTGTCTGGAGTTAGCCGATCACCCAGGCTGATGTCCCTCTGCCAGCGGATCGAGGCCGCCATTGCCGCCAACACCGGTCGGGCCGCGCGCTTCGCCCATAGCCGGGCCGCCCACGGCGGTTGTATCAATGACAGCCGTATCGTGACCCTGGAGGACGGCCGCCGGTTTTTTGTCAAGACCCATGCGGCCGCAGCCGCCATGCCGGGCCTGTTTGCCGGCGAATATGAAGCGCTGTCGCTGCTGGCCGGGGTTGGCGTGATTGATGTGCCCCTGCCGCTTGCCTGGGGCGAGGATTTTATCGTGCTGGAGGTCTTCAACGCGGGCCAGCCGGCCGCGGACTGGCAGGAACAGACCGGCCGCCGTCTGGCCCAGTTACACCGGGCCACGCGCTCCACCCGCTTCGGATTCGGCCGGGATACCTATCTGGGCACGACCCTGCAAAACAATCACTGGCAGACCGACTGGCTGACTTTCTGGCGGGAACAGCGCCTCGGCCCGCAACTGGCCTTATTTGTCGGCAAAACCGGCCGCGATGATCCCTTGTTGCAGGCCGGCCATAAACTGATGGCCGCGCTCGACAGATTTCTGGGCGGTATTGATGAACCGCCCGTGCTCATTCATGGCGATTTATGGTCCGGCAATGCCGCGGCCAATGAACAGGGCGCGCCGGTTATCTTCGATCCGGCCGGTTATTATGCCCAGCGCGAGGCCGAATGGGGCATGATGCGCCTGTTCGGCGGTTTCGGCCCGCGCGCCGAGGCCGCCTATGCCGAGGTCTGGCCGCTGCCGCCCGGATCGGAGCAGCGTATCGCCCTGTATCGCTTATATCACCAACTCAATCACCTCAACCTGTTTGGCCGGGCTTACTATCAAGGTTGTCTTGCCACGCTGAACTCGCTCCTGTAGTTTAATGGATATCGTGACCCAGGGACTTTTAGGCGCAAACCTGGCGCAGTCCGTGGCGCGCCGGCCGCATCTGCGTCTTGCCGCGATAGCGGGCCTGGTCTCGGGTCTCCTGGCCGATGCCGATATTTTTATCCGCTCCGCAAGCGATCCCCTGCTGGCGCTGGAATATCATCGCCACTTCACGCATTCCGTCTTCTTTATACCGCTCGGCGCCCTGCTTGCCTTTCTGATCTTCTGGCCTTTTATGCGGGCCAAACTGCCGGCCCGCGCCCTGTATCTGTATTGCCTTATGGGCGGGCTGCTGAGCGGCTTTATCGACGCCTGTACCAGTTATGGCACGCATTTACTCTGGCCGCTGCTGGATCGGCGTATCGCCTGGCATATCATCCCGGTCATTGAACCGGTCTTTACGGCCTGT
This sequence comes from Gammaproteobacteria bacterium, assembly GCA_965240365.1. GTDB lineage: Bacteria > Pseudomonadota > Gammaproteobacteria > Eutrophobiales > Eutrophobiaceae. Next base: position 1,037,518 of record OZ251218.1, on the reverse strand, counting down.
CTGCTGATTGCCGTCATACTCGGTTTTACCCGGTTAAAAAACAGCTTCAGCCGGGCCGGCCTGGTCCTGGCCGGCGGCTATTTGCTGTTTGCGCTGCTGCAGGCAAACCGCGCGGAAGAGGCCATCCGCCAACTGGCGGCCGAACGCGGCCACACTATTGAACGGATCATCGTCAAACCGACCCTGGGCAATACCCTCTTGTGGCGTTCCATCTATCTGGCAGACGGGCAGTTTTATATTGACGCCGCGCGGGTTGCCTCTGACCGGCGCGTTTATACCGGGACCGCCATAGCGCGTTTTGACGGCCGCCAGGCCGTGCCGCAACTCGCCAAAGACAGCACGCTCTACAGGGATATCAGGCGTTTCGAGCGCTTCTCGGACGGTTATGTCAGCCGCTATCCCGGCAAACAGGATGTCCTGGGCGATGTGCGCTATTCGATAAGTCCGCTTGGCGCAAAACCGCTGTGGGGGATCAAACTGAATCTGAACACGCCGGATCAACATGCCGAATACAAGCTATACCGGGACAGTTCAAGGGCAGAGCGGCAACAATTTATCGCCCTGTTACTGGGCCGGGAGAAGCCTGATCCGGGCAGGCCGGAATGAGGTCGGTCCAATCGTTAATCTTGTCTGGGGTCTGTTTACACTTATGTCGCAAATTGAAAAATATTATTTACACAATGGGTAACAGGGCGTATGGTTTAAGCTGTTTAATTGTCATAATTATTATAGCTAAAGACTTTTAGAGAGGAGGACCTTATGAGCAACCCGTTCCCACTGGAAAAAGACCGGCTTTTGGAAGCCTATCGCCGGATGAAGACGATCCGTGAGTTCGAAGAGCGGCTGCATGTCGATTTTGGCCGCGGCGATATTCCGGGCTTCGTGCATCTTTATGCCGGCGAGGAAGCCGCCGGCGTGGGCATTATGATGCACTTGCAGGATCACGACCGTATCGCCTCCACCCACCGCGGCCACGGGCACTGCATCGCCAAAGGCGTGGACGTCAAGGCGATGATGGCCGAGATTTACGGCAAAACCACCGGCTCCTGCGCGGGCAAGGGCGGCTCGATGCATATCGCGGACCTGTCCAAGGGCATGATGGGCGCCAACGGCATTCTTGGCGCCGGCGCCCCGCTGGTGTGCGGCGCGGCGCTGGCGGCGCAGAAGCTGGGGCATGACGGCGTGGCCATCACCTTTTTCGGGGATGGCGCCTCGAACCAGGGCACGGTGCTGGAGTCCATGAACCTCGCCGCGATCTGGAATCTGCCCGCGATCTTCGTGGTGGAAAACAACGGCTATGCGGAATCGACCTCGGTGGACTACGCCGTGGCGTCCGACTCCTACGTTGACCGCGCCACGGGCTTCGGGATGCCGGGCATCACCGTGGACGGCACCGACTTCTTCGCCGTCTATGAAGCCGCCGGCGAAGTCATCAAGCGCGCCCGCGAAGGGGCGGGGCCGACATTGCTGGAATGCAAGATGATCCGCTTCTTCGGCCACTTCGAGGGCGACGCGCAGACCTACCGCGCGCCGGGCGAGAACGAGGACAACCGCGCCAACCGCGACTGCCTCAAGCTCTTTTGCGCGAAGGTGAGCGAGGCGGGCGTGGTCACGGCGGCCGAACTGGACGCCATCGACCGCGAGGTGCTGGCCCTGATTGACGAGGCCGTAGAAGAGGCCAGGGCCGCTCCGCTGCCCGGCCCCGAAGCGCTCACCACCGACGTTTATGTCGCCTACTGACACTGAATAAATAAGGAGGATTGCGAAATGGCACGTTCAATCAGCATGAAAGACGCGATCAATGAAGCGATTGATCAGGAAATGGCCCGTGACAGCACGGTCATTATGATGGGCGAAGACATCGCGGGCGGCGCCGGCGCGGGCGGCGAGGAAGACGCCTGGGGCGGCGTGCTCGGGGTTTCCAAGGGGCTTTTTCATAAATACCCCAAGCAGATGATCGACACGCCGCTGTCGGAAAGCGCCTACGTGGGCGCGGCCATCGGGGCCGCGACCTGCGGCCTGCGCCCGATAGCGGAACTGATGTTCATTGACTTTATGGGCGTCTGCCTCGATCAAATCTACAACCAGGCGGCCAAGTTCCGCTATATGTTCGGCGGCAAGGCGGAAACGCCGGTCGTGATCCGGGCCATGTGCGGCGCGGGCTTCCGCGCGGCGGCGCAACACAGCCAGATGTTGACGCCGATCTTTACGCATATCCCCGGCGTAAAGGTGGTCTGTCCCTCGAACGCCTATGACACCAAGGGGCTGCTGATCCAGTCCATCCGCGACAATGACCCGGTGCTCTTCCTGGAGCACAAGAGCCTCTATGACAGCAAGGCGGAGGTGCCCGAAGAGCCGTATGCGATCCCGTTCGCCGAAGCGAATATCGCGCGCGAAGGCGGCGATGTGACCATCGTGGCCTACGGGCTGATGGCGCCGAACTCGCTGACGGCGGCTGAAACATTGAAAAAAGAAGGCATCGACTGCGAGGTCGTGGACCTGCGCACCCTGTCGCCCATTGATATAGACACGGTGATTGAAAGTGTCGAGGAGACGGGCCGCCTGGTGTGCGTGGACGAGGCCAACCCGCGCTGTTCGATCGCGACGGATGTGTCGGCCTCGGTCGCCCAGCATGCGTTCAAGGCCCTTAAAGCGCCGATCGAAATGGTCACGGCGCCGCACACCCCGGTGCCGTTCTCGCCCTCGCTTGAAGACCTCTACATTCCCTCGCCCGGCCGGATCGCCGAGGCCGCGCGCAAGACGCTGGCGGCCTGAATCCGATGAACGATAAAATCCTACCGATCCTGATGCCGAAATGGGGGCTCTCCATGAAGGAGGGCACGCTGGCCGCCTGGCATGTCGAGGAAGGAGCCGAAATCAAGCCGGGTGACGAGATCATGGATGTCGAGACCGACAAGATCGCCAATGTCGTGGAGGCCGCCGATGGCGGCCTGTTGCGCCGCCGCGTTGCTCAGGCCGGCGAGGTCTATCCCGTGCAGGCGCTGCTGGGCGTTTTGGCCCCGGCCGAAGTCCCCGATGCCGAGGTGGACGCCTATGTCGCGGCCTTTGAGCCGCCCGAGATCGAAGAGGATGAAGCCGCGGCGCCGACTCACGAGACCGTGGAACTGGGCGTGGGCCGTATCCGCTACACCGCGCGCGCGGGTCAGGCCGTGCCCGAGGAAAAAGCAACGCCGGTTGTGCTGATCCACGGCTTTGGCGGGGATTCCGACAACTGGCTGTTCAACATCGACGCGATCGGCGCCGACGCCCCGGTTTATGCGCTGGACCTGCCCGGCCACGGCGGTTCGGAGAAAGCTATTGAGAACCCCGGCCTTAACACGATGGTTGATGCGCTGGTGCAACTGCTGGACCACCTTGCCATCGATCAGGCGCATCTGGTGGGGCACTCGATGGGCGGGCTGGTCTCCGGCCAGACGGCCATTCAGCACGGGGGCCGCGTGGCCTCGCTCACGCTGATCTGCACTGCCGGTCTGGGCGAGGAGATCAACGCCGACTACATCGACGGCTTCGTCTCCGCCGCCAGCCGCAAGGAACTCAAGCCCCGGCTCAAGCACCTCTTCGCCGATCAGAGCCTCGTGAGCCGCGCCATGGTGGATGACCTCTTGAAGTACAAGCGCCTCGACGGTGTGCAGGATTTCCTGGAGGCGCTCAGGGCCAAGCTCTTTACCGATGGCAGGCAAGCCGCGAGCATCGCCGATGGCGTGGCGGCGGCGGGCATCCCCACCACCGTGATCTGGGGCGCGGAAGACGCCGTGATCCCGCATACTCACTCGGGCGCGCTGACAGGCGCTAAAATCGAGGTCATCGCGGATGCCGGGCACATGGTGCAGATGGAAAACGCCTCCCGCGTCAACGAACTGATCAAGGCGCAACTCTGATTCAATCACGTCCCGCCCGGCGCCTTCCCCGCCGGGCAAGCCCAATCCTGAAAGATACTAAAAAATGAGCACACAAAAAGAAAAACTGGACGCGGCCAATAAACGTCTGATGGGCCTGTTCAAGGCCGATCAGAAAACCATGACGGCTTTTAAGGGCCTGGCCGATACCGCAACGCGCGAAGGCAAGCTCTCGGCGGCAATGAAAGAAATGATCGCGGTGGCCATAGCCGCCGCGCAGGGCTGTGAGGATTGCATCCTCTATCATGTGCATAAAGCGAAATCCCACGGCGCCGATCGGGACACGCTGATCGAAGTTCTGGCCGTGATAGTCGAGATGTCGGGCGGGCCGGGCGCGGTCTATGCGGCCAAGGCGCTTGATGCGTTTGACAATCTGTGAGTGAATATGGAAATCGGATCAACAATGCCATTGAGGGCCGTCCCGCCAGCCGCCTGTCGCGGGCAGGTTCAAAGGCAGCGAGATCAAGCAAATTGATCTGGCCCAATTCCCGGAAGGCAAGGCAATCCTGTGAGGCGCGTTGAAACGCCAGGCCGTTGCCGATATCACCAGGAGGCAATTGCGCGACAAGACGGCTGCGATAGATGAGCCTGCCGAGTTGGCCCGCGCCTTCTTTTCTTCTCAATCTCAAAGATAGCGCCCCCGCATGACTACTAACACCATCCCCAACATCCTGTCCATCGCCGGATCCGACCCGTCCGGCGGCGCGGGCATTCAGGCCGATCTGAAGGCGATCGCCGCCAATCGGGCCTATGGGATGGCGGCGCTGACGGCGCTGACCGCCCAGAACACGCAAGGCGTCAGCGGCGTTCATCTTGTGCCGCCGGCCTTTGTGAGCAATCAGATCGAGGCCGTGTTCGACGATGTGCAGGTGCATGCCGTCAAAATCGGCATGATTGCCACCGGTGACATTGCCCGCGCGGTCGCCGCCGGCCTGAACGCGCACCCCGATGTGCCCGTTGTGCTCGACCCGGTGATGGTGGCTCGGGGCGGCGCGCGGCTGCTGGACGAAGACGCCGTGGAGGCGCTGCGCGCGGCGCTGCTTCCGCGCGCCCAGGTCATCACGCCCAACCTGGCGGAAGCCGCCGCGCTGCTGGACACCTCGCCCGCCGCCAACCGCGCGGCGATGGAAGCGCAGGCTAGAGCGCTGCTGGAGCAGGGTCCGGCCGCGGTCTTGCTCAAAGGCGGGCATCTCGAAGGCCCCGATAGCCCGGACCTGCTGGCCACGCACGAAGCGCTCACCTGGTTTGAAGGCGCGCGCACCGTGACCCAAAACACCCACGGCACCGGCTGCACACTATCCGCCGCGCTGGCGGCCCAACTTGGTCATGGCCGCCCGCTCAAAGAGGCCGTTGCCGCCGCCAAAACCTACGTCGCCGGCGCCATTGCCGGGGCCGACACCCTCTCCGTCGGCCGCGGCCACGGCCCGACCCATCATTTCCACACGCTTTGGAGTAACCCATCGTGAGCAAACCCCTTGCCGACCAGATCGTGCTCGTCACCGGCGCCGGCCGCGGCCTCGGGGCGGCCATTGCCCATGCCTTTGCCAGAGAAGGCGCGCGCGTTGCGATCAACTACCGCCACAGCAAAGACAAGGCCGAGGCGCTGGCCGCCCGGCTCGGCGACAGGGCCCTGGCCGTCCAGGGCGATGTGCGCGTCGCGGCCGGCGTGCAGACCATGCTGGATCAGATTAACGCGGCCTGGGGCGCGCCGACCACGCTGATCCACAACGCGCTGGCGGACTACAGCTTTAACGGCGATGCCCGCGACACCATCGAAACCCTCACGGCTGAGGCGCTGAACGCGCAGTTCGACACCGCCGTCACCGGCGCGCTCAATCTGATCCAGGCGCTCAGCCCGGCCATGGCGGTGCGGGGCTTTGGCCGCATCATCACCATCGGCAGCAATCTCGTGCAAAACCCGGTCGTGCCCTATCACGACTACACGGCCGCCAAGGCCGCGCTGCTGGCGCTCACGCGCACCTGTGCGGCCGAGCTGGGTCCCCAGGGCATCACGGTCAACATGGTCTCCGGCGGTCTTCTGCGCACCACCGATGCCAGCGCCGCAACCCCCGCCGCGGTGTTCGATCAGATTGCGGCCTTGACACCGCTGCGCTCGGTCACGACACCGGTAGAAGCCGCGGATGCCGTGCTGTTCTTCGCCAGCCCCTGGGCCCGCGCGGTGACGGGTCAAAACCTTATCGTCGATGGCGGGCTGGTTTTCGGATAAAGGCTTTTCAGCAAAAGCAGGCGGCGGTTTTGCGCTTGGCAAGAAAGTTTATGAAATAAAGCATCGTTATCCTGCAATCCACATGCGGCCTAAACCACTCGGAATTTAAAAGAGCCGGAAAGAAAGGACATGCAACAGCGTGCTCGATCTTGTTCGGCGGGTTTAGGGTAATGTAATCACTGGCGCGAGTTGACTGGCAGGGTGTCACTCGGTTCCCGCAAGCCTGAACTGCACGATCTTTGAGGCGGCCCGGCCTGCGCAGCTTCAAGGCCTGATAAGTAGACAGAAGTTGCGCCGGCCGTGTTATGATAAATTCTTGAAACTTTCACTTTTTGCAAGTATCTGGAATTTATGAGCACACTTGCCGACAAACTGATCGAGGCCGGACTGCGCAACCGGCTGATCACCAGCCGCACCCTGGCTGGCCTGCTCGGTCCCGGCGAGGCGCGCCGCTACGGGCTGGTCAACCGCGCGCTGAAAAACGGTTCACTGATCCGCTTAAAGCGCGGTCTCTACACGCTGTCGGAGCGCCATCGCAGCACGCCGCCCCATGCCTACGCCATCGCTCAAGCACTTCGCCCGGGCAGCTACATCTCCCTTGAAACGGCGCTCAGCCATCATTGCTGGATCCCCGAAGCGGTGTTTGAGATCGCCAGCATCGCACCCGGGCGCAAATCCTTTGCAACCCGCCATCCACGCTATGGCCGTTTCACGTTTGCGCCTTTGGCGGTAAATCGCTATCAGTTCCTGAGAGGTGTTCAGCGCGTCACATTGGCGGGCCGCCAAACCGCATTGATCGCATCACCCCTGCGCGCGCTGATGGATTTGGTGGCGCTGCGCCGTACCGAATGGCAGGGGCTTTCCTGGCTAAGTGGCGGCCTGCGCGTTGACGCCAGCGCCCTGGGCGGCCTCTCACGAAAAGACTTCGAGACGCTGTCCGGCGTTTACAAGCATAAGGCGGCGAATGCGTTTTTAGCAGCGCTTCAAGACGCGGTTCCGGGTGACAAAACAACATCCAAAAAGGCGGCCCGGCCATGATCGAACTTCTGCAAGAGCGGCTCAAAGCCTATGGCGCGGCGACCGCGCTTGAAGAGGAAAACGCCACCAAGCAAATCCTCCAGGAAATGTCGCTCTACGCTCTGTGGCGAGCGGACTTCTTTGAGGTTACCTGTATAATCCCATTCAGTAATGGAGTATTATCGTACACACGAACCCAATATCGTTATCTGGACAGGAGTGAATTATAGGACATGACGTATTCGGGCCGCCGTGATCAAGGACACCTCCATCATCCAGCAATTGGATTTCACCTTTGACAGGTGTCATCCGGGCAAGAAGATCAAGATCAAATTTGAGATCGATGTGGCCCCGCCCTCCCATTCAGGAGAGGCGTCGAGCTTTCTTGATTTTCCGCTGGACCATGAAAGTGGCGCACCAGGATTTGGCGTCCAATTTCGCTCTCAAAATCCACGCGCTCCTCTGCCGGGGCTTCGTGAAAGGCCGCGACTGGTTTGATTTTTCCTGGTATATCGCCAGGGGCGTCACTCCGAACCTGGCGCATCTTGAGGCCGCGCTGCGCCAGTTCGGGCCGTGGTCGAAAACAGAAGACTTCGCTGTGACACGGGAATGGCTCGACAAAACGCTTGGCCACGCCATCGGCAAGGTCGAATGGCCCAAAGCCACAGACGATGTGCGCCGCTTTTTAAAATCTCGCGAAGCCGCATCGCTCGACCTTTGGAGTGCGCGGTTTTTCTTGCTTAGTACTCAAGTTCTATGCCCAGCTTGATCGTGCGTGGCGGACCCTGATTTAATGCATTGAACGTTGTTAATGGAATCCAGTAGGCTTCGTTGGTGAGATTGTCCACGTTGAGCCGCAGGGTTAGTCCTTTACCAGCAACCTTCGTCTCATAGCGCGCGCCAATATCAAATAGAGTGACATCGTCTCTAAAAACTGTCACATCAAGCGAATTTCAGCAAAAGGCCGGGCAATACATTGATGATCGACCGGGCGCGCGCCGGTTATCATCACCAGGCATAACCGCCCGGCGCGGGTTCTTATTGACATCGAATTTTACGAACGCCTCACCGCACTTGAAAAGCAGTCCCAGGCATTCTTTCGTAGCGAAGACCTGACAGAGGATCAGACCAATCTCATTCGCAAGGCTGAAACCCGGTTCCGGTTCTATTGCGGCGCCAGAACGGCTTGGAGAAAACGAGACGGGATTAGCGTCTTAGGTGTCTCGAAAGGTTAGAGCGCTTGCGCCGATCCATTCCACGCCGTGAAGATGTCCCTGTTCCGCAACCGGGTGACGTGTTTCGCTACGACTTTAATTGGCCGCATGAAACGAGTGCCTAAATATCCCCGCCACGGCATTGTCGTAGCGGTCGATGAGCGAGCCACTCCCTCGGCTGTTTTACTGATTCCAATCACAACAAATCCGCCATTGGGAATCCAGCCACAAGTCGTAAAGTGAATGACAAGATGGCGCGTGATTTGAGCTTGACCGAACCCGTGCATCCTGGATTCGCACCGATTCGGGAAATATCGAAAAAAACTGGCCGAACAATGTGCGAATCATTGAACATGGCCCAAAGGCCGGACAAACCAGGTATGGTTCTGTCCCTGCGAAAACCCTCAAAATTCTGTCACGGGACGTTGAGCGCCACATGGCGCGGCGATCTGGAAGTCGTTCCTCGACACAATGATGACCGCCTGAGCGCGCTGGAGCGCCGCGCTGATAAGCTGCATGAACGATACCGTGCCTACGTCAACAAGCGAGCGGGAACGCGAACTCTCATTGCGACCGTTGACTGACAGTTGGGAACGTTGAAATTTTGCATCGCTTTTCCCTGAAAACTTAAAATTGTCTGGCCATCGGCCGGTTAATCTGGTGACATCCCAATCTTGCCGAAAATTTAATGGTCAGGTGATAACCCAAGCGGCGAATCTGCTACAGTTGGGTAAGGTGAGTCTGGATGACGCCATAGTCAAGGGCAACCTGCCCGTGGCAGGCAGGCCGCTTAATTGCGTCTCATAAATACAGAACCAGTACGTCCGATTGCACTACCTGCCCGAATGTTCCTAAAATCAGCGGTAGGCTTAACGATAGAAATAGCGCATGCAGTGCAACTACATGGATTTGAATTTTGGAGGGCTAAACTATCATGGCAGGATCAGGCGGCGCAATTGCCGATGCACGTTGGGCGGACCCGGATTACATCGCTGACAGGAATAGCTCTTTGAACCGGAGAAAGGCGATGTGTGGATTGGACGCAATCCGCACCGGTTTGAAGACGCAATAGGCTACCGCGATGAGCGGCATCTCATGGTCTGCGCCGGAGCCGGCAGCGGCAAGGGCCGTTCCTTTATCGTCAATAACCTGGCGATGTATCCCGGCTCGACCATCACCTACGATCCCAAGGATTAGCTACCCTATATTCTTGCCCCGCGTCGGGGCGATGGCAACCGTATGTGCGAGGGGATGGGCCAGAAGGTTTTCGTCCTTGATCCTCTGCAACGCTCCGGGGTGGAAGAGAAATATCTGGGTTATTGCGATCCTGTTTCCATGCTTGACCCCAAAGATCCCGAGCTTTCGACATGGTGTTACCGGCTTTGCCCGCTCAATGGTCAAAGTATATGAAGAGCGGGCAGGCCAGTGATTGGGCGGATAGGGGCATTGCCTTCAGCGCTCTGGTGATCGAACACGTTATAACCTCGCGCGAGTTTAAAGACGAAGACCGGAACCTGCATTACGTCTTGCAGCTTCTCCTTGCGGGCAATATCAAGAGCGCGGAGACGGCCAACGAAATTTTCAGTTAAGACGTTGAAGAAAAAAATGTAGAACTGGCCGAGGGCGACCCCCCGGTAATCGCAACTGAGGTCAGCCCCTATGATGCTTTGCTGCGGGATATGGCCTGCAATGAGGACGCTAACCGATTCCTTGCCATGGAAGCGCGTAAACTGGAGCGCGATATTCAGAGAAATCCCCAAATATTTCGCTCATGTCAGCGGCGATGCATCGGAAGGTCTGCAGTGGCTTCGCTCGGAAAGCATGGAACGGGCACTGCAAGGATGGGGAGATAAATCCCAGCGACTTTGATCCGCGCTGCCATAAAACCGACCCGGCCGGGATTTCCCTGTTCATCGTCCTGCCTGTCAAAGACGTGGACCTTTACGAGCCGTGGCTTCAATCCCTGTTCTTCGGGACTTTTGCCGCCATGCGGGAAACCAGCGTGAAGCCGGAAATCCCGGTGCTGACTTTTCTTGATGAGTTTTCATCGCTTGGCTATCAGGATTATAGCGCCACCTCTCTCGATAATATCCGGGGTGCGGGCATGAAGCTGTGCTTTATCGTCCATGAACTAACGGCAAGCTGAAAAAGCTCTATGCGGACGATATGGAGAGCTTCTTCACGAACACCGGTCTTGAGCTGTATTTTGGGAAGGTCGGGCCAACGGCAACGGACTATATCAAGAAGGAACTAGGCGAAACCGAGGTGGTGCGCATAGCTCGCAATCAAACCGTTTCACGGAATGAAAGCAAAAGCATCTCCAACTCGATCGCTTTCGGGAAAACTTCATCCGAGGGCGGCTCCGAGAGTTCATCTGAAAGCCATCAAAGTTCGCATACCTCCAGTAAGCAGTTTGGCTGGTCAGATACTATAGACTGGTCGGATTCGAAAAATTGGGGCCAAGGCATTGACACGTCGATGGGCCGCAATTACGGGCCGCATATCTTTTTCCAGGGTTTCCAGCACTCCAACAATTACGGCGCCGAATCTGAGCAAAAATCAGGGACACACCAGTTCGAAGGGAGGCGCCATGACACGCAGCGGCGGCACTGGCGAAAGCGACGCTGAGGGCAGAGCCTGGAGCACTCAGCGCACCTCCAGTTGGCAAACTTCCACCAGCAAAACCGAAACGGAAGCGACCTCCAGAACCACGGGCTATCAGATCGGCGGCGGCGTGGCCGAAACCTTCCACAAGTAACCGTTGATCGATGCGCGCGAAATCAACGCGCTATTGCGCTCGAAGCCTGATAGCGATTGCGATCATCCAGCCTACCCGGGGCTGATGCTGGCTCGCATCGCCGGTGAAGCGCCATTTTTCAGCCTGCGCTCCAACTACGACCAGGACTCCGATTTTGAAGGGTGTTTCTCTGAAGATCCCTTGCACAAATTTCTGCCGCTCTCCGAGCAACCGCTCCTGGGTTATCAATTCAAGCCTGATCACATTATTACCTTCGCCATGCCGAAACTGATGCGTGAACATGGCTATAAAGCCCGGCCCACAAGCCGCGCGCAGCGAAAAATTACCGTTGGCGCCCCCTTATTTTCTTATAAGGGGCCGAAATATCCTCGTGAATTTGGTCTTTCTGATAAGCGGACGCAGCGCCTAAAAATAGAGGTGCAAGCTCCGGTTGGCGGTCGCGTGATGGCCCTGGCTGATAAGCAGACTGATTAAGGACAAAGGGGCGATCACCACTCTCAAGGCCGATAATGTCCTTGATAAAAAAGACCAGCGAAAGTTCAAGCGAAATGTTTGTTTTTTGAATCAAGTCACTGGAAATCAAGACAGCACTTGCCAACGCTGTAGAGGGAGAAGTCTTGCGAGAGAGGCCGAGGCCGCGAAGCACGCCGACGAGAAAGCCGCCGCTGAGCTTCGGGCACGAGAAGAAAGGCAGCGGGAGCGAGAACGCGCATGGCAGGAATTTCGATGCATTGGCGCGAATCAGAAATGGGTAGTCACCGCACTTTTTGGCTGCGTTTTAAAATGATTGTCGTTCCTGCATTAGTCGGCGCTGTAATAGCTTTTGTGCTCTTCAGTCTCTTGTTAAACTATCCTTGGCTCTGGCAGCTCGTAATTATTGGCGTATGGCGTATATGGATATCTATAGCTGGTATATCGATATATGGAAATGATGTTGAACCTAACGATGCATTGGGTTTCCGTTTTGCAGTAGGCTTTACTGTAATAGCTTTTATAATCTTCGGTCTCTGGGCCTCGTGTCTCGGACTTCTTTACGGCGTAAGTTGGGGTTTGCGTAAATACGGTGAAGAATTAAGCGAGATAAAAGCCCGTCTGAAAGGCCGGGAACAGGAAATTTCCCGAGAATACGGCCTTGACGTCCGTCCTAGAGAAAAGTGAAAATCATCTAGCGGTAATTTTTCGGGTCCGGCTCGGGGGCGTTGGTTTGCTCGGGGCCACGCTCCTGCGCGCGCTGTAATTCGTCCGCCCATTTGCGCTCAAACGCCTGCCGGTCAACATCCTGCGCCAATTCTTTTGGCGGCCGCGGTTCGAGGGCGAGCATGTCAGCCTTCAGCATCGTTTGAACCAGTTGGCCGCTCGGCATCGGTGTCGCGCTGCGGAGGGGCTTGCTCCGGCCGTGCGGCGCGCTCAAATTCGTCTAGCTGTCACACCGTATTGTTCCAACAGCGATTTCTCACTCGCAGTGAGATATATCCCGCGCGGCAGTGTTCGAAATGATTAGCCATAACTTGTAAATTTTAGGACCATCGAAACATTATGTAAAGAGTTAAGTCTTCTTTTAGTGTCAGTTGTTTCTGACGGGCATCGCTTTCAGGGGTCATGGTAGCAGGATCGTGACGCTACAATCCTTGAAATCCTTGCGGAAATCCAGGTCCGCCTGTTGCTGGTAAGCCGCCTGCCTGGTCTCATAAATATGGGACCCGGACAAGGCTTAGCCGTAGCAGCGCGAGTATGAGAAAATAGGCGCTGCTTTCACAGGACAACACGGATTCAATCTATTCTTATGTCGGCCCGGCCGAAAACACTTTATCGTTCGGAGTTAAAGAGCCTGCCGTTGATCAGTCGCGGCAAGGTCAGGGATTTGTATGCCGTTGATGACCGGCACATGCTGATTGTGACCACTGACCGGCTGTCGGCTTTTGATGTCATCCTGCCTGATCCCGTGCCCGGCAAGGGCCGGATATTGACGGCCCTGTCCGATTTCTGGTGCCGGCGTTTTGAGGCCGTGATTCCTAATCATCTGACCGGGATCGATATCGAGGATGTCATAAATGACAGCGCCGAGCTTGAACTGTTGCAGGGACGCGCCGTTGTCGTCAAAAGATTGAAGGCCCTGCCGGTTGAGGCCGTGGCGCGCGGTTATTTAACCGGCTCCGGCTGGCGGGATTATCAGGCCGGCAAGGATGTGGGCGGCATTTTCCTGCCGCCCGGTTTGCGTCAGGCCGAGAGATTGCCCGAGCCGATCTTCAGCCCGGCGACCAAGGCCGCCGTGGGCGAACATGATGAGAATATCAGCTTTGACCAAACCGCAAGCCGGCTGGGCCAGGCCCTGGCAGACCGGATCAGGCAGACGAGCCTGCGACTCTACAGCGAGGCGGCCGGGTACGCGCTGGCGAGGGGCATTATTATCGCGGATACCAAGTTTGAGTTCGGCCTGGATGAGGAAGGTTCGCCGGTCTTGATCGATGAGATCCTGACGCCGGATTCATCGCGTTTCTGGCCGGTGGATTCCTATGAGATCGGCCGCAGTCCGCCCGGTCTTGACAAGCAGTATGTCCGCGATTATCTGGCAACGCTGGCCTGGGATAAACGCGCGCCGGGGCCGCGCCTGCCGCAAGCCATACTTGAAAATACGGCGGCAAGGTATGCGGAGATCAGGGACAAGTTGTTAAGGAAGCCCTGAATAAATCCATCCTGGATTTCTCAGGGCACGCAGGGTGAAAATGCGATTTTCACCCTGCTTCAAAATCAATGACTTACGTCATTGATTTTGGCGGCACATCCCTGTATCGCAGGAAGCTCTGATTCAATCAGAGCTTCCTTAAGTGAACCCTGAATAAGTCTATCCGGGAATGCCCTGCCTGTTGCAGGTGGGCAGCGTCAGGCTGAAATGTGTCTTTGGTTGTCATTCTTCGTCTGCGGCGAATCTGGAGACCTTTGAAACCTGAAAACGCTCAAAAACCGGCTGCGGTTTCCATGTCCGCGTTGTATTCGCCGGCGCAGGCCAGGCTGTTGCACTTTTCCCGATGCAGCAGCGCGGCCTGGGCCGCCGCGATATTTTCGGCCTTGCCCGACCAGGCCCGGAGACAGGGTTCCTGCAGGGCGCGCCCATAAGAGAAACTCAATGGCCAGGGCTTTTCCGGATGGTTCGCGTTCATCGCGTTAAGGTGGGCGCTGGCCAGTTCGGCCTGCTGGCCGCCGGACAGAAAGACGATGCCCGCCAGTTCTGCCGGCACGTTGTCCAACAGGCATTGCACGGTCTGCCGGGCCACTTCCGCAACGCCGGCCTGGGCTGGGCATTGTTTGCCGGCGATCACCATATTGGTCTTCAGGATCGTATATTCGATGGCCACGCCATGGGCTTTAAGCGCGCTGAACAGCGCGCAGAGCGTAGCCGCCGTGACCTCATAACAGCGCTCAATGGTGTTGTCCGCATCCATCAGGACTTCGGGTTCCACCATCGAAACCAGCCCCGCCTCCTGGCACAGGCCCGCGTAACGCGCCAGCGCGTGCACATTGGCGTCAATGCAGGCCCGGCTCGGGATAGTATCGCCATCGATCGTGATCACCGCCCGCCATTTGGCAAATTTCGCCCCCAGCGATTTATATTCGGCCAGCCGCTCGCGCAGCCCGTCCAGGCCCTCCGTGACTTTCTCGCCCGGATGCAGGGCCAGGTCTTTGGCGCCGGTATCCACCTTGATGCCGGGCAGGATGCCCTGCTCGGCCAGCACTCTGCTAAAAGGCGTGCCGTCACGGGTCGCCTGGCGAATCGTCTCGTCAAACAGGATCATGCCGCTGATATAGGCGTTGCTACCGGCGGCGGTGATTAACAGTTCGCGGTAGGCCCTGCGGTTTTCTTCGGTCGATTCGATGTTGATCGTGTCAAACCGTTTTTTTATGGTGGGCGCGCTCTCGTCTATGGCGAGGATCCCCTTGCCTTTTGCGACCATCGCCCTGGCGCTTGCTTCAAGTTCTGCCGTGTTCATTTTTCTGCCTCATTGTTTGTTTAAAGTGTGTGTTCTATGGCCTGGCCCACCCGCACAATCTTCATGTTGTTGGTGCCGCCGCGCCGGCCGCGCAGATCGCCCTTGGTGATAATAACGAAATCACCGTCTTTTACATCCCCCTGCGCCAGCAGCTTGTCGATCATGATCTTGTTGGCAATCAGCGGATCGGTGTGCGTGATATCGAATTTCATGGGATAGACCCCGCGGTACAGGGCGACCCGGCGGCGCGTGGCCATGTGCCGGGTAAAGGCGAATATCGGTATGGCGGAACTGATGCGCGACATCCACAGGCAGGTGCTGCCGGTCTCCGTCAGGGCGCAAATGGCTTTGGCGTCAATATGGTTCGCCACATACATGCTGGACATGGCGATGGCCTCTTCGCTGCTGGCAAAGCTCTGGTTAATGCGATGGTCGGAGACGCGCACGCTGCGTTGTTTTTCGGCCGCGGCGCAAATCCGCGCCATGGCCGCCACGGCCCGATCGGGATAGCGGCCGATACTGGTCTCGCCGGACAACATGACGGCATCGGCGCCGTCGATGACCGCGTTGGCAACATCGAACACCTCGGCCCGGGTCGGGATCTTGCTGTTGATCATGGATTGCATCATCTGGGTCGCGGTGATGGCAATCCGGTCCATGCTTCTGGCCATTTTTATCAGGCTTTTCTGGACCGGCGGCAGCGCGGCATCGCCGATTTCAACGCCCAGATCGCCGCGAGCGATCATGATGGCGTCCGCGGCCTCAATAATTTCCTCGCTATGGTCCAGGGCCTCGGCCCGCTCTATCTTGGCAATGACACCCGCCTTGCAGCCGCAGTCCTGCATCATTCTGCGCGCGCGTCGGATATCCGCGGCGTCCTTGGGGAAGGAAATGGCGATAAAGTCGGCCTTGAGCGTGGCGGCATGTTTCAGGTCTGCCTCGTCTTTTTCGGTCAGGCCGGCGGCGGACAGACCGCCGCCTTGCAGGTTGAGCCCTTTATTGTCGCTTAACTCCCCGCCCGTAAGCACCGCGCAGCGGATGATAGGGTCAGCGACGGCGCTGACCTCCAATACCAGCCTGCCGTCATCGATCAGCAGGCGATCTTTGGCCTTGACCTCTCTGGCCAGCGCCTTGTAGCTGACGCCGACCTGGCGTTCATCGCCATCCTCCGGGCCGAGCGCGGTGTTGATGCTGAAGCTGCCGCCTTCGCGCAACTCGATTTTGCCTGCCCTGAAGCGCTCGATGCGGATCTTGGGCCCCTGTAAATCGGCGATCACGGCCACGGCATGGTTATGCTTGCGCGACAGGCGCCGGATTTCCTTGATGCGCCGTTCATGCTCGGCGCGGTCTTGATGCGAATAATTGAGCCGAAACACATCGACCCCGGCAAGGAATAATTTTTCCAGCATCTCCGGCCGGTCGGTGGCCGGGCCGAGGGTGGCTATGATCTTGGTTCTGCGCATTGAAGGATTCGGCCGGCGTTAAAGATTACGGCCCTTTGGCCTCTGCCGTGGCGCCTCGCCCCCGGGCGGCTTCTTCCAGGATGGCAACGGCCGGCAGTTTTCTGCCTTCGAGAAATTCAAGGAAGGCGCCGCCGCCGGTGCAGATATAGGAGATTTGCGCGCTGACATTAAACTTCGAGATGGCCGCGATGGTGTCGCCGCCGCCGGCGATGGAGTAGGCGTTGCTCGCGGCGATGGCCCGCGCCAGTTTTTCCGTGCCCCGGCTGAATGGGTCAAACTCAAATACGCCCAGCGGGCCGTTCCAGACGATGGTTTTGGCAGAGGTCAGGATGGCGCCCAGCCTTGCCGCCGTTTCCGGCCCCGCGTCCATGATCATATCCTCCGCGGAGATTTCATGCAGTGGCTTGCTCGTGGCCTCGGCATCCGCGGCAAAGGCGCGCGCGCATACCGCATCGACCGGCAATGGTATCTCGCAGCCGGCCGCGCCGGCCTCATGCAGCAGCTTTTTTGCCTGCGCCACCAGGTCGGCCTCATGCAGGGAACGACCGATTTCATGCCCCGCGGCCTTCAAAAAGGTATTGGCGATGCCGCCGCCGACAATGATGTGATCGACCCTGGGCAACAGGTTTTGCAGCACGGTGAGCTTGGTGGAGACCTTGGCCCCGCCCACGACGGCGACCAGCGGTCTCGCCGGCGCCTGCAAGGCCCTGCCCAGGGCCTCAAGCTCCTTGATCAGCAGCGGGCCGGCCGCGGCCAGCGGCGCGTATTTGGCCACGCCATGCGTGGAAGCCTGGGCCCGGTGGGCGGTCGCAAAGGCGTCATTGACATAAATATCACACAGCCCGGCCATCTTGCGCGCCAGGGCCGCGTCATTTTTGGTCTCGCCTGCTTCAAAGCGCACGTTCTCGCACAAGACCAGCCGCCGCCCGCGCATGTCAACGCCATCGGTCCAGTCCCTGATCAGGGGCGTTTCGATGTCCAGCAGGCGGCTCAGGCACCCGGCCACGGGCCGCAGCGAGCAGGCTTCATCATACACGCCCGGCCGCGGGCGGCCGAGGTGAGACAGCAGGATAATTTTCGCGCCGGCCTTGAGCAAGTGCCTGAGGCCGGGCAGGCTCGCCCGGATACGCGCATCGCTGCTTATCGCGCCATCCTTGATCGGCACGTTGTAATCCTCTCTGACAAGGACGAGTTTGTCCTTGAGGTCCAGATCGGTCATTTTTATCAAGGTTGTCATCAGGCTTTGATCGCGTCTCTTTAATCCGGCCGCCCCGTGCCGGGCGCTACGGTTTCGGGCGAAGTATGCTCTTTAGCCGGCATTCATCAGGGCAATCGTGGTATCCAGCATCCTGTTGGAAAAGCCCCATTCATTATCGTACCAGGCCACGACCTTGACCAGCCTGCCCTCAATCACCTTGGTCAGCGAGGTGTCGCAGGTGGCCGAGGCCGGGTCATGGTTAAAATCGACCGACACCAGAGGTTCGTCATTACAGACCAGCACCCCTTGCAGGGGGCCGGCCGCGGCCGCTTGCAGCACGCCGTTGACCTCTTCCGCCGAGGTCGGGCGGGCGGCGGAAAAACTGAGGTCAACCATTGAGACATTGATGGTAGGCACGCGCACGGCATAGCCGTCCAGTTTGCCGTTTAATTCCGGCAGGACCAGGCCGAGCGCGGCCGCCGCGCCGGTCCTGGTCGGGATCATTGACATCGTGGCGGAGCGCGCCCGTCTGAGATCGGAATGATAGACATCGGTCAACACCTGGTCATTGGTATAGGCATGCACCGTGGTCATCACGCCGGCGGCGATGCCGATCTGCTCATGCAGCGCCTTGGCCAGCGGCGCCAGGCAATTGGTGGTGCAGGAGGCGTTGGAGATGACCGTATCCGTCGCCTTCAGGCTGCCGTGGTTCACGCCATAAACCACGGTCGCATCCACATCGGCCGCGCCCGGCGCGGAAATGATGACCTTTTTGGCGCCGGCCTCAAGGTGAGCGCGGGCCCTGGCCTTGCTGGTAAACAGGCCGGTGGACTCGTGCACGATATCCACTCCCAGGTCCGCCCACGGCAGTTTGGCCGGGTCGCGTTCGGCCAGCACCCGGATTTCATCGCCGTTGACGATCATGGTGTCGCCCTCTACGCTGACCGCGCCCGGAAAACGGCCATGCGCCGTGTCATAGCGGGTTAAATGCGCGTTGGTCCGCGCATCGCCCAGGTCGTTGATCGCAACGATCCGGATTTCATCGGCGCGCCCTGATTCATATAAGGCCCGCAGGATATTGCGTCCTATACGGCCATAACCGTTGATACCTAGTTTAATCGTCATGTTTTATGCTCCATTGTGTTAGCTTGTCTGTAAGTCTGATTCGGAAACTCTGATTTAATCAGAGTTTCCTGCGGCACAGGGACGTGCCGCCAAAATCAATAACGCAAGTCATTGATTTTGAAGCCCTGCCTGCAGCAGGCAGGAAGATGAAAATCGCATTTTCATCTTGCGTGCTCTGATAAGTCCTGGATGGACTTATTCAGAGCTTCCATTCAGACTCTCCCAAAAATTCATCAAGCCGGCGCAGGAGATGGTCCCCGCTCATGCCGAAATAGTCAAACACGGCCTCTGCCGGGGCCGACTGGCCGAAGTCATCGACCCCCAGTGCCAGGCCGTCCAGACCGATATACTTGCGCCAGTAATCGCTCACTCCGGCCTCGATGGCGACCCGCCGGCGGCAGGCATCGGGCAGCACCGATGCCCTGTAATCCTCATCCTGCCGGTCGAATACATCGGTGCTCGGCATCGAAACCACGCGGATATTCCTGCCGGCCGCATTGAGTTGCTCGGCGCAGCGCATGGCCAGCGCCAGCTCGGAGCCGGTGGCGATGATGATCGCCTCGGGCATGTCACCCCCCTCAATCAGCTTGTATCCGCCCCTTTTAATATTGTCGATCCGGGCGGCATCGCGCTTGATATGGGGCAGCGCCTGGCGGGAAAACAACAGGCAGGTCGGGCCGTCCCGGCGCTCGATGGCCGCCTGCCAGGCAACGGCGGACTCGACCGCATCGGCGGGCCGCCATAATGACATATTCGGCATGAGCCGCAGGGTCGCGGCCTGCTCCACGGCCTGATGAGTGGGGCCATCTTCGCCGAGGCCGATGGAATCATGGGTAAACACAAAGATATTGCGGATCCGCATTAACGCGGCCATACGCAGGGCGTTGCGCGCATACTCGGAGAACATCAGAAAGGTGCCCGAATAAGGGATAAAGCCGCCATGCAGGGCGAGGCCGTTGCCGATCGCGGCCATGCCGAATTCGCGCGCACCATACGAAATATAATTGCCGTCCCTGCCGGCTTTGCTGATCGTCACTGAACCCGCCCAACGGGTCAGATTCGATCCGCTCAGGTCGGCCGAACCGCCCAGCAACTCCGGCAAGCGCGGCGCAAAGGCGGAGATGGCATTCTGGGATGCCTTGCGGGTGGCGATGGACTCGGCCCCGGCGTCGCAGGCGGCGATATATTCTTTAACCAGCCCGGCCCAGTCGGCGGGCAGATGGCCTTGTGTGCGGCGTTGATACTCCGCGGCAAGTTCAGGATGCGCTGCGCGGTAGGCGGCAAACTTTTCCCGCCATGCCGCTTCCTGCTGTTGGCCGCGTTCCCGCGCATCCCAGGCCGCGTAATATTCAGGCGGTATCTCAAAGGGCGCATGCTCCCAGCCCAGTTGCCGGCGCGTCTCTGCAATCTCCCCGGCGCCAAGCGGCGCGCCGTGACTGGCTTCGCTGCCCGCCTTGTTGGGCGAGCCCCAGCCGATGATGGTGTCACAACAAAGGATACTGGGCCGGGTCTGATCGGCGCTGGCCTGTTGCAGTGCCTGCCTGATTTGCCCGGCGTCATGCCCGTCAACAGCGCCGAGCGCCTGCCAGCCGCTGGCCTCAAACCGGGCCGCGACATCTTCGGTAAACCAGCCGGCGGTATCGCCGTCAATCGAGATCCGGTTGCTATCATAGATCGCGATCAACTTGCCCAGCCCCAATGTGCCCGCCAGCGAACAGACCTCATGCGAGATGCCCTCCATGAGGCAGCCATCGCCGATAAAGACATAAGTATGATGATTGACGATATCGAAATCAGCGCGGTTGAACCGGGCGGCCAGGATGGCCTCGGCCAGGGCCATGCCCACGGCATTGGCCAGCCCCTGACCGAGGGGGCCGGTGGTCGTCTCGACGCCGGGCGTGTGGCCGTATTCGGGATGGCCGGGGGTTTTTGAATGCAATTGACGAAATTGCCGGATTTGATCCATTGACAGCGGATAGCCGCTCAGGTGCAAGAGCGCGTAGATCAGCATGGAGGCGTGACCGTTTGACAGCACAAACCGGTCCCGGTTATCCCAGCCGGGATTGGCCGGGTTATGCCTCAGAAAATCGTTCCACAGCACCTCGGCGATATCCGCCATGCCCAGCGGCGCGCCCGGATGCCCGCAGCCAGCCCGCTGCACGGCATCCATGCTGAGCGCGCGGATGGCATTGGCAAGTTCACGCCTTGAAAGCATTATGTTCCCCCCGGTCTTTGTTGTTTGATTTGATTGACTAATTAGGTTAGGTTTTTTTATGGAAGCTCTGAATAAATCCATCCTGGACTTACCTGCCTGCAGCAGGCAGGTCAGAGCACGCAAGGTGAAAATGCAATTTCCACCTTCCTGCCTGCTGCAGGCAGGCGAAAGCCGGAATCCAGTGGTTTAAGCCAGACATTCCCGCGTCAGCGCGGGAATGACAACAAAGGCTTCATTCCGATTTTCTCCGGGATTCCGACAAGGACAACGCGCGCATCTCGGCCCGCCCGCCACGGGGCAGACGCCTGACATGGAGACCGCCAGACAAGCGGCCTATTATCGCCTGTCCCGCGCCGGCGGGCAAGTCGTCAGCCGGGATTTTTCCACTTGATCGAGCAGCCCATGCTCGGGCGCTGTTCTTTCGGGCCCTGGCCGGTTTCGGCAATCAGTTGCATGGCCTCGATCAACTCCGGCCGGGTGGCCGGCCCGCGCGGATTTCTGCCATCGGCATCCAGGCGGCCCCGGTATTGCAACTCGAACTGCGCGTTATAACCGAAAAAGTCGGGCGTGCAGACCGCGCCATAGTCTTTGGCGACGGCCTGGGTCTCGTCAAACAGATAGGGAAACGGATAATTAAACTCACGGGCGATCTTCTGCATGTTCTCAAAAGAATCTTCCGGGTAATTGGCCGGGTCATTTGACATCAGCGCGACACTGCTGATGCCGCTTTCATACAGCAAAGCCGTGTCCTCAATCAGCCTTTCCTGTATGGCCTTGACATACGGACAATGATTGCAGATGAACATGACCAGCGTGCCTTTGGGGCCGGCGCAATCCTGCAAAGACCAGTATTGCCCGTCCGTTCCGAGCAGCCTGAAGTCATGCGCCTGGTCGCCAAATGCGCAAACAGGGGTTTCAAGCGGAGCCATAATCTTGTTCCTCATGATGTTAACGGATGTTTATTTTAACAGTTTATGAAGGAAACGCTGATTGAATCAGAGTTTCCTGCGGCACAGGGATGTGCCGCCAAAATCAATGACGTAAGTCATTGATTTTGAAGCCCTGCCTGCAGCAGGCAGGAGGGTGAAAATCGCATTTTCACCCTGCGTGCCCTGACCTGCCTGCCCGCGGGCCGGCGCGCGCGGGATTGATGGATTCCCGATTTTTCTCTTAAAAAAATCGCCATAGACCGTGCGCTCGGGGCCGAATAAGGATAGAATCCCTGCCTTTTGATAACAACAAGCGGGACACTCAAAATGGCGGAAAATTACTTGTTTACCTCGGAATCGGTTTCCGAAGGACACCCGGATAAGGTCGCGGATCAAATCTCTGACGCCGTGATCGACGCGATTTTCAAGCAGGATCCGAAGGCGCGCATTGCCTGCGAGACGATGATCAATACCGGCATGATCGTGTTGTCGGGCGAGATCACGACCTCGGCCGGCATTGATTACCAGGCAACGGCCCGGGCCGTGGTGCGCGAGATCGGTTATACCTGTTCTTCCGAGATGGGCTTTGACGCCGATAGCTGCGCGGTTTTGCTGGCGCTCGACCGGCAATCCGCTGATATCGCGCAAGGCGTCAATGAGGGCGAGGGCCTGGATTTGAATCAGGGAGCCGGCGATCAGGGCCTGATGTTCGGTTTTGCCTGCAACGAGACCGATGTCTTGATGCCATTTCCGATCACCTATGCCCACCGGCTGGTCAAGCAACAGGCCGATGTCAGAAAGAGCGGCCGCTTCGGCTGGTTGCGCCCGGACGCGAAATCCCAGGTCAGCGTGATCTATGAGAACGGCCGCCCGACCGCGATAGATACGGTGGTGCTGTCCACTCAGCACGGCCCGGACATAGAGCACCGGGAGCTTGAACAGGCCGTGATTGAAGAGATCATCAAACCCGTGCTGCCCGAGGCCATGATCACGGCCAAAACCCGTTATCTGGTCAATCCGACCGGCCGTTTTGTGATCGGCGGGCCGGCCGGCGACTGTGGGCTGACCGGCAGAAAGATCATCGTGGACACCTACGGCGGCATGGCCCGGCATGGCGGCGGCGCCTTTTCCGGCAAGGACCCGTCCAAGGTGGACCGTTCCGCGGCCTATGCTGCCCGCTATGTCGCCAAAAATATCGTGGCCGCGGGCCTCGCCGAACGCTGCGAGATTCAGATTTCCTATGCGATTGGCGTGGCCGAACCCACCTCCTTTGACCTGGAAACCTTCGGCACGGCCAGCGTTGCCCACAATCGGCTGATCGCCGCCATTCGGGAAGTCTTCGACCTCAGACCAAAGGGCATCATCCAGATGCTGGATCTATTGCGCCCGATCTACCGCAAGACGGCGGCCTATGGCCACTTCGGACGCGGCGATATCGATCTGCCCTGGGAAAAAACCGACCGGGCAGAGGCGCTAAAGGCCGCCCTGGCCTGATGGCTGCCGGCCTTGCCGGAATTTATCCCGGAATCTGTCCCGGGATATTTAATCAGCGGCCATTGTCGAGACGATTTAATATGCATATAATAAATGCAGATTGATTATGACCCAGTGAAAAACGCGCGCAATGTCGAGAAACATGGCATATCTTTTGATTCAGTGGTCGATTTTCGTTTTGATACCGCCATTAAACAGGCGGATGCGCGCAAGGATTAGGCGAGTTGCGCGTTAATGCGCTGGGCTATTTAGGCAATCGCCTGCATATGCTGACCTTTGTTGAAGTTGAGGGCGGTGTGCGGGTTATCAGTTTTCGCAAAGCCAACCCACGGGAGCAGGCCAGCTATGCCAAGATGCAACATATATGATAAAGACGGCGATGTCGTTGAACTGGGCGACGAATTTTTTGATAAGGCGCAACCGGTCAAAGACACCGACCCTGAATTCGTTGCATCCTGGCATAAAGCGCAACGAGAAGGCGCTCTGAAGATACGCCCACGAGGCCGCCCCAGGCAGGACAAAACCAAGAGGCGCACTACCCTTTACCTGGACGAGGAAATTATTCATTTTTTCAAAGCCGATGCTGAAAACGGCAAGGGCTGGCAAACGCGCCTGAATGCCGCCTTGCGCCACTATATCCAGTCCCGCTAAACCTTGTCCCTGTGCTAGAGAGATTTTCTGCCATTTTTTAGGCTGCCGGCGTTCGATTCTCAAAAAGTGCAGCAGATAAAGGTTTTGCAATCAGACGCAGGGGGTCTATAATCCCCGTTCAATTCAGATAACCGCCGTCCCGAGGAGCGTTGCGACAGATTCAGACTCTGCCAGGCTCGGGCGCCGGCGGCATGACAAAAACGGCGCTCGCTTGTTGTGTTAACAGGAGAAACATTATGAGCGTGGCCGCCGCCTCCATTGCCCCCGACTATCGCGTTGCCGACCTTGCGCTGGCCGCCTGGGGCCACAAGGAAATCCGTATCGCCGAGACCGAAATGCCGGGCCTCATGGCCATCCGCAAGGAATATGGCCAACAGCAACCCTTAAAGGGCGCCCGTATTGCCGGTTCCCTGCACATGACTATCCAGACCGCCGTGCTTATCGAGACCCTGCGCGCCCTGGGCGCCGAAGTCCGCTGGGCATCCTGCAATATTTTTTCAACCCAGGACCATGCCGCCGCCGCCATCGCGGAGCAGGGCATCCCGGTGTTTGCCAGAAAAGGCGAGACCCTGCAAGAATACTGGGATTACACCCATCGCATTATGCGCTGGGCCGATGGCGGTTCGCCGAACATGATCCTGGATGACGGCGGTGACGCCACGCATCTGTTGACCTTGGGTCAGAAGGCCGAGCGTGACGCCTCGGTCCTGGCAAAGCCGGGTTCGGAAGAAGAAAGCTGTCTGTTTGCCGCCATTAAAAAGAAGCTGGCGGAAGACGCGAATTTTTATTCGCGCACCCTGGCCAATATCCGGGGCGTGACCGAAGAAACCACGACCGGGGTGCAGCGTTTGTACCAGATGCAGGCAGAGGGGGCGTTGCCGTTCCCGGCGATCAATGTCAATGATTCCGTGACCAAGTCCAAATTTGACAACCTCTATGGCTGCCGCGAATCTCTGGTTGACGGCATCAAGCGCGCCACCGATGTGATGGTGGCCGGCAAGATCGCCGTGGTTTTGGGTTATGGCGATGTCGGCAAGGGTTCCGCCCAGTCCCTGCGCGGCCTCGGGGCGACCGTATGGGTCACCGAGATCGACCCGATCTGCGCCTTGCAGGCGGCCATGGAGGGTTATCGTATTGTCAGGATGGACGAAGTCTGCGAGCAGGCCGATATCTTCGTCACGGCGACCGGCAATTTCAATGTCATCCGCCGGGATCACATGGCGCGCATGAAAGACCAGGCCATCGTCTGCAACATCGGCCACTTTGACAATGAGATCGATGTGGCCGGCCTGGAAGAATACGACTGGGAAGAGATCAAGCCCCAGGTTGATCATGTTATTTTCCCGGACGGCAAGCGTATTATCCTGCTGGCCAAAGGCCGCCTGGTGAATCTGGGCTGCGCCACCGGACACCCGAGCTTCGTGATGTCCAATTCCTTTACCAATCAGGTGCTGGCCCAGATAGAATTGTTCAGCCGTCATGCCGACTATGACAACAAGGTCAGCGTGTTGCCGAAGCATCTGGACGAAAAGGTCGCCCGCCTGCACCTGGAAAGGATCGGCGCGCGCCTGACCAGCCTGACCGAGGCGCAGGCGGATTACCTCAAGCTGAACCCGGAAGGCCCCTACAAACCGGACCATTACCGCTACTGAACATGGAATCACAGAAGCAACACGGGGCGACCTTCAGTTTCGAATTTTTCCCGCCCAAGACGCCCGAGGCCGTGGCCCGGCTGCAAACCACGCAGGCGCAACTGGCCGACCTCAACCCGGATTTTTTCTCGGTGACCTTTGGCGCGGGCGGCAGCACCCGCGAGCGCACCTTTGAGACCGCGCTGGATATTCATAAAAAGACCGGGATTGAGGCCGCGCCGCATGTGTCCTGCATCGGCCATCTGAATCACGAGATCAAGGTCATACTCGATCAATACCGGCAAAACGGGATCCGCCGCATCGTGGCGCTCAGGGGCGATCTGCCCTCGGGCGCGGTGGGTTATGGCCAGTTGCGTTATGCCAGTGAACTGGTGGAATTTATCCGCCGGGAAACGGGCGATCATTTCCATATTGAAGTTGCGGCCTATCCCGAGTTTCACCCCCAGGCCGCCAGCGCCCGGGCCGATATAGAAAACTTCAGGAGCAAGATCGAGGCCGGCGCAAACAGCGCGATCACCCAGTATTTCTTTAATCCCTTTGCCTATTACCGTTTCATTGAAAGCTGCGAGAAGCTCGGTCTGACCGTGCCCGTGGTCGCCGGCGTCATGCCGATCATCAACTGCACCCAACTGCTGCGTTTTTCAGAGGCCTGCGGCGCCGAGATTCCGCGCTGGATACTCAAACGCCTGCAGGAATTCGGCGATGACCGGGCCTCCATCCGTGAATTCGGGATCGATGTGACCACCGAGTTATGCCAGCAACTGCTCGCCAACGGGGCGCCGGGCCTGCATTTCTACACGATGAACCAGGCTGAAGCCAGCGCCGCCATCTGGAAAAACCTGGGGATAGACCGGCGGGTCATTGCCAAGGCCAGTTAAAAAGTCCTGATTACCGTGGGATGACATATTTGTCATTTCTGCCTGTTTGCGGCCTGCCTGCTACAGGCAGACCGTAACGGAATAACGGCATGGCAGTCGCCGGGAACCTGCCATTTCATCGCTCGCGGGGAAATGGCGGCAAAGCGGTAGCGTCAGGCATCGCTTATGCCTGCCGCCGCTTAATCCGCACTTTACCTGATAATGAAGCCCTGAATAAATCCATCCTGGACTTATCAGAGCACGCAAGGTGAAAATGCGATTTTCACCTTGCTTCAAAATCAATGATTTGCATCATTGATTTTGGCGGTACGTCCCTGTACCGCGGGAAACTCTGATTCAATCAGAGTTTCCATAACGATCACTTTGCGTTCTGCATGATCTATCCATCCATACTTCAGGCCGCGCCCAGGTCGATTTACCTGCTTGCCCCGCTGCTGGTTTTAACGGCCTGCGCATGGATAGAACCCGCGCCGCCCGCGCCCTCGGG
Source organism: Gammaproteobacteria bacterium (assembly GCA_965240365.1). GTDB lineage: Bacteria > Pseudomonadota > Gammaproteobacteria > Eutrophobiales > Eutrophobiaceae. Next base: position 1,010,307 of record OZ251218.1, on the reverse strand, counting down.
CGCCCATATCAAAAGCGCCCCGTTCAAGCCGCCCACCGCCGAGATCCCGGAACTGGTGGGGCCCCTGCCGGTGTTGCCGGCGCCGGGCGAGCCGCAACCCGCGGCGCGTTATACCGTGGTCGTGAATGCCGTGCCCGTGGCGGAAGTCCTGTTTGCGCTGGCGCGCGATGCCCGGATCAATGTCGATATTCACCCGGATATCAGCGGCCGGGTCACCCTCAACGCGGTGGATCAAACCCTGCCGCAACTGCTCCGCCGTATCGCCAGACAGGTGGATTTACGCTATCAATTCGAAGACGGCAATCTGATCCTCTCCAGAGACACGCCCTATCTGCGCAGCTACCAGATTGATTACGTCAATATGTCCCGCCGAATGAGCAGCGCCAACACCCTCGCCACGCAGATCACCGCGGCCACGGGCGGCGGCGTCAGCGCCGGCGCCGGGGCCACGGCCGGCGTCAACAGCGGCGGCAATTATTCCACCACGGATGTGGCCAGTGAATCGGTCAATCGTTTCTGGGAGACGACGGTCAGGAATGTGGCCTCGATCATCGGCGCGCGGGCCGCCGACCCGGCCGCGGCCGCCGCCAATATCATCGCGGCCCCGGAGTCCGGCCTGTTGACGGTGCGGGCGACCACGGCCCAGCACCGCGACATTCAGGAATTCATCGACCTGAGCATGACCCGGATCAAGCGTCAGGTCCTGATCCGGGCCACCATCGCCGAGGTGCAGTTGAGCCAGGATTATCAGGCGGGCGTGGACTGGTCGCTGGTGAACCGGGCCGGGCAGGCCGGTTTCAATATCATTTCCCGCACGCTGGGCGGGGTCCCGGTCGGCACGGCCAGTTCCTTTGTCATCAATTATGCCGACCCGAACCGCGCGCGCGCCGAGCGCCTGAGCGCCACCGTGCGCCTGCTGGATGAGTTCGGCGATACCCGCATCCTGTCCAGCCCGCAACTGATGGTGCTCAATAATCAGACCGCGCTGTTGAAGGTCATCGAGAACATCGTCTATTTCAAGATTGACGCGGAAACCACGCCGGGCGCGACCAACCGCGACCCCGTGACCACGGTTGACACCTCCGCGCAGACCGTGCCGGTCGGTATCGTCATGAGCGTCACCCCGCAAATCAGCGCGGCCGGCGACATATCATTGAACGTGCGCCCGACCATCTCCCGCATCACCCGCTTTGTCAATGACCCCAACCCGAATATCCCGGCCGGCCGCAGCAATCCGGTGCCGCAGATCCAGATCCGCGAGATGGAGTCAATGTTGCGCCTGGCCGATGGCCAGATCGCGGTCCTCGGCGGGCTCATGCAGGATCAGTCAAGCGCCGGCGACAGCGGCCTGCCGGGCATAAAAAAACTGCCGGGCATCGGCCCCCTGTTCAAACGGCAGACCAGCAGCGCAAAAAAGACCGAACTGGTTATATTTTTGCAGCCTTTTGTGGTCACTAATCCCGCGCTTCAGGCCGATCTGCGGCACTATGAAGAATATCTGAACAGTTACCCGCGCAGTCAGCCGCCGGGCCTTGAGCGACGCCTCCCCATGCCGCGGGAAAGCCCGAATTAACCCGGCCGCCTCCAAACAGGCCGGTGAAAACAGCGACACCGGCAACCCCCGGCCGGCCCCGGACGCGAATATTTTCCTGGCCGGCGCGCCTCCCAAAGGGCAAGGCCCATTCAAATGGGCCGTCCTGTTCGCCCTCCTGATCATGGCCTCTTTCCCGGGGCTTTATTATCTTGCCGTTAGCCCGCTGGCGGAAACCCTGCCCGCGGCCGGATCGGAGATCGGCATGTTGCCGTTGCCGGTAGTTGGGCCGTTGCGGCTGGATCCAGGCGGCAGAGACGCCGCGGCCTCAAACCCGGCCCGGCCCATTCCCGCGGCCGCGGACAATGACAGGACGCCGGAGACCGGGACAGCGCGGGCCGCGCGGGCGGCCAGCCCCAAACCCGATGCGGCTCCGCCGCCCGCGCTAACAGACACAGACGCCCGCGGCCCCGCGCCCTTCGAGATCAGCCGCCAACAGGCCGATGACGCTGTCGGCCGACTGCTGCGGCAGGCGTTCGACGCCTACCACGCGGCGGAATATGCCCGCGCCGCCCGCCTCTACCGGGAGGTACTGGCACAAGCGCCGGACAACCGCGATGCGCATCTCGGCCTCGGCGCGATCGCGCTCGGCGAGAATAACGCGGCCGACGCCTATGCGCATTATGCCCGTCTGTTGAAGCTGAACCCGGACGATATGCTGGCGCTGAACGGGCTCATGGCGCTGCCCGGCGCGGCCGGCCTGGATGAGCGCGCGCTGGCGCGGCTGCCGGCCAAAGAGGCCGAGGCGCCGCTGCTTTATTTTTCCCTGGGCGGTGTCTATGCCCGCCAGTCACGCTGGGCCGAGGCCGCGGAAGCCTTCCGCGCCGCCCACGGGCTGGCCGGCCGGAACCCGGATTATGCCTTTAATCTGGCCGTGAGCCTGGATCATCTGGGCCAATATCGGGCCGCGCTCAATTATTACCACAAGGCCATGACACTGGCGCGCGCCAACAAGGCGCATTTTGACCCGGCCGCCGTAAAAAGGCGTATTGCCACCCTCGAAGAGTCCGGCGGCCCATGAACGGCGCCGATCAAACCCATCCGAGGCTCGGTGAAATCCTGATCGAGCGGGGCATCACGACCCGGGATCAGATTAATATTGCCCTGACCGAGCAGAAACAGAACGGGGAATATCTGGGCAAGCTCCTGGTGCGCCTGGGCTTTGCCAGCGAGGCCGTGATCCGGGATGTGATCGGCGGCGCGATCGGCCTCGAAAGCGTGGCGCTTGAGACCGCGCTGGCCGACACCGAGGCCATTGCCATGATCCCGCAAGACATGGCGCGCCGCCTTGGCATCCTGCCCCTGAGCTGGGAACCGGCCGGCCGCCGCCTGAAGGTGGCCATGGCGGACCCCTTTAATGTCGCGGCGCTGGATCAAATCAATACCCATCTGGCCGGTCGGGCCGAGGCGTTGCCGGTGCTGGCCGGCGAGGCCGAGATCGAAAAGGCCATTGACCGCTTTTATGGCTTTGAACTGTCGGTCGATGGCATCCTGCATGAAATCGAGACCGGTGAAATCGACTACCGGGGTCTGGCCCGCGAAGCGGCCGAATACAGCCAGCCCGTGGCGCGCCTGGTGAATGCCCTGCTGGCCGACGCCGTCAAGCATAACGCCTCCGATATTCATTTTGAGCCCGAGCAGGGTTTTCTGCGCTTTCGTTACCGCATCGACGGGGTGTTGCGGCAAATCCGCAGCCTGCATAAAAACTACTGGTCGGCGCTGGCGGTGCGGCTCAAGGTCATGGCGGGCATGGATATCGCCGAGACGCGCGGCCCCCAGGACGGCCGCCTGTCGCTGTCTCTGGCCGGGCGAGCGGTTGATTTCCGGGTCTCGGCCCTGCCCACGGTGCATGGCGAAAATATCGTCCTGCGCGTGCTCGACCGGCACAAGGGCATTGTCGCGCTGGACCGGCTCGGCCTCAACGAGGCCGCGCTTGAGCGGCTCCACCGGATACTGGCCAGGCCGGAAGGGATCAGCCTGATCAGCGGCCCGACCGGCAGCGGCAAGACCACCACGCTCTACTCCATCCTGCATCACCTCAATACCGAGGCGGTCAATATTATGACCCTGGAAGACCCCGTGGAATACCCGACCGCGCTGATCCGGCAGATCTCGATAAATGAAACGGCGCGGCTTGATTTCGCCGACGGGATCCGTTCCGTGCTGCGCCAGGATCCCGACATCATACTGGTCGGCGAGATCCGCGATGAAGACACGGCCAGCATGGCGTTTCGCGCCGCGCTCACGGGCCACCGGGTGTTTTCCACCCTGCACGCCAACTCCGCGCCGGGTTCGATCCCGCGGCTGCTGGATATCGGCCTGCAACCGGATATTATCGCCGGCAATCTGATCGGCGTCATCGCGCAGAGGCTGGCGCGCCGCCTGTGCCGGCAGTGCCGCGAGGCCTATAGCCCCAGCGGGGCTGAATGCGGCCTGCTGGGGCTGGAAGCGGACCGGGCGCGCGGCCCGATCTTCAAGGCCCGGGGCTGCCCCGGGTGCGGCCAGATCGGCTATCGCGGCCGTAGCGCCTTGCAGGAGGTGCTGCCCTTTGACCCGGAACTGGATGAACTCATCGCCACCCGCGCCACCCAACGGCAGTTATTGCAGACGGCCGTGGCAAAGGGCTTTCAAACCCTGGCCGAGGCCGGCGCCGCCTGTGTCCTGGCCGGCGTCAGCAGCCTCGCGGAGGTCTCGCGGGTGGTCGATCTGGCCGCCCGCCCGGCCGCGCGCTGAGCATGCGACTCTACCGCTACCGCGCGATCGACGAGCGCGGCCGCATCCAGAATGGCCGGAGCCACGCGCTGAATGAGGCCGATCTGGAACTGCGCCTCGGCCAACTCGGCCTTGAACTGATCAAGCACAAAGTCCTCAGGCCGGGCGCAAAAAGGCCCTTCGGCAGGCGCGTAAAGCGGCGCGAACTGGCGGTCTTTTGCTTTCATCTGGAACAGAGCATCAGGGCCGGCATACCCGTGCTCGACAGCCTCATGGACCTGCGCGACAGCCTGGACAATGCGGCCCTGGCCGAGGTGATCAACGGTCTGATCGAATCGATCCGGGGCGGCCAGACGCTGTCCGCGGCCATGCGGCAATTCGAGCCGGTCTTCGGGCGGGTGTTCATCAGCCTGATCCGGGCCGGAGAACAGTCGGGCGAGCTGGTTCAGGTCCTGCAAAAGCTCGGGGAAAATCTCAAATGGCAGGATGAACAGGCGGCCCACAGCAAAAGACTGCTGCTCTATCCCGCCTTTGTGGGCGTGGTGGTCGTGGCCGTGATCCTCTTTTTGATGACCTTTCTCGTGCCCGAGTTGCTGAAATTTGTCAATCTGATGGGTCGGGAGTTGCCGCTGCATACCAGAATCCTGGTGTTTATCTCGGGCCTGTTCGCCGCTTACTGGTATCTGATCCTGGCCCTGCCCGCGTTCCTTGTCTTGCTGGTTTATGGCGGTCTCAATACCAGTCCGGCCTTCGCGCTCGGTTATGACCGGCTGAAGCTCAGGCTGCCGGTCATCGGCCCCGTGCTGAACAAGATAATCCTGACCCGGCTGGCCGGTTTTTTTGCGCTCATGTATGCCTCCGGCATCAGCATCATTGACTGTATCAAAACCGGCGAGGAGATCGCCGGCAACCGGGCCGTGGCCGGGGCCGTAAACCGGGCCGGACAAAAGATCGCGGACGGCATGACCCTGACCGACAGCTTTGCCGCCAGCGGCCTGTTCCCGCCGCTGGTCCTGCGGATGCTGCGGGTCGGCGAAAACACCGGCGCGCTGGAAGAGGCCCTGCTCAACATCAGCTATTTTTACGGGCGCGATGTCAAGGAATCGCTGGAACGGTTGCAGGCGATCATCGAGCCGGCGCTCACGCTGATCCTCGGCGCCGTTATTGCCTGGGTGATGTTCTCGGTGCTGGGGCCGGTTTATGATCTCATTGCCGAAGTCAGGCTTTAATGCCAGGGTATTGCTGCTGGGCGCGGACAGGCTGCGCCTGTTTCACTGGCGCGGCGGGGCTGTAAGCGATTCCGGCCTGTTTGAGACCGGCGCGCGCGCGCGCGCGGACTTCAAGGCGTATCTCGCGGCCCGCCCCGCCGAGCCGGTTTATCTGCTGGTCGACAGCGCGCAGGAGGAATTCAGGCAGGAGACCATCCCGCGCGTCTTCGGCGCGGACAGAAAGGCGCTGATTCGGCGCAAACAGGCGCGTTTATTCGGTCATTCCAACCGGGTTTATGCGCGGCGGCAGGGCCGGGAACAGGGCGGCAGGCGCGATGAACGGCTGCTGTTTATGGCGCTGTCCGGCCGCGATGTGATCGAACCCTGGACGCAGATGCTGCTCGCGCAAAAAGTCCCGCTCCGGGGTATTTTATCCGTGCCGGCGCTGCTGCAAACGTTTATCAGGACCCTGCCGGACCTGGCCGGGCACGCGCTGCTGGTGACCCTGCACAGCGTCAGCGGCCCGCGGCAGACCTTTTTTGTAAACGGCGAATTAAAATTAAGCCGCCTCGGCCAGCCGGCGCCCTCCGCGGCCGCGCTGGCGGCTGAAATCGAGCAGTTCCAGCGTTACCTGTCGAGCCTGCGTCTCTTGCCGGAAGACCGCCCGCTGGATGTGTATGTGATCGCCGATGAGGCCCTGCATCGCGCCCTGGCGCCGGAGCAGGGCCGCCTGCAACGCGCCCGCTGGCATCACCTTGAGATCCGGCAACTCGAACGGCAGCGCAATATCAGGCCCGAACAGGCCGGGCCCTTCAGTGATCGGCTGCTGCTCGCGCATCTGTGCCGGACGCGGCCGCCAAATTGCTATGCCACCGCCGGCGAACTGCGCTATGCCAGACTGGCGAGGGCGCGCTTTGCCATCCACGCGGGCGGCCTCTTTTTGCTGATATTCAGCCTGATCTACAGCGGCCTGAATTTCACCAACGGCCTGGCCTACCGGCAGGCGGCGGCGGAGCTTGCCCATGAAAGCGGCCGCTACCGGGCCGCTTATGAGCGGGCCGGCCAACGCCTGCCCGAGACCGCGCTGCCCCCCGCGGCCATCAAGGCCGCCGTTGCCGCGGCCGCCGGACTTGAACAATACCGGGCCACGCCGCGCCAGGCCCTGGCGCTGCTGGGCGGGGCGCTTGCGCGGTTCCCCGATATCAGGCCGCTGGCGATTGAATGGTCGCATGGCCCGGCCGCGGACCCGCCGGAGGCCGCGCCTGAGCCCGGCCCGGAGGCGGCGCCAAGGCTGCCCTATTATCAGAGCATAACCCTGAACGCGCGGATTGAACCGTTTGCCGGCAATTACCGGGCGGCCATCGCCCGGGTAAATGAATTCGCGCGGGCCTTGCGCGCGCTGGCCCCGGTGCATGCCGTTGAGATTGCGTCCTTGCCGCTGGATCTCAGTTCGGCGGCCGTGTTGCAGGGTGACGGCGTCGCCCCGGCCGGCGCGGCCCCCTTTGCGCTCAAGGCCCTGCTCGGGGCGGATTGAATGCGGCGGGCGCGGGGCGATGGCTTGCGGGGCGCAATCATGCTGTTCGGCATTGCGCTGCTGGCGGCCGGCCTGCTGAGCCTGACGGGCTATTATTTTCAGCGTGAGGCCGCGGCCGAATTCAATCAGGGCAAGGCCCGGTTTGAGTCGGAACGCCGCCGTTATCTGGCGCTCGGCGAACAGGCCGCGCTCCTCAAGACCCATTATCCCGAATTTGCCCGGCTCTACCGGCGCGGCGTGCTCGGCCCGGAACAACGCCTGAACTGGCTGGAAACACTGGGGCAGGCCGGGCTGAAGTCCGGGCTGCCGCGGCTGGATTATGAAATCGGCGCGCGGCAGGCGATACAGCCGGATTATGCGCCGGCGCACGGCGCGTATCAGATCTATAAAAGCGAGATGCGGCTGGGCCTGGGGCTTTTGCACGAGGCCGATCTGCTGCGTGTCTTTGACTATCTCGACCGGAATGCCAGGGGTCATTATACGGTCAGAAAATGCAGTTTCAGGGGCTCCGAAGGCCCTCTGCGAATGACCGCGGGGGCCGTTAATCTGACGGTGGATTGCGAACTGGAATGGCTCACGATAAATCTGCCCGATGGCGGGGAGTTGCGGCTTTGATGGGGCCGGCCGGGTGTCTGGCGCGGCGCGCGGCTGTTGTGATCATCGTGGCCGTGTCGGGCCTCGCGCCGCTTGCGGCGAGCCTGGCCGCGGATGAACTCGGCCGGCTTTTCACGACCGCCGAACAAAGGCGGCAACTCGATGCCCACAGAGACGGGCAGGCCGGGGCCGGGACGCCTGCCGCGGAGGCCATCGGCGAGCGCCCGCAACCGCCGGCGCCGGACGAGGCCGCTGCCATCCGTCTGCGGGGGGTGGTCTATCGCGCGGACGGCAACAATACGGCCTGGATAAACAGCGGCAATACCTATGAGGGCGGCGCCGATAACGGCTATCCGGTCGTTGACGCCGGCCGCATCGGGCCGGACGCCATAACAATAACCCGGCCCGGCCGGGCCGCCGTTACCCTGAAGGTCGGAGAGCGCCTCGGGCCGGCTGGCCCGGCTGAACAATCGCCGCAAGGCCCGGCTGACCCGGCCGAACAAACGCCGCCATGAACCGCCCTGACGCGGGCCGGCCAGCCCGGCAGGGCGGCGCGGCCCTGCTCGCGTTTGTCCTGCTGCTGATCGTTGGCGCGGCCTATACCCTGCTTATCAAAATCAATAGCGGGCAGGGCCTTTATGCCCGTCAGCAGGCCGTCACCCTGCAGGCATTGAGCCGGGCCAAACAGGCCCTCATGGCCTATGCCCTGACCTATCCCGAGGCCGTCAACCCGGAATTTGCGCCCGGTTATCTGCCCTGCCCGGATCGGAATAAGGACGGCAGCGCCAACGACGGCCCGTGCGCCTTTGCGGCCAACTCGACCATCGGCCGGCTGCCGTTTCAAACCCTGAAAATCACGGAACCCAGAGACGCCAGCGGCGCGGCCCTGTGGTACGTGCTGGCGGATAATTTCAGGCACAACCCCAAGCTCGTGCCGCTCAACAGCGAAACCCCGGCCGGCCTGAGGCTGGACGGGGCCGGCGATGAGATCGCCGCGCTGATCATTGCGCCGGGCGCGGCGCTGGCCGGTCAGGCGCGGGATCCAAATGATAAAAATATCGCCAGCGAGATCGGCCATTATCTTGAATTCGACAATAATGATCTTGACCTGAACTTTATTTCCGCGGCCCCCGTGACCCGCGCCGGTTTTAATGACACGCTCATGGCGATAACCCGGCAGGAATTGATGCGGATGGTCGAGGGCCGCGTCCTGGGCGAACTGGCAGGGGCGTTGAGCGAATACAGGCGGCAACACGGCGCCTATCCCCGGCTTGGGCATTTTGCCGATCCCAAGCTGGAGGCCGCGGGCCTGTATGGCCGTCATCGCGGCCCCGATAATGCCGCCGTGCTGAGCGACAACACGCGCGACTTTACCGCGCTCGGGGTCAAAGAAGACGACCTGGTTTATAATCTGAGCGACGGCTCGATCAGCAAGGTCTCCAAGGTGGCCCGGCGCCGGCTGAGCTTTGCCGAAACCTTTTCAGGCCGGGATAACGACTTTGATACGGGGGATGAGTATGCCCTGTTCAGCAAAAGCCCCGCCGCGCTGTTTGTCAGACCCACCGAGCTTGTCAGCCGCGCCACGGCCGGCAGCCGCGGCCTCATGCTGCAAGACAAGGCGCGCGATCTCGCGGCCGCCGGCATCCGCCCTGGCGCCGTCATAAAAAATCTGACTGACGGTTCCAGCGGCATTATTAGCCGCCTCCGCAGAAACCGGCTGTGGGTAAAAAGCCTGAGCGGCGGGACAAACAATGCCTTTGCCAACGGCGACCGCTATCTGATCAGGGGCAATTACGGCCTTGCCGGGCCGGGCAGCGCGGCCTTGACGCTGAACGACAGCAGGCAGGACTTTCTGCTGGCCGGGCTGCAAAAAGGCGAACTGATCTGGAATTTGACTGATGGGTCAATGGGCCGCATCGCGGCGCTGTCCGCGACTCAACTGAGCGTGGATTCACTGCGCTTCGGCAAGCTCAACGCCTTTACCCCGGTGATCGCTACTTTCTGCCGCGCTTCAATGCCGGGGACGGCGTCCGCCAGGGTCTGCCGGCCTTACATGCCGTTGGCGAGCCCTTTCAGACCGCTATTGAATTCGACTGGTCTTTCAATCTCAATGCTGCCGCCGTGCGCTTTGATCGCCGGGCCTTTCCCACGGTCCAGACGGCTTACCGCGCGGCCATGACCCGTTATCTCGGCGCCTACGCCCGCGCCGGCCGCCGCGCCTTCGACGCCTCTGTCGGCGTCTGCGTCTGGTTTCTGCCGTCCCGCGCCGATTGCTATGCCGCTTTCAGGGACTTCCTGTCTGTCTCCGGCCGGGTCACGGCCGCGCCCGACAGGGCCCTGCTCACGGACAGCCGCGCGGCATTCATCAGCGCCGGCATAACAGAGGGGGCGCTGGCGCAGAATTATGATCATGCCGTCCGGGTCGCGGCCGGCACGGTCGATGCCGCGAGCCACGGCACGGCCACGGCCGGCGGCGCGAGGCTGGTTGATGTCAATAATGATTTTACCCGGATCGGCGCGGCGCGCGGGGATACGGTTTATAACCTCACGGACGGCTCCGCCGGGCAAATCCAGTCGCTGACGCCGACCCGGATCACGCTCGCGGACCTCAAAGGCGGACGCAATAACCGCTTTGCGGCCGGGGATGAATACAGGATCGGGGCCAGGGCCGTGCTGTATGACGCCGCCGCGGATTTCAGCGCCTACAAACCTTATGGCCATGTCCTGCAAAATACCCGCGCAACCGGGGAAAAACGCGCGCTTGTTGCCGCGGTCCTGTCCGGCAAGCTGCTGGCAACCGCCGCCTATGGCGACCGGGCGGCCGCCCTGTTTCGTCCGCGCGACGGCTATGAAATCCTGCGGCCGCGGCGGATGGTCGTGACGGCGGTCGCCAGCGAGACCCAACTCGGCACGGCCAATTACCGCTCCGCCACCGCGCCGGACTTCAACAGCGGCGATTTTTACCGGGTGTTGCCGGCCGCCAGAGTGTTACCGGCCGCCGGGGAGCGCGACCGCCGGGTCCAGGCCAGCCACCCGCAAGGGTTTAGCGATGCCAGCGTTGATTTTATCGCGCTCGGGGTCGAGGCCGGCGATATAGTCAAAAACCATGCCGGGGCCTATGGCGAGATCAGCGCCGTGCGCCGCCACCGGATCACGGCGCAATTATACGGCGGGCTGAGTCAGGACTTTGTGCCCGGCCAGCCCTACAGCGTGTTTTATGATCACGCCTTCGAGCGCCGCCATATCCTGCGCGCGCGCTTTGGCGGCAGCCATGCCAGCGGCACGGCCGGCGGCGGCCGCACCCGCGCCGTCTGTCTCGGCTACAGCAGCGATTGCGGCAGCGAGGCGGCGGCCGTGCCCTTTGCGGCCAACGGCGACGTGTCCTTGATCACGCTCAGGGATTATCAGGAAGATGAAACCACCGAGGTCGGCCGCGCCAGGTTCACCCCGTCCGCGGCCGACAGCGGCCGGCTCAGATTGCGCAATATCGTCTTTAAGCTGCATACGGCCGGCGTTGACCTGAACGGGGACGGCGATTATCTGGATGCCGGCGAGCTTAAACCCGACCTGCCGCCCTGGTTTATCAAAAACGACTGGCATAAATTGATCTACATCGCCTATGCCGAGGGCCTGACCCTGCTCGGCGAGGGCAACCCCAATCCCAACCGCCGCGCCGTGGTCATTGCGGCCGGGGCCGGGATCGAACGGCGCCTCGACAGCGCCTGCCGGCCCGCGCCGGCGGCCCCGCAAAACCGCGTCAACGGCAGCCTCAATGAATATTTCGAGGCCGCCAACTGCAAGCCCGGGGATAATATATTTCAGAGACGCCCGGCCGCGGATACCTTCAACGATATGGCCCGCGGCATCGTGGAACCGGCCCCATGAGCGGGCCGGCCGCCGCGCGGCAAACGGGCTTTACCCTGCTGGAACTGGCCCTGGTCATCCTTATCGTGGGCCTGCTGCTCGGCGGCCTGCTAAGCCCGCTGGCCACCCGCATCGAGCAGAAATACCGGACCGACACGGCCGCCCAACTGGCCGAGATCCAGTCCGTGTTGCTGGGCTATGCCATGACCCACGGCCACTTCCCCTGCCCGGACTGCCCCGACCGCGCCAGCGGCCACTGCGCCACCGTGCAGAGCGCGCTCGGCGCCGCCGCCATCAACGACGGCCGCGAAGACGGCACGGATAAGCCCGTGACCACGGCGGCCAATAACCGCGCGGCCCTGCCGTTTGCGTTATGCGCCACGGAGACCGGCAATCTGCCCTGGGCGACACTGGGCGTGAGCGCCGCCGATGCCTGGGGCTCGGCCTTTATCTACCGGGTTGACCAGGAATTTGCGGACGATACTGACGGCACCCGCAACTGCGCCCGCGCCGCGCTCAATATCTCCTTTTGCATCGGCTCCGTGGGCGACGCCGATATCGAGATTGACGATGCCGCCGGCAATGCCCTGGCCCGCAACATCCCGGCCATCGTCATATCGCCCGGCGCCAACCGCCACACGCCCCCGGCCGACCTGTCGGCCCCGGAGCAGGAAAACCGGAATGGCGACACGCGCTTCGTGCTGGCCGATTACAGCAAAGAGGCCGGGGCCGACTTTGACGACCTCTTGACCTGGATCAGCCCGTCGGTGCTGATGTACCAGATGGTCAAGGCCGAACGCCTGCCCTGACAGGGTCACCTCATCTAGGGCCTGTTTACACGATGTTGGCCGTCCTGCTTGAGTCTGTTTTGCGCTCCAGCAAGGCGGAAGGAGCGCAGTTTAGTTGCGCTACTCAAGCGACTGACAACGAAGCTGGGGCGCAAAACAGGCCAAGCCCTGCGGGTTGTGTCCCAAACTGCGCCACTCGGCGTTGCTTGTCGCTCATTTGGAATGACCAAACTACGCTCCGCGCGCCTTGATTGGCGCAGTTTGGGACACAACAGGACGGCCAACATAGTGTAAACAGGCCCTAGGACACTCTGATTAAATCAGAGTGTCCTGCCTGCCGCGGGCAGGCCGGAATGACGACACGCGCGAAATCTGCGGATTAACAGGAACAATGCCACACTAACTTGCAAACAGCCGCCCCAACCCGTACCCTGTCCATCATGGAAACGGAAACCGCCACCTTCGACACCCACGGCTTCGTCAAGCGCCTGACCAGCGCCGGCATGCCCGAACCCCAGGCCGAAATCCTCGCCGAAGAACAATCCCGCCTGATCCAGGAACGTCTGGCCACCAAACAGGACCTTGAACGACTGGGCATCGCCAACAAACAAGGCCTTGAACAACTGCGCATTGCCAGCAAACGCGATGTTGAAGAACTGAAAGCCATTCTGGAACAAAAACTTAAGGCGCTGGAAGCCACCCTGGAACAAAAACTCCAAGCGCTGGAAGCCTCTCTGGAACAAAAACTCAAGGCACAGGAAGCTATCCTGGAACAAAAACTCAAGGCGCTGGAAGCCAGTCTGGCGCAAAAGCTTGAAGCACAGAACATCGCCCTCAAACACGACATGGAAAAACTCCAGACCACCCTGGAACGTGATATTAAAGAAATGGAACAAAAGCTGACCATTAAGCTCGGCGCGTTCCTGGGTATCAGCACCACTATTCTGGCGATACTCTTCGCGCTCCTGACCACTGCCGCCCAATAAAGCCGCCCGGCCCGGAGCGCCCAACAAAACCCGCCATTCCGCCTGCCTGCCGCAAGCAGGTCCGCGGATCCCTCATGCCCCGTTCCCCCCTCGCCACCATCGCAAAATACACCCTGCTGGAAGCCCTGCGCGACCGGTTTTTCCTGCTGATCATCGCCGCCAATATCGTCTTTTTCGGCCTTTCCCTGTTCGTGGCGGAACTGGCCATCAGCGAGGCCCGCGAGACCCGGGCCGCGCTGCTGGCGGCCGCCGTGCGCCTTTTTTCGGTGTTTGCGCTGAGCCTGTTCGTGATCAGCGCCATGCTCCGGGAATTCAATGACAAGGGCCTTGAATTGATCCTGTCGCAACCGCTGCCGCGCTCAAGCTGGTATTTCGGCAAATTGCTGGGCTGCGCGATCGTGGCCCTGTTTATTGCCGGGGCGGGTTCGCTGGCGCTGTTCTTTTTTAGCGCGCCCGGCGCCTTGTTGCCGTGGGCATTTTCGCTTTTTTGTGAATTGCTGATCATTGTCTGCCTGAGCCTGCTGGCGCTTATCTCATTCAACAGCGTGACCCTCTCATTCTGCGCCGTCAGCGCATTTTATCTGTTGGCCAGATCCATAGAGGCCATCCAGTTGATCAGCGCCGCGCCCATTATGGCCTCGGGATCAATCAGCCATCAGTTTATGGCGCTGGGTCTGGATGCCATCGCCTGGCTGCTGCCAAACCTGAACCGCTTTACCCGCACCGAGTGGCTGGTATATGGCGCTGATTCGGGCCAGACCCTGAAGCTCATGGCGGAAACGCTGATCTACTGCGCCCTGCTGTCGGGCGTGGCCCTGTTTGACCTTTACCGCAAAGAGTTGTGAGCAAGGATGAGGGTTAAACCGCAGCGCAGGCTCGCCGCCGTGCCGCTGCCCGTGTTCCTGCTGCTGATTATCAGTCTGCTCTTGCAGGCGGGCTGGCAGCTTGGCGTTAATGTCTATCAGGCGGAGCGCAGAGCGCTGCAACCGCCCCCCGCCGGCCAGACGTTCAGATTGCTTGCGCTTGACGAGCGGATTGCCTCGGCCAGACTTATCATGCTCTGGTTGCAGTCCTTTGATACCCAGCCGGGCGTCAGTATTCCGTTGCGGGAGTTGGACTATGAGCGGGTCGGCGCATGGCTGGACCTGGCCCTGTCGCTGGATCAGCGGAGCCGCGCTCCGTTGCTGGCCGCCAGCCGCTTCTATGCGGAAGTCCCGGTTGAGCACAAGCAGCGGCGGATGATCCGCTGGATCAGTCAGAAATTCATACAGCGGCCGGATGAGCGCTGGCCGTTCATGGCGCAGGCCGTTTATATCGCCAAACACAGGATCAAGGATCTGCCGCTGGCGCTGGCCTCGGCGCGCCTGATTCGGCGGCATGCGAGCGGCGCCGGCGTGCCCGCCTGGGCCAGACAGATGGAACTGTTTGTGCTGGAAGACATGGGCGAGATAGAGAGCGCCATGATACTGACCGGCGCCCTGATCGAACACAGCCGCGAAGATCCCGCCCAAACCGCATTCCTCACGCGGCGCCTGCATGAATTGCGGCAAAAGGCGGGTATGGCGAAGTAGCGGGAATGATATTAGGGCCTGTTAACACTATTTTGGCAGGCCCTGTTGTGTCCCAAACTGCGCCAATCAAGGCGCGCGGAGCGAAATTTGGTCATTCCAAATGAGCGACCTGCCTGCAGCAGGCAGGCAAGCAACGCCGAGTGGCGCAGTTTGGGACACAACCCGCAGGGCTTGGCCTGTTTTGCGCCCCAGCTTCGTTGTCAGTCGCTTGAGTAGCGCAACTACACTGCGCTCCTTCCGCCTTGCTGACGCGCAAAACAGACTCAAGCAGGGACTGCTAAAATAGTGTTAACAGGCCCTAAATACCACCGCCATAAAAATCCCTTGCGTTGGTAAAAAACACTTTCTGCGCGGCTTCCCTGCCCAACACATCAACCAGCCGCCTGTAATCCTGATCCTGATAGGGCGCGGGCGCCCGGGTGGAAGGCAGGTCCGTGCCAAACATCAGGCAATCCGGGTTTGCCGAATAGAGCGCCCGCAAGACCTTGCCGACATCAAGATCAACGCGGCCGAAACCCGTGGCCTTAACCTTTATGCCTCTCTCCGCCAGCTTTAATAATGCCTTAAAGTTGGTTTCGGCCAGCCCCAGGTGATCGATACTGACTCTGGGCAGTCTGATCAATACCTCAAACAGCGCGTCAAGCCGGCCGCTATCCACATAAATTTCGCTATGCCAGCCGGCCAGGTCAAAAACGCGGCGGGCCATGTTTTCCAGTTGTTTGATCCCTTCCGAACCGCCGCGCCGCAGATTAAAGCGGATGGCCTTGACCCCCTGGCTATCCAGTTCAATGATCGCCTGATCAGAAACCGCCGCCGGTAATTGAGTGACACCGACAAAACCGGCGCCCAGTTTTTGCAAGGCGTCAATCATAAAGGTTTGATCAAGGGCCTGAAACGAACCGGAAACCACGGCGCCACCGCCCAGGCGGTAATCTTTTAATCTCGCCAGATAATCGGCAACGGTAAATGTATCCGGCAGATAGCCATTATTCGGGACCAGCGGGAAGCGGCCATCAATTATATGAAAATGCGCGTCAAAGATTTTGAATAAGGTTAATTCAGTCATGCAACCCCATTATAACCCCGGTGTTCGCCTGCCTGTATCAGGCTGGCTGGAATGACAACCAGACTCCATTTTCCACAGTACAAGGCAAGAGTGGATTCTGTAATCCCTTTACCATCCCGTCATCGCCTTCCTGGATTCCAGCTTTCGCTGGAATGACGGCGGGGGAATAGATACAGCCCGGCAACCTTCAATGTTATTTTCGCCCCTTACGTCATTCCGGCGAAAGCCGGAATCCAGTGGTTTATAAAATCCATTCCCGTTTAGCGGGAATGACACCCCTTTTTTCATTTCAGCCCTGCTTGGCGGCAGACAGATCCAGGACAGCCACCGGAGGCCGAATAAACCCTGTGCAGGCCCCGGCAGAAGTGCTACCCTTTGGATGAAAATGAGTTTTCTTATCAATTGATAACGAGGGAGAGATAAAAATGCAAGGCAAGCGGCAAAAGGGCTTTACCCTGGTTGAAATAGCGATCGTGTTGATCATCATCGGCCTGTTATTGGGCGGGATCTTGAAGGGCCAGGAATTGATTAACAGCGCGCGCGTGCGCAATCTGGCCGATCAGAATGCCGCCGTTCAGGCCGCTTATTACGGTTTTATTGATCGCTATCGCCAGATTCCGGGCGACTGGGCGGCAGCAGCGGCCACCCAGGCCATTGGTCAGAAGGTCAATACGCCGGCCGCCGGCTCGACCACGGACGGCAATGGCCGCCTGGATAATACCCTGGAAGAGGCCGTCGCGGCCTGGGAGCATCTGGCCCGCGCGGGATTTCTGAGCGGCGGCTTCACCCCGGCGGCGGGCGTCCCTGCCAATGAGACGGCCTATGCCGAAAACGCCCCGGCCAATGCCTTTAACGGGCCGCTGATATTGACCCGGAACCGGAGCTATACCGGCGGCGGCGCAACGCCGTCCGAGCGTCTCAATCTGCATCTGGGCCGGAATGTGCCGGTCAATATCGCCAGGGAACTGGACGTAAAGATCGATGACGGCCTGCCCAATACCGGTATTCTGCGCCTGACGCGCTTGCAAACAGCCACGCCGGTATTCAGGACCAACTTTGCCGATAACTTTAGAGACTGTTCGTCAACAACGGCCGAAAGGCCCTCCAGAGGCAATGGCCAGAGAGCAGATGATATCTATGATATTGCCAGCGATGCGCAGGACTGCGGTCTGGTAGTTCTATATTAAACCGCAATTCACCACATCACCGCCCCAAGCGAACCGGGGCATAAAGCCGCCGCTTGAACATGGCTGAACCCGTGCTGTCCGTTGCCGGCTTGAGCCAGTCTTATGGCAGGGAGCCTTTGTTGAGGGATATTTCATTTTCGCTGGGCGCGGGGGAATACGCGGGCCTGATCGGCGCCAACGGCGCCGGCAAGACGACCCTGATAAAATCCATTCTTGACTTTATTTCCATAACGGCGGGCCGGATTGATCTGTTCGGCCGGCCCCATGATCAAACCGCGGCCCGAAAGGGCTTGAGCTTTCTGCCGGAGAAATTTCTGCCGCCCCCTTATCTCAAGGGCGCCGAGTTTCTGCGCTATATGGCGGAATTGAATGGCCATGAAACAGAGCGGCAGGATATCGAGCATATCTTCAAGGCGCTGGATCTGGAGTTGTCCGCGCTGGCAAGGCCCGTGCGCGAATATTCGAAGGGCATGGCGCAAAAACTGGGTCTGGCCGCCTGTTTTTTGAGCCGGCGTCCGTTTCTGCTGCTTGATGAACCGCTGGGCGGCCTTGACCCGAAGGCCAGGGCCGGACTCCGGCGGCATCTCCGCGATCTAAAAAAAGAG
The DNA here is from genome assembly GCA_965240365.1 of Gammaproteobacteria bacterium. Lineage (GTDB taxonomy): Bacteria > Pseudomonadota > Gammaproteobacteria > Eutrophobiales > Eutrophobiaceae. Next base: position 992,601 of record OZ251218.1, on the reverse strand, counting down.
GCGCCGGCATTATTGTTCAGCACGCACCTGCCGGCAGACGCGGACAGCATCTGTGAACGCCTGCTTATTCTGCACCGGGGCCGGCTGCAATTTGACGGCAGCCCGGCCGAATGCCGCGAAAGATACCGGGCCGGCGATCTGGAACAGGCCTATCTGGCCTGTATCGGCGCCTGAAACGGGCCGGTATCTTTGTGGTTGACAGCAGTCTGCCGGTTCGGATACCTAAGCCATGAGTTACAGGGCCTTCTTCGGGCGCTGCGTGATCCTGTTCATGCTGGCGGGCGTTCAGACCGTGACCGCCAGGATGTATCAGTGGGTTGAGCCGGACACCGGCACGACCCAGTTATCAGGCAAGCCGCCAGTCTGGTATCGCAGCGGCCACACCGGGCCGCGCGTGCTTGTTTTCGATAACGGCCGCCTGATTGACGATACGGCGATCAAGGTTGAGGCCGAAGTCAGGAACCGGCTCAGACAAGAGGCGCTCGCCATCGCCAGGGAAGAAGGTTAGGTGTATAGTCCCATATGGAAGCTCTGAATAAATCCAGGATGGATTTATTCAGAGCTTCCTAAATGGACCTGCCTAACCTTCGCTTTCTGCCCAAAGGGCGGCCACGGGCACGGCGAAAAGCCCATCACCGGCGCGCTGGATGCGCTCGCCATCGTGGAGGATGACACCACAGGCGAAGGTCCTGCCGACAGCCTCTTGCAGGCGTTTCAGACCATGAAAGTCGCGCGGTTTCACCGTGGCGGTGGCTTTCACCTCAATGCCGACGACTTTTCCGGCCTTTTCCAGAACGAAATCGACCTCGATCCGGTCCCGGTCGCGAAAGTGGCTGAGCGACACGGGGTCGTCACCTTGCCCGATGAGTTTGGCAAGTTCGGAAAAGACAAAACCTTCAAGCAACGGCCCGAGCTTTGAGCGCTCGCGCTGAATGTCGGCTTCGCTCACACGCTGAAGTACGGCGAGCAGGCCGCTGTCGATAAAATGCAGCTTGGGCGCCTTGACCAGGCGTTTCAGATGGTTGTTATGTTAGGGCCTGTTAACGCTATTTTAGCAGTGCCTGCTTGAGTCTGTTTTGCGCGCCAGCAAGGCGGAAGAAGCGCAGTGTAGTTGCGCTACTCAAGCGACTGACAACGAAGCTGGGGCGCAAAACAGGCCAAGCCCTCCGGGTTGTGCCCCAAACTGCGCCACTCGGCGTTGCTTGTCGCTCATTTGGAATGACCAAACTACGCTCCGCGCGCCTTGATTGGCGCAGTTTGGGGCACAACAGGCACTGCTAAAATAGCGTTAACAGGCCCTAAGCCGGCACTCGCCGAATCAGGAATATCTGTTCCAGCAGGGTCAGCCAACGCTCGACCGTCTTGCCATCGACACCGAGCGCGCCGGCAAGGGCGGACAAATTGAGCGTCTGGCCGGCGGCGATGGCGGCGTGGTCGAGCAGCCGGGATAGTTCGGCGGTCTTCGATATATCAGCGATCTGGGCAACATCGCGCGTCGTGAGCGCGCGGGCATAGGCCGACAGCCAGTTCCGGCGACGCGCGGGGCGGGTTCGCGCCAGCGCTTCCGGGTAGCCGCCGGCGACAACGCGGGCAATCAGGTCCGCGGTCCGACCTGTCTCTTTGAGCGCCGGGAAATCGCCCGTGAAGGCGCGGGCCAGGAAACCGGGGGCAGTATGCCGGTTTATCTCCGCCTGGCTAAAGGGCAGTAGTTCGATGGCCTCCACGCGCCCGGCCAGGGAGTCGGGCAAGATCGCGCCCCTGAAAAGGTCAACCGAACCCGTGATCAGAAACCGCCCGGGACGGGTGTCCTCGTCCACGGCCTTTTTAAGCGCCAGGATGAGGTCCGGCGCCCGTTGAATCTCGTCGATGACGGCCCGGTCAAGACCGCGCATAAAGCCGCCCGGATCGCTGCTGGCAAAGTGGCGGAACTGCTCGTCATCCAGGGTGACGAAATTCATGCCCTGGTCGGTGGAGATCTTGCGCGCGAGTGTTGTTTTGCCCGACTGCCGGGGGCCGACTATGGCGACAATGCGCGTGTCCTTCATGGCGGCGCGGATGCGCGTTTCGGCATGGCGCCGGATGGGCATGGGAGAGGTCGGCGTTTTTGGCATAAGGCTTTGGCAAATCCGGAATCATGGCTCGGCAGATCCGGAATATAGCATCGGCAGATCCGGAATGGAACCCCGGCAGATCCGGAATGACCGGCCGTGTTAAGCATAGCGCTCAACATCCGGGGAATCGGGTCGATGCCGGCCCAGCGAAGCCCGGTCAGGACAAACCGAACCCTTCTTTCTCTTGTCTCCAGCGTACCGCGTTTGATGGTTATAAGGTGTGATCCGGCGGCAGGGCAAAAAAATCAAAACAGGCCGCGCCATTGTGTATAATCGGCCTGAATCTTCCAGGCGGCAAGCGGCAGTCTCGACAGTTGGATTGACCGCGCCGGCACTGATTAAGGAAACTCTGATTGAATCAGAGTTTCCTGCGGTACAGGGACCTGCCTGCAGCAGGCAGGCGTACCGCCCCAGAATCAATAACTTGGCAATGATGCAAATCATTGATTTTGAAGCAAGGTGAAAATCGCATTTTCACCTTGCGTGCTCTGACCTGCCTGTTGCAGGCAGGGAAATCCAGGATGGATTTATTCAGAGCTTCCTTAATAATTCAACACAAACAAGCGGGATGCCATGACAGAACAAACAGAGCAGACTCAGGAAAGGCGCAGGGGGGGCCGCAGCAATGAGTTGATTCAGCGCATGCTGAAACAGCGCAATCAGTTATTGCAGCTTTTGGTAGAAATATCCAAACACGGTGTGGTGGGCCCGTCGGCCGAGTTCGAAGAGTTTGTGCAGATTCTGGTGGACTATATCGCGGCGGGCTATTTCAATTTATACGAGCGTATTTCCGAGGGCCGGGAACGGCGCAAGGCCGTGGCCGATCTGGCGGTTAAGGTCTATCCGCGCATAGAGCAGACGACCAAAATTGCGCTGGCCTTTGATAAAAAATATAATGCGGACAGCAAAGAAGTGGATTTCAGCGATGTTGAGGCCGACTTGTCCGGGCTTGGAGAGGCATTGACGACCCGCATGGAATTTGAGGATCAGCTGATCGAATTGCTGCTCAGACCGGCTTAGGCAGCGCCTTTGGCGTTCTCATCCGGCGGCCCTGAGCTTGGCCTTGATATATTCCGAGTGCGGCACATGCAGTAAATCCGCCAGTTTCCGAATGGAATATTCCTCATATTTATCAATGACGGCATCGGCATAGGCGATGCGCCACAGGTTTTCGATAATGCGGGCCTTGTCGGCGGCCTCGATATTGTCATTCAACAGACGGATGAAGTCATGCAGTGAAACGGCATGGTCGCGCTCGGACTCCGCCAGGCAGATCAGTTCATTGATCTCCTGCTCATCAAGCTGGAACTGTTTTAACAGCAGGTCGGCAATCACGCGCCGTTCGGCCTCGTGGCCGTGATCATCGGCCAGGCTGATCTCGATCATCAATACGGTGGTGGCCAGTTCAATGGTGTGTTCAGTCTGCGCCGGGGCGTCGTTGGCGGAGAATAATTCCTCGAAATAGCTCTTTATGGAGGCGATCATGTTAGGGGTCTAATTATTGCGTACATTAATGAAATAGCGGCCATCAATGAAATCATCAAAGTGATAGGCGATCAGGGGATGCAGCACGGGCCTGGCCGAATCCGTGGCCGCCAGGTTGCGTTCGGCCACATAAGTTGTATGCTGCGCCCGGTCCACCAGCACATGATACCAGGGTTCATCCTTTGGCGGCCGGGACAGGGCAACCGTCTCATACCATTCCTCGCTGGCGCTGAAAACGGGGTCCACATCAAATATCACGCCGCGGTAATTAAAGCGGCGGTGATGAATAATCTGGCCTATGGCAAACTTTGCCTGTTGCATGATATTACAGAATGAATAAACACGGCCTGTATGATAACAAAGTGGAGGCTTATCAGGCGGATTTTTGCCTTGTTCACAACATCCCGCGCGGAATAATCGGCCGGAACCATGCGTAAACCGCGTCTATTTATCGCCCAAGCGCTCAAGCAGGGCGACATTATCGCGCCGGAACCGGACAGGGCGCATTATCTGATCAATGTATTGCGTCTGCGCGCGGGCCAGTCCCTGCGGGTGTTCAATAACAGCGGGGCGGAATTTGAGGCCAGGCTCGTAACGGCCCACAGGCACAGGGTCGAACTGGCGATCGCCGCGGCCGTTGAAAAAAATAGTGAATCCTCATTGCAGATCAGCCTGGTGCTGGCCTTGTCACGCGGGCGCAGTATGGACTATGCGATCCAGAAGGCGGTGGAACTGGGCGTGTATGAGATCGTGCCCGTGTTTACCGAATTTGCCAATGCAAGGCTCGACCCCGGCCGCTTAAAGAATAAAATGGCGCACTGGCGCCAGATTATTATCGGCGCCAGCGAGCAGTGCGGGCGTAATCGCCTGGCAATATTGCATGAGCCACGGTCATTTGCGCGGGGCATCGGCCATAACGGGCCGGCCACGCGGCTGATCTTTCATCCGGGCCGCGCGGTTTCAATGACCAGGGCCAACCCCGAAGATCGATCCCTGGCCCTGATTCTCGGGCCGGAGGGCGGCTTCAGCGCGGCCGAGATCGAGCTTGCCAAACGGCAGCATTGTATGGTCTCGGGACTGGGGCCGAGGATACTCCGCGCCGAGACCGCGGTGGTCACGGCTATCGCGCTGGCGCAGCAATTCTGGGGAGACTTGAATTGAGCGGTTTCAGGCGCTATTTAAAGGAAACTCTGATTAAATCAGAGTTTCCTGCGGTACAGGGACCTGCCTGCAGCAGGCAGGCGTACCGCCCCAGAATCAATAATTTGGCAATGACGTAAGTCATTGATTTTGAAGCCCTGCCTGCAGCAGGCAGGAGGGTGAAAATCGCATTTTCACCCTGCGCGCCCTGACCTGCCTGCTGCAGGCAGGGAAATCCAGGATGGATTTATTCAGGGCTTCCTTAATAACCACGCCAAATAACATTACAATAACAACATGACGCACACACCCACGGTTCCCCATCTCACCACCGCCCTGACAGGGCCATTTCACAAGCTGGAATATGTGCTGCTGGAGCAGCAGGCGAATATCGAGGCCTGGTTTCGCGGCGTCTGGCGCGAGACGCCGGCCCCGTTTTACGCCTCGGTTGACCTGCGCAACGCCGGCTACAAGATCGCGCCGGTTGACACCAACCTGTTCCCAGCCGGCTTCAACAACCTTAACCCGGCCTTTGAATCGCTCTGCATTCATGCCCTGCAAATGGCGATAGAGCGCGTCCCCCACCCGGTTGACCGGATCCTCATTATCCCGGAGAACCACACCCGCAATCTATTCTATCTTGAGAATATCGCCAGTTTGCAGGCCATCATGGAAAAGGCCGGTTTTCAGGTCCGCATCGGCAGCCTGCTGCCCGGTTTTGAGGCGGCGACCCGGGTCGATCTTGATTCCGGCCGCTCCGTTTTGCTGGAACCGCTCCGGCGGGAAGGGGATCGGCTGCGGGTGGCGGCTTATGTCCCGGATCTGGTCGTGCTGAATAACGATCTGGCCGCGGGTAAGCCGGAATTGCTGGACGGTATCGGGCAGACCATCACGCCGCCCGCGCGGCTGGGCTGGTCATCGCGCCTGAAATCCAGTCATTTCGGGCACTATCGGCAGGTTGCGCGGGAGTTTGCCGAACTGGTGGACATCGACCCGTGGCTGATTGACCCGTTGTTCAGGAATTGCGGCGAGGTTGATTTTATGAAGCGCGCGGGCGTTGATTGCCTGTCGAGAAATACCACGGTGCTGCTCGGGGCGATCCGGGAAAAATATGCCGAGCACGGGGTCGCCTGTGAACCCTTTGTCATGCTCAAGGCCGATGCCGGCACGTATGGCATGGGCGTGATGCCCGTGCGCGACCCGGGCGAGATCGCCGAACTCAACCGCAAGGAGCGGGTGCGGATGGCCACGACCAAAGAGGGGCAAAAGGTCAACAAGGTCATCATCCAGGAGGGCGTTTATACTCACGAGACCTGGGGCGACGCGCAGACCGTCGCCGAACCCGTGGTCTATATGCTGGACCATCAGGTCGTGGGCGGTTTCTATCGGGTGCATGCCAAACGCTCCGCGAGCCAGAACCTGAACGCGCCCGGCATGTCTTTTGAACCGCTGGCGTTTGACGATTGCTGCATCTCGCCCAGGCCCGGCCAGGATATCAACTGCAACGCCAACCGTTTTTACACCTATGGCGTGGTGGCCAGGCTGGCGCTGCTGGCCGCCGCGCGCGAGCTTCGCGGTAGCGCCTGAATATGATCAGGCAGGCGCGGCATGGGGCAGTGGCGGGGATGACGAAACAGGCGGGAATCCGCTGATCATCAGGCCGCTGTTTTACAACCGCATCAATAATGCCCGCACCGCGGCCAGATGCCGCCGGCTGACGCCGAGTTCGGCCGGCATGTCTTTCAGCCGGATAACCATCCCGCCCGTATCGGTTTTGGCCAGGCTGTCGATATGGTTTTTGGCAACCAGCGCGTTGCGGTGGATGCGCATGAATTGATCGGGGAATTCCTCCTGTAGCGCGGCCAGTGACTCATCGACCAGGATTTCGCCGCCCGGCCAGGCGGCCGTGACGTATTTCTGTTCGGCCTTGAAATAGCGGATGTCGCTGACCGCGACCAGTTGCAAACGCCCGCGGAACATCGCGCTCAGGTGTTTTCTGCGGCTGTCCGGCCGGTCAACGGCCATGAGCTTCGCCGCGCTGATCACCCGCGCCCGTTCAATGGCCGTGCGCAGGCGCTCGCGGCGGATGGGTTTCAGCAGATAATCGACGGCATTGGTCTCGAACGCGCTGAGGGCGTGATCCCGGTAGGCCGTGGTAAAAATAATGGCCGGCGGTCGTTCCAGGTTAAGCGCATGGCGCGCAAATTCGAGGCCGTCCATGCCCGGCATACGGATATCCAGCAGTATGATTTCCGCTTGCCGATCAGACAATTCTGCCAGCGCATCCAGGCCGTTTGCGGCTTCAAAAAGCGCGCACTCGGGATACAGTTCCAGCACCAGTCGCCCTAATCGCTCTCTGGCCGGCGCCTCGTCTTCAACAATGAGTATCTTCATCGGGTCTTGTAATCGAAGCTTAATCTGACCCGGTAGGTGTGTTCATCCTGCTCGATATCCAGCCGGCCCTGTTTGCCGAAGCCCGCCTTGAGGCGTTCCTGAATATTTTTCTGGGCCAGTTGATTACCCCTGCGCGTGGCTTCCGGGTCGGCGGCCGCCAGCGGGTTGACAAACTCAATATGCAGCATGGCGTTTTGCAGTCTGCCGCTGACGCTGATTTCACCGCCCCCGGGGATGCGCTCGATGCCGTGGTAGATCATATTCTCCAGCAGCGGTTGCAGGGTCAGGGGCGGGATCAGCGCGTCTTCGGGCAGGCCGGCGATGTCCCAGCGGACGCCGAGGCGCGCGCCCAGGCGTTGTTGCTCGATGCGCAGATAAGTCTTGCAGATGGCCCACTCCTCCGCGATTTCGATCATCTCCGTCGGCTCCAGCAGGCTCGCGCGGAATAAATCCGCCAGGTCTTCTATGGACTGTTCGGCCAGCGCGGGCGATTTTCGGGTCAGGCCGGCGATGGTATTCAGGCAGTTAAACAGGAAGTGCGGGCGGATGCGGGCCTGCAAGGCCAGATAACGCAGTCTGGCCACGGCCTCGACATTTTTCCGCCACTGGTGCTGGATATAAAGATAACGCAATACGATGGCGGCAACGATGGCCGTGATACCCACGGCACGCAACAGAAACAGGCCATGCAGGTTTTGCTCGGGGGCAAGGCGCTCTGCTTCGACATATAAAAAGCGCCAGCCGAGTTCGCTGATGATCAGCGCAACGGCCAGGATCATGAGAAAACTCAATATGGCCGCCCGCCTTGCGGACAGCCCGCTAAAATGCGGCCGCGCGAGACACAGCGCGCCGGCCGAACTCAGCGCGATCCATTGAATGAAGAGTGAATTCAAGGCCAGATCAAGCAGGATATCGCGCGCATGGAGCGGCAATGCCAGCGACAGGATGATAGCCAGCAGTTCGGCGCTCAATATGACAATAAACAGCGCCTCTGCCCGACAGAGATTGGGCAGGAAGCAGTTATCATCCTGTTTTCCGGGGTCAGACATCCGAAAATCGCCTGGTTCGGGCCAAGCATGGGTTATACTGGGCGTTGTCAAAATAATTAAAGGAAGCGCTGCAAAACCGTCCCTGTGCTCACGGCCGCCTGGCCGCAACAGGGCTTCCCGCAACAACCTTAACATCTAAGGCCATGTCAGCAAACAAAACAGGAAAAAACCCGGCAAACTCCCGCCCGAAGGCATGGGCCGGCAGATTCACGGCCCCCACCGACGCCTTTGTCGAGCAGTTCACGCAGTCGATCTCCTTTGACCAGCGCCTCGCCCGGCACGATATCCGGGGGTCTATGGCGCATGTGCGTATGCTGGCCCGGGTAAAGGTGTTGACGACGGCGGAGGCCGACACGATTCTGGCCGGGCTTGCACAGATAGAGGGCGAGGTTGCGGCGGGTAAGATGCCCTGGTCCACGGCGCTGGAAGACGTGCATATGAATATCGAGCAGCGCCTGATCCAACTGCTGGGCGAGGTCGGTAAAAAACTGCATACCGGCCGTTCGCGCAACGATCAGGTAGCGACCGATATGCGCCTGTACCTGCGCGAGGAGATCGATGCAATCAATGCGCGGATCGACGCCGTTATCCATGCGCTGCTGGAGTTGGCAACGGCCCATTACGCCACGATCATGCCCGGTTTTACCCATCTGCAGGCGGCCCAGCCGGTCACGCTCGGCCATCATCTGCTGGCCTGGGCCGAGATGTTATTGCGCGACAAGGCGCGGCTTGCGGATTGCCGCAAGCGCGTCAACATCCTGCCGCTGGGTTCGGCGGCGCTGGCCGGCACCTGCTATCCCATCGACCGGGCCTATGTGGCCGAATTACTCGGCTTTGACGGAGTCACGCAAAATTCACTGGACGCCGTCAGTGACCGCGATTTTGCCATCGAGTTTTGCGCCTGCGCCAGCCTGATCATGACGCACCTGTCGCGTTTTTCCGAAGAACTTATCCTGTGGCTGTCGCCCGCCTGCGGCTTTATCGACCTGGGCGATGCCTGGTGCACCGGCTCATCCATCATGCCGCAAAAGAAAAATCCGGATATTCCCGAATTGATCCGCGGCAAGAGCGGCCGGGTTTATGGCGATTTGCTGGCCCTGCTCACACTGATGAAAGGGCAGCCGCTGGCGTATAACCGCGATAACCAGGAAGACAAGGAGCGCCTGTTCGACGCCATCGACACCGTCAAAGACTGTTTAACGGCCTATGCCGGCCTGATCCCGACCATCCAGGTCAATTGCCGGGCGCTGTACGCGGCCGCCGCCGACGGTTATGCCACCGCCACCGATCTGGCCGATTATCTGGTCATCCATGGCGTGGCGTTTCGCGACGCCCATGCGGCGGTCGGCAAAACAGTGCGCTATGCCATCGACCGGCAAAAGGCCCTGTCTGAATTGAGCTTGTCCGAGTTGCAACAATTCAGCGCCGTGGTCAAAGAGGATGTCTTTGCCGTGCTGCGGCCGGAAGGCTCGGTCGCGGCCCGCGATCATATCGGCGCGACCGCGCCCGTACAGGTCAAGGCCGCCATAGAACGCCTGAGGCAAAGACTGGGAAAGCCCGCGGCGGGTGTCCAGGAGGCTGCCAGCGGCGACAGACCGGCCCCCGGGCTCGCCGAAGGCAATCCCTGACGCCGCGGCTAAAAGATTGTCCGGCGCCCGGTCTTCTCCCCTGCCCATCTTGAACGGTTCATTTTCAGATCGACTGCTGGCCTGGTTTGCCCGTCATGGCCGCCATGATCTGCCCTGGCAGTCTGAACAGACGCCCTATCGCGTCTGGGTCTCGGAGATCATGTTGCAACAGACGCAGGTAATGACCGTGATTCCCTATTATCAGCGATTCATGCAGCGGTTCCCGGATGTGCGGGCGCTGGCCAGGGCCGCGCCGGATGCCGTGCTGCATCACTGGAGCGGACTGGGTTACTATGCCAGGGCGCGCAATCTGCACAAGGCCGCCAGGCGGGTCGTTGGGGAATGCAAGGGCGACTTTCCGCGCACCTTTGCGGGACTCATGGCCCTGCCGGGCATCGGCCGTTCGACCGCGGGCGCGATCCTGGCGCTGGCCTGCGGCCGGCGCTATCCAATCCTGGATGGCAATGTGAAGCGGGTGCTGGCCCGTTATCACGCCGTTGCCGGCTGGCCCGGCCACAAGGCGGTTGAAAATCTGTTATGGGACTACGCGGAACGGCACACCCCGGCGCGGGACTTTGCGGCCTATACCCAGGCTATTATGGATCTGGGCGCCACGATCTGCGCCCGCCGCCGGCCGGACTGTGGCCGTTGCCCGCTGAACGCGGACTGCGCGGCCAGGCGGACGGGGCAACAACACGCCTTGCCGGGGGCAAAACCGCGGCGGCAGAGACCCAGACGCAAAACCATCTTTGCGATCATCGAAAATAAACAGGGCCAGGTGCTGCTGGAACAGCGGCCGCCGGCCGGTATCTGGGGCGGCCTCTGGTGTTTCCCGGAAATTGAAACAAACGCGGCGGTTGCAGAAGAGGTAAGAAAAAAATATGGTTACCGGGTTAAAGAGATGTTCGAATACGAGCCGCTGGAGCACGCCTTCAGCCATTTCCATTTACAGATAAGGCCGCTGCATCTGAAAATCAAACAGGCAGACAGGCGCGTCTGCGATTCCGCGGCGCTGACCTGGCTCAAACCGGGCGCGAGCCCGGAGCGGGGCCTGCCGGCCCCGGTTGCCTCATTATTGCGGGGTCTGGCAGAATATTAACGGGGGTTTTATATGCGCATGGTCAATTGCATCAAATTAGGCAGAGAAGCCGAGGGCTTGAAGGCTCTGCCTTATCCGGGCGAACTCGGCAAACGCATTTATCAGCAGGTTTCACAGGAGGCCTGGCAAATGTGGCTGGGACACCAGACGATGTTGATCAATGAATATCGTCTGACGCCGATCGAGCCCAAGGCCAGAAAATTTCTGGAAGAAGAAATGGAAAAATACTTCTTCGGCGAGGGTTCCGCAAGGCCCGGCGAATTTGTCGAGCCGGAATGACCCGGCCCGCTTGACGAAAGCCTTGCAGATCGGTTTAATACGCGCTGCGTTTTGATGCTGATCCAATAAAATCAACAAGTTAGACTAAAAAAACAGCGAAACTTCAAAATCAACGGCCAGGTAGCTCAGTCGGTAGAGCAGAGGACTGAAAATCCTTGTGTCGGCAGTTCGATTCTGTCCCTGGCCACCATTCATCCCGGTCGTCTCATGATCTGCAAGCGAGAGAGATCCTGTGCTGTACGAACTCTGAGCCGCCATTTTCCCCACAGAAGACTGGCGGCCGGCCGATGCTCTGGAAGCCCAGCGGCGTTTCCGCGCCCTTCTCCGAGGAGGAAAGACACGCGAACTTAAGCGCCGATGCGTTCTTTGACGGTCTGTTGCGCGCCGGCGAAATTCTTGACGAAGAGCGCGAGTTCTATGCCGAGGCGGATGCCGACAAGGACGGCAAGGCTAGCCGGCAAGAATTCCTGAACGCCTTTGAAAAAGCCGAAGACCGCAGTGAATGAGTAGCGCTCTCGCGGGTACCGTGGAATAGAGTGAAAATCGCATTTTCACTCTGCGCGCCCTGAGAAATCCAGGATGGATTTATTCAGGGCTTCCCTAAAGGGATTTTTCAGGTATATCCCGCCTCCACGTTTCTGCCTTCATAGCCAGGGGGTGTGCGGTTATTGTCTTTGTGCGCCTTGACAATCAATTCTACATCATCGCCAAGGCGGGCCAGCATGTTGACCAGCTTATCCAGACTGAACACTGAAATCTTACTCCTGAAAATCAGAAACACTCGGTTGGGTGACACCCAGGTGTTTCGCGGCTTCGGCCTGATTCCATTTTTCGGTCTCAATGCGCCTGATCAACGCATCCATCAAGTGTGATCGCAGTTTCAGGTTGAGTGATTCCTGTGGCGTATCGGCAATGGCATGCCATACATTCCTGAATCGTTGTTGCTCTCTCATTTCTCTGCCCTCAAGTCTGCCAGACGTTTCTCGGCTAAATCAATGTTTTGTTCACGGGTCTTGCGGATCTTTATTATGGATTTCATCGCTTTCCAGTTTTCACTGGCCTAAAACCCGGTTATCAAACCCAGCGGCAAGGCATGAAAGCGGCGATCTTCAACGCTAAAGGGCAGTATGTCTTCGCCGGCATAAAATAGAATGCCGTCTGCAAACAGCGGGCCGGAAAACGCGGCCAGTTTTGCCAATCCCCTGAAGTCTCGTGTTTTTACCGTGGCCGAGGCTTTTACTTCAATACCGGTAATCTGACCATTGTCTCTTTCGAGCACAATATCGACTTCGTGCTGCCGCTTATCCCTGAAGTGGCACAGGTTGACGTCCTCTTTTGCCCAGGCAGCCTGCTTGTAACACTCCATGTAGACCAGGTTTTCCAGTAATCCGCCGTAGTATGGGCTATTCAAGAGTTGTTCTTCGCTGCGCAGGCCGAGAAGATGGCAAGCCAGCCCGGTATCCACATAGTGCATTTTGGGCATGTTCACCGCCAGTCGTTTGGCCCGGTTTTTCAGGTAAGCGGATACTCTTTTGACGATGAACATTAATTCCAGAATTTCGATATAGCTCTTTACCAGTTTGTCATTTAGCTCAAGGTCGTTGGCAATATTGGAATATCTGAGCAGGTTACCGCTTAATCCGGCAAGGTAGGGCATCATTGCCTTCAGTTTTGCATGGTAGTCGCCACGCGCCGCGTACAGGCTTTCAAAATCCTTGAACAGGCGGCCTTCCGTATACGACTGGAACCACACACGTTTTGCCCTTGAGCTTTTTTTCTGAGGTTCCGGGTAGCCGCCATGCAGAATCTTTGCCGCCAACTCTTGCCGTCCAACAGGTCTGACGGGTGCGCCTGCCTGCGCGCGTTGAAAATCTCCCGCGAGAATATAGTCGATGATATTTAAGGGCCATTGCCTTATCTCGCTCAATGACAGCGGCAACAGTTCCAAACGGGCCATATGCCCCGGTAGCGCTTCCTGGGTTTTTGCGGAACGAAAAATATCTGCCGAGCCCGTGAGCAGGAATTTGCCCTTTTCATCGGCAGCCAGTTTGTCGGAGGCCTCTTTGATAGCCGGGATAAGACCGGGAGCATATTGAAACTCGTCCAGTACCACGCGCCGCTCACCCAGAGATTGCACAAAACCGCGCGGGTCGTTTTCTGCCGAAGCCAGGGCCGCCTGGTTATCCAGCGTGATATACCCCATGTCCATACGTTCGGCCACAGCTTTGGCCAGCGTGGTCTTGCCGGCTTGCCGGGGGCCGGTCAGATAGAGGATACGAAATTCCGATAACAGCGCCTCAACAACCGGCGCCAATAGCCTTGGATACATTGCTCCGCGTTGCGCTCCATGTCCTTACAATGTTCCAAGTATGGGGCTTATTACGAGATATACAAGCGCTTAATACGAGAAAAACGCTGTCTTAGCGCGAAAAATAACCGATCATACCCGCACGATAATCATTAGCATGGCGCTCCAGGATTGCCAAGGCTTATGGGTAAGGGCCTATGGGTTTTTGAGAGGATTCTATATTTCTACTTGCTCTACGCCTCAAATAGTCAGGCAGCGCAATGCCCTTAGCGCAGATTCCACAATTTGAGGGTATTGTCCACGCTGCCCGAGAGGGCGCGGCGCCCATCGGGGCTGAAGGCGACTGACTGCACCCAGTCTTCATGCCCGCTGAAGGTCTTGATCGCGCGCCCGCTGCGGATGTCCCACAGCTTGAGGGTTTTGTCATAACTGCCCGAGAGTGCGCTCTGGCCATCGGGACTGAGGGCCGCCGCCAGCACGGTATCCTTGTGCCCGCTCAGGGTCTTGAGCGCCCGCCCGCTGTTGATGTCCCACAGTTTAAGGGTTTTGTCCTCACTGCCGGAAAGGACGGTGCGGCCATCGGCGCTGATGGCGATCGAGCGAACACTGGCCCGGTGCCCGCGGAAGGCCCTGATCACGCGCTCGTTCTTGATGTCCCATAGTTTGAGGGTGTTGTCATACCCCCCCGTGATAAAGGTTTTGCCGTCGGGGCTGAAGGCCACCGCTTCAATACCGCCCTGGCCGCTCAGGGTCTTGAGCGCGCGCCCGCTGCGGATGTCCCACAGCTTGAGGGTATCGTCGGCGCTGCCCGAGACGGCCATTTTACCGTCGGGGCTGAAGGCGATCGAATTGACCCCGCCCTGGTGCCCGCTAAAGGTCTTGATTTCGCGCCCGCTGGCAATGTCCCACAGCTTGAGCGTCTCGTCCCAACTGCCGGAAAGGGCGGTTTTGCCGTCGGGGCTGAAGGCCGCCGCCAGCACGGTATCCTTGTGTCCGCGGAAGGTCCTCAGCACGCGCCCGTTGGCAATGTTCCACAGTTTGAGCGTGGCATCCTCACTGGCCGAGAGCGCGCTTTTGCCGTCGGGGCTGAAGGCGACCGACCAGACCGGCCATTCATGCCCGCTCAGGGTTTTCTGCAAGGGTTTGGTTATTTCCCTGGTGATTGCCTGGCTTGTTTTTTCCTCGGGGGGAGGACTCAGCTTTGGCGGGGCCTTTGCCACCACCAGTGCGGGTTGCCCGGGCCGTTCAAAACAGGCTGAAAGCAAGAGGCCGGCGATAATAACCGGCAGGAGCCGCGCGGGCAGCTTCGTGGTCGATAATTTTTTCATAAATCCGTCCTTAATATTTGCGTAAATTGGAAAGGCGGCAGCGCCTTCTGCCCAGGCCATCTTTGGTATTATTCCCGACAGGGGCAATGAGGTTTTATGATTTTGATTATTCTGCCACAACCCTATCGGCTTTCATATCGGTTTTAGGGCGGCATTGGCGCGTATTGTTCCCGTGGCCCGGCAGACTATGAGGCGGCCCCCGTCGCCTGCCCGGGATGGCCCGCAGCCGGGTTTCCCATTGCGGCCGGGCGCAGGGCCGCCATTGGCCTTGAGCGGCGGGTTCGGGATGGTGGCTATGGCTGGACTTGAACCAGCGACTTCAGCATTATGAATGCTGCGCTCTAACCAACTGAGCTACATAGCCAGCTAAAAGGAGGGCGATTGTCTGTGCTGTTATGAGGCTTGTCAAGGGAGGATTGCCCGGACGGATTGCCGGCGCCTTATCTTTAAGTCAGCGGGTGCCGAATATCACCAGGGTCTTGCCGGATACCGAGATCAGATGGTCTTCTTCCAGGCTTTTTAACACCCGCCCGACCATTTCCCGCGAGCAGCCCACGATGCGCCCGAGTTCCTGCCGGGTGATCCGGATCTGCATGCCGTCGGGATGGGTCATCGCATCCGGTTGCTTGCACAGTTCCAGCAGGCCGCGGGCGATGCGCCCTTTTACGTCCATGAAGGCCAGATCGCTGACCTTGCGGCTGGTCTGGCACAGGCGAATGGCCATCTGCGAGGCGATATAAAACAGCAGATCGGGGAAAATGCCATGCAGATTTTTAATTTTTTCATAGCTGATCCTGGCGATGTTTGACGGGGTCTTGGCCCGGACAAAGGCGCTGCGGTGATGATTGGGGTCAAACAGGCCGATTTCGCCGAAAAACTCGCCGGCATTGAGGTAGGCCAGCACGATTTCACGGCCCTCGGAATCCTCGATCATGACGGTCACGGAGCCGGTGACGATGTAATACAGATCGTTTGAAGGCTCCCCCTCCTTGAGAATCAGTTGCTTGGCGGCGCAAGTCTTCTGGTGGCAATGCTCCAGGAAGGATGAGATGAGTTGCTCCTGTCTCAAGCGGGGTATAGCTGTCATGTTTGTTACCTTTAGTTTATCTGCTCTGCGCTAAACTGGAACTATGTTACTCTTTTGCCTGAAAAGCAACCGTTTGGAGTGAATAATTGCAGGCAAAGATAAGTTGGGCCGGCGCGGCCGGTTTCATTGGGGTCTCGGGTTCGGGGCATGAGGTCGTCATGGACGGGCCGCCCGCGGGCGGGGGGCAAAATCGCGGGCCGCGGCCGATGGAGATGCTGCTGCTCGGTACCGGGGCCTGCAGCGCCTATGATGTGTTGTCAATCCTGAAGAAATCGCGCCAGCAGGTGACGCGCTGCGAGGTTGAATTGCGGGCCGAACGGGCCGCCACTGACCCGAAGGTCTTTACCGGGATTCACCTTCATTTCAAGCTCTCGGGCCATAAGCTCAAGGCCAGACAGGTGGAACGCGCGGTTTCGTTATCGGCGGATAAATACTGCTCGGCCTCGATCATGCTCGGCGCGACCGCCCGGATCAGCCATGATTATGAAATTCTGGAGGCGGACGAGGAGCCCTAGCGCCCCGCCCCGCGCGGGGCCACACTATATTTTTTTGGGCTTCGCGGCGCGCTCGATCAGGAAGCTGAACAACTGATCGGCTTCTTTAAACGCGATGATCCGGTGTCCGGTCCGGGCGCAGTAGGCCTCGAAATCGACTCTGGAATGCGGATCGGTGGCCTCGACCAGCAGCACCTGGGCGGGCGCCATTTTGTTCAGCAGCAGCTTGGTCTTCAGAATGGGCAGGGGACAGTTCAGCCCCTTTGCATCCAGGTAGGCATCATGGCCGCTTTGGTCTTTTGAGTCTGCGCTGGTCAAGGTATTTCAATCGGGCTCTGACAAAACTGTTTATAAGGAAACTCTGATTGAATCAGAGTTTCCTGCGGTACGCCTGCCTGCTGCAGGCAGGCGTACCGCCCCAGAATCAATAACTTGGCAATGATGCAAGTCATTGATTTTGAAGCTCTGCCTGCTGCAGGCAGGGAAATCCAGGATGGATTTATTCAGAGCTCCCATAGCAATTATGCCAGGGGGCCGCGCCCTGGCGCGGCCCCGAGACAATGGGAACCGATTTTATTCTATTAAAAACCGGCTTCAAACCCAAGCATAAACGCGCGTCTCATGATTGGCGCCCGATCCTTGATGAACGAGGTGTGTAATTGACCGGCCTCGTCCAGCAGGTTGGTGGCCCTGACAAACACTTTAAAGTTGGGCTCGCCTTCTAACAGGGTGTAGTCCGCCTTCAGGTTGAGTTGCGTATAGCCCTTGGTGCGGGTCTCAAGCCGGCCGTTGTCGTTCTGTGCGAGGACGCCGGTCAAATCCAGGCCGGCCGTGAAGCGGCCATATTGGTAGTCCAGCCCGGCGCCGATCCTGGCGGGCGAGATTCGCTCCAGATTTTGGCCGTTTTTCCGTTTTGCCCGCACATAATCGCCGAACAGATTCAGGTCCAGCTTGCTGTTGCCGGTGGCAAAGAGGTTGACGCTGGCGGCGGCTTCAAAGCCGTAAAAAACCGCATTCTCCTGCCGGTACGCAACCAGTATGAATTCACCCGGCTCGGTGAAGCTTTCACCCACCCGGTCCACTACACCGTCATTATTTCTGTCCATGCCCTGCAAGAAGATAAAGTCTTCAATGTAGTTGGCGAATAAATTGAACTTCCATTGCAGCCGGCCCTCTTCCCGCCCCAGCGACAGGTCAATGCTGTTGGCGGTTTCCACGTTAAGCCCGGCCCGGCCGATTTCAAAGGTGCCGGTTGCGACATGGGGGCCGTTGGAGAAGAGTTCCTCGGCCGCGGGCGCCCGCTGGCTGCGGCCGATGTTCAGACCCAGCGCAAGGGCCTCGCCCAGGCGCCAGTTGAGGCCGGATGAAATACTGTACATGCTGTTGCTGACCGCGGCGGCATTGTCCGGTTTGCTCTTCTGCCGTTCATAGCGGCCGCCGATCTCAAAACGCAGCGTCTCGGCCAGGTCCGCCTCTTCCAGGATAAACAGCGCGACCGTGTCGGTGCTGGTTTTGGGCAGAAACGCCTCTTCGCCGACCGCGCTGACATTACGGTGGCCGAACTGCGCCCCGAAAACGCCGGCAAAGGCGCCGATGGGGGCATGTTGCAACTCGACCCGGCCTTCAAATTGCTCGTTTTTGAAGACCGTGCCCGGCTCGGCCACGGCCTCAAACTCGGTATGCCCGTAATCGTTATAGGCGCCCTGGAAGCCGATCGCCTCAATACCGCCGAACGGCCGGTTGAGTTGCGCGGCGATATCGATCCGATCCTGTTTGGACTCGATAAACGGCAATTCATCCGGCTCTTCCGGGTTGAACGGGACGCCGTGGGTCGAGGAAAAACGGCCATAAGCCAGGCCCAGGAAACCCCAGTCATCGACAAAGGAACTGCCCAGATTAACGTTTTTGGCATCGTAAAATGAATTGTTGATGCGGCCGCCTTTGGCCTCATAATCGTTGGCGCCGCGCTTTAAGCCGTCAAGACTGAAGGTCATTTTTTCAAAGCCGCCCAGGGCCTGCAGGGAATAGACCTTTGCCGCCGAATTGGAGTTAAAGCTGTAATAGGCGTCCGCCTTGAAGGATTCGGGCACATATTCGAGGATGCGGTTTGTGACCACATTCACGAGGCCGCCGGAGGCCTCGCTGCCATAAAGCAGGGTGGCCGGGCCGCGAAAGATTTCGATCTGTTGCGCCCGCAGGGGGTCCACGGACACGACATGATCCACGCTCAGGGTCGAGACATCCAGCGAGCCCAGGCCGTTTTCCAGCACCTGCACCCGTGACCCGGACAGGCCGCGGATGACCGGCCGGCTGGCCAGGGGGCTGAAACGATTGGTGCTCACGCCGGGTATGTTCTCCAGGGTTTCGCCGACCGTGGAGGATTGCCGCTTTTTTAACGCCTCATCGCTGAGTACGGTGACCGGCTGCGAGATATGCTCCAGGCTTTGCAGGCCGATGGGCCTCGCCTGGACCTTGATCTCCTCAAGCCGGTCCGCTTCCTGGGCGCCGGCCTGGGCAAAAAGCAGGAGGCTGATCGCGCCGGTGGTAAAAAATGATCTTATAAATAATTTCATGGTTTGCTCCATAAGCTGAATGGCGCTGGCCCTGCCGCCTGCCTGTTCCGGCAGATCGGCAAGGGGCGCCGCTGAATAAAAAATTAATGATTGATAAAGCATTTATTAAGGAAGCCCTGAATAAATCCATCCTGGATTTCTCAGGGCACGCAGGGTGAAAATGCGATTTTCACCCTGCTTCAAAATCAATGACTTACGTCATTGATTTTGGCGGCACACCTGCCTGCAGCAGGCAGGTCCCTGTACCGCGGGAAACTCTGATTCAATCAGAGTTTCCTTAAAGAGTTTCGGTTGTTGGCCCGGCAAGCAATCCAATCACCCCGACAGCGCCGGGTTCGGCGGGATGATTGCCGGTCTCGCGCCCGGGCGGGCTGCGATTATTCGGGCGCGCGTATATTTGATGACTGAAGGGGGTTAAGCGGTAGTGGATTTCCGGGCCGTGCCTGAAATCCGGCGGGTCTTTCTGTTTTGCGCCGCCGAGAATATGGGTAGAATTCGATTGGTGCAGACAAATAAAGCAGGCTTCATCTTCGGAATCGGCCGCTTCATGTTCCAGCGCATGGGCGAGAGTTGCGAACTGCGAGCCAAGCAGCAGCAGGATCAGGATCAGGGGTTTCACCAGGGCGCGCGGCAACATTTTTTGGAAAATCGACATAGCGTGTTATATTATAACATTATATTTTCGGTATCAATACGGTAAAGACACTTGAATAAAAATACGGTAATACGGCCCTTCAAGGCCGCCTCGCACCGGCATCAGGATTGTCTTGATTCGGCCATAGAGATGGCCAGACGCCTGTGTGACGCCTCCGGCCAGCGTTTCACCCGGCTCCGGCAGCGCGTGCTGGAACTGGTCTGGCGCAATCATGAGCCGGTCAAGGCCTACGACATCCTGGATGAGTTGCGCGATGAACACGCCGCCTCGGCGCCGCCGACCGTGTACCGGGTGCTGGATTTTCTGCAGGCGCAGGGGCTGGTGCATAAAATAGAATCGCTCAATGCCTACGTGGGCTGCGGGGATCCGGGCGATTCCCACAGCAGCCAGTTTTTTATCTGCCGTGACTGCGCCGGGGTCGCGGAGATGGATGACCCCGAGCTGCGCGCTTTGCTCCAAAAAAAGGCGGCGGCGCTCGGTTTTGAAATGGACGCGCAGATTATCGAGGTCAATGGCCGTTGCCATGAATGCCGCCTGCAACAGACAGGAGAGAAAAAATGATCCACTTAATAACAAGATTGGCGGCCCTGTTGCTGTTATCCGGCCTGATGGCGCCGGCCCAGGCCGAACAGAAGATAAACGTGTTCGTCAGTATTGCCCCGCAGCAGCATTTTGTCGAACAGGTCGGCGGCGATCGGGTTGCCGTGAGCGTCATGGTCGGGCCGGGGCAAAGCCCGGAACTCTATGAGCCGACCCCGCGGCAAATGGCGCGGCTGGCCGGGGCCGATCTGTATTTCAGTATCGGGATGCCGTTTGAGTCAAGCTGGTTGCCCGAGATCAGGAAGAACAACCCGGCCTTGAAGATCGTGGCCTGTTGCGCGGAGTTGGCGCGGCTGGCCGGACATGAACACCACGGGCATGAGCATGGCGGCCACGACAGCGACCACGGCAATAGCATGGACCCGCATGTATGGACCGATCCGAATAATGTAATGGTCATTGCCGGGCTGATCGAGGCGGCGCTGGCCTCCCATGACAAGGCCAACGCGGAAGCCTACCGGCAGGCCGCCCGGGCGTTTAACAAGCAGTTGCAGGCGCTGGACAGGCTGATCGCGGAGAAGACGGCGGCCTTGAAAAACAGGCAGTTGATTGTCGCGCATCCTTCCTGGGGCTACTTTGCCGAGCGCTACGGCCTCAGCCAGATCTCGATCGAACAGGACGGCAAAGAAATTCAGGGGCGTTCACTGGCAGAACTGATCAAATTTGCCCGGCAAAGGAATATCAGGGCGGTCTTTACCCAGCCGCAGTTCAATGACCGGGCCGCGCGCGTCATCGCCGCCGAGATCGGGGCAAAGGTGATTGAACTGGACCCCTTGACGGCCGACTATATTGAGGATATGCGCGCCATGACCGATAGAATTGTACAGGGTCTGGCCGGTGAATAATGTCGTGATAGACATTGATAAGGTCAGCTTCAATTATACCGATGTGCCGGTGCTCAAGGAAATCTCGCTCGAGATCCACGAGGCCGAATTTATCGGGATTATCGGGCCTAACGCGAGCGGCAAGAGCACCCTGCTCAAACTGATACTGGGCCTGTTGCAGCCGGACACGGGCTCAATCAGCCGCTTTAGCCGCGCGGGCAAAAAAGACCGGGCCGGCATGATCGGCTATGTGCCGCAGCATATCGGTTTTGCGCGTGATTTTCCGATCACGGTTAAAGAGGTCGTCATGCTGGGCCATGTGTCCGCCGCGGCCACGCCGTTCGGCTACAGCCGGCGGCAGCTTGACTCGGCCGCAGAGGTCATGGCGGCGCTGGAGATTGAAGCGCTTGGCCGCCGCCAGATCGGTCGGCTGTCCGGCGGACAACTGCAACGGGTGCTGATCGCCAGGGCGCTGGTGTCCGGCCCCGAGATATTAATCCTGGATGAGCCGACCGCCGGGGTGGATGCGCGCGCCGAAGAGGATATTTACGCGCTGTTAAAAAATTATAGCGAGCGCATGACCATTATCATTGTGTCGCATGATATTGCCTTTATATCCGGTTATGTGGACCGGGTCGCCTGCCTCAATCAAACGCTGGTATGCCATGATACCCAGTCAATCAACGGTGAAATTATCAAGCAACTCTACGCCGCGCCGGTCAGAATGATTCACCATCATCATTAAACCATGCACGGTTTTTTTAATGCGCTCAGCGAATACGCGTTTATCCGCAACGCGGTGTTCGCCTGCCTGTTTGCGAGCGTGGGTTGCGGCGTGATCGGCAGCTATATCGTCGTAAAACGCATCAGCTTTCTGACCGGCGGCATCGCCCATTCGGTCATGGCGGGCATGGGCATTGCCTACTTTTATGACAGTTCGCCGATATTCGGCGCGATCCTGACGGCGCTGGTTTCGAGTATCGCCATCGGCTGGATCAGCCTGCGCTGGAAGCAGCATGAAGATATACTGATCGCCGCTTTCTGGTCGGCCGGCATGGCCACGGGCATCCTGTTTCTGTCGCTGACGCCGGGCTATAACGTTGACCTGATGAGTTATCTGTTCGGTAATATCCTGTTGATCACCAGCCGGGATTTGTGGCTGATATTTTTCCTGGATTTAAGCATACTGTTCGTGGTCATGCTGTTTTACCGGCAGTTTCTGAGCAGCATGTTTGACGAAGAGTTCGCCCGTTTGCGCGGCATCAATACGGAATTCTTTTATATCCTTCTGCTGTGCCTGATATCGATCACGATCGTGACCCTGATTCAGTTGGTCGGCTTGATCCTGGTCATCGCATTATTGACGTTGCCCGCCGCGATCGCCAATCAGTACGTGAACTCGCTGCATAAAATGTTTGTCTGCTCGGCCATCATCTGCGCCTTGATCAGCATCAGCGGCATTGCCCTCTCTTTCGGCCCGGATCTGCCCACGGGCTCGGTCATCGTGCTGCTGGCCTCTGTCTGTTACTTCATTTCGGTATTTATAAAAAGGCTGCTGAATAGCGCCGTTTAGCCGTGGCTTGCGGCGCTTATGCGCCTCGGGTTTTGGCGAAACATCAGCCGGCCGGCCAACTGAACTCCCGGCCTGCCAGGATATGGATATGCAGATGAAAGACGGCTTGGCCCGCGCCCGCGCCGTTATTGATGACCAGGCGGAAGGCCTCGCCATAGCCCTGCTGGCGCGCGATCTGGCCGGTTTTCAGCAGCAAATGACCGAGCAGATCCCGGTCTTCCGTTTTTGCATCCGCCACTTTCACGATGGGCTGTTTGGGTATCAGCAACACATGCAGCGGCGCCTGCGGATTAATATCACGGAATGCCAGACACAAATCGTCTTCATAGACGATATCGGCCGGTATCTCGCGCTGTATGATCCTGCTGAATAATGTCGTGTCTGTCATAATAGGCTCTTGCGTTTGAGGATTGAATTGACCCGTAATTATAGCCCCCGGCCGGGCAGATTAAAGTATTTTATATCCGTTCGCCCGGATGTTATGCTGCCACTGGCCGCGGCCGCCGGTTCGGCTGGCCGGCGGCCGTAAACTCAAGCAAGACAGGCAAAAAATCATATAAAAACATGCCGGAAAGACGCGCTTTTATTTTTGTGGAATAAGTTTTGGCAGTGACCCGCATCCATAAACAGGCCAGCGTGAGATACAGCCGCGGACAGATGTTCGCCCTGGTCAATGACATTGAGTCTTACCCTGAATTTCTGCCCTGGTGCACGGCCTCCAGGATCATTAAAAAAGACCAGGCCGCGCTGACGGCCTCGGTCTCGATCGCCGTCGGCAGGATCAGGCAGACCTATACCACGGCCAATACCATGCGTCAGGATGAGTCGATCCACATGAGTCTGGTCAAGGGGCCGTTCAAGGAATTAAACGGCTGCTGGCGCTTCAGGGATAATGGCCGGGGCGGTTGTTGCGTGTCGCTGGACATGCAGTTTCAGTTCAAGAACAGGCTGATCAAGCACACCCTCGGGAAGGTGTTTCAGCGCATTATCGACTCGCTGGTGGCCGCCTTTATTGAACGCGCCCGGTCTCTTTATGGAAGCTCTGAATAAATCCATCCTGGACTTATCAGAGCACGCAAGGTGAAAATGCGATTTTCACATTGCTTCAAAATCAATGATTTGCATCATTGATTTTGGCGGTACGTCCCTGTACCGCAGGAAACCCTGATTCAATCAGAGTTTCCTTATGGAGGCTGATCAAACCCTGCGGGTGGAACTTGTCTATATCAGCCCCGAAAAGCAGATGGTTATGGGGCTCAAGGTGAAGCGGGGGACCACCATCAAGGCGGCCATCCTGCAATCCGGTTTGCCGGAACGCGCGCCGGAAATCGACCTAGAGGTCAACAAGGTGGGGATTTTTAACGAAATCCGGCCGCTTGATGATGTGCTCAAAGACGGTGATCGCATTGAAATCTACCGCCCGTTGCGGCTTGATCCCAAACAGGCAAGGAGACGACGCGCCGCCAGGGCGGACCCCCGCGGGCAAAAATAACAGCGCCCGCTGACAGCGTCAGTCGCCGGGCGTCACCCGATCCCACCAGCGCTCGAAAAAGCCTTTTTCTTCTCTTTTGGGCACGATAATGCCCTCTTGTTCGGTAATGATGATGTTTTCACGGCGGATTGAGGTCGCGGGCCGGACATCGCCGGAGATATAGGCCAGTTTATCGTCTTCAAAGTGCAGGGTGATGTGGCGCTGTTCCCTGACGCCGCCGCCTTTTTGAAAGCTGTAGATGTATTCCCAGCGATTGTTGTGGAACGGGTCCACGATAACCGGGGTGCCCATAATGAACCGCGCCTGGGCCTTATCCAGGCCCGGCTTGAGTTTGTCCAGCATTTCCTGCTCAATGACATTGCCCTGCTGGATATCGATTTTATAGAGCAGCGGCAGGTTGAGGCGGCCGTCATGGCCGCGCGTGCAGCCCGCGAGAGAGAGCAGAAACACAAGCGGGATAAGGATTTTGTTCATTTGCTGTAAGGCTTCGCTGTTAGACCGGGTTATTTGCCGGAGACCGGACAGGATAACCGCCCTGCCGAATTTCCTCAACGACATTTATTGCCGCATGTAGTATAATTTAAGTCTATGACAAATTAATCAATTTTTAAAATTGAAGTGAGGTCGTTTTGGAAGCAACAGATTTAAAGAAAGCCGGCCTGAAGGCCACCCTGCCGCGGATTCGTATCCTGCAGATACTTGAGCACTCCGAAGATCGGCATCTCAGCGCGGAAGATGTTTACAAGACATTGCTGAGGCAGGGCGAGGAAATAGGTCTGGCCACGGTCTATCGGGTCCTGACCCAGTTTGAGGCGGCGGGGCTGGTCATGCGGCATAATTTTGACGCCGGTCATTCCGTATTTGAACTTGACCGCGGCGATCAACATGATCACATGGTCTGCACGAAAACGGGCGAGGTCGTTGAATTTCACAATGAAGAGATCGACCGCCTGCGCAAAAAGGTCGTGGAGCAACATGGTTTTAAACTGGTTGACCACAGCCTGGTGCTATACGTAGAGCCGAAATAAGCCCCACAGACCGGCGGCAGGCCATTGTTTGCCCCTTGCTCAGGCCAAGGGCGGCACAGCGCCGCTGAGCCTGATTCACGGCCTCGCGCACGTCTGCAAGCGCATCGGTTCACAACTCACGCAATAGCGCGTTAATGCCGACCTTGCTTCTGGTCTTTGCGTCAACGGTCTTGACGATCACGGCGCAATAGAGGCTGTATTTCCCGTCCGCGGACGGCAGGCTGCCGGAAACGACCACCGAGCCGGGCGGGATCCGGCCATAGCTGATCTCATCGGTGTCGCGGTTATAGATGCGGGTGCTCTGGCCGATGTAAACGCCCATTGAGATAACCGAGCCCTCGCCCACGATAACCCCCTCGACGATTTCAGAGCGGGCGCCGATGAAGCAGTTATCCTCGATGATGGTCGGGCTGGCCTGCAGGGGTTCCAGCACGCCGCCGATACCAACCCCGCCCGACAGATGCACATTCCTGCCGATCTGGGCGCAGGAACCCACGGTCGCCCAGGTATCCACCATGGTCCCGCTATCGACATAGGCGCCGATATTGACGAAACTCGGCATCAGGACCACATTCCGTCCGATATAACTGCCGCGCCGCACCGTTGCCGTTGGCACGACCCGCGCGCCCGTCTCGCTAAAGCCGGCTTCGGTATAAGCCTGAAACTTGGCGGGGATCTTGTCGAAATAACGGGTATGCCCGCCTTCGATAACATTGTTCTTGTCGATGATAAACGACAACAGCACCGCCTTTTTCAGCCATTGCCGGACCACCCATTCACCATCGATCTTTTCGGCGATCCGCAAGCGGCCGTTGTCCAGTTGTCCGATGGCCTCGTTCACGGCCTGCCTGAGCGCCTTGCTGACCTTGCCGGGTTTGAGTTCCGCCCGCTTTTCAAATTGTTCGGTAATTAACGCTTCTGCCTGATTCATTTGTCTTTTCCCGCCTGCAACAATCGGATAGCATACGAAGATGCCAAAACAATTGAGTATAGGCGAATGAACCCGCCGCTCCAACCGCAAAACACATATTCCGCCTCCCTCGCCTGCGTCATGGCCGCGGTCTTGTGGGGCCTGTTCTGGTATCCGCTCAGGTTGCTGGACGGGATAGGCTGGCACGGGCTGTGGTCGGCCCTGTTGATTTATTGCGTGGCCGCTTTTGCCATCGCGCTGCCGGTCTGGCGCGGGCGCGCCTGTTTTCAGGAAAACAGGCTGGCCTTTAGCCTGCTTGGCCTGCTGGCCGGTTGCACCAATCTCGCCTTTATCCTGGCCGTGCTGGAAGGCGAGGTCGTGCGGGTGTTGTTGTTATTCTATCTGTCTCCGGTCTGGGCCATCCTGCTGGCGCGGGTAATATTGAAAGAGCGCCTGGCCCGGAGCGGCGCGCTGGCCCTGCTGATCGCCATGACCGGCGCCGTGCTGATGCTCTGGCGGGCGGATATCGGCCCCGGTCATGGCGATCAGCAGGGCCTGAGTCCGGCCGATATTTATGCGCTGGCGGCCGGCCTCTGTTTCGCGCTGAGCAATATTATCGTGCGCAAAATGGGCGCCGTGCCGCTTGACTTGAAGATGGGTTCGGCCTTCCTGGGCGTCATTGTGCTGGCCCTGATCGCCATCGTCTGGGCCGGTATCGCCCCGCCCGTGATCACGGTCGATTCGGCGCTGCTGGTCCTCCTGCTTGGTTTTCCGTTCATGTATGTCATGATGTGGACCGCTCAGTATGGCGTTACCCACCTGCCGATCCAGCGCTCATCCATCCTCTTTTTACTGGAGATCGTGGCCGGCGCCCTGTCCGCGGCCTGGTTGACCGATGAAACGCTGAGCCCGCGGGAATATCTCGGGGGCATACTGGTCGTGTCCGCCGGCCTGCTCAGTGTGGTCGGCCGCAAAACCCTGTAAAAAATTGATAATGGATAATTGACAATGAAGCGCGCAATGACTCAAAACAAAAATTATCAATTAGCCATTATCCATTTTCCATTATTCAAGGGGTGAACAGAAAGATACTCATCCTGCCCGGCGACGGGATCGGCCCCGAGATCATGCGGCAGGCAGAGAAAGTCCTGCGCTATCTGATCCGTGAACGGGGCCTGCAGGCAGAACTGGAGCACGGGCTGATCGGCGGCAGCGCCATCGACGCGCTGGGCGAACCTTTGCCGGAGGAGACCCTGGCCCGGGCCCGGCAGTCCGCGGCGGTGCTGCTGGGCGCGGTCGGCGGGCCAAAATGGGAAGGGATCGAGCGTTCGCTCAGGCCGGAACGCGGCCTGCTGGCGATCCGCGCGGGGCTGGGGCTGTTTGCCAACCTGCGCCCGGCCATGCTGTTCCCGCAACTGGCCTCGGCCTCGGCCTTAAAACCGGAGCGGGTCAGCGGTCTGGATATCATGATCGTGCGTGAATTGACCGGCGGCATTTATTTTGGCGAGCCGCGCGGCATCAGGCGGCTTGAAAACGGAGAGCGGCAGGGCCTGAATACCCTGGTTTATAGCGAGAGCGAGATTGAAAGGATCGCGCGCGTGGCCTTTGACATCGCCGCCAAACGGCAGGGCCGGGTCTGTTCCGTTGACAAGGCCAACGTGCTGGAGGCCACCGAGTTGTGGCGCGAGACCGTCAGCCGTATCGCGGCCGATTATCCCGCTATCGAACTGCAACACCTGTATGTGGATAATGCCGCGATGCAACTGGCGCGCGAGCCGAAACAGTTTGATGTGATGGTCACGACCAATCTGTTTGGCGATATTTTATCTGATCTGGCGGGCATGTTGACCGGCTCCATCGGCATGTTGCCTTCGGCCTCGCTGGCCGCTGACGGCCGCGGCCTGTATGAACCGGTTCATGGCTCGGCGCCGGATATCGCCGGCAGGGACACGGCCAATCCGCTGGCAACCCTGCTCTCCCTGGCCCTGTTGCTGCGTCATTCGCTGGCCGAAGCCGCGCTCGCCCGGCAGCTTGAACAGGCCATCGACCGGGTCTTGAGTGACGGTTTGCGCACCGAGGATATTTATTCCGCGGGCACGCGGCTGGTGGGCGCCGAAGCGATGGGCGATGCGGTTATCCAGGCCCTGTCAGACCCCGGCGCTTAAGGAAACTCTGATTGAATCAGAGTTTCCTGCGGTACAGGGACCTGCCTGCAGCAGGCAGGCGTACCGCCCCAGAATCAATAACTTGGCAATGATGCAAGTCATTGATTTTGAAGCAAGGTGAAAATCGCATTTTCACCTTGCGTGCTCTGACCTGCCTGCAGCAGGCAGGGAAATCCAGGATGGATTTATTCAGAGCTTCCTTAAACATCATACGTTATAAACACCCTGATTTATGAGCACACAGACATTGAATATCGCCGTTGTCGGCGCGACCGGCGCCGTGGGGGAGACCCTGCTGTCGATACTGGAACAGCGGGCGTTGCCCATCGGCGAGGTTTATGCCCTGGCCAGCCAGCGCTCGGAGGGCAAACAGATCCCGTTCCGGGATACCCGGCTGACGGTGCAGGACCTGGCCCGGTTTGATTTCAGCCGGGCGCAGATCGGCCTCTTTTCCGCCGGCGCGGCCGTGTCGAGGATTCATGCGCCGCGGGCGGCCGCGGCCGGCTGTGTGGTGATCGACAATACCTCCGAGTTTCGCTATGACGATGATATTCCCCTGGTGACGCCCGAGGTCAACCCGCATGCCATAGCCGCCTATAAAAACCGGGGCATTATCGCCAACCCGAACTGCTCGACCATACAGATGGTGGTGGCCCTGAAACCGATTTATGACGCGGTCGGGATCAGGCGCGTCAATGTCTGCACCTATCAGGCCGTCTCGGGCACGGGCAAAGAGGCCATCCGGGAACTGGCCGAACAGAGCGCGGATCTGCTGAATGCCAGACCGGCAAGGCGCGCGGTCTATCCCAAACAGATCGCCTTTAACGCCCTGCCCCACATTGACGCCTTTCAGGATAACGGCTACACCAGGGAAGAGATGAAAATGGTCTGGGAGACCCGCAAGATTCTGGAGGATGACAGCATCATGATCAATCCGACCGCGGTCCGGGTGCCGGTCTTCTATGGCCACTCGGAGGCCGTCCACATTGAAACCGGGGACAAGATAGACGCGGCCACGGCCCGCGCCTTGCTGCGCGAAGCCGCGGGAGTCGTGGTGCTGGATGACCCCGCCGCTGACGGTTATCCGACCGCGGTTACCGAGGCCGCCGGCGAAGACGCGGTGTTCGTGGGCCGGATTCGCGCGGACATCTCGCATCCGCGCGGGCTTGATATGTGGGTGGTTTCTGATAATGTCAGGAAGGGCGCCGCATTAAACAGTGTTCAAATTGCTGAATTTCTGGTAAAACATCATTTGTAATCTTATGCTATTAATGCTATTGACAGATTCCGTTTTGGGGAATAACGGGTTCGGCGTGGCCTGATTGCCCGCGCGCAAAATTGAATGCAAGGAATTTAAAGTGACCATGAACAAGAAACTCTGCGGCATTTTTTTACTGCTTTTAATCCCGTCGCTGGCCAGCGCGCTGGGTCTCGGCAAACTGAAATTAAATTCGGTCCTGAATGAACCCTTTGACGCTCGCATCCGCCTGCTTTCCACCAGCGCCGACGAACTTGATTCCCTCACGGTCCGGCTGGCCGGCAGCGCCGCCTTTGCCAGGGTCAATATTGACCGGCCCGCCGTTCTGAGCCGGCTCAGGTTTAGCCTGGACCGTGCTGAAAGGGGGGCGGACACCATTCATATCACCAGCGCCGAACCCATCCGCGAGCCCTTCCTGAATTTTCTGGTTGAAGTCAGTTGGTCAAACGGCCGGCTCTTTCGTGAATACACCGTCCTGCTCGACCCGCCGCTGTATAATCCGAATAACCGCATAACCGAATTCAGTCCGGCCGCCGCCCGCCCTGTCCTGCCGGCCGCGGCCGGCAGGATAAATTACAGCGGCGGCGATTACGGCCCGACCGTGGCTAATGAGACCCTGTGGGCTATTGCCATCTCCACACGCCCGTCTGCTTCAATAAGTATCAATCGAATGATGCTGGCCCTGCTCAGGGCGAACCCCGAGGCCTTCATCCAGCAAAATATCAACGGGCTCATGTATGGCCGAACCCTGCGCATGCCGAGCGAGAACGAGATCAATGCGCTGGACAACGCCGCGATCCTGACGGAAGTGCGGGCGCAGAATGCCGCCTGGTATACGACAAGGTATAACGCCGCCGCTGCCATCGGCGAGCGCCCCGCGGCGGATCCCCTGGCGGAAACCGTGGCCGAAGATACTCCGGTATCCGCTATCACCCCGGCCGGGCCGGACTCGGAACTGAGGCTGATCAGCCCCAATGGCTCCGATGGCATGAACCAACAGGTGGCTATGGCAGGGGGCGTCAGCCAGGAGTTGATCCTGGCGCAGGAATCTATCGAATCACTCAGGCGGGAAAATCTGGAACTTGAGGACCGGCTCAATGAAAACGAGATCCTGATTGAAGATTTCAAGCGCCTGCTGTCTCTGAAAGACAATGAAATGGCCGCCTTGCAGGCGCAACTGAGCAGGGCCGAGGCCATGATGGCCAGCGCCGAACCAGGGGAAACGGCGCCGACGGCCTTGCCGGAATCGGCCGCTGTAGAACAAGAAGCGCCAATGGCCGAAAACGGCGCATCCAATACTTATCTGAGTTCGATCAGGGCGCTGTTCTCTGACAACCCGCTGGTCTTCCTGGTTGGCGGCGGCCTTTTGCTTGTCGTGATCATCCTGCTATTGTTGCGTTTGTTCAGGGGCGGGGCGGACGAGGCCGGTGATATGGCCGCCGGCCCGGATGCGGGCGGCAATGAGGCATTGCCCTGGGCTGACGCGCAAGCTGCCGGGATGACCGCCGCGGATACGGACGATGGCGCCGGCAAGCAAGCCGCTCCGGAAAAAGACCGCACCGACAGCAAGACCGGATCCGGCAAGCAGGAACAAAAAACAGGCCCGCGCACGGGCAAAGAGGCCGGGATGATCGTTGAAGACGAACCCGAAGAAGACCCGTCGCGCGAGGTCAACACCTATCTCGCCTTTGAGCAATTCGACCAGGCCGAAGCCATCGCGCGCGATGCCATCGCGGCCCATCCCGATAATCCCGAATTCCATATCAAGCTGCTGGAAGTCTTTTATACCTCGGGCAACGCCGAGGCCTATAAAGAGGCGGCCCGGGCGCTGCATGAATTGACCGGCGGTGAAGGCGAGCATTGGGGCACGGCCATGGCCATGTGGTCGGAGATGTCACCGGAGCGGCCCCTGTTTGAACAGGCAGAGGCAGAGGAACAGGCACAAGAACAACAGGCAGAGCAACAGGAACAGGCGGATGAAGATGCGGTTCAAGGCGAAGAATCGCGGGAAGAATTTCAGGATATCACGGATGTCACGCCGGTCGGCGGTCTGGCCGACATCCCGGCCGATGATGCCGGCCTGGACGGTGATTCCGAAAAATCGGCCGAGACCGCCGCGGCAGAGGCCGCGCGCGCCAAGGCTGAAGAGGCCCTGCTGGATTTTGACCCGGCCGCGGAGGAAAAGGAAGGTGATATTTCCGCCGCGTCCGGGCTGGCCGAAGCCGCCGGCGCCGATGAAATATCGCCGGATCAGGCGCGGAGCGCCGAAGCGGATGCCGATATCGAACTGGACCTGTCGGAATTCGACCACGATTCCAAGCCGGCGGCTACTGCCGACATTGATCTCGATCTTTCGGAATTCGACGACACTCCTTCTTATACCACCGATGCAACGCCGCATCAGGAAATCCGCTCTGAAGACGTGAGCGCCGAAGGCGAGGGCGAGGCCGCGGCCGGAGCGGATGTTGACGCCGGGCCGGAGCAGCCGCCTGCGGCCGATGACGAGATCGAGACAGTCCTGATTCCGCGCGCCGATCAACCGCAGGAACAAAGCCTGGAAGACCAGATTGCGACCCAGCTTGATCTCGCCAGGGCCTATGTAGAGATCGGTGACAAGGAAAGCGCCACGGCCATACTGGACGAGGTAATGGCCAAGGGCAACGCCGAACAGAAGAAGCAGGCCGGGGAACTATCGGACCAGCTTCAGGGAAGCGCTGAATAAGTCCATCCGGGACTTGCCTGTTACAGCCAGGCGCAAGCCGGAATCCGGGAATCGGCGCCGGAGTGATAAATGAATTCCGGCTATGCCCGCCATTAATCTTATCCCCGGTTTGAGCAGGGGTCGATCATGAAGATTGCGCTCGGCGTTGAGTATCAGGGCCGCCGTTACCTGGGCTGGCAGAGGCAGAATGACGCGCCCACCGTGCAGGAAACCCTGGAGACCGCGCTGGCGGAGATCGCGGATCAACCCGTTGCGGTGGTCTGCGCCGGCCGCACCGACCGCGGCGTGCACGCCATTCAGCAGGTTGTCCACTTTGAAACCCCGGCAATCAGGCCGTTGCAGGGGTGGGTGCTGGGGACCAACAGCAGGCTGCCCGGGGATGTGGCCGTGACCTGGGCGAGGCCGATGGATGAGGACTTTCATGCCCGCTTCAGCGCCACCGGCAGAACCTATCAATATATTATTTTAAATCGCCGCTCGCGCCCCGCGCTGCTGCATGGCCTCGTGAGTTGGGAATGCCGTGAACTTGATATGGATAAAATGGCCGAGGCGGCCCGCGGTCTTATCGGCGAACATGACTTTAGCTCATTCCGGGCGGCCGCCTGTCAGGCAAAATCGCCGGTGCGCCGGGTGTACGATCTTAGGCTGACGCGGCTCGGGGAATTTATCGTGATCACGATCAGCGCCAGCGGTTTTTTACAACACATGGTCAGAAATATCGCCGGCGCCCTGCTGGCCATTGGCCGCGGGGAGCAAGAGACCGGCTGGGCCGGCGCGGCGCTGGCGGCAAAAGACCGCGCCGCGGCCGGGGTGACAGCGCCGGCGGATGGCTTATATCTGGTCAATGTCCGCTATCCCGCGCGCTTCGGCATACCTGAACCCGCGCCGCTGGCCGACAGGATCAGGCTTTTGGAGATGGACAATGGCAACGCCCGCCCGCACCCGTGTTAAAATCTGCGGCATAACCAGTCCGGCCGATGCCGAAGCCGCCGTCGTCGCGGGCGCGGATGCGATTGGGCTGGTGTTTTATCCGCGCAGCCCGTGCCGCGTGGATATCAACACCGCCGCCGAGATAGCGGGGCGGGTCGCGCCATTTGTCAGTTGCGTTGGGGTTTTTGTCGATGCCGGCCAGGATCATATCCGGCGGGTGCTGGATCGGGTCGCGCTGGACACATTGCAATTTCATGGACAGGAAAGCGAGCAATCTTGTAGTCTGTATGGCAAGCCGTATATTAAGGCCGTGCGCATGAGCGAGACGGTCGATTTATCCGATGAGGCCCGCGCCTGTCCGGGCGCCGGGGCATTGTTGCTGGACACCTACGTCAAGGGTAACCCGGGCGGCACCGGGCGCTGCTTTGACTGGGGCCGGATCCCCAAGCAACGGGCCAAACGCATTATCCTTGCCGGCGGCCTGAATGTGTCCAATGTAAGACAGGCCGTAGCCCGGGTCCGGCCCTATGCGGTGGATGTCAGTGGCGGGGTTGAATCCCGGCCCGGCAAAAAAGACCCGGACAAGATGATTAATTTTATTCGTGAGGCCGTGTATGGCGAAGCTACAGAGCAGTGCGGAAATCCTGGCTGAGTCGTTGACAATCATGCCGGATGGGAGCGGTCACTTTGGCCCCTACGGCGGGCGGTTTGTCGCCGAAACCCTCATGGGGCCGCTGGAAGAACTGGAACTGGCCTATCATCAATATGCCCGGCAGCCCGAATTTCTGGCCGAATTCGAGCATGACCTGAAACAATACGTGGGCCGCCCCTCGCCGCTCTATCACGCCCGGCACTGGAGCGAAAAACTGGGCGGCGCGCAGATTTACCTCAAGCGGGAAGACCTCAATCATACCGGCGCGCACAAGGTCAATAACACCGTGGGCCAGGCGCTGCTCGCCCGGCGCATGGGCAAGCGGCGCATCATTGCCGAGACCGGCGCCGGTCAGCACGGGGTCGCCTCGGCCACGGTCGCGGCCCGTTATGGCATGGAATGTATCGTCTATATGGGGGCGGAAGATATCCGGCGGCAGTCCAGCAACGTGTTTAAGATGAAATTACTGGGGGCCGCCGTGATACCGGTCGAGTCCGGTTCAAGGACCCTCAAAGACGCCCTGAATGAAGCCATGCGCGACTGGGTGACGCATGTCGATGACACCTTTTATATCATCGGCACCGTCGCCGGGCCGCATCCCTACCCGGCCATGGTGCGCGATTTTAACGCGGTCGCGGGCCGCGAGGCGCGCCGGCAGTGTCTGGATCAGCTTGGCCGTCTGCCGGACGCGCTGGTGGCCTGTGTCGGCGGCGGTTCCAATGCCATCGGCTTGTTCCATCCTTTTCTGGACGACCAGGATGTCGTGATCTACGGGGTCGAGGCGGCGGGCGCCGGCCTTGAGACGGGCCGGCATGCCGCCTCGCTCAGCGCCGGCAGGCCCGGGGTCCTGCACGGCAACCGCACCTATTTAATCGAAGACAATTACGGCCAGATTATCGAAACGCATTCTGTCTCGGCCGGCCTCGACTATCCCGGCGTGGGGCCGGAACATGCTTGGTTAAAGGATACGGGCCGGGCCGACTATGTCTCGGTAACCGACAGCGAGGCGCTGGAGGCGTTTCATGCCCTGACCCGCATAGAGGGCATCATTCCCGCGCTGGAATCAAGCCATGCCCTGGCTTATGCCGCAAAAATCGCCCGCGAAATGGCCCGGGATGCGATAATTGTCGTCAATCTGTCCGGGCGCGGCGACAAGGATATTCAGACCGTGGCGGCGCATGAAGGCATAACGCTTTCGTAAAACACATCATTATATTTCGTGTAAACTTGCGTTTTTTCGTCCGGCCCTGTCAGGCCGGAAAATATGGCTTTCTCAACAGAAGATACGCAATGCATAATCGTGAGCCGCCGCTTATCCGGTTTCCGCCCGTGTTTCCGGCTATAATTTGTCTATGAGCAGAATTCAGGCGTGTTTCAGTGCCCTCAAGGCGCGGAACAGGAAGGCATTGATCCCGTTTATCACGGCCGGCGATCCGGCCCCCGATCTCAGCGTGGAATTGATGCAGGCGCTGGTTGCAGCCGGCGCCGACCTCATTGAACTCGGCGTCCCCTTTTCCGACCCGATGGCCGATGGCCCGGTTATCCAGCGCGCCAGCGAGCGGGCCCTGGCAAAATCCACCCATACCGATACCGTCTTCAAAATCGTCAGCGCATTCAGGGCGGCCGATCAGACTACCCCGGTCATTTTAATGGGTTACCTCAATCCCATAGAAGTAATGGGCTATGAGGCCTTTGCCCGGCAGGCGGCCGAGGCCGGGGCCGATGGCATCCTGGTGGTCGATATGCCGCCGGAAGAATCGGCCGCGTTGCTGAAGGCGCTCCGGGCCCGGCGCCTGGACCCGATCTTTCTGTTGTCTCCAACGACCCGGGCCGAGCGACTGGCGCGCATCTGCGCGGCCGCTTCAGGCTATGTCTATTATGTCTCCCTGAAGGGAGTCACCGGCAGCGATCGGCTGAACGTGGACCTGGTTGCCAAAAAACTGGCGCACATACGCGCCCACACCGATTTGCCGATCGGGGTTGGATTCGGGATCAAGGATGCGGCAACGGCGGCCGCGGTCGGCCGGATCAGCGACGGCGTGATCATCGGCAGCGCCCTGGTTGAGCGGATCGCTGAGCACGCCGAAAATACCGAAAAACTGAAACAGGAGATCACGGCCTTTATGGGCGCCATGCGGCAGGCCCTTGACGCGCCGTCCGGGGCGGGACCATGAGCTGGTTTCAAAAGATACTGCCCTCGCGCCGCAAGACCAACGGCGCCAATCGCCGCACCGTGCCGGAGGGCGTCTGGACCAAATGCGAGGTCTGCAATGCCGTGCTGTACCGGGCCGAACTGGAGCGCAATCTTGAAGTTTGCCCGAAATGCGGCCAGCACATGCGTATTGCGGCCCGCCTTCGCCTGCAAGGCTTTCTGGACGCGGGCGCGCGGGAGGAAATCGGCGCCGCGATAGGGCCCGTGGACATGCTTAAATTTCGTGACGGCAAGCGCTACAAAGACCGCCTGCATCAGGCGCAAAAGAACACCGGCGAAAGCGACGCGCTGGTTGTGATGGCGGGTTCGCTCAAGGGGCTGCCCGTGGTGGCCGCGGCCTTTGAGTTTGATTTTATGGGCGGTTCCATGGGGTCCGTGGTGGGAGAGCGTTTTGCCCTGGCGGTGGAGGCGGCCATCGAACGGGACGCGGCCTTCGTCTGTTTCTCGGCCAGCGGCGGCGCGCGGATGCAGGAGGCCCTGTTTTCCCTGCTTCAGATGGCAAAAACCGCCTCTATGCTCGGGCTGTTGCGGCGCAAAAATCTACCCTATATCTCGGTGCTGACCAACCCGACCATGGGCGGCGTGTCCGCCAGTCTGGCCACACTGGGCGATATCAATATCGCCGAGCCCAACGCCCTGATCGGCTTTGCCGGCCCGAGGGTGATCGAACAGACGGTCCGGCAGACATTGCCGGAGGGCTTTCAGCGCAGTGAATTCCTGCTGCAACATGGCGATATAGACATGATCATCGACCGCCGGGCGCTGCGCGACCGGATTGGCAATCTGCTGTCGCTGTTGACCCGGCGGCGCATTGCCGTGTAGCCGGCCTGCCGTTTTGCATCTGTACGGCCGATGTCCGCCAGGATAAAATCCATAGCAGACCCGGGCAAGGCGGGGGGGCCGCGCTTCCGGCGGCTTGACCAGTGGCTCAAGTGGCAGGAGAGCCTGCATTTTACGGCCATTGAACTGGGTCTTGAGCGTTGCCGCCAGGTGGCCGCCAACATGGGCCTGTTACAGCCGGCGCATACCGTAATCAGCGTGGCCGGCACCAATGGCAAGGGCTCAAGCGTGGTATTGCTGGACGAGATCCTGCGCGGCGCGGGCTATAAAACGGGCCGCTATACCTCGCCGCATCTGCTGCGCTATAACGAGCGGATCTGCGTGAACGGCAGGGAGGCCGGCGCGGCCGAACTGTGCGAATCCTTTGATCGCATTGACCGCGCCCGGGCCGGGATTTCATTGACCTATTTTGAATTCGGGACGCTGGCCGCGCTGGCCCTGTTTCGGGCGCATCAGGTCGAGATTGCCCTGCTTGAGGTCGGTCTGGGCGGGCGTCTGGACGCCGTGAATGTGCTGGACGCCGATGCGGCTCTGATCACCAGCATTGACCTTGATCATCAGCAGTGGCTGGGCGATAACCGCGAGAGTATCGCCCGCGAAAAGGCCGGGATCCTGCGCAACCGGGCGCCGGCCGTGTGTTCCGATCCCCATCCGCCGCGGGCCATCATGGATTGCGCCGGGGCGCTGGGCACGCCGCTGTCGCTGGCCGGGCGTGATTATCGTTATACCATCAACGGCGATCACTGGGACTGGCGATCGGATACAAGGGAATTAACCGGCCTGCCGAGGCCGCTGCGCTATTGTGATTTTCAGGTGCAGAACGCGGCCGGCGTGCTGATGCTGCTGGAACAGATAAGCCACGCCTGGCCCGTTGACCGCCGAGCCATCTGCCGGGGAATCAACCGCTTTCGCCTGGACGGGCGGATGCAGATCATCCCGGGCGAGGTGCAAACGGTGCTGGATGTCGCCCATAATCCGCAGTCGGTGCGGGCGCTGGTCGATAACCTGCGCCTGCTGCCCTGTGTCGGCCAGACCCATATCCTGATCGGCATGTTAAAAGACAAGGATCACCGGGCGGTATTCAAACTGTTGAACGCGGTCGCCGACAGTTGGCATATCGTGTCGCTTGCCGAGGAACGGGGTATGCCGGCCGCGGCCCTGGCCGCCGAGCTTGGCTCGCTGGGGCTGTCTCAAAATGTCCGCGCCTGGCCCGCCGTCAAGCCGGCGCTGGGGCATCTAAAGCGGACGGCCAGACCCGGTGATCGCATCGTGATTACCGGTTCATTCATCACGGTCGGCGAGGCATTACGATATTTTGGCTGAGACCCGGAAATGCGGCAAACATTAAAAGAACGTCTGGTCGGGGCGGCGCTGCTGGTGCTGATCGGCGTCATTTTCATTCCCATGCTGCTGAGCGGGCCGGTGGACCCGGCTTCGATCAGCGGCGCCAATATCCCGGAGCGGCCACCCTATGAGCCCGTCCCCCGCCTGCAGGCGCTAAACCCGCAACCGGCCGCAACCGGCCGGAGCGAAGCGGTTGCAGCGGCCGAATATACGGAGAATACCGGCAAACAGCAGGGCATGGCGGACTTGAAGGCGCCCTCGGTGGCCGATATAGCCGCTGAAAGGGGCATGGCTGCCCTCAAGGATGAGCCTGAACAGACTGAAGAGATCGCAAAGACTGAAAAGACCGAAAAAACGGCAAAGGCCGGGCCGTCCGCGGACAGGCAGGTCGGTCTCAGCGCCTGGGTCGTGCAGTTGGGCAGTTTTTCCAGCCGGGTGAACGCGGACAAGCTCAGCCAGCGGCTTAAAAAGGCCGGTTTCCGCGCCTTCGTGGAGCCCGTGACCAGCAATAAACAGACTGCCTACCGGGTCCGGGTCGGGCCGGAGCTATTGCGTTCCGAGGCCGATAAATTGCGCAAATATATCAAAACCGCGATGAAACTGGACGGTATCGTCCTCGACTATCCCTGAAAGTCATCGCCATTATGTCTGCCGCCGATATTGTCATCCTGGTCCTGCTGATCCTGCCGGCCATCACCGGTATTTTTTACGGCTTTTTGAATATTATCTTTTCATTGCTGTCGTGGGCGCTGGCAACCGGCCTCGCGCTCAAGCTGACGCCGCTGTTCTCGCCCCTGCTCGCGGCCCAGGTCGATAGCCCGGCCTTGAGGGCGATCCTGGTGTTCCTGGGCCTTTTTATACTGAGCCTGATGCTGCTGAGCGGCGTGAGTTATCTGATCGTAAAGTTGCTCGGCAGAAGCGGGCTGACGGCCGCCGACCGCTTGCTGGGCCTGTTTCTGGGGCTGGGGCTGGGGGGCGCAATCGTGACCGTCATCGTCTTTTTGGCCGGTTTTACCGCCTTGCCGCAACAGGCCCTGTGGGAAGAATCCAGGTTGATCACGCCGTTTGAGCGCATCGGCGGCTGGGGCTCGCAATTTCTGCCGGATTCGTTCCGGCCCTACCATTCCTATGACATTCCGGCGCGCCGGCAATCAAGCTGAGGGGGCAAAACAATGTGCGGAATAATCGGTATCGTGGCAAAGCATCCGGTCAATCAGGCCATTTATGATGGCCTGACCGTGCTTCAGCACCGCGGCCAGGATGCGGCCGGCATGGTCACTTGTGATGGCCGCAAGTTATATCTGCGTAAAAACAACGGGCTGGTGCGCGATGTATTTCATACCCGCCACATGCTGAATCTCAAGGGCAATATGGGCATCGGCCATGTGCGTTACCCCACCGCCGGTTGCGCATCCTCGGCCGAGGCCCAGCCTTTTTATGTGAATTCGCCCT
Organism: Gammaproteobacteria bacterium; assembly: GCA_965240365.1. Lineage (GTDB taxonomy): Bacteria > Pseudomonadota > Gammaproteobacteria > Eutrophobiales > Eutrophobiaceae. Next base: position 952,969 of record OZ251218.1, on the reverse strand, counting down.
ATGGCATCACGCTGGCGCACAACGGCAACCTGACCAATGCCGGCGTCCTCAAGGAAGACCTGATGCGCGATGACCTGCGCCATCTCAATACCGGCTCCGATTCGGAGGTATTGCTGAACATTCTGGCGCATGAATTAAACGCGATCGGCAAATTCAGGGGCGATTTGAAGGTGGCCGATATCTTTCGGGCGGTCGAGCGCGTGCATGAGCGTTGCCGGGGCGGTTATGCGGCCATCGCCATGATTACCGGCGTGGGCATACTGGGTTTTAGAGATCCCAACGGCATCCGCCCGATCATATTCGGCGAGCGCCAAACCGACATCGGCAAGGAATTTATCATCGCCTCCGAGAGTGTTGCGATAGACGCGCTCGATTTTCGGCGCAGCCGCGATATCCGGCCCGGCGAGGCGGTGTTTATCAGCGTTGACGGTCAACTGCACACGGCCCAATGCAGCCCTCATGCCAAATACAGCCCCTGTATCTTCGAGCATGTTTATCTGGCGAGGCCGGACTCTATCATTGACGGTATCTCGGTGCACAAGGCCCGTTTGAGGATGGGGGAATTACTGGCGCAAAAGATCCTGAAATGCCACCCGGAGCATGATATTGACGTTGTCATCCCGATCCCGGACTCCAGCCGCACCGCGGCCTTGCCGCTGGCCAATGAACTGGGGGTGAAATATCGTGAAGGCTTTGTCAAAAACCGCTACATACCACGAACCTTTATCATGCCGGGGCAGAGCATCCGCAAGAAATCGGTGCGGCAAAAGCTGAATGCGATCGCGCTCGAATTCGAGGGCAAGAACGTGTTGCTGGTCGATGATTCCATAGTCCGGGGCACGACATCCAGGGAAATTGTGCAGATGGCGCGCGAGGCGGGCGCAAACCGGGTCTATGTCGCCTCGGCGGCCCCGCCCGTGCGCTATGCCAATGTCTATGGCATTGATATGCCGACCGCGGCCGAACTGATCGCGGCCGGCCGCACCGTGGGAGACGTTGCCGAGACGATTGGCGCCGACTGGCTGGTCTATCAGGACATTGAAGACTTGATCCGCGCGGCCCAACGCGGTAATCCCGATATCCTGAGCTTTGATACATCCTGTTTCACGGGCGAATATGTCACGGGCGATGTCAACGCGGATTACCTGGCCCAGGTTGAATCGGCCCGCAATGATTTGGCCAGGGAGAAAAACAATATTGATGAGGGGTTGATGGATCTCAGCGAAAATCGCGCTGCGGATTTATAAAGGCGAATTTATAAAAAAAGAACCCACGATCCAGCGTTGAATCGTGGGATTTTAGGAGGGGGTAGGTCTAAAAACCGGGATCGCCCCGCGGGGAAGCCCCGACTAAATCGAGGCTTCCCTGGATAACGCGGGGATATGCCGGGCGGTAAGCTGATCAGGCGGATTTTTTGTTAAACGGCACAATGGCGCTGGCGTCTTCAACGCCCTTTTCGACCCATGCGCTGACTTCATCCTTTGATTCATTGATGATATCGACGGTGTTGCGCGCGATGCCCTGGATCTTTTCACTGGTCTCGTTGATCAGGCTGGTCTGGGCCGCAATGACATCCTTGTAGCCCCTGGACTTGCTCACCATCTCCATCTGCGCGGTCGCGTATTCGATAAAGAGATTGGACAATGCCAACTGCTGCTCGCAATACTGGCTGGCGATATTCATATTGATGTCGTACAACTCTTTCATGGCGTCATAGCCGGACTTGCCCAGTTTGTTCATGTTTTCAAAAATGTCTGTGTTCATCTGTGTTACTCCTGTTTTGGTGTTTGAGCGTTTAAGCACAGATTAAATTGTGCAACGCAATAATATTGCAGTGCAGCATAAATGGCGTAAACGGCTTTGTCAAGCCCTGATATGAAAAAAATCCGGCGCTCGGAGAATTATTAAACTATTGAAATATAAGATATTTTTTTATGGGAGGTCATGGCGGTAAAAAAACTGATTTAATTAAGATCATTTGACCCGCCCGTGGGGCGCAGATCAGGAACAGGCCACCGAGAAATCCGGAAAGGCCGCGCCGGGGTGTAAAATGGATTCCGGCTTTCGCCCGCCTGCTACAGGCAGGCCATAAGCCGGACAGGGTTGCCCTAAGTCTCTTTATCCTGATCGCCCCTGTTGCCGAACGGGACATTCAGGGCGGATTTGAAGAAGTTTTCCTGCATTTTTTTCCACATCTCCAGGTTTTTCTCGGTCATTTCCGCCATCGCCGTGATTGGGTTATTGCCGCTTACGGCCGATTTGAGTTGCTCCTGGAGTTGTTTTTGCTGGCTGGCGAACAGGTCGATACTTTTTTGCAGATAATCGCCGGCCACGGACTGCACGGAGTCGCCATAGAAACGAATGATATGGGCCAGCGCCTGCGCGGAAAAAAGCGGTTCGCCATCGTCTTCCTGCTCGATGATGATCTGCAACAGAATGATGCGGGTCAGGTCTTCTTCGGTCTTGACATCCCGCACAATGAATTCCTTGTTTTCAAGCACCAGTTTTTTTATATCTTCAAGCGTGATGTATTTACTCCGCTCGGTGTCATACAGCCGGCGGTTGGGATACTTTTTTATGACGCGTTTCTTGCTCATGTCGTTATCCAGTCGCATTACATCATGTGCTGGCCGCCATTGACCGAAAAATCGGCGCCGGTGGCGAAAGCGGCCTCTTCGGAGCATAAAAACGCGACCATGGCCGCGATTTCTTCCGGTTTGCCGAGGCGTTTGAGCGGGATATTGGCGATGATCCGGTTGCGGATCTCTTCCGGCACCGCCATGACCATTTCAGTGGCGATATAGCCCGGCGAGACGGTATTGACCGTCACGCCCTTGCCGGCCACTTCCTGCGCCAGCGACATGGTGAAGCCGTGCATGCCGGCCTTGGCCGCGGCATAGTTGGTCTGCCCCAGTTGTCCTTTCTGGCCATTGATGGAGGAAATATTGACAATGCGGCCCCAGCCGCGCCCGGTCATGCCCTCGATCACCGGTCTGGTCATATTAAACAGGCCGCCGAGGTTGACCGCCATGACCGCGTCCCATTTCTCCCGGCTCATTTTTTTAAACATGCCGTCTTTGGTAATGCCGGCATTATTGACCAGGATATCGATCGGGCCGAGTTCGGCCTCGACCTGTTTTGCCAATGCCTCACAGGCCGCATAATCGGACACGTCCGTCTGATAGATCGGGATCTCAAGGCCCTTTTCCCTGACCTTTGCCTGCCAGCGCTCGGCCTTTTCCTTATTCCTGTAATTGGTCGCGACCTTTGCGCCAGCCCGCGCCAGACGTTCGCAAATGGCGGCGCCGATCCCCCCGCTGCCGCCGCTGACCAGCGCGACTTTAGCTTCCAGTTGGAGCATGACCATGCCCTCCCGTTATCATCTTGCCACGGCCAGGGCAACGCCCTGGCCCCCGCCGATACACAGCGTGGCCAGACCCTTTTTGGCGTCGCTGCGCTTCATTTCATGCAGCAGGGTGACCAGCACGCGGCAGCCCGATGCGCCAATCGGGTGGCCGATCGCGATGGCGCCGCCGTTCACATTTACCTTGCCGCTGTCCCAGCCCACATCGCGGTTAACCGAGATCGCCTGCGCCGCAAAGGCCTCGTTGGCTTCGATCAGGTCCAGTTCGGCCACGGACCAGCCTGCCTTTTCAAGGCATAATTGACTGGCGGGGATCGGGCCGGTGCCCATGATGGCCGGGTCAACCCCGGCGCTGGCATAGGCCCGGATCGTGGCGAGCGGTTCCAGCCCGAGCGCCTCCGCGCGGCCTTCGGCCATCACCAGCACGGCCGCCGCGCCGTCATTAAGCCCCGAGGCGTTGGCGGCCGTGACGCTGCCTTCCCGGGCAAAGGCGGGCCGCAATTTTGCGATGCCCGCGGCCGTGACGCCGGCCTTCGGGAATTCGTCTTCGGCAAAGACCATGGGATCGCCCCGGCGTTGCGGGATTTCCACCGGGACGATCTCCTCGACAAAGCGGTCTTTGCCCCGGGCCGCCTCGGTCTTGTTCTGCGAGGCGGCGGCAAATTGATCCTGCTCTTCTCTGGAGATGCCGTATTTTTCGGCAATATTCTCGGCCGTGTTGCCCATGTGATAGTCGTTAAAGGCGTCCCAGAGTCCGTCAACGATCATCGAATCCTTGAGTTGCCAGTCGCCCATCTTCCTGCCCTTTCTGGATTTTGGCAAAAGATGCGGCGCCTGACTCATATTTTCCTGGCCGCCGGCAACGATAATATCGGCGTCACCGCATTTGATGGCCTGCGCGGCCAGGTGGACGGCCTTCAGGCCGCTGCCGCAGACCTTGTTGATCGTCATCGAGGGCACGGCATAGGGCAGGCCGGCCTCAATGGCGGCCTGGCGGGCCGGGTTTTGGCCCGCGCCGGCCGTCAGCACCTGACCGAAGATGACTTCGTTCACCTGTTCCGGCGCGATATTGGCCCGCCTGATCACCTCGGCGATGACGGTGGCGCCCAGTTTATGCGCGGGCACTTCCGCCAGGGCGCCGCCAAAATTCCCGATTGCCGTGCGCGTCGCGGCAACGATGACCACATTCTCTGTCATGGGGGTCTCCTCCCGTTGATTGGTTTTTAAATGATGACAAGACCGAAGGTCTCTGCATCCTGTTTCAAGGCGATCATACCGTGTTCAATATTGCCGTGTCTGATAACTTGTATGTTAAGCGTGGATTCAACCAGCAAGTGCAACATTAGGATTGATTCCGAAAAATACCTGATTAGTACTGCTGTGTTATAAACTATGGGTCTTCTCTGGCATGCCCACAGCAAGGACACTGGCGCAAGACCTGGGCAATAGCGCGCGCCAGGCGAAAGCGGCACGTTGCGATTGAGGTCGGTTCATGGCGTTGCACCTGCCTGCTGCAGGCAGGTACGCGGCAATACACAGGCTGGCGTGATGATGGAAACCGCGCCAATTACGGCCCTCGTAGTGCCCCAGTCCCAGTTCCTGCTTCAACTCCTGGTCGTCGCGCTCAATACGCCAACGACTCATGACCGTGCCCGCCATCTGCGACCACGACGTGTTTTGAGGCAAGGTGCTCAACCCGTAATGTGCGGATTCATCCGCCCTCTCTGGCCATTCGATTATCAGCCATTCCTCCTCACGGGGCCGGCCTTGATGCGCAGCGCGCACGCGCACCCGGGCAAAGCGCGAACTCAACAGCCCCGCTCTTCCCTCACGCCAGCTCACACGCCGCCACGCCTGTCCCGCCAACTCACCCGCCACTGCCGCCACCGTAACCGGTTGGTGATCAGCATCGCGCTTGAACCTCTGGTCTGGCCGGCCTCGTGGGCCAGACCAGGCCGGGTTGTCCAGGGGCGGGTGAGCCCCCCACCAGACCGTCGTGCCCGGACGTATGCCCACCGCATAGGTCGAGCCATGCCCCGCCAGACGGTCACGCCAGGCCGTCTCATCTCCATAGGCCGCATCAGCCAGCACCACACCGCGCGGGTGAGCGGCCTCAATCTGCTGCATGGCCAACTGCGGCTTGGTCTTGAAGACGATGTCCCTGGGTACCCCGGTCTTACCTGCCTGCTGCAGGCAGGTCCCAACGCTCATCGTCCTCGGCCCATGCCTGCGGCAAATACAACTGATAACCGATTGGCAGGCTGCCACGCTCACTGGCAATCGACAGCGATACGGCCACCCGACAATTGCCCTGCTTACCCGTCTGCCCGCAGTACTGGCGCGCCACGCCTACCGAGTGCTTGCCTTTCCTGGGAAACCCAGTATCGTCGATGCTCCAATAGGTCGGCCTATCCGCGCCCAGCAGCCTGGGCAGCACACGCTCGGATACCGCCGACAATACCGCCTCATCGCGCCACAACCCATCCGCTACCAGGTGATGCATGCACTGATGCGCCGAGCCCACCTTGTCCGGCTGTACCCGTGCGGCCATCGGCTCGATACTTTTGCGTCTACCTGGCAGCATCAACCCTTGGATATACCAACGCGCCGGCCGCTCACGGTCGGCGGGCGCCAGTGCATTGACAATCCTATCGCAGTAACGGTCGAAACCTCGTTCCAGACTCAAACCCATCGCTTAACTCAACAAACATTTGACCCAGACTGTAGAATACACTATTTTTTTATAACACAGCAGTAAATAAACGAAAAAGAAGTTCCCGAAAGCGTCACGTTCTACGGCAAGCCGCTTCCACGGAATCCCAACGGCAAAATCTTGAAACGCCTTTTGCGGGAAGAACTGTTTCCCGCCAGGGAGAACTGACAAGACGTGGTGATTGAGCCTTATCAGTTGATTTGGAAGCTCTGATTGAATCAGAGTTTCCTGCGTTACAGGGACGTACCGCCAAAATCAATGATGCAAGTCATTGATTTTGAAGCAAGGTGAAAATCGCATTTTCACCTTGCGTGCTCTGATAAGTCCAGGATGGATTTATTCAGAGCTTCCATTTATATAACCTAAAGGAGGATACGACAATGTTCCATAGAAGCCTTAAGGTACGTTTTTTAGGTGCGCTTGCACTTGCGCTTGCTTCATCCACGAGTAATACGATGGCGGCAGATATGACCATTTCTTCATCACTGCCTCAGGTGCATTTTTGGACAGGTCAGTACATGGAACCGTTTGCCGATGCCCTGGAGGCGGGTTCGGATGTCAATCTGACACGCTTTTATGCCGGTGAGTTGGTCGGAATAGGGCGGGGCCTTGATGCGCTGCAAGGAGGTGCCGTTGATATCGTCACACCATTGTTAGCACCTTATCATCCGGGCAAATTCCCCTTGTCGGATATTAGCCAGCTTCCTGTCTATAACACCGATTCCGTTGCCACTACCAAGGCATTCCAGAGGATCCTCGACAGTGAGGTAGAATTGGTAGATGGGAAAACTTTATTATTCGGCTCATGGTCAGCGAATTCAGACATGCTTAGGATGCATGCAATCAGGGAGGAAAATACATGCTCAAAGGCATGATGATGCACCGGGATCTGTCGGTTCTACAGATACTCGACTACGTTGCCGACGTGTACCCGAAGGCAGGGATCGTTTCTTCGACGGTAGAGGGCGGACGTCACCACCAGACCTATAGGCAGACCCGAACACGGGTAGCCCGGCTCGCCCATGCGCTTCAAGCGCTTGGCGTCACCCCTGGGGACCGCGTGGCGACGCTGGCCTGGAATGGTTACCGGCATTTCGAGCTTTATTATGCCATCGCCGGAATCGGTTCGGTCTGTCACACGATCAATCCGCGCCTGTCGCCCGATCAGATCGCATGGATCGTCAACCATGCCAAAGACACGGTCTTGTTTTTCGACCTAACCTTTGCCCCGCTGGTGCAAAACCTCCGACCGCACCTGCCCGCCGACATCAAGCTGGTCGTTATGACTGATGAGGCGCACATGCCCGCACCGGTCCCCGATGGCACGCTATGCTACGAAACACTGATTGCAGACAAACCGGACCGGTTCGATTGGCCTGAACTGCCGGAAAACACCGCGTCGGGCCTGTGTTACACATCGGGGACGACAGGCAATCCCAAGGGCGCGCTTTATTCGCACCGCTCCACGCTCATGCATAGTTTCTCGGCCGTGATTGGGGCGCTGCAATGCTTCGGCCGCGGTCGCCGTGTGATGCCAGTTGTGCCGCTTTTCCACGTCAATGCTTGGGGCCTGCCCTTTTCCTCGCCGCTAACGGGATCGGATTTGGTGATGCCCGGTCCGAAGCTCGACGGTACCTCGGTCTTTGACCTCATGCAGGCCGAGGGGGTGACATCGGCTTGGGGCGTGCCGACCGTCTGGAACGGTTTGATCACCGAAATGCGCGAGCGCGGTGCCAAGCCCGATGCGCTCGACACGCTGCTGATAGGCGGATCAGCCGTCAGCGAAGCCATGATCCGCGCTTTTGAGGAAGAGTTCGGCATCGAGGTTCTGCACGCCTGGGGCATGACCGAGATGAGTCCGGTCGGAACGGCAATTCGCCCTGAACCCGGCTTGAGCCCCGAGGAGAACGTAGCGCTAAAAGTGCCCCAGGGTCGGCGACTTTTTGGGGTCGACATGAAGATCGTGAACGAAGCTGGCAAAAGATTGGCCCATGACGGTGAGCAGTCGGGCGAGTTGTTCGTTCGCGGGCCGACGGTAATCAGTGGCTATTACAATGATCCGGAGGCAAGTAAGAAAGCATTTGACGAGGATGGCTGGTTCGCAACAGGCGATGTGGCGAAGATCGGCCCACACACCGATCTTGTCCTCGTCGACCGTACCAAGGACCTAATCAAATCAGGTGGGGAGTGGATATCGTCAATCGACTTGGAGAACATCGCATGTGGCTGTCATGGTGTTGCACAGGCCGCGGTCGTTGCAATCCCACATCCCAAATGGGACGAGCGGCCGCTGCTCATTATCGTCGCCAAAGAAGGAGCGACCGTCAGCAAGCAAGCGGTTCTCGACTATATCGCAGGGCGCGTGGCAAAATGGCAGGTACCCGACGATATCATGTTCATGGAAGCGCTCCCGATGACGGCGACCGGAAAGATATCCAAGCTTAAATTGCGGGAAATGCTGTCGGACTACCGTCTCCCCGAGAAATGAAGCATAAGGGGCGCAAGGATGGGTCAGCGGGGAAGGCTTTTTACGCCGATCACCGAACGCGCATGCCACCCCTTATCTCCCAAAGTTTCGATCAGATAGTCCGACGCCCCATTGGCCACGATCGAGATCGCGTCAAAACCGCTGGAATCCGTCATTTCTAATCGGTATTTTGCTGATCTATCTGTTTTCAGTTGAACTGAACCTGTTGCCGTGGTCTCCGCTGTCGTCTCCTTCGGTCTTGTCTTTTCTGCCGTATGTGCGCCGCTGATCGCAACGACCGATCCGTTTAACCCGGCAAGCCTGAACTTGATGAACGGTTTTACGCTGCTGCTATCCCCAACGGATATCTGGGACGGAACTTCCTGAAGGGACGCGAAGGCGATCAGATAAATGCTGCCTTATCTGCTGTCGGATATAACTTACGCCTCATCCTTAAATGGATGAAGCTTCTTTGCACCAAAATCATCTTAATGATATGCGACTTCATCAAACCCAAAATTATCCCAAATCCAGCTTATTAACGGACGTCTAAATATCGATACGTAGTCAATTCACTTTCTATCCTTCATTGCCGAAAGCATGCCGGCCTTTGCAAATTCAAGCAACCGGGCCGTTACTTCATGGCGATCACTAGTTTTGCAGCTACCGTTTGATAGTGCATCTAATCGAGCAAGGTCGCTGATTGTGTAATGCAAAGCGCCCACGACGAAATGGAATCCCCAGTGCACATCCTCAATCGTGTGTTTGGGTAAAGCATTGTGCAAATAGCTAACGAAACGGGAAAGGTGCTTTGTATCTTTGATGAATTCTTCGCTTAGAATTGAATCGACATGCCAGTATCTGGCAAGAAACTTGATGATCAGTTTCCTATTATCACCTTCTAGAAAGATCCAGCCTATTGCGGGCGCTAGGTAAGCGTAGAGCACGTCTTCAAGCGGTACGCACTGACCTAAAGAACGGCTTTCAGCCTCAGCAAGCAACATCAGTCGTTCACGGTTCAGCTGACGGGCACGCTGAAAGAAAACCTCCTTGAGCATAAGTTCTTTTGAACCGAAGTGATAATTCACCGCTGCCAGAGAGCTACCGGCCTTTTGGGTGATCATCCGTAGCGTAACGTCGGCATATGGCTTTTGCGCGAACAACACCGCAGCAGCATCCAGCAAGTCCAGTCGGGTTTGCTCACTCCGATTGGGCTTACTCTCACGTTTTAAACTGGTCGGAACCGAGATGTGAGTGGACATGTTTGTTGCAATATCCATGATCTTGATCAATCCCTCCCAACGATGAATGATGCGATCGTAGTGGTACTACCGCCAATGTTCAAAATTCCCACACGCCGCGCGTTCTCAACCTGATATTCTCCTGCCTGACCAGCACTTTGTTTATAGGCGTCGAGTAGCATTCGCGCTCCTGTTGCGCCAACTGGATGACCGAGCCCAATCAAACCACCCGACGGGTTAACCGGTAATTTGCCCCCTATCTGTGTCGTTCCTTCTTCAACCGCTTGCCAGCTTTTGCCCGGCGGCGTGATGCCGAAATGGTCAATCGCCATGTATTCGGTCATCGCAAAGCAATCATGGGTCTCGATGAGATCCAGGTCAAAAACATTGCCAATGCCCGCGCGCGACAAAGCATCTTGAATGGTTCCTTTGACATGAGGCAGAATGACGGGATCGCCGTCGCTTTCGGCCAACTTATCGACGAAACGCATCGTGGCAGTGCGATGTCCCCAACCTTGGATTTGCGGAATATCCTCTAGCTTAACATTATTGTCTTTCGCATAAATCTTGGCCCGATCTGACGATGCCAGGAATACCACTGCGCCACCATCGGTTACCTGACCACAATCATTGCGGCGGACTCGGCCTTCGATCACTGGATTGGTATCATCATTCTCGGTAAAGCTAGAATTTTGGAATTCCCACATGCGGGTTTGCGCATTTGGATTTTTCCTCGCGTTCTTGTAGTTCTTTTGAGCGATAGCTCCAATGTGGTCATATGCAATCTCTCCGAAGCGCTCCGAATATACATCCGCTAGATCCGAAAACGCACGCGGCCACAAATATGTCGCATCATCCCATTCCTCACCGGCCCAAGCAGCACAACCAAGGTGTTCCGCAGCACGTTGTCCAGGCACATTGCGCATGTATTCAATCCCCATGACGCAGGCCAAATCGTACCGTCCGGCCTGGATTTCAGCCATGGCACCAAGCGCTGCCATAGAACCCGAGGCGCAGGCGGCTTCGTGGCGCGTAGCCGGTTTACCAGATAAAGATTTGTCCAGTGAGGCAAAAAGCCCCCCTAACTGACCTTGACGACAGAACAGTTCGGCTGCGAAATTTCCAACATGAGTGGTCTGAATATCGGAATAGGTCAGATTGGTGGCTTCAAGTGCGTCTTCCAATGCGCATCGCATAACCTGTTCAATACCTTTGCCCTCACGCGACCAGTTTAGGGAAAAATCGGTTTGTGCCCCGCCTAGGATATATATTGGTGCTGTCATACTTTATTCTCCTTTTGGAAACTCTGAACGAATCAGTAAATCTGTCGCTTAATCGACAGATTCATTGTTTTTGAAACAGACTGTCCCGCTTTATCGGGATAATGCCCTCTTTTTTGATACTTTTTGACCACTTTTGCGTTTTTCAGGCGCAATGAGGCGCTCATCACGTCATTAACGACCGGCGTAACAGATACACATTGGCCAGCGCCATCAAGCTCAGCACCTGTTGGCGGTTTTTCTCCAACCCCTTGTACCGCACCTTATGAGCATAGCTCAAGGAGGCAAAAGTCTGTTGTTTCACGGCAAGAGTAAAATCCATCAGTCAAAAAAGACTATTATCGCATCTATTCACCATTCAATCAGAGCTTCCTTTTCATTGGCAGCTCTCAAACTTCCAGCCATTCGCGTTGCACGTCTTGGTGCATTTTCATTTCTTCAGGCGTTCCGTCAAACACGATCCGGCCATGCCCTAAGATAAGCGTACGGTGAGCAAGCTTGGTGGCGATCGTCAGTTTCTGCTCAACCAACAACACCGCAAGGCCACTTCGGGCGATCGTCGCAATCATGTCTCCAATCTGCTCTACGATCTTTGGTGCCAAACCTTCTGTGGGTTCGTCAATGATGAGTAATGCCGGATCCCCCATCAACGCCCGGCACATCGTAAGCATTTGTTTCTCGCCACCTGATAGCACACCCGCAATAGTATCACGACGGACCGCAAGATTTGGAAACATATCAAAGAACTCTTCAGTGTTCCACTTGCTGGATTTTTGCCCGGGTTTCCGACCCAAAGACAGATTCTGCCGCACAGTAAGATCAGGAAAAATATCGCGGTGTTCGGGAACGTATCCCAGCCCAAGCCGCGCAATTTTATAAGGAGGTAACCCCGCAATGTCCTGTTTGTGAAAGCGTATAATCCCCTCCATGCGCACCAGACCCATGATCGCCTTGCATAGAGTTGAACGTCCAGTTCCATTCCGCCCCAACAAGGTAACAATCTCACCTTTGCCAACCATCATATCGACGCCATGCAGGATGTGACTTTTGCCGTAAAAAGCGTGAAGATTAGATATCTTCAGCATCAGGCCACCTCCTCACCCAGATAGACACGGCGTATCTCGGGGTTTTTACGAATCTCGTCTGGCGTTCCGGTCATCAAGATTTCACCATAAACTAGAACTGAAATACGGTCGGCCAGACCAAACACCACCCCCATGTCATGCTCTACTATTAGCAAGGTTTTCTGACGACTCACTGTGCGGATCAACTCGATGATCTTATATGTTTCGTGGTGGCTCATTCCCGCTGTTGGCTCATCTAGCATAATGACCTCGGCATTACCCGCGATGGTAACACCAATCTCCAGGGTGCGTTGATCGGCATAGGTCAGATTTTCGGCGAGTTCATCGCGTCTGTCCTGTAGCCCAACGAGTTCAAGCAGATGCTCCGTCGCTTCCCGAAGGCGCTTTCCACGGCCGACTAGATGGCGAATTGAGTATCCATAACCTTCACTCCAAAGGCAAGCACAGCGTAGATTTTCAAATACTGTCATCTGCGAGAAAACGTTGGTGACCTGAAAGCTGCGGTTCAGCCCCATCCGGTTGATTTGGTAAGGTTGAGAATTAGTTACGTCCTTACCGTCCAAATAGATTTTACCTGAACTGACAGGAAAGCTGGAGCTTATCAAGTTGAACAGAGTCGACTTACCCGCACCATTCGGGCCGATGATCGCGTGCCGTTCGTTCTTTAGTATATCCAGATCGACTTCTTTAATAACTTGGACGTTCCCAAACGACTTACTGACGCTTTTTAGTTTGAGTGCTGGTATATTTTTCACGCTCACTCTCCCAAAAGCTCTGGAAAACGCCATTTCCGAATAATCGCTACCCCGATGCTGACGGCGATCAGGATCATCGCGTGTATCAGCGGTGCGATTGACTGCGGGGCGTATTCAATTAAAAATGTCATGCCCGTGTTTTGATGCAGGGACGAGAATTGGTGATACGTGTATTCGATCGCAAGTATACCACCGAAGATACCCGGTATAACCACGGCGAGTTGCCAGAGCACCGTGATTCTGAAATCCGCATTCCTGAGATTACGAGCTTTGTGAAGTGTTTCTTCAAGAAAGCCGGTAAAGCCTCGCGGCGAGAAGATCACAAGAAACACAAAGAACAGGCCAAAATACAAAAGCCAGGCATCGGTGTATTTGGGCAAGATCAAGCTCAGGATCGTAACAATCAAGGCGCCGAACACCGGCCCAAACAGATAGCTTGCACCACCGATATAAGTTGCAAATAACACTTTGGCCGATACATCCAGACCCAGCACATCTGCTGTGACGATTTCATAAGATATTGCAAAAAGCCCGCCAGACAGTCCTGCAAAAAAACCTGAGATCACAAATTGACGATAACGGATTACGGTTGGATTGCAGCCGATATACTTGACCCTTTCCGGGTTTTCGCGGACTGCGTTGGCAAGCTGCCCCTGAGGCGTTTGTGATAGCCAAAGCACCGCACCGCATGTTACAGCCAGCCAGAAGATGATCAGCATATAAACATCGCTTTGTGGACCATAACTCAAGCCGGACAGCGTATAGCCCGTTACTCTATCGGTAGAAATGCCTTCTTCTCCACCGAACAAACCGGGAAACATCCAGACGATAGCAACCACCAGCTGTCCGATACCAAGGGAGATCATAGCAAATGGAACCCCAGGCCGGTTGACCGAGATTAAACCAAACAAAGCAGCTATCAATGCACCAGCAAGTGCACCGCTTAAGGGTACAATCTCCAAAGGGATAGGCCATCCACCCTCAAGTCCCCAATTAATAGTGTAAATCGCCGCAAAGCTGCCCAACCCGAAGTAAGCCGCATGCCCAAACGATAACATACCAGCCTGACCAAATAACAAATTGTATGAAAGGGCGAAAACTGCGAGGATAGCGGCCTGCGACAGGACTGTAATCAGGAACGGATTGACTCCAAATGACGGTAAGCTGAGAGCCAGCAGCACCAAAGCTAATCCGAAAATGAGCCGTGTTTTCTGCATGCTCTAAAACTCCCGTGTTCCAAACAACCCTTTCGGGCGTATTGCCAACACTATTACCATCAGAAGAAATGGAACCAGCGGCCCTAGCTGAGAGATTCGGATTGCTGCGATATGTGACATCGCGCCCGTCGCCTCTGAAAAAGCAAACAAAGCACCGAAGCTCGTTTCAATACCCACCGCAAAGGATTGCAGAACCCCGATAAGGATTGAAGCGAACAATGCGCCGCCGAGAGACCCCAGCCCCCCGACAACAACAACAACGAATACGATCGTACCAAGTTGCACTGCCATGCTTGGCTCGGTGGTGAAATATCCGCCACCGATCACACCGGCCAGGCCAGCCAGAAATGAGCCGCCAGCAAATACCATCATGAACACCAACGGCACATTATGACCCATGGCGTTGAGCGTGTCGGGATGCGTTAACGCGGCTTTAATAATATGCCCAATGCGTGTTCGAACGATCACCAGATAAAGCGCAACGAACATCGCCACCGAAATCAGCACGATGAACAGGCGATACATTGAATAGTCTATGCCGAACATGGTGAATGCAGTGGATTGCAAGATTTCGGGCAGTTCCGCACGAACCGGGAGGCGCCCCCATATCGCAGCAACGATTTCCTCGAAGACAAAACTGACACCGAAAGTCAGCAACAACTCTGCGACATGCCCATATTTGTGAACCTTGCGCAAACCATAGCGTTCGATTAAAGCTCCGATGATACCGACGAGCACCGGCGCGACGATCAGCGCCACCCAAAAATTTGCAACCGTACTGATCTGATAGCCTAAATAAGCACCCATCATGAACAAACTTGCATGGGCAAAGTTGAGAACGCCCATCATCGAGAAAATGAGGGTAAGGCCACTGGCCAACATGAATATTAGCATGCCGTACAGAATGCCGTTTATGAGTCCAAATGCAATAAATTCTGTCATTGCGTTTCGTTCAAGCCTTTGGATCGTATAGATTTTCTGAGGCGTCGCCACCGTGTAATGTTAAGGCTATAGAAAGCTCTGTAAGAGAGAAACAGGTAAGTATTAGACTAACCTAAAGCCACGCATTCATTAGGCGCACACTTCCAAATGCCGACAAAAAGGGACAGGATCGCAATCCTGTCCAGTTTCATCATCGGCAGAACTCAATTATGGCCGCTTCATGTTACAAGTGTGAGGAACAACGGTTTCCTCTGGAGCAAGCTCCATTAACGTCTTCCAGCCAATACCGCTGCCTTCGATGTCATACTTCTGATCACCATCATAAACAGCAACATATAGAGGTTGATGCAGTTGGTGGTCGTCGGCGTTGATTGTGGCTGTTCCGAGCGCAGTTTCAATCGTCATGCCTTCCATCGCGGCCGCTACTTTTGCCGGATCTTCTGACCCAATTTGTTCCATCGCTTGCTTCAAGGCCGTGAACATCGTGCTATGGTGATAGTACCACATATCGACATCGAATCTGTCTTTCAATGCAAGGTAGTCAGCCTCCAATCCCGGCAAGTCCTTTTCGATTGCTAGGCTTGGATGGTAATTCATGGTTTCGAACACCGACCCGATACCCGCGCCGCCGATGGCCGAGGGCGACCCAAATGCGCCGGCAAAAAAAGTATAGAAGTCGACATCCAGGCCAGCCTCCTTAATGCCGCGGATCATTAACGACAAATCCCCGCCCCAGTTTCCTGATATAATAGCGTCGGCACCACTGCTCCGCACTTTCACGGCATAGGGAGAAAAATCCTTAACCGTTTGCAGCGGCACAAATTCATCGCCGACGATTTCAATGTCAGGACGCAGTTCGGCAAGATACTCTTTTGCTGCGGCCGACACCGATTTTCCGTACGAATAATCCTGATTAAGCAGATACACTTTCTTAATATTCTGGTTCTGCGCTAGCAGACCAATATTTGCCCGCATCAACATCTTGGTGTGTGGGAAGAAACGAAAAAACCAGTAACTACATTTTTCATTGGTCAAAGATGGCTCGGTCGAGCCGCCATTTAAGAACAGGATTGGTTTGCCAGGGTTACGGCGATTGTGCTTATCGACACCCGCAAGCAGTGCCGCACCAACCGCCGAGCTTGTATTCTGGTAGATGTACTGAATACCCTGCGAAACGACATCCTGAAGAATAACAAGAGATTCATCAGGCTTGGCTTTGTTATCAAAAGATACAAGCTCCAGATCTTTGCCATTGATGCCACCATCCGCGTTCAACCGGTCAATGAAGAATTGGAGATGTTTTTGAGTAGACGTTCCGACAACTGCGGCAGCGCCTGATAGCGGTTCTAACATGGCAATACGAATAGTCTCAGCGGCACTGAGCGTCGTCGCGGACATTATGCTAATCGCCGCAGCCAGTGTGGTCTGGATTAAAGTGGATTTCATTTTTATTCCTCCATTAGTTTTTTTGCCTTGAGCTGTTTGAAAGCCGGGCGATTTTTTTACCTTCCCATTATAGCATAATTCGAACGCTCGTTCAATAGTATGCGTCACAAAATTTTCCCCGCGAAAGGAGAAATGGGGGTTTCTGCTTCGTAAATTCGCAAATATTTGCCTAAAAACCGTTATTCTGTAATAATCGATATTGTCAAATGCAAATCGATTGATTTAAAATACGAATAGTCATTCGAATTTGAAAGAGCCGTTTGGCGTGAAAATCCGTGGAACTAAAATATTAATTATCGATACCGCCATTTTCTATGCGCCCCGGTCAACCCGAGCAATTGGCGCAGTTTGCCCCTTGGCATGCTTGGCGTGGTTATTGCACCCTATCTGAATGGCATTGTTGTACGGTTAGACGGCGGATTACGACTGCCGGCCAAACTTCGACCTAACGATACCCATAAGGAGGCACGGTTAGGATGAAAATTTCGAACACAATCGCTGTTATCACGGGAGCCGGGTCTGGGCTGGGCTTGGGCGTTGCGGAAGCGCTAAGCACATACGGCGCACGGCTTGCGATGGTCGACGTTGATGCAGCCGCTGTGCAGGATGCTGCCTCAGGCCTGAATGCAAAGAGCTACGCCTGTGACATTTCGAGTGCCGAGGACGTTGAAAGCCTGTTCGATAACGTTGTGGCAGAGCTGGGTATACCTGGCATTTTGGTGAATTGTGCCGGAATGCTTGGATCTATGAGTACAGTGTCGCGAAAGGGACCTGCCTCATTGGACGCCTTCCGTCGCGTCATCGACGTGAATCTCTCGGGCAACTTCAATATGATACGCTGTTTCGCACAAGAAATCGCCGCTATGGAAAAACAAGAAGGCTCAGAGAGCCAGGGTGTCATCATTAACACTGCTTCAGTCGCTGCCACTGAGGGGCTTTCCGGGCAGGCGGCTTACTCGGCTTCCAAGGGAGGGATCGTGGCGATGAACCTGCCTTTGGCCCGCGAACTGGCCAAATTCCGAATTCGGGTGGCCAGTATATCGCCCGGTCTCTTCCAAACTGCGATGGTCGCCGACATCCCGGATGAGACATGCGAGGTTTTGATAAGAGATATTCTGCATCCAAAACGGATGGGATTGCCACATGAATTTGCCAAACTGGCATGCATAATCGTAGAAAACGAGATGATAAACGGAACGGATTACCGGCTAGATGCAGGCATTCGGATGCGAGATCCGCAAGGTGAGTACAATAATGCGCAATAGCTGGGCAACCGATACGGAGCTAGGAATTGAAGCAGCGCGGATTTACGATTCGCGATCCGTACGGCGCTTTTCCGACCGCCCGGGAAATTGCTATGAGATGTTCCGGGCTAGTGTACAAAAACATCCTACCGCCGAGGCTGTCGTCGATGGACAAGTCAGGCTGAGTTATGAGCAGCTTGATGAGCGCGTCAGGGCTGCTGGCGCCGGGTTGGGTGCAACGGGGATAGCGCCTGGTGACCGAATTGTCAGTTTCATGGGCAACAGGTGGGAGTTTTTTGTCTTTTGCCTTGCCGCCAATCGGATAGGAGCAATTGCTGTCCCGGTCGGACCGCTTGTGTCGCCCGCTGGGCTCGAAAAAATCCTACGACACAGCGGCGCAAAAGCACTCGTATTTGATGGAGATTTGCAAGATCGGCTACCGGATCTATCGCGTATTCCAGAACTCGTCTCATTGTTTCATATCGGCAACGAAATTCGAGGTTCAATATCCTTTTCAGACATGCTGAAAAATCCAGTGCCCTCAAATAATAGCTCGCCCGCAGTCAATGAAGAAGATATTGCCTTTCTAATGTATACGTCTGGTAGTACAGGTGAGCCGAAAGGTGTGGAAATCACGGCATTAGGTTTGTTCACCTGCGCAGAACACTACCGGACCAGTTTCGACATCACGCATGAGGATCGTACACTCTTAGCGATTCCGGGTATGCATATTAGCGGGCTGGCGGCAGTGATATATACCTTCTTTCACGCAAGCGGAACGATCGTAATCATGGGTAATTTCGACCGACGGCTTTTGGTACCGGTCTTAGCGGCAGAGCGCATTACCTACACGGTATTTGTGCCAACGATCTACACATTATGCCTGAATCAACCAGAACTGGCCGATTATGACCTTACCCTTTGGCGATTAGGAACATTTGGTGGAGGCCCAATGCCGATTGCAACCATTGAGGGTTTGGCAGAAAAACTCCCAAGGCTCGCGCTTTCTAATGGCTATGGCGCCACGGAATCAACCACCGTTGCCACATTATTGCCGCCAGGCCTGACGTCGGAACATAGTGACAGCATAGGATTTGCCGTGCCTTGTGCAGAAATAAAGATCGTGGATAAGAGAGGTAATGAATGTGCCCCCCGCCAGCACGGCGAAATCTGGATTGGCGGGCCGGGAATCGCACGCGGATATTGGAACGATCCGGAAAAAACGCGTAAAGCGTTCGTCAACGGCTACTGGCGGTCGGGCGATATCGGCTCCAAAGACGAAAACGGGCTTGTATACCTGCATGACCGGATTAAGGATATAATCATCCGGGGTGGCTATAACATCTACAGCGCTGAGCTTGAAAACGAGGTTTCGTTCCGCGACGATGTGGCCGAATGTGCGGTCATTGGCGTTCCGGATTCGGTTCTAGGAGAGCGAATTTTCATGTATATCTGCATAGTGTCCGACATCGCAGATACACCCACAGAAGCCGACATCATAGAATTTTGTCGTGACCGCGTATCCGAATATAAGCTCCCCGACCGAGTGGTGATTCAAAAGGAACAGCTTCCGCGCAATATGAACGGAAAACTTGATAAATTAGAGCTTCGCAAAATCGCGTTAACAAGTTCAAGGTGATGAAAGCTTTGGCCAGATCGGATGTTTCGGTTGCCCTTGCTTAGAGCGGGCCGCTACCTCGAAACACAGCACCACGATCCCGACCCAGATCAGGAAACTGGCCGCTTTACCGATGGCCATGTTCACCGAGTTAATCAGCTTCAAGACGATCATGAGACTTCCCCTGGAAACGGCACGTCGCCATTGGCGACTTCTAGCGACCGGACAGAAAAACGTTCCGCCAGTGGACCGAATGAGCGGGCTTCAACAGAGGCCGCATTGCCCGCCCGGACACGGTCGGCGATACCGACAAAGATCACCGCAAACCTAAATAGGGCAAAAGCAACGTGGAAACGCTTTAACGGCGCGGTTTCAAGGGCATTGGCATAATATTCTTTAAGGAATTCTTCAGGGCTTGGAATGCCGTCTTCCCGCCAACCGGTCCCTAAAATTCCGCCATATTCATCCGGCGTGGTGAACCAAGTCATCAGGCAAAAGCCCAGATCCGCCAACGGGTGGCCCAGCGTCGATAACTCCCAATCCAACACGCCGACCACTTTCGGCTCGGTGGGATGAAAGATCATATTGCCGAGACGGAAATCGCCATGGGCGATGGAAATGGCGCCATCTTCCGGCGACATGTTCTCCGGCAACCATGCAGCCAGCTTGTCCAGCGCCTCAATCCGAGGACCGGTTGATTGCTGATATTGCTTTGACCAACGCCCGATTTGACGCGCAAAATAATTACCCGGCCGCCCGTAATCCGCCAATCCCACGGCGTCGGGTCGCACGGCGTGCAAATGCGCCATGGTGCGCGCCATATCCAGATACATCTCGCGGCGCACCTCGGGGCTTGCGGATTTCAAAGAGCAATCCTGGGTCACCCGCCCATCCAGTTTTTGCATAATATAAAACGGGGTGCCGAGGATTGAGGTGTCTTCCTCCAACACAAACACCTTCGGCACCGGAACATTGGTCTTATACAGAGCGTTCATAACCCGGTATTCCCGCTCCACCGCATGGGCACCCGGCAAAATCTCACCGTCGGGTTTTTTGCGCAACACCAGTTGATGCGGCCCCCAGGTTACAAACCAAGTAGGATTCGACTGCCCGCCGATGATGGGATCGATTGACAGTGAGTATGCCCCCGGAAATTGTTTTTGCAGCCATTGCTGAAGGCGTTCTTCATTAAGACGGTTCATTGCCAGCTTCCATCTTGGCCGTCACTTTTCACTGCTTTGCCATTTCCAGAAATCGCGCCCCTCCTCGGACAGGAAACGGTTCAGCACCATTTGATGCACTTCGTCTGCGCCATCCACCAAACGTGCTTGGCGGGCATAGCGGTATACCCATTCAAGAATGGTATCACCGGAATATCCCCGCGCACCATTAATCTGAATGGCCACATCGGCCGCTTTAGAGAGCACATTCGCCACATGGACTTTCGCCATCGACACTTCTTTTTTAGCGAAACTGCCCTGATCCAATGCCCAGGCGGCCTTCATCACCAAGAGGCGGCCGATTTCAATACCCATAGCGAGGTCGCCGAGCTTGATTTGAATGCTTTCGCGGCTGGACAGCCGAACCCCAAATCCGTTACGGTTATTAGCGTATTCTTGGGCGATTTCCATGCACCGCTTCGCAAGCCCCAGCCAGCGCATACAATGGGTCAAACGGGCCGGGCCGAGGCGTATTTGGGTAATCTTCAACCCCATACCCTCGCCTAACAAAATACGATCCGCAGGCAGTTCCATGCCGTCATAGACAACCTCGCAATGCCCGCCATGTTCCTCTGGTCCCATAATCGGAATGCGCCGGTCAATTCGCCAGCCGGGCTCGTCTTTATGATGCAGGAAGGCGGTGAGGCCGCGGCGAGAATTATCGGAGGTGCGGGCGACCACAATAAAATGGCTCGCCCCTTCTGCCCCGGTGGTGAACCATTTCCGACCTTTAATCCGATACACATCCCCTTGTTTGGTGGCCGTGGTCAGCATCATACCCGGATCCGACCCGGCACCGGGATGGGGCTCGGTCATGGCAAAGGAGGAGCGAACCGTTCCGTCCACGATCGGCTTTAACCAAGCCTCTTTCTGAGCGTCGGTCCCCACTTTTTCCAATACCATCATATTGCCATCATCGGGAGCCGCGCAGTTGAACACAACCGGGCCGAAGATAGATCGGTTCATCTCCTCGTAACACACAGCCATGCCCACTTTGCTAAGACCGCACCCGCCGGTCTCCGGCTTTAGTTGCAGACACCAAAGTCCTTCTGCTCGGGCTTTTGACCGCAAAGCTTCCAGCCATTCATCGTTTATGTTGCCGTGGGAATCCCACGCCTTTGGGTTAGATTCAACCAGGATCACTTCGTCTTCGACGAAGCGTGAGATACGGGCACGGTAAGATTCTATTTCTGCTGAGATAGTGTAATCCATAGAAATAACCTTATATAGAAGAGACCAAATGGCCGCCATCGACAGCAATGTCAGTGCCGGTCATGAAATCGCTGAGATCAGAGGCGAGTAGAAGCAACGGACCGTCCAAATCCGCGCATTGCCCCAATCTGCGCTGGGGGATACGTTTGATCATGGTTTTCCCGGCTTCGGACGCAAAGAAGCCTCGATTGATATCGGTTTTGATATAGCCGGGACACAAAGCATTGACCCGAATAGCGTATCGAGCCCATTCCAATGCCAGGGATTTGGTCAGCTGGATCAAGCCGGATTTTGAGGCCGCATAAGCTGAGACATCGCCTGAGACCCTTTTGCCGAGGATAGAGGCCACATTGATAATGCTCCCCCCCGATCCGGCCTCTGCCATCGCTGCCGCTGTCGCCCGCGCGACATAAAAAGCGCCCTTCAGATTGGTATCAATAATCCGATCAATATCCGCCTGCCCGAGATCGAACGCCGATGCCATGGCAGCGGTGCCGGCATTGTTCACAACAATATCGAAGACCTGATCCTGCAAAGCGGCTTCAACGGAAGCTGCGGAGGACACATCCAGTTCCAACGACAGCGCCGTACCGCCCTGTGCGAGAATGGTAGAACAAACAGCGTCAAGTTTTTCCAACCGCCGGGCTGCGAGATGCACATGGACCCCTTGGCGCGCAAGCAGCTGGGCAAAGTGCTGGCCTAACCCGGAAGACGCACCGGTGACAAGCGCCCGCTTGCCCTCAAGCCCCGGCCAAATCATTGTGTTTTTTTACTCCTGGACATTGAAACCTCCTAATTTATTTTTTCGAACGAACGCTCGATACATAAACTATGCATAACAAATGATAGTGTATTCTACCGTCTGTATCAAATGTTTGTTGAGTTAAGCGATGGGTTTGAGTCTGGAACGAGGTTTCGACCGTTACTGCGATAGGATTGTCAATGCACTGGCGCCCGCCGACCGTGAGCGGCCGGCGCGTTGGTATATCCAAGGGTTGATGCTGCCAGGTAGACGCAAAAGTATCGAGCCGATGGCCGCACGGGTACAGCCGGACAAGGTGGGCTCGGCGCATCAGTGCATGCATCACCTGGTAGCGGATGGGTTGTGGCGCGATGAGGCGGTATTGTCGGCGGTATCCGAGCGTGTGCTGCCCAGGCTGCTGGGCGCGGATAGGCCGACCTATTGGAGCATCGACGATACTGGGTTTCCCAGGAAAGGCAAGCACTCGGTAGGCGTGGCGCGCCAGTACTGCGGGCAGACGGGTAAGCAGGGCAATTGTCGGGTGGCCGTATCGCTGTCGATTGCCAGTGAGCGTGGCAGCCTGCCAATCGGTTATCAGTTGTATTTGCCGCAGGCATGGGCCGAGGACGATGAGCGTTGGGACCTGCCTGCAGCAGGCAGGTAAGACCGGGGTACCCAGGGACATCGTCTTCAAGACCAAGCCGCAGTTGGCCATGCAGCAGATTGAGGCCGCTCACCCGCGCGGTGTGGTGCTGGCTGATGCGGCCTATGGAGATGAGACGGCCTGGCGTGACCGTCTGGCGGGGCATGGCTCGACCTATGCGGTGGGCATACGTCCGGGCACGACGGTCTGGTGGGGGGCTCACCCGCCCCTGGACAACCCGGCCTGGTCTGGCCCACGAGGCCGGCCAGACCAGAGGTTCAAGCGCGATGCTGATCACCAACCGGTTACGGTGGCGGCAGTGGCGGTTGAGTTGGCGGGACAGGCGTGGCGGCGTGTGAGTTGGCGTGAGGGAAGAGCGGGGCTGTTGAGTTCGCGCTTTGCCCGGGTGCGCGTGCGCGCTGCGCATCAAGGCCGGCCCCGTGAGGAGGAATGGCTGATAATCGAATGGCCAGAGAGGGCGGATGAATCCGCACATTACGGGTTGAGCACCTTGCCTCAAAACACGTCGTGGTCGCAGATGGCGGGCACGGTCATGAGTCGTTGGCGTATTGAGCGCGACGACCAGGAGTTGAAGCAGCGTGAATTCAACACGTAAGTGCAACTCATGACTCGGAACAGGAGGCAAGCTGCGTTAGTATCTCTGCTTTTTGTTCTGGCAAGAATGAGAAGCATTGATGAGACAATAATACACACAGCTCACCCAGGAGCAACGATACCCGATTTACCTGCCTGCAGCAGGCAGGCCTGCGTTGCCAGAAGCGGCGCAGGAAGCGCTACGGTCACTTTAGCCGCCGTGGCCAGTGGTCTGGCAGCGTTTCCATTGATGAGTGACCCGCCATCGTCGACAGGCGTGCCCGATTGGGCAACCTGCCTGCAGCAGGCAGGATGAGATGGCCACCTCTTGTTGCGCGGCGTCTGAAGCGCCAAAATGAAGTTTTTACTTAACCTAAATGCACAAAAGAGGTGTCCGAGATGAAAGTGACTCTAATTGGTATTGATTTGGCAAAGACTATTTTTCAGGTATGTGGAGTGAATCAGGTCGGCAAGCCGGTGTTTAACCGGACGATACGGCGTGCGGGTCTGCTGTCCTTTGTGAGCCGTTACCCGGATGCGGTAGCCTGCCTGCAGCAGGCAGGTGGCGATGGAGGCGTGCGGGGGTTCGAATTACTGGGGTCGTGAGTTGCAGAAGCGGGGCTATGAGGTGAAGCTGATTCCACCGCAGCATGTGAAGCCGTTTGTAAACCTGCCTGCAGCAGGCAGGGGGGAACAAGACCGACCGTCATGATGCTCTGGCGATTTGTGAGGCGGCCGGTCGTCCTGAGTTGCGGTGTGTTATGCCTCGCAGTGTTGAGCAGACCGACCGGCTGCTGGCGCACCGGCTGCGCCCTGCCTGCAGCAGGCAGGGAGCAGGCCGTAGGCGGGCGTACCCGGTTGGTGAATCAAATGCGGGGGTTGTTGCAGGAGTATGGCGTGGTGTTGCCCAGGGGAAGGGGGCGCTGGAACGGGCGCTGCCGGCCTTGCTGGAAGACGGTGAGCATGGCTTGACAGTTACCTGCCTGCAGCAGGCAGGCCACTATGCGGCCAATCTGGGACTGGTGCCCAGAGAGCACTCCAGTGGCGGCCGCCAACGGCTGGGAGGGATTACCAAACGGGGTAACCGGTATCTGCGCCGCCTGCTCGTCCAGGGGGCCTGGTCGGTCTTGCGCTATGCCGACCGCAGTGAAGACCGGCTGTCGCGTTGGGCCAGACAGGTCACCTGCCTGCTGCAGGCAGGTGGCTCGCATCGGCAAGCATAAGGCGGCGGTGGCCGTGGCCAACAAACTGGCCCGCATCATCTGGTCAATGCTGTATCACGGCGCCGAGTACCGGCCGGCCTGAGACACGCTCAGGCCCGTTTGAGACAGGAGTAGAACGTACCCACCATAGGTTGCGATAAAGATATGAAGTAACAGCTTAGACCTGCCTGCAGCAGGCAGGCCGGCCCCTGAAACGCTGGCTTACCTGCCTGCAGCAGGCGGGCCCGACTGGGCTTAAAAGCTCGAAGGCACGATAGAGCGACAGGGGCGCGGTTCTCATTGAGGCCCGGGGACAATGATTCCCCAACACAGAGGCCGGATAGTCGTACGCAGTCTTATTTTACCGTTACTGAATAATCAGCTTGCAAACTACGAGGTGTACATATAGGTTGGGAAATGGACACGATCATTGGTAAGGGCCATAAACAGGCCCTCGTGTCCCTGACCGAACGTAAGTCGCGCCTGACGTTGATTGCCAAGGTCGCCAGCAAGGAGGCAAACACAGTCAAGGCGGCCATCTTGCAACAGCTTGCCCCCTTGTCCGATAATGTCCATACCCTGACTTCTGACAGCGGCAGGGAGTTTGCGCGCCATCAGGCCATGGCCAAAGCGCTCAATACGACCTTTTATTTCGCCCACCCCCGCCTGCAGCGGGCAGGCCTATGCCTCCTGGCAACGCCTGCCTGCTGCAGGCAGGTGGACTCAACGAAAATACCAACGGCCTGATACGCCAATACTTCCCCAAGGACAGAGACTTTACTACCATCACTGAACAGGAGATTAAAATGGCTATGGATAAATTAAATAACCGACCTCGAAAATGCCTTGACATGAAAACACCTAATCAGGTATTTTTCGGAATGGAAGCTCTGATTGAATCAGATGGTATGGACACCGCCCTCCCTTAATCGGCATCAGTGTGCCATGATTGAGGTTCAATCAACAAACCAAGAGGGCGATGTCATGCAAGAGATTAACGTAATTGGACTGGATTTGGCAAAGAACATTTTTTATGTGTACGGGGTGGGCCGGCAAGGCCAACCGGTGGTCAGCCGTTCGCTCAGGCGCAAGCAACTGCTGGGCTACTTTGCGAAATTACCGCCGTGTCGGGTCGGCATGGAGGCGTGCGCAACGAGCCACTATTGGGCGCGTGAGTTGGCGCGTCTGGGTCATGAGGTCAAGCTGATGGCGCCTGGGTTTGTCAGGCCCTATGTGAAAAGCAACAAGAACGACCAGCGCGATGCCGAGGCGATTTGTGAAGCGGTGCAACGGCCAGGCATGCGTTTTGTGGCTATCAAGACGCCCGAGCAGCAAGCGGTCTCGCACCTGCACCGTAGCCGGCAGTTACTGGTCAAGGAGCGGGTCAGTATCAGCAATCACATTCGGGGCCTGTTAGCGGAGTTTGGCATTGTTATGGCGGTTGGTGTGAAGTCCTTTGAACGTCAGGTGCCGTTGTTGCTGGACGATGAGCAGGCGGAGATACCGGCGTTGAGTCGTGATAGCTTACGGGTGATGTGGTCGGCGTATGTCGCTCAACAGGCCCGGATTAAGGAGTTAGAACAGGCCCTGGTGCGCTGGCACCGTGAGCATGAGGCCAGTCGCCGTTTGGCCGAGGCGCCAGGCATCGGGGTACACACGGCCACGGCCCTGGTGGCCAAACTGGGTAATGCACGTACCTTTCGTCATGGGCGGGAGGTGGCGGCCTTTATCGGTCTGGTACCGAAACAGGCCAGTAGCGGGGGCAAAGTGAAACTGCTGGGCATCAGCAAGCGCGGCGATACGATGCTCAGACGTCTACTGGTGCAAGGGGCACAGTCGGTAATCCGTCATGTCCGGCGTCGGCGACAGGCCGGCTTGCCGGGGGGCCAGCCCTGGGTAGAGGCGTTGCTGGCGCGCAAACACCCCAACCAGGTGGCAATTGCCCTGGCCAACAAAATGGCCCGCATCGCCTGGGTCATCCTGGCGCGTGAAGAACACTACTGCCCAGTCAAAGCCGGTCAGACCGGTTGAAAGACCGGGCATTAATCAGAACCCACCGTTTATAGCATTGCGTAAGTCACTGATGGCAAAACAGGTCGAACCACAGCAGGTCAAACCCGGGGAAGCTCTTGGCAGTCCATGCCACCGTTCAGATAGGGCCCTGCTGGCAAACTCCATCGTGGCCAGGGACTTCGTTCCCAATCACAGGCCGAATGTAAGAGTGCAATCGATTCTAACTGCTAATGGGACTTGGCAAACAGGCGGTGTCCATGTAAGAGCTTCCGAATCAATCCTAATGTTGCACTTGCTGGTTGAATCCACGCATGATAAAAACACTTTCAGATTGGAGTATCTCAAACGGCTTTGACACCGTGAGTTGAACGACTTAAACTGACCTGAGCGACCCGATCGGGGCGAAAAAGCCTAGCAGTCACAAAAATAACGAGCAAAGAGGAATAACATGTACAAAATCCTATTATCGGCAACAATAAGCGCGTTGTTTTTGTTATCTAACTCCGCATCAGCAAATTCTAAAATAACGGTCGCCGTACAACTTGAGCCGCCGAACCTCGATCCTACGGGAGGCGCGGCCCAAGCGATTGACCAGGTTCTTTACGCTAATGTTTTTGAAGGCCTTACCCGTTTCGACGGCAATGGTGCTATCTTACCCGGATTAGCGAAAGATTGGTCGATATCGAAGGATGGCACTGTCTACACATTTAATCTTAATTCCGGGGTGACGTTTCATGACGGCACCGATATGGATGCGGAAGATGTAAAATTTAGCCTGGATCGGGCGCGGGCTGAAGATAGCACAAACGCCCAGAAAGGATTGTTCGTGGGCATCAGCGCGGTTACCGTCATTGATCCCCTAACCGTTGAAGTCACCTTGTCACAACCAAACGGTAACTTCTTGTTTAATATGGCTTGGGGAGACGCAGTTATCGTTGCACCGGAAAGCGTTGACAATATCGCGTCAAATCCGATCGGCACCGGCGCTTTCAAATTCAAAGATTGGATACAGGGCGATCGTATCGAGCTTATCAGAAATGAACAATATTGGGGCCAAGCTGCAGCGTTAGAGGCCGCAACATTCAGATTTATTTCTGATCCGACGGCAGCCTTTGCCGCCGTAATGGCAGAAGATGTCGATGCTTTCGTGATATTTCCTGCCCTAGAGAACCTGCCGCAGTTTGAGGCCGATCCTCGTTTCCAAGTAACGGTTGGCAATACCGAAGGCGAGACCATTTTATCTACCAATAACAAAATGGCGCCTTTCGACAATCTTCTTGTTCGTAAAGCGATCGCACATGCCATTGACCGTCAAGCGATTATAGAGGGGGCGATGTTTGGGTATGGCACACCGATCGGGACGCATTTTGCACCGCACAACCCTGATTATGTCGATCTGCGGCAAAATTCGCCCTATGATCCGGTAAAGGCAAAAGCGCTTTTGACAGAAGCAGGTTTTGCGGATGGATTTTCAACCACTCTAAAACTTCCGCCACCCTCTTACGCGCGCCGTGGCGGCGAAATCATCGCCAGTCAACTTAGGCAAGTGGGCATCAACGCCGAAATTACCAATCTAGAATGGGCACAATGGATCGAGGAAGTTTTTAAAGCGAAAGATTACGGACTATCCATCGTTAGCCATACGGAACCAATGGATATTGGGATCTACGCAAATCCAGACTATTACTTCCAATATGACAATCCAGAGTTTCAAGCCTTAATGAAGGAGTTAGACGCAACGGCTGATCCGGCCGGACGATCTGCCTTATTGGCGAAAGCTCAAGAAATCATTTCAAAAGATTATGTAAATGGTTATTTATTTGAGCTACCCGCTGCCACGGTTGCGAAAAAGGATATACGGGGGCTCTGGGTACACCAACCCACGGCAGCTGTAGACTTAACAGTCGTCAGCTGGGCCAATTAAACTGTACAGCCTCGGCACTGAACATGCCGAGGCACTCTTGCACTTCGTTAAACACAAAATATAAAGAGCCTCTTTTAAAATCAGAGTGGGTAATGTAATAATTCTGTCACTATTTATCAATGAGAAGGAGACGATAGGACAGTGAAATCGGAACAGCTTTTTGAAGCGGCACTTGGTATGAGTTCGCCGTGGTATGTGGTTGAGACGTGCTTTGACCAGCCGGGCAGGACGCTGACGATTCTTGTGGATTTTCGCTCTGGCAGCCACTTCATTCACCCTGATGCGGCGGGCGAGCACGCGGTGCATGACACGCAGACCAAACGCTACCTGCCTGTAGCAGGCAGGCCGCGCGTGCCTGGCAATACCGGGAAGACCTGCGCGAAATCCTCAACCGCAAGCAGCGCCATGTCGTGCGCCAGATGCTCAAACAATGGTGCACAAACGTCATGCGCTCAAAGGTCGAGGCCATGAAGGATGTAGCGCGGATAATTCGAAACCACCTTGAGGGCATCGTTGCCTGGGCACGAACACGAATGACCAATGGCTTCCTCAAAGCCATTAACGGCCTGTTCCAGGCCGCCAAACGCAAGGCCCGAGGGTATCGGCGTTTGTCAACCATTCGCACCATCATCTTCCTGATTGCTGGAAAACTCAACTTTCGCACACTCAATCCACATGCGGTTTAACCCACTTGGAATTTAAAAGGGCCTATAAAGATAATTCGAATTATTTACCTGTTTTTTTCAAATTAATTGTAAGAGTGGGTGTAATTTTTTGCTAATAACCGAAATCACTATATCAAAGAGTGTCGAATAGTGCTCCGCTATCTGCTAACACGATTAACCTCTTTAACAATAAGCCTCGTTATTGCGTCGATCGTTATATTCTCGGTAATTGAAATCATTCCTGGCGATCCGGCGTCGTTCATGCTGGGGGTAAATGCGAGAGAAGATACGCTCGCAGCCCTGCGAACGGAAATGGGGTTGGATAAAAATATCGCCTTGCGATACCTTGATTGGGTGACGGGTATGTTGCAGGGGGATTTTGGTCGGTCTTGGACCTACAAAACCCCGGTTGCAGATCTTATTGCAGATCGGATTTGGGTCTCTTTGCCTTTGGCGGTATACGCGCTGACACTGTCAACACTGATCGCTTTTCCAATCGGCATTCTTGCCGCAAGCCGCCGAGGCCAAGTGAGCGACATAAGCATTATGGGGGCAACCCAAATAGGGATCGCAATCCCAAATTTCTGGTTTGCCATGATCTTGGTTTTAATTTTCGCCGTAAATTTGAGGTGGTTTTCAGCGGGGGGATTTGCAGGATGGGGTGATCCCTTTCAAGCTATCAAGTCACTCACTTTGCCGGCAATTGCCTTGGCACTGCCGCAAGCGGCAATCTTATCGCGCATTATGCGATCCTCTATGCTCGATATGTTATCGGAAGATTTTATCCGCACGGCGCGTGCCAAAGGTCTCACCCGCAGACAAGCCCTTTGGCATCATGCGGTTCGTAACGCTTTAATCCCAGTGCTTACGATAATCGGCTTGCAGTTTTCGTTCCTGCTTGCCGGTGCAATTATTATTGAGCAAATCTTCTTCCTGCCCGGACTTGGGCGGTTAATTTTTCAAGCGATATCGGGCCGTGACTTAATCGTGGTGGAAAACGTGGTCATGCTGTTGGTGTTCACCGTTATTTTGGTGAATTTCATCGTCGATGTGGCTTATGCGATTGTTGACCCGAGATTGAGAGTCAAGTCATGAACCGTGGTATTTGGATAGGTGGCATTTTTACGGTCATCTTCGTGCTGATGGCGGGTATCTCATTTGTATGGGTTCCATATGATATTGATGCCTTAGACATCGCTAAAAAATTGCAAAATCCCAATATAGAGAATTGGTTAGGTACAGACCATTTTGGTCGTGACCTCATGTCGATGATTATGATGGGGGCGCGCACATCGATTGCGATTGCTTTGTTCGCCGTCGGAATTGGCATCATGGCAGGCGTGCCGCTTGGTCTTTATGCGGCCGCTAAGCGTGGCTCGCTTATCGACGAGGTGATAATGCGGGGTAATGATCTCGTTTTTGCCTTCCCATCGTTAGTCATCGCAATTTTGATCACGGCCGTATTTGGGGCCTCGGCCGTCAATGCCATCGTTGCAATCGGAATTTTTAACATTCCGGTATTTGCACGCATCACACGGGCCGCCGCCGCCCCGCTTTGGGCAAGGGATTTCATCTTATCGGCGAGAGTTTGTGGAAAATCATCCACACAAATTTCGATCGAGCATATTTTACCGAATATCATGAACCTCCTGCTGGTACAGGGGACGATACAATTTAGCCTCGGGATTTTAGCCGAAGCTTCTTTGTCCTATATCGGATTAGGCGCACAGCCGCCAACGGCAAGCTGGGGACGTATGCTCGCCGATGCACAGACATTGGTCAGCATCGCACCGCATGTTGCTCTGGTCCCTGGATTGACAATTTTGTTGATGGTTTTGGGCTTAAACATTTTGGGTGACGGGCTCCGCGATATTTTCGATCCTCGCATACGGAATGATCGCACATGAGCATATTGAGCCTGCACAATTTATGTTTACGGATCGGCGAAACGCCAATTTTGCGCGATGTATGCCTTAAGGTGCAGCCAGGAGAGATCTTGGCAATAACCGGGGAGAGCGGTTCGGGAAAATCTATGACCGCATTGTCCATAATGGGGCTCTTACCGCGTAAGTCAGAATTGTCCGGGCAAATCATTTTAGACGGTCAAGACATCGTTCAAACGAAAGAAGAAGATTTATGTAATTTACGTGGTCACGTCATGGGTATGGTTTTTCAAGAACCGATGACGGCGCTCAATCCGGTAAAAACGATCGGCGAGCAAGTCGCTGAAACGATTAAAATACATCAGAACGTTTCACGAAAAGAGGCATTAGACAGAGCCGCAATCGTTTTGAAAAAAGTAGGATTAAACGTTGAGCCTACACGTTACCCGCATGAATTGTCGGGGGGACAACGGCAAAGAGTGGTGATTGCTATGGCCATTGCCCTTAAGCCAAAAGTGCTCATTGCCGATGAACCGACAACGGCATTGGATGTCACGACCCAGTCAAAAATACTCAAGCTCTTACAAGAACTCGTGCGTGAATTTGATATGGCCTTGGTGATGATTACACATGATTTAGCCGTTGTCGCCGAGATGGCAGACACAATCGCTGTCATGCAAAATGGAAAAATCGTCGAGACCGATAAAACATCTAAGCTTCTGCAAAACATGCAGCACCCTTATACGAAAAAGCTGTTTAAGGCTTCTTCTCATAAAGTGACATTACCGCCCTACCGGGCCACCGCCGATCTGCTTGGGGTCGAACAAATTGAACGCAGCTATCCTTTGGCGCGAAAACAAATTTTTGGCCCCCGTCAACGCTTCAAGGCGCTTGAGAATGTCAGTTTTCAAATTGCACAAGGTGAGCGGCTTGGCCTTGTCGGCGAAAGTGGATGTGGCAAATCGACCCTGACAAGGGCTATTTTGGGGCTGGAGGAAATTCAATCCGGTCAAATCCTATTGAATGGCCGACCGGTTTGCAAAAACGGAATACCGAATGCCGATATTCGCGATAAAATGCAGGTGGTGTTTCAAGACCCCTACAGTTCGTTTAATCCAAGGCATCGCGTAGACCGCCTCATTTCAGAGCCGCTTCACATTCTGTCGCAAAAACCACCGGCGGCACAAATTCAAGAATGGGTCGAAAAGGCTTTGGAAGATGTCGGGCTAAGGCCAAGCGACGGGCAAAAATATATCCATGAGTTTTCCGGTGGCCAGCGACAACGCATTGCCATTGCGCGCGCGCTTATTGTTGCGCCTGAACTGATTATTTTTGATGAAGCCGTCTCCGCGCTTGATGTATCTATTCGATCGCAAATTTTGGATCTGATTGCGGATCTATGCCATAAGCGGCCATTGGCATATCTGTTTATCAGCCATGATTTGTCGGTTGTTAGAACAATAACCGATCGGGTCATGGTGATGCAGACCGGAAAGATTGTCGAACAGGGTTTGACGGAAGACGTTTTTCAAAACCCTCAGCATCCATACACCAAAGAACTGATTTTAGCGGCTCCTAGAGCCCTTTGTGCCAACACCGGGCTCTAACTTCCAGAGGTTTTATGAACAATGGGCGCTGCATATAAACCTGGTCCCAAGAATCTAATTACGGATGTTATTGGGTTGCATGTTGGCAATGCTGAAAATGAAGACGTAAAAAGCGGCGCGACAGTCCTGGTCGGGGATGATCCTTTCATTGCCAGTGTCCACGTCATGGGCGGCGCTCCGGGGACAAAAGAAACCGATTTACTCGCGCCCGACAAAACAGTGGATCAAATTGACGCATTGGTTTTATCCGGCGGATCAGCCTTCGGATTAGATGCCTGTTCCGGTGTAATGGATGGTTTACGTGAACGGGGAAGAGGTTTCGCCGTAGGATCAATTCGGGTTCCGATCGTACCGGGGGCGATTATTTTTGACCTGATCAACGGGGGTGACAAAAATTGGAAAAAAAATCCATATTACGATTTGGGCAGATCTGCGCTCAAAGCGGCCGCCGAAGCGTTTGACATAGGCTCTGTCGGTGCGGGTATCGGGGCTCTTACCGCGACCGTTAAGGGCGGTTTAGGCTCTGCATCGCTTAAGCTTGACACCGGTTACACCATAGGCGCGCTCGTTGTTGCAAATCCTCTTGGCAGCGTGACAACAAATGACAACCAGCATTTTTGGGCGGCACCCTTTGAAATTGGCGATGAGTTTGGCGGCAGAGGAATTGGTAACGCGCCACTGTCTCTAGAACGCCAGACAAGCCCAAAAGAATTGGCAATGCAGCTTGCCAATTCCGAGATGTCAAATACCACAATCGCAATTGTGGCGACGGATGCGCCTTTGAGTAAGGCCCAATGCCATCGGTTAGCCGTTAATACACATGACGGTATGGCGCGCGCAATCATCCCCTCTCACACCCCTTGGGACGGTGATCTGGTTTTTGGCGTTTCGACCAGAAAAGGCCAGGTTGATCATGAAGTTTTTCGGGATTTGGGATTTGCTGCCGCGGTCTGCCTAAGCCGTGCAATCGCACGCGGCGTATACGCGGCAACGCCGCATAAAAATGATCTATTGCCGTGCTTTAACAGTGCATCATAGAACCGATAGCGTGTTTAAATGCGGTATATGAGGAAATAAAATGTCAGCAAACAAGCCACTTTGGCAATGGACCACAACCGAAATTACAACCGCGACACACGCAAACGCCATCTCGGCCACTGAGGTGACCGAGGCAGCACTTGCGAGGCTGGAAGAAGTTAATCCGGCTCTCAATGCCGTTGTCGAAACGCTTGCGGATGAAGCCAGACGCGATGCCACAGAGCTTGATGCAAGCCGTTCACCCAAAGGTGTTCTGCACGGTGTCCCGGTAACAATTAAGATCAACATAGATCAAAAAGGGCATGCGACCAGTAATGGGGTTGCAGCCTTCAAAAATGTGATTGCTCCCGGTGATGCCCCCATTGTGCGCAATCTAAAGGCGGCAGGGGCGGTCATAATCGGACGCACGAATACGCCGGAATTCTCGTTTCGCGCGGATACGGATAATCCGCTTTACGGGCGCACATACAATCCTTGGGGCCGCCACATCTCTGCCGGCGGTTCCTCAGGCGGGGCCGGATCGGCCGTCATGGCTGGTATTGGGGCGCTCGCGCATGGCAATGATATCGGCGGTTCACTGCGGTTCCCGGCCTCGGCAAACGGGGCGGTGACGGTTAAACCGGGCTTAAGCCGGGTTCCGGCCTGGAATCCCAGCCAAAAAGTGGAAAGAGGCCTGCTTGCGCAATCTATGTCCGTGCAAGGTTTGCTCGCAAGAAATGCGGCCGATCTTAATCTTGCGATGCCCGCTATTATTGCGCCGGACCCTCATGATCCCTTTCATGTACCGTTACCATGGCGCGGGGCACCGATTAAAGGCCCTGTACGCGTTGCCGTCAGTAAAGATGATTTTGGGTTTGGCATGCATGCGGATGTTGCCGTCGCGATCGATAAAGCCGCATCCGCCTTATCAAAGGCCGGATATGCCGTAGAAGAAGTTGACCCACCGCTCGCCAAAGAAACGGGTGAAGTTGGCTATCGTACCTTGTTAGGAGAAGTAAAAGCGCTATTGGGTGCAGATATCCGAAATCATGGCTCGGATCAGATTAACGAGATATTTGACGCCTATTATGCAGATTTTCCACCCTATGAGGACGAGGAAGCCATCGCAATGCTGGCGCGTCGTACCCATTACGCACGTCAATGGTCCTTGTTTTTAGAAGATTACCCGCTTGTCTTAACCCCCTTTCTTTTAACCCCTTTCTTTTCTGCGGGCCGTGATACGGAAGGCCCGGAAGGGGTTCGTGAGGTATTAGGGCGCGCGCACTGGTCTTTCATCATGAATTTTACGGGTCTTCCGGCAGGTAATATACCGACACATATTGCCGAGTTACCGACCGGACGCCAACCGATCGGCGTACAAATCGCCGGACGGCGGTGGCGCGAAGACCTCATCGTTGACGCCATGCAAGCGATTGAAAGCGAAATTCCGCCTTTATGCAGTCAATTATGGGACCAAAATAAGCCTGTTATTTAATTCCTGCACGCATGAAACTTTGAACGAATTGTCGCTGAAACAGCAAAAAGGCAATCAGCAGCGGGGCTGAGGTCATCAAAGTTGCCGCATTGATGACGGACCATTCAATGCCGGAATCGGTTGTCGAAAAGACGCTGAGCCCAACGGTTAAAGGCCGCGTCTCTACAGAGTTGGTAATAACGAGCGGCCAAAGGAAATTGTTCCAATGGTGTGACGCGGAGACGCGCCACAAAATCGCAAGAGGTCCCGCCCCTTCAATCTTAGCAGCATCATCCAATTCTTTTGGCACGGTTAGAAAGGTTTGGCGGATTAGGAAAACGCCAAAACCTGATGCGACATAGGGCAGGGCAATTGCCGTGATCGTATCGACAAGATTTAGCTTCCTGATCATCTGATAATTTTCAACGATCAAGATGTCAGGCATAATCAATAGTTGTAGCAACACGACAAAGAATAAAAAATCGCGGCCACGGAATTTAAACCGTGCAAAATAATATGCTGCCAATGTGCATAAAATAAACTGACACACCAAGATCATTGTGACCAAGATGAATGTATTTAAAAAATACCTCGCAAAAGGTACCGCATCCCACGCCTTGATGAAATTTTCAAGGGTCAGCGGTGCAAAGAGGTAAAAATCAGCTTCATAAGCGGCAGGATGAATGGCAGTCCAAATCGCGTAGATCAGCGGGCTTGCCCAAAGAATTGCCAATACAATTGCCGCAGGGTATAAGTAGAATAAACGCCCTGTTGGGCATACACAAGCAAAGACAAATGCGGGTTTACGGGCGCTTTCTTGTCTTTTTCTAGTTGCTCTGGATGGAAATCGGACTGATTTTTAGCTGCTTTGGCTAGAACAGCAAAGCATGAATGTCTGACCCACGAACGGAATCCCACCCTGCCCGCAGTGTCGATGGGAAATGTTAATCGAACAGCCTCGACACCGGCGGCGCGCGTTTCGGCGTTAGTTCGTACGGTTGAATGCCGGCTTGCAAGGCTTCCTTTTGTTTCAAGTGTTTTAGAATATGTGCGAGCACCGCCGGCGCTTCGATACTGGCAATGACCTTGACCTGGCCACCGCAACGTTCACAGGTTTCGATGTTGATATTGAAAACCCGTTTCAAGCGTTGCATCCAGGTCATTGCCCGGCGCCGCTCTGGCGGTGTTTTTTCCAGTCAGGCGTTCGTGCCTGTGTGTTGCTGCGATCCTTTTCCCCGCCTGGCCGGGGTTAGCTGAATGCGGTGTTTACTGTTGGGGGCGAAGACACCGTGGAAAGGGGTTAAGTTGACCCTGGGTTTAGGCGCCAGGGCTGCCAGCCGTGCAATAAAATCCAGTGGCTCAAAGAGCACATGCGTAGTGCCATCGCGGCAGGGCGTCTTGAGCAGGGTTTGCAATGTGAAAACCTTACGGCCTTGGTGTGGACCCACCGCGATTCGGTAGCTCACCGAATGACCGTAAAGCTGCTGCATCACATCCTCTTCCTGCTGCTCAAACACCAAGTAGCTGTTTTCCACATCACGTTCAAGCAGCCCTCGCCTTTCCAGGAACCGGGCAACACGATGACTCAGGGTATGCGTTAAACGTAGCAACTCTTCTTGAGTCGGCGCCTTCACCCAATGAAAGCACATCTTCCCCCTGGCATCTTCAGCGTATACGCCAGCGAGCATCGGGCGGGCAGGCGGTTTAGAATGTCGACCAGCGCCTCATCGGCGGGTGCTTGCGCCGGTTCAATCGCCGCCGCCGCAACGGGCGGCCGCTGTCCCTCCGGCCACAGGGAAAGCGCGCCGGCGACCTCGCCGCCGAGCGCCTCCAGCAGGCGAAATTCGTTCCCTTCCGAGAGTCCAAGCGCGCCGGCAATCGCAATGCGCTGGCTTTCTTCCGGCAAAAGTCCTTCAAAAAAAGGCCGGCTTTCACGCCTTGAAAACGGCGCGGCGCGCAGGGGCAGGGAGACGGAAATCGCGCGCGCGGAAGGGCGCCCCAGCCATGTTTCAGCGTAGGAAAAAGACGTGTCGCCATGTCGGTTTATCCTCAGTGCGCCGACCATTGCATGATCCCACCAGACGGTCAGGGCGTTCGTCATTGGCCGCCCGCGTCCGGTGGCTTGATGTCGATAGCGCAGCCCAGCGCCGAGAGCACGCTCAGCGTTTTGCCAAGCTGGGCGGTCTCCTTGCCGGCTTCCAGCTCAACCAGAAAACGCAGGCCAACGCCGGCCGCGGCCGCCAGTTCATCTTGGCGCAGCCCCTGGATTTTGCGCGTGTCGCGTATCAGTTTTCCGATCTGCTTTGCTGTCATTTTTCTTTCCCGTTTGGGAAAATAATACCGTTTCAAGCCGGTTTCAAGCAAGACTTTCCTGCTCGGAAAGTTCCGGGCTTGCAAGGGTAAAAATCGTTGACAGGCCCAATTTGACAGGTTATGTTGCATTAGCAACATATTGACATGATTTTCACAAACGACACGAAGTATGCGCCGCATGCGCATTGCCATCGTCACAGATGCCTGGAAACCACAGATCAACGGCGTGGTCCAGATCCTCTCACAAACGCGTGACGAACTTAAGGCAATGGGGCACGACATATTGATGGTCACGCCCGAGAACCGGCGCACGATGCCGATGCCAACCTATCCCGAGATCCGCTTGTCGCTATTTGCCGGGCGCAGCGTACAGTGCAACCTTGATGACTTCGACCCCGATTGTATCCACATCGCCACC
This sequence comes from Gammaproteobacteria bacterium, assembly GCA_965240365.1. GTDB lineage: Bacteria > Pseudomonadota > Gammaproteobacteria > Eutrophobiales > Eutrophobiaceae. The sequence goes on along the minus strand of OZ251218.1, from coordinate 914,670 downwards.
GAGGGCCCGCTCGGCCTGGCAGCGCGACGCTATTGCCGGTGCTGTCGCAGGCCGTTTACGAGCGCCTATCACACCCGGTTCCCAGAGTACGTCAAAGCGCGGTTTCCGGTGCCGATCGCCTGGACCGCCAGTCTGCTGCGCTGGTTTCACGGCGCGGCGGTGCGCACCATAGCCTAGATAGGCGAACAGGGTTTCTCTCAACACTTATGTGTAGTTTCTGCTCCATAGAATAAGTTTATTAGATGAAATGTCAACATTTTTAGTTTAAATAAGAATAAAAGTAATATTTTTTATTTATATTCAATAAATGTAGACATTTATTGAATATTTGCGCCCCATATCATAGAATTACGGCTCTTGATCCTTCAAAGGTTAGGGTGTGCTCTTAAATTGCCAAAGTGACGATGATGAGTAACGTAATATGTTGAAGGAATAAATACTTGATATTTAAAATAAACTTTGAGGAGATTGCATGAAAATCTTGGTCCCAGTAAAACGAGTGGTAGATGCTTATGTCAGCATTCGTGTTAAAAGTGATGGCTCTGGCGTAGACACAGAAAACGTCAAGATGTCGTTAAATCCTTTTTGTGAAATTGCCCTTGAAGAGGCGATTCGACTAAAAGAAGCTGGTAAAGCTGATGAAGTCGTTATAGTGAGTGTGGGTAGTGCTGATATAGACACAGTTATCCGTTCTGGCTTGGCAATGGGCGCTGATCGTGCGATTCGTATTGACGCCGATAATGACCTAGAGCCACTCGCAATTGCTAAATTGTTGAAACATGTTGTTGAGCAAGAAAAGCCAGGTTTGGTTATCACAGGTAAGCAATCGATTGACGGTGATAACAATCAAACGGGCCAAATGTTGTCAGCACTATTGGGCTGGCCACAAGCAACATTTGCTTCTGAAGTTGAGGTTGATGGAGAATCAGCTAAGGTTACGCGTGAAATTGATGGCGGCTTAGAAACTATCTCACTTCCTACACCAGCGATTATTACAACAGACTTACGTCTTAACGAGCCTCGTTACCCGGCGCTACCAAATATCATGAAAGCTAAAAAGAAACCATTAGGCGTTATTGCGGCTGCAGACACAGGCGTTGATACGGCTAAACGTCAAACAGTGCTGAATGTTAGTCCACCTGCAGAAAGATCAGCAGGCGTCATGGTTGGCTCTGTCCAAGAGTTGGTCGAAAAATTAAAGAACGAAGCGAAAGCGATTTAAGAGGGAGATATCATGAGTATATTAGTTATTGCACAACATAATAATTCTGAATTACATGCATCTACGCTTGATGCTGTTTCTGCGGCTTCTCAAATTGGTGGCGATGTACATATTTTGGTTGCGGGTAGTGGCGCGAGTGAAGTTGCAAATCAAGCAGCACAAGTTTCTGGCGTTAGTAAAGTTCTATTAGCAGATGCTGATCATTATAAAGAGCCATTAGCCACCGAAATATCAGACTTAATCGTTAAGTTGGCTGCTGATTATGGTTACCTAATCACCGCTTCGACCACAACCGGCAAAGACATTATGCCGCGCGTTTCTGCTTTGATAGATTCTTCGCAGATATCCGACATAATTAGCGTTGAATCTGCCGATACTTTCAAACGACCAATTTACGCTGGTAATGCTATTGCAACAGTACAAAGCAGTGATGCGACAAAAGTAATTACTGTTCGTACGACTGGTTTCGATGCGGCTGACACAGCGGGCTCGGCTGAAGTGGTGACGATTGAATCAACGGCTGCGAATGGATCAACGTCATTGGTTGGGCGAGAGTTAACTGAGTCTGAACGGCCAGATTTAGGCGCGGCAGATATTGTTGTGTCAGGTGGTCGTGGTGTCGGTAGTGCTGAAAACTTTAAAATAATTGAAGGCTTGGCGGATAAACTAGGCGCCGCAGTCGGTGCTTCGCGAGCAGCAGTTGACGCTGGCTATGTTCCCAACGATTATCAAGTAGGTCAAACGGGCAAGGTGATCGCGCCGAACTTGTATATAGCGATTGGTATCTCTGGCGCAATTCAGCATCTTGCTGGTATGAAAGACAGTAAAGTGATTGTTGCTATTAACAAAGACGAAGAAGCTCCAATTTTTCAAGTGGCTGATTATGGCTTAGTCGCTGATTTATTTGAGGCAGTGCCTGAACTTGAAGCTGCGCTTTAAAAGCGTGTTCGTTCAATAAAGACAATTAAGATCGACCAGTTAAGCCCCAAAGCCTATTCGGTTTTGGGGCTTATTTATTCGTAAGCAACTAAATAGTAAGCAAACGTTGTTAGTAAACAATACTGTTTTCCTTACAGTATTATAGGCAGTGACCGAGGTGATTATTTATCAATGAGTGAACGCTATTACAAATCAAAAAAGTTAATTGTCAGAGGGCTCCAGTATCATTTACATGAATGGGGTGATAGCTCGAAGCCTTTGTTGATACTTCTACATGGATGGATGGATTGCGGGGCTTCTTTTAAATATTTAGTTCCTTATTTGACGGATCAATTCTATATCGTCGCACCAGACCTGCGTGGCTTTGGTGAATCTGAGCATGTCGACAACGGTTATTGGGTCCCTGATTATATTGCTGATCTAGATGTGATTGTTGATCATTACTCTTCGGATAAAAAAGCAACTTTGATAGGCCACAGTATGGGTGCAAACATAGTTCTGATGTACGCTGGGTTACTGTATGAAAAGGTCGATAAAGTGATCGCGTTAGACAGTTTAGGTTTGCCTGAGTCCAAGAGTAGCGATACCCCGATCAAGCAACGGCTATGGTTAAAAGAAGTGTTAAGTAATGAACCCGTGAAAGTCTACGAAAGTAAAGAGCAACTTATTGCTTCTATCAAGGCAATGAACCCAGATTTATCTGATGCACTCGTCAATGATTTATGTGACTTATGGGCCAAGCCGGCAGCTAAAGAAGGAACATTTCAGTTAAAACATGACCATAAACACCGGTATACGAATCCATATCGTTACTTGTTTGATGATGTAAAAGAGGTTTGGAGTGAAATTACAGCGCAGGTTTCGATTGTTATGGCTGAGCAATCTTGGGTATATGAGAGCGCTGAAAAGTCAGGCAGAATAGATACCGCGAGAGAAATTTTAGGGGTTGATGATTCTGCGTATTTCCTTATTGAAGACTCTGGTCATATGTTGCATCTGCAACAACCAAGGCTAACGGCTTCTGCGATTAAAGACTTTCTTGTCGAAGAGAATTAAAGACTTTTGATTAGTGAAGGCTTTTGTTGGCAAATCTCATTTTCGGCACTTCTTATTAAGTCGTTACTCATATTTAGCTGTGTTTTTCTATAGGCCCTCTAATTGCTGGATTTCATCTTCAACATCAGCAATACGTGCTTGTAAGCGAAGTTGGTCATAACGAGTTTCTGCAAGTTGCTCAGCACAGTGAAATTGACTGGCGGAAAACTCATAATTGCCTCTCAAATAATGATATTCACCGCGCTCCCAATATGACAGCATTTCATTATTTAATTCTCCATAGACACGGGATAATAAAAAATGAGGATATGGTTCATTGGGATTGGCTTTAATGGCTGATCTTAAAATTGGGATAGCTTCTTCGTTTCGTGTGGTAAGAACTATTAACCCGGCAATTAAACACAGTGCGTATTAAGCGGCATAAGCGATTTTGCGATGCTTAAAGTAGTTGCGAACTCGAACCGGTGTCTCCTGCCTGCAGCAGGCAGGTCTGTAACTTTTTCATGTGTGAGCGAATCTTCTTTTTAAGCTGTTCAGCATCTCTTGCAGGTGGCCTGGAATGCACGCCTGCCTTTAAATCACAATTGAGGTACTCATCGGGATTCAATTCCGGCGAATAGGCTGGAAGAAAAAAGACCTCAATGTTCCTTTGGTTCTCTTCCGCTGCCAACCAAGCCTTGACCAGCCTGGCATGATGTACCCGCAGGTTATCCAGTATCAAAAATACCTTCCGAGCCGCATCCTTCACTAATTGCGCAAAAAACCGGAGCAGCCGCTTCGCATTCATGCTGCCGCTATACACCATAAAACGCACCTTGCCTTGATTCGTCAATGTCGAAATCATATTCATCGAGGCACGCTTGGCCGAAAGGCGAATCACCGGTGTTTTCCCCTTCGGCGAATAACTCCGTCCATGCTGGCTATCGCTGCGAATACCCGTCTCACCTGCCTGCAGCAGGCAGGTCCCCCAATGAATTTCGGCCCCTTCCTCCTTAGCTCGTGCGGCAATCGCCGGGTAAGACTCTGCCAGCCATTTTCTCACCTCGGCCGGGCGCTGCTCATAGGCGCGCTTCAACGGCTTCTGGGGCGTAAAGCCCCAGCGCTTCAGGTATTCCCCCACAGTGCGAAGCGGCATGGTCAGCCTCAAACGCAATTTGATTAATTCCTGAACCGCCTGACGTGTCCATAGCGCAAACGTGAGCTTATATTGCTCTGGCGTCTTGTCGCTAATCAGAGCCTGTATCTCAACCTCTTGCTCAGGACTCAGTGTGCGCTGTTCGCCGGCCCGCCGGCCACGGGTCTGAGGGCGAAGGCCGGTGGCACCGGCGCTCTCATAGGCTGTCCACCAATTCGATACCGAATTACGGTGAACATCCAGCAGCCTGGCGATGTCGGCAAAACTTTTTCCCTTCTTTTTCAACCGAACCGCTTGCTTGCGCAATTGTTCCTGGGCCTCCGGGGGTAATCTGCGTGCATCTGTCTTCTCCATAAACAAAGGATACAGGAAATATTTATATAAGCATAGTATTTAATTGCCGGGTTAATACCCAAAGCCCGTCTGGAATGAGACCGCCATCCATCAAGGGGAAGGTGTTATAGATCAGACCCGCATCCAAGCCGGCGACAAAAGCGCCGGAGGTAATGGTCATCGTGATCAGCATAAACAAAGCCAAGCCCCAAAGAGTGGCTTTGCCATGCGCTCGGACATGGCTGCGCGGTTGCAGCAGTCCTTGGGCGACCCAAACCAGACAGGCCAGGATCAGCATGGCCAGCATGAGATGGGCGGCGAGGCGGTATTGAGATACCGCCGGATTATCGACCAAACCGGATTGCACCATCACCCAACCCATCACGCCTTGACTGCCGCCGAGGACGAAGAGTCGGACCAGCTTGGCTTTTAAACTAAAGCTTATCCCCCCTTTGATCAGGAAAAACAGCATCGGTATGGCGAAGGCCAATCCAATCACCCGTCCCCAAAGCCGGGGTATAAGTAGAATAAACGCCCTGTTGGGCATACACAAGCAAAGACAAATGCGGGTTTACGGCCGCTTTCTTGTTTTTTTCTAGTTGCTCTGGATGGGAATCGGACTGATTTTTAGCTGCTTTGGCTTGAACAGCAAAGCATGAATGTCTGACCCACGAACGGAATCCCACCCTGCCCGCAGTGTCGATGGGAAATGTTAATCGAACAGCCTCGACACCGGCGGCGCGCGTTCCGGCGTTAGTTCGTACGGTTGAATGCCGGCTTGCAAGGCTTCCTTTTGTTTCAAGTGTTTTAGAATATGTGCGAGCACCGCCGGCGCTTCGATACTGGCAATGACCTTGACCTGGCCACCACAACGTTCACAGGTTTCGATGTTGATATTGAAAACCCGTTTCAAGCGTTGCATCCAGGTCATTGCCCGGCGCCGCTCTGGCGGTGTTTTTTCCAGCCAGGCGTTCGTGCCTGTGTGTTGCTGCGATCTTTGTTCCCCGCCTGGCCGGGGTTAGCTGAATGCGGTGTTTACTGTTGGGGGCGAAGACACCGTGGAAAGGGGTTAAGTTGACCCTGGGTTTAGGCGCCAGGGCTGCCAGCCGTGCAATAAAATCCAGTGGCTCAAAGAGCACATGCGTAGTGCCATCGCGGCAGGGCGTCTTGAGTTGGTAACGAATCTTTCCGTTCGGGGTCAGTACCAGACGCTTTTCCGATACCGCTGGTCGCGAAATATATCGACACAGCCGCTCCGGCTTATCTCGACGATGCGGTTCAGCGACTACACTCGCATATAATGAAAAACCGGCCACCTTGGTGGCCTGCCCCGAATCTTCACCGCCCGCAAGGGGTGGCAGGGTTTGCAATGTGAAAACCTTACGGCCTTGGTGTGGACCCACCGCAATTCGGTAGCTCACCGAATGACCGTAAAGCTGCTGCATCACATCCTCTTCCTGCTGCTCAAACACCAGGTAGCCGTTTTCCACATCACGTTCAAGCAGCCCTCGCCTTTCCAGGAACCGGGCAACACGATGACTCAGGGTATGCGTTAAACGTAGCAACTCTTCTTGAGTCGGCGCCTTCACCCAATGAAAGCACATCTTCCCCCTGGCATCTTCAGCGTATACGCCAGCGAGCATCGGGCGGGCAGGCGGTTTGGAATGTCGACCAGCGCCTCATCGGCGGGTGCTTGCGCCGGTTCAATCGCCGCCGCCGCAACGGGCGGCCGCTGTCCCTCCGGCCACAGGGAAAGCGCGCCGGCGACCTCGCCGCCGAGCGCCTCCAGCAGGCGAAATTCGTTCCCTTCCGAGAGTCCAAGCGCGCCGGCAATCGCAATGCGCTGGCTTTCTTCCGGCAAAAGCCCTTCAAAAAAAGGCCGGCTTTCACGCCTTGAAAACGGCGCGGCGCGCAGGGGCAGGGAGACGGAAATCGCGCGCGCGGAAGGGCGCCCCAGCCATGTTTCAGCGTAGGAAAAAGACGTGTCGCCATGTCGGTTTATCCTCAGTGCGCCGACCATTGCATGATCCCACCAGACGGTCAGGGCGTTCATCATTGGCCGCCCGCGTCCGGTGGCTTGATGTAGATAGCGCAGCCCAGCGCCGAGAGCACGCTCAGCGTTTTGCCAAGCTGGGCGGTCTCCTTGCCGGCTTCCAGCTCAACCAGAAAACGCAGGCCAACGCCGGCCGCGGCCGCCAGTTCATCTTGGCGCAGCCCCTGGATTTTGCGCGTGTCGCGTATCAGTTTTCCGATCTGTTCTGGTGTCATTTTTCTTTCCCGTTTGGGAAAATAATACCGTTTCAAGCCGGTTTCAAGCAAGACTTTCCTGCTCGGAAAGTTCCGGGCTTGCAAGGGTAAAAATCGTTGACAGGCCCAATTTGACAGGTTATGTTGCATTAGCAACATATTGACATGATTTTCACAAACGACACGAAGTATGCGCCGCATGCGCATTGCCATCGTCACAGATGCCTGGAAACCACAGATCAACGGCAAGGAGGAAAAACCGATGAAGATTAAACATATTATGACACTGGCACTCACCGGTGCTTTGATGGCGGGGGGCGCGCATGCCGATCTCGTAATCCCGGATTTGAGCTATTGAACCGGCCCATATGCGCCCGGCGGCATTCCGTTCTCGGACGGGTATCAGGATTATTTTAAATTGCTCAATGCGCGCGATGGCGGTGTTGGTGGTGAAAAGTTCCGCATTGTTGAATGCGAAACGGCCTATAACACCGAAAAAGGCGTTGAGTGCTATGAATCGACCAAAGGCGAAGGCTCACTTGTGTATCAGCCGATGTCAACCAGCATCACATATCAGCTCAGCCTGCCGGTAGAAGGCCTGCTTGCCGGTTGCCAGCGTCTTCATGGATTTCGACGCGATTGTCCCGGCCATTTCACGGGCCGCACGCGCGAGGTCGTCCGGCGGCACCACCATATTGACGAGGCCGATGCGTTCGGCCCTGTCCGCCGTCACCGCATTGCCGGTGAGCAGCATGTCCATGGCGTGCTTGTTGGACATGGACAGGTTCCGGCTCAGCGCGACCATCGGCGTGGAGCAGAACAGCCCGATGTGGACGCCCGGCGTCGTGAAGGTCGCGTCGACGCCGGCCACGGGGAGGTCGCAGGTGGCGACGAGTTGGACGCCGGCCGCCGCCGGTCCCTGGACCTGCGCGATGACCGGTTTCGGGCAGTTCACGATCGACTGCATCATCGCGCTGCATTTCGCCATGAGGCGGGCGAAAAAGGCCCATCCGCCGTCGCCGTCCGCGCGCCGGGCCGTCATTTCCTTCAGATCGTGGCCGGAGCAGAACGCCGGTCCGTTGGCGGCGATGACGACGACGCGCGCCGCCGGGTCCTCGGCCGCGTCTGCGATTGCCGGGGCGATGGCGTCGATCATGGCCTCGCACAGGCAGTTGCGGGCACCCGGCCGGTTCAGCGTCAGGGTCGTGATGCCGCCGGCGTTTTGCCTGAGCAGCATGCCGCCCGCCTGATCGGTTGCGGTCATCTTGTCGAGCATTGCCCGTTCGCCTCCGCCTTTGACGGTTTTGCCTTTGCGGTTTCTGTCTTTACGGTTTCCGTTCCGGGTTTTCCGTTTTTACCGTCTCCGCCTTGCGTTTCCGCGCGCGGTATCCGTTGCGGTCCGGCGGCGTGTTTGCCTTGCATCGCCTGGCCGTTTGTATAACACAATGTCGCCGCGCAACGCCAAGACGCAAAAACGCCTTTCCAGGAATGCCAGTCAGCATGAAACCGGTTCTCAACGCCCAGGAAGTCGACGATTTCATCGGCGAGGTCTATCCCGAAATCTGGATCGATAACGGACGCACGTTCGAGATCGAGGACTTGCGGCCCGGCGCGGCGCGTCTGCGGATGTTTTACGACAGGCGGCACCTGCGCCCGGGCGGCACGATTTCCGGGCCGGCCATGATGGCGCTCAGCGATCTCGCCATGTGGGTGGTCGTGCTCGGGCATATCGGCCGAGTCGAGCTTTCCGTGACCGCCAACCTCAACATCAATTTCCTGCGCAGGCCGGGGCGGGCCGACATGGTGGCGCAAGCACGCCTGCTGAAACTCGGCAGGCGGCTGGCCGTGGGCGATATCGCGCTGTATTCCGACGGCGAGGGCGCGCCGGTGGCGCACGCCACGTCGACCTATTCGGTGCCGCCGCGCTGAATGTTTGTGGTAACATGATACCACAATTGTAACATCATGTAATTTATATGTATTTTGCGCTTTATCCGTCTTGACAGTGCCGTCCGGGTGGCCTAGAAGAATGGCCACGAAATTCGCGGCGCATGCCTGAACAACCGTTCCCGTCACGCGAACACCCCGTTACTCAAACACCAGAGACACGTCATGAAGACCTATTCTGCCAGGCCCGCGGAAGCAGCGGAGGCGAAGAAGTGGTTTGTGATCGGAGTATAAGTAGAATAAACGCGCTGTTGGGCATACACAAGCAAAGACAAATGCGGGTTTACGGCCGCTTTCTTGTCTTTTTCTAGTTGCTCCGGATGGGAATCGGACTGATTTTTAGCTGCTTTGGCTTGAACAGCAAAGCATGAATGTCTGACCCACGAACGGAATCCCACCCTGCCCGCAGTGTCGATGGGAAATGTTAATCGAACAGCCTCGACACCGGCGGCGCGCGTTCCGGCGTTAGTTCGTACGGTTGAATGCCGGCTTGCAAGGCTTCCTTTTGTTTCAAACCGTATTTGCACCGTCCTGAGATTTGACAAGGCATTGGTAAGCCGTATGCTCAAATTCTTGGATAAGAAGGGAATCGTCGCCTATGAGGCTTCGCCCACCGATAACCGCAAACGCCGGTGGTGGTTATCTGAAAAGGGCTTGAAAACGCACGATGATCTTCTCGCCCTGGCCCTTAAATGCGAAGAGGAAATAATCGCGGGCATCGCACCGGAAGATTTGGAGGCATTGCTCGACATCATGCGAAAAATGCTGACTAATCTGGAAGGCTGAAATTTTCCGAATTGAACCGGGATAATAGCCTTACGGATGGATCATGCCCAATTTGGCTTGGTTCTATTCAAAAAGGCTTGAATGCCTTCTGCGGCTTCGGCGCCCTCCCAAATATCGGCTAATTGTTCGATAGAATAGTCGATCACCTCAGCATTTATCGGGCTGGCTTGGCGACGTGCCAAGGCCTTGGCTGCGCCAACTGCTTTTGGGGCCACTTTCAAATAGGGCGATACTTCAAATTCAACCGCGTCGTCCAAATCATCGCGCGCGACAGCTTTGGCAATAACGCCTAATTTTACCGCCTCAGGCGCCTCAAAAAGCCGTGCCGACATGAAAACACGGCGCGCATTACCTTCGCCCATACGCGCTAGCGCTTTTTTCCGAGGGGCGTTGTACGCTCGCTGAAGCGACTCAATGCCTGTTATCCAATGGTGCTACACTGCATTTTGCCGGCTCGGTTGCGGTGAACTTTCTGATGCTGATGGGCACGGTTCTGGGTGGCTGGCAAATGGCCCGTGCAGCATTGATCGCAAGTCAAAAAATGGCCTCGGGAGAGGGTGATGCTTGCTTCTGTAAAAAAATGGTGGCCGCAATCAACAAAGCCGGGATGATCATGGATTGTTCCCATATGAGTTTATCCTCCTCTCTGGATGTTTGCGAGGTGAGCACCAAACCCGTTGTTTTTTCCCATGTAAACCCCCGCGCCCTTTCCAGCCATGAACGCACGGTCACCGATGCGCAAATCAAGGCGTCGGCAGATACCGGCGGGGCCATCGGTATTTCCGGCGTCAATCGGTTCTTAGGTGTTGAGGGGGGTGCCCGGACCGGATGATATCGTGCGCCATATCGATTATGTGGTCGATCTGGTGGGTATTGATCATGTTGGGATCGGCCTTGATTATATGTATGAGATCCCCAGCTGTAACGATTTTCCCGACGGGGTTGATAAGGGCTTTTGGTGGCCACCGGAACGCGGTTATGCGGGTTTTTCCGGCATTGAGGTCTTCACGCCCCGGCGGTTGAGCGAGGTGTCCGATATCATGGCGGAACGAGGCTATACGGATCAACAGATTGCCCAAATTATGGGCGGAAACTTCCTGCGGATCGCACAGGCAAGTTGGATTGCGCCATAAAATACATCGTGAATTCAACTCGTAAGTGCAACTCATGACTCGGAACAGGAGGCGAGTTGCGGTAGTATCTCTGCTTTTTGTTCTGGCAAGAATGAGAAGCATCGATGAGACAATACACACAGCTCACCCAGGAACAACGATACCCGATTTACCTGCCTGCAGCAGGCAGGCCGGCAGGGAAAGGCTAAGGTGCGCATTCAACCCGGCCATTGGGACTGGGTTGAAGCCTTGCTGCGTGAGGACTAGGGCGTAGACCTATAAACGGGTAATAGGTAAAATGACTGTAAGATAAAAAACTCAGGAGGTCCCCATGTCTTTAAATTTCTGGCTGACGGAAGCACAGTTCAAAAAAATCCAACCATTGCTACCGAACAAGCCGCGTGGCGTTGCCCGCGTGTGCGATAGACAAGTCTTGTCAGGCATCATCTATTGTCTTCAGCGGGGATATAGATGGAGCGATGTCCCTAAGGAATACGGCCCGGCCAAGACGCTCTACAATCGCTACAGGCGCTGGTCTGAGGCGGGCGTGTTCGAACGCATATTCAAGGCTTTAGCAGGTGAGGGCGCAGACCTCAGCACGCTGATGATTGACACGAGCCACATCAAAACCCACCGGATTGCCGCCAATGGTGTAAAAAAAACAACAGCCAGGGGCGGGCCATCGGCAAGACCAGGGGCGGCTTGAATTCCAAACTGCATCTGGTGTGCGATGGTCAGGGCCGCCCTGTCCATCTGCACCTGACGGCGGGCAACCGGGCTGACCTGCCTGCAGCAGGCAGGTATTACCCAGGCCCGTCACTGCCTTGAGGGTCATGTTCGTAAGGGCTGCACCGTTATTGCCGACCGCGGATACGATGCCAATCACCTGCGTAACTGGCTGCTCAAGGCCGAAGCAACAGCCTGCATCCCACCCCGCAAAAACCGCAAAGTGCAGTTCGAATATGACACCGAGCTCTATAAAACACGCAACATCATCGAACGCATGTTCAACCGCATCAAGGACTGGCGCCAGTTGTCCCTTCGAACTTTCCGATGTCCCGAGACGTTCCTCGCTGCCGCACAACTCGCTGCTGTTGTAATCTGGTTATTATGAGTCTACGCCCTAGAGCCCGGAACAGGCCTGCCTGCTGCAGGCAGGTGAGGGGATTTATCACTCTATTCTGCGGGACAAACAGCAAGGCGGCGACCTGTACCGTCGCCTGCGTTGCCAGAAGCGGCGCAGGAAGCGCTACGGTCACTTTAGCCGCCGTGGCCAGTGGTCTGGCAGCGTTTCCATTGATGAGTGACCCGCCATCGTCGACAGGCGTGCCCGATTGGGCAACCTGCCTGCAGCAGGCAGGATGAGATGGCCACCTCTTGTTGCGCGGCGTCTGAAGCGCCAAAATGAAGTTTTTACTTAACCTAAATGCACAAAAGAGGTGTCCGAGATGAAAGTGACTCTAATTGGTATTGATTTGGCAAAGACTATTTTTCAGGTATGTGGAGTGAATCAGGTCGGCAAGCCGGTGTTTAACCGGACGATACGGCGTGCGGGTCTGCTGTCCTTTGTGAGCCGTTACCCGGATGCGGTAGCCTGCCTGCAGCAGGCAGGTGGCGATGGAGGCGTGCGGGGGTTCGAATTACTGGGGTCGTGAGTTGCAGAAGCGGGGCTATGAGGTGAAGCTGATTCCACCGCAGCATGTGAAGCCGTTTGTAAACCTGCCTGCAGCAGGCAGGGGGGAACAAGACCGACCGTCATGATGCTCTGGCGATTTGTGAGGCGGCCGGTCGTCCTGAGTTGCGGTGTGTTATGCCTCGCAGTGTTGAGCAGACCGACCGGCTGCTGGCGCACCGGCTGCGCCCTGCCTGCAGCAGGCAGGGAGCAGGCCGTAGGCGGGCGTACCCGGTTGGTGAATCAAATGCGGGGGTTGTTGCAGGAGTATGGCGTGGTGTTGCCCAGGGGAAGGGGGCGCTGGAACGGGCGCTGCCGGCCTTGCTGGAAGACGGTGAGCATGGCTTGACAGTTACCTGCCTGCAGCAGGCAGGCCACTATGCGGCCAATCTGGGACTGGTGCCCAGAGAGCACTCCAGTGGCGGCCGCCAACGGCTGGGAGGGATTACCAAACGGGGTAACCGGTATCTGCGCCGCCTGCTCGTCCAGGGGGCCTGGTCGGTCTTGCGCTATGCCGACCGCAGTGAAGACCGGCTGTCGCGTTGGGCCAGACAGGTCACCTGCCTGCTGCAGGCAGGTGGCTCGCATCGGCAAGCATAAGGCGGCGGTGGCCGTGGCCAACAAACTGGCCCGCATCATCTGGTCAATGCTGTATCACGGCGCCGAGTACCGGCCGGCCTGAGACACGCTCAGGCCCGTTTGAGACAGGAGTAGAACGTACCCACCATAGGTTGCGATAAAGATATGAAGTAACAGCTTAGACCTGCCTGCAGCAGGCAGGCCGGCCCCTGAAACGCTGGCTTACCTGCCTGCAGCAGGCGGGCCCGACTGGGCTTAAAAGCTCGAAGGCACGATAGAGCGACAGGGGCGCGGTTCTCATTGAGGCCCGGGGACAATGATTCCCCAACACAGAGGCCGGATAGTCGTACGCAGTCTTATTTTACCGTTACTGAATAATCAGCTTGCAAACTACGAGGTGTACATATAGGTTGGGAAATGGACACGATCATTGGTAAGGGCCATAAACAGGCCCTCGTGTCCCTGACCGAACGTAAGTCGCGCCTGACGTTGATTGCCAAGGTCGCCAGCAAGGAGGCAAACACAGTCAAGGCGGCCATCTTGCAACAGCTTGCCCCCTTGTCCGATAATGTCCATACCCTGACTTCTGACAGCGGCAGGGAGTTTGCGCGCCATCAGGCCATGGCCAAAGCGCTCAATACGACCTTTTATTTCGCCCACCCCCACCTGCAGCGGGCAGGCCTATGCCTCCTGGCAACGCCTGCCTGCTGCAGGCAGGTGGACTCAACGAAAATACCAACGGCCTGATACGCCAATACTTCCCCAAGGACAGAGACTTTACTACCATCACTGAACAGGAGATTAAAATGGCTATGGATAAATTAAATAACCGACCTCGAAAATGCCTTGACATGAAAACACCTAATCAGGTATTTTTCGGAATGGAAGCTCTGATTGAATCAGATGGTATGGACACCGCCCTCCCTTAATCGGCATCAGTGTGCCATGATTGAGGTTCAATCAACAAACCAAGAGGGCGATGTCATGCAAGAGATTAACGTAATTGGACTGGATTTGGCAAAGAACATTTTTTATGTGTACGGGGTGGGCCGGCAAGGCCAACCGGTGGTCAGCCGTTCGCTCAGGCGCAAGCAACTGCTGGGCTACTTTGCGAAATTACCGCCGTGTCGGGTCGGCATGGAGGCGTGCGCAACGAGCCACTATTGGGCGCGTGAGTTGGCGCGTCTGGGTCATGAGGTCAAGCTGATGGCGCCTGGGTTTGTCAGGCCCTATGTGAAAAGCAACAAGAACGACCAGCGCGATGCCGAGGCGATTTGTGAAGCGGTGCAACGGCCAGGCATGCGTTTTGTGGCTATCAAGACGCCCGAGCAGCAAGCGGTCTCGCACCTGCACCGTAGCCGGCAGTTACTGGTCAAGGAGCGGGTCAGTATCAGCAATCACATTCGGGGCCTGTTAGCGGAGTTTGGCATTGTTATGGCGGTTGGTGTGAAGTCCTTTGAACGTCAGGTGCCGTTGTTGCTGGACGATGAGCAGGCGGAGATACCGGCGTTGAGTCGTGATAGCTTACGGGTGATGTGGTCGGCGTATGTCGCTCAACAGGCCCGGATTAAGGAGTTAGAACAGGCCCTGGTGCGCTGGCACCGTGAGCATGAGGCCAGTCGCCGTTTGGCCGAGGCGCCAGGCATCGGGGTACACACGGCCACGGCCCTGGTGGCCAAACTGGGTAATGCACGTACCTTTCGTCATGGGCGGGAGGTGGCGGCCTTTATCGGTCTGGTACCGAAACAGGCCAGTAGCGGGGGCAAAGTGAAACTGCTGGGCATCAGCAAGCGCGGCGATACGATGCTCAGACGTCTACTGGTGCAAGGGGCACAGTCGGTAATCCGTCATGTCCGGCGTCGGCGACAGGCCGGCTTGCCGGGGGGCCAGCCCTGGGTAGAGGCGTTGCTGGCGCGCAAACACCCCAACCAGGTGGCAATTGCCCTGGCCAACAAAATGGCCCGCATCGCCTGGGTCATCCTGGCGCGTGAAGAACACTACTGCCCAGTCAAAGCCGGTCAGACCGGTTGAAAGACCGGGCATTAATCAGAACCCACCGTTTATAGCATTGCGTAAGTCACTGATGGCAAAACAGGTCGAACCACAGCAGGTCAAACCCGGGGAAGCTCTTGGCAGTCCATGCCACCGTTCAGATAGGGCCCTGCTGGCAAACTCCATCGTGGCCAGGGACTTCGTTCCCAATCACAGGCCGAATGTAAGAGTGCAATCGATTCTAACTGCTAATGGGACTTGGCAAACAGGCGGTGTCCATGTAAGAGCTTCCTGCGGCACAGGGACGTACCGCCAAAATTAATGACGTAAGTCATTGACTTTGAAGCCCTGCCTGCTGCAGGCAGGAAAGTGGAAATCGCATTTTCACCTTGCGTGCTCTGAGAAATCCAGGATGGATTTATTCAGAACTTCCGAATCAATCCTAATGTTGCACTTGCTGGTTGAATCCACGGGAGGATTTGTTATGTTAAACAAAAAGATATTAGCGGGTGTCGCAAGCGCCCTGGTTTTGGGCTTTTGCACTCCGGCCATTGCCGAAGTAAAGGTTGCGCTGGACACGCCTAAGAGTATGGATTCAGGCAGTTACGTCTGGGCCAATGCCTTTACCAATTATCCGAATGCCAACGGCATGGAAGCGGCAGAGTTTGAGCGCGGCTCATTGGGCAATGAAGCCGAACGGCTGGATCAGATCAGCCAGGGGCTTTTAGAAGTGTCTATGTCCGATATCAAATCCGCAGGCACGCTGGATGGAACGGTTTTCGGTTTATATCTTCCTTATTTTTTCGAAGATCATCGCCAGCTTGTTAAGGCTTTGACCAAAGGGGGAATGCT
Organism: Gammaproteobacteria bacterium; assembly: GCA_965240365.1. GTDB lineage: Bacteria > Pseudomonadota > Gammaproteobacteria > Eutrophobiales > Eutrophobiaceae. Next base: position 898,798 of record OZ251218.1, on the reverse strand, counting down.
TGAGCGTATCAATGCGCAGACCATTCCGAAGGGCGTTCGGGTGGCCAATTTCGTGTTTATGGGGGGCGCGGTTGGCATCTTCAACACCAAGAAGCCCATCAGCACCCTGGCCGATATAAAGGGCATGCGGTTTCGCGGATTGAACGAGGTACAGCTCGAAATCTTTAAGTCCTGGGGCGCGCAAGGCACGATCATCGCCTGGGAAGAAGTCCCCAATGCGCTGCATACCGGCGTGGCGGACGGGTATATGAACCCATCCTGGGTGCCGCTATTATACGGCCATACCGGGTTTATCAAACATTTCACCGATGCGCAGGTTATACCCATGACGCGCGCCGCCCTGATTTCGGAAGACTGGTATCAAAGCCTTTCGGATAAGGAATGTGCAACGGTGAATGCGGCCGTAGAATCTGCAAATGAGATCAATCTCAAATGGCTCTTAACGCAGGATGAGCATCTGACAAAACTGGCCGAAGCCGGTGTTACGGTGACGGATCTAAGCGAAACGGCACGTGCTGAATTCCGGAAGGCTTCGCAGGCGAATTGGGGGAATGTCTCAATGCCTGACGGTGCGCTAGACGCCTGGAAAGCGGCAATTGCCGACTAAGCCCATGCGCGCGATGGCTCATTTTCTCGACTGGCTCTCTTACTGGCTGCACCGCGCAGCCCTTGCGATTGCCGTTCTGGCGGTTGCTGTGCTGCTCGCATCGTCGAGTTGGCAGGTCATCGCGCGTTATCTTCTGTCCCAGCCCCCGGCTTGGACAGAAGAACTGGCCCGGTTTGCCATGGTATGGGCGGGGTTGCTTGGGGCGTCCTGCGCCTTTCGGCAAAATGCTGATCCGTCACTTTTCCCCGATTTGCAGACATCGGCCGGGCGGATGGCTAAACTGCGCGCATTATTGCGTGCCGCAGGCGTCGTAATTTTTGTGTTCCCGATCTTATGGTATTGCTTTTTTGGTCCCAACATGAACCCGGCACGCGGGTATCTGGCGCGGTTGTTGGGACGACAGGCGGAGACCATGGACGTGCCGATGATCGTCTTTGGCGTGGCCATCCCAATCGCCTTTACCATCATCGTGATCCACCTGATCGCCAAACTTGCCTGTGCGCTGGCGGGGACCGAGGAAAAGACCTCAATGTGATAGGTTTTATCGTCGTTGCGGGCACCCAGGCAAATAACGCCTCTCTGATACCGAAGCGATACGCTGTGTTGAAGAAACACTGATACTTCGCGACACCCATAATATAGAAACCGTCAAACCGTTTCACCGCTACGCAATGGGCGGTTCTGGAATCGGTACAGCGTCCGATCCGATGTCAATGGTCCGATGGGGAGCGGTCACGGTTCAATATCTCTATGATCATTTTATCCCTGACATGATTTTTGCAATTCAGTTAGATTATTTTTATAAGATATATTATCTTTTTGTATCTGTGCTGGTAGTACTCATCGGAAGTTGGTAGTGTCGAGCGGAACATAGAGCCCTTTGTGCAAACACCGGGTCCCTGAGATCACCTTAAGGCCGGTCCAGCCCGCTAGGAGGCGTTCTCAATTAAGCCAGATGACGGCGGAGATGAGGCTTAACATGGCCAGATAAGTGACGGCCAAGCGCTCATAGCGTGTGGCAATGCGCCGGTAGTTTTTGAAAGCATCGCTCAACCAGATTTCGCTCACCATACAGGTGTTCGTCATAGTCTCTGGCCACCGTTCTGTTGCACCTTGGTGGTATCACCGCAATGGCCTTAGTCGCCTCGATAGCTTCAATGAATGTATCCGCATCATAGCCTTTATCAGCAATGACATAATCAGCTGAAAAGCCGGCTATCAGGGCATCAGCCTGCTTGATGTCGGCCTGTTGTCCGGGCGTAATCAGCAGGCGCACCGGATTGCCCAAGGCGTCAACCGCCACATGAATCTTGGTGCTCAGGCCGCCTCGTGACTTACCCATTGCTTCCTGTTCCTGCTGTTTTTTTTAGCCGCGCCATGCTGGCCTGCCTGCTGCAGGCAGGTGTACCCGAACGATGCTGCCATCAACCATCAGGTGCTCAAAATCCGGGTCATCCGCCAATGCCTCAAAAATCCGAAGCCAATGGCCCTTATGAGCCCAGCGGTTATAACGCACGTAAACGCGATGCCAATCACCGAAACGCGCCGGCATACCTGCCTGCAGCAGGCAGGTCACGCCACGGTGAGCCAGTCCTTGCAATCCACAGCACCGCTTCAAGAAACAGGCGATTATCCTTCGCTGTAACCCCACAGCCTGCCTGCTGCAGGCAGGTCACTGGCTTTCCCCGGTAAAAGGTCCTTGATTCGTTCCCATTGGTCATTTCTGAGCACTCGGCGTTTCATGGCGTTCCTCCACACAAAACGGATAGAATATAGCATGATAGAGCGTTAAGCCCACATTAATTGAGAACGCCTCCTAGGAGAAAAGCCGTGCAGGCGATGCGGTGCATCGTCGAACGGCTTTGACAACGCGGATGAGCCGGTTAGGGTGATCTCAGGGACCCGGTGTTTGCACAAAGGGCTCTAGTCCTCCCAAAGCATGTCGCCATAAGCTTCGCGCAGTTTGACTTTGACAACCTTACCAGTCGCACCGAGCGGTAGTTCTTCAGTAAAGATTACCTTGTCGGGGACCTGCCAGCTTGCGACTTTTCCGTCATAAAAGGCACGCAGTTCAGCTTCAGAAATATCGCCCGTTTTCACCGCAATCAGGATCGGCCGTTCACCCCATTTCTTATGCCGCGCGGCGATGGCGGCGGCGATGGCGATGGCGGGGTGACCGATGGCGATGTTCTCTAGCTCAACAGTGGAAATCCATTCGCCCCCTGACTTGATAATGTCCTTGGACCGGTCACGAATGACCATGTATCCATCGGCGTCAATCGTGGCGACATCGCCCGTGTCGAACCAGCCATCGGCGGTCAAAGCGCTCTCATCCATGCCGAAATAGGTGTCGACGATCCAATACCCTTTGATATGCAAGGCACCCTGCGTCTTGCCGTCATTGGGCAGCACCGCGCCGCTCTCATCTACGATGCGCAACTCAACACCAAAGGGCGGACGGCCTTGATTCAGGCGCAGTTCTGCCTGTTCCTCGGCGCTCAGCGCACCGTGCTTTTGCAAAAGCTGGTTAAGCGTTCCCAAGGGTGAGGTCTCGGTCATGCCCCAGGCGTGGATAAGTTCGACCGCGTATTTGTCGCGGAAGGTGGATATCATAGAGGGCGGCAGAGCGGCACCGCCAACGACGGTCCGCGTCAGGCTTTCGGCCTTTGACCCGGTGGCCTCCAGCGCGGCGAGCAGCCCCATCCAGATGGTTGGCACGCCAAGCGCTAACGTCACGGCATGCCCGTCGATCAGTTTCACAAGGCTTTCTCCATCCAGTCCTGGCCCTGGCAGCACCAGCTTCGACCCCACACTAGCGGCGATGTAGGGTACACCCCAGGCATTGACGTGAAACATTGGCACAACCGGAAGCACGGTGTCCTTGGCCGAAATGGCCAGCCCATCCGGCTGGTTGCCGCCGATGGAATGCAACAGCGTCGAGCGGTGCGTGTAAAGCACGCCTTTGGGATTGCCGGTGGTGCCGGAAGTGTAACACAGCGATGAGGCGCGAGTTTCTTCGAATGACGACCATGCAAAATCACTGTCGCCGGTTTCAAGCAGTTCATCGTAAAATAGCAAAGCTTCGATCTGGGCTGCGGCGTCTTCATCCCGTGGACCCATCAGCACGATATGCTCGACGGTCTTAAAGTGATCCTTCAGCTTGGCCGTCGCGGGCAGAAAGGTATGGTCCAAAAACAGCACCTTGTCAGCGGCATCATTGACAATGAAGATAAGCTGCTCAGGATGTAGGCGGGGGTTGATCGTGTGGCAGATAAAGCCACCGCCGGAGGCACCGAAATAGATCTCCAGATGGCGGCGGTTATTCCAGGCGATGGTCGCGCAGCGATCTTCTGCCGACAAACCCAGCTTAACCAAAGCCGACGCCAAGCGGCGAGAATTGGCTGCGACGGTACCCCAATTGGAGGTCTCCACCCCGCCGGTGGTCTCGACCGAGATCACCTCGGTCTGGCCGTGATAGCGGTCTGCATATGCGATTAGTTCAGAGATCAGCAGCGGCTGATCCATCATTTTTCCAAGCATTTTCAGTGCCCCATAGTTCTATTCTGCCGCGATGGTCAAACCAGCCTGTTCGCGGACATATCCGCGGCTTTTTCTGCAATCATGATTTTGGGGGCGTTGGTATTGCCGCCAACAAAGGTTTTCATATTATTCCTCCCAAACGCATTTACGCGCAATTTAAAGTAGAATAATAAACTGGACTTTTGTCCATAATTATTTCCCGTGGATTCAACCAGCAAGTGCAACATTAGGATTGATTCCGAAAAATACCTGATTAGGTGTTTTCATGTCAAGGCATTTTCGGGGTCGGTTATTTAGTTTATCCATAGCCATTTTAATCTCCTGTTCAGTGATGGTGGTAAAGTCTCTGTCCTTGGGGAAGTATTGGCGTATCAGGCCGTTGGTATTTTCGTTAGGCGGGGGTGGGCGAAATAAAAGGTCGCATTGAGCGCTTTGGCAATGGCCTGATGGCGTGCAAACTCCCTGCCGTTGTCAGAAGTCAGGGTATGGACATTATCAGACAAGGGGGCAAGCTGTTGTAAGATGGCCCGCCTTGGCCGTATCCGCCTCCTTGCTGGCGACCTTGGCAATCAACGTCAGGCGCGACTTACCTTCGGTCAGGGACACGAGGGCTGTAAGGTCCCGCAGTGTGATAACATAAGTTATTCTGCTATACCAACAAAGGAGGAGCTATGGGCCAGATACTACACGGCAGCGCCACAACGACAGAGACGGTGCGTCGAGCAATACAAAATAGTCAAGAGAGCATAGCCAAGCTGGCGAAGCGCTATAATCTGAACCCCAAGACCGTGGCGAAATGGAAGCGGCGTGATTTTGTCCATGACGCAAAAATGGGGCCGAAACAACCACGCTCTAAGAGTTTATCGCTGGCAGAGGAGGCTATGGTTGTGGCCTTCCGCAAACACACCTTGTTGCCCCTGGATGACTGCCTGTATGCCCTGCAAGCCACGATCCCGCATCTGACACGCTCTTCCCTGCATCGCTGCCTGCAACGTCATGGCACCTGCCTGCTGCAGGCAGGTCAGTCGCCTGCCCGAGGTTGAAGGCGATAAGCCGGTGAAGAAAAGGTTCAAGAAATATCCCATTGGTTATGTCCACATCGATATCGCTGAAGTGCAGACAGAACAAGGTAAACTGCAACTCTTTGTGGCTATTGACCGCACCTGTAAGTTGGCCTACGCTGAACTACACACGGATAAAAAGAAGATGACCGCGGTACAGTTCCTGAGAAATGTCATTGCGGCCCTGCCTTACAAAATACACACCCTCCTGACCGATAACGGCGCTCAATTTACCCACCGCAAACAGGACAAACCGGCATCTATGCGCCTCTTTGACCGTGTTTGCCAGGAACATGACATTGAACACCGCCTGACTAAAATCAATCACCCCTGGACCAACGGCCAGGTGGAACGCATGAACCGAACCATCAAAGAGGCCACCGTCAAGCGATACCACTACAGAGCACATGAACAACTCAAAGCCCACCTACAGGCTTTCCTGAAGGCGTACAACTTCGCCAAACGTCTAAAAACCTTAAAAGGCCTGACACCCTATGAGAAAGTCATTGAAGGGTGGCAAAAGGAACCAGACCGGTTTAGAATTAATCCATTTCAGCACACTGCGGGACTATACAGTATCGTTGTTCCTGGGTGAGCTGTGTGTATTGTCTCATCGATGCTTCTCATTCTTGCCAGAACAAAAAGCAGAGATACTACCGCAACTCGCCTCCTGTTCCGAGTCATGAGTTGCACTTACGAGTTGAATTCACGAAGTCTATTTCCATAGAAAAAGCCAGTTATTGATCTAAATCAAGTTTTAGCGTTAAAGATTTGTACAGGCAAGCCGGGCTTGCCGCCGGGCGGAGGGCACTCCGCGGCCTGTTTCAGCGCCCGAACCAGGCCAGTTTTTCATGCAGGCGGACGACCTCGCCGATGATGATCATGCTGGGCGGCCGCACCGGATGCCGCTCCGGAATCGCGGGTAACTCCTTGAGCGTCGTGATATAGGTTTTCTGCTCGCGCGTGGTGCCCTGTTGCACGATGGCCGCGGGCGTGGTCTCTGTCAGACCGTGTTTGATCAGTTGCCGGCTCAGAATATCAATACCATGCGTCCCCATATAGACCGCCAGGGTCTGTTGCGGCTGTGCCAGGGCCGGCCAGTTCAGGTTCATCGCGCCGTCCTTGACATGGCCCGTGATGAACAGGCAGGACTGGGCATAATCACGGTGGGTCAGCGGGATACCGGCATAAGAGGCGCAACCGCTGGCGGCGGTCACGCCGGGCACGATCTGAAACGGGATATCATGCGCGGACAGCCGCTCGATCTCTTCGCCGCCGCGCCCGAAGATAAACGGGTCCCCGCCCTTGAGGCGCAGCACCCGCCGGCCCTGCCTGGCCAGATCCACCAGCAGCCGGTTGATCTCCTGTTGCGACAGCGCATGTTGATCGCGCGCCTTGCCGACATAGATGCGTTCCGCGTCTTTGTGCACCAGTTCAACGATCGGGGGCGCGACCAGGCGGTCATAAAGCACCACATCGGCCTGCTGCATCAGGCGCAAGGCCCGGAATGTCAGCAGATCCGGGTCGCCCGGCCCGCCCCCCACCAGATAGACTTCGCCGCTTTGCGCCATGCCGCTGGCCGTGTCGGCCAGTTTGCTTTCCAGCAGATTCATGGCCTCCTGATCCCGCCCGGCAAACAGCATTTCGGCGACAGCGCCTTGCAACGCGGCCTCCCAAAACCGGCGCCGCTGGCGAATCTTGGGAAACCTGGCCTTGACCCTGTCCCTGAAAGCGGCGATCAGGCCGGCCAGCCGGCCATAGCCGGCCGGGATCAGGGTCTCCAGCCGGGCCCGCAGCAGGCGGGCCAGCACCGGCGAGGCGCCGCCGGTAGAGACCGCGATAATGACCGGATCGCGCTCGATAACGGACGGCATGATAAACGTGCCGACGGCCGGGTCATCGACCACATTCACCAGGCATTTTTTTTGGATCGCGGCCGCGGCAATCCGCCTGTTCAGGCCCCGGTCATCGGTCGCGGCGATCACTAGAAAATAGTCATCCAGCATGGCCGCCTCAAACCCCCGCCTCTGGCAACGGAGCCGGCGCGCGGCGGCCAGCCGGTCCAGGGCCGGATCGATCACGGGGGCCATGACCGTGACCCGGGCATCGGCCTTCAGCAGCGCGTCCGCCTTGCGCCGGGCCACCTTGCCGCCGCCCACGATCAGGCAGGGCTGTCCCTTGAGCTTCAAAAAGGCCGGAAAATTGTTCATCGGATGGCTGCTGATTAGGCCGGCGCGCCGGCCGGATTAAGGATGACTTGAGGCTATGTCTTGGGCAGGGTCACTCCGGTCTGGCCCTGATACTTGCCGGCCCGGTCCTTGTAGGATGTCTCGCAGACTTCATCGGATTCCAGGAAGATCATCTGGGCAATGCCTTCATGGGCATAAATCTTTGCCGGCAGATTGGTGGTATTGGAAAACTCCAGGGTGACATGCCCTTCCCACTCCGGTTCCAGCGGCGTGACATTGACGATGATACCGCAACGGGCATAGGTGGATTTGCCCAGGCAAATGGTCAGGACATTGCGCGGGATACGAAAATACTCCACCGTGCTGGCCAGCGCAAAGGCATTGGGCGGGATCACGCAATGATCGCCCTTGACATCCACCAGGCTCGCCGGGTCAAAATTTTTCGGGTCAACGGTGGCCGAATGCACATTGGTAAAGATCTTGAATTCATCGGAACAGCGCACATCGTAGCCATAACTGGAAGTCCCGTAGGAGATCATCCGGCCCCCGGCGCCGGTTTTTATCTGGCCGGGCGCGAACGGCTCGATCATGCGCTGCTCCGTGGCCATCCGCCGGATCCAGCGGTCACTTTTAACAGCCATCAATCATTCTCTATCACGATCTTCGGGAACCTGGCCGTATAGTCTTTGGCCTGCACGGCCAGCTTGCCCGCGGCGCGGCGGGCGATCTCACGGTAATTCATGGCGATGGGCGAATCGGGTTCCGTGGCGACGGTCGGTCTGCCGTTGTCCGCGCCGGTGCGAATTGCAATATCGAGCGGCAGTTGACCAAGCAGGTCAACCTCATACTGGCGCGCCATCTGCGCGCCGCCACCCGCGCCGAAGATATGCTCTTCATGGCCGCAGCGGCTACAGATATGGGTGCTCATGTTTTCAATCACGCCGAGCACCGGCACCTGCACCTTCTCAAACATCTTCAGCGCCTTTTTGGCGTCCAGCAGGGCGATGTCCTGCGGCGTGGTCACGATCACCGCGCCGCTGACCGGAATCTTCTGACACAGGGTTAATTGAATATCGCCGGTGCCCGGCGGCAGGTCAATGATCAGATAGTCCAGGTCCCGCCAGCGGGTATCATTCAATAATTGTTCAAGCGCGCCGGTCACCATCGGCCCGCGCCAGATCATGGGCGTGTCTTCCTCGATCAAATAGCCGATCGACATGGATTGCACGCCATAATTGACCTTCGGTTCAACAGTCTTGCCATCGACCGAGTCGGGCTGACCCGTGAGACCCAGCATCCTGGGCTGGCTGGGGCCATAAATATCCGCGTCCAGAATGCCGGCGGCCGCGCCTTCGGCCCGCAGGGCCAGCGCCAGATTGACGGCCGTGGTCGATTTGCCGACCCCGCCCTTGCCCGAGGCGACGGCGATGGTGTTTTTAACCGCGGCCAGCCTTTGCACGCCCCGTTGCACCGAGTGCGAGACGATCTTGCAGGATACGTCGATGGCGCTGCCGGCAATACCCTGCCCGGCCAGGGCCGCGCCGATATTCCGGGCCAGGGTCTCTTTATAGCCCGCGGCGGGATAGCCGAGTTCAATCTGAATAACAACCCGGTCATTATCCGTATCAATGGCCTTAACGGCCCTGGCGCTCCGCAGATCCTGCCGCGTATAGGGGTCTTCAATCCCGGCCAGGATGGCTTCTATTTGTTCACGGTTTCTGGGCGACATGCAAACGACCTGTATTGGAGGCTCTGAACAAGTCCGGCCGGGGCTGAGTTGCCTGCCTGTTGCAGGCAGGCAGCGCAGAGCGCGCGGCAGTGCGAACTCAACTTGCTTCAAAAGCAATGATGAGCATAAAGAGAATAACCGCAACACCCCTGCCTGACAAGGCAGAAAACCGGGGCTGGTTATACTTCCAGCCAGGCGGTCAGATTATCCCGGATCAGCCCGGCCAGTCTGACACTATCGCCATAAAATGACTCAATCGAGCCTTTGGTCATGGCCTCGCGACTGATTTGACTCCATTCTATTGCATAACCGGCGGCACGGGCGAGATGCCCGATAAAGGCCCGCTGGGCGCGGCCGTTGCCTTCCCGGAAAGGGTGCAAGGCGTTGATCTCGCCCAGATAGTGACCGGCGCGTTCACTGAATTTTTCAGCATCCAGACCTTTAAGGTGGTTCTCGTTGGCAAGCTGCTTAAAGAGTTTTTCAGCTTCCCTTTCGATGTAGATATGGTGGGCAAAAAGATCATCACCTTTACTAATATCCACCTGACGAATCTCGCCGGCCCAGGGATAGACATCACCAAACAGGTGTTTATGAATTTTCTGCAAGTGATCCAGATCGAAATGACCCGGCAGGGGAGAAGTTTCAAGTTCCTGGGCCGCATTGTATGAAAAGGCGGTTTCGGCCTTTTCCAGTTCAATGGGGTCTTTGATACCCAGTTTATTTTTTAAGACACCGTTGGATTCAATATAAGGGTCGGATGCCGGGTTATACGGCGCAGAATCCGGGTCACGCCGATACGGCATATCGCTTGAGCAGGGCCGCGCGAACATCGGCATGCGACATTTCACCGTGGGCAACCTTCTCAGCCATTTTCCTGGACTCCTCGCTGGGCTCCAGCCCTTCCAGGCGGACCGTAGCCAGTGCGGTACGCAGGGCGTAATCACGGCGTTTTTGACTGATTCTGGCTTGTTTCATTGCGGTTACCTGTGTCCGTAGTTTTATCATAAAACAGCGAGTTAAGCCCCGTGTTTATTTCTTGGTTTTTGAGATTCCAAGCGGCTTGGCAAGGCGATTAAATCGTTTTGCCTCGGCTGAGGTAATCAAGTATAACACGATTTCTCCGACCTCTCTTCACGCTGCGATTGAATGATGCTATTTTGTCAGGCCGATAAGTTAATAACCCACGCATAAATAATGGAAGCAAAGCAACGACAAATCCTGGTGACAAGCGCCCTGCCTTACGCCAATGGCCCGATCCATGTCGGCCATCTGGTCGAATACATTCAGACCGATATCTGGGTGCGGTTTCAGAAGATGCGCGGCCACATCTGTCATTACGTCTGCGCGGACGATGCGCATGGCACGCCGGTCATGCTGCGCGCGCAGCAGGAAGGCGTCAGCCCGGAACAACTTATCGAGCGCATAGGCCGCGAACACCGGGCCGATTTCAGCGCCTTTTCGGTTGCGTTTGATAATTTTTACAGCACCCATTCACCGGAAAACCGGCAGTTCGCGGAGAGCATTTATCACACCCTCAACGCCGCCGGCCATATCAACAGGCGCACGATCAAGCAGGCCTTTGACCCGGTAAAAAAGATGTTTTTACCGGATCGTTTTATCCGGGGCGAATGCCCCAGGTGCGGCGCGGCCGATCAATACGGCGACAGTTGCGAGGTTTGCGGCGCGACCTACAGCCCGACCGACCTGAACAATCCGGTCTCGGCGCTCAGCGGGGCGGCGCCGATTGAAAAAGAATCGGAACATTATTTCTTCAAACTGGCCGATTTCGAGACCATGCTGCGCGAGTGGACCCGGGCCGGGCGCTTGCAGGCCGAAGTCGGCAACAAGCTGGACGAATGGTTTGAGGCCGGTTTGCAGGAGTGGGACATCTCGCGCGATGCGCCCTATTTCGGCTTTGAGATCCCGGCCGCGCCGGGCAAGTATTTTTATGTCTGGCTGGATGCGCCTATGGGCTATCTGGCCAGTTTTAAGAACCTGTGCGAAAAACGCGGGCTTGATTTTGCCGCCTGGACCCGGGCGCACAGCGAGACCGAGCTATATCACTTTATCGGCAAGGATATCATCTACTTTCATGCCCTGTTCTGGCCGGCCATTCTGCATGGCAGCGGCTTCAGGACGCCGACGGCGATCTTCGCGCATGGCTTTTTGACCGTGGACGGCCAGAAGATGTCAAAGACGCGCGGCACCTTCATCACCGCCGGCGCCTATCTGGCGCACCTTGACCCGGAATACCTGCGCTATTATTTTGCGGCCAGGCTCGGCGCCGGGATTGACGATATTGACCTCAATCTGGATGACTTTTTACTCCGGGTGAATGCCGACCTGGTCGGCAAGGTTGTCAATATCGCCAGCCGCTCGGCCGGTTTTATCGAAAAACGCTTTGCCGGCCGCCTGGCCTCGGGTCATCATGACGAGGCGCTCTTCAAGAGCTTGGCCGCGGCCGCCGAAGACATCGCTGACGCCTATGAGCGGCGTGAATATGCGCAGGCCATGCGCGCGATCATGACCCTGGCCGACAAAACCAATCAATATATTGACGGACACAAACCCTGGCTTATTGCCAGGGAATCCGGCCGCGAGCCGGAATTACAGGCGATCTGCACGCAGGGGCTTAACTGCTTTCGCCTGCTGGTCATCTACCTGAAGCCGGTCCTGCCCGTGCTGGCGGAGAAGGCCGAGGCCTTTTTGAATATCAAGCCGCTGCAATGGCGGGATGCAAAAACGGCCTTGCATGATCACACCATTAACAACTTTAAACCGCTGTTGCGGCGGGTTGAGAAAAAGAGGATTGACGCCATGATTGAAGCAAGTAAAGAAGACCTGGGCGCGGGGCCGGCGGCCGCCGGAACCGGGGCGGGCGGCCCGCTGGCCGCCAATCCGGTGGCCCCTGAAATCACGATCGATGACTTTATGAAGGTCGATCTCAGGGTTGCGAAGATAGTCCGCGCGGAACAGGTCGAGGGGGCCGACAAACTGCTGCGGCTCACGCTGGACCTGGGCGGTGAGACCCGCAATGTCTTCGCGGGCATCAAATCTGCCTACTCGCCGGAAGATTTACAAGGCAAACTCACGGTCATGGTCGCCAATCTGGCCCCCAGAAAGATGCGCTTTGGCGTATCCGAGGGCATGGTGCTGGCCGCGGGCGCGGGTGACAAGGAACTCTACATTCTGAGACCGGAAGACGGGGCAACGCCCGGTATGCGGATTACCTGAGCGGTGATTGGCGCTCGGGTGTAGCGGGCAGGCACGAGACCGACTGAAATGTTGTCATTCCCGCTGACGCCTGCCTGCTGCAGGCGGGCGGGAATGTATTGCATAAAACACTGGATTCCGGCTTTCGCCGGAATGACGGGGTAGTGAGAATGACAGAAAGCAGGGACAACACCTCCGTTGTCATTCCAGCGAAAGCTGGAATCCAGGAAAGCTGCGCCGGGATGCTGGATAAATTCTGCGCTTTGCCTGCCTGCACCGAGCAGGCCCCAAGCCGGCCGGAATCACGGCAAGCCGGAACCTGGAGAGCAATGCGGGTTTTTACATTGCGCCCGTCAGCGCCCGCATTGCCCGATCCGCGCCTGACGGGCGCCGAACAACAAGATGACAAGCCTTATGAACCTGCATGAAATTGACCTGGACGGGATAGAAGGCTTGCCCGGCGTGCCGCTCAGGCCCTTTGATCCGGAGAATTGCAGGCCGCGGGTCGATAAACGGCTACCGGATCTTGAGCAGGCATTCGATGCCTGCGGGCTGCAGGACGGCTCGGTGATCAGCTTTCATCATCATCTGCGCAATGGCGATGGCGTCATCAATGCCGTGCTGGCGCTTGCCGCCCGGCGCGGACTGCGCGGGCTCACGCTGGCGGCAAGCTCGCTTATGCCCGTGCATGCGCCGCTGGTCGGGCATATCCGTTCCGGGGTCGTGACCGCTATCTATACCGGCTATGTGAATGGCCCGGTCGGCGCGGCGATTATGGCGGGCCTCATGCCCCGGCCGCTTTTTTTGCAAAGTCATGGCGGGCGGGCGCGCGCGATTAGCAGCGGCGAACTTCAGATCGATGCCGCCTTCATTGCCGCGCCGAGGGCCGACCTCTACGGCGCCGCCACCGGGGCCCTGGGCCGCGCGGCCTGCGGGCCGCTGGGCTATGCCATGGTCGATGCCGACCATGCCGAAAAGGTGGTGGTCGTGAGCGAAAGTGCCTCCGCCGAACCGCTGCAACGCTTTGAAATCGCGCCCGAGCGCGTCGATATGGTCGCGCCGGTGGCGTCAATCGGCAATCCGGCCGGCATCGCCTCTGGCACTACCGTGATCGCAACCGACGCCGTCAGTCAGGCGATCGCCCGGCTGGCGGCCGCGGCCATCGCCGCCTCCGGGGTCATGCAGGACGGTTTTTCCTTTCAAACGGGCGCGGGCGGGGCCGCGCTGGCCTCCGCCACAGAGATTGGCCGGGTAATGCGCGAGCGCGGCGTCTCGGGCGGTTTCGTCTCGGGCGGCATTACCGGGATACACACCGCGCTGGCGCGCGAGGGCCTGTTTCGGGAAGTGCTGGATGTGCAGTGTTTTGACCTGGAGGCCGTGCGCTCGTTTCGTGAGGATGCCTTTCATCGCGCCATGTCGGCCGCGGAATATGCCAGCCCGATTCATCCGGACCCGGTGGCGGGGCGTCTGTCGGCGATGGTGCTCGGCGCGGCGGAGATTGATTGCGCGTTTGATGTCAATGTCACGCTCGGCATGGATGGCCGCCTGTTCGGCGGGCCGGGCGGTCATCCCGACACCGCCGCCGGGGCCCGCCTGACGCTGGTGGCAACGCGCCGCCGGAGCGGCCGCTATCCGAAAATCGTTGATCAGATTGTCTGCCGCACCACGCCCGGTCGGGATATTGATATGGTCGTGACCGAAGACACGCTGCTGGTGAATCCCGCCCGTCCGGAGTTAGCAGAGCGCTTCCGCAAAAACGGCCTGCCGCTGGCGGCCATCACCGAACTGGCCACGGCGCGCCCCGGTCCGCCGCCGCTAAAAGACATTGCCCGCCCGCGGGTGCTGGTCGAATACCGGGATGGCTCGCTGATCGGCATGGTATGAGCTGGAAAGTAGGGCGGAGAGAATAGCGTTAAAGGTTGCCTGAATATACCTATTTTGCCCCTGTCGTCATTCCCGCCCATATGTACACCTCGTTGTTTGCAAGCTGATTATTCAGTAACGGTAAAGTAAGACTGCATAAGACTATCCGGTCTTGATGTTGGGGAATCATTGTCCGCGGGCCTCAATGAGCATCGCGCCCCGGTCGCTCTGCTCAACACGCCGAGGCACAACACACCGCAATTCAGGACGACGGGTTGCCTCGCAAATCGCCAGGGCATCATGACGGTCGGTCTTGTTCCCCCTGTGGCACAATCAGCTTCACCTCATAGCCCCGCCTCTGCAACTCATGACCCCAGTAATTCACCCCCCCCCCCCCCCCCCCGCACGCCGTATCGTCCGGTTAAACACCGGCTTGCCGGCCTGACTGGCGCTTCAGACGCCGCGCAACAAGAGGTGGCCATCTCATCCTGCTTGCTTGCAGCAGGCGGGAATAATAGCCATAAGCATCCAAAAAAATTTGACTAAGCGCAAAAAATCCGCTACAATCCAGTTTCTTAACAACAACGTGAAGGAGAAAACCATGAAAATTTTAACGATTAACGACCTAATTTCCGCTTTCCGCTTTCCGCTTTCCGCTTTCCGCTTTCCGCTTTCCGCTTTCCGCTTTCCGCTTTCCGCTTTCCGCTTTCCCGCTAATCTGCGTCCTCTTTACTCCGCTTAATCTTCAGGCCGAAGAGGCTGGCTTCTATGCGGGCGGCTCTATCGGTTACAGCAGTATTAACCATGATTCTTTAGAAAAGCTCAACACGGAAAGACTCAGAAAATTAGTTGCCCAAGCTAATATCAGGTTTAGTAATGCCAAAATCAATGTGGATGACAGCGGTTTGGGCTGGAAGTTATTCGCCGGTTATAGCTTCAACCAGTATTTCGGTGCCGAGTTGGCTTATGTTGATCTCGGTGAGTTAAAAGCTGGTGGAAAGGGCAATGTTACTGGCTCGCTTCGTAATGTTAATATCAGTGGCGAAATCAGCGCTGAAATCAGGGGAGAAATCAACGGTTTCACCTTTGCTGGTGTGGGCCGCTATCCCGTGACTGACCAATTTGATATTTTAGCCAAAGCGGGTGGGTTTTATTGGGATATTGATCTTAAGAGCAATCTTAAGTGGAGATTTGGTTCTCTGTCTGGCTCTGCGTCCGATAGCGGAATATCCTATGTGCTTGGACTCGGCGCCGAATATGGCATAACCGAAAATCTGAGCCTCCGGGCAGAATGGGAGAGGTATGGTTATGATTATGACAAAAACGGTCTCAAGAGTGACGGCAATGTTGACTTTTTCAGTGCCAGTGTCGTGTATGAGTTTTAGTTATTCCCAAGCAATCCTTAAAAAGGGGCTTTCAGCCCCTTTTTTTATGGCACAAGGCAGGAACGGGACCGGTGTCGTCATTCCAGCGAAAGTTGGACAGGGCGTAGGTGGTAGAGCGGCGCCTGCCTGCTGAAGGCAGGTGTACTAAACCGACCGGAATGGTGTGTTTGGTTGTCATTCCCGCAGGCGGGAATGTATTGCATAAACCACTGGATTCCGGCTGACGAGGATGTATCTATGTTCCCCTACATGGGCCGGATCAAGTCCGAACGCCGGTGGCAGTTCACCCTCGCTCGGCCAGCCAGTCGGCGACGGTGGGGGGGATCATCTTTTGCGCCTTGCCGCTGACGTAAATCCCGATATGCCCGCCCGGGAATTCCAGCGCGCGGTAGTCCTTTGAACCGACGCAGCCTTCAAGCGCTCGGGAGGAATCGGGCGGGACCAGATGGTCGTCGCGGGCGTAGATATTCAGCACCGGCGCGGTGATGTTGGCCAGATCAACGGTTTGCCCGCCGATCTTGACCGTCGCCTTGACCAGGCCATTGTCCTGATAGAATTGCTTGATGAATTCACGATAGGCTTCGCCCGCCTGATCAGGGCTGTCAAAAATCCATTTCTCCATACGCATAAAATTCATGGCCTTGTCCTTGTCGCCCAATATCTCAACCAGATCAACATATTTTTGCCCCAGCAGGGTATAGGGCTTTAATGTCAAAAATGTCCAGTTGAGCATTTCGCCCGGGATATTCCCCAGGGTATCGACCACCTGGTCAATATCGACCTGCCTGACCATGTGGCTCAAGAGGTCGTTTTTGGTGTGAAAATCAACCGGGGTGACCGTGGTTATCAGATTTTTAATCTTGTCCTGATGCAGGGCCGTGTAGCAGAGGCTGAAGGCGCCGCCCTGACAGATCCCTAGCAGATTCAGATCGGCGCGCTGGTGTCTTGTCAGAATCTCATCGACGCACCGATCAATATAGCCATTGATATAATCATCCAGGGTCAGGTATTTATCGGCGCTGTCGGGGTAGCCCCAGTCAAGCAGATAGACATCGACCCCCTGATCCAGGAGGCCCTGAATCATGGAGCGTCCATCCTGCAAATCGGCCATATAGGGGCGGTTGACCAGCGCATAAACGATCAGTAACGGCGCCGGATTCTGCGTCTTTGTGCGGGCCTTGAAATGATATAAAACCAGATTGTCTTCCGCATACACCGCTTCTTTTTCCGATGCGCCCACGCGGATTTCATCCAGTTCGCTAAGCGTCTTGAAGCCTTCCGCGAGCTTCAGGTTAAAATCATGTATTTCAGCGATGATGTCATCCGGCCTGATGTTAAACGGGTTCATTGTGCGCTTCTCCGAGCTTTAGAGTTTTACTTCGATTATCCCCGCGGGGGCCGGTCCGGTTGTCTTTTTTTTGGCGCGGCCCGTGGATTTTTTCTTTGCGCCCGGCGCGGGGGCTTTGGCGGCCGCGGTCTTTTTGGCCCGCTTGGCGCGTTTCTTTGCCGTCACGGGCGCCGCTTTCTGCCTGTCGCCGGCCTTTGCCGGGGCCGCGGCCTGAACCGTTGTTTGTTGCCGGCTTTTGAGCGCCTTCAATTCGGCCTCGACCGCCTTTAGCTGTTTGCGAAGCTGGTACTGGCGGCGTTCCAGCGTATTCATGGCGCGCATGGTGGGCATATTCATGGCCGCCAGAATGTCCTCGCTGATCTCGTTATGCTTCTGCTTAAAGGCCATCAATGAATTGACCAGCCGGCCGTTCAATTCCGCATATTCATCCGTAAAGACATATTCGCCGTAGGCCCTTTCGTTTGACTCGACCCAGAGATCATAAAGCTGTTTCATTGAGTTGATATCCTGGTCGTTTTTCGACAACTCAATGATTTTCTTGCGCATCAGGGCCAGCGCGGCGCGGTTAAGCTCGGTCATCACCGACTGATATTCCTGATAATTGTCCTGATACTCCGCCCATAAGCGCAATAATTCCTGAAATTTATCCTGGGCCTCGCGGCTGTAACCGAGGCCCGGCGCCGACAGCAGCCGCGCCCTGAGCCGGCTGGCCTCGGCCCCCGGCGCGAAGGCCCCGGCCCCGGACTCAAACCAGTTTGAGAGGCCGGACAAGGCGCTCTGCATGAACGGCGGCAGCCCCTCATATTGGGCAATGAGATGCGCCAGGGCGGGATGATTTGTCGCCGTGCAGGCCGATTCCAGTTCACCGAATTTTTTGTTGATGAACTCCAGGATCGCCTTGTTGTTCCCCTTGTATTGGGCGATACCCTCGATCAGTTTCGAGAACTGTTCACTCATAAACCAGTAATGCCGGGATTGTTCAAGCACCTTGCCGAAAAAATTACGGGTGTCGTCCTGAGCCGCGGGCCGGGCCGATTTCCACCAGTCGTTCATGGCATTCATCCAGGCCGGGCCGGGCGTCGGGCCGGCAGGCGTGGCGAAGGGGTTGAAAGGTTCAAACGGGGGCGTGGCCCCGAAGGGATTGGCCTCCGCAAAGGGATTGCCGCCGCCGAATGCGGCGAGCGCGTCCAGATATTTGCGCTGCATCCCCAGCCAGTCAATGTCCCCGGACGCGGCCTTTTTTTTATCGCTCATGCTGTGATTCCCGTAAAATTGTCGCGGATCGGAATGGTATCAGTAAATCCGCGGCCCTGCCTGCAACAGGCGGCTTATGCGAATTTGACAGAGGTAAAAATCCTGAAGCATGCGGATTTTCAAACAGGCGGGCAGCCGCACAAGCCGCCGCCCGCCGCCCGGAAAATCCGGCAACAGGCTGTCAGGAATTAAGCTGCTTTTTTGCCGCCGCGCGCTTGGCCGCGGGCTTTTTGGGCGCCGTGGTCACGCTTTCCATGGCCTTTTCCAGACAACTCACCATTTCATCGCGCGACTCATTCAAAACATCGGCGGTCTTGCGGCTGAATTCTATCACCTTGCTGCCATATTGATTGGCATACTCGGCTTCGGCCGACATGAAGTCCTTGTAGTTGCTGCTGGCGCTCAGGCTGCGGCCCAATTCAACGCCCGCTTCAATGCTGTAAGTGGCGAGGCCCAACTGCAATTCGGTCAACTCCATCAGCGCCTTGCTGTTGATCGCGCCCAGTTCCTGCAAGGCGGCACAGGATGACTTGCCGGCCTCGGATATTTTTTCAAAAATTTCGTTTTGCATGAGTATATTCTCCTGTTGATTTTCAAGATTAAAATGCGCAACTGCAAATTTTGTGCAGTGCAATATATTGCACTGCAACATAACCTGTTAAATTGGCCCTGTCAACGATTTTTCTAACACTTTTTCAAGAATATATTTCAGAAAATACCCCGTTCGGGATATTTTTGTCTTCTCTTACCCTTGCAAGCCCGGAACTTCCCGAGTGGGAAAGTTTTGCTTGAAACCGGCTTGACGCGCAAAATCCAGGGGCTGCGCCAAGATGAACTGGCGGCCGCGGCCGGCGTTGGCCTGCGTTTTCTGGTTGAACTGGAAGCCGGCAAGGAGACCGCCCAGCTTGGCAAAACGCTGAGCGTGCTCTCGGCGCTGGGCTGCGCTATCGACATCAAGCCACCGGACGCGGGCGGCCGATGACGAACGCCCTGACCGTCTGGTGGGATCATGCAATGGTCGGCACTCTGAGGATAAACCGGCATGGCGACACTGTAAGGTCCCGCGGTGTGATAACATAAGTTATTCTGCTATACCAATAAAGGAGGACCTATGGGACAACTACTACACGGCAGCGCCACAACGACTAAGGCGGTGCGTCGAGCGATACAAAATAGTCAAGAGAGCATAGCCAAGCTGGCGAAGCGCTATAATCTGAACCCCAAGACCGTGGCGAAATGGAAAGGGCGTGATTTTGTCCATGACGCAAAAATGGGCCCGAAACAGCCACGCTCCACGAGCTTATCGCTGGCAGAAGAGGCGATCGTTGTGGCGTTTCGCAAACACACCTTGTTGCCCCTGGATGACTGTCTGTATGCCCTGCAGGCCACGATCCCGCACCTGACACGCTCTTCCCTGCATCGCTGCCTGCAACGTCATGGCATTAGCCGCCTGCCCGAGGTCGAAGGGGATAAGCGGGTGAAGAAAAGATTCAAGAACTATCCTATTGGTTATCTCCACATCGATATCGCTGAAGTGCAAACAGAACAAGGTAAACTGCAACTCTTTGTGGCCATTGACCGCACCTGTAAGTTGGCCTGCGCTGAACTGCACACGGATAAAAAGAAGATGACCGCGGCACAGTTCCTGCGCAATGTCATTGCGGCCCTGCCTTATAAGATACACACCCTCCTGACCGATAACGGCGCTCAATTTACCCACCGCAAACAGGACAAGCCGGCGTCCATGCACGACTTTGACCGTGTTTGCCAGGAACATAACATTGAACACCGACTCACCCGAATCAATCACCCCTGGACCAACGGCCAGGTGGAACGCATGAACCGTACTATCAAAGAGGCCACCGTCCAGCGATACCACTACCGCGCGCATGGGCAACTCAAAGCCCATCTGCAGGCTTTCCTGAAGGCGTACAATTTCGCCAAACGTCTAAAAACCTTAAAAGGGCTCACACCCTACGAAAAAGTCATTGAAGGGTGGCAAAAGGAACCTGAACGGTTTATTATTAATCCTCTTCAGCACACTGCGGGACTTTACAGCTAGCTGCTGAATGCAATCACTGGTAATTTGGCACAACACTGATTTTATTGATGGAACCGATTGAGCTGTAAGTGACAGAAGAGGCCAAGAGATGAAGCAGTTTTCACGCCGCGCCGTATTACTGGGTGTCGGTGGATTGGCAGGTTGGGGGCTATCGGGTCTGTTTCGGGCTGATTTGCCGACATATGCGGGCACAAGCCGGGTTATGGCTCCGACGGGGGCGAAAGTCTTAAACGACGCCAGCGGGCTTTCTGCCACGCCGATCCATCAACACCTGCGTACCTCTGAAGGTAATGATGCCCTGATCGAGCGCATCCGGCGAGAGTTGTCAGATGCCAAAGATACGGGGCGGCCAGTGAACGTCGGAGCCGCGCGGCATTCCATGGGAGGGCAGGCGATCCCGCGAAATGGTACCGCCATCACTTTTGACAATGCAGGCATTGAAATCGATAGCGAAACGCAAAGCTTCCGCGCCCATGCCGGCGCGCGTTGGTCTGATGTAATTGCAGCCCTGGATCCCAAGGGCTGGTCTCCGAAAGTGATGCAGTCCAACAATGACTTTGGGGTTGCTGCCACCTATTCGGTGAATGCGCACGGCTGGCCGGTGCCCTTTGGGCCAATGGGTTCGACCGTTCGATCTTTGCGAATGATCCTGCCATCTGGCGATCTCGTGATCTGTTCCCCAACTGAAAATACTGATCTGTTCAATCTCGGTATGGGGGGGTACGGGCTCATCGGTGTGGTCGTCGACATGGACGTCGAGATGGTCAAAAACACGCGTTTGAAGCCCAACTTTGATGTTATGGGTGCGCAGGAATTTGCCACTAAGTTCAAAGAAGCGATAGAGGATCCGACCGTGACTATGGCCTATGGTCGTTTGAACGTGGAACGCGAGTCCTTTTTCCAAAAGGCTTTATTGGTGACCTATCGTGAAACAGATGATCAATCGGATCTCCCGCCCGCTTCCGGTTCCGATTGGATGTCACGCGCTGCGGGTCGCATCTATAGGGCACAATTGGGGAATGAGACATTCAAGTCATTCCGGTGGTGGAGTGAAACAAATGTGGGCCCAGCCCTGGGCGGCGGCGAAGTTACGCGGAACTCATTGATCAATGAGCCTGTGGTGACATTGGATGATCGTGATCCTGACCGGACGGATATTCTGCATGAATATTTTGTTGCGTTTGATGCCTTCGATCGCTTTGTGAGCGCTTGCCGGAAGGTGATCCCGGCGTCCTACCAAGAGTTTCTTAATGTGACTCTGCGGTATGTGGCACAGGATGACCAATCGGTGTTGTCCTTCGCCAAAGAGCCAAGAATTGCAGCTGTGATGTCGTTCAGCCAAGAGATGACAGCACGCGCGGAAGCCGACCATGCGCGCATGACCCGGGCACTGATTGACCGTGTTGTTGCGATTGGGGGCGCTTACTACCTTCCTTATCGGCCCCATGCGACTTTGGGTCAGTTGACGAAAGCCTACACAGGTGCGGAGGCTTTTGCGGCTGCAAAACGGGACGTGGATCGGGATTTGGTTCTGCGCAATAATCTATGGGATCAATATCTGAGACAGCTATGAGCAATCTTCAAAAACTGTGTTTTGGTTATTTCGTGGCGCTGATGATCGCTTTCTCGCTGGCGTATACGCTGAAGATGCCAGGGGGGGAAGATGTGCTTTCATTGGGTGAAGGCGCCGACTCAAGAAGAGTTGCTACGTTTAACGCATACCCTGAGTCATCGTGTTGCCCGGTTCCTGGAAAGGCGAGGGCTGCTTGAACGTGATGTGGAAAACGGCTACCTGGTGTTTGAGCAGCAGGAAGAGGATGTGATGCAGCAGCTTTACGGTCATTCGGTGAGCTACCGAATCGCGGTGGGTCCACACCAAGGCCGTAAGGTTTTCACATTGCAAACCCTGCCACCCCTTGCGGGCGGTGAAGATTCGGGGCAGGCCACCAAGGTGGCCGGTTTTTCATTATATGCGAGTGTAGTCGCTGAACCGCATCGTCGAGATAAGCCGGAGCGGCTGTGTCGATATATTTCGCGACCAGCGGTATCGGAAAAGCGCCTGGCACTGACCCCGAACGGAAAGATTCGTTACCAACTCAAGACGCCCTGCCGCGATGGCACTACGCATGTGCTCTTTGAGCCGCTGGATTTTATTGCACGGCTGGCAGCCCTGGCGCAGAAATGGACCCCAATTATTGGACAGTGCGCTAAGTTGCTCCTCGGGTTATGCCACCATAGCATAGGCGGCTCGGTAGTACACCTCATCGGGCGTCTGCTTATCCAGGGCCTGATGCCGGCGTCGCTCGTTGTAAAACCCAAAATAACACACCAGTGAACGCCTCGCATCGGCGATGCTGGTGTACGCCTTCAGGTAGACCTCTTCGTACTTTACGCTGCGCCATAGGCGCTCAATGAACACGTTGTCCAACCAGCGACCTTTGCCGTCCATGCTGATCTGGATGTCTTCGCGTTTCAGCCTGTCAATAAACTCCTCGCTGGTAAATTGGCTGCCTTGATCCGTATTGAATATCTCGGGTATACCATGACGTTCAATGGCATCCTCCAGGGCCTCTACGCAGAAGTGGCTGTCCATCGTATTTGAGAGACGCCAGGACAGCACCTTGCGCGAGTACCAATCCATCACGGCCACCAGATACACGAACCCTCTGGCCACCTGCCTGCAGCAGGCAGGTGGGCACGTAAGTGATGTCAGCACACCATACCTGGTTAGGGTGGTCTACGGTCAACTTCCGCAGCCGGTACGGGTACACCTGATGCGCCTGATTGGTCAGGCTGAGATTGCGTTTCGGATATGTCGCCACAATCCCCATCGTGCGCACCTGCCTGCTGCAGGCAGGTCCGAGACCGGTGACGGCCTGTGGTAGAACGTAGAGCGGGGAATATCCAACACAGCGCATTGGCGAGTGATGGACAACGGTTCTTTGCGGTTCACCAATTTTTTCCTCTGGGCCCGTGTATCCGCGTGAGCCCGCGTTCTAAAAAATCATTCTCCATGGTCAACCTGCCTGCAGCAGGCAGGCTGACCGATCTTGGCGTGCAGTTCCTGAACCGTCTGCTCAGATTCCTCAGCTTTCCGAGCACCTTTGCCAAACACATCGGACGCGCCTTTCAACAGTTGTTTTTTCCAGTCGCTAATCTGGTTGGCATGCACATCGAACTTCTTCACCTGCCTGCAGCAGGCAGGCCAACTCCGCCATGGTGAGGTCGCCCTGCACAGCGGCTAAGGCTACTTTGGCTTTGAATTCCGGCGAATGATTCCGTCTTGATCTTCTCATCGTTCCTCTCCTGAGCACTCGGCTCATCATAGAGGAAACCACTTATGTCCGTCCAATCTCTGTACAAGCCGTGGGGACCATCTCTCACCTAAACCCAGGGTCAACTTAATCCGTTTCCACGGTGTCTTCGCCCCCAACAGTAAACACCGCATTCAGCTAACCCCGGCCAGGCGGGGAACAAAGATCGCAGCAACACACAGGCACGAACGCCTGGCTGGAAAAAACACCGCCAGAGCGGCGCCGGGCAATGACCTGGATGCAACGCTTGAAACGGGTTTTCAATATCAACATCGAAACCTGTGAACGTTGTGGTGGCCAGGTCAAGGTCATTGCCAGTATCGAAGCGCCGGCGGTGCTCGCACATATTCTAAAACACTTGAAACAAAAGGAAGCCTTGCAAGCCGGCATTCAACCGTACGAACTAACGCCGGAACGCGCGCCGCTGGTGTTGAGGCTGTTCGATTAACATTTCCCATCGACACTGCGGGCAGGGTGGGATTCCGTTCGTGGGTCAGGCATTCATGCTTTGCTGTTCTAGCCAAAGCAGCTAAAAATCAGTCCGATTCCCATCCAGAGCAACTAGAAAAAGACAAGAAAGCGGCCGTAAGCCCGCATTTGTCTTTGCTTGTGTATGCCCAACAGGGCATTTATTCTACTTACACCCCGGCGAAAATCGCCTCCCTTGGCGAGATGGATATGTTCGTCACCGATGGCGAGATTCCCGCGACCTGTAAAAGGGTCTGCGCGAAGGCCGTTACCCGGGTCGTGATCGCACCGAATACACGCCGTGATTAACGCAACCATAGTCTCAGATGCAGCGCCCGCCATCGACTTCCATACACACACCGGTCACCATGCTCGCTTCATCCGAGCACAGATAACAGGCGGCATTGCCCATATCTTCGGGTGTCGAGAACCGCCCGATGGGAATTGTCGATAAGAACTTCGCCCGCGTTTCAGGCGTATCCTCGCCCATAAACATCTTAAGAAGCGGCGTTTCACCGGCGACCGGATTGATGGCGTTCACGCGAATGCCATCAGGTGCTAATTCGACCGCCATTCCCTTGGTGGCATTATTCATCCAACCCTTTGAGGCATTGTACCAACTGAGCCGCGGGCGCGGGCTAACCCCGGCGGTTGAAGCGACATTTAAGATCACGCCGCCACCTTGTTTCTTAAAGTACGGTACGATGTGTTTTGCCGTTAAATAGACGGATTTACAATTGACACTGAAAACCCTATCGAAATCGGCTTCACTCACCTCTTCCATTGCTGCGGGCAGATGTGTGGTTCCGGCATTATTGACCAGAATATCTATGCCGCCCAATTGATCATGTGCCGCATCGACCATTGCCCCGACACTTCGATCATCGGCAATGTCGGTGTGGATGGAGTAGACTCCATCCCCCAATTCGCCTGCAAGATTCCTTGCGCCCTCGCCATTCAAATCGGCGATGAGGATGCTTGCCTGTTCGGCGGCGAATTTGCGCACGATGCCCGCGCCAAAGCCGGAAGCCCCACCGGTCACGATGGCTCTTTTCCCCTTCAATCTCATAAATGACTCCTATCCGTGCAATGCCGCGACCGTTTTGAGGGCCGTGAATCCATAAAGTGCTTCAAACCCTTTCTCGCGGCCGTGACCTGAAAGCCCGGTGCCGCCAAAGGGCAATTCGACGCCGCCGCCGGCGCCGTAATTGTTCAGGAAAACCTGACCGGCCCGAAGTTTTTTGGCCATGCGCATTTGGCGTGCGCCGTCTTTTGACCAGGCACTGGCGACCAGGCCGAAATCGGTGCCGTTCGCGATTGCAACGGCCTCGTCTTCATCCTTGAAGGGCATGACGACTTGAACCGGGCCGAAGATTTCATCCTGGGCGAGGGGATGATCCGTGCCGGTTTTGGCAAATAAAGTCGGCGCAACATATGCGCCCCCCGCCGGGGCATCGGAGATGATTTCGCCGCGAGCCGCGATTTCGAGGTCGCTGCCTTTTGCAATGAACCCTTCGACGATTTCCTGCTGGCGTCGAGAGACCAGCGGGCCGACATCAAGATCGCTTAGGGCCGGGCCCGTGCGAAGTGCGCGATAGCGCGCCGCCATCGCATCCAATACCTCGTCATATCGGCTTTCCTGCACCAGGATACGCGACGAGGCCGAGCAGGTTTGCCCGGCATTCTGCACCCCTGCATTGACGAGAAACGGCAGGGCCGCGTCCAAATCCGCATCCTCGAAAACGATTTGGGGCGATTTTCCCCCCAGTTCCAGCGTGACGGGCACGACATGATCCGCCGCCGCTTTCTGAATCAGCTTTCCGACCCCGACCGATCCCGTGAATGAAAGATGACGTATATTTTTGTGCCGGGCCAGCGCCGCCCCCGCCTCTGTCCCCAAACCGGGCACGACATTAAGCGCCCCGGCGGGCAGACCGGCGCGATTCGCAAGCTCGGCAAAAGCGAGGGCTGTCAGACATGCCTCTTCCGCCGGTTTCAGAACGCAGGCATTGCCTGTTGCCAGAGCCGCCCCCACCGACCGGCCGATAATCTGCATCGGGTAGTTCCAGGGAATAATATGCCCGGTGACGCCATGGGGTTCGCGCAGCGTATAGACCGTATAACCGTTAAGATAGGGGATGGTCTGGCCGTGCAATTTATCTGCGGCCCCTGCATAAAATTCCATATAGCGCGCCAGGGCAACGACATCGGCCCGCGCCTGTTTTAGCGGTTTGCCGACATCCATCGCTTCAAGCCGGGTGAGCGTGTCGGTGTGCTCAAGAATCAATCGGCCCAATCGGGCCAGGATGCGGCCCCGTTCGGCCGCGCTTAAGCGACCCCATTCGCCGCCGAGAGAGCGCTCTGCGGCGTGAACCGCAGCGTCAATATCGGTATCCCCCCCTTTGGCGATGGCGCAGAGTGTCGACCCGTCCGAAGGGTTGATCAGCCCAATGGTCTCATTTGCAGTCGGAGAGATCCATGCTCCCCCGATCATGCATTTGCCGGGATCGATCCCAAGCAACTCCAATGTCATGGTTTTTCCTTCAATTTCCATAGGCCATGGCCGGTAGCCATGTGACGATTTTCGGGAATGCGAATACGATAATCAGTCCCAGAAGCTGCAAGGCGACGAATGGGATGATGCCGCGATAGATATGGCCGATCGTGACACCCGGTGGACAAACGCCTTTGAGGTAAAATAAAGCAAATCCCACAGGCGGTGTTAAAAAACTGGTCTGCAGGGTTACCGCAGTTAGGACCGCAAACCACACCACAATTGGATCACCGATTATACCATATCCTTCGATCGGGATATCGAGCACCTGAATGATCGGCAGGATCAGCGGCATAACGATCAGCGTGATTTCGATCCAGTCGAGTAGGAAGCCCAGCAGAAAGATGATGAACAGAATAAAGAGCACGATGTGATAAGGGTTTTCGAAGGTTCCCTCGATCATGTGCCGGATGATGTCGTCGCCGCCGTAAAGCCGCATCACATAGGCAAAAAGATTGGCCCCGGCGAAAATCGCAAAAATGAAGCCCGAAGTGTTAAGTGTCTGGCGCATCACATTGCGAAGAATTTTTAAATCAAGCCCGCGATTGACCAGGACCAATATCGTCGCCCCCAATGCCCCGAGCCCGGATGCTTCCGTCGGCGTTGCGATACCGAAGAAAATCGACCCCAGCACAAGAATAACCAGCGCGAAAGGGGGAAACACCGATTTCAGCACGTCGAATACGGCCTGGAACGTGACCGTCTCGCGCCGTTCCGGCAATGGCATTGCTGCCGGGTTCACAAGGCCATAGGCGATGATGAAGGTGATATAGAGCCCCCCCAATATCAGCCCGGGGAATAATGCCCCCATGAAAAGATCGCCCAGAGAAATCGCCAACTGATCCGACATGATCACCAGCATGATCGAGGGCGGGATCAGAATGCCGAGCGTGCCCGATGCGGCCGCCGTACCGCTGGCGATCGGCTTGGAATAGCCCTGTCCCATCATCGCGGGCAGCCCCATCACGCCGAGCAGTACGACGGAGGCACCGATCACCCCGGTCGAGGCGGCCAGAACGATGCCGATCAGCAGAACGGAAAGGGCCAGCCCCCCGCGCAGCCCCCCAAAAAGCCGCTGCATGGACTTCATCATCTGCTGGGCGATCCCCGATTGATCGAGCATGAATCCCATGAAAATGAACATCGGCAGGGCGACCAGAACGGGGTTTTTGATCAGCCCGCCAAAAAAGCGTCCGACATTGGCAAATAGACGTTTGTAGCTCAAACGGGTTTCGCTATAGGCAATCTGCTCGTTGATGGTCGCTGCGAATGGATCAAGCACGATAGCAGCCAGCACCGTAAAGCCAAGCGAAACGCCGACCAGCGCGAAGGCTACCGGATATCCCCGGAACAGCAGATAGATAAAACTGAGAAAAATCAGCAACACCATCCATTCGTTCAGCGTCAGGAACGATAAGAGCGATAGGATCTGCATCACCGTCTTTCCGGTTTCGTGTTGCGCGATGCCATGATGCGCATAATGATCAAAAGAAGGAGAATGGCGGCAAAAGCCGATGGCAAGAGGAAATCGAAAATCGGTTCCCGGCTAACGCGCCTTGGATGAATGTCGGGATTGGAAAGACGCATGATCCAATAGGTGGCGTAATGAAGCAGCCGCCACAGCAAAAACACGGCCGATGGGAAGGAAAAGGTCAAAATCGCGAACGGATCGCCTGATGTGAATGTTTTGAGGTTTCGAAGATAGACCGCCCATCCGGCCAGCGCGGCGAAGACGAACAAAACCGGAAGCGTGGATTTTAGATAATAGACACCATGCAGACCGTTCGGACTGTCGGAGCCTTCGCGCACCACGATGGAGGAAAACGCGTAGTGGATGAACATATCGGCCATGACCAGACAGAACGGCAACAGCATCCATCCAAGCGCGATCGCCTCAAGCCGTGCTTTTTTCTCGTCACTGTAATTTTGATAAAAGATATCCACACGCACATGGCTGGCGGTGGTGAGGGCATAGGCCATGCCGGCCATCATCGTAAAGCCATATAGCCACCACTGCATATCATCCAGCCAAGCCTGCCCCAGACCAATGCGACGCAGCACAATTTGGGCGACAATGACCGCCATCATAATCGGAAATAGCCAAGCG
Organism: Gammaproteobacteria bacterium; assembly: GCA_965240365.1. GTDB lineage: Bacteria > Pseudomonadota > Gammaproteobacteria > Eutrophobiales > Eutrophobiaceae. The sequence goes on along the minus strand of OZ251218.1, from coordinate 870,104 downwards.
ATCCGATTGCTCGCCTCCACCACGAAACGATCAATCGGACCGTGCCGCTCCCGGTCGGCCTCACTCGGGTCGCCGATGCCGGGTATGGAGTTGTTTCCTGGTGCCGTCATGAGCGTTCCTATGCGCTGACCAGGGACGGCCCCCATTTTGGGCACCGCCCCGGTTTTTGCGATCCTAGCGCTTATTTGCGCGGACGCGGGAGGTAAATATTATTACCCCAAGTCGCATAGCCTTTGCGGAATTCCTGAAGATCGTCCCAGACGGTCTTGAAGAACGCATCTTCCGCAGCCATTTCGGCGGCGACCTCGTTCCAGGCGGTTTCGAACGCATCGAGCATTTCAGGCGACCATTGCTTGATCGTCACGCCGTGCTTTTCAATGTTTTCAACCATGGCGGGGAAGTTCAATGCTTCACTATTGGCAAGGTTGGCCGTGATGTTGGCTTCGCAGGCGATCCGAATCTGGGCTTGGGCGGTTTCGTCCAGGCCTTCCCAAAGCTCTTTGTTGACCAGAAGCTCAAATAGGGTCGAGGGCTGGTGCCACCCCGGAAAATAGTTGTATTTCGCGATTTTGTGGAAGCCGAGGCGCGCATCGACCAGCGGCATGGAAAATTCTGTTGCATCAATCGCGCCACGCTCTAAGGCCGGGAAGACATCGCCGGTTGCCAATAGCGATGTCGATACGCCGAGCTTTTGCATCACCTCCGCGCCAAGACCGAAGAAACGCATATTCAGACCCTTCAAATCCTCAATGCTGTTGATCTCCTTTTTAAACCAGCCCGATGTCTCCGGGCCGTAGATGCCGCAGGGAATGATATGAACGTCGTAGCCATTGTCGTCATACATTTGCTGCCAGAACTTCAAGCCATCATCGTAGAATATCCAGGCCAGCATTTCACCGGGTTCCGGCCCGAAAGGCACCGAAGCGAACAGCGATGCCGCCTTAATCTTGCCTTGCCACCAGCCGGTGAGCGTGAAGGCGGAATCGACCGATCCGTCGGAAACGCCGTCCAATGCCTCAAGGGGCGGAATCAGTTTGTTCGGTTCGTGGTATTCGAACATCACCTTGTCGGAGATCAGATTGATGCGCTCGACAAAACCCATCGAGGCGGTCCCTATTATCGGCAGGCTTGATGGGTATGATGATGACATCTGCACCTTTTGTTGTGCATGGGCCGTACTCATCGTTAGCGCGACCGTCAGTGCGGTTGCCAGGATTGTGCTCTTCATATTTTTTTCCTCCTTTATGGTTGTGTTTTCGACATCGATAATCGTTATCGCTGCGAATAGAAAATCTGGGATTATCCCAGGCTCAGAGTCAATTCCGCTAAGATGGCGTCTCCCATTTCAGTCGTTGTTGCGGCGGGGCCATCTTCACCATTCATCAAATCCGCCGTCTTAAGCCCCTTTGTCAGAACGGCTTCCACGGCGCTTTCCAGCCGGTCCGCCTGTTCGTTGAGGTCAAAGGAATAACGAAACGCCATGGCAAGGCTCAGGATTGTGGCCAGCGGATTGGCTTTGTTCTGTCCGGCAATATCCGGTGCGGATCCATGGACCGGCTCGTAAAGCCCCATCGATATACCGCTATCGGAAAGCGCGCCGAGCGAGGCGGAGGGCAGCATCCCGAGCGAACCGGTCAGCATCGCGGCTTCATCGCTCAAAATATCGCCAAACATATTGTCGGTCACGATCACATCGAACTGCTTCGGATCGCGGACAAGCTGCATTGCGCCGTTATCGGCATACATATGTGTGAGCGTGATTTCCGGAAACTCTTGATCATGTATTTTTTGCACGATTTCGCGCCACAAGCATCCAGACTCCATGACATTGGATTTCTCCATGGAACAGATCCGGCCCCGCCGTGTCTGGGCAAGCTGAAAGGCGCGCCGCGCGACGCGCTCAATCTCTGAACAGGTGTATTTCTGGGTATTGATGCCCTCACGCTCGCCGTTACCGATTTCAAAAATGCCCCTCGGCTCGCCAAAATACAGGCCCGAGGTCAATTCTCTGACGATAACAAGATCCAGTCCCTCGACAATATGGCGCTTGAGCGTGGAATGATCGGCAAGAGCGGAAAAACACTTGGCCGGTCGTAGATTGGCGAATAGTCCGAATTGCTTGCGAAGGCGCAGCAAACCTTGCTCGGGCCTTTTCGCAAACGCCACATCCTCCCATGCGGGGCCACCGACGGCACCCACTAAAATTGCGTCACATGCCTCAGCACGGGCCACCGTCTCTTCGGTGACGGGAACGCCGAACTTATCGATCGCACAACCGCCAAGCAAATCTTCGACAATATCGATTGACGCCAATCCGTGGCGATTGAACCACTCTAGCACCCGGAGCGTTTCGGCAACCACCTCCGGCCCGATTCCATCCCCGGCCAGCACAAGCAACTTTTGGAGCGGCAAAACATACCCCCGTTTCATTTATGTATATTTTATGTCAATGCGTATCATACGAGCCGGAAAAATACCGGAACCATGAAACTTGCCTGCTTCATCCCAGTCACATTGAATTTCAAAAGTGTCAATATGCTCTTTAAGACGTGCAATACCACTTCGAACGAGCGATCTATATTTCTTAGCATGCGCAATTTCGTTTAAATCACTACCGACATTATGCGGAAGATCAATGGCAAAACCTGAATTGCGCCCCTGTGCATCCTCTCCAACTTCGCCGGCTTCAATAAGAACGACTTTATGGGACGGATTATTCATCGCCAGTTTCCGTGCGGCCGCAAGACCAGCGAAACCTGCACCGACAACCAACCAATAAGGTCATAATAACTTCGCCATATTTAATTGTCCATTCAATATCAGAGCTTCAATCAGTGACGGCGTCAGATTCTTACCCGCCGCATTGATCATAATGTCTTTCTTACGATCAATAATCGAATAAGATTGATCTGCAAATTTTTGCGCAACATCCCCCGTATGCAGCCAGCCATCGACAAGTGTCGAATTGGTTGCGTCTTCATTTTTATATTAACCCGGCAATTAAACACAGTGCGTATTAAGCGGCATAAGCGATTTTGCGATGCTTAAAGTAGTTGCGAACTCGAACCGGTGTCTCCTGCCTGCAGCAGGCAGGTCTGTAACTTTTTCATGTGTGAGCGAATCTTCTTTTTAAGCTGTTCAGCATCTCTTGCAGGTGGCCTGGAATGCACGCCTGCCTTTAAGCCTGCCTGCTGCAGGCAGGTCACAATTGAGGTACTCATCGGGATTCAATTCCGGCGAATAGGCCGGAAGAAAAAAGACCTCAATGTTCCTTTGGTTCTCTTCCGCTGCCAGCCAAGCCTTGACCAGCCTGGCATGATGTACCCGCAGGTTATCCAGTATCAAAAATACCTTCCGAGCCGCATCCTTCACTAATTGCGCAAAAAACCGGAGCAGCCGCTTCGCATTCATGCTGCCGCTATACACCATAAAACGCACCTTGCCTTGATTCGTCACTGTCGAAATCATATTCATCGAGGCACGCTTGGCCGAAAGGCGAATCACCGGTGTTTTCCCCTTCGGCGAGTAACTCCGCCCATGCTGGCTATCGCTGCGAATACCCGTCTCACCTGCCTGCAGCAGGCAGGTCCCCCAATGAATTTCAGCCCCTTCCTCCTTAGCTCGTGCGGCAATCGCCGGGTAAGACTCTGCCAGCCATTTTCTCACCTCGGCCGGGCGCTGCTCATAGGCGCGCTTCAACGGCTTTTGGGGCGTAAAGCCCCAGCGCTTCAGATATTCCCCCACAGTGCGAAGCGGCATGGTCAGCCTCAAACGCAATTTGATTAATTCCTGAACCGCCTGACGTGTCCATAGCGCAAACGTGAGCTTATATTGCTCTGGCGTCTTGTCGCTAATCAGAGCCTGTATCTCAACCTCTTGTTCAGGACTTAGTGTGCGCTGTTCGCCGGCCCGCCGGCCACGGGTCTGAGGGCGAAGGCCGGTGGCGCCGGCGCTCTCATAGGCTGTCCACCAATTCGATACCGAATTACGGTGAACATCCAGCAGCCTGGCGATGTCGGCAAAACTTTTTCCCTTCTTTTTCAACCGCACCGCTTGCTTGCGCAATTGTTCCTGGGCCTCCGGGGGTAATCTGCGTGCATCTGTCTTTTCCATAAACAAAGGATACAGGAAATATTTATATAAGCATAGTATTTAATTGCCGGGTTAATAATAGCCCTTAAAAACGATGCCGCCTTTAACGAGCATAACCTGTTAAATTGGCCCTGTCAACGATTTGTCCGGGTTCAATACCTATGAGACGAATCAGGCGGCCTGTCCAAGTTTCTGATAATACGCCATAGGCCTGCCTGCTGCAGGCAGGGGTCTGCAGTCCAATGCCATCATGGGGGCGATAGTAGTTGTAACAGTGCGGGTACTGGGCCAGTTTTCGGTTGATGGCGGCCAAGGTGAGTGGGCCCTCATAGAAGGGGTAGAACTCATAGCGGCTGGTTCCACCTGCCTGCTGCAGGCAGGTTGGCGCGCTCGACACAGCCATTGTACTTGGGGCTTTTTGGGGGCAGCACCTGCCTGCAGCAGGTAGGCATAGAGGGGGAGCGTTAAGTCCTTGCAGGCCTGTTCGAATTCGGCCATGAACTCGCTGCCGCCATCGACCTGCACGGAGAGCAAGGGGTAGGGTAATTGTTCAACCTGCCTGCTGCAGGCAGGTCAGAGCGTGCAGGAACCGTCTGGCATTGAGGCTGCTGGCGCTACGGTAGGCGCGCATCACGGTAAACCCGGTTATTGGGCAGGTGGCCTTGAACTCCTTGAGGCTAACCCCTTCCGTGAAGTGCACCGTCATGTGGTCGAGTTGAATCAACTGCCCGGGCTTTTCGGCCTTCATGCCGTGCTGCCAGCGCCTGGCGTGGTGTGTGAACTGACGCCGGCGCTTGGGCTTGACCCGGCCCATGTAGAAGGCCTGCCTGCTGCAGGCAGGCTGCCGGCCGCACCCGCCCACGGGCGACCAGGTGCTTGAGAATGCGGCCCACGGTGCTAATGCTCAGCGTGAAGCCCTGGTCGCGGCAGAGCACCTTCCACAGCTTGCGCTTGCCCCACAGCCGGTGACGCTGGCGCAGGTGCAACACCTGTTGTTCGTGCTGTTTCGTCCACTGCCGCTGACGTTGGCGCCTGGGGCGCGTTGAGCGCGCCTCCAGCCCCGCCCACCCCTGGGTCTGACCTGCCTGCTGCAGGCAGGTAGCGCTTGTGCCAACGGCAATAGGTCACTCTTGACCAGCCAGGCGCCTCCAGCGCAGTAACACTGGAACAGCCCTCCTGACGAAGTGTGGCGTACAGTTCAAGCTTCTTCAAACGCGCTTTCGCAAACGGACTGGCCGTGGTATTCACTCGCCAGCTTTTGTATGCTCGGATTCGCAGGCTTCTGGTCTGCACCTGCCTGCTGCAGGCAGGTCGGTAGTCTCCTGTGTGTGGTAACAACTCACAGGCTACCCGATTTCTTTTCACAAAAAAGTCTCACTTCTGTTTGAACCTGTACAAGCAGTAATAGAAAATGGTCAAGAATCGAAAAAAGCAATAAATGCTTTACATGTGGCGTTTGGAAAACCTATGATAATATAATAGTAATGTCCTTAAATAATATCCATAATATGGACTTCATTATTGCAGAGTATCACTAAAGTCCTGTGAACAGAGAGAGAGGGGAGGCTGTCGGGACATGGTAAATGCAACAGCGATCGTGACCGGCGGCGCGGGTACGATTGGCTTGGCAATCGGCCGGGCGCTTGTCGCGGATGGCTGGTCAGTGATGCTTGTCGATGTCTCGGATGTCGTTTCGGATGCCGCGCGCGAGATCGGAGCGAAGGCCGTTTTGGCCGAGTTGACTGACGCCGTTGCCCGTGCCGATATGCTGGCCGAAGCGGGCCGGATCGGGGCGCTGATCAATTGCGCGGGCATCGCGCGCGTGGTACCGTTCTTCGAAACCGGTGAGACCCTCTGGGATCTGATACTGAACATCAACCTGACTGTGCCGATGCGTCTGAGCCAAGCGGCGGCGCGGGCGATGGCGGAGACCGGCGGTGGGTCGATCGTCAATATCGCCTCGGTCTCGGGGCAGAGGGCCAGCCGGGGGCGGGTTGCCTATGGCACATCAAAGGCGGGGCTGATCCATCTGACGAAACAGATGGCCGTGGAACTGGCCGAGTATCGCATCCGCTGCAATGCCGTGGCACCGGGACCGGTGGAAGGTACGATGGTGACGCATCATCCGCCGGAGCAAGTCCGGCGCTATCTCGAAACCATTCCCCAAGCCCGATACGCGCAGGCTGATGAAATCGCCGAGGCCGTGCGTTTTCTCACCTCGCCCGGCGCGTCGAACATCACCGGGCATTGCTTGAATGTGGATGGAGGCTGGCGGGTGGCCGGGGTCTGACCTCGGGGAAGGCGCGCGCCGGAGAATTGCAAGAAGAAGCTGGCGTCCCGCTGGCACTTAAACGGAGGATAAAGAAATGAAACTCAAAACTCTGGCCCTGTCGGCCGCGTTGTCGGCCATTACCGTGTCCGCCGTTGCGCGTGATATCGAGATGCAATCGATCTATCCGAGCACGCTACCGCTGCTCGGCTCCTCGGGGGCCGAGCTGGGCGAACGCATTTCAAAACTCACCGGCGGCGAGTTGAACATCGTATTCCGCAACCCCGGTGAGATTGTGGGCGGTAACGAGATTTGGGATGCGCTGTCAACCGGCGCGATCGAAGCCGCGTGGTATAGCCCAGGCTTCGCCGAAAGCGTCGTACCCTCTGCCTCGCTTTTCACCGCCTTCCCGTTCGGGCCGGATGTGCGCGAATATACGGCTTGGTGGTATCACGGTGGCGGCCATGAGCTATGGAATGAAATTTCTGCCCCCTACAACATCCATTCCGAATTGTGCTCCATCCTCGTCCCCGAAGCCTCGGGCTGGTTCAAGGAAGAGATTAAGAGCCCGGACGATCTTAAGGGCAAGAAGATGCGGATATTCGGCCTAGGCGCTGCGGTGATGAGCAAGCTTGGGGTGGCTGCACAATCAATGCCGCCTGCCGATGCAATGAGCGCGCTTAATCTTGGCACGATCGACGCTGCCGAGATATCTTTCCCGGCGATTGATTATGCGGTGGGGATGTATGAGCACGCCAAACACCTCTATTTTCCGGGCTGGCACCAACAGACGTCACTGATCGTGTTCATGATGAATACCGATAGCTGGAACAAGCTGAGCGAGCGCGACCGCAGCGCCATTCAAGAAATCTGCGCTGCCAATGTGGCACGCACCATGGCACAGGGGGAAGCCATTGAGCTGGAACCTTTGAAAAAAATGCAAGCCGAACACGGCGTGACCGTGCATCGTTGGAGCCCGGAGATGCTCAAGACGTTCCGGGATGCCTGGGATCAAGTCGTGGCCGAGAAAACGGCGGCAAGCCCCGAGTTCAAGCGCGTCTGGGACAATATCCAGAATTTTCGGGCGAAATACGCTCAGTGGAAGTCGCTGGCCTATATCGACTGACGCCCATCAATTGTCGGCGCGCGGGCTTCAATACACGCGCAACGAAGGACGAAGATCATGGAAACCTGCCTAGCCCTTGCGCGCTGGATGGCCATGCCGTGCCGATGGTTTGCATGGCTCTGCGGGGCTCTTTTGCTCATTCTTGCCGCGGTTATTATCTATGACGTGGTCGGGCGGCGTTTCTTTGCGACCGGATCGTTCAAATTGCAGGAGTTGGAATGGCATCTGCATGGCGCCATCGCGGTGCTGGCCTTCGGCTATGCCTATCTGAAGGATGCCCATGTCCGTATCGACATCTTCGTTGACAAGATCGGCAACCGTCGGCGGCTCTGGCTTGAGTTGCTGGCGATCTGCTTTTTCCTCATCCCCTTCATGCTTTTGTTGCTGTGGTTTGGGTATGATTTCGCCGAGCGCTCGTTCCTTAGGGGTGAAACCTCGAATGGCGGGGTCGGGCTCAGCCATCGCTGGATCATTAAATCGACCGTGCCGGTTGCAGCCTTTTTGAGTATTCTCGGCGGCCTTTCCGTCGCACTGCGCTGCGTCGTTGCGCTAGCTCGCCCCGATCTGCGCGCACATCCGTTCGAAAACGCCTGATGGAAACCTTTATCGACAGCCTTCCGGGCCTGATGTTCCTCGGCCTCATCTTAGCGCTTTTTTCCAGCCTGCCCGTGGCCATCATGCTGATGGCGGTGACGCTGGTTTTCGGCACCATCGCGCTTTTTATCGGGGAAATCCGCTTTGCCCAGATCACGCTGATCCCGAACCGGATCTATGGCGGTATCATCGAAAACCCGGTGCTGGTGGCCGTGCCGATGTTTGTTTTCATGGGGATGATCCTCGAAAAGACCCGCGTGGCCGATGATTTGCTGATCGCCTTGCAGAAAATGCTGCGCATTTTGCCCGGTGGGCTGGCGCTCGCGGTAACGCTGGTCGGCACAATTTTGGCGGCGGCGACCGGAATCATCGGTGCCTCGGTGGTCATGCTCACGGCGCTGGCCCTGCCCACGATGATCTCACGAGGATATGCGCCGTCGCTGGCTGCGGGCACCATCGCAAGTGCCGGAACGCTCGGCATCCTGATTCCGCCCTCTGTCATGCTTGTATTCATGGGTGACTTGCTGACGCTGAACCTCGCCAAGCTCTTCGTAGCAGCCCTGCTGCCAGGGCTGATCCTTGCCGGGCTCTATATGGCTTACATCATGCTGATTGCATGGCTGAAACCTGAAATGGCCCCCAAGGTGGCCCAGGACGGCAGCGAGAAATTCGATGGCTGGGGTGAGATCATCCTATCGCTCGGCCTGCCCTTTTTGTTGATTGTTGCGGTTTTGGGATCGATCCTCGGGGGGATCGCCACGCCAACCGAAGCCTCGGGCGTGGGGGCGGTGGCTGCATTGGTGCTGGGCCTCCTGCGCGGGCGGCTCGACTGGCAAGCGCTCAGCGGCGCGCTCGACGGATCGATCCGCACCATTGCAATGCTGTTCTTCATCTTCGTCGGGGCCACGGCCTTTTCGTATGTCTTCCGGCTAATCGGGGGTGAGCATTTTATTATTAACGCCGCACATAGCCTCTCATTCGGTGACTGGGGCCTTTTGGTGATGATGATGGTCATGATCTTCATCATGGGCTTCTTCTTCGACTGGATCGAGATTACCCTCATCATGCTGCCAATCTTCGCACTGATCATAAACACCCTGGATTTCGGTGATCATGTTGCGTCATCGGAGATGATCTACTGGTTTGCCATTCTCGTGGCGGTGAACTTGCAAACCTCGTTCCTCACCCCGCCCTTCGGCTTTGCGCTTTTCTACCTCAAAGGTGCCGGCGGGGCGCAGGTGAGCATGTCGCAGATTTATCGTGGTATCTGGCCCTTCGTTCTGTTGCAGATCGGGGCGCTGGCGCTGTTCATGTGGCAGCCTGAAATCATTGTGTGGCTGCCGGACTATCTGCTTGGAGACTGATCGGGGTGCCGCGCCGGACGGGCTTCGTGTCCGGCGGTACTCCCACACCCGTATGGAGACCCCATGAGCTTTACTCTCACAGATCAGACCGCTCTGGTCTTCGGTGCCGGATCTTCCGGGCCGGGATGGGGCAATGGCAAGGCTGCGGCTGTGGCCTATGCCCGGGCCGGTGCGCCTGTGGCTTGCGTTGATCTCGATCTCTCAGCGGCCGAGGAAACCGCAGGTATAATTGAGGCGGAGGGCAACACGGCCATTGCCATTCAAGGCAACGTTACCCGTGACGAGGACGTGGCGCGCGCCGTCGCCACAACACTTTCGCATTTCGCACGGATCGAGATTTTGCACAACAACACCGGCATCACGCTATTCGCAGGCCCGGTAGATCAGGAGATTTGCGAATGGGACAGGGCGATGGATGTGAACGTCAAGAGCGTGTTCCTGGCCTGTCGCCACGTGCTGCCACATATGGAAGAACACGGCTATGGCGTGATCACCAACATCTCTTCGGTGTCCGGCATCCGCATCTTGGGCTACGATATGGCGTCTTATTATACCAGCAAGGCGGCGGTGAACCAGTTGACCCGCGCCATTGCCTTACAATATGCGGCAAAAGGGATCAGATCCAATGCCATTCTGCCCGGCCTAATCAACACCCCGATGATCCGGAACAACAAAGAAATGCAGGGCCATCACGGCGATCTTGAAAAGCAGTTGGCCGAACGTGACGCGATGAGCCCGACCGGCAAAATGGGAGATGCCTGGGATATCGCCCATGCCGCTGTCTTCCTAGCCTCGCGGGAGGCCAAATACATCAACGGTATCTTGCTACCTGTCGATGGCGGACTATCTTGCCGCGCAAAGTAACGAATTTTTTTTCAAATTTAGAAACCTATTCTGCAAACCGGCACTTTATGGGGTATAAGTGAGGCGGCGGATTTTTTTTAAGGGCAAGGAACACTTTATGTCGAAAACCACGCAAATAATAGCGAGTGTCGCGACGGCAGCGGTCTTAACCGGCTTTACCGCCACCGGATACGCCACCACCCTCGCCCCTCATCAAGCGGAATATGGTCTTAGCCTGAAACAGGCCGAAGCCAGTTCCAGTATCAATGACGCCACCGGAACCATCCAATACCGCTTTGAAAAAACCTGCGATGGTTACATTTCGGAAAATCGTACCTTCCTGTCGATCCGCGATGAAACCGGCAATGTATTCCATACGGGTAATCTCTACATCACCTGGAAAAGTCTGGATGGGAAGGATTATCGGTTTCGGATTCGGAATATGCGTGACGGACAAACCACGGACGAATCCGTTGGCTATGCCCGTTCCGGCCCCGCACCTGAAGCCGTGTTTACCTCACCTGCACAATTGACCATGCCCCTGCCCGATTACGTGGTGTTTCCGACCCGCCATGTAAAAATGCTGTTGGAAGCGGCCGAGAAAGGGCAGAAGGTTTTCTCCGTGCCTGTATTTGACGGGGCTATTGAACATCCAACTAACACCGTTAGCGCCTTTATCAACACTAAAAAACTGGCGGAAGGCACGGAAGACGGGTTGGCGCACGATCCCTTCTGGCCGATGCGCTTGGCTTTCTTCCCGATTCCGGACGAAAGCGAACAACCGATTTTCGAAATGTCCATCGATTATTCCACTTCCGGCTTTGCCCGTGAGTTAGTGCAGGATTACGGAGATTTCGAACTGATCGGTAAACTGCGCGAAGTGGAAAACTTGCCCCAACCCGATTGTGGTATTCAAGTCTAAGCTGCGCGTCGCCCATTATCACCAATTGATCTGGAATGCGGCACAAAGGGTTCTAATGTTGTTCAAACGCCGCCAATCTCTGCCGAACGCTTTCGGCAAAACGGCCTGCTGCAACGGACAAAGCCCGTCCTCGCAATTGAAGCAGGTGGATGTGGGGGCTGGAAATATCTTTGTTGGAAATGACCGCCCTTGCGAATCCGTGCTGAGGCAGCTTTGCTGGAACGTCAATATCAACCTCAAGGCCGATCGCGTCACTATTTAAGATTAGCGGAACGGCAAATTCCAACTTAGCTTCAATAAAGGAGTGTAACGTCAATTCCTTGCGCTTCGCCGCCCGGCTTATAATCATGCGCAATGATCCGGGGGGCGGCAAAACCAGCGGGTATCGTAACAGCGTTTCCAGACGAATTGTCTCTACACCCGCAAGCGGGTGATCGGCTTTGAATACCGCGGCGATATGGGCGGGGACCGCAGCTAATGAGGTGATTCTACTATCGGCTATTGGGTGTAACGCATATCCAAGATCCGCATCATAATCTATCAGGCGTTGCGGGATATGATCTACCGGAAGCGAGTCGATGCCAAACGAAACGCCGGAATGCTCTGTTTGATAGGCCGCCACCACCGCCGCTAAGGCCCCATTCGCGCGCAAGCTGTTATCAAATGCGATCTGGATATGCCCACGGCGCGATCCTTTCAAATCCTCAATTTGTGACTGAACTCGGCCCAAATCTGCAATTTGTCGCCGGATGTGAGAGACGAATAACTCACCGGCGGCATTTAAGCGGGGTATTAAGTAGAATAAACGCCCTGTTGGGCATACACAAGCAAAGACAAATGCGGGTTTACGGGCGCTTTCTTGTCTTTTTCTAGTTGCTCTGGATGGGAATCGGACTGATTTTTAGCTGCTTTGGCTTGAACAGCAAAGCATGAATGTCTGACCCACGAACGGAATCCCACCCTGCCCGCAGTGTCGATGGGAAATGTTAATCGAACAGCCTTGAGACCGGCGACGCGCGTTCCGGCGTTAGGGCGTAGACCTATAAACGGGTAACAGGTAAAATGACTGTAAGATAAAAAACTCAGGAGGTTTCAATGTCTCTAAATTTCTGGCTGACGGAAGAACAGTTCAAAAAAATCCAACCATTGCTACCGAACAAGCCGCGTGGCGTTGCCCGCGTGTGCGATAGACAAGTCTTGTCAGGCATCATCTATTGTCTTCAGCGGGGATATAGGTGGAGTGATGTTCCCGAGGAATACGGCCCGGCCAAGACGCTCTACAATCGCTACAGGCGCTGGTCTGAGGCGGGTGTGTTCGAACGCATATTCAAGGCTTTAGCAGGTGAGGGCGCAGACTTCAGCACGCTGATGATTAACACAAGCCACATCAAAACCCACCGGATTGCCGCCAATGGTGTAAAAAAAACAACAGTCAGGGGCGAGCCATCGGCAAGACCAGGGGCGGCTTGAATTCCAAACTGCATCTGGTGTGTGATGGTCAGGGCCGCCCTGTCCACCTGCACCTGACGGCAGGCAACCGGGCTGACCTGCCTGCAGCAGGCAGGTATCACCCAGGCCCGTCACTGCCTTGAGGGTCATGTTCGTAAGGGCTGCACCGTTATTGCCGACCGTGGATACGATGCCAATCATCTACGTAACTGGTTACTCAAGGCCGAAGCAACAGCCTGTATCCCGCCCCGCAAAAACCGCAAGGTGCAGTTCGAATACGACACCGAGCTCTATAAAACACGCAACATCATTGAGCGCATGTTCAACCGCATCAGGGACTGGCGCCAGTTGTCCCTTCGAACTTTCCGATGTCCCGAGACGTTCCTCGCTGCCGCACAACTCGCTGCTGTTGTGATTTGGCTCTTATGAGTTTACGCCCTAGTTCGTACGGTTGAATGCCGGCTTGCAAGGCTTCCTTTTGTTTCAAGTGTTTTAGAATATGTGCGAGCACCGCCGGCGCTTCGATACTGGCAATGACCTTGACCTGGCCACCACAACGTTCACAGGTTTCGATGTTGATATTGAAAACCCGTTTCAAGCGTTGCATTCAGGTCATTGCCCGGCGCCGCTCTGGCGGTGTTTTTTCCAGTCAGGCGTTCGTGCCTGTGTGTTGCTGCGATCTTTGTTCCCCGCCTGGCCGGGGTTAGCTGAATGCGGTGTTTACTGTTGGGGGCGAAGACACCGTGGAAAGGGGTTAAGTTGACCCTGGGTTTAGGCGCCAGGGCTGCCAGCCGTGCAATAAAATCCAGTGGCTCAAAGAGCACATGCGTAGTGCCATCGCGGCAGGGCGTCTTGAGTTGGTAACGAATCTTTCCGTTCGGGGTCAGTACCAGACGCTTTTCCGATACCGCTGGTCGCGAAATATATCGACACAGCCGCTCCGGCTTATCTCGACGATGCGGTTCAGCGACTACACTCGCATATAATGAAAAACCGGCCACCTTGGCGGCCTGCCCCGAATCTTCACCGCCCGCAAGGGGTGGCAGGGTTTGCAATGTGAAAACCTTACGGCCTTGGTGTGGACCCACCGCGATTCGGTAGCTCACCGAATGACCGTAAAGCTGCTGCATCACATCCTCTTCCTGCTGCACAAACACCAGGTAGCTGTTTTCCACATCACGTTCAAGCAGCCCTCGCCTTTCCAGGAACCGGGCAACACGATGACTCAGGGTGTGCATTAAACGTAGCAACTCTTCTTGAGTCGGCGCCTTCACCCAATGAAAGCACATCTTCCCCCTGGCATCTTCAGCGTATACGCCAGCGAGCATCGGGCGGGCAGGCGGTTTGGAATGTCGACCAGCGCCTCATCGGCGGGTGCTTGCGCCGGTTCAATCGCCGCCGCCGCAACGGGCGGCCGCTGTCCCTCCGGCCACAGGGAAAGCGCGCCGGCAATCGCAATGCGCTGGCTTTCTTCCGGCAAAAGCCCTTCAAAAAAAGGCCGGCTTTCACGCCTTGAAAACGGCTCGGCGCGCAGGGGCAGGGAGACGGAAATCGCGCGCGCGGAAGGGCGCCCCAGCCATGTTTCGGCGTAGGAAAAAGACGTGTCGCCATGTCGGTTTATCCTCAGTGCGCCGACCATTGCATGATCCCACCAGACGGTCAGGGCGTTCATCATTGGCCGCCCGCGTCCGGTGGCTTGATGTAGATAGCGCAGCCCAGCGCCGAGAGCACGCTCAGCGTTTTGCCAAGCTGGGCGGTCTCCTTGCCGGCTTCCAGTTCAACCAGAAAACGCAGGCCAACGCCGGCCGCGGCCGCCAGTTCATCTTGGCGCAGCCCCTGGATTTTGCGCGTGTCGCGTATCAGTTTTCCGATCTGCTTTGCTGTCATTTTTCTTTCCCGTTTGGGAAAATAATACCGTTTCAAGCCGATTTCAAGCAAGACTTTCCTGCTCGGGAAGTTCCGGGCTTGCAAGGGTAAGAGAAGACAAAAATATCCCGAATGGGATATTTTCTGAATATATTCTTGAAAAAGCCTTGGAAAAATCGTTGACAGGGCCAATTTAACAGGTTATGTTGCATTGCAATATAGAAGGACTTTATCTCTCTACAGCTTAAGGGGCACCGAAACCATGGTTCAGTCAATTGATTTCTATTTCGATTTCTCCTCCCCCTACGGTTATCTCGCCGCGCTAAAAGTGCCGGAGATTGAAACGAAAACTGGATTGAATGTGATATGGCATCCGATTTTGCTGGGGGCCGTGTTCAAGACCACTAGCCAAACCCCGCTGATGACCCAACCGGTTCGAGGCGCGTATTTTACCCGCGATATGGAACGCTGCGCACGTAAACAAGGGGTGCCCATGCTCTGGCCCGACCCCTGCCCCTTCGCATCACAAGCCGCCTGCCGCGCTTTCTATCATTTGGCCGATCAAAACACCGATCAGGCGGTCGCCTTCGCCCGAAGCGTTTACACATCTTCTTTCGGGGAAGGCAAAAACGTCACGGATCACGACGTCCTCAGACACCTCCTTGCGAAGATCGGGGCAGATGCCGACAGCACGATGGCCGCCATCACCACCGATGAGGTCAAAGAAAAACTAAAAGCCGCCACCCAGAACGCCATTGATCAAGGGGTGTTCGGCTCGCCAAGTTTCATCGTGGGATCGGAACTGTTTTGGGGGCATGACCGCATTGATCACCTCATTGACTGGTGTCAGTCGGGGGGATGGTAATCATCGCCTCGAACAAAGCTGTTTTAAGCCGAGTCAACCGCCACCGGAACGCCCGGCAGGGTTTTAGAGGAACGGATCGACAAAGCCGATTTCACATGGCTCACATTATCCGCCGCGGTTAATTGGGTGGTGAGGAATTTTTGGTAGCTGTCCCAGGATTGCGAGACGATTTTCAGCAAGAAATCCATTTCACCGGCGACCATATGGCACTCCCGGACCTCGGGCCAGGAGCCAACCATATCCCAAAAGCCTTCAAATCCGTTTCCGCTTGGCTGTTCAGCCCCACAAGCGCGAAGACCATCACATTGTAACCCAAGGCTTGAGGGTCGATCTGGGCATTGTAGCCCTTGATGAACCCGCCCTCTTCCAAAGCGCGCACCCGGCGCAGGCACGGAGGGGCCGAAATACCCGCCCGCCGGGCCAACTCAACATTGGTCATGCGCCCGGAATCTTGCAAATCTCTAAGAATTTTCCGGTCGATCTTATCCAGCTTCACCCGTTGCATACTGACTTGGCCTTATCGTGTCTTGGAACTGCCCGAAGGCGAAAATAAATACCCTGTTTAATATGTCAGGCGATGGGCGGGGACGCAATATTATAATCTGATTTTGATATGCTGAGTAACGATCACACCGGGTCGCTGAGAGAGTCCAATTCGGGGGCTTTCAGAGCGCACGAGCCTTAACTAATTTCCAGGTACCTCCCCTCAAAATTGTTTTTGAAAGGTGTCAGATGGCCGACACATCCCACTCCAAAGTTCTTATCATCGGTTCCGGTCCGGCAGGTTACACCGCCGCGATTTATGCTGCGCGGGCCAACCTTGCAACCGCGCCTTGTTGCCGGAATGCAGCCGGGCGGTCAGTTGACCATCACCACCGATGTGGAAAATTTTCCCGGCTTTGCGGATGTGGTTCAAGGCCCCTGGCTGATGGAGCAGATGCGCGAATAAGCCGAGAAAGTCGGAACCGATCTGGTGCATGATCTGATCACGGAAGTGGATTTTACCGCCCGCCCCTACATCGCCAAAGCGGAGTCCGGAAAAGCGTTCACCGCAGAAGCTGTCATCATCGCCACCGGTGCCGGGTATAAGTAGAATAAACGCCCTGTTGGGCATACACAAGCAAACACAAATGCGGGTTTACGGCCGCTTTCTTGTCTTTTTCTAGTTGCTCCGGATGGGAATCGGACTGATTTTTAGCTGCTTTGGCTTGAGCAGCAAAGCATGAATGTCTGACCCACGAACGGAATCCCACCCTGCCCGCAGTGTCGATGGGAAATGTTAATCGAACAGCCTCGACACCGGCGGCGCGCGTTCCGGCGTTAGTTCGTACGGTTGAATGCCGGCTTGCAAGGCTTCCTTTTGTTTCAAACCGTATTTGCACCATCCTGAGATTTGACAAGGCATTGGTAAGCCGTATGCTCAAATTCTTGGATAAGAAGGGAATCGTCGCCTATGAGGCTTCGCCCACCGATAACCGCAAACGCCGGTGGTGGTTATCTGAAAAGGGCTTGAAAACGCACGATGATCTTCTCGCCCTGGCCCTTAAATGCGAAGAGGAAATAATCGCGGGCATCGCACCGGAAGATTTGGAGGCATTGCTCGACATCATGCGAAAAATGCTGACTAATCTGGAAGGCTGAAATTTTCCGAATTGAACCGGGATAATGGCCTTACGGATGGATCATGCCCAATTTGGCTTGGTTCTATTCAAAAAGGCTTGAATGCCTTCTGCGGCTTCGGCGCCCTCCCAAATATCGGCTAATTGTTCGATAGAATAGTCGATCACCTCAGCATTTATCGGGCTGGCTTGGCGACGTGCCAAGGCCTTGGCTGCGCCAACTGCTTTTGGGGCCACTTTCAAATAGGGCGATACTTCAAATTCAACCGCGTCGTCCAAATCATCGCGCGCGACAGCTTTGGCAATAATGCCTAATTTTACCGCCTCAGGCGCCTCAAAAAGCCGTGCCGACATGAAAACACGGCGCGCATTACCTTCGCCCATACGCGCTAGCGCTTTTTTTCCGAGGGGCGTTGTACGCTCGCTGAAGCGACTCAATGCCTGTTATCCAATGGTGCTACACTGCATTTTGCCGGCTCGGTTGCGGTGAACTTTCTGATGCTGATGGGCACGGTTCTGGGTGGCTGGCAAATGGCCCGTGCAGCATTGATCGCAAGTCAAAAAATGGCCTCGGGAGAGGGTGATGCTTGCTTCTACCAAAACAAGATTATCACCGCCAAATTCTATATGGAGCAGATTATGCCGCGCAGTAAGGCCTATCTGGGTGCTGTACTGGCAGGCAATTCATCGGTCATGGCGTTGTCAGTAGAAGCCTTTTAAGACTACATATTAGGATAGTTGGGGCCGCCGCCACCTTCAGGTGATATCCAGTTTATGTTCTGGCCTGGGTCCTTGATGTCGCAGGTTTTGCAGTGAACGCAGTTTTGAGCGTTGATTTGCAAGGCATCTAATCCTTTGTCATCTTTGATAATTTCATAGACACCAGCCGGGCAATAGCGCTGCTCAGGGGCATCGTACTGCGCCAGATTTATCTGTATGGGTACTGATGCATCCTTCAGCGTCAAATGGCAGGGCTGGTCTTCTTCGTGATTGGTATTGGAGATAAACACTGAGGACAACCGGTCAAAACTCAACTGGCCGTCAGGTTTAGGATAGTCAATTTTGGGGCACTCTGCAGCGGGTTTCAGTTGTGTGTGATCCGGCTGAGTGTCGCGTAAATCAATAGGCAATTTACCGCCAAACAGGTTTTGGTCGATAAAGTTGAATGCACCGCCAACCCAAGGGCCCCATTTGTGCAGGGCGGCACCAAAGTTGCGGCTTTTGCGCAGCTCGTCGTAAACCCAGGACTGTTTGAACCTGTCGGCATATTGAGTTAAATCCAGCCCGCCATTTTCTTCTGATTGCAGCGATTCAATAATGGTTTCTGCCGCTACCATGCCTGACTTCATGGCGGTGTGTGTGCCTTTGATCTTGGCAAAGTTGAGCGTGCCAGCATCACAGCCCAGCAATAGGGCACCGGGCATGGTCATTTTAGGCAGAGAATTCAGGCCGCCTTTGGTGATGGCCCGCGCGCCATAGGAAACCCGCCGGCCATTGCTCAAATATTTGGCAATAACCGGGTGGTGTTTCAGGCGTTGAAATTCCTCGAAAGGGCTCATGTGGGGGTTGCTGTAGTTCAAGTCTGTGATCAAACCCACCACAGCCTGATTGTTTTCCAGGTGGTAGAGGAAAAAGCCACCGGAGCTGTCACTTTCAGACAATGGCCAGCCGGCACCGTGTACTACCAGCCCGGGTTCGTGATTATCGGACTCAATATCCCAGAGTTCCTTGATGCCAATCCCATAGTGTTGGGGGTCGGCGTCCTGATCGAGTTGGAATTTTTCGATCAGCTGTTTACCGAGATGACCGCGACAGCCTTCAGCAAAGAGGGTGTACTTGCCATACAGTTCCATGCCGGGCTCAAAAGCGTCTTTTTCTCCACCATCGGCCGAGCGGCCCATATCACCGGTGACAACGCCTTTAACTCTGCCGTCTTCATGATAAAGCACTTCGGTGGCGGTAAAGCCGGGGAAGATTTCCACATCTATAGCTTCCGCCTGTTCCGCCAGCCAGCGACATAGATTGCCGAGACTGACAATATAGTTGCCCTGATTGTGCATGGGTTTTGGGACAAAGAGGTTAGGCATCTTCAGCGTCTTGCTTTCTGACTGCAGAAAATGCACTTCATCGCGGGTCACTGCCGTATTCAGCGGCGCCCCCTGTTCCTGCCAGTCAGGGAATAGCTCTGCGAGGGCACGGGTTTCCAGTACAGCGCCGGACAGTATGTGAGCGCCCACTTCCGAGCCTTTTTCCAGCAGGCAAACAGACAGCTCCATATTCTGTTCAATGGCCAGTTGACGCAGCCGTATTGCACTTGCCAGCCCTGCTGGGCCACCGCCGACGATAACTAAATCGTATTCCATGCTGTCGCGTTGCATACTAACCTCCCACCCTGTTTATCAGGAATTAATCCCCCAGCTCTGCGGATAATTCCGGCAGCACCTGAAACAAGTCGCCGACAATGCCGTAATCGGCCACGTCAAAGATGGGAGCATCCTCGTCTTTGTTGATAGCCACAATTGTGCCGCTTTCCTTCATGCCTGCGAGGTGCTGGATGGCACCGGAAATACCCACTGCGATATAGAGTTTGGGGGCGACAATTTTGCCCGTCTGCCCAACCTGATAGTCGTTGGGTACGAAACCAGCGTCCACAGCCGCGCGAGAAGCGCCTATAGCCGCCCCCAGCTTGTCGGCAACGTCTTCCAGTAATGCAAAGTTTTCACCACTGCCCAATCCACGGCCGCCTGAGATGACGATGTCGGCACTGGTCAGCTCGGGGCGCTCGGATTCTGTCAGGCTCTCGGCTACAAAGCGCGAGCCTGCAGTAACTGTCGATGCCGTATCAACCGGTTCAACAGGAGCGGTATTGGAGCCTATACTTGCCGCTTCGAAAGCGGTGGTGCGCACGGTAATGGCTTTGATACTGTCTTCAGACTGTACGGTGGCCATGATGTTGCCAGCGTAGATAGGCCGTACGAAGGTATCTTCTGACTTAACGGCAACGATGTCCGATATTTGCGCTGTATCCAATAATGCAGCTACGCGCGGCATCAGATTTTTACCCGTGGTGGTCGCTGCCATGACCAGATACTGGTAATTGCTGGCCAGATCGACAATCAGTGGTGAAACAACTTCAGGCAGTTGGTGTTGATACTGTTCAGCATTGGCTATCAGCACTTTGCTGATATGCTCAATGGAGGATGCCTCATGGGCGGCTTGTTCACAGTCCTGACCAACGACAAGTAGGTGAATGTCATCGCCTAACTGTTGAGCGGCAGTGACTGCGTTAAGGGTAGCTGGCTTAATACTTTGGTTATCCTGTTCTGCAATAACGAGTACGCTCATATCAAATTACCTGTGCTTCATTCTTTAATTTATCAACCAGCTCCCTGGCATTGGCCACCTTGATGCCAGCTTGTCTTGCCTCTGGCTCCGCCACGCCCAACAGCTTTAAACGGGGTTTGATATCCACACCCAGTTCATCGGCTGCCATAACATCAAGAGGTTTCTTTTTGGCTTTCATAATATCAGGCAGTTTGATGTATCTAGGTTCGTTTAACCTCAGATCAGTGGTGACCACAGCACTCATATCCAGTTCCAGGGTCTGGATGCCGCCATCAATTTCCCTTTCCACCTGCAATTTGTTGCCATCCATATCCAGCTTGCAGGCAAAGGTGCCCTGCGGCCAGCCCAGTAAAGCGGCCAGCATTTGTCCAGTTTGATTCGAATCGTCGTCAATGGCCTGCTTGCCTAGAATGACCAGGCCGGGGTTCTCCCTGTCGGCAATGACTTTTAACAGCTTGGCGACAGCCAGGGGTTGCAATTCTTCCTCGGTCTCAACCAGTATGCCACGGTCTGCACCCATGGCCAGCGCGCTGCGGATAACTTCCTGGCAGGCTTGGCTGCCCAGTGAAACCGCGACTATTTCATCGGTAACCCCCTTCTCTTTCAAACGTATTGCTTCTTCTACAGCAATTTCGTCGAAGGGGTTCATGGACATTTTGACGTTGTTAGTTTCAACCTTTAAGCCATCAGTTTGAGGACGGACCTTGACGTTGTAATCGACCACTCTTTTTACTGTGACTAGAACTTTCATTGGTTTTCCTATTTCTACAATTTAACGCTTAAAATCTGGGTATAAGTAGAATAGCTGAAATTTTCCGAATTGAACCGGTATAATGGCCTTACGGATGGATCATGCCCAATTTGGCTTGGTTCTATTCAAAAAGGCTTGAATGCCTTCTGCGGCTTCGGCGCCCTCCCAAATATCGGCTAATTGCTCGATAGAATAGTCGATCACCTCAGCATTTATCGGGCTGGCTTGGCGACGTGCCAAGGCCTTGGCTGCGCCAACTGCTTTTGGGGCCACTTTCAAATAGGGCGATACTTCAAATTCAACCGCGTCGTCCAAATCATCGCGCGCGACAGCTTTGGCAATAACGCCTAATTTTACCGCCTCAGGCGCCTCAAAAAGCCGTGCCGACATGAAAACACGGCGCGCATTACCCTCGCCCATACGCGCTAAAACATAGGGGCTGATGGTCGCAGGTATCAGGCCCAATTTCGTTTCTGTCAGGCCAAATTTAGCCGCCTCTTCCGCGATGGCCACATCACACACACAAGCCAAACCCACACCCCCCCCATAAGCGCCGCCATGGATACGGCCAATAAGCGGTGTGGGCATTTCATTAAGCGCGAACAGCATTTCAGCCAGTTTTCGCGCTTCGCGCATTCTGGTTTTACGATCAGCGCCGATCTGCGCTTTCATCCAATCCAAATCGCCGCCCGCACAAAAAACATCACCCGCCCCCGATAGCACAATGGCGCGTATTACCTCCGACGCCCCCAGATCAGAGGCCATATGCGTTAAATCCGCAATGAGCCGGGCTGACAAAGCATTGCGCTTTTGCGGCAGGTTAAGCTCGACATAGGCAACGCCGCGATCATCCAATTTAATATTCAGTGTCTGATAATCCATTTTCACCCCCTTAACGTTTGGGCGAATTGGCTGGCTGTGGCCAATCTGGTTTGATCAATATCTGTTTCATAGCCCAGTTCCGCAAGCATCTGCACCACTCTTTGCGTCGCAACATTGCCCTTCGCGCCCGGCGCATAGGGGCAGCCGCCAAGCCCGGCGACAGAGCTATCGAAAACGCGAATACCTTTATTAAGGCTCACATCGATATTATTGAGGGCGCGGCCCCTGGTATCGTGAAAATGACCGGCCAGCTTTTCGGCGGGCATTTCGGTTAAAACAGCATCCAACATCGCCTCCACGGTTTCGGGACGACCATGACCAATGGTCTCTCCCAATGAGATTTCATAACATCCCATATCGAGTAATCTTGCTGCCACACGCGCAACTTGCGCGGGGCTCGTCGGCCCGTCATAAGGGCAATCCGTCACGCAGGACACATAGCCGCGCATGGGAATTTTATGTGCTGCTGCGGCTTCGGCCACCGGTGCAAAGCGCCCAAAACTTTCCTCAATCGAGCAATTGATATTTTTTTGGCTGAACCCTTCGGAGGCGGAGGCAAAAATTGCGATCTCATCGGCTTTTGCCTGTAACGCGCCGTCAAACCCACGTAGATTAGGGGTTAAAGCGGCATAAACAATCCCGTCACGCCGCGAAATTCGGTCAAAAACATCGCGCGCATCTGCCAATTGCGGCACCCATTTCGGGCTTACAAAGCTAGAGACTTCAATCTTTTTAAGACCGCTATCGGACAGTAAATCGACAAGCTTCACCTTATCGGCGGTTTTAATCAGCCGCTTTTCATTTTGAAGCCCGTCACGGGGACCGACCTCAAATATCGTTACACGGTCTGACATTTAGCCATTCTCTTCCGGCTCAAGCGCAATCAGCGTGATACCGGTGTCAACTTGTTCCCCGACCCGCGCGGAAATCTGCATAATGACACCGTCTCGCGGAGAGGTGAGCGCATGTTCCATCTTCATCGCTTCCAGCACTAAGAGCCGATCACCCTTAGCTACTTTGGCGCCTTCCTCGGCATCAAGCACCGTTACGGTACCGGACATGGGCGAGAGGATTGTATCGGTGTGCCGGTCCTGGTCGCCGACACTCTCAAGAGGGTCTTGCTTTTGAAAAAGATAGGCTTGTCCATGCCGGAAAATCGTCGCTGAGTCCCCTTCGACAATGACCGGCAGGTTTAAGCGGTCAAGATACAAGGTAAGTTCTTGATCTTTGCGCAATACCGTAACGCTTCGATTGTCCTGCATGCGTAATCTGACCGTAATCTCATCCCCGTCCTCATCCAGCAGGGCGATATCGAATGCGCTGTTAGACCAATGCTGCCATCCGTTTCGCCGATCCCAAGGATCATTGCCGGTTTGGTCGCACGGTAATAAACCGGCAAGGGCGAGGGCAGCGAGCGCGTGAACATCCAGCGTTGCCTGGGGCTTTTCGCTCAATAGCGCCACATCTCGATCGATCAATGTCGTATCAACATCCCCCTTTGCGAAACCTTCATGGTTGGTGAGGGCGTGCAAAAAACCGATATTGGTCGTCAGACCGGTAATCCGGGTTTGTGCCAGCGCATTTTTAAGCGCTGTCAGCGCGGCCTCTCTGGTTTGGCCATGCACGATCAGTTTGGCAATCATCGGGTCATACCAGGGCGATATGTCATCACCCACGACCACGCCGCTATCAACGCGGATAAGGCCCGGGCTAAATTCGGTAGCGCTCGGAAATGCCAGATGCCGGAGGGAGCCCGGCGCGGGTAAAAAACCCTGAGCGACATCTTCGGCATAAATACGGGCCTCAAAGGACCAGCCGTTTATTGTCAAATCCGATTGGGTAAAGGGCAGCGCCTGCCCGGCTGCAACACGCAATTGCAGTTCGACAAAATCAAGCCCGGTAATCGCCTCGGAAACCGGGTGTTCGACTTGCAGCCTTGTGTTCATTTCCATGAACCAAAAGCCGTCTTCGTTCAGAGGGCCGGACCCATCGACAATAAATTCAACGGTGCCCGCCCCCTCGTAGTGAATTGCCTTGGTGGCATTAACCGCCGCTTGCCCCATGGCGTTGCGCATAGAATCGGGCATATTGGGCGCAGGCGCCTCTTCAATCACTTTTTGATGGCGGCGTTGAAGCGAGCAATCGCGTTCAAACACATGCACGACATTGCCAAAACGATCCCCAAAAATCTGAATTTCGATATGACGCGGGCTTTGGACATATTTTTCAATTAAACAAACCGGATCGCCGAAGCTTGCTTGCCCTTCGCGCTGCGCAGCTTCCAGGGCGGCCGCAAAATCCGCTACCTTTTCAACCAGCCGCATGCCCTTACCGCCCCCCCCGGCGCGGGCTTTTATCATAATCGGATAGCCGATTTTTTCGGCCTGTTCTGCCAGAAAACCAAGATCTTGAGTGTCGCCCTGATAGCCGGGCACCACCGGCACGCCAGCCTCTATCATCAAATTTTTGGCGGCATCTTTTAGCCCCATAGCCTTGATTGCTTTGGCTGAGGGCCCAATAAATTTGATGTTTTCGCGCGTGAGCGCTGCGACAAATTCTGCATTTTCAGACAAAAATCCGTAGCCGGGATGCACGGCTTGGGCGCCTGTTTCTTTGCAAACGGCTAGGATTTTTTCAATATTAAGGTAGCTTGCTGCCGCCTCTGCCGGGCCGATAGGCACCGCCTCATCGGCCATGCCGACATGACGGGCAAGCGCATCGGCATCCGAATAAACAGCAACCGTTTTAACGCCCATTCGCTGTGCCGTCGCGATGACGCGACACGCAATTTCGCCTCGATTTGCGATCAGTATTTTATCAAACATCTGTCTGCCTCACATCCTAAAGACACCGAATTGGGTGTCCTTAATCGGCGCGTTGAGGGTTGCACTGAGCGAGAGAGCCAGGACGTCACGAGATTTGCGCGGATCAATAATCCCATCATCCCAAAGCCGCGCAGAGGCGTATAGCGGATGCGATTGCTTTTCAAACATATCGATCGTCGGTTGCTTGAAAGCTTTTTCTTCTGCCGCCGACCAAATGCCGCCTTCGCGTTCAATTTTAGCGCGTTTCACGCTGGCCAAAACGCCCGCAGCCTGTTCTCCGCCCATCACGGAAACGCGGCTATTGGGCCAGGTCCACAAAAAGCGCGGCGCATAAGCCCGCCCGCACATGCCGTAATTACCGGCGCCAAACGAGCCGCCGACAAAAAGGGTGATTTTGGGCACGGCGCTGGTGGAAACGGCGGTCACAAGCTTAGCGCCATCCTTTGCGATTCCACCATTTTCCGCCTGTTTTCCCACCATAAAGCCCGTGATATTTTGCAGGAAAACCAGCGGAATTTTGCGCTGCGAACACAGCTCGACAAAATGAGCCCCTTTGAGCGCGCTTTCCCCTAACAAAACACCGTTATTGGCGATGATGCCAACCGGCATGCCTTTGACATGGGCGAAGCCGCAGACAAGGGTGGTGCCATAACGCGCTTTAAATTCGTCAAAACGAGATCCGTCGACCAACCGTGCGATAACTTCGCGAATATCATAGGGGGTTTTTAAATCGGCGGGCACAACGCCCGGAATTTCGGCAGGATCATAAAGCGGCTCTTCGCTTGTGCGCAGCGCCAGTTGAGACGGTTTGGTTCGGTTCAAATTCCGCACCGCTTGACGGGCAAGGGCCAAAGCATGGAGGTCATCTTCAGCCAGATAATCGGCAACCCCGGATAGGCGTGTGTGCACATCCGCACCGCCCAATTCTTCAACGCTGACCTCTTCACCGGTTGCGACCTTCACCAATGGAGGACCGGCAAGAAAAATAGTGCCTTGTTCTTTGACGATGATCGTGACATCGGACATGGCCGGAACATAAGCCCCGCCTGCCGTGCAAGAACCCATGACCACGGCAATTTGCGCAATGCCCATAGCCGACATCGTCGCTTGATTGAAAAAGATGCGTCCAAAATGATCGCGATCGGCAAAGACCTCGTCCTGGTTGGGCAGGTTGGCACCGCCGCTATCGACCAGATAAATGCAGGGCAAATTATTCTGTTGTGTAATTTCTTGTGCGCGCAAATGCTTTTTAACCGTCAGCGGAAAATAAGTGCCGCCCTTCACGGTTGCGTCATTACACACCACCATCACTTCCTGGCCTTCAACCCGGCCAATACCGGCAATGACACCGCCGCACGGGCAGGCACCGCCATAATGATCATATGCGGCAAACATCCCCACTTCTAAAAAGGGCGATCCTGAATCCAGTAATTGTGCGATGCGATCACGCGGTAAAATCTTGCCGCGCGAAACGTGACGTTCCCGCGCTTTTTCGCCGCCACCGGCAATCGATAAATCCGCAGCTTCTTGCACCTGATCCAAACTTTTTTGATGGGCGGCAAGATTTGTCCGAAACCCTTGGGAATTCGGCGATATAGACGATTTTAAGAGGCTCATGAGGACATTAAATTCATTAATTCGCGGCCAACCAGCATACGACGAATTTCACTTGTGCCCGCGCCAATTTCCATCAGTTTCGCATCGCGAAACAATCGGCTCACGGGCGTTTCATTCATAAAGCCCGCCCCTCCCATAGCTTGCACGGCTTGGTGTGCCACCACCATGGCTTCCTCGGAAGCATATAGGACGCATGCAGCGGCATCCTGGCGCGTCACTTCGCCGCGATCACATGCTTTGGCGACTTCGTAACTATAGGCGCGTGCCGAATTGAGCTTGGTATACATATCGGCAATCTTGCCTTGCATAAGCTGGAAATTGCCCACCGATTGCCCAAATTGCTTGCGTTCGACCATATAAGGCATGATTTCGTCCAGACAGGCCGCCATAATGCCGGTGCCGATACCCGATAAAACCACGCGCTCATAATCAAGACCGGACATCAGAACGCGAACACCCTTACCCACTTCACCGAGGATATTTTCCACCGGCACTTCCACATCTTCGAAAATCAGTTCGACGGTGTTGGAGCCCCGCATCCCCAATTTATCAAAATGCTTGGATTGCGAAAAACCGGCCATGTTTTTTTCGATCAAGAAAGCGGTAATCCCTTTTGAGCCCGCATCAGGATCGGTTTTGGCATAGACCACCAATGTGTTTGCCTCTCCGCCATTGGTGATCCAGAATTTATTGCCGTTGAGGATGTATTTATCGCCGCTTTTCTCGGCCCGCAATTTCATATTCACCACATCGGAGCCGGACCCTGTCTCTGACATGGCCAGCGCGCCAACGCTTTTGCCTGAAATCAAATCGGGCAGATATTTAGCCTTTTGAGCGGGGTTGGCGTTTAATTTAATCTGATTGACGCAAAGATTTGAATGCGCGCCGTAACTCAGGGATACGGAAGCGGAAGCGCGCGCGATTTCTTCGGTCGCCACGACATGGGCCAAATACCCCATGCCGGAACCGCCCTCTGCTTCCGGCACGGTGATGCCCAAAAGGCCTAATTCGCCCATTTCTTGCCAAAGCTCATGGGGAAAGTCGTTTTTCGCGTCAATCTCGGCGGCCATTGGCTTAACCCGTTCCTGGGACCAGCGATGCACCACATCGCGCAGCGCGTTGACGTTTTCTCCCAGGTCAAAATTCATCGAAGCGTTAAACATGGCTTATCCTTAATCTCCTGGTTATTCAGATTGCGGTCGCCGGTCAGATACCAAAAGCCCGTCTTTGGGAAGCGTATCAGGCGCCACGCAGGTCACGGTGGCGCGAAGTTTCAAACTTTCCTGCACCAGGTTTTGCAGTTCAGAGGCCGTCAAATGTGTCTCGATCTTCATTTCAATAAGATCGGCATGGTTATCGCGCGAAATTTCAACCCGGGCTTTATGAATATCAGGGTGACGCTTTACCAGGGCAGAGACTTGCTCGGGGCGAATGAACATGCCTTTGACTTTTGCAGCCTGGTCGGCCCGCCCACGCCAACCGACCAAACACCGCCCATACTCCTCTTTATGCACGATCGCGCTTAGATCGCCCGTTGAAAAACGCGCAATCGGGCATTGTTCATCCAAGGCCGTGACCACAACTTCGCCGATGTCACCGTCATTTAACAGCTCATCGCTGCCGGGGGAGACGATTTCAACCAATATGTTACGGTCAATCAGCATGGCATCGGTAAAATCTGCGGTTTCATAAGCAACCAACCCAAGCTCTGCCGTTCCATAGCATTGGCGGCATAAAATACCGCGTTCACTATAAGCATCGCGCAGGCTGGGAAAGAGCGGCCCCCCGGAGACGGCGGCAAATTTGAAGCTTGAAAGATCAATGCCTTCCTTGTCACCGCGCTCTAATATGATTGACAGGAAATCGGGCGTCCCGACATAGGCCGTGGCCCCCAGAGACGATGCCACTTCCACCTGTGCCATCGTATTGCCGGGCCCGGCGGGAAACACAATTGCCCCTAATGATTGCGCCGCCGTATCAAGCATCATGCCCGCCGGGGTGAAATGATAGGCAAATGTGTTGAGCACCAAATCGGTGTCATCAATACCGATAGCGCCTAAAAATCGGCCAAATCGCCACGGGTCTCGGCCCGCCCGACCGGGTTCGTAAATCGGCCCCGGCGATTGAAAAATATGCGGATATTTGCCCTTTCCCAACACGCCGAAAGGCGGATCGGCTTTTTGTGAGCCAACTAGGTCAGCCTTGCGATGAACGGGTAATTTGGCAAGGTCGGATAGGCTGTCAAATTGACATTGATCGCCAAAATGACGGTTTAACAGATCTAATTGAAAAGCGTCCAATTCGCTCTGATCGACGATTTCGCTTGTCGTTAACGCGCTCATGCTAACCACCTCTTGCGACGTCTGTAACTGCGCACATCGCGGTAGGATTTTCGACCTTCCTCTGACATGCCCAGATAAAATTCTTTTACATCGGGATTTTCGCGCAATTCATCTGCGGGGCCGTCCATAACGACGCGGCCGGATTCTAAAATATAGCCATGATGCGCATAGCGAAGCGCAACATTGGTATTTTGTTCGGCAAGCAGGAATGACACGCCTTCCTTTTCGTTTAGGCTTTTAACGATTTGGAAAATCTCTTCCACCAATTGTGGCGCAAGACCCATAGAAGGTTCGTCCAAAAGTACCGTTTCCGGGCGGGCCATCAAGGCGCGGCCCATGGCGCACATTTGCTGTTCACCGCCCGATGTGTAGCCCGCCTGGCTTTTGTGCCTTTCTTTAAGACGCGGAAAATAGGAATAGACCATGTCGAGGTCTTGCGCGATTTCTCCCGCTCCGCCGGTGCGCGTATAAGCGCCGGTCATCAAATTCTCTTCAACGGTTAGATGCTCAAAACAATGGCGCCCTTCCATCACCTGGATCACGCCCTTTTTCACCAGGGTTTCAGGGTCCATATCCTGCACGGCTTCCCCGCGATAATTGATCGCCCCTTTGGTAACCTCGCCGCGCTCCGAATGCAGCAAATTGGAAATCGCTTTTAACGTCGTCGTTTTACCGGCGCCATTGCCGCCCAATAAAGCGATGACACCCCCTTTGGGCACCGAAAGCGACACACCTTTGAGAACAAGGATCACATGATTGTAGATCACTTCAATATTATTGACCTCCAACATGATCTCATTTTCTGTTTGTACGGCGTCTGACATAAGCTTTTCCAACCAAATGACACTGTGGGTAAAGTCATTGGGGCGGCGAAAGGGGCCGCCGCCCCAAAAACGTGCTTACAAACAGCCTGGTTTAATGTTGTTTTCGGCAGCGAATGCCTCGGAATCCGCTTTTACCAGCGGCCCGATCACATCTTGATCGGAACTGATAAAATCTGTCAGAGCATTCCATTTCTTAGCGCTTGCATCCCATTGCTGAATGATGGCCATGCCCGCACCCCCGTGGTTCTGGCATGAAACGCTAAATTCAGGAGCAATACCTTCCATGCCGAGCTCTTTCAAACGCGCATTGGTGATTGAAAGTGCTTCCATGCCATCGCGCATTTGCGCGGGCGTGATGTCTGAAACGCCATGGATTTCCTGCGCTTTCGCAATCGCCTCCGCCGCAAACATGGCAGCCAAAACACCGCGATTATAATTAACCGAGCCGACATTCGAACCGTCACCTGTCAAATCCACCAACTCCCTGATGTCACCAAGAAACGGATAGTCTTTAATCGGGCTGAAGTTCATAGCTTTATAGCCATGAGCACCTTCGCCCGCCGGGATCACGTCAGTCTCAGCGCCCGCCCACCAAATACCGATGAAATTCTCCATCGGAAAGTTGATATTGGCGGCTTCCTGGATCGCAACCTGGTTCATCACGCCCCACCCCCACATCAAAACGTAATCCGGCCTTTCGCGACGGATTCGCAGCCATTGGGATTTTTGCTCTTGACCGGGATGGTCAACCGCAAGGGTTTTAAGCTCAAACCCATTTGCTTCAGATAGTTTTTCCAATGTGGTAATGGGTTCTTTGCCGTAACCTGAGTTGTGATACACAAGGGCAATTTTCTTGCCTTTAAGAGACCCGGCATTTTGGTCCATAAGGTATTTAATCGCGATGCTCGCACCATCCCAGTAATTCACCGGGTAGTTAAACACCCAATTAAAAACTTCACCATTCTTAGCCGATGTGCGGCCATAGCCTAGGGTGTGAAGCGGTATTTTATCGACCATCATTTTAGGGATGAGCTGATATGTGATGCCGGTTGACATCGGCTGATACACAAGCGAGCCTTCGCCTTTGGTCGATTCATAGCACTCAACGCCTTTTTCAGTGTTATAGGCCGTTTCGCATTCAACAATGCGGAACTTTTCACCACCAACACCGCCATCGCGCGCATTGAGCAATTTAAAATAATCCTGATACCCGTCCGAGAACGGAATGCCGCCGGGCGCATAGGGGCCGGTTCGATAGCTCAAATCCGGGATTACGAGATCGGCATGCGCGCCCCCCGCCATCAAAGCACCGGTGAGTGCAAGTGTCATAATATGTTTAATCTTCATCGGTTTTTCCTCCTTATCCTATGTTGTTAAAAAACTGGATTTTAGCGGATTTTTTTGCGCTTAGTGAAATTTTTTTGGATGCTTATGGCTGTGTATGCCTGAATCATCGACCAGGCCTTAATGTGGAAACGGCCATAGGCGCAGTTTTTCCTTAGCCACATTCCAATATTGTGAGAGCCCGTGCGGCTCTTTGATCAAAAAGAACATGATCAAAAAGCCGATAAAGACCAATTGAAAATGAGCGACCAAATCAGTCGGCCACCCCAAAAGGTCAACCCCGATAAGCTTCAAAACAACCGGCAGGCAGACCAAAAATGCCGCCCCTGCAAATGAGCCGAAAATCGATCCCAGCCCGCCGATAATGATCATGAAGAGCACCAGGAGTGATTTTGAAATCCCAAAGGCTTCACCGACTTCGACGGCCCCTAAATAGACGGCGAAGAACAAAGCCCCTGAAATTCCAATGAAAAAAGAAGACACGGCAAATGCGCTGAGTTTAGCGCTAAGCGGGTTCACGCCGATAATCTCGGCCGCGATATCCATATCGCGAATGCTCATCCACTTACGACCCAGCGCTCCGCGCGTCATATTGCGTGCTAAAATCGCGCAAATAGTTAGAAAGACAAGGCAAAACAGATAAGCGGCCCAGGCTTGCGTATTAGGGCCGGTAACAGGCACATCAAAGACGAGGCGCTCCGGCGCGTTGATTTGACCTGAAGCCGAGTAATTATAGAACCAGGCAACCTTATTAAACAGCCATACTAAGAAGAATTGGGCGGCCAGGGTTGCGACGGCTAAGTAAAACCCCTTAATGCGCAATGACGGCAGGCCGAAGGCAGCGCCGACAATGGCGGTGATCCCGCCGGCTAATAAAACATGGATCACAATACTGACATCCGGGAAACCGGTCATCAGCTTATAGCAGGCATAGGCCCCCACCGCCATAAAACCCCCGGTTCCAAGGCTGACCTGACCGCAATAACCGGTTAGAATATTGAGCCCGATCGCCGCGATTGAGTAGATCAAAAACGGCACTAAAATCGCATTGGCCCAATAATCGTTAATGACAAATGGGATGACGAGATAAGCGATGGCGAGCACCACCCAATACCGATAGCGGTCAAAGGCAATCGGAAAGGTTTGGCTATCGGAACGATAGGTTGTTTTAAAATCGCCTGATTCGCGGTAAAGCATCAGCTCGCCCCTTCACGCTTTTTATCGGTGCTAAACCCGTTCAATGATCTTCTCCCCAAGTAGCCCCTGAGGTCTGAAAATCAGAACCAGAAGTGCCAATACATAGGCGAACCAGTTTTCTGTCGCGCCGCCAACCATGGGGCCGATCAGATATTCAAAAAGCTTTTCGCCGACACCGATGATCAAACCGCCCAAAATAGCCCCTGGAATCGAGGTAAACCCGCCCAGCATCAAAACCGGCAAGGCCTTCAAAACGATCAAAGAAAGAGAGAATTGAACACCCGATTTTGCGCCCCACATCACCCCTGCGACCAGGGCGACAAAACCGGCCAGCGACCATACCATGGCCCAAACAAAATTAAGCGAAATCCCCACGCTCATTGCCGCTTGGTGATCATCTGCCACAGCGCGCATGGCGCGGCCATATTTGGTGTATTGGCTAAAGGCAATGAGGGCGATCACCAAAACGATCGCAACCAATGTGGCCACCATATCAAGCTTATTGATAAAGAAGCCGTAGAAATCATCGCCTCCCAAACCGGCCGTTAGCTCTTCAATGAACACCGAGCCGCCTTGCGGAAGACCCAAATCGAGCTTTTTAACATCCGTGCCCCACATCAAATCGCCAAAGCCTTCTAGGAAATAGGCCAAGCCGATGGTCGCCATAAAAAGAATGATAAGCTCTTGGCCGACCAAATGGCGGAATAAAAACACCTGCACCGCCCAGGCGAGCACGATCATAACCATAACCGTTAGAATAATAGCGATAATGGCAGGGACTTCCCATCCGAAATGATGAAGCTTGGTGCCGAAAATCGCATTAATGAGATGCGCAAACGGGATTTGGCCTTCCATAATGCCCACCAAAGTGAGTGCCGAGAAAAGCGCCATCACCCCTTGGGAGAAATTAAAAATACCGGAGGCTTTGAAAATAAGCACGAAGCCAAGCGCTACCAAAGCGTATAAAACGCCTGCCATTAAGCCGTTAATGATAACCTCGATACCATATAGAAAATCAGCCGACATATTTGCCCCCGACCCTATCTGTCCGGTTAGAAAGATTAGTCATGCTGAACCCCCAAATAGGCGTCGATAACCTCTTGATTATTGCGCACTTCATCGGGTGATCCGTCGCCGATTTTACGGCCATAATCCATCACCACCACGCGGTCCGACAAATCCATCACCACACCCATATCATGCTCAATCAGCACGATGGTCATGCCAAATTCATCATTCACATCAAGAATGAAGCGACTCATATCCTCTTTTTCTTCGACATTCATGCCCGCCATCGGCTCGTCCAATAGCAAAAGATCGGGCTCGGCGGCCAAGGCGCGGGCCAATTCGACACGTTTTTTAAGACCGTAAGGCAAGCGGCCAACCGGCGTTTTGCGAATGGCCTGGATTTCTAAAAAATCGATAATGTGTTCAACTTTTTCGCGATGCTCTATCTCTTCTTTTCCCGCGCGGCCATACCAAAGGGCTTGCGCCAATATACCTGTTTTCATCAAATTGATACGGCCGGTCATGATATTATCAAGGGCCGTCATGCCTTCAAAAAGAGCGATATTTTGGAAGGTGCGCGCAATGCCTTGGCGGGCAATTTCGTAAGGTCGCATTTGCGGGCGCAACGTGCCATTAAACCAGACCTCGCCGTTCTGCGGGGCGTAAAATCCGCTAATGACGTTCAGCATAGAAGATTTACCCGCGCCATTAGGGCCGATAATTGCTCTAATCTCGCCTTGGTGAATATTAAAGCTGATATCGTTGATCGCAACCAGACCGCCAAAGCGCAGCGTAATATTTTTAAGATCAAGAACCGTGCCGCCGATCTTACGGGCATCTTCGGTGACATATGATTGTGCTTGATCGCTCATTGTGCCGCCGCCCTTGCTTCACCCGTTGAAATAGAGGCAAGTTTCGCGTCGCGAATGGTCAAATTGGCAGCGATTTTACCCGCGCGGCCATCCTCATAAGTAACGTCGGTTTCGGTATAAATCTGTTTGGCACCATCATATAATGCGCTCACCAGATCGGCGAATTTCTCCGCAATCACGCCGCGGCGTACTTTACGGGTGCGGGTTAATTCGCCGTCATCGGCATCGATTTCTTTATGCAAAATCAAAAAGCGATGTATCTGGCATCCCGACAGCATGTCATCTTGTGCAATAGACGCATTCACCGCCGCCACATGCCGATCAATCATGTCAATCACCAGCGGGTTTTGCGAAAGCTCCTGATAGGAAGCATAGGCGATGTTTTTGCGCTCCGCCCAATTGCCCACCGCGGTCAGATCAATATTGATGAAAGCGCAGCAATAGTCACGCCGCGCCCCGAAAACCACGGCCTCCAGAATCTCGGGGTAAAATTTGAGCTTATTTTCAACATATTTCGGCGCAAACATCGCCCCGTCAGACAATTTATCAACGTCTTTCACGCGATCAATAATGCGCAAATGCCCCGT
Organism: Gammaproteobacteria bacterium; assembly: GCA_965240365.1. Classification (GTDB taxonomy): domain Bacteria; phylum Pseudomonadota; class Gammaproteobacteria; order Eutrophobiales; family Eutrophobiaceae. Next base: position 835,501 of record OZ251218.1, on the reverse strand, counting down.
CTTTTTATCAATAAAACCGGCATCACCCGTTGACACCCAGCCTTGTATATCTTTGGTAGAGGCCGTGTTTTCGGCATTATTGTAATATTCGACAAAAGCGCCCGGCGAGCGATATAAGACTTGCCCATCTTCATCGATTTTCAATTCAATACCCGGCGAAGGCACCCCGACGGTATCGTTATAAACTTCGCCATCTGGTTGCTGGGTTATGAAAACGGTCGCTTCCGTTTGACCGTAAAGCTGTTTGAGATTAACACCGATTGAGCGATAAAATTTAAAAAGCTCCGGCCCGATGGCTTCACCCGCAGTGTAGCCCACCCGAATGCGGCGCAGACCCAGCGTATCTTTGAGCGGCGCATAGACGCATAAATCGCCCAAAAAATAATGTAGCCGGTCCAAAATCCCGACCGGATTCCCATCCAACACATCCGATCCCACTTTATTGGCAACAGCCATAAAGTGGTGGAACATCCATTGTTTGATTTTGCTCGCATCTTCCATTCTGATCATCACCGAAGTGAGCTGATGCTCAAAAATCTTTGGCGGCGCGAATAGATATGTCGGGCCGATTTCACGCAGATCGGTCTGCATCGTTTCGGCAGATTCCGGGCAGTTGACGCAAAATCCCGCCCATATCGCCTGACCGATCGAGAACACGAAATCACCTACCCATGCCATGGGCAGATAAGCGAGAATTTCTTCCGCAGCACTCAGATTATCAAAACCGCATGTGTTTCTTGATGTTTCGATCACATTACGGTTTGAAAGCACCACACCCTTTGGCTTACTGGTCGTGCCGGATGTGTAAAGCATCACGCAAACGCTATCGTAATCAAGCGTGGCAATGCGTTTGGCCATCTCTGCTTCTAAGCCGCTTTTACGCCCGTTTTCCTGGATTTGCGCATAAGAACTCAGTGCCGAGTGGTCATATTTACGCAGGCCACGCCCATCAAAATAAATAATATGCGCAATATTAGGCAGTTCATCGCGAAGATCGGCGATCTTATCTACTTGCTCTTGATCGCCCGCGATCACAAAACGTGCCGAGCAGTTATTCAATGAATAAGCGACTTCTTCGGCGACGGCATCTTGATAAAGCGGCACCGGGATGCAGCCCGCTTTTTGGATCGCAATAAATGACCAATATAAAGCCGGACGGTTTCGACCGATGATTGCAATATGATCCCCCGGATGTGCCCCAAGATCAATCAGGCCCAGCGCCAAATCGTCAATTTCCCTGGCGCATTGCGCCCAACTCCATGTTTGCCAAATGCCAAACTCTTTTTCCCGGTAAGCCGTCTTATCGCCATATAATTGAACATTTCTATCCAATAAGCCTGGCAAGGACGTCAGCGATGCAGACGTATTTGCGGACGTATTTAACGTCAATGTTTCCTCCTTAATCGGCCAAATATAAAGCCGATCTCCACATGGTCTTTGCCACTTAATTTTGTACTGTAACTCACAAATGCGTCACAATTTTTTCGCAATCCTTACAAATTCTAACAAAGCCGTTTTTTCTTGATTTAGCGGCATTTTTTGATTCTAATCCGCTTGGATGGATTTTCAAAATAAAACGCTTTTGAATATGGTGAAGGCGGGGCTTGACTTAGTTACGCAGGCCATCTCCATCCATGATAAAGACCTAAATCTGGTCTTGGCCAATCAGCGCTATCAAAGCATGTTTCAACTGCCCGACCGTTTCGTGCAAAAGGGCACCCCTTTTCGCGATATTCTGATTTACGCCTGTGAAAACGGCGAATATGGGGATATCGGCGATATCGAACAATTCGTTGATGAAAAGATCGCTTTGGCCTCTATGTTTGAGCCGCATTATTTTGAACGCACGCGGTCCAATGGCACGTCAATCTCGGTCGAAGGCAGCCCGATTGACGGGGGTGGGTGGATTTCGGTTTTTACCGATATTACAGAGATTAAAAGCCAGGAGGACGTGTTTCGCTCTCATGCCGATGATCTGACAAAAGAGCTGGTTCAACGCTCTGAAGATTTAGCAAGCTCCAATAGAGAACTCACCGCCACGGTGCGCGCTTTGGAGGTTGCGAAACGCGAATTAACGGAAAGCCGCGAAAACCTTGAACTCATCAATAAGATGATGCCGGCCCATATTGCCCATGTGAATGCTGAAGGCATTTACACCCATACAAATGGTAAATTGGATAGCATTATTCCACATGTTGGCAGCGAGATTGTCGGCAAGCCGTTTGAAAACGTATTGGGCAGCAAGCTTTGGAAAAGTGTCGAGTCGCAGTTTGAAACAACTTTGTCCGGGCAGCCGTCTGTCTCAGAGGTTACCGATGAAGATTCCGGTCAGATCATTCGCATCGCAATGACCCCTGACATATCAGATGCAGAAAATATATCAGGCGCTTTCATTCTTTCAACCGATGTCACCAAAGAAGTGAGCGCTCGGCGTGCATTGGCGCATTCTCGCCGTAAAGAGCTTGCGGCGCAATTAACAAGCGCGCTTACACATGATTTTTCTAATTTATTGACCATCATTATGGGTCAGCAAAATAAGCTGCAAAAATTAGCGGGCAACGACCCCGAGCTCAATAAGGTCGGCGATACGATCAAAGCCGCTGCAAAGCGTGGGCGCGAGTTGATTGAAAATCTCAATCAAGTCGATGTCCAACGCAAAATCAAACCGGTTGCCGTCGATGCCCAGGAATTCGTGACGGCTTTGGAACAGTTTTATAGCGCCGCCCTTCCTAAAAGTGTCACGACTAAGCTTATCGCCATTATTCCTGATGACCGTATCATCATTGATGCAGGCTTTGCCAAGGACGCGCTTTTGAATCTTGTGATCAATGCAAGTGAAGGATGTAACGGCAAGGGTCATATAGATGTGCGCATTACCAAGACGCTCGGCGGACGCCTGGAATTTAACGTCAGCGACAATGGCGAGGGTTTTACCGATGATGCACTTGCTAACGCACTTGACCCGTTTTATTCTACTAAAGGTAGCAATTCCGGTCGGGGTTTGGGCCTGATATCGGCCTTTGATTTCGCAAAATCTTGTGGCGGCGATTTGAGCATCAAAAACAATGAAGGCGGAGGTGCCAATGTCACGATCAAAATACCCTATCGACCGGCCCGATCTTTTGAAAGCCATATGGTGCTGCTGGTTGATGATGACGAGACCGTACGGGCCACCATCCGCGGCTATTTATTGCAATCCGGGCACACTGTGTTAGAGGCAAGCTCAGCTGATGAAGCGGCCAATTTATTGGCGCTCGAAGAATTGGCATTCGTGTTGACGGACCTTGATTTAGGGGGGCGCAAAACCGGGCTTGATGTCATCGGTCAGGTGCCTGCGCATATTCCAAAACTCATTGTGACCGGCCTTCCGCAAGCCAATCCGCTTAGAAAACGTGCTGAACAGATTTGCGATGTTCTCGTCAAACCCTTTGATATTGATGACCTGCAAGATGCGATGCAAAGCATAACAACATGATCGAAACAAATCGTATTGCCATTTTAGAAGACAGCCTGGAATTGCAAAGCCTCATGACGGCAGCGCTCAGCAATGCAGGTTATGAGGTGAAAACCTATGGTCGTGCTATGGAGTTTGAAATGGATTTACCGGATTGGCAACCGGAATTGTGTATTATCGATTTGGGGTTGCCCGATAAAGACGGTTTAGGGGTTTTATCTAATCTGACCCAAAAATCTGATACGGCCGTATTGGTTGTTTCCGGGCGCTCAAGCTTATCTGACAAGATTGCAGGTTTGGAATTGGGGGCCGATGATTATTTGCCCAAACCTTTTGAGATGCCCGAACTTATTGCACGTATTCGCGCCCTCATCCGTCGCAAAACGGCCAAAGACACACAAAAATCCGATATTTACAAATTGTGCAATTGGACTGTCGATGTTGCGAAATTTCTGCTTATCGATGAAAAGGGCCATGAAGAACAATTATCCGCTAGCGAAATCGCCTTGCTGAAAATCTTCCTTAATCGTCCGAATTATTTGATCACCCGTGATCAATTGCGCGAAGAATTAGATAGCCGCAGCAACGAACTTTCATTTGACCGAGCGATTGACGTGCGCATTTCGCGCCTGCGCGCCAAACTCAAAGATTCATCAAAGGATCCCAAAATCATCAAGACAATTTATGGCGCCGGATATATTTTAATTTCTAAATAGCGCGGTTTTATTCATTGATCACGCATTTGATCAATGCGTTATGTTTTATGCAAGCCACTTCTTTACGTCGCACAAGCCTATTCATATGCGCCAGTGTTTCGGTAAAGGCGAAGCTCATTTGATGCGGGTCCAACTCGCGGGGGAAAAGAATCGGGACCAACTCCGCCGTCGTATGAGGCCTTTTGGCGCAGGCTTCACGAATAAGGTTGCACCGATCTTCATGATGATCTGCTAATTCACGATACCGTATTGACAATCCGAAAAAAGGCCGACGATGCCCGGGCAAAACCAGCACATCATCAGGGATCGTATCGGCTAAGAATTGCAGCGACCTTAGAAAATCTCCCAATGGGTCGTCATCCGGCTGGCTGGCGGTGACACTGATATTCGGAGAAATCCGCTCAATCACCTGATCTGCTGCGAACAGAATTTTTTGGCTGTCACAATAAAGCATAATCTGTTCCGGCGCGTGACCATCCCCGGTCAATACGCGAAATTTCCAGCCACCGATTTCAAGAAAATCCGACGCTGCCAAGCGCGTAAAGCTGTTGGGAAGTGTTTGAACGCAGCGTAAATACTCATTGCCCTGAGTGGCGACGATTCTCGCCGCGTCATCGGCCATGCCGTGGCTGGTATAAAAGGCAAGATTTTCTTGTAGCTGAGTGTCATCAACGCCAAGAGAAATCACCTTACTGCCCATATATGCCGAATAGCTGGTCAATAATCGGGCGTCAAAGCGTGCGCATAACCAACCGGCAAGCCCGATATGGTCGGGGTGGTAATGGGTGACGAGAACGCGGCTGATCGTCATGCCCCGTAAAGGGCCCTTAAACAGCGCTTCCCAGGCGGCAATCGCCGTTTGCGACTTAATCCCGGTATCGATAACGACCCATTTTTCGCCATCGCGCACAAAGAAAATATTTACGTGATCCAGCGAATAGGGAAGGGGCAGGCGCGTCCAAAGCAGATCTTCCCTGACCTCAATAACGTCGCCGAAATCAGGCATTTCAGGAAAGGGGAATGTGATGCTTGCTCCGGCAGTCATTTTTTCATTAAGGTGCATTTTTTAATCCATGAGTTCCAGAGCCATAGCGGTTGCTTCGCCGCCGCCAATACAAATTGCCGCCATGCCGCGCTTTGCAGACCGGTTTTTCATCGCATGCAGTAAGGTAACCAGAATGCGCGCGCCAGACGCCCCGATCGGATGGCCGAGCGCACAAGCACCCCCGTTTATATTCACGCGATCATGCGGCAAATCGAGGCTTTTTATCGCGGCCATCGTCACGACGGCAAAGGCTTCATTGACCTCAAAAAGGTCGTAATCCGTTAGCCGGGTATTGGTTTTTGCCAATAGCTTTTTCACCGCCCCAATGGGGGCGACCGGAAATTTTGCCGGTTCCATAGCATGGCTCGAATGGCCGATGATTTTTGCAATCGGTGTCAAACCTTTCGCCTCGGCGCTGGAAGCGCGGGTCAGCAGCAAAGCTGCGGCCCCATCTGAAATTGACGAGGCATTGGCCGCCGTCACCGTGCCTTTTTTATCAAAAGCGGGGCGCAAAGTCGGAATTTTTTCAATATCTGCTTTTCGAGGCTGCTCATCGCTTACCACCATGTCAGAGGCGCGCCGGGTCACCACTTGCGCCGTCGCGATTTCCGCTGCAAAAGCGCCGGATTTTTGCGCCGCTAAAGCACGCTTTAAAGAGGTGATCGCAAAATCGTCTTGTGCGGCGCGCGTGAACCGATACTCCGTTGCCGTGCGCTCGGCAAATACCCCCATCAGCGTGCCTTTTTCATAGGCGTCCTCAAGCCCGTCTAAAAACATATGATCCTTGACATCCGCATGCCCCATGCGAAGGCCGTCGCGCATGCGTGCCAGAAGATAAGGTGCATTGGACATACTCTCCGTGCCTCCGGCCAAAACCATTTCCGACGACCCCATTGCCAGGGCATCATGTCCGATCATGGCCGCTTTCATGCCGGAGCCGCACATTTTATTGATTGTCGTCGCCCCGGCGGCAAGCGATAGCCCCGCCCCAAGCGCCACCTGACGCGCCGGTGCCTGACCTTGACCGGCGCTTAACACATTGCCGAACACAATTTCGTCAATGTCATCGGCCTTTGCCCCTGCGGCTTCCAGGGCCGCTTTCGCTGCAATCGCGCCGATTTGAGCGGCTGTTAACGCCTTCAACTCACCCCCCAAACCGCCCATTGGCGTGCGTTTGGCCGAGACAATGACAATTGGATCTTTCATTTTTCGACTCCTCAATCTGGCGGATACCGAGTCAGTCCACTTAATACTGCTGTGTTATAAAAATAGTGTATTCTACCGTCTGTATCAAATGTTTGTTGAGTTAAGCGATGGGTTTGAGTCTGGAACGAGGTTTCGACCGTTACTGCGATGGGATTGTCAATGCACTGGCGCCCGCCGACCGTGAGCAGCCGGCGCGTTGGTATATCAAAGGGCTGATGCTGCCAGGTAGACGCAAAAGTATCGAGCCGATGGCCGCACGGGTACAGCCGGACAAGGTGGGCTCGGCGCATCAGTGCATGCATCACCTGGTAGCGGATGGGTTGTGGCGCGATGAGGCGGTATTGTCGGCGGTATCCGAGCGTGTGCTGCCCAGGCTGCTGGGCGCGGATAGGCCGACCTGTTGGAGCATCGACGATACTGGGTTTCCCAGGAAAGGCAAGCACTCGGTAGGCGTGGCGCGCCAGTACTGCGGGCAGACGGGTAAGCAGGACAATGGTCGGGTGGCCGTATCGCTGTCGATTGCCAGTGAGCGTGGCAGCCTACCAATCGGTTATCAGTTGTATTTGCCGCAGGCATGGGCCGAGGACGATGAGCGTCGGGACCTGCCTGCAGCAGGCAGGTAAGACCGGGGTACCCAGGGACATCGTCTTCAAGACCAAGCCGCAGTTGGCCATGCAGCAGATTGAGGCCGCTCACCCGCGCGGTGTGGTGCTGGCTGATGCGGCCTATGGAGATGAGACGGCCTGGCGTGAGCGCCTGGCGGGGCATGGCTTGACCTATGCGGTGGGCATATATGCTGTTGGCTGCTGGCGGGCCGTGTTATGCGCGGGCGGCCTCCTCTTGGCGCATTGCGCAACCCGGCGCGGTTCGCTTGCTAATGATCATGTTCATCTTTAGACCCAAAACGGGGTTCGCGTTTTTCCAGGAAAGCCGCCAGGCCCTCTTGAGCATCCGGGCTGGTCTGCGACAGGGCGATGGCCAGGCTTTCGGTGAACAACCCTTCCCGCGGGGCCATCGCATTGATTTTCGGGATGGCCTGGATCATGAAGTAATTTGACAAAGGGGCGTTCCGCGCGATGCGGCCCGCCAGCTCCAGCGCCTTGTCCAAGGCGGCCCCGGCTTCGACCTTGTAATGCGCAAGGCCAAGCCACAGGCCTTCGTCCGCACCGTATTTTCTGCCGGTTAGCATCATCTCGGTCATTCTGTCGGCGCCGAGAATGCGCCCGACCCGAACGCTTGCGCCGCCGCCGACAAAGATACCCCGCAGCCCCTCCGGCAATTGGAAGATCACCGAGGCTTCGGCAATACGCACATGGGTCGCCGTGGCGATTTCGAGCCCCCCGCCAATCACCGCGCCGCTCATGGCGCTGACCACGGGCAGCCCTCCGAACTGAATCTGATCCAGGATCCGATGCCAGTCTCGCGAGTGGTAAATAGTCTCTTCCGCGGACCGTTCCATATGCTCTTCCAGATCCAGCCCGGCGCAATAATGCCCGCCCGATCCGGTCAGCACTACGGCTTTCACCGCGCGCGGCGGGTCAAAGAAGAACGCGCCCAGTTCTTCGATAAACGCATTCGACACGGCATTGCGTTTTTCGGGCCGGTTCATCGTTACGGTTGCGATGCGGTTTGCGATGTCTATCTTTATCAGGGACATGGCGGTCACCGCTGCGCAAGACGGGCGCTGCCGTCCAGCCGAATAATCGTGCCATTCAGGTAGGAATTGCGAATGATATCCCCGGCGAGTCGGGCAAATTCCGCCGGCGCGCCAAGGCGCGCGGGAAACGGTATGTTCTTGGTGATCCCGGCCACGGTTTCGGCGGGCAACCCCTGCATCATCGGTGTGTGGAACAGTCCGGGCGCAATGGCCATGACGCGAATACCCGAGCGGGCCAGTTCCCGCGCCCCCGGCAGGCACATTGAGGCAATCCCGCCTTTGGATGCGGCATAGGCGGTTTGACCGATCTGCCCATCCTCATAGGCCGCGGACGAGGTGTTGATGATGACTCCGCGCTCGCCATCCGTGAGCGGATCGGCGGCTTCGAGCGCCTTGACCGCAAAGGTCATGACGTTGTAAGCGCCGATCAGATTGACTTCAATGACCTTGCGGAACAGCGCGACCGAGGTTTTGCCTTCCTGATCGACAATACGCGCGGCCAGCCCGATACCGGCGCAGTTGACGACCGCGCGCGCCGGCTGGCCGATCCAGTCCCGGGCGGCCTCGACGCAGTGACGGACAGCCCCGTCATCGCTGACATCGCATTGCAGCGCCAGACCGCCGATCTCTCGCGCAACAGCGCCTGCCTTTGCCTCATCGAAATCCAGAATGGCGACGTTCGCGCCCTGCCATGCCAACTGGCGGGCGGTCGCTTCGCCCAAACCGCTTGCGCCTCCGGTTACGATTGCGCCGATACCATCAATCTCCATCTTTTTCTCTCCAACTGTGTTTCAGATATGGCCCCTAATACTGCTGTGTTATAAAAAATAGTGTATTCTACCGTCTGGGTCAAATGTTTGTTGAGTTAAGCGATGGGTTTGAGTCTGGAACGAGGTTTCGACCGTTACTGCGACGGGATTGTCAATGCACTGGCGCCCGCCGACCGTGAGCAGCCGGCGCGTTGGTATATCAAAGGGCTGATGCTGAGGTAGACGCAAAAGTATCGAGCCGATGGCCGCACGGGTACAGCCGGACAAGGTGGGCTCGGCGCATCAGTGCATGCATCACCTGGTAGCGGATGGGTTGTGGCGCGATGAGGCGGTATTGTCGGCGGTATCCGAGCGTGTGCTGCCCAGGCTGCTGGGCGCGGATAGGCCGACCTATTGGAGCATCGACGATACTGGGTTTCCCAGGAAAGGCAAGCACTCGGTAGGCGTGGCGCGCCAGTACTGCGGGCAGACGGGTAAGCAGGACAATGGTCGGGTGGCCGTATCGCTGTCGATTGCCAGTGAGCGTGGCAGCCTGCCAATCGGTTATCAGTTGTATTTGCCGCAGGCATGGGCCGAGGACGATGAGCGTTGGGACCTGCCTGCAGCAGGCAGGTAAGACCGGGGTACCCAGGGACATCGTCTTCAAGACCAAGCCGCAGTTGGCCATGCAGCAGATTGAGGCCGCTCACCCGCGCGGTGTGGTGCTGGCTGATGCGGCCTATGGAGATGAGACGGCCTGGCGTAACCGTCTGGCGGGGCATGGCTTGACCTATGCGGTGGGCATACGTCCGGGCACGACGGTCTGGTGGGGGGCTCACCCGCCCCTGGACAACCCGGCCTGGTCTGGCCCACGAGGCCGGCCAGACCAGAGGTTCAAGCGCGATGCTGATCACCAACCGGTTACGGTGGCGGCAGTGGCGGTTGAGTTGGCGGGACAGGCGTGGCGGCGTGTGAGTTGGCGTGAGGGAAGAGCGGGGCTGTTGAGTTCGCGCTTTGCCCGGGTGCGCGTGCGCGCTGCGCATCAAGGCCGGCCCCGTGAGGAGGAATGGCTGATAATCGAATGGCCAGCAGGGGCGGATGAGCCCGCACATTACGGGTTCAGCACCTTGCCTCAAAACACGTCGTGGTCGCAGATGGCGGGCACGGTCATGAGTCGTTGGCGTATTGAGCGCGACGACCAGGAGTTGAAGCAGGAACTGGGACTGGGGCACTACGAGGGCCGTAATTGGCGCGGTTTCCATCATCACGCCAGCCTGTGTGTTGCCGCGTACCTGCCTGCAGCAGGCAGGCGGCTTTTTGACTTTGGAGCAACTCTCAGGCAGAAAAAAAACGCCGCTCGATTCAAAGCGCCTGCCCTACCCCAAGGCTTCCAGCCACGTGGGGGGCGCGCCCACCTGCCTGCAGCAGGCAGGTGCAACGCCATGAACCGACCTCAATCGCAACGTACCGCTTTCGCCTGGCGCGCGCTATTGCCCAGGTCTTGCTCCAGTGTCCTTGCTGTGGGCATGCCAGAGAAGGCCTATAGTTTATAACACAGCAGTATTAAGAAGATAAGGGCACATTTAAGCGATGCGGTGCATCGTCAAACGGCTTTGACAATGTGGCTGGCCCGGTTATGGTGACCGCAGTGATCCGGTTGCAAAAGGCGCTCGTGCCATAAATTCCCAAAATGTTAAGATAAAATGCTACATTAGGCCATCATCTATGATCAAGCTTGAACCGAAAAATCCAAATTTCCGCCAAGTGATTGAAACATCATTTTCCAATCAGCCTTTCATGCAGATGATGGGCGCAAAGCTGTTACGCATCGAACCGGGCGCAGTGGATCTGGAATTACCGATAACAGAGAAGGTCAAGCAGCAATACGGCTATGTGCATGGGGGGGCCGTCACCGCGCTCGCCGATAATGCCGGGGGCTTTTCAGCGATTACTTTGATGCCTGAGGATACCGGAGGTCTGACCACCGATCTGAATATGCATTTCGCGGCGCCGGGCGAAGGTGATCGGCTGATTGCGCGGGGCAAAGTGATCAAACCGGGCCGTAGCTTAACGTTGGTCACAGTTGAAGTCTTCGCTGAAAAAAACGGCACCGAGAAGCTCGCCGCTTATATGACAACAACTGTGATGTCGATTACAGGGCGCGCCAACGTAAAAGGTTAGAGTAGAGCCCTTACGCTTTGAGTTTATAGCCCCGTTTCAACATCTGGTGGCACAAAATCCAAAGCCCAATATTCATCACCGATAGCACGATTATGCCACTGACCGGATCGCTATCCGATTGGCCGATAAAGCCGTAACGAAAGCCGTCGATCATGTAGAAGAACGGGTTGAAATGAGCCAGGGTAACACCGAATTGCGGTAAGTTTTCTATGGAATAGAATGGGGTATACTACATGAACGCTGGCAGCAACAACAGGTCGATGCGGTTCTTCTGGTAGCTATGTGACCGGTATGTCATCAGACCGTGAGTCTGATTGCCCGTCACCTCGAAAGCCAGGCCATTCCAACCCTTTGCCTTGTGAGCGCGCGCGACATTATCGAAGCCGGGCGGCCGCCAAGGGCGGTGTTTGTCGACTACCCACTCGGGCACACCACGGGCCAGCCGTTCGACAGCCAAAACCAGCACGATATCGTTTCAGACGCGTTGCGCTGCTTTGAAACCATTCAAACGCCCGGCGAAATCGTAGATCTGAAATATCAATGGCCCGAAGCCAACTGGAGATCGACGGCCATGCAGGCTGACGACGGTGACACGCGATCGGCGCGGGATGAATCACCGCAATGGCAATACGACGCCGACCGCGTGCTGGCGCAAAGTCGTTAAGCGACATTGGAGGACTCTTATGACAACAACGCGTCGAATATCCGCGCAAGACGCCGCCGCAATGGTCGCGTCCGGCTACTGCCTGGACTACGGCGTCACCATTGGCCAACCCGATGTCTTTGACAAGGCGCTCGCAGCGCGGGCTGCCGACCTCAAAGATGTAAAGATCCGTTCGTGCATCAGCGTCGCGCCCAGGGCCGTTCTCGAAGCCGACCCCGAAGGTCGCCACTTTTACTGGTTGAGCTGGCATTACTCCGGATACGATCGCAAGATGAGTGATCAGGGAATCGCCCACTATGCGCCGATCAACCTTGGAGAACTGCCTGACTACTACCGCCGATTTATCGAACCGGCCGATATCGCCATCCTGAAGGTTTGCCCCAGAGATGAAAACGGTTTCTACAACTTTGGTGGTACTAATCTGTGGCACCCGGCGATCTGCGAGACGGCCAAAGTTGTGATTGTGGAAGAGACAAAGGGGCTTCCATACACGCACGGCGAAAGCTGTGGGTTGCATGAAAGCGAAGTCGACTTTGTGATTGAAGGTGACCATTGGCCGGCAACGGAACTGCCAGACCTTCCGGTCACCGAAGTCGATCGTGCCGTTGGTCAATTGGTGGCCGAGAACATTGAGGACGGATCCTGCATTCAGGTTGGTATTGGCGGTATGCCCAATGCCGTGTGCAGTGCCTTGCTCGACAGTGATGCCAAAGACCTTGGGCTGCATTCAGAGATGCTGACAGACAGCATGGTCGACCTGGTGCGCTCGGGTCAGGCCAACGGCTCACTCAAAAACATTGACACGGGCAAGCATGTGTACAGCTTCGCGCTCGGAAGCCAAAGACTCTACGAAACGATTGACAACAACCCTGACTTTCATTGTTGTCCGGCTGACTACACCAACCCGCCGCACATCATCATGCAGAACAGTAAAGCGGTGGCGATCAACAATACGACGCAGGTTGATCTCACCGGTCAGGCCGCATCAGAGTCAGATGGCTTTCGTCATATCAGTGGCACCGGCGGCCAATTGCAGTTCGTTCGTGGCGCTTATGCTTCTGAAGGGGGCAAAAGCTTCATCTGCCTGTCATCCGTGTTTGAAAAGGGCGATGTACGCAAGAGCCGAATCGTGCTGACACTCACGCCGGGAAACACTGTTACAACGACCCGCATGGATCAAATGTATGTCGTTACCGAATTCGGGATCGTCAACCTGAAAGGCAAGTCCATTGCTGAGCGCGTGCGTGCGATGATCTCTATTGCGCACCCGGATTTCAGAGACGAACTGCAAATACAGGCGCGTGAGGCCCGCCTCATCGATCGAACGATTTATCCGTTTTCCTAGTAAAGCCAACAGCTACGCGGTCAGCCGACCGGAGTTCTGAGTTGATTCAGATCAGCCAAATCTCAACCCCAATTGAAACGCCTGCCGGGTATAAGTAGAATAAACGCCCTGTTGGGCATACACAAGCAAACACAAATGCGGGTTTACGGTCGCTTTCTTGTCTTTTTCTAGTTGCTCTGGATGGGAATCGGACTGATTTTTAGCTGCTTTGGTTTGAACAGCAAAGCATGAATGTCTGACCCACGAACGGAATCCCACCCTGCCCGCAGTGTCGATGGGAAATGTTAATCGAACAGCCTCAACACCGGCGGCGCGCGTTCCGGCGTTAGTTCGTACGGTTGAATGCCGGCTTGCAAGGCTTCCTTTTGTTTCAAGTGTTTTAGAATATGTGCGAGCACCGCCGGCGCTTCGATACTGGCAATGACCTTGACCTGGCCACCACAACGTTCACAGGTTTCGATGTTGATATTGAAAACCCGTTTCAAGCGTTGCATCCAGGTCATTGCCCGGCGCCGCTCTGGCGGTGTTTTTTCCAGTCAGGCGTTCGTGCCTGTGTGTTGCTGCGATCTTTGTTCCCCGCCTGGCCGGGGTTAGCTGAATGCGGTGTTTACTGTTGGGGGCGAAGACACCGTGGAAAGGGGTTAAGTTGACCCTGGGTTTAGGCGCCAGGGCTGCCAGCCGTGCAATAAAATCCAGTGGCTCAAAGAGCACATGCGTAGTGCCATCGCGGCAGGGCGTCTTGAGTTGGTAACGAATCTTTCCGTTCGGGGTCAGTACCAGACGCTTTTCCGATACCGCTGGTCGCGAAATATATCGACACAGCCGCTCCGGCTTATCTCGACGATGCGGTTCAGCGACTACACTCGCATATAATGAAAAACCGGCCACCTTGGTGGCCTGCCCCGAATCTTCACCGCCCGCAAGGGGTGGCAGGGTTTGCAATGTGAAAACCTTACGGCCTTGGTGTGGACCCACCGCAATTCGGTAGCTCACCGAATGACCGTAAAGCTGCTGCATCACATCCTCTTCCTGCTGCTCAAACACCAGGTAGCCGTTTTCCACATCACGTTCAAGCAGCCCTCGCCTTTCCAGGAACCGGGCAACACGATGACTCAGGGTATGCGTTAAACGTAGCAACTCTTCTTGAGTCGGCGCCTTCACCCAATGAAAGCACATCTTCCCCCTGGCATCTTCAGCGTATACGCCAGCGAGCATCGGGCGGGCAGGCGGTTTGGAATGTCGACCAGCGCCTCATCGGCGGGTGCTTGCGCCGGTTCAATCGCCGCCGCCGCAACGGGCGGCCGCTGTCCCTCCGGCCACAGGGAAAGCGCGCCGGCAATCGCAATGCGCTGGCTTTCTTCCGGCAAAAGCCCTTCAAAAAAAGGCCGGCTTTCACGCCTTGAAAACGGCTCGGCGCGCAGGGGCAGGGAGACGGAAATCGCGCGCGCGGAAGGACGCCCCAGCCATGTTTCGGCGTAGGAAAAAGACGTGTCGCCATGCCGGTTTATCCTCAGAGCGCCGACCATTTCACGATCCCACCAGACGGTCAGGGCGTTCGTCATTGGCCGCCCGCGTCCGGTGGCTTGATGTCGATAGCGCAGCCCAGCGCCGACAGCACGCTCAGCGTTTTGCCAAGCTGGGCGGTCTCCTTGCCGGCTTCCAGTTCAACCAGAAAACGCAGGCCGCGGCCGCCAGTTCATCTTGACGCAGTCCCTGGATTTTGCGCGTGTCGCGTATCAGTTTTCCGATCTGTCCTAGTGTCATTTTTCTTTCCCGTTTGGGAAAATAATACCGTTTCAAGCCGGTTTCAAGCAAGACTTCCCTGATCGGGGAAGTTCCGGGCTTGCAAGGGTAAGAGAAGACAAAAATATCCCGAATGGGATATTTTCTGAATATATTCTTGAAAAAGCCTTGGAAAAATCGTTGACAGGTTCAAACAGAAGTGAGACTTTTTTGTGAAAAGAAATCGGGTAGCCTGTGAGTTGTTACCACACACAGGAGACTACCGACCTGCCTGCAGCAGGCAGGTGCAGACCAGAAGCCTGCGAATCCGAGCATACAAAAGCTGGCGAGTGAATACCACGGCCAGTCCGTTTGCGAAAGCGCGTTTGAAGAAGCTTGAACTGTACGCCACACTTCGTCAGGAGGGCTGTTCCAGTGTTACTGCGCTGGAGGCGCTTGGCTGGTCAAGAGCGACCTATTACCGTTGGCACAAGCGCTACCTGCCTGCAGCAGGCAGGTCAGACCCAGGGGTGGGCGGGGCTGGAGGCGCGCTCAACGCGCCCCAGGCGCCAACGTCAGCGGCAGTGGACGAAACAGCACGAACAACAGGTGTTGCACCTGCGCCAGCGTCACCGGCTGTGGGGCAAGCGCAAGCTGTGGAAGGTACTCTGCCGCGACCAGGGCTTCACGCTGAGCATTAGCACCGTGGGCCGCATTCTCAAGCACCTGGTCGCCCGTGGGCGGGTGCGGCCGGCAGCCTGCCTGCAGCAGGCAGGCCTTCTACATGGGCCGGGTCAAGCCCAAGCGCCGGCGTCAGTTCACACACCACGCCAGGCGCTGGCAGCACGGCATGAAGGCCGAAAAGCCCGGGCAGTTGATTCAACTCGACCACATGACGGTGCACTTCACGGAAGGGGTTAGCCTCAAGGAGTTCAAGGCCACCTGCCCAATAACCGGGTTTACCGTGATGCGTGTCTACCGTAGCGCCAGCAGCCTCAATGCCAGACGGTTCCTGCACGCTCTGATTGAGCAATTACCCTACCCCTTGCTCTCCGTGCAGGTCGATGGCGGCAGCGAGTTCATGGCCGAGTTCGAACAGGCCTGCAAGGACTTAACGCTCCCCCTCTATGTGCTGCCCCCAAAAAGCCCCAAGTACAATGGCTGTGTCGAGCGCGCCAACCTGCCTGCAGCAGGCAGGTGGAACCAGCCGCTATGAGTTCTACCCCTTCTATGAGGGCCCACTCACCTTGGCCGCCATCAACCGAAAACTGGCCCAGTACCCGCACTGTTACAACTACTATCGCCCCCATGATGGTATTGGACTGCAGACCCCTGCCTGCAGCAGGCAGGCCTATGGCGTATTATCAGAAACTTGGACAGGCCGCCTGATTCGTCTCATAGGTATTGAACCCGGACAAATCGTTGACAGGGCCAATTTAACAGGTTATGCTCGTTAAAGGCGGCATCGTTTTTAAGGGCTATTATAAAAATGAAGACGCAACCAATTCGACACTTGTCGATGGCTGGCTGCATACGGGGGATGTTGCGCAAAAATTTGCAGATCAATCTTATTCGATTATTGATCGTAAGAAAGACATTATGCCTTGGAAGAGGGCTATCATAAAGGGAGAAAATCATGATCAAAAGAACCTTGGTTGTAACCGCGATTACCTCACTGATCGCCATAACCACTGCGCAAGCCGAAACACTCAAAGTGTCCACTGCCGCACCCAACGGAACACCTTGGGTCAAGCACCTCGAAACAAGTGCGGCGAACCTTGACAAGCTTTCCGGCGGCGCGCTGAAAATAGAGGTCTTTCCGGCAAGCCAGCTTGGAGCCGAAACCGACACGATCAAACAAACCGCCCGTGGACGTTTAGCGGCCGGCACCTTCTCCATTACCGCCGCTGCCAGCGTGGTTCCTGAATTGTCGATGCTCGTGACGCCATTTTTCTGGGACAGCTTCGAGCAAGCCGATTGCGCACTCGACAAATATCTCTTTGACACGTTTGACGAGCTGTTCCAGTCACGTGGTCTGTGTCTTGTACAGTGGTAGGAGCTTGGCTGGCAGAACCTGTTCACGAACGAGCCTGTCTCAGGCCCCGTTGACGTCAAAAGCCTCAAGATGCGGGTTGGCACGTCGTACAATCATGACATGTACTGGCGCGCCGCAGAGGTATCGGGCGTTCCTATGCCTTTTTCAGATATTGCGACCAACCTACAGACCGGACTTATCGAAGGTGGTGAGTTACCAACTATCTCCTATGTTGCAGGAGGTGTCGGAAAAATCTCACCATATATGACGCGCACGCGCCACATCTATCAACCCTCGGTACTGTTGATGTCAACAAAGGTTTGGGACGGCATGTCGGAAAAAGAGCAGGCCCAGTTCAACGAAGCGATGGGATCTCCAAATGCCCTGCGTATAGCGGTTCGCAACGCAATTAACTTCTTTAGCACCAAACACGTCGAAGGCGGCGGTACAATTGCCGAACTTACAGACGCGCAGCGTGCTGAACGGGCAGCACTCTGGTCAGATGAAAAAATGCAGGAGCTGATCGCAGTCACAGGCGGCGATGCGCAGCGTGTCTATGACGAAGTCGTCGCAGCACATAACGCCTGCACAGCAAGCTGATCACATGAAATGGTTTCTGTGTACTCTGTTAACAGTTGAAACACTGGTTGCGGGGGCTTTTTATGCTATTGCCGCCGCAATCCTTTTTGCCGATGTCATCTTGCGTGAACTGTTTAACTCTCCGATCTGGGGAGGGCAGCGCATTGCGGTCTTGCTGGCCAACGGTGCAGCTCTGATCGGCATTGCGGTAGCCATGGCACTCAACCGCCATATTCGTCCCTCGCTGCTTGATCGGGCCATACCCGCGCGGTTTGAGCGCGCGGCCGATCGGCGTCGTTCACGGTATGGTGGATCCCTTTCTTTGCCACGAGTATCTGTGCGGGGTAGTGTGGGGGCGGCTGTGGGGCGGCGAAATTCTGCGCCTGGACGGCATCGGCCACGCCGCGTTCCTCGAGGCGCCGGATCGTTTCAACCGCTTTCTGCTCGACTTCGCACGAGAGTGCTTTTTTAATGATGAGAGCTAGTTGCGAGAGTTAATGACGTAAAGTTAATCACGACAGTTAACCATGAACCTTAACGAGATATTTATCGGCGACGATCTGTTGCAGCAGGTCCGCTCGTGGCGCCACAGCATTCATCGACACCCGGAGATGGCGTTTGCCGAGCATGAGACCGCAGCGCTGGTCGCCGAGGCGCTGAGCGGCTTCGGTTACACCGTGAGCACCGGCATCGCGACAACGGGCGTTGTCGCCAGCAGGGAATTCGGGCCGGGACCTCGAATCGCGCTACGCGCCGATATGGACGCCCTGCCGATCACCGAGAAGAACGCGCTGCCGTATGCCTCGGGGCGCAGCGGCTGCATGCACGCCTGTGGCCATGACGGACACACGGCCATGTTGCTGGGCGCCGCAAAACTGCTGGCACAACGCGCGGATTTATCCGGCACCGTGCATCTGATTTTCCAGCCGGCCGAGGAAAACGAAGGCGGTGCCAAGGCCATGCTCGACGACGGCCTCCTCGAGCGGTTTCAGATCGATGAGATATACGGCTTGCACAATATGCCCGGCGTAGCGCTCGGCGAATTCCAGGCCTGCGAAGGTCCGATCCTCGCTTCCTTCGACCGCTTTTCCGTGAGCCTCCGCGGCGCGGGCGGTCACGGCGCCATGCCGCATCAAGCGCGCAACCCGATCGGCGCCGCCGCCGCGCTGGTGACCGAACTGCAATCGCTGGTACCGCGGGTGGTGGCGCCGGCCGAACCCGCCGTCATTACCGTCGGCCACATCGAGTCCCCCGGCGCCTACAACGTCATTCCCGAGCACGCCACCTTGCTCGGTTCGTTAAGGAGCTTCTCGGCCGCTACGCGAGCGCTGTTGCAAGAGCGTATTCAGCGCTCGTGTGACAGCGTCGGCACAGCGCATGGCATTGACGTGAGCTGTCGCTTCGAACAGGGCTATCCGGCGACCGTGAACAGCGCGACACAGGCGCGATTTGTCCGGGAAACCCTGCAAGCGCTCGTCGGTGAGGATCGCGTGGATACGGATTTCGAGCCGTATTTGGGATCTGAAGATTTCGCGTTTTATCTGGAGAAGATTCCCGGGTGTTATTTCGTTATGGGCAACGGACCTGGTAGTCCCCTGCACTCCCCGACCTACGATTTCAACGACGACGCGGCCCGATACGGCATCGCCGCGTGGGTCAGGCTCGCCGAAACAGCCATGACGCGCTGATATTTCAGGTCAATGGTTCTCGGCTGACGTTTGTGGCTAACTGTATGATCCCATCCAGAGATGGAGTGGGTTAACATTAAACAATTTAGGTGTATGATCCCATCCAGAGATGGAGTGGGTTAATATTAAACAATTTAGGTTGTTTCTGCCACCAGGTCAAGATGGCTTCATAGGGTGTTTTTCTCTTGAGCGCAGAGAGTTTTTTGGCGCAATTATAGGCGCTCATAAAGCTGCTCAGGTGGGTTTTAAGTTGGTCTACGCTGTCATAATGGTATGTTTTCGTGGTGGCCTCCTTGATGGTTCGGTTCATACGTTCTACCTGGCCATGGGTTTGGGGGCGATAGGGCCGTGTGGTCTTATGACGAATCCCGTGTTTCTGGCAGGCCCGAGTGAAGCGGTGGCGCCCGGCCGGGCCCTTGCCGCGCCTGCCTGCAGCAGGCAGGCCGCAGGATGGCTTTGGTGTAGGTAAACTGACTGCCGTTATCTGTCAGGATAGTGTGCAGCTTAAAAGGGCAGGCTTTGACCAGATGTTCCAAAAACGCCAGGGCATGGTCTGTGCTCATGCGCTCGAAGAGTTCCGCATAAGCGTATTTTGACACCCGGCACCTGCCTGCTGCAGGCAGGTATGCCGACAAACAGGTAGAGTTTTTGTTTGCCGACATGAAGCTCAGCGATGTCCACGTGCACAAAGCCAATCGGGTAATCCTTGAATGTCTTCTTTGGCGCCGCCTCCGTTTGTTCCTGTTTCTGCAGGGCATTCAGGTTAGAAAGCCCATGCCTTTGCAGACAGCGATGCAGGTTGGAACGACTGCGCTTCGAGATTTGCTCCTTCAGGCAATCGTAACAATCGTCCAAAGGCAGGCGCGTCTGGCGCCTGCCTGCAGCAGGCAGGCCGGAATTCGCAAATCACCGCTTCCTCTGCCGCGCTTAACACCGAGCGCGCGCTTTTTGACCCCATCTTACGGTCTGCAACGCCTTCCCTTTGCGTGAACGCCACTTGGCCACCGTCTTGGGGTTGATACCGTAGCGCTTCGACAGCTTGCTCAGGCTCTCTTCACTATTTTGTATGTCTCGACGCACCTTCTCTGTCGTGCGGGCGCAAGCGTGTAGTAATTGTCCCATAATTCACTCCTGTCCAGATAACGATATTGGGTTCGTGTGTATGATAATACTCCATTACTGAATGGGATTAAACAATTTAGGTTGTTTCTGCCACCAGGTCAAGATGGCTTTATAGGGTGTTTTTCTCTTGAGCGCAGAGACCTTTTTGGCGCAATTATAGGCGCTCATAAAACTGCTCAGGTGGGTTTTGAGCTGGTCTACGCTGTCATAATGGTCTATTTTCGTGGTGGCCTCCTTGATGGTTCGGTTCATGCGCTCTACCTGGCCATGGGTTTGGGGGCGATAGGGCCGTGTGGTCTTATGACGAATCCCGTGTTTCTGGCAGGCCCGAGTGAAGCGGTGGCGCCTGGCCGGGCCCCTGCCACGCCTGCCTGCAGCAGGCAGGCCGCAGGACGGCTTTGGTGTAGGTAAACTGACTGCCGTTATCTGTCAGGATAGTGTGCAGTTTAAAAGGGCAGGCTTTGACAAGATGTTCCAGAAACGCCAGGGCATGGTCTGTGCTCATGCGCTCGAAGAGTTCTGCATAAGCGTATTTTGACACCCGGCACCTGCCTGCTGCAGGCAGGTATGCCAACAAACAGGTAGAGTTTTTGTTTGCCGACATGAAGCTCAGCGATGTCCACGTGCACAAAGCCAATCGGATAATCCTTGAATGTCTTCTTTGGCGCCGCCTCTGTTTGTTCCTGTTTCTGCAGGGCATTCAGGTTAGAAAGCCCATGCCTTTGCAGACAGCGATGCAGGTTGGAACGGCTGAGCTTCGGGATTTGGTCCTTCAGACAATCGTAACAATCGTCCAGAGGCAGGCGCGTCTGGCGCCTGCCTGCAGCAGGCAGGCCGGAATTCGCAAATCACCGCTTTCTCTGCCGCGCTTAACACCGAGCGCGCGCTTTTTGACCCCATCTTACGGTCTGCGACACCTTCCCCTTTGCGTGAACGCCACTTGGCCACCGTCTTGGGGTTGATACCGTAGCGCTTCGAGAGCTTGCTCAGGCTCTCTTCACTATTTTGTATGTCTCGACGCACCTTCTCTGTCGTGCGGGCGCAAGCGTGTAATAGTTGTCCCATAATTCACTCCTATCCAGATAACGATATTGGCTTCGTGTGTATGATAATACTCCATTACTGAATGGGATTATACAGATACTCTCAATGATACCCCGGTTCATAGGCACGAGATGGGGGGTGAAGTTCACCCTTACCGGGACACCGGCCGCCCAGCTCAGCCCCTGTTCAATCTCCGGTGCATGGCGATGCCCCCCGATGCTATAAGCGTGCATACCCTCCGACACTTCGGTGAATAAAGTCCCCTCTTTCGGGGTGCGACCGGCTCCTGAGACGCCGGAGGCGGCGGAGATGATGATATCTTCCGCCAAGATCCGCTTTTCCGCCAAGAGCGGGCTCAACGCTAATTGGGCCGGTGTCGGATAGCATCCCGGATTGGCAACGATACGGGCTTTCGCTACCGCCTCGCGGTGTAGCTCGGTCAGGCCATAGGCCACGGATTTCTGAAGCTCTTGCGCTTTATGTTCCGCCCCATACCATTGTTGATAGGCGGCCGGGTCGAACAAACGGAAATCCGCCGATAAATCGACCACTTTCACCGTTTCCGGCAATCCGGCGATCACCTCCTAGGTGGTGCCGTGGGGCAGCGCGCAGAAGATCACATCCACATCACTAAGCGGGGCATCGTCCATCTTCACCAAATTCGGCAGATCAAGCCCGCCTAAATGCGCAAACACATCACCCATGGCGAGACCTGCGCGGCGGTCAGCGGTGAGGAAGCGCAGTCGGGCGTGTGGATGGCGCGACAGTAACCGCACCAATTCTGCCCCTGTGTAACCACTTGCGCCGAGAACACCGACTGAAATCTCTGTCATGGGAACCTCCGATAAATCTTTGAGGTTTAGATCGTTTGTTGGTTTAGAGCCCTTTGTGCTAACACCGAGTCACTGGGATTGGCAATTTTAAAAGTGACATTCCATGCTCCGGCTTCTCGCTAACTGCCTGTATTGGTTTACCCGCCGGTCTAGGCCGATCTGCTTGGCCTTTGCAACCTTGCCGCTTTGGCTGGTCTATCCCGTGACCCGGTATCACATCGGCAATTATGGCTGTATGGTACAAGATTGGCAGATTACGGGCTGTATTCTCAATGATGACACCCTGATCCAAATCTTGAACAACGGTTTGGTCTTCAGCCTCTGGGGATTGTTGATCACCTTGCCCGCCGCCGCCGTTTACGTCGCCAGCATCTGGGGGAAGCATATGTTGGATATCTATGCACCCCGGCGGCGCAAGCAACGCCCGCCGCTGTTTAAAGACGAGGGTTAAAGAACATACCAAAGCAAAGCGGGCAGGCTCGCAAACCCGATAACGTTGGACATAATCACCAGACCGGCCACTTCCTCGGGTTCCTGGTTATAAAGCTGTGCAAAAAGATAACAGAACACCGCTGTCGGCATGGCGCATTGTAAAATCACCACCCCGGCCGCAATCCCGTCAAGCGCCAAGACTTCCACCAGCCCCAGGCCGACAGCAAAGCCCATTACCGCGCGTAGCAAGGCCAACCCCGCCGCGCGATTGAGGCGCTTCACCTCAAGACTGGCGAGCGAGACGCCTAAGGTGAATAGCATCAAGGGGATGGTGAGGCCTCCGATCATTTCGGTGGTGTTATTGATCCATTTCGGCACCTCAATCGCGCCAAACAGGAACACGCAAGCAAGCAAAGTCGCCGGAATAATCGGCATAGCCAAAAGCGATTTCACCGAGAAGCTTCCGGCCACGAACGCAACTCCGATGGTCAACTGAAACATGACATAGACCGCGAAAAAGATGATGCCTAAAGCCAAGCCTTCTTGCCCGAAAGCCAGCAGGCACAGAGGCAGGCCGACATTCCCGATATTCGGGAAGCTGAGAGATTGCAAATAAACCCGCTGGCGGAGCTTGAACAGCGCAAGCACACTGCCACCAATGGCCACAAAAAGAATATTGGCGGCAATGGCGGCGAGTCCCATGTCGTAGAGCTTTGTCACATCAAGCCTTACATTCGCCAATGTGTAAAAAACCAGACACGGTATTGCGAAATAGGTCACAATTGCGGTGACCAAAGGTACATCAAAGGGCCGCCCGGATCGCGACCAACCATATCCGATCCCTACACAGACGAAAACGGGTGCCAGGATCGAAAAGATTTCAACAAACATGACAGGAGTGAGCTTTCAGTAGACCGTCTAAATGGGAGCATTGCAGAAATGGCTTGAATTTCTAGTGAAATATTCCAACCTATAGCGGCTCCAATACCACTTCGAACGAGCGATCTATATTTCTTAGCATGCGCAATTTCGTTTAAATCACTACCGACATTATGCGGAAGGTCAATGGCAAAACCTGAATTGCGCCCCTGTGCACCCTCTCCAACTTCGCCGGCTTCAATAAGAACGACTTTATGGGACGGATTATTCATCGCCAGTTTCCGTGCGGCCGTAAGACCAGCAAAACCTGCACCGACAACCAACCAATCACAATCAACATGGTTTTTTAAGTGTGGATTAGGCGATCTTGTGGGTATGATTTTTGACCAGCCATTTGATTTGTCATTAACCGGTAATTTTTTTACTTTCATGGTTAAACCACCCTATCAAGAAACCCAATTGTTTGAGTGAATTGCACACAGGATGAGATAGTTTTTAGCGATATATCTAAACGAGGTACCTTTATGTAAACATCTGCTATATTAGAGCGTAATATAAAATTGACTCTCAGATACTCTAATCATTATTTCCACCCTTTAAGGTCATAATAACTTCGCCATATTTAATTGTCCATTCAATATCAGAGCTTCAATCAGTGACGGCGTCAGATTCTTACCCGCCGCATTGATCATAATGTCTTTCTTACGATCAATAATCGAATAAGATTGATCTGCAAATTTTTGCGCAACATCCCCCGTATGCAGCCAGCCATCGACAAGTGTCGAATTGGTTGCGTCTTCATTTTTATAATAGCCCTTAAAAACGATGCCGCCTTTAACGAGCATAACCTGTTAAATTGGCCCTGTCAACGATTTGTCCGGGTTCAATACCTATGAGACGAATCAGGCGGCCTGTCCAAGTTTCTGATAATACGCCATAGGCCTGCCTGCTGCAGGCAGGGGTCTGCAGTCCAATACCATCATGGGGGCGATAGTAGTTGTAACAGTGCGGGTACTGGGCCAGTTTTCGGTTGATGGCGGCCAAGGTGAGTGGGCCCTCATAGAAGGGGTAGAACTCATAGCGGCTGGTTCCACCTGCCTGCTGCAGGCAGGTTGGCGCGCTCGACACAGCCATTGTACTTGGGGCTTTTTGGGGGCAGCACCTGCCTGCAGCAGGTAGGCATAGAGGGGGAGCGTTAAGTCCTTGCAGGCCTGTTCGAATTCGGCCATGAACTCGCTGCCGCCATCGACCTGCACGGAGAGCAAGGGGTAGGGTAATTGTTCAACCTGCCTGCTGCAGGCAGGTCAGAGCGTGCAGGAACCGTCTGGCATTGAGGCTGCTGGCGCTACGGTAGGCGCGCATCACGGTAAACCCGGTTATTGGGCAGGTGGCCTTGAACTCCTTGAGGCTAACCCCTTCCGTGAAGTGCACCGTCATGTGGTCGAGTTGAATCAACTGCCCGGGCTTTTCGGCCTTCATGCCGTGCTGCCAGCGCCTGGCGTGGTGTGTGAACTGACGCCGGCGCTTGGGCTTGACCCGGCCCATGTAGAAGGCCTGCCTGCTGCAGGCAGGCTGCCGGCCGCACCCGCCCACGGGCGACCAGGTGCTTGAGAATGCGGCCCACGGTGCTAATGCTCAGCGTGAAGCCCTGGTCGCGGCAGAGCACCTTCCACAGCTTGCGCTTGCCCCACAGCCGGTGACGCTGGCGCAGGTGCAACACCTGTTGTTCGTGCTGTTTCGTCCACTGCCGCTGACGTTGGCGCCTGGGGCGCGTTGAGCGCGCCTCCAGCCCCGCCCACCCCTGGGTCTGACCTGCCTGCTGCAGGCAGGTAGCGCTTGTGCCAACGGCAATAGGTCGCTCTTGACCAGCTAGGCGCCTCCAGCGCAGTAACACTGGAACAGCCCTCCTGACGAAGTGTGGCGTACAGTTCAAGCTTCTTCAAACGCGCTTTCGCAAACGGACTGGCCGTGGTATTCACTCGCCAGCTTTTGTATGCTCGGATTCGCAGGCTTCTGGTCTGCACCTGCCTGCTGCAGGCAGGATGAGATGGCCACCTCTTGTTGCGCGGCGTCTGAAGCGCCAAAATGAAGTTTTTACTTAACCTAAATGCACAAAAGAGGTGTCCGAGATGAAAGTGACTCTAATTGGTATTGATTTGGCAAAGACTATTTTTCAGGTATGTGGAGTGAATCAGGCCGGCAAGCCGGTGTTTAACCGGACGATACGGCGTGCGGGTCTGCTGTCCTTTGTGAGTCGTTACCCGGATGCGGTAGCCTGCCTGCAGCAGGCAGGTGGCCCGTCGCTATCTCGGCATGCCGTGGGCCGAGTGGCAGGCGCTGGATGCGCGTATTGCGGAGTTGGAGGAAGATATTAAGGCCCAGGTCAAGCAGGATGAGTCGGCGCGGCGTCTGACGGGCATCAAGGGGGTGGGGCCACTGATTGCCAGTGCGGCCGCCTGCCTGCTGCAGGCCACAGTACACGACTCATTTAGCTCTGAAGTGTATTATTAACCCGGCAATTAAACACAGTGCGTATTAAGCGGCATAAGCGATTTTGCGATGCTTAAAGTAGTTGCGAACTCGAACCGGTGTCTCCTGCCTGCAGCAGGCAGGTCTGTAACTTTTTCATGTGTGAGCGAATCTTCTTTTTAAGCTGTTCAGCATCTCTTGCAGGCGGCCTGGAATGCACGCCTGCCTTTAAATCACAATTGAGGTACTCATCGGGATTCAATTCCGGCGAATAGGCTGGAAGAAAAAAGACCTCAATGTTCCTTTGGTTCTCTTCCGCTGCCAGCCAAGCCTTGACCAGCCTGGCATGATGTACCCGCAGGTTATCCAGTATCAAAAATACCTTCCGAGCCGCATCCTTCACTAATTGCGCAAAAAACCGGAGCAGCCGCTTCGCATTCATGCTGCCGCTATACACCATAAAACGCACCTTGCCTTGATTCGTCAATGTCGAAATCATATTCATCGAGGCACGCTTGGCCGAAAGGCGAATCACCGGTGTTTTCCCCTTCGGCGAATAACTCCGCCCATGCTGGCTATCGCTGCGAATACCTGTCTCATCGCCCCAATGAATTTCAGCCTCTTCCTCCTTAGCTCGTGCGGCAATCGCCGGGTAAGACTCTGCCAGCCATTTTCTCACCTCGGCCGGGCGCTGCTCATAGGCGCGCTTCAACGGCTTCTGGGGCGTAAAGCCCCAGCGCTTCAGGTATTCCCCCACAGTGCGAAGCGGCATGGTCAGCCTCAAACGCAATTTGATTAATTCCTGAACCGCCTGACGTGTCCATAGCGCAAACGTGAGCTTATATTGCTCTGGCGTCTTGTCGCTAATCAGAGCCTGTATCTCAACCTCTTGTTCAGGACTCAGTGTGCGCTGTTCGCCGGCCCGCCGGCCACGGGTCTGAGGGCGAAGGCCAGTGGCGCCGGCGCTCTCATAGGCTGTCCACCAATTCGATACCGAATTACGGTGAACATCCAGCAGCCTGGCGATGTCGGCAAAACTTTTTCCCTTCTTTTTCAACCGAACCGCTTGCTTGCGCAATTGTTCCTGGGCCTCCGGGGGTAATCTGCGTGCATCTGTCTTCTCCATAAACAAAGGATACAGGAAATATTTATATAAGCATAGTATTTAATTGCCGGGTTAATAAAAGCAAATCTTCCACAAATTTTGCAAGGCCATTATCTGTTAAAAATAAAAGCCAATCATAAGATTGCGCCAAAACTTTCAACTCTTTATTGTGCTCTTTCGAACTAAACCAGTTGCCATGATTGCTAACTACACCAACCGTTAAGATAAAGCCTCTAAGGAGAGAAGGATTATCAGACTGGATGATAGTTTTCAAAAGTTGCTCGTATGGTTCAAGGTGTAGCGTATAATTACTTTCATTTAGAGCGCCATAAATTTCTCCATCAGACATTCGTATTTTTTGTAGCGATGACACTTTTCCTGCAACATAAGCGCCCTATTTTGCCTTCTCAATGGTCTGAGGCCCTTTCTTGATTCCTTCTTCAACACCAACACGTTTACATTCAAACATCGCAAAGGGATGGCGAAGAAGGCGCTTAACTGAAATATTCTATTCATTTCCATGCTTATCACCAAGATAGGCGACTACTAAATAGTATTTGTCTTCGTAAATAATACATGAATTTCTTAATAATCTTCCGGCAGTTAATAACTGAGCACTTTTTAATTTTTTATTTCCCCATTTAATGGCATCAATCTTCTTTTTTATTTTCACTGTGGTGAATGGCAATTGATCCTCTGAGAGTCGAATCTCAGCGATATCTTTGCTTGGATGTAAAGTAAATTCAACATTGTGCGTCAATTCAATATTAGCGTATTCCGGTATGCGTTGTTCAATAGCAACGTATCTCTCATATCCTCATGCTTTAAGTAAATAGAAATTAATTATCTCCACCAATGTGCCTAATGCGCGACCAGCAGCTTTTTTTGCATCTTTTGCATAATGAAATACGTTTTTTGTAAGCGCTTGTTGTAATACGTCTACTGATTCAAATGACATGCTATATTTTCTTTTTTATTTAAAGGTCAATACTTGAGTGAGCTATCGCGTTAACAGTTAGTTTCAATGGTTTATTATATTTTATACTTTGAAAGATCATTTTTTATAATGATGCCGATAATGCTATTGTGATTCCATACCATAAAATATATGACTGACTTATTAAGCCTATTCATAAGAGTTTAATCATAAAAATTGTCTAGCTTTTCAGTTTTTTATTATCTATTATTTTCCATTTTTTTACAGCTTTTAAGTATTCACTCATGTCATGATCTTTAATGCCATCAAGCCCTTTTTCTTTTATATCATTAATGACGCCATCGATCTGATCCACAAATCTAAACCAAAAACCCACTTCTGGATGAATCTCTTGATCTTCTGTTATGTATAGATAACTTCCAACATGGCTATAGCCCATAAATCTTGCGGGAATTCTCGTAACAATATCATTATTATTATGAAATCTAAAAAATCTTGACTTGCACTCAACATTAAAAATCTGTGCAGTTTTTCTACTTAATGCGCGAGGCTGACCAAAAGTATAAACGCTTGTAAATGGCTTGTCCTCGTGGATAAGCTTTGCCGCTGCAATCGTTGCCATGGCGCCACCCAGGCTATGACCTGTAATAAACAGAGGTCGCTTATTTTCTTTCTGCAAAGATCTGAATTTTTCATTGATCGGTTGCCACACATCTTCAACGGATTTCCAAAATCCACGATGAAATTCGCCAAACAGTTCTTTTGTCGAAAACGCATTGATGTTGTCTAGCCAATCCGAGATTTCATCTGTTCCTCTAAATGTCATACATAAATAATCTTCATGTTCTATTAAAGCCGCCTGCGCACTGTTTTTGTCCACGCCTAATACGTTGATGAATTTTTTATCTTCTTTTTTTAAATTGGCAAGTATCTTATCTTTATCAGGAATTGGATTTCTTTTAGATTTCCTTAAATAGACTACTTTGGATAATCTGGCCATCCAGTAGGCATTACCGCTGTCTAACTCAGTTTTGTATGGTGATAATTTTTTCATGGTTAAATCTCCTTCGTTTCATATTTTGAACATATAATCAGTTATTCATCATTTTGTCAAGCGGCGGTGATCAGGGCCATGTCAGCTCCGAAAAGCGGCTAGCCTGCAAGGTCTCGATCACGGACTGCTTCGCGCGAAGGCTGAAACCCACGCTCAGCAACAGATTGACGCCCAGACTCCAGACCACGCCATGCGTCAGCGGATTATCCAAGGTCAGGCCCAACAGCGCCTCGGAATGCCACAGCGAACCGGAAAACAACGATTCCAGCCTTCCCTCCGGCAGGATGGCGGGCAGGACGAGGGCACAAAACCACAGGATAGAGCCGCCAATCAGCCCACAGAACACCCCCTTGCCGTGGGCGCCGCGCCAGACTGAAAGGTGGCCGCGAACGACATCAGGCCGAAGGTGGCCAGCCGCCGGATCCGCAGGTTCAGACTGTTCAGGTCTGCCCGCTCCTAAAAGCCGTGACCGCAAGAAGTCAAGTTGAAAATACGGCTTAAGCCTCAACTTCCCCCGCGCGACCGGCATAAAAGCCGGCAATGAACTCGTCCAGCCGGTTTTTTTCTATCGCCTCTTGCAGGCCGCGCATCAGGTGTTGGTAGTAATGCAGATTGTGAATGGTGTTTAAACGCGCGCCGAGCATTTCGTTAATCTTGTCCAGGTGATGCAGGTAGGCGCGTGAGTAATGCCGGCAGGTGTAACAGCCGCAGTGCTTATCGATCGGCTCATGATCGTGCCGATACCTGGCGTTGCGAATGCGGATATCGCCCGCCCCGGTAAACAGGTGTCCGTTACGCGCGTTGCGCGTCGGCATAACGCAGTCAAACATATCAATGCCGCGCCGGACCGCTTCAACAATATTTTCCGGGGCGCCGACCCCCATCAGATAACGGGGTTTATCCGCCGGCATGTGCGGCATGATGTTATCCAGCACTTCCAGCATCAATCCGGCCGGTTCGCCGACGGATAAACCGCCCAGCGCGTAACCGTCAAAACTCAGATTGATCAGGCCCTGCAGGGACGCGGCCCGGAGTTCGGCATACATGCCGCCCTGCACGATGCCGAACAAGGCGTTTTTATTGTCGCCATGCGCCTGTCTGCAACGCGCCGCCCAGCGCAGGGAGAGTTCCATTGACCGCCGCGCCGCCTGTAGAGAAGCGGGGTACGGTGTGCATTCATCAAGGATCATGACGATATCGGCGCCCAGCGTGTGTTGAATATGGATGGCCTTTTCAGGGCCAAGGAAGACTTTGGCGCCATCCACCGGCGATTGAAAGTGCGCGCCTTTTTCTGTCAGCTTGCGTGACCCGGCCAGACTGAAGACCTGATAGCCGCCGGAGTCGGTGAGTATGGGCCTGTGCCAGCGCATAAACCGGTGCAGGCCGCCGGCGCCCCGGATCACTTCCAGGCCGGGGCGCAACAACAGGTGGAAGGTATTGGCAAGAATGATCCCGGCGCCGCTCTCAGCCAGTTCTTCCGGCGTCATGGTCTTGACGGCGCCGTAAGTGCCAACCGGCATGAATACGGGGGTCTCGACCGCGCCGCGGGAGAGGGTCAGCCGCCCCCGCCTGGCCGCCTGGTCCCGATTAATCGTTTCAAAGCGCATCTTTTCTGTGCAACAGCATGGCGTCGCCGTAGCTGTAAAAGCGATATTGCGCCTTGATGGCGTGCCGATAGGCGTTCAGCACGGCTTCCCTGCCGGCAAAGGCGCATACCAGCATTAACAGGGTTGATTTGGGCAGGTGAAAGTTGGTCAGTAACAGGTCCGCCACCTTAAATTTGAAGCCGGGGTAAATAAAGAGGCCGGTCTCGCCGGCATAGGCTTTGAGTTGCCCCGCCGCGGCCGCGGTTTCCAGGGCCTTGACCACGGTGGTGCCAACGGCGAGAATACGGCCGCCATTTGCCCTGGTTTGATTGATCCGGCGCGCCGCCTCGGCAGAAATACGCATAGACTCGCTGTGCATCCTGTGCCGCGCTATATCAGCGACCCGCACGGGCTGAAAGGTGCCGGCCCCGACGTGCAGTGTCAGACAAACATGATCGATGCCGTTCGCTTGCAGCCTGTTTAAAATCCGGGCCGTGAAATGCAGACCGGCCGTGGGCGCCGCAACGGCCCCCGGTTTTTTGGAAAAAACAGTTTGATAACGCTCCTTATCCAAAGTCCGGGCGGCGCGATCAATATAAGGCGGCAAGGGCGTCTGCCCGAGCCGGTTCAGGAGTTCAGGCAGCGGCTCTTTGCCGTCATAATCAAGCAGAAACAGCGCATCCTGCCTTCCGGCTACCCTGAAATGGGTCTTTTCATCCAGCCACAGCAATGCGCCGGGCCGGGGTGTTTTGCCGGCCCGGAGTTGCGCCAGCAGACTTTGCGGGTTCAGAATGCGTTCCAGCATAATCTCGACCTTGCCGCCGCTTTCCTTGCGGGCAAACAAACGGGCCGGAATAACCCGGGTGTCATTTAAGACGATGAGGTCGCCGCTTTGCAGGTGCTCCGGCAGCTTGCTGAATTGGCTGTCGATGATGTCACCGGCAGCGCCGAGACAGAGCAGGCGGCTGGCATCGCGCTCGGCGGCCGGATACGCCGCAATCAACTGTTCCGGCAGTTGATATGAAAATCACGGGTCAACATGGGGGAAGAAAAAGACTAAAATGAAGCAAAGAAAGTTATTATAATTAAATTCGTGCGGGTGTGGCGGAATTGGTAGACGCGCGGGTCTCAAAAACCCGTTCCTTCGGGAGTGTGAGTTCGATTCTCACCATCCGCACCATTTTTGTGTCCTGGCCATTCCGGACTGCCTGCGACAGGCCGGCGTCCGGCAGATAAAAATGTGGCTATCTCATAGCGATGTCAGAAAAAGCGAAAAATTGTAAAAAAATGTATCCGTCGGCTTTCTGACGTATTTTATTGAATGCCTAAAGCGGGAATATCAAGATCTTTAAATCGCAATACTTCAATATTCCGGAGAAGATCATTGCCTGTATCTGCGCCAATAACCCGAATACCTGCTTGATTTCGGAAAATAGAAACTTCCGTCGACAAAACATCAAATTGCACAACATCATCGCCGGCGCGACCGTCAATGACATTGTTAGCCTTGTTTCCCATTAAAATATTATTTTCAGCATTGCCATTGAGGTTCGATGAGCGCGTGCCAAGTAAGCGGGCATTCAGTAAATACTGTGACTTATGCGTATATGGAATTTTTTCATTGAACTGCATCTCAAATGTGCCTTCAAACTCTGGATCAATACGCGCCATGTAGGTGATGAACTCCGGCAAAAATTCTCTGATTAAGCCGATACCAGCCGGATCTATTCTTTCCACATCCGCGCGCGTTTTTGCTTTGTAAATATTCCACATTCCGCCAGGTTCTTCTGTCCGGGCGCCCCAATAGCCGTAGTAACTGTCTATGATCGCCGCGGCATATTCCTGCTGCAGACTGCCCTCATCGCGTAACTCCTTAATCCAGTCATGCGCTTTAGAACCATAGCCCCAGATTTCAGCATCAAGCGCGGCTTGAGTAGCCGCGGCAAATTCTACCTGAAAGCTGTGACTCAATGCGCCCTTTGAATAGCGCGTGCCGATGCCGTAGTCATGCACCAGGTGGAATATCTCTTCAAACCCGGCGTCACGCTGTTCATAATCATTTGTGATATAGGCGATAGAGCCTTCAATCGGGAATTCCAACTCATAAAGTGGCTGCCCTTGCAGCGCCCAGGACCAAACCGGGCTGTTGCCATCGGCGCCACCCGGCAGGACCAGCGTGGCGCCATTGTCGGCCATCGTATTGGCCACCGTTGTTTTATCGTTTCCAAAGCGTGTATTGGGCGCATCGGCTAGATAGAAGTCCAAAATATTATAGGCGCGCAATAATTGCTCATCAGAGACATCATTTGTGGCCACAAGCTGGATGCTGCCGCCATTCGGCGTCTTGTATGCTATAAATTTATCATAGTTCAGTCTCAAAACCCAACCGAAGTCATCCATATCTCGTTGAATGAGCGAGGGTTCGGGATATGTGACATAATCTGGATTTTTGATATCCCGGGCAAAAAGCGAGCCGGCAAAAAATGGGCCTGCCATCATGCTCACTAAAAAGGTTGTTGTTAGCTTAAGCGTCATAAGATAATTTCTTACTGTTATTTATGCGCCAGAAAATTTCCCGCGATGAATTCCTTTGAAAATGTAAATCTAAAATCATATATTATTCTTAAAAATGCGCTTGAACTTGATCGTATCATTGCTTTTTGGGGAAGAGCAATATTTGTCTTGTGTCAATTTAGACGAAGGCGATGCTATAAATGGAATTTGAAAAAACTCCCCGGCTTTCGCCGGGCCATGCCGGTCGCCCCCGCCGTCATTCCGGCCTGCATTACCGGCAGTCAACTGCTATAATCCCCGCACAACACACTTCAGATTAAAGACAGATGAACAAGGCCAGACCCGATCAGGGCAATAAAACCATTGCGCTCAATAAAAAAGCCAGACGCGATTATTTTATCGACGATCGCATCGAAGCCGGCCTCTGCCTGCAAGGCTGGGAGGTGAAGAGCCTGCGCGCGGGCAAGATTCAAATCATTGACAGCTATATCCTGCTCAAGAACAGCGAGGCCTATTTATTCGGCGCGCTGATCAGCCCATTGCCGACAGCGGCAAAGCATGTCGAGGCTGACCCGCAGCGCAATCGGAAATTACTGCTGCATCGTGCCGAATTGAACAAACTGATCGGCGCTGTGGAACGCAAGGGTTTTGCGCTGATCCCGACCGCGCTGTACTGGAAAAACGGCAGGGTAAAACTGGAGATCGGCATTGCCCGCGGCAAGAAGACGCATGACAAACGCGAGACAGAGAAACAACGCGACTGGCAGCGACAAAAGGCCCGCTTGCTGCGGCACGGCTAGTCCGCGCATCCATCCGCAATGAAGCCTCATAAAAACCGCTTCATGCGGCGAGCGGCGTGTCAATCCTGTTCAATTTTACCTGTTATTACTAATTGCCGGATTCAGGAGTAATTTACCGTCCGCCGGAGTGTTTTTCAGGTTTTTTATGCCGTGTTGACGTGTATCTATGTGACAGAAAACCGATATATGCCATGCTGCCTATAAACACACTGAACGCAATCAAAAGCAGATATTCCATATTACAACTCCCCTAATCTGTCCAGTAATTTAAACACATTTATGTTGATCATT
Source organism: Gammaproteobacteria bacterium (assembly GCA_965240365.1). Taxonomy (GTDB): domain Bacteria; phylum Pseudomonadota; class Gammaproteobacteria; order Eutrophobiales; family Eutrophobiaceae. The sequence goes on along the minus strand of OZ251218.1, from coordinate 801,394 downwards.
AAAATTGTCCCTGTTACAACAATAATTCCTGTAAAGCAGAGAACCAGTAATACCGGGCTTTCAGTTTCATAATACTGCACAAACCAGGCGAAGAGAGAAATATCAATCGCGGAAAGGATCACAAATACTACTTTGTACCAGCCGACTACCTGCTCAATTTGCTTTTCTTCAGACACGATGAAGATTCTACTCCCCTTTCATTAAAAAACAACGATGCGGTGACGCCGGAATCCGGCGATTTTAACTATACATCCCCGCAAGACGGAAATGACAATAAAGGCGGTATTCCGACCGGCCCGCACCGGCCTCAAGTTTCAGTTGCGATGGCCGCCCCCGGCGTATTGCTCCATTCACTCCACGAACCCGCGTACAGTTTCGGCATGGGCAGGCCGGCGTGGGTGGCCGCCAGCAGATTGTGGCAAGCCGTCACCCCCGAACCGCAATAAAAAACCGTCTCGCGGGCCGGCACGCCCTGAAACAGCGCAACAAACTCCTGCCGCAACGCCTGCCTGCTTTTGAACCGGCCCGAGCTTGACAGATTGTCCTGCCAGAACCGGTTGACCGCGGTCGGGATATGACCGGCAACCGGATCGATCGGTTCATGTTCGCCCCGGTAGCGCGCCGGTTCCCGGGAGTCGATAATCCGTTTATGCCGCAAGACCTCATCGAAAGTGACCACATCGTCCACATTTGCGGCCCGGCCGAAGCCGCCGGCCGGCGGGCGCCCGGCGGTCACACCGACCCGCCCGCCGGCGACCCGCCAGGCCGACCAGCCGCCATCCAGCACGGCCACGGCCTCATGCCGGAAATGCCTCAACATCCACCACAATCTGGCCGCAAAAGCGCCGCCGCTATCGTCATAGGCCACGACCTGGGTGGCTTCCTCAATGCCGTTTTTGGCAAACAATGCCTGCATCGCCCGTTCGGACGGCAGCGGATGACGGCCCCGCTTGCCGCCGGGCGCCGCGCTCAAATCCTCATGCAGGTCAAGATATATTGCGCCGGGGATATGGCCTTTGCGATAATCCCGCCGGCCCCTGGCCTTGTCCTGCAAATCATAGCGGGTATCAAACAGCCGCCAGCGGGTATTATCAAGCTCGCTTGACAGGGCTTCGCTGTCGATTAATGTTGTAAACATGGCATCTGTCCTCATCCTGTTAAGCGGGTTATTATAATCCACGGGCCGGGTGATTGCGGGCCTCCCCGGCGGCTTGTCACCACCTTTGCTCCGCTGTCATTTCGGCCGGCCCGGCGCAGGCAGGTCGGAATAATGACAGAGGCCAGGATAACATTGAAGACTAACGGGCCGTGTCCATTGCCTTCGTTGTCATTCCGGCCTGCCTGCTGCAGGCAGGCGAAAGCCGGAATCCAGTGGTTTAAGGAAACTCTGATTGAATCAGAGTTTCCTGCGGCACAGGGACCTGCCTGCTGCAGGCAGGTGTGCCGCCAAAATCATTGACGTATGTCATTGATTTTGAAGCAAGGTGAAAATCGCATTTTCACCTTGCGTGCCCTGAGAAATCCAGGATGGATTTATTCAGGGCTTCCTTAAGCTATCCATTCCCGTGCCAACGGGGATGACAACCAAATACGCTATACTGTCAACGCTCTCCATCATTTCTGCCTGCAGGCAGGCAGGCAAAAACAGACTTAATGACATGACATTCATCATATACCGAAAAGCGCTCCGCTGCTCTGCGCTGCTCTATATTCTACTCCTGAATCCGGGTTGCGCCTCCGTGACCTATTACGCGCAATCCATACAGGGCCAGCTTGAACTCATGCAAAAAAGCCGCGCTGTAAGCGAGTTGCTTGAAGATGAGTCAATTTCCGCCGATTTACGCCAACAACTGAATACCGCCCTGGCCATCCGGGCATTTTCGATCGAGCAACTCGGCCTGCCGGATAACAAGAGCTATTTCTCCTATGCCGACCTCGGGCGTGATTATGTGGTCTGGAGTATCTTTGCCACCGAGGAATTTTCACTGACCCCGATGCAATCCTGCTTCCTGTTTGTGGGTTGTCTGGATTATCGCGGTTTTTTCAAAAAGGCCGCCGCCACGGCCCATGCCGAACAATTAAAAGCGGCCGGTATGGAAACCTATCTGGGTGGTGTCAGCGCCTATTCGACCCTGGGCTGGTTTGACGACCCGCTGCTCAATACGATGCTCAAGTGGTCAGAGGCGCGGCTGGCTGCCGTGATCTTCCATGAACTTGCCCATCAAAAGTTTTACATCAAAGACGATACCGAATTTAATGAATCCTTGGCGGACGCCATCGCGATCATCGGCGTAAGACGCTGGTTTGCCGCTTCCGGGCAGGCGCAAAAACTGGCCGCCTATGAAGCGCGGCTGACCAGAGAGGCCGTCTTTTTCGAACTGGTATTAAAATACAAGGCCCGGCTCGAAGCGCTTTACCAAAAGGACATGCCATCCGCGGCAATGCGCGCCGGGAAAAAAGCGCTGTATGACCGTATGCGCGCGGAATACGCCGACATAAGCCGCGCCTGGACACGGGATTACTACGGCAAATGGTTCGGCGAGAAGCTGAATAATGCCGCCATGGCCTCGGTTTTCAGCTATCGTAAATACCTGTCCGCATTTTTAAAGATATACGAGACCCAGGGCAGGGACATGCAAAAATTCTATGCGGCCATCACCCGGCTTGCCGAATGCGACAAAGCAGAGCGGGAACAAATCCTGATCCGCCGGCCAGACAGGGTTCAATGCTGAAGTCATCATTCCGGCCTGCCTGCGGCAGGCCGGAATGACGGCGGGGGTGGAATGCAAAAGAAAGCAGAAGGCCAAAAGGAGTGGCAATGACAGGGGCCGAAATAACACTGAGGACTAACGGGCCGTGTCTATTACTTTCGTCGTCATTCCGGCGAAAGCCGGAATCCAGTGGTTTATACAACCCATTCCCGCCCAGCGGGAATGACAAGTAAAGGCGGCATTCCGGCAGGCAGGTAGAAATTGCAATTCTTTCACCATCCCGGCCTTGCCTTCCTGGATTCCAGCTTCCGCTGGAATGACGATGGGAGCGGAATAAAAAAGAAGGCAGAGGACCAAAAGGAGCGATAATGAAAAAGGCCAGAATAACATTGAAGACCAACGGGCCGTGTCTATTACCTTCGCCGTCATTCCAGCGAAAGCTGGAATCCAGTGGTTTATGTAATCCATTCCCACCCTGCGGGAATGACAATAAAGACGGCATTGCGGCAGGCAGGGAGAAACCACAATTCGTTTAACCCCCCGGCCCCGCCTCCTGGATTCCGGCTTTCGCCTGCCTGCAGCAGACAGGCCGGAATGACGATGGGGGCGGAATGAAGAAAAGTGCAGAACACCAAAAGGAGAGACAATGAAAGAGACCAGAATAACATTGAAGACTAACGGGCCGTATCTATCACCTTCATCGTCATTCCGGCGCAGGCCGGAATCCAGTGGTTTATGCAATACATTCCCGCCTTGCGGGAATGACAATAAAGGGGGTACTGCAGTGGGCAGGGAGAAACCGCAATTCGTTTAACCCCCCGACCTGCCTTCCTGGATTCCGGCTTTCGCTGGAATGACAACAAGAGAGCGGGCATAACAACCTAAAACCCCCACACAACCCCCAACTGTCCCTGCACCCCCAACACCGCCTCACTGCCATAACTCGCCTCCAAGTCCGCGCTGAAACTCAGGTTCAAATCCGGCACCACATACTCAAAGCCCGCCCCCATAAACCCCCTCACGGTCGCCTCATCGTCCACCTTAAAACGCACCACCCCATCCCCCCGCCGGGCCTCTATCCGCGCCCCGCCAAAGCGCTTCCGACCCTCGGCCCCCGCCCGAAGTTGCCCGTACAATTGCCCCCCATACGCATTCACAGGAAAACGCAACGGCACGCCCACACTCGCCCGCACCAGACCCACATGCCGGTCTTCCGCCCTAAAGCGCAACGGCTCCCGCCCCGCCACCAGACGCTCGTCTTCCTCGGCCCCAAACAGACCCAGATAACGCAGACTCAACGCCGGTTCCAAGGCCACACCCCTGACAGTCAGCCGGGTGGCCAATCCCAGTTCCGGGCTGACAACGTAGCGCCGGCCTTCATACACCACCCGCTCCTGACCGCCTGTCACCTGATTGTTCAATCTTTGCCATTCGGTCTCGGTGCGGCTTTGCCCAAACAGCAGACCGGCCTTGAGGTTCAGGGCCTGCCAGCGGGTGCGGGCATACGCCCCGGCAAACACATGCCGGCCTTCGGCATCCGCCCCCGGCCCGCGGGCCGCCAGCGTATCCTGCGCCGCCCCCACAAAGCCGCCCGCCTGCCAGTCCGCATTGGTAACCGCATAACCCGCCAGCGCCCCGCCATAGCGGTAGCGGGCGGCCGGGGTAAGACCGTCTCGCTTGAAGTTGTGCAGACCGCCGAAGGGCCGGACCCAGAGGGTTTGATGAACTGCGGCCGTGCTGTTGCGCGCGTTGGGGCCGGTATGGGTACCCTGTTGCTGGGCCAGACTTTGGAAGACGGCCCCGGTCCATTGGCTTTGGGTGCTTTCGGTACGGGTGTGTATGCGGGCCGGGCCGGTGGCGAGGTTCAGGGTGTCGTCCTGGCCGTCCCAGCGCACCTGGCCTTCCAGGGTGGAACCGGCTTGCAGCTTGAGCGTGTCCCGGCCTGGGCCTTGCAGGTCCAGGGCGGTACCTGAGGCGCCTTTGAGGGAACGCAGGGTACCGGCATTGTTTATCGTGGCCCCCGCGGGGGAAGCGGCCCCGTCAGCGAGGGTTCCGGTGCGGTTTATCTGAATCCCGGTATTCCCTTCAATGGTACCGGTGTTGTTCAGCGTGGCGAGGCCCGCGGCCTTGACGCCGATGCCGGTTGTGCCCCTAATCGTGCCGCTGTTGGTGAGGCTGGCAATGGCATTGTTGTTGTAGTCGAGACCGTGGATGTTGCCCTGAATTGTGCCGCTGTTGGTGATGGTGGCGGCCCGGGTCACAGTGCGGGTGAGGGTGATGGCGCTGGCTTTGTCGGAGAGAATCGTCCCGCTGTTGTTGAGGGTGAGCAGGCTGCCCGCGCTCAGGGCTTCCCTGCTGCCGCCCCGCAGGGTGCGGGGGCTGGTGTTGGTGAGACTGGCGATGGGGTTGTTGCCGTAATCAAGGCCGTAGGTCGCGCCCCGAATCGTGCCCGTGTTGGTGATGGTGGCCGCCTGGGTCGTGTTACCCGTGAAGGTCACGCCCGCGCCCGTGGTTCCGATGATGGCGCCGCTGTTAGTCAGGCGGGTGATGACATGGGCGCCGTAGTCGAGGCCGTGGGTCTGGCCCTGAATCGTGCCGCTGTTGGTGACGGTGGCCGTCTGGGTTGTGCTGCCGGTCAGGGTGATGGCCGCGGCGGAGGTGGAGGCGATGGTACCTTCGTTGTTCAGGGTAGTAAGGCTGGCCGTTCTCAGGGCCTCGTTGCGCCCGCCCCGGATGGCGCTGGTTTTGGTGGTGTTTTGCAGGCGGGTAATGGCGTTGTTGCTATAGTTGAGGCCGTATGTGCTACCCTGAATCGTGCCGCTGTTGGTGACGGTCACGGTGGCATCCGTGCCCGTAAGCCTCACGCCCGCATTGGCCACGCCCGTGATCTTGCCGCTGTTGTTCAGGCTGCCGATGGAACGGGCGCTTATGCCGATTGCGCCGCCCGAGATGTCGCCGGTGCTGGTGTTGGTTAAGGTCGTGATGCGGTTAAAGACATAGAGGCCGCTATTGTTCGCGTCCCTGGCCGTCGAATTCCCGCCCGCGATCCGGCCGCTGTTGGTCAGGATGCCTATCGAGGTGGTCTGAATGCCGTTATCGCCGCCCGTAATGGCCCCGCGGTTTGTCAGTGTGTCGATTCTTGTGTTGCTGCCGGGTAGCAAATCCGGTGTTGACATAAAGATGCCGGAGCCGTCACTGTCGCGGCCCGAGATGATACCGTTGTTCTCAAGTTCGCCAATCCGGTTTCTGACAATAAGGCCAGCAAAGCCGCCCGATATCGTGCCGCCTTTTTTATTGAACAATTTAGTAGTGATGATATTAACATCCACACCTGCTTCGCCCGCGCCGCCCGAGATTTCACCGCTGTTCTCCAGATTGTCAATCGCGCCTTCTGCAACGTTGATACCATTGTCCTCGGCCCCGCCCTTGATCTTGCCGCTGTTTTCCAGACGGCCGATGGAAGCGGCAGTAATGGCTTCAGCGCCGCCCAGGATTTCGCCGTTGCCTTTATTGATTAAGGTTATGATGCGGCCCAGGGCGCTAATACCAATGCCGTCTGCGTCCGTGCCTTCGATCTTGCCGCTGTTTTCCAAAAGCGTGATGGAAGAGCCATTATCCAGTCTGATACCAATGCCTGGACCCAGGATCGTGCCGCTGTTAATCAGCGTGCCGACGGGCCCGGCAAAACCGAGATTGATAGCGGTGTCATTGATACTACCTGGCGCTTTTATGGTGCTGATAGCGCCGTGGTTTTCCAGACGCGTCACTGAGCCTATGCTCAGGCCGCCGGACGCTGACTCGATGACACCCCCTTTTTTATTGATCAGTGTGCCAGCTCGGGTGCTCCTAATACCTTCACCCCCGAAGCGGCCCTTTATCGTGCCGGCGTTCTCCAGTGTGCCGATAGTGGGAGCGACTATACCGTTACTCCGATCCGATGAGATCGTGCCGTCCTTGAGATTGAACAGTTCGGTGATAGAGGCAACGCTGATCGCGCTGTTGGTAACGCCCTTGATCGTTTTGCTGTTTTCCAGGCGGAGAATAGAGCGAACATCAATGGCTATGCGGCCTTCAATGCGGCCCCGGTTGGTCACGCTGATGTTTTCGACCGTGGCAGGAGAGACGGCGGACCCCGTGCTGACGATTGCGCCGCTCGCCTCTACGGTCAGGTTGTCGTTATTGTTTAGGGTGATAGCGCCGCGGGAGGTTGTGACCGGGTCCACTGCCCACACGGACGCGGGTAGCAGGAGGGTCAGCAGGCCCGCCAAAGCGAGCGACAGCGGCAGGACGCGGCGGTCATCGCCCCCCCCCCCCCCCCCCCCCCTAAAATTTTGGGAGCGGCCGGAAACGCCCGGTGGGTATGGCTTTGCGGGGATTGGGTTGTGCTTGAGTTAGAGTTGGCCTGTGACATGGTTTGTCTCCGTTGCTTGTTTGATTTGGGGGTAAGCATACCATTTTGATTGTGGGCGGCAAGTGTTGTGTTTCTGCCTCGTCGTCATTCCGGCAAAGGCCGGAATCCAGGAGGGCGGGGCCGGGAGTTAATGGTTGCCGGGTTTTGTGGGAGAGTGCGTCGGGTTGCCGTTCCTGTAGATGTCATTCCCGCCGGGCGGGAATGTATTGCATAAACCACTGGATTCCAGCTTTCGCTGGAATGACGACGGGGGGGGTGTGGTTGGGAATTTGTCGGGAATAACGTTGATGAGTTGGCAGGATGAGGACAAACTTCTTCTTGCCGCCAGCGTCATTCCGGCCTGTCTGCGACAGGCGAAAGCCGGAATCCGGGAGCGTGACAAGAAGGACGGTATCCGCCAAGGTGAATGCCATATTGAAACGACCAAACTGAAGGAAAATGTTATGAGCAGTGATAGCGTGGTTTGAGCGCGTATTGACAGCGACACAAAAAAACGGGCAACGGCGGTTCTGGAGTCCCTGGGCCTGTCTGTCTCCGATGCCATCCGTCTGCTGATGCTGCGTATTGCCGAAGAAAAACGCCTGCCGTTCGCCGTTGAGACGCCGAATGTCACTACCGCCAGCGCTTTGGCCGAACTGGACGCGGGCAAAGGCAAAAGCTTTGACACGGCGGACGAGTTGTTCCGGGACCTGGGGCTCTGATGTCATTCCCGCTTGCGCCGGGCGGCTATGGGCATCCTGCCCTCTCGCCGCATACAGGACTTCCTGTCCATAAATGACGACGGGGGCGATAGCAGGTTTTTCATCATTCCGGCCAACGCCGTTCGTCACTCTTGACGGATGCCAGACAGCAACACTTTATCGTCATTCCAGCCCGGAAGCCGTGCGGAATACGCGGCGGGCCTGGCTGGTCATTTTTCGAACGGCGTCCGGCCGGATTGAATCGTAAACCTTTGTCCGTCTTCCAGTCTCAGCGCCGTGAGTTTTCCGCCCCAGAGGCAGCCGGTGTCCAGCGGGCAGACCTTGTATTTTTCGAAGTCTTTGTCTTTCCCCAGGGTCACGGTGGACCAGTGCCCGAACAGGAGCCGGTGATCGCGTGTTTTTCGATCCACCACGGCATACCAGGGCGTGAGCGTTGCGGCCTGTTGGCCCGGCGGGCCTTTTTCTTTCATGTCCAGTCCGCCGTCCGCGTTGATGTAGCGCATGCGGGTCAGGGCGTTGATGATGTAGCGGTAGCGCTCGTGTCCTTTGAGGGCCCCTGACCAGCGCGCCGGTTGATCGCCGTACATGACCTTTAAGAAATCGTTGAATTGCGCGCCCTGTATGAATAATTCGGTTTCCCTGGCCAGTTCCCGCGCCCGCTTGAGCGTCCACTCGGGCGGCAGCCCGGCATGTGTCAGGGTGTATTTCAACGCGGGGCTGTGCAGCAGCAGGGGTTGTTTTCTGAGCCAGTCGAGCAGTTCGGCCGCATCCGCCGCGTTGAGGACGGCGCTTAGCGTGTCTTTTTTGTGCGGCCCGCGGGCCCCGGCCGCGATGGCGAGCAGGTGCAGGTCGTGATTGCCGAGCACGGTCCTGGCGGAACGCCCGAGCGCCTTGATAAAGCGCAGGGTTGGCAGTGAATCCGGGCCGCGGTTGACCAGATCTCCGGCGAACCAGAGCCGGTCTCTGGCCTTGTCGAAGTTTATTTTATCAAGCAGTCGCCGCAGTTCGGCATGGCAGCCGTGCAGATCGCCTATGGCATAGGCGCTCATGGCTTGCGGCGGCAACGGCGGCAGGCGGCGGCCGTAGGAAACCGGGTTTCAGCGCGGGTTGTGCGCATGTATCCTGCGCCGGTAGTTGATGGCCTCGCTCAGATGCGGCACTTGTATGCGCTCATTTTCCGCGAGGTCGGCAATGGTGCGGGCGACCTTGACGATACGGTGAATGCCGCGCCCGGTCAGCCCCAGTTTATGCGTGGCGCGGTGTAACAGCGATTTGTTTTTGTCGTCCAGTTCGCAAAACCGGTCGAGTTCCCTGCCGTTTAAGCCGGCATTGGCCTTGTTGTGGCGCCGAAGCTGTGTGTTGAAGGCCTTGACCACGCGCGCCCGGATGCAGGCGCTTGCCTCGGCGGCCGGGTCGTGCTTTTTTTCAATAATGGCCGCGGGCAGGCTGTTGACGTTGATGACCATGTCAATACGGTCGAGCAATGGCCCGGAGAGTTTGGCCTGGTAGCGGTTTACCTGTTCTTCGGTGCAGCGGCAACGGCCGTCGCTATCGCCGAGATAACCGCATGGGCATGGATTCATGGCGGCCAGCAACTGGAAACGCGCCGGGTATTCGACTTGTTTGGCGGCGCGCGAGATGACGATGCGCCCGGATTCCAGCGGTTCACGCAGGACTTCCAGCACATTGCGGTCAAATTCCGGGAATTCGTCCAGAAATAAAATACCGTGATGCGCGAGCGAGATCTCGCCCGGCTTCGGGTGGCTGCCGCCCCCCACCAGGGCCACGGCAGAGGCGGAATGATGCGGCGCGCGCAGGATTCTGCGGCGCCAGTGCCGCACCCTGAAGCCCTGCCGGCTGATGGAGGCGATGGCCGCGTTTTCCAGCGCCTGCTCTTCGGTCATGGGCGGCATAATGGTCGGCAGCCGCTCGGCCAGCATGGTTTTGCCGGAACCGGGCGGACCGATCATCAGCAGATTATGCGCGCCCGCCGCGGCGATCTCCAGCGCGCGTTTGGCCTGTTCATGGCCGTAGATATCGATCAGATCGACCTCATAGTCATTATCTTCCCGCGCCGTGGGGTTTTGATAGGGGGCCAGTTCTGCGCTGTTGTTGATATGCGCGCAGACCTCAAGCAGATGTTTTGCCGGCAGGCAGACCGCCTGTTCCACCAACGCCGCCTCGGCCGCGTTTTGTTGCGGCAGGACCAGGCGGCGCGCGGTGCGTTTCAGCGCCATCGCCACCGGCAGGGCGCCGTTAATGGCGCGCAGTTCGCCGGTTAATGACAGTTCCCCGATAAATTCGTAGTCGCCGATCGCCGTGTCGGGGAGTTGTCCCGAGGCGAGCAATATTCCGAGCGCGATGGGCAAGTCGAAACGCCCGCCTTCCTTGGGCAAATCGGCCGGGGCCAGGTTGGTGGTGATACGGCTCAGGGGAAATTCAAACTGGTTGTTGATCAGCGCGCTGCGCACGCGCTCCTTGCTTTCCTTGACGGTGGTTTCCGGCAGCCCCACGATTGAAAAGCTGGGCAGGCCGCGTGACAGGTGGACTTCGACCGTAACAAGCGGCGCATGAATGCCATCCTGAGCGCGTGAGTAGATGACGGCGATACTCATTCGGTCTCCCTTGATGTTTTATTGTGGGCGGGTTGTTTAATTTATCACAACGTTGTCATTCCGACCACATCGTCATTCCCGCCTGCCTCCGGCAGGCAGGAATGTATTATATAAACCACTGGATTCCGGCCTGCGCCGGAATGACGATGTAGTGGGCATGATGTTTCTTCGCAGTAAGGACACTGAGAGGTGGTAACGATACCCCCGGCGTCATTCCAGCGAAAGCTGGAATCCAGTGTTTTTACGATACATTCCCGCATGAGCGGGAATGACAATAGTCCCCTGCGGTTCAACGGCCTTTCTTTAATATTGCACAATTTTAGAGCATTCATCGAATAAAACGCACCAAATTATGGCATGAAGTCATTGCTCGCTGGCGCAATCCCCTGAATGCAAAGGCGTTTAAGCGCTGGCATAACTATTGCCCCAAAATGATTCGGAAACGAGTATTTTTTAGCAGCGGGGTAAGGTTTTATGAAACTTCACGGGTTTATCCATAAGGCGCTTTTATTAACGGGCCTGGTATTTTCCTTGTCTTTTTCGGTCCGGGCCGAGCCGTTGAAGATTGGTTATAGCGACTGGCCGGGCTGGGTGGCCTGGGAGGTCGCCATTGAGAAAGGCATGTTTGAAAAAGCCGGCGTCGAGGTCGAGTTTGAATGGTTTGATTACGTGGCGTCGATGGATGCCTTCGCCGCCGGCCGGCTGGATGCGATCTGCATCACCAATGGCGACGCCCTGGTCACCGGCGCAAGCGGCGCGGCGAATGTCGCGATCCTGATCAATGATTACAGCAACGGCAATGACATGGTGGTCGGCGCGCCGGGTGTTGACAGCATCAAGGCGCTGCAAGGTAAAAAGATCGGCGTCGAGATCGGCTTTGTGGGGCATTTGCTGTTATTAAACGCGCTGGAAAAGAATGGCATGAGCGAGGCCGATGTTGAGCTGGTCAATGTGCCGACCAATGAAACCCCGCAGGTGCTGGCCTCCGGCAATGTGAGCGCGATTGTCGCGTGGCAGCCGAACTCCGCCCAGGCCCTGGGTCTCGTGCCGGGTTCCAAAAGGCTCTATTCATCGGCCGATGAACCCGGTCTGATTTACGATGTGCTGGCAGTGGCGCCGGCCAGCCTGGCCGCCAGAAAGGCGGACTGGGCGAAGGTGATTGATGTCTGGTACAGGGCGGTCGATTTTATTATGGCGCCGGCCACGCAGGAGGAAGCCATTTCCATCATGGCCGCGCGCGTTGGCGTCTCGGCGGCGCAATACAAGCCCTTTCTGGCGGGCACGCGGATCCTGAAACGGGGGGAGGCCGAGCCATTTTTTGCCAGGGGGGACGGCTTTGATTCGATTTACGGTTCGTCAAGGATCGCGGATGATTTCAACCTCAAGTATGGCGTGTATCAGGAGGCGCAGGATATCGACACGTATATCGATCCTTCATTAAGTCTGGCCAGGTAGGACAGGGTATTTATGAGTTCGGCCGCCTGGTTTGCCCCGCGTGTCGCCCTGTCCGGCGGCCGCGCCCGGATGCTGGCCGGCGCCTCGTTTGTGCTGCCGTTATTGATCTGGAGCCTGGTGAGTTATGCGCCTTTTTTATGGCATCCGAAGGTCAGGATTATTGATCCCGGCGCGGTCGCTTACTTCAAGACCGACATGCTGGTAGATCGGGCCGTGTTTGCCGAAGAAGCCGCCGCGCTCAGGGCAAGCGGCGGGGCATTGCCGAGCGGCAGCCCCGCAAACCCGGTCTATCTGCCGGCCCCGCATGAAGTGGCCAGGGCCCTTGTGACCTCGTTTACGACCGAACCCCGGCGGCGCAGCGAACAATGGCTGCATGAAAGTTTGTGGCACAGTATTACGATCATCTTTTGGGGCTTTACCCTTTCATCCCTGATCGGGATTCCGCTGGGCCTGTTATGCGGCACTTACGCCGCGCTGGCCAGAATACACGAACCCTTTATAGAATTTTTCAGATACCTGCCCGCGCCGGCGTTTGGCGCGCTGGCCGTGGCCGTATTGGGGATCCATGACGGCCCCAAGATAGCCATTATTTTTATCGGCACTTTTTTTCAGCAGGTTCTGGTCATTGCAAACACGACCCGCAAGCTGGATATCGCCTTGCTGGAAGCGGCGTTAACCCTGGGCGCGAAACGCTTGCAATTATTGTTCAAGGTGGTCATCCCCGGCGTTATCCCGGATATTTACCGGGACCTGCGTATTCTGCTGGGCTGGGCCTGGACTTATCTGATCGTGGCGGAATTGATCGGCGCAAGTTCCGGGATTACCTGGTTTATCACCCAGCAGGCGCGCTATAAAAATTTTGATAACGTGTTTGCGGCGATCATCATGATCGGCGTCATCGGCCTCGTATCCGATATGATCCTGGCCCGGATCGGCAGGCGGATTTTTCCGTGGGAAAAGGCGGTTAACAAGGTTTAGGAATTAATATGGACGCCATCAAGCTGCCGGACTATCTGCAACAATCCGCGGCCGTCAAACAGCGCTTTGCCGCGATCAAGCGGCGCGAGGTGATCCTTGAAGTCAAGGCCCTGCAAAAAATATTTTCCGGCCCCGGAGGCGCCGTGACCGCCTTGCAAAATATCAACTTTAAGGCGCATCGGCGCGAGTTTGTTTGTGTGATTGGCGCCTCGGGTTGCGGCAAGTCAACGTTAATACGCATACTGGCCGGCCTGGAAACGGCTTCTGCCGGCGAGGTATTGCTGGACGGCAAGCCGGTGTCCGGGCCGGGGCCGGACAGAGGCATGGTCTTTCAGGGCTATACATTATTCCCCTGGCTGACGGTAAAGAAAAACGTGATGTTTGGCTTGCGCAGCCGGGGCATGGGTTTTGCCGCCGCCGAAAGGGAGGCGTTACAATGGATTGATCTGGTTGGCCTGGAAAAATTTGCCGATTCCTATCCCGGCCAGCTATCCGGGGGCATGCAACAGCGGGTCGCGCTGGCCAGGACGCTGGTCAACCGGCCGCGTATTTTGTTAATGGATGAGCCTTTTGCCGCGCTGGACGCGCACACGCGCGGCAAGATGCAGTCTTATTTACTGGAGATCTGGCACAATATCGACATTACCGTGTTGTTTATCACGCATGATCTGGATGAGGCGATCTATCTGGCCGATCGCATACTGGCGCTTAAATCGCACCCCGGCGAAATCGAAGAGGTTATCGAAGTGCCCGTGCCGAGGCCGCGCGCCACGCGACAATTTATTTCGCCGGAATTTCTGGCGACCCGTAAACACATTGATGAGTTGATACATCCCGCGTCTGAAGAAGACGACAAGTTAAATATAATCCGCCTGACCCGGGTCGGCGATGAGGTTGAACCATGACCCGGCAATCATTTAACAGCGGAAGCGATTGATTATGGCTAAGTTGACTCCTGACACAGACATGCTGCATGAAGCCGAAATACCTGCCGGCGCGCACTGGTCGATGTTGATGCGGAGGGGCGGAATCCTGCGTTTGATCGATAAAGAAGGCGGCCTGAATGTCGGTATGTTGTTCTATAATCCGGATGATAAACTGGAACGCTATAACGCGCCGGACACATTGAAATGTCAGCATACCTTCAAGCTGACCCGGGGCCATTGCCTCTATTCCGACATGGGCCGTATCTTTTGTTCCATTGTTGAAGACAGCGTTGGCTGGCACGATACCGTTGGCGGTAATTTGAGCGATGCCGATATGGAAAAACGCTGGGGTAGAAAATCCTATCAGCAACATCGGAACGATCGGACGCTGAGCGGCGAACACGGTTTTATGGTTGAATTGGCCAAGCATGGCCTGGATCGGCGCGATATGGCGGCCAATCTCAACTGGTTCAGCCGCGTGTTCACGAATGAGCGGGGGGATCTGAATTTTGATCCGGCAAACAGCAAGCCGGGCGACTTTGTCGATCTGCGTTTTGAAATGGATACCCTGCTTATCCTGCATACCTGCCCGCATCCAATGAACAGGGCGGCGGAATATCCGCGCAAGGCCCTGACTTACCGGATCTTGCAGGGCGGGCCGGTTGGAGAGGATGACCCGTGCCTGAATTCATGCCCGGAGAACCGGCGCGGATTCCAGAATAACAGGCGCTATCATCTGCAAGGCGGGCACTAGGGCCCTAGCATGATCAAGCACAGCGCCCTTGATATGAACGAGGCCATATACCGGCAAGTCGTCGAGGCGGGCGATTACTGGATCCATGTCGTGCAACAGGGGCAAACGCTGCGCATACTGGATCTGGAAGGCAAGCAGGCGGTTGATACGTTGTTCTATAACGCGGATGATCCGACCGAGCGTTACTCCGCGTTCGACACGATGCGCGCGCAGGGCAATATCTATCTCACTGCCGGAACCACGCTGCGCTCTAACCGGGGCAATGCCTTATTGGACATTGTCGCGGATACCTGCGGGCGGCACGACACCCTCGGCGGCGCCTGCTCGGCCGAATCCAACACGGTGCGTTATGCGCTGGAAAAGAACTGTATGCATAGCTGCCGCGATAGCTGGCTGCTGGCCATTGCCGAGCGCCCGGAATTTGCGCTGAGTAAACGCGATATTACCCATAATATTAATTTTTTTATGAATGTGCCGGTCACCGCCGAGGGCGGCTTGACCTTTGCCGATGGCATCTCGGGAGCGGGTAAGTATGTTGAACTCAAGGCCGGCATGAACGTGTTGACCTTGATCTCGAATTGCCCGCAATTAAACAATCCGTGCAATGATTATAAGCCAACGCCAATCGAAGTGTTGATCTGGCGTTAATAAAATGAAATGGCCTCTTTTAAAATCTGGGTGGGTAATGCAATAATTCTGGCATAATTGATCAACAGGGCGGAGGCGGCCTGCGGGCGGCAGGCAGGCCGAAATGACAACAGTTTCGTCATTCCAGCGAAAGCTGGAATGACGACGGTCTGCACACTCAAGCCACATGCGGCTTAACCCACTCGAAATTCAAAAGAACCATAAAATGTCATCAATCGAAGTCCTGGAACCCGGCCTGCAAACAACGGTGCAGGATTATCCCGGCCGCATCGGTTATTGGCACGTGGGCGTGCCGGCCTCCGGGCCGATGGACAGTCTGGCCTTTCGTTTGGGCAATCAAATCCTGGGCAATGACGCCGCCGTTGCCGGTCTTGAGATCACGTTGACCGGCCCCGCCTTAAAGTTCAATGCCGAAACCATAATCTGTTTGACCGGCGCCCCGGTCAGGATGCTGTTAAATGGCGCGGCCATGCCACAATGGTGCGCGATCCGCGTTATGCCGGGCAGCGTCCTGAAAATAGAATCCGTGGTTGCCGGTATGCGCGCCTACCTGTGTTTTAAAAATGGCCTGCAAATAGAACCTTATCTGCGGAGCCGGGCGACATTTACCCTGGGCGGATTCGGCGGACATCGGGGGCGGGCCTTGCAAAAAGAGGATCGGCTGCGCCTGAATGCGCAGAATGATAACGCGCCCTGCCGCTATATCCGCCATGAACTGGCGCCGATATATCACAATATCTGGTCGCTGCATGTCTTATATGGCCCGCAGGGCGCGCCGGATTTTTTTACCCGCTCTGATATTGATATGTTCTTCGCGGCAGACTGGCGCGTGCATTACAATTCAAATCGCACCGGCGTGCGGCTGCTGGGCCCCAAACCCGAATGGGCCAGGCAGGACGGCGGCGAGGCCGGCCTGCATCCTTCCAATCTGCACGATAATCCTTACGCGCCGGGCACGGTTGATTTTACCGGCGATATGCCCGTGATCCTCGGGCCGGACGGCCCAAGCCTGGGCGGTTTTGTTTGTCCGGCCACAGTCATAAAGGCCGATCTCTGGAAAACAGGGCAATTAAAACCCGGTGATAAAGTGCGTTTTATTCCGGTCAGTATTGAACAGGCCAATCTGCTGGAGAAAAAGCAACTGCGGGAAATTGAATCACTGGCGCCGACAACGCCCATTGAGGTTTTTCCGGTAAAGCCGAAAAAGGCCGTTTATCAGCAGACCGTTTATGAAGACGATCGGCCTGATGTGGTTTACCGGCTGGCGGGCGAGGCGAATATTCTGGTTGAATACGGCGCCATGAAACTGGATATCGCACTGCGGCTTAGAGCGCATTTGTTAATGCGGTGGATCAAGGAGAATATCAACAACGGTATCATCGATCTGACCCCCGGCATTCGTTCTTTGCAGATCCATTTCGATAACAGCGCGATCAATGTCGATCAGTTGATTAAACGCCTGGCGGCGGCCGAAAGAGAACTGGAAAATACAGGGCCGGTAAAAATACCCGCGCGCCGTGTTTATCTGCCGTTAAGCTGGAATGACCCCTCCATTCAAAAGGCCATTGATATTTATATGCAGTCGGTGCGGGATGACGCGCCCTGGTGTCCGAGCAATATTGATTTTATTCAACGCATTAATGGCCTGGCCGCCGTTGAAGATGTAAAAGATATTGTCTTCAATGCGGATTATCTGGTCATGGGCCTGGGCGATGTTTATCTGGGCGCGCCGGTGGCCACGCCTTTAGACCCCCGCCATCGCCTGGTGACAACCAAATATAATCCTGCCCGCACCTGGACGCCCGAGAACGCGGTGGGCATCGGCGGCGCCTATCTCTGTGTGTATGGCATGGAAGGCCCGGGCGGTTATCAGTTTGTGGGGCGCACCTTGCAAATGTGGAATCGCGGGAAAAACAAGATTGATTTTGCCGCAGACCGGCCCTGGCTGTTGCGTTTCTTTGACCAGATCCGTTTTTTCCCCGTGACCGCGGCGGAATTAAAACAGATACGGCATGACTTTCCGGAAGGCCGTTACCACCTGAAAATAGAAGAGACTGAATTTGACTTCGGCGAATACCGGAAATTTCTGCATGATAATAACGCGGCGATCGAACGCTTTAAGCTGAAACAACAACATGCCTTCGAAGCCGAACGGCAACGCTGGATCGAAAGCGGCGAGCTTAACCGTTCCGGCCGGGGAGATTCGGGCTAACAGAACTTAACATGAATTATTCATTGACTATTTCTGAATTACACAAACGCTATCGCGCGGGGCAACTCACGCCGGCGGCGGTGATTGCCGATATCAAACGCGGGATCGAAGCCTGCCAGGATCATAATATCTGGCTGCGGGTATTGCATGACACGGAACTTAAAGACTATCTGGCGCGTTTACAGGGGAAGAATCCGGACATGCTGCCTTTATATGGCATCCCTTTTGCGATTAAGGACAATATTGATTTGGCCGGCATACCGACTACGGCGGCCTGCCCGGCATTCCGTTATGTGCCTGAACGATCCGCCTTTGCCGTCCGTTTATTGATCGACGCGGGCGCGATCCCCATTGGCAAGACCAATCTGGATCAGTTTGCCTGCGGTCTGACCGGCGCCCGTTCACCTTATGGCGCGGTCGGCAATGCCTTTGATCCGTCTTACAGCGCCGGCGGTTCCAGTTCCGGCTCGGCGGTTGCCGTGGCTCGCGGCCAGGCCAGTTTTTCTCTGGGGACCGATACGGCCGGCTCCGGGCGAGTGCCGGCGGCCTATAACAATCTTATCGGTCTAAAACCCACGCGCGGCCGTATCAGCGCGGCCGGCGTTGTGCCGGCCTGCCGCAGCCTTGATTGCGTCAGCATCCTCGCGTTAAACCCGGATGACGCGGGCAGGGTTTTTAATAGCCTGGACAGTTATGATCCAATGGATATTTATTCCAGAAAGGCGAAAGACAGGGAAAGACCGGCCATGCAACGGATCGGCGTCCCGCAAAATTCAGCGCTGGCCTTTTTTGGCAATAACGATTACCCGGCCCTGTTTGAAGCCTTTATCGCGCGCCTGTTAAAGTCAGGCTATGACATCATCGAGCTTGATATTACTCCGTTTACGGAGGCGGCAAACTTGCTGTACCAGGGCCCCTGGCTGGCGGAGCGCTACATTGCGATTGAAAACATGATAAAACAGAATCCGCATGACATGTTTGCCGTCACCGCGGAGATTATCAAGCCGGGCGGGGCATTAAAAACGGTTGACGCATTCAAGTCATTTTATGAGTTACAGCAATTAAAAAGAAAGGCCGATGAGATAATAAAACAGGCAGATTGTATGCTGATGCCCACCGCCGGGACCCATTACAGGATTGATGAAATTGAGCGGGCGCCGATTCAGACCAACTCAAATCTGGGTTACTACACCAATTTTATGAACCTGCTGGACTATGCCGCCGTGGCCATACCCGCGGGTTTTAATCAGGCCGGCCTGCCCTTCGGGGTAACGTTATTCGCCGGTGCATTTCAGGATCGAGATCTGTTGAGGCTGGCCAGGGATATTCTCAAGTCGCATCCGGCACAAATGGGGGCAACGGGTTTTGTGTGGTCGCCCGCGCCGGAAGAACATGAAGAAACAGCGCCCGATTATATTGATATTGCCGTATGCGGCGCGCATCTCTCGGGTATGCCGCTCAATCATCAATTAACCGCTTGTGAGGCGAGCCTGGTTAAATCCGCCAAAACAGCCGCGGCCTACAAACTCTATGCGCTGCTGGGCGGGCCGCCTTTCAGGCCCGGGCTGATTAAAGACGAGGCCGAAGGGCGATCAATCGAGGTGGAAATCTGGCGCATGCCGCTTAACCGCTTTGGCGAATTTGTCGCGGGTATTCCGCGGCCGCTCGGGATCGGCAAGGCGCTACTTGAAGACGGCGAAGAAGTAAGCAGTTTCATTTGTGAAGGTTATGCCGTCAAAGATGCAAGGGACATCAGCCACTTTGGCGGATGGCGCCATTACATGGCTTCCTTGCAGGCCGGGGAAAGCCCGGAATAAAATGAGGGCGGGGGCTGTAGGTGAGAGGTGTGCGAGAGTGATGCAGCCTTAACCATACCGTTGCATCGTTACTCCGGCCAGTGGCAGGCAGGCGAAAGCCGGAATCCAGGAAAGCCGATGCCGGGATGAAATTACTCAATCAGAATTCCCTTCAGAGTTTACCGACTTTCCTCTTCCGCAAGCTGTTTTTCCATAGCGGCCAGTTTTTCTTCCAGCCGTTCCAGTTGAGCGCGGGTGCGTTGCAATAACGCCGTCTGCACATCGAATTCCTCACGAGTCACCAGATCCATTTTTGCCAGCGAGGCCGTCAGTGAAGCGCGCAGATTATTTTCAATATCCTGGCGAATATTCTGGAGGTCATCCGGGATGATTTTGGAAACCTCCGACAGAATTTGCTCTACTTTTTTGGTAATCATGTTCTTGATGTCTTTAATTCAGCGTCATCGCCGCCAACAAAAGCAGCGCAAAACTGTTGCCCCACTTTGGAATTTTGCCTTGCACCCGCATGGCCCGTCTCGCAATGATGTTTAAATCTGAATTATACTATTGTACTCTGTCCTGGTGTCAATAGGGAGATACACCCGGTGAGATCAATCTGTACAACCTGCCTTTTTGTGTGGAATGCTCGTAAACGCCGAGCATTCCGGCTTTTGCCTGCTTGCCTAAGGCAGGCCGGAATGACGCGGGGACTGGAATAACATAGAAGGCCGACAGGCCGTACCCCTCACCTCGCGGTCATTCCGATCTGTCCACCGCCGACTTATGCCCGCGGATCACTTCCAAAAACGCCGCGCCGTATTTTTTTAGCTTGAATTCGCCGACCCCGGTGATATCCAGCAGTGCCTGGTCATTGGCTGGTTGCTCTGCCGCCATTTGCCTGAGCGTGGTGTCGTGAAAGACCATGTAGGGGGCGATGCCCTGTTCGTCTGCCAGGGTCCGGCGGCAGGCGCGCAGCGCCTCCATAAGCCCGGCGTCCGTGGTCGCGGTCGCGGCGCCGTGCCGATCCTTCTTTGCCTTTGCCGGCCGGGCTTCGGCCACATCTTCGCGCAGCCGCAGTTGCAGTTCGCCGCGCAGCAGGGCGCGCGCCGTCTGTTTCAGTTTCAGGGCGCCGTAGCGTTCGGCATCGGCGTATAAAAAGCCGCGCACGATAAGCTGGCGCAGCACCGAGCGCCATTGCTTCAGCGCCAGTTCCCCGCCGATGCCAAAGGTGCTGAGTTTGTTATGGCCGAGCCTGAACATGCGCTCGTTTTCCACGCCCAGCAGCACATCCAGCACGTGCCCGGCGCCAAAGCGCTGGCCGGTGCGATAGACGCAGGAAAGCAGCTTTTGCGCGGCTTCGGTGGCATCCCAGGTCCTGGGCGCGGCCAGGCAGGTATCGCAGTTGCCGCAGGCCGCCCCATTCGCGCGTCCGCCCTCGTCCCCTTCCTGGCCGCCGGCCATATCCTCGCCAAAGTAAGCCAGCAGCGATTGCCGGCGGCAGTCGGTCGCCTCGCACCAGCCAAGCAGCGCGTCCAGCTTGGCCCGTTCGTTGCGCTTGTGCTGCTCGGCGGCACTGGAGCGATCCAGCATTTGACTGCGCTGCACCACATCGTTCAGGCCATAGACCATCCAGGCCTCGGCGGGCTCGTTGTCGCGGCCGGCGCGGCCGGTTTCCTGATAGTAGGCCTCCATGCTGCCGGGCAGGTCCAGATGGGCGACAAAGCGCACATCGGGCTTGTCGATGCCCATACCAAAGGCCACGGTCGCCACCATGATGACGCCGTCTTCGCGCAGAAAACGCGCCTGATGCTCCGCGCGCACGCCGGCCTCCAGCCCCGCGTGGTAGGGCAACGCCGTGAAGCCGCGCTCACACAGCCAGGCGGCAGTGGCCTCGACTTTTTTGCGCGACAGACAATAGACGATGCCGCTGTCTTCCTGATAGGCGGC
The DNA here is from genome assembly GCA_965240365.1 of Gammaproteobacteria bacterium. Taxonomy (GTDB): domain Bacteria; phylum Pseudomonadota; class Gammaproteobacteria; order Eutrophobiales; family Eutrophobiaceae. The sequence goes on along the minus strand of OZ251218.1, from coordinate 780,240 downwards.
CAGGAAGCGCAACAGTTGTTTTTTGGCGTCCTGCCGGGGTGCCACGCTGTAGCGGATATTGGGCCGGTCAAAACTGCTGACAAAGACCTCGGGCCGGTTGAGCGCCAGGTTGTCGATAATGTCGGCGCGGGTCTGCACGGTCGCGGTGGCGGTCAGGGCCATGCGCGGCACGGCGGGAAAGGCCTCGGCCAACCGGTTTAAGAGCAGGTAGTCCTGACGGAAGTCGTGCCCCCATTGCGAGACGCAGTGGGCCTCGTCAATGGCGATCAGCGACAGCGGAAAGCGGCCGAGCCAGGCCAGCGTATCGGCCAGCATTAAGCGCTCGGGCGCGATGTAGAGCAAATCCAGTTCGCCCGCGTACATGCGCGCCGCCACCGCGCTGCGTTCTTTGCCGCTCAAGGTGGAGTTCAGAAAGGCCGCGGCAATGCCCGATTGTTGCAGCGCGGAGACCTGGTCCTGCATCAGGGCAATCAGCGGCGAGATTACCAGGCCCATGCCGGCGCGAACCTGGGCCGGTATCTGATAGCAGAGGGACTTGCCGCCGCCGGTCGGCATCAACACCAGGCTGTCGCGGCCGGCGATGGCGGTGTCGATAATCCGCTCCTGATTGCCGCGAAAGGCGGCGAAGCCGTAGGTGTTTTGCAGGATGTCCAGCGCGGGCGAGTTCGCGTGGGCGGGAAATGGATAATTAGAATGCATAGTTGACAATTTTTGTTTATTTTTCATTATGCGTTATCGCGCGGCGCATTGAATATATTGATAGTTTTACAGGTCAAATTTATGAGGCAAATTATGACCAGACAACCCGCAACCGCAATACGCCTGCCACAGGCAACGTCATTATGGCAGATATCCGCGCCATTGTAGTCCTCACCGGCGCCGGTATCTCCGCCGAATCCGGGCTCAGGACCTTCAGGGACAACAACGGCCTGTGGGAAAATGAGCGGATCGAAGACGTGGCGACGCCCGAGGCCTTCCGGCGCGACCCGGGGCGCGTGCAACACTTTTATAACCTGAGGCGGCAGAAGCTGCTGGACCCGACGCTCAAGCCCAACCCGGCCCATCTCAGCCTGGCGGATTTTCAGGCAAATTTCCCGGGCAATTTCAGCATTATCACCCAGAATGTCGATAACCTGCACGAGCGCGCGGGTTCGGCCGATGTCATCCACATGCACGGCGAACTGCTCAAGGCAAGATGCGCGAAAACGGGGCGGGTGTTCCCGCAGACGGGCGATATTCTGGGCAACTCGCGCTGCGTCTGTTGCGGTCTGACCGGCGCCCTGCGCCCGGATGTCGTCTGGTTTGGGGAAATGCCGAAATATATGGAACTGATCGAGGGCCGGCTGGCCGAGTGCGATCTGTTTATCTCCATCGGCACCTCCGGCACGGTGTACCCGGCCGCGGGCTTTAAACAGATGGCCGCCTCGCGCGGGGCCGAGACCGTGGAGCTAAACATGCAGCCTTCCCTGAGCTACAGCAACTTTGATGACGCCCGCTACGGGCCGGCATCGGCCATTGTCCCGGCCTATATGGCCGAGTTGCAGGGCCGGATCGGCGGCGCTTCGCCCGGCGGGTAAACGCACCCCGCACACGCCCCGTCAACAGCGCCCGACAGAGATGAAATTCAATTTATCCGACAAGAAAATAACCGCGGACAGGCTGCTTGTTGTCTGGCTGGCCTGGTTAACCTGTGCGATAACCGCGAGCGAATTATTTGTCAGGCGCGACCTGTGGGAATTTGCCAATTTGGCGAGGTTCGCGGCGGGCATGGGCGCGTTGTTTTTTCTCGCATACCTGATTTTATTGCCGCACAAAAATTTCAGACTGTTGATCGCCGCTTTCCACTTTCCGGGCTATCGCTGCTTGTTGGCTGCCTTCCTGATCGGCGTTCTGGCGCAATTTGGGGTAGTCGGTATTCCCGGCCTCGACGATGCGATCAGCGGAGATTTCTCTCTGGCAAGGAGAGCCACCGTGCTGGCAGATACTCACTTGATCAATCTATGGTCAATGAGCTATGTCAGTTTTATGTTGCCGATGATGGAAGAGTTGTTTTTCCGGGGCCTGCTGTTGAGTTACCTGTGCGCAAACATGCGCGCGGGCCCGGCGCTCTGGCTTTCCGCATTGATTTTTACACTGTGGCATGTTCTTATTGAACCCTCTGATAATACGCAGATATTAATATTAGAATCCTACACGGGCGTTTTTATCAGCGGTATAATACTGGGTTATCTGTACCTGAAAACCGCCAACCTCTGGGCGCCGATTATTGCCCATGCCGGCGCCAATATCGCGAATGACGCGGTCAGCTATATCGCCCATCTCGCCGATTCCGGCTCTGCCGCGGCCGGTTTCGCCCTGTCATCATTGCTTGGCCTCAATGCCCTCAACTACGCGCTGATCGCGCTAACCGCTATCTTCACGCTGCACATTGGCTTGCGTGGCTGGAACCGGCGGCTCAATCCCCTGCAATTGCAGGCGGATGTTGACGCGCCGGTAACGCCGCATCAAACAGTGCATCCGCTGTTTTTGCTTTGCCTGAATATCCCGCTGGCTATCGGCGCGTGCATTGCCGGAATCTTATTTATTATGGGTTTATATGAAGAAACCTCAACTTCGGTTATCGTGGCATTAATGCTGGTCGCGGGCGCTGTCTGGTTACAGAAACAGGCCAGGGGCGCTCATTGGCTCAATCATATCGTCTTGACGCAATCCTCCCTGGCCGTGATGGTCGCGGGAAAATTATGGTTCCTGGTCGCTTTTGGCGGAACGCTCGATTATTACCTTGCAAGGTATGGCTATGACCCGTTGTGGAGCAATACCCTGGCTTTACTGATTATCACCGCCCTGACCTACCCGGTCTATCGCGTGCCTGTAGATCGTTTTCTGTCTCCGTTTATGGTGTTATATGCTACATTGTATAGCATCCTGGAAGACACGGGCGAATACAGCGCACTGTTATTTCACCCTCTCTTCCTGTTTCAGTTTGTCGCCGCCGCCGTGCTGCTTATGCATGAAAAAATGAAACCGGATTACATCCCGCTTGCCTATGCGCTGGTTTTCTCGCTCTGCATGAATGTATTGTTTCTAAACTGGGTGGCGATTACCTGGGATGATACCGAAGTCATTTCGTCCTGGTTCGCCACCATTATCCTCACCGGCGGGCTGATTGCCCTGTTCGGTTATGTCGCGGGCGGCATGGCAAAACTCAAGACCGCGCCGTTGTGGCTGGCCGTTACAGGGGCGACGCTGCTGGGCCTGATTTCAGCGCCGGGCATCCTGCTGGCGATTGTCCTGATAGTGCTCGGCTATACTCGCCATGAAAGGCTGCTGCTGGCAACGGGCGCCGTGCTGATTCCGGTTTTTCTGTTTCTCTATTATCATCTTGATCCCTCCCTGCTGCAAAAGTCGGGGCTGCTGGTGGGCAGCGGCGCGCTATTACTGGCGGCCAGGCCCTATCTGCGCCACCGGGGCCGGGGGGCATCGGCAAAAAATCTCCCGGTTTGAATCATGACTGAAGAAGAACAGGATGACGCGCTGACAGGAATTCCCGCCGACCGCGGGCTGGTTGAAGCGCTGTACGCGAACGGCAAGCTCACAAAAGAAGCCCGCGATTATGCCCTGGCGTTGCTCTATCCCCGCCGTGAATGGGAACTGTGGACGGCGCGCCTGTTGCTGGCATTCGGCGCGGCGCTGGTGTTGGCCGGTGTCATCTATTTCTTCGCCTTCAACTGGGCAAAAATCCCGCCGGCGGTCAAGCTGGCGGCTATCGAAATAGCCCTGATCGGCTGTCTGGCCGGGGCCTGTTATTACTCTCTAAAAAAACTGAGCGGGCAGGTATGGCTGCTTGCCGCCAGCGTGCTGGTGGGCGTATTTTTGGCGGTGTTCGGGCAGATTTATCAGACCGGGGCCGACGCCTGGCAACTCTTTGCGCTGTGGTCTGTGCTGGTGCTCGGCTGGGCGTCAATTTCTGCCTTTGCCGCGCACTGGCTGTTGTGGCTGGCGCTTGCCAATATTTCCCTGTGGCTGTGGTGGGAGCAGGCCGCGGTCCCTGGCCGGGAAATGGGGTCCCTGATCTTTATCTGGCTGGCCCTGTTAAACGGCGCCGCCCTGGCGTTGCGCGAATATTTTACTCTGTGCAAGGGCTATACCTGCCTGGCCGGGCGCTGGACGCGGCTGCTGTTGACGGTTGCCATTTTGGCGCTGATGTTGCAGCCCATGCTGGAGTGGATCACTTCTCCGAACCGGGTTACGTTGTCTATTATGCTCGCTGGCGTGGTCGGCGTGATCGGTCATACTGCGCTGTATTATCTCTATCGTCATAGATTGACGGATTTCTGGTCTCTGGCCGCTACGGTATCATCTGTTTGTATTGCGCTTGATTATATCGTTATCCATAAATTGGTGCTTGAAAGAGAGCCGTATGTTGATGAAACCCTTGCTAATCTGCTTGCGGGGCTGTTGACTATCGTCCTGTTTACCGCCGGGGCCCTCTATCTGAAACACGCGGCAAGGCAAATGGAGGCTGGTCATGCCTGAGCACGGCACTCGGCACAATGCGGCAAGCCTGCTCGCGGCACTTCGCAGCAAAGGTTTGACGCGCGAGGAAGGGTTGGCGGATTTTATTCTCCGTCGGCAGCAGGCAAAACCACCACCGCTTTATCTGAATATCCTGATGGCTATCGGCGCGTTCATTGCCGGACTCTTATTCTTTGTGGTTTTATTTGAAGAAACTTCAGCTTCAGTTATCGTGCTATTTATCGTGGCATTAATGCTGGTCGCGGGCGCTGTCTGGCTGCATAAACAGGCCGGTGATGGTCATGGGATCAAGTACAGCATCTTGACGCAGTCTTCTCTGACCATGATGATAGTGGGGAAAGTAGCGCTCCTTCTCATTTTTGGCGTATGGCTTGATTATTATTACCTTTCAAAGTATGGCTATGACGAACTGTGGAGCGTTACCCTGGCTTTACTGATTATCACTATCCTGACCTACCCGGTCTATCGCATATTCGTAGACCGTTTTGTATCCTCGTTTGTCGTGTTATGTTTCATATTGTTCAATATCCTGAATGATTCCGGCGAATACATGACACACAGGGCATTGCTGTTTCACGGCTTCTTCCTGTTCCAGTTTGCCATTGCCGCCATGCTGCTGACGCATAGCAAGCTCAGATCGGATTATATCCCGCTTGCCTATGCGCTGGTTTTCTCGCTCTGCGTGAATGTATTATTGCTGGCCTTTGTTCCCTGGAAACATATAGGTGTAGACGTTGTTATTTCGCCTCATTTCGCCAGCCTGGTCCTCACCGGCGGGCTGATTGCCCTGTTCGGCTATGTCGCGGGCGGCATGGCAAAACTCAAGACCGCGCCGTTGCGGCTGGCGGTCATGGGGGCGGCGCTGCTGGGCCTGATTTCAGCGCCGGGCATTCTGCTGGCCATTATCCTGATGGTGCTCGGCTATGCCCGCCATGAAAGGCTGCTGCTGGCAACGGGGGCCGCGCTGATTCCGGTTTTCCTGTTTCTTTATTATTACCAGCTTGACATGACCCTGTTGCAAAAGTCGGGGGTGCTGGTGGGCAGCGGCGTGCTGTTGCTGGCGGCCAGGCTCTATCTGCGCCACCGGGGCTGGAGGGCATCGGCCTGTTTACCGCCGCGGCCCTCTGTCTGAAATACGCGGCAAGGCAAACAGGGGCCGACCATGCCTGAACATACCACTGGGCACGATGCGGCAAGCCTGCTGGCGGAACTCCGCGACAAAGGTCTGGCGCGCGAGAAAAGCCTGGCGGATTTTATTCTCCGGCGGCAGCAGGAAAAGCCGCCGCCGCTTTATCTGAATATCCTGATGGCTATCGGCGCATTCATTGCCGGGGCTTGTCTCGTTCTTGCTTTAGTCTTAAATTCCGGGAAACCTTCGATTGTCGTGATATTAATGCTGATCGCGGGCGCTGTCGGGTTACAGAAAATTGCCGGCGACGGTCACGGGGTCAAGCACAGCGCCTTAACACAATCTTCCCTGGCCCTGATGGTCGCGGGAAAAGTATTGTTCCTTGCAACTTTTATGGAAACGTTCGATCATTATCTTTTAAAATATGGCTATGACCGCTCGTGGAACGATACCCTGGCTTTGCTGACTATCACTGCCCTGACCTACCCGATCTATCGCATGCCCATAGACCGTTTTATTTTCCCGCTTATCGTGCTGTCTTTCGTGTTGTTTAATATCCTGGAGGACTCCGGCGCCCACGGCGCGCCACTGTTTCACGGCTTCTTCCTGTGCCAGTTTATCATTGCCGCCGTGCTGCTGACGCACGGCAGGATCAAAGCGGATTATATCCCGCTTGCCTATGCCCTGGTTTTCTCACTCTGCGTAAATGTGTTGTTTTTGGCCTCAGGGAAGTTTGGTCCCTGGAAACATATAGACATTGTTATTTCGCCCCATTTCGCCAGCCTTGTACTGACCGGCGGGCTGATTGCCCTGTTCGGCTATGTCGCGGGCGGCATGGCAAAACTCAAGGCCGCGCCGTTGCGGCTGGCCGTTACAGGGGCGGCGCTGCTGGGCCTGATTTCAGCGCCGGGCATCCTGCTGGCCATTACCCTGATGGTGTTCGGCTATGCCCGCCATGAAAGACTGCTGCTGGCAACGGGGGCCGTGCTGGTTCCAGTTTTCCTGTTTCTGTATTATTATCATCTTGATACCTCCCTGCTGCAAAAGTCGGGGCTGCTGGTGGGCAGCGGCGCGCTATTACTGGCGGCCAGGCTCTATCTGCGCCACCGGGGCCGGGGGGCATCGGCAAAAAATCTCCCGGTTTGAATCATGACTGAAGAAGAACAGGACAACGCGCTGACAAAAATTCCCGCCGACCGCGGGCTGGTTGAAGCGCTGTACACGAACGGCAGGATTACAAAAGAAGCCCGCGATTATGCCCTGGCGTTGCTCTATCCCCGCCGGGAATGGGGGCTGTGGACGGCGCGCCTGTTGCTGGCGCTCGGCGCGGCGCTGGTGTTGGCCGGTGTCATCTATTTCTTCGCTTTCAACTGGGCAAAAATCCCGCCGGCGGTCAAGCTGGCGGCGATACAAGCAGCCCTGATCGGCTGTCTGGCCGGGGCCTGTTATTACTCTCTAAAAAAACTGAGCGGGCAGATATGGCTGCTTGCCGCCAGCGTGCTGGTAGGCGTATTTTTGGCGGTGTTCGGGCAGATTTATCAGACCGGGGCCGATGCCTGGCAACTCTTTGTGCTGTGGTCTGTGCTGGTGCTCGGCTGGGCGTCAATTTCTGCCTTTGCCGCGCACTGGCTGTTGTGGCTGGCGCTTGCCAATGTTTCCCTGTGGCTGTGGTGGGAGCAGGCCGCGCTCCCTGGCTGGGAAATGAAAAACCTGATCTTTATCTGGCTGACCCTGTTAAACGGCGCCGCCCTGGCGCTGCGCGAATATTTTACTCTGCGCAAGGGCTATACCTGCCTGGCCGGGCGCTGGACGCGGCTGCTGTTGACGGTTGCCATTTTGGCGATAATGTTGGAGCCCATACTGACATGGATGTCATGGATCATCGCTCATCCGAACTGGGTTACGTTGTCTATGATGCTCGCTGGCGTAGTCGGCGTGATCGGTCATATTACGCTGTATTATCTCTATCGTCATAGATTGGCGGATTTTTGGTCTCTGGCCGCTACGGTATTATCCGCTTGTATTGTGCTTGATTATATCGTTATCTATATATTGGCGTTTGAATATAGACTGCCGCCGTTCCTGGTGTACATTGATGATATTATCCTTGATCTTTCACTGCTTGCGGGGCTGTTGACTATCATCCTGTTTACCGCCGGGGGCCTCTATCTGAAACACGCGGCAAGGCAAATGGAGGCTGGCCATGCCTGAGCACGGCACTCGGCATAATGCGGCGAGCCTGCTCGCGGCACTTCGCAGCAAAGGCCTGACGCGCGAGGAAGGGTTGGCGGATTTTATTCTCCGCCAGAGGGAAAAGCCGCCGCCGCTTTATCTGAATATCCTGATGGTTATCGGCGCATTTATTGCCGGCGCCTGCGTCGTTATTACATTCTCTAAACACATCCCGGTTATCGTGGCATTAATCCTCGTCGCGGGCGCTCTCTGGTTGCATAAACAGGCCGGTGATGGGTATGGGATCAAGCACAGCGTCTTGACGCAGTCTTCCCTGGCCCTGATGGTCGCGGGAAAAGTGGCGTTCCCTCTCGCTTTTGACGGAACGCTTGATTATTACTTTTCAAAGTATGATGGCTATGACCGCATGTGGAGCAACACCCTGGCTTTACTGATTATCACTGTTCTGACCTACCCGATCTATCGCATGCCCATAGACCGTTTTATTTTCCCGCTTATCGTGCTGTATTTTATATTGCTTCACATCCTGAAGGATTCTGTCGCCCACAGCGCGTTACTGTATCACGGCTTCTTCCTGTTCCAGTTTATCATTGCCGCCGTGCTGCTGACGCACGGCAGGGTCAAAGCGGATTATATCCCGCTTGCCTATGCCCTGGTTTTCTCACTCTGCGCAAATGTGTTGTTTTTTGCTTCAGGGAAGCTTGGTCCCTGGAAATATACGGACGTTGTTATTTCGCCCCATTTCGCCAGCCTGGTCCTGAGCGGCGGGCTGATTGCCCTGTTCGGCTATGTCGCGGGCGGCATGACAAAACTCAAGACTGAGCCGTTGCGGCTGGCATCTATGGGAGCCGTGCTGCTGGGCCTGATTTCAGCGTCGGGCATTCTGCTGGCCATTATCCTGATGGTGCTCGGCTATGCCCGCCATGAAAGGCTGCTGCTGGCAACGGGCGCCGCGCTGATTCCGGTTTTCCTGTTTCTTTATTATTACCAGCTTGACATCACCCTGCTGCAAAAATCAGGCGTGCTGGTGGGTAGCGGCGCGCTGTTGCTGGCGGCCAGGTCCTATCTGCGCCACCGGGGCTGGGACAAGGGCGGTGTGCCATGCGCATAAAAATATTGCTGGCGTGGGCGGCGTTGGTCCTGGCGGTGTTGAATTACGGCATTTACGCCAAGGAACAGATCAAAACAGGAGGCGAAATCCTGTTGCTGGAACTGGCCCCGGTTGATCCGCGCTCGTTGATACAGGGCGACTATATGCGCCTGCGTTACAAGGTAGCGGATGATGCGCCGGTCGCTGAACTGGCCACCAGGCAGAAACGCGGCTACATGGTGCTGCGCGCGGACGAGAATCATGTCGCGCAGTTTGTCCGCTTCCATAGCGGCGAAGCGCTGTCTGCGGGTGAGAAATTACTGCGTTTTCACGTCCTCCGGAGATACAGCGTGGAACATCGCTCCCTGCGCATTGTCCCCGACTCCTTCCTGTTTCAGGAAGGCCATGCCGGGCGCTACGATAACGCCCGCTACGGCGTGTTTAAATTTGCGGGCGCGGGCGAGTATTTACTGGTAGGACTGGCCGGCGAAGACAGACAGCAAATAACGGTAAGGGAATAACAATAAAACGCCGCTTGTTTATACTCTTATCCGAAAACAGGCATTTTCTCTGAAAAGACCCGGTGTAAAACGCCATACAAAAAGATCATGCCGATGAAATTGCCGGCATAAATAAAAATATATTCGAACAATAAAAATCGCTTCAGAATACTGTTTGATTGATCCGTCTCTTGAGACTGCCTTATTTCGCCGCTTAGCTTGATTATATTTTCAGCCCTTAAATAAAGATAATAAGCCGCGCAAATAAACAATGTGCCGATAATCAGGTTGATAAACAGCCCTGTTGTGCCGTTTATGATGCTGCCGATTATTAAAATTCCGCTGATGAAATAAAAGGCGGCGCCCGCAAACGCCGTTATTTTGTATGCCTTCATTTTCTGTATTTGCTCTGGCCCTTTCAATCGGGATGAGTATATTTGCCTGCCGCGGCCGTTTGCCAGTCGGGTATGAATGAAAGCACCCGGCAGTCGCCGGGGATGGCAGGGTTAAACAAGCTGTTGTGCCAGAAGGTAAATTGATATTTGGTATCGGCAACGGGCAAATCAGCGACTTCGCACGGAATACGAAAGCCCTGCCTGTTTTGCCTGAAGTCCAGGGTGCATTTTTGCCGCGCAATCAGATTTTTGCATACCTTTGATCCCGGGCCGAATAATGCGGTCAATTCTCCGCTAAAGTCCTTTGGCTCCTGATAGTAGGTCCCCGAAAAGAGGCGTATCGCGCCTTCCCAGCGCTCGGTCGGATTCTGGGTTTTTTTCACCATGTGCTTGAATTGCGCCGTTGTATTTTCCGCTGATTTTTTTACTATCAAGGTAATAACCGGCCCCAGTTGCTCATTTTCGCTCACGCTTGCGACCGGACACATCCCCCGGGTCGGGCGGCCATCGCCGACACGCACGGATTGCTGCCTGATCCGGCATTGCCAGTAGAGAAAATCATACGCCGTTACGGTTTGTTCTGAATTCAAAATAAGACTCACTGTTAAACAGTTAGGGAAATCCTGATGCAGGCCGTATTATAGCAGCGTGGGCGGGATAAAAACGTGTCCGGGTTCAATACTTATGAGATAAATCAGTGCTGCCTGCAACAGGCAGGCTGAAATGACGGAGTGGCAGGAATGGCTTCAAAAGTTGCCGGGATGCCTCTTACCTCTTCGCCGCCATTCCAGCGAAAGCTGGAATCCAGGAAGAGGATGCCGGGGTGTTAAAGGAAACTCTGATTGAATCAGAGTTTCCTGCGGTACAGGGACGTACCGCCAAAATCAATGATGCAAGTCATTGATTTTGAAGCAAGGTGAAAATCGCATTTTCACCTTGCGTGCTCTGAGAAATCCAGGATGGATTTATTCAGAGCTTCCTAAAGAGACTCCAACTTTGCCGGCCCGTGCGTAGCAGGCCGAAATGACTGCATTATTGTCATTCCCGCCCTGGCCCTGCCTGCAGCAGGCAGGGGGAATGGCTTGTATAGACCACTGGATTCCAGATTTCGCTGGAATGACGGCGGGGGCGGAATGAAATATTCGTTGCCATTCTGACCTGCCTGCGGCAGGCATGCGCCGAAGATTGATACCATTTCAGACCGCGTTGCTCGGTCAGGCTTAAATTAGCATGGCGCGCGGCCGTATATGCGGCATAGTGGCCATGCGTGCGGCGGCATTGCCCGCAATGACAATTGACGACATCTCTAAGCCTGCCATTGACGCTATAGCACACCGCCCCGCACAGGCGCCTGCCTGTATAGCTCTGTTTCGACATCGGGTTTATCCATGCGGAAAATACAGTTTGAGCATTCATTCTATCACCGATTTATCACGCAGTGGCAGGGCATAAGGGGCGATGCCCCATAAAACCTGTATAATCAAGGCATGAAAGTCCATACTAGCAATGAGGCGGCCGTCATCCGACAGGAATGGTTCGCGCCGGAAAATGATGCCGGTTAATATGTTTGCCTATGGTACCCTGATGCTGCCCGAAATCGTCGAGGCCCTGACGGGCAAGCGCTTTACCCCGAGAACGGCGGTGCTTTGCGGTTATTCATGTTATGCCTTTAAGGACAAGTGTTATCCGGGCATTGTCGAAGAAAAAGACGGCAGGGTCGAGGGCGTGTTTTATCATGATATTGATGAACGCTCACTCTCAATCTTTGACTGGTTTGAAAATACACTTTATGAACGCCGCTTATTAACGATAACGGTTGACGGTAAAAATACGCAAGCCTTTGCCTATGTCGTGCATGAAAAATACCGGCATGAACTGGATACGGTTTTCTGGTCGCCGGATACATTTATCAGGGACCACGCCGCCGGCTATGTGCGGAAATGCCTCGGCTACCGGGCAGAATGGAAGAGCAATAATCACCGAATATATTAACCCGGCAAATAATAATATAGCGGGTTAACCTGCCTGCTGCAGGCAGGTATTGCAGCACAGGGATGTGCTGTCGCGGGCATAGCCCGCGGAGCCCGATAAAATCAAGCAATTCCGCGAATTGCGCCGAATTTTATTGGGCGACAATTAAATAGGCAAGGATGCCTATTTAATTACCATGTTAATAATAAAAAGAAAGATTAAGGATTTTTCAGAGTTTGTCGGATAGCCAGGTATTAAACTGTGCTTCGGTAATACCCAGACCGATGATAGCCCCCGCGTGTAAGGAGCTAAGATCGGCTAATGTCATAGCGGCAAATTTATCAATGTCTTCAATATTTTGTTTGCGGCAGTATGCCGTTATAAATTGTTCTGCTTCTGTACCATGCAAACCCTGCCTGATAGTTTGGCCCATTACGGCCTTGCGTTGCTGTCTGTATTGAATACGGAAGGCATCAATTTCCCCTAATGATTCTTTGACTACGCCGTATAGCTCGCAAGAGCGGGAGTACGCCCAGGTAAAAAGCTCAAGCATGGGTTGAATCTTATTTTTCTCGTAGATGGCCAATAGTGCCGCAGTATAGTTGTCTCGTGATACATCGGTAAAGCTGAGCGGACACAGATTGTTTTTAATAAAGGGGATGTTGCAGCTTAAGCGCGACGTTCTTTTGTTTACATCTTCAAACGCCTGCAAATAGGAGAGATGGATAAATAAAAAGAAGCCTTGCTCGAAAGGGTCTTTGATCTTTTTTGCTTTTTGCAAAACCAGTTCAAAGAGTTCTTTTAGAATATGCGGATTAGCCAGTGGCTTGTATGTGGATTGGCCGATATGCACTTCTAATGTTCGGATATTTCCACAAGCATCAGGATTGGCGAGCAAATCCTGTGATAGCAGATAGTGCAAGTTGCGAATAGTCAGGCTGTTTAGCTCTATATCCTGCGCATTTTCTACCAGAAACAGGATGGCCTCTTTATGGTTCATAATCATCACGGTTTCTTCATGAACCTTACCTTCGGCCATGACGCCTTCTTCGACCAACTTTTGGGTGTCCAGGCGAGAGTATGTATTTCCTTCCAGGCGACTGGAGTTATATGACAGGTCGATTAAAAGTCTCTGGCAGATTTGGCGTGCATAGGTACCAGCGGCTAGCCGTTTGTCAAAGCGTTTCCCTTGTTGAGCTAGGGTGTCTCTTATTTTTTTAGGGACATAATTCGTCTGGTTAGGGACATATTTGTCTAAAAAATCACGATTATAGGACACTTTTTCTCGTGAATGAAGCGGTATTTCTAGAAATTTAAGCGTTTTCCGGCTTGTCAGGCTGAAAATTTTTACTTTATTGTCCCTTAAATATCCTTTTGTTCTTTCTAAGTTGTCCCTGATATGTCCTTTAGTTGTTTCTAAAATCGCATGCGCAGGAAAATATCGTGTGGCTTTTTTCTCACCTTCTTTGGTGATCCGGCTTTGTTCGACAAGCGCAGTCAGCCGCCGCTGTAAGGTCTTGTCATGTATATTAAAATTGAGCTTTTCAGAAATTTTGCCACGCGCAAGCCCCTCCGGGTTACCACCCAGAATGGTAATAATTTCATCCATTTGCCGTTTAATTTCGGTTTTCATTTTTACTGCCTGACTATCTCTTAAATTAGATTAGTCTATTTAAGAGACATGATCAAGTTGTTTTTTAGGACATTTAAAATTCTAAGGGACATTAAATTTCTGGTGTATGCCCTCGATCATTACTCCTTCCCCTATCGGTTTTGAGATTGCAATAGTCTTGAATATCCTCGCGGTACCACTCAATTTCCAGTTCGTGGATATGGTTTTCGCTACGCTTCTACAGGCCGATCTGCCGACAGGGAGGCAGTTCACAGGTGATGTTGCAGGAGTTTCCGCGTTTGCGGAAGCAGTTCTGATTTCGCCGTCTTTGGGCGAGGGCTACATGGCAGTGAGTTCTGGGAATATTACTGACGAGAGGTGGCGGGCGAGCACCCGGTGCACGACGCACAGACCAAACGCTACCTGCCTACAGCAGACAGGCGGCGCATCCCTGGCAGTGCCGAGAAGACTGGCGCGAAATCCTCAGCCGTAAGCAGAGCAATGTCGTGCGCCAGATGCTCAAGCAATAATGCACAAACGTCATGCGCTCGAAGCCATGAAGAACGTGGCACGGATGATTCAAAACCACCTTGAGGGCATCATTGCCTGGGCACGAATGCGAATGACCAATGGCTTCCTCAAAGCCCTTAACGGCCTGTTCCAGGCTGCCAAACGCAAGGCCCGAGGGTATCGGCGTTTGTCAACCACCTGTCTGCTGCACGCAGATTCGTACCACCATCTTCCTGATCGCTGGAAAACTCGACTTCCGTACACTCAATCCACATGCAGTTTAACCCACTTGGAATTTAAAAGAGCCCTGCAAAATGAAAGATACGAAATATATCCTGGAAGTCTTCATCAGAGTGCCGACCTTCGGTTGATTGATTAACAACAATATCGGACAAATGGCCAGATCAACGCCTTTCGGCGTGCGGAAAGCACGCTCGACTTGCGCGAGTTTTTTGTAACTGCGCACGGTATCTTGGTGCCGATAAGGTCAGCGCCGGTTCACTGGTGCGGATGATAAGGAATTCACTCTTCGGCAGACCCGTAAAACCCAAGGAAAAATGTCACCCCCGCCACTTCGTCATTCTGGCCTGCCTGCGATAGGCAGGCCAGAATAACAACAGGGGCGTCATCCCGCCAACGCGGGAGCCTCAAACAAAGCGTGATTTCAGCGCATCAAACCCCGCCTGGAAGACATCGTTGGCGACCATTGCGGACAAGGTGTCTTCTTGCCCGGCAGGGGCGTTGAATTTGGCCCACCAGCGGCCGAAGGTGGCATCGCCATCGGTCACGCACAGGAGCGACAAGCCCGCGCTGTAGTCCTGCAACGGCACATCCGCTTCCAGGATGCAATAGGAAAAGCTGTGCTCGCGGTCGGATAGCGAGAGCAGTTGTTCGCGGATGCGGCTGCCATCATTCAGGCTGAAATTGCGCACGCAGCCGATCTGGTCTGAGGGCGCGCCGGTCTCGATCCGGCTCTGTTTGATCAGGGGATGCCAGGCGGGCATGGCGTTGAAATCGCGCACCACCGCCCAGACCCGGCCGATTTCGGCGGGAATCACCGAGGAAACAAGCACTTCAATCATCGTTCTCGTCCTTTTTAGACACTTCTTTGGCAAGGCTTTGCGCATCTTTTGCGGCCCGGAACACATCACCCATCCTGGCCACATTCGCCCCTTCCACGCCGATTTCTTTCATAAGCTCATCGATCAACGGCGCCTGCACGCGGTAACGCAGCGCGCTGTCGATGACTTCATCGGTGGGTGATCGGCCCGGCGCGCCGGCGCCGCCGCTCATGTGTACCAGCTTGATGCCGTCTATGTTGGCAATGGGCTTCACGGTCTCGGCAATCACGGCCTCAAGTTTGTCGATCAGTCGCGCCCGCAGACGGCCCGCGCGGGCGTCTTCGGTTAGCACGTTTTCGGCCTCGTTCAGAAGGCGCTCGGCCTCCGCGCGTTGAGCGGCGCGCAGTTGCGCGGCCTGGGTTTCACGTTCCGCCTCCATCTTCGAGACCGCGCGCTCGCGTTCCGCCGCGCCAAGTTCTTTGGCGGTCAGGACCGCCTCGGCGGATTTGGCCGCGGCGACCAGCTTCGTTTCCGCCCCGGTTTGGCTATCGGCCTCTTCCAGGGATTTCGCCAGAATCTCGATCCGGGCCTCCAGCCGGGCCAGATCGATGAATTTCTCCCGTTCGATTTCCAACCGCCGCAATTCCTGTTCTCTGAGGATGCGGCTCTCGTCCAGGGCCCTTTCCGAGGCATAACGGGTCCGTTCAACCTCTTCTTTGGCGGCAATTTCACGTTGATTGGTGGCCTGGCTGCCGGCAATGCGGGCGGCCTCGGCCTCGGCATTGCGTTCGGCCTGTTCGCGGGCGATTTCAGCGCTCTGCGCGGCGCGGCGAGTCTCAATGTCCTGTTCCTGCGCGAGACGCGCCAGCCGGCTCTCCCGATCCAGCGCCAGGGTTTCTTTTTCCGCCGCCAGATTAGCCTCGCGGATAGCCACCGCAGATTTCTGTTCAATGGCGTTGCGTGACTGGCGGCGCGCTTCGATGGTGTCGATCAGGCGGGTCAAACCTTCGGCATCGAAGCGGTTGGCGGGATTAAAATGCTCCAGCGCGGTCTGATCAAGGTTGCGGATTGCGACCGAGGATAATTTCAGTCCGCTGCGGGCAAGGATGTTGGTCACCCGGGTCTCTACCGCTGCAACGAAACCGACGCGGTCTTCATGCAGTTCATTCAGCGTTTTTTCCGCCGCCACGGCCCGGAGCGCCCCCAGAAACTCGCTTTCGTAAAAAGCGGCCAGGTCATCCGGGCGATTGCTGAGGGGGCCGAGCGTGGCCGCGGCCAGCGCCACGGCGTCCGGCTCCGGCGTCACCCGCAGGAAAAATTCCGCGTCCACATCGACCCGCATGCGATCGGCGGTGATCAGGCCCGCGCCATGTTCGACCTTCAACACCACTTTTGCCAGGCCAAGACTGATGGGGATCACCTGATGCAGCACGGGCAGGACAAACATGCCGGCGTCAAGCGTGACCTTGCGCCCGCCAAAGCCGGTGCGGACATAGGCCTTGTCAGAGGCGCCGCGCAGGTAAAACCAGTTCAATAAGGCTATCAGCACGATCGCGCCGGCGGCCAGCCCGATCAACCATAAAATCGGCATAGTGTTCATACTCTCTTCCTCCGGGGTTTGCCACGGATGGCCTTGAAGGCGCGCGTTTGTTCGGTCAGCGCGACTTCGGCCGGCAGGCGCTCCATCGACGACGCGCCATAAAAGCCGTGGCAGTTTTGCGTATTTTGCAGGATATATTCGGCATCGGCCGGCATGGATACCGGCCCGCCGTGGACCAGGATGATGGCCTCGGCATTGACCGAGAGCGCGGCCTCGGCCCATTCATCGACCCGGGCGGGGCAATCCTGTAGTTTAAGCGCGGTCCCGGCGCCGATCGAGCCGCCGGTGGTCAGGCCGAGATGCGCCACGATGAGATCCGCGCCGGCGCGCGCCATGGCCTCCGCATCGGCGGCCGAAAAGACATAAGGCGTGGTCAACAAATCTTTGGCGTGGGCCCGCGCGATCATTTCGGTCTCCAGTTGATAGGACATGCCCGTTTCTTCCAGATTCGCCCGGAAAGTACCGTCGATCAAGCCGACTGTCGGGAAATTCTGCACACCGGAAAAGCCAACCTGCTTAATCTCATCCAGAAAGGCGTCAAAGTTGCAGAATGGATCGGTGCCGTTGACTCCGGCCAGGACCGGGGTGGATTGGGCGACGGGCAGCACTTCGGCGGCCATCTCCAGCACGATCCGGTTGGCATTGCCGTAGGCCAGCAGGCCCGAGAGCGAGCCGCGCCCGGCCATGCGGTAGCGCCCGGAATTGTAAATGACGATCAGGTCGATGCCGCCGGCCTGTTCGCATTTGGCCGACAGCCCCGTGCCTGCGCCACCGCCGATGATGGGCCTGCCTTCCGCTTTCATTGTTTGAAATTTTGCCATTAATTCACTGCGCTCAAATGCGGGCATGGTTGTCTCCTTATGGGTTGATCTCGGCAAAGGCGGCCAGGGCGGCGGCCGTGAATGCCGGGGCGTTGATGTTGCTGTTGACTTCGATGAGTTTGCGCGCGGGCGCAGGCTTGAAGGCGGCGCGGATCGCCTCAAACAGGGCCTGGCTTGCGGCCGGGTCGTGGAACGGCTGCCCCGGCGCGTCCAGCGCGGAAACGCCGCCCAGCGGCAATAAAAACCGCACCGGCCCGCTCATCCTGTTGAGCCGCTCGGCAATCCAGGTCCCCATGCGCGTATTTTCCTCGGGCGTGGTGCGCATCAGCGTGACCTGCGGGTTGTGTTCGTAGAAAAGCCGGCCCTGGTAGCGTTCCGGTATGGTGTCGGGCGCGTTCCAGTTCACCATATCAAGCGCGCCGGTCGAGCCGACATAAGGGATGGCGTTGCGTATGAATGCGCCAAACCGGTCTTCGGTGGCGGGCATGATACCGCCCAGCAGCAGGTCGCAGACCTCGGTGGTGGTGATATCAAGCACCCCGGCCAGCAGGCCGCTGTCGGCCAGTTTTTCCATGGACTGGCCGCCCGTGCCGGTCGCGTGAAAGGTCAGGCATTCATAGCGCGCCTCCAGCCCGGCGATGATCGCCTGCACGGCCGGCGTGGTCACGCCAAACATCGTCAGTCCGAGCAGCGGCTTGTCGCCGCCGGCGGTCGGCGGATTTGCCGCGCCAAAGCGCACCGCGCCGGCTATTGCGTCGGCGCCATTGGCCAGCACCCGGGCCGAGATCCGGTTGATGCCCTGCACATCGGTCACCGAATACATCATCATAATATCCGATGGCCCCACATAACGGCCGACATCGCCCGAGGCCACGGTAGAGATCATGAGCTTGGGCAGGCCGATGGGCAATTTGCGCATCGCCGGCGTCACCAGCGCCGTGCCGCCTGACCCGGCCGCGGAGATCATGCCGCGAATGCCCCGGGCCGCGGCGGTCCAGGCCTCGAAGGCCTCGGCCATGGCCGCTATGGCGCTGCCGCGATCACCGGTCATAACGGCGCTGGCGCCGCCCGGGTGAAAGGCCGCCACATGATGCGGCGGGACATCGGCCGCTGAAGGTTTGCCCGAGGTGGAAAGGTCCACGGTCTTGACCGGGATGCGCTGCGCCAGCAGGCGCTCACGCAGGAAACCCAGTTCCCGGGCCTTGAGGTCAAAGGTCCCGGCCACGATCACCGCGCCGGCAAACACGGACGCGGCGGGTTCGGGCCGGGCCGGCGGCGCGGGCGCGGCGGGCGCGGGCGCTTCCGCGGTCTCATTTTGCCAGTGATCGGCAGACCAGCGCGGCGGCGGCGTATAGTCGTTTTTGGGCGGCGCCGGCGCCGCCGGCAAGGCTTCTAAAGTTTCTTCAGGCGCGGCCTCCGGCCGCTGCTCGACGGCCTCGCCGGCATGCCGCCCGACCCCGAGCAGGCGTTCTTGCAGGTCACGATCCGCCGCGAGCTGGCCGGCGGGCAAGACGGTCGTAATCCGGCCATTGACCATGACCGAGATGTCCGCCGCGACCGCCGTTGCCACCCCCAGATTTTGTTCAACCAGGAGCACCGAGGCCTCGCCCGCGGCGTCGATCTTGTGCAACAGCGCCACCACCTGATCCACGATCACGGGCGCCAGACCCTCGGTCGGTTCGTCCATGATCAGGAGCCGCGGCCCCGGCAACAGGGCGCGCGCGATCGCCAGCATCTGCTGTTCTCCGCCCGAAAGCTCCGCGCCGCCATTATTGCGCCGCTCGTAGAGACGCGGAAAGGTGTCGTAGATTCGCTCGACAGGCCAGGCGCTCTGGGCCACGGCGGAGAGCCGGAGATGCTCATCGACCGTCAGCGAGGGCCAGAGCCGCCGCCCCTGCGGGGTATAGCCGATGCCTTTAGCCGCGATTTTGTTGGCCGGGAGCCCGGTGATGTCATTGCCCTCAAACCGGATCGTGCCGGCCTTGATCGGCGCCAGCCCCATGATCGCGTTGCAGAGCGTGGTTTTGCCCATGCCGTTGCGCCCCAGCACGGCATGAACGCCCTCGCCCAGGGAAATATCAACCCCTTGCAGGGCATGAGAGGCGCCATAGTAAACATGCAGCCCGCGCACCGACAACACCGCTTGCCCCTCAGCCATGACCATCTCCGAGATAGAGCGCCTGCACTTCCGGGTCATTTTCGATCTCCGCCGGCGTGCCCTCCTTGAAGACGCGCCCGTTATGCATCATCGAGACACTCTCGGCCACCCGCAGGGCGATGTCCATATCATGCTCGATGATGATGAAACCGATATGCTCGGGCAGGCGGCCAAGGATCTCGATCAGGCGGGTCCGTTCGGAAGGCGACAGACCCGCCGCGGGTTCGTCAAACAGGATGAAGCGCGGCGCCCCGGCCAGCGCCATGCCGATTTCAAGCTGGCGCTGCTGGCCGTGACTGAGCGCGCCCACCCGGGTTTCCAGCACATCGTCCAGATACACCGCCTCGGCCAGGACCGCGCTCATCTCAAGCGCCGGGTCGGCCGGCCCGGGCCGGCGCAGGGAGGCCCGCCGGGGCGCGACCCCGCGGCAGGCGACAAACAGATTATCGCGCACGCTCAGATTCTCGAACAGCAGTGAAATCTGATAGGTTCGGCGCAGGCCCCGCCGAATCCGTTCCTGGGGAGGCAGCAGCGTGATGTCTTCGCCAAAAAACCGGATGCGCCCGGTGGTGACCGGGAAGTCCCCGCTGATGGCGTTGAACAGGGTGGTCTTGCCGGCCCCGTTTGAACCCAGGATCGCGCGCCGCTCTCCGGCCCTGACCGCCAGATTGATGTCGGCCAGGGCCACCAGCGCGCCGAAATGGCGGCTGACGGCCTCCAGTTCCAGGGCGTATTGGCCCGCGGACTGGAGTCGGGAGAGGGCGTCGGCGCTATCCACGCGCTTAAATCCGGCTACTCGCAGGCCGGATTTTCACGGCTGACAGGGCCATATTTGAGGAATTCCTCATAGGGCAGGCCAAAGGTCTGGCTGACTTTCGGAATCACCTTGATGGTCTTGTTCAAGAGGTTGCCGTCCGGCCCCTCCGTGACCTCGGTCAGAAACACATCGGCCACGCCATTGCGGCGCTCATCCAGGCTGACCATGCCGGTCGGCGTTTCAAACGCGAGGCCGGCCAGGGCCGCGCGGAACCGGGCGCCGCCATCGGACAGGTCGCCCCCTGTTTCATTCAGGGCCAGCAGCGCGGCCTTGGTGTTGACATAATAGGCATGGGCAAACAGCGAAGGCGACGGGAACCCGTCCGGGAATGCCGCCTTGTAGGCGGCGACGAATCTGGCCCAGCGCGGGTCGTCCCAGGTGTCCGCGATCGGGCCGCCCGAAGGCGTGCCGATGATAAAATTGCGTATCCGGCCCTTGGAACCCAGCACGGTCTGGTCCACGGTGATGGAACCGCCGATCAGCGGCAGTTCGCCGCCGGCCTGTTCGTACTGGCTCAGAAAATTTACCGCATCCGCGCCCCCCAGCGCGACATAGATCGCGTCCACATCGTCCGGCAGGGCCGCGATTACCGAACTATAATCCTTGTTGCCGATCGGCACGTAAAATCTGGCCTCTTGCGGGGCCTTGCCGCCCAGCCGGCAGAAGGGCTCCAAAAAGCCGAAGACCTGCGTATAGGGGAAAGAATAATCCTCCGCCAGCACGGCCACGGAACGATAGCCTTTCTCCTTATAAACATATTCGCCCAGACCGGCCATCCACTGCGCGCCCTCGGTCGAGAAACGGAAGAAGTTCGGGGCCGACTCGCGCAGGGTGGTGTCTTGCGCCGCCGAGGCGCCGTTCAGGAAGGTGACATTCGGCCGCGTCTTGGCGTAATCGCGGATGGCAATCCCCTCGGAGCCGGACAACGGCCCGATGACGATCGGCGCGCCATCCTGTTCCACTATCCTGCGCACCGTGCGCACGGCGCTGTCCGGCGAGGCGTCGGTCGAGCCGGTGATCAGCGCGATCCTGCGCCCCCCGGCCATATGATTGAACTCTTGCAGGGCCAGTTCAACGCCGCGCATGGAATCCTGGCCGAGCACGGCAAAGGCGCCTTCCAGCACGGCCACCGCGCCCAGCTTGAGCTCCTCCGCCCGCGCGGATGGCGCGCTCAACAGGGTGGCGAGCGCCGCCAGCAATATTAGTTTCAATTTCATGGTCTATCCTCCAATTGTTAAACAGTTTGAGGAAATGCCGTGATGAATTCATCACGGCGCTTCCTCAGGTTTCAACCCCGCCGGGCGGGGCTTGATTGCCGGGCGTATCCGGGCGCGGGCGGCCGGGCTTGATCTTGTCCCAAAGACCCAGCAGTCCGTCCGGTGAAAGCAATACGATCAGCAAAAAGGCCGCGCCGATCACGGTATTGAAACGTTCCCGATCGATCAGATCGATAGCGAAATTTTCAAGCAGGACAAAGGCCAGCGCGCCGATGAATGGCCCGACAGGATGGCGCAGCCCGCCGATGACCGCGATCACCAGAATATCAATAGCCACATCCACGCCGATGGTCGCGGGCGATATCCGGCCGTTGAACCAGGCCAGTAATATGCCGCCCGCGGCGGCGATGATGCCTGCCAGAAAAAACGCATAGACGCGCACCAGCGCGACCGAATAACCCAGGGCGCCGAGCCGTCTGGGATTGTCGCGCGCGGCCTGCAGGCTGAGGCCGAATGGCGAGCGGGCGACATAGACGCCGGCCAGCAGAACCCCCGCGGCCACCGTCAGGCAGAGATAATAGAACGGCAACGGCGCGCGCAGGTCGATCCCGAACGGACTGGGGGCCTCGATCCCCGCATAACCCGTAAAGCCGTTGAAGAGCGCGTAGTTCTGGCGCGTGAAGAAAAACACCGAGACCGCCACGGCCAGGGTGATCATGATCATATAAATGCCGGAAGTGCGCACCGCGATCAGCCCGACCAGCGTGCTGAAACAGGCCCCGGCCAGGAGCGCCAAAGGAATCGTGAACCAGGCGTCCCAGCCCAGCCCCAACACATCCTGAGTATTGCTGCCCAATATCGGCAGGGTGTAAGCGGCCAGACCGGCCGCGCTGAGTTGCGCCAGACTCACCATACCGCCAAAGCCGGCCAGCAGCATCAGCGACAGGGCTATGACGCCGAGGATCAGGCTGTAGGCCCCAATCTGCACGGTGAAAAAGTCATTGGCCGGCAGCGGATACAGCAGCAACACGGCCGCCAGCAGCCACCAGGACGGGGAAATGCGCGCCAGTAGATTCATCGGCCCATGATGCCCTGCGGCCGGATCGCCAGCACCGCGATCATGATGATAAAGGTCAGGACCACGCCGTAAGTCGGAAAATAGGCCAGCCCGAACTGTTCGGCCAGGCCGATAAGCAGCGCGCCGGTCGCCGCGCCCGTGATGGAACCCATGCCGCCCACGATCACGACCACCAGCGAGGCCAGCAGATAGCGCAGATCTTCACCCGGCGCTATCGACAGCGCCGTGCCGCCGATCACCCCGGCCAGACCGGCCAGGCCCGCGCCAATGGCAAACACCAGGATAAAGACCCGATCCACATTGACCCCGGTCGCGGATAACATGCCGCGATCGTCCACCCCGGCCCGGATCATCATGCCGGTCCTGGTCTTGTTCAGGAAAAACCACAAGGCAAGGCCGATAGCGACGGCTGCCATGAGCACGAACAAACGGTAAAAAGGATACTTGATAAAGACCGGCTGGCCCGAGGATTTGATAGTCGAGATGATGGGCAGTTCGAGGGCGCCGAACAGGGCCGCGGGCGGCTCGAACTGATACGTGGCGCCGCCCCAGACGGCCAGCATTAAATCCGCCGCGATGATAGAAATGCCGATGGTCACCAGTGTCTGGCGCAGGTCATCGCCCTGCATCCGCCGGAAAACGACGATCTGCAAGACCGCGCCGATCAGCGCCAGGGCCACAAAGGCCAGCGCGGCGCCGAACAACCAGTTGCCCGTCATTGCCGCGGCCTCATAACCGATATAGCCGCCCAGCAGATACATCGACCCATGCGCCAGATTGACATTGCGCATCAGCCCGAAGATCAATGTGAAGCCGCTCGCCACCAGGAAATACAGCCCGGCCAGGGTGAGACCGTTTAACAGCGTATTCACAAAGGTTTTCTTGCGGCCGAGAATATCCTTCAGCCACTCCGGCCAGACCGCGACAATCAGCCAGATCAAAAAAAGCAGCGCCAGCAAGACCAATACAGCGCGCCACGGCCGTGTGCGCCAGACAGGCATCAGCCGACACGCCCCCGGTCAATCATGGAATTTGACACCGGTACTTCTCCTCTCATGTGCTTTAATTTATTATATTAGGGCCTGTTAACACTATTTTAGCAGTCCCTGCTTGAGTCTGTTTTGCGCGCCAGCAAGGCGGAAGGAGCGCAGTGTAGTTGCGCTACTCAAGCGACTGACAACGAAGCTGGGGCGCAAAACAGGCCAAGCCCTTCGGGTTGTGTCCCAAACTGCGCCACTCGGCGTTGCTTGTCGCTCATTTGGAGTGACCAAACTACGCTCCGCGCGCCTTGATTGGCGCAGTTTGGGGCACAACAGGGCCTGCCAAAATAGTGTTAACAGGCCCTAAGGCCCCGGACAAGTTTATCCGGGCCCTGCCTGCCTGATACGGGCAGGCGAGAATAACACTGTTAAACCAAAATATTCCCTATATCATCTTTCACCCTTGCCCCGACACACGCAATATCTAATTCAATAAAAACGGGTAAAAATGAGTAATTTTTATCAAAAATCGAATATTCTCTTCTGGCGGATTGAACCCGGATCAGATTCCCGCCATGCGCTGCCGAACGGCATTTGCACCCCGAATACGCCGGATATTCCGGCGCAGATGCCGGCGGAGGTGGCCCTGCTTCTGCCCGGCCCACACAGCGCCATGCCATTGCCGGACAAAGACAGCCTGCCTCGCGGCGCCGGCTTTGGCGTGTTCCTGGCCAATCCGATCCTGAACATCTCGACCCTGGCGCGCGAGTTAAAATTGCGCGAGATAGCATGGGTCGCCAACCTGCCCTCGGTCATACAACACGACGCGGACTTCCTGCGGCATCTCGATGATGTCGGCCTCGGTTTTGAAAAAGAAGCCGCGCTGCTTGCCGAACTGCGCGAGGCCGGCTTGCGCGTGCTCGCCGCGGTCGCCAGCGCGCCACAGGCGCGCAGGGCCGCCGGGCTGGGCGCGGAAGCGCTGTTGATGTTGCCGCCGGTGGCGGCCTTTGAGGCGGGCTTTCCATCAATGCGCGAACGGGCCGAACAGATCGCCCGCCTGCGGGCCGGCTTCCCCGGACTCAGGTTGCCGGTTCTCGGTCTCTTGACAAAAGCTGAAGGCCGGCTGCAAGCCACCTGGCCGGAAGGTCTTGACGCGGGCTTGATCCGCCCGTCTCCCGTCAGAAAAGCGCTGACAAGTACAGAATGACTTGTTATTAAATCAGTAATTAAATAGAGTAGGCTTAACTTGGCTGCGACAGGCAGGTACAACGCCCTGTTGGAGAGCCGGCGTTATATCCCGCTTTTTCAATTTGACCGCTTTGGCCGGTTGCCGCCACACATCGCCAGGGTCAATGCAACATTCTATTAACTTGTGAAAACGACGCCCTATTTCGTTAATTCTGTCATGATCCGGCGTCCATATCTGAGCGTTGAGTTATGTGCGGCGGTGATTGAAAACCCGGCCCGTGTTGAAATACAAACCGATGGTCGAACTCGCTATTGGGGACAGGTCGGTGAGAAATGGCTGAGAGTTGTCGTTGAAAATGGCGCGCTGCATAATGCATTTTTTGATCGGAGCTACAAACCATGAAAGTCGAATACGATGTGAGCACGGACTCAATGTATATCAGCTTAAACGAAGGCGTAAGCGCCGAGAGCGAAGAAGTCACTGACGGCATTGTGCTGGACTTCGATGACGCCGGTAAAGTCGTTGGTATCGATATACAGCACGCAAGCCAGCGGGCAGACATCGATAAATTGAGTTTTGAGCGAGTTGCTTAAGGAAGCTCTGATTCAATCAGAGCTTCCTTATTAAACCGGCCGGGTAAATATGGTATGGTTCGTTTTTGGCCTGTATGCCATAGGCAGATCAGTGTTCTAAATTCTTGGTCAAGATTGACGCAGACTTTAACCATTTAGCCTCTCCTTGACCAATTGCAATCATTATTTGAACCTGCAAAAGACATGATAAGGTCAAGAATTTATTAAAAGGGTTAAAAAACTGGCAAAAACCCGAAACCTGTTCTTTGACTTGAACAAGAAACACGGCAAGGGCAGTCATGTAAAACTGACTTACGGCAATCGCGTCACCATTGTCCGCAACCCAAAAGACGAACTCAAAACCGGCACTTATAAGGCCATGCTGAAATAGCCTGATATTGACGAATCGGAGTTTTAAGCGATGCAATATACTTATCCCGTGCTTCTTTCAGAAGACAAGGACGACGGCGGCTATGTCGTCACCTGTCGAGATATTCCCGAACTCATCACCCAGGGCGATACCCTGAATGAAGCCCTTGAATACGCGGCCGATGCGCTGGATGTTGCCCTGTGCGGGCGCATTGAACAGGGCAGTGACATCCCCGCGCCGACAGCGAAAAAGACCGGGGAGCATTTGGTGTCTGTGCCCGTTATTACCGCGCTAAAGGCGGCCGCGTTCACACGGTTTCAACAATCCGGCCGAACCAGGACGGCCATTGCCGCCGAACTGGGAATACCCGAAAGCGAAATACAGCGCATTTTGAATCCCGCACACACAACCGGAATAGACACGCTTGAATCCTTTATTCACGTGCTTGGCGGCAATATAGCGCTAAACGCGAACTAGGGCCTGTTAACGCTATTTTAGCAGTGCCTGTTGTGCCCCAAACTGCGCCAATCAAGGCGCGCGGAGCGAAATTTGGTCATTCCAAATGAGCGACAAGCAACGCCGAGTGGCGCAGTTTGGGGCACAACCCGCAGGGCTTGGCCTGTTTTGCGCCCCAGCTTCGTTGCCTGCCTGCTGCAGGCAGGTCAGTCGCTTGAGTAGCGCAACTACACTGCGCTCCTTCCGCCTTGCTGGAGCGCAAAACAGACTCAAGCAGGCACTGCTAAAATAGCGTTACCAGGCCCTAGGGAACAGATGGCTTAAAATGGCGCATGATTTGCTGTCAAGAAAATTATGGAATCGGGCACTGGCCATTTTGATTATTACTGAAGGCAACGCTCACTCAATCAGAATTGCCTCAGCTAAAGCCAAACCGTTTCATTCGGTTGTAAAGCGTTTTACGGCTTATATTCAGCGTCCTGGCCGTTGCCCCTTTGCGAAACCCGTTGCGGGCGAGCGCCTGTAAAAGCTGCCGACGCATGGCCGTCTCGGCCGTCATTTCCCCGGCCGGCGCCGAGCGGCCCTGTAACAGCAAGTGCATATCATGCGCTTCATAGATTTTATGCGCCGATTGACGGGCCATCAGCCTGGCCAGCGCGCGCAATTCGGCTTCATTGCCGGGCCAATCATGCGCGCTCAAGACCCGGTAGGCCGCGGGCCGGATGTCGGGATAGCGATCCCCGGAGAGATATTCCCCCAGCATTTTTTCCAGAATCATCCGCACATCCAGGTGCCGCGAACGCAGGCCCGGATAGTCGATACGCACCAGCGCCATTTCGCTCCAGTCCAGGCCAAACCCCGGGCCGGAGACAAACACCAGGCGGGGAGACAAGGGCAGATTCCCGCGGCTGCCAATGCGTTGTACCCGGCCGGACACAATGGCGTTATGCAGTTTGCGCCGAATCAGCCGCGGCATGGCCTCGCAGTTTTGCAACACGACAAAATCCGCGCCGGAGTGCAATAGCCCGGTCTTCTGATAGCCGCCATCGTTGCGCCCGAACAGCAGGTCATTGGCCTGATGAGCCGAGCAGGATTCTCCGAAGTCAAGGCATTGCAGGGGCCGTGGCCCGCCGGGCTGATGCGAAAGCATGTTCAGGGCGGCCTGCAAATCGGCCCCTTCAGGCGCGCTCAGATGCACATGGGCCTGTCCGGCGCGGGCCCGCATCAGGGCCGCCGCAAATTCGGTAAATTCGGCAGATTGCCCGACCAGCCCGTGACGCCCGGCCTCGGCCATTGCCGCCTGCAATTCCCGGGTCTTGCTGCCGATCTTCAGCGCGGCCGATTTATATTCGGCAATCTGGTTGGTAACCGAATGCTGCACGGGAAAGCGATCAATGGTCGAGCCGCCGACATAGCCGTCAATATCGGCATGACGGATCACAAAATTCAAGTCTTCCGCGCTGAGCACAGGCCCGCCCTCAAGAAAGACTTCCATCTCCGGGCGTAGCGCGCGCACCAGCCGCGTCAAGGCGCGCGCCTGTTGCGCGGCCTCCTCAAGGCTGATCTCGGTGGTATGGCTGTCGGCGCCGCCGATGTTCCAGCCGAGGTTGAAAACGATCGCGTCAAGCCCGGCTTCGGCCGCGCGGCGCGCCTCATCCCGCGTGCCGCAATAAAACAATGTGCGCCCGCCCACACTTTGCGCCTTCAGCAACAGCGCGATCTCGGCCCGCGTTCCGATACCGGCCCGATCAAGCAGGCGGCGCATCCCTCTTGAAAAATGCATGGCGCTCGGGAAATTGGCCACGCCCGCAAAGCCCTCGGCCAGGGCCGAGCGGATCACGGGCACGATGGCGCGCGGCCCGCACCAGGCCGAAAGCCCGAAATAAACCGGCACGCTCGCCTGCGGCAACACCTCCTGCTCGGCAAAGGGCAAGGTGGCATCCAGCGGCGCCCGGATCGGCAACATGCAGGCGATGGACGGCATGCCCATGCTGCGCATCCGTCCGGCATTGATGGTGAGCAGAAAATCCGCGCCGCCCTGCTCCGCCGCGCGGGCCACGATACCGCTGCCCACGGCCGCGCCGACCTTGAATTTTCTGTTCATTCAGGCGCCCCTGCCAGGGCAGGCCCTGCTATAAACACGGCCCTCGCCGGCCTCTCGTATTTAAAACGCGCTGTCATGATAATAATTCTAGCCCACTGTTTCGGGTTCAGAAACAGTCAAGTCTATGCGCAAGTTCAGACAGAAGTGAGACTTTTCTTGAGAAAAGAAATCGGGCAGTCTGTGAATTGTTACCACACATAGGAGACTACCCGGCGCAAACCTGCCTGCCGGCAGACCGCCGCAGGCAACAGGCAGTCCTGATCCGTCTCACAAATATCAAACCCGGACAGGCAATAGCCTCTGCCCTGAGATGCTGCTATCCTGCGATAACCATGAAAACCACTGAAGCAAAAATTGACCGCGACTCGGAGGCGGCCTTGAAGGCCCTGCTGAACAGCCCTACCCAAACGCTGCTCGCCCCGCATGCCGATATGGATTACGGCAGTTCCATCATCGCGGTAAAGCATGTCTCCATCGGGCTTGCAGGGGAGCGGTTTGTGGTGCTGGAGTGCGACTGGGACGAAACCGCCGAGGGATACGATTACTATCACCTTAGCGCCCGGCTGGCGGACAGCCCCAAGGACATCAAAAACCAGCGCCGGGCCTGGAACTATTTGTCGTTTTCTCTTGGCGCGTCTCAAGCCGTGGCGGTCGTCGAGGTGCTTGAAGCGCACTTTGTGTTTGCAGAGGAAGCGGTGCGTTATGACGCGGGCATTCGGATTATCCGGGAAGACGGCGCGCGGTTCGCCGTTGTTTGCCAGCAATCCATTGCCGGCCTGCTGGAATTTGCGGCCTTGCCGGAAGATGGCGAATCGCTGACAAGTGATCTTGAGACCCGGATCAGGTATGATTGAGGCGCCTTACCGCTGTGGCCAGGCAGCGCGGCCCGTTTTGCCGGGCGGCGCCGGTTGGCAGCAAGGCAACGCGCGGGGCATACGGATTTTTTTAGCGCAAACGGCCGGCAACAGCGGAATTTTCACTTTTTCTTCACGTCCTTGATTTCATTATTGATCGCTTGCCAAAAGGGCATATAAAAAACAATATGAAACACCCCCGGTCATTCTGGTTTAGCCTGAAAAGGATATTGGGTCTTGC
This sequence comes from Gammaproteobacteria bacterium, assembly GCA_965240365.1. Taxonomy (GTDB): domain Bacteria; phylum Pseudomonadota; class Gammaproteobacteria; order Eutrophobiales; family Eutrophobiaceae. Next base: position 750,786 of record OZ251218.1, on the reverse strand, counting down.
CTCGGCCTGTGTTGCGATGTTGTTCTTTATCTGGTTTCTACTTGGCCTGTTCAGCCTGGTTCCCTCAATAACACAGGTATTCGGTTTTGAGCAACTCCGCATACCCGCCGGGATCGTGGTTGGCAGCCTTCTGTTTACAGCAATCTGTTTTAAAGACCTTTGAAAGGAGAAAACAATGTTCAGGTTATCAGACTTTTTTATTTTACTGGCCGTGATGGTGTCTTTCGCCGTATCAGGCTATTTATGGTTTAACGGCTACCGGATGCAGGGCCTGTTTACCGCCATCTGGGTGCCCTCGATCCTGGCCTTTGGCATTTATTTCAAACTGGCCGCGTTGCTTGCAAGGAAGGAGACCGCCCTGCCTGCCATGAGGGAATGATCATGGACGACAATTTATTGTTATATATCTCGATCATTGTCTTCGCGCTGGCCATGATAGGGCTGGTGCTGACCTTTCTGGAGTTTCGCTACGGCGCGCCGAACAAACAGGATAAAGAGGCAAAGTCCAGGCAGGCTGAAAAAGAGGAAAAACCCTGACGCCAAAGCCGTTTATGTCAAAGTGCGGCGGCAATGAGCGGCTGTCGCGCGTCTGAAGAGAAGCGCTTAAAAGCTGTAATTACTTCAAAAATCTCACCTGGAATACCAGGTCCGCGCTGGCCGATTCCAGGTGATGAAGCTGGCGGGGCGCTATCACGGCGCGGTCTCCCTGCCTTAAAGTATAGCGGCCCCCGTCCGCCGCATCGTCAATAACATAGACGACAGAACCCGCCTCCACTTCCAGCAGGCCCCAGGTGCCCTCTTTGGTGGCGTGCCGGCGCAGAAACCCTCTTGGCAGGGTATCGGCATTCAGGCTTGGCGTTCGCTTATATTCCCTGAGCCCCGCCGGCAGCGTTTTCATGTTTGCCTTTTCACTCTTGCCCGGGTGATCCTGAATCTTCGCCCCGCTTTCTCAGGGCCGGGGTCACATTATAAACCTTCTCAATCATCGCCCTGGCCAGATCACCGCGCGGGGTATCCTGCGAATCTCGCCAGATTTCAGCGAGCGCATCCCTGGCCGCCTCTCCGCCCATGAGCGCGAGGCCGCTGATCGCGCTTTGTGAAACATAATGATTCTCCCCGAGCGCCATCGACTTGATATATTCAATATCAGCCACATCGCCATTGAAGCCTAACGCGACCACGACCTGGGCCCGGTGAAATTCATGTTCATCGAATTTATGCGCCCTGATATATTCCGTTTGCGCATCGGTGTTGACAATTTTTATCCGGTTGATCGTGCTGGCCAGCGCAATCCTGACCGGCGCCTTTTCCAGCAGCCGCCAGGCTAGATCGGGGTGGCGATCTTTTTTCAAGGCCCACAAATCATCGATCAGGCGCAGCACCTCCGGGCGCCCGCGCATGACATAGAGCGCGTGCGCGGTATTGGTGAGCGAACCCACGTCCGTTTCAGTCAGGGCCAGCTTGACCTCATTCAGACTGGCCGAACCATGCCGGATTTTCTGTTGTAAAAAAGGATAATCAGCGGCTTCGCGCGGGGCAACTTCCGGCGTACCTTCAGGCGGCCGCACGGCCTCATCCCCGGCCGCTTGCGCGGCCAGCGGGGCAAGTAACAGCACGGCAAACAGCAGGCCGCGCCGGAAACGAAGGCCAGACATCATCAGGCAGGGCGCGGGGTTATTTGCCCCAGCAGAAGGCCCGATTCTGGTTGCCGGTTTGCGTTTTTGCGCCTGTTTCGTCAATACCCAGCACGTTGCACTTATCGTCGGTCCAGCCGGAAGGCGTGGCGGTGGCCACAAAATCCTGATTATTCTGGCTGGCGGGCAATGATACCGACAGCGTATAATAGCCGTTCTCGCTCTTACATGAACTCGCTGTACATCCCGGGATATTAAGACTGTTAGTACCGCTAAGGCTGGCCGCGTACTGGCGGTTATTTGAATAAAAACGCTCCTGCCGCGCGGCGATATCAAGCAACGCGGCGCGCGCCTCGGAACGCTTGCCCCGGTCCACATAGTTCGCATAAGAAGGGATCGCAACAGCGGCAATAATCGAGATAATCGCGACCACGATCATCACTTCGATGAGTGTAAAACCTGATATTTTGGGTGACATAAACGGTCTCCTCTGTTCAATTATTAACAACGCAATCAATCCGGTTCATCCGAATTCTTTAGATTGCCACAATGGGTAAAACTTCATTCCTGCCTGTTTCGTTATTCCGACCTACAGCAGGCAGGCCGGAATGACAACGAATCCATTGCCCACCACCTCCGTCATTCCGGCGAAGGCCGGAATCCAGTGGTTTTAACTACCCATTCCCGCGCAAGCGGGAATGCCCATGCAAAAGCGGCATTCCAATCCGGCACGGGCCATCGGCAACCGGGGCCTATCCAACATCCCGGCGCCGCCCTCCTGGATTCCGGCCTGCGCCGGAATGACAACGGGGATGTTTCCCGCCACTCCGTCATTCTGACCGATCTACTACACGCGGGCGGTAATAACCGACTAGACATCAGAACATATCTGCCCAAGCGTCCTGACCTGCCGCTCTATGTAGTGTTTTTCTGCTGTCTGTAACGCAAGGATACGTTCCGCTTCTTCCAGTTCGTTCAATTATTTTTCCAGCCAGTCCGGGCCATAGGCCTCGTCTGCCTTGTGGGTATCAAAGCCCCACTTGCGGATAAACCCGGCGCCGTTTGACTCCTTGAGTGTCTTCAAGCTGTGCGCGGGCACTGCGGCAAGGGCCAGCCACTGCCAGGACGCCACGCCATCGCCGGCCTCCAGGGCCTCCTGGCCCTCGGCCAGATAAACGAGATTCATGCCGCTTTCACGCAACAACTTTTCCCGTTCTTCCCGCGACAAATAACTCTTGCCGTTCTCCCGCAGCCAGGCGGCCCGTTCTTCCTTCGATAGATCGCCCCAACCGGCTATCGGCGCCGCTGCCGCTTGTGTTGCTGACTGTGTTGTGCTCATGTTTGGCGCTCCAAAAGATATTGCATTCCTGTTGCCTCGGTGTTTCGGTATGCTACATACAGGCGGCAATAACCATCTAAACAGCAGGGCATTATGGCTGCCTCAGCGTCCGGGTCTGCCGTTCTATGTAGTCTTTTTCCGCGATGCCCAGCGCCTTTCTGCGCGCATGAATGATCTGTTTTTCCGCATCTTCCAGACGGAACTTGACGTGATTGCCGAGGCGGGCGCGGTGGCTTCCGAATGCCTGACGCGCTTCGTCCAGGGGTAGATCCTGTTTTCGGTTTTTAGGAAAGCTGAATTCTCCATCAACCCTTTGGTATTGCTCCGGGTCATCAACGATGCGATGCTTCCTTTCAATCGCCGCAAATCCATGCAGCGCCGCATTCAGGCTGCCTATCATTGCGGTGTCTTCGGCCTTGGCGTAGCGAACCAGATCGTTTGCGACAAGATCCCTTTCCATGGCTACAATTCTTTCCCCGCTACCACTGGCCGCTATTTTTTTGATATGCGCCAGCAGGGCCTTTCTTGTATTGACAAGTTTCCTGGCGCTAGGAGCTTCCCTGTGTTCATCGGAAGCCACTGATTCAAGCATCAGCAATTGCTCTCTTTCCTCCATTTCCAACTGACTTTCTTCTTCCTCTGGCGCGCTCAATTTATTCCTCCAGCCAGCCCGGCCCGTAGGCTTCATCGGCCTTTCTGGTATCAAAGTCCAACTCGCGGATAAAGTCAGCGCCATTCCACTGTTTGAGTAACATCAGAGAATGTGCGGGCACCGCGATGAGGCTCAACCACTGCCAGAAAGTTTCATTATCACTCGCCTTATGCGCTTTATCAGCCTCGGCGCGATAAACACTTTCTATCTTCCCATGACAAAGACGCAACTCCTCTTCCTGTTCTTCTTGCGACAGAAAACCCTTGCCGTTTTCCCGCAACCAGGCGGCCCGTTCTTCTTTCGACATTTCCAGCCATCCGCTTGTCGGCGCTGGTATCGTGCGTTTTTTTCTCATGGTTATCCGTCTTTGTGATAAGAAAATTTAATTATAGTCCAGGTTCCAAACCAACTTTATCCGTCCCGCCATTCCGGCCTGCCTGCTGCAGGCAGGCGAAAGCCGGAATCCAGTGGTTTTAACTATCCATTCCCGCATAAGCGGGAATGCCCATTCAAAGGCGGCATTTCGACCCGGCGCAGGCCAGTGGCAACCGGGGCCTATCCAACATCCCGGCCGGAATGACAACGGGGGCTTTACCCGCCACCCTGTCATTCTGATCAATCTGCCACACGCGGACAAGAATAACCATCTAAACATCAGAGTATATCTGCCCAAGCGCCGTGGTCTGCCGTTCTATGTAGTCTTTTTCCGCTATGCCTAGCGCCTTCCTGCGCGCGTAAATAATCTGTTTTTCCGTATCATCCATCCGGGTCTTGGCCTGATTGCCGAGACGGGCGCGGTGGCTTCTGAATACCTGCCGCGCCTCGTCGAGAGGCAGGCCCCGGTTGCGGTTTTTGGTCAGGCTATGCGCCCTGTCAATGGCCTTGTATTTTTCCGGATCGTCAACGATCTCAAGTTGCCGCTCAAGCGCCGCGATTTCATCCAAAGCGGCCTTCAGACTGCCCGTCATAAGAGGGTCGTTATTGGCATAGCGATCCAGGTCATTCTCAAGAATATCTTTTTCCATTTCTATGATCCATTCTGCCTTTTTGCTGGAAGCAATGTCTTCAATATGGGCAAGCAGAACGTTTCTCTTGTTGGTAAGCTCTCCGGCGCTGGGGGCTTCACTGTGCTTTTCAACAGCCGATGCTTCAAGCCCCAACAGATGCTTTCTCTCCTTTCGCTTACTCAATTATTGTTCCAGCCAGCCCGGCCCATAGGCTTTGTCCGCCTTGCTGGTATCAAAGCCCAACTCGCGGATAAAGTCTGCGCCGTTCCACCTCTTGAGTGATTTCAGGAAATGCGCGGGTACTTCCGTGAGGCTGTACCACTCCCAAAAGGCCTCATCATTGCCGGCATTGTGCGCCCCTTCGGCCTCGGCCAGATAAACTTGCTCTATATCGTTATAAAAAGTGCGCAACCGCGCTTCCTGCTCTTCCTGCGACAGATAGCCCTTGCCATTTTGCCGCAACCAGGTAGCCCGTTCTTCCTTCGACATTTCAAGCCATCCGGCTGTCGGCGCCAAAGGCGGCTTATTGGCTGTTTGCGTTTTTGCCGTTGCCTGTGTTGTGCTCATGGTTGGTTCTCCAAAAATGTTTCACTCATTCTACCCCGTCATTCCGGCCTACCACCTCCGTATCATTCCCACCCCCTCCGTCATTCCAGCGAAAGCTCGCCTACAGGACGTAGGTGGTAGAGCGGCGTCTGGAACAGGCCGCCGAGGAATCCAGTGGTTTATACAACCCATTCCCGTGTAAGCGGGAATGCCATTCAAAGACAGTATTCCAACCCGGCACAGGTCATCAGCAACCGGGATCTATCCAATAACCCCGGCGCCGCCTTCCTGGATTCCGGCCTACGCCTGCCTGCTACAGGCAGGCGAAAGCGGGGGGCCAGTAGTTTTAACTATCCATTCCGGCATAAGCAGGCATGACAATTCAAAGGCGGCACTTCGATCCGGCTTGCCTGAGCCCGGCCAGGGTTTCATCAGAAATCGGGCGCTTGTTCGCGGCCAGAATATGGTTAATCGCGGCCCGGGCCGCCGCGCGATCACCGCTGTGGCTTGGCACTACGTCCGCGATGCGCTTGCCCTGCCTGGTAATCGTAAACGATTCACCCGCCTCGACCCGGCGCAACAATTCAGGCAGCCGGGTCCTGGCCTTATAGTCGTTAATTTCTTCAAGCATGGTTGCTTCCTCTCGGTTTACAGGCCTGTTCCAGAATTCGATAAAAAAACAATCATTCCTGCACCGGCGGCCAGCGGCGGGCCGTATGCACCAGTGACAGTATCCACACCGTAGAACCCTTTATCTCATACACAAGCCGATAACTTCGGTGCGGTATCCATTCGCGGGTACCCGGAATCTTACCGGCTTTGCCTATCTCCGGGTGAGCGGCCAATCTCGAAGCGGCGTCACTGAACAACTTATCCATAGTCGCGGCGGCGCGGCGGTTATCCTCTGCGATATAGTCACGAATTTCAGTTCGATCAAGTCGGGCAGAGACTGTCCAGCGAACCTTCACACGCCGGCCTGGCGTGACAGTGCTTTACGCGCTTTGGAGAACTCGGCTTCAATGTCCTCATTAGAGTAACCGCGTCCGGCCTCTATGTCGGCCCGGGCCACCGCGACTTTGCGGCGCAGATAGTCATCATAGTCGCGGGCCTCGCGGTGCTGTTCAATGTAGCCACGCATCAGTTCACGCACGACTTCAGATGCGGGCCGGTCATCGGCGGTGGTTGCCGCCATGAACGCCTCGCGCAATTCAGGTTCCAGCTTTATCGTGAAATCGGCTCTTGTGCTCATGCCTGGTTCTCCAAAAATGGTTCACTCATTCTACCCCGTCATTCCGGCCTGCCACCTCCGTATCATTCCCACCCCCTCCGTCATTCCAGCGAAAGCTCGCCTACAGGACGTAGGTGGTAGAGCGGCGTCTGGAACAGGCCGCCGAGGAATCCAGTGGTTTATTCTATCCATTCCCCCTGCCTGCTGCAGGCAGGGCGCAGGCGGGAATGCCCACACGGGGGCGGGCATCCCTGCCCTTCACGCATCCCTCATCACTCCCGTTCCAGATACCAGTAAGTCTTGACCGCCGCGTTCTCCGTCTTGCCCGGCGGTGTTTCCTTGCCGACGAGGTATTTTATGCCTTCCGTGGTATAAATCGGCACGACTTGCGGGGGGATGCCTCCGGACTTGAGTTCATAAAAGGCATCGGTCGTTTTTTTGGTATTGGTCTTGTTGTTGGCGTCCCAGTTCAACCCAACCCGGCCCGTGAGGATCCCGAGGTTGTAGGCGCGGCCTTTGCCCACACTCACATCGCAGGAACTGTTCGGGTCGTCCGGGAAATAGCTGGAGAACAGGATGTTGCCACTCAATACCAACGGCGGCGCCAGGGCCTTTTCACCCTTGCGGCTGCCGCCGCCCGCGGTCTTGAGGTCAAGATACCAGCCTTCCGCCGCTTTTTCGGCAGTGCCGCCTGTATTGGTATTGTTATCCAGCCCGGCCGTGAGGTTCGCATTTATCTTGACCAGGTCGCTCTCCTTGAGCGGCCGGCCTAGCGCCACGCTGGTGGGCCTCGGGACCGTCGTGCTGGCCGCCGTGGGCACGTCCTTCGGATAACCGGTCGCAATCCCGTTGCTGCCCGTCATCGGCGTGGTCTGCACATCGCGCAGCGCGTAAAGACGGTCATTCGTGCCGGTCGCCAGCGGATTGGCGCGGTTGCCGGTGCCCACCACGACATAATCATACACGCCCCGTTCGGCATTGGAGAACTTCGTGTCGCGCACCTGCACCACGGCCGGGCGGTAGAAAATGCGCCGCTCATCGGCCAGCGTGCCTTCCGTGGAGAGATTGGCAAAGTGGCCAACCACGGTGCTGCCCTGGGGGTTCGTGCTGCCGCCGATGTCGGCGCCGAGGTCCACCCGCCAGACATTGCCGGCCGTGTCCCCGACATACAGCCGGTCGTCCACGCCATCGCCATTGGAATCAAACACGTTGACGTTGGAGGCGATCGCGTAGTTCATGCCGGGCACTTTAATATTCGCCCCGCTCGCGCTGATGCCCTTGCTGTTATCGCCGTCATGCCCGATCCAGAAGATGAGATCCCCCGTATCGGCATCGACCACATAAATGGCATTGCCCAGATTGGGCTTGCCGCCTTCCAGGCCGAAGTTCCGGCCCGGCTGCGGGGTGCCGTCGGACTTGGGCGGCTTGTCGTTATCCAGGCGGGTGTCATACCCCCCGCCGAATATCAGCACGGTCTTTCTGCCCGTGCTGGTGTTGACCCTGGCCAGCACCGGCTCGGAGAAGGTCTGCCCCATGCGCGAAAAGTCGCCTTTGGCAATGCCGCCGGTCGGGCTGGGATTATTCGCCGCGTCAATGCGCCAGAGGAATTTCGGCGCGCTGCCGCTGTTGGAGATGTCCAGCGCATAGATGGAATTACCGCCGCGGCGCATGGCCATATAGACATGGACTTTTTCCCCGCAGTTCGTCGTGGCGCCCCCGGAACAGGCCCCGGGCTCAATCACGCCGTCTCTGTCCTTGTCTTCAACGCGCACTACGGGCGTGGCGTCAAGGCCATAGATATGGCGTTCGCCTGCTGCAGCATTGAGCGCGGCGTTGGTCCTGAGCGCCTCCTGCTTTGCCAGCAGTTCATTGGGCAGGAAGGCCCATTCTTCCTTGCCATCCGCGCCGTTGATGAAGTGCAGGCCGCCCGCGTTGGTGCCGACCAGGAGCCTGTCGATGAATGTCGTTTGCCTGCTGGCGCCGGTCCCGGTCACGCTGCGGCCATAGGTCACGGCAATGGGGCTGGAATGCAACACGTCCGAGAAGACAAAGCGGGTATCGGTCTTGCTGCCGTCCACGTCCTCATCGTCCACATCCCGGCCCAGCACCCATTCCATGAGTTCTGCGCAGGGCGTCCCGGCCGTGGTGGGGGCGCTGGCGTCACAAACGGTGTCCCGCGCCTCCCGCAACGCGGAATCTTTCCAGTTACTGTTGGTTATCAGGAAACCCGAGCCAGATAACGAGGCGCCCTTTGCGGCCGTGCCGCTGTTGTTGATGTCGGTATAGAGCTTGCGCTGGGTGTAATCGGTGATCTCGGCCCCGGCGCCGCCCTGTTTGACCTCGCGCCCATCATTACTATTCGACCATAGACTTCGAATACCGAATTTAAACAGGCCTTTATTGTCAACCGCGGGCTTGCCGGCGGCGTCCAGTATGGCGCCGAGCGGACAGTTATCGTCCTTTGTGTTCGGATTGCCGTCCGGGCCGTTGGGATTAATGCAAATGCGGTACTTCTTGAGATTCCCGCCCCAGCGTTTACTGGCGTAGCTTTTTTTCCCCGGCGCGGGCGCAAAGCTGCCGAAATAGATATTGTCGCGGCTGAACAGGCGGTTGAAGGCATTCGCCGCCACCGGCGCGGCCGCAAAGGTCGCGTTGGCGCCGCTGGCCAGGATATCCTGAAACGCGGCGTACAGCGCATCCGCCGTGTCCGCGGCGTAATATTCGCCCTCGCCCTCGTCGGCAATCTGCTGGAGGTGGTTCGCGGCCGACGCGTTGCCGAGGGCAAAGCCGATGGTATAGGTCCTGACGGACTGTTCCTTGTTGTTGCCGGACAGGTCGGTCGTGGCCAGGAATTTCGCGAGATCCACCGAACAAAGCTCGGACGCATTATTGGCGCCGCCGCCCAGCTTGTTGGCAAGGCAGGGTTTGCCCGCGCCGATGATCGCCTTAATGTCGTTCTGCGCCGCGACTACGACTCTGCTGGGCGTCGAGGCGCTGCCGTCCGTCATCAATATCTGGAAGTTGTTCCCGCATTCCAGGGTGGGGTCAAACGGGCTGACATAGTTCAGCGCGCCGCTGGTCTTGATCTCCTGCCGGAGGCAGCCCAGCGTGTACGGGCTTTTGCCCGGTTCACAGTCCGCGGGATTGTCCGTGGGGTTAAAGACGCCATAGGTCTTGCCGTCCGCGGTATCCGTTTTGCCGCAATCGCTCTCGCTCTTGCAATAACTGCCCGGATGGCTGATCGCCGTGGTCTGGTTGTAGCGGTTGTCCAATTGCTGGCGCGTGGTGATGTTGTTGAGCGCGCCACCGGGTCCCTCATTGGAGACTGTAGAAGGCGTCAGCATGGTGCCCTGGCGATCCAGGCCATACTTGACGGCCTTGCCGCGCCAGTAGTTCGCGGCCTCGACCAGGGTCGCCTGCACCGGGGTCGAGCCCAGGGGCACGATCTCCTCAACGCGCTCTTCCAGCCGCTCGCGCACGGTCTTGAATTTTTTCCTGCCTTTGCCCTCGGAATAATACTCAACCACCAGGCGGGGGGCCTGCGTCGCGTTCCGGTCATAGCTTGCGATCGAGCGCGCGCGTCCGCCCTTATCGACCAGAAAGGCCAGGGCGTTGCCGGCGCGCCAGTCTGAATGGCGCACCTGTTGCTGGACAATGGTCTTGATATCCGGGGATTGATAGCGCCGATTCCTGTCCCAGCCGCCCGGACTCCAGCCTACCGTCTGCGACACATAACTGCGGCCGGTAAGATTCCTGCGGGTTGTGGCGTAGGGCGCGGCGTTGCCGCTGTCTTCGCCCCTGATCGTGTACGTGACGGCGCGGCTGGTATTCGACCTGGAGTAAAATTCCAGATAAGCGCGCTCGATCACGGCGTCTTTCGGTATCGGCAGGCCGGAAAAGCGCAGCCCGACCCAGTTACTGCCGAGATTAAGGATGCTGTCATTAACATCGCCTTTGCCGGTCGAAGACCGCTGTTCGGCGTCATCGGCCTGGGCCGCGGTCCGCCTGCTGGTGGCGCCATCACTGCAATTGCCCCGGCCATCGAATCTGTATTTGTACTGAAAGCGAACCGTCCGCGCGGGGTCGCCTTCATAACTGAAAAACTTGCGCTTGAAGTCGGGGTCGTTCGTGCTCGCGGCGCGGGTAATCAGAAAACTCAGCGCGTTGCCGCCGCACCAGGCGCTCTGGTTCACGACTTCCTGCACCACCGTGCGCAGGTCCACGCTCTCTGTCGGCTCGTCCTCCTGCCAGTCCGGCAAGGCCCAGGTCGCGCTGGCGCCGGTCTTGCCGCGGTTGGAGAGATTGCGGTTGGTGGCGGCAAAGGCGGCCGAATCCCCGGTTTTTTCGGCCTGAATCGTCCAGCTTATGGCTTCCTTCTCATCGGCCGCCGGGACGAAGATCAGCGCGGCGCTCTCCACGGTCGCGCCGCGCGGGATGCGGATATCCTCAAAGCGCAGCCCGATGGTGGCCGCCTTCTCGGCCATTTTGAGTTGCTTGTATGTCACGGTCAGTTTCGGCGGATGGGGATTGGCGCCGCCCTTGTCGTAGCTTTCGAACACCCGCTCCGGGCTTTCAAAAGAACCGTCAGTCTGATAGGCCATTCTAGAGACCCCGTAGAGATGCAAACCGAGCTTGTCGCCGCTCCAGACACAGCCCGCGTCGCTGAACGCCGTGGCCGTGGTGGCGGCCGTCACCGGGCTCGTGCAGCCGTGGCTGACTATCTCCTGTATCGTGGCCTTGATATCCTGGCTTTTGGCGTCATACCCGGCTTCTTTTTCTCGCTCTGAGGAAGCTGGAGGCGCGCCAGGATTATCATCAAACCGCCATTCGCCCTGCGTCAGGAAGCCCGGCATCACGCCCCGGTCGCGGGTATATAAATTAAATTTTGCATCACTGAAGTCCGGTATCGTGTAATCCAGAACCAGCGCCTGGGTCTCTGGCCTGCCAAATATGAGACTGTCAAGCGTCAACAGGCTCCGAACACGGTATTCGGCGTAGCAGCCCAACCCCCCCGGACTTGGGCCCGGACTTGGGCAGACAGCGGCATAGTTCGGGAAGCTGGCGGCATCGAATTCGAGTTCCAGTCTGGCCTCTTCGATCAGGGCGTTGGGGGCGATGCGCATGGCCGCGCCGGCCGTGCCTGAACGGTCCTGATTATCAAACATCAAGCCGATATTGCTGTCGTAGCTCAGCGTAAGCGCCGCGTCGTTGAGCGTCATCTCGCCGTCTTCGCGGAGTTGGGTGGCGTCTTCCGTGCTGTCGTCAACAAAATACGACCGGGTTATTGACTCAAATTCCCTGGTGGAGGCCGGCTCGACGAACAGATCTTCGATCCGTCTCTCGTCCAGTGTCACGCTTCGGGTGTTATTGTTTTCCCTGGCGTCATTTTCGCCCTTGCTGATCAGGGCGGTGTACGTGGCCGTTTCACCGGGGACCTTGCTCACATCGGAATCAATATCCTTGATGGGGAATAACACGGGGCCGCCTTCACCGCCGGTAAAGCGCATCAGGCCGATATTGATATCTTTTGCCTCTTCCAGCACTTGCCGCATGACCTCCTTGAGCGTGTCAATGCGGCTCTCGCTGCCGGCCTCGCTGGACACGGGGAGCAGCATACTGGCGGAGGTGTCCAGGATGAACAGCGCATTGGGGCGGCTGGCTTTACTGGGTTTTGCCGCATTAAAATAAATCTCGGTGTCATCCCGAGGCTTCGCGCCGGCCTGCCCGGCCAGCACCAACATGAGGCCAGCCATAAAAGCGGCCAGTTTACGTGTCATCGCGTGTTTCATAGTCGTCTTCTCAATAGTTAGGTTCATCTTCATGTTATTCCGCGGTTCATGCCTCCCCCCGCGACCCGGCGCTGCCGGCGCGGGCGGAAGGCGGTGTTTGTTTTACCATGCCGGCGTCTTTAGTTATTCCCGCCGCTCCGTTATTCCGGTTTGCCGACATCGTCATTCCGGCGCCCCGTCATTCCAGCCTGCCACCTTCGTCATTCCCAGCACCCCGTCATTCCAGCGAAAGCTGGAATCCAGTGGTTTTTACTTTACATTCCCGTGTAAGCGGAAATGACAATAAACAATTCATTACTGTCTGGCCGATGCAGGCGACAAAGGCCGGAGTCTATTTACCATCCCGACATCGCCTTCCTGGATTCCAGCTTTCGCTGGAATGACGACGGGGTGTTGTTCCGGCTTCCCGGCATTCCTGTCGTTCCGTGATTCCGGCCTGCTCATTCAGGCAAGACGGAGAGCGCATCCCTACCACCTTCATCATTCCCAGCACTCCGTCATTCCAGCGAAAGCTGGAATCCAGTGGTTTTTACTCTACATTCCCGCCTGGGCGGGAATGACAATAAACAATTCATTCTGTCTGGCCGATGCAGGCGACAAAGGCCGGAGTCTATTTACCATCCCGACATCGCCTTCCTGGATTCCAGCTTTCGCTGGAATGACGACGGGGTGTTGTTCCGGCTTCCCGGCATTCCTATCGTTCCGTGATTCCGGCCACGCCACTTTCGTCATTCCCAGCATTCCGTCACCCCGGCCTACCACCTCCGCCATTCCCAGCACTCCGTCATTCCAGCGAAAGCTGGAATCCAGTGGTTTTTACTCTACATTCCCGCCTGGGCGGGAATGACCATTCATCCTATCCGGCCGGTGCAGGCAGCAAAAACCGAGATTCATTTACCACCCCGGAAACGCCTTCTTGGATTCCGGCTTCCCGGCATTCCTATCGCCGCTAAAAACTAAATCAGCGAAAGGGCCTTCAGCGCTTCCACCACCTCAATAAACAAGACTAAGGCCAACATCCATTTCACCTCGGTCATACTCTGCATAAGTTCATCAATCGCATGATCGTAATTTTTTTCAGCTTCGCCAGTCTTATGGTTTGGTTCCTCTTTCATCGCGTCAATCTTTAGGCCAAATCCTCATACAAATCCCGCCATTCCGGGTTGTTTGCTTCAATCAAGTCAATCTTCCAGCGGCGTTGCCATGCCTTTATTTGTTTCTCGCGGTTGATTGCGGATTCCATCGTGCCGTGGCCTTCGTAGTACACCAGCCTTTGCACGTCATATTTGCCGGCAAATCCTTCAGTCAATCCGTTCTTGTGCTTATAAACACGCTGCACAAGATTACTCGTGACCCCAATGTAAAGCGTGCCGTTCTTCTTGCTGGCCAGCAGGTACACACAAGGTTGTTTTTCGTTCATGCCTTTTCGTCATTACCAACACCCCGTCATCCCGACCTGCCACCTTCGTCATTTCCAGTACCCCGTCATTCCAGCGAAAGCTGGAATCCAGTGGTTTTTACCCTACATTCCCGCCTTGGGCGGGAATGACCATTCATTCCGGCCGGTGCAGGCAGCAAAGGCCGAGGTTCATTTACCATCCCGGCATCACTCTCCTGGATTCCAGCTTTCGCTGGGCGGCTACGGGCATCCTGCCCTCTCGCCGCATACAGGACATCCTGTCCATAAATGACGACGGAGTGTTGTTCCGGCTTCCCGGTATTCCTGCCGCTGTGTCATTCCGGCCTGCCACCTTCGTCATTTCCAGCAACCCGTCATTCCAGCGAAAGCTGGAATCCAGTGGTTTTTACTCTACATTCCCGCCTGGGCGGGAATGACCATTCATTCCATCCGGCCGGTGCAGGCAGCAAAGGCCGAGGTTCATTTACCATCCCGGCATCACTCTCCTGGATTCCAGCTTTCGCTGGGCGGCTACGGGCATCCTCGGCAGCCTGTTCCTGACGCTGCTCTACCACCTACGTCCTTGTAGGCGTGCCCTCTCGCCGCATACAGGACATCCTGTCCATAAATGACGACGGAGTGTTGTTCCGGCTTCCCGGTATTCCTGCCGCTGTGTCATTCCGGCCTGCCACCTTCGTCATTTCCAGCAACCCGTCATTCCAGCGAAAGCTGGAATCCAGTGGTTTTTACCCTACATTCCCGCCTTGGGCGGGAATGACCATTCATTCCATCCGGCCGGTGCTGGCAGCAAAGGCCGAGGTTCATTTACCATCCCGGCAACGCCTTCCTGGATTCCAGCTTTCGCTGGAATGACGGTGAAGGATACATTCCCGCCCAAGCCCTGCCTGCAGCAGGCAGGGGGAATAACAACGGGCTGTTTGTTTCGATAGCCATTTGTAACAGAGATTCCGTATTTACCGACCATAAACGGACAAACGGCAGACTTTCGGCGATGAACGGCGCTTCTGCCAGAGCGGTTTCTGTAAAGTGTGAACGGCTTCACAAGTTTCACTGTATATTCAGCGGCTTAGTCTCAAAATACACCGCCGCGATATGGCGTGGCGCTGGCAGTTATACATTTCTTAGGGAGTTTATAAGATTTTTATAATATCCCTAAGATTGCTATAATTCGGCGATGGACCGCATCAGCAACCCCTACGCGCCAGGCGCCGGCGCGCCGCCCCCGGCCCTTGAAGGGCGCGCCGAGATACGGGAAGACGTCCGGGTCGCCATTGAGAGACTGCGGCGAGGGCGGACTTCCCGGGGCGTGTTGCTGATCGGCTTGCGCGGAGTTGGAAAGACCGTGCTGCTGGAGCAACTCAGGAATGACGCGGACGATGCCGGCGTGCATACGGTCTGGGTGGAGGCGCCGGAAGATCGATCGCTGCCCGGTATTCTGGCGCCGAAACTCCGCGCCGTGTTGTTGCGCTTGTCGCGGATCGAATCGGCGCGCGAGTTCGCGCACCGCGCGCTTCGCGGGCTGGCCGGATTTGTCGGCGCGTTGAAGATCAAATACGCCGACATCGAGGTCAAACTTGATTTTGAGCCGGAACCCGGACTTGCCGACAATGGCGACCTTGAGCTTGACCTGCCGGACCTTCTGTGGCTTGTCGGCGAGGCGGCCCGGGGCGCGAATTCCGCGTTGGTTGTGTTCATTGATGAGTTACAGTATTTGGCGGAAGATCAGCTTGCGGCGTTGATTACGGCCTTGCACCGGACGGCCCAGCGCAAACTGCCGGTGCTGCTGGCCGGGGCCGGTCTGCCGCAGTTACGCGGCCGTATGGGCAAGGCCAAGTCCTACGCGGAGCGGCTGTTCACGTTCCCCGAGATCGGGCCGCTTGACGGGCAGGCGGCGCGGGCGGCGTTGGTGAAACCCGCTCAAGAAGGCGGCGTCGAGTTTGAAGAGGCGGCTTTGGGTTTGATCGTGCAGAAGACGCAGGGTTATCCGTATTTCATCCAGGAGTGGGGCCAGCACGCCTGGGAAGAGGCGGGGCAATCACCCATTACCGAAACGGACGCCAGAACCGCCTCCGCGGCCGCGATCGAGGCCCTTGACGAGAGTTTCTTCCGGGTTCGGTTTGACCGCTTGACGCCGCTGGAGAAGCGTTATCTCAGGTCGATGGCGGAGCTTGGCGCCGGCCCCCACCGGTCTGGCGAGATCGCGGGGTTGTTGCAGAGAAAGGTCGAATCTCTCGCCCCGACCCGCAATCAGCTTATCGCCAAGGGGATGATATGGAGCCCGGAGCACGGCGATACGGCATTCACCGTTCCGTTGTTCGATGAGTTCATGCGCCGTATTATGCCCGGCAACGGCTGGAAGAGCGGTTAGGATGGGCATTTTTGGTAAGAGTGGAAATTGGGCGCGTGGGGTTATTAAAGAGCGTGGGCGGGCTGGGGTGATGAAACTATCGTCATTCCCCCTGCCTGCTGCAGGCAAGGGGAATGACGATAGGGTATTTGTTCCGGTCGTGACGCTGGCGATTATACATTTGTTTCACATTTTGAACCATATTTCTTTTTATAAGTCTCTATCCTAGACGTATCTTGGATGTGGTGCGACGTGAGATCTTGCGCCGCTTTGCATGCGTCTGGGGAACGAAAGGGGGTGGGTAAATCTGTTTCCAGTGTGTATTAGCGTTCATTAGTATCCGTATGAGATATGTAAAAAAGTTAAGATTGGTAAAATTTTGAATAATTGAATCTGACGGAATTTAAAGATGGCACTACAAGATGATATAGCGAACGAAGTCAAAGCTAGGCGCTTAAATAAGCAGTGGCCTACATCTGACCTGATCCAAAATAGAAATTTGAGCGAAAAGTACGAGGAAAGTACGCTAAGAACAGTTCCTCCAAATCGATCGATAAGTCGTCCCGGTTTGAATCTGGGCACGGGCAACGGCATAAATAAAGAAAAGAATAATGCGGTCTACTGGCGCGTAGATAAACCAGGCCGCGCCATTATATATTCGTTGGTTTAGAACGTAAATTCACCAGCCAATATGAGGGTGCAGCCTGCTCTGAAGGCGCAGAGTCGCAAAATCTGTGGAGGCACTCCGAATTTAACAGTCCCGAATCAAAACATGAGAACGCGGCTACTCCAAGATATGGTGTGGACTATGAACAATAATTGTAGTTGGGACAAGAGATTGCAGAGTTATAACTGGAAAGGTCATGACTATTTTAGGACTCAAGGGATTCTCCAGGCATTTACGGTTGAAGGCAGGTGTCTTTCGCGCTTGATCGAAGCTAAGATCAATTGGTCGTCACAAGACAATACCCGCGCCGAGAAATGGGCTTTATCCATATTTGGATGGGGAGGGGCGCTTCGAAAACCAAAGGTCAGCGCGAGAAATATCTTCGGGGTCTTGAGTAATGCCCTTTGCGGGCGCGTTATTTGCACTTCGGCGCCGATCAATAGCAGTTATTCGAAGGTTGCCGCCATGGGGACCGCATATCTGGAAAGCGTGCCCAGCCGATTTCCACAGGTGATCTTCGATTCACGCGTAGCAAGGGCGCTGACATCGCGGCTTGATAATGCGCTTGTCTCCCGGAATCTGTCTGACAATCAGAAGTACTTCCCGGATATCGGCCATGCCGATACAGCCAGACGAGGGGGTACTTCCAGACCTCGAAAGCTCAATTGGCCGAACATGTACAGAAAGTGGGATGGACAATTTGCTGCCACTCAAATTATCGCGGAAATTCGCGATATATTAAACGCGGATGTAAATCTGCCGGACATGCCTGATGGTTTAGGGGGCCACACAAAGTGGTCGATGCGGGGTGTCGAGGCTGTTCTGTTTATGGATGGCGCTTGAATATGGGATTCGTTAATGCCGTTACACAGTTTGCGTTACAGTTGCAAGATGCTGTTTAGCGCGCCAAGATTTTATGCATTTGTTCTAATGCGGGAATAACGATTCATTCTGGCCGACCGGCGCAGGAGGCAAAAACCGGGGTTCACTCACCACCCCGGCAGTCCTTTCCTGGATTCCGGCCTTCGCCGGAATGACAACGGGGTATTGTTCCGGCTTCCTGCCATTCCGTCATTCCGGCCTGCCACCTTCGTCATTTCCAGCACCCCGTCATTAAATAATTCAGGCAGGACAGGCAGCCCATTGGCAATGTATTGCTACTGTAATAGATTCTTCCTCGCCGCTTCCGTTAAAAAATCTGAACGTGTTTTACCTTCTAATTTTGCGGCCCGGTCAATTTGTAATAACAAGCCCTGTGGCACGGTAATATTAATACGCTTTGCTTGCCCTTCGAACTGCGCCAAATCTACATCCACCAGTAAAACCAAATTGTTATCGTGGGTGAAATTCTCAATCGGAGACGCATCCGGGATATTTCCCAGCCCTTCCAGGTGCAATAAAATCGCTTCCCTGGCCGCATCAAGAATATCATTTTCATTGTCTGCCGCAGAAAAACAACCCGTTAAATCCGGCACGGTAATCCCCCAGGCGGTTTCATTCCCTCCTTCTTCCACGATAATCGGGTACTGTACTTTCATCATTACATCTCCAGGCGCGCTTGTTTTTTTATTGCATTAACCAACCCTTTCGGTAAATCTTTCCTGGGGTGCGGGACAGTTATCAAATTTTTGTAGTCAGGGTGCTTTAACTGATTATGGCTACCCTTCACCCTGACAATCTTCCAGCCGGCTGCTTGCAGTTGTTTTAGCAGTGCCTTGCTGTTCATCTATCCAGTAACGCGCACCGAGGCGGTGTGCGCCTGGCCTACCTGCAACAAACAGGCGAATGCCGAGGTTCATTTATCATCCCGGCAATGTCTTTCCTGGATTCCGGCCTTCGCCTGCCTGCAGCAGGCAGGGGGAATGACATTTCATTCACTAACACTATCAGGCCAGAATCCATCACCAAGCATGTCGCTTATGCGCCATGCGCAGGACCTGGGAAATTCGGCCCGGGCGATGCCCGTTTCTTTTGCGGCCAGCATACAGCCGTCTGTCCAGGCGTCACTGATCCAGTCGGCGTCGTTCAGCGCGCGGTTGAGGCTGGGTGTTTTTTTTAGCCGCCGGTGGATCATTCGGCGTTGTTCGGCGATGGTAAATTGCCAACTCGGGCCGCGCTTTTCCGGCTGGTATTGCCATTTGAGCAGATGGGCAATGAGTACGGCCAGGCGGCTTTCAAGTTCCCGCTCTTCGCTTTTGCCCACGTCCTCAATTTCCTCGGCAATATGCTCGATATCCAGGGCGGAGAATCGGCCGGCGCGTAATAGCGCGGCCTGTTGCCTGGCCCATTGTATGATGTCGGCATTGTAGTCCGCCGTTTGCTGGCTCATATCCACTTCCCCGCTTGCAACAGGCAGGCCGCCATCCTTCAATTCGCAGCCGGCCCCCATTTGTAGCCGCCGACACGGATGCTTGCGGATACGCCGGTTTGGCTGTTTCTGGCCGTGGTGTTGACGCGGTAGAACTGCCGGGAGGTTTGGCCGGCCTCGCTGCATTGGGCAGGGTCCCTGTCGCCGTCGCAGCGCTGCGCCGCGCTTTGTTGTTCATAGACGGCGTTGTATTCAATATCGGTGGAGTTGCCGTCAAAATTCGTGATCTTATTATCGAACGTCTTGTTCTTAAGTGCTTCGGGCCGGAAGTTGTCCGAGCCCTGAGACCAGAAACTGTTCCAGACCAGCGGCGTCGCCGATTCGGCGGCCTGGAAGACAAGGTTGTTTTCCACCGCGTTGGCCGCCATTTTTTCTTCCAGCGTGTTGGTACTCATCGAGGTGACGGCCAGCATGGTCAGGATGATCAGGAAGACCAGGGAGGTAATGAGGACCGCGCCCTGCTGTTTGTGTCGCGGGCGCGCTGTTATTACTGCGTGTTTCATAGCAATATTCTCTGTGTCAGGTTTGTAGTCTTTCATTTTGTGACTGTTCGTTACTGTTGTCATTCCAGCCTGCCTGCTGCAGGCAGGCGAAAGCTGGAATCCAGTGGTTTTTATAATACATTCCTGCCTGGGCAGGAATGACGATTCGTTCCGGAAAGTGCTCTTAAATCACCGCGCCGGTGTTGTTGCGGATACGGATGGTCGTTGTATAGACCCATTCGGGATCGTCAGCGCTGTCGGCGTAGTTTCTATCGGTCGGCTCGAAGGTGAGCGTGATCTTGACGCTGACCACGTCCGACCAGTTTATGCCCGTGGCGGCGGCGACATATTGATTGGGAGTGGCATTGGCATCGTTATCCGTATCAATGCCATAAAGCACTTGCATATCCCTGACGCCTTCGACCAGTTCGGTATTATTCCGGTAGAGGCTGAGGCGGGGGTCGCCATTTGGGTGGGGGCCTTTTGAACTCGCCGCGATGTAATAACGGCTGATATTCAATTTTGCTACCTTGGCGACTGGCTGACCCGTTTCATCGTTGTTTTCGTAATTTTCATATAACTGGCGCAAGTTGGCAGTTTTATTATCGCCGCTCGCGGCGTGCTCCAGGGTTAACGTTCTGCCAGCCGATGTCACCCCCGTCGCCTGGAAAATATCAGCGCCCTTGCAGTCTGCAAGCATGACGTAATCATCCTTTTCTATAGCCTTGTCCAGTTCCACATCGGCGGGTATCGCTACCTCGACATTTGCCGTCTGGCTGGTCACGGGCGACTGCAAGCGGTAGCTCATGCCGGACATGCTCCGCACCGTGATGCCATCGGTGCCTGCGGCCCGGGTCCGCGCCGGGGTCCGGGCGAAAGCCCGG
This sequence comes from Gammaproteobacteria bacterium, assembly GCA_965240365.1. GTDB lineage: Bacteria > Pseudomonadota > Gammaproteobacteria > Eutrophobiales > Eutrophobiaceae. The sequence goes on along the minus strand of OZ251218.1, from coordinate 730,423 downwards.
CCGGAGGGCTGCCAGTTGCCCGTGGCGTTTTCAAACCCTTCAACGGAGTTTGAGATGTCGTAGTCCGCGCCCGCCGTGGCCAGGTTGGCTTTCAGATGATTTTCGATGGAGCCACCCTTGCCCGTGCAGCCATAATAACCGGCCATGCTGATGTCGTGAAACATCCGCTGGATGGCGAAGCGGGCGCTTTCCTGCATACGCCCGAGTTGATCCTGGGTCTGATAGATGCGTTTGTTGTTGATCATGAGGCTGGCCGCGCCGAGCAATAATAAGGAGCCGATCACTATGGCAACCATAAGCTCAATGAGGGAGAGCCCCGTCTGATGTTTGTTTGCTTTGTTCATGTCGGATTCGCAAATGTGTGTCTGATTGAATTTTCCAGGCCATCGCGGCTGGTCCATGTAATGGTAATTTCATAGGCGTCATATGCCGGAAAATTGGTTCCGGACTTGGTCGGAGTCTTGGCCGTACCCTTCTTGATATCTACCTTGCTGCCGGGCGGCAAGTGTTCCCAAAGTTGTTCTTGCCAGCATTTGAGGTCATTTGCCGCAGTTGGCTTCTGCCTTTCAATATTTTGGTTGCAGCCGCCAGGCTTGGTAGCGGGTATTTTATAGTTAGCCAAGGCATAGCTGGCTATATCGCCCGCGTTGTTACGCATTCTGTCCATGATGTCATAGGCCAGGATGTTATAGCTGCTTCGCATGTAGGAATCATTACTGTATTGCAGTCCCTTGAATTGCAGGGCGGCGATACTCAACAGGCCGACCGCGAGAATCAGTAATGTCACCAGCACTTCAATCAGGGAGAAGCCCTTGACGCGCGTCTTTGAAAGTGTGCGGCTTGTATTAAATGTCATGGTAAAGCTCCAATGTTGTCATTACTGTTACTTTTGTCATTTCTACCGCTTCCGCCACACCGGTCTGCCTGCCACAGGCGGCCCGGACGGAAATAACAATATTTTTACGGATTAACAGGTAAAATTGTTTTCAGTCGATGGCCGCCCCAGCTTGTTCAGGGTGATCTGACGTCCCTTGACCTCTTTCTTGCTGTCACAAACGTTAAACCCGGAGACCTCCTTGGTATAGCCAGACGGGTCGTAACTGACAGAGGCGGATGTTCCACCGCTGGTTTTTTGAGCGGCGCCGCCTGTTCCGTCTATGCGGATATAGTCACTGCCGCAGCCCAGTGTGACCTCGCGGATCGTTTCTGTTGGTTTTGTCGCTGCCGTACTTCTTATATCCGGCCCCGTGACTCTCCAGCCTGCCGCCCCCCATTCGTTGGCGTCATCGGCTGCATTGATCGCTTCGACCCTGACCGTTCTGCGTCTTTTCACCGCTTCGCTTTTTGCCAGTTGCAGGCTGGTCACGAGGCTGTTGGCGGTGGTGGTCATGCAGTTGTTCCTGATCAGCGTGTTAAAGGCGGGCAGCGCCAGAGCGGTCAGTATCCCGACAACGGTGACCGTGATCATCAGTTCGATAATGGTAAAACCGCCTGCGCGGATATATTGTGCCTTCATTAATGTCGAATCCAGTTTAAGTTTCAGGTATCTTCCATAAGCTCTGAATAAGTCCATCCAGGACTTATCAGAGCACGCAAGGTGAAAATGCGATTTTCACCTTGCTTCAAAATCAATGACTGGCGTCAATGATTTTGGCGGCACCTCCTTGTGCCACATGAAACCCTGATTAAAATCAGAGTTTCCTTCCTGATTATCAGGCGTTTTGATGGTGATTTACAACAGAGATTCCATATTTGCCGCATATAAACGGACAAACGGCAGACTTTCGGCGATGAACGGCACTCCCGCCAGGGCGGTTTTTGTGAATTGTGAGCGATTTCACGTTTTGGGCCGGGTTTGGAGAGGGGGGCCAGGGTCACCTCATCTAAAATTTAATGATGTTCTTTGACCCGGATTTTTGCATTCGCTTACCAACATGAACAATATAAGATATTCACGCAAGGCAGAACGCCAGTTAAGAAAAATTCATATAAATAATGTCCGCCGCATCCTTCTGGCTATTGACAAACTGGAAACTTTCCCAAAAACTCACGGCGATGTTATCGCTTTGCAAAATCATCAATATGCCTACAGAATGCGAACCGGCAATTATCGCGTCTTGTTCAATTTCGACCCGGTGATGAAAATTATCAGTATTGAAGAGGTGAAAAAACGTGATGACCGCACCTACTGAACATCAAATCATTTATCACGAAGGCGAACCGGCTTTCGCCGTGATCCCCTACAGCGATTATTTATTGCAGTTTTCCAGGCCCGTGGCCGAACATGGTGACGGCGACTACTCTCATGCGGTAGTCAAAAAAATACATTTGGAGAATAAAACCCCAATTCAGGCGTGGCGGGAATACCTCGGTAAAACATCAGCAGACATGGCTGCCGCGCTGGATATGGCTCAAGCCGCTTATTTGCAGATCGAGCAGGCTGAAAACCCATGTTTGAAAACCCTGGACAGGATTGCCGCGGTTTTCGGGGTTGATGTCGAATTGTTGAGATAAATCTGTGCGGCATTGAAATATACCCCGAATCACGGCATTGAATAGAATCCCGCGCTATGGCTGCTCCCTTTAGTCATTCCGGCTTGTTTAGTGCAAGCGGGCAAAGCCAGAGTCCATTTAACACCCCGGCAACGTCTTCCTGGATTCCGGCTTTCGCCGGAATGGCGAAAGTGGTAAGGATGTACTTTTCATAGTAATTTCAGCCCGCCTAAACCGACAGAACGGAATCAACGAACGGTGGGAATGCCGGAAAGCAGAAACAATACCCCGTCGTCATTCCGGCCTGCGCCTGCCTGCTGCAGGCAGGCGCAGGCCGGAATCCAGTGGTTTGTAATAGACATTCCCGCGTATGCGGGAATGACCATTAAAAGGGGTATTCCAGCCGCCCAATACAGGCAAACAAAGCGGAGTCCCTTTAACATCCCGGCAACGGCCTCCTGGATTCCAGCTTTCGCTGGAATGACGACATGGCTTTGGTTTAGGCTTTCCACCACTCCGTCATTCCGCCCTGCCCAGACCAGGCAGGCCAAGCTGCCACATTATCAATTGCCGGTCTGATAAAATACCAGTAAGATTAGCGTCCGTCTGCCCGGCCATGCCTGTCGGTGGCGGGCGTTCTCATCACATACCGCACTACGGAGGTATTCATGGATATAGGCGAGCTTTTAGCCTTTGGCGTCAAAAACGGCTGTTCAGACCTGCATCTGTCCGCGGGTCTGCCACCGATGATTCGGGTGGACGGCGATATCCGCCGGGTCAAGTCCCCGGTGCTGGAGCATCAGGACGTGCACGCGATGGTCTATGATATTATGAACGACAAGCAGCGCAAGGACTTTGAGGAATTCCTCGAATGCGACTTCTCGTTCGACATCTCGGGGCTGGCCCGCTTTCGGGTCAACGCCTTTAACCAGGACCGCGGCGCCGCGGCCGTGTTCCGCACCATCCCCTCCACCATCCTCTCCATCGAGGAACTCAAGGCCCCCAAGGTGTTCCAGCAGATTGCCGCCTATCCGCGCGGGGTGGTGCTGGTCACCGGCCCCACCGGCTCCGGCAAGTCCACCACGCTGGCGGCCATGGTAGACCACAAGAACCAGACCGAGCACGGCCATATCCTGACCGTCGAAGACCCCATCGAGTTCGTCCACGAAAGCAAGAACTGCCTGATTAACCAGCGCGAGGTGCACCGCCATACGCTTGGCTTCAACGAAGCCCTGCGCTCGGCCCTGCGCGAAGACCCGGATGTCATCCTGGTGGGCGAAATGCGCGACCTGGAAACCATCCGCCTGGCCCTGACCGCCGCCGAAACCGGCCACCTGGTGTTCGCCACTCTGCACACCAGCTCCGCCGCCAAAACCATCGACCGCATTGTCGATGTCTTCCCGGCCGGCGAAAAGGATATGGTGCGCGCCATGCTGTCCGAATCCCTGCGCGCCGTCATCACCCAGACCCTGCTCAAAAAACCCGGCGGCGGACGCCTGGCCGCGCATGAGATCATGATCGGCACGCCCGCGATTCGCAACCTCATCCGCGAGAACAAGGTGGCGCAGATGTACTCGGCCATTCAGACCGGCCATCAGTTCGGCATGCAGACCCTGGATCAGACCCTGCAGCAACTGGTGCAGCGCAATGTGATCACGCGCCAGGAGGCGCTGAGCAAGGCCACCAACAAAGACCAATTCTAGGGTCGGGGTTAGATAGGGCCGGGGGCGGCGGCGGGCCGCCTTTGGGGAAGCCATGCAACGGGAACAGGCGATAAAGATGATGCGGGACCTGCTGAAGCTCCTGATGGAGAAGCAGGGCTCAGACCTGTTTTTGACCGTGGGGCTGCCGCCGGCCATGAAGATTGACGGTCATATCCGGCCGGTCTCGGACACCGCGCTCACGGGCGAGAACACGGAGGCGCTGGTGTATGCGGTCATGAACGACAAGCAGTTGAAGGAATACGAGGCCACCAAGGAGTGCAACTTCGCGGTCGCGCCGCTCGGGATTGGGCGCTTTCGCTGCAATGCCTTTATCCAGCAGGGGGCCTGCGGGCTGGTCATGCGGGTGCTGGAGACCGAGATCCCGACCATCGACCAGTTGGGCCTGCCGCCGGTCTTGAAGGACGTGGTGATGAGCAAGAACGGGCTGGTCATCGTGGTCGGCGGCACGGGCGCGGGCAAGACCTCTTCGATCGCGGCCATGCTGGACCACCGCAACGCCCACAGCCACGGGCATATCATCACCATTGAAGACCCGATTGAATTCGTGCACCCGCATAAGAACTGCGTGATTATGCAGCGCGAGGTCGGCATCGATACCGAGGACTGGGACATCGCCCTCAAAAACGCCTTCCGCCAGGCCCCGGACGTGGTGCTCTTGGGCGAAATCCGCGACCGCGAGACCATGGAGTTCGGCCTCGCCTTCGCCGAAACCGGCCACCTGGCCATGGCCACCCTGCACGCCAACAGCGCCAATCAGGCCCTGGAGCGCGTCACCAACTTCTTCCCCGAGGAGCGCAAGCCCCACCTGCTCATGGACCTCTCGCTGAACCTCAAGGCCATCATCTCCCAGCGCCTCCTGAAGACCGTCAACGGCGAGGGCCGCGTGGCCGCCATCGAAGTCCTGCTCAATTCGCCGCTCATCTCCGACCTCATCCTCAAGGGCGACATCCATGAGATCAAGGGCATCATGGCCAAGTCCAATGAACTCGGCATGAAGACCTTCGACCAGGCCCTGTTCGAACTCTATGAGGCCGACCACATCAGTTATGAGGACGCCCTGCGCGCGGCCGATTCCATGAATGAACTGCGGCTCAAGATCAAGCTCGAAGGCAAGGCCGCCAAAGGCCGCGACAAGCTGGCCGGGCTGGACCATCTGAGCCTGGAAGAGGCCGAGGACAAGTCCGGCCTGTTGCGCTAGGCCTCGTATCTACATGGATATTACGCCCTATCTCAAACTCATGCTTGAGAAGCAGGCCTCGGACATCTTCCTGACGGCCAACTCGCCGGTCAAGATTAAGATCGAGGGCCAGGCCACGCCCGTGGGCAAGACCATGCTCAGCGGCGAACTCACCAAAAACGCCGCCTACGCGATTATGAACGAGCGCCAGCAGGCCCGGTTTGAAGAGCACATGGAATGTGACTTTGCCATCTCGCTCAAGGACGAGGGCCGCTTTCGGGTCAATGTCTTTCGTCAGCGCGGCCAGGTGGGGCTGGTGCTACGCCTGATTCCAGACCATATCCCGACCACCGAGGCGCTGGGCATGCCGTCCGTGCTGTCCGAACTCATCCTCTTAAAGCGCGGCCTGATTCTCATGGTCGGCGCCACCGGCTCCGGCAAGTCCACCACGCTGGCGGCCATGTTGAACCACCGCAATGCCAACCTGAGCGGGCATATCCTGACCATTGAAGACCCGATTGAGTTCAATCATCCCAACCTGAAGTCTATCGTCAACCAGCGGGAAATCGGGGTGGATACTCTCTCTTATGCCAATGCCCTGAAAAGCGCGCTCCGGGAGGCCCCGGATGTCATCCTGATTGGCGAAATCCGCGACCAGGAGACCATGCAGGCCGCCATTGAACTGTCCAACACCGGCCATCTGGCCATCTCCACCCTGCATGCCAATAACGCCAATCAGGCCATGGAGCGTATCATCAATCTGTTCCCGCAGGAGCGTCATAAGCAGTTGTTCATGGACCTCTCGCTGAATCTGCGCGCGGTCATCTCCCCGCGCCTGGTGCTGGCCGTCGATGGCCACCGCTGCGCGGCCTTTGAAGTCCTGCTCAGCACCCCGCATATCGCCGAACTCATCCTCAAGGGCGACCTCGATGAAATCAAGGTCGCCATGAGCGAGAGCGGACAGAAGGGCATGCAGACCTTTGACCAGGCCCTCTATCAGATGTACCGGGAGGAACGTATCAGCCTTGAGGAGGCCTTGTCTAATGCCGATTCGAGGACCAATCTGGAGGCGAAGATTAACTTCGGGTAGGGGGAAAGCGGATTCAGTGAGCGCCGGACTGCGTTTATCGCCCCGGCAGCGCATTCCTGGATTCCGGCCTGCGCCTGCCTGCCGCGGGCAGGCCGGAATGACAACGGGGGTAATAGGCGCATTATGAGCGATATTAATCATACTATGGCCAGGATACCTGAGCCTTAATTGGCTCTTTTGAGTTCCGAGTGGATTAAGCCGCATGTGGATTGAGTGTGCAGAAAATGGCATGAGCCTGTCTGCGGCAGGCAGGCCGGAATGACGTAAAGCCGGAACAACACCCCCTCGTCATTCCAGCGAAAGCTGGAATCCAGTGGTTGATACAATACATTCCCGCATAAGCGGGAATGACCATCTGAATACCTCATTCCAACCGACCCCGCTGAGTTACCTGCCACCCCGCTACCTGCCTGCAGCAGGCAGGCCTGCCTCCGGCAGGCGTGGATTCCAGCTTTCGCTGGAATGACGAAACTGTTGTCATTTTGGCCTACCTGCTGCCCGCAGGCCGTCTCCGTTCTGTACTGGTCATCAATTAAGCCAGAATTATTGCATTACCCACTCAGATTTTAAAAGAGGCCCTTAATTTTAGGTGAGGTGACCCTGCGGGCAGACTGGAATGACGGAAACGGCAAGCGGTATGTCTATAATACCCCTGCCCGGCAGGCGGATTGTCCTGAAAATAGCACTGTCTTTAAAAGCGCGCCGGGGTTAGTATTGTTTTTTTAGCAAAACGATCATGGCAGATATGAGTAAACGAACGAGGGGTATCCGCCAGCCGGACAGGATGGCACGGGCGCGGATATGAACGCGTGGTATCTGGTTTATACCAAGCCGGCGCGGGAAGATCTGGCCGTGCTACATCTTGAGCGGCAGGATTATGAGGTCTATCTGCCAAAGTTAAAGGTTTACCGTCGGCGCGGCGGGCGCCGGGTGCGGGTGATCGAGCCGTTGTTTCCGCGTTATCTCTTTATCCGGCTCAGTGATAAAACCGATAATTGGGGGCCGATCCGCTCTACGATAGGCGTCTCGGGCCTGGTGCGCTTCGGGATGCAGGCCGCGAGGATACCGGGCGAACTGGTCAAGACGCTCAGGCAAAGAGAATCAGACGACGGCGTGCATGAATTGACGCCAAAGCCGCTTGAGCCGGGCCAGAAGGTGCGGATTGCCGATGGCCCCTTTAGCGGTTATGAGGCCGTTTTTTGCCGGCCTGCGGCCAAAGATCGGGTCGCGCTGTTGCTCCAGATCGCGGAGAAGTCACTTAAAATCGAACTGGAGCGGGAGCATGTGGAAAGTCTGTAGTCATGCCGAGCCGTAAATACGCCATCATCCTGCATGACATTCTGGTGACGGCCGTGGTCTGGCAGGGCGCATGGTGGCTCAGGTTTAATCTGGAATTCCCCTACGAAAACTGGCCGCTGAGCCTTTATGTCTTGCCCCTGGTCTTGCTGATCCAGACCGCCGTCTTCGTCCGCTTTGGTCTTTACAAGGGCCTGTGGCGTTTCAGCAGCCTGCCGGCCCTGTGGGATATCATGCGGGCCGCCTTGACGGGGATCCTCGCCATCACCCTGGCGCTGTTTTTGTGGAACCGGCTGGTGGGCATCCCGCGCTCGGTGCTTCTGCTGTATCCGGTGCTGCTGGTGTTCTTGCTGGGCGGCCCGAGATTGATCTATCGCGTCTGGCAGGATCACGCCCTCTCCACCGGGTGGAGCGGGCGGCGGCAGAGAGTGCTCATTGCCGGCGCGGGGGCCGCCGCCGAGATGCTGATCCGCGATATGTTGCGCGCCGGCGGCCTGCAACCGGTCGCCATCGTCGATGACAACCCCCGCCTGCACGGCGCCGAGATCCGCGGCCTGGAAGTGTCCGGCGCCATAGCGGACATACCCCGGCTCTCTGCCCGGCTGGGCGTCGATATGATCATCATCGCCATCCCCTCCGCCGCCAATACCGAGATGCAGGCCATCGTTGAGATCTGCGAACAGACCGGCCGTGAGATCCGAACCCTGCCGGGCATTCAGGATATGATCGCCGGCAAGGTCTCGGTCAACGCCCTGCGCGAGGTGCGGATCGATGACCTGCTCGGCCGCGAGCGGGTCCGGCTGGATCTGGCCGCGATACACGCCGGGCTGGACAAGCAATGTATCCTGGTCACGGGCGGCGGCGGCTCAATCGGCTCTGAACTGTGCCGGCAGATCGCGGCCTTATCCCCGGCCCGGCTGATCGTCATCGACCACAGTGAATATAATCTCTACCGGATCGAACAGGCCCTGGCCGGATTTGAGTGCAAAACAGAATTTCTGCTCAATAATATCTGCGATGAGGCGGCCACGGACCGCATCCTGGCCCGCTACCGGCCGCAGATTATCTTTCATGCGGCCGCCTATAAGCATGTGCCCGTGCTGGAGCGCCAGCCTTATCAGGCCATCCGCAACAATATCCTCGGCACCCGCAATGTGGCCATTGCCGCGGGCCGCCATGAGGCGCGGAAATTTGTGCTGATTTCAACCGACAAGGCGGTCAATCCGGCCAATGTGCTCGGCGCCAGCAAGCGCGTCGCCGAGCTTTATACCGAGATACAAAACGGAAAATTCAATACCCGCTACATGACCGTGCGCTTCGGCAATGTGCTCGATTCGGAGGGCAGCGTCGTGCCGTTGTTTCGTGAGCAGATCAAGGCGGGCGGGCCGGTTACCGTGACCCATCCCGATATCACCCGCTACTTTATGACTATTACCGAGGCCAGCCAGTTGATCATGCAGGCCTGTGTCATGGGCAAGGGCGGTGAAATCTTCGTGCTGGACATGGGCGAACCCGTAAAAATCCGTTTCCTCGCCGAGCAAATGATACGGCTTTCCGGCCGCCTGCCGGGCGAGGATATACAAATCGACTACACCGGGCTCAGGGCCGGAGAAAAGCTGCGCGAAGAGTTGTTTTATACCTCCGAAAACAGCGAAAGCACCCCCCATAAAAAAATCTTGATCGCAAAACATCCCGCCCTCGATCATGACGCGATCAGTAAGCAGGTCGATAGCTTGATTGAAATCAGCGCTTCCGCCCGGGACGAGGTGTTGACGGCCCGGCTGGGAGAACTGGCGCCGTATTCAAACAGCGATGAGAGCAATGTCGTCTCCTTCAGGGATGCCAGACATTGATCAATAAAATCAGCAAGGCCGTATTTCCGGTGGCCGGCCAGGGCACGCGCTTTCTGCCGGTCACCAAGGCCAGTCCCAAAGAGATGTTGCCGATTGTCGATAAGCCGCTCATTCAATACGCGGCGGAAGAGGCGGTGGCGGCCGGTATCACGGAACTGGTGTTCATCACCGGCCGCGCCAAGCGCGCGATCACCGATCATTTCGACAAAGCCTACGAGCTGGAGACGGAACTTGCCAGGCGAGACGAGACGGAGAAGCTGGCCATGATCAGAAATATCGTGCCGCCCAACGTCAGTTGTATCTACATCAGGCAGGCGGAACCGCTGGGGCTGGGCCATGCCGTATTATGCGCGAAACCGGTTGTCGGCAACGCGCCTTTTGCCGTGCTGCTGCCGGATGACCTGATTGATGACGGCCAGCGCGGAGTGACCCGGCAATTAGTCGATGAGTATGAGCAAAAAGGGCAGAGCGTGATCGCGGTTCAGAATGTGCCCAGACAGGATACGGCGAAATATGGCGTGGTGGCGGCCCGGGGCACGGATCGCAAAAGGTTGTTCAAGCTCACGGATATCGTTGAAAAGCCCGAGCCGGAAAAGGCGCCCTCGACGCTGGGCGTGGTCGGGCGTTATGTGCTCAGTCCCGAAATATTTCGCTGTTTGGAGCAAACGCCGCGCGGTTCCGGCAATGAGATTCAACTGACGGATGCCATCCGCCTGTTACTGGCAAAAGAACCGGTTTATGCCTGCGAATTTGAAGGTATCCGCTACGACTGCGGCGCCAAGCTGGGCTACATGCAGGCCCAGATTCAGTACGCGCTCAAGGACAAGGGCATTAGGGAAGCATTGAAGGAATATTTAGGTAGTTTGCAAACGGGTTAAAATTCAGAGTGTGGCGGCGGGGTGATAAAAGGACTAAAAAAACGGCAATGATCCTGCTTCGGAATTGCCGTTAATAATTTGGTCGCTGGTTCGGCTTCTTGTTTTGAACCCGCGTTAACGCTCAAAGCGCCCGTGTCACGCAGCAGCCTCACACAGCAAGCGAAGCAGGCAGGCGCGTTTTCTGAATAAAAATGACGGGGGGACAACAGGCCGAGTAGTTTGCCTTGTCGCCTTGATCAAGCTGTCATGATCGCCTTGAGGGTGGTCAGGAATCGCCGGTTTTCCTGTTTTGTGCCGACCGTGACCCGCAGACAGTTTTGCAGCAGGGGGTGTGCGCCATGCAGTTTTTTTATGAGGATGTGCCTGTCAAGCAGCGCCCGGTGGACTTCGGTGGCCGGCCGGGTATGCGCGCGAAACAGTATGAAGTTGGCCTGGCTGGGCCAGACCTCGATCCCTTCCAGTTCGCCGAGGGCGGCATAGAGCGCGGCCCGGTCTTTGCGGATCGTTTCGGCCTGTTGTTCGAGCAGGCTGATGTTGTCCAGCATGAAGCCGGCGCTCAGTTGATTTAGTGTGCCGATATTGTAGGGCAGGCGCAGTTTGTTGAATTCGGACAGCCATTCGCGGCGGCCGAGCAGCAGGCCGAGGCGCAGGCCCGCGAGTCCGAGTTTTGATAGTGTGCGCATCAACAGGACATGCCTGTGTTGTTGCAGCAGCGGCAGCAGCGTTTCCCCGGCAAAGATATGATAGGCCTCATCGATCACGACCAGTCCGGGCGCGGCCTCTATGATGGCGCGGATGGCCTTTTCCGCAAAGGCGTTGCCGCTCGGGTTGTTGGGCCGGGCGATGAAGATAACGGCGGGCTGCCGGGCGCTGATGGCGTCCAGCATGGCCGCGAGGTTTAATGAAAAATCAGGATTGAGCGGGATGCCGACAAATTCCTGTTCCAGCAGCGCGCTGGTATGGCGGTACATTACAAACGTGGGTTCCGGCGCCATCACGACATTGTTCTCTCTGGACAGGGCCAGCAGGATAAGCTGGATCAGTTCATCCGAGCCGTTGCCGAACAGGAGGTCGATATTATCGGGCAGCTTGAGTAATGCCCGAACGCCGCGGCTTAGTGCCTCGGCATTGGCGTCGGGGTAGCGGTTGAGTTCGGCCTTTAGCAGGCAGTCTGTCCATTTTGCCTTGAGCGGCGCCGGCCAGGGATAGGGGTTTTCCATGGCGTCCAGCTTGACGAAGCCCGCCGCATCGGCAACCTTATAGGCCGCGGCCGCAAGGATGGCGGGCTTGATGACCCTGCCGATGCGATCATTCCCGGGCATCCCGCTGTAATCAGCGTTGCAGGCGCAATTCGGCCGAGCGCGCATGGGCGGTCAGACCTTCGGCCCGGGCCAGGGTGGCCGCGGTCGCGGCGATCCCGGCCACGGCGCCGGCGCGGCATTTGATGATCGAGGATTGTTTTTGAAAATCATAGACCCCGAGCGGCGAGGAGAAACGGGCGCTGCGTCCGGTCGGCAGGACATGGTTGGGGCCGGCGCAGTAATCGCCCAGTGATTCGGCCGAGTGGCGCCCCATGAAGATGGCGCCGGCATGGCGGATATCATCGAGCAGGGCGTCCGGCTCGGTCACGGCCAGTTCCAGATGTTCGGGGGCGATGATGTTGACGACTTCAATCGCCTGGGCCAGGTCGTTGACCTTGATCAGGGCGCCGTTGTTGCTTAAAGAGGCCCTGATAATCCCGGCACGTTCCATTTCAGGCAGCCGTTGTTCGATGCAGCTTTGCGTTGCCCGGATAAAACCGGCGTCGGTGCAGATCAGGATCGCGCTGGCCATTTCATCGTGCTCGGCCTGGGCGAAGAGGTCCATCGCCGCCCACTCCGGCTCGCCGCTGCCATCGCTGACAATCACCACTTCCGAGGGGCCGGCGATCATGTCAATACCGACCTGGCCGAAGACCTGGCGTTTGGCCGTTGCGACATAGATATTGCCGGGGCCGGTGATCTTGTCCACCCTGGGCACGCGCCCGGTGCCATAGGCCAGCGCCGCGATGGCCTGGGCCCCGCCGATACTGAACACCCGGTCGGCGCCGGCGATGGCGGCCGCGGCCAGCACCGCCTCATTGCGCGCCTCATCGGGGGTCGGGACCGCCATGATGATCTCCGGCACCCCGGCCACCCTTGCCGGGATCACGTTCATCAGCACGGAAGAGGGATAGGCCGCCTTGCCGCCCGGCACATAGACGCCCACGCGATCCAGCGGCGTGACCTTCTGCCCCAGCACATTGCCCTCCGCGTCTTCGCAGGTCCAGGTGGCCTGTTTTTGTCTTTGATGGAAGTCGCGGATGCGGCTGGCCGCGTGCTCCAGACTCCGGCGCAGTTCGGCCGGGATTTGATCGAGCACGGCGGCCAGTTCCTGTTGGCTGATTTCCAGTTGTTCCACTGTCGCCGCGCGCCGGTCAAAGCGGTTGGTGTATTCCAGCAGGGCCGCCTCGCCGCGTTCGCGCACGTCCCTGATGATGGTGTTGACCGTGTTGATCACGGCCGGATCCGGCTCGGCCGTGGCCGACAGCAGCGCTTGCAGCGCGTCGTTGAAACCGGCCTCGTTTGTGTCCAGGTGTTTAAGCATTGGGTTGACCTGTTATGTCAGAGAGTTGTTCGATAATGGGTTTAATCAGTCCAGGCTGCATCTTCATGGCCGCCTTGTTGACCACCAGTCTGGCGCTGATGTCGGTGATCGGCGCCAGCGGGACCAGGCCGTTGGCCTTGACGGTGTTGCCGGTATCGACCAGATCGACTATCCAGTCAGACAGTCCCAGTAGCGGCGCAAGTTCCATGGAACCGTAGAGTTTGATGATCTCGACCTGTAGTCCGCGCCCGGCAAAGTAATTGCGGGTGATGTTGGTATATTTGGTGGCGACCCGCGGACGATCACCGACGGGATCGGATTCTTTCAGCCCGATCAGCATCATCCGGCAGCCGGCAATGCGGAGATCAACCGGCTCGTACAGCCCGTTGCCCTCATATTCCAGCAACACGTCCTTGCCGGCGATGCCGAGTTCCGCCGCCCCCCGCTCGACATAGGTGGGCACATCCGCCGCGCGGATAATCAGCAGCCTGATATGGGGTTGATTGGTGTTCAGGATGAGTTTGCGCGACTTTGCCGGGTTATCGGTCGGCGTGATGCCGAGCCTGGCGAGCAGGGGCATGGCCTCGGCAAAGATGCGCCCTTTTGAGACGGCGATGGTAATACGGTCCGGCATGGGTTTTTAAGGCAGACTGGGTTTGAATGGCGTTAATGGGGTTTGCGGCGAATATTGGCGCCCAACTGGGACAGTTTTTCCTCGATCGTTTCATAGCCCCGATCAATATGATAGATGCGATCCACAATGGTTTCGCCGCTGGCCACCAGACCGGCCAATACCAGGCTGGCCGAGGCCCGCAGGTCGGTCGCCATAACCGGGGCCGAGGTCAGTTGCTCAACTCCCCGGGTGATGGTGGTATTGCCTTCCAGTTTCAGATCGGCGCCCATGCGCTGCAATTCATGCACATGCATAAAGCGGTTCTCGAACACCGCCTCGGTGATGGTCCCGGCGCCTTCCGCGATACAGTTCATGGCCGTGAACTGGGCCTGCATGTCGGTCGGGAAGCCCGGAAAAGGCGAGGTGTGGATATCGATCGCCACGGGTTTACGGCCATTCATGTCCAACGTTATGGTGTTTTCCCCGGTCTCAATGCCGGCGCCGGCCTCGGTCAGCTTGGCCAGCACCGATTCCAGCAGGTCGGCGCGGGTGTTTTTCAGGCGTATGCGGCCGCGGGTGATCGCCGCGGCCACCAGATAGGTGCCGGTTTCAATGCGGTCCGGCAGGATGGCATAGTCCGTGCCGTGCAGGGCCGTCACCCCCTCGATTTCAATGCGATCGCCGCCGGCGCCGCTGATCCGCGCGCCCATACTGTTCAGACAACGGGCCAGATCCGTGACCTCGGGCTCGCAGGCCGCATTTTCAATGATGGTTTTACCCTCGGCCAGCGCCGCCGCCATCATCAGGTTTTCCGTGCCGGTCACGGTGACGATATCCAGCGCGATATGCGCCCCCTTGAGCCGTTTGGCGCTGGCCCGGATGTAGCCGCCCTCGACCGAGATATCGGCGCCCATTGCCGCCAGCCCGCGCAGATGCAGATTGATCGGGCGCGAGCCGATGGCGCAGCCGCCGGGCAGGGAGACATCGGCCTTGCCATACCGCGCCAGCAACGGGCCGAGCACCAGGATTGAGGCGCGCATGGTCCTGACCAGTTCGTAGGGGGCAAAGAAGTTATGGAGCCCGGCATTCTCGATCTCGATACGCATGCGCTCATCGACCGTGATCCGCGCGCCCATGCGCCCCAGCAGTTCAATGGTGGTGGTAATATCGTGCAGGTGCGGCACATTGCTGATGGTCACGCATTCTTCCGTCAACAATGTCGCGGCCAGGATGGGCAGGGCGGCGTTTTTCGCGCCCGAGATGGCGATTTCGCCGCGGAGCGGCACACCGCCACGGATAATGAGCTTATCCATACTCAATGTCTGTTACCGCCATGTTATGCAGGGGTTTTAGCGGTCGCCGGCCAGCCTGGCTTGCCACTCCGCGGGCGTATAGGTTTGCAGCGCCAGGGCATGAATCTCATTACCCATCTTTGCGCCGAGGGTTTTGTAAACCATCTGATGTTGTTGCAACGGGGTCTTGCCGCTGAAAGACGCGCTGATGACGCGGGCCTGAAAATGAGTCCCGTCGTCGCCCTCGACCACGATATCGGCGTCGGGCAGGCCGTTGGCGATCAGTTCTTTTATTGTGTGTGGCGCCATCATATCAATCGGGCCGGCGCAAGCCGGCGTTCGGGCCGACGCGGGGCGCATCGGCCGGAAATTTTATTGTCAAAAAAAGGGTAAAAGACCGGGTCATGCCCGATCTGGTTGGCCCGGCCGCGGCTAGTTGCCAATGTTGCCGTCCAGTTCTTCGTTTTTGAGGGCCAGTTCCCTGATAAAGCCGTCAAAGCCGTTATCCCTGATCTGCACGGCGAATGAACCGCGGTAGGTCGAGACCAGGCTGACGCCGTCAACCGCGACATCGACGACTTTCCAGGCGCCATCCTTGCGGTACATGCGGTAAGCGACCGGGAAAGACTGCGCGCCGGCGCTGGTCAACTCGGTCTTTACCACGGCCAGTTTCGAATCCGGTTTTTGTTCGATTCCCAGATACCTGATCTTCTGGCCGGAATATTCCAGCAGGGCGCGGGCATAGGTGCGAACCAGCAGAGTCTTGAACTGTTCCATAAAGCGGTTGCGCTGCTCCGGCGAGGCGCTTTTCCAGTTTTTGCCCAGGGTCCACTTCGACATGCTGACAAAGTCAAAACTCGGGATCACCAGTTCATCGACCAGATCGTAAACCAGCGCGGGATTGGCCTGCAACGCCGCCCGCTGGCTTTCTATGCGCTCGATGACGCCGTCCGCGACCTGTCTGACGACCCCGTCCGGTGAATTCGCGCCGGCCGGCGCCGCGCCGATCAGGAGTAAACCGATCAAAAACAGTGAATGTATAAACCTGTCTCTCATGCCTGCACCTCTGCTGCTGTATATTGATGATGATTGCCGGGAATTGTTCCGGCTGAACCGGGGCTTGGCGGGCCTCTCCCGGCCAGAGCGGTATTATAATCATTTCACGCCCCCGAGAAAGCACTTATCCCGCGCGGGGCGATTGTCATTCCCGCATGGCGGGAATAACTCTGCGCAATCTGCGCAATCTGCGGATTGTTTTCCACGGCGCAGGCAGGCAAACTCTGTCATCCATTGACCATCCCGTCATCAAAGACGAACTCAAAACCGGCACGCGCCATGCCATGCTAAGACAACTGGGCTTGAGCAAGGAGGACCTTTAAGCCTCACCCCCCGTAAATCCAGGAAGCGGAACTGAGAGAACGAAGATGAAATACACCTATCCTGTTGCCTTGACGCCGGATGAAGCCGATGGCGGTTTTGTGGTCGCCTGCCGCGACCTGCCGGAAGCCATTACACAAGGCGAGACACTTGAAAACGCCCTGACAGAGGCCGCTGACGCCCTGGACGAGGCTATCTGTGGCCGTATCAGGCGCGGCGACAAGATCCCTGCCGCGAGCGCGAAACAGGCGGGGGAATATCTGGTCTCCGTGCCAGTCACTACGGCGCTTAAAGCGGCCGCCTTCCTGCGTTTTCAACAATCCGGCAGGACCAGGGTGGCCATTGCCGAGGAACTGGGATTGCCGGAAAGCGAGGTGCGGCGGATTCTGAACCCCAGGCATCCCACCAAGGCGGACAGGCTGGAATCCTTTATTCATGCGCTTGGCGGAAATATAACGGTGAGCGCGAGTTAGGGCCTGTTCCGGGCGCCGCTACTTGTCACCCCGGCAGATTCCCGACCACAGCCCCCTCCGTTATTCCGGCTCGCTTAAAGTAGGCGGGTTACGCGGACAGGCGGACAAGTCAGGATGACGGAAAACAGAACAACACCCCAGCGAAAGCTGGAATCCACCCGCGCCACTGGAATCCATTGACCATGCCGGCAACGCCTTCCTGGATTCCAGCTTTTACCGGGCGGTTAAGGGCGTCCTGCCCTCACAGTGACAACGGGGCCGGGAATGACTCTGCGTAACCTGCCTGCTGAAGGCAGGTCTGCGGATGTCATTTCTCCCCGCCTGACAAGTCAAAAAAATTTGACTAAGCGCAAAAAATCCGGTACACTTAACTTTTTTAACTTCACAAAGAAAGGGGAAAACAAATGAGACTTCTTCAACAACAAACCAACAAATCTCCGCTCTCCGCTCTCCGCTCTCCGCTCTCCGCTCTCCGCTCTCCGCTCTCCGCTCTCCGCTCTCCGCTCTCCGCTCTCCGCTCTCCGCTCTCCGCTCTCTTAGCGTAATCTGCGCCCCGGCCCTGTTGCTGAGCGCAACGGCTGTTCAAGTCCAGGCCGCCGATATTACTATCAGCAGCCCCCGGACCTCAGCCGTCAATTTGCCTAAAACCTCTACCGGCAGCGACACCGTTACCGTTACCAAAGATGGTAGTATTAATACCACCGGGGTTAACGGCATTGAAGTCAATAATGATAATAGCAAAATTACCAACGACGGCAGAATCTCGGTTGGAGGCGTAATCTCGGTTGGAGGCGTCGGCGCCTCGGGTATTAAGGCGCTGAATGGAAACACGATCGAAAATAGAGGCACTATTAGGGGTGTAGGTTATGGCATTCAAGTTGAGGACAACAACCGCATTACCAACAGTGGCGCCATCGCGGCTGGGATTCGGGCCGGCAACGGCAACGAGTTGACGCTGGGTGGCTCTGTCACCAAAGTAGGGATGACCACCGTCCTTGTTCTGGGGAACGACAATATGCTCACCATTAAGACGGGCGGCAGTATCAGGGGTGTGGAGGCCGCCTTGGGCATTGGCGCCCTTGATCGCAACACCATCACCGTCGCCGGCAGCGTCAACAGCGCCTCTTACACTAGGGGGGGCATTGGCGCCCGTGATAGCAACACCATCACCGTCACCAAAGGGGGCAACATCTCTTCCGTTGGTGGCGATGGCATTAGCGCCCGTGATAACAACACCATCACCAACGCCGGCAACATCAGCGCCAAAGACGGGGGTGTCGCCCCCAGCGTCTTTGAAGAAGACGGGGATTACGATGCCATTACCGCCAATAACAACAACACTATCATCAACTCTGGCAATATTAGTACCACCAGCACGGGAGTTGGAGTTAACGGCATTGTAGTCCGGGGGAAAGGCAATACCATTATCAATGAAGCGAGTGGCATCATCGACATCAAAGGCGACACCAAAGGCGGGATATCCAGTGGCATTGTCTCCGCCAGTAACAACCGAATCATCAACCGCGGCCGCATCACAACTTCCGGTTCCAATCGGGAAGGTCATGGTATTAAGGCGCTGAATGGAAACATCATCAGTAACAGTGGTGTCATCGTCGTCAAAGGCGTCGGCGCGGCCGGGATTCGGGCCGGTAATAACAACAAACTGACGCTTGGCGGCTCTATTACCAGCGAACAGGGCAGCGCCCTCATCCTTGGTATCAACAACATCGTGACGCACAGCAGCAGCAATACCCTTCGTTCCACCGGCGAAAACACTCCGGCCGTGGTCATGGGCAGCGGCAACAGGTTTACCAACACGGGCCGCATTGAGGCCACGGGCGCCAATACCCCGGCGGTGGACATGGGCAGCGGCAATACGCTCACCAACAGGGGCACGATTGAGGCCACGGGCACGGGCGCCAACGCCCATGCCATCAAGGGTGGCGGAAACAACACCATCGACAACTTCGGCACCATCAAGGCCAATCCTGAAGGCGCCGGCAAAGCCATGAGCTTCACGGGCAGCGGCAACACCATCAACCTACAGGCCGGTTCCAGGGTCATCGGTGACATTGATCCCGGCACTGGCGGCAAGATCAATATCAGCTTCGTCCCGACCTATTCCGTCTTGTGGGATGCCATTGATTCCGTCAGCCCCGGCAGCGGGCAGGGGCTTCCGTTCTTCTACAATGCCCAAAGCCGCCAGTTCGCCACCTACGACCCCCGCCTGCTGGCGGCCGCGGCTCAAAGCCTGGGCGATGTCAGCGGCAACATCAGCGGCCTGATGGCCCGGCCCGCGCTGGCCTCTTCTGCCAATACCCGCAACCTGAGCGGGCGCGCGGCGGCCTTCTGGCTCAGTCCCTTCGGCAGCCGGGCCCGGGAGCGGGAGAGTGGCCCGGCGGGGCTGAGCCCGGAGTTTACCCATGTGGGGCTGGCCGGGGGCTATGATGTCCGCCTTGCGGCCACGCAACTCGGGGTGCTGGCGGGCTATGGCCGGGGGGAACGGGTCTTTGAAGGAGAACAACGCTTTAAGCCCGGCCCCGGGGTGTTCAAGGGGCCCTTTGCCGGGCTTTATGCCCGTCAGGATTTTGCGCGGTTCTATGTGCATCTGGGGCTTGCGGGCGGGACCTTGAAGCATGAACACAGCCGTCTGGTGAATGACCAGCGGGGGTTAAACGGCGAGACGCGGGCCGAGGCGCGCCCCCGCAGTTGGTGGCTGGCGCCGGAGGCACGGATTGGGTGGCGGGCCTTGGATACGGGTTTGGCGCGGTTTGAGCCTTCGCTGTCGGCCCGTTATGCGCGGCAGAGCATCCGGGCTTATACCGAAACGGGGATTCGGGCCCCGGCCGCGGTGGGGCGGCGCACGGTGGAGCTGGTGGAGACGCGCTTGGAGATGAAGGCCAGCCGTGAGGTCGGCCCGGGGCGTTTGGCCTTGCGGCTGGGCTGGCAGTATCGGAATGACCTGAATTCGAACCGGACGCAGGTTCGGCTTTTGGGTGAGACGCAAAGTCTGAGATTTGAATCGAAGTTGGGCAGTAGTGTTTATCTGGGTGCGGAGGCGGAGTTTGAGTTGGCCCCGGGTCTGTTCTTTAGTCTCAACGGCGAGGCGGTGTCCGGGGGCGGGTATCGGAGTTTGAGCGGGATGGCGAGTTTGTATATGCGGTTTTAGGGGGCTTGCTGCATTCCGGCCTGTTGCCTGCTAATGGTAGGTGGCAGGCCGGCCGGGAGGAAAAATCCAAACAAAGCCCCGTCGTCATTCCAGCGAAAGCTGGAATCCACCCGCGTCAGTGGGAATAATAACCTGTCCTTGACATTGTCATTCCCGCTCGCGCGGGAATGTATTGCATAAACCACTGGATTCCAGCTTTCGCTGGAATGACGACGGGGGGTATGGATGCAGCACGGCAACCTTCAATGTGATTTTCGTTCCTTATTAGGATAGCAGGTCAGGATGACGAAAAAGTAGAATAATACCCCAGGGCACCCCTACAGGATGTACGCCTACAGGGACGTAGGTGGTAGAGCGGCGCCTACCTGCAGCAGGCAGGGGGAATAACTCTGCGTAATCTGTGTAATTTGCGGATTTTTTTCCACGGCGCAGCAATGCGCTTACTTAAACGGTCTCCACACCAGTATCAATTTCGGCAGCAGGGTCAGCGCGGCCAGCAGCGCGATGAGCATGGCGAGCGCGGTCAACAGGCCGAAGTAGATGGTTGGATTGAAATTCGACAACACCAGGATGGAAAAGCCGATCATGATCGTGCTGGCCGTGTAAAATACGGCCTTGCCGATATTGGCATGGCAATAGCGCATGGTGCCGACATAGTCGCGGCGTCGCGGGAATTCTTCCCGGAAGCGGTAGAGGTAGTGGATACTGTTGTCAACGGCGATACCGATGGTGATGGCCGCGATGGTGATGGTCATCATGTCCAGCGGCAGCCCCGCCAGGCCCATCAGGCCCAGGATAATGGCCGCGGCCAGCAGGTTCGGGATGATGCCGATAACGGCCAGCGCCACGGAGCGGAACAGAACGCACAGCATCAGGGCGATACCGGCCATGACGATGCCCAGCGTGAGTATCTGCGAACGAAACAGGCTTTGCAGCATGTTATTGTACAGCACCAGCAGGCCGCTCAGCCGGAATTGATCCGGCTCGATTTGCAGTTGCTCCACCAGATCCGTCTCAATGCGTTTGAGCAGTTCCGCGCGCCGCAAACCCTGCAATGAGTCGAGAATACGGAGGTTAATGCGCGCCTCGTTATGGGCCTCGGACACGTAGGGCCTGATCATGCTGTCCCTGAGCGCGGCCGGCATGCGCTTGCTGACAATCGCCAGTTCAAAGGCGTCGAATTCGCCCTGGTTGACGGCTTCGCCCACGCGGATCACAGAGGCCAGCGACAGCACCTTGCCGACCTCGGGCAGGCCGGCCAGATAATCATGCACCCGCTTGATCGTGTCAACGCGCTCGGGGGTGAACCAGACTGCTTCCTGTTCCTCTTCAAATTCGCCGAACAGGGCGTCCAGTTCGTCAAAGTCATCTTCCGCGGCTGTTTCCTGCTCGGGTTTTTCTTCAAATTTCAGCAGCACATCCAGGGGCGTGGTCCCGCCCAGCTTTTTATCGATCAGGGACAGGCCCCGGTAAATCTCGGTATCTTCATTGAAATAGCTGATAAAACTGTTTTCCACTTGCAGGCGGGAGATGCCGATCGCGCTGGCAAGCGCGAGCAGCAGCGCGGCCAGCAGGACCTTGTTGCCGTGTTTTTCCGTCAGCGTCGCCAGTTTGGGGGTGAATTGAAACCCGGCCGTGGCATTTGCCTTTTCCGCCGCGCGCGGCAACAGCGACAGTAAGGCCGGGAATAAAATGAAGGAGGTCAGGAAGGTGACCATCAGACCGATGGTCATCATCCAGCCGAAATTAATCACCGGTTTGATGCCGCTGACCACCAGCGAACCGAAGGCCATGATGGTGGTCAGCGAGGTATAGAGGCATGGCCAGACCATGCGCCGGGTCGTCTCCAGCACTAACTGTTGCTGAGTGTCATTCGGGCGGTCATTGCTGAGCTGCCGGTAACGCACGATCAGATGCACGTTCATCGACATCGTGATGATCAGCATCAGCGATATAAAATTGGATGAAATAACCGTGACATTCCAGCCGACCAGGCCCAGAAAGCCGATCATAAAGAGGCCCGCGTAAAAACAGCTTAACAGCGGCAGGATAACCCAGCGCGCGCGCCTGAAGATAAAGGTCAGCATGCTGATCAGAAACACAAACACGCCGATGCCGAACACGATCAGATCGTTCCTGATAAAGGTGATCATGTCGTCCGCGATCATGGGCACGCCGCCCAGATGCAGTTCCCCGTCTGCCTTGTACTTTTCCAGGATCGCGCGGATCGCGCGGATGTTTTCGCGATTGGCCCGCTCAAGCTCTTTTTTTCTATCCGCGTAAGCCAGCCTGAGCCGTTCCAGCGCCAGCAATTCCGCCTCGGGCAGGGGCATTTGCCCCGCCTTGTGGATCAGCCTGTTTCTTTCCCGCGCGAGCCTCGCAAACTCGGCGTCCGGCTTGAGATTGACCTGCAAGGCCGTGGCGCGCCCGTCCGCGCTGATGATCAGTTCCCTGTAAACCGGGCTTGACAAGAGTTCATCCCGCGCCTTGTCCATATCAATATCGGCGTCTTCCAGGGTGCGGACATTGGCGGCAACCTCGGCCAGCGAGCCCTCAAGCTGCGCGAGCAGCGGCACATCAACGAGGCTTATGACCGAATCGACCGCGGGCAGGGCGCGCAATTCATCTCTTAAACGGGCTATCGCGGCCAGCGAGGCCGGCGCGAACAGATCCGTCTCGGGGGTATAAGTGACAAACAGAAATTCGCGGGTGTCATAGCGTTGCTGCGTCTGCCGGGCCAGTCTCAGGTCCTGGTCATCATCCAGCAACAAGGAGTCGGCCGAGGCGTCCAGCTTGAAATGTCTGGCCTGGGTGGCGAAAAAGCCCAGGATCAGGGCCATTAACAGGCAGGTCAGCAGCGGATGCCTGAGCACGACGCCGCTGTAGAGGTTTTTGATATGGCTGGTGATCATGATGCTCTTTGCTTACTGCCGCCGGGCGCTGTCCGGCCTCATTGCAACCCCTGTGGCAGGCAGGCGAAATAACTACACTCCCGCCCCTGTCGTCATTCCAGCGAAAGCTGGAATCCAGTGATTTTTACTATATATTCGCGCGTAAGCGGGAATAACAACCCTCTGTTTGTAATTGTCCGGCCGGTTTCAGATTCAGTCCGGCAGTATAATACGGCCATTGATTATTTTCTGTAGCGTTTCGGCGTAAATTTGATGTTCGACCCGCAAGACCCGCGCCGCCAGGACTGCCGCGCTGTCTGTCGCAAGCACCGACACTTTGCGCTGGGCCAGTATGGCACCTTCATCATAGCCGGCCTCGACCAGATGCACCGTGACGCCGGTCTCGCCGACGCCGGCCGCCAGCACCGCCTCATGCACCCGCGCGCCATACATCCCCGGGCCGCCGAAGCGGGGCAGCAGGGAGGGGTGAATATTCAGGATCCGGCGCTTGAAGGCGGCCAGGGTTTGGGGGCCGATTTTTTTCATAAAGCCGGCCAGTAACACAAAATCAACCCGGTGTGCCAGCAGCGTTTCGCGCATGGCGCGGTCCAGTTCTGGCGCTTGTGGATGGGTGCGGGCGCTGAGATGGGCGATGGCGATATCGTGCTCCCGCGCGATAGCCAGCGCCGCCGAGTCTCTATTGTTACTGATGACGATGCGGACTTCGGCCGACAGTCTTTTAGACGCGCAGGCGTTGATCAGGGCCAGCATATTGCTGCCACGGCCGGATACCAGGATGGCGAGTTTCTTCATGCGGGTTCGACTTGAAAACCCAGTTGCTTGAACGTGGTTGAGGCGCCGGGGGCCATGCCATGCGCGCGGATAATATAATCGCTGAATTCGCGCCGCAGCGTGTAGTTTTTCCTCATGCCGTCAAAACGGGCGCCCCGCTGCCGTTCGTCCAGACCGGACAAGCCGCCGAGCAGCGCGGCATCGCGCTCTACGGCATAAGCCCGCATAACGGCCCGGGGGATGTCCGCGCCGGGTTCAAGGACGCCTTTTTCAAACGGGTTCGGATCGGTCATCCGGGCCTCACGGCCCGTAAACGCGGCCAGCGCGGCCAGCAACATCTTGCCGGCCCTGATCTTTGCGCCCCGGCTGTAGCCCGCGATATGGGGGGTCGCGATCGCCGTCTCTGCCAACAGTTCGGGGTTTATGCGCGGTTCGTTGCGCCAGACATCCAGCGCCAGGGTCGCCCGCGGGTTTTGCCGCCTGAATCTGATCAGGGCCGCCTCGTCGATGACCTCGCCGCGTGAGGTGTTGAGCAGGATAACATCCGGTTTCAGCCTTGCGAGAAAGTACTCGTTGACCAGTTTATGGGTCTGGTATTTTCCCGCATGGCTGAGCGGCACATGCAGGGAGATAATATCGGCGGCAAATATCGCTTCCAGTGCCGCATAAGCCCCGCCCGCGCCTTTCTCGGCCAGCGGCGGGTCATTTTTCAGGCAGTTAACCCCAAGCGCCGTTAAAAAGCGGGCCAGATATGAGCCCGTATGGCCGCAACCGATAATGCCCACGGTCTTGTCTTTCAAGGCAAAGCCCTGCCGCCGGGCGATGGTGAACAGGCTGGCCAGCGCGTATTCGGCCACCGGGCGCGCATTGCTGCCCGGCGCATGGGCGAACTTGATCCGCGATCTTGCCAGATAGGCCAGATCAACATGATCAGTGCCGCTGGTCAGGGAGCCGACAAAACGGACCGCGCTGTCTTTTAACAGGGCCTCATTCACCGGCGTGACCGAACGCACTAATAATGCGTCCGCATCCCTGATCGCCGCCGGGTCAATCCCGCGGCCTTCCAGCAGGGTGACATCGGCGGCCCCCAAAAAGGCCCGCGCCAGAAACGGAATGTCCTTGTCGGCGACGATGCGCAGCGGTTTTGACACGTTCTGCCGGCGCGCCTGTTTGCTAGGGCCTGTTTACACTATGTTGGCCGTCCTGCTTGAGTCTGTTTTGCGCGCCAGCAAGGCGGAAGAAGCGCAGTGTAGTTGCGCTACTCAAGCGACTGACAACGAAGCTGGGGCGCAAAACAGGCCAAGCCCTTCGGGTTGTGTCCCAAACTGCGCCACTCGGCGTTGCTTGTCGCTCATTTGGAATGACCAAACTACGCTCCGCGCGCCTTGATTGGCGCAGTTTGGGACACAACAGGACGGCCAACATAGTGTAAACAGGCCCTAAGGCGCGCTGTCGAGATCCGCGCCTTCCTTCTGCACCGGCAGCAGGGCTTCCCGGCTGATTCCCAATGCCAGCGTCACCGGGCTGGCGACAAAGATAGAGGAATAGGTGCCGATCAATACGCCGATGATCAACGCCATCGAGAAGCCACGAATGATCTCGCCGCCAAAGATCAAGAGGGCGACCAGCACCAGCATGGTGGTCAATGAGGTCATGAGCGTTCTGCTCAGGGTCTGGTTCAGGGAATAGTTAAAGACCTCAACCGGGCCGTGTTCGCGCAGGCGGCGAAAGTTTTCCCGCACGCGGTCAAACACCACAATAGTGTCGTTCAATGAATACCCGATGACGGCCAGCAGGGCGGCCAGCACGGTCAGGTCAAAATCCATCCCGGTAATCGAAAAGACGCCAAGGGTAATCAGCACATCATGCACCAGGGCCGCGATCGCCCCGATGGAAAAGCGCATCTGAAAACGCAGCGCGACATACAGCAAAATCCCGAACAGGGCATAGAGCAGCGCGAGTCCGCCGTCATTTTTGAGTTCTTCGCCGACCTGCGGCCCCACGAACTCGACCCGGCGCATCTCGGCCCCCTGGCCGGATTGCGCCAGCAGATTAAGGATGTTGTTGCTGATGGTGGCATTATTCAGCCCTTCACGCGGCGGGATGCGGATCAATATATCCCTGGCCGAGCCGAAATACTGAATCTGCGCGTCGTCGAATTCCGAACCGGCCAGGGCCGCCCGGATCGGCTTGAGATCGACCGGGGCCGGGTAGCCCGCCTCAACCAGCGTCCCGCCGGTAAAGTCGATGCCGAGGTTGAGGCCGCGGCTCGCCAGGGCGAAGATAGACGCAATGATCAACAAGCCCGAAATAAGCGCGGCCGCCCCGCGCCCGCCCATAAAATTGATATTAAAACGTGTCTTTTGAATGCCCATAAGCCGTCTCCGCGCCGTTAGATAGTCAGTTTTGCCAGGCGGCGGCGGCCGTAAATCAGATTGACCAGGCCGCGGGTGACCATGATCGCGGTAAACATCGAGGAGATGATGCCCAGCGACAGCGTCACGGCAAAGCCCTTGACCGGGCCGGTGCCGAAGCTGAACAAGACCAGGGCCGCGATCAGGGTGGTGATATTGGCGTCGGCAATGGTTGAGAAGGCCTTTTCATAACCGGCGTGGATACTGGCCTGGGGTGAATTGCCGTTGCGGATCTCCTCGCGGATACGCTCGAAGATCAACACGTTCGCATCCACGGCCATGCCGACCGTCAACACGATACCGGCGATGCCGGGCAGGGTCAGCGTGGCTTGCAGCAGCGATAACATGGCCACGATCAACACCAGATTCAGGGCCAGCGCCACATCGGCGATCAGGCCAAAGACCTTATAGTAAAGCGCCATAAAGATCAGCACCAGCACAAAACCGATGATGACCGAATTCATGCCCTGATCGATATTATCCTGCCCGAGGCTGGGGCCGACGGTGCGTTCCTCAATGATATAGATCGGCGCGGCCAGGGCGCCGGCGCGCAGCAACAGCGCCAGGGTGCGCGCTTCCTGGGTTGAATCAAGCCCGGTAATCTGAAAACGGCGGCTGAGTTGCTCGCGGATGACGGCGGCGTTGATCACTTCCTCGATCGTCCGTTTGCGCTGCGCCGTCTGGCCGTTTGCCTCAACGGTTTCAATCTTGTTCTCGATAAACACCACGGCCAGTTGTCTGCCCACGTTATCGCGGGTGCCGTTTTCCATGCGCTTGGCGCCCTTGCCGTCCAGATTGATGGACACATTGGGGCCGCCCGTGGTCGAGTCAATACCGGAGGCCGCGTTGGTGATTGAATCGCCGGTCAACAACACCTGCTTGCTCAGCAGAATAGGCCAGCCGTCACGGTGATAATAGAGCCTGGAACCGGCCGGAACCCGGCCGTCAACGGCATCCTGCGGGTCATGCTTTTCATCAACCAGACGAAACTCCAGGGTGGCCGTCGCCCCCAGGATCTCCTTTGCGCGGGCCGTATCCTGCACGCCGGGAAGCTGCACCACCACCCGGTCCAGCCCCTGTTGCTGTATCACCGGCTCCGCCACGCCCAGTTCATTGACCCGCTTGCGCAGGGTCGTGATGTTCTGTTGCAGGGCCAGCCGCCGGATTTCAAGCAGGACTTCCTGTTTTATGACCGCCAGCAATTGGGCCTCGCCGCCGGCGTTATCCACCACGGCGGCATCCAGTTCCGTAAAATCCTTTTCCAGCAACTCAAGCCCCCGGTCGCGTTCAGTAGCGTCACGAAAACGGATCAACAAGCCGGCCTCGCCGGCCCGGGTGATGGTTCGGTAGCGCACCCGGTCTTCGCGCAACTGGCTGCGCAGGTCGGACATATAGCGGTCTTCCGCCTTGGCGATGGCCGCGTCCATATCCACCTCCATCAGGAAGTGGACGCCGCCGCGCAGATCCAGCCCCAGAAACATCGGCTCGGCCCCCAGCCGCTGCAACCAGGCCGGCGTGGCCGGGGCCAGATTCAGGGCGACCACAAAATTTCGGCCCAGTGATTGCTCAACAATGGCGCGGGCCTTTAACTGGGTTTCCTCGTCGTTAAAGCGGATAATCAGATTTTCCGCGCGCACATCCGTTGCCTTATAGGCGATACCGGCCTCGTCCAGGGCGCTGCTGACCTGAAATTCGGTCAGTTCGCTGATCTCCGCGCGGGAACTGGAGATCTGCAAGGCCGGATCCTTGCCATAGATATTGGGCAGGGCAAACAGGCCGCCGGCGCCGACCAGCAACAGGATGAGTATGTACTTCCAGATGGAATAGCGATTCATGGCGTGCCTGATCCTACAATGTTTTTAAGGTGCCCTTCGGCAAGACCGTTGAAACCGCCTGTTTCTGCACCTTCACCTCGATCTCCTTGCCCACCTCAAGCAACACAAAGTTATCCCCGATTTCCTTTATCCTGCCGAGCAGGCCGCCGCTGATGGCCACCTCATCGCCCTTTGCCAGCCCCGCCAGCAATTGCTTATGCTGCTTGGCCTGTTTTAATTGCGGGCGGATCAGCAAAAAATAAAACACGGCAAACAGGATAATCAACGGCAAAAAGGCCGCGAACCCGAATTCCTGCTGCTCAGGCGCCGCCTGGGCGCCGCGTATAAAAAAATCCAACATAGATAAATCCCCGGTGCGATTAGACGGGCAGGCGGCCTTTCCGCCGCTGAACGGTCGTTTCGACGTTTCGACCCTGCCGCCGTTTGGCCCGACAATACAGCGGGGCCGATAAAAAGCGCCGCATTATGCCATAAATCCGGCCTGGTAAATACAGCTTGTAGGGGCGCAATCAGGGTCACCTCATCTAAAATAAGGTGTCAGTTATCCTGGCCACGGTGTCGTTAATATCGCTCATAATGCGCCTATCGCCCCGTTGTCATTCCGGCGAAGGCCGGAATCCAGTGGTTTATGTCATACATTCCTGCTTTGGCGGGAATGACAATTAGACAGGACTGGCGCTCATTTCACATCCCGGCCCGCCCTCCTGGATTCCGGCCTTCGCCGGAATGACAACGAAGTGTTTTTCTGATTTTCCGTCATTCTGATCTGCCTGGGCAGGCAGGTTAATGCAGGCTATGCATTATTTGGATTGGACTGTTGCAGGCAGCGGGCTGGAATAATGCAGAGGTCGAGGATGACATTCTAAGGTTGCCGGAATTTGTCTATTCTCCCATCGTCATTCCAGTGAAAGCTCGCCTGTATGGACGCAAGTGGTAGAGCAGCGTCTGGAACAAGCTGCCGAGGAATCCAGGAAGGCAGCGCCGAAGTAGTAGGTGAATCCCCGCTTTTTTTGCCCGCAACAGGCCGTGCGTAAACTGCGTGGGAAACTTAACCGGGAAGGCGATCTGGATGACATGCGCGAAGCGTGATGATTATTGCCAGCTATTGCATCGAAAATAAACTACCCCTGCTTTTTTCCGACAGAGATTTTCCGCCGTTTGTAAGGCACTTTGGTTTAATGCCTGGGTTAGAGATGTGGCAGGCAGACTAAGCCTGCGGAGTTCAATAAAATCAGGCAATTACGCAGATTGTGACCGCTAAAATCCGGCCTAGTCATACTATACTAAAGGCGTTAAATTCCCTGCCCAAACATTTCAATCACTACAAATTATTCTCGGAGTAACCGTATGCAACTCATTCTGGGCCGGAAGAAATCGTCCGGGCAACGCAAGAGTCCATTGCAGAAGCGTTTCGACAAACTGCGCGGCGCACTGGACAGGGAGCGCCGGCATCATACCCGCTTCCGCCACGACCTGGACGGGCTGGTCCAAACCTACCGCAGCCGCTCGCTTGAGCACGACAGGCGCGTGTTCGACGATCTGGTTGCGCTAAGCGAGAGACTGATCGTTTTCGCGAGCCGCAAGAGTCTGTCGGACTGGCATCGTGACGAGTTGCTGTTGTGGCTGCGCGACCTGACCGACCGGCGGATTGGCCCGATCGACCGGCAGGTGGCCACGCGCCTGCAACAAGACTACAACGAGGCGGTGGCGCAGGCGATGGGGATTTCGGTCGAGGCGTTGCTGGACGGTAACAAGGCCGGGAACGGGGCACGCGCGCGCACTGGC
The DNA here is from genome assembly GCA_965240365.1 of Gammaproteobacteria bacterium. GTDB lineage: Bacteria > Pseudomonadota > Gammaproteobacteria > Eutrophobiales > Eutrophobiaceae. The sequence goes on along the minus strand of OZ251218.1, from coordinate 700,646 downwards.
GATGATCATTTCGATGAACAAGACGGCGCGGAGACGGCTGAGGATTCCGGTGAATACGCTGATGCGTCTAAGGAGGACTCGCGGCAGGCCGATATGTTCGGCTTCGATGACATCGACCAGGAAACCATTGACCCGGAGACCTTCGAGACGAATGAAGCGCATGGGCCGGACGAGGAGGACGAGGTCGAGCTCAGCCGCACGGTCATGGACGGTAGCTGGGCGAAAAAACTGTTTCGCCGCGCGGCTCAGGCCCTGCACCCGGACCGCGAACCCGATCCAACCCGGCGCGAGTCCAAACAGGCGCGCCTGCGCGAACTGCTCGCGGCGCGCAAGCAGGACGACATCATGGCCATGCTGACCATCTACAGCGAAAGCGTGAGTGATGCGGATATCGTCCTGGCCGAACAGGAGATGATAGAGGTCTGTGACGCCCTGCAAAATCAGTTGGACGCCTTGCGCATGGACCAGCAGGAATACATCCATTCCCATCCGCTCCACAAACTGGCCTTCGATCTGCTTTACGACAACACAACCAAAGGACGCCAGCGCCGGATTCAGGAATGGGAGCGGGAGTTGAAGCGCGAGGCCGCCAGCCGGCGCAGGCTCATCCCGCTGCTGCGCAATCTCGATGGTCTGAAGCGCGTGCTCAGAGACCGCCGCGAAGAGCGTGATGCGGCCTTTCTCGAATCCATGCTCGAAAACATCCTGTATCCGTGAAATTGCGCGCGTGCTCGCGCATGAAGAACCTGCGGCAACGACAGCAATAAATCGTTGCCGCGGTTATCACGGAAGCGCGGGAATATATCCTGCAACCGCGAGTGGTTTTAGAGGGTTAGCGAAATTTCGATCAATTTACAGTTCCTTGATTTTTAGAGCGTTTGCCAGGGATTGATCATATTAATACCGGCGGCCCTGAATGGGCTGACATCCCGGGTCGCGATACTAAACCCGTTGGTCATGGCAACGGCTGCGATATACCCATCGGCGGGGGCAATGGCCAATCCTCTTAATCGCGCCTCGGCTATGAGTTTTGCATAAGCAAGCGTACAGTTCAGATCAAATGGTCGGACACGACCGGAAAACAGAGGCAGAACCTGCTTTTCCAGATTGTCATGTAATCCGATACGCCGTTTCCCAGCCGGCAAGCTTGCCACGCCTGAACGCAATTCAGCCACGGTGATGGCGGACAGATACAGGGTTTCCAGCGGCTGCGCATCAATCCATTTGACAACCCGAGGCTCCGGCACGGGGCGCAATGGCTCAGAGACGACATTGGTATCCAGCAAGATCATTCAAAGCCGGGCGGCTTAACCGGTGTCTTGTCACGTGCCTGTTCAAAGACCGCAAAATCCTCATCGCTTAGCTGAATCTTGCGGCCGATATCGGCCAGTAAGGAACCCAGTTTTACCCGTCCTTCCGGTTTCAGGGCCTGTTCCAGAATAGCGCGAATCTCCGCTGCCGCGCTGCGACCATGCCGCGCGGCCCGAAGCCGCAGGGCGCGGTGCACTTCGTCCGGCACATTCCTGACAGTAATCGAAGGCATATTCACATCCTTAATTTGATTGATGGACCCGCATATTACCGTATAGCAATCAAACCACAAATCAGGCTTGTCGGCGGACAGCCGGACAGCGCCAATTTAAGGGCGCCAAACAGACATGAATCTCCGTAATTACTGCGCAATAACCAGCCGCAACGCCTGTAATTCACAGCCCGCGTCGTTGATGGCGCCGGCGCAGGCGTCCAATTCCGCTTCGAGATGGTCGATCTCTTCTTTTCTTATCAGGCTGTTCTTTTTTTGCAGTTGCCGGAGCCGCTTTATCTCCGCGCCGAGCAGGGTCTCGGCGCGCTCTGCGGCGGCCTGTTTGAGGCCGGGCAGTCTGGCTTCATTGGTGCGCCTGGCAAAGTCGATCATGGTTTCGATCTCGCCCTTGATTTGATTGATAACGGCATGCGCGGTCTGCCGATCAACCTTCTGGCAGAGTTCGTTCAGCGTTTGGTGCGGCAAGATCTTTGCGTAGTCTTTCTGGTCGCGGCTGATCAGCGTCCTGAGCGGGGTCAGCGGCAGATAGCGCCCCAGCCGCAGCCGCTTGGGCGCGATCGCGCTGATCGTGGCATAGGTTTCGAGCAGTATCGTGCCGGGCGCGATGCCGTTCATTTGTATGGTGGCGATATTGGCGTTGCCGGTCTCGCTGCCGAGCACCATGTCCATGGCGTCGGATACCAGCGGATGTTCCCAGCTCAGAAAGCCGAAGTCTTCGCGGCTCAATGCCCTGTTCCGGTCGAAGGTCACGGTCGTGCTTTCGCTGCCGATCCCCGGAAAATAATCGCCGCCGCCGTGTTCGTCGGGGTGCAGTATCCAACTGTTGGCTGAATGCTCTTCATGAGAGATGCCAAAGACCGAAAACATCTGTTCCATGTAGGCCATTAATTGCGCCGGGGCCTCGGCCTCGCGGATCGCCGCGATGATCTGTTCGGCCGGCGCCTTGCGGCAGGAATTGAGTTCCACCAGCCGGTCCCGGCCGGCCTTGAGCGCTTCTTTAACCTCGGCGGTATGCCGGGCCGTGGCTTCAAGCAACGCGCTGATGTCGGTCCCGGGCGCGGCCAGCGCGGCCTCCAGCGGTTCGGCAAATTTTTCATAGATGTCATAGGCCGCGGCACAGCTTTCGGCAAACAGGTTCAGCCCCCGGTGATACCAGTCAAACAAGACCTGCTGGGCCGAACCCTTGAGGCAGGGGACATGAATATGGACGGTCTCGGTCTGGCCGATGCGATCCAGCCGGCCGATACGCTGTTCCAGCAAATCCGGGTTTAGCGGCAGGTCAAACAGCACCAGGTGATGCGCAAACTGAAAATTACGCCCCTCACTGCCGATCTCGGAGCAAACCAGTAACTGCGCGCCGCCCTCATGCTCGGCGAAATAGGCGGCCGCCCGGTCCCGCTCGATGATGCTCAGCCCTTCATGGAAGACCGTGCTGCGGAGCCCGGCCCGGAACCGCAGATGATGTTCCAGGGCGCGCGCGGTGCGGGCCCAGGCGCAGATCAGGAGCACCTTGGCCGGCCTCAATTCATTGAGGAAATCAATCAGCCAGGCCACGCGCGGATCCTCTTGCAGCCAACTCTCATCCTCGATTTTCATCTCGGGAAACAGGGTCTGCGGCCCGCTGAGCGCCGCGTATAATTCCGGCATGGGCAGTGGGCAGGCGATCAGCCTGCGCTCGGGGAAACCCTTGATCGCGGCCCGGGTATTGCGCAGAAACACGCGCCCGGTGCCGTGTCGATCCAGCAGTTTATCGACAATGGCCATGCGCTCCTGTGGATCGGGGGTGGGGCTCGCGGGCGCTTCATCGTCAAGATAGCGTTTTAATTGCGCCAGCATGGCATCCGTCAGCGCCGCCTCCGGCCGGTCCAGGAGGACGCTGACGGTCTCGTTCAGCGCCTTATAGCCCCGCTCTTCTTCAAGGAACACATCCGGGTCATAAAAACGGGCGGGATCCAGCAGGCGCAAGCGGGCAAAGTGGCCGGCCACGCCAATCTGTCCGGGCGTGCCCGTCAGCAACAACAGGCCGGGGCATCGTTCCGAGAGCGCGCGAATACAGTCATAATCATGGCCGGCCTCGCCTTCCGCATAATGCAGATGATGGGCCTCATCCACCACCAGCAAATCCCAGGCGGCGCTCAAGGCCGCGTGAAACACGCCCGGGTCGGCGGTGAGTTCGCTCAGGCTGCAGATAATCAGTTGCTCGCTCTCAAACGGATTGCCCGGCCCGGCGCGCAAACCGTACAGCCGTTCCGCGTTAAACAGCGCAAAGCGCAGGTTAAAACGCCGCAGCATTTCAACCAACCATTGATGGGTCAAGGTCTCCGGCACGACGATCAGGACCCGCTCGGCCAGGCCCGAGAGCAGTTGGTAATGCAGGATCATCCCGGCCTCGATGGTTTTGCCGAGGCCGACTTCATCGGCCAAAAGCACCCTCGGGGCAAAGCGGCCGGCCACTTCGCGCGCGATATAGGTCTGATGCGGCAGCAGGCTGGTGCGTGAGCCGAGCAGCCCCCGCGCCGGCGATTGTTGCAGGCGATGATATTGCGCCAGGGTTTCGCAGCGCAGGCGGTAGGCGCGGTCATGGTCGAGCTGGCCGCTGAGCAGGCGCTGCTCGGGGGTGTTGAACTCGACAAAGCTGTTCAGATCGGCTTCATCGACCCGCTCTACATTGCCGGCCTCGTCTTTGGCGATGTAGCGCAGGCAGCCCTGATCGGCCTCGACTTCGAGCACCTTCAGATACCGCTCGTCAGCGGTGCGGATGGTCTCGCCGGGTTTATACTCAATGCGGGTCAGCGGCGCGCTGTGGGCCGCATAGAGCCGCTCCTCGCCCACGGCCGGAAAACGGATTTTGAGTTGCCGCCCCTGAATATCAATGATAATACCCAGCCCCAGGCTGGCCTCGGGCTGGCTTACCCAGCGCTGGCCGATAACATATTCTGACACACGTTCACCCAATGAATGCGTTTGGGAAACGCCGGGCAGCTTGCCACGGGGGTTCAGGATTTCCGCAACGCAAAAAAGGCCGAATTTTAGCAGGCGCGGGCGGGTATTCAACCGCCTTTGATCCGGGGGGGCTTTATGATGTCATTCCCCCTGCCTGCAGCAGGCAGGGGGAATGACTCTGCGTAATCTGCGGATTGTTTTCCAGGGCGCAGGCAGGTCGCCGCATACCAGACTTCTGTCCATAAATGACGGCGGCGACTGGCGCCCGCTCAAAGCAGAAACCCTGCAGGCCATAACCGAACTCAAAACCCCAACGGCAGCTTGAATTTAATCCCGCCGCCCCAGGATTCATAGTCCGAGACCCCGATGCCGTCATAAAAGAGACCCACGGCCAGTTGCAGGCCGGTCGCCGTATTGGTTGAGCGCAGACCCAGGTTCAGCCGCGCGCGCAGTTGCTCCGTGCCGCCGGCCCCGGCCCAGGCACTCAAGGCGCCATGTTCCAGCGCAAAGTTCCAGACCCCGGTAAGTCCGGCTGCCAACGCCAGTTGCCGGTCGGCCCCGACTGGCAGGCTGTATTCAAGCCCGGAGCCGAAGCGCAATTCACCCAGGGAGACGGTCTGCCCGGCGATGCGGTTGCCCAGCCGGTCGTCGTAGGCGCGGCTGCGTTCTTCAAACCAGGTCAGACTCACGGCCGGCCGCAGCCTGAGACTTGGCGCTTCAAGTTCATAGCGCCCGCTGAGTTTGGCCGAGGCCAGCCAGCGCGAGGCGGTGAACGCATCGGTGTAAGTTCCGAGCGGCGAGATGTCGTTACTGGATTGACCATAGGCCAGCCGCAACTCGTAAAACAAGGCCTGCTCCGGCAAGAGCCGCCCGGCCGAATAGGGGCCGAGCATCCAGCCCCGGCCTTTGGCGCCGCCCCGCCAGGGTTTATGAACCTCGCTCTCGGCCCAGTCGGTCTGCGCCATGAGGCCAACAAGCAGTTCGTCTCCAAGGAAGTAATGCAGGCCGGCATAACCCACCACCAGGGCCGAATCGACCCGGCCGGTCTTGAGTTCGGCGCCATACCATTGAGTCCATAAGTCCCACTCGCCCGCGCGCGGAACAGCCTCGCCGGGTTCGTCCCCGCCCTGCCCCAAATCCGGCAGATCGCTTAGCGCAGGGGGCCCGGCCGCCCCGGTTTTGGTCTCGGTATTGGCCGTTGCCTCGGTCTGCAAGACCGCCTGGATCTCATGGAATGCCCGCAACAGCTTCTGTTTCAGGCTTTGTTGCGCCGGGTTCAAGCTCAGGTCAAGGGCCTGGTTGGCCGCGCCCAGCGCCCACTCGCGCCCGCCTTCGCGGGTTTTAGCCCGCCATTCGGACAGCGAGACGCCAAAGGCCCAGTCGAGGTTATCCCAGCCGCCGTTCAGGCTCAGCCTGGCCGGGCGGCCCGAGGCCGGTTCGAGCAGGGCGCCGAGTTCCGGCGCGTGGTTCAGAAGTTGTTGCGCCCGGCTCAGCATCAGGTGACCCGCGATCTCGCGGGTGCGGGCGACGACCCGGCTCTCAATCATGCGCGTTGCGGCCGGATTGCCGTTGCCGGCGGTATCTTGCGCGGCATTGGCGGCGACCTCCAGCGTAATCGCCGCGCCCGTGGTGGGTGTCAGGGTGGCGCGGTAACGGGCGCCACGGCCGTCGAGGGCGCCGAGCGCGCCGTTGGCAAGCCGGATACCGGCCGGGCCAAATCCGCGCACGGGTTCGGAGAAGATGAAGCTCACGTTAAAAGGGGTGCTGCCGTCATGGCTCGCGGGGGCCTCAATCCGCACCGTGGGCGCGGCGTCATAGCGGATGTTAAGCCGCTCGGCCGTGGCCGCGATCGGATTGCCGGCCGTATCCCGCACCGCGCCGGCGTTGAGGCCGATTGAGATATCGACCGCGCCCGCCGGCGTAATTTGCGCGGTATAGACGCGGCCCGCGGCATCGCCGGGCGGCGGGGCGGCGGCCGCGCCGCCCGTAATATGGATACCGGCCGCGCTGAAGCCCGTGACCGGCTCGGAAAAGGTGAAGATGGCGCTGAAGGGATTGGTCTTGCCGGCATGGGTGGCCCGCGTGGCCGTAATATTGACCGTGGGCGCGGGGTCATAGGGCACGCTGAGCCCGGCCGTGGCGGCATTGGCATTGCCCGCCGCGTCCCGCGCCGCCCCGGCGGCGAGGCCAATCTGCGCGGCCGCCGCGCCCGCGGGCGTGATTTCCGCGCGATAGACCATTTTGGTGGTGTCACTGACCATCGGGGCCGTGGCGGCGACGCCCGTGATATTGAGGCCGGCCGCCGTAAAGCCCGTGACCGGCTCGCTGAAAGTGAAGGTGACCTTGAAGGCGCGGCCGTTGTGGGCGGAGGGCGCGTCGATGTTGACCACCGGCTTGATATTGTCGGCCCTGACGGTCACCGGGATGGCTGCCAGATTGCCGTTATCCGCCGTGTCGGTGGCCACACCCTGGGCCACGGTCAGCACCGCATTGGTGTTGCCATCGGCGGGGGTGATGGTGGCAGTATAGACGGCGCCGCTACCGCTGAAATTGCTGGCCGTGCCACCGGTCACACCGATGTCGGCAACCACAAAGCCGGTTACCGCTTCGCTGAAAGTGAAAGTGGCCGTGAAGGGATCGGCGCCGTTGTGCACTGTCTGGTCGGTGCTGATGGTCACGCCCGGCAGGTCGCTGTCAGCCGTGACGGTCACGGTGGCGGCGGCGGTGTTGTTGTTGCCGGCCGCATCCTGGGCCACGCCGGCGGCCACGTTCAGCGCCACATCGGTGTTGCCATCGGCGGGGGTGATAGTGGCGGTATAGACGGCGCCCGTGCCGCTAAAATTGCTGGCCGTGCCGCCGGTCACGCCGATGTCGGCAACCACAAAGCCGGTTACCGTCTCACTGAAAGTGAAGGTCGCCGTAAAAGTGCCCGTGCCGTTATGCGCTGTCTTGTCGGTGGTAATAGTCACCGTTGGCGCGCTGCTGTCGGCGGTGACGGTGGCGGTGGTGGCGACGGTGTTGTTGTTGCCGGCCGCATCCTGGGCCACACCAGCGGCCACGTTCAACGCCACATCGGTGCTGTTGTTGGTCGGAGTAATGGTGGCGGTATAGGCGGCGCCCGTGCCGCTAAAATTGCTGGCCGTGCCGCCGGTCACGCCGATATCTCCCAGGACAAAACCGGTCACTGCCTCGCCGAAAGTGAAGGTCGCCGTGAAGGTACCCGTGCCGTTATGCGCTGTTTTGTCGGTGGTGATGGTCACCGTTGGCGCGCTGCTGTCGGCGGCGACGGCGGCGGTGGTAGCGGCGGTGTTGTTATTGCCGGCCGCATCCTGGGCCACGCCAGCGGCCACATTCAGCGTCACATCGGTGCTGTTGTTGGTCGGAGTAATAGTGGCGGTATAGGCGGCGCCGCTGCCGCTAAAATTGCTGGCCGTGCCGCCGGTCACGCCGATATCTCCTAGGACAAAACCAGTCACTGCCTCGCTGAAGGTAAGGGTGGCCGTGAAGGTACCCGTGCCGTTATGCACTGTTTTGTCGGTGGTAATGGTCACCGTTGGCACGCCGCTGTCGGCGGTGACGGTCACGGCAGTGGCGGCGGTGTTGTTATTTCCCGCCGCATCCTGGACCACGCCAGCGGCCACGTTCAGCACTACATCGGTGTTGCCATCGGTGGGGGTGATGGTGGCGGTATAGACGGCGCCGCTGCTGCTAAAGTTGCTGGCCGTGCCGCCGGTTAAGCTGATGTCACTGGCCGCAAAGCCGGTTACCGTCTCGCTGAAAGTGAAGGTCGCCGTAAAAGTGCCCGTGCCGTTATGCGCTGTCTTGTCGGTGCTGATCGTCACCGTTGGCGCGCTGCTGTCGGCGGTGATGGTCACTGCGGTGGCGGCGGTGTTGTTGTTGCCGGCTGCATCCTGGGCCACACCAGCGGCCACGTTCAGCGCCACATCGGTGCTGTTGTTGGTCGGAGTAATAGTGGCGGTATAGACGGCACCCGTGCCGCTAAAATTGCTGGCCGTGCCGCCGGTCACGCCGATGTCGGCAACCACAAAGCCGGTTACCGTCTCGCTGAAAGTAAAGGTCGCCGTAAAAGTGCCCGTGCCGTTGTGCGCTGTCTTGTCGGCGCTGATCGTCACCGTTGGCGCGCTGCTGTCGGCGGTGACGGTCACGGTGGTAGCGGCGGTGTTGTTGTTGCCGGCCGCATCCTGGGCCACGCCGGCGGCCACGTTCAGCGCCACATCGGTGCTGTTGTTGGTCGGAGTAATGGTGGCGGTGTAGGCGGCGCCCGTGCCGCTAAAATTGCTGGCCGTGCCGCCGGTCACGCCGATGTCGGCAACCACAAAGCCGGTTACCGTCTCGCTGAAAGTAAAGGTCGCCGTAAAAGTGCCCGTGCCGTTGTGCGCTGTCTTGTCGGCGCTGATCGTCACCGTTGGCGCGCTGCTGTCGGCGGTGACGGTCACGGTGGTAGCGGCGGTGTTGTTGTTGCCGGCCGCATCCTGGGCCACGCCGGCGGCCACATTCAGCACCACATCGGTGCTGTTGTTGGTCGGAGTAATGGTGGCGGTATAGGCGGCGCCACTGCCGCTAAAATTGCTGGCCGTGCCGCCGGTTAAGCTGATGTCACTGGCTGCAAAGCCGGTCACTGTCTCGCTGAAAGTGAAGGTCGCCGTAAAAGCGCCCGTGCCGTTGTGCGCTGTCTTGTCGGTAGTGATCGTCACCGTTGGCGCGCTGCTGTCGGCGGTGACGGTCAAGGTGGTAGCGACGGTGTTGTTATTGCCAGCCGCATCCTGGGCCACGCCAGCGGCCACGTTCAGCACTACATCGGTGTTGCCATCGGTGGGGGTAATGGTGGCGGTATAGGCGGCGCCCGTGCCGCTAAAATTACTGGCCGTGCCGCCGGTTAAGCTGATGTCACTGGCCGCAAAGCCGGTTACCGTCTCGCTGAAAGTAAAGGTCGCCGTAAAAGTGCCCGTGCCGTTATGCGTTGTTTTGTCGGTGGTAATGGTCACCGTTGGCGCGCTGCTGTCGGCGGTGATGGTCACTGCGGTGGCGGCGGTGTTGTTGTTGCCGGCCGCATCCTGGGCCACGCCAGCGGCCACGTTCAGCGTCACATCGGTGCTGTTGTTGGTCGGAGTAATGGTGGCGGTATAGACGGCGCCGCTGCCGCTAAAGTTGCTGGCCGTGCCGCCGGTTACGCCGATGTCGGCAACCACAAAGCCGGTTACCGCTTCGCTGAAAGTAAAGGTCGCCGTAAAAGTGCCTGTGCCGTTGTGCGCTGTCTTGTCGGCGCTGATACTCACCGAGGGCGCGCTGCTGTCGGCGGCGACGGTCACGGCAGTGGCGGCGGTGTTGTTGTTTCCTGTCACACCCTGGGCCACGCCGGCGGCCACATTCAGCACTACATCGGTGTTGCCATCGGTGGGGGTGATGGTGGCGGTATAGACGGCGCCGCTGCCGCTAAAGTTGCTGGCCGTGCCGCCGGTTACACCGATGTCGGCAACCGCAAAGCCGGTTACCGTCTCGCTGAAAGTGAAGGTCGCCGTAAAAGTGCCCGTGCCGTTGTGCGCTGTCTTGTCGGCGCTGATACTTACCGAGGGCGCGACACCGTAGCGCACTCTGTGCCGGTCGGCCGCGGCCGTGGCGGCATTGGCATTGCCCGCCGCGTCTTGCGCCGCTCCGGCAACGAGGCCGATCAGCACGTCCGCCGCGCCCGTGGGCGTAATCAGGGCGGTATATCTGTCGCCATCGGCGTCGAGTGGCCTCGGGGCGGCGGCCGTGCCGCCGGTCACACTGATGTCAGCGGCCGCGTCAAAGCCCGTAACCGGTTCGGAAAAGGTGAAGGTGGCGATGAAGGGATCCGCCGCGCCGCTATGGTCCGTCTGGACTGCCCTGATGCGCACCGTGGGCGCAATTGTGTCCGGCACGGTCAGTGTGATGGTGTCGCTGGGCAAGCGCCAGATATAGGTACCGGCCCTGAGGCCGAGGCTGCTGAAGGTTCGATTTCGCAGCACCAGTGTGGAGTTCAGGGAAGTGCCCGACGTGTAGCCGCTCGGCACGACCAGCCCGAGTGTATAAGGCCCTTCTGAACCAGCGAGCCGCTGTTGTCCTGGCCCGAAGAAACGGGGTCCTGTGCCTGAGTCGCCAGCAAAAAACCGGGTGCCGGAAGAAGAAACGACAAAGTTCGCGGCAGGCTTGGTGAGGGGGGTGTAAAAGTCCGTTTGTACTGAATCGGTGTTTGGGTTTGCGCCCAGCGTAAACGTGGAGCCGCCCGCGTTATCGGCGGGATTAGCCGTGATTAAACCTCTATAAAAAGGTTGCGCGGCCCTGGTCATACCCCTCAGATTGAGGCTGCCGGTGGCGGTTAGCGTGACCCCTGTCGCGGTTTCTTGCGCCTGCACGGTAACCGCCGCGCGGGCCGGCCCCGTAAACAGGGCGAGGCAAAGCGCAAGCAGGCCGGCGCCCAGCCAATAAACCAGGCAAAGCGGGGAACTTTCTGAATATCCGTCATCTATTATTGGCCGCTTGGCCGCTTGGCCGCTTGGCCGCTTGGCCGCTTGGCCGCTTGGCCGCTTGGCCGCTTGGCCGCTTGGCCGCTTGGCCGCTTGGCCGCTTGGCCGCTTGGCCGCTTGGCCGCTTGGCCGCTTGGGGTATGGTTTTGCACATTACCTTTCCTTCAATAAAAATAATGGCCAGGATTTTATTGAATAATAACTATTATTATTGTTATTTCAAGTATTTTTTCAGGCGGATGGACAGGAGATGGATACTTTCCTGCTTGCGGCAGGCAGGCCGGAATGACGACTTGACACGGAAATTTAAGTATCCGTCATTCCGGCGAAAGCCGGAAGCCAGTGGTTTTTACTATCCATTCCGGTTTGCCTGAATCAGACAGGCGGGAATAACGAATACTCAATTTCGGGTATACTGGCCGGTTTGAAAAAGGCTGGAGTATTATGTTTCAAAACGGGCAACAGCAGGCCGGGGCCGGCCTGAGTTTTCAGGCGTTGATGTTTGAGTTGCAAAGTTATTGGTCCGAGCAAGGCTGTGTGATCATACAGCCTTATGATATGGAAATGGGCGCGGGGACCTTTCACCCGGCCACCTTTCTGCGCGCGATCGGCCCCGAACCCTGGCGGGCGGCCTATGTGCAGCCCTCGCGCCGCCCGACCGACGGCCGCTATGGCGAAAATCCCAATCGCCTGCAACATTATTATCAGTTTCAGGTGTTGTTAAAACCCTCGCCCGATGATCTTCAGGACCTGTATCTGGCCTCCTTAAAACGGGTCGGGATCGATGCCTTGAAGCACGATATCCGTTTTGTCGAAGATAACTGGGAATCTCCCACGCTGGGCGCCTGGGGGCTGGGTTGGGAGGTCTGGCTGGACGGGATGGAAATCAGCCAGTTTACCTATTTTCAGCAGGCCGGCGGCCTGGATTGCAAACCGGTCAGCGGCGAATTGACCTACGGCCTGGAACGGATCGCGATGTGCCTGCAAGCCTGCGCCAATGTCTATGAGCTGGTCTGGACCGGGTTCAACGGCAATACCGTCAAGTATGGCGACATCTATCATCAGAATGAGGTCGAGATGTCGCGCTATAACTTTGAACTGGCCGATACCGACTCGCTGTTTGAGGCGTTTGATGGCTGTGAACGGGAGACCCGCAGGTTGATCGAGGCCGAATTGCCGCTGCCCGCCTATGAAATGACCCTGCGGGCCTCGCATTGCTTTAATCTGCTGGATGCGCGCGGCGCGATTTCAGTCACGGAACGGCAGGCCTATATCCTGCGCGTACGGACGCTGGCCGCGGCCGTTGCGAAGGGCTACTATGCCAGCCGCGAGGCGCTGGGTTTCCCCCTGTTAAAACAGCCGCTTAGGGCGGCGCCATGACGGACACGCAAGACCTGCTGGTCGAGATCGGCACGGAAGAGTTGCCGCCGGCCTCGCTCAAGCGCCTTGCCGGCGCCTTCAGGGATGAATGCGTCCACTATCTGTCGGGGCAGGGGCTTGGTTGCGGCGAGAGCGAGTGGTATGCCACCCCGCGCCGGCTGGCGTTTATTATCAAACGGCTGGAGATCGCCCAGCAGGACCGGCCCGAACGCCGCCGCGGGCCGGCCTTGCAGGCGGCCTTTGACGCGGCGGGGCAACCGACCCGGGCCGCCCTGGGCTTTGCCCGGGCCTGTGGCGTGGGCGTGGATCAACTGGAAAAACTGGAGACGGACAAGGGCAGTTGGCTGATCCATAACACGCGGGTCAAGGGCAGGAATACGGCCGCCTTGATACCGGCCATGCTGGATCATGCCCTCGGGCGTCTGCCCATCGCCAGGCGCATGCGCTGGGGCGACCATGAGGTCGAGTTCGCGCGGCCGGTCAAATGGGCGCTAATCCTGTTCGGCGAGACGGCGCTTGAACACGATGTTATGGGCGTCCGCTCGGGGGCCTGTAGTTATGGCCACCGTTTTCACCACCCCGACAAGATTATCATCGAACGGCCGGATAAATACGCCGCAACATTAAAACAGACCGGCCGGGTGGTGGCCGATTTTAATCAGCGCCGGGCCTTGATCGAGGCCGAAGCCGAGCGCCTCGCCCGGCGCCGGCAGGGCCGGGCCATGATCGATGCGGCCCTGCTGGACGAGGTCACCGCGCTGGTGGAATGGCCGGTGGCGTTTACGGGCGAATTCAAGCCCGACTTTCTCAAGCTGCCGCCGGAGGTATTGATCGCCTCCTTGCAGGATCATCAAAAATATTTCCCGGTGGCCGCGGCCGATGGCCAACTGCTGGCCTGCTTTATCGGCGTGGCGAATATCCAGAGCGCCGACCCGGCGGCGGTCAAACAGGGCAATGAGCGGGTCATTGAGGCCCGCCTGCGCGATGCCGCCTTCTTTTGGGAACGCGATCTGAAACATGGGCTGGCAAGGCACGGCCCGGCGCTGGCAAGGGTGGTTTATCAAGGGCAACTCGGCACGCTGGCCGACCGGCGGCAACGCCTGATTGAGATAAGCGTTTGGCTGGCTGAACGATGCGCGGTTGACCCCGGCCTGACCAAGCAGGCGGCCGAGTTGTGCCTGTGCGACCTGCTGACCGAAATGGTGGGGGAATTCCCGGAACTGGAAGGCACGATGGGGCGCTATTATGCCGAGGCCACGGGCGAAGACCGCACGGTGGCGCTGGCGCTGGCAGAGCAGTATCGGCCCCGCTTTGCCAAAGACGCCTTGCCGGAGAGCGGTATCGGCCGCTGTCTGGCGCTGGCGCTCAGGATCGATATGCTGGTCGGCATTTTCGCCATTGGCAAGGCGCCGAGCGGAGACAAGGACCCGTTTGGTCTGCGCCGCGCGGCCATCGGGCTGTTGCGGATCATTATTGAAGGCGGCCTTGATATTGATCTGGCGGCGCTGATCGAGAGGGCGGCCGGCGCCTATCCCGCCGCGATCAAGGCCGCGGCCTGCCGGGCCGAACTGTCCCGCTTTTTGCGGGAACGCCTGCGCCGTTATTATCTCGACAACGGCGCCGCCGCCGATTCGCTTGAGGCCGTACTGGCCACCGGCGGCGAGCGCCCGCTCGATTTTGATCGCCGCCTCAAGGCCGTGACCGAATTCAGAAAACTGGCCGAGGCCCAAAGTCTGGCCGCCGCCAACAAGCGCATCGTCAATATCCTCAAGAAATCCGGCGGCGAGGCTGGGCGCGGTGTTGAGCCGGGCCTGCTGAGCGAGCCGGCGGAACGGAAACTGGCCGAATCCCTGCGCCGCTACCAGGAAGAACTCACTCCCCTGCTCGACCGGCGCGACTACCGGGCGGCGCTCTGCCGCCTGGCCGGAATACGCCCCGAGGTCGATGATTTTTTTGATCAGGTGCGGGTGATGTGCGATGATCAGGCGCTCAGGAACAATCGTCTCGCCCTTTTGCAGAAGCTGAAGGCCTTATTTCTGCAAACGGCGGACATCTCCAAACTACAGGGGTGATAATGGCGCTGATCATTCTCGACCGCGATGGTGTCATCAATGAGGATTCGGACGATTACATCAAATCCCCGGCCGAATGGCGCGCCATCCCTGGCAGCCTTGAGGCCATCGCCAATCTGAGTCAGCACGGCTATCAGGTCGTGATCGCCACCAACCAGGCGGGCCTCGGCCGCAAGCTGTTCGACATCGACAGCCTCAACGCCATCCATATCAAGATGAACAATCATCTGGCCCAGTACGGCGGCGCGATCGACGCCATCTTCTTCTGCCCGCACACCGAGCGGGCCGGGTGTCATTGCCGCAAGCCGAAGCCGGGCCTGTATGACCAGATATCGGAGCGCCTGCGCATACCGCTGAACAAGGTCTTTTGCGTGGGCGACAAGATGAGCGATATCAAGGCCAGCCAGAGCGCCGGCGGCAAACCCGTGCTGGTCCGCACCGGCAAGGGGCAGGCCGAGGTTGATAGCGGCAAGGTCCCGGAGGGACTCCCCGTGTATGCCGACCTGGCCGCCTTCGTCAAGGAACTGATCGGCCACAAGCGCCGGCTTTGAGGGTTGCGGGGCCGGCGATGCTGTTGATCCGTTCGCTTTGCTTTTACGCCGGCCAGGCGGCAAGCACACTGCTGTTTGTGCCGGTCTGCCTCATTATCTTTCCGCTCCGGTTCAAGACCCGCTACTATCTGGTCACGCGCTGGACCGTGTTCAACCTGTGGTGGCTCAGGTTTTGCTGCGGCCTTGGCTATCGAGTGACCGGCCTGGAAAACATACCCGGCGAGCCGTGTATCGTGATGTGCAAGCATCAATCCGCGTTCGAAACGCTGGTGCTGCAACTGATCTTTAGCCCGCAGGTGTGGATCCTCAAGCGCGAATTATTGCGCATCCCGATCTATGGCTGGGGGCTGGCGTCCATGCGCCCGATCGCGATCGACCGCGGCGCCGCGCGTGAGTCATTGCGCCAACTCGTGGCGCAGGGTTCCGAGCGCCTGCGGCAGAAACTGTGGGTCATTATTTTTCCGGAGGGCACTCGGGTCGCGCCGGGGGCAAAGGGCAATTACCTGCCGGGCGGCGGTCTGCTGGCGCAGAGATCCGGGGCCGGTGTAATCCCGGTGGCGCATAATGCCGGGTATCTGTGGCGAAGGCACAGCCTGCTGAAAAGGCCCGGCACCGTGACCATCTCCATCGGCCCGGCCATCACACCGGTCGGCAAGAGCGCCCGCCAGATCACGCGCGAGGCGGAAGCCTGGATCGAGGCGACTGTCAAGACATTACCCGACCCGGCGGAATAGGCCGGAATGACGATGTGGTTTCGAGAAAGAACGGATTTATCGAAAAACGGATTCCCATCTTGCCGTCATTCCAGCGAAAGCTGGAATCCAGGAAGGCGGGGGCTGGACGATAAACGGGTTTCGACATTCACTGTATGCTGCGGAATGTTGCCCTTGTTGTCATTCCCGCTTAAGCGGGAATGACAATTCAACGGCCCGGCGCGCGCCGGATCAGCAGCAGGCGGGACAGCCGGTTTGTGGCATGGTCGCGGAAGCCGTCCAGTCCGAACTGCATCCGCTCATAACCGGCAGAAGGTTCCGCCTTGTAGGTCTTGAACAGCTTGTCCCAGATGGAAAACAGATTGCCGTAATTACTGTCGGTCTCGGCCCGGATCGTTGAATGATGCACGCGGTGCATATCGGGGGTCACAAGCAGCATTCTCAGCGCGGCATCGGCTTTTTTGTTGATGCGGATATTGCTGTGCGTGAACAAAGCCGCGCTGTTTAACAGGACCTCGTAGAGAATGATGGCAAAGGCAACCGGCCCCAGCAGCCAGACCGCGAGCAGTTTATAAAATAAGGACAGCACGATCTCAAAGGGGTGGAAACGGACCCCGGTGGTCGCGTCAAAATGGGTGTCGGTGTGATGCACCCGATGGATCAGCCACAGCCAGGGCAGCCGGTGAAAGGCAATATGTTGCAGATAGATCAGCAGGTCGAAAATCACCACGGTCAGGATGACATTGAGCAGAAACGGCAACGCCAACAGATTGAACAGGCCGAGGCCGTGGCGTTCCGCATAAAGCGCGAGTTCAAAGGCCGCGAACGGGACCAGCACCCTCAGCGCCAGCAGGTTTATGCACATCAGGCCGAGATTATTCAGGCGGCGCGACAGCAATGCCGCGGGCGGACGGCGGCGCGGCCATTTTAGCTCGAATGACAGCAGTGACAGTAACAGCAGGCTGAAGCAGCCCAGGCGGATCAGGGCCTCGTGTTGGGTAAAAATGCTCTGCAAGTCATACATGGTGAGAAGATCGGATGATTACTATTTCCGGCGCTCCGGTTTCGGGCTAAACTTATGACCGCTATGGTATGGATAAATTCACGAAAATAATGATGTCAGGCACAAACAGGGCGGGCTTTCCGGCCGCCCGGCCAAGAAGGATGCGGCGCGATGATTTTTCCCGGCGTCTGATGCGCGAATCGCGCTTGTGCCGCGATGATTTGATCTATCCACTGTTCATCATTGAAGGCGAACGGCGGCGGGAAAGCATCGCGGCCATGCCGGATATTGAGCGCTTGAGCATCGATCTTCTGCTGGCCGAGGCGCGCGAACTGCTGGCATTAAAAATCCCGGCTATCGCGCTGTTCCCCGTGATCGACCCGGGTAACAGGTCAGTGGTGAATACGCCATGTTGAAGGCCGCGGCCGCCGCGGGCTGGCTGGATGAAAGGGATACCGTGCTGGAATCTCTGGGCGCGCTTAAACGCGCCGGCGCGGACGCCATCCTGAGCTATTACGCCAAACAGACCGCGGGGGCTGGCTTGAGACGCGCCGCTGAACCGGCATCGCACAAGCGCCCGGCTGGGCGGCACAAATCCGGCCCTGCTCAAGCAATGCTTCCCTCACTCCTTGCCGGCGCGGGCCGCGCCTGTGAACCGCGGCGTCTGGATACGAAGATCGCATTGCCGTCTTTCTTTTTGGCCTCATGCTTGGCATCCATGGCCAGGGCCGCGACATGGTGATGTGATCGACAATTGCGCCAGTCCGGCGACACGACCCCGACCGCGATACTGAGTATCGGATAGAAACGGCGCTCACCGCGCCGGTCCCGGCTTTCGATGCCGCCTTTGGCCAGGTCGTCATCGTTATAAAAACATCGGACTTCAAGCGCAAATGCGGACAGTATGGCCTCGCAGCGTTCCTCCCAGTCCTCGGACTGAAAGATCGCAATAAAATCATCCCCGCCGATATGCCCCACCTGATCGGTATCCTGGTTGATATATTGCTTGATAATGTCGGCCAGCAGCATGATGACTTCATCGCCGCGGGCATAGCCATAGGTGTCGTTATAGGGCTTAAAGTGATTCAGATCAAAATAGGCCAGCTTGAAATTCTGCCGGCGCCGCAACAGGCCGTCGATCCATTCATAAATCGGCACGTTGCCCGGCAGCAGGGTCAGTGGATTGGAATAACGCGCGCTGTGTATCTGTTGCTCGGTGATCTTTTCCAGCAGCTTCAGGGTTTTGGCCACCCCGATATAGCGATTATTTTCGGTAATGACAATATCGATATTCATATCCGCCTGATTGCCGGCCGTAAACATGCGGCTGACATCCGCCAGGGTATTGTCCTTTTCGACAATCAACATGCCGGTGTACATATAATTGCGCACCGGCTTGTTGGCGTGCAATTCCCAGCCGTAGCGCCCGATAAAGGCTTCAAACAGACTCTGCCTGGTAATCACCCCGACCGGTTTGCCCGAATCGACAATCGGGATACAGTTGAGGGCGCTGTTCTTTTTGATCATCTCGGCGGCATAACCCAGCGGGTCTGAGGCCAGCAGCGGCCGGCGGTATTCCACCAGGTCCAGTATCACCTCCGGGTAACGGCGGGCGCCGCTTTGTCGCGCGGCGCTGACCGAATCATAAAGCTGGCCCGGGATGGCTTTATGGGGCGCCTTCTCGGGCCGGCCCAGGAAAAACCCCTGACCGTGGCTAATGCCCAGAGCGCGCACGGTTTTTAGTTCCGCCGCCGTTTCTATACCTTCCGCGATCACCTTGCAGCCCAGACTGCGCGACATTTTTCTTTTGAAATTCCGGTGATATTCAAAAATCTGAAAATATGGGCAATGAAAAACCACCCGCTGTGACCGGACAGATTGTTAGCGATTGATGAATCCATGGTTTTACTCTGTTATTCTTAAAATATAGCGTTGATACTTTAATAACGGCTGAAGGCGGGGTTTTATTCCTTGATTTTTTAAAAAACCTGAAACAGGGGATAATTGGCGTGTACGGCCAGCAAACAGGTCTGAAAAAAAGGCGGCTTGAGCGGCCGAGCCGTTCAAGCCCGCCGCCTTTACAGGCGGACGGGCTTTTTTACAGGCTCTAACGGCTTTACGGGTTCCTAAGGATCCGCTGATTTAACTGTATATTCCCGCAGGGATGCCGCGTTGACGCGGGGCTACTGCAGTGTATTAAACCTGTTGAATGATATATAATCAGGCGTAAGGTCCCACAGTGTGATAGCATTAAGTTATTCTGCTACACCAACAAAGGAGGACCTATGGGACAGCTACTACACGGCAGCGCCGGAACGACTGAGACGGTGCGTCGAGCGATACAAAATAGTCAAGAGAGCATAGCCAAGTTGGCGAAGCGCTATGACCTGCCTGCAGCAGGCAGGCAGGCTTTCTTGAAGACGTACAATTTCGCCAAACGTCTAAAAACCTTAAAAGGCCTTACATCCTACGAGAAAATCATTGAAGGGTGGCATAAAGAACCTGAACGGTTTACTATTAACCCTCTTCAGCACACTGCGGGACTATACACCTATCATTTGTTGAAAAGATCACTCGCTTTCGTGCCGAACCAGAACAACTGCCATGCTCAAGATTCTTCAATTTTCCGCGGGAGCGTTGCGGAAAATTGACATAAATCCGCAGGAATGTTGCGAATTTCCAAATATCCCCTATACTTGCCGGTCATTCGCTACCAAAAAAGACAAAGGAATTATGGCTTATTGAGGCGCCATCACCTTGATCAGGCCCGACCATGTAATGTCCCAGGCCGCTTCATCATCGCCCGCAAAAAAATGTTTATCCATGCACAAGCCCGGGATCAGCGCCAGTTTATTTTTGCTGTAGATTAACGGGATACGATCCCTGTGCCAGGGCAGTATGCCCTTTTCCCGGAGCAGTTGTTTAACTGTCCTGGTATGGCTTGATCCGGCCGGCGATATAGTCTCTCCGCCCAGGCGGAATCTTATCTCCAGACTGTCATTGTCGATCAGTGATCTGGCCAGTCCCCTGCCTCGGGTCAATGAGGCCGTCAGTGTCTCGGCCATGATTGAAATGGGCTGGTTTAAATCCCAGTGATGCACACTGTTAATATCATGCGCGGCCAGGGGCCGGTAGGCATACAACAGGTTTTTATAGCGGCGCAACTCGGTATCGGGCCAGTTGACGCAGGGTGACTTGTCGGTATCGCTATTGATCAGTTCCGATAATATGTTCTGAATATGCCGGGAGGAAGGCAGGGCCAACTGCATCCGGTGCAGCCAGTAAAAGAGCAGATTCTTCTGCCGCGCCTGACTTAAAGTCCTTAGTAAATCAATCTTTAATGCCTTTGTTTCAAGCTGCAAGGCCCGTTTCAGATCATCCGCGGCCATCTCGTCCAACAATGACTTGTATTCCTGTTGGTGCCGGATCGAGCGCGCAATGGTCTTTGTGCAGGCCGGCCATCTTTTTTCAAGCAAAGGCAAAATCTCATGGCGCAGATAATTGCGGTCATAGCCTCTGTCTTTGTTGCTGTCATCATCGCGCCAGCGCAAGCCGTTTTTGTGCGCGTAATCCCGCAGTTTGCGGCGCGGATAATGTAGCAGGGGCCGGGCATGTAAACCCTTGCGGAATGATTTGCAGAGCGGCATGCCGGCCAGCCCGCGCGGGCCGGCGCCGCGCAGGGCCTGTAAGAAAAAGGTCTCTGCCTGATCATCCCGATGATGGCCGGTAAACAATATATCCTGTTCCCGCATCTCGGCCGCGATCAGCTCATAGCGCTGTTCCCTGGCCCATTCTTCAGGGCTTTGCCCTTTTGCATGGGCGCTCCTGATCTTGATATTCACAAAAGAAAATTGATAAGCGGCGGCCACGCCCCGGCAAAAGCTGCCCCACTCCTTACTGTCGCGGTGCTGCCCGTGATCCACATACACGACCTTTATCGGATTGTGTATCCGCCGCTTGAGCCTGTAAAACAGATGTACCAGCACACTGGAATCCGGGCCGCCGCTGAAGGCCAGCCAATAGACGCCTTGTGTTGCGGGCAGGCTATTGATGATCGACAGGAAATGATCCGGCGTTAAGGGGTCTTCTGATGCGGCAGTCCGGCTCATGCGATGAATTTTTAAAGCAGGGTTAATTGGCGATCAGGAAAATTGCGCTGTTGTCTTTTGTTTGGCACCTGGTAAAGTCAATCAGTCAGGCGTCAGCAGGAATGATGCACAATAAGTAAGTTATTCCACTAAAAACCGAGACCGGAAACCATTTACCAACCCGGCGCCACCTGCCTGGATTCCGGCTTTCGCCGGAATCCAGTGGTTTTAATTATGTATTCCCGCTTATGCGGGAATGACAACTATTCTGCGCCAACGACAGGGGGGCACAGATTAACGTCAATGCGCTTTAAACTTCCCGATCCCGCGCAACCTGGTCTGTCTTTCGGTAATCAGTTCCGGGAGCCGGATTTGTTTTAGTTGTGCCAGTTCTTCCATCAGCGCCGATTTAATCCGGGCCGACATATCATCGAAATCACGATGCGCGCCGCCGAGCGGTTCCTTGATGATGCGATTGATCAGCCCCAGTTCGTTGAGCCTTGCCGCCGTGATGCCCATCGCCTGGGCCGCCTCTTCGGCCTTGTCCGCGCTTTTCCAGAGGATGGAGGCGCAGCCCTCCGGCGATATGACCGAGTAGATGCTGTATTGCAGCATCAGCAGTCTGTCACCCACGCCGATGGCCAGGGCGCCGCCGGAGCCGCCCTCGCCGATGACCGTGGCAATCACGGGCGTTTTAAGTTCGGACATGACCAGCAGGTTTCTGGCTATCGCCTCGCTTTGCCCGCGTTCTTCCGCGTCAATCCCCGGATAGGCGCCGGGGGTGTCAATAAAGGTTAACAGCGGCAGTTTGAAACGCTCGGCCAGTTGCATGATCCGCAGGGCCTTGCGATAGCCCTCCGGCCTCGGCATGCCATAGTTACGCCTGAGCCTTTCCTTGGTGTCGCGCCCTTTTTGATGCCCGATAAGCGCAACGGCATCGTCGTCCAGGCGGCCGATCCCGCAGATCACGGCCGTATCGTCGGCAATGTAGCGCTCGCCATGCAGTTCTTCAAAGTCGGTAAAGATCCGCGCGATATAATCGAGCGTGTACGGGCGCTGCGGATGGCGCGCGATCTGCGCCACCTGCCAGGCGCTGAGGCGGGAAAAAATGGATTCGGTCAGTTCGCGGCTGCGTTTTTGCAGGCGCTTGATTTCTTCATTGATATTGATTTCCTGGTCATTGCCCACATAGCGCAGTTCCTCGATCTTTGCCTCAAGTTCCGCGATCGGTTGTTCAAAGTCCAGAAAATTCATGTTTGCAGCAGCGTGTTAAATCCCGCCCGCATTATAATCAATTTTTACATTGTCTTTGCCAATTGATTCGGACAATCGGTCTATTAATTCATCGTTTATGGTCAAACACCATTCCGGCCCCAGGTTCAGCCTGGCCGCGGCATGGCCGTTATGGTAGCGGATACAGACCGCGGAGGCGCCGTTTTTGAACGGCGTAAGCGCCTGCTTTAAGCGCTCGATACCGCCATTTTGAAGCTGCGCGTCCCGCATGGTTAAAATCAGCGAGGCGCGCTGTTGGCGAATATCATCCAGCCTGAAAATTTCATTGGCGCGTATTGAGACGCCGCTGTCGGCATAATCGGCCTCGACGGACTTGCCCTTTATCACCACCAGTTGATCCCTGACCAGCAGCTTGCGGTATTTTTGATATTCCCTGGCATAGACATTCACCAGCGCCCGCGCGGTGCGGTCATCCAGCCGCAGTTCGGCCATGCGCCCCCTGTTGCCCGATCTGGTGCGTATGTTCATGATATAACCGGCCACGGTCAGCTTGTCCTGGCCGGGGCTTAAGCGGCCGAGGCGGGTGCTCACGATCTTTTCCAGTTCCTGCTCATAGCGGTTGATAGGATGTCCCTTGAGATAAAAACCCAGGGTCTCTTTTTCCCCGGTCAGGCGTTCCCGGTCGGTCCATTCGGGCACGCTCTCATTCAGTCGGGGCGGCTCGGCGGGATCGGCCCCGGCCTCGTTCGCCAGACCCAGCCCGAACATATCATTCTGACCGCTGGCGCTGTTCTGTTCATGCTGTTCGGCGAGCGAGACGGCGGCCGGCAGATTGTGCGCCAGGACGCCGCGGCCCGGCCCCAGTTCGTCCATGGAGCCGGACCGAATTAATGCGTCCAGGATGCGGCGGTTCACCCGGCGCAGGTCCAGCCGCCGGCACAGTTCAAACAGGTTTTGATAACGCCCGTTGGCCTCGCGTTCCCGCACAATGGCCTCAATCGCGGCCGTGCCGACCCCCTTGATCGCGGCCAGCCCATAGCAGATCGTGCGGTCGTCGGTGACCGTAAAATTATGCCGGCCCTGATTGACCGAGGGCGGCAACAGTTTGATCCGCATCCGCCGCACTTCTTCCAGCAGCAGCACGATCTTGTCGGTATTGTCCATGTCGGCGGACAGGACGGCGGCCATGAAGGCGGCCGGATAGTGCGCCTTTAACCAGGCCGTTTGATAGGCCACCAGGGCATAGGCGACCGAGTGCGATTTATTAAAGCCATAGCCCGCGAATTTTTCCATGAGGTCAAAGATCATGGCGGCCTGCGCCTCGGCAACCCCGGTCTTCCGCGCGCCGGCCATGAAGATCTCGCGTTGTTTGGCCATCTCTTCAGGCTTCTTTTTGCCCATGGCCCGGCGCAACAGGTCGGCGCCGCTCAGGGTATAACCGGCCAGTATGCGGGCGATCTGCATGACCTGCTCCTGATACAGGATCACCCCGTAAGTCGGTTTTAAGACCGATTTAAGCGCGCCGTGCATATACTGTATGGACGCGCGGCCATGCTTTCTGTCAATAAAATCATCCACCATCCCGGACTGCAACGGCCCCGGACGATAGAGCGCCACCAGCGCGACCAGGTCGTCAAACACATCCGGCTTGAGGCGCTTGATCAGCTTCCTGATGCCGTCCGATTCAAGCTGAAAAACCGCGGCCGTATCCATGCGCCGGATCAATTCATAGGTTTTGGCGTCGTTCAACGGGAGTTGGCGTATATTAATCTCGGCTTCATCCCGCTGCCGCCTGAGCCGGTTTATATCGCGTATGGCCCAGTCGATGATCGTCAATGTCCTTAAACCGAGAAAATCAAATTTGACCAGGCCGATCGATTCCACATCGCCCATATCAAACTGGGTCACGGCCGCCTCTGAGCCGCGTTCACAATAAAGCGGCATATAGTCGTGCAGGGGTCTCGGCGCGATCACCACGCCGCCGGCGTGACGGCCGGCATTCCTGGCGATGCCTTCGAGTTTTTTGGCCAGGTCGATCAGCAGTCTGACATCGTCTTCCTTGTTATAGCGCTCCTGCAACGCCTCTTCTTCCGCCAGCGCCCGCGCCAGGGTCATATTCAGGTCAAACGGGATCAATTTTGCGATTTGATCCACAAAGCCATAGGGGAAGCCGAGCACCCGGCCGACATCGCGCACCACCGCCTTGGCCGCCATCTTGCCAAAGGTGATGATCTGCGAGACATGCGCCCGGCCATATTTGGCGGCGACATAATCAATCACGTCATCGCGCCGCTCCATGCAGAAATCAATGTCAAAATCAGGCAACGACACGCGCTCGGGATTCAGAAAGCGTTCAAACAGCAGGTCATATCGGATCGGGTCCAGTTCCGTGATGTCCAGCGCATAGGCCACCAGGGAGCCGGCGCCCGAGCCCCGGCCCGGCCCGACGGGGATGCCGTTTTGCTTTGCCCAGCGGATAAAATCGGCCACGATAAGGAAATAACCCGCGTAACCCATCTTGGTAATGACCTCGATCTCGGCCTTCAGGCGCGCGGAATAATCCTCTGTCGGCGCCGCGCCGGGTTCGGATTTGCCGGCCAGGATGGCCTTGAGGCCCGCCCCGGCGTCACTGATCAGGCGTTGATCCTGGGTCTCGCCCTCATTAACGGCAAAGCGCGGCAAAAAATACTGGCCCAGTTGAAATTCGATGTTGCAGCGCGCGGCGATATGCCGCGTATTTTCAAGCGCCTCCGGCAGATCCGGGAACAACGCCCGCATCTCGGCGCCGGAACGGATGTACTGCTGCCGGGTATGCTGTCGCGGCCGCCTGGAATCATTCAGCGTGTAGCCCTGATGGATACAGACACGCGCCTCGTGCGCTTCAAAGTCGGCCTGTTCCAGGAAACAGGCACTGTTGGTCGCCGCCACGGGCACATTAAAGCGGCCGGCGTAGCCTATGGCGGCGCTGATATAGCCGTTTTGCCGCGGCCGGCCGGTGCGCTGCAACTCGATATAAAAACGATCCGGATACAGCGAGCGCCACTTTTCCAGCGCGGCCTCGACCCGGCCGGCCGTCTGGCTCAATATGGCCTTGCCCAAATCGCCCTGCTCGGCGCCCGACAGGGCGATCAGACCTTCATTGTGGGCGGCCAGCCACGCCTCCCGCACCAGCGGCATGCCGCGCCGCTGTCCTTCGCTGTAACTGCGCGATATCAATCTTGCCAGATTGCGGTAGCCTTCAATATGCTGACACAGCAGGACCAGCGTGGAGGTCTCGGCTTCGGCCTCGCCGAGGACGCTTAATTCGGCCCCGATCACGGGTTTTATGCCGACCCTTAACATGGCGCGGTAAAACTTTATGGCCGAAAAGGTGTTCCCCTGCTCGGTCACGGCGATGGCGGGCATATTCAATTCAGCCGCCTTCGCGGCCAGCCTGTCGATGCGAATCAGGCCATCGACCAGGGAATATTCCGTATGCAGGTGCAGGTGTACAAAACTCATGCTGTCAGGCGCGGGATCAATTTTTTGACCGGGGCGAAACTGCGCCTGTGAATAGCCGTGACGCCGAGCCTCGCCAGCGCCGCGAGATGGCGCCGGGTGGGATAGCCCTTGTGCGCGGCAAAACCATAACCCGGATAACGATCCTCCAGCGCCGTCATCTGCCGGTCGCGTTCGACCTTGGCAATGATCGAGGCCGCGCTGATGGCCGGGATGCGGCTGTCGCCCCGCACCACCGCTTGCGCCGGGCAACGCACGGCCGGCGTCTGCAAACCGTCCACCAGGGCCAACTCGGGCGCGATCGCCAATGACTCAACGGCCCTTTGCATGGCCAGCAAACTCGCATTCAGGATATTCAGCCGGTCGATCTCCTCCACCCCGGCCTCTGCCACCGCCCAGGCCAGGGCCCTGGCCTTTATCTCGGCGGACAAGCGCAACCTGTGGGCATGGCAAAGCCGCTTGGAATCCGCCAGTCCCGCGACCGGATCCCGCGCGTCCAGAATCACGGCCGCCGCCACAACGGGCCCGGCCAAAGGCCCGCGCCCGGCCTCATCAATACCCGCCAGGCGTTGATAATGGCGGCCCTCGAAGGTGTTAATCAATGTGTGTCCACTCCTTGCTGCTGCCTCGGTCATTCTGGTGATCGTGCGTGCTGTCATTCCCGCTTACGCGGGAATGTATCATAAAATTACTGGATTCCAGCTTTCGCTGGAATGACAATAAAGGGATAGATACATCCCGGTAGGCTTCAATGCTATTCCAATACCTTAGGGCCTGTTAACGCTATTTTAGCAGTGCCTGTTGTGCCCCAAACTGCGCCAATCAAGGCGCGCGGAGCGAAATTTGGTCATTCCAAATGAGCGACAAGCAACGCCGAGTGGCGCAGTTTGGGGCACAACCCGAAGGGCTTGGCCTGTTTTGCGCCCCAGC
Organism: Gammaproteobacteria bacterium; assembly: GCA_965240365.1. Lineage (GTDB taxonomy): Bacteria > Pseudomonadota > Gammaproteobacteria > Eutrophobiales > Eutrophobiaceae. The sequence continues at coordinate 674,186 of OZ251218.1, read as the reverse complement.
TTCGTTGTCAGTCGCTTGAGTAGCGCAACTACACTGCGCTCCTTCCGCCTTGCTGGCGCGCAAAACAGACTCAAGCAGGGACTGCTAAAATAGCGTTAACAGGCCCTAGTTATTCCTGCCCCTCCGTCATTCCGGCGAAAGCCGGAATCCAGTGGTCTAAATATGAATTCCGGCCTGCCGCAGGCAGGCCGGAATGACGACTCAGGCGAAAACGCAGGACTAACAGATTCCTGACTGCCTGCCTTGTCACCGTGCCTGCCACTCGACCATGCCCAACAGCAGAACCTCACTACTGCCCCCCGTCAGCCGGCCCCTTGCCTTTGATCAAGCAGTCTCAAAACCGCCGTGGCCGCCTGCCGGTCGGCGTTTTTTCTTAATGTCCCCGCCAGTTCGGCAAAGCGGCCCTGCAATTCTATCCGCTTCTGTTCCGAATTGATCAGGGCGCTTAATTCCCTGGCAATGATTTCCGCCTTGCAGTCTGCCTGCAAACATTCGGCCACCAGCATCTTGCCGGCCAGGATATTGGGCAACGCCGCATACGGGATTTTGGCCAGCAGCTTGACAATAAAATAGCTCAGCCAGTTCAGTTTATAGGCCACCACCATCGGTTTTTTCAGCAACATGGCCTCCAGTGTGACCGTGCCCGAGGCCGCCAGTATCACGTCCGCCGCCGCCATGACGCGGCGCGTGCGGCCCGCGTGCAGGGCGATATCCAGATCGGGCGCCAGCGCCTTTTTTATCATGGCAAAGCGGGCTAATGACCTTTCATCCAGCAAGGCGCAGGCCAGATAAAGGCGTTTTTGCGCGAGGCAGATGCGGGCGGCGCCCAGCAGGGGGCCGGCTATTTTATTTATTTCGTTTATGCGGCTGCCGGGCAGCAGGGCAACCACGGTCTCCCCGGCCGGGATGCCCAGTTCGTCTCTGGCGGAAATGTGATCTGACGGCAGGGCCAGTTGATCGGCCAGGGGATGGCCGACATAATGATTGGGGATCCGGTATTGATCATAGAGCCGCTGTTCAAACGGAAACAGGTTGAGCATCAAATCAACCGCCCGCCTGATCTTTTTAAGCCGGTATTCGCGCCAGGCCCAGACCGAGGGGCTGACATAATGCACCGTTTTAATGCCCGCGCGGCGCAAGCCGCGTTCCAGCCCCAGGTTAAAATCGGGGGCGTCAATCCCGATAAAGACATCCGGCCTGTGCCGCAAAAAATGATCACGAAGGCCGTTTTGAATTTTTCTCAATTCCCGGTAACGCCCGAACACCTCGGTAATGCCCATCACGGACAAGCGCTCCATCGGGTACAAGACCCGCATACCGGCCGCGATCAGCCTGTCTCCGCCGATGCCTTCGACCCGCGGCGCATGGCCTGCCCGGCGCAGCGCGTCAATCAGCCCCGCGCCCAGGCTGTCACCCGATGCTTCCCCCGCGACCATGCCGATACGCAGCACGGCGCGGGCCTCATAATCCCGCCGCCGCGACGGCATTCATCTGACAATCCCGCGTTCGGAGGCCGCGATAAAGGTCTTCAGCAGACGCACGCGCTCCGATTCCCGCGCCGGCGCCTCCAGCGCCGCCAGCGCCTCCTTGAGGCCGAGGCCGTCCCGGTACAGTATCCGGTAGGCCCGGCGTAACAGGGTGATCGTGGCCGGGTCAAAACCGTTGCGTTTTAAGCCTTCACGATTCAGCCCCGTCGGCCTGGCCGTGTTGCCCGCCACCAGCACATAAGGCGGCACATCCTTGACGATCACGGACGCGATCGCGGAAAAGCTGTAACTGCCGACATGGCAGAACTGATGCACGCCGGTAAAGCCGCCCAGAATCGCAAAGTCATCAATGCTGACATGCCCGGCCAGGGTGACATGATTGGCAAAGACCGTATTGTTGCCAACCCGGCAGTCGTGGGCGATATGCGCATAGGCCATGATCCAGTTATTGTCGCCGATCACGGTCTTGCCGCCGCCGGCCGCGGTGCCGCGATTGATTGAAACGTATTCACGCACCGTATTGCCCGAGCCTATTTCAAGCAGCGACTGGTCTTCGCCCTGATATTTTTTATCCTGGGGGTCGGCGCCGATGGAGCAGAATTGAAAAAACCGGTTTTGTTCGCCGATCACGGTCGGGCCATTAATGACAACATGCGGGCCGATCTCCGTGGCCCGGCCAATGCGGACATCGGCGCCGATCACCGAGTAGGCGCCGATACGGACCCCGGCGTGAACACTGGCATCAGGGTGGATGATGGCCGTTGGGTGGATCATCCCGTTCAATCAAACACGGCCGTGGTCATCAGTTCGGCGGACGCGACCTGCTTTGCGTCCACCCGGGCGGTGGCCTCATATTTCCAGATATTGCGCCTTCGCGCGCAGAATTTAACATCAATAAGCAACTGATCGCCGGGGCCGGCCGGCCTGCGGAAGCGGGCCTTGTCGATACCGACCAGATAGATCACGCTGTCCTGGCCGAGCCTGCCGTCTTCCAGGTCCTGAATGCCCAGCAAGGCGGCGGCCTGGGCCAGGGCCTCGATGATCAACACGCCCGGCATCACCGGTTTGCGCGGGAAATGGCCCTGAAAAAAGGGCTCATTAACGGTGATATTCTTTATAGCGCTCAGCGAATGACCGGCCTTATAATCAAGCACGCGATCAATCATCAAAAAAGGATAACGGTGCGGCAGGATCTGTTTAATGCGTTCTATATCGACGATCTTTGAATCATTTTGCATAAATTTTTACTCTTTTCCCGGGCCGTTTTTAATCTTTTTGAGCTTTGCGCCAAGCTGCCTTAAACGGGCGATGTTTCTTAGCCAGATTTTATTATCCATGGCCGGCATGGCGGAAGAATAAACCCCGGCGGATTTAATTGATTTGGACACGCCTGACATACCGTGAATGGTCACCTCATCCGCGATATCAATATGACCGTTTATGCTGACCGCGCCGCCGATCTTGCAGCGTTGACCGATCTTCGCGCTGCCGGCAATGCCGGCGCAGCCCGCGATCGCGGTATGCGCCCCGATCACCACGTTGTGCCCGATCTGCACCTGGTTATCGATCTTGACCCCGGCGCCGATCATCGTGTCTTCTATCGCGCCCCGGTCAACGGTTGAGTTGGCCCCGATCTCGACCTCATCGGCGATCTGCACGGCGCCCAACTGGGGGAGCTTGAGCCAGGTTTTATGATCCTCGGCGAAGCCAAAGCCATCCGCGCCGATCACCACGCCGGGATGCAGCACCACCCCGGCCCCGACGCTGACCCGCCGACAGAGGGTGACATTGGCGGCCAGCAATGAGCGCGGCCCGATGACGACCTCGTCTTCAATGACACAGCCGGGGCCGATGCGTGTCCCGGCGCCTATCCTGACATTATCGCCGATAACAACATGGGCGGCGAGAGAGACAGTCGCGTCGATTTGACAGCCGTGGCCGATGACGGCGCTTTGATGGCGGCCGGCCTTATGACCGGAACGCGGATAGAGATGATTGGCGATCTGCGCATAGGCCAGATAGGGATCAGCCGTAATGAGCGCGTTGACCGGGCAGGCACGGCTGTCTCGCTCGCGCAGGATCACGGCCGAGGCGCGGGTCGCGGTCAATTGGGCGGCATAACGCGGGTTTGACAGGAATGCAATCTCGCCGGCCCGGGCGGACTTGAGCGTATTGACCGCCCTGATTTCACAGGATTGATCGCCCTCTATGCTGGCGTCACATAATTTGGCCAGTTCAGCCAGGGTAAATGACATATAAGGCGTCTCTTGAGGCCGGTATTATGAGCGGCCGCTTTTCTTTTTCAGATACTCGACAACGAGGTCGCTGATATCCACCCTGGGGTTGGCATAGATCACCCCTTCGCCCAGTATCACATCGAATTTATTGTCTTTGGCCACCTGCTGGATCGCCTCGATAATATCCTTTTGAATCTTTGCAAATTCCTCATTGCGGCGAAAATTCAGGTCTTCCCGGAACTCATCCTGGCCGCGTTTAAGGTCGCGCTTTTTATTGATGATGTCTCTTTCCAGTTTTGAACGTTCCTGTTCACTCATAATGGCGCCGTCCTTGCCCAGCCTGTCCTCCAGCGCCTTGAGTTGTTTTTGCTGCGCGACCAGTTGTTTATCACGCGGGGCGAATTCTCTTTCGATCAGTTTTCTGGCGGCATCCGCCTGCGGGGATTGCTCCAAAACCCGTATCGCGTTGACCGCGCCCAGTTTATAGCTCTCGGCATAGGCCGCAGGCGCGGATAAAACGATAACAGCCAGTGCCAAGCTCGAAAAATAAGTCTTCATGCAATTATTACTCCGTTACTATTTAAGGTTCTTCAAATACAGGGTCACTTTATCTGAAATGGCAAAACAAGCGCTGTTTTTGAGATGCGTTCATTATCGTCTGTTTACACTAAAGAATAAGCCGGGTCAGCGCAAGAGATATATATCGCCAAATCATCAGGCCAGCCCTCGGGCTTCGCTTTCCAATCCCGCAAAAGAGCGCGCCCTTAACGCCGGCCGGTCAGCCGCGGCAACCAGATGAATCCTGGTGTTGCGCCTGCCGCGGCAGGCAGGTCCTCCTCGGGACTTTCCAATGGCCCGTGATCGGTTTTTTTAAAGCCTCCGCCTGCCTGTCGCGGGCGGGCGGCATCCCGATGCGCCTCGGCGCCGGCGCTGCCCAGACTCGGGCATTCTATACGGATGCAAATCAGCCGTTGTTCCTGCAGGGTCACAAAAATCCGCTCCAGAATGCCCTTGTCTGCCCACCGGCGAAGACGCATGTAAACGGTGTACCAGTTGCCGTATTCTTTCGGCAGACGCCGCCACTTGCAGCCGTTCTCGGCCATGTACAACAAGGCATTCAATAGCTGCCAGTTACTGATCTTGACATTGCCGCGTTGTACCGGCAAAAGCCCCGACAGTTGGGCATATTGAGCGTCTGTCAGTTCCATGGGATAAAGGAAACTCTGATTTAATCAGAGTTTCCCTAAAAAGAGGCGCCAAAGGTAAACTGGAAGTTCTCGGTCTGATCGCCGCTCTTGTCGTTGAGCGGCACGCCAATACTGGCCTGCACCACGCCGAACGGCGACACCCAGATCGCGCCTATTCCGGTTGAATAGCGTATCTCGCCGAGATCAATATCCTGGTCGGGGCCATAGACATTGCCCGCGTCTATAAAACCCGTGAGCCTGAATGATTTTTTATATTCTTCCAGAAAGGGCACCGGCAGGATCAGTTCGGCCCGGCCGGTGATCTTGGTATCGCCGCCCAGGGGCCGCTTGTTGCTGTCCAGCGGCCCGAGCGTATTGGTCTTGAAGCCGCGCACGGTGCGCGGCCCGCCGGCGAAGAAATTCTCGAAGAAGGGCAGTTCGGTGGTCTCGCCATAGGCCTTGCCATAGCCCAGATTGGCCGACAGCGAAAGCACGAAGTCTTTATAAATATCCTTAAACCATTTGGTCTGGTAATCCACCTTGTAATATTTGAGTGAATTGCCAAAGGTCGGGATCGATCCCTCCACCTGGATGCGGTGCAGGGAGCCCTGGTCCGGCAGTATCCGTCGGTTGGTGGTGTCATAGGAAAAGCTGGCGCGCAGGCTCAGAATATCGAAATCATTGCCGTTTCGGTTCACAAAATTCCTGATTTGCGTGCCGCTCCTCGACAAGAGATCAATCTGGGTATTGCGGTATTCCAGCGCGGCAAAGATGCTGTTGTTTTCACTCACGGGAAAACCGAAATTTATCTCGCCGCCCGCATCGCGCGTTTCATAAGCCGCCAGGTTGGCCCGCACGGCGTTGGTATCGCTGTAAAATAGATTAAAACCCTGGCTGATGCCATCGACGGTAAAATAGGGATTCAGATAACCCACGGCATAGCGCGTATTGACCTTGCTGTTATTGAAATTGAACGAAATACGCTTGCCGCTGCCCAGAAAATTATCCTGCACGATGCTGGTATTAAAGATAATGCCCTGTCCCGGCGAGAAACCGAGGCCGCCGCCCAGCCGTCCGCCGGGCGCCTCTTCAACCGTGTAATTGACATCAACCTGGTCGGTCGCCCCGGCCACGGCCACCGTCTCGACATTGACATCCTTGAAATAGCCGGTCCGTTCCAGCCGCACCCTGCCGCGCTCGACCTGACTGGTCGAGACCCAGGCCCCCTCCTGCTGGCGCATTTCCCGCCTGAGCACTTCATCCTTGGTCTTGACATTGCCCGCAAAGTTGATGCGGCGGGCATAGACGCGCTTGCCGGGGTCAATGAAGAAGGTCAGCGCCACGGTCTTGTCGGCCTGGTTGATATCGGGGATGGCGTTGACGTTGCCGAATGCATAGCCCTCTTCCCCGATCCTGTCGGTGAGCTTCTTGCTGGTGTCGGTCACTTTTTTTCTGGAAAACAGATCGCCCGCGCTGATTTCAAACAATTCGAACAATTCCTCCCGCGGCACGATCAAGTCGCCCGCCAGCTTGACCTCGGTCACGGTAAACTGCTCGCCTTCGCTGATATTGATAGTGATATAAATATCTTTTTTGTCGGGCGTGATCGAGACCTGGGTCGAGTCCACGTTAAAATTCAGATAACCGTTGTCCAGATAATACGAGCGCAGGGATTCCAGGTCGCCCGCCAGTTTTTGCTTTGAATACTGATCATCCTTGGTAAAGAAGGAAAACAGGTTGGACGCACTGGATTCAAACTGTTTTAACAACTCCTTTTCGGTAAATACCGTATTGCCGATGATATTGATCCGCTTTATCCTGGCCGCCACGCCCTCGGACACCTCGATCACGATCCCGACCCGGTTATTATTGAGCGCGCTCACGCTGGAGGTGATCCTGACCCCATATTTGCCGGCCGCGTAATATTGCCGCCGCAATTCCTGCTCGACCTGGTCCAGTTGCGCCTGCACAAATACGCGCCCCTCGGCAAAGCCGAACTGCTTCAGGCTATCGAGCACATCTTCGGTTTTTATATCCTTGTTGCCGGACATCTGGATCGAACCGATGGCGGGCCGTTCCCTGAACAGAAAGACCAGCACATTGCCGTCCCGCTCAAGCCGCACATCGTCGAAGAAACCGGTCCTGAACAGCGCCCGCACGGCCTCGGCCGAGCGCGAATCGTCAAACCGGTCGCCCACCTGCATCGGCAGATAATTGAACACCGTGCCGGGCGTGATCCGCTCCAGGCCCTCCACCCGGATATCCTCAATGATAAATTCCTCGGCCGCTTCCAGCGGCAGCAACACCGCGAAGACCAGCAAAAAGGCATAAAGTGAATGATAAATCTTGTTTCGCATTTGTTTTTAATTTCAGTTTTTGGACGACTTTATATAGCGCCGATGCCTCAGGCTTATGAGATCTCCGCTACTTAACAGCATTTGCAAGCCTGCAAGTAACGCTTGTCTGACACTGACCAAAGTGTCCGCTCAATTCAAGCGGACACGATCATCATTAGGTTTTCCCCTTACGCGGCTTATGCGGCAACTTCCACGATTTCAACGCTGGAACAGGGTTCCGGCGCTTCAAGGCCGTCTTCCTTTAAGCCCTGTATATGAAATTCGATGGCCTCGTGAATAAGCCGTAACGCTTCCCCGCATGTTTCACCCACGGCGATGCAGCCGGGTAAATCAGGCACATAAGCGCCATAGCTGGATTCACCCTTCTCAACAATGACAGCATATTTCATTCAGATTAACCCCTTTTCTTCAATCCAGATTGTTTAAGTATCGCGCTTAAAGTGCCTTTGGGCACCTCGACACTCAGCTTCCCGGCAACGGTGACCGTAGCTGACTTATCCTGATGTTTAAACTGGCGATGACTTCCTTTCATTCTAACAAGATACCACCCGTCTTCCTGCAATAGCTTGATCAATGCCTTTGCTTTCACTCTATATATTGCAGATCGAAGCGCTGGCTGTCTGCCCGTGGCAAGCAGCAAAGTCCCGGCTGGAATTGTTCAGGGCCGCCATACCTTATCCCAGCAACCGGGCAATATCATTGTAAAAGGCGATGCCCATCAGGGTCAGGAGCAGGGCCAGACCCACTTGCTGGCCGATCACCTGGGCCTGTTCCGAGAGCGGCTTGCCCGTCACGAATTCTACTAGGTAATACAGTAAATGTCCGCCATCAAGTAAGGGAATGGGCAGCAGGTTGAGCACGCCCAGGCTCACGCTCACGATCGCCATAAAACTCAGGAAGGCGACCAGGCCGATGCCGGCCGATTGCCCCGCGTATTGCGCGATGCTGATGGGGCCGCTCAGGTTTTTGACCGAGGCCTCGCCAGTCAGCATCTTGGCGAGCACGCGCAGGGTCAGGAGCGACATCTCCCAGGTCTTGAGCGCGGCCTTTTGCAGGGCCGGCCACGGCCCGAATGATTCAAGCGCAAAGTAGGATTCGAAAAAATCGTCCGGCTGGAATACGGCCGCGCCGATCCGCCCTATCTGCCTGTCGCCGGCCCACACCCGCGCGGGTGTCAAGCTCAACCTGAGCCTGTTATCGCCGCGCAGGACGTCAATCGACAGGGGCGTCCCGGGGTTGGCCCGGATGACTTCAACCCACTGCTCCCAGGAGCGCACGGCCTGACCGTTGACGCCCAGGATTTCATCATACTGCATGAGGCCCGCCCTTTGGGCCGCGCCGTCCGGGATAAGCCGGCCGATGATGGCCGGCAGTTTTAGCTGAATCAGCTTGAGCCCCAGGGCCTCCGGCAAGCGGCCGCCGGCCATTTCATCAATGGATACGGCCGCCAGATCAAGTTCAAGGCGCTGCCGCAGCCCGTCCCGATCCCTGGTTTCAAGACTGGCCCGCTCGCCCTTGACGGTGTGGCCGACCAATGCCTCAAGCGCGGCCGGCCAGGTCCGGGTCGGTCGGCCGTCAACGGCAATAATCTCATGGCCGGCCATGAGGCCCGCCACGGCGGCCGGCGAACCCGGCCGCACTTCGCCGATGATGGGCTTCGGCCCGCTGACGCCCAGCATGAAGATCAGGCAATAGGCAAAGATCGCAAAGATAAAATTAAAGGCGGGGCCGGCCGCCACGATCGCAAAGCGCCGGCCCAGTGACTGGGCGTTAAACGAGCGGGGCCGTTCCTCTTCTTCCACCTCGGCGTCGCGCTGGTCCAGCATCTTGACATAACCGCCGAGCGGCAGGGCGGCGACCACAAATTCGGTCGCGTCCGGGCCGAACACGCGCTTATAGATGGGCCGGCCGAAACCGATCGAAAAACGCAGGATCTTGACATTAAAGCGCCGCGCCACCCAGTAATGCCCGAATTCGTGAAAGGTGATCAACACCCCCAGCGCGAGGATAAACGCGAGCGCCGATTGCAGTATGCCGATCATGCGGCCATGGCCCTGACGGCCCCCTCGGCCGCCGCCCGCGCCTGCCGGTCGGCCTCCAGGATCTGTTCCAGCGAGTCAGCGGCCACGGCCGGGATGCCCTCCAACACGGTCTCGATCACGCCGGCGATGTCGGTAAAGCGCAGCCGCCTTTGTAGAAATTCATGCACGGCGACCTCATTGGCCGCGTTCAGGATGGCGCCGGCCGTGCCGCCCGCGCGGATGGCGGCGCGCGCCAGGGCCAGACAGGGGAAGCGCGCCTCGTCCGGGCGTTTGAAGTGGAGCCGGGCAATAGCAAACAGATCCAGTTCTTCCACGCCGGCCTCGATCCGCTCCGGCCAGGCCAGGCCGTGGGCAATGGGGGTGCGCATATCCGGCCGGCCCAACTGGGCCAGCACCGAGCCGTCGGTATATTGCACCATGGAATGGATCACGCTCTCGGGATGCAGCACCACCTGTATATTTTCAGGCCGGGTATGAAACAGCCAGCAGGCCTCCATGAGTTCCAGCCCCTTGTTCATCATGGTGGCCGAATCCACCGAGATCTTCTTGCCCATGACCCAGTTTGGATGGCGGCAGGCCTGCTCGGGCGAGACCCGCGCAAGCTGCTCGGGCGGCAGATCACGGAAAGGGCCGCCGGAGGCGGTCAATAATATCTTTTTAACGCCCAGCGCGGCCGGGCCGGCGCCGAGATCGGCGGGATCGAAACCGGCCGGCAGGCATTGAAAGATCGCGTTATGCTCGCTGTCGATCGGCAACAGTTCGGCCTTGTTGTCCCGCGCCGTGTCCATAAACAGCTTGCCCGACATGACCAGGGCTTCCTTGTTGGCCAGCAGCACCCGCTTGCCGGCCCGGGCCGCGGCCAGGGTGGGCAGCAGACCGGCCGCCCCGACAATGGCCGCCATGACATAATCCACCTCATCCAGCCCGGCCACCTGCCGCAGGCCCTCCGGCCCGGCCAGCACCGTGGTCGGCAGGCCGCTTTGCCCGATTTTTTGCTCCAGCCGCCGGGCCGAATCTTTATCGGCCATGACCGCATAACCGGGGCGATGGCTGAGACATTGCTGGAACAGCCGGTCCACATTGGTGTTGGCGGTCAGGGCCAGCACCCGGTACCTGGCGCCGTGCCGGGCCGCGACCGCCAGCGTGTTGACCCCGATAGTGCCGGTGGAACCCAGAACGGCCAGCGTCTTCAAGCCGGCGCTCCGGGAAAATTGACGGGGAAACTCATGGGCAGGGCCGCCGGATAGCTGACGGCAAAGACAAACACCGGGCTCGCGGCCGCGAGGCTGTCGATCCGGTCTAAAAGCCCGCCGTGGCCGGGCAGCAATGCGCCGCTGTCTTTCAGATTGGCTTCGCGCTTGAGCAGGCTTTCCATCAAATCACCAAATACGGATACCGTGGCGGTCAGTAACGATAACAACACAAACACCCAGGCCTCGCCCCAGGCCCTGCCGGCCACGATAACATAAGCCAGACCAATAATAATGGCCGCCATGACGCCGGCCAGCGCGCCTTCGCGGGTCTTGGCCGGGCTGACCCGGCTGGCGAGCGCATGCCGGCCCCACCGCCTGCCGGCAAAATAGGCCGCCGTGTCGGCGCACCATACCAATAACAGCAAATACAGCAACAACAGAACCCCGCCCGCGATAAAAGATTTAAGCAATAGCAGGCCGGCCCACATCGGCAGCAATGTAAACAGGCCCAGCAGCAGGCGCAGAACAGCGGCGCGCGGCACATAGTCGCGCCGCCGTTGATAGGCCAGCACCAGCGCGATCGCAAACAACCAGTAAGCCACGCCGGCCGTCACGATGGCCCCCAGCAGGGCCGGGTCATTCTGGCGGTAAAGCCCGGCCAGGATTAACGCCATGCACAGGCTGAACAGGGCGCGCCATTGCCGCCCCAGACGGCACAGCGCGGCCCATTCCCAGGCGGCGGCCGTAATCAGGATGGAGCAGGCCAGGACAAACCAGCCCGCGTCCGGCGTCAGGCTAAGGCCAAGCACGACGGGGATCAGCACGATGGCCGTGAGCAGGCGCTGCTTCAGCATGGCGCCGGGCCCGAGGCGGCTTCAATCTGTTCCGAGGTCTTGCCAAAGCGCCGCTGTCTTTGGGTAAACCAGTCCAGGGCCGATTCAAACCGGGCCGGGTTGAAGTCGGGCCAGAGCACATCGCTAAAGTACAGTTCGGTATAGGCCAGTTGCCATAACAGATAATTGCTGATGCGCCGTTCGCCGCCGGTGCGGATAAAGAGATCCGGCTCGGCGCAGCCGGCCAGCGACAATCTTTCATTGATATGGGCCTCGCCGATCTCGGCCGGCGCGATCTGGTCCGCGGCGGCGGCCGCCATGAGCGCGCGGCAGGCGCGGGTAATGTCCCAGCGGCCGCTGTAATTTGCGGCAATATTCAGTTTCAACCCGGTATTGGTTTGGGTTTTTGTCTCTGAATGACGGATGGAGGCCTGTAGTTTCCGGCTGAGATCGGCACGCCCCCCGATAAAGCTCAGCCTGACGTTGTTTTCATTCAGGTCGTCCAGTTCCGACTGCAAGGCCGCCATAAACAGGTCCATGAGCGAGTCAACCTCGCTCCGCGGGCGCTGCCAGTTCTCCTGGCTGAAGGCATAGACCGTGATGGCGTTCAGGCCCAGCCTGACCGCGTGTTCAATCAGTTTTCTGAGCGTCTTGACCCCGGCCCGGTGCCCGGCCACGCGCGGCAGGCCGCGCTGCTTGGCCCAGCGGCCATTGCCGTCCATGATGATGGCAATGTGCTCGGGCCGCGCCGTTTTCAAATCGCCGGACATTGAACGATCAAGCTGACCACGGCCGGCCTAGATGGCCAGCATCCCGGTTTCTTTTTGTTGCAGGCGCTCATCAACCAGGGCGATTTGCTCATCGGTCAGCTTTTGAATCCGGCCCTCGGCCTTGCGCTGCTCGTCCTCGTTGATCATTTTTTCCTTGAGCAGGTCTTTCAGCGAGGAATTGGCGTCACGGCGGATATTGCGGATCGCCACCCGCGCCATTTCGGCCTCGCCGCGCACGATTTTGATCAACTCCCGGCGCCGTTCTTCGGTCAGCGGCGGCAAGGGCACCCGCATGACCGTGCCCGCCGTGACCGGATTAAGCCCCAGATCGGCATTCAAAATCGCCTTCTCGATGGCCGGGATGCCGCCTTTGTCATAGGCATTGACGCCCAGCGTGCGCGCGTCCACCACGTTGATCGTGGCCAGTTGATTGAGCGGGGTGTCTGAACCGTAATAGCTGACCTTGATATGTTCCAGCAGGCTCGGATGGGCGCGGCCGCTGCGGATTTTTGCCATTTCCGACTTGAGCGCGGCAAGGCTTTTCTGCATGCGGTCTTTTGCGTCTTTTATAATGTCTTCGATCATTTGCCTTGCCCTTCCCGGGCCTGATTGGCGACCAGCGTGCCCTCGGCCTCGCCCCTTACCGCCTTCAACAGCGCGCCCGGCCGGGCCATGTCCAGCACCCGCAAGGGCATATTGTTATCGCGGCAGAGCACCACGGCCGTGGTGTCCATCACCCCCAGCTTGCGCTCGATCACCTCGTCATAATGCAGGGCCTCATGGCGCACGGCGACCTTGTCCTTGAGCGGATCAGCGGAATAGACGCCATCCACCTTGGTGGCCTTGATCAATAATTCCGCGCCGATCTCAATGGCGCGCAGGCTGGCCGCGGAGTCCGTGGTAAAGAAGGGATTGCCGGTGCCGGCCGCCAGGATCACCACCCGGCCCTTTTCCAGATGGCGCACGGCCCGGCGACGGATATAGTCTTCACAGATCTGGTTGATCTTGAGCGCCGACATGACCCTGGCATGCAGATCAATGCGTTCCAGCGCATCCTGCATGGCCAGCGAGTTCATAATGGTGGCCAGCATACCCATGTGATCGGCCGTGACCCGGTCAATGCCGTCTGCCGCCAGCCCCCTGCCCCGGAAGATATTACCGCCGCCGATCACGATTGCCAGTTCGATACCGCGTCGGCACAGATCGGCGATCTCGGCGGCCAGCCGGCCTATGACATTGGGGTCGATGCCATAGGCCTCTTTGCCCATCAGGGCCTCGCCGCTGAGTTTCAGCAGGACCCGTCTGTATTTGAATGAGGCGGGCGGGCCGCTCATGGGGCGGTTTCCCCGCCTGACGCAAACAGCAATGGGCTATTCATTATCTTCTTCTTTGGCATTATTTTTTTTGGCATCGGCCTTGCGGTCGGTTTCGGCCGCCGGCTGCCTGGACGTTTCCCTGGCCTGGGCCAGCACCTCTTCGGCAAAGTTGTCCGCCTTCTTTTCGATGCCCTCGCCGACTTCATAGCGCAGGAATGAGGTCACTTTGGCGCCGGCCGCTTTAAGCAGCCCGGCAACGGTTTGGTCCGTATCTTTCACGAAGGGTTGGCCGAGCAGGGTGATGTCTTTCAGAAACTTGCTGATACGGCCCGCGACGATCCGTTCGACTATGGCGGGCGGCTTGCCGCTTTCGGCGGCCTGGGCCGAGATGATCTCCCTCTCCCTGTCGAGCAGGGCTTGCGGGACCTGCTCCTGGCTTACGCACACGGGCCGGCTGGCGGCAATGTGCATGGCAATATCCCTGGCCAGGGCCTCATCGCCGCCCTCAAGCTCGACCACGGCGCCGATGCGCGATCCATGCAGATAAGTACCGGCATTGCCGCTCAGGGCCATTTTCTGAAAGCGCCGCACGGTCACCTTCTCGCCGATCCGGGCGACCAGTTCCTGGCGGGCCTCGGCCACCGTTTGCGCGCCCAGGCTAAGGCCCAGCAGGGCCTCGATATCGGCCGGAGACTCGGCCGCGATGACTTCGAGCACCTGCCCGGCAAAGGCCAAGAAATTTTCATCCCTGGCCACAAAATCGGTTTCGCAGTTTATCTCCAGCAGGATGATCGCATTGCCGTCGCGGCGGATGCGGATAATGCCCTCGGCCGCGATACGGCCGGCCTTGGCCGCCGCCCTGGCGGCGCCGGATTTACGCATCTCCTGGATAGCCGTCTCGATATCGCCGGCGGCGGCCTGCAGGGCCTTTTTACAATCCATCATGCCCGCGCCCGTGCGTTCGCGCAGTTGTTTGACCAGTGCGGCCGTGATTTGCATGGTTGTGTCCTCTTATTTTTGAATAGGTTCGGCGTTGCCGGCGTCCGCCTGAGCGGCGGCCGTTGCCGCGGGTTCGGCGCTGCCGGCGTCCGCCTGAGCGGCGGCCGTTGCGGTGGGTTCGGCTTTGCCGGCGTCCGCTTGAGCGGCGGCCGTTGCAGTGGGTTCGGCGTTGCCGGCGTCCGCTTGAGCGGCGGCCGTTGCAGCGGGTTCGGTGCTGTCGGTGTCTGCCTGAGCGGCGGCCGTTGCCGCAGGTTTGGCGCTCTCGGTGTCCGCCTGAGCGGCCGCTGTTGCAGCAGGTTCGGCGCTGTCGGTGTCTGTCTGAGCGGCGGCCGTTGCCGCGGGTTTGGCGCTCTCGGCGTCTGCCTGAGCGGCGGCCGTTGCGGCGGGTTTGGCGCTGTCAGCGCCTGCCGCGGCAGCGGCCTTTGCGCCGGGTTTTGTGCTTGTGGTCTTTTTGCCGGCCACCTTTTTCCGGCCGGCCTTTTTCGTCCCGGGCGCCGCGGCCTCGGCCGGCGTTGCGGTGGCCGCGGTCTTCCTTGCCGTCGCGGTGGTCTTTTTACCGGCGGCCTGTTTGCCGGCGGCCTTGCCCGCCATAGGCGCGCCGCTGTCGTCGATTTCGATCAGGTCGTCGGCGTCGCCGGCCGCGCCGATATGGGCGACAGACTGCTGACCCTCCATAATGGCATCGGCCATGCCTTTGGCATAAAGCGCAATGGAACGGATCGCGTCATCATTGCCCGGGATAATATAATCCACGCCCGCGGGGCTGTTGTTGCTGTCAACCACGCCGATAACCGGGATCGCCAGTTTCACGGCCTCGGTGACGGCGATATTTTCATAACCCACGTCAATGATAAACAGGGCGTCCGGGATGCCTTTCATATTCTTGATCCCGGCCAGGCTGGCCTCCAGTTTGTCCAGTTCGCGCTGATACATCAATTGCTCTTTCTTGCCGACCCGTTCCAGGCTGCCGTCGGCCTGCATGGTCTCGATCTCCTTGAGCCGGTTGATGGAGCCGCGCACGGTCTTGAAATTGGTCAGCAACCCGCCCAGCCAGCGCCGGTTGACATAGGGCATCCCGCAGCGGCCGGCCTCTTCGGCGATGATGGCCTGGGCGGAACGTTTGGTGCCGACAAACAGGATCGTGGCCTTCCTGGACGCCATGCGGCCGGCAAAATTAAGGGCCTCTTCGTACAGGGGCAGGGTTTTTTCCAGATTGATGATATGGATCTTGTTGCGCTGGCCAAATAAATAGGGCGCCATACCGGGATTCCAGTACCGGGTCTGATGACCGAAATGAACCCCGGCTTCCAGCATTTCACGCATGGTGACGTTGGGCATGTCTGTATTCTCCTGATTAGGGTTAAGCTCCCGCGCGCCCCTCTATACCAATCCGCCGGGAATCACGTTCCCGGCCGACACCCCGGTATGAGCTTGCGGCGCGCGTGTGACGATTTGCCGCGCTGCCTCAACAGCGCGGCCCGGCCTGCCGCTGACCCGGACAGGGATTGCCGGGCCGAAAATTTATTTGCGGAAAGCGCGCGCGCTTTATATCATAGAATGATGTATTCAACAAATGTCTGAACGTACGCCCCGTAATCGCATGGCCATCTCCATCAAAAATCCGGACGAAATCGAAAAGATGCGCGTGGCGGGCCGGCTCGCGGCCGAAGTCCTGGAAATGATCGGCCCCAGGGTCAAGAGCGGCGTCACCACCGGCGAACTCGATCAAATCTGCCATGATTATATCGTCCATGAGCAACAGGCCATCCCCGCCCCGCTCAACTATCGCGGCTTCCCCAAATCCATCTGCACCTCGGTCAACCATGTCGTCTGTCATGGCATACCCGGCGACAAAATGCTGAAAGACGGCGACATCATCAATATTGACGTGACCGTGAAGAAGGACGGCTACCACGGCGACACCAGCAAGATGTTCCTGGTGGGGGCCGCGCCCGTCCGGGCAAGGCGCCTGGTCGATCTCACCTATGACTGCATGAAAAAGGCCATTGACATGGTGCGGCCGGGGGTTTCTCTGGGCGCGCTCGGCCACCGCATACAGACGCTCGCCGAGAGCCGCCATTGTTCGGTCGTGCGCGAGTATTGCGGGCACGGCATCGGCCGGGAATTCCATGAAGCGCCGCAGATCCTGCACTATGGCCGGCCCGATACCGGCCTGCGGCTGGAGGCCGGCATGACCTTCACGATTGAACCGATGATTAACCTCGGCAAGCGGCAGGTCAAACTCCTGGCCGATGAATGGACCGTTGTGACCCGCGACCGGAGCCTGTCGGCCCAATGGGAGCATACCATTCTGGTGACTGACAATGGCCATGAAGTGCTGACCCGGCGGCCCGATGAAGATTTCCGGGCCGGCGCCTGAACACGCCGCCCGCAATCCCGCGGGCGCGCCCACGGCAGACAGGCCGCCCCCGCCAGTGCGGCCGACCGGCGGCCCCGATTTCTTTAATAAAACGGAATTTGCCCGGCAACTCAAACACTCCGACACCCCCCTGCCGCTCTTCAAGACCGCACTCAGGCAGGGCTATCGCCACCTCACGCAAGCCTTTGAGCGCGGCGCCGACATAGAGACGCTGGTTAAGAAGCAAAGCTGGCTGGTCGATCAACTGCTGATTCTGGCCTGGCAACGGCATATTGACAGCGACGCCCTGAGCCTGGTCGCCGTGGGGGGTTATGGCCGGGCCGAGTTGTTGCTGGCCTCTGATATCGACTTGATGATACTGGAACGCCGCGGCCTGAAAAAACCCGACAGGGGGCCGCTGGAAGCGTTTGTGACCTTCCTCTGGGATTTTGGCCTGGAGGTCGGGCACAGCGTCAGGACGATCAAGGACTGCCGCAACGAGGCCAAAAAGGACATCACCGTAATGACCAACATTATGGAATCGCGCCTGTTGTGCGGCAACGCCGATCTCTATGCCAGGATGCGCGCCCAGGTCACGGGCGGCCGGCTCTGGCCCGCGCAGAAATTTTTCAAGGCAAAATTGCTTGAGCAGCGGCGGCGCCATGAAAAATACGACGATTCCGATCACAAGCTGGAACCCAATATCAAGGAATCGCCCGGCGGCCTGCGCGATATCCAGATGATCGGCTGGGCCGCGATCCGGCACTTCGGCGATATCAACCTCATTACCCTGGTCAAAAACAAATTTCTGACCAAACAGGAATACGAACTGTTAAAGACCGGCAGAAACCTGATCTGGCGCATCCGTTTTGCCTTGCACATGCTGACCGGCCGCCGCGAAGACCGGCTGTTGTTTGAACTGCAACGCGGCGTGGCCGCGGCGCTCGGCTATCATGGGCCGGGCAACCTGGGGGTCGAGACCTTTATGCGGCAATATTACAAGACCGTGCGCGAGATCAGCCGCCTCAATGACATGCTGCTGCAACATTTTGAGGAAGAGATTCTCTACCGCCGGTGGCGGGGCAGGATCGTCCCGCTCAACGCGCGCTTTCAAAAGAGAAACGACTTCATCGAGGTCAAAAACAAAAACATATTCAAACGCTATCCCTTCGCCCTGCTGGAGCTCTTCCTGCTGATCCAGCAAAACCCCGGCGTCAAGGGCGTCAGGGCCAGCACCATCCGCCTGATCCGCAAGCATCTGCCTCTGATTGATGATCAATTCCGCGGCGATATCCGCAACCGCAGCCTGTTTATGGAGATCATCAAACAGCCGAACCTGATCGGGCACAAACTCAGGCTCATGCACCGTTACGGCATTCTCGGCGCCTATCTGCCGGCCTTTGCCAGGATTGAGGGCCTGATGCAGTTTGACCTGTTTCATATTTTTACCGTGGACGAACACATCCTGACCGTGATCCGCAACCTGCGCCTGTTCGGCCTCGAAAAATACCACGCTGAATTTCCGCTGTGCGGCGAGATCATAAAAAAAATACCCAAACTGGAACTGCTCTACCTGGCCGGACTGTTCCATGATATCGCCAAGGGGCGCGGCGGCGATCACGCCAGACTCGGCGCCAAAGACGCGCTCGCATTCTGCCAACTGCATGAACTCAGCGACTATGACGCCAGGCTGGTGGCCTGGCTGGTGGAACAACACCTGCTGATGAGCAAGACCGCCCTGCGCGAGGACATCGACGACCCCGAGACCATTAGCCGCTTTGCCGGAAAAGTGCGCGATCAAAACCATCTCAACTACCTTTATGTGCTGACCGTGGCCGATATCTGCGGCACCAACCCCGAGCTCTGGAATAGCTGGAAGGCGGCCCTGCTGAGCGATCTCTACCACCGCGGCCTGCACGAACTGCGGCGCGGCGGAGAGAAGCCGATCCTGGCCGCGGAACGGGTCAAAGACACCCGACGGGAGGCCCTGGCCCTGCTGCTTGAACGCGATACCCGCGAGCAGGATGTGCTGACGCTGTGGCGGACCCTGAACAATGATTATTTCCTCAGGCATCATCCCGACGAAATTGCCTGGCACAGCGACGCCATTCTCCGCCACCGCCAGCCGGACAAGCCGCTGGTGGCGGTCAAGGGCAATTCCAGCCGCGGCGGCAGCCTGATATTCGTCTATACCAGGGATCAGAAAAACCTGTTTGCCTCGATCACACGCGCCATCGAAAAACTCGGCCTGAATGTGGTCGATGCGCGGATCATCACCAACCGCAAGGGCTATGCGCTGGACACCTTCATTGTGCTGGAAAATGACGGCCGGCCGGTTGCGGCCAGACAACGCGGCCCCGAGATCAAGGGCCGCATCGCGGAATACATCGGGCTTCCCAGGCTCAATACAAACCCGGAAAACTGGCTCAAAAAAAGACGGCTCAAAAGTTTTACCCTGCCCACCCGTGTCAGCTTCACGTCCGACCTGAAAAACAACCGCACGATCATGGAAGTCAGCGCCATGGACCGGCCCGGCGTGCTGGCCCGCATCGGGCTGGCCATGGATCAATGCGGCGCGCGCCTGCAAGGTGCAAAGATCGCCACCTACGGCGAGCGGGTTGAAGATATTTTTTATATCAGCAACGAAAAAAACCGGCCGCTCAACCAGACGGCCGAGTTTGACCGGCTTAAAAAGGCTATTATCGAGCGCCTGTCGGCCTGAACACCAATGAATGTCTCTCCGCCCGCTGACCGGCGGCAGTTACTAAGCAACGCCAGACGGCTGGCCGGCATGACCCTGCAACAACTGGCCGTCCAAACCGGGCGCGAGGCGCCCACCGTGATGATCCATGCCAAGGGCTGGACCGGGCGTTTGCTGGAACTGGCGCTGGGCGCCGACGCCGGCAGTCTGGCCGGCCCCGACTTCACCCGGCTCGGCATTGAACTCAAGACCATCCCCGTGGGCAAACACGGCAAGCCCAGGGAATCGACCTATGTGTGCGTGGCGCAACTTGAACCAGAGGCCCTGCAACACTGGGAAAGCTCGCTGGTAAAACGCAAATTATCCGAAGTATTGTGGATCCCCATCGAGGCCGACAAAACCATAGCGATCGGCTTGCGGCGTATCGGCAATCCGATCCTGTGGCGACCCGATGCAGCCCAGGAAAAGCAACTGAGACAGGACTGGCAGGAACTGTGCGACCGCATCGCGCTGGGCGAGATCGACAAGCTCAGCGCCGCGCAGGGAAAATATCTGCAAATCCGGCCCAAGGCGGCCAATGCCGCGGCCCTGACCAGGGATAAAAATCAGACCGGCGCGGCGAGCGCGACCCTGCCGCGCGGCTTCTACCTGCGCCCATCATTTACCGGCGCCATCATTGCGCGGCGTTAAGGCGCAGGCCGATGCCTGACCGCCGAGTCTCCATCGCCCCGATGCTGGCCTATACCGACCGGCACTTCCGTTATTTCATGCGGCTCCTGTCAAAACATACCGTGCTCTACACGGAAATGATAACGACCGGCGCCCTGCTGCGCGGCGAGCGCCAACGCCTGCTTGAATACAACGAGATCGAACATCCGCTGGCGCTGCAACTCGGCGGCGGCGATCCGGCTGAACTGGCGCGTTGCGCCCGCTTTGCCGAGGCCGCCGGCTACGATGAGATCAATCTGAATATCGGCTGCCCGAGCAGCCGCGCGCAAAGCGGCCGCTTTGGCGCCTGCCTCATGGCAAGGCCCGAGCGGGTTGCCGAGTGTGTTGATAAAATTCAATCCGTGGCGAAGCTGCCGGTCACGGTCAAGACCCGGATCGGCATAGATGATCAGGATAGCCATGATTTTTTGACCCGGTTTATACAGACCGTGCATGCGGCCGGCTGCGACACCTTCATTATCCACGCCAGAAAGGCCATCCTGCATGGGCTGAGCCCCAAACAAAACCGCCAGGCGCCGCCCCTCTGCTACCAGCGGGTTTACCGGCTCAAACGGGATTTTCCCGATCTGCATATTATTATCAACGGCGGTATCGCCGACATTGACGGCGTCAAGGCGCACCTGCGCGAGGTTGACGGCGTGATGCTGGGGCGGATTGCCTGCCGGGAGCCCTACCTCCTGGCCAGACTCGACCGGGATATTTTCCGGCAGGACGGCGCCATCGCCAGCCGGGCGCAAATACTCGCGCAATATCGCGCCTACGCCGAACGGCAACTAAAACGCGGCGTAAAACCCGGCCGCCTGATACGGCCCGTCACCGGACTCTACCACGGCCGGCCCGGCGCAAAATACTACCGGCAAAGACTCTCGGCGGGGCAATGGGGCAACAGCATCCCGGGCCCGGAAGAACTCTCAATCCAGCGCTGATCAGCGCTATTCCCGCCTGGCAGAAACAGGTGGAAGCCGTGCCAGGATATAGAATGGATTTTGGCTTTCGCCTGCGTGTACTAGGCGGGCGGGCACATCTGGAATGCAGAATCAGCCATTGCTGACGCCGCCGAATAAACATAAGATCGGCCACCCCAGCGACAAATGACCAATATATGTTTTTGAATCAAATATATAAGTGAAAATGAAATCGGCCAAAAATCCTGTTGAAAGCGTTACTCGCATCGAACCGGCCAGGCTGGAAGCGGCGTCGGAGCCCATAGCCGATACGGTCGCGGCGCTGTCGGCTACCGGGGCCGTGCTCGGATCGACGCTGCATCCGACAACAACCGCGAATCTCGCCGCGTCGGTGCGCATCATGAACACGTATTACAGCAATCTTATCGAAGGGCACGATACCAGACCGAGAGACATCGAACGGGCGCTGGCCGGGCAGTTCCATCAGGATCAGGGGCGGCGCCATCTACAGCTTGAGGCCGCTGCGCATGTCCGCGTGCAGGCCGAAGTGGAGCGTATGGCGGCGCGGGGGGGGGGGGGGGGGGGGGGGGGGCGCTGCCCGAACCGGCATCACCGGACTTTATCCGCTGGCTTCACCGCGAGTTCTATCGCGATGCCCCGGATGAGATGCTCCGCATACGCGGCGACAAAGCCGAGTTCACGATGACGCCGGGTGAATGGCGAAGCCGCCCGGAGCACGATGTCGCCGTCGGCCGGCATAGGCCACCGTCCAGCGGACGTGCCGAGGATTTCATGCGTTATTTCGAGCGCCGTTATCGCCTAGCGGATAGGGGCAAAGCATCGCGGATCATGGCGATCGCCTCAGCGCACCACCGCTTCAATTACATTCACCCGTTCCCGGATGGCAACGGACGTGTCAGCCGCCTGATGAGCCACGCTATGGCCTTGCAGGCGGGCATCGGCGCGCATGGATTGTGGTCCCGTCTCCCGCGGGCTGGCGCGCGGTCTGGAAAGCCGGGCGGAATACAAGCGCATGCTGGACGCTGCCGACACGCCCCGGCAGGGCGATCTTGATGGCCGGGGCAATCTCTCTCTGCATGCCCTGACGCAATTCACTCAGTGGTTCTTAAAGGAAGCTCTGAATAAATCCATCCTGGATTTCTCAGAGCACGCAAGGTGAAAATGCGATTTTCACCTTGCTTCAAAATCAATGACTTGCATCATTGATTTTGGCGGTACGTCCCTGTACCGCAGGAAACTCTGATTCAATTAGAGTTTCCTTAAGCGTATGCCTCGATCAGCTCAGCTTTATGTCAGGCTTGTTCGATCTCGAAAACCTGGGCCGCCGTTTGCAGAGGTATGTCGAGCGGAGCGACAGGCTAAAGCCGGAAGCGGCTCGCCTGCTGGAAGAGGCGCTGATTTGCGGTCAATTTGAACGCGGCCAGGCGCTGCGGATAAGCGGTCTGCCGGAACGCAGCGCCCGGCGTGTATTGAACGATGCGATTGCCGAGGGCCTGCTTGCCTCCGCCACGCCGAAAGGCGCCGTCTCGCTGCGTTTTCCGGCACGGGCCCTGGACACACTGCTTCCTCGACTTTATGCGGAAACTTGAGAGGGACGACCAAGCGCAAGAACAGTGGATCGTGCCTGGCGTCTGACTCCGCATAATGCCGCCTTGGATAACATTTATACAACGGCAGGCCATGTCCGCTTGGCCGGGCCGGGGTTTTGTGGGATGATGCGGCCTTAAAGCCTGCCTCTGTATTCCGGGGAAGTTTTGCATGGCTTGTTCGGAATTTGTAATGGCGCATTCCCGTGCCGCAGCCGGCCCTGATTGATCAGGCGGCCTTGATTCAACCATGTTGAGGGACTTATGAAACGATTTAGACGACATCTTATCTGGCTGTTCGGCGCCGTGCTGGTCAACGCCCATGCGGCAGACCTGGAAACGGACAAGGAAAAATTGAGTTATTCACTGGGCATTTTTTTCGGGCAAACGGTAAGCCGCCAGGATATGGAACTGGATATTCCGGCCTTTCTGCAAGCCGTTGAAGACAGTTTGAGCGGCGCGGAAACAAGACTGAGCGGCGCGGAAATGCAGCAAATCCTGAGCGACTATCAAAGACAGGAACAGCAACAACGGGCCGCCCAGGCGAACAGAAACAGGCAGGATGGCGCCCGCTACCTTGAAGAAAACAAGCAAAAGGCGGGTTTCAAAACCCTGCCCAGCGGCCTGCAATATAAAATCATCAAGGCCGGCGCCGGCCCCAAACCCGGCGCCGAGAGTCTGGTGCTGGTGCATTATCGCGGCAGCCTGATTGACGGCACTGAATTTGACAGTTCTTATGCCAGGGGCGAGCCGGTCACCCTGGGCGTCGATCAGGTGATCAAGGGCTGGCAGGAGGCGTTGCAGATGATGCCCGCGGGTTCGAGTTGGCAGATCGTCGTGCCTTCCGATCTGGCCTACGGAGAACGCGGCGCGGGCGGCGTAATCGGGCCTGACGCCACCTTGTTGTTTGATATTGAATTACTGGAAATCAAATAATAAGCGCGGCATAGCCGGCCCAGCTTTGGCGCGCGCGCGATGTGATAATCGGCTTATCCTCTGCTTTAGGAGCAGAAAAAGCCGAAGCTGCCGGGGTAAGGTTGATAAATCCGCCAAAGCCGTTATCTTTGGCCTGCCGGTTTCAAAACAACCCCGCCGATTCAAATCCAGGGCAGCCGCTATCCCTTAAAAGCCGGCTGGTCAATAACTTGAAGATTTTTTCAATATCCGTTTTATTTTGCATCGCCTGCGCGGCCATTCAGGCCGGCGCCGGGAGCGGGGCGGTTTTTGATAAGGGCCAGGCCTATTATGAACAAGGCCGCTATGAGCCGGTCTTGGCCATAGCCACGCTGGAGGCCGCCGCCGGGCGGGCCGCCGGCAATGCGGCTTTTCATCATCTGCTGGCCAAGAGCTACGGGCGGGCCGCGGAGAATGCAAACTGGTTCCGGGCAATGGGCCTGGCAACCAAGTGGTTCTGTACCGTTGCATAAAAAAGGTTATTTTATATGAAAAATAATTATTTATAAGTGCAAAAAGACCCTCAAACACCTTGAAATGGCCGTAAACCTGGACGGGGACAACCTTCAATATCTGGATGATCTCAAAGATTATTACCGCGAACCCTCAAACACCTTGAAATGGCCGTAAACCTGGACGGGGACAACCTTCAATATCTGGATGATCTCAAAGATTATTACCGGCCCCCGGTTTTCTGGGCGGCAATGAGAAAAAGGCCGATGCCATGGAGGCCCTGATCAAAAAAATAACCCGTAAACATGAGCAAAACGGCGATGCCCTGGCGAGGATCAAGTGATGGTGGCAGCAGGGGCCGCCCGGCCCTGGGCGGGGCAGGACGCCCGCGGCTGAAACCGCGGTGTATAAGACAAGCATGCGGCAGTGCGCACACGGCCAACACAAGCGGCCGCAAAACAGCGCATTTTGGATAACGTCTGGCCAGTTGCGGCGGTTCGTACTAATATATAGATAAGCCTTGATAGATGTTTGCGGGGCCGTCCTTGCCGCCGGTTTTCAGGGCTGGCATGGATACAGACCGGATTTTTGCCTTTAATGCTGAAATCCATGACCAGACACCCACGAGGATATATTTTCCGCATGTTTGCCAAAAAACACTTGCTGGCCGCATTGCTGCTGTTGTTGCAACTCTCCCGGGTTGCGGCCGAGGTCCCTATCGTCCCGGTCTCGGAACTCGCGGCCGAAAAAAAACACATCCGCGCCAGCGAATTGATAAGCCACATACTCACGACCTATCATTACAAGAAAACCGAGTTAAACGATGAATTATCAAGCTCGATATACAAGCACTATCTGGAAAATCTCGACCGCAACAAGGCCTATTTGACCCGGCGCGACATTGACGAGTTTGAAAAATACCGTTTCCGGATTGACGATGCCATCCTCGATTCGGAACTGGAACCGGCGTTTGTCATGTTCAAGCGTTATCGTGAGCGCGTTGACCAGAGAATAAGTCATGCGCTTGAGACCCTTGCAAATGAAGAATTCCGCTTTGATATTGACGAGTCCTATCGCTTTGACCGGCGTGAGGATAGCTGGGCGGCCGACAGCGGCGCGCTGGATGAACTCTGGCGCAAACGGATCAAGAATGATGTGCTGAATCTCAGATTGTCCGACAAGGAACCCGGCGAGATCAGGGAGATATTAAGCAAGCGCTACCAAAGGATCCGAACCAGCACCTTCCAGCTTAATTCAAACGACATATTCCAGTCGTTCATCAATGCCTATACCACCTCTATTGAGCCGCACACGGCCTATTTTTCGCCGCGCACCTCGGAAAACTTTGATATCAACATGCGCCTTTCGCTGGAAGGCATCGGCGCGGTCCTGGCGCCGGATAATGATTACACCCAGATCATTGAGGTGATCACCGGCGGGCCGGCCGATCTGAGCGGACAACTCAAGGCCGACGACCGGATCATCGGGGTCGGCCAGGGCGGTAAAAACAAGCTGGTCGATGTGATCGGCTGGCGGCTGGATGACGTGGTGGATCTCATCCGCGGCCCCAAGGGCACCATTATCAATCTGGAGATCTTGCCAAAAGGCACGGGCCCCGAAGGCCCCTCCAGGATCGTCACCCTGACCAGGGACAAGATCAAGCTGGAAGAAAAGGCGGCCGCTTCCGACATCATCGAAATCCCGGAGAGCGAGATCAAGATAGGCGTTATCAATCTGCCTACCTTTTATATCGACTTCGCGGCGCAGGCCAAGGGGGAAAGAGATTACAAAAGCACCTCGCGCGATGTGCGCAAACTGATCAAATCCCTGTTGCAGGAAAATATTGACGGACTGATCGTGGATCTGCGCGGCAACGGCGGCGGGTCACTGTCCGAGGCGCTGGAATTGACCGGGCTGTTTATCGATCGAGGCCCGGTGGTGCAGACCAAAGACGCCGCGGGCCGGGTCGATATCAATTACGACCCGGAACCCGGCATCCGCTATTCGGGGCCGCTCGCCGTGCTGGTGGATCGTGACAGCGCCTCGGCCTCGGAAATCTTTGCCGGCGCGATCCAGGATTACCGGCGCGGCATCATTGTCGGCGAACCCACCTTCGGCAAGGGCACGGTGCAAAACGTCATTGACCTGAATCGCTTTATCAAGGAAAACGACGACGATCACGGCCGCCTGAAAACCACGATCGCGCAATTCTTTCGCGTCAGCGGCGGCAGCAACCAGTACCGGGGCGTGGCGCCCGACATCGTGTTCCCGACCGCCGAAAATACCGCCGATCAGGGCGAGCGCGCCTACGACAACGCCCTGCCCTGGGACCAGGTCAAGCCGGCCCGTTATTACCCCGCCAATGCGCCCGTCGGCAGTTTTGCGGCCGTGAAGGAAAGGCACGAACAACGCCTCAAGCAAAACAGACTGTTCCAGTTATTGCTGGACGATCTGGCGCTGAAACGCGAGGCCAGCGACAAAAAGGAGGTCTCGCTGCTTGAGCATAAGCGCAAACAGGAACGGGAAAAGATGCTGGCCGCCAAGCGGAAGATACAAAACGCCATGCGCAAGGAAAAGGGCCTGCCACCGCTCGCCGAAGAAGATGAGCCGGATGCGGATGAAACGGCCAAATCCGAACAGGAAGAGACCATTGATGTGCTGCTCAATGAAACGGCAAATATTCTCAGAGACCTCATCGTCCCGCCTGATGATATTGATACCAGGACGGTCAGGCTCAAATAAAACAAGGGCAAAAATATCAACCTGTAGTCACTTAATAAAGATCAGTCCGACAGCGTACAAGCACAAACGCCGACCAATAATAACAACCAGGCCCGGACAAGGAGAAATCAAATCAAAACAACAGCGGTAACATTGATCGAGGGCGACGGCATCGGCCCTGAAATCGTGGACGCCACCCTCGAAATACTGGCGGCACTGGGGGCAAAATTCGAATGGCAACGCTTTCAGGCCGGCCTGTCGGCCTATGAGAAATATGGCGATCCCCTGCCGGAACCCATGCTGGATAATATCCGCCAGACCCGGCTGGCCCTCAAGGCGCCGCTGGAAACCCCCATCGGCAAAGGCTTCCGCTCCGCCAATGTCCGCCTGCGGGAAGCCTTCAAGCTGTACGCCAACGTCAGGCCCGCCGTCTCTTACCTGCACGACCGGCGTCATTATGACAACATTGACATCGTGCTCATTCGTGAAAACACCGAAGGTCTGTATGTGGGCGTAGAACATTTTATCCCCATAGACGACGATCCCAGGGCGGTGGCCGAGGCCTCCGGCATCATCACCCGCTCGGGCTGCCGTCGCATTGCCAGATACACCTTTGACTACGCCATCAAAAACGGGCGCAAAAAAGTGACCATTGTGCACAAGGCCAACATCCTCAAGGCCCTGACCGGGCTGTTTCTGGAGACGGCCCGCGCGGTCGGCAAGGAATATGAAGACCGGCTTGAGATTGAAGACCGCATTGTCGATAACACCGCCATGCAACTGGTCATCAACCCGGCGCAATTTGATATGATCCTGACCACCAACATGTTTGGCGATATTTTATCAGACGAGATTGCCGGCCTGATTGGCGGGCTGGGCCTCGCGCCCGGCGGCAACATCGGCGCGGACGCGGCCATCTTTGAGGCGGTGCACGGCACGGCCCCGGATATCGCCGGCCAGGGCGTCGCCAACCCGACCGCGTTATTGCTGGCCTCGGCCATGCTGCTGGACCATATCAATGAACAGGCGCTGGGCGAGCGCTTGCGCGCCGCCATCAAGCGCACGCTGCAAGACACAAAGACCCGCACCGTGGATCTGGGCGGCTCGGCGGACACCAAACAATACACGGCGGCGGTGGTCAAAAACCTATGGCATTAGCACGCAGACTTTACCCGGGCACGGATTACCGCAAGGCGCTCTCGATAGAAGAACTGCGCGCCATCGCGCGCCGGCGCACCCCGCACTTCGCCTTTGAATATGTTGACTCGGGCTCGGAAGATGAAATCACCCTGAACCGCAATCAGGCCGTCTTCAATTCGATCCAGTTTATCTATAAGGTCTTAAAAGACACCACCCAACGCCGGCAACAAGCCCGCCTGTTTGAGAAAGAAATAGACTCGCCGCTGATCATTGCGCCGACCGCGCTCAACAACATGCAATGCAAAAACGGCGATATCGCCCTGGCCAGGGCGGCGGCCGGGGCCAACATCCCATACTGCCTGAGTACCTTCTCCAATACCCGCCTGGAAAAACTGGCCGATAAAGTTGATGGCCGCCTGTGGATGCAGCTTTATATCTTAAAAAACCGCGAGATGGTGGCCGACATCATCAAGCGCGCCGATCATGCGGGCTATGAGGCCTTGGTCGTCACCGTGGACGCCAATGTCTTCGGTTTCAGGGCATGGGACAAAAGAAATTATGCCGGGATAGGCAAGCCCAATCTGCGCAACCTGCTTGATATTATGCGTCACCCGCGCTGGATCATGGATGTGCTTGTGCCGGGCGGCATCCCCAGATTTGAGAACGTGCTTGAATTCATGCCTGCCGAGGCGCGGAGCGCGCGGGCCGGGGTCGCTTACCTGCCGCAACTGTTAAGCCCGGATATCGGTTGGGACGATCTAAAACGGATCCGCGATATGTGGCCCCGGAAACTGATACTCAAGGGACTGGTGGCTATCGAAGACGTTGAAGCCGCCATCGGCGCGGGCTGTGATGCCGTGGCGCTGAGCAATCATGGCGGCCGCCAGCTTGACGGCAGTATCTCGCCCATGACAACGCTCGCCCAGGCCCGCGCCGTGGCGGCAGACAAACTCACGATCCTCATTGACAGCGGCTTCAGGCGCGGCAGCGATATCGTCAAGGCCGTTGCCCTCGGCGCCGACGCCGTCATGCTCGGCGCGGCCACGCTCTACGGCCTGGGCGCGGGCGCCGAACCCGGCGCGAGGCACGCGCTAAAAATACTCTCCGGCGAGATCGACCGCGTACTTGGCCAGTTAGGCTGCAATTCATTGGCGGAACTGGGACCGCATCTGCTTAAGGAGACTCCGGACGGGTAAGGTCCGGGTTCAACACATATGAGATAAATCAAGAAAATAATCCACAGATTTCGCAGACCTGCCTGCCGCAGGCAGGCGGGAATGACGACAGGTACGATTGACATAAACAAGAGGCAGTCATGTTTGAAATCGGCAAATCATATACCTGGCATGATATACATGCTGAAGTTGGCGGTGATGGCAAGCAATGGTATCTTCCGGCCGTAGATGGCAGGATTGTGGCAGGATGTTTCAGATTGGACGGAAACCCGGATGCGCCAGACATCATTCTTCCCGGTAATGGGCCATTCATTAAACAAGCGGCAAGGCAATTTACATCGCAGGGTAACGCCGTGCCCGTATTCATCAAGCAGAAAGTGAATCAGTGGAAGTATATGGGCATGTACAAGGTTGAACGTCAGAGTTTTGACAAGGACGAAATCAACCGACACGCCGCCAGGGCAAACCGGGTGAATGATGTTAGTTCGCTGTTATTCCTTAAAAAACAGACGGCCA
The DNA here is from genome assembly GCA_965240365.1 of Gammaproteobacteria bacterium. Taxonomy (GTDB): domain Bacteria; phylum Pseudomonadota; class Gammaproteobacteria; order Eutrophobiales; family Eutrophobiaceae. Next base: position 644,505 of record OZ251218.1, on the reverse strand, counting down.
AATTTGAACCTGGCAAGTTGTACACGCGCGATGAAATATATGCCGCACTTGGCGGCAGCAAACAATCATATCTTCCAACGGTAAACGGCAGGGTTGTAGCGGCATGTTTCAAACGCAGTCCGGATACAAACCCGGATGCGCCCGACATCGTTCTTCCCGGCATGGGGCCAATCATTAAACAAGCGGCAAGGCAATTTACATCGCAGGGTAACGCGGCGCCCACATTCATCAAGCAGAAAGTGAATCAGTGGAAGTATGTGGGCATGTACAAGGTTGAACATCAGAGTTTTGATGAGGAAGAAATCAAGCGGCATGCAGCCAAGGCAAACCGGGTGAATGATGTCAGTTCGGTGTTATTCCTTAAAAAGCTCTGAATAAAGAGTTTGTGCCGTAGAAGTCATTTTTTAAGATAATAGCGTGATTATTTTGAGAGTGCCCACCGATGCCGACGACATTTCGCCTTTACGCCCAGACCTGCTACTACCGCTGAGCCTGCGCGAGTGGTTACCGGAAGATCACGTTGCGTATTTTATCAGTGAGATAGTGGACGAGGAGGCATAGAGCAAGATGTTGACATCAATACCGAAACTCACAGGGCGTCGTCCATAGCATCAAGGACAGCATGCTTATCGCGCAAAGCCACGCGCGCATTCATTGGACGGCTTGTCCAGTGGAAGTCGGAGCCGGAGGACTCGTCGCCGCGCTGATTCGCCAGGGCCGCCGCAAGCAGATCGGATACCAAACGCCCAAGAGGCTTGCCTTCCTGCCGCTGTAGCCGCTTCAAATCTTTGAGAATTGGATCATCAATATTGATTGTTGTGCGCATGATGCACAATGCTAATCAACGCCTTATGATATGTCAATCACTGGTGGCAACGTATGCAAGCCGATAAAGGCAGTGGATCAGAAAATGAAATGCCCGGTCGAGCGAATGCTGAAGGCAGACCATGAGCACTAACAGGCAGGATTTTGAAGGCGTAGCAAAAGTGTTTTGGACAGGGCGGTGTCAGGCGGTGCGGCTGCCGGCCGCGTGGTAAGGACTGGCTAATGCAGACGCCACCTAAGCGTATATCAGTTGCCCGTCCGCAAGGCCGGGCGGTTCAGCCCCAGATTGCGGCGATAATATCTTTCAATACCGGGTATATCACAACGGCCACTCCAAGGCCCAGAATCCAGTTCATAACACCCATTCTCTTATTGATTTTACCAAACTCGCGGGTCATTTCCTGTCTGACGCCATCAATTTTTTCGGTCAATTCCTGCTTGGCATCAGCAATTTTTTCGGTCAATTCCTGCTTTATACTAGCCATTTCCAGCTTGACCGCGTCAATTTTTTCAGTCAATTCCTGCTTTATACCGGCCATTTCCAGCTTGACCGCGGCAATTTCACGGGCTAGTTCTTGTGCGGCCCCATCAATTTTCTCGGTCAGTTCCTGCCTGACCCCATCAATTTTATCGGACAGTTCTTGTTCGACCCGGTCGATTTTATCGTTTAGTTCCTGCCTGACTCCGTCAATTTTATCGTTCAGTTCCTGTCTGGCCCTGGCAATTTCGCTCAGGACTTGCTTTTTGGATGTGGCGATGTCGGCGGCAAGGCCCTTTTTGTCTTTGACAATGATATTTCTGGTCGCCAGGTTTTCGGCGGAGAGGGCCTCGGCCGCCTTTTTGGCCTGTTCTTCCGAGACACCGGCCTGTTTGAAGGCGGTGTACACTTCTGAAATCATTGTGGTCATGAGTTTGCCCGCTGAATTGAAAGGTTGTTGGTTATTCAGGGTTCATCATAGCCGATAAGGAAGTGTGATTCCAACGATTAAGGCAATAGGTAATCCAAGGCGTAGTAAAAGTGTTTTGGACAGGGCGATGTCAGGCGGTAAGGCTGCCCGCCGCGTGTCGCTTCGAGACCGATGAAGTCATCATCACGAAGGAAGGCGATCAACTGACCTTGCGTCCGCCCGGTAAGGACTGGGGTAGGTATTTCAACGCCAAATCCCGCGGCAGTTTGCCGGCTCGCAAGGCTCTGCCTGTGGATGAGCGGAAAACGATCCGGTGATTTATATGCTCGACATAAATAGGTGTATCTACCTGATTAACGAGCGTGAGTTTCGGCGAGTGCCTAAACTGCGTGTAAAAAACTGGCTAAAGCAGGCGCCACCCTAAGCGTATATCAGTTACCCGTCGGCAAGGCCGGGCGGTTCAGCCCCAGATTGCGGCGATAATATCTTTCAATACCGGGTATATCACAACGGCCACTCCAAGGCCCAGAATCCAGTTCATAACACCCATTCTCTTATTGATTTTGCCAAACTCGCGGGTCATTTCCTGCCTGACGCCATCAATTTTTTCGGTCAATTCCTGTTTGGCATCAGCAATTTTTTCAGTCAGTTCCTGCTTTATACCGGCCATTTCCAGCTTGATCGCGGCAATTTCACGGGTTAGTTCTTGTGCGGTCCCATCAATTTTTTCGGTCATTTCCTGTCTGAGATTGGCAATCTCCAGCTTCATACCGCCAATTTCACGAGTCAGTTGCTGTTCAACCCGGTCGATTTTTTCGGTTAGTTGCTGCTCAATCCGGTCAATTTTATCGTTCAGTTCCCGCCGGACTTTGTCAACCTCTTGCCTGACCCCGGCAATTTTCTCGGTCAGTTCTTGTTCGACCCGGTCAATTTTGTCGTTCAGTTCCTGCCTGGCTTTGTCAACCTCTTGCCTGACCCCGGTAATTTTTTCGGTTAGTTCTTGTTCAACTCCGTCAATTTTCTCGTTCAATCCCTGTCTGGCCTCGGCAATTTCGCTCAAGACTTGCTTTTTGGATGTGGCGATGTCAGCGGCAAGGCCCTTTTTGTCTTTGACAATGATATTTCTGGTTGCCAAGTTTTCGGCGGAGAGGGCCTCGGCCGCCTTTTTGGCCTGTTCTTCCGAGACACCGGCCTGTTTGAAGGCGGTGTACACTTCTGAAATCATTGTGGTCATGGGTTTGCCTGCTGAATTGAAAGGTTGTTGGTTATTCAGGGTTCATCATAGCCGATAAAAAGGGCTGGTTCCAGTAGTTCACTTAATCCGCAGACCTGCCTGCGGCAGGCAGGTCGGAATGACGACATGGCAGAAATGGGAAAGATGGAAGGCGCTAAAAGGGTTAGCAGTGAACAAAAAGTCCCGTCATTCCGGCGAAGGCCGGAATCCAGTGGTTTTAACTATACATTCTCGCAAAGCGAGAATGACAAGAAATAAGTCATCCCTGCAAGAGCAAGTATTCAAATCCATCCAACATCCCGACCGCCTTTCCTGGATGTGAAATGAATTCCGGCCCTGTCTGCTTTATCGTGCTGGTTGGAATAACGTATTTGGCTGTCATTCCCGCTCAGACGCGGGAATGTATTACATAAACCACTGGATTCCGGCCTTCGCCGGAATGACGACGGGGTTGGATTCCGGTTTTTGTCTGCCTGCCGCAGGCAGGTCGCCGAATACAGGACATCCTGTCCATAAATGGCGGGTATTGAGCAGACTGACGCTTGCCGTCTCTCTGCCTGTGTTATCGTTCCGGTCTGCCTGCTACAAGCAAGCGAAATAGGAGTACGGACACGTTATGGCAAACCCCATTTGTCATTTTCGGCCCCGCCGTCATTCCGGCGAAGGCCGGAATCCAGTGGTTTTAACTATACATTCTCGCAAAGCGAGAATGACAATAAATAAGTCATCCCAGCAAGAGCAAGCATTGAAATCCATCCAACATCCCGGCCCGCCTTTACTGAGTGTGAAATGAATTCCGGCTCTGTCTGCTTTATCGTGCTGGTTGGAATAACGTACCTGGTTGTCATTCCCGCTCAGACGCGGGAATGTATTACATAAACCACTGGATTCCGGCCTTCGCCGGAATGACGACGGGGGTTGGATTCCGGCTTTTGCCTGCCTGCCAAAGGCAGGTCGCCGCATACAGCAGGCAGTACACTCTGATTTAATCAGAGTGTCCTTGCATGGCCGTCTGGCGCTTGTTTACCAGTCCCATTCGTAGCCAATCGAGAATCGAACAGACCGTTCCAGTCCCAGGAAACACAGAAAACCATTACACGAAGCAATATAGTATTTGTCAAGCAAGTTGTTGACATTGAGAGAAGCGCGCCAGCCTTCAAGCCTGAATGGGCTTTGCCCCAGATCGTAATGGGCTGCAAGATCGACCAGTGTATAGCCGGGCACGGGAAAATTGTCCAGCGTGTCGCCTTCAGTTTTACCGAAATAGCGCACGCCTACTCCCAAGCCCATGCCTGCCAGCGTGCCACGGTTGAGTGAGTAGTTGGCCCACAAAGACGCATTGTGCCTCGGGATTTGTGCACGGCGTTTCCCCTCGTCACCGTTATTGCTTTTGGTGACCTCATCGTCAAGATAGGTGTAGGCACCGGTCACATACAGATTATCGTTCAAGCTGAATTTCCCTTCCAGTTCAATGCCACGTACTTGCACCTCTCCGATCTGAATACTGAATCTCGGATTCACCGGATCGCCGGTGAGCACGTTTTCCTGCGTCAGATCAAAGGCGGCCATGGTTATCAGATGCTCGGCGCCGGTCGGCTGATACTTGATACCGGCTTCATATTGCTTGCCTTCCGTGGGTTCAAACGGTGAGCCATCAAAGGCATTGCCTCTGACGGGATCAAAAGATTCTGCATAGCTGACATAGGGGGCAAAGCCGTTGGCAAAGTTATAGATGGCGCCGGCGCGACCCGTGAATGCCTGATCTGAGTTCCTGTTGCTGCTATCAGGACGCACCTTATTCTCAAGTGATGACTTGGCTTTGTCATAACGCCCGCCAATAAGCAGAGACAAACCTCCAACCTTGATTTGATCCTGCATATAAATGCCTGTTCTTTGCATATTTTCTTTGGCGTCCCAAGTGGCTATGGTGGGTGGGGGGAATATTTGATTATAAACAGGCGCAAATAAATCCAGAGGAGGGGGCTGAAGCATAACTGGTATAATCATCGTTAGCAGAACCTTTAAAATAATCAATACCGGCTAGTAAGGTGTGATTGATTGTCCCGGTCGTGAGCTTCCATTGCAGTTGATTGTCAATTGTCCAGGCGTATGGGTTAATGCTGTCTTTCAGGTTATATCGCTCGGTGGTGATGCGCTGATCTTTAGTGAACGCGGGTCTGTTAATGTAGGCCCGGCGAGCATTCATATTTTGTTTGATATAGCGCAGATTTTGCCGGAAGCTTAAGGCATCGTTAAAGTCATGATTAAACAGATAGCCGACAGACCATGTTTTGACATTCCAAAGATCCCAGGTGGGATCGCCTGCTCGGAAATTCAGAGGGATGCGGCCATTGAGATTTCCTAACGCGGCGTCGCGCGGAAGGGAATTAAAGAATCCGGCATTCATATTGTCGCGTTGATAGTGCATGAGCAGGGTGAGATCACTGTCGCCGTTGGTCCAGCGCAATGAGGGCGCGATGAGTTGCCGTTCGCGCTCGCTGTGAACCTGTCGGGCCTCGCCGTCCAGGGCCAGACCGACCACGCGCAACTGTAAGGCGTCACTTAACTCGGCGCCCAGGTCAAACGCGAGATGGGCCTTGTCAAAGTTTCCCGTGCCGATCCGGATTTGATTCAGCATACCAATATAAGGCCGTTTGCTGACCCGGTTGACAATTCCTCCCGGCTCCGTCTGGCCAAATAAAACCGAGGCTGGGCCCTTCAACACTTCAACACGTTCAAATAGCCAGGGATCCGAGTTAGAGCCTAGGGCGTAGACTCATAATAACCAGATCACAATAGCAGCGAGTTGTGCGGCAGCGAGGAACGTCTCGGGACATCGGAAAGTTCGAAGGGACAACTGGCGCCAGTCCTTGATGCGGTTAAACATGCGCTTGATGATGTTGCGTGTTTTATAGAGCTCGGTGTCGTATTCGAACTGCACCTTGCGGTTTTTGCGGGGCGGGATACAGGCTTTTGCTTCAGCCTTGAGCAGCCAATTACGCAGGTGATTGGCATCGTATCCACGGTCGGCAATGACAGTGCAGCCCTTACGCACATGACCCTCAAGGCAGTGACGGGCCTGAGTGATATCAGCCCGGTTGCCTGCCGTCAGGTGCAGATGGACAGGGCGGCCCTGACCATCGCACACCAGATGCAGTTTGGAATTCAAGCCGCCTTTGGTCTTGCCGATGGCTCGCCCCTGGCTGTTGTTTTTTTTACACCATTGGCGGCAATCCGGTGGGTTTTGATGTGGCTTGTGTCAATCATCAGCGTGCTGAAGTCTGCGCCCTCACCTGCTAAAGCCTTGAATATGCGTTCGAACACACCTGCCTCAGACCAACGCCTGTAGCGATTGTAGAGCGTCTTGGCCGGGCCGTATTCCTCGGGAACATCGCTCCACCGGTACCCCCGCTGAAGACAATAGATGATGCCTGACAAGACCCGCCGGTCGCACACGCGGGCAACACCACGCGGCTTGTTCGGTAGCAATGGTTGGATTTTTTTGAACTGTTCTTCCGTCAGCCAGAAATTTAGAGACATTGGGACCTCCTGAGTTTTTTATCTTACAGTCATTTTACCTGTTACCCGTTTATAGGTCTACGCCCTAAAATCAATCACCCCTGGACCAACGGCCAGGTGGAACGCATGAACCGAACCATCAAAGAGGCCACCGTCAAGCGATACCACTACAGCGCACATGAGCAACTCAAAATGCACCTGCCTGCTGCAGGCAGGCCTGCAGACTTTCCTGAAGGCGTACAACTTCGCTAAACGCCTAAAAACCTTAAAAGGCCTGACACCCTATGAGAAAGTCATTGAAGGGTGGCATAAAGAACCTGAACGGTTTACTATTAGTCCACTTCAGAACACTGCGGGACTATACAACTAGCACTGTTACAACTACTATCGCCCCCATGATGGCATTGGACTGCAGACCCCTATGGCGTATTATCGGAAACTTAGACAGGCCAACTGATTCGTCTCATAGGTATTGAACCCGGACATGTTATTTACAAGATTAACCGGGTGTGCTACCATACTTCTATAAGTAAGGGATAGCAATTGATTCGGACTTTTCGGTACTGCTGGCTAAGAGAGTTTTATCTGCAAAATAAAACCAGCAAGAAGATACCCGCTGAAGTTGAAGGCCGACTGTTCCGCAAGCTGCAGTTAATTGATGACGAGACATCTGATCTTGACTTGCGGTCGCCTCCCGGGAATCATTTTGAAAAGTTGAGAGGGAATCTGCCTAGGCGAGGCCCGGGATATCTATCTGGATAACCACGATTATCATTGAGGCAAGCGATGAGTATCACAAAACGACAACTCGTGAGTGTCGGCGACTTGCGGAGGACACCGTGCGCATCGGCGTGACGAAAGAAATCAAAAACCACGAATACCGGATTGGCCTGACCCCGGCCTCGGTGCGGGAGCTGGTCGCCCACGGCCACCAGGTACTCGTTGAGCGTGGCGGTGGTCGGGCTACGGGCTTTGACGACGATCAATACCTGTGCGCCGGTGCCCGACTTGCCGACACGGCGGGCGACGTTTTTGACGCCGCCGATCTCATTATCAAGGTCAAGGAACCCCAGCCCACCGAATGTAAAATGCTGCGAGAGGGGCAGATACTCTTTACTTACCTACATCTGGCGCCGGATCGGGCTCAGACGGAATTACTGCTCGCCTCGGGGGCGAGCTGCATCGCCTACGAAACTGTCACCGATCAGGCCGGCACGTTGCCGTTGCTGGCGCCCATGAGTGAAGTCGCCGGTCGCCTGTCGGTCCAAGCGGCGGCCCACCACCTGGAAAAGCCCCAAGGCGGCAGCGGCGTGTTGCTCGGCGGTGTGCCGGGCGTGGCACCGGGCAGGGTGCTGATTATCGGCGGCGGCGTAGTTGGCAGCAATGCGGCGAAAATGGCCATTGGCCTAGGTGCCGATGTCACCCTGATGGATGCCTCTCTGCCGCGACTGCGCCAGATCGATGACATTTTTGGCAGCGCTATCAAAACCTGCTATGCCACCGAAGCGGCGATCAGCAGTTGTGCCGCCGCCGCCGACGTGGTGATTGGCGCGGTGCTGATCCCCGGTGCGGCTGCACCGAAGCTGATTCGCCGGCCGCACCTTGCCGACATGCGCGACGGTTCGGTGATCGTCGATGTCGCCATCGATCAGGGTGGCTGCTTTGAAACCTCGCGGGCCACCACCCATCAGGAGCCCGTCTATCTGCTTGAAGGCGTGGTTCACTACTGCGTGGCCAACATGCCAGGGGGCGTCGCCCACACCGCCACCATCGCCCTGAACAATGCGACCCTGCGCTTTGTCCTGAACATCGCCGATCAGGGCTTGGTCGAAGCCCTGAACCAGGATCCGCACCTGTTAAACGGGCTCAATATCCACCGTGGCCGGGTGACCCATGCGGCCGTTGCCCAAGCCCTCGGCTATGACTACCGGCCGGCGGCCGAAGCCCTGAACGCGCCCGGATAAGAAGTGGGGCAGCGACATTGGCCGCTAGCCTGTGCATCTTTGCCAGTCGATGACTGCCCCTAACTACCCATGTCCGGCCGTGCGCCCGGACTGAATTTTTGCCTCAGGGCCGTTTGCACCAGCTCATCGACAAACCGGCTCACATCGCCCTGATAGGAGGCAATTTCGCAAACCAGACTGGATGAGATAAAGGCCAGACTTTCGGTCGGCGTCAGAAAGACGGTCTCGACCTTCTGTGATAACTGGCGGTTCATGCCCGCCATCTGGAATTCATAATCAAAATCCGATACCGCCCGGATGCCCCGGATAATGACCTTCGCCCCCTGTTCCTCGGCCAGGGTCGTGACCAGGCAGTCAAACGGCCTGACTTCCAGCCCGGCATGTTTGCCCAATACGGCCGCGGACATGGTCAGACGTTCATCCAGTGAAAACAGGGTTTTTTTGCCGGTATTGTTTGCGACCGCAACAATGACCTTATCAAACAGCTTGGCGGCGCGCCGGGCGATGTCGGCATGACCCTTTGTGATTGGGTCGAAGGTGCCGGGATACAGGGCAATCATGTTTAATCTGCCTCGCTTATGTTGTTATTAGTTGCTATTTTAAGGAAACTCTGAGCGATTCTGTCTTTCATGCGACAGATTCACTTTCTTTGAAACATACCTGTCCCGCTTTAGCTAGGGCCTGTTTACACTATGTTGGCCGTCCTGTTGTGTCCCAAACTGCGCCAATCAAGGCGCGCGGAGCGTAGTTTGGTCACTCCAAATGAGCGACAAGCAACGCCGAGTGGCGCAGTTTGGGACACAACCCGCAGGGCTTGGCCTGTTTTGCGCCCCAGCTTCGTTGTCAGTCGCTTGAGTAGCGCAACTACACTGCGCTTCTTCCGCCTTGCTAGAGCGCAAAACAGACTCAAGCAGGACGGCCAACATAGTGTAAACAGGCCCTAGGCAAAGCGCTGCTGTTTCATGGCAAGAGTGAAATCCGCCAGTAGAAAAATGCTATTATCGCATCTATTGAAGATTCAAGCAGCGTTTTCTTAACCGGAATAACGTAAGGATATTGAGTAAAGAATGAGGATTGCCGGGATTTGCCTGTCCGCTCCACCGTCATTCCGGCCTGTATGCACACCTCGTTGCTTACAAGATGATAATTCAGTAACAGTTAAAGTAAGACTGCATACGACTATCCGGCCTCGTTGTTGGAGAATCATTGTCCCTGAGCCTTAATGAGAACCGCGCCCCGGCCACTTCATCATCGTAAACTGTGGCAGGTATGCTCTACATCCGTCTCAAGCCGGCCGGCGCCCGGCGCCGTGATACAGCATCGACCAGGTGATGCGGGCGCCTGCCTGGCCCAACGCGACACCCGGTCTTCACTGCTTGAATTGCCGTGGCAGGCTAAATTACAATCAACCGCCCTAAACAGCGCCCGGATTACAACGCAATCACAACGAACTTAAAACCCTGTTACAACAAAACCATGAGTGAACAATTATTTAACGCGGCCAGACAACATATCCCGGGCGGCGTCAATTCGCCCGTGCGGGCCTTTAAGTCGGTCTCGGGCGTCCCGGTTTTTTTTAAGAAGGCCAAAGGCGCTTACCTGTACGACAGCGCCGGGAAAAAATACATTGATTATGTCGGCTCCTGGGGGCCGATGATAGCGGGCCATGCCCATGCCGATGTGATCCGGGCGGTGCAGGAAACCGCGGCAGACGGGCTCAGTTTCGGCGCGCCAACCGAAATAGAAACCCGCATGGCAAACAAAATCTGTGAACTGATGCCCGCTATTGAAAAAGTCCGCATGGTCAGTTCGGGCACGGAGGCCGCGATGAGCGCCATCCGCCTCGCCCGCGGTTACACCGGCCGCGACCAGTTGCTTAAATTCGAAGGCTGCTATCACGGTCATGCCGATTCACTGCTGGTCAAGGCCGGCTCCGGCGCGCTGACGCTCGGGGTGCCGACCTCGCCCGGCGTCCCGGCCGACCTTGCCCGGCATACGCTGACCCTGCCATTCAATGACGGCGAGGCGGTAAAAAGGGTGTTTGCCGATCGCGGGGAGCGGATTGCGGCGATCATCGTGGAGCCCATCGCGGGCAATATGAACTGCGTGCCGGGTACGCCTGATTTTTTACGGACATTGCGGGCCGTGTGCGATGAATATCAAGCCGTGCTGATCTTTGATGAGGTTATGACCGGATTTCGGGTCGCGCTCGGCGGCGCGCAGTCGATTTACCGGATCACGCCCGATCTGACCGTGCTGGGGAAGGTGATCGGCGGCGGCATGCCGGTCGGGGCCTTTGGTGGCAAAGGCGCAATCATGGACCATATCGCGCCCGACGGCCCCGTCTATCAGGCCGGCACCCTGTCCGGCAATCCGGTGGCGATGGCGGCCGGCCTTGCCACCCTGCGCTTAATCTCGGCGCCCTCATTCTTTGCAAGCCTGTCCGCAAAGACCGAAAAACTGGTCAACGGCCTCAAGGAAAAGGCCGCGGCGGCCGCTATTCCACTGGCCACCAATCAGGCCGGGGGGATGTTTGGCTTCTTTTTTAGCGGGGAAGAAAGCGTGACCCGCTTTGCGCAGGTCATGCAATGCGATAACGCGCGCTTCAATCAATTCTTTCACGGCATGCTCAAGGCCGGGGTCTATCTCGCCCCCTCGCCCTATGAAGCCGGATTTATCTCAAACGCGCATGACGACGGCGATATCGACATGACACTCGACCGGGCCGGGAGGGTTTTTTCCGGCCTGTCTGCCGACGCGCGGGGCAAGGGCACAAACCGGACATGCTGACAGAAGAGGGACAGCAGGATAGCGCGGTCGCATCGCGGCGCTTCACGGCAATCGGCGTGCCGCGGGAACATTCGGCCGTGGCGTGATGAGTGACGGGATCACGCTGGCGCTCATCGTTTGCTGCACTTTCCTTTTTGCCGGCACGGTCAAAGGGGTGGTGGGTCTGGGCCTGCCGTCCATCGCCCTGGGCGTCCTCACTTCGACAGTCGGGCTGCAACAGGCCATGGCGCTGATCCTGGCGCCGTCTTTCCTCACCAACCTTTGGCAAGCCTGCGTGGGTGGCCACGCCCGCGAGATCATGGCCCGGGCCTGGGTATTTCTGTTCATGGCGACAACGACCATCGGGCTCGGCTCGCTCATGCTGGCCGATATGGACGTTGCCTTCCTGTCGGCCCTGCTCGGGCTCGTGCTGATGCTGTATGCGGGGCTTGGGCTCGCCAGGCTGCGCTTGCGGATCTCGCGGTCCTGGCAAGGCCGCGCGGGTCTCATCTTCGGCGCCGCTAACGGTATTTTGACGAGTTGGACCGGCTCGTTCGCCGTGCCCGGCGTCTTCTACCTCCAGTCTATCGGCTTGCAGCGCGACGCACTGGTCCAGGCGATGGGTATTCTGTTCACCGCATCGACCGTCGGGCTGGCCCTGTCGCTCGGCGCGCACGGCCTGTTGACCGCCGAACTCGGCATACTGTCAACGGTCGCCATCGTGCCGGCGCTGATCGGCATGGCGATCGGGCAAAGACTGCGGCGGCGGCTGCCGGATGCCGTCTTTCGCACGACCTTCTATATCGCCCTGCTCCTGCTCGGCCTGAGTATCCTGATCCGGCAAATCTTCGGCGCGGCCTCCTGAATGGCTCCGGGAGATTCTGCCTGAGGCTAGGCGTCTCGCCGCAGGCGCTATAAAGGGCATACCCATACTATAAAGTCTGATCCCATTTGCCTTGCCCTATGAACCGTATTGAACTGAAACAGATTGACGAACTGCTGTCGCCGGATAATGCGTCGCTGGATCTGGCAGACAGCGGGCCGGGCGATGTCTGGCGTAGCGCCCACGAACTGGCGGAAACCGTGGCCTACAGCACGCGTATGCCCGCGGGCATTCATATCGGCGCCGGTATCGCGCGGGCCGAGACCGGCGCGCCTTCGCTGGGCCGGTTTGACCTGCATGGCGCCTGCTTTATTATCCTGCAATGCCCGCCGGGGTTTGCGGAGCCTTTCTCATCGCGGGTGGGCAAGGGCAGGGGCCTGTTCAGCGGCCTGCATATCGCGCCGGACAGGGCGCCCGACCCGGTGTTGGCAAATCTGCCACGGGATACGCCCTTCATGCGTGTCGGCAAAATCCCCCATCGCATCGCCGGGCATCTGTGTTCACCCATTGATGGCTGGTACCGCGGCCGGGCGCGCCGGCTCGCCATGGAGGCCCGGGCCTCGGAATTTCTGGCGGTGGCGGCCGGCCTCTTGAGTGACGGGAAAACCGCGGCCAGGCTGCCCGCCAGGCCCTACGTAGCGCGCGCCAGGGATATTATTGACGCCGATTTGATGAATGTGCCGGGCCTCGCCGAACTCGCGCGGCGGGCGGCGATCAATCCGCGTTCCCTGACCCAGGGCTTCCGCGCAAGCTATGGCTGCTCGATCCACGAGTATGTCAGCGAACGCCGTATGCGGGAGGCCATACGTCTGCTTGAAGAAGGTTTGAGCGTGTCTGAAACCGCGAGGCGGGTGGGCTACAGCCTGGGTTATTTCAGTCAAAAGTTCTACGCTCGGCATGGCTTCAGGCCGGGCAGCCTCAAAGGCGGCCATAAAGCGCCCGATAAACGCAATTAAACGCCCGATTGCCGAAGTCCGGTTCGTGGCCGAGTCTTATAATCATTCTTATTTTTTATTCCTGTTCGACCAATCTCCGCGCCGATCGCGGGGCCAACCGGGGAGAATCGCATGTCGAAAAAAACCAGCTTGCTTGCCATACTTTTGGCGATACTTGCGGGCGAATGTCTGGCAGAGCCGAACCGGAATATCCGGGAGCAGGCCGTGGAGGAGATCGTTATTCGCGCCTCCAGGCAGAATACAAGCCTCACTGAATTGCCCGGCTCGGTGACCGTGCTCGACCGGGAACTGATCAAAAAGGCGCGGATTACCAACCTCAGGCAACTGGACGAGATCGCGCCGAATGTCTCGATCAACCAGACCGGGCAAGTGGGCGCGACCAATATCTCCATCCGCGGCGTGCAATCCAATCCCTTTGTGGTCAACCGGGTCGCGGTCTATGTTGACGGTATCCCCTTTCGTGACCCGAGAACGGTGCGTTTGAACAATATTGCGCAGATAGAGATTCTGCGCGGGCCGCAAAGCACCCTCTACGGGGCCAATGCCAACGCCGGCATCATCGTGATCGAGTCCGAGGCGCCGGGGCAAGCGGCCAACGAGGTGACCCTGGGTTTCAACCACTTCGAGGGCCGCAATACCCGTGAACTCAGCTGTAATTTCAGTCGCCGGCTAAGGCCGGGGCTTGGCGGCGGCCTGAACTTTCGCCTTGAAGACGGCGCCAGCCATGTCAGAAATACCGCGAGTTCTATCGGCCGGGCGGGCGCGATCCGGGACCTGTCCATGACCGGCAGACTGGCCTATGAGCCGGGTGAAAATACCGCTATTAACCTGCTGGGGATCTACAATAAACTGGACGCGCCCGGGCTTTATGAGTTGGAGTTTCCCGCCCTTGACCGGGCGCTGTATGACCGCAGCTATGGGCTTTCGGCCAACAACGGCCGGCAGGTGGGCCGCTTTGAACTGGTCAATGACGCGCCCAAAGACACCCGCGAGCGGGAATGGGCCCTGGGGCTGGCTGTCGAACACAGTTTCAGTTGGGCCGTGCTCAACGCCGTTGTCAGCCATCGGCGCAAGGACGATCAATCCGCCGGGGTCGATCTGGATCTTACCGCCCGGCCGTTCAGCGCCGGCGCCAATGAACTCGATGATCGCTTCACCAATCTTGAACTGCGATTTTCCAGCCCGCCCGCGGCTTCGCTGCGCTGGCTGATCGGCGCTAACTACTTCAACCAGGAACGCGCGCGGCGTCTGCTCAGTCTGGCGGGCCCCGGTGGCCTGAAGGATTTCATCGCGGCCCCGGAACAGCGCTTTGAAGCCGAGGATATATCCGTATTCGGCCAACTGAGCTATCCGCTTTCCGAGCGCCTGGAGCTCACGGCCGGACTGCGTTATGAACATTCCCTGCGCGTTGCCGAACAAGACCGGGGTGTGCTGGATTTAGGCCGGCTCGGCCGCTTTGGTTTTCCCGCCGTGGATGAAGATACCAAAGATAACACGTTCTTGCCCAGATTATCCCTGAGCTATCACTTCGACAATGGCCTCCAGCTTTATAGCACAGTGGCCAAGGGCCATCTGCCGGGCGGTTATAACCTGGTCGCGGCCGGCAAGGGCACGGACATCGCTGAACGCTTCGGGCGCTATGGAAAAGAAGAAATCTGGTCTTATGAGATCGGCGGCAAGGGTTATCTGTTCGACCGGCGACTGTTCTTTTCGACCGCCATTTTCTACATCAATGCCTCAAGCTGGCAGCAAAACCGCGTGCTGACCGATGCCGCGGGCCGGGTGCTTTCCACCAACCTGATCACCTCCGCGGCCGCTATGGACAGCCGCGGCCTGGAACTGGAGTTAAACGCGGCACTCAGCGAACGCCTGTCGTTGCGGGCCGGCTTCGGCTACACCGATGCCCGTTATAAGGACTACCCTTACACGCGCGCCCGGAACTTTGCGGGCAACAAGGTCTATCTGATCCCCGAATTCGACCTCAACCTCAGCGCCGAATATGCGCTTGGTGAAGCCTGGTATCTGCGCGCCAACTTGCAGGGCACCGGCCCAACGCCGCTGAACCCCGAGGGCAGCGCCGTGCGCGGCACGCTCTTTACCGGCGGCCTGACACTGGCTTATGAAAAGGAAAACTGGTCGCTGGCGCTGTTCGTTGACAACATCAGCAACCGGCGCTATGCCGCGGGTCAGGCCTACCGCAATTTTCTCTTCGGCAATGATGGCAACTTCTACGCCTCTCTGGCCCCGCCGCGTATTATCGGTCTGAGCGCAAGCCTGCGCTTTTAGGGGGCCTGACTTCATCATTCAGGCCGCTCTAAACACTGCCGAATCCAAAACAAGCGCAAGCCGGTCAACAGTCAATATCCGCTGCTTCGTCGGGACTATGGCAAAGCAGAGCCTTAAAACGAGACGCGGTCGATAATCTTCACGCTGCCGGGTTTCGAGGGCCGCTGCCGCTTTTTTGACATTAAATATTCACTCGCTTGTGTTGCGTTATCGTTGAGGGTAAGGCACATCAGGCTTCTGCATTATACCGATGTTTGGGCGCGGCAAAAGCGCGTGGCGCCGTGCTGCGGATTCAAATTGACCACCACAGACGCTCTCGGTATAGTTGATCATATACTGCTCAGTAGCAACACTGGCGCAATAGCAGAGTGAAAAAAACGAAATGCGGCGTACAAAACGCAAAACATGGAGTAATGCATGAAATCCTTAACACTCCGTAAGCTCGGACAACTCAAGGACGCGGACATCCGGTTTGGAGATTTAACTGTCCTGATAGGCAAACAGGCCACGGGCAAAACGCTGTTCCTTGAGATGCTGAAGCTGGCCGTGGATACCGGCTATATCCAATCAGAACTCACAGGCCACGGATTCGATTGGAGTAAAAAAAAGGAAACCTTCTTCGATCTTTATCTGGGAGAAGGGATGCGCTCCGTGCTGCAAGACCAATCCAAGGTCGTAATAGACAGCAAGCCACGCTCCATCGAATCCTTTGTGCGAGGCAGGAAAGCGAGCAAGAATCGCCTTATGTATATCCCTGCCCAAAGGGTGTTGACCCTTCAGCAGGGATGGCCGCGACCCTTTCAAAGTTATAGCCCCCAAGACCCCTACGTTGTGCGGGAATTCAGCGAGCGATTGCGTTGGCTGATGGAATCAAGCCAAAGCAGGTCATTGTTCCCCCAGATAAATCGATTAAAAAAAGCCCATCGTGACATGCTTGCTGAACACATTTTTGGTGATTTCAAACTGAAAGTTGATGTTCACGGCGCCCGAAAACGGCTGGTTTTGTCGCATGACCGATCCGATTCCCATATTCCGTTCATGGCATGGTCGGCGGGGCAGCGGGAATTCGTGCCTCTACTGCTTGGATTGTATTGGCTGCTCCCGGCCTCAAAGGTGGCACGGCGGGAGGACATCGAATGGGTGGTCATTGAAGAATTGGAGGCCGGACTGCATCCGGCCGCCATCTCGGCGGTGCTGCTGATCATCTTCGAAATGCTCACCCGAGGTTATAAGGTTTGCCTGTCCACACACGCGCCTCATGTCCTGGATATAGTATGGGCCCTGCAAACCCTAAAGAAGAAATCGGCGCCAGCCGACAGAGTTCTCGATTTGTTTCAAGTGAGGAAAACGCAAACCATGCGAAGGATCGCCGAAACCATCATCAAAAAGAATATCCGTGTGTATTATTTTGACGACTTAACGGGATGCACACAAGACATTTCAATGCTCGATCCATCTTCGGCCGATGTCGTTGAGGCCGGTTGGGGCGGGCTGACCGAATACGGCGGAAGAATTGCCGATGTCATCGCCGATACGGTTGCATCGCGGGCCAGTTGATTATAATGGCAGCGACCCTCTCCAATGCGATTAAAAAGATCCCGTCTTTGACGGGCGAACTCAAGCAAGGGCTGCAAGCGCTTCGCAAGGGTCATCGCAATGCCATAGCGACTGAAAACCCCAGAAAACTGTCGGGAAGCATCGACATCGACACGGCGCTTGAGCCAAACTACCCCAACGATCATCGCTGGGATTACTGCATCGGGGTTCAAGGAAGTCAGAATTCAGATTCACTGGTGTGGGTTGAGTTTCATCCGGCGAATTCTCATAGCGTGAGCGAGATGGTGGCCAAGGCGGAATGGCTCAAGCAATGGCTCAAAGGCGCTGGCAAGCCGCTTCTGGCTTTGATGAAGAAAAAAACAGACCTGCGCTGGGTTCCGACCGGGCCAGTGGCGATCCGACAAGGTGGTAAGCAGGGCAAAATACTCGCACAGGCCGGTATCAAATTCCCCCGGCGCACTATCAGGCTGTAATTTTTGAAGCGCTTGGCGTAGCTCACCAACTTGTCTATACAGGAACCGAGAACTCCCGGCGGATGGCAGTTAATAACAAAGATATGGCATGAGAGCTTCTGGCGCTGATTGTATCAGCTATCAATTCGTTCCTTGCAGAGTTTCTGTTCGACTTCATTGAGCGTAACGGGATGTTGCTTCAACCATTTTGTGAGTTCTGGTTTATCAACCAGGGTTACATTGCATTCTTTGGCGCTTTTCTTAACCGGCCTTGCAAATCCGCCGGCATTACTGATGGAGAATAAGTGTTTGAATTCCTTACCCAGAGCCGCATTATAATGCGGCTGAGCACAGTAGATTTCTCTCACGATGTCTTCAGAATTATAGGCAGAGCGTAAACTCTCGGAAAATTTGCACTGAATCAGTGCATTTATTTTGCCACAGAGCACTACATCGCAGCCATGATCTTTGTTCGCAGTTAATTGTGTCTGCGCATCATAAAACTTGCCCAAGAGCACCGCACAGAAGGCTTCAAAGCGCTGCCAACCCAGTTTATCAATATCGGAAGCCTGGAGATAAATCGCGGTTTGCTTTAGGTCAGGTTTGAAGACATCCTGCATAATATCATCGGGCTGCACATCTTCGGGCGTCACCACCGCATCTTTTAATGCGCTTTTCTGATTAAGCAGGCGGTTTAAATTTTGATCGAAAGTCGTAATCCCGGCATCAGGATGCCGAAGCACCGGGAGATAGACAAATACCTCTTTTTCCTGCCCGATGCGATAAACTCGATCCGTTGCCTGTGCTTCCTTGGCCGGGTTCCAGTGCCGTTCTAAATGAACCACATGATTGGCCGCGGTAATGGTCAAGCCAACCCCCGCCGCGATAGGCGACATAACAATGACGCCAAACCCCCGCTCCGACTGAAAGGCTTCAATCATCTTACGCCGTGTAAGCTCTCCGCTGCTTCGCGCCACCGCTTTGGTATCGCCGTTGATGACGTGGACGCGAATATCAAATAATTGCTTACAGACGACGGCAACAAAGTGCTGTACCTGCTTATTGATCACGAAAATAATGACTTTCTCGCCTTTCTTCTGGATATTTTTTAGAAAACTTATAACGCATTCGAGCTTGCTGGATTCACTAACCAACCGCTTGGCTTCGTCGAGAGACCGTGGTCTGGGCAATATACCGCCATTGAGCAAATTCGGGTGTAGCGCAACGCTGCGTAATTGATGCAAGCCAGCAAGAAACGGATTGCCGGTATTATCATTGCCAGCTTGCTTAGTCACATTTGCCACGACCATATCATAAACGTCGGCTTGTTCTTTTTTCATAGTGCATTGCAGCGAGGCGCGAAACTGAGCGCCGGAGGGATCATCTTCAACACCCGCGTAAATCGTCTTTTTGGGCAGACCGTCTAGCTCATCGGCTTTGTTTCGCCGCAACATAAGCGCCCCCACTTTAGCGCGTAACGCCAAACCAGTTTCCTTTCTTACGATTTCGCGCTGATTTTGTTCCGCACGGTTGATCGGACGGATAAATTCCTGATTAAACTGCTGATAAGCGTCGAGGTGGCCGGGCCGGGCCGTATCCAGCAAATTCCAGAAATCCCGCAGGCTGTTTTCGACCGGTGTGCCTGTGACTATCAGCTTAAAATGGGCCTTAAGACCTTTTGCCGCTCGGGATGCCAGGGTATTGGGGTTTTTCACCATCTGTGCTTCATCAAAAATCACCAACGAAAAATCTACACGGCATAGGGAAATTTGATAATCGCGCAGGGTCTCATAGGTGGTTAGCACCAGCCGGCGCGGCTGATCAAGGCGATCGGGGCCATAGTCGCGGCCCACTTTGAGTAGTTTGCGGATAGCGGCCCGGTCGTTTTCTTCGCCGGTCTCATATTCAATTACTTGTTGCGGCGCCCTGAACCGCGGTAAATCCGCATCGGCCTGAAGTTTGATGATCGTATCGAATGGGAGATGTGCGGAGGTGTAAGTATCGTTTGCTTCCTGCTCCCAGTTATCCAGCAGGCCGAGCGGCGCAACTACCAGCACAGGCCGCAGTGTATCGTCTTGCGCTTCGACCTGTTTGAGATATTCGGCAATCGAAACCAGAGCCATGAAGGTTTTGCCCAAACCCATATCATCGGCCAGTAGCGCTCCATATTTGCCGAGTTGGTCCTCAGCTAACTGCAAAGTACGACACGCAAGCCCCAGCAACCAGCGCACACCGTGCTCTTGATAACTATAGGGTCGTCTTAGATAGCACGACCAGTCGATATTACCCGGATAAGAATTACCCTCAATGCACTGGTTCAACACCGCCGAGAAGTCAAGAGTATCATCGTTTAAGTCGATATCGACGACAAGTGTCGGTTCAGGTTCATTCGGGTCATGTCCGGTGGGCGTTGGCGCGCCGGTTTCGATAAGCTCTTCAGCGATTCGGTCGAGCGCGCTGTCGATGACTGCGCGATCAGAGATGTCCACGCTGGCGCCCTTGAAATCAAGTGTATTTTGACTATCTTCCAGGGCCTTCTTATAAATATCCTGAAATTCTTCCAATTGTCTTTGGCTTTTTATCAGTGTGTCAAGATTATTTGGCTGCACAATTCTGGGGGCCGATTCAGCGGTATCATCACCGAACCAGTCAATCTCGGACGCATCGGTTTCACCAAAATAGTATTTCTGAAATTCGGTGATGCCCTGTACGCGCGCTGAAAATCCTTCATCGAGATCAATCAGTGCGGCATCTAAAAAGGCGGCAGGATTTCGCAAAAAGGATTGCGCTTGCTCAGGCGCAACACGGCGGTTCTTGAGAATTTCCCATGTCGCCTTAAAACGCGCTTCATCAAGGACGATCCGCTTATTGCCAATCCTAAGTGAACCCACGCTCGAATCTGGATTAAGCTGTCCCAGACGCTGGGCAATGGCCTCGGTGAGCGAGTCATCCCCATAATGAGGCAAGAGCAGCAAACCGCCATCTTTCTGCCTTTCAAGGGTCAGGCTTACTTTTTCAGGGGAAACAATCTCAATGGCATCAAAGGTGCCCAGTTCGACCTGCATACCCTGCTTTTTTGCGTGTTGCAGTGCCGCCATCAAAGCGAGATTACGTTGTTCATCATCGCCTGGTTCGGCAGCTTTTCGATGTTCTTCCAACGCAGTAAACGCAAACAATTCCGGCGGAGTGAGCAAGTAGCGGGTTTGTTCGGTAATTTCGAGCAGCGGGCCTTTGATTAAAAAGGCATTAAATACTTTAGCCCCTGACAAGCAAGGCAGAAGTTTCAGACTGAAATCAGCGTGGATGGTTAATCCATATATCTCGGTCTTAAAACAGCCCGGAAAGGGCGGCGGCAATTCAAGCAGGCGACGCACATCGTCATCCAGTTGCACCGCTAATTCGGTTGCGATGATAAATCCATCGGGCAGGCGTTCAGCGAGACCTTCCTCTTCCAGCATTTTTAAGTGGGCGTATTGAGTCAGGGTCCAATCATCGCCCTTACCCTGTTCAAGTGAAATGAACTCACTGCGCAGCAAGGACAGATTAATGCCTTCGCTGTCCACAGTCCATTTAAAGCCGGTGCTGGCAGATTTTCGGATAACGAGTTGCCTGAGATCAGCGATGGCCATGATTATCCCAAACCGTGGATTTGATTATATCTAAGGTAATCCTCTGGATTGAAGAGTTCTTCGATATTGAGTTTTACGTCGTGACGCTGCAAGTATTGAATGACTTTATGCTGCCAATTAAAGTTTTCGGGATGATGCGTAACCTCTAGCCTATCATGACCACTCTCATTGAACTCCGCTTCAAACTGTTCAAGTAATCCCCTGCCAAGCGAACGTTCCTAAAATTTTTTAAAGCCAAAATCCAGTATCCGACTCTGTTGCGGCAACCTGGGCACACCATAGATAGCGCGATTATGACTTCCTTCAATGATATGCACACCATCCACATCAAGGTAGATCATAGAACGTGAGCCGCGTACATTGGCATAGGCAGGCAGTTCTTCCTGCTCGTAACGTTGTCTTAAATATCGTTCCATATCCGGGCCAATAAATAACCGGGTATTTTTAATAATACGTTGTTCCAAAAGTCCTTCTAAAAAGCGTTTACGCGCCGGGTACATGCGCTGCAACTCTTGATCTTGCCTATCCTTCCCATATTGCTCCAGTGCAGAGAGAAAGAGTTTGAGATCAAAGCCCGCCAGCCAGCCGCAAACCTTTTTAATCAGTTCATCTTGCAAACGCGACCACCACCTCTGATAGTTTAGATGGCTTCGAGGGACGCGCGGGTCTCCGGCGATTGATAGTATGGTATTACGCCAGGGTTCTGATACGCTGTTGGGGTCGGCGCGTGAGATTAGAATGCTCAGAACTTCATGACCGATTAGTTTTCCACTCCTATCCAGCGGTGCATCGCGGATTTCGGGTTGTATGACTTTTTCTAGCAGTTCACTGTCTTTTCCAATGGGCAATTCTTCGAGACAGGCAACATAGTAACGGGCGCGCGCCAGGGTAACCAGACGGCTGTCTGATTGTGTCGCCAGTCCGTATTGGCGGATTGCTTCCTCAAAGTTGCGCAAGGAATGCGCGCATTCAGCTAATCTCTTATCTGCATCAACGGAAAATAGCAGTGAACGATGCTGGGTATATAGCGATAGCTGGCTATTGCGACCAGCGCTTTGCCGCTGTTCGAGCTGGGCTTGCAGTAAGCGACCCAGTGCTTCTAGCCCTTGAGGATTATTGAATTGATCGTAGCGTCTGAAGTAGGCGCTGATTAGTTTAATCAATACCAGTGTTGAAAGTTGCGGTCTAGGTCCGGTCAGGGAATTCACCAATTTTGGGGTTAGTTCAATCTGCCGTGCATTGCCACTCTCGCTGCAAAGCAGGTCGCTCAGTGCCCGAATGTCAATAGGCTGGCACAGGCGGTCGCATAGCGCTTGCTCACCGCGTTGAGCCGCTTGAAGCAATTCCTCTTGTGCATTCTGGAAACGTTCCGAGCCTGTGCCTGCTGATTGGGCCATTGCACTGAGTCTTTCAGTATTTTCATGCAGTGTAGAAAAATCCTGCTCTTCCCAGTTGCGGATTTCAAAACGGAGTTGTGCGGGCAGGGGATTCGGCATTTTATTGATCCAGCATTTCTTTTACTGTTTCATAATCGGTTTGAGTGGGTCTTTTGACAGTAAAGCGTATATCGATACGGCGGTTTTTTTCACGCTGCGCCGCGGTATCCTGCGGCGCCTGAATGGGCCGTGTCTCTCCAAATCCACTGACGGAAAATAAAGGGTCACCGGCATGATTGAGTAGCGTCGAGAGTTCGGGTTTTCCGGTGATATGCAGATCCCAGTAGTGCCAGACTTCGATGGCGCGATTGGTCGAGAGCCACCAGTTTCCCTTGATATAGTTGTTTCGAAACGGCTGGTTGTCAGTGTGACCTTCCACAAAGATCGTGTCAAAGATTTTATATCGATCCTGCTTGACTATCATTCGGCGGATAGTATCGCCGATTTCATAGACGATCTGCTCGGAGCCGGGCGGAATAACAAACGAACCCGAGTCAAATTTCAATAGCCTGTCCGGTATGCGAAGCACACTGTCATTCTCGCTGATCTCAACCACTATATTCTTCGCCTGCAACTCTGACTTAATCTCGCGCAAAACCTGCTCAAGCACCTGTTCGATTTGTTCAATCTGCTCGATTTTTTGATCCACTTCCTCACGTTTGGCGATAAGTTCCAGGATAAGCGTCATTGAGACCAGAATAAACAGGACCAACAGACCGGACATAATATCCGAAAAAGAAATCCAGTAGGGGTTTTCCTCATCGACGCTGCCGCGATTATAACTGGTAGAGTGTTGTTTCATTATCTTTTGGTCTTACCTTCGATTTCATCAACGACTTCATTCAGTGCCTGAACGGCGCTAGTCATCGCGGTAATATATGCTTGTGTTTGCTCATTCCACTGATTGAGCCTTATCTGGGTTTGACTATTAACCTGATCGTGATAATCGGACAAGAGTTTTTCCACTTGCCTGCTGAAGTCTTCACTGTGTGTGCTAAGGCGCTCTGTGAGCGCATTAAAATGCTGCTCAACCTGTTGCAATCCTTCTGTCGATTTTGTAGCCGTTTTATCCAGCGTGCTCGTTGTCGCCAATAGTGATTCAGAAAGTTTTCGTATTTCTGCAAGCATTTTTTCGCTTCGCTCACCGATACGCTCGTTTTGTTGCATAAGCGCCTGCGCAGTTTGGGTCGCATTATGAATATCCTTAGCAAGCACTGCACTGGCCGCTTGCATGGCTTGCGACAGTTCGCGTAAAGCGTTCACTTGTTGCAGATAGGCATTAGCGGTTTCGCCCAGTTGCTCACCAATGGCCTGGTTATGATTCGCCATAGATTCGACTGCGCCCGTTACTCCGAGAATTTGATCGAGCATTCTTTGCTGTTGTGTGTTTTGTGTGGCGATCATTTGATTGAGGTTGTCACCAAGGAGTTGTTGTGAGTCCTGTAGCCCTCGCACTTGTTCATGGAATGACTGATCGCGCTGATTAGCTTGCTGTTGTTGCGCATCAATTTGCTCGGTTAAGTTGCGTTGAACGCCTTCCATAATGGATCGATTTCTCTCGGCTATACTACCCATTTGCTGATCGAGCCGCTTCATAAAATCATTCAGTCCCAACTGCATGTTATCCAGGGCGTTCTGAACGCCGGCAGAGGCCACATTCATTTGCTCGCTTTGGCGTCTCCCCTCGCTGCTCATCGCGCCCATAAAACGTTCAACCAGCCTGTTCAACGCGGCCTCTGATCCCAAGTTGGCGTTTTCGACAAGCTTTTCGATATTTGGGCCCAGAATTGACTCCAGACTTTCGACGAGACTGTCTTTGATTTTATCGGTAGTTTCAATCAGCGCTTGTTGCATCCGTTCGCCGATTTGTTCTGCAAGAGTCTGCATAATCTGGCGGCTTTCGCGGCTGTGTCCTTCAATGTCAGCAAGAGATTTTTCCGCAGTGAGGCGCTGATATAGTGAATCAATTTGATTTTGAAGTTTTGAAATGGCAGAACGGATTGATCGCTCCAGTGTTTTCTCACAAAGGTTAAAAAAAACGCTGCTGCCAATTCCCCACACCGAAGTCATAAACGCAATCGCGGCGCCTGCAATCATACCGCCGATACCTGCTTTAATTTCATCAACGCCGGAATCCGCGCTGCCAAATCCAGCATCCTGAATCTCACCCAGGCCGATTTGTAGTCCGGCAAAGGTTCCGATAACACCAATGGCCGTTAAAAAACCGGGCACAGCCGCCAGGAAACGATTGTCTGTCAGCCCGCGCGCAAGGGAGTAGTGATTGAAAAAATGTGATGCGTCCAGAGTATTGTATAAGTTGCCTTCCATACACACGAGCGATTCGTCAAACTCCTGCCATAAGCCACTACAATTAGCTCGGGATTGCATTTTTTCGTTAATTTCCTCCCGCTTGGCAAATAATTGATCGGATTGGTAAGCACGAAGTATTTTTCGGTAGAATTTGACTTGAGAGTGTGCTTTTACACACTGCCAAATGGCGAATATCAGGCAAACCGCCATAAGCGCAAGAAGGATGAAGACAATGCATGTGCTGAATCCTTGCGCCGAAGAAAGGGGGATATCACCTTCCAGAAATAACCTGAATTCCGGAATGAGGTTGCTAAAATCCAGTTCTTCTCTCATTAGACTTAGCTCTATCTTGATATAGATTAAATTTCAACTCAAAGCCTATTGCCGTTCAATGCCTTTAGTAAGCCTGATTGCTATTGGCTCGACAGGTAGCTTGAACATTCGAGTTATGCTCAGATCGGATGTATCAAGCACGTTGAGCAAGGTGGCATATCCTGCTGAAATTGGAAGCATTAATCACCGATATTAGCGATGGGAGATACGCCAATATGCGCAACAATACAATTATTTGATTTTTCGATCCAGCCCTGTGTATGAGTTCACCGATCTGGTGCGTAGCGCCCTCTGGATTCCAGCTTTCGCCTGCCTGCTGCAAACAAGCCGGAATGACGCAGGGGCGGCGGAGTGCTGTTTGCCGGAGATCGGGGGTACTCAATAAAGCATACAGGCCGGGGTATAGCCCAGGCTTTGCACCCAGTAGGGGAAGCGGGACATGTTGGCGATGTTAATCTCCGCCAAGGTCTGGCCGCTGCCGCGGTAGTGTGACCATTCCTGCATGAAGGAGGCGGCGATCTGCTCCCATATTACGGCGGCCAGGTGCAGGCCGTAGCTGATGATATTGGTGGCCGCTACGCCCATGTATTGCAGGATCGCGCCGGCATGACGGCAGGCCGGCTCCGCCAGGCCGCTGTTTGAGTCAACGATGGCGATCATGACGCCGAAGCCCGCCAGCAACGGCAGAAATACCGCGCCGGCCACAAAGCCGACGAGATCGCCGATCGATAACCAGCCGCCGGTAAAGCTGGTATCCGCGCTTGAGGCCAGCACACGATCCACCGCGACCAGGCCGTTATAAAACAGCCAGACGATGGGTATCGCCCACAACACCAGATATTTCAAAATGCCTTGCCGCATCAGCAGCAGGAAATGATATTGAAAGGCCAGCGCCAGGATCAGGGCCAGACCCATGACGATCCATTCCAGCAGGGCTATGCCCGGCCAGTTGGCGGCCCGAAACCAGTCCGCGCCCGCGCGATGAGCAAACAGCAGGCTGATGGCCAAAGCGCAGCCGGCAAACACAAGGATATGGTCTATCCGGCGCTCGCGTTCTTCTCTGACGTCCATTAGAAAAACTGCACGCTGCCGGATATTGTGACGCTGAGTCGGCTGGCGCCCGCCGCAAGCGCGGGCTCGTCGCCGGCCTCGGTCGACATCATCATTGCCGGGCCGTCATAGGGCATGGGTTCCGGTATGCGGCCGCCGGTATTGACATGCAGGGCGATGATGCGCGCGTTTTTCTGATCCATGTGTTTTTTTACGATGGCGACCCGTTGTTTGAATTTACGCAGGGCCTCTTCTATGAGTTCATTTTCATGTTGCTCGCGCATTTTTGCGGTGGGGCTGAAATCCATGCCCCTGACCTGCAGGCGCGCCTGCAATTTTCCGCCGAGTTCGGTCAGGGCCGTGATATTTGTGCCCTTGAGTTCAAGCGTCTGCTCCGCGCGCCAGGCGATGCGCGTGTGTTGATCATAGACCGGGCGGGTATGGTAAGACAGGCTGCGCGCGTTGATGTCCTTATATTGGCCGGCATGATCCAGCGCCCATCGCATATCCTTGTTTACCTGCTGCGCGATCCTGGCCGGGGCCTTGCCCTCGGCCGCGGCCATGAGCAGGAGCGTGAGTTCATTGTTCGGGATCTCGCGCGCGGCCTCAACCTGAAGGTGAACCTGATTAAAGAGCGCGTCTTCGGCCTGGGCCGATACCAGCGCGGCGCTGAAAAAAATAAAAACCGGCAATAAGGATTGCGCTATTTTCATAAGGCGTTTCTGTATGGATCGGGCGGCGGGGTCAAACCGGTTCCAGTTCGGCAGCGGCGATCACGATGCCGTCGCTGTCGGCATAGACATAATGCCCCGGCGCAAAGCAGACATCCGCAAAATAGAGCGGGATATCGCGTTCGCCTTGGCCCCGTTTAACGCTCTTGCGCGGGTTGGTATTGAGTGCCTTGATACCGATAGCAATGTCAGCGGTAATGAAGGAATCCCTGATGCAACCGTAAACGATAATGCCGGCCCAGCCGTTGTCCTTGCCGAGTTGCGCCAGCCTGTCGCCCACCAGCGCGCAGCGTAAGGAGGCCCCGCCGTCAACGACCAGCACGCGGCCCCGGCCGGATTCGGCCAGCGCCTCTCTGACCAGTGAATTATCTTCAAATGCCCGGACGGTCGCCACTGGCCCGGAAAAGGCTTTTCTGCCGCCGTAGTCATTAAATACAGGGCGCGCGATTTGTAAACTTTCTTCATATTTATCATAAAGATCGGCCGTGCTGAGATTCATTGCCCGGCCCCGCTTGCATTAAGCGCCCGATAAAATTCCGGGCGCCGATCGGCGAACAGTCCATTATGCTCCGTTATCATTTTATTGTCCGCATCCCGCGGGTTGATGTCGGTAATGTACAATTCTTCGCGCCGGGCCGCCGCGCGCCGCAGGAGCTTGCCGCCGGGCGCGGCGATCTGGCTTTGGCCGGTAAACTTCAGGCTGCCATGCGGCCGTTTCTCCGCGCCGTAGCGATTGGCGGTGATCGCAAATATGCCGTTTTCTATGCAGCGGGCAAGCATGGTCTGCTGGCAATACGCCAGCACCAGGTTGGCCGGCTGACAGATCAACTGCGCGCCCTTGAGCGCCAGTACCCTGGCGGCTTCCGGGAAAACCCAGTCAAAACAGATCAACATGCCAATCTTCATGCCCTTGACCTCATGGACGGTAAAACCGGTATTGCCGGGTTCAAATAAAAATTTTTCCGCATTAAAAAGATGCGCCTTGCGGTAAATGTGCGCTATTCCGGCCGGGCCTATCAGGGCGGCGCTGTTGAAACAGCGCGCGCCTTCTCGCTCGGCAAAACCGATAATGAAATAGCATGCCCTGGCCTTGGCGAGATCGCTTATTTTTTCCAGTCTGCGGCTGGCGGCCGGGTCTTCGGCATATTTCATCAATTCATTTTTATCCTTAAAGGAATAGCCCGACAGCGCCAGTTCCGGCAGCACCACCAGATCGGCCTCGGCCGCGGCCAGCGCCGTTACAATCTTCTCGCAGTTATGATCCGGCCTGCCGAACAGGGGACGAAATTGATAATAGCCCACTCTCATTATTATTTCCGCAAATTGCGGCGGCCGCCTGATTTATCCGGGGCCGCATGGGACGGCACTGTAATATCGTTCTCCCCCGGCTGCAAGCAGATGTCGGGGTTCAATACCTGTAAGACGAATCAGGGCTGCCCGATGCTTGCCTGCCGCAGGCAGGAAGGCAGGCCAGAATGGCGTAAAGCCAAAACAACACCCCATTGTCATTATTCTGTCTAAACCTGTACACACAGCGGACAGGCCCGCCGCTGCCGTGATCTCTTCCGTTAAGGAAGCTCTGAATAAATCCATCCTGGATTTCTCAGAGCACGCAAGGTGAAAATGCGATTTTCACCTTGCTTCAAAATCAATGATTTGCATCATTGATTTTGGCGGTACGTCCCTGTACCGCAGGAAACTCTGATTCAATCAGAGTCTCCTTAACGGCTTTTCTTTACGGGCCGTTGCCAGCCGGGAATTTCGCGTTGCTCCGCGCGCGCGATCGCCAGGGCATTTTCGCTGACCGGTTGGTCTATTGTGGCGCCCGCCGCGATGGTGGCCCCATCCGCGACCCTGACCGGGGCGATCAACTGCACATCGGAACCCACGAAGACATTATTGCCGATAATGGTTTGATGCTTGTTTGCGCCGTCATAATTACAGGTGATGACGCCGGCGCCGATATTAGTCTCTTTGCCTATCACGGCATCGCCGATATAACTCAGATGATTAGCCTTGCTGCCCGGCCCGATAGACGCCTTTTTAAGCTCGACAAAATTGCCGATATGCACATTGTCGGCCAATGAGGTATCCGGCCGTATGCGCGCAAACGGCCCGATCCGGCAACCGGCGCCGATGACGGCCTGGTCGATCATGGTATTGGCCAGAATATCAACATTATCGCCAAGCACCGCGTCTTTCAGATAACAGTTGGCCGCGATGCTGACGTTATTGCCGATCTTTACCCGCCCCTCAATAATAACGTTAATATCAATTTCAACATCCCGCCCTGTCTCAAGCTCGCCGCGCAGATCAAAGCGGGCCGGATCGGCAAGGCCCAGGCCGTCCAGCATTAAACGGCGCGCCTGCCGGACCTGAAAATAGCGCTCGACTTCCGCTAATTGCAGGCGGGTATTTATCC
This sequence comes from Gammaproteobacteria bacterium, assembly GCA_965240365.1. Taxonomy (GTDB): domain Bacteria; phylum Pseudomonadota; class Gammaproteobacteria; order Eutrophobiales; family Eutrophobiaceae. The sequence goes on along the minus strand of OZ251218.1, from coordinate 615,241 downwards.
CTAAGATTTCGATATTGGCTTCGGCCACGACCGGCTTCACGGTAATCCCGTCTGCCACCGCGCGCGCGACAATATCGGTCAGATAATATTCATTTTGTTCATTATTATTGTCCAGGCCGTCAAGCCAGCGTTGCAGGCAGTCGGCCTTGACCGCCATCAGGCCGCTATTGACTTCACGAATGCGGCTTTGCGCTTCGGTGGCGTCCTTTGCCTCCACGATGGCCGTGACGCGATTGTCCCCGTCACGAATAATCCGTCCATAAGCGCCGGGCTGATCAAGCCTGGCCGTCAATAAAGAAAAACCGGTCTCCCGCGCCGCATCAACAAGTTGCAGCAGGCTTTCCTTGCGCACCAGCGGCACATCGCCGTAGAGAATCAACACCAGATCCCGCGCGGGAATATGCGGTAATGCCTGCTGCAACGCATGCCCGGTGCCTAATTGCTGTTCCTGCCTGACCCAGCATACATCCAGGGCGGCAAAGGTCTCGGGAAGCGGCGCCTTGCCATGACCATAAACGATATGAATCCGGCGCCGCGGGAGTTGCGCCGCCGTATCATAGACATGCCGGAGCAGGGGTTTGCCGGCAAGTTTATGCAGCACCTTCGGCCTGCCGGAATACATGCGGGTACCCTGACCGGCCGCCAGGATAACGATACTGAGTGTCACGGAATGCCTCTATGAAATAAAAAAATGACTGACTACAGAGGATTATAACCGGACCGATTGCGCGGAAACAGGGTTGATTTGGCCGGGTGTGGAGATGGGCATTGTTGAAGGATGTGTCAAGTCGGCCCTGAAAAATCAGCCGTGCTTTTTATTCCCTTTGTTATTCCGGCCCTGCCTGCCGCAGGCAGGTACAGGCGGGAATGGCAACACCAGAAAGTACGGGCGGCCCGGTGGGAGCCGGCAATAATCACCGTGCGCACCCTCTGCCGCCGGGATCAGGGCCCCTGGAGATGAGCGATCTCGGCCGGGGCTTGGCCAAAACGGCGCCACAAAGAGGCAAAGAAGCGCTTTGTGGATGCGGGGCCAGGTTCCAGCGGGGGCCTGACCACCGTTCGGAAAATTGTCGAAGCCCATGGCGGCGAACTGTACTTCCGCTACCTGCCAAGCGGGTTCACGTTCGGCTGCGCCTTTCCCTGGCTATTACCCGGTTCTTGACTTGCTTCAGTTCTCGCATATAATCTTTACTATCTTGGTTGTGATACATTGACAAATCGTATTTTAGGCCAATTTATCTGCTAATTCGGAAGATAGAGAGGATGCATCTATTATCATAACTATTTCAAAAACTTACACCAGCCTTCTACCACAGAAAAAATTGGAAGGTAATCTCATAATATTAAGAATGCGGAATGGGAATACTAAATAAAATAGATTTTGTCCGGGATGAGATTAAAGATATTCCCGGTATTGATAAAAAACCTTCTGGAGGCATGGGAAGTTTTCGCTCAAAAATCAGTTATGCATTATCACTAGCGTTCAAAGAAAAAGAGATTTTTTTCTTTGGTCTTCTTCAGTGGGCTTCAATTGTCGGCTACCTGCTCTGGGTTCAGATGCTGGATTGGATTCCTGAAGAAGTGTGGCGTAGTACTGCAGAGTCGGACGATGGATCAATTGCCGATTTGGTGCTTCTTGCCTGGTCATTTGTCTGCGTTGGAGTAATAGCTTTTCCCGTGGGAATATTGACAGGCTGTATGGGGGCTACCCATTTCTTACATAAGCAGGGGCGCGAATCAACTGTCGCCACTTGTTTAAAGCTTGTTTTGCCACAAAGCTGGCCGCTCTGGGCATTTCATTGGATTGATGGATGGATCACAGTCAAGCAGATTTTATACCGCTTGCCAAAAAAGAATGACACAACAAGCGCGGCTGAGAAAGCGCCTAATGAAGCATTGTATTACGCTTGGAAGCTGGGTGTATCAGGTGTGCTCCCAAGTATCGTTACAGGAAATGGTCTCATCAAATCTGGCAAAAACTCCATAGCTTTTGTAAAAGACAATTTTTTAGAGGTCGCTAAGCTTCGGGCCGGATATTCTGCGCTATGCTGGGTTGTTGCTATTGGCGCATACACAGGGGCTATTTTTCTATTTATGGTTGCCGATATCGTGCCCGAAAGCGATGAAATATATGGCCATGTTTATAGATTCTATTTTTGGGCTGCTGTTCCAATACTTGTGGCTGTCGCCATCATTATGTTGTTCCTTCGCCCAATCTATGTGTTGGCGCTTTGCGATTTGTACTCCGACTATCTTGATCAAAAAGGAACTGATATTGCGCTTCCCGAAAATCCATCCAAAAGCATGAGCGCGGTTGTCGCCTTTGGCTGTATTTGCGTAATAATGGCGGTTGTTTACTTATACCGAAATGAACTGGGGATTATGGACATGTTGTCGACCCCTTATGGCCAGGAATACCAATCCGATAATGTGCAATAAAGTTTCCTAATTACCACTTTAAAAATTACTAAAAACTGGCTTATCATAAGTGGTAATTAGGTAATATTATTAACAAGATAAGATATCTGTTTAACAGGCCGTTGGACTTGATAATGGACAAACTTCTACTAATATTCACAATCATATTAATTCCAACATTAGCTTATGCAAATGCTGGTTTGCCAATATTGGTTATTTTATGGCCACTATCTCTATACGCTTTTTTCCCTGTCGTTTTACTGGAAAGTCATGTTTTAAATAAAAGGCTCTTTTAAATTCTGAGTGGGTTAAGCCGCATGTGGATTGAGTGTGCAGAAAATGGCATGAATCTGTCTGCGGCAGGCAGGCCGGAATGATGTAAAGCCGGAACAACACCTCATCGTCATTCCAGCGAAAGCTGGAATCCAGTGGTTGATACAATACATTCCCGCATAAGCGGGAATGACCATCTGCATACCTCATTCCAACCGACCCCGCTGAGTTACCTGCCACCCCGCTACCTGCCTGCAGCAGGCAGGCCTGCCTCCGGCAGGCGTGGATTCCTCGGCGGCTTGTTCCAGACGCCGCTCTACCACCTACGTCCTGTAGGCGAGCTTCGCTGGAATGACGAAACTGTTGTCATTTTGGCCTACCTGCTGCCCGCAGGCCGTCTCCGTTCTGTACTGGTCATCAATTAAGCCAGATTATTGCATTACCCACTCAGATTTTAAAAGAGGCACTAATTTGTATGTTAAATCATTAAATTATTAACCCTGCAATTAATAATATAGCGGGTTAATAATACAGCACAGGGATGTGCGGGCGCCGGTTAAGCCCGTGGAGCCCAATAAAATCAAGCCATTCCGCATGCGCTCACATGGATTTGAGTATGGCAATAAATTTGAAGGAAATTGACGTAGTATCTATTTTGTTTGTGACAACGCGCTTTCGCTTGCGGTTTACCTTTGGACAGCTCAGTGAAAACCTGGCTTCATTTTTTGATGATCCGTTTTTGTATCCGCAAATCGTTTCATTTTTACCGCCTTGGATTTGGCCATCCGGCGCATCAACGCCTTTCGCGAATTCTACCTTGCGCCCGCAATGATCACCGACCTCAACCGGCCATGACGCACGGCATGGCCGGTTTATCGGTGAAATCTTCAATAACCTGCTCGATAACGCCAGAAAGTACGGGTAGCTTGGCAGGGGCTGACAACAATCACCGGGCACGCCTTATTATCGCCGAGATCAGGGCGCCCTGGAGGTGAGCGACCGCCGTCAGGAACGCCCGACCACAAGGAAGACACCCAGCCCCATCATTAAGAGGCCCAGGGTTCTTTTCAGGGTGACACTGTATTGCTCGACCCCGAACAGGGCGAAGTGGTCAATCACGACCATCGCGCAAAGTTGCCCGATCAGCACAAACGATATGGCATTGGCCACCCCGAAGCGGGGGATGACCCAGCTTACGCTCAGTATGTAGAATACGAAAATGGCGCCGCCCGAGTAGAGGTACCAGTCGGCCTGCCGGCGCGCCAGGGACGGCAGACCGCCGCTTATGAAAAGCACGCCAAGCGCAATGATCAGGCCGACCAGCATCACTATAACCACCGCCAGTGACGGGCTTTGCAGGCGGTGGCCCAGAACGGCGGTAAACGTGGCCATGACCGGAATACCGATGCCGGCAATAAACATTAATATCGAATAGAAAAACGGATTATTCACTGACTGCTGGCCTCCGCCTGGTTAAGACTCAATGGCATTCCCGCGCGGGCGGGAACGGAAAGGAAACTCTGATTGAATCAGAGTTTCCGAAACAGAGCGCCCCCGCTTGTGGCGGGCCACCCCTCGGCTTGATAAATGTGACGCCAATATACAGGCAGAATAAAATCAAGTCGCCCACAACCTGAGCGAGCGGCATTCACTTTTACCGCAAACGCGGGAATCCGGGCCTGACTGCCGCCTATATGCCGCGGGCAGGCCAAAACATCAACACTAAAAATAATTTCACATTTTTATAAAAATAAACTTGCGAATCATTCATGCTACGTCTAAACTATGGTTTTCTAATTAACCAAAAACACCAAAGGACTTCCAAAATGAAAACGCTTTCAAACATACTGCTCATGCTTTCTATCAGCGCGCCCCTGTTCGCCAACAACATTACCCCCCCCCCCCCCCCCCCCCCCCTCAAAATTAGCTGAAAACACCACCACACAAGGCTTTCCTGCCATCCACCAAACCTTTACTTCAACCCTTAACAACGCCAATACTAACCCGCTCATCGCGGACGCAACGGCCAATACCAACCTCAAATCCAAAGCAGAAATAGAAGAAATTACCGTCACCGGTCAAGCCGAAACATACGCGGGCGGTCAGGTCACACGCAGCGGACGTATCGGCCTGCTCGGCAATCGAGACATCTTTGACACACCGTTCAGTATCAGCAGCTACACCGCCGAACTCATTGAAAACCAGCAGGCCAGAACGGTGGGCGATGTCGTTCGTAATGATGCCTCTGCTTCCGCCTGAATAGTGCTGGCCAGGGCTATTTTGAATATTTCACTATCCGGGGCTTTAATAGGTAGGCAACTCAACACTCTATGACGGCCTGCCAAACTTGACTTCTCGCCGCTCAACGGTTCAGACCCTTGACAGGGTCGAGGTCTTCAAGGGACCCAATGCCCTGCTCAACGGCGCATCCGGTCGCGTGGGCGGCGTCATCAATCTGGTCCCCAAGCGACCGACAGATACCGCCCTGACCAGACTCACCGCCGACTACGATTATCAATCGCGCCTCGGCGCATTCACGCCGACCTCAGCCGCCGCTTCGGTTCAAAAAAACAGTTCGGCGCCCGGCTCAATGCCATTTATCGTAATGGCGAAGGGGCCACCGAAGGCAACGATGAAACATTTGGCGAAGTGGCTTTAGCACTGGAATATCGCGGCGACAGACTCAAGCTGGAGACCATCCTGGATTATTCGTGACCGGGAGTTGCGCAGAGGGGATTTTTTCATTTTAAGCGGGAACGCCACCGCGGCGCCCTCTGCGCCCAACCTTGAGAATGCCATTCAACAGCCCTGGGAGAAGGTCAAACAAAAGGCCGCCCGTGGCCTGCTCAGGGCGGAGTATGCCCTCGGCCGGGACTGGACCGCGTATGCGGCCTATGGCGCCCGGGGCTACGAAGGCTATGTAGTGCGGACGGTTGGCCGTAATCTCGGCGCCAGGGGAGATTTTAATCCGCAGTTTCGATTCCAGCCATTCAAGCGAAAACAACTCCGCCTGGAATGCCGGTATCAGGGGGCGATTTGAAACCTTCGGGGTCACGCATCAGCTCTCAATGGAAACCATGCGAACAAAGGGGGTAAGGAAGATTTTCCAAAAATATTAAATTTTCAAGCCTGAATATCACCTCAAACCTCTACAAGCCGGTGTTTTTTGCGCGCCCGGCCTTTGATGATTCAACTCGGGAATTGGGGCAAAAGACCTTGAATCCCTCGAATCATCCATCGCCCTTGCCGACACCCTGGGCTTCCTTGATGAGCGCCTGCTCTTGACCGCCGGGGTCCGGCGTCAGAGTATAGGATTCAAATCCTTCAACTTCAGGACAGGCGCACTCAGAAGCCAATACGACAAGTCGGCCATCACACCGGCCTTCGGCCTGCTGGTCAAACCCTGGGATTTTGCCTCTCTCTATGGCAATTATATCGAAGCATTGGAACAGGGACCCACCGCGCCGAGGGGAACCGTCAACGAAGGGGAAATATTCCCACCATCCGTCACAAACCAGATCGAGTTCGGCGTGAAGTTTGACCTGGATGGCCTTGGGCTGACGGCCGGGCTGTTTCAGATCGAAAAGCCAAACGGGATCACCGATGTCACAACTAACCGATTCAGTCTTGATGGCCAGCAGCGCAATCGCGGGTTTGAACTGACGGCCTTTGGCGAAGTGCGCCCGGACCTGCGCCTGCTGGGCGGATTCACTTATCTGGACAGTAAACTGACCCGCACCCAGGGCGGCAGGTTTGACGGTAAGGACGTGACCGGAGTACCGGAACTGACGGCCGTGTTGAACCTGGAATATGACATGGCGGCCTTCCCCGGCCTGACACTGACGGCCCGCGCCGAGCATGTGAGCAGCCGGTTTATCAGGACGGACAACAGCCTGAAAGTACCCGCCTACCAGCTTTACGGCCTTGGCGCCCGCTATCAACGGACGCTGGGCGACAAGGCATTCACCCTGCGGTTGAATATAAACAATCTCCTTGGTGAAGACTATTGGATCGCTTGGGCGGGCAGCGGTGCGCTTTCCTCAGGCGCGCCCAGAAGCATAAATCTGTCATTCATGGTGGATTTCTAAGGCCCACTCACTCCAACCAACACCCCACTCCGTCTGCCTGTAGCGGGCAGACGGGGCCTGCCTGCCGGAATGATGTAAAGCCGGAACGACACCCCATCGTCATTCCAGCGAAAGCTGGAATCCAGTTTAACCGGTTGATACAATCGGCATTTTCGCCGCATTTTTCAGGTTTTTTTGAATGCACCGATCTGAATACGAGGCTCATTCCATCAGCGCGACCGAGGTCCGGAAATCCTTTGATGTTACGGCTGCCACTCCGCTGGCGCTGCCGTCCGGCAAAGGACGATCGCGGATCGCTTGCTGGAGCGTTTGAGGCGCTCAGGATCAGACCGGCAATAAGCCTTGACCTCGGTTCCGGCACCGGTTATGGCCGATAACTCGGGCGGAGGTTTAAAAAGACCCGTGTTTTGCAGGCCGATCTCCGTTCTGAAAATATGCTGCGCGAGGCCCGCGGGAAGACGGCCCGTTTTTTTTCCAGGGATCATTTTTTGTGCGCGGACGCGGTGTCGCTGCCGCTGGCAGACCATGTGGTCGATCTGGTCTTCAGCAACGCCATGCTGCAATGGCGCCAGGCCCCGGACAGCGTTTTTGCCGAAATCCGGCGGGTGTTGAAACCCGGCGGGCTGTTTGTGTTCAGCAGCCTCGGGCCGGATACCTTGCAGGAATTGCGGGAGAGTTGGCGCGCGGTCGATGAGTGCATGTGAACGCCTTTGTTGATATGCACGACATCGGCGACGCCCTGACCAGAAACGGGCTGGCCGATCCGGTGCTCAGCACGGAACATCTCACGCTCACTTATAGCGACGCGCGCCAGTTGATGCGGGAGTTAAAGCATACCGGCGCGGTCAATATAAACGCCGGCCGGCGCCGTTCGCTCACGGGCAAGCACAGATGGCGGCGGATGCTCAAGCGCTATGAGGTCTATCGCAGGGATGGCGCGCTGCCGGTCACCTGTGAAGTGATATATGGCCATGCCTGGGCGTTGGGGCCGCCGCGCGGGGACAAAGCGGCGCGGCCCATTTCCCTCAAGCCCTGCGGCAGGGCCTGCGAAAACGCGGCGGCGGGATTGATGGAGGCGAGGCCCGGCTTGTCGCTACCGGCAACAGGCAATTTGTGTTTCAAAAGACATGCTTACGGCGTTGATATTCCGGGAGCGCGGGTAAGTCCTTTGGGGCTTCCCTGCCCGCGACAAACAGATTTTGTTCATTTACAAAGCCTGTGCAGCAACCCGCTTGTCGAACCCGGCCATGCCCGGCAAGGCGACAATCTGCCCCGGAGTTGCAAGCCGGGGGCAATTTTTTCCAGGCGATATTTAATTGTGCGGATTCCAGCTTTCGCGGACGCGGTGTCGCTGCCGCTGGCAGACCATGTGGTCGATCTGGCTCTTCAGCAACGCCATGTTGCAATGGCGCCAGGCCCCGGACAGCGTTTTTGCCGAAATCCGGCGGGTGTTGAAACCCGGCGGGCTGTTTGTGTTCAGCAGCCTCGGGCCCACTGGATACGTTGCAGGAATTGCGGGAGAGTTGGCGCGCGGTCGATGACCATGTGCATGTGAACGCCTTTGTTGATATGCACGACATCGGCGACGCCCTGACCAGAAACGGATGCTGCCGCCCGGCGAAAGCCTCAGGAGGGCGCCGATCCGGTGCTCAGCACGGAACATTACGCTCACTTATAGCGACGCGCGCCAGTTGATGCGGGAGTTAAAGCATACCGGCGCCCTGGTCAATGCTAAAGCCCTGCCGGCCGGCAGACAGGATGACGGAAGGCTCAACACCCCGTTGTCATTCCAGCGAAAGCTGGAATCCAGAGGGCGGGCCGGATGTGATCGACAGTCGCTATGATTGTCATTCCCGCCAGGGAATGGCGGATTCCAGCTTTCGCTGGAATGACGGCTGGGGTGAAGTGATATATGGCCATGCCTGGGCGTTGGGGCCGCCGCGCGCCCGGACGAAGCGGCGCGAGCCCATTTCCCTCAAGGCCCTGAGGCAGGGCCTGCGAAAAGGCGGGCGGCGGGATTGAGCCGGAGGCAAGGCCCGGCTTGTCGCTACCGGCAACAGGCAATTTGTGTTTCGAAAGACATGCTTACGGCGTTGATATTCCGGGAGCGCCGGGTAACGCCATGCGGGGCTTCCCTGCCCGCGACAGGAACAGATTTTGATTCATTTACAAAGCCTGTGCAGCAACCCGCTTGTCGATACCCGGCCATGCCCGGCAAGGCGACAATCTGCCCCGGAGTTGCAAGCCGGGGGTAATTTGAGGGCATATTTATGGTCGAAAGCGGATTTGCGGCCGGGATAGCCGGCAGGGCCACCTCCTAATTGTCATTCCCGCCTGGGCGGGAATGTTATGACATAAACCACTGGATTCCAGCTTTCGCTGGAATGGCGGCGGGGGTGATAGGCGTATTATGGGCGATGCTAACGATACCGTGGCCAGAATGCCTGACACCTTATTTTAGATAAGGTGTCCCTGCGTTCCTGCTAAAGCCCTGCCTGTTGCAGGCAGACAGGATGACGGAAGGCTAAAACAACACCCCGTTGTCATTCCAGCGAAAGCTGGAATCCAGGAGGGCGGGCCGGGATGTGATATGAGCGACAGTTCTGTCTAATTGCCATTCCCGCCCAGGCGGGAATGTATGACATAAACCACTGGATTCCAGCTTTCGCTGGAATGACGGCGGGGGCGATAGGCGTATTATGAGTGATATTAACGATGCCGTGGCCAGGATAACTGACACCTTATTTTAGATGAGGTGACCCTGCATTCCTGCTAAAACCCTGCTGTTGCAGGCAGACAGGATGACGGAAAGCTAAAACAACACCCCGTCGTCATTCCAGCGACAGGATGTCCTGTAATCGGCAGTGAGGGCACGCCTACAGGGATGTAGGTGGTAGAGCATGAGCGGAACAGTCCTGCCGAGGATTGCCCGTAGCCGCCCAGGCGAATGTAGGCCACTGGATTCCAGGACAGCTTTCGCCGGGATGTGATATGAGCGACAGTCCTCGCCGGATTGTTCCATTCGCCGCTCTACCACGGGACATATGTATGATATAAACCACTCGCCGCATACCAGGACTTTCTGTCCATGGAATGACGGCGGGGGCGATAGGCGCATTATGCGCGATATTAACGATACCGTGGCCAGGATACCTGACGCCTTATTTTAGACGAGGTGACCCTGGGATAGCCGGAGGCAAGTTTAAAATACGCGCCGAGTTGGTGTAAACTGCGCCTTTCGGCCGGGCCCTTACCGGGCGTCTTGCGGATGCCCTGCAATTTCCTGGAAGATAACACCAAGCTGAACCAGAGTGTGGAATGATTTTAAGCCTGACAGACAGCACAGAGACGAAACAGGGTTTTATTGTGATGCCCAACCGGGCCATGCCCTGGCCGCGGCTGGTCTGCATTTATGGTATTTTTGCCGGTTTCACGCTGGGCATTGCGGCCGGATTTTTCGCCCGCGGGTTTATACTTATCCTGCCGTTTGCCGGGCTGGAGTTGCTGGCGCTCGGCATCGCGCTCTATGTCAGCGCCCGGCGCGGCGGCATTCGAGAGGTCATCACCGTGACCAATGAGACGGTCAGGGTCGAAACCGGGCGCAGCGCGCCCGAGCAAAGCCATGAGTTCAGGCGGCCGTGGTCGCGGGTGGTGTTGCAGCGTTCATGGAATAACTGGTATCCGAGCCGCCTGTTGATCCGTTCGCATGGGCGTTCTGTAGAGATCGGGCGTTTTTTGAATGAAGGAGAGCGCAACAGCCTCGCCGGGCAGTTGCGAAAAATGATTCATGGGAACCCGGATTAAATCCGCTTGCAAAAATAAAAATAGTCAATCCAGAGGACAAAGCTGTATGTCAGTTGACAAGTTAAGACAAGCCATGCCGGCCGTGGCGGGCATCGCCTTATTATTGGCGAGCGGCGCGGCGCTGGCCGCCATGCCGCTCAATCTGACCGAGGGCGTGACGCCGACCAGCAAACGGGTCTATGACCTGCACATGACCATCCTGTATATCGTTACCGCGATCGGCGTCGGCGTGTTCGGCGTGATGTGCTGGTCTATCTTTCATCACCGCAAGTCAAGGGGCGCGGTGGCGGCCAAATTTCATCACAGCACCTCGGCCGAAATCATCTGGACATTGATCCCGATCCTGATCCTGATCGCAATGGCGATCCCGGCCACCAAGACACTGATCTTTATGGAGCAGACGGGCGATTCGGAGATCACCGTCAAGGTCACGGGCTATCAATGGAAGTGGAAATACGATTACATCGAAGACGGCATCGACGACGGGCGCGCGGACAATATCAGTTTTTTCAGCACGCTGGACCAGGCCAGCAATGAGGCCCGCCAGCTTGATTCGGGCCAGGACCCCAACGCGGTCAAAAATTATCTGCTGGATGTCGATAATCAGGTGGTGTTGCCGATCAATACCAAGGTGCGGATCCTGACCACCGCGGCCGATGTGATCCATGCCTGGTGGGTGCCGGCGCTCGGCTGGAAAAGAGACGCGATCCCGGGCTTTATCAATGATAACTGGACGTATATCGAACAGCCGGGCATCTACCGCGGGCAATGCGCCGAGCTTTGCGGCAAGGATCATGGCTTTATGCCGATCGTGGTCAACGCGGTCACCAAAGAGCAGTATGCCGCCTGGGTAGAACAAAAGAAAAATGAACAGGACGCGGCCCTGGCCGGCGCCGGGCGCGAGTGGGACAAGACCGAACTCATGGCAAAAGGCAAGGCGGTCTATGCGGCCAACTGCGCCGCCTGCCACATGCCCGAAGGCCAGGGCGTGGCCGGTCTGTTCCCGGCCCTGCAAGGCAGCAGCGTTGTCAACGGCGATGCCGAAGATATGATCCAACTGGTCCTGAACGGCAAGAATATGATGCCGGTATTCAAGGATCAGTTGGACGATGTTGACCTGGCCGCCGTGGTCAGCCATGTGCGCAACTCCTGGGGCAACAGCGCGGGCCTCGCCCAGCCGGCCGAGGTCAAGGCCGGCAGATAAGCTGTTTTAACCGTAACGCAAAAACACACAAATTTAATCAAGAGGACAGGCCCATGAGCGAAGCAGTCATCCACGCGGATCACCATGACGAGCATGATCACAAGCCGACCGGCATCGGCCGCTGGCTATTTTCCACCAACCATAAGGACATCGGCACCATGTATCTGGTGTTCGCATTGATCATGTTCTTTATCGGCGGCGCCATGGCCCTGGTTATCCGGGCCGAACTGTTTCAGCCGGGCCTGCAATTTGTTGATCCCCAGTTTTACAATTCAATGACCACCGTGCACGCCCTGGTCATGATCTTCGGCGCGGTCATGCCGGCCGGGGTGGGCCTGGCCAACTGGATGATCCCGATCATGATCGGCGCGCCCGATATGGCCATGCCGCGCATGAACAATATGAGTTTCTGGATCCTGCCGTTCGCCTTTGCCCTGTTGCTGTCCACTTTCTTTATGCAGGGCGGCGCGCCGGCCGGCGGCTGGACCATGTATCCGCCGCTGGTGACCCAGTTGGGCGACGGCTTCCCGTTCCTGATCTTTGCGGTTCACTTTTTGGGGATCTCTTCGATCATGGGCGCGATCAATATTATCGCCACGGTGTTTAACATGCGGGCGCCCGGCATGACCTTCATGCGCCTGCCGCTGTTTGTCTGGACCTGGATCATCACGGCCTTTCTGTTGATCGCCTCCATGCCGGTGCTGGCCGGCGCGGTCACGATGCTGCTGACCGACCGCTATTTCGGCACGGCCTTCTTCGACGCGGCCGGCGGCGGCGACCCGGTCATGTTCCAGCATATCTTCTGGTTCTTCGGCCATCCCGAGGTCTATATCCTGGTGCTGCCCTCTTTCGGGATCATTTCCCAGATCATCCCGACATTTTCGCGCAAGCCCCTGTTCGGTTATGCCTCCATGGTGTATGCGACCGCCGCCATTGCCTTCCTGTCGTTCTTTGTCTGGGCGCACCACATGTTCACGGTCGGCATGCCGCTCACGGGCGAATTGTTCTTTATGTACGCCACGATGTCGATCGCGGTGCCGACCGGGGTAAAAATCTTTAACTGGATGGCCACCATGTGGCGCGGCTCAATGACCTTCGAGACGCCCATGCTGTTTTCCATCGGGGTCTTGTTCATGTTCTCCATCGGCGGTTTTTCCGGCCTGATGATGGGCATCACGCCGGTCGATTTCCAGTACCACGACACCTATTTTATTGTCGCGCATTTCCACTACGTGCTGGTGCCGGGCATCATCTTCGGCATCTTTGCCGGGGTGTATTACTGGCTGCCCAAATGGACCGGGGTCATGTACGATGAAACCCTGGGCAAATGGCATTTCTGGCTGTCCACCATCTCCGTCAACGTGCTGTTCTTCCCGATGCACTTCATCGGCCTCGCGGGCATGCCGCGCCGCATCCCGGATTACAATGTCCAGTTCACCGACTGGAACCGGGTCGCCAGTATCGGCGGCTTTGCCTTTGGCGTGAGCCAGTTGATCCTGGTGTGGGTCGTGATCAAGTGCGCGCGCGGGGCCGGCGCCAGGGCGAGCAATCAGGTCTGGGAAGACGCGCACGGGCTGGAATGGACATTGCCCTCGCCGGCGCCGTTCCACAGCTTCAGCACGCCGCCCAGGGTGACCGATGCGACCGCCCACTCTTGAGCCTGTGACCGCCCCGCGTAAAACCCCGGAGCAGAAACAACTGGCGGCCAAAAACCGGCGGCTGGCCATCCTGCTGGGGCTGGTCGCGCTCGGCTTTTATGTCGGCTTTGTCCTGTTATATCTATGAGAGACGCGCGCCAAAACTCAAGCCGGACCGCGCAAAAGCTGGCGCTGGCCGCCCTACTTATGTTCGGTTTCGGTTATGCGCTGGTGCCGCTGTACGATGTATTCTGCGAACTGACCGGCATCAACGGCAAAACCGGCCAGCTTTCCGGGAATGAGGCCGAAGCGGCGGCCGTTGATTTATCCCGCCTGGTCACGGTCGAACTCGATACCAACATCAATGGCGAACTGCCCTGGAAATTTAACGCCATTGAGCGCAAGAAAAGCGTACACCCCGGCCAGGTCGCGGAGGCGGTATTCATGGTCGAAAACAAGTCCGATCAGCCGATAATCGGTCAGGCCATACCCAGCGTCGCGCCGGCCGAGGCCTCGATCTTCTTTAACAAGACCGAGTGTTTCTGCTTTGTGCAGCAACTTCTGCAACCCGGCGAACAAAAAGAGATGGTGGTGCGCTTTGTGGTCGGCGCCGGCCTGCCCGCAAAGATCCGGCGCATGACGCTTTCCTATACCTTTTTTGAACTGCCGGCGGCCGCGGAACTGAGCGCCAGAAACCCCGGCCGCAAAGATAAACAGAAAGCCGGATAAGGAAACTCTGATTGAATCAGAGTTTCCTGCGGTACAGGGACGTGCCGCCAAAATCAATGATGCAAGTCATTGATTTTGAAGCAAGGTGAAAATCGCATTTTTACCTTGCGTGCTCTGAGAAATCCAGGATGGATTTATTCAGGGCTTCCATAGTAAAAAAACAAATCGAGGAATCCGTATGTCAGACTCAAAAGACGCCTATTTCATCCCGGAGCCGAGCCGCTGGCCGCTGTTCGGGTCGGTCGCCATATTCACCACCTTCGTCGGCAGCGCGATGATGCTGAATGGCGCGGGCGGGGGGGCGCTGGTGCTGTTTTTGGGTCTGGCCGCCGTTGTTTATATGTTTTTCGGCTGGTTCGCGGATGTGATCCGCGAGAGTATCGGTGGCCATTACAATAAACAGGTCGATATCAGCTTTCGCTGGGGCATGAGCTGGTTCATCTTTTCCGAGGTCATGTTCTTTGCGGCCTTTTTCGGGGCCTTGTTTTATGTGCGGGTCCTGTCGATACCCTGGCTTGGCGGCGAGGCCCACGGCCTGATGACCAATCAGGTATTGTGGCCCGATTTTGAGGCCGTCTGGCCCTTGATCACCACGCCGGACATGACGCTTGAGGGCGCGCAGTCAAAATTTACATTGATCAAGGAAGTCATCCCGGCCTGGGGCATTCCGGCGCTGAATACGGCCATCCTGCTGACTTCCGGCGCCACCCTGACATTTGCCCACTGGGCCTTGAAGCAGGAAAACCGCCTGGCCCTGTGCGGCTGGCTGGCGCTCACGGTCGTGCTCGGGGCCATCTTCCTCTGTTTTCAGGCGTATGAATATATCCATGCCTATAATGACCTTGACCTCAAGTTAAGCTCCGGCGTTTACGGCTCCACCTTTTTTATGCTGACCGGCTTTCACGGCTTTCATGTGACGCTGGGCGCCGTCATGCTGCTGGTCATTTTAATCCGCACCATAATGGGCCATTTTTCCGCGCACGATCACTTCGGTTTTGAGGCCGTGGCCTGGTACTGGCACTTTGTTGATGTGGTCTGGCTGGGTCTGTTTATCTTCGTGTACTGGATTTAAGGGCTTTGCGGCCTCAGCCGGCCAGACCGTGCGGCTGGATCCAGCCGTAAACATAGCCGATCAGCAATGACACAAACAGGATGATCGAGAGGGTGATGCGCACGGTCAGGGAACCCAGGACACGCCTGGAACCGGCATCATCCTTGACCAGAAAAAAAAGCCCCGAGGCCAGCGACGCCCCTATGGCCAGGATCAGGACCAGTATATAGAGTTTGAACAATAGCGCGGCGCTCATGGAGATTCTCTTTATCGACGATAGAATATTACAGGCGATGCAGCGTATTGCATACCCGCCTGAATGAAAGTTTTTTTTGGAAATCGCTGTTTTTGCCCAGGACTCCTGACCAGTTTGCTGGCGCTCGCGCTGTTTGTGCTGTTCCTGGCGCTGGGCTTCTGGCAACTTGAGCGGGCCGAGTATAAAAGGACATTATATCAATCCTTTACGGCCAAGCAGGCCCTGCCGCCCGCGCCGCTGGCCGCGATGCTGGCCCTGCCCGAAGCGGAAGCCCGGCTGTGGCGGCCGGTAGAGACAAGCGGCGCGTTCTACCCGGACAAACGGATTTTCCTGGATAATCAGGTCATGCGGGGCCAACCGGGTTATTTCCTGTATATGCCCTTTAAGCCGGCAAACTCCGCCGGGCTGGTGCTGGTAAATCGGGGCTGGCTGCCGGCCGGCCTGGATCGCGGCCGCCTGCCGCCGGTCGAAAGCCTGCCGGGCGAGGTGTCTATCCGGGGCGTGATCAAGGCGCCGCCGAAGACCGGCCTCGTATTAAAGGCCCTGCCCCCGGAAAGGCTGAGGACTGATAGCGTGCGCGTGCAACGGCTCAATATTAAAGAACTGGAGGAATTTGTGGATGCGGAACTGGCGCCGTTTGTGCTGCGCCTGCTGCCGGAATCCGGCCACGGCTTCGGCCGGGACTGGCGCCTGCCGGGCTCCGGCGAACAGGTTCATAACGGCTATGCCTTTCAGTGGTTTGCCTTTGCGGCCACGCTGGCGCTGGTTTACCTGGCCCTGAATATCAAAAAGACAAGCTGAAATGCAGACCGGAAAAAAAAATTCGCTGATCATCGGCGTCATTACGCTGGCCTTTTTAAGCCCGCTGCTGGTGGCCTGGTGGTCATTAAATTTCACCGATGTGATTGCCGCCGGCGGCAAATCAAACCACGGCGAACTGATCGATCCGCCGCGGCCGCTGGCGGACATGCCGCTGCATGACCCTGTCGCCGCCAGGGATTACCGGCTGCACGGCAAATGGAACCTGATCTATCTCAGCGATCAATGCGGCGAGACATGCCTCGATAACCTGTACCGCATGCGCCAGATCCATGCCGCTATGGACAAGCATTCCCTGCGGGTGCAGCGGGTGCTGCTGTTGCTGGAACAGGATACAGCCGGACTCAAGCCCTTATTAACGCAATACGCCGGGCAGCGGATCATCAAGACCGGCCGAGCCGCCAGGGCGGGCCTGATCCCCGTGTTCAAGCTGGGCGCGGACGATAAGCCCCTGCTCACCAACCGGCTGTACATCATCGACCCGCGCGGCAACCTGATGATGAGTTACCCGCCCGCGGTCGATCCGCGCGGCATCATCAAAGACCTGAAAAAACTGCTCAAGGCGTCCAGGATCGGCTGAGGATAACCATGCGGACCCGTTCACGCTTACTCAATCTTGGCCGCCTGGCCTGTGGCCTGACGTTTATCGTGATCATTGTCGGCGCCTACACGCGCCTTACGGATGCCGGCCTCGGCTGCCCCGACTGGCCGGGCTGCTACGGGCGCCTGCTGATCTCGGCGGATGCGGACTACCTCCAACAGGCCGGCGAACTCTGGCCCGAGCGCCCGCTGCAAACCGACAAGGCCTGGATCGAGATGGCCCACCGCTATATTGCCGGCCTGCTGGGGCTGATGATCCTGGCGATCGCCGTCATGGCCTGGCTCGGCCAACAGGCCCCGCGCATACGTCTCTTGACGGGCGGGCTGCTGTTGCTGGTTCTGTTTCAGGCCCTGCTCGGCATGTGGACGGTCACCTTATTGCTGAAACCGTTTATTGTGCTGCTGCATCTGCTGGGCGGCATGGCGATCATCAGCCTGCTGTACTGGCTCACGCTGGAATTGCAGACGCCCGCCGACCCGGCCCCGCCCCCGGCCGGATTCAGGCTGCTGCCGCGGGCGCTCGCCGCGCTGGCGGTGCTGGTGTTGCAGATCTCGCTGGGCGGCTGGACCAGCACCAACTACGCGGCGCTGGCCTGCCCCGATTTTCCGGCCTGTCAGGGCCAAGTATGGCCAACGATGGACTTCAGCGAGGCCTTTGTGCTCTGGCAAGGGCTGGGGGTCGATTATGAAGGCGGGGTGCTGGACGGCCCGGCCCGGACCGCGATCCACATGACACACCGGATCGGGGCCGTGATCACCGCCGCCACATTGCTGGCGCTCGCGCTCCCGGCGCTGAGGGCCGCGGCCACCCGCGCGGCCGCGCTGACCATGCTGGCCCTGCTGTTTATCCAGGTCAGCCTGGGCATCGCCAATGTCGTTTTTAATCTGCCGCTGGCGGTGGCGGTGGCGCACAATGGCGTTGCCGCGCTGCTGTTACTGTCGGTCGTGACCCTGCTCCACCGGGCGCTGCGCATCCGGCAGCGGCAGGGCGCCGCCACGGCCGGGCGGGCCCTTGCCTCTGCCGCGGCCGAGGGCTACGCGGCCGGCGCCCGTCAGCCCGGCGCCGCGCTGCTCGGCAGCGGGCGTGGCAACAGCCCGGCCGCCCGCTGTTCAGAGTTGCCCTGAAACAAAAGTAAAAGGAGGACTATCAGTTTGGCCAACCGCCCTGTTACCGACGCCGTTGAAGTCAACTGGCGTGATTATGTCGCGCTGTGCAAACCGAAGATCGTGCTGCTGATCGTGTTTACCGCGATAGCCGGCATGTTGCTGGCGACGCCGGCGGCCGTGCCGTGGGATGTCATGCTGTTCGGCACGCTGGGCATCGGCCTGGCCGCCTCTTCCGCGGCCGCGATCAATCATGTCGTGGATCACCGCATTGACGCGATCATGGCCAGAACCCACAACCGGCCGCTGCCGCGGGGCAATGTCAGCCTCCTCAACGCGGCCATTTTTGCCTGGTTTCTGGGCACGATCTCAATGGGGATCCTGGCCTTTCTGGTAAATCCCTTAACGGCCGGCCTGACCGCCGTCTCCCTGATCGGCTACGGCTTCATCTATTCCATGTTTCTAAAGCGCGCCACGCCGCAGAATATCGTGATTGGCGGCGCGGCCGGCGCGGCCCCGCCGGTATTGGGCTGGAGCGCGGTCACGGGCGCCCTGGACCCGAATTCACTGTTGCTGTTTCTGATCATCTTTGCCTGGACCCCGCCCCATTTCTGGGCGCTGGCCATCTACCGCCGGGCCGACTACGCTGCGGTCGATATTCCGATGCTGCCGGTCACGCACGGCCCCGGCTTTACCCGCCTGCATATCCTGCTTTATACGGCCGTGTTATGTATCGTGACCCTACTGCCCTATCTGACCTATATGTCGGGCCTGTTTTACCTAATCTCGGCGCTGCTGCTGAACGGCGGCTTTCTGTATCATGTGATTCGCATGCTGCGCGATCACTCCGACCGGCTCGCGCTCAAGACCTTTTCCTATTCGATCACCTATTTAATCCTGCTGTTCGCGGCATTGTTGATCGATCACTACATGCCCCTGCTGGCCGGCCTTGTTTAGCGCCCGTCCGAAAGCTCGCAAGGGCCTGATTTGACCCTATTTCCCGCACAGCGCAGGATTCAACCCGGCGGGGCTGGCTTGTCCGCTAAGTGGGCCGGGCAATGGCCTCAAGCGACAGCAGAGCAGTGTTTCCTCCTCGTGTTGCCACCGTGTTGATTGTGAGCGTCTTCTCCGTTACGAAGCGCTGCAAGTAGTTAGGGCCGCCCGCTTTTGGTCCGGTGCCTGATAACCCTTGCCCGCCGAATGGCTGTGTTCCAACCGCCGCGCCAACCATGTTTCGATTGACATAAACATTGCCAACCGTGGCCCTTTTGAACAGCGCATACACCCGCGACTCTACCCGACTGTGCAAACCGAGCGTCAGACCATATCCGCTACTCAGCGCCGACTCAAACGTTGTATCAAAATCGCGCGGCGTGTATCGAATTACGTGGAGAATTGGCCCAAAATGTTCCTTCCTCAATATAGAGACATTTGGAATTTCAAACATCGAGGGCACGACAAAATGCCCTCGCTTACAGTCCCGCGTTGTCGATGTGGAAAAGAGGTGGTAGCCCCGTTCTGTCAGATCGTCGATGTGATCCTGTAGATCCGCCGCAGCGGCCTCGGAAATAACGGGACCCACGTCCGTCGCCAGGTTTGACGGATCACCCACACGAAGCTCTTTCATCGCGCCCCGAATCATGGCGATCGCTTCGTCGGCGATTTCCTCTTGCAGATACAGTACTCGTAACGCAGAACACCGCTGCCCGGCGCTCAGAAAGGCTGAAGCAATGACATCGTCAGTCACTTGCTCCAGCAGCGCCGTAGAATCCACGATCATCGCGTTCTGTCCGCCGGTTTCGGCGATTAGGGGGGCGATCGGGGCATCTCTCGCCGCCAGTGTCCGATTGATCTTTCGGGCCGTTTCCGTGCTTCCGGTGAACACCACGCCCGCTGTATTTCGATGCGCCACCAGCGCCGCGCCAATAGACCCGCCACCCATCACCAAATGCAGAACATCGCCGGGTACGCCGGCGTCAAGCAGAAGTTGGACGGCCTTTACCGCGATGAGTGGCGTTTCCTCAGCCGGCTTCGCCACGACCGCGTTACCTGTGACCAGGGCGGCGGCGACCTGTCCGATGAAAATCGCCAGGGGGAAATTCCATGGACTGATGCACACAAATACACCGCGCCCGTCGACGCGCATCTCGTTGAGTTCTCCTGTCGGCCCTGGCAACAAGGTTGGGACAGCGAGTTTTCGGCGCGCTTGATGAGCGTAGTACCGGCAGAAATCAACCGCTTCGCGAACCTCGGCAATCGCGTCACTGGCTGTTTTGCCGGCCTCCTTGACGAGCAGCACGATTAGATCGCCGATCTTTGCTTCAATTTCGTCGGCGGCACGATCAAGAATGGCCGCCCTGGCGTTTACGCCAAGCGCGTTCCAGTCCGCTTGTGCCGCTGTCGATACATCGAAAATTCGGCGTAGGTCCAACTCCCTTAGATCTACCCGTTCGCCGATTCGTTGGTCACGGTTCGCTGGACTATTGATTCCGACGCCTGAGCCGCCCACCATGCGGCCGGAGATAATCGAAGCGCCGCGAATCCGCTCGGCCATCGGCTGGGTAAGTGTTGCTTCGATTCGGGCAATCGTCACGGCATCGGACAGGTCGATTCCGGACGAGTTGTCACGATCCGGGCTGTAGATTGCCCTGGCGACAGGTATGCCGGGATGCGAGCGCGCTTGTATTTCCTCGACGAGTTCGATCGGATCCTGGCAAAGGCTTTCGGGGCTTATCGTTTCGTCCAGAAACCGATTGACGAACGAGCTATTGGCGCCATTTTCCAATAACCTGCGCACCAGGTAGGCGAGAAGATTTTTGTGCCCACCGACAGGCGCATAAGTCCGGACCGGAGGGAAATCGTCGAAATGGCGGGACGCTGCCGCATACACGAGGTCACCCATTCCGTGCAGCCGCTGAAACTCAAACGCTGTCGTATCGCCGGCCATACCCATAACGGCCGATATCGTATGGGCATTATGCGTCGCAAACTGCGGATAGACGGCTCGTTTGTTTTCCAGCAAGAATTTGACACACACTAAATACGACAGGTCGGAGTTCGGCTTCCGAGTGAATACAGGAAACCCTGGCAACCCTTGTTCCTGGGCATGCTTGATCTCAGCGTCCCAATAGGCCCCTTTGACCAGTCGAATAGGAATACGGCGCCCCAGAGCCTCGGCAAGGCGCGTCAGCTCCCGAAGAGCCGGGAGCGCGCGTTTGCCGTAGGCTTGAATAGCGATTCCGAGACCGTCCCAATTATCGAGCGCCGGATCCAGCGCCAGGGACACGAAGAGATCGAGGGTCAACTCCAATCGGTCCGCCTCCTCCGTATCGATCGTCAAAGGAACACGATGCCGCTTTGCAAGCACACAAAGTTGGAATGCACGCTCTCTCAATTCGCTCATAACCCGCGAGCGCTGAAGCGCCTCAAAGCGTGGATGAAGCGCCGACAGCTTCACGGAAATCGACGCACCTTTGCGCTCAGCCGTACCCACGGTTTCGATCGCTGCCAAATATGCGGCGAAATATTCCAACGCCGTTTCCTCTTCACGCGCCGCTTCACCCAACATGTCATAGGAGTAAAGACTGCCCGAGCTTCGCTCGAGGGCCTCGTGAATCGTACGGCCCAAGACAAACGCCCGTCCAAGTATGTGCATCGCAGCGCGCATGGCTTGGCGAATAATCGGCTCGCCCATGCGCCCCGCGAGGGCCTTGATCCAATGCTTGGGGTTCGCAGTAAACGCGCGCTCGATGGACACGAGTTGTCCGGTCAAAATAAGCCCCCACGTGGACGCATTTATGAGAAGATCATCGGCTTTCCCCGCATGTTCGGCCCAGTCTGCGCTCGAAATCTTGTCCGCGATCAGCAGGTCCACGGTGCGCTTGTCGGGGACGCGCAACAGAGACTCCGCCAGGCACATCAGCGCGACGCCCTCCTGGTTGGAAAGGCCGTATTCCTTGAGAAACGTATCGACGATCGGACGTTCACTGCTCGTCTCGCGAATCCTGCGAACAAGCGCCGCGGCAGTGCGTGAAATCTCGGCCGCGGCTGATTGATCGTATGGCCGCTGTTGCAGGAGCGTGTTGACAATTTGCTGTTCGTCAACGAACTTGTATTTAGAAATCCCCGGGTCCAGTTCAAACTCGAAATTCAGGGAACGTGTGTTTATCTTATTTGCGTTCATGACAGGCTTTTCCTCCGCGTCATAGATATGAAGGTGTATGGGTTCAGCCGTCGGCAGATACTCGGAATTGTGTCATTATGTAGTCGAACCTCACTCTCTCCCCGGCGGGCGCCGTGTTTTCGGCAACCTATCGCCCTGTTATAATCAGGCATAAATCGGCGGTGGCCGAATTCCGGCGACCGCGCTGGCCTGCTTTTGATGCTCTATGAATTTTTTGGCACTGTCAAAATTTTTTCTATCGCTCCACCGACCTGCCTGCTGCAGGCAGGTATCCCCGCTGTAGGCAAAAGATGATGCCCGACAAAACCCGCTTGTCGCACACGCGCGCAACGCCGCGCCGCTTGTTCGACAACAATGGCTGGATGATGTTGAACTGCTCTTCCGTTAGCCAGAAATTCATAGACATGATACCTCCTGAGTTTTATATCTTACAATCATTTTACCTGTTTGTAGGTCTACGCCCTAGGAAACACTTTGAGAAATCCGGGCTAGATGAGTTTAGGACATTCTTTGAAAATCCGGGTCTTGCAGGTAGCACAGATTTCCGGATCAAGCTGGGGAACTATCTCACGAATGGCGACATTGCGGTATTCAAAAGTGTTGTGCTCCCCAACTTGATCTATCACCCCGTACCGCAGAAGCTTTTCATAGAGAGGCTCATACCGTGAGGTCAGATAGAGCTGACCTCCTCGTTTTTGCCGACGTCGGGCCTCCTCAATCAAGAGTTCTGCACCTGCATAGTCGATCCCCCCTATACCCGTAAGCTTGAGGACAAATCGATCCTGTCCAGGGTGGTTCTTTTCCACCTGACGGAATTCGGCGCGTAAGGCATCCACAGACCCGAAGAACACGGACCCGTCAATCCGCCCGAACACCACCTGAGGGCATTGTGGCACGCCATTCTTGATGTTGGTAAAGCTGTGATTAGCGGTCGAGGGGTCAGGCGCATTGATGGGAAGGGATGGCCTCATGGTATGGTTGAGAAAAAGAGATAGGCTAACCAGGGTGCCGGCATATACAGCAAATTCCAGCCCGACGAAGAGGGTAGAAGCGAAAGTGATCAAGATGATGGAGCCTTCGGCCCGACTTTTCCTCGCAATACTATAAATTTTACCAAAATCGATTAAACGCCAGGCCACCAGTAGAATGGCGCCTGCTATGGCTGCAATCGGCAAATAAGCGAACAGTGGCGCAACAAGAAACAGAATCAGAACCAGAAAAACCGAAGCCAGGATGGCCGCTATTGGTGTCTGGGCGCCGGCCTCGAAATTGACACCAGACCGGGTGAATGAGCCTGAGCCAACGTATGAGGAGAAGAAACTCCCGACGATGTTGGACAGGCCCTGACCAATGATTTCCTGATTGCTATCAAAGGGATCATTTTTTTTGGATGCGAGCGACTTGGCAATTGCCACGGCTTCCAGCAGACCGATCATTGCAAGAGCAAGCGCCGTCTGTCCAAAGGCACTTATGAATTCAATTGAGACATCGGGAAAGGAGAGCTGCGGGATGACAGATGGCAGCAACCCAACCGTCAAAATACCAGCTCCTTGCCCCCCCAATAGCCAGGCTGTCGCGCCACCGATCACAAGGGCCAGCAAGTAATTGGGGAGTTTCGGCGCAAGAAATTTCACCCCGATTGCCGCCCCCAGGGTTACTCCGGCAACAACCGTCGAATAGAAGTGAACTTCAGCAATACCGGAAAGAAATGCCGGGATGAATTCGATGACGTGCCCTGTGCCCGGCAAGTCGATTTTGAACACGTGCTTGATCTGGCTCATCGCGATCAGGATCGCGGCCCCGGCAGTGAAGCCGATCATGACGGAATGGGACACAAAGCTCAAAAGTTTGCCGACTTTGGCTAGTCCGAACCCCAGCTGCAGCACCCCTACCAGAAACGTAAGCGCCAGGGTCATGGCAACATATTCCGGTGCCCCGACTTCTGCTCGCGTCGTCATGGAGGCAAAAAGAAGCGCCGATATCGCCGTCGTCGGCCCCGAAACCAGGTACATCGAAGAGCCGAAAAGCGCCGCAATCACTGGCGTGACCATTGCTGTGTAAAGACCGTACTCAGGCGGCAATCCTGCGATGGCGGCAAATGCGACCCCTTGAGGCAAAACAAGCGACGCCCCTGTCAAGGCAGCCCAGAAATCCTGCCGAAGTGTTCTAGAATTGACCTTACCTGACCAGGACAGAAAGGGTAACAGGGCAGATAGCCGTCCCAAAGGGGTCAGTTCGGGGGTCATGCTCAGATCGAGCCGGATAACTTGGCTTGATAGGCTAGTTTGGCCGCCGCCAGATCTTCAATGGCCGTACCAACCGCCTTGAACAGAGTGATTTCACTGTCAGCCTCCCGGCCTTTTTTGTGCCCGCGGCACAGGTCGGTCAGGTTGCCGATAACATCGTCTTTGGCAATAGCCCCCGACTTGATCGGATCTATGATATCACCGCTTTCGCTAAAGGCCGTACCAGTATCAATGTAAACCCGTGCCCTGCGGCAGGCTTCGTCATCTGCTTCACGCATCTTTGGCGTGAAGCTTCCGATGAGATCAAGATGTTGTCCTGCCTGCAGCCAATTTCCGAGAATAAGGGGGGCGGTGGCAAGGGTAGCGCAACTGATAATGTCAGCCCACCGCGTGCCTGATTCCAGGTCTCGTTCGATAGATGCGCTGAAACCCTGTTCCTTAAGTTGTTTGACGAGTGTAGCGGCACTTTCCTCGTTTCGATTCCAGACTTTCACCTCTTCGATAGACCGGATTGCTTTCATGGCGCCGGGCACGAGGGACGCCACCCGACCAGCTCCGACCACAAACAGCTTACTTGACTCTTTGCGGGATAGAAAACGGGCTCCGAGAGCGGCGGTGGCCGCCGTTCTTCTGGCGGTCAGGACACTCCCGTCCATCATCGCCAACATATTACCAGTTTCACCGCTATAGAGCAGGTAATCAGCCGTGATGGCCGGCAAGCCTATCCTACCATTGTCCGGAAACACATTTACCACCTTGAGTCCGATGTAATCCCCTTTTTGGAACGCCGGCATCAACAACATGGTCGCATCGTTTCCGGTGTTCGTCGGCATGGTATGGTGATGGCGTTCAGGGACGTTGCAGCCGTCTACGAACTGCTGGTTAATCGCGTCGATCAGGGTCGACCAAGACAGAAGGCTTTCGAGCTCTTCTTTTTCGATTTTCATGACATTGTTCCGGATGGTGACCAGGGTCACTCTTTGGTTGAATCAAACGAATGGTACGGGCGTAATCTTTTAACTAGCCTACGCTTGGGCTTCCCAAGCTGAGGCAGGAAAAGCATGATCCCAGCGATCACTAGCATGGTCAGGGTCAGGGGATCCGTATAGAGCGGCGACCAACTGCCGCCACTGATCTGCAAGCCTGTTCTGAGTTTCTGCTCGGCAAGCGGGACAAGGATGAAGCTAATCGCCATCGGGCCTTTTGGGTATCCGGCCTGATCCATCAGAAGCCCGAGGGCCCCGAAACCAATCAAGACCCATACATCCCAGATCGAATTATTGTAAGCAAACCCACCAATGATACAGGCGACCAGAATGATCGGGAGCAAAACTGCTCGCGGAACCCGGTTCAGTTGCGCAACCCATTTGACACTCATGACCATAACGCCATACATCACAAAATTAGCAACCAGCAGGGCGGCCATGAGCTTATAGACAAGTTCTGGATGATTGACGAACAGAAGGGGGCCTGGCTGGATAGAATGGATCAGAAGGGCCGCCAACAACAGGACATTGTTCAGACTGCCCGGCAAGCCCAAGGCAACAAGCGGAATCATAGCTCCGCCAATGGTCGCATTGTTTGCCGCTTCAGAAGCCACAATGCCTTCTTCTGAACCGATTCCGAATTTTTCCCGTTCTTTGGAAACAGATTTGGCAACTGAATAGGCCACCATGGAACCGATGACGGCGCCCACACCGGGCAACAGCCCGATCCAAGTCCCAATCACTGAGGACCGAATCAGGTTTACTCCATGCCGGATATAGTCCCTGCTCGACATCAGGATGCCCTTACCGGATGCTTCCACGCCTTTTGTCGAGCCATCCTCATCCAGCATATCACTCAGGACCGTGCCAAAAGCAAAGAGACCAATGAACATCGGGATCGGATCAAGCCCGCCATTGAGTTCCACCAGTCCGAAAGTAAGCCGGGGGGTGCCAGAGGAGGGATCAATGCCCGGCAATGCCAGGATGGCTCCGATCAGCGCGGCAATGATACCTTTCAAAAGAGCCTCCTGGCTTATCACGGCGATCAGCACCAACGCCATGACGATCAATGCAAAATAATCGAATGGGGTAAAGCGGGTGGCCCAGATAGAGAGAGGCTTGGCGAGCAAAAGCAAAGCAAACCAAGAAACAACTCCACCGACGAACGATGCACCAACCCCAAGCCCCAGCGCTCTGCCCGGCTTTCCAGCTTTCGCCATCGGGTAGCCGTCGAGGGTTGTCATAACAGCTGCCTCTGTACCGGGCATCTTTAGGAGCGTAGCAGTAATTAATCCGCCACTGATCGCTCCGACATAAATGGCGATCAGCAAAACAATGGCTGTCGCAGGAGTCATGAAGAATGTCAGTGGAAGGCATAACGCGATCAGCATCGTCCCGGTCAAACCAGGAATAGCGCCGATAAACACCCCGGCGGAGACACCGACGATAATCAGGAACAGGGGCCAGGGGGTAAAGACAAACCCAAATGCAGAAATCAGGAGTTCCATAAATCACCACAAGCCCGGAATGTCGACGAAGAACACTTTGGTGAACAAGAATTCGCCCCCGCAACCGATCACAGCCCCTATCACAAGCCGCATCATATTTGCCCGTCTATCGTAAGAAGGAGAAAGGACATAAGAGGCCAGAGGGATAAAGACCAGGGTGGCGATGGAAAAGGGAATCGCCAAGATAAAAACCCCGGCACAATACAGAACTGAAAGCCCCAGAACCGCAGCCATCCGGATCATGGACATCCAGTCGGCAGGTTCCTCGCTTTCTGTCTGGGTTTGCTTTTTCACCCCTGCATCAACAACCATCAATAGTAGCAGCAAGCTCCCCAGGGCATAGGGAACGGCTTGCGAGCCCAAGGGATCGAATGCGGCCCCCGTGATCTGGGTGGCTGCCCAGAGGGTAAGCCCGCCCAGAGCGGCAAACAGTATCCAGGCAATTATCTTGAATGTTGATACAGGCATCATTCTTCCCCGAACCGCAACCGGATCCCCTGATCCAGTCGCAGTTCTTTGTACAGGAACAGACCTGTCTTACTTCTTGGCTTTGGCGGCCTGTGCTGCAATCGGGGCAACGACTTTCGCTGTATCCTTGAGGTGAGTGGTAAAATCGGCACCTTTCAAGAAGACAGGTGTCGTCAAGGTATCTTTGTAGAAGGTAACGATACGCTCAGAACCGGCCGCCTTTTCAAGAGCACTGGCAAATGCATTTACAACACTGTCTGGCGTGTCTTTGGGGGCCAGCCAGTAATTCGTGAAGCAGAATTGCACATCTGCGCCCTGTTCGCGCGCTGTCGGAACGCCCGGCAGACCGTCATGACGGTCAGATGCGAGGAAAGCAAGGGTCTTCACCTTACTCTCATCAGAGGGCTTGCCATCCTTGGTCAAGGTGAAGTTACGCGCGCCGGCAGCACCGACAGACGCCACGGCGGTTTGCCCGCCTGTCAGCGCCGCAAAATTGTCAGCAGACCCGCCAATCTGGACAAAGCGGAATTTTGCACCTGTCGCATTTTCCAGAAGAATGCCGGACATGTGATTCAAACCGCCAAGGTTCACACCGAAAACAATACTATCCGGATTGGCCTTCGCCGCGCCCACAAGATCACCGAGGGAATTGTACCCGGAGTCCTTACGGACCAGAAGAGCCATGCAAATGCTTCCCGTAGCGGCAACCGGCTTATAATCCAGCGGACCAAAGTCGGTGATGCCCGCCGCTTTGGCGCCAATGAGGCCGGTTTCATGCAGTAGAAATTCGTAACCATCCGGTTTGGCGTCAAGCACGCGACGCGCTCCGACAGAAGAGTGTCCGCCGACATTGATCACGGATACTGGCTGCTTCAAGAGACCCTGCTCAGAAATAGCCGTGGAGAAACTGCGGGCGACAAGGTCGGACGATCCTCCGGCTTTGAAAGGCACCACAACCCGGATCGGACGCTCCGGCCACTCGGCCATGGCAGGAACACTAAAGGAGGCCACTGCGAATGCGGCTAGAAAGCCCTTGATTGCTAATTTCATTTCATACCCCCTGAGATAGAGATTTCGTTAAAGTCAATATTTATTGTATAGGATATTTTTTTCCTTTTCTACATTTTTTTGCAGATTTTATAGATCTGGCAAACCTGACGTGACGTCACGTAACCTGTCCAGCGGGGGCGCCAACCCGAGCCCGGGGGTGGAAGACAAGATCACATTGCCGTCCACAAGCCTCGTGTATGTTGGCTCCGCCAGGTCAAACATGAGGCGGTGAAACTGATGATACTCGACATGTTCAACATTGTCGGAGGTGCCTGCGAGATGCATCGCGATCAATTCCGCCATCCATGTGGACGAGCACTGAAGGGAAACCATTTTGCCATGTTCTGCTGCCAGATCGATAAATCGCCGTGACGCATCGATCCCCCCGACCGCAACCGGGGAAAACTGCATAATGCCGATTGCCCCGGCTTGCAGCAGTGCCCTGAAGATTTCGTAACGTGTCTCGGCCTCAAACGCCATAACAGGCATGCCGCAATCCTGGTTCAGCCAGATCATTGACTCCCAGTCTGACGCATCAAATGGCGCCTGAACGGCCTGCACGCCAAGATCTTTCCAATAAGGAAGCCAGCGTTCCGCTTTCTGCCGGTCCAGACTATAAACCGCGTCCAGGATCAGGTTGATA
Source organism: Gammaproteobacteria bacterium (assembly GCA_965240365.1). GTDB lineage: Bacteria > Pseudomonadota > Gammaproteobacteria > Eutrophobiales > Eutrophobiaceae. Next base: position 586,174 of record OZ251218.1, on the reverse strand, counting down.
TTTTGTCCGATACCTCTGCGAACTTCTGAAATCCTGTCCAGGTCGTCTTCAAACTCTTTGCCCCCAAACTTCATTTTAACTGTTCGGAAGCCTTGTTCGACGTAACCAGACACAACGGCCTGTAATATTTGAGGGTCGTCACCCCTCATGTACAAGCCACCGCTGGCGTAAACAGGAACCGCCCGGAGAGCTTCACCGTCTAACTGTTTCCCGAAAACCTGCCAGAGAGGCAGGCCAATTCTCTTCGACTTGATATCCCAAAGGGCGCAATTGATGCCGCTCAGTGCTGCCGAGAGTATGCCATGGCGCCCTGAAAGCACAGCATCCGAATACAATCTCGAACAGGTTTCAGCTATGGATTCAACGTCTTGACCGAGGAGATGGCCCCGTAATTCAGTCTGGATAAATCGGACAAGAGCATCTGCAGACTGATCAAAAGTCCAACATTCCCCCCAGCCAGAAAAACCTTCCGTATCCGTTAATTGGATTAAAACGGCCTGCTTGCGCCACCAGGTCATTTTAGGATTGGAGGCCTGTCCATCGAATTTGGCTTCTGCCAAATAGATTCTGAAATCTGTAATACTCACGCAAACCTCATTTTCGTATAAGAAAATTTTTGAAATATAATCACTATTCATGCTGACTTGCAAGCTGGAATCCATTTAGGATAGAGTTTGTCTGTTTTCAGTACCCACCCAGGTGTAAAATGTTGACTTTTTTGAGGTATTTGTGATGAGTGATCCGGTCATGGATGCGTTGGCTTCCCGGATCAGGCTCTTGCGCAAAGCAAGGAAACTGACGCTGACGGAGATGGAACAGGCCTGTGGTGTTTCTGCATCCGCAATCTCAAAGATCGAAAACGGCAGTCTCTCCCCCACTTATGCCAATCTATTGCGCTTGGCAAAGGGTCTTGGTGTCGACATTGTGGATATTGTCAGCGGAGAAGGCGGCCAGGCCGTCAAGACAAGACGATCAATAACACCAAGAGGTTCCGGTAGCCACTACTCCATCGGGACTCATGACTATCTGGTTCTTTGCACAGACCTCGCTGACAAGAAAATGACTCCGATGCTGGCAACCATCAAGGCCCACAGCCTTCAGGAACTCCAGGAGGCCAGGCCGGAGACAAATAGCGGTCTAGCCTCACATGACGGTGAAGAAGTTCTGTATGTGGTCTCCGGCGAGGTCGTCCTTCATACAGAATACTACACACCTGTCACGTTGCAGCAGGGTGATTGCGCCTACATTGATAGCACAATGGGACATGCTTGCCTCAAAGGGTCTGCGGAGGATGCTATTGTTTTCTGGGTTTGCTCGGATCAAAATTCAATTGATGCCATCAAATCTGCTAAATGAACTTCGGCTCTCTGGTATATGTATAATAAAATGCGGAAAGCTCTAAGAATCTGTTTCAAAAATCGTGATACCGTGCCGGCCTTCAACAGGTGTTAAAGTCAAACAAATCCGGGTTACACTCCGTCGGCATCGGGGACCTCGCTAGATCCACATTTCAAGTGCACTAAGGACATTTTCAAGGAAGGCTTCGGCGGAGGTTTTAAAGCCGAGGCATTTTTCGGGCATATCCCTTCGCATGGATGCCATTGGTGTTTTTGATGGAGCCGCGCTGCCAGGGGGCGTTGAGATCGCGGAAGAAAACATCAATGCCAAGCATCTTGTGTTGGGCTTCATCACCAACCTAATCGGCACGCGCAATGTCGGAATACCCAATAAAGTCTAGGGCATAGACTCATAAGAGCCAAATCACAATCGCTGCGAGTTGTGCAGCGGCGAGGAAAGTTTCGGGACATCGGAATGCTCGAAGCAAGAGCTGGCGCCAGTCTTTGATGCGGTTGAAAATGCGCTCAATGATGTGGCGTGTTTTATAGAGTTCGGTGTCGTATTCAAACTGCACCTTGCGGTTTTTGCGGGGCGGGATGCAGACTGTCGCTTCGATCTTGAGCAGCCCGTTGCGCAGGTAATTGGCATCGTATCCACGGTTGGCAATGACTTTACAGTCCTTGCGAACATGACCCTCAAGGCAGTGGCGGGCCTGAGTAATATCAGCCCGGTTGCCTGCTGTCAGGCGCAGATGGACAGGTCGGCCCTGACCATCACACACCAGATGCCGCTTGGCATTCAACCTGCTCTTGGTCTTGCCGATGGCCCGCCCCTGACTGTTGTTTTTTTTCACCATTGGCGACGCCGGCGGCCGTGCCGTGGGATGTCATGCTGTTCGGCACGCTGGGCATCGGCCTGGCCGCCTCTTCCGCGGCCGCGATCAATCATGTCGTGGATCACCGCATTGACGCGATCATGGCCAGAACCCACAACCGGCCGCTGCCGCGGGGCAATGTCAGCCTCCTCAACGCGGCCATTTTTGCCTGGTTTCTGGGCACGATCTCAATGGGGATCCTGGCCTTTCTGGTAAATCCCTTAACGGCCGGCCTGACCGCTGTCTCCCTGATCGGCTACGGCTTCATCTATTCCATGTTTCTAAAGCGCGCTACGCCGCAGAATATCGTGATTGGCGGCGCGGCCGGCGCGGCCCCGCCGGTATTGGGCTAGAGCGCGGTCACGGGCGCCCTCGACCCGAATTCACTGTTGCTGTTTCTGATCATCTTTGCCTGGACCCCGCCCCATTTCTGGGCGCTGGCCATCTACCGCCGGGCCGACTACGCTGCGGTCGATATTCCGATGCTGCCGGTCACGCACGGCCCCGGCTTTACCCGCCTGCATATCCTGCTTTATACGGCCGTGTTATGTATCGTGACCCTGCTGCCCTATCTGACCTATATGTCGGGCCTGTTTTACCTGGTCTCGGCGCTGCTGCTGAACGGCGGCTTTCTGTATCATGTGATTCGCATGCTGCGCGATCATTCCGACCGGCTCGCGCTCAAGACCTTTTCCTATTCGATCACCTATTTAATCCTGCTGTTCGCGGCATTGTTGATCGATCACTACATGCCCCTGCTGGCCGGCCTTGTTTAGCGCCCGTCCAAAAGCGCTGAATAAGTCTATCCAAGACTTAACTGTCATTCCCGCCTTGGCGGGAATGTATTATATAAACCACTGGATTCCGGCTTTCGCCGGAATGACAACAGGGGTGTCCGGGCGCAACAGGTATGAGACTTATCAGGCAGATCGGTCTGAACGGCCGCGCGTCATTCGGGTCAGACAGGGGTATGGAGAACGATTATGCAACGCAGACGATTTTTAGCGCAAACAGGCGCCGTGCTGGGCGCATTGCTGGCCCCCTTGCTGATCCCCGGGGCGGCGGACCATACGGTGGATAAGCGCTTGCAGTTTTCACGCCTTGATAAAAAAGACGCCGAATGGCGGCCGCTGCTGTCGGCCGCGGCGTTCCATATCCTGTTTGAGGAAGGCACCGAGCCGCCCGGTTCCAGCCGGCTGGACAAGTTCGATAAAGAAGGCACTTATATCTGCGTGGCCTGCTATCTGCCCTTGTTTGAATCGGAGACCAAATATGACAGCGGCACGGGCTGGCCGAGTTTTTATCAACCCATAGACGGGCGCCTCGGCACTAAAACGGATCTCAAATTGATCTGGCCCCGCAAGGAATATCACTGCGCCCGCTGCGGCGGCCACCAGGGGCACGTTTTTAAAGATGGCCCGCAACCCACGGGCCTGCGTTATTGCAATAACGGCCTCGCCCTGAAATTCATCGCCGCGGAAGAAGACTTGCCGGCGCTCAGGAGTTAAGGATAAAACATGCTGAACAAGACCATCAAAAGACGATTTATCGCCCTGCTCTTGTGCGGCCTGCCGGTGGCGCTGTTTGCGGCCAGTGAAAACGTGCTGTTCGCGGGCGGCTGTTTCTGGTGCATGGAACCGCCATTCGACAAGCTGGACGGCGTAATCAGCACGGTTTCCGGTTACAGCGGCGGCCACACCGAAAACCCGACCTATAAAAGCACCTCCAGCGGCAAGACCGGCCATTATGAAGTGATCAGGGTCGAATATGACCCGGCCAGGGTCAGCTACGCGCAGTTACTCGCGGTGTTCTGGCAAAACATTGACCCGTTTGACGCCCGCGGCCAGTTCTGCGACAAGGGGCCGCAATACCGGGCCGCGATATTCTTTAATAACGGGGCGCAAAAACAGGCGGCGATCAAGAGCAAACAGGCCATTCAGGGTCAGGCGCAGAACAGGCCGGTGGTCACCGAGATCCTGTCCGCGAAAAAATTCTACCCGGCCGAGGACTACCACCAGGATTACTACCGCAAAAACCCGCTGCGCTATAAATATTACCGCACCGGTTGCGGCCGCGACCGGCGGCTCGGGCAGATCGAGGCCATGCTTAATGCCGGCAAGCGGCAATGAGCGGACCTCGCCGGCGCCCGCGGCCATGATCAGGCGCAATGACGCTTACACACAGACCATGAATAGCTGCTGGGTGCTCACGGACGGCGCCGTCGGCATGGAGAATCAGGGCCTGGCCGTGGCCGAGGCGCTCGGCCTGCCGATCCGGGTCAAGCGGGTTCAGACCCGCAGGCCCTGGAAATGGCTGCCGCGGCAACTGCGCTGCGGCCCGCTCAGACGGCTCCAACCCGGCGGCGACCCGCTGCGGCCGCCCTGGCCGCGCCTGCTGCTCACCTGCGGCCGCCAGAGCGCGCCGCTTTCGATTGCGATACGCGGCCTCTCGGAGGGCCGCACCTTCACCGTTCATATTCAAAACCCGAAGACCGCGTTCAAACACTTCGATCTGGTCGCCGTGCCGCGGCATGACGGGGTTTCCGGCGCCAATGTCGTGCTGACCCTGGGGGCGCCGCATCGCGTCACGCGGGACAAGCTGGCAAACCCGCTGGCCGCGCCGCTGTTGCGCCGGCATAGCGACCTGCCGCGGCCCTGGCTGGCGGTTTTGCTGGGCGGGAAAAGCAAGGCGTTCCGCTTCACCGAGGCCAGGGCCGGGGCGCTGGCCGCGCGCTTGCGGCAACTCGCCGAAGACGCCGGCGGCAGCCTCTTGCTCACGCCCTCGCGCCGCACGCCCGCCGGCGTCATTAACATCCTGCGTCAGGCCCTGGCCGGCTTGCCGCAGGTTTTCTGGGACGGCCGCGGCGATAATCCGTATTTTGCATTTTTAGGGGCCGCCGATTATCTTATTGTCACGGGCGACTCGGTCAACATGGTGACGGAGGCGGCCGGCACCGGCAAACCTGTTTATGTGTTTCAACTTGAGGGCCGCTCCGCCCGTTTCGACCGGTTTCATGCCGGCATGCAGCGGCACGGCGCCGCCCGCCCGCTCGGCGAGGCGCTTGAACAATGGGCCTATGAACCGGTCAATGACACCGAAAAAATCGCCGCCAAAATCCGGCAGGCGCTGGGGCTGGCAAACCCGGCCCCGGTCTAATAAGGAAACTCTGATTGAATCAGAGTTTCCTGCGGCACAGGGATGTGCCGCCAAAATCATTGATGTATGTCATTGATTTTGAAGCAAGGTGAAAATCGCATTTTCATCTTGCGTGCCCTGAGAAATCCAGGATGGATTTATTCAGGGCTTCCATAAGGAAACTCTGACTATGACACTGGCAATCGACACCTTCAAAAACGCCGATCTCAGCGCGGGCTGGCGGCCCGGAAATAACCCCGGCGGACAGACATTGTTCAAGGCGCTGGGCCATCCGGCCGCGGTCTCCGCGGGGCGGCGGCTGGTCGAGCGGCTCGCCGCGGCCGGGCCCGTGGCCGTGTTTGACCCGGCCTCCGCGATCGGCAACTTCGGCGCGTTTTACGAGCTTGGCGACTGTGATATCAACGCCTACTTTGTGCAGCGTATTGAGGATTTATCCCATTCATATCGCGGCCTGCCGGCCGCGCCCATCAATCAGATCGGCGCGATGCAGGCCAAAACGCTGTTCGTGCTGGCCTTTGACTGGCAAACGCAATTCGCCCCGCTGCATCACCTGATCCCCGCGGGCGTCGAGGTGCTCACGCTGGACGCCATGCGGCTGCCGGCCGATATGCTGACCGACAAACGGCGCTATCTCAGTCCGCTCAACTTTGCGACCAACTACGCGCTGCTGCGGGACATCACGGGCAACGGGGCCGCCCCGCTGCACACCCGCATCACGACCGCCAATTACTGGGGGCTGCACGGCGCGACCAGGGCGGAAATGTACCTGCATCTGTTTGACGCGGAGGGCGCAACGCTGGCAAGCTGGCGGCAAGGCCTGGGCCAGCCGGGCGCGCTGTTCACGATCGACAGCCGCGCGGTGCGCGAGCGCTTCGGCCTCGGCGACTTCTGCGGCTCGCTGTTTATGCACGCGCTCGGGATCGCCGGCCATGACATCGTCAAATACGCGCTCGACACCTATGGCGACCACGGCCGCGCGCTGTCCTGCAACCACGACGCCAATGCCTGGCCGGCGGACTTTTACGCCGGCCTGCCCGCGCCCGGGGAAGGCGAAACCATCACCCTGTTTATCCAGAATTCCCACCCCGCGCCCATCCCCGCCGGGGCGGTCAGCATCAACCGCATGGGCGCCGCGGACGGCGGCGTTCTACAAACCGAGATCGCGCCCTTTGCGACCTATCCGCTGGATGTCGCCAGCCTGGCGCCGGAGGCAAAATGGCCCGAGCAACTGGAAATTCACGCGGGCCGGCACTTCGTGCGCCCGCGTTACGAGGCGGTCCTCAGGCAGGGAGATCAATCGCGGCGCCGCATCGCGCACGCAAACGTGGAGCGCACCGACCTTGAACCGGATCCCTTTATCCCGGAGTTGGGCAAACTCATGGGCAAGGGCTATATCATGCCGCTGCCGGTGCCGCCGCTGGCGCAGTTCCGAACGCACGCCCTGCCGACGCCGATGGCCCGCTCGCAACAAGAACTGCCGCTCAGGGTTGACTTGATCGACGCCGGCGGTGAGACAAAAGCGAGCAAGTATCTTGGCCGCATCGGGCGCGCTGAAAGCCTGTGTCTCTCCATCGACCAATGGCTTGAAGAAGAACGGATCAGCCTGCCCGCGGGCCACGGCCATGTGGAATTTCTCTATGATTTTCGCGATGGCGGGGCCGCTGACGGCTGGCTGCATGCCCTGGGCCGGTTTGAGCAACGGCTCAGCGGCCATATTGCCGAAACCATATTCGGCGCGCATATCTTCAACTCGGCGGCCATTTACAAGGACGAGCCGCAGAGTTACAACAACAGGCCGCCCGGACTCACGACCCGGATTTTCCTGCGGCTGGCGGACGGGCAGGCGCCGGGCCGCGAGGTGGATACGCTCTGCCATCTCATCTATCCGGCCTCAACGCCGTGGCATGAGACCAGCGCGACCACGCTGATCCTGCACAACCGGGCCGGCAGCCCGGTGGCCGAAGAAACCATCCGCATCCCCTGCGGTGGCAGCCGCTTCTGGACCTATCACGAAATATTCAACCCCCCCGCCAGGCAAAAAGCAGGCCCCGGCGCCTACATTATCATCCGCGACCCCACCTGCCGCCTGTTCGGCTACCACGGACTCCTGAACGGACAGGAAAGCTTCTGCCTGGACCACATGTTCGGGTTTTGAGGCTACCGGATCCGGGCAGCCCCCATACCCTCCGTCATTACCGCCGGCTTGCGTCAGACTGACCGGAAAGTGGCGCTTCATAACAATTAGCGCCTGACTTGGATTGCGTAGTCTGCAAGCGTGACAAAGGGATTTGTGGAGTGTGAAAAGTAAAATAGACTCCATAAATCCCCTAAAGACGCACAGAGACTACTCAAACTCACTCAGACACCTCCTGCCCTTCAGCGACATTAAGCAATTCGGGGAAACATAAAATAGCCGCCCGGCGGCCGCTCCCCGCGCGCAACTCAAGCAGAACACCGGCCTCGCGAAGCTGCCGCAAAAGCGCAGGTGTGGTTTTCTGGTGAATGCCATAATCTTGATTTAACTGCCGGACTAAATCGGATGTTCGAAATATGGGCTTGCTAAACAGTGAGTCCAGCAGGCGCAAATTGTATTGAGAATGGGTAATATCCTGAATTTTCTGCTTCATTATGTCGTACAAATTCATAATTCTCTTCACCCGATTCGCATTATCTGAAGATTGTTTGATAATGGCCTTTAAGAAAAAAGCAATCCAGCCGTTCCAGTCCTTGTCAGCGGAAATGGCCTTTAGACGCTGATAGTACTCTTCCCGATTTCTTTCAAGATATTCACTCAAATAGAACATAGGCTGGGACAATGCCTTTTTTTGATACAGAAACAACGGGATCAGAATCCGTCCAAGCCGGCCGTTGCCATCCTGAAACGGATGAATCATTTCAAATTGAGCATGCATAACTGCCGTCTGCAACAGAAAATCATTGTCATCGCTGTCGAGATAACGTTCCCACATCTGCAAGCTATCCTGCATCAAAAGTGGCGACGGAGGAACGAAACTCGCCTGTTGCATAGTACAGCCCGGCGAACCAATCCAGTTCTGGTCTTTGCGAAATTCTCCCGGTGATTTGTCCTGACCACGCACACTGTTCATCAAAATTTTATGCAATTCACGCACAAAAGCCAGCCGAATAGGATACGTTTTCAGGTAATCATTGGCCTCAAACAAGGCCAGACGGTAATTTGAGATTTCTTGTATGTCCTTGTACTTTTCTCCTTCTTTTATGAGACCGGCTTCCTGCTCCAGCACTTCATCAACAGTCGCCTGTGTGCCTTCTATTTTGGATGAAAGCACCGCTTCTTGCGTTGTCAACGGAGACAGCAATACCGCCGGATTAGGAATGCCCTGCAATAAGCCATCGTAACGGGCTAACCCAGCATTGGCTTCGCCCACCAAACGAATCAACTGCCGGTAATCCAGGTTACCAAGGGGCAGGGCATCAGGGACATAAGGATTCATATTTATTTACCTACAAGCTGCGTATATTAGTGATGCCATTCTGCTAAAGAATGGCGACCATGTTGGCTTTTACAATATCATCTCCATTGAATGCGCTGTCTTGATAGAAGACATGGGTATCCGCCAGTCCATGATCCCGGGACGCAAGCTGCCGATGCCAGTCAATCATACCTTGCGGGAAACAGCGCCTTCAATCGCTCAATATTCTATAGAAACGATGTTGAATTCACGGCATATTTTACCTGTGAATATAGTAAATTGCGTCAAAGCTCAGTATTTATGAGGTCAAAGCGACCTGCCTGCAGCAGGCAGGTCGGAATGATAAAGTAGCAGGTAAAGATACTTTTCATAAAATCCCGCCGGCCGGATTCGGCCGATCAGTAAACCCGCGTTCACCCTCAACCATTTTGCATAAATCTGGTCAAATAATGACAATCATTAACAATAACTATTGCAATGCATAATCATTCGCATAATATTGTCCCTTGGATAGATGGTTCCGGCAAACCGGGTGCGCCTGTTTCAATCATCCATGACAGCCACCCGGCCCGGTAGGCAAGGCCGCCACGATACCCCCGATCTCTTGTCTATGGAGGAATTTAACATGCGCACAACCCTATTTGCCGCCCTCGGCGCCCTGCTTGTGTTCACAAGCGCGGCCCCGGCCCAGGAAGTGGCCCAGGAAACCAACCGGCTTGAACGTCTGGTCATCTCAGCCGGGCAGGAGAAGGTCGCCATTGATACGCCGCAATCGGTCTCGGTCGTGGATCAGGAGGACCTTGAGAGCGAGCAAGCGCTCACTCTCGGCGATGTCCTGACCAATCTGCCCGGCGTCAAGACCACGGGCTCCGAGCGAGTGCTTGGCGAGAGCTTCAATATCCGCGGCATCGGCAGCCTGGAATCGGCCGATGAACCGCGCCTGATCATCCGCCTGGACGGCGTCGCCAAGTTTTATGAGCAATACCGCATGGGCTCGTTCTTTTCCGAGCCGGAGCTTTACAAGCGGGTCGAGGTCTTGCGCGGGCCGGCCTCTTCCACCCTCTACGGCGCGGGCGCACTGGCCGGGGTCATCAACGTGACCACAAAGGATGCGGCCGATTATCTGAGCGGCGATGACCGTCTCGGCTTTCGCCAGAAGTTCGAGGGCAATTCCAACGGCAACGGCTTTTTGAGTTCCAGCATTTTCGCGGCCCGGCCGGCGGACGGGCTGGACCTGCTGGGCGCGTTCATCTACCGGCGCTCATCCCTGTTTAAGGACGGCGCGGGCCGCGAGATTCCAGGTTCGAACTTTGCGGCGCCGTCGGGCCTGTTGAAGGGCAGCTATCGCTTCGGCGCCGATCAGGCGCACATGCTCAAGGCGTCTTACCAACACTGGACGACTGAGGACAAGGGGGCCAAATACGCGCAGACCAACACGGAATCCCTGTTTGGCACGGTGGACCGCAAGGTCACGGATCAGACCGCCATTCTGGGCTACGGCTACAGGCCCGACAATCCGCTGCTGGACCTGGATATGACGCTCTCCTGGTCAAACACGGAGGTCAACCAGAGCAATGCCTCGCTGCGTGACAGGCCGGCGTGTCGCTCATTCAGATGTGGCAGAAATTTCAATCCCTTCCCCGAGCTTTTCAATAACACGAAATACGCCTACAAAAGTATGCAGGGCCGCATTGAAAATACCTTTTCCTTTGAGGGCGCCGAGTGGGAGAATTATCTGACGGTCGGGGTCGGCATGGAAAAACAGACCCGCACCGCGGAGCAGCGCAGGAAACGCAATAACAGAAATACGGGCAGCCTCCCCGCTCATCCGGGCGGCAAGACCACGCGCACGGGCGTCTATGCCCAGAATGAACTGATCCTGTGGGACCGGTTGACGCTGATCCCCGGCCTGCGGCTGGATTATCAGAAGGTCGAGCCGGACTCGCGGGTGAGCGCGCGCGACCGCAGAAAGTCCAGCGCCAAAGCCTTTTCACCCAAGCTGGCCGCGCATTACGCGCTTAACCAGAACTTCGGCGTGTTCGGTTCGCTGGCCTATACCGAACGCCTGCCGGTGCTGGACGAACTCTATGACGGCTTAAGCGGCAACCTCAAGCTCAAGCCGGAGGAGTCGTTCAATTATGAAGCCGGCCTCGCCGCCGCCTTTGCCGATGCGATCCTGGATGGAGACCGCTTGTCCGCCAAGCTCACCTTGTTTCAAAATAACGTCAAGAATCTGATCGAACGCGATCGCGTCTTTTCGCCTTATTTCAACCGGGACAAAGCGGAAATCAAGGGCCTGGAATTTGAGGCGGCCTGGGATTCGCCCCGCTTCTTCGGGCGCGCGGCCTATACCCTGATCCGCGGCAAGGACAGCAAGACCGGCAGGAACCTGGACACGATCCCGGCCGATGAACTGGTGCTTAATGTCGGCGGGCGCATCCCGTACTACGGCCTGACCTTCGGCTGGCGCGGCGTCTTCGCCGCGGGCCAGGAGCGGGTATCGGGCCGCTCCGTATTCGCCGGCGGGCGCAGCCGAAGCCCCGGCTATGCCGTACACGATATTTATGCCTCCTGGGCACCGGCGGCTGACGGCCCCTTCAGCGGGTTGGAAGTGCGGGTCGGTATTGACAATATCTTCGACCGCAATTACCGCGAGCACCTCGCCGACGACCTGAGTAATGCCCGTGGCCGGAGCTTCAAGCTCAGCTTTGTAAAACAGTTTTAAGGCATTTCCCTGCTGATTTCAGCGGCAAGCCGGGCCGGAATACCGGTCCGGCTTTCGCCGCCCTGCCCCCGCTTTCCCCTCGCAAAGGCCGCGCCATCCGTCTGTTCGGAAATAACACGGGGCAGGCAAATCACTGATCGTGCAAATGGTTAAAAATAAATATTGAAATAAAGAATGATTCGCATTATCCTGATTTTTTAATCAAAGGTTTCGGCCCAAGGGGAAGGGCCGAGCCTGTATTTAGTCCGAGCACGCATGCAGCCAGCCAGTCCGCAAGCCAGGCGTTCTCAATCTCCGAGCCACCCAGCCCTTCAAGGCAAGGCAGCCAAACAACACTGTTTATCCCTTGGTCTTTGGAGGAATTCAACATGCGTACAACCCTATTTGTCACTCTCGGCGCCCTGCTTGCGCTCACCGGCCCGGCCCGGGGCCGCCAATCAGCTTGAACGTCTGGTCATCTCGGCCGGGCAGGAGAAGGTCGCCATTGATACGCCGCAATCGGTCTCGGTCGTGGATCAGGCAGACCTCGACAGCGAGCAGGGGCTTACTCTCGGCGATGCCCTGACCGATCTGCCCGGCGTCAAGGCGATCGGCTCCGACCGCATACTGGGCGAGAGCTTCAATATCCGCGGCATCGGCACGCTCGGCTCCGCGGATGAAAGCAGGCTGATCATCCAGGTGGACGGCGCCACCAAGTTTTATGAGCAATACCGCATGGGCTCCTTCTTTTCCGACCCGGAGCTCTACAAGCGGGTCGAGGTCTTGCGCGGGCCGGCCTCTTCCACCCTCTACGGCGCGGGCGCGCTGGCCGGGGTCATCAACGTGACCACCAAGGACGCGGCCGATTATCTGAGCGGCGATGACCGCCTCGGCTTTCGCCAGAAATTCGAGGGCAATTCCAACGGCAACGGCTTTTTGACTTCCAGCATCCTCGCGGCCCGGCCGGCAGACGGAGTAGATCTGCTGGGCGCATTTCTCTATCGGCGTTCATCCCTGTTTAAGGACGGCGCGGGCCGCGAGATCGCGGGTTCGAACTTTGCCGCGCCGTCCGGCCTGTTGAAGGGCGGCTATCGCTTCGGCGCCGATCAGGCGCACACGCTCAAGGCGTCTTACCAGCACTGGACGACCGAGGACAAGGGCGCCCAGTATTCACAAACCGGCACGCTCGGATTCGGCAAGGTGGACCGCAAGGTCACGGATCAGACCGCCATTCTGGGCTACGGCTACAGACCCGACAATCCGCTGCTGGATCTGGATCTGACATTCTCTTATTCAAACACCAGGGTGACGCAAAGCAACGCGCAGTTTAAACGATTCGGCTCGCTGTTTGCGGACACGCGCTATGCCTACAAAACCTGGCAGGGCCGCATTGAAAACACCTTCTCTTTTGAGGGCGCCGAGTGGGAGAATTATCTGACGGTCGGGGCCGGCATGGAGCAACAGACCCGCACCGCGGAGCAGGCCGTCACCCGCGGGAACCGCACCGGCGGGATCGCCTTTCATCCGGGCGGCAAGACCGCGCGCACGGGCGTCTATGCCCAGAACGAACTGATCTGGGACCGGCTGACGCTGATCCCCGGCCTGCGGCTCGATTATCAGACGCTGGAACCGGACTCGGGCGTGAGCGCGCGGGACCGCAGAAAGTCCAGCAAAACGGCCTTTTCGCCCAAGCTGGCCGCGCACTATGAGTTGAATTATAACTTCGGCGTGTTCGGCTCGCTGGCCTATACCGAACGCCTGCCGGTGCTGGATGAACTCTATGATGGCAGAAGCGGCAATCTCAAGCTCAAGCCGGAACAGTCACTCAACTACGAGGGCGGTCTGGCCGCCACCTTTGCCGATGCCATCGTGCAGGAAGACCGGCTGTCCGCCAAGCTCACCCTGTTTCGCAATGATGTCAAGAATCTGATCCAACGTAACAACACGCGCAGTCCGTATTTCAACGTGGGCAAGGCGGAGATCCAGGGCCTTGAGTTTGAGGCGGCCTGGGATTCGCCCCGCTTCTTCGGGCGCGCGGCCTATACCCTGATCCGCGGCAAGGACGGCAAGAGCGGCAAAAACCTGAACTCGATCCCGGCCGATGAACTGGCGCTCAATATCGGCGGGCGCATCCCCGAATATGGCCTGCTGTTCGGCTGGCGCGGCGTCTTTGCCGCCGCACAAAAGCGGGTATCCGGCAGACAACCTGCCAGCAGCGGCTATAGCGTGCATGATGTGTATGCCGCCTGGATACCGGCCGACGGCCCCTTCGGCGGGCTGGAAGTGCGGGCCGGCATTGATAATATCTTTGACAAATCTTACAAAGAGCATCTTGCCGGCGACAGCGGCAAGGGACGCGCCTTCAAGCTGAGCTTCGTGAAACAGTTTTAGTATTTCCCCCCCCGATCGCGGCGGCCCGCGGCGCCCTGCCGCGCGCCGCCCTGCGGTTGAACATGCCGAATCATAAACAGCCGTTATAATACGGGAGACTTCATCACTGACTTTATAAATAAAAATGAAAAAAATCCTGGTCACGGGCGGCCTGGGCTTTATCGGCTCTCATACCGCGGTCGAGCTTCAGAATGAGGGCTTTGAAGTCGTCATTATTGATGACCTGTCAAATTCGTCCGAGGCCATGCTGGACGGCATCGTGGCCATTACCGGCCAGCGGCCCGTTTTTGAAAAATTTGATCTGCGCGACAAGGCCAAAGCGCGGAATTTCTTCGCGCGCCATAAGGATATCGAGGGCGTAATTCATTTTGCCGCCTCCAAGGCGGTCGGTGAAAGTGTGGCAAACCCGCTGTTGTACTACGAAAATAACCTCGGGGTTTTGATCAGTCTCCTGCAAGAACTCTGCAAGAAGCAACAGGCCGGTTTTATCTTCAGTTCTTCCTGTACCGTTTACGGACAGGCCGACAAGCTGCCGATCAGCGAAGACGCGCCGGTCAAACCGGCCGCCTCGCCCTACGGGAACACCAAACAGGTCGGGGAAGAAATTATTCGTGATGTGTGCCGGGCCACGCCCCGGCTGGCGGCCATCTCCCTGCGCTATTTTAACCCCATCGGCGCGCACCCCAGCCTTGCAATAGGCGAATTGCCGTTGGGGGCGCCGCAAAATCTGTTACCCTTCATCACCCAGACCGCTATCGGCCTCAGAAAGCAACTGGCCGTATTCGGCGATGATTACGCGACACCCGACGGCACCTGCATCCGGGACTATATTCATGTGGTTGATCTGGCCAGGGCCCATGTCGCCGCCTTGCAACGTCTGGTTAATCACGAAAACAGGGAAAGCCTTGAGGTTTTCAATCTGGGGACCGGCAAAGGCAGCTCGGTGCTGGAAGTGATACGCAGTTTTGAACGGGTGAGCGGCGAAAAATTAAATTACCGGATCGCGCCCAGACGCGCGGGTGATGTGCCTCAAGCCTGGGCCGACACCGGCAAGGCAAACGCGGTGCTGGGCTGGAAGGCCCGGTTCAGCTTGGATGAGGCCGTCAAATCGGCCTGGGACTGGGAAAAGAAGATTAGAAAAACAGAAAAGAAAGCGCCGGCAAAAGAAGTTTAAGAACGATAAACGGGACAGAATAATGGGCAAATTAATGTGGTCTCCTTCAGAACGGCAACTGGCGGCTTCTGAACTGACGGCCTTCATCAGGCAGGCGCTGCCTGAAATCGCGGCGACCGATTATGCGTCCCTGCACCGCTGGTCGATTACCCGGCCCGCCGCCTTTTGGTCGGCCGTATGGGATTATGGCGGCGTCATTGGCGATAAGCGCGGCCCCGCCCTGGTGAATGGCGACAAGATGCCGGGGGTAGACTGGTTCCCGCGGGCGCGATTGAATTACGCGGAAAACCTGCTGCGTGAGCGGGACGATTCGGACGCGCTGGTCTTTAAGGGCGAAGATAGGGTTTATCGAAAACTGTCACGCGACCAGCTTTACCGGGAAGTGGCGGCATTGGCGGCCGCACTGAAGGCGGCGGGTATCGCGCCCGGCGACCGCATCGCGGCTTATTTGCCCAATATGCCCGAGACCGTTATCACCATGCTGGCCGCCACCAGTCTGGGCGCTGTCTTTACTTCCGCCTCGCCCGACTTCGGCCCCCAGGGCGTGGTGGATCGTTTCGGGCAGGTCGAACCCAGGATTCTCGTTAGCTGTGACGGCTATTGTTATAACGGCAAACGCATTGAAGTCCTGCCCAGGCTGGCCGAGATCAGCGCCAGGCTGCCATCGCTCGAACGGGTCCTGGTGGCGCCTTATTTTGCCGGGCATGAGATAACGGATATTGCAGGCGTGCGTAACGGTATTTCGCTGGTGGATTTTGTCGCCGATTACCGGGGCATTGACCGGATTGAGTTTGAACGGCTGCCATTTGCGCATCCCCTTTTTATCCTGTATTCCTCCGGCACGACCGGCATGCCGAAATCCATTATCCACAGCGCGGGAGGAACCTTGCTGCAACATATCAAGGAACATCGCCTGCATACCGATCTGAAGCGCGGCGACCGCCTGTTCTATTATACGACCTGTGGCTGGATGATGTGGAACTGGCTGGTGTCGGGGCTGGCATCGGGGGCGGCCTTGCTGCTCTATGACGGGCACCCGCTCAGCGCGGCGGGAAATATATTGTGGGACTATGCCGAGCAAGAGCGCATGACCCAGTTCGGCGCCTCGGCCAAATACCTTTCCGCCTGCGCCAAGGCCGGGCTTAGGCCGGCCGCGCGCCATCAACTCGGCGCGCTCAGGGCCATCCTGTCAACCGGCAGTCCGCTGGCGCCGGAGACCTTTGACTATGTTTATCGTGATATCAAGCAGGACGTGCAGCTTTCCTCAATTTCGGGCGGCACCGATATTGTCAGTTGTTTTGTGCTGGGCAATCCGAACGGGCCCGTGTATCGCGGCGAGATTCAATGCCGGGGGCTGGGTCTGGCCGTGGAGGTCTGGAATGAAGCCGGGCGGCCGGTGCAGGGAGAAAAAGGCGAACTGGTCTGCACCCGGCCCTTTCCAAGCATGCCGCTGGGTTTCTGGAATGACGAAGACAACGCCCGCTATCAAGCCGCCTACTTCCGGCGTTTCCCCAATGTCTGGTGTCAAGGCGACTACAGCGAGATAACCGCAAGCGGCGGCGTGATCATTCATGGCCGTTCCGATGCCACATTGAATCCGGGCGGCGTCAGGATCGGCACGGCCGAGATTTATCGCCAGGTAGAAAAATTGCCCGAAGTGCTTGAATCGGTGGCGGTCGGTCAACAATGGCAGGACGATGTCAGGATAATCCTGTTTGTAAAATTAAGGGCGGGCGTTGGCCTGGACGATGAATTGGTCAACCGTATCAAACAGACCATTCGCCGGCATGCCTCGCCGCGTCATGTGCCGGCAAAGATCTTACCGGTGGCCGATATACCGCGCACCAAAAGCGGAAAAACGGCCGAACTCGCGGTCCGCAATATCATCCACGGAGAAAGCGTCAAAAACATCGAGGCGCTCGCAAACCCCGAGGCGCTGGAGCACTTTCGGCAGTTATCCGGCTTAAGGGATTGAGACAGTTTGCATTGTCCTGTCGCCTCCGTCTTATTCATCAATGATGCCAAAATTATTATATTACTCACCCTGATTTTGAAAGAGGCCATTGAGTTTTGACATTTAACGGGTCAGACTTCTAAACTCAACAATCCTTATATTGCTTGCCAATACATTCCTGCGCCAGTTTCTGTGCCTGTTCAATTTGAAGCGGGGTCATCATTTTCTGAATGTTGTCCCGCAGTTTGCCCGCGTCTTCTATGCCGCCAGAGGCGGCGATATTTGCCCACATATAAGCATAGACAAGGTCTTTCGGAACCCCGTTTCCATTTTTGTACATCCCGCCCAAATTGGTCTGGGCAGTGGCATGCCCTTGTTCGGCCGCGCGCGTGTACCACTCTGCCGCTGTCTTGTCATCCTGTGGAACCCCTCTGCCATTGTCGTACATCACGCCCAGATTGTTCTGGGCATGGGCAAGCCCCTGTTCGGCCGCGCGTGTGAACCATTGCACCGCCACCTTGTCATCCTGCGGAACCCCCCTTCCATTTTCGTACATGACACCCAGATTAAACTGGGCGCGGACATCGCCCTGTTCGGCCGCGCGTTCATACCATTGCACGGCCGCCTTGTCGTCCAGCACAACACCTTCTCCATTTTCGTACATGACACCCAGATTGAACTGAGCCTCGGTATCCCCCTGCTCGGCCGCGCGCGTGAACCATTGCGCCGCCGCCTCGCGATCCTGCGCAACCCCTCTGCCATTATCATACATCCAGCCCAGATTCGTCTGGGCAATAGCGTTCCCCTGTTCGGCCGCAAGCCGGTACCACTGCACGGCCGCCTTATCATCCTGTGCGACACCCATTCCATTAAAGTGCATCAGACCCAGATTGAATTGGGCATGGACATTCCCCTGTTCGGCTGCAAGCCGGTACCACCGCGCCGCCGCCTTATTATCTTGCGCGACACCTTCTCCATCGGCATACATCACCCCCAAATTAAACTGGGCGCGGGCAAGCCCCTGCTCGGCCGCGCGTGTGTACCATTGCGCCGCCGCCTTGTCATCCTGTGGAACCCCTTTTCCATTATCGTACATCACACCCAGATTATTCTGGGCGTCGGCATTCCCCTGTTCGGCCGCGCGCGTGTACCACTCTGCCGCGGTCTTATCATCCCGCGCGACACCTTCTCCATTTTCATACATCACCCCCAGATTATTCTGGGCGCTGGCATTCCCCTGTTCGGCAAGAAGTTTCCATTCACGCAGGGCCGTTGCGTAATCGCCTTTTTGGTAGGCGGCCAGTCCCTTTTCTTGCTCAGCGCTCGCGCTCAACCCCGCGCCGCCGAGCAACACGATAAGGATCAAGCGGAATAGTGTGTTGCGTTTTAGCCGGTGAACGGGGCGAAGCGCGGAGGTTAAGTTTAACGTTAAGTGTTTCATGTCTTTTTCCTCATAAGGGTCAGGCGCAACAGGGCATTGAATTTTAGCATTTGACGGTTCGGAGTTCTGAATTCAACAATCCTTGTATTGCTTGCGGATACATTCCTGCGCCCGTTTTTGTGCCTCCTCGATTTGGGACTGGGTCATTTCCTGCCTGGCAATATTCAGCAGCACATCTGAGTCTTCTTTGCCGGCAGAAGCGGCAACATCTCCCCACATATAAGCATAGATAAAGTCTTTTGGAACGCCTCTCCCCTGGGCATACATCAAACCCAGATTATACTGAGCGCTGGCGTGCCCCTGTTCGGCCGCGCGCCGGTACCATTGCGCCGCTACCTCATCATCCCGCGTAACACCCTTTCCATTATCGTACATTATACCCAGATTGTTCTGGGCATCGGCAAGACCCTGTTCGGCCGCAAGCTCATACCACTTCACCGCGGTCTTGCGATCCTGCGGGACACCTCTCCCGTGAACATACATCAGCCCCAGATTGAACTGGGCGGCGGCATACCCCTGTTCGGCCGCGCGCCGATACCACTGCGCCGCCACCTTGTCATCCCGTGCGACACCCCTTCCATTTTCATACAACACACCCAGATTACGCTGGGCGCGGGCAAGCCCCTGCACGGCCGCGCGTCTATACCACTGCATCGCCGCCTTGTCATCCTGTGGCGCGCCTTCTCCGTTAAAGTACATATTACCCAGATTGTTCTGGGCGGCGGCATAGCCCTGTTCAGCCGCGCGTCGGTACCATTGCGCTGCCGCCTTGTCATCCCGCGCAACACCCTCTCCATTTTCGTACATCAGCCCCAGATTGAACTGGGCATCGGCATCACCCTGTTCGGCCGCGCGTCCATACCACTGCGCCGCCACCCTGTCATCCCGCGCAACACCTGTTCCATTATCGTACATCAGCCCCAGATTGTTCTGGGCGGCGGCATAGCCCTGTATGGCCGCGCGTCGGTACCACTGCGCCGCCGCCTTGTTATCCTGTGAGACACCAGCTCCATTTTCGTACATCACACCCAGATTATGCTGGGCGTGGGCAAACCCCTGTTCGGCCGCGCGCCTGTACCATTGCACCGCTATCCTGTCATCCTGTGTCACACCTATTCCATTAGCGTACATCCAACCCAGATTGTTCTGGGCTTCGGTATCGCCCTGTTCGGCCGCGCGCCTGTACCAGTGCGCGGCCGCCTTGTCATCCTGTGGCACACCTTTTCCATCGGCGTACATCACGCCCAGATTGTACTGCGCCTCGGCATTCCCCTGTTCGGCAAGCACTTTCCATTCACGCAGGACCATCGCATAATCCACTTTGTCATGGGCGGCCTGCTCCTCGCTCGGGGCCGTTGCCTTATCCGCCTTGTCATAGGCGGCCTGTTCCTTTTTCAAATGAGAGCACGCGCTCAGCCCCGCGCCGCCGAGCAGCGCGATAAGGATCAGGCGGAATAGCGTGTTGCGTTTTAGCCGGTGAACGGGGCGGAGAGCGGAAATCAAGTTTAACGTTGAGTGTTTCATGTCTTTTGCCTCATAAGGGTCAGACGAAATAGGGCATTGCGTTTTGCCAGCGGGACAAGTTTAGAAGGATTCTGTACAGAAAACAAACAGCCCCCCGGATACTGTTGTTTACCGCCGGCCGTTATTTCTATACATTGGGCCTTGCCCGGCGGGGCGGGCGCGGGGGCTTTCCTGATGCGGAAACCATGCGTGATTGACCCGATGGAAGTATCACTTTTAGGATATATCAATCGCCGGATTGATTACGTAGGATTCCCCGCTTTCGTCTGAGGCATTGGTTGTTATTCCCGTTTGGGCCCTGCCTGCTGCAGGCAGGGGGAATGTATTGTATAACCCACTGGATTCCGGCTTTCACCTGCCCGCGGCAGGCAGGCCGGCATGAGGACATGAGGAGCAAATTGATGAGCCGTTATTCGGCCTGGGCCGTTTTTAAGGCCGGGCTTACCGGGCAGAGGCATTGGCAGCGGGCCTGGCGCGACCCGGCGCCGAAGCGTGAGTATGACGCCGTTATCATCGGCGGCGGCGGGCATGGCCTTGCGACGGCCTATTATCTGGCCGCCCGGCATGATTTAAGCAATATTGCCGTGTGCGAAAAAGGCTATCTGGGCGGCGGCAATGTCGGCCGCAATACCACCATCATCCGCTCCAATTATATGCTGGAAGATAACGCGCATTTTTATGAGCATGGCCTGAAGTTGTGGGAGGGGCTGTCCCAGGAGTTGAATTATAATGTGATGTTCTCGCAGCGCGGCGTGATCAACCTCGCCCATTCCGACGCGCAACTGGACGCCTACGCCAGACGCGGCAACGCCATGCGCCTGAACGGCATTGACGCGGAATTGCTGGACCGTAAGCAGATAAAGCAAATGTTGCCGATACTGGATTATTCCGCAAAGGCGCGCTTTCCGGTTATCGGCGGCCTGCAACAGCCGAGGGGCGGCACGGCCCGGCACGACGCGGTGGCCTGGGGTTATGCCCGCGCGGCCGACCGGCTCGGGGTCGATCTGCTGCAGAATTGCGAGGTCACGGGGTTTGATATTCAGAACGGCCGGGTGCACGGCCTGCAAACTACGCGCGGCGCGATCAAGACCGGCAAGGTGGGCATCGCCGTGGCCGGCAATACCTCGCGGGTCTGCGCCCTGGCCGGCCTGGAGCGCCTGCCGATTGAAAGCCACAAGATACAGGCGATGGTGTCGGAGCCGTTGAAGCCCTTTATTGACACGGTCTGCACCTTTGGCGCCGGCCACTTTTATATCAGCCAGTCCGACAAGGGCGGGCTGGTCTTTGGCGGCGATCTGGACGGTTATAATTCTTACGCGCAACGCGGCAATCTGCCGATGGCCGCGCATATCATGCAATGCGGCATGGCCCTGATGCCGGCCATAGGGCGACTTCGCCTGTTGCGGCAATGGGCCGGGATCATGGATATGTCGATGGACGGCAGCCCGATTATCGGCACGACCCCGGTCAAGGGCTTGTATCTGAACGGGGGCTGGTGTTATGGCGGCTTTAAGGCCACGCCGGCCTCCGGCTGGTGTTTCGCGCATACCATTGCCGCGGACAGGCCGCATAAATTAAACGCGGGTTTCACGCTGGATCGCTTTCAGCGCGGTTATCTGCTGGATGAAAAAGGCATGGGCGCGAACCCGGCCCTGCATTGAGGCGTTGCCGCATGATTCGAATCCCGTGTCCCTGGTGTGGCGAGCGCAATATGGTGGAATTCACCTATGGCGGCGACGCCGGCCGGCCCCATCCCGGCCTTTCAGAAAAGACCACGGCCGCCGAGTATTTTGCTTATGTGTATCTGCGGCGCAATCCATGCGGCCCGCATCTGGAATACTGGCACCATGTCAACGGTTGCCGTCAGTGGATCAAGGTGCAGCGCGATACCCTGAGCCATGAGGTGATCGCCAGCAGCCCCGCGGCCGCGGAACTTGGAGAGGGCAAGGCATGAGCGGCCAGCCGCAGAGATTAAGCGAAGGCGGGGCCATTGACCGCGACCGGCCCTTGTCGTTCCGTTTTGACGGCCGGACTTACAGCGGTTATCAGGGCGATACGCTGGCCTCGGCGTTACTGGCCAATGGCGTCAGGCTGGTCGGCCGCAGTTTTAAGTATCATCGGCCGCGGGGCGTCTTTGCGGCCGGCCAGGAAGAGCCGAATGCCCTGGTGCACTTGCGGCATGGCGCCCGCCAGGAACCCAACACCCGCGCCACCCTGATCGAGCTTTATGAGGGCCTGGTGGCCGAAAGCCAGAATCGCGGCGGCAGCCTGCAAAGGGACCCGCAGCGCGTCAACGACCTGCTCAGGAATTTTCTGCCGGCCGGTTTTTACTATAAAACCTTCATGGGGCCGTTTCGCAATACCCGCATCTGGATGTGGATCGAGGGCTTTATCCGCAAGGCGGCCGGCATGGGCGCGGCCAGCCGCCTGCCGGACCCCGACAGTTATGACCACATGAGCCGCCATTGTGAGGTGCTGGTCATCGGCGCCGGTCCGGCCGGCCTGATGGCCGCGAAGGCCGCCGCGGCCGGCGGCGCCAGGGTCATACTGGTCGATGACCGGGCCGAACCCGGCGGCCGCCTGTGTTTTGAACGCGATGAGATCGAAGGCCGGCCGGCCGCGGCATGGGCGCAAGAGACCCTGGCCGAACTGGAGGCGCTGGCAAACGTGTTTATCCTCAAACGCACGACGGCCTTTGGTTATTATGATCATAACTTTATCGCCTGCGTGGAGCGGGTCAGTGATCATTTGCCGGCGCCGGCCGCGCACAAGCCGAGGCAACGGCTGTGGCAGCTTCAGGCCGGTCAGGTCGTGCTGGCGACCGGCGCGCATGAACAGCCTTTGGTGTTCGGCAATAATGATCGCCCCAATATCATGCTGGCCGGCGCGGTGCGGGCCTATATCAATCACTATGGCGTGCTGCCCGGCCAGCGGGCGGTGGTGTTTACCTCCTGTGACGACGCCTACCGCGGCGCGCTTGACCTGCACGACGCCGGCGCCAAAGTCGAGGCCGTGGTGGACGCCCGCGACGCGGAATCCGCTTATGCCGAAGCGTGCCGGCAACGTGATATAACGCTGTTGCAGGGTTATGCCATTGTGAATGCGCTGGGCAACGCGGACGGTGTGAATGCCGTTGAAATACAGTCACTGCAAGGTAAACACAAGCTGCGCCTGGCTTGCGATCTGGTCGCCATGTCGAATGGCTGGGCGCCGGCCTTAAACCTGTTCAGCCAGTCCGGCGGGAAAACGGCCTGGGATGCGGCGCGTTCCATCTTTGTGCCGGGGCAATCCAAACAGGCCGAGCGTTCCGTGGGCGCCGCGCGCGGCAGCTTTGGCCTCAATGCCTGCCTTGAAGAAGGCGCGGAAGCCGGCGCCGAGGCGGCGGCCGCGGCCGGTTTTGCCGGCGCCGCGATCCGGCCCCCGGCGACGGCCGAAATAAAGGAAACTGCCTATGCGCCCTTGTGGGAAGCGCCGGATCCCGCGGCGGGCCAGCCCAAGAAATTTGTCGATCACCAGGGCGATGTGGCCGTGAGCGATGTGCAACTTGCGCACCGCGAAGGGTTTATCGCGGTCGAACATCTAAAACGTTATACCACACTCGGCATGGGCACCGACCAGGGCAAGACCGCCAATGTGGCCGGTCTGGCCATCATGGCGGCGGCGCGCGGCTGCGCGATTCCCGAGGCCGGCCACACGGCCTTTCGGCCGCCCTATACCCCGGTCGCATTGGGCGCGCTGGGCGGCGCCGAAGTGGGCGAGCTTTATATGCCGGTGCGCCGCAGCGCGATCGACGCCTGGCATGGCGCGCGGGGCTGTGAATGGATCGCCGCCGGCCTCTGGCGGCGGCCGCGTTACTATCCGCAAGCCGGCGAGACGATACGTTCCGCCTGCATCCGCGAAACCCGCATGACGCGCGGCTCGGTGGGGCTGTGCGATGTGACCACGCTCGGCAAGATCGATATGCAGGGGCCGGACACGGCCGTGTTGCTTGAGCGCGTCTATATCAATCACTGGCGCAAGCTGCCCATCGGCAAGGCGCGTTACGGTATGATGCTGCGCGAGGACGGCATGGCCTATGATGACGGCACCACCTCGCGGCTGGCCGAGCATCATTTTGTGATGACCACCACCACCGCCAACGCGGTCAGCGTCATGGCCAATCTCGAATTCTATTTACAGGCGGTCTGGCCCGATTTACAGGTGCAGGTCACCAGCGTGACAGAACAATGGGCCGCGATCGCCGTGGCCGGCCCGAACTCCCGCCGGGTCATGGCAAAGCTGGTGGATATTGATATCAGCAATGATGCCTTCCCGTTTATGGCCGCCTCGGAATGCGCCGCGGCCGGCATCCCCGGCTGCCGCCTGTTCCGCATTTCGTTTTCCGGGGAACTGGCCTTTGAGATCAATGTGCCGTCCGATTACGGGCATGATGTCTGGGAAAAGCTGTATGAGGCCGGGTGGGAATTCGACATCGCGCCCTACGGCACGGAAGCGCTGGGCAACATGCGCATCGAAAAGGGCCATGTGGCCGGCCCGGAACTGGACGGGCGCGCCACGGCCCACGACCTGGGCCTCGGCATGATGATGTCGAAGAAGAAGGAATTTATCGGCAAACAAATGGCCGGGCGCGAATGCCTGAACGCGGCCGACCGCAAAAGGTTTGCCGGTTTTGTGCCCGTGGATGGCAAAACCGCATTAAAACCGGGCGCGCAGATCATTGCCGATCCCACGGCCAGGCCGCCGGTTGACATGCTCGGCCATATCACCTCAAGCGGTTATTGCGTCGAGCATGATCACCCCATCGCCCTCGGCCTGATCAAGGGCGGCCTTGAGGCATGGGAAGATAAAACGGTGTATATGAGTTTTCCCTTAAGAGATTTAAGCGTGCCGATGAAAGTGGTCGCGCCGGTATTTGTCGATAAAGAAGGAGAGCGGCTCCGTGCCTGAAGCGGCCGCAACACGGCGCTCGGCGCTGCATGAGATTTATCAGACGGGCGACTTTGGCGCGGTCAGCGATAATCATCCGGGGGTTCACATCGCCGAGCGGCGCGGCCTGAGCATCATCCAGGTGGCCGCCTTTGCGGCCGAGGCCGAGGCCGTGGCGGCCGCCGTGGCCGGGGCCTGCGGCGTTGTGCCTTCAATGACCGCTTGCAGCGCGGTCTGTGATGACGGGCCGGCCGCAATCTGGGTCGGCCCGGATCGCTGGTTGATCATAGAAAAGGAAAGCCGCGATCTGGAACGCCTCATCCGGGCCGCGGTTAATACCGGCAGCGCCGCGATCACCAATCAGGGCCACAGCCGTTGTGTCCTGCGGCTCTCCGGCCCCGAGGCCCGTAACGTATTGCGCAAAGGCACGACCCTGGATCTGGATGCGGCGTATTTCAAGCCGGGCGAGGCCCGCGCCACCGGCCTGTTTCACATCAACGCCCTGCTGCATTGCCGGTCTGAACACGGCTTCGATATCTACGTGGCGCGCTCCTTCGGCCAGAGTTTTTTTGAACTGATAACGCACGCGGCCAGGGAATACGGCTATCGTGTTGAAGCGCCGCTGTAACAACACCTCCGCCGTCATTCCGGCCTGCCTGCTACAGGCAGGCGAAAGCCGGAATCCATGAAAGGTGTGCCAGGATATTCGATGAACTTCAGTTCTTGCTTTAACAGCAATGACCTATTTATCGTTATTCCTGCCTGCGACACGCAGGCAGGAACGCATAGTTAAACCACTGGATTCCAGCTTTCGCTGGAATGACAACGAGGAAATAGACGTATCCCGATAACCTTCTCTCCTAAGTCAGTCCGGCCTCCCAGTAGCCTGCCTGCCGCGGGCCAAGCCGTAATAATGCCCCGCCATCATTCCGGCGAACACCGGAATCCAGTGGCTTTTCTATACATCGTGGATTCAACCAGCAAGTGCAACATTAGGATTGATTCCGAAAAATACCTGATTAGGTGTTTTCATGCCAAGGCATTTTCGGGGGCGGTTATTTAATATATCCACAGCCATTTTAATCTCCTGTTCAGTGATGGTGGTAAAGTCTCTGTTCCTGGGGAAGTATTGGCGTATCAGGCCATTGGTGTTTTCGTTGAGGGCGCCTGCCTGCAGCAGGCAGGTAAATCTGGTATCGTTGCTCCTGGGTGAACTGTGTGTATTGTCTCATCGATGCTTCTCATTCTTGCCAGAACAAAAAGCAGAGATACTACCGCAGCTCGCCTCCTGTTCCGAGTAATGGTCAAGAAACAAGTTTATACCAAAAATCAAAATTTAAGTGCGATTCCCCTGATGCTACATTTTCCCTCGTCAATTCCGTTAATGAACTTCAACGCCAACCTGCCTGCTACAAGCAGGCGCTAGGATTTCTGTACACTCATGGCCAGCCGATAAAGCCCACTCCTCCCCGTCATGAGAATGCGTCTGTGGCCGTCATAGAGTCGGGGCATAAAGGGCTCTTTTTCAGAAAAACAGAGTCAAGTGGCGGCGTACTGTTCTTTAATCAGCAAGCGGATGGTTTGGAAATACCAGGCCTTGTAGGCCGCATAGTGAAACCCCGCCCCGCCGTCCAGAAACCCGAGTTTTGCCAGATAGGTAAAGGCAAAGTAGAACCACGGATACCACCACTTTGCAAGGTGCCGATACTTGAAGCGCTGGCGCGGCGTGAAGTGTTCCCAGGCCGCAGGATCGTCTTGAAGTCTGGCATAGCGCCGCGCTTCCCAAAGCGCATAGTCGCAGTGTTTTTCAATGAAATTGCCCAGACCTTTGTAATCCTGATGATGGATGGGCGCAGGGATTTCTCCAATCTCACCTTCGACAACGGGGTGTTCGTGAATCTCCATGTCGAGTTGGCCCCAGCAATCTTCGTCGATCTTTTCATAGAGCGCCGTACCCACGCGAAAGAGCGCCAGCTTCCTCTGTGCCAGCCCATGTCGCAATGGCTCGCCCAGAAAGTAATTGGTATAACAGAGCCAGTAGCCATTAATTCTATCCACGGCCACCGCCCCGGCGAGCGCCTCGCAAAAGGCTTCATCCACGAACTCATCGGCATCGAGAAACAACACCCACGGTTGAGTGGGCGGCTCGTTTATCAGAAACCAGTTCCGCTTCTTGGGATATCTTCCATCCCAGTAGAAATCGACCACCCGCGCGCCAAATTCCTTTGCGATATCAGCAGTGCGATCCGTCGAGCCGCTGTCGATCACCACGACTTCGGCAAACCGGCCGAGGTGATCCAGACATTGCGCAATATTGGCCTCCTCGTTTTTCACGGGGATCGCCACGGTCACGGGCAAGGCGGGGGGTGCAGCCAGGTTCACAACTCTATGTCAGGATATCCAGCGTAAAAACGATTTATCAGGATTTTGTGCCGAGAGAGATCGCATTATCCTGTATGCCAGATACTCGATCAAACAAAGCATTCATTCAGTTACAATCTCTTACTGGAATCGCATGAAGCATAATATGAAGAGGCCCTTTAGTTAATATGTACTGATAATCCCATTGTCGCAGATCTGATAATATGGGTTTAAGTTTATCTCGTATTTTACACTCTAATTCATTCTCAGAGGCGCTAAATGAAGCTTCTGGGAAAACATTCTTTTTTTGATAAAAAAAGCGATAGAGACCTCGTTCAGCCAAGAAAATAAAATGTTCGGGCACTTCTCTATCAGTTTCAAGTGGTTTTAACGATTCTATAGTAGATCGTAACCCATTATTCCATAAATAAAGCGCAAAATCCCTATGTGTTTTCTTATCTCCTAAATAAGGCGTAAAGTTTTTATCCTTAACTTTATCTAAATCTAATATAAGGCAGCCATAATAATACATAAAATCAATTGACTTAATCAAAGGAATGGGTTTATTGCAAGAATCATGGAAAAGTTGTTTATATAAACCCTCCGCTTCCTTCAAGCGTCTCAATTTATATACTGAATAGGCTTTATCTATCCGTAGATGGAGTTCCAGATCTTTGTTAGAGTTTCTTCTAGCAATAGAAATTGCTTTATCAACAATTTCTTCCGTATTTGAAGCATCACAAAAGTCTGCCATTTCATATAATAATTGCAGAACTGCAATAGCAGCGTTTTCAGAAATTTTTTCTATTTTAGAAACAGCATTGAAATAATCAAGTATAGTTTTAGAATAGTTACACCATCCTGCAATTAACATTGCATTCTGTGTAGAATTCCAATCTACAGCTAAACGCCAGACCAGATATTCAACATCCTCTTTATTCAACAATGTATTTATGTACGCATATGTTAATGTATGCATCCATATAAAATCAGAGTCAGGATTTAACCGTACTAATCCTGATATTTCAAGTAACTCAATCGCATCATCAAATTGATCAAGCGTATGGTTTTCTTTCTGCTGATTAAAACCTGCAAAATTTACGGCAGACGCTAATCCAAGTGGTATTTTAGATGGAGGCAGGGATTTATCAGTTTTCTTTCTAATCAAAGACCCATAAAAATCTTCCTTATCTGATCTACTGGGAATATCTCCAACAAGATTGATCGCCGCACAAAGATGAAGGATTTTCAAGCCTAAATCACAGTTTTTCTCATATTTAGAGATACCTTCAATACATAGGCTTAGAACTTTATAAATAGATGGTTTGATTTGGTTTTTTGATTCGAGTCCCTGCCATTTTATGCCACATTCGCGCAGCCTCTCAAGATAGGCTGATAGTGCCATTGACTTATTTTTTAAATATCTAGCTGCCAGGTCAAGCGCTAAAGGTAAATAGCCTAACTCAGCGCATATTTTAACTGCAATTTCTTGCTGCTCTTTTGTTAAGGGTAATGTTTGAAATCGTGTCAATACTTCTATTGCCGGAATCTCATCTAATATAGTTAGCTCTATAATCTCAAGGCTGGCTTGCAGTTCAATTTTTGAATCTTTTGTCGTAATGATGACTCGGGATAATCCAGTTTTCGGCAAAAACTTAACCAAATCAATTGCCACATCTCTTGAATCCAGAGCATCAAAGAAAATCAAACAAGGATTAGTTTCCAAATAATGGCAAAATGAAGCATTAATATCTTGATCGTTATTTTCATCTCCTGAGATATGAATTTTAAACTTTTTAAGGATAGATTTAATAACCTCTTGCAAATTACCCGGATTGCGCGCATCAATCCAGAATACTCCCGCGGGATATCTGCGGCCAAGACGATAGGCTATCTCTAAAGCAACGGTAGTTTTTCCGACACCCGGGATTCCCGATAGGGCGACAGCGCTAAATCGAGAGAAATCATCTTGATGTGCGGTGATAAAGTTATCAGTTAATGAAGCTATCAATTCATCCCTGGACACAAGTTCAGTGCTGGACGGTCTTTGAAATGGGATATTATGCTTTTCTGGCAAACCTTCTTCAGGGCACGCGAGAATGTGCTTTTTTTCTGATTCTATCTTTAAATATCGATGAAAAAATTCAATGAGAAAACATGCAGATGCATGCGCAGCAAACGCACGGTAACGATCATTTTTTTGATCATCTGCATAATCCTGGACGCCTTTGGCAACTACCCAGGGAATTTCTTTATGGTGAGCTAGCAAACCGATAGCATACGCTTCCATGTCAATAGCGAGGACATCTCGTCGAATCGCTTTTATCTCTTCGAATATACGGGCTTTATTTTGTTTTTTGATATCTTTTACAACTTTGTTTCCCGTCGCAATGGAGCCAATGACAACTTTAATATCCTCGTCAGACGAAAAGCCGTCAGGGAAATTTTCCTTATCTTGTCTTGCTTGGGAGAAGCCCTTGGGGGTTAATTTTAATCCACTTTCTTCAATCTCTTTGGCCGCTCGCAGTCTCTTCAATATTTCTGTCCAATCCGGGCAATTTTTAGTGCGCTTTGCCTTTGAAGCCTTTGAACTGATATTTTTTTTATCCATCAGCATTTTTCGTAGCCAGAATTCCTGATATTCATAGGATATTGGTCGCCTACGGTTTATATCTTTAAGAAAGCAAGGTCTTTCACCAAAATCCTGTATCATACGTAAGATATGATCACGCAAATTAAATGTTGGAGTGTCCTTAAGATGTTCAGTATTATCGTTTCCATCTTCATCAATATGACTTACTGATTTACCCTTTTCGTAGTCAAAAACAGAACTGCCTACGACTATATCTCCCATATTCGTTTTATCTTTGCGTCCGGCGCAGATTCCACACATTGCCAAATACCCAGGATTTAATCGGTCTATAAGAATTCCACCAAATCCGGCTATGTCCGTCGCCCCCATTTTCGTAGTTCTGGCCACCGCAACAGTAAATTTATCATCACCTTCATGAAGAAAATCACGATACCAATATGGCGCAGTTTCATCTTTTACCTCAGTCCATTCGCTGTCTGGCAAAGCATGAGCATCAATCTGGATCAATGGGTCCAGTTCATCTTTCAAGGCAACAAGAATAAGGACATCTATGTTGGATTTTTCTATCATTTCAAGGGTTATCCTGATCAAGGATGTAGAGATTTTTCAATAAATTTTTGAAAATTTTCCAAATTGTCGTAAATATAATGGTAGGGTCTGAAGGGCAAGTCAACATCTGTTATTGACATCTGGCCTCGCCCCCAACCCCGACTATCGACCCGGCGATATCATCCGCCGCGCGCAGGGCCAGTTGCATTAACCCCAGGCTTGGGCTGGCGCCGCCCACGGTGGGGAAAACAGAAGTCGCCACGGCCCAGAGTCCATCGCAGCCATGCACCCGCAGTTGGGCGTCAACCACGCCCTCTGTGGCCGAGGCGCCCATGCGGGTCGTCCCTGCCGGATGATAGATGCCGCCGCCCTCCACCAAATCATGCCTTATGGCTTCTTGATCCCGCGCCTTAAGCGTGGCCAGTCTGGAGAGCGGCCCATCGGCCCATTGTGCGCGGGCGAGTTCTGCTATTTGGGAAAACAGCGCGCAATCGTCTTCGTGTACCTGCCAGTGGATACGCGCCAGGGGCTGGCCAAAGGCATCGGACCCGGTCGGGCTGAGGTCAATGCGATTGTGCGGATCGGGTTTTTGCTCGGTGACGAGGTGCAGTTCAAACCTTGCCCCGCCCGGCGGCAAAACCCGAAGCTCTGCAAAACGCCACCAGGCGGCGCGCAGAAACCACGGCAGATCGCCGAGTATCGCGGTAATATCGGTGAAGGCCGGGCGTTGCCCGCGCTGGATGGCCTGATAAACACCGCGCAACCCGTCAAAGCCGCTTTTGGCCTGCCGGGTAAAGGATACATGCAAAAAGGCGGCGGGCAGCGCGGCCTTCATACGCGCGTCTCGCCCGAGTTCAAAGCGCAGGTTGCGCATGCCGCCGCGCACAAACCTGAAGCAAAAAAGGCGGGTGATCGCAGCGCGGTCTTTTAGCTCCAGTTCGGCAATGGGCGCTGACAGATGGTCGTGAAAACCGAACCCGAGCGGGCTTGTCTGGCCAAATACGCCGCCCCCTTGCGCGCGATCGAGCAGCAAAAGAAGCCGCGTTGTTTCGATAGCGCCGGCGGCGATGGCCACATGGGCCGTGCGCGCCTCAAGCGCATGGCCTTGCATGCTTTGCGCTTTCAGGCC
The DNA here is from genome assembly GCA_965240365.1 of Gammaproteobacteria bacterium. Lineage (GTDB taxonomy): Bacteria > Pseudomonadota > Gammaproteobacteria > Eutrophobiales > Eutrophobiaceae. The sequence goes on along the minus strand of OZ251218.1, from coordinate 554,608 downwards.
AACAATCCGGCCTTTTGCAATGCGGATGTCGGTCACCGTGGCATTGATCCAGACTGCGAGTCGCGGGTCATTGAGGAGCTTGTTTCGGTAGATTTTGAAGGTTGAACGTCTCTGAAATGTTGGCCATTTCGGCAAGCGCGGCAGAAACGAGGGAAGGGCCGACTCGAACTCGCCAGCGCCTTCATAGCTGTCCGCGGAAACGCCAAAATCATGTTCGAGAGACGCCAGGTACGGGTCCAGGTCCGCTTTTTTAATGCCCCAGCCCTGATGCCAGCCGCGGGGGTGCGGGGCGAAATCTGTTGCGAGGTAGGGCAGGAGTGCCCCCCCCCAACGGGTCGATGTGCCACCGAGCCCGCGAAAACGTCCTTCCGTTGCGCCGCGATAGTTCTGCGCCGTCAACTCGACCGCATTGAGAAGGTGAACCTCTTCGATTTGACGCTCACCCCCGCTTTCAAGCAATAGCACCGAGAGGCCGGCCCTGGTGAGCGCATCGGCCAGCACGATGCCGGCCAGACCGGCGCCGATAACCGCGACATCGGCCTCAAGCGGGCCGGCCGGGCGCGTTTCATCAAGCGAATTCAGCATGCCGTCTGGCCCTGCAAGTCATCCTGCTCCGCAATAGCCGCGAAGGTGGAAAGGCGGCGCCGGCGGCGGGACGACACGATAACAGAACCTGTTCGGTTGCGCCGTAGCGCCCCGGCCAGCAAGGCTTCGGCGTGCGCGGGGGCATCGGGCCGCGCCGGGGCGGAGGACAAATAGCCATAGGTCAACTGCAAGGGGCGGGCATGGGCCATCAGAAAATCGGCTTCGCGGCCCTCAAAGCTGTCATGCGACTGAACAACCCGGGCCAGCGGGCTTTGTGCGATAATAAAAGGCGCGATCCGCGCGGCCGGGCCGGCAAGGCCGAAAGCGCCCACCCGCCGGGCGGCCTCCATTTCGAGCCAACGCAGCCATTCATCGGTATTCAAAAGCGGCAACTCCGGTTCATGCAGCAACAGCAGATCAATGTGCTCCCTGCGCAGGCGAGCCAGGCTGCCGTCCAGACTCTTCATGGCCCGCACCACATGCCAGTCCGCCCGGGCGCGGGACATGGTCGGCAGCGCCTTGCCCATGATTTTACGCGCCAGCATCGCCATGCGCCCCTGCCCGGTTCCGCCCGGCGGATAAAGTCCAACTTTGGTTGCCATAGTTACCGCCTGACCGGAGCTACCGCCAAAGGCCCTGCCCAGCGCGCGCTCCGCCATGCCAAACCCGTAAAGCGGCGCTGTATCAAAATGGCTGAAGCCTGTTTCCGTGGCGGCCTGCAAATGCCGAACCTGTTGGTTTAAGGCCCCAAGATGATGCAGGCTCGCCGTGCCGAAAGAAAACCGGCTGAGCTTCAAACAGGTGTCAGGCAGCAGGACACGCTTCATCAATTCATCTTACCGGCGGTAAGCCGCGAGATGCGAGAGATCAAGCCAGCGGTTCCTGAAGCCTTTTGCGGAGAGGAGGCGTTCGATCCTGCCTGGGGCGCCGGACATGCCGCGCTCGGCCAGAATGCCGAAATGCACCTCGATAAACACGGCCCTGAGCGTTGCCCTGTGCAGGATTTCCTGCATCCCGTTCAGCACATCCAGTTCAAATCCCTCGGTATCAATCTTGATCATCGTGGGGGCGGCGGCGAGGCCCCGGTCTAAAATGGAATCCCCTGTTGCAATACTGACGTTGGTCACCTTGTCCTGCGTTGTGCCGCCCTCCACAATGCGGCTTGTCGCGCCGAGTTCATCATCCCCTGCCTGCATCTCCACCGTGCCGGTTTCCGCCCCCAGCGCCACCGGCAAGACAGTGACCGTCTCAATCCCGGTCAATCCGGCGCGCAGCCGCGTCACATTGGCCGGGAAAGGTTCAAAGGCGAAGATCCGCCCTGCCGCACCCGCCGAGTCCGCAAATTTACGCGTGTAATAACCCACATTGGCGCCCACATCCCAGATGATGTCACCGGGTTTTACGGCCTCGAACATGGCAGTGTCGAAGGCTTCCTCGTAATTCCCTTTGCGCGGCAAGAAGCGACTGATGCCTTGCGTCAGACCCATTTTGCGCGCGACATTGCGCAGGCCGATCATTGCCGAATTGGTTTGCCAGTTCATGATTCGTCTATGTGTCTATGACTTTAATGTCGCGCGCCAATTCCACCTGTGGCAACAGGACCGTAACGACAAACTCAGCCGTTATTGCGTTCAGAGCGAAAGCGCCGCAACGCCGCAACGGCTGGCTGAAGCACTTCGGGCGGCTCGACAAAGCTGTATCCCATTTTTATATGCTCAGATTCCGATTTTTTAAGATCTTCGTAAATTGCCCGCAGGTTAAAATTAAATTTTTCAGCATGGGCATCTCTATTTTTACGAACCTCATCAATAATTTCATCATAAATCATCGCTTTCTTCTCCTAACAGTTCTTCAGGGGTGCATATAAATAGCAGAAACAGGTCTATTTCATTCAAATAATCAGAGATATTTATTTGAATTTCAGGATTAGCTATATGTTTGCAGTTCCAGGTCAATAAAAAATCAACTTGATGAATGGTTGCAATTGAAATATGAAGAGCATCTTCCGCTGCTTTTTGAGGGATTATTTTTCTGTCCAGGAATGATTGCGCTAATTGGAAAGCGTCTTCTGTAATCATCAATAAAGGCAAATTCTGTGCTACTTTAAGTCGCCTGGCGGCGGCATCAGGATCACCAGCCGCGCATTCTTTCAACACAGATTCTGAGACAAAAAATTGATAACCAGCGCGCTTTTCCCACCAGGCCGCGGTGATCTGTTGACGCGCAGAACCAATAATTGTTTTGCTTGGCTTTGCAGCTAGATAACTTACTACTGATGTTTCAATATAAACTTTTCTTTTTGCCATAATTTACAAAAAAGTTATTGCTTTACCCATGCCAAGCAGAGATTTAAAAATCAAAATACCTTTTTGAGTATTTCTTAATTCATTCAAAGCGAACTTGATATCCAATCTATCTTGAATTTCCTCTTTTTGATTTTTGTCCAGCTTATCCATAAAACTCCAGTAACGAACTGGATTGTGAAATACAGGGCCATTCCATCCAACATCTCCCCACTCCGCTGGCCACTGCCAGGTATCCTTCCCACCATACAGGACACGTTTCATTTCAGATTCTCTAAACTCAAGGAGTTTCAAAAATTCTATTTCTGTAGGAACATTAAGCGGGTATTTTTTAAGTTTATCTTTTAATTCATATTGATTGTAATATTCAATATACTTTTGCAAATAATCGAAATTAAAACAAATATTGTCTGCATGCGCAGCTATTGCCGCATATAGCCTTCCATTGTTATCTGGAATATTTGCATAATATAAAACATCATCATGCACTTCTGTTTCAAGAATATTTAGAGGATCAATAGCATTTGGGCTTGGTTTCCTCAACTTATCAATATTTTCTTTATATGCTTTCATCTTAACTTATTTCCTGCTAACGCTCGCTTAAACTGACGTTGACAACCTTATCCTGCGTTGTGCCGCCTCCCCACAATGCGGCTTGTCGCGCCGAGTTCATCATCCCCTGCCCGCATCTCTACCGTGCCGGTTTCCGCTCCCAACGCCACGGGCAGCACGGTGACCGTCTTGATCCCGATCAATTCGGCGCGCAGCCGCGTCACATTGGCCGGGAAAGGTTCAAAGGCGAAGACCCGCCCTGCCGCACCCGCCGAGTCCGCAAATTTGCGCGTGTAATAACCCACATTGGCGCCCACATCCCAGATGATGTCACCGGGTTTTACGGCCTCGAACATGGCGGTGTCGAAGGTTTCCTCGTAGTTCCCTTTGCGCGGCAAGAAGCGACTGATACCTTGCATCAGACTCATTCTGCCAAACAGCAAGATCGTCAGCCTGATCAAGGTCAACAAACCTGACTTGCGTTGTTCCCGGAGAAACTGGTTCCAGTTTCTCCAGCAACCTGAACGACAGGTTTTGGTCCAGTAATAACTTCAAGCTGGCGCAATCGTGGATAACTGGCGTTCCCGGTTGGCGGCGAAGGCCAGACACGCCCGAATGTCATCCTGCGTCAATTCCGGATAATCCTTCAGAATCTCGGCCTCGCTTAGCCCTGAGGCCAGCCAGTCCAGCACATCATAAACCGTGATCCGCATGGATCGGATACATGGTTTGCCACCGCGTTTGCCCGGTTCAATAGTAATGCGATCCCGATAATCATTCATATGTTTACTCCTTTAGGTGTGGTCAGTGATTTGAAGCTGCTCGCCAGCCTGCATTAAGCGCCTTTACAGTCAGTATCAGGCAGGCATGGACATGGCCGCGATCCGAAGATGTGTATCGGTATCCGAAAATCAAAGCCTGTTCTTTCATAGTAATTAAATCTTCATTTTCAGTCACTGCATGGCAATGATACAGGGTAATAAAAAAATTTTGTTCATTTTGTCCGGGTTCAATACATAATGAGATATGTGTTACCTCGCCAATGAGATTGATGATTCGTCTCCCATGTGGGCATAAATTTGCCCTGTTGCTTTCTTTAAGCTGTCAAATTGAAACCAGCCTCGGCCACAGACAGGGTCGTTTTCATCGCTGCCTTCCCAACTATACTCGAAGCGCTTTGTTTTAGTACAGAAGTGCCCATCAATATTTGCCGACACGGCCCCGAATACAAATTCACCGGTGTCATCAGCATTTATGAGAAAGTAACCGGGTTCGATAAGATCAATGAAATCTTTTGACCACATACTCATTGAATCAATTTCCCAACGACCAGAATACTGTTTATGCATTATTCTCCGATGTCGAAACTGTGTATCACGTCGATAGGACGCGGTGTCAGACGATAGCCCAGCGCATGCATGATAGCGTTAACGTTATCGAAACGCGGGTTGCCTTTACTGGACAAGGCATGCTGAATACCCTGGCGCGTCATGCCGGTGGCTTCAGCCAGATGAGTTATGCCTTTGACCTTGGCGATAACACGCAGGGAAGCCAGCAAAGCGGCTGAATTGCTATCCTGGGCGTATTCATCGAATATTTCATTTATATAGGAGCCGATCTCTTCGGGATGGCCACGGAAATACTCTTCTTCAACATCCCTGAACGCCCTGTAATGTCGCTTTTTACTCATGTGCTTTATATCCCTTCCAATAGACTTTGGCAGTTTTTATGTTTCTACCCTGAGAATCTTTATCGCCGCCGCATAAGAGGATAACGATATGCGCATCTTCTTCGCCAAAATAAACTCTATATCCGGGGCCAATAAACAGCCGTAATTCAAATACACCCTCACCAACAGGTTCACAGTCGCCGTATAAGCCGTGTTCCAGTCTGCCGATACGCTTCAGAATGGCCCTTCGGCCTTTCTGGTCCCGCAGGCCGTTTAACCAGTTTGTAAACGGTTCTTTGCCGTTTTCATCCTGATAAACAATAACCTTTTTAGGCTTCGTAGCCTGCGCCATATCTTACTCTTTTACCATGGCGCTGCCAAATATATCTGGCAAGCAATTTATAGTATAAACATGAATTTTGAGAATTAGTGTATCTCCCTGTCTCCCGAATCATCAATCCGTTCAGGACTCAAGCCCCGGTTTAATGACCAGATAATGCCCAACGCAGAGCGCATCCATGTCCGTCCTCATAAAGCAATCGACGGCTTGTTCGGGGGTATCGACAATCGGTTCGTTCTCGTTGAACGAGGTGTTTAACACCATGCCGATGCCGGTCCGCGCCTTCACGGCCGTTATCAGGGCATGGTAGCGGGAGTTTGAGGCCGGATCGACGCTTTGCAGACGCCCCGTGCCGTCGATATGGGTAATGGCCGGCAGGCGCTCCCGCCATTTTGGCCGCAGCTTCACGACATGCATCATAAAGGGCGAATAGACATCCTGCTCGAAGTAAGTGCCCACATCTTCGCGCAACACACTGGGTGCAAAGGGGCGGAAGCGCTCGCGGCGCTTGATTTTGGCATTGATGGTGTCCTTCATGGTTGGCACGGCGGGATTGGCCAGAATGGAGCGGTTGCCGAGCGCCCTCGGCCCCCATTCGCTACGGCCCTGATACCAGCCGACGACCCGGCCTGTGGCAATGAGTTGCGCGACCCGCTCCACCAGGGGCCGCTCTTCGGGGAGTGCTTCTATGGGCAGACCGGTCGATGCAATGGCACTGCGATGCCGGGTGTCGCTGTATTCGGGGCCCCAGAAGGCGTGCTCCATGTGAAAGCGCTCGCTCCCGCCGATAACGTTATGGTATGCCCAAAGCGCCGCGCCCAAGCAAGTCCCGTCATCCGATGAAGCCGCTTGCAAATAGGGCGTTGTAAAGGGCGTGTCACGCAGGTTCCTCGCGTTGGCAACGCCATTGAGCGCGCAGCCACCCGCCATGATCAGCCGCTCGCTCGGGACCATGCCGTGCAGCCGCGCAAGGCAGTGGAGCGCCGCTTCTTCAAAGCGTGCCTGCACGGAGCGGGCGATGTCCTTTTCGCGTTGGGTAATCGTTCCTCTCTCCGCCGGCGCGCCCAGGGCGGCGCGAACCGGATCGCGCCAGAGCCGCCCCATCAGGATATGCGCATGTCCATCCACGGCGCCAGACTCACCTCCCTCGTGCATCCCGAAAGCGCCGCGCTTGAGCCTGAACCAGCCGTCCTCGGGCAACCTCACCAGGTCGCGCATTAAATCTGCGTAGGCATCCTCGCCATAAGGCGCCAGGCCCATCACCTTGTATTCCTCGCCAAACGCATTGAAGCCGATAAACTGGCACAGCGCGGTGTAGAAAAAGCCCAGGCTGTCGGGCAGGGAGACGCGATCCAGCACCTCCATTTTGGTCCCTTCGCAACGCACGGCCATGGCCGAGGCAAAATCGCCCGAGGCATCGTAGGAGAAACCGGCGGTGGTGGCTTCAAAGGGCGAGCAATAATAGGATGACGCCAGATGGGCAAGATGATGCTCGACCGGAACCGTCTTGAAAGAGATCGTGGCGGGGTCTTCGTTACAAAGGCCAGCCAGCCGTTGGAGTATGGATTGTGTTTTTTTAGAGCGGGCCAGATGCTCCAACGCCGCCCAGCCGCCTTTGATCGGATGGGAGAAGACATAATGTATCTTCGCGCCCCGGTTGGCCGAAGTATCGCGCGGCAGGGCAACATGGGTCACATCGGCAAGCCTCAGACCGTTATCGGCCAAAAGCCAGCGAATGGCGTTTTCCGGGAAGGCCGGGCTATGCTTGAGGCGATCGCCAAGGCGCTCTTCCGCAACGGCGCCGACAAGACGGCCGTCAACGAGCAGGCAGGCGGCTGAATCGGCGTGGTAGAAGTTTAGTCCGAGGATGACGGACACAAAATGTTCCCTGTCGAGGATACTTGCAGTCCCAGACCGTATGACTGCCGCTCTTATAAAATTTCATTGTAACTTGTTTCCTGCTAACGTCCGTTTCATCCGCGCCGGCTGCTAAGTATTTTTGTGTTAGTACTTGAATGTAGCGAGTGACAAAAAATATGGAGTAGTCGGTATCAGCCTGTAAACACTTGCTATAGCTCATTGTCCACGGAATCGGCCAGGGACTCAACAACAAGCTGATTGATGCTTTTCCCTGTCGCGGATGACTTCAAAACCAGAATCTCATGTAATTCAGGGCTGATTCGAACATTAAACTTTCCAGAGTAATTTTTCTTTGGTTCAACGCCATCTTCTGCGCACATTTTAAGAAACAGGTCTAACGAAGCCTTGCCTTCTTTTTGAAGCCCCTCCACATCCGCGGCATAAAAATCGGCGCCGCCATTCAGGTTAATGAATTCACCTCTGAAAAGATTTATTTCAGAATCATAATTTATAACGGCATCGTAGCCGTCAATTTTCATTATGTTTTTCATGGTTTGACTCCATTTGTTTCCAGCCAGTTTCTTACACTATCCACCGCGCCTTTGTCAGTATCCGGAGAAGGGTGCGGCCGGTGGAAAACACGGCGCTCACCAAAAAGTCTGACACCAATTCTGGAGCCTTCGCCCTCTATTATCTCTGCGCCTAATGCCACAAATAATTGTTCAATATCCTTCCATTTGACGTTTGCGCTGACCGGTCTGGAAAAAATCAGGACAAGGGTCTTTCGGTGTTTTCTTTTCACAATCAAATATTAGTACTGAATAATAGTACTGTCAATCCGAACTTTGAGCCCCGCCACTGCCAGCCCTGCGCGGACCTGCCCTTCGTAGCGTATGGCAGGCAAGTAGCTGGCTATGAAAAGCAGAATTTGGGTCATAGCAGGTGGTCGACTGAAGATCACTGGCTATACCTGGCAAGGCCAGTTACAAGGTGAGGCGCTTGCCGCGAAAAGCAGCATAACCAAAGCGCTCTTCTAAAGATCAGATTCGCATGGAACTGCAACATAGTCTGCGTGGTCCAGGCTTCCGCCAGAAATATGGATTAGCGCAACGGACTTCAAGCCCAGCCTATGGGTCTCGACAAACTTATAGAGCTTGTAGCTGCTGGGGAGAAAACTGAGCAAATCTGACACTGTTTCAATCTTCGATTTGGCGCCACTCGCCACCTCACACCAAACGATTGGCCTTGTTGCGCCGAGCGTATTCGTCAACCCACGGAGAACTTCGGGTTCAAACCCTTGCACATCAATCTTTACAGCATCTATTTTGCCAATGCCCTGGTTTGAGAGATAGCGATCGCCGACAACGACGTTCGCTGTGCCCACCTCTCTCAGCGGAAGGTCATATTGTTCAACCTTGGAGAAGGTTCCCAGGCCGAAGTTGTTTTTCTCAATCAGATGGAACGGCATTTCCGCCTCTTCATCTGCGAGACCTACATGATGAAGATGCACATTACGAAACCCATTGAGTTCAATATTCCGTTCAAATGAGCTCCAAATCAGCGAGTTAGGTTCAAACGAGTGGACGGTTTTGAAGTGCAGCGCAAAACAAAGGCTGTGAGTGCCAATATTGGCGCCTATATCGAGAATGACGCCTCGCCTGGTTTTTGGCAAGCGGGCGAGAAACTCTGAAATCTGCTGTTGTTCGTAGCCACCTTTCACGTACGCTTGTCTCTCCAGGAACGATGAGATATTACCAGTAATAACAATCCCCCCCCCCCCCGGCGAATCGTTGCGAACGCAGAACTCTCCCTCGACAGCGTTTGCTGCGAGTGCCTCCAGCAAGCGGCTGCCGCCTCGTAACCTCTGTAGGCCGCGAAGGCGCCGCGCGATACGGATCGACCATTGCGGCGGATGGCGCTCGGATAGTTTTTTTTGGGATACAGACATTATGTGGGCGCCTCTCAAAATACCTATTTTTCGGAAAACCCCGATGCCCCGACGCAACCAAAACTAATGGCACGCCCTGACTGCCCTTGGCCGTTCCAACCGAACCAGAAAGTCATGGTTGTTTGAGAGAAAGGGAAGCGTCATCGGAGGCGCTGATTTGGACACAGTCCGGCATCGGCCCATATCCGGCAAGCCAGGCGTAAACCTGCGTCATCTGCCGCGCAATGTCAGGCCAGGAAAAGTCGCGCTCCATCCAGGCTCGCCCCCGGGCGCCCATGGCGTGCAGCGTCTCTGGCACACAAGTCAGCGCGGCTTTAAGACCCGCGGCGACGCCGGCGGTGTCCGGCGTAACGTACCAGCCCGCGCCCTTATCCGGCAGGGTTTTCCAGGGAGTGCCGGTGGTAGTGACGACCGGCAGACCGCAGGCCAGAGCCTCGGCTACGGCCATGCCAAAATTCTCCGACGGGCTGGGAAGGATGTAGAGGTCAGCGCTTTGATAAAGCGCCGTCTTGGCTTCGGCGCCATACCGCGGAGCGCCAAACTGCACACGCTCCAGCCCGAGGTCACGGGCTCGGGTCTCCAGCAGGCCACGATAACCGTTGATGTCCGGCCCCACGATATCGAGCTGCCAACCGGGATGGCCGGGGGACACCCGCGCCCAGGCCTCAAGCAGTGTTTCCAATCCCTTTTGAGGGTGCAGGCGCCCAAAGTATAAAAGACGACGTTTCGAGCCTCGCCCCGGCCGGGGCAGGGCGGCGGGGGGAATGTCAATGCCATTCGGGATAAGCGCGACCGGCTGCTCGTATCCCATGCGCCGGATGTCGGCCAGTTCCGGCAGGCCGGTGGCATGAAAACAGGCCGCCTCGCGCATTGAGCGCTTTTGCAATAAATGCCAGAACAACGGCTTGATCCGCAAGCCTGAAGCAAAAGCGTATTCCGACAGTGTGCCCCGCGGCGAGATCACCAGCGGCTTGCGCGCGCGTGCCGCGGCCTGCCCGGCATAAACATTGGGCATCATCCACAATCCGTGGGAATGCACCACGTCAGCATCCCGCGCGGCCCGCAACAGCCAGCGCGCCATCTGCGGCGAGCGTCCCATGCGCCCTGGCCCAAAACCGTCCTCGAAAAGTCTCAGATGTGTTTCGCCCGGCGGCATGGTCATACCGCGTCGCAGGGCAGCGAGCGTCGCCTCCGAGCCCACTGTTGCCAGACTTTCGCTCAGACGGCGCACGGAATACGAAGGTCCGCTCGCCTCGTTTGCGATTGAAGCAACAATTTGGATGCTTGAAACCATGGCTTAAAGACGCAGACCGGCATCCTTGACCCAAGAAAACATTACCCTGTCAGCCACGCCTTTTGAGGTTCATCCATTCCAGAAGCTTCCGCAGCACAGGAATTTTAAGAAGCACGCCCTTGATCCTGGTTATCCGTGATCCGGTATTATACGAAAGATCGGCGCCGATATGCGTCAATGCCGTAAGACCAACAATATCGGCAACACGATATCGGGTTTGCGCATTAATACGGCGAGAGTAGTCCAGTTCGTTATCCCACATGGGCAACTTCTCGTTATAAGCGCCGATCGCGTCCACAAAAGCGCGGCATTTAATGTGCGGCCAGTCACTATAGGCGTGTTCACAAACATTACGCACAAGCACATCCGGTCTGTTGTGGAATACACGAATCTCATGTCCGGCGATATATCGGGTGTCGAAGGACACATTGTTGGGGCTCTGATTTAATAGCAGCATGCCGATATCCGGGTTTTGTAAAAGAACATCAACGGCGCTTCGCAGGAAAGGCCCGGACTCCATCAATTGCCAATCATCCTGGATTTGCAGGATCACGTCATGCCGAGCTGCCCCAAGCCCACGATTAGCATTGGCAGAGAAGCCTTTAACTCCGTTCGTGCGGACAAACGTGTCATGAGGAAGTTTCTCGATCTGCTCGATAATATCAGGATTACTGCCGTCATCCGCGATGATTAACTCAAGCTTTTCGCGAGGGTAGTCCAGCATGTCCAGAAGCGTTTCTATCGTTGGCTTAAGTGTCTTAAATCGATTGTACGTGATCACAACGATCGAGATTGATGGAAGGGAGGTCTGGGTACTGGCGGGCAATTTCACCGGACATAATCCTCCACATGGATGCGGATGTCTGGCGCAATAACATGCAACGTTGCGTCCATTTTGAAGACGCGATAAAAATCTCTGAGAATCACTTCAGTCTCGTTGAGATAGACATGCTCCAGAAAGTGTCAACAAAACACACGATCGGCCGCCGTGTCGAGCAGCGGCAAGGGCTTGCGACAATCATGCCTGAATATGGCTCTTTTGAATTCTGAGTGAGTTAAGCCGCATGTGGATTGAGCGTGCAGAAAATGGCATGAATCTGCCTGCCTGCGGCAGGCAGGTCAGGAACAGGCCGCCGAGGAATTCAGTAGTTTATACCACATATTCCCGCATCAGCGGGAATGACCATTATGAATTTACTTTCTATTTTTATTTAATTTCGGGTCTATTCCTTCATTAAGAATTTTTTCAATGCCATAAATATGAAAAGCTATATAGATAACCAAAGCCATTATGTAAAAAATTATCTGAATAATATTCGATTCAAATTCTTTTGATATAGCAAAAACACCCAAACCAAACAAAATCAGGTTAATAAAACTACATAATACTATAGTTATATAATCAGCTGATTTTCTATCAGATGAACTTGAGGGTTTTATAGCAGGATAATTATTTAATTTTAGATTGCTTATAAAAAACTGCCTGATATTAACTACTGCATTATTGTAAAAAACAACATTTATTCTGATATGCGCTAAATTTTTTACAACAATAGCTCCAATTAGGGCCGCAAATATAAATGACGTTCCTATTAGATAATCTCCATTTATTACATTTCCGGCAATAGATTCTTCTCCTTTTAAAAGAGATCTATCCACATAGATAATAATAATTAGGATTGCAGAAACTATTGAAATATAAAATTTTTGATAAGCAAGTTTCTGCTCATGGCATTGTCTTATTGATAACGTTCCCTGCTCATAATCTAATTTCAAGAACCCAAAGTCCTTTTCGATTATTTCTTTTTCAGTTTTTGAGTTTACTGGTCGCATCTTATTACAATATTCCATTCATACGTAAAGCCCTTCCAAGGGGCGCTGAAACACGGTGGCGGCATAGGCTTTTCATATTCCAGAATCATAACATGGCCAGCAAAAAAAGCACGATCTGTCATTCATCAATCGTGGCGGCGATAACACCCGCTCTTGCATCATAGGAATAGTCCGGCACACACCGCGCAAAGGTTCGGTTAATCATTGCCGCTCTCAATCCTGGTTGCGCGAGGTAGGCGCGGATCTTCTCACACAATTCTTCCGGCATGAAAAATACGTCGATTTCCTGGCCAGCTTAATTGGAAAAAATCGCGCTTTTCGCATCTTCTATATTCATCTTAAGGATGTCAATACAACCCTCTGGAACCTGCGTGAGAATTTGCAGGACCGAACGACTTTGGAATTTAAGCTATTTTGAATCCAAGTAAAGTTATCGGACATAGATTCGAAGGCGATTGAACACATATTAGAATAAGCATTGGAGAGATAAATAAAGATAGATTCCACAGCTTGTAAAGAAATTAGATTAACATACATAATTTTCTATTTAGAGGAAGTCAAGTGCTCAGGCAAGGAACTATGATAAGATAAAGATCGGATAATTTACCTTGAGATTTTCCTAATCCAGTTTTAATTAGCCTCAAACAGCATCAGCATGAATCCCAGCAATTTTTCCAGTCTCTGCATATGTCATTTCACATTGACACAGTCAGTAAGCTTGTCGTTGCTTTTTTCTCGATAACTTCGCGTAATAATTTTGTTGTATTTATTTTCTTTTCTGTGGATTAAATTATATCTGCTCGGCTTCATCGCCGAGTTTATTAGCCACAACATAAAAGGAGAAAGAAAGCACCTCACCCGTAGCAATTCTATTGATTGGTGTCTCTAAAATCTTGCTACTTACTCGCCATACAGCTACATTCTGACCAAGAACTTCAGCTAATAACAGTACCAACGCATTGAATAGCTTCGGCCCAAAAGGAACAAACACTATTCGACCTAGATTAAGTAACCCTTCAGATAGCGACCTAAGCCGAATAAAAGTTTCGTATGGATCACTTACAAGGTAATCAACCATGCGACTGTTCTCTAATGAGGTAGTAAGGCCTTCATTGAATTTTTCAATATATTTTCTATATCTACGATCCCTGAAAGTCGGTTTAAATAGCCATGTATCATAGGGATCAAGATAATCTAATGCGCCAAGGGCTCTTCCATATTCATAGCCAAGACCAATAACAGCATATAAAGGGCTTTCTGGCTTTAAGGTCCAACCCGCATATTCCGGCAGAACAGGGCCAGCAGTCTCTATTGGCACCAACACTGCCTCTGGCTTTATAAATTTTGCTGGCGAATAAAGCAGGGTAACTTCTAACTGCTCCTCATCTTCAACAATCATATTACACACACAGTATAATATCTCAGCGGTCAGTTCCCTGGTCATCGAGGAAATATCAATAGCAAGTTTTAAATAACCTTCTTTAGATTTTAGTTCTTGGCGCAAGACTTCACAAATAATTAACCGTATCTCTTCGTTTGGCCAATCGAAAAAATCGATTCTGTGATTGATTAAACTTTTTTTATTTTTGCTAAAGCTAAGACATTGCTTAGCTTGAAATTCAAAACAAAGCCCTTTCTTATATTTCTTATAAAATACTTGCTCAACATGTATTGAGCGTGACTCATACCCTAAAGCACAAATAAGTATATCGAATCTCAGATCATCAACTCTTTTGGTGCGCGAAGATTCTTTAAATAAAATTTTCAATTTTTATACTCCAGGCTCATTAAAAAGGTCAGGTTTCAATTGGCTTTCTGTTTCGCCCAATATCTTAGATAGCACATGGCTCTTGCTCTTGCTAACCATAATTGGGAGCTTGTAATGTGGAGCAAGCAAATAAGTGAGCCTGAAACGTCTGTCGGTCAAGTCTTTCAGCAAAGGATTCCCTGGATTATCCGGTATATATACGATAGCGCCCGCGTTCAGCGCTCGACTAAGAGCTTTAGAAATTCCATTTGGTGTTTTACTGTCAACTATGAAACAGGTTGGTGGATCGGCTGTAAAATCCTCGACAACCGTTTTTTCACGGAAATATTTCCCAATGGTATCGAGCAGATCATTTAGTCCATTGATATCTTCTACTCCATTTCCCTTCTGGATAGGAATCGTTGATAGAAGCGCACGAAATCTATTTGATTCTTGAGCGATCGCATCAGACTGCCTTGAGGATTCTATTGTCTTTCTATCATTCTTGTATTCTTTCAGAAGAGCGCCTACTATGCTAATAAATAGGCGAGGATTACCTTCAGTAATATCAAACAGAGTGGTTGCGCCGGTATAAAGGGAAGGTTTCCGTTTTGAGCTTAACTTCCCATCATTTCTCCTCCAAACTTCACGAACGCTCACGATATTAGTAATCTTTCGGACTATGCTAGCTTTTTTATTCTCTGGCATTTGGCCCATTGCATTTATATTTATTTTCTTACGTGACAAGTACGTAGCAAATGTAGGATCTTTATCTTTCAGTTTTCTAAACCTATGGTAAATCAGAGATCCTTTTTTATATGCGCTCTCTCCATTTTTACGCGTGAAATTTCCAAGCGCAAACTCAGAAGTATCAAATACTTGTTCTGGAGAAACGTCGCCCAGTCCCAAACTTTTAGCAATCTGATCAAATAAAGAATTACAAAAAGGTCTGGCATTTTCTTTATAGGGATACCATAGATTAATTGGTATGTAGTCATGGCCAGCACTTGGACTGGTAGCGTCTGTAAGCATATCGAAGCCTTCAGAATAAGGACTTATCGATAGTTTGAATAAAATTCGACCATCAGTACTCCTAGTGTTACTAATAAGTTTAGTGCGAATTTCCTTAGGCGCAAGCTCTAATTCATCAAACAGAAGCGCCCATTTTTGCTGCTCATTTCCCGAAGCCTTGTTTAATATAGAAATAAGATTTTTGATCAAATCGAAAAAATTCAGGTAGATAAATTCTAACTCTTCTGGAGTTTTGCTTCCCGCCCTGACTTTGTTTACATACTCACCAATGCGAACAAGACGATTTCTCAATTGGAATTCAACAAACTCCAGACTTGGGATTCTTAGTTCCAGTTTAATGCTCTCCGCTATATCATTAGCTATATTCGATTCCTGATTTCTGTCCAGTTCAATATGGAACTTTTTAAGATAGTCGTTCGATAACAAATCATCTTTCATTCTAAATCTGAATGCTGCGATTATTGTCTTTAGAGTGTGTGTGGAAAAGACTGAGTTTTTCAGGAGGTCTCTTTTTTGGTCATTTAGCTCAAGCTCGTCATTTAGCTTAAGCTCGTCAATAAGGCTCCACTGTTCTTTCCAGGATATATCGGTTGGGATAAATGCGGATACAAAGTCTAAATTTCGCAAACGATCTGCTGCATCCTCATGCTCCCATTTATTTAGCGCGGGTAACTGTAACATTTTTAGAAGAGTGGTTTTGCCACTACCACGAGGGCCAATTATTATGTTGTGATTGCGCTTTAGCAGTTCAGAAAATTTTTTCGTGGGAACAAATGTTTCTGCAATTTGCTCAGGCGTTAATTGCCGTGCGTTTAGAGATTCGAAAATAGTCGGATTTATGACGTTACTCATTATTCGCTCCTCGATTCTGATTTTGCACACTAAATTGACTGGGCCAACCCATGTTATCGTAGTGGATATTAATTGCTTCCTTTTCTATCATACGTAACGTTTTATCTAAATCTGATGGCAGCACATAACGAAGCTCAGGTATGTCTTTCAAAATCTCATTCCATTCTATCCACTGCTTATTATCAGTGCGAAATATATCGCTAATTTTTTGCGCTAAATTTTCCGATGATGTTCTATTACCAAATCCAGTATTGTCTGGAATTTTACATCCCATTTTGTTAGCAGACCAACCTAGCTTATATTGCCAATTCCATGCTCGAATAGTTCCGGCAATCGGTAATTTAGCTGTCTTCATTGGATTCACTTCAATCTCAATTAGATAAAATTCGTTTTTGCTAGCGTTTGTGGGCAACCGTTGTGACGAAAAGCTGCCAGAGGAAAAAATAACTGGACTACTGCTTCCTCCTGCCGCATAACCTATATTGGGCACATGCTTATGTCCATGAATTATTAGCCAGGGCCCGGAATCGCTTTTTTCCAGCAACTTCAATAATTTATTGCCCCCGATCATCTCACTATAGTCCTCTTGATCTGTGTCATCCCACTTCATAGGGTGATGATGAAACATCCCGATATTTACTGAAAATGGCTTACTCTCGATCTCTGTCTTAATTTCATTTAGCGTAGGCTCACTAATTCTTCCATGCAGAAATTCGGCAATTTTTCTTTTGCCATACCCGTGAAAAGCACAGCTATTGATATTAAGAATTCGCAGTGATACCTCATCTATCGTGTGAATCGCATAGTTTCTTGCCCAGTATTGATTACTGTAATCCCGATCCAGACCTGGAAACTCGGGTGATAATGAGAGCAAATTTCCCTTGGGGTCGAATTCGTTCTGGAAGCCTCGACTATCCAGATCGTGATTTCCCGCAGTGCCAATTACCCTGGCGGCGCCCAGTTTTTCCGCCAACGCATGAACACTTCGCCAGGCCAATTGCTGCCCCGGAAAATTGGCTTTCTCTGCCATATCACCACAACAAAGCAAAATATCCGCAGAAAGTGAATCGGTTTTAATGCGTTTATAAAGAGAGTCAAAGGGATTTTCCGCCGGATCGGGGGGCGTGCTTGTGCTAAGCCAGGATTTTCGTTTGTTGGCACTCCCATCCTCGACATGCAAATCACTTAGAACAGCAATTTTATATTTTGTTTCCGCGCTCATGTGGCAATTTTTCTTCAATTTGACACAAGTGTTTCTCGAACCGTTTTGCGGTGTTCGGCAAATCCAGACACGCGCCGTTTAATATTGAGTCGTTTCATATCAGGCCAGTGCAAGAAACTTTAAAGCCATCGTACCGAGTTTGCCTGCCTGCCGCAAACAGATTGCTGGCCTTGCCCGACAACAGGTCTTTGATTCGCTCCCACTGTTCATCTCCGAGCACACGATTCCGTAACTTTTTTCCATATTACTGTAAGGATAGAACATAACAAGACAAATTGCCAGGGTCAAGTTGATCGAGAACGGTCATTATTCCTTCGCACAGAACTCCAGAGCCGCGACAGCGCCCGCAACGCTGGTTTCGATATCGAGCGCGTCGAAGATCTTGATCGAGTTTGCAGACATCCGCGCAAGCCGATCCCGGTCGGCGGCAAGGCCAGCGATCTCACGAGCGATTGCCTCGATGTCGCCGACCGGGAACACCACCGCGTTTTCGCCGGCGCGCGCAATGTCGGTCGGCCCGGCCGCGCCGACCCGGTCGCTGATGACCAGAGGCAGGCCGATGCAGGCCGCTTCCGACATCACCAGGGGATGCGGGTCGCACGCAGACGGATGCAGGATCATGTCTGCCGCGGCATAGTAGCGCGGCAAGGCGTCAACATTGATGAAGCCGACAAAATGCAACGGCAATCCCTCTGCCGCCGCCTTGAGATCGTCCATCCTCTCGCCATCGCCGGCCAGCACGAACCGGATCGGCAGTCCGCGCGGTGCAAGCCGGCGTGCGACGGCCACCACATCGTCGGGCCGTTTGCGACGCGACAGTTTGCCCACGGTCAGGGCGACGATATCCGTTGCCGGAATGCCGAGTTCGGCGCGCAGATCCGCGCGCAGCGCCGCGCGATTGGAGCGAGCGGCCCGGTAGCTGTCTTCGTCAATGGTAAAGGGTGAGAGAAACATACGATCCCGGGGCACACCATAACGGGCGTAGTAGTCTTCGTTGCAGTCCCCCACGGTCAGAAACGCCCGGAACTGCCGCAGGACGATCGGCACGATCACCCGTTTGGCCATTTTGACCCACCCGGAGCGCGGGGTTTTCAACTCACTGTCCGAAATCATCAGGGCTGGCGTTCCGGTGCGACGGCGCCACCACAGAGCGCGGAGCGTGGTGAGGTAGCGGTAACCGTAGATCAGCACCGTGTCGGGTTTCAGGCGGCCAAGCTCGCGGGTAATGCTCGGGTTGTTCACCTCGCGCGGGCCGGTCGAGGCGATCTCGCCCGCTTCCGGAAGAAAGACGTAGTCGTAACCGCTTAACAGGTCCATATTCCACGAGATCGTCGTGTTCATCCCTTTGTCGAAATACGGCTCAAGCCCTATGCGCGAGCAATAGACCACGGTGAGATCAATCTCCGGGTGCGCCGCCAATGCCCGATAGAACGGGACGAAATGCTGGATCGGGTGCGAGACCACGATGACGAGGCGGTAGCTCACAGTTCAGGTTCCAGGCGGTCGGGCAGCGCGACGGGTTTATTGAGGGCGGCCTTGCCCGGGGCCGTTGCGAGTGGGACATCAACGCCCGGCCGTTCATCAATCGCGGCGGCAATAACACTCGCTCGCGCATCGTAGGAATAGTCCGGCACGCACCGCGCAAAGGCCCGCTCAATCATTGCCGCCCTCGACTCTGGTTGCGCGAGGTAGGTCCGAATCTTCTTGCACAACTCTTCCGGCGTGGAAAACACGTCGATTTCCCGGCCCGGCTTGAACAGCTCACGCACTTCGTCGTTGTCGATGTGCAACATAAAGCCTCTGCACGCGGGGATCTCGAAGGTTCTTGTCGATACAAGATCTTCCCAATCGCCGGGGCCGCCTGGCCCGCTATGCACGGCGATGTTGATGCGCGCTCGTTGTAAAAGCCGCGCATAGCGGTCGCCAAGGACATGCCGAGTGGTCGCCATTGCCCGGGGCGCAAAACGGGATGCCGCTCGCGTCCATCCATTGCCGACGATCATCAGCCTTATATCAGGCAATCGCTGCGCGATCGCCGCGAGCCAGCGTTCTTTGTATGGCGAATAATTACCGACATAGAGCACATCGGCGATGTAATCGCCTTCTCCGATTTCGGTCAGTCGCGGACGGTGAACGAGAGATGAATAGCCGTGATGGAGAAAATGGACACGGCTGGGCCCGAGCAACGCTTGCAGGTGCTCAACTTGAAATGATTTGGTTGTGAAGAAAAGATCATAGTGCTCAAAGGTCGAACGATCAAGGCCGGCATGGCTGAAGTGAAGGTCAGGATAATAATTTATGGTCGTCACACCGCGGCGTCGAATCTCTTCGAGAGTGGGGGGATGTAGATAGGCCCCCTTGACTGTCAGGAACGCTCTGGGTTGAGCCATGTCGATGGTATCGAGCACAGCTTTGTTGAACGAGGAGACGAAATAGCGGCGAAGCGCGCGGCCCGCGAGTCGTAAAGCTGGTATGCTTCCATGCACCAAGTGGTCACGCGCATCAACTTCATCGACATTCCAATCCAATTGACGGAACCCATGCGCGAGTCCGGCCCCGCTTGCTCCGAACCAGAACTCGCCCGCAATGACAATGCCGTTACCGGCCGGGTTTTGTGGCGATAGCGTCACCGGTGGCTTCCTGTGGACGAAGCACGAAGCGACCTGATATTGGCAAGACCGACGGGGTGTTTCGGTCGCGACAATGAGCGTAGAACACGGTCACCGAAAGACAAGATCAGATACATCCATGCGACAATCACGCCGGCGCCGGCGACATCCGAGATATAGTGTCCATCGGTGCGAAACCCCATCAGCAGCGCCATGAGTACGACGGGAAACAGCAGCCATTTGCGTTGCCGTAAAGAGCGGGCCGCCAGATTCGTCAGCACGCCCAGGATCACGCCGTAGATCGTCATATAGACGACAACACCCCACCATCCCATGGCCCAGTAAGCGTCAGCGAACACGCCGGCTCCAGTGGAGGAGGTACGGCGGCCCGTTCCAAGTTCGTAGATGTCGAGACCGACATCGGTAATGATCGGTTTTTCGGACCACAGCGCGCGCGGCACAAATACGGCGGGCAAAAGCTCGGGCCAATCGCCCGGAGCGCCATTGTCGTATTGAGCGATCACGAAGGTCGCGGCATTGACGTAACTGATCCGCGCCAGACTACCTTGAACGTCATCTTTGGAGGAAAATTCGTGAGCGGCGAAGGGATCGTAAGACATGAGAATTTCAAACCGGGGTCCAAAGCTACTTTGGTCGGAACTTCCATAAAGGGCGCTGGACTGGGCGCGCGAATAGTCGACCAGCGGGACCATGGCGACATAGGTCCCGATGACCAGGGCCGCGCAAAGCCCGGCGCGAACGAGCGTGATCTTGTGCCAAAGAAATGCCATCAAGAACATAATCAGTGTCATCAGAATGCCGGACTTCGCAAAAAGCAGAAGCTTAAACACCATCTCAAGCACTGCAATTCCCGTGATAACAGGTAAAAACCACCGGGCGCGCTCCAGACTCCACAGGGTCAACATGAAGATACCCAGCATGGTAAAGTTGGCCAAAGTAAGGATAGATTCGGGGATTTGGTAGTTTATCCAGCCGAATTGCCGGGGAACTTTTAGCCCATAATTTATAGCGAGACCAACACTCAGGAAAAGCCTGCCCACACCAAATAACGTCAGTCCCCGGGTTCGAGCAACAGCCGGTCCAGTGGCCTGACGAGCGCGCTTTGCCGGGCCGCTTAACAATATAACCGCCCTTGCCGCGCCGAGCACGATGACCACGGATACAGAAACGATCAGATTCATTTTTAGAATCTCGTGATCGAAGAATTTATAGAAAGACTCGATGTAAATACGCGTCGCGTAGTTGGCGCCGAA
The DNA here is from genome assembly GCA_965240365.1 of Gammaproteobacteria bacterium. GTDB lineage: Bacteria > Pseudomonadota > Gammaproteobacteria > Eutrophobiales > Eutrophobiaceae. The sequence goes on along the minus strand of OZ251218.1, from coordinate 533,488 downwards.
CACGACATAAGTGCCAAGGCCGAAGTAAACGCCCGTCGACAAGCGAAACCAGAACAAAGCCGTCCAGACATTTCGTCCATCGGCGCGCAACAGCCGCCAGGCGGCCACGGCAAGGATGCCTGTCATTGCAAGTGGCCCGATCAGATTGGCGGTCAACTGGCCGCCCTCGTAGCCCGCTCCGTAAACCATGATATAGACAAGCACGATGCCGGCATGGCTCAAGATCTCCAGCAGGCTCGGCGCGAGCGAAGTGTCACGCGCCCGAATTCGAGAGGAGTGATGTCTATATCGCGCGCGCGGTTGTGTCATTGGAAGCCATAAATGTCGGCCGATCTGACCTGCAGCAGTCAGAGCCTGTTAATATTAAATAATAAGCCAAGTTAGTTGTTTCTTATTGCAGGCAGGTTATCAATCCACACCTCGACGCGCAAGGCTGCACGGTTCTTGCGCGCCAGCCAGAACTGCCGCACTCTGCCACTCACCCTGCGAAGAACGGGCTCACAATACTTCTAAACCGCGCCTCAAAGGCGCTGAGCCGAAAGTGCTCAAGCCATCGCGCGTGGCCGTTTCGACCCATGCGCCGGGCCAGATCGGGCGATGTCAGCAAGCGGACCAGTCGATCGGCGAGTTCGCCCGGCGTGTCGAGATTTACGTTAAAGCCGGTTTCGCCATCGACGTTCACCTCGCGGCCGGCGTCATGCGCGGATGCAATAACCGGGAGGCTGTGCCGCATGGCCTCAATATAGACCAGGCCGAACCCCTCATTGCGGCTCGGCAACGCCAGCACACTGGCAGCGCGCCACAGCGCGGGCAGGGCGTTCTGCGGCACGTAGCCCCTGACCTCAATGCTCGCGGCGGCGGGCGAAGCCGCGGCGAGGCCGCGCAGATAATCGACACCATTGCCGCCGCCGGCGAAAACGAGGCGCGCGCCCGGGGCGGCGGCGGCAACTTCCGGCCAACAGTCAATCAGCTTGTCGTGCCCTTTGTAGAACGTGCCCAGATCGACCGTTCCGAGCGCGAGCACGGTCGGCGGGCCGTCGAAAGTCGGGACAAGTTCGGGCGCCTCGTCCGCTTCCGTGGCCAGCCAGCAGACACGCGCGGTTTCCAGGTCGCCATGCAGTTCACGGAATTTTGTCAGGGTGGCCTCGGAGTTGACGAGCACGAGATCGGCGCCGCGCAGCGCCCGCTCGCGATCACGGCGCAGGCCGTACCAGACCTCGATGCCGTGCATCCACAGGGCGTAGGGACGACGTAGGGGGGACGCGCGCGGGTGCGCGCGAGCGACGCCGACGGAGTCGTAGAGGAAGCGATGGCAGGTCAGCGCGGCGAAATGACATCGCGCGATGAAAGACAGGCGGCTGCCCCTGGCCGTCTGCCATCTGACCCCGCCGATCTCGCCGTCGGTTTCGTCCAGCAACGACAAGAGCCGCGCCGTTGATCCGCTTCTGCAAACAGCCCGGGCGGAAAGGCGGGCGACCGCGGCGATTCCACCCTTGCCGGCATTGAAATGAGCGCCGCCGAGAAACACCGGCCGCTCGCCGGCGCTGGGCGCCAGCGGCGTCACGGAACCGGCCTCTTTGAGCGCGGTGAAGACAATGCCTTGCTTAAAATAAGCACGACAACGTCGTCCCAGGGAATAAGTACCTTCGTATTTATAATGAGGGAACCCATGCGGTTCGTCAGCGTAGAAAACGCTCGCACCACAGCTCGATGCAAAGCGCCGAAAACAGCGAGTAGCTGGCGTCGATCCGACCGTCTCGATCTGCGGCAAGGAGCGACTGAATTGAGGCCGGATCGAACAAGCCGCGGCGTTTCAGGGCTTGCGGCGATAGAACATCGTGGAGCAAGGTCTTAAGTGGCCCATGTAACCAACTGCGGATCGGCGCGCCAAAGCCGGTTTTTGGCCGATAGATAACCTCATTCGGTAAGATGCCTTCCATCGCCTTTTTGAAGATCCACTTGCCTTCAAAACCGCGCTGCTTGAATTTCGCGGGCAGTTGAAATGCCAGATCAACAAGATCACGGTCCAGCAGCGGCACCCGTACCTCAACACCGACGGCCATACTCATCTTATCCGTGTAGGCAAGATTGTGATCGGCCAGGAAGTGCCGGCATTCCAGGTAAAGCAGACGGTCGAGCGGCGGCGCATTTTTGGGTATATCGTCAAGGCTCTCCAGCAACGGATTGGGGCGCGTCGATTTAGGCACATTGGACGCAAGCATTACTTCGCACTGTTCGGATTCGAGCCAATTAAAATAACTCACCAGCCGCACATCGTCGTCGAGGTCAGCGTATCGGAACCCTTTGCGCAAACGCCTGAGCGCAACCGGTTTGGCCGGAAGCGCCCTGGCCAATCCGGCAATGGCGACCCTTGCTGGTTTTGGCAACCAGGCCCAGTAACATTCGTTCGCCAGCGCCAAATGTCTGCGATAGCCCGTAAAGATGTCGTCCCCACCTGCGCCGGACAGAAGCACTTTAATGTCGTGTTCACGCGCAAGTTTTGAGATGTAAAACACGTTCAATGGCGCTGGATCGGCGAGCGGCTCGTCCAGTTGATACAGCATCTCCGGCAGGTCGTCAGCCATCTCCGGGCCGACATGAACCGTATGCAGATCAACGCCAAGATATTCGGCAACCCGTTTCGCGTAAGGCAGGTCGCTCGTCATTCCTTCGCGGCGAGACGCTTTGTCGTCGGTCGAAATGGTAAAGCATTGCAAGCGTTGCCCAGGCGCCATCTCCCTGGCAAGGGCGACTAACGAACTGGAATCGAGACCCCCAGACAGGAAAGCGCCAATTGGCACGTCTGCAACAAGCTGGCGGCGAACGGCCGTACGAAGCGCGCAACGGACATTTTCGATTGCAGCCTTGATTGACCGGGGTTCGCGCTCCGATCTTACCGGCAGCGTATAGTGGCGCCACTTTCGAACAACTTTGCCCTTAGCGATCCGCATCGCCGTTCCTGGCTCAAGTTTCTTGACAAATTGAAGAATTGTGTGCGGCGCCGGCGACCACAAATACGCAAGATGCGCCCTCAGCGCATCTGCGTCTATGGTTCTATTGACCTCATCACATTGCAGGATCGATTTGATTTCACTCGCAAATATTATCCCGCTCGGTGTTTGTGCAAAATAAAGCGGCTTTACACCGAACTCGTCGCGCGCCAGGAACAACTCGCGTTTGCGCGAATCCCAGATTGCGAACGCATAGATACCCTTCAACCGCTTCAGGAGCGCCTCACCATCTCTCAAATAGAGATTGAGCAGGACCTCAGTGTCAGAAGTTCCGCGAAACTCAAAACCGTCACACAGCAACTCCTGCCGTAGTTCCTGGTAGTTGTAAATTTCACCATTAAAGACAATAACCGAACGCCCCTCCTTATCGGACAATGGCTGACGACCGCTCGGCGAAAGGTCGATGATCGCAAGACGGCGGTGCGCGAAGCCAATTCCAACCGACGGATCGTGGAATATACCGTCACTATCCGGCCCGCGATGCGTTAACGCATCGCTCATGCGGCGCAGCAACTGTCGGTCGAAGCTTCCGTTAAAGCCGGCAATACCGCACATGAACCCTGCCTTAGGTTGACTTAAAATCGACTTTCGGTCGGGCAGTGGCAATGTCAACCTCATCAGCCTGTAAAGCCGCGGGATGGGGTTCGCCCAAATGAACAGGCGGTAGTTCAATGACACGCCCCCGCATCTCCATTTCAACGCGCTTGAGTTCGATCGTCCGATAGACCTCAGCACGCAAACGCGCCCAAATCAAACCGACACGTCCAGCACGCCACGCGCCCAGAATAAATAAACAGTAAAACCGTATGATCAAGAAGCGAAACGGCAAATACCTATAAGCGCGTTTCAACCACATGCGCCGTTGCAAAACATCTCCAAAAAGTCGCGGCTCGGCAGACAAAGGCGCATTCGTGTACGCTGCGAGGGCTTCCATGGTTGAATAGCGGTTCTGTTTCTCAAACCAGTGGTGTAATGATGGGCTGTCGAGGTGCTCGATCACTCCGGTCTCCTGTTCAATCGAGCCCTCAACGATCGGGTGCTCGTTAACAGCGACTTCGGAAAAGCGACATGCGCCCGTCCGCCAGACACGCAGGATGTTTTCAACGATGGGCAGTGGACGCCCCATAAACCACCAGCGCCGGCGGCATTTGAGACCGTTCCAGCCGCCGCGCGAGGTTGCGGCTATAATGCCCTCTTTCAGCTCGTTGGAAAGCCGCTCGTCGGGATCGAGCTTCATCGTGTAAGGGGCCGTAATCGGTAGCTCACGCAATGCGAAATTCCATTGGTCGCCGAAGCCGCGGAACCGCCGTTGTACGACATGCGCATTGTGGCGCAGGGCGATGTCAACGGTTTCGTCCCGGCTGTAGCTGTCGACAAGAAACACTTCCTGGGCCCAACCTTTCAGGTTGTCGAGCACGGCCTCCATGTTGTGGGCTTCGTTCAACGAAATCATGACCACCGCCACGGGCGCGCGGCCGGGCGGCCAAGGGGTTCGTTCGCCCACGATCATTTGGGCCGCGCGAGGATGTTCGCCCCTGTCGCCTGACTCTGCATCGGCGCGCGGCTGATTTCGACGTCGGCCTCATAGTCAAACAATCGATAGTTGGCGGCGCGCAGCTTGTCAATCACGGCACGCTGAGTTGTTTCCCCGATTTCGATTAGCATTGTTGGTCGAATTTCACTCAGAAGCTTTTTGGCGCCGTTCAGCACGTCGGCTTCGGCGCCTTCCACGTCAATTTTGACCACATGAGGCGCAGCGCGCTCCGAGAGGAGACAATCAAGCGTCAGCACGGGCACTGTGAGGGAGTGCCGGATCCTTTCCCCCCCCCCCCACCCCGCATCGCTTCGACCATCATATTTTTCGAGGAAGTTGGAGGCTCTGCCGCGGGCGGCGATCGCGAGGCGAGCCGTTCCCGCCTTCGCGGCAATCGCGACACAGACAGGTTCCAGATGAAGGCTTCGGTTGGCCGGGTGTGCGCCGGTGGACCGCAGCAATGCACAAAGCCAGGGGTCCGGCTCCAGCGCCAACACCTGCGCGCCGCGTTGCGCGCAGGCGAGACTGAAGATTCCGACATTGGCGCCGACGTCCCAGACCACATCGTCCGATTTTACAAATTGCTCCGCCAATCTGAGCAACATCGGATCGATGGCGCTTCGGCCGGGCTTGAGGAACTTCAGCGCCGCATCCGGCGAGACCCTCAACGGCGCATGCCCGAACTCGGGCGGAAGACGGCGCCAGAAACTCCGTCCTCGCGCAAGCCTTTCAGTCCAACGTCTAGGTGAAAACATACTGATACTTATTTGAGCCGATCTTTCTCAGTTAATCAACCACAACGCATGACGGCGTGGCGCCGCCCCGAATCCTGGGACAGGAGTGTATCATGTCACGCCCGATCTGGGGCCATCCGAAACTGCGGAGCATCCACTCCTGCCCGTTCCGGCGAGTGTTTGCAGGCTCATCCCAGGGCATCTGTGTCCTCACGAATTGGCAACATAGACATTGCTGGCATTGAAATCGCCCCGCCAGTATATAAGCCTGTTAGAGTAACGGAGGCCGAAGGCGGCGCACTTGATTTATGATTCATGCCAATTTATCTCTCAACCACCAATTCAATATCATCCACAAACGGATTGTTTGGCATATCAAGTAAGTGTGGCAATTTTTCTGGCTCGGATAGTTCTGCATTACCACTGAAAGTAAGTTCCAAAACCAATGGCAAACCATCATCCAGTCTTATTGGAGCATAATTATTGGCATGTACGTGAACTAAACACAAATTGAAATTTTCAATAAACTTCCTTATCTTCCCTATATGTATATCACAATCATGCAGTTCAATTACCAGGCCAGTTATCCGCTTTTGATTTTCAATCAGCGTGTCTAAAAATCGATATTCAGCGCCTTCAACGTCAATTTTCAGAAAAATATTATTGGAATCAATTTTCTTTAACACAGACTTGAGCGTGCAATATTTTTCGCCTTTCGCATTTAAACCAACATACTTTTCAATATGTCGCCTTTTATTATTGAAAAATTTCCTATACGCCAGCATAACCCTGAGATAATGCAAGAAATTTTTTGGTTTATCTATTCTTGCTATTGCTTTTATTAATTGTTTGAAAAAATATTTCTGGCTAACACTTGCGTCATACGCATATACTTGGATATCTTTCCGGTTCACAAAGTCACTTTCAAAACTCCAATCGTCACTTATTCCTAACCCAATCAAAACGTCAGTTTTATCTATGTCTTTCTTGCACACAAGATATCCGCCATCGTAATTTCTACCGATTCGAACTAAATCTTTTGCTGTTTTGAATGTAAAAAATTGTGGCAATTTTCCAATCATACGGTTTTCCACTTGTTCGGTCATATTCTTCTCTATATAGAAAAGCAAATATTACTATCCAGAGTTAACAGCAGACTTAACAATCTTTACAAAGGGTCGAAGTATTCTATATAACTTAAGTTTTTTACTTAAAGTGGTAGCGATAGCCCATATTTTTTCCTTAAATCCCAGTCGGCGGAAACGATAATGCCTGCGATTTGAAATCGTTTGATTTTTCATTTCAGGTTTTTTAAAATTATAAAAACTATATTCAGGAATATCTAGCGCCTCACAGAGCCTGAGAATATTAAACTCTTTAATGAGTTTATTTTCCTGTTCTGTTATCAGGGAAAGCTGAAAATTCTCTCCAAGTCCACTAGCAATCTTGTTCATTGATGCAAGTATATTCCGCATCTTTGAGCTATATGGAAAGCAAAGTTCAGAACTGAAAAATGCATTCTCAGTTACATTTAATATATCCCCTCCCAATTCTGCTAACTTAAAGCAACGATAATATATGGCTAACTTCCAGATATTAAGGGAAGCGAGAAGAAAATGTATTATGCTTTTGTTGTTGATATTGTGAGTTAAGGATTCATTATTAGCTCTGCAATAATAAATAATTGAATTCGTAAGAAATATTTTTTTTGATTCCATAAATATAGCAGTTGATAAAAGGTTATCTTCTCCATAAGAGATAGCTGGAAAAGCTCTGTCGCTTGTTCCATGCACAGTCGCTTTGAGAATCGTACTCCGATAAATTTTCCCGCACAGTGTTGAGCTAGCTATCTTTAAATCACCCTGCAATCGTACATTATCTGTTTCACGGTAATATTGAAACCACTGGTCAATATGAGGAATATTTTTAATATTTTTTCCTTCCAGATTCCGCATTTGACCCATAACAACATCAGCCTCTTTGGCAACAATTACCTCATAAAGAGTGGAACAAGCAGAAGGCAATAATAAGTCGTCTGAATCGACAAACATAGCGAAAGGGGTTTTAATCCATATAATTGCCGAATAACGCGCGGCTAACAAGCCTTTGTTTTCACCATGACTTAGCAGAAGTGTCTTTTGGGAATGCTCTTGTGAGAATTTTTGCGCGATTTTAAGGCTCCCGTCCTCCGATCCGTCATCCACAAGGATAACAAATATTTTTTCCCAGATATCTTGAGCAACCAATGAATCAAGACACTGAGAGAGCCAGCGCTCGGTGTTGTAAATCGGAACACAGATCGTTATCTGGTAAGGATTCAAGCTGTCCTGTGACTTCTCTATCAATTTAGGATTTTCCTGATTCGTCTATCGAGCTAATATTAAATTTGGTATTTACCAGACTTCAATTAGTTGATCCGCCATCACCACTGCGTTGCGAGCACCGAGACAACAGCGCGGATTTTGAGGTAGTTTCCATGGGTATTCCTGTATTTTATCGTACTCGGCTTTCGCAGCATAGCCGTAGTCTACTGCGTCAGAAACCGATCGCATTTTTTAACCTTTGCCACAATATTCCGCAAACTGCCTTCGGGTGCAGGCGGAAGGCCTCGACGAATGCCCACAGGGCCATGCGGTATTCTCGTTTACGGATTGCGCCTTTTAGAAGTCGCAGAAGGAAATAACACATCAACGCATCACGCTGTGTCTGTGGATCAAGCTGCAGGTACTGCCGCCAGGCGGCATCGAATGCCTCCCTCTCCGCGAACGCCAAACGACTATGGCGATGCACAAAAAGTTCTGCCTCCACACCCTGTCGAAGATGAGCCGGAACCGTCTGAATGAGCCCGGCATGGATCGCCTCAACTCCCTCAAAGGGATCGGGCAGTCCCGCCTTCCGCACCCGGCGGGCGAAGCGGGCCAGAATAGTGTACGAGCCCTGCGCCTCCCAATGTACCACCGACGCATTGGCATCATGCACGCGGTAGTTAAGCAGCGGCTGTGGAAGATTGGCGATGGTGTAGCCCAACTCGCTCATTCGCAGCCACAGGTCATAATCCTCACAATGTAAAAAAGCCCTGCGGTAGCCGCCTGCCTTCAACACGGCGTCGCGCCGCATTATGACCGCAGGATGAGAGACCGGGCAACCGCGCTCTACAGAGCGCGCCGTCTCTTTCGGGGTGAGCGGATATTCAGCCAACCCGATGATGTTGCCGGTCTTATCAATGAGGCGCATGGAGCTACCCAACACGGCCAGTTCCGGTTCTTCGATCATACGTGCGTGCTGGAGCGCAAAACGTTCGGGCATGGCCACATCATCGGCATCCATGCGCGCGATGAGGTCGGCGCGCGCTCTTTCGATGCCTTCATTCAACGCTGAAACAAGTCCGTCATTGGGCCGCTCCACCAGCACAATGCGCGTATCATGGGCCGCAAGGTCGCGCAGGATCGCCCCGCTGCCATCGGTCGAGCCGTCATTGATGAGGATCAGTTCGAAGTCCGTGAAGCTCTGCGCGAGAATGCTTTCCACGGCTTCGCGCACATAGGCTTCGGCGTTATAGACCGGTAGAACGACGCTGATGGCGGGATTGCGGCTCATTTCAACAGAATCCAGTCATCGGGGTAAAGGTCGAGTGTGTTGCAGGCCGCCAGCTTGTCCGGCGTGAACCAGCGCGCCGGGGCGATGACACGCTTGTCTTCGGCCAGGTTGAGCCAGGCGCCCCACCAGGAATAAGAACTGTTGGCGATGATGTTGTGCCGGCATCGCGCCATCAGGAACATATCCTCCCAGGGCGCTGTCGGATCGGAGCGCACCACATGAGAACAGGGTAGATCGGCAAAAGCTTCGGCGATAAAATCCGGTTCGTCGGAAAAAAGGAAGAATTCCCCCCCCCCCCCCCCCACCAAATCCTGAATCAGGTCCACGGCCCGGTCATAATAGCCACGATCCAACGCCGTATGCACGGCAAAATATGGCGCCTTCAGATAATCTCCCCGGCGCACATGCAGGGAAATGCTACGGGGTGAGGCTGCAATCCTCGCCGCCCAGTCGGCGGCCGTCACGCTTAGCGGCGCCTTCGGCTGAAACCGCTCGCGCAGCAGTTCCTCCACTTTGTCAAAGTAACGTGGGCTCTGGAAATAGCCATTGAGCCGTATATCAACGCCAGAGAGGCTGAAGAGCGCCGGATCGAAATGAAAATGCGGCTCTCGGTAAACATCTTCATGGTAAGCGCCCCGCTTGATCCTTCGAATTACGCGGGCGGCAATTGAGTTGGAGACAGACCCGGCCAGCCGCGCACTCGTATCAATATCCTGTGGCACTTTGAGGTGGCAGAGCTGATAGGGCCGGGTTTTGTCGGCTTCAAAGTACGATATGTCCAGCATCAGCGCTTTGCCCTGCCGCGCCGCCAGACCAAGAGCGGCCGCATATTGGAACATCTGGTTTCCCAAGCCCCCCATAAGGCGAATGGTGACTGTACCGTTCATAGAAGGATAAAAAGTAGAATACTTTCTATCTAGATAACTTTAAGGGTCATAAACTTGTTAGCAAATACCTCATTGTGGCCCCACACAACTATGTAATTGTGCGGAGAACTCAGCGGTTCTTCTTCGTACACTTCAAACTTTGGCATAAGCTCGCGTAACTCCTCCAAAGATAATTTGCCATGAGAATGCGGGCCTGATAAGCCGCTATTCATTGTGAGATAACCTCTTTTCGATTTGGCTAACACCTTTTCTATATATTTACATTGCAAGCTGGAAGGCAATTCGGAAAAGGCATAATTGCTTATTGCCAAATCGTAGTCATTTGGTTCAGCCTGATTGATAACTGTCGTGCGGTAGGCGCCGTTAAGCAATACTGTGTTTAAATACCGCTCGATTAATTTATTGACAAAGGGCAAGTCAAATAAAGTCGCGCAATCAACGCTCAACAGTTGATCATTTACGTATGTTTGACCTCCATACCCACACCCAATTTCCGCTGTCCTGCCTAAATTATTGCCGAATAAACCGCGTAAATCAGAAGCAACCTTAAGATATCGCAAGGTAGTTGGCGACAATGGCAGATCTATTTCGTTATATCGACACTTAACCGGATTACCTATATCATCACTGACTAATACTGTTTCTATTGCTTTTTCAAACAATCCATCATTTCTTTTCCTTACTATATTCAGGTAATCTCGGCCCAGCTCGGTGCTCACATGCTCAAGTATTTCTCTATAACTGTGATTACGCTTAAAGTTATCAAAGGCTTTCTGACTTCTTAGAATACTTATCACTGCTTTTCCATATGCTCCATTTTCAGAGTCTGATCGAAACTCCTTGGAATGCACAAATATATTATCGTCAGATATAGCGACGTCAGAAAACAAGTTTAAATAGCGACGCATAATTGCACGCAATACATTAGCAGGATATTTAATAGTGTTACGAAATTTGTGCATCATTAATAACTCTTGCTTATGTAGCCGTTGGTGAGATTCCAGAATCTAAATCCTTGTCAATAACAGCGACTGCATATCAATCAGTTCCCCGAGCCTGGAACCCTCGCGGTTTCTAAGTTCCCGATAGTTGCTCTGCTCCACGACCTTGCCTTATGCTAATTAAATTTTTGCTCTCTCACCCAATCCACTAAATAATCAATCGACGAGTAATCAGTTTGCGAAGTTGAAAAATAATGCACATCATCGATCAGGATGATTGCTTTTGTAAAGTTAGATAGGTTGCTCTTAATTGCAGACAATTCATTTCCCATCGGACATTTTTTACCCTGAAATGTGCTTCCTACCATTCAATTGAATTTATATTTATCATGTATTGTTTCTTAATCTTTACCGCTTGGTAAATCTTCCATGCGAAGACTATTTAAAACAGATAAGGCCGGATCTTGAGTTCCATCTTCTACATATCCTCGAAAAAAACCTGTCAATTTTTCAATGAGATCAGATTCCCAGAATGATCGATACTTTAAATAGAGCATTATCTCTAACAATAGCACATGAGTGCCTTTATCACTTAAATTTTCAATTAGTCCGGGAATACCTACTTTAAGCATATCATCAGACCATTCCGATGGCTTTGTGCATCGCAACAAACAGGCCTGGATCAGCGGTTCGCCGTATCTTTTAAACATACTCTTTTCTTTCCCACAGGCGAGCGCATTGTTTATTAAATCTGTTTTAGCCAGCCTTTTTTTAGGATTTTCATCAAAACGCATCATTTGCAAAGCGACAGCAATGGTAAATAATAAATGCATTTCTCCTATGCCTTCTCTTCCCAGTGGGGATCCAGCGCCAAGAGACCAGGCAATATCAGGTCTAAATTTAGGGATAGGAGAAGAAGTAATACCGAGAGCATTATGGGGATTCAATTCGGCCATTCTGGAATTGAAATATGAAGGCTGGTCAAATGGGTTAGAATAGCTCGCATCAGCCCATATCTTTGCTTCTCTGCACCAAGGACATGATTCTTCATCCCAGTTCGGAAGGAAGAGTTCTGCTACGGCATATAACTCAGATTGCCATTCGTGCTCTTCACTCAAAGCGCCATCTTTTAGCTTTTTGATGCAATGTTCACTCTCGACCCTCTGCACGGCTACCATTACCGATAGTTTTTTCAATACAGATATATTAGATTTGAGTTCTGTGCGCATATCTTCCACATATCTTTCTATTCTACCGCCGGTGATGATCACATCATCTAGTATGCAGATATGTCTGCAAGATTTGAAATATTCTTTATCTTCGTTAGCTAAATCACTCTTTAGCCTATGTGATGCTATCTTTCTGCTCTTCCAGTTGTCTGGAATTACTTCCAAAAGTTTTTTTGCGGCACTATGAGGAGGATAAATTATTGCGTCTGGAACGCCTTGGTCATTTTTTAATTGTTCTAATTTCTTTGAAAATTTCCTTTTGAAGCTACTAGCCTCCGTGAGCTTAACAACATCCACATAAAAAGCATGATGTCTTGGAGTCTGTTCATCATTTGGATCATCCCTATGAACACAGAGTGCTCCATCAATAGGCCCAATAAGATTTAAATGTGGACGAATTCGGGAGCCTTTTCTGACATATTTAGCAGGAAGCTGAATGCAATTTTCATTCTTTGGCTTTGGATAATAATATCGCTCGTCTATATAGAGGAGACTTTCTTTTGCATCTTTACAGTAAGGACAATCTTGTTCAGAGTAAGCCGTCATTTCTGAACTTTTAAGTTTGCAAAATGTCTTGTCAGGATGAGCAATAATTTTACTGTTACAAGGCATCTCATATACGCTTGCACTAATATAATTCAGATCCGGCCTCACCTCTTTCTTGCACATATTAATTAATGAGGTATAATGCCGTCCACTCGTATTGACACTGACAAGCAGCAATACAGTGTCATCAGCCCTCAAATTTTTCAATAGCCTTTTTGAAACTTTAAGAGCGTCTTCTTTATCAAAATTTAAATGTTGATGCAGACAATCGAATTTAATCTTCTTTTTAAGTAGGATTTGTGAGTATAGAATTATCGATGCCAGGCTCCAGTTATCAACGAGCATAGCATCGACTTTATTTAATTCTTCCAACAACCAATAGCTAACTCGTTCAAGTCGTCCAAAAGAATGTACGACATCGGCCAAGCGTAAAAATGTCTTCGTATGTTTTCCTGATGGCGTTTGGTAATGCACTCCGTTTCCAGCTATATGAAGACACTTTCCATCAGAGCGCTGCAACACGTCTAAAAAATCAGCATGTCTGATTTCTTCAATGCGACTTTGATCATGTATAGGTTCGCATGAATTAGTGTTTATACGGAATAGGGCTTTAGAAAAGTTTTTCTTCGAAATTAGCAGAAATACATCAACGCCTTGTGCTCTTTTGAGAATCTGATCCCTGTCCTTCGAATCTTCTTCAAGATGCCTTTTTATAGCTTTATCTACTTTGAAAACGATATATTCAATGTCATTGGTATTTTTTATTTTTTTGAGGCGAGCAATAAGGCTCTGAAAAGAATAACCAGAAATTTTTTTTATAACTATTTTTTTATCCATTGCCATCGCTAATCATTCCTCTAACTGTTAGACTCTAATATTTTTAATTAACCGTGAATGATTGAGATATTGACAGGCAAGATGATTGACTGGGAAGTTCCTGATGATTTTTCTAGTTGTTGATAATTATCATCAAACCTTATTGATTCATCTTCTAGCTCCTCAAAAGTTTTGGAAGAATAAATATTTCCCGAGCAAACTGATATATATGCTTTTGAGTTCTTAGCCATGCGTACAGAATCAGGTAATCCATATCCTGCTCTGCCCTTTCCAACCCTATGTCTGGTAACACCGCGTTTATAGGCTTCATTAAGCCTTTCAATATCAGTGTAAGATATATATTGATCGCCAAGTGTATTGTGGATGCCGTTTCCACTATCCATAACAGTTATTGCTATGATGTTCTTATGCTTATCAACAAATTCGTCGTCTTGGTAAAGGCGTAGAATATATTGTCTTAATTTTTCGTCTAAGTCTGTCCGTTTGATAACTTCACTTCTGTTTTGGGTCGCTATTTTCTGGATGAGTATTCCGTTAAAACCTTTTATAGGTTTTTGATATTTTTGGAAATCGTAACAACCGTGGTCATAGCTATTTTCAGCCATGTTATATACCCATGAAGCGAGTATATCCTGATAAAATCTAGTTTTATTGCGCTTATTTGGATATATCATATTAATCATTATTTCGAAAATTTTTGCTCGAAAAAACTCAGGAGATAAAAATTTACCCTTATCCTGCTTAAGGATTTTAGGGATTGGATTGACATACTCAGCAACCAGATATTGGCTCTTTCCGTCACCCAAAAGACCATTGTTCCTTGTATATGTATTCCAAATAATTTCTCGTATAGAACTTTGTGCTTTGGATGTATCAACAGAAGGATCAAACGCATTACGTAACTCATATGAATGATACAGAAGTTGAAGGCCAAATATCCCACACAGCAATTTTGGTATCCTTAAATCTAAACCTTCTTCCGCATTAGATTTAACCAAGTCGTCTAACGATTTCGGTGAAGCATTATTTAACTTGTCGATTTGTATTTTTTTGCACGCATGGTGAAAACGAATAGAGATTTTTTTTTCTGCCAGGATGAAGTTCTGCAAGTAGCCAAGTGCGATTCCTTCTACAAATAGCATAAAAGATGATTCTTGGGAAATTTCAAAAACCACCTCGTCTTCATTTTCTGCACACCACTTTTCAGACAAGTCGGAAATACTAGTCCACTTACTGATTTTGATAATTTTTGCCATTTTTGATCTCTTCATTTGATCATAATTTGATAATTTGCTTTAAGCGCAACGTATAACCGATCCGGTTTCTAGCCAATGGTACGATTTCCTATGCAGAATAGCACTAATCATAACGACTGCATATCAATCAGTTCCCCGAGCCTGGAACCCTCGCGGTTTCTGAGTTCCCGGTAGCTGCCCTGCTCCACGACCCTGCCTTTGTCAAGCACATAGACCCGATCGACGTTGCGGATGGTCGATAGCCGGTGGGCGATGATCACCACGGTGATATCCCCCTTCAACTCGTCGATGCTCTGCTGCACGGCCCGCTCGGATTCGGAGTCCAGCGCGCTGGTGGCTTCGTCCAGAATCAGCAGGTTGGGCCGGCGAAACAGTTCGCGGGCGATAAACAGCCGCTGGCACTGGCCGCCCGAGAGCCGCAGGCCGCGGTCACCGACCACGGTGTCGTAGCCGTTGGGCAGGGTGTCGATAAAGTGGGCGATGTGCGCCCGGCGGGCGGCGTCTTGAATACGTTGCCGGAGCACGCTGTCCTGACATGGCTCGCCGGCCCAGAGGCCGATATTGTTGGCGATGGTGTCGTCAAAGATGACCTTGTCCTGCGAAACATAGCCGATCTGCCGGCGCCAGCTTGTCAGTTCGATGTCCCTGCCGGGCACGCCATCGATCAGCACCTGCCCCTGTTGCGGTTTGAGGGTCAGCGTCAGCAGATCGACCAGCGTGGATTTGCCGGCGCCGGACTCGCCGACCAATGCCACCGAAGCGCACGCCGGAAGCTCCAGGCTCAGACCCCGGATAACATCGCCAGATTCCGGGTTGTAGCTATAGTGGACATCTTGCAGACGCACGTCCTGACTTAGTGGACCGATAGCGTGCGCGCCGTCGTGTTCCCGATGTCGGTGCTGGATGGCGAATTCCTGATGTACGAGTTCCATACTACCGATATACTCGAGTGTTGTTTGCCAGTAAGCCTGGATAGAAAGCAGGGCGTTGAGGCCCCGGTAGAAAAGCAGAATGGAAACCAGGATAGGCGCGAGCGGTTGCCCCAGGAGCACCAACTGCACCCACAGGATGGCCGCAATAAAGACCACGACCAGGGGTTCGCGCACAGCAACGGTAAAGGCATTAGCAATGCCGGTGCGAATCTGGTAGCCGGTGAGCCGGCCAATGGAGCCCGTGATGCCACGCTTCAGAGCCCTGGTCTGAGCGGTGGCGGTGAGGTATTTGAATCCTTGCAGGGTCTGGATTAGCAGCTTGTTGAGTTGGCTTTCTTCCGTCGCGGTCTTGCGCGAGAGTTCGCGCACATAGCCGCTCAGAACGCGAAAGAGCAGCAATAGCAGAACCCCGGCCACCAACGCCATCGCCCCGAAGCGCCAAGCGACCGCGAGGGCGATGGCCAGATAGACCAGCGCGTTCAGGACACTGTTGCCGAGTTCAGTAAGGTTGTAGAAGGATTGCAGCGCGCGATTGACCTGTTCGTTGATCAGATTGACAAAGTGGCCGGTATTGCGGCTGGCGTAGTAGCCGTAACTCATCTGGCTGTAGGCATCGAACAGGCGTCCCTTGAGTTGGCGCAGCAACTGGCCGCCCAGGTAGGCGTTGAAACC
Source organism: Gammaproteobacteria bacterium (assembly GCA_965240365.1). Classification (GTDB taxonomy): domain Bacteria; phylum Pseudomonadota; class Gammaproteobacteria; order Eutrophobiales; family Eutrophobiaceae. The sequence goes on along the minus strand of OZ251218.1, from coordinate 517,312 downwards.
GCGCGCGCCGAAAGTCAACGCGCCCTTGGCGATGAAGGCAATGGTAATAATGAGTAACACAGTAGCCGTGGTGTCCGTCAACCCAAGCGCGGCGAAGGTGTCTTTGAGCACGGTGCTGACGCCGCCGGGTTCGACGGGGGCAGTTGATGCGCCGGCACTGGCGGCCGCGTCGCCGTCCGCGCCGAGGGTTTGCAGTAGCGGCAGCAGCATAAGAATGCCCACGCCCTCGGCCAACCCCGCGATCAGGCTGAGCGCGAAGATAAGATACATGCGCCCGCCCAGGTAGGTCTGGAAGATGCGCAGGTAGTGCGGGACATCGCGGGCGGGGTTTTTTGTGGAATCAGAGGATGACAACTGGATTATTTGCTCTTTGGAAGGGTGAATTCAGCATAAGCGCTGACTTTGTTAATTGCGAGAGACAAGCGGTAATGCATTACATAAACTACTGGATTCCTCGGCCGCTTGTTCTAGACCTGTCTGTAGCAGGCAGGCGCGGCTCTACCACCTCGGCGGCTCGTTCCAGACGCCGCTCTACCACCTACACCCCTGTAGGCGTACGTCCTGTAGGCGAACTTTGCTCTGGAATGACAACGGGGCATAATCTGCGCTAATCTGTGCGACCTGTCTGTAGCAGGTGGGTCTGCGAATTCCCTGTCTGATTAGCCATATTGTAAGCGCAGACAATGATTATGGGCAATTGCCGCTTGCGCGATTACGAAAATGCCCAAAACCCCTTCTTATAAACGGTGGCCCTTCGCTTCAAGGCCGCGCTGAAGCCCAAGAAAATTGTAGATTTCACCTTTGGACGTGAGCATCAGCGCGCTATCGGTGCTGTGGTTCCGGCTTGTTTGTCCGCGCCGTGTCAGTACTGTTGCAAATTGCCTCAATGCGGGCTAGTTTTTGCTCTAGTGTCTCAGTTTCAAGCGCCATAGGGCTGTCCCCCAGGGCGGCACGCAACTCACGACGAAGGGCCAGGGACTCGGTATAGGCGGCCCGGGCCGCATCCACCCGACCGCTGAGTTGCTCCACCTCGCCCAGCTTATCCAGCGAAATCGACAGGTCGCGCAGCGCCTGAGGGCTGTCCCCCAGGGCGGCACGTAAATCACGAAAAAGGGCCAGGGACTCCGTATAGGCGGCCCGGGCCGCGTCCACCCGGCCGCTGAGTCGCTCCACCTCGCCCAGCTTATCCAGCGAAACCGACAAGTCGCGCAGCGCCTGAGGGCTGTCTCCCAGAGTGGCCCTCAGGTCACGGAAAAGGGCCAGGGACTCGGTATAGGCTCCCCTGGCCGCGTCCACCCGTCCGCTGAGTTGCTCCACCTCGCCCAGGTTACCCAGGGAAACCGACAAGTCGCGCAGTACCTGAGGGCTGTCTCCCAGGGCAGCCCTCAGGTCACGGCGAAGGGCCAGGGACTCGGTATAGGCGGCCCGGGCCGCGTCCACCCGACCGCTGAGTTGCTCCACCTCGCCCAGCTTATTCAGCGAAACCGACAAGTCGCGCAGCGCCTGAGGGCTGTCTCCCAGGGCGGCCCTCAGGTCACGGCGAAGGGCCAGGGACTCGGTATAGGCGGCCCGGGCCGCATCCACCCGTCCGCTGAGTTGCTCCACCTCGCCCAGGTTATCGAGGGAAACCGACAAGTCGCGCAGTGCCTGAGGGCTGTCTCCCAGGGCGGCCCTCAGGTCACGGCGAAGGGCCAGGGACTCGGTATAGGCGGCCCGGGCCGCGTCCACCCGTCCGCTGAGTTGCTCCACCTCGCCCAGCTTATTCAGGGAAACCGACAAGTCGCGCAGTGCCTGAGGGCTGTCCCCCAGGGTGGCACGTAAATCACGAAAAAGGGCCTGGGACTCGCTGATATATTTCCTGGCTTCCGTAAGGTCTTGAACCTCTATCAGGGCTTCACCCAGTTCGAGTATTGCAATAGCCAATTCCCTGGTTCGATATGGCTTTTCATTGCTTGCTGTTTGCCGAGCTTTTAGGGTTTCTACTTTTAGCCGCAAGGCGTGGATTTTCTCCTGGCTAAGCGCCTGATTATCCGGGGTATCAGGCAGATTGAGCGGGCTGTCTATTGCGTTTATTTGCCTAACCGCGGGCAAATCGATCACTTGTTGGCGAATACTCCAAAGATCGGGCGCCCAGGTCACGATTTGAGCCGCAAAATCCCCAGGCAGTTGAATAAACAGCGGGCCACTGATTTCTTCTTCCAGCTTGCTGCGCCGCCTGTTGAGCAGGCCCAGCGCCTGTTGTCTGGCCCGATCCCATTTCCCCTGGCTGTCCTGCTGCCCTAATTCAAGCCAGACAGGCGGGCCGGGCCGGGTGAACAGGCGAGCGGCCAACTGCTGATTAATATCCACGGGGCTGCCGGGATTGATCCAGTTTATCTGGCGGGTGATCGACTTGAGATAATCCTGCAACCTTTGCCTTAGCGCCGTGCTGGAGAGAGTATTTTGACTCACCACAAAAAACAGGGAAAAGCCCTGATGCCAATCCAGGGTCAGTTTGATTTCTGCCCAGGTTTTTTCAAATTCCGGGGAACTATAGATGGTCATAGATAATAGGCGGCACCTGATACCAGGGCTCGCCATTTTGGTAGTTGAGTACCAGGGAATGATCGAAGAGGCGTATAATTGACGACAAGTCAGCTTCCATATCTTTAATATCTTTGGCAAAATCACCGCTGCTTTGGCGAATCGAATCCAGCCAGCGCCGATCATCTGCAATCAGCCATTGCAGGGGTCTGGCCTCTTCCGAGATGGCCTGCCTAAGGGGGTTGGCGTCTAAATCGCTGACTGGAAAAGCCCTTTCAGTCAGGGCCGCTTTTTTAAGCAGTTGTCGGATCAGCGAGAAATAGCGCCTGACGTTGCCGCCCGATAACCAGGCCAGGTGCTCCAGCACGTTCCGACTGATATAAGACTCCCAATTTGCATAGCGGCGCTGAACAATATCCACCATCTTTGCTATGCCTGCTGCATTTTTTGCGACTTGTTCCCCCGCTTCGGGCTTATTCATCACCTTAAAATGAGGCAGATAGAACGTGTCAGTATAATGACCGCGGAGATTCGGTAATACGGGGTCTATGTATGGGGGCACGGTATAAATCAGGTTGATACCGGGCAAGGCTAAGCGCGCAGGTTGATTGAAAAACAGGTTTTTCAAGGAGTCAAACAAGATTTTTTCCTCCCCCCGCGGCGCGCTGAGGCGCTCTAATGAATCCACGATCAGCAGTATTTTCTGCCGGCCTGATTTCTCCAGAATAAGCTCGCAAAGCTCGGCGCTAAACTCATGGACTTCCTGATCGAACTGGGAGGATTGCTCAGCAAAACGTATCAGTTCCCGTTTGAAATTGTTATTCTCCTGTAAAGAAAATTCAATTTCGGCGCCGAATACGCTGCCGGGAATGGTTAATTTGGGAGTCAGCTCTACTTTTAGCTTCTTGTTGATTCGTCCCCATATACTCTCTTTCAATACGCCTTTGCCGTATTTCCCCCTTAGCGCGTCACTCAGCCCGGCAAGGGCCGTAAAGATCAATTCGGTTTGTGTTTTTTGCGGATCATTGAGATACAGGTAGTCTTCTACATTACAGTAGAAGGCGGCAACATCAGAATCAGCCAGTTGTCCGATCAAACGCTGCAGTTCGGTGGTTTTACCCGCGCCGCGATGGCCGGAAAATAAGCAGCAGCCGGGAGTATCCGCCAATTCCAGGGCCTGCTTTATTTTTGCGACACAGTCATAGACATCTTCCGTGGCGCGCTGCACATAGTAGCTCTCTACATCTTCCTTACGGTAGGCCGTATCGATTAATGTATTGTGAAACTCTTTGATGCTGGACATTCAAATACTCCACTTAAGTTTATTACGTGCTATTTCGACTGGCATAATAGGCAAGGCCGTGAGTGGAGGCAAGCATCGCACAGCGATGGTTTTGCCGCTCAAGTTTTCAAAATCTACATCCTCCCCGTCCGCTGCTCTGCCCCGGCGACTTTGATATCACCATTTTAAGTAAACTGAAAAACCCCAAGGCCCCCGCCTTATGCCGCCATCAAACCGGCAACATAACACGCCCAGCGACGGGCCCAGGGCCGCCTGGGGCCGGCAAGTACCGGCGGCAGGCTCAGGCTACCGCCCTGCGCCGGTATTCGCCGCAGCCAGGTCGCAATAGGCGTCGCGAAACCGGTCTTGCGGCGCTGCACCATGTTATCCGGCAGCGGTTGTGCCGGCGCCCTGGCCAGCGGCATCTTGGCCGGGCGATGCCGGGCGTTTACTAAATAAGGCGCGGCTTGTTTGAGCAGGAACGCATCGACCAGGGGGGCGCGAATTTCCAGCGAGTGCGCCATGCTCGCCCAGTCGGCGTCGCGCAGCAACTGGTTGCGCATATAGAGGGCCGATTCGAGTGTTGCAACCCTGGCGAAATCTGTTTTCGGGCAGGGGCGCATAACGGCGGCGGTGGCGTTTACAGGCGCGAGTTCGGCCAGGCCCTCGCGGACGGTATCCGCATCCAACACGCCGGTGAGTTCCTCCGGCATGAACAGGCCGCGCCGCAGGAGGTAGGCGCCGGCTACCGTGCCGCCGAGTTCGACCAGTTCGGCGAGTTTTGGATTGGTTGCCGGGCACGCCCGGCAGTAAGCGCCAACAAGGATTCGCCACGCGCGCGCCAACCCCGGCATGGCCGCCGGTATCGCCATCAGGGCCGCCATGCGCGGCACCTCGCGGAACGAGGGATAGCCGCCGAAGAGTTCATCGCCGCCGAGGCCCGAGATGGCCACCTTGAGGCCCAGTTCCCGCGCGGCCTTGGAGACAAACCAGGTGTTGATGCCGTCAATGCTCGGCTGATCCATGGCCGCGAGGATTTTGGGCAGGTCCTGCCGGAATTCGTCTTCGCTGACGATGCGGTTCGTGTGTCGCGTGCCGTAGCGCCGGGCGACCCGGGCCGCGAGCGGCGCCTCGTCCTCGGGGCGGCCGGCAAATTCGGCAAACGACAGGGTGACGGTGCGGATGTCGCTCTGGCCGGCGTCGCGCATCAGGCCGACCAGGGCGCCGGAGTCAATGCCGGCGGAAAGGAAGGCCCCGACCGGGACATCCGCGACCAGATGGCGGCGCACGCTGTCTTGAAGGGCCGCCGTTAACGCCTCGGCATTGGCCGTGGCCGGGTTGACGGGGCCGTCCGTTAGCGCCTCGGCTTCGGCATAAACGCCGGCAATCGAATGATAGGGGATGGGATCGCGCGCGCCCTTGCTATCGACCATCATGCTCGCGCCCGCGGGCAGGGCGCGGATGGCGCGCCAGGTCGTTAAAGGCTCGGGCACGCTGCCCCACAGATAAAAGCCCACGAGACCGGCGGGGTCTGGTTCTTTGGAGATTTGCCTGCCGGCGAGCAGCGCCTTGACTTGCGAGGCAAAGCGGAAACTGCGACCATCGCTGGCGTAGTACAAGGGCTTGATGCCGTAGGGATCACGCGCGAGGAATAAACGCCGTTTTGCGGCGTCCCAAATCGCGAAGGCAAACATGCCGCGCAGGTCGTGCACCATCTTCTCGCCCTTCTCTTTATAGAGATGGATGAGCACTTCCGTGTCCGAGTCACTCAAGAAACGATGGCCTCTCGCTTCGAGACCGCGCCGAAGCTCGCGAAAATTGTAGATTTCACCATTAAAGGTGAGCACCAGCGAGCTATCGGTGTTTGCCATCGGCTGCGTTGCCCGTTCGCTGAGATCAATAATCGACAACCGGCGATGAGCCAGCCCGATTCGGTCATCCTCACTCCACCATTCACCGGCGCCATCGGGACCACGCGCTTGCATGTAGTCCCGCGTGCGAATCAGTTCCGAACGGTCTGGCGAAATGTCTGAGGCGCCATAGGCGTAGATGCCGTTTATTCCACACACTTTAGAAAAGCATTCCTTGCTGTGGTTTGAGTTTGTTCATTCGCGGAGTTGCCTGTTGCAGGCAGGTAGTTTTTATACCTTCCTTAACTCCATTTCATATCAAGTTTCCATTCTTTATCGGCACAATCTCTTAAATACAGGTTGATTAATGCCTGATAAGGTATGCCAGACCCTTCAGCCAGAGATTTGAAGTAATCCACAGAATCCCGATCCAGATTAATCGTCACCGGTTGCTTTAAATATTTGGCATAAGGATTCTTTTTACCCTTAATTTTTGAAAAATCATAATGTGCTCTCATTGTCGGTTCCTACAATATAATGTTAGCAAATCTGATTATATTAACATGGCAATTAAATAGGCATCCTTGCCTGTTTAATTGTCGCCCAATAAAATTCGGCGCAATTCGCGGAATTACTTGATTTTATCGGGCTCCGCGGGCTATGCCCGCGACAGCACATCCCTGTGCTGCAATATTAACCCGCTATATTATTATTTGCCGGGTTAATATATCATTAGTAATGTTTTTAGGTTAGTCTATCTTATTTGTCAGGATACCAGCATGTAGCTCAGCGAGTTGCAAAAAAATGTTTAATGACTTAGATAAAAAGCCACAGTTCTAATAAATTCGCTTTGTCTCAATATCTAAATACAGTTAGAGCTAAAAGGGATAGATTTCAGTGCTAGATCTATTTTTTTCTATCTCAATCATCAGAAATAAACCATGTTTCGGCAACAATAACCTGAACAACCATCTTGGCCATACTTTCTTGGCTATGTCTAACATGGCTCCCCGATGGTTTTGCCCAACATCAGAAGTGAGCAAGTCACCGTGGGTGAGTGGAGAATCAATAGATTGAACATTGAACTCCGCAAAGAGTTTTCGGGCCTCGCTATAAGTATAGGCTTTGGTGCCCGGGCTTTCCAGATACTGCGAGTAAATACTTTTCAGACTTTTCCATGGCCTGAATCTTAAAAGCGCATACTTGAGCCAAAGCATATAACCCACCAGGCTATACTTGTGGTAAATCATAATTTTAGCAAAACCGCCGGATTTCAACACACGATAAATCTCCTTCACAATTTTGGATGTGTTTGGAGAATGATGAATTACACCCCAGGAGTAAATAGCATCAAAATAGCTGTTTTCAAAAGGTAAGTCTTCCGCATCGATTACTTGAAGCGTCGACTCTAGTCCCAAAAGTTCGAAGCGTCTTCGTGTATGACTAATGGCCCTATGAGTCAGATCAATGCCATTTAAAATAGCCCCATGTTGAGCCAGCTTCATGTGATCAGAACCCAGGCCAACTCCAATTTCCAGTGTTTTCAAACCTTTGAACCTATGAAACTCTCCAAATTCAATGATTTCAGGTTCGAGTTCATATCGTTTCTTCGATTGATTCAAATAATCTTCTTCACTAAACCCGGCTAAATAAAGCTTTTCTCCACAAGAAGCTTCATTCCAAAAGTCCTTCACACTTTTCTTTAGTTCTTGATTCATACTATGTTCCACTGCGAATGTTTTTCGTCAGGCACTTTTTATCTTTTTCTGATAACGTTACTTTGACTTAAACAGGCTTCATCCTTGTAGGGCAGAAAGTCTAAGTTATATATCATTCAGTAATTTACTACACTACATTAGTTTTGCGGTTTCGACTAAATGCATTGTCATTCAGCATTTATGAAAGACCCGTTTTTTATTTTGGTTGCGGAATCCCAAATCATTGCCTGGATTAATTGCTCTGCGCGTTCAAGTGTCTTATTTTTGCGTTCCGTTTGTGAAAGTTGGTCTCGGCGTGATGCTATGGATTCTTGGGACATAAAAGACATTGTTCGGCCTACAGAATCACCATCTGATTCTGTCTCATCCTTCCAGACAAGAGTAATCCAAAATTCAAAGTCTTTGCCGGGATTATTATCTTGAACTTCGCGAATTGTTTGTGTCAATATTTGTTTTTTGCGATCAACAGTCAATGATATGCTCGGCCCTGCTGATGTGCCGATATCGCTAAAATTTGTCCATTTCAATGAAATGCCGAGCAATTGTTGGACGGCATCAGCACAGTTCTCTACAGTCAAGTCTGGCGAAAATGGAAATTCCAGTTCAACAGGAGTCCGATTATTTTTGACTACCATCACCAATTTTTCGGTAGATATTTTTTGCGCAAATTTGTCAACATATTTATCGTAATACTTCGCTTTTTGAAACGCTTCGATAACTTCTTGCTCGGTGACAGTTAATCGGTAATCGAATCTACTGCTAACTTTGTGGAAATATCGTTCGCACAATTTACACCAATAGTCGGGGCCCCAAAAACCTATTGCGTTATACTCAATCAAATGTGAATTAGCAGTAGCGAGTATTTTTTTAATACCAGCCCCAGAATAGTTAGCGTTTGTAGCAAATACATAATTGTCCCACGGAATTTGCTTTCGAGAAGCCACGGCAGAATTCAAGGATTTGACGCTTTCAGTGGGCGGAATGGTCCCGATGGCTCCATGTTGATGGGATTTGCATTGAATAGCCGTTGTTTCTACTTTTCGTTTAAGGATATCGATTCCGCCATCGGGCGCTTTGAGTCTTTGTAATCCGTTGATTCCGTACTCCTCAGACAACAACTCAAAACATAGGGATTCCCATGCGTCGCCGAATGATTTATCTGGCGATCGAACTTTCAAGAATTCTGCGGAAAAGTTATACTTCATAACTCAAGCAATATAGCTGAGAGATAGAAAGCCTTACTTGGCGGTAATAAACAGGCTATCCGTTTTTGGTTATTTGATTGCTTCATAAAGAAAATAGGCTATCAAAAAAATTATTCAATCGGAATTCAAAAGAGTCAGCAAAAGAAATACCATGCTTTTTTACATTGGCATTTTCTTTTCTTTTATCCCATTCAAAGTCTATATTTTTCATAAAGTTACTTTCAGGAGCACTGGTGACAGGCGATTTATGCAGGCCGCTTGATCACGGCAGTAAAAATTTCTCTGCCCGGATCGTTAATCAACTCTAAATCAGGTGAATTTTTTATTGCCCTGGGTATGCCGCTGCCAACGCCGACAAACGGGAGCATGTAACGAGCATTGGTAAACAGTATCGGGTTTCTGGGCATAGAAGTGCCCATTTTGATATGCTCGACCGTCAGTGTATTTGGCAGCTTTCCCGGACTCATAATCTCTATCCTGTTATCAAATATGAATACTTTTATGCTCGATAGCATAAAGTAGTCCCGGTGAATCAAGGCATTGACCAGCAACTCTTCTATGGTTTCGACCGGCACTTCCATTTCGGCCGGTGAATTAAAACCGTCTTTTTTTTGTATCTTCTTCAGGTTTCTGGTTGTGAAAGAAAGTGTTTTATCGTACAGTTCTTTTAAGTTCCCTGTAAATGGCGCTTCTTTATCGCGAAAGTTATTTGTGCTTATATCATTGCCTAGCACAGCAACACATTGCACTGTGAATGTTGGCCTGAATTGTTGCGGGTTGTTGCCAAATAAAAGCAATCCGCCCAAGCTCAGTTTGCCGTCTTTCAGCATTTTTAGACTGGCAAGGAGGGAGGGCAGGGATTGGCCGGAGGATTCTATCGACTTCCCGGTTTTTGCCAGTATAAATTTTTGAAAAAGCGCTTCATTAATATCATCGGCGCCGCTTGTGTTTACCGTGATTTCATCGGCAAACAGGTTACCGGCGCTTTGTAATAGCCGGGCGATCTCTTCTTTGGTAATGACTTTTCTTTTATCGGCCCCGTTCTTTACCCAGATTGTGCCGTTGTTGTCCATGTGGGGTTTGCTGGCGCCTTCCGGAATATGGGCAACGATGAGGTTTTGTTGTTTCACTTTGACAGTTTCCGTATAGATGTAAATAGGCGCTTTGACGTTATTGGACGCCGCATTGGCTAATAGCGCGTTGGTTGCCTGAAGTTCTGCAAAGGAGAGGCCGTTAATTGCTGCTGTTTTATCGTCAACGCCAATGATGATCCTGCCGCCTTTTGTATTGGCAAGCGCAACCATTTCAGTCCCAATCGCATTGGTATTGTTTACGCGAGATTTAAACTGGACCTGGCTTGACTCGCCCATTTGGATCAGATCCAGCAATTCTGATTCATCCATAGCTCATAAAATCTGTGGTGTATTTAGGCGATCACGACTTTCATATTATTGAGATGGCAAGGCAAACCTTCTCACATCTCGATAATCACGGCAAGCGTCGAAAGCTATCAATAATACGCACACATCTTCAACTTCAAGATTTCAACGCATTTTCCTTCTGGTTCTCGGCCAATTCCAGAAGGATCGCCAACATCTTGCGGGCCAGGTTTATCCGATCATAGGCCGGGATCGCATGGCGCCCGGCCTCGGCCATAGCCTGGCGACGCTCGGGAGCGTTGGCCAATTCGACCATTGCGGCGGCCAATTCGCCGCCATTGCCCGGCGCGAAAGCCAGGCCCGCCCCGGCATTGATGACGATGTCACGCGCTTCGCCCTCGACCCCCATCAGGATCGGCACTCTCATGGCCATACATTCGAAAATCTTCGAGGGGATGGTGGTTTTGAAAAGTGGTTTGGGCAGCAAATGAATGATCGAGGCATCCAGGATCGACCAATAGCGCGGGATCTCGTCTTTGGAAACCGGATCGAGGAAGGTTACGTTGCTCAATCTCCGCGCTTCAGCATCGGCTTGCAAGGCGGCCCGTTCGGCGCCGGCACCCAGAAAGATCATGTGCAGCCCGGGCCGGTCCCGAAGCAATTCGGCCGCATCCAGCAGTGTGGTGAGCCCATGCGCCATGCCATGGGTGCCGACATAACCCATTACCACCTTGTCCGTAAGCCCCAGTTCCGCCTTCAGGTCTTCGTCTCGCGGGATCGGCCGAAACCGGTCGAGATCAGCGCCATTGGTGATCACATCGATCCTGGCGGTATCGATTCCGCGGCAATCGAGGTTGTCGCGGAAAGCATGGGTTACGGCGATCACCCGGTCGGCGCGGCGATACAGGAATAGTTCCAGTTTTTCCATCCAGTCCAGCAGCCGGCTCTGTTTAACGGCGCCAACCGCCCGGATCGATTCCGGCCAGATGTCACGCAGCTCGAAAACGAAGGGCCGCCGCTTGAGCACCGCCGCCACCCAACCCGCGACCGCGGTGAAAAACTGCGGCGAGGTTGCGATGACGATGTCCGCGCCGCGCACGAAGGGCCCCGCGAGAGTCGCCGCAAGCATAAAGCTCATATAGTCCAGCGTCCTTTTCAGGAAGCCCTTGTTGGCGGCGATGTAAGTCCAGACCCGAATCACCCGAATGCCGTCGATCTCTTCTTCCTGCCAGAGCCGGTTGCGGTAGCCCTCAAACACCTTGCCCTGAGGAAAATTCGGCGCGCAGGTGATCACCGTCACCTTGTGTCCGTCTGCGACCCAGACCCTTGAATGCTCATAGGTACGGCTCGCCGGGGCGTTCGTCTCGGGCGGGAAGTTATCGGTCAGAAACAGGATATGCATCAGGTATTCCAGGCGATCCGTGTGCTGAGACGCGCGCCTGTCAGGGCGGCATTGATGGTCAGGCTCGGTTCCGAGACACCGAAGCGCGGATGCCAACTGCCCGGACTCAGCGACAATGCGGCGCCCTCGACCGTGACCCGAAGGCGTTGCCCTTCCGGCAGGGTGAGCCGGATTATTCCCTCTGCCGCCTCGGCCTGGATACCAGGCGCAAGATGGAAACGCGCCAGCGCCGGCGCGGCGCCACCCGCGATTTCATCCGAAACCTCAAGCGCGCCTGATTCGAGATGCCAGCGGCGGCGGTGCAGCGGGCGGCCGGGCAGATGCGCATAACCGTCATGGGCAGCTTCAAGGCGGTTGCCCGCGTATTGCAGCTCAACGACCCGCGCCCGGCGACCGGTGCGAAAGACCCCCCAGACCTCAGATGAGGATTGCCCGTCATAGACCAGCGTGGAATGCGCCATCGTTGCGCGCTGGCGCATTCGTTCAAGCATATCGCCGCCATAGACGGAGGCGCCGGAATTCACCACCACCCGTGTCCCGAAAAGCGACAACTCGAAGCTGAGCGTATCCGCATGGGCATGCCCCGGTAGATAATCCGGCCCCACCGGCGCCACATCGGCCAGAACTACGGCAGAGACGTGTTCCAGCCGGGCATAGCCGCTCGGTTGGTAGAGTCCGGGCACGGCCGCCGCCTTATCAAAGCCCAGCCGCGTGGCATAGGCGGCCAGATCAGGGGGGGATGGGGCCACGCCGAACGCGGCGTCGTTAAAAAACGCGATCTCGCCATCCTGATGACAGAAACTCATCAGCCAGCGCAACATGCCCGGAACCCGGGCACGCAGATCGGTGGCAAGCATATCGGCCTCGGGCGCCTGACCCGGCGCGCGCGCAGCGAGCAGGTTGACCAGATCGAGCACATCTTCCAGCGCGAGGGCATGATACATCGTCGATCGCTCGAAATGCCCGCCATCGGGCAGGATCTGTTCGGGTACTTCGCGCGCCAGGATGGCCATTGCCCGGCGCCGCCATTGCCGCGCCTCGCTGCCGTCAAAGAGAATGCCTGCAAACATCAGCGCCTTGGCGTTGGCAAAGAGATGGTTGCCCAGCAGATGCCATTCCAGTCGCTGTATCAGCCAGCGCGCCTGTACCGCCATGCTGGCCCAGGCGGCGTCCGGCAGCGGCACGCCGGACAGCGCCAGCGCGCCCCAGTTCACCAGTCGGAGCGAAAGCGGATAGGGTTCCCAGCCATCGCCCTGTGCGGGCGGGTTCTCGGCGATCCAGCGCTCGATCAACGCCAAATGCCAGTCCCGCCGCGTTTCCGCAGAGGCGGCGTGCAGGTCGTCAAAATAGTGCAGGTTGTAACGCCAGAGTTTGGAGCAGCGCGGATTGCACCAACCGAGGTTGTCCAGGTCCTCGGTCTGTCCCAGCAAGGTGAAGCGCTGCGGCGCGCTCATTGAGGCGGGCCGGGCGGCCTTGGCCTGCCAGACCCCAAACCCGCTGGCGCGCGGCGGCGGCGGCGCGAGGTCGGGCCGGGGCCGCGCCAATCGATAACGCAGCCGTGCGCTGACTTGCACGGGCCGCAAATGCCGCACGGTGCGCCAGAACTGCCCGGCACGGGCAAGCATGCCCGGTTCAGCCGGCAAGCGCCCGTTCCAGTGCTGCCACGATACGCGCGCCGGCCTGACCGTCCCAGCGCTCCGGCGCCCGGCCGGTCTTCCAATCGCCGGCATAAAGCCGGGCGAAAGCCGGCGCCAGGGCGCCTGGATCGACGCCGAGAAGTTCGTTGGTACCTTCGGTGATCGTTTCGGGCCGTTCCGTTGTGTCGCGCAGGGTCATGCAGGGGATGCCCAGAACGGTGGCCTCTTCAGTCACGCCGCCACTATCTGTCACCACCGCTGCGGCGTGTTTCAGCAGCCAGATGAACTGTAAATAGGGCTGTGGCCCGATGATGTGCAGTCTGCCCGGCAGTTCGTCGGCGAAACTGTCGAGTTGGGCACGGGTTCGCAGATGCGCGGGATAGATCACCGGACGCTCTTCGGCGGCGGCAATCAGCGTCTCCAACATGACCCGAAACCGTGCTGTATCGTCCACGTTGGCGGGGCGGTGCATGGTCAGAAGCACATAGCTGCCAGGCTCGGGCGAGGCGATCTCTTCGGGTGGAATCAAGCGTTTGAGATTGGCCTTGAGCGTGTCAATCATGGTATTGCCGACAAAGACGATCCGCTCCTTATCAACGCCAGCGGCGGCCAGGTTGGCCCCGGCGCCGCGCGAGGTGGTAAAGAACCAGTTAGTTATCGCATCCGTCACCAGCCGATTGATCTCTTCCGGCATCGTCCAGTCGCCCGAGCGGATCCCCGCCTCTACATGACCTACCGGCACATGCAGTTTCTGCGCGGTGATCGCGCAGGCCATGGTGGAATTGACATCGCCCACCACCAGACAGGCGGCCGGGCGCCGCGCCTCGATAACCTTTTCATAGGCTTGCATGATGGCGCCAACCTGCGCGGCATGGCTGCCCGACCCGACGCCGAGATTGAGATCCGGATGCGGCAATCCGAGCTGGTCGAAGAACACCTCTGACATCTGCCGGTCGTAATGCTGGCCGGTGTGGATTATCCGGTGGCGCAATCGTCCGCCCTCGGCCTTGCGCGCCTTCAGCGCGCGTACGATTGGCGCGATCTTCATGAAGTTCGGGCGCGCGCCCGCGATCAGGTCAATCATCATCGTGCGGCTTCCTCCGCGGCCCGGGCCATGGCGATAGAGAGCGCGCTGACTTCAAACAAGGCGCCACGTTCGAAGGTCTCGACCCCCTTGCCCTGCACAGCCGACAGGAAAGCCGCGGCGCAGGCCTTTTGCCCCTTGTCCTGGCCACGGGCGCGGATCGTTCGGGCCGCTCGCCAGCCGGGCAGGGAGAGGCTGCGGAAATTATCCAAAACCAGGGCGCGCCCGCCGCAGAATATTTCGAGCCGCTCCTTGGGCAGACTCGCGGGCCCGTTCGCCAGATATTCGAGCGTGCCGATCGAGCCGTTTTCGAATGTCATCGACATCACCGCGACATCAACCGGATGCGTCTGTCCCGGAGCGCGCTGCGCGTGCGCTGACCAACTCGCCACCGGCGCGCCCGCCAGATGCCGCAGGAGTTGCAGAAAGTGGCAGGCCTCGCCAATGAGACGTCCGCCCCCTGTGGCCGGGTCGTGAACCCAGTGTTCTGACCGAATCGCGCCGGCATTGACACGCATGCTCATCACCCTGGGCGCCGACAGGGTGGCAAGACGGGTCTGCATCTGCTGAATCAGGAATGCAAAGGGCCGGTTGAACCCCACCGCCAAAATCCGGTCTGGTGCAGCTTCGGCAGCGGCCTTGATCTCGTCTAACTCGGCTTCGGTCAGGCAAAGCGGCTTTTCGCAAAACACATGCTTGCCGGCCCGAAGCGCCGCCAGAATCTGGCGCGCATGGGCGTCGTGACGGGTGGCAATCACCACGGCGTCGGCTTCAGGATCGGCGATGGCCGCGTCCGTGTCGGTGGTGGCCCGGGCAAAACCCATCTTGCGGCCCAGGTCCTGCGCGCTTACCCCGGTCTCCGAAACCAGCACACGCAGATCCGCCCCGGCTTCCCTGAAGGCCGGGACCAGCACCCGGCTGGCATAGTTGCCGGCGCCAAGCACGGCGAGCCGCACCTTGCCATCCGTCCTTGCCGGGGCGGACATCAGCGTCACCGTGCGCAACAGGCGTGCGCGCGCCTCGGGCTTGGGATAGTCCAGCAAGATCCCCATCGAGGGCGCGTCTGAAGACAACAGGGCCATAGCCTTGTCGGCCTCTTCAATCCCGAACCGGTGGGTAATCAACGGTGTCACATCCAGCGCGCCCGCCGCCATGAGGTCCAGCACCGCCTCGAAATTTCGCTGTTCGGTCCAGCGCACGAAACCTACCGGGTAGTCCTGGCCGCGTTCTTCGTAATCGGGATCGTAGCGGCCGGGACCGTAGGAACAACTGACCTGGAAGCTCAGTTCCTTGGCATAGAAATCGGCGCGCGACAGTTCCAGACCGACCACACCCACCAGCACGATGCGGCCGCGCTTGCGGCACATGCGCGCGGCCTGGCTGACCGGCTCGTTCGAGGCGCTGCTGGCGGTGATCAACACCGCGTCTACCCCGCGCCCGCGCGAAAATCCCGCCGCCAACTCAAGCAGCGCCAAATCGTCGCGGGGATCGGCGGTCATCTCGGCGCCCATCCGTTCCGCCAGCTTCCGGCGGGAAGTATCCGGGTCGAGCCCGAGAATGCGGCAGCCTTGAGCCTTCAACATCTGCACGCTCAGAAGCCCGATCAACCCCAACCCGGTCACGACCACGCATTCCCCCAGGGTGGGCTGAAGCAGGCGAATGCCCTGCAGCCCGATCGCGCCCAGCACGGTGAAAGACGCGGCATCGTCGCTCACCGCGTCAGGGATTTTTGCGCAGAGGTTTTTCGGCGCCGAAACCACTTCCGCATGCCTGCCGTTCGAGACCACTCTGGCGCCTTGCGCCAGACCGCCATCGGGCGCCGCCACAACCACGCCGACATTGCAATAACCCATGGCCAGAGGCTGATCGAGCCTGGCGCGCACCGCCTCCAGCGTAGCCTGGATCCCGTCAGTGCGGGCCTTGTCGACCACTTGACGCACCTTGTCCGGTTGCGAACGCGCTTTCTGCACCCAGCCCGCCTTGCCAAATTCGACCAACATGCGTTCGGTTCCGGCCGAAACCAGAGAAACCTGGGTTTCGATCAGCACCTGCCCGGCCCGCGGGCCCGGCGCCGGAACTTCGGCCACTTTGGTCGTGCCGTGTTTGAGTGATTGCAATATCTGTTTCATGAGCGTGCGGCTTTCTCAAATATAGCCGTCCTTAATTGTGTCTCTTTCAAAATCTGAATGAGTGATGAATAAAACGGAGGCGATCTGCCTGTAGCAGGCAGGTAGCGAGGTGGTATGTGCCTCAGCGGGTCGGTTGAAATGATGCATTCAGAATGGTCATTCCTGCTGATACGGGAATGTGTTGTATAAACCACTGGATTCCAGCTTTCGCTGGAATGACGACGGGGTGTTGTTCCGGCTTTACGTCATTCCGTACTGCCGCAGGCAGCTTCATGCTATTTTCTGCACACTCAATCCATATAACTCACTCGGAATTCAAAAGAGCTATTATTTTAGTATACAGAGAAGTTAAATAGCTGCCTGTATTGACCATAAAAAGCGTTTCTAATCTCCCAATTTATTGCTGATCTATCGGCTTCAGTTCGTCTATGCCGAATGAGCCCATTGGCTCTACCATCCAGGTAGAAGAAGCCACGTCAAACTTTTCTTTCAGAAGAGATATCACCTTATCCGACGCCTTACGAAATTCTACAACCTCAGTCTTGTGTCGCTCAAAATCTTCGTGATCAAATAGTAGGCTATCCCATAAACTCAACATATAAATAACTGACAAAGCCAGTTGTTTTTTAAGTTCCTGAATGTACTCTTTTAAAAGGCCTGAGTATGGTGAGGATTTCTGTAAAGGTTCCTCGCAAATATCAAGATACATGTTAACAACACGGATTAATGGAGGCTCTGTTATTGATTCAATCAAATCCTTGTCTGAGAACTTTTTGCGGCTTAGCAATGCTCTCAGCAAAGCAATTCTGAATGACCAAGATGCAAAGTATCTGCCGAGGATGACTTTCTCTTTAGATTTCTTTTCCTCAATACTCACGTCTGTCTCGAATTGATCGAAGCAGTATTTAATTTTTTTTTGCAATAGATACTGAAGCATTTCATTAGCACCCTTGCTTTCTACGCCTGCCGCGGCATGCACCATCCTGGAAATTTGTTGATTGAAAGATTCCTGATTAAAGAGCACGAATGATTCCGTAAGATACTGGACTAAACGAACCCTATATTGGCGATCCTTGCCATCTTTAAGTTCTTCAATCATTTTTTCGGATGAAATGCCGGGAGCGTAGCTATTATTACCCGTTCCAGAAATTGCAAGAATCTTGTCTGGAGAGATTTGGAACAAACGCTCGCCCTCAGCCTTCTTTTTGTTTTCTTTGCAAAACATCACGCTGTTATTCCAGGCAATCGCGGCGATATCTGTTCCTGAAAGCGGCTCCTGATTATCGGCGCGCATGTGATGAACTAGCGCGACAAATTCAACATCAGATTCTTCGGTTGCTTCTCTACGCGCATAAGAGCCATAGGCTAGCATTGACATTTTTTTTGAAATATCGCCCATTCTGGCCAGAGAAGCCAGACGAGCTACAAGTTCTCTCAGTAGGTCATTAGAACATTCAAAACGAAACAAATAGTCATCAAGGCGCTGTGAAAAATTACCAAGTTTACCAAAATCAGAATTTAGCAAGTCCTTCTTAAAATCTCTGATAACTCTCGTATGCTCGATTGAATTGGCACGAATCAGAGGTAGTTTAGATGGCAAAATCAGCTTTAGTGGTTTAATAGCGTTATTTATCAGGTTATCCAGGGATTTTTTAAGTATTTGTTCTTTATTATCAACCTCTTTGGCTACGAGGACTATCTTTGGCTGGAGTGATTCTCGAGGCCATATTAGCTCGTCTTGAGTTTCATAAATAATATGCTGAGAAAAAACCACAAACCACATATCTCGATCAACAGGCCAAAGTTCGTTGGTGACAAGCTTCCGCCCAATTTGCTGTTCGTATGTACGGTTTAGTTGAAGGTCAACAATCACGACGTTGCAGCCCTGGATTGTGTATCCTCTCCGCTCCGATAGATTGCTATATTCAATAGTATAGTTTTCATATCCTTCACTATTTAGTCTTTTTACTATCTGATTGCGATGGATTGTATTATCTTCAATAACACAGATTTTCATGGCCTTTATCCAAGCTTTACCAGGTTAACGAGTTGTTTGGGGACTATATGCACAGGCAATAACAGTACGCATTTGTACTCAGTTCGTTCCTCGTTTGGCCCATTGCACAGAAACCCACCATGCCTTTCAAGAAACTGCTTACAATAGTCTAGCCCTCTTTCCTTCAAATTTTCTAAACCTGAGCCGATGGTATTCTTTAGTTCAACGCACAAGTAATCCCGTGTTTTATCCAGATCGTCATCAAAATCTTCCAGGTCTTCTGGTTTCAAGATTGAAGAAGAACCTGTGAACTCGTCAGTTCCATAGCAAAATGCGTTTCTAGCCAGCTCAAAGAGGATTGGACGAACCGCTACGGATGCACATGTGAATTTCACGGAATTTTTATCAGAATTTTCGGGAATGTCTAATTTCTTTAGAGTTGCCTGAGCCTCCGGTTCCCCGGAAGAATTACCAAATCTGTTCAATGTTTTATAGAAATTCTCAATATACTCTCTAAGAAACTGATTTATTGAAGTCAGGTCTTCAATTGGCTGTTCAAACACTTCTGTCAGGGAATATAATAATTCTGTAGTGCCACGACTGGAAGCTTCTCTGCGCAAACGAACACGCTTTGTACGTTGACCCTTTCTCTTGGGGTCATGTGCTAAATACAGGCCGGATCTAAAAGTTTGCCATTCCTCGACAATGCTACTTCTCCCTCCAAGAACACGTGATAGCGAATTTCCCACGACTTTCTGCGTTAAGTAGTTGACTGCCAGAAAAGATTCGAATGCGCGCGCTGGGTCAAACTTCTCCCGAAATACTAATACGAGTACGAAGCAATGCGACGAGCCGCTAGAATGATTGATGTAAGGAAATCCGTAAAGCCAATTATAGTCAGAATTTTCAGTTCCAGCGAGCGCCACAATGGACTTTCTTTTTTTAGATTCATTTCGTAAATCTGGAATATAGAAGAAGCGTCCTTGCTTCACTGATTCTATTCCATCGCTTCCAAGGATATCTTCCAAGTCAATTCTTTTCATAGGAAGTGGCTTTCGTTTCATATTCTTGCTTTCCCGAGCGCGAAACGCGTATACTGTAGCCTCATCCGATGACGAACTTTCAAAAAGAAAAAGATCCTCGGCGCCAGATGTATTTAACAGGATTGACAAGCAGTATCTGGTTCCCGGCGCATCTGAAAGAAATTGGATTTCCGGGCTTTTCGGGTTTTCTGATAACTCGGCTATACGGTGGCTACTATCCGCCGCATCGTAAGGAATATAATTAAACTTTAATAATATCTGCCTGGAGGAAAGTTGCGCTAATCTATTTGAAAGCGCAAGCGCTTCGGTAAAATTTGCGGAACTCTCGTTCAAATTTGACCGGCATCTTTCGAGTAAATTAAAAATATCCTCATCGCCCAATATCGATTTTTTATTATCTAAAGTAAGATAATGAAGAATCACAGCAAATAATAATACTTGATCATCATTCCAGGTAATAGACTTATCTAATAGTCCTTTAAGTTTATTACAAAACCATTTTCTATTATGGTTTGCGTTTATAAGAATGATTGCCTGATTAAGATTAGACTTAAAATCAGTAATATTATTCTCTACTATATGCAATATATGCGCCCAGAATCTATCTGGAACATCACTCGAAGCAGGCATCGCATTGGAAGCTATCAGTAATGTCGAACTTGCCATTAGACGCTCAAGCATCTTGCCGGGATTAAGGCTAATTGTTTCTCGCAGGACATCCCAATAGAAATCACTCTCCAATATGGCGTCAATGAAATTCTGAATTACTATCAGTCTTGACTGCAAATCCAGTATATCTAAAGATTCATTGAGTATGAGCCCAAAAAATATTTGATAATGCTGCGCGCTGCTATCCGCATATCTTTTACGAATTTTACTGCGAAGTGTTTTAATATCCTCAGAAAACTTTTTTCTATCTTGCTTGTTCCAATCTCCCGTTTGAGGGCGCAATGCGTATTTAATAGTATCTGAAATTGACCGGCAGGTGTCAGCTACTCTTTGTGAGATTGTAGATTTACTGACGGATTCAAGGCGATCTCGCATATCATCAAGTTCTTTGTAATGAGTAGTTTCTTGTCCTACATGGAGTCGAAAGAGATAAGCGAATGCGCCAGAACGTTTCTCGACCGCTTCGGATACAGATGAATCGAGCCTGTTGAGCACGACAAAGATTCCAGTGACCTCCAAATTCAGCAAATGCGCAATACCAAACATCTTGGTGAGAGATGAACCAGACACAACAGAATCATCAAGAATAAGCGTTCTAAGTGGCAAGTTGCTTGCGCTTTTTAGTTCACTCACACGCTCGGTAAGTTCGCTCATGTCCTCAGTAGATATTTTGATTTGTCCACCGTAAACAGGTTGACGCAGTGCAAGTATTAAAGGATTACATGGGAGCATACTCGCCACTTCACGCGCCAACCAGGCGCCGATCGCGTGAGTGGGATGAACGATTACCTTCACATTTTGTGATAATTTTTCGACTACAAATTGCCGGAGTAATGAGCGAATCTGTTGACGGACTCTTAAATTTGACATCAAAAATCGATTTCGCTCGCGTATTACCAATTTTCTTGAATCTTCGAATCTGTTATCGTCTCCACTCGCCAGATAGTCTATCTCCTTGGCGTGTTGCCAGAAGTCCGTAGATAACTCAATCTCTGAGTAAAGCGACCTGCGCCCTATTTGGCCGGGTTTCTCTGCAATAGGCGCGTTCTTGTAATCTAAAGATGACGAAAGTGGCGGTTTATCTCTGTCGACGCCCTTGGGAAGGGGATCATTTTCATGCTTACTCAGGGCGGCGACAATTGATATTTCAGGATAGGTTTCCTCAAACTCAGTCATTGCAGACTCTGACGCAGCGCTGACCACTAACAATGAAATTTTCTCTGAGACTTCCAATAAAAGCCTTCCAACAGGGCTATCTTGTTCTCTTATATCCGACGGGTAGATAATATCTAAAACTAAGGCCGTTTGACCGCGGGCGGGAGGCACATCCCAGCCCGGTTTTGAGGGTTCTTCCCTGTATATAAGCATTTGCGCGTCTTCTATTGCGAGCTGTACAGCTATTTCGAGCGCCAATCGATTGCCATTATTTGACAAATACCAAATAGAAGTAATACCATTTTCGACTACCGACTTCCGCACACTTCGATATGCGGTTATCAAGCACCTATCCTTAGAGTATAGATGTCTGAAATCAAACCCGTATTGAATGCTTTGATCTATTAGTTGAAGTGGCCTTGGCAAAAGAAAACGCTTAAGTTCGGCCGATGTCTGTTCGTGATCGAGTTCTTCTATTTTATGTTTGACTTGCGCGAAGATTGGTGTTGAATCGAGTTCTTCTTTTTTATTTTTAACTTGAGCGGATTTTTTATTTTTAACTGGAGCGGAGGCTGGTTTTGAGTTGCTCGTTAATTTCAGCAAGCAGTTTGACTTTGATTTTGCAAGATTCTTTAGATATTGATGGTACTCATTATTGCCGTTATCTGAGGAAAGAAAATTCTTGATCGGCACATTATAACCCAGGTAAGCATTTACAAGAATATCTTCAATATCAAAAATTGATTGCCCAAATCGAGGTATTCCGAGAAAGTGTGGGATATCATATTCATCCAAACATAGCACAAAAGTGCCAATTGCAATCAGAACAGCCTGGCTTGTCATAAAGCGAAGTTTGAATATCAGTTCTCTTCTTAATCCGCGCAATACTATACATTGCGACAAAAGAAAGTCTTTGCCCGGCAAGGTGCATCTAGCGGCTTCCTGCAAAAAGCTGTCCAGGTACTCCAGCTCGATATACGGACTATTCTCAAGGTCGATAACGCAGATGGAGAAATCAGATTTTTGAGAATTGAGTTCATCTTTTATGTTTGTAGCAACCTCATGCACATCTATCTCTGCTCTCCGAAGAATTTTAAGGAAAGAGCTTCCACCAAAAAATGCTTTAGGTTTATTATTGGAATAGAACAAATTTTCATCGACACTCAAATCTAGTTCTGCTTGATCGGACAAGTATTTTCTGTTGGTTAGTCTCAACGAATATGACAGGTGGTACGAGGAATAAATCAATCCTGGTATATGAAACTTACTTGAAGGGATCGGATGAGCAATAGTAGATACTGGATGGTATTCACAAGACGAGGCGCCTGTACGCATATTTACTACACCCTCGGCCCATGACAGTTCTTTGAAGACTTGCTTAAGGCCTTCGCTACGGCGGCCGCGCCTCAGGGCTAATTCGCCGTTCATAAGCTGTGTTAGAAACGTCTCCTCCAGCCTCCGAATTGCGTCAGAGTTAAGCGCTTCTTTTGAGAAGGAGGACCATACTGCGTCAGAGGCAGAGCGTGTTATATCATTTTCCTTAAGAGTTGACATGATTCCATCCAGTAGCCCTCGACCGTTATCGGCTACAAGAAGTTCTATTGCGTCTATTGTCCCACTACTTTTGAATGCAGTGTCGTGACTAAAAGTGCTGCGACTCAGTCTGAAATGACTGGTATCTCTTTTTGCAACGATAGCAATATAAATGTGCCTGCCGAGACTGTGCTCAAATGAATTGGATATGATCTCCCTGAGCGCAATGTTAACGATACGGTGAATCTCAGCCTTGACTGCCCAGAGATATTCACCCGAAAAATTGGCTTCAAGAGAAGCGGAACAGGCAGAAAAAACATTCTTGGAAAGCTGATTTACTTTATCGACAGGCTCATCTTTTTTTTGCGGCCTATTATCAATTTTTATTTTCATTAGTGGGAATAACGGAATCCAGTATTGCTTTTTATTTGGCTTTGCATTCCAGTATCCGGAACTCTTCTTTTCTATCTCCGTAACCGTGCCGTTCGATTCAAGGATAGTTCGTAGTCTAAGCGCCTCCAATCTCTCAATGTCAGCAGTATTGAAAGACCAGTGAATGCGTGGCTTGTAGTGGTCGAGTGCCGAGATTAGTTTTCCGATAACAAAAAGATCGAAGAAATCACTATTTGAGCGTGCGTTTACTTCCACAGACAACTCTGTGTGCTTTTTCTTAATAACATCGTCTAGTTTATTCTCGAATTTTTCCCATTTCTTATATTTGTATGGTTCGTCATTACTCAATGTACTATCACCTCGGCGTAGAATTAAAATTTCAAAGTCTCCTGATACGGACGAGAACCTTACTCGCTACCCGGCACTCGGCCTGATAATCCCGTATCACTTACCATCACGACCCGAGCCGCCCTTATGCCCGTTTTAGTCTTGTAAATAGAATATAGCATCAGGGGGCTTTCATTCAACTTGCCGAACCGAATGAACATGAGAGTCGGGCAGTTCCCGACCCGGAGCCCGAATCTCCACCCGCAACGCCTTGTGCTCGGCCAGCCTGCGCCTTAGAAAGGCCCTGGTCAGCGCTATCTTTGCGCGGATGCCTTTGGGCGTCAGCAGGTAGCGGTAGGCGCTCTTGTTGTTGCTGTTCTGAAAGTTCCGAATCTTGACCAGCCCCCGGTCTGCCCGCGCGCGCAGGCAAAAGTTCACCCGGCCCAGGCTGATGCCGAGTTCGCGGGCAATTTCCTGCCGGGTCAGCGCCGGTTGGTCCTGCAACAAGCGCAGCGCCTGAAACCGGATATCATCTTGTGAGACGGAGGCTTAACTCATTTGCGAGATAAAGATTCTTGGGCGGCATCCGCGCACGCTACCGCCCGGCATACCCGGCGCTTGCGCCTTGTAAAGGGGAGAATTGGCGGCCTGGGCGCGGCGCCCTTGAGGTGTGTCGAGTTTATCTGTTCAACCGTGAACATTCTAGCATGGCTTGCCTGGCGGGGTGCAAGGGATTTGAGCGGGGAACCATATCATTTCGGCTGAGCTTTTGCGGGCAGGCGAAAGAACTGTATCTCGGCCCATTTGCCTTTAGCTGCTCCTTTGAACACCTCGGCATCGACCTCCTGGATTCCGGCTTGATTCGGGCAGAAAGAACCGGAGTTTATTTAATACTCCGCCTAATTTGAAAACTTGTGAAACCTTACGCAAGTTGCTACCCTAGCGGCTTTAGTAAAATTCAATAGGTAGTCTATTGCCTGGCCGGTTATTAACGATTCGGTGGTAATGGCCAATGGCTTAAACATCGTCTCGGCGTTGAGTTGATGATTACCGACGGTTCGCTGCGCCGCAAATCCCTGTGCTTGCCGCTAATCACCAGGCTTTGCGGCGCGGGTCTTTACCGGCGCCGTAATCATCTTTAAGTATGAAGGAAGCCCTGATTTAATCAGAGTTTCCTGCGGCATAGGGACCTGCCTGCTGCAGGCAGGTGTGCCACCCCAATGATGCCGGTCATTGATTTTGAAGCCCTGCCTGCGGCAGACAGAAAGGTGAAAATCGCACTTTCACCTGGTTTGCTCTGATAAGTCCTGGATGGACTTATTCAGAGCTTCCTTTAAGGAGGTAAAAGCACATGCAACATTCCGAATCCGGCTCTTCAAGCCTGACGCCCATGCTGATCATCGGCGGGCTGTTTTTTCTGTTCGGCTTTGTCACTTGGCTCAACGGCTCGCTGATTCCATTCCTGCAAATCGCCTGTGAACTGACGTATTTGCAGGCGTATTTTGTCACCTTTGTTTTTTACCTGTCTTACACCTTCCTGGCCCTGCCTTCATCCCTGATCCTGCGCCGCACCGGCTATCGCAGGGGCATGGCGCTGGGCCTGTTTGCCATGGTGGCCGGCGCGCTGTTGTTTATCCCCGCGGCCTGGTTGCGCGAGTACAGTATTTTCCTGCTGGCGCTGTTTGTTCTGGGCGCGGGTTTGACTATCCTGCAAACGGCGGCCAATCCCTATATCGTGATGATCGGCCCGCGCGAGACCGCGGCCGTGCGCATCAGCATTATGGGCATACTGAATAAGGGCGCGGGCTTTATCGCGCCTTTGGTCTTCACGGCCCTGGTGCTGACCGATATGTCCCGCTTCAGCGAGGCGCGCATCGCCTCCCTGGACGCGGCGTCCAAGGCGGCCGAACTGGCCGAGTTGTCGGCGCGCCTGATGATGCCCTATCTGATTATGGCGGCCATGCTGCTGGTGCTGGCGATATTTATCCGATACGCGCCGCTGGCCGAGCCCGGCGAGGAAGAGTCGGCCGCCGGCGCTGCCGCCGGAGAAAGAAGCGCCCTGCAATTCCCGCATGTCATTCTGGGCGCCCTGACCCTGTTTTTCTATGTCGGCGTCGAGGTGATCGCGGGCGACACCATCGGGCTGTTTGGCAAGGAGTCGGGGGTGGCCAATTTCGGCCAGTTAACCTCTTACACCATGGCCTTTATGATTTTGGGCTACATTCTCGGCCTGCTCGCCATTCCGAAATTGATCAGCCAGCAAACGGCGTTGAAATGGTCGGCCATACTGGGCGTGTTGTTTGCGATCCTGGTGCTCACCACCAGTGTTGAATCCAGTTCCGTGGCCGCTATGCTGTACGGCTGGACGCCAATCCCTCTGATTCCCAATGCCGTGTTCTTTGTCGCGCTGTTCGGCCTGTCCAATGCCCTGGTGTGGCCGGCCGTCTGGCCCCTGGCCCTGCAGGATCTGAGCAAAAGACAATCCAGCACAGCATCGGCCCTGCTGATCATGGGGATTGCCGGCGGCGCCCTGTTGCCCCTGCTCTACGGCGCCCTGGCCGACAGCCGCGACCTCCAGAGCGCCTATTGGATCATGATCCCCTGTTACCTGTTTATTCTCTTTTACGCGGTAAAGGGGCATAAACTGCGGCCGCGCGGCTTTAAACCGGCCGGGATCGGGCCATCCTGAGCAGTTTTATGGAAGCACTGCTCGACATCATCGCGGCCAACCGCGCGGGCGAACCCCGGGGGATCTACTCCGTCTGCACCGCGCATCCGCGGGTGCTGGAGGCCGCCTTCTGCCAGGGCAGGCAGGACGGCACCGCCGTGCTTATCGAGGCGACCGCTAACCAGGTCAATCAGTTCGGCGGCTATACGGGCATGAAACCCGCGGATTTCCGGCCCTACATCGAGAACATTGCCGCCGGGGCCGGTTTTCCCGGCGGGGATATTATTCTCGGCGGCGACCACTTAGGGCCGGTCTGCTGGTGTCATGAACCTGCCGGGCGCGCCATGGCCCGGGCCCGGGATTTGATCTCCGCCTATGTGGCGGCCGGTTTTCAGAAAATCCATCTGGATACCAGTATGGCCTGCGCCGATGATCCGCAGGCCCTGCCCGATGACGTGGTGGCCGCCCGGGCCGCGGATTTGTGTGACGTGGCCGAGGCCACCGCAAGACAAAGTTCCGGCGAGTCGCGGCTGGTCTATGTGGTCGGCACCGAAGTGCCGCCTCCGGGCGGCGCGGCCGAGGCTCTGGACGGCGTGCAGGTAACCTCGGTCGAGGCGGTGCGGCGCACGCTCGCCGCGCACAGAGAAGCCTTTGCCGCGCGCGGTCTGGAGGCGGCCTGGCGCCGGGTGATCGGCCTGGTCGTGCAACCGGGGGTGGAGTTCGATCATACCTCGGTACACGACTACGCGCCGGCCCAGGCCGGGCCGCTGCGGGACCTGATTGCCGAGATTCCCCATCTGGTTTACGAGGCCCACTCGACCGACTATCAGCCTGCCGCCGCCTATGCGGCGCTGGTGCGCGATCATTTCGCCATTCTCAAAGTCGGCCCGCAGCTCACCTGGGCCCTGCGCGAGGCGCTGTTTGCCTTAAGTCATATTGAAGACGAACTGGTGACCGAGCAGCGGCGCTCGAATCTGCGCGCGGTCTGTGAACAGGCGATGCGGGATAAGCCGCAGCACTGGGCCAAATACTATCCGCATGAGGAACCCCGGGCCCGCCTGTACCGGCGCTACAGCTACAGCGACCGGATTCGCTATTACTGGCCGGCGCCGGCCATGGAGGCGGCCGCCGCGCGCCTGCTTGAAAATCTCTCGGGCGCGCCTATTCCCCTGCCGTTGCTGAGCCAGTATATGCCGGCCCAATACGCGGCGATCCGGGCGGGCATGCTGGATGCGGCGCCCGAAAATCTGATTCGCCACCGGATTATGCAGGTCACCGAGACCTACGCCCGCGCCTGTGGCAAGGCCGCATAGAGGACCAGTAAAAAAGATGAGCCCTGATTTACTGATTGCCGCGGATGAACTGAAGGCAAAAAACAGCTACTGGACGGCCCGGGAAATTTCCGGGCAACCCGCCCTATGGCGCGCGACCGGACAGGCGGTTGCCGCCGGCCGGGACGCGCTCGATAGCTGGTTGCGGCCGCTGCTGGCGCGCGCCAATCTGCGCATTGTCCTGACCGGCGCCGGCAGCTCGGCCTTTATCGGCGACACCCTGGCGCCCGGGTTGCGCGGCGCGCTGCGCTGCCGCGTGGAGGCGATCAGCAGCACGGAGCTGGTCGCGGCGCCAAGGCAGTATCTCGCCGAAGACCTGCCCACCTTGCTGATTTCCTTCGCCCGTTCCGGTGACAGCCCGGAGAGCCTGGCCGCCGTAGCGCTGGCCGATCAGATGCTCGGCGACTGTCATCATCTGCTCCTGACCTGCAATCCGGACGGCGCCCTGGCCAGATCGGCCGAGGACCGCGCGGACCGGTTCTGCCTGCTGATGCCGGAAGGCGCCCATGACCGGGGCTTTGCCATGACCGCCAGTTTTTCCTCGATGCTCATCGCCTGTGCGAGCATCTTTACGCCGGACGCGGATCAGCTTGAGCAGGCCGCCCGGTTCACCGAACAACTGATTGCGGAGCAGGCCGCCGCGATCCGCGAACTGGCGCAAAAGGATTTCACCCGGCTGGTGGTGCTGGGCGCCGGCAGCCTGCTGGGCACGGCCCGCGAAGCCGCGTTGAAATGCCTTGAACTCAGCGCCGGGAAAGTGGCGCCGCTCAGCGATTCCCCTTTGGGTTTCCGGCACGGGCCCAAATCCGTGGTCGATCGAGCCACGCTGATCGTGCATCTGCAATCCGCGGAAGCCTGTGCCGCCGATTATGATCGGGACCTGTACGATGAATTGATCCGCGATGACTGCGCCGGCGCCATCGTGGCGCTGACGGCCGGGATGCTGGGCGCCCGGCCCGCGGGCGAGCCGGGCCGGGGCCGCCTGGACGATATCTGGCTGTCCCTGCCCTATCTCGTCTATGCTCAGATGCTGGCCTTTTACAAGGCCCTGGCGCTCGGCATTACGGCCGATAACCCCTGCCCGGGCGGGCAGGTGAACCGCGTGGTGCAGGGTGTCACGATATACCCGTACCGGGCCGCCTGAGCGGCGCCATTGCCATGATCTACGGTCTGGATATCGGCGGCACAAAGATTGAACTGGCGATCTTTGACCGGCAATTTCAATTACAGGACTCCCGGCGGCGGTCCACACCGACCCGGGATTATCCGCGGTTTCTCGACACCGTGGCGGCCGCTGTGCAAGAGGCCGATCAAAAAACCGGCCAACAGGGTTCGGTCGGTATCGGCCTGTGCGGCGTTTTGGATAGGCAGGGTTGCGCCGTCGCCGCCAATATTGCCTGTATCAACGGCCGGCCGGTGGCCGCAGACCTCTCGGCGCGCCTCGGGCGGCCGGTGCATATCGAGAACGATGTCAAAGCCTTTACCTGCTCGGAAGTCAACGGCGGCGCGGCCGAGGGCGTCAAATACGCCCTCGGGCTGGTGATCGGCACCGGGCTTGCCGGCGGCCTCTGTCTGGACGGGCGCCTTTATCTCGGCCGGCAGAAGGCCGCCCTGGAATGCGGCCATATTGCCCTGCCGGCCATGCTGCAACAGAGATACAAGCTGCCCCTGCGGCAATGTGGCTGCGGCGGCTATGGCTGCGCCGAAATCTGGCTGTCCGGCCCGGGGCTTTTGCGCCTCGGCGGGCTGTTTGGCGCCGAATACCGCGATACGGCGGGCCTGATGGCGGCCGTGCGCGCGGGCGAAGCGCGGGCCGAGGAGGTTTTTGCCGCCTGGATGCAGTGCCTCGGCGGCTACTTTGCCCAGTTGGTGCTGCTCTATGACCCGGACATCATCGTGCTCGGCGGCGGCCTGTCCAAACTGCCGGAAATTTACCAACAGATCGACGCCGCCATGCAACCCTGGCTGCTCCGCGGCCTGAGCGCCCCCGCCGTCGTGCCGCCGCGCTTCGGCGATGCGAGCGGCGTGCGCGGCGCGGCCCTAATCGGCCGCGATGCCGCCACGCGGTCCGGGGCCATGTACGTATGAACCAGACCCCTGTCAACCGGGCCATCACCCATGCCCGCCTGTTTGATGGCGAGCGGCTCCTGGACGACCACGCCGTGATCCTGAGCAAAAACCGGATAGCACAGGTCCTGCCCAGCGCCGATCTGCCCGCCGATCTGCCGATAGCGGCAGATCTCAACGGCCACTATCTGGTGCCGGGGTTTATTGATTTACAGGTCAACGGCGGCGGCGGTGTATTGTTTAACGGCGCGCCGACGGCGGACGCGATACGCGCCATCGGCGCGGCGCACCGGCAATACGGCACCACCGGATTTTTACCGACCCTGATCAGCGACAGCTTTGCCGTGATGTGCCGGGCCGTGGCGGCCGTGGATGAGGCCTTGGCCGCGGGCGTGCCGGGCGTGCTCGGCATTCATCTGGAGGGGCCTTTTCTGAATGCCTTGAAGAAGGGCACGCACGATGAAAGTAAAATCCGCCCCCTCGACAACGAGGGCCTGGCCATCATTACCTCCCTCAAGCGGGGTAAAACCCTGGTGACGCTCGCCCCCGAGCGGACCACGGCGGCCATGATCCGGCGCATCCTGAAAACGGGCGCGATCGTCTGGGCCGGCCACAGCGCGGCCGACTACCGCGAGACCCGCGCCGCCCTGGCGGTGGGCGTGAGCGGTTTCACGCATCTGTTCAACGCGATGACGCCGCTCGCAAGCCGCGCGCCGGGCATGGTGGGCGCCGCCCTGGAAGACGCCGGCAGCCAATTCGGGATCATCGCCGACGGGCATCATATACACCCGGCCTGCTTTCAGATTGCCGTGGCCGCCAAGGCGCGGGGCGGGGCGGTGCTGGTCACCGACGCCATGCCCACCGTGGGCGCGCGGGACAACTCCTTTGTGCTGAATAACGAGACCATCCATGCGCTTGACGGCCGCCTGCTGAACGCGGCCGGCTCGCTGGCGGGCTCCGACCTGAATATGGCGGCCGCCGTGCGCAACGCCGCGCAATTCGCCCGCATCGACTGGCTGGAAGCGGTGCGCATGGCGTCCCTGTACCCGGCCCGGGCCTTGGGGCTGGACGATCGCCTCGGCTACATCAAACCGGGCTACAGCGCCAGCCTCGCCGTGTTGGACGAGCGGCATCAGGTCGTGCAAACCTGGATCGATGGTGAAGCATTGAATCATCGTTAAAAGACAGCCGGGGAAATTACCGTGGAAGTCATCATCCTTAACAGCGCCGCTGCCGTTGCCCGGCTGGGGGCGGAGCGTATTGCCGAACTGGTCAACAAAAAGCCGGCCGCCGTGCTGGGGCTGGCCACCGGCAGCACGCCCATTGCCATGTACCGACAGTTGATCGGTCTGTGCCGGGAAAAGAAAGTCAGCTTTGCCGGGGTGAGCACCTTCAATCTGGATGAATACCTGGGGCTTGCCGCCGACAGCCCGCAAAGCTACCGGGCCTTTATGGACCGGGAGCTGTTTGACGCCATCGATATCGACAAGGCGCGCACCCATCTGCCCGGCTGCGGCGAGGGCGAAAATCCCAGGCGCGCGGGCGCCAGCTATGAACAAGCCATCCGGCGCGCCGGCGGTATCGATCTGCAAATACTGGGTATCGGCCGCAATGGCCATATCGGTTTCAACGAGCCCTGTTCCAGCCTGGCCTCCCGCACCCGGGTCAAAACCCTGAGCCCATCGACCGTGCGCGACAACAGCCGTCTGTTTCAGGCGCATGAGTTTCAGCCACGCCTGGCCATGACCATGGGCATCGCCACCATCCTCGAATCCCGCCGCGTCATCCTGCTGGCGACCGGCGAGCACAAGGCGGAAGCGGTGCGCGCCGCGGTCGAAGGCCCCCTGTCCGCCCTCTGCCAGGCCTCGGCCTTGCAGTTGCACGAAAGGGCCACCTTTATCCTGGACGAAGCGGCCGCCGCCGGGCTGGAGAACCGGCAGTACTTCCAGTGGGCCGAGACCGAAAACAGGCCGCTGATCGAACAGTTCGGCAATTTTTATGAGCTTGATGCGGGGGAGCCTTAGAACGGCAATAAAAGCGGCCGGGAATCCGTCATTCCGGCTACGCCGTCATTCCAGCGAAAGCTCGCCTACAGGACGTACGCCTACAGGGACGTAGGTGGTAGAGCGGCGCCTGCCTGAAACAGGCAGGCGCAAGCGGGCTTAATCATGTTTAACCACCAGGCGGGTTTTGGATATGCGGTCATGCAGGGCCTGTTTCTTGTTATCAAACAGCGCCCAGACAAACCCGAGTCCCAGCAAGCCCCAGGAGATCAGGGCAGAGCAAAAGCGGATTGAGCCGGGTTTGAGGCCGGGCCTTTGGCCGGCTTCATTGACCACAAATACATGCCAACTGCGCATGCCGAGCGTCTGGCCGCCCTTGACCCAGTGCCAGGTGAAATACAGATAGGCCACGAATAACAGAAACAGCTTGTAGAAAAAATTGCCGCTTTCAATCGCATTGCCGTCCGTCAAGGGCAGCAGGGCGAAGCTCGCGGCAAACAGCACGGCCGTCAACAGCAGGCTGTCATAACACATCGCCGCCAGGCGGCGGATAAAGGAACAGGCCGGCAGAGCCTGCCGCTCGGCGGGCGTGACCGTGGCCGGGCTTTTTTGTGCCATCCGCGTTTCAGTTCAATGACTTGTCTTCGCGCCAGGTATAGGTCGAGGACAAGGCAAAATTCCAGACCGCGCCAACACCCGCGCCGAGCAGGCCCGCCAGCCACCAGGACAGTCCCTGGTCAAAAACCGTCTGCGAGACCGCCAGGTTGATAAACGCGCCCACGGCGCAGGCGATATAAAAACTAAACAGGCCCTTGATCCGTTTCAGGCCGGTATGTTTTCTGTCACTGAATGTCAGGCCGTTGTTTAATAGATAATTGCTGGTCATCGCCAGCAGGGTCGCCAGGCCCTGCGCCAGGATAAAATCGGCCGCCAGCCACTTGTGCAAAACAGCGAGCGCGGCCAGATGCACGGCCACACCGCTGAGGCCAATGCTGATAAACAGGATAAACCGGAGCGGCAGATAGCGGCCCAGCAGTTTGTTGGCCAACAGCGCGAAAAATTCCCAGATCACCACCACCGAGAGCTTGCTCTCGCCATGCTCGCGCTGTTTCATGTGGTAGGGAAGCTCAGTGATGCTTATCGCTTGATCCGCGCTGGCCACGATGTCCAGCAGGATCTTGAAGCCCTTGCCGGACAGACTGGTCATGACGCTCTCGAACAGACTCCGCCGCAACATAAAAAAACCGCTCATCGGATCGGATAATTCATGCCGCAGGATTTTATTGCCCAGCACCGTGGCGGCGCGGCTTATCCTGACGCGATGTCTGGACAATGCGCCGGTGCTGGCGTTTTGAATATAGCGGCTGGCGATGACCAGGTCATGCCGGTCTTTTAACTGGCGCAGCATTTGCGGAATGATTTTTTCATCATGTTGCAGGTCGGCGTCCATCACGCAGATATAGGGAGACGCCGAGGCGAGTATGCCCTCGATCACGGCCGAGGACAGACCGCGCCGGCCCACCCGCTGAATGCCTCTGATCCGGTAATTTGCGCGCGCCAGCTCGCGCACGGCGGCGCTGCTGTGATCCGGCGAATTATCATCCACGAAGATCACCTCCCAGTTCAGGCCGGCCAGGGCCTCGCCGAGCGCCGCTGCCAGCAACGGGATATTCCCGGATTCATTATACGTGGGGACGATGATCGACAACTCGGCTGGATTCGGCATATTTTAAAAGGTATGGTAGCGATCCGAACAGGATAGGTTTGTTCACGGCCTGCCATTTTACACAAGGAATCCGGCCGGGGCACAGACATTTCCCGGACAGCCTGCACACACTGGCCGATGGACTATACCTTCTCATTTTTGCCCGCTTCCCTGATCTGGGGCCTGAATCTCCTGAGCCTGGTTTTGGGCATCGCCGTCATCAGCAGAACGGACTGGGAAGGCGTGATCAAGGAGCGGAGACACACGGTCTGCCTGGTCAGTGTCCTGTTCCTGAGTCTGATCTGGATGATACGCGCCGGTCTCGACTCCGGCCTGAATATCCATCTGTCGGGCGGCATGTTGATCACCCTGATGTTCGGCTGGCGTCTGGGGATACTGGCAATGTCGCTGGTTTGCGTCTGTGTGAGCCTGTGGGGCAACAGCCTGGCCTCTCATCTCGGCCTTGCCATTCTGATCAACGCCTACCTGTCGGTATCCCTCTGTTACCTGTTTTTTCTGCTGATCGAGGCCTTCCTGCCGCGCAATCTGTATATCTATCTGTATCTTTCCGCCTTTTTCGGCTCGGCGCTGAGCTTCATCATCGCGGGCACGGTGTCGGCCCTGCTGCTGGCCTTATATGCCGCCCATGACTGGCGAGTGCTCGTGAATGAATACCTGCCTTATTATTACCTTATGAGCTTCGCCGAGGCATTTGTGACCTGCGGCCTGATCACCCTGTTCGTCGTCTACCGCCCCCACTGGGTTTACAGCTTCAGGGATGAGCGTTATTTGAAGGGGAAGTGACAACTTCGTCATTCCGGCAAGTAATCCGCAGATTTCACAGATTAGCGCAGGTTCCCTGTAAAGAGGGCAGAAGACCAAAAGGCGTGACAATGAAAGAGGCCAGAATAACACTGAGGACTAACGGGCCGTATCTATCACCTACGTCGTCATTCCAGCGAAAGCTGGAATCCAGTGGTTTATGTCATCCATTCCCACAGGGAATGACCTCTCCCTAAAACCCCCACACAACCCCAAGTTGCCCCTGCACCCCCAACACCGCCTCACTGCCATAACTCGCCTCCAAGTCCGCGCTGAAACTCAGGTTCAAATCCGGTACCACATACTCAAAGCCCGCCCCCATAAACCCCCTCACGGTCGCCTCATCCGCCACCTTAAAACGCACCACCCCATCCCCCCGCCGGGCCGCTATCCGCTCCCCGCCAAAGCGCTTCCGACCCTCGGCACCCACCCGAAGTTGCCCGTACAATTGCCCCCCATACGCATTCACAGGAAAACGCAACGGCACACCCACACTCGCCCGCACCAGACCCACATGCCGGTCTTCCGCCCTAAAGCGCAACGGCTCCCGCCCCGCCACCAGACGCTCGTCTTCCTCGGCCCCAAACAGACCCAGATAACGCAGACTCAATGCCGGTTCCAATGCCACACCCTTCACGGTCAGCCGGGTGGCCAATCCCAGTTCCGGGCTGACAACGTAGCGCCGGCCTTCATACACCACCCGCTCCTGACCGCCTGTCACCTGATTGTTCAATCTTTGCCATTCGGTCTCGGTTCGGCTTTGCCCAAAGAGCAGACCGGCCTTGAGGTTCAGGGCCTGCCAGCGGGTGCGGGCATATGCCCCGGCAAACACATGCCGGCCTTCGGCGTCCGCCCCCGGCCCGCGGGCCGCCAGCGTATCCTGCGCCGCCCCCACAAAGCCGCCCGCCTGCCAGTCCGTGCTGGCAACCGCATAACCCGCCAGCGCCCCGCCATAGCGGTAGCGGGCGGCCGGGGTAAGACCGTCTCTCTTGAAGTTGTGCAAACCGCCGAAGGGCCGGACCCAGAGGGTTTGATGAACTGCGGCCGTGCTGTTGCGCGCGTTGGGGCCGGTGCGGGCGCCCTGTTGCTGGGCCAGACTTTGGAAGACGGCCCCGGTCCATTGGCTTTGGGTGCTTTCGGTGCGGGTGTGTATGCGGGCCGGGTCAAGCACGGTCACGGTGGTCTGGGCCTGACCTCGTGCTGTGGATGTTGTGGTGTTCAGCAGGAAGGGCCGGCCATTGGTGTTGATGGTAAAGGGGGTGGGGGCCTGTCCGGGTTCGGCATTGTTGTCGATGAGGGTCAGCCGGGCCGGGCCGGTGGCGAGGTTCAGGGTGTCGTCCTGGCCGTCCCAGCGCACCTGGCCTTCCAGGGTGGAACCGGCTTGCAGCTTGAGCGTGTCCCGGC
This sequence comes from Gammaproteobacteria bacterium, assembly GCA_965240365.1. GTDB lineage: Bacteria > Pseudomonadota > Gammaproteobacteria > Eutrophobiales > Eutrophobiaceae. The sequence continues at coordinate 481,987 of OZ251218.1, read as the reverse complement.
CTGGGCCTTGAAGGTCCAGGGCGGTACCTGAGGCGCCTTTGAGGGAACGCAGGGTGCCGGCATTGTTGATTGTGGCCCCCGCGGGGGAAGCGGCCCCGTCAGCGAGGGTTCCGGGGCGGTTTATGTGAATCCCGGTCTGGCCTTCAATGGTACCGGTGTTGTTCAGCGTGGCGAGGCCCGCGGCCTTGACGCCGATGCCGGTTGTGCCCCGAATCGTGCCGCTGTTGGTGAGGGTGGCAATGGCATTGTTGTTGTAGTCAAGGCCGTGGATGTTCCCCTGAATCGTGCCGCTGTTGGTAATATCAGCGGCCTGGGTGGCAGTACGGGTGAGCCTGATGGCGCTGGCCCTGTCGGAGAGAATCGTCCCGCTGTTGTTGAGGGTGAGCAGGCTGCCGGCTCTCAGGGCTTCCCCGCTGCCGCCCCGGAGGGTGCGGGGGCTGGTGTTGGTGAGACTGGCGATGGGGTTGTTGCCGTAATTGAGGCCGTAGGTGCCGCCCTGAATCGTGCCCGTGTTGGTGATAGTGGCCGCCTGGGTCGTGTTGCCGGTGAAGGTCACGCCCGCGCCCGTGGTGCCGATGATGGTACCGCTGTTTTGCAGGTCGGTAATGGCGTAAATGCCGTAGTTCAGGCCATGCGTCTGACCCTGAATTGTGCCGCTGTTGTTGACGGTGGCGGTTCCGGGATTGATGGCGGTGAGCCTGACGCCGTCCCCGGTCCGGCTGATAATGATAATAACGCGGGCACCAATCGCCCGCCCGGTGAGCCTGACGCCGTCCCCGGTCTTGCCGATGATACGGCCGCTGTTCTCAAGACGGCTGATGTAGGGGGCCGTGATGCCCGTGGCATTGGCCTCAATGTGACCACGCTGGTTCAGGGCCGTGCTGCCGGCGCGCAGGCCGCCTATGCGGAGCCCGTCTGAATTCGCGCCCGTGGTCGTGATCCGGCTGTTGGCCCCTATAGTCAGCTTTGTGCCGGTACCGGTGACAACGCCGTGTGAATTACGGTTTGAGGTGGTGATCGCGCCGTTCAGGGTCAGGGTGTTGTCGTTCCCGGCCTGAATGCCCGGCGCATCGGCGCCGGTGGTGGTGATACGGCCGCTAAAGTCCAGGGTGTTGTCTTCAGTCATCCAGACCCCCGCGGCCTCGGCGCCGGAGGTGGTGATGGCGCCACTGCTGTTGATCTCGTTTTCTTTGCCCCTGCCTCCCGCCAATAGAGACGCATCACCGGCCTTGATGCCATACGCCTTATTGCCCCCGGTGGTAATCGTGCCACTGTGGCGGACCCTGTTACTGCTACGGGCGCGAATGCCGTGGGCCTCGTTACCCCGGGTGGTGATGGCGCCTTTTTCGGTGTTGATCAGGGTGTTGTCTTCAAAGCCGTCGATGCCGTAGCTCTCTGCACCGGAGGTCGTGATGTTGCCGTTGTTGGTGACTTCGTTTTCGTCCCTGGCGTTAATGCCTTCGGCGGACCTCAGCGAGGTCATGATCTCGCCATCATTGGTGATTTTGTTCTTGTCTCTGAAATTAATGCCTTCGGATTCTCTCCCCGTGGTGATGATGCGGCCGCCCTTGAGGTTGTGGATGGTGTTGCCGCTGCCGCCATGAACAGCGCTGGCATTCCGGCCGTTGGTGGTGATCGTGCCGCTGTTGGTCAGCGTGTTGCCGGTGGAGTTGTTGGAAGATAGACTGGCACTGCCAAACAAAACAGCATGCGCTTCCGTGCCGTTGGTGGTGATGGTTCCGCTGTTATTCACCGTGTTTTTGCTGTTGGCGCTATTGTGATTAAAATGCACGCCGAAGCTGGTATTAGTGGTCCCGTTTGCCGTGATTTCTCCGGCATTATTGATAGTAAAGCCCGTGATGCCAAATCCTATACTGATAGCTTGCCCATCATTGCCGTCATGAATAATCTCGCCATTGGCCTTGTTATTGATTTCCCCGCCTGGGCTTGGCGAAATTCGAGTACTTAAAAAAGCGCTGGAAATATCAATGGTTGAACTACCACCGTTCGTGTTCGTTCGAATGCGGCCGTCGTTGTTGATGGTTGAATTAGGGCCCATAAGAATCGCATCACTGGCATCGTTGCCCAGGGATTCGATAATCGCGCCACGGTTATTGGTAATCGTGCTGTTGGGAGAAAACACAACGCCTTGGGCGCTTAAACCACTCGCCCTGATGATGCCATTGTTAATAAGCGTGTTTTTTTCGCCCTGAGTACGGTCAACAACATGAATACCTTCGCCAAAATCGCCGCTGACCGTGATAGTGCCGTTGTTGGTGATGGTGTTGTTGCTGCTGGGTGATGGTCTGGGGTTGGCTGGATCAGTGCGATCGACGCCTCTGAGAAAAATACCGGTGTTGGGCTCGCCATTAAGGGGGGCGGCGAGGGGAGTGGAACTGCGATTGACCGTGATGGAACCCCTGTTGGTGATTTCTATCTTGCCGTCGCCGTCCAGAATGACGCCATTATTGACTTGGGTCACGGCGCTATTCACGGTCAGGTCGGTGGCCCGGGCCTCAAACGCGCTGGCGAAAAGCAGGGCGGCTAGCAGGGCCGGGGCGAGACCCGAAAGGCGCGCCAGGGGAAATGGCAGGACGCGGCGGTCATCGCCCCCCCCCCCCCCCCCCCCTAAAATTTGAGGGCGGGCGGAAACGCTTGCTGGGCTTGGCTTTGCGGCGATTATGTCAAGGTTAGATTGCGGCATGGTCTGTCTCCGTTGTTCGGGTTTTGATGTTTGGGATTGCTTCATCCGGTTGTAAGCATACCATTTTGATGCTGGTCGGCAAGTGTTGTGTCTCTGCTTTCATTGATGGCATTCCCGCTTCGCGGGAATGAATTGTATAAATCACTGGATTCCGGCTTTCGCCGGAATGACAGAAGGGGTTGTAATTGGGAATTTGCCGGGCATGGTGGACGTGGCCTGTCGGAATACCGCTCATTCCTGTTTCTGCCCTAATGCCCAATCTGCGTTAATCTGCGTAATCTGCGGATTCACCAAGACAGTAACTTGCAAATAACTCCACCAACCAGTACCCTGCCCTTCATGGAAATCGCCGCATTCGACACACATGGCTTCGTCAAACGCCTGACCGGGGCCGGCATGCCCGAGGCGCAGGCCGAAATCCTGGCCGAGGAACAATCCCGCCTGATCCAGGAACGTCTGGCCACCAAACAAGACCTTGAGAAACTCAAGGCCGATCTGAAACGCGACTTCAAGGAACTTGAATACCGTTTCAAGCGCGATATGCAGGAATTGGAACAAAAGCTGATTATCAAGCTCGGCGCAATCATGGTCATCGGCGTCACCGTCCTGGCGGCGCTCATTAAACTCCTCTGACCACTTCTGCTTCCCGGTAAAACTGCCCGGCCCGGAGCGCCGTCTTCGCCATTTCGGCGAAAGCCTGTTCGCCAGTCGCAGCAATTCAGGAAAAATCATACAACGCCGCTTCGCCCGGCGGGCGGGTTTTGAAGCGGCGGTGTACCCACAGGTATTGTTCCGGGCATTGGCGGATGTAGTGTTCCATCAGGCGGTTGATCCGGGTCGCATCGGCCAGGTCGTCGCCGCTCGGGAATTGGTCCAGGGGCGGATAGACGCGGATGTGGTAGCCCCTGCCATCCGCGCGGCGGAAGTAGGTATAGGACGCCACCAGGGCCCCGGTTTTGGCCGCGAGCCGGCCGAGGCCGGTGATCGTGGCGGCCTGCCGGCCAAACAGCGGGGCAAAGATACTTTGCTTCCGGCCGTAGTCCTGGTCCGGCGCGTACCAGAGGATGCGGCCCTGTCTCAACGCCTTCAATATCCCGCGTATGTCGTCCCGCGGGTAAGCGCGCCCTTCCAGCACCCGCCGTTCACGGCCGCAACGCTGCACGTAGTCCAGCACGGGGTTGTTGTTGGGGCGGTACATACCGTCCAGGCAAAGCTTGAGCGACATCGCCGAGCAGCCGATTTCCAGGCTGGTCAGGTGTGGCGCCAGCAGCAGCACGGCGCGGTTGCCGCGGTTTTGCAGGTGTTCCAGCCCTTCAAACTGTAGCAGGCGCCCGAAACGCCGGTCGGGCCACCACCAGGCGATGCCGGTTTCAAAGGCCCCGATGCCGATGCTCTGATAGTGTTTTTGCAGGAGCGCCTGCCGCCGGCCGGGGTCGAGCTCGGGGAAGCACAGTTCCAGGTTGCGGGCGGCGATTTTCCGCCGGCGCGGGCTGATCCGGGCAAGCAAACGCCCGAGGCCCGCGCCCAGGCACAGTTGCGCCCGGTAGGGCAGCACCAGGACCAACAGCCGCCAGAGGCCGAGCCACAGCCAGGTCAACCAGTAACGGGGCCGCAACAGCCCGGGAGTAAAGCGTGGACGGAGTTCCATAAGGGGGTCGTGATAAAGTGGTTATTATAGCGACTGGCCGGGGGGATTCGTAGTTTTTGGGGGCGGGGGGTTTGGGGGCTTTGGTTGCCGGGTTTTGTGGGATGGCGCATTGGGTTGTTATGGAAGCCCTGAATAAATCCATCCTGGATTTCTCAGGGCGCGCAGGGTGAAAATGCGATTTTCACCCTGCTTCAAAATCAATGACTTACGTCATTGCCAAGTTATTGATTCTGGGGCGGTACGTCCCTGTACCGCAGGAAACTCTGATTTAATCAGAGTTTCCTTATTTTTGTGGTTGTCATTCCCGCTCTCGCCTGCCTGCAGCAGGCCGACCGGAATGACAGACTCTCCATAATCCAGGGCTTAATCTGGACGGCGACTGGCTTCTTCCAAAAGACAGGCCAATTCAGGGCGGCAGCTTCCGCAGTTGGTGCCGGCCTTGAGTGACGCGCCGATGCTGTCGAGATCCGCGGCCGCCGTGCACCTGATGAAATCCAGCACGGTCTGTTTGCCGACATTGAAACAGGCGCAGACGGTGGGTCCGGGGTCCGGGCGGTTCGGTCCTGGCGCGCCCGCAAGCAGGCGGGCGCGCTGTCGGGCGCCGAACCCGGGTTCGCCAAATTGCCGGGACAGCCAGTCACGCGCCGGCAGTTGTTGATATTTACCGGCGCTAAAGAGGCAGGCCTGCAATACGCCTTCGGCAAACCAGAGATAGCGCGCCGATCGGGTGTATTCGTCAACGTATTCTATGCAGTCATAGTCTGTGCCGTCACGGCTCTGTTGGTCTGGTATCCGCTTTTTGATCCAGCCGCTGTCGGGCACGGTCTCATTGGCGAATTCATAACGCCAGTTATGCGCCTCGCGCAGTTTGCTCCAGTAGCTTAGCGCTTCCAGCCGGCATTCCCCGCGGCTCAGCAGAAAACCATGCCACGGCATGGGGATGGCCTTGATAGCGACCGGGGTGTGTTTGTATTCGGGCTGACCCGACCAGGGATCGACATGGGGGTTGACCACGGCATTGATTCGGGCCCTGGCGGAAAACTGATCGTTCCAGTGCAGCGGCGCGAACACCTCGCCCTCGCGCTGCGTGGGCGTGATTCGGGCGCGTATCAGCACCCGGCCCCATGCGCTTTCGATCTCGATCAGCTCATCCGCGCCAATGCCGAAGCGGGCGGCCGTGCGCGGGTGGATTTCCGCCAGGGGCTCCTGGCTGTGCCGGGACAGGCGCGCTGATTTGCCGGTGCGGGTCAGCGTGTGCCAGTGGTCGCGAATGCGCCCGGTGTTCAATAGCAGCGGGTAGCGTTCATCCGCCGAGGCCCGCGGCGCTTGCGGGGCAACGGGGATAAATCTTGCCCGCTTGTCCGCCGTATAAAAATGCCCGTCGATAAACAGGCGTTTCGTGCCCCGCGGATTGGCCGGGTTCAAGGGCCATTGGGCGGGCTTCAACGCGTCGTATTGCGCGTCGTCCAGCGCCTGTAGCGCGCTGATGTCGAAATCCCGCTGGCCGTTGTTTTCAAAGCCGGACAGCCGCGCATGTTCGCGAAAGATGTCGGCCGCATTCCGATAGTCAAAGGCCTCGCCATAGCCCATGCGCCGGGCCACGGCCGAGATGATCCACCAGTCGGCCCGGGCCTCGCCGGCCGCTTTGAGAAAGGGTCTCTGCCTGGAAATGCAGCGTTCCGAATTGGTCACGGTGCCTGACTTTTCACCCCAGGCCAAAGCCGGCAGCAGGATCCGCGCCCGGCCGGCCGTGTCCGTTGCCGCGATACAGTCCGAGACGACCAGCAGTTCACAGTGTGCCATCGCCGCCCGGGCAAAATCGGCGTCGGGCAGGCTCACGGCCGGATTGGTCGCCATGATCCACAGGGCCTTGACCCGACCGGCGCGCATCGCCCTGAATAAGTCGATGGCTTTCAGGCCGGGCCCGTCCGCGATCCTGGGCGCGCGCCAAAAACGCCGCACCCGATCTTTTTCCGCGGCGCTGAAATCCATATGCGCTGCCAGCGTCGAGGCCAGCCCCCCCACTTCCCGTCCACCCATGGCGTTGGGCTGTCCGGTTATCGAAAAGGCGCCGCGGCCCGGTTTGCCGATCCGGCCGGTGGCAAGATGCGCGTTGATAATGCTGTTGACCTTATCCACCCCGCTGGAGGATTGGTTGATCCCCATCGAGAAGAGGCTGACAAGCTTTTCAGTTTCGGCAAACAGGCGATAAAACGCCCGCACCGCGTCGGGGTCGAGGTCGCAGAACGCGGCCACGGCCTCTATCGTGGCCGCGGTTTCGCGGGCCGTGCCGAGGGCCGATTCGTAGTCGCGGGTATGCGCCTGGATATAGGCCGCATCGACCCGGCGATGTTCGGCAAGATAGGCCAGCAGGCCGTTGTACAGCGCCGCGTCCGTGCCGGGGCGCAGGGCCAGATGATAATCGGCGCCGTTGCAGGAGGCCGTGCGGCGCGGATCGATGACGATCAGGCGGGCGCCGCTGCGTTCGCGCGCCTTTTCAATACGCCGAAACAACACCGGGTGACACCAGGCCATATTGGAACCGATAAGCACAATGGCCGCGGCCTGTTCCAGATCTTCGTAACATGGGCCAACGGTATCGCTGCCAAAGGCGCGCTTGTGGCCCGTCACGGCCGAAGACATGCATAAACGGGAATTGGTGTCGATATTGGCGCTGCCGATAAACCCCTTCATAAGTTTATTGGCGACATAATAATCTTCCGTCAGCAATTGGCCGGAGACATAAAAGGCAACGGCATCGGGGCCGTGCTCTTGTATGATCTGACCGAAGCCGTCGGCCACGGCGCTGAGGGCCTCGTCCCAACTGACCCGAACCCCGTCGATGGCGGGGTGCAGTAAACGCTGTTCGTGATCGATCGTTTCCGCCAGGGCCAGGCCCTTGGAACACAAACGCCCGAAGTTGGCCGGATGCGCGGCGTCGCCCTTGATAGCGATCCCGCCCTGCTCCGTGCCTGCGGCGATAATTCCACAGCCGACGCCGCAATAGGGGCAGGTGGTCTTGACGGCCTCCCCGGCGCCGGCGACAGGCGCCGGCGCGCTATCCGGCACGGACACGTCAGGCCCCGGCACGTTTAGGCGGCCGCGCCCGGCATATAATCCGGCCCGAACATCAGAAAGTCTTTCAGGGGCGCGACAGGTTTGCCGGAGCGTATCAGTTCCTGATACCAGAGCGAGCCGCTGATATCGCCATACAGCAGGGCCCCGGCCAGGGCATTGGCCTTGATGACGAGTTTTCGATAAATACCGTGCGCATCGTCTCTGAGCGTGACGACCTGGCAGCGCTTGTCTTCGAGAAACTGGCCGGCCGAATACAGATTGATGCCGCTCACTTTCAGGCCGGTGGCCGTAAGCGAACCCCGGTAGCGGGCGTCTTTATCGCCCGTCAGATAGCGGGCGCAGACCTCGGCCTGCTCGTAGAGCGGCGCAACGAGGCCATAGACGGCGCCCCGGTGCTCGGCGCATTCCCCAATGGCAAACACGGCCGGCGCGGAGCTTTGCAGGTGATCGTCAACGCGGATACCGCGTCCGCATTCAAGGCCCGCCGCTTGTGCCAGTTCGATATTGGGGCGGATCCCCGTGGCGATCACGGCCAAATCGGCCTCGATCACCCGGCCATCCGCCAGCGTGACGGACTCGATCCGCCCGCGGCCGTCGATGGATTGGGTGTGGGCGCGGGTCATGATCCGAATACCCCGGCCCGTTAACGAGGCGACTAATTTTTCGGAGGCGACGGCATCGAGCTGATTCTCCATTAACAGCGGCGCAAGGTGCAGCACGCTCACCCGCATACCCCGGCGGTGCAGGCCACAGGCCGCTTCCAGTCCCAACAGCCCACCGCCAATCACCAGCGCATTCGCGGGTTCCCGGCAGGCCGCCAGCATTCTGTCCACATCGGCCAGCGTGCGATAGGTATAAACGCCGGCCAATTCACGGCCGGGCAGGGGCGGCACAAAGGGGTTTGAACCGCTGGCGATAACCAGCTTGTCATAGGGGTATTGCCTGCCGTCATGATCCGTGACCCGTTTTTTATGGCGGTCAACGGCAATGATCGCCGTGCCCGGGTGATACTCGATCGCGTGCCTGGCGTACCAGTCCTCATTGTGCGTGATGATGTCCGCGCGTGTTTGTTCACCGGCCAGCAGGGCCGATAACAGGACGCGGTTATAGCCGGCGCCGGGTTCACGGCCGAACACGCTCACGGCGTAACGGGAATGGCCTCGTTCGATCAGCTTTTCCAGAAAGCGAACGGCGGCCATGCCATTGCCGACCAGGATCAGTTTTTGTCGATTGTGCGGCATGGTTTTATCGGCCAGCGTTCTCTTTCGGCTATGTCGGCTATTTCGGGCTGCCCGCAGCAAGCAGGAAAAAGCGGGAATAACAAGGTTTACACGGCGCGATCAGTGCTCGTCACACTCTGCCAGAAAGGTAATCAGCGCCTCCCGGTAGCGGTAATAATCGGGGTGCGAGACCAGGGCCTTGCGGGTGCGCGGCCGGGGCAGATCGACCGGCATGATTTTGCCGACTTTCGCCTTAGGGCCATTGGTCATCATCACGACCCGGTCGGCCAGCAGGATGGCTTCATCGACATCATGCGTCACCACCATGGCCGTGACCCGGGTTTGAGTCCAGACTTCCATCAGCAATTCCTGCAGTTCCCAGCGCGTCAGCGAATCCAGCATGCCGAAGGGCTCGTCCAGCAGCAGTAATTTGGGCGACAGGGCAAAGGCGCGGGCGATGCCGACCCGCTGCTTCATGCCACTGGAGAGGTCGCGGGCCTTTTTATGCAGCGCGCCGCCGAGGCCGACACGATCCAGATAATACTCGACGACCTCGCGCCGCTCCTTTTCCGAGGCATGGGGAAAGACCCTGTCCACCCCCAGGGCGACGTTTTCAAAGGCGCTCAGCCACGGGAACAGGCTCGGCGCCTGAAAAACCACGGCGCGATCGGGGCCGGCGCCGGCCACTTCGCGTCTATCCAGGACAATGCCGCCATCACTGATGTCGTTGAGCCCGGCGGTCATGGACAGGACCGTGGATTTACCGCAGCCGGAATGGCCGATGATCGACACGAACTCGCCTTTTTTTATATTGAGATTGAACTCATCGACCACGGTCAACGGGCCTTTTGCCGTGGGATACACCTTGGTGACCTTGAAGAACTCCAGGTATTTCGATTCGCCCGGGTTCTTCAAAAAGGGCCGCAGGGCCGCCGGCGGCGTGTCGCCCGCCGGCGAGGTTTGCGGCGGGCGGGAGCGATCAAGGGGCTTTAAATCGGGCAGTTGGATAACGGCGCGGGGGGCGTCCGTGGCGGCGTCGATGCCCACCCGCATCAGATAGCGGGTGATCTCACCGCGCAGGCGCTTGAAGGTTGCATCGTGATTGATCGCCGCGCGATCGCGCGGGCGCGGCAGATCGACGCTGAAGTTCGGGCCAAAACCCGCCCCGGGGCCGGGTTTTAACGGAATGATGCGATCCGCCATGATCAGGGCTTCATCGACATCGTTGGTGATCAGGATCACCGTCTTGCCGGCCTCGGCCGAGAGGCGCACGATCTCATCCTGCAACTTCGCGCGGGTCAGCGCGTCGAGCGCGCCGAGCGGCTCATCCAGCAACAGGATATCCGGGCTGGCCGCCAGGGCGCGCGCCACGCTGACACGCTGGCGCATGCCGCCCGATAATTCGGCCGGCCGCCGGTGCATGGCATGGGTCAGCCCGACCAGCCCGATATAGCGCTCGGTATGAGCCCTGCGCTGTTGCCGGCTCCAGCCCTTGTAAGCCGCATCGACCGACAGGGCGATGTTGCCATACACGGTCAACCAGGGCATCAGGGAATAACTCTGAAAAACCACGCCGCGATCCGGCCCCGGCCCGCGGATGGCTTTGCCCTGTTTGATGATTTCGCCGCTGTCCGGCTCGATCAAACCGGCAATGGCCGAGATCAGGGTCGTCTTGCCGCTGCCGGAAAAGCCGACGATGGCCACAAACTCGCCCTCGTCGATTTCAAGATCGATCGCTTCAAGCACGGCGGTTTTTTCGGCGCCGCTCCCGTAGGACTTACAGAGATTTTTAACGGCCAAAAAAGACATGCCGGCGCCTCAGCGTGACTCGCCAAAAGAAAAGCACGTTTGCAGCGTCAGCATAATGCGGTCCAGCAAAAATCCGATCACACCGATGGTGAATACGGCCACTATGATCCTGCCCAGCGATTGCGAACTGCCGTTCTGGAACTCATCCCAGACGAACTTGCCCAGACCCGGGTTCTGGGCCAGCATCTCAGCCGCGATCAGCACCATCCAGCCCACGCCGAGGGACAGGCGCAGGCCGGTAAAGATCAACGGCAGCGCGCCGGGCAATACGATCTTGCGCACGGTGGTCAACCAGCCGAGTTGCAATACCCGGGCGACATTCATCAAATCCTTGTCGATAGACGCCACCCCGACCGCGGTATTGATCAGGGCCGGCCACAGGGAGCACAGGGTGACGGTAATCGCCGAGGTGAGGAACGATTTATCGAACCAGGATTTATCGTCAACCACGTAGGTCGCGCTGACCACCAGGGTCACGATGGGCAGCCAGGCCAGCGGCGACACCGGTTTGAAAATCTGGATAAGCGGATTCAGCGCGGTATTCACGACCCGGCTCAAGCCGCACAGCAGGCCGAGCGGCACGGCGACCAGGGTGGCCAGCACGAAACCGGCAAATACGGTCCACAGGCTGGTAAGGATCTGATCCGGATAGGTGGGTTTGCCGGTATAGGGCCGGATTTTAACGGTGGCCGCGGGGTTCTTCGCCAGTTTCGCGGCATTGCGCGCCTCCTGCCGCTGATAAAAGGCGGCCTCCTTTTCCCGTTCCCGCCGGTGATCGTCGATCAGATTCTGCACCTGCCCCCAGACCGCGACCGGCCCCGGAATCGCGCCCAGACTCGTCTCCACCCGCGCCGCCGACCAGTCCCAGACCATCAAAAACAGGAGAAAGGCGGCAATGGGCACGCCCATTTCCATCCACAAACGCCTGAACTGCGCGGCCGGATCTTCACCCGCGCACAGTTTTACGACGGGCACCCCCCAGCTAAATCCGGTCAATTCAAGAAAACGGGTGATCCGTGTCGCCAGCGAAACCCCCGCGGGTGAGATTTCGGCTTCGGCCGGCCCGGGAACCGCGCTAACGGCGGCCCGCGGCTCCGCTTCCGGTTCCGTGATTTTGTCTTTGAGCGCTGTATTGGTTTTCATGCCGTATTCGTTTTCATCATGGTGTTCGGGTTGCTTGCAGGCGTCCTGCCGGAGCGCTTCAGTCAACCGTGTCCGCGCCCTTTAAGCCGATAGGAAAACGGGCCAGATAGTCATTGGGCTTTTTGCCGTCATAGACGATGCCGTCGATAAATTCGGTCTGCGGCGCGCGGAAGCCGTCGCTGTCCCAGGGTATTTCTTCTTCCTTGATCCGGCCTTCTTCCAGTAATTCCCTGGCCGCGGCAAGATAGATGTCCGGGCGATACACCTTGCGCGCGATCTCGTGATACCACTCGTCTGATTTTTGCTCGGTAATCTGCCCCCAGCGCCGCATTTGCGTGAGATACCAGACCGCGTCGCTGTAGTAGGGGTAGGTGGCAAAATAACGATAAAAGACATTGAAATCCGGCAGGGATCGTTTATCGCCTTTTTCATACTCAAAGGTGCCCGTCATGCTGTTGGCGATCACCTCATAGTCCGCGCCGACGTATTCAGAGCGCGACAGGATCTCTACGGCCTCCGCCCGGTTGGCGTCGTCGTTCTCATCGAGCCAGCGCCCCGCGCGGATCAACGCCTTGATAACGGCCCGATGGGTATTGGGGTGTTTTTCGGCCCAGGCCGCGCTCACGCCGAACACCTTCTCGGGGTTGTCTTTCCAGATTTCATAATCGGTGATCACCGGCACACCGATGCCTTTGAATACGGCCTGCTGATTCCAGGGTTCGCCCACGCAGTAGCCGTAGATCGTGCCGGCCTCCAGCGTGGCCGGCATTTGCGGCGGCGGCGTGACCGACAACAGCGCGTCGGCGTCGATCTGGCCCGTGATGTCCGTGCTGGAGTAATAGCCCGGATGAATGCCACCGGCCGCGAGCCAGTAACGCAATTCATAATTGTGCGTCGAGACCGGGAATACCATGCCCATATTGAAGGGCTTGCCCTCGGCCTTGTATTTATCGACCACGGGTTTCAGGTAATCGGCCCTGATCGGATGTATGGGTTTGCCGTCCGCGCCCAGCGGCACATTCGGCTTCATCTGTCGCCAGATGTCGTTGGAAACGGTGATGCCGTTGCCGTTCAAATCCATACTGAACGCGGTGATAATGTCGGCCCGGGTGCCGAAACCGATCGTCGCCCCCAGCGGCTGGCTGGCCAGCATATGCGCGCCGTCCAACTCGCCGTCGATAACCCGATCCAGCAACACCTTCCAGTTGGCCTGCGGTTCCAGCGTGACGTACAGCCCTTCGTCCTCGAAATAACCCTTCTCGTAGGCAATCGCCAACGGCGCCATATCGGTGAGCTTGATAAAGCCGAATTTCAGGTCTTCTTTTTCCAGTTCGGCAACGGCCCGCGCCGGGGCGGTGCCCAGGCACAGCGTCAGGGCGGCCAGGATCAATGATCTGCAATATCGCCCGGCGCCTGTCAGTTTGTACTGCTTCATTCGCATAGACTCCAAATAGCGTTTTAATTATCGAGGCGTTGTCACTCACGGCCCGCCGGCCTGCCGTGCTCCCAAACAGGGCTTGATCAAGCCTCAAAACTACTTCTGCGTTACTTAAATCAAACTGTTTTGCAAATAGCGGGCCAAGAGACTATCTTGTTGATTTTTATGAGGAATGAGCGAAAGGGGTGTCTATGGCGCGGCGTTAATGCCGCACCGGATTAGAACGCTTTATGGTCGGTTTGTATCATCAAGGTGCAGAACCGGGCGGGCCTGATCGGATTTCTAAGGGTTGATATGGCCCGCGTTTCGGTGTGCTATAGTCAGCGCGATTTAGCGCTGCCCCGGAGATACTGATAGTGAAAAGCGGATATTACATCGCGCTGCTGGCCCTGTTGTTAATACCGGCCTGTGACGACGGGACGAGCAGCGACGCCTATCGCCCGCGCGTGACCTTTGCGCCCGATGTCCATCAGTTGCCATTTGGACAATATCGGGTGCATGTGAACGCCCTGACAACCGACCAGTTGCCGCAAGAGATTGCGCTCGCTTACGGGATCGAGCGCGGTAAGAACCGGGCGCTGTTGAATGTGTCCGTCAGAGAAAAAACTGCCGGGATAGAGATGGCGGTCGCGGCCAGCCTTAATGTGATGGCGAAAAACCTGAATAATCAGCTTAAAGCCGTAAAACTCAGGGAAATAAAAGAACCGGCCTTACCCGCGATCTATTACATCGGCGAATTGGCCGTTGCCCATCAGGAGACCGTTGTTTTCGACCTGGATATCACCCCGGCAACGGCCAGCCGAACGATTTATATCCGCTATCGCCAGCAGTTCTTTACAGAACAGTGAAGCGCCTGACCCGGACCGGAAGCGGGGTCCATTTATCATTGTGGCGCCTCCCTCCTGGATTCCTCGGCGGCTTGTTCCAGACTGCCTGCTGAAGGGCAGGCAGGCCGGCATGACAATTTCAATTGTCGAGATAAAAATAAGAGTCGGCCGATAAGCCGGGTTCTGTCTTGGGCAATCATTCATCTGGGATGTATGTCACCATACACCTCAAGCGACCTACCCGGAAACAGTGCGGGCCGCACCCTGGTTTCCCTATTTGGTCTTGCTCCCGGCGGGGTTTGCCCTGCCACTGCCATTACTGGCAGCGCGGTGCGCGCTTACCGCACCATTTCACCCTTACCCTTTCAGGCGGTATATTTTCTGTGGCACTTTCCATCGGCTCACGCCGTCCAGATGTTATCTGGCGCCTCGCCCTGTGGAGCCCGGACTTTCCTCTGCCGACAATAACCGGCAGCGATTGCCTGGCCGACTCCGAAGACCAGTTTATAAGCTGACAACAGACATGCAAGCGCGGTTTTTAAAAAAGGCTACACAGAAAAAACGAATATCCCGCGCGGCAGGCATGGCTCAGGCCCTGCGCTTGTGCCAATACACGCCATAGAAAAGCGCCGCGCCGAATAAACCGCTGTACAAACAAAGCCGGTGCAGAGATTCAACGGACAGAACGCCTAAAAACCCGTTGCCGGCAAACAATGGATAAAAAGGCCGCATGTCCGGGTGCATAATCGCGTCAAGCAGGACATGGCTGAAACAGCCTGTAAAGGCGCTTAAGAAGGCAACAAGCCAGGTGATTCTGACCGGCTTCGTCCTTTTGGAAAGACCGAAAAACAGAAGCCCCGGTTCGGCAAGGTATTTGCCCGTAATTGCAGACAACAGGGCCAGCAATGTTGCGCCCACAAAGGTATGAGAAAAACCATGCAAGTGGCCCTGCCCTGTCAACAAGACCCACAAGGGTTGCAAATCCATCACGATTTGAGACCAGCCGAACACCATTAAACTGAAACTGCCCTGTAGTATGGCCTTTACGGCAATCCCCGGCCCCATGTGAAACGGTGTAAATGGCATGATTTTCTCCAGCAAGGCTTGTGAAACTCTTAAAAACCGGTAGTAAGGTTATCGCTGTCCCCTATTAGGGCCTGTTAACACTATTTTGGCAGGCCCTGTTGTGCCCCAAACTGCGCCAATCAAGGCGCGCGGAGCGTAGTTTGGTCACTCCAAATGAGCGACAAGCAACGCCGAGTGGCGCAGTTTGGGACACAACCCGAAGGGCTTGGCCTGTTTTGCGCCCCAGCTTCGTTGTCAGTCGCTTGAGTAGCGCAACTACACTGCGCTTCTTCCGCCTTGCTGGCGCGCAAAACAGACTCAAGCAGGGACTGCTAAAATAGTGTTAACAGGCCCTAGGGCCAAAGTATCATTTGCTATCTGGTGAAGGCAGAAACAGAAACCTTGCATCCCCGGCGGCCATCTGCTCTCAACGACTCTTAACATGCCTCAGCAGG
Source organism: Gammaproteobacteria bacterium (assembly GCA_965240365.1). Classification (GTDB taxonomy): domain Bacteria; phylum Pseudomonadota; class Gammaproteobacteria; order Eutrophobiales; family Eutrophobiaceae. The sequence continues at coordinate 466,600 of OZ251218.1, read as the reverse complement.
CGTCTTCGCTTGTTTTGCCGGGCGCGGGTGAGCGTGTTCTTTTTATCTTTGTAGGGGTTGTCGCCGTGTTTGAATTCGATCCATAGCCCCGTGCCCACGAGCTTGAGCGCCTTGCGGAAGACGCCCGCCAGGTATTGTTTGTAATGCCTGGGCACGCTGCCGGTCTGGTTGCCGTGAATAATGATCCGGATCGGGTTTAGTCCGCCGAGGTGGGCGTAGCGCAGCTTGATGCGCCGGCCGCGAATCATCTGCGGCGGATGGCGGAAGACCGCGTCTGCCAGGATGCGCGTCAGTTCGGCGGTGGACAACTCGGGCGCCAGTGATTTTTCAATCCGGTGGATGGTTTTGAAGAGATTGCCGACGCCCGTGCCGTGCAGGGCGGAAATATAATGATATTGCGCGTAGTCAATAAAGCCGAACCGGTGCGAGAGTTGTGATTTTACCCTCTGTTTTTGATCGGCTTCCAGTCCGTCCCATTTATTGACCGCGACAATCACCGCTTTGCCGCTGTCTTTGATCATGCCGAGCAGGGCGCTGTCCTGCTCGGTTGCGCCTTCTCCGGCGTCTATGACCAGGATGATGATCTTTGCGGCGGCTATGGCATCGAGTGATTTAATGACGCTGAATTTTTCAACGGGATCCTGGATCCTGCTTTTTCTTCTGACCCCGGCCGTGTCCGTCAGGACATACGCCTTGCCGTTTTTTTGCAGCGGCACAGGGATGCTGTCGCGGGTGGTGCCGGGTTGGGCAAAGGTCAGGACCCGTTCTTCACCCGAGATGCGGTTGACCAGGGTTGACTTGCCCACGTTGGGGCGGCCTAAAACGGCAATCGTCAGCGCGTCCGTTTTTTCTTCAACGGCCTCGGCGTCCGGCGGGATCATGTCGCAGGCCGCCGCGAGCAGGGTATCCATGCCATCGCCGCGCTTCGCCGAGACCGGAATTACGGCCGCAAGGCCCAGACTGTAGAATTCAGCCGCGGCCAGCCGGGGTTCATAACCTTCGGCCTTGTTGACCGCGAGCAGTATGGCTTTGCCCGACTTGCGCAGCATAACGGCCAGGGATTCATCGGCGTGGGTCAGGCCGGCGCGCGCGTCAACCAGCCAGATCAGCAGCGCGGCCTCCCGGATGGCCCGCATGGACTGCGCCAGCATGAGTTCGGCCACGGCCTCGCTGTCATGATCTTCAGGGCCGATGCCGCCGGTGTCAACCACCAGCAGACAGCGCTCGCCATAGCGGCATACGCCATATTGGCGATCACGGGTGACGCCCGGCCGGTCGGCCACGAGCGCCGCGCGCGTGGCCGTGAGCCGGTTAAAAAGGGTGGATTTGCCGACATTGGGCCGGCCGACGATGGCAATAACCGGTCTCATGGCGGGCGGATTTTTTAGCTGGAACGGGTTATTGCGGTCTGTTATTCATCGTCCGCATCCCCATCGCCGGTAAATAATCCTTTCAGCCGGCTAAAGAATGAGCCTTGCGGCGCCACGCTCCGCGCTTCCACCGCGGCCCCGGCCTCTTCCGCCTCAACCTCGCCGGCTTGTGGCAGGTCGACAGTGTCTTTATCGAGGTAATTAAAGGCCGACAGGGCGCCGTCACTGGCATAGACATAGATCGTATCTTCGGTGGCAACGGCCTGGGTCAGTATGGCTTTGTCGGACACCCGGTTTCTCGCGCTAAACCGGCCACTGGCCTTGTCCAGCCAGTGCAGATAGCCTTCGATATCGCCGACCACGAGCTTGTTGCCGCTGATCGCGGGGCCGGTGACCCCGCGCGCCTCAAGCTGATCCTGTTTCCAGACGGATTCCCCGGAAAACCGGTCCAGCGCCCAGATATGGCTTTGTTCATCGGTCACATATAAATAACGGCTGTCGGCGGCGAGTTCGGCATGGACTGAAATATCGCGCTGCCAGTAGATTTGCCCGGATTCCAGTGAAACCGCGGAGACATTGGCCTGAAAGGTCGCCACATAAATGGAGTCGCCGATCACCAGCGGCGCCGAGTCTATATCCACCATACGCTCCAGTTCGCTGCGCCCGCGCGAGACGGCAACGCGCTGTTCCCAGATCAGTTTGCCGGTCTTTAATTCCAGCGCGGCCAGTTGGCCTCCGTCAAAACCGGCGATAACGCGATCACCGGCGATCACCGGCGTGCTGGTGCCGCGCAGGGTCAATGCGGGCGCCGCCCGGTCATAGAGCCACAGGCGTTTACCGCTGGCGGCGTCGAGCGCAAAGATTTTGCCGTCGATGGTCCTGACGATGACCACGCCGGCCGCCTCTCTGGGCGCGGACAGGATTTCGCTGGAGACCCGCGCGCGCCAGAGCTCGGCGCCGGTTTCGATGGCAAAGCCAATGACTTCGCCTTCGCCGGTGCCGATGCTGACCAGGGTCTCATCGGCGCCCGGCCCGCCCGTCGCGGGCAAATCGGTCTCTCTTTGCCAGACGGGCCGGCCGTCCTCGCGGTTAAGCGCGGCGATATTACCCCTGGCATCGGCCGTGAAAATGGTATTACCCAGCAACGCCGGTTTCAGCTTGATAAATAATTCATCGGCGCCCTTGCCGACATCCTCCGTCCAGCGCGGGATGACAGTGGCGCCGGGCCTGAATTCCACCAGCGGGGACGGCGGGGCGGCGTTGTCTTCCCCGCCGAAATAGCCCCTTACGGTATCCCGGATGCCGCAGCCCGAGAGCAGCGCCGACAGCAAGATTAAAGAATGCAAACGGAACAACACGGCTAAATCCTGCCCAGTTCGTCCAGCTTCAATTCAAGCACGGCTTGCAGCTCGCTGGTCATATCAATCTCGGCGAGCGCGGCCTGATAGGCCGCCTGCGCCTCCTGTTTTTTGCCCTGTTTCACGAAAATATCACCCTTTAATTCCTCATAACGGGCCGCGAAGCTGGCCCTGTCATCGACATTCAAATGGCGCAGCGCCTCGTCCAGCCGCTCGCGCGCGATCAGGACGCGCGCCAGCCGCAGGCGCGCGATATGTTCAATGCTGGCTTCGTTATTGTCCGCCAGAACCCGGTTCAGATGGGTTTCCGCGCCGGCGAGGTCGCCGGCCTCCGCCGCCAGCCTGGCCAGCATCAAGCCGGCAAACAGGCCATAGGCCGAGGCGGCATGATCGGCAATAATGCGATCCGCGTACACCTTGATATCGTCCCGTTCGCCATTACGCGAGGCGTTGATCATCTGCTGATACAAAGTAGAGGCGGCTTCGGCCTGCAAGGCGCTGTGATTTTGCCAGCCGCGCCAGCCGAAAATGGCCGCCAGGCCAATAACGACACCGGCAATGATCGATTTGCCGTTTTCCTGCCACCAGCTTTTGACCGCCTCAATCTGTTCTTCTTCTGTTCTGTAAATATCCACTCATTCCGTCTCTTTTGAGAAACCTAAAAAAACCTGTCGCCTTAGGCGCTTTCTTCAGGGGCGCAGATTATAACGCTGGATTTTATTTTATTCAGCCCGTTGTCCGGGTTCAATAGATATGGGACGAATCGGGCAGGCAGGTTAACATATTTTTGCTCGATAGATTGCGGATAGGGATATTGTTTTGCTCGGTCGTAGGGCGCACAACGGTGCTCCGGAGCGATAACCAGGCCGCGCCATTCCTCCGCGGGGGCGGATGCGGGCGCCGATAGTGGCAGGAGCAGAATACAGATGCAAAGCAGTCTGGTCAGCCGATGTTCAATCATTTTTCTTGCACTGCACTGGATTCTCTCCTACTCATTGATAAACCCATTGACAAAGATACCATCAGCAGAGATCTCGCACCACGCGCTTTGTGTCAATTCCAGGCCGAATGAGTTTTTGGCTGAGAACGACATAAAAACTTGGCGGCCGCCATCACTCACTGCGACCACTGTGCTTGTGCCATAGTCCAGCTTCAGAGTGCTTGGGTGCCGTGTTAACGAGAATATCCAACGGCCGCAGGCGTCTCTTGCGGTCGCGTCTTTTTCGGCTTCGATTTTGCGGGCCTCTATTTGTGGAGCCCTTCTTTCAGCGTTTTTTGCGGGCAGATAAAAAAAGAGGAGATAAATACTAAGCATCAAACCTAGCACCGCTACGGTTTTAAGAACGATTAAAATCCGGCCCCAAATTGTGAGTTTGGTTTTTTTGCTTACTGGTTCGTACATTGCTTTCTTTTTTTTGCGTTAAAAAATTAAGCTAAAGATCTAGCCATCCACATTACCTGCCCGATGATCTCAGCGCCGTTCGGCCAGTTAGTTTCTTTCCAGGCTGGATTATCGCTCAATAGCTGCCATTCATTATCTGTCCGTTTAAGCCGTTTTACAACCAGCCCATCATCAGTCCGTATTGCATAAATATAGCCTGTTTTGCGCTTGACGCGCGCGCGATTAATTAAAATTGAGCACCCACCCGGCAAAGTGGGTTCCATTGATTCTCCGGCGACACGGATGACCGCACATTGAGTAGGGTCTATCGCGTGTTCTTCTAGCCAGCCTCGCTGAAAACGAACTTCGCCTTTTTTGACTTCATCCAAATCAACACGGCCGATGCCGGCAGCAATTATTATGCGTTATTTTGCTTAGCCTGATGCAGGTAGGCTGGAAATGACGGGTCTGTTAAAGAGTTGATTCCGCCCCCGCCGTCATCCCTGCGAAAACTCGCCTACAGGATGTAGGCGGTAGAGCGGCGCCTGCCTGCTGCAGGAGGTCTGGAACAGGCCGCCGAGGTATCCAGGAGAACAGGGTCGGGGAGTGAAATGGACTACGATTCTGTCTGCCAAACCGCCTGCAACAGGCCGCAATGGTGTGTTTGGCTGTCATTCCCGCTGGTCTGCCTATGGCAGGCCAGCGGGAATGTATTGTATAAACCACTGGATTCCAGCTTTCGCTGGAATGACGGCAAGGGTGATAGGCGCATTCGGGCAGCCTTTAACACTATTTCCTTTGCCCTGTCATTCCGACTTATCGAATGACGGCGAGGCCACTGCGTCATTCCAGCGAAAGCTCGCCTACAGGACGTACGCCTACAGGACGTAGGCGGTAGAGCGGCGTCTGGAACAAGCCGCCGAGGTGGTAGAGCGGCGTCTGGAACAGGCCACCGAGGAATCCAGTAGTTTTTTTGTACATTCGCGCCCAGGCGGGAATGACAATGAAAAAGGGAGAATCACCCCCAATTTCAGGACAACCCAAGCCGGGCCGACAGAAAATCGGCCAGTTCAGATTGATCCACGGCCGTCTGCGGTATTTTTTCACGCAGATCTTTGACCGTTACCTGTTTTTTCTCCAGTTCGTCCCCGGCCAGGATCAGCGCCAGTCTGGCGCCGGATTTATCCGCTTTTTTGAGCTGGCTTTTGAGACTGCCGCCACCGCAATGGCTCAGTATGCGCATACCGGGCAGGCGGCCGCGCAGTTCTTCTGCCAGCGCCAGACCGCGCCGCACGGCGGCTTCGCCGCACAGCGCCAGATAGGCGTGTGGCGTGTCTGTATCCGGCATGGCGGCAAAGTCACACAACTCGATCAGGCGCTCCAGCCCCAGGGCAAAGCCGACCGCCGGCGTCGGCCGGGCGCCATGTTGCCCGACCAGGTCATCGTAGCGGCCACCCGCGCAGACCGCGCCCTGGGCCCCGAGCCGATCCGTGATCCATTCAAATACGGTCTTGCCGTAATAGTCAAGCCCCCGCACCAGACGCGGATTGACCCGGTATTCCAGCCCGGCGCTGTCCAGGATTTGCCGCAGGCCGGCAAAATGTTGGGCCGATTCGGCGCAGAGATAATCGGCCATCGGCGGGGCCTGCCTGATCAGGGTTTGCATGGCGGGGTTCTTGCTATCCAGGATCCGCAGCGGGTTTTGTTTGAGCCGGGTCAGGCTGTCCGCATCGAGTTGTTCCCGCTTTGCGGAAAAATAGTCAACCAGCGCCTGCCGGTAATGCCGGCGCGAGTCGGCCGTGCCCAGGGAATTGATCTCCAGCCGCAGCGGCCCCGGCTTCAGCGCCGCCCATAGACGGGCGCAGATTAAGATCAATTCGGCGTCAATATCCGGCCCGGCCAGGCCAAAGGCTTCGACGCCGATCTGGTTAAACTGCCGCTGGCGGCCCTTTTGCGGCCGCTCATGCCGAAACATGGGGCCGCCATACCAGAGCCGATGGGTTTGATTGTGAAACAAGCCGTGTTCAATACCGGCCCGGACACAGCCGGCCGTGCCTTCCGGTCGCAGGCTCAGGCTGTCGCCGTTGCGGTCATCAAAGCTGTACATTTCCTTTGAGACGATGTCGGTATCCGCGCCGATCGAGCGGGCAAACAGCGCCGTCTTTTCAATGAGCGGGAGCCTGATCTCGCGGTAGCCGTATTGTTGCAGTATTGCCTTGATCGTGTGTTCCAGATACTGCCAGCGCGGCGTGGCGTCCATCAGCACATCGCGCATACCGCGAATCGCCTGTAATTTGGTCATGCCCTGTCTGAGTTTCTTGCCGCCGAAGGAAGCCGCCGCGCTGTTACAGCCGGTCCGCGTCCGGCAGGGTAAAGCGGGCAATGCCGTTGCGCGAGTAGCCGGCGTGTTCGACCTTTTTGCCGTTAAATTCGACCGCGACCCCGGGGGAAAAGCCGAATAATATCCGAAAGGGCGCGGCGCCCTCGATCAGGTGTTCTTCGCCGGACATGGCCAGGTCACGAAACAATCTGTTTTCGTCCGCATCATAGACCTCTACCCAGGAATCATTGCTAAAGGTCAGGCGCAGAGAGTCAAACGCCGCGGGCGTAATCAGGGTTTCGGCCTCATTATTTTCAGTATTTTCCAGCGGTGTTGCGCCCGGGGGGGGGTCGCCGGCATCGTCCTCAAGAAGCGGCCGCGCCTGACCAGTCTGCCCGGCCTCCGCCAGTGACCGATCCGGCCAGGCGGCGACATCGACATCCGGCACGGGCGGCGCCTGGTCAACGACTTGTCCGGCCAGACTGGCCTCGAAAGGCGCCGGGATCAGCGCGGGCGTTTGCGGTTCCCCGGCTTGCTGCTCCTCGGGTTGCGGTTCTTCGGCTCGCCGCGCTTCGGGTTGCGGTTGCTCAAAGCGAGGCGCCCGCGGTTCCCCGGCCTCGGCCACGACCGAGGCCATATCAGGCGCAGGGACCCTATCAGGCTCCGGAACGGGAACAGGAATGGGAACCGGAGCGACCAGCGCGGGGCGTTCTTCATCCATGATGGTGTCATCCACGGGCACCGTCCCGGCAGAAAAGTGACCGCGATACCAGATCAAAAACAAAACCGCGAGCCCGAGGCCGATCAAATAGGTTAGCACCCTGATAGCCTTATGACTGCTGCTCACCTGTATGGGCGGTTTGACCTCGGACGATATTTCCGGCAATTCCGCCGGCATGATTTTATCGAACAGGGCCATAATCCGCCCGCTGTCGGCATTGACCAGCCTGGCATAACTGGCCAGATAACCCCTGGCATAGGCCGGCGAGGCAATCTGTTCATAGTCGTCCTCTTCCAGCGCCGTGATGATCCCCGGATCCAGATGCAGACGCCCGGCGACTTCCTCGGCCGACATATCCAGCTTTTTGCGCTGTTGGCGCAACAAGCCGCCGGGTGACGCGGCCTTGGCAGCCAGGGGCCAGTCTGCCATTTATCGGATACCTGAACGGCTCAACAGGCCGGCTTCGGCGGAATCGGGGAAGGAATTCCTGAGTAGCAGCGCATAACTGGATACCGCGTCCTTGTCGCCCAGTTCATTTTCAATCTGGATGCCGAGCCAAAGGCTCCGGGGCGTGGGCCGCGCGACCTGCTGGTAACGTTGCAGGAAGCCGCGCGCGGACAGATGATCATTTTGCTTGAGGACGATCTCACACATCTTTAACAGCGCCTGCGGCACTGCCGGGTTCAGTTGCAGGGCCTGCCGGTAATACGCCTCCGCCTGTTTGGCGCGGCCCTGGCTGTCAAGGCACAGGCCGGCATTGGTAATGGCGATCTCCGGGGTCTCATACAAGGGATTGTCGGCGGCCCGCAGGAAGGTCTTTTCCGCCTCAGGGGCGCGCCCCTGCTGACACAGTAAACGGCCGTAATTATTCAGGGTTGAGGAATCGTTGCGATCTAAACTGATGGCCCGCTTAAAGCTCTCTTCGGCCTTGGCGGGCTGCCCGATCTGCTGATAGAGCAGGCCATAAACATTGTAAATCGCGGAATAATTCGGATCGGCCTGCCTGGCCCGGTCCAGGGTCTGCAAGGCATTTTCATGATCGCGCTGGCGGATATACTCAACGGCCAGATTCAGATTGGACTGCGCGATCTCGTTGGTCGGCCGGGCCGGCTGTATCGTCTTATCGGCCGGCAGCTTGAACGGCAGGCAGGCGCCGGCCGCCGTTAATATCAGCAGCGCGCAGACCAGTCTGTGCCAACGGCCCCTCATAAAAGCTGTCATAACATCCTCCATCAAGCCCTCCCGGCCGGACTCTGCCGGTAACGCGCGGCCCGGGCCTTGACCCGGCCGGCCAGTTGCCCGCAGGCCGCGTCAATATCATCGCCGCGCGTCTTGCGGGTAATCGTGATGATCCCGGCCCGAACCAAAACGGCCCGGAATCTGTCTATGGTCTCCCTGTCGGAACACACATAGCGCGCGCCGGGAAAGCGGTTAAACGGGATCAGATTCACCTTGGCGGGAATATCCCGCAGACATTTCACGAGTTCGCGCGCGTCCTGCTCGCTGTCGTTGACGCCTTTAAGCATAACGTATTCGATCGTCACCGCCTCATTATCCCGGCGCCGGCTGTAGCGCTTACAGGCCGAAAGCAAATCGGACAGCGGATAGGAGCGGTTGATCGGGACAATATCATTTCTTAATGCGTTATTGCTGGCATGCAGCGATACCGCCAGACTGACATTGCTCTCCTCCCGCAGGCGATCCATCTGCGGGATAAGGCCCGCGGTGCTCACGGTGACCCTGCGCCTGGCGAGGCCAAAGGCCAGATCTTCGGTCAATAAATTGATCGCCTTTAACACGTTATCATAATTGAGTAACGGCTCGCCCATGCCCATAAAGACAATATTGGTGATAATACGTTGCCGGCGCTCAAAATAACCCAGCGCCCGGTTTGCCAGCCAGACCTGGCCGATGATCTCGCCCGTGCTCAGATTGCGATTAAAGCCCTGGCGCGCGGTCGAGCAAAAGCGGCAGTCCAGCGGACAGCCCGCCTGCGAGGAAATACAGAGCGTGCCCCGGCCTTGCTCCGGGATAAATACCGTCTCGATCGCGTTGTCGGCATCGATCCGCATCAGCCATTTGCGCGTGCCGTCCGTGGCGCGTTGTTCGTCGATGATCCGCGGCGGCCTGATCTCGGCCAGACGCCCCAACTCGGCGCGCAATGCCCTGGCCAGATTGGTCATGCCGGCAAAGTCGCTCACACCATGATGGTAAATCCATTTCAATACCTGGCCGGCGCGAAACGGCTTGTGCCCCTGGCCGCTGAACCAGGCTTGCAGGCCGGCTAGGTCATAATCCAGCAAATTTAACTTGTCCGCCGCCATCACGCGCGCGTGCGGGCGCAAATTTCGCCCGCGGCAAAGAAAAAATCAATTTCACGGGCCGCGCTGGCCGCGCTGTCCGAGCCGTGAATGGCATTCTCCTGAACCTTGCCGCCGGCTTCATGCCCGGCGTAAAGGTGGCGGATGGTGCCGGGCGCGGCCTCTTTGGGGATCGTTGCCCCCATCAGGCGGCGCAGGCCGGAGATCGCGTTTTCACCCTCAAGCACCAGCAACAGGACCGGCCCCGAGCTCATAAACTGCAACAGGGGCCGGTAAAACGGGCGCTGCTCGTGTTCGGCATAAAACCGGCCGGCCTCGTCCTCCGGCAGATGCCTCATCCTGGCCGCAACAATATGTAAACCAATGTCTTCAATCATGGCCAGGATCTTGCCGATAACATTTCCGGCTACGGCATCCGGTTTTATAATGGCCAGTGTTCGTTCGGGCGTCATGCGGGATACTCCATGCATAAAATTTCAAAAATTGCGCCATTATACGTGTTCAGCGCCGCGGGGGAAACGATAAGCGCGGCGCCGGCGGATCGCGCGGACGGGCAACTTCGCCCGGCGGCTGAAGACCATCAGAGGGTGTGCAGGTTCAAACAGGTCAAGATTAAGGAAAATCAGAACAATACCTCGTCGTCATGCCAGCTAATGCCCCCTTTGTTGTCATTCCCGCAAACGGGAATGTATGACATAAACCACTGGATTCCAGCTTTCGCCGGGCGGCTACGGGCATCCTGCCCTCACACCGCATACAGGACATCCTGTCCATAAATGACGACGGGGGCAATAGGCGCATTATGAGCGATATTAACCATACCGTGCCCAGGATAACTGACACCTTATTTTAGATGAGGTGACCCCGGCACCGCCGGCGGATCGCGCGGGCGGGCAACTTCGCCCGGCGGCTGAAGACCATCAGAGGGTGTACAGGCTCAAACAGGTCAAGATTAAGGAAAATCAGAACAACATCCCGTCGTCATTTATGGACAGGATGTCCTGTATGCGGCGAGAGGGCACGCCTACAGGACGTAGGTGGTAGAGCAGTGTCTGGAACAGACTGCCGAGGATGCCCGTAGCCGCCCAGCGAAAGCTGGAATCCAGGAAGGCGGGCCGGGATGTGAAACAGAGTCCGGTTCTGTCTGTCTGCTGCCGGCGGGCCTGCGGATCCCCTGCCCGATTCGTCTCATATCTATTAAACCCGAACAAAGGATTCACGTCTGACGGCTCTGTCTGTAAAATCCGGGCTGATGGGCCGGAAAGATTCTACGCCGGGCCAAAGCGGTATATGCCCGTGAATGGCCTGCAACAACTCAGATTGATCAAGCCGGAATTGAACAGCGCGGCAGTCCATGTCTTTCTGGTCAGGCTGGCTTCATTTGCCGCGGATGAATTGACGGCTAATCTGTCCGCCGCCGAGAAGGCGCGCGCGGCAAAGTTAAAGATTGAATCAAGGCGCGCGCAATTTGTCATTACCCGGGCCGTGCTCAAACAACTGCTTGCCAATTGCCTGGACATATCGCCCCGCGAACTGGATTTTTCCGAAGGCCCACGGGGGAAACCGGCCATCGGCCGGCGCTATCAACAAAAAACCATCGAATTTAACGTCTCGCACTCGGCCGCTTATGCCCTGATTGCGCTGGGCCTCGAAAACAGGCTGGGGGTCGATATCGAGTCAATCGGCCGGCGGGCCGACTATCAAGCCCTCTCAAACCGCTTTTTCAGCGCGCGGGAAAGCGCGGCGTTCAATAAACTGCAAGAAAGGGAAAAACACGCGGCGTTCTATCGGGTCTGGACCAGAAAGGAAGCGTTCCTGAAGGCAACGGGCCAAGGGCTGGCCTGCGGGCTGCCAGGCTTCAGCGTGCCCCTGGCGGAGACACCCGCTCAAACTGCCGTGCAGACCGCCGCTAAAACCGGGTCGGACTGGTTTATTTACAACCTCATTACGCCGCAAGACCATCAAACGGCGTTGGTAGCCGATAAGAAAGCGCTGGATATCCTGCCGGCGCAGATTATCTGAACAAGCGCAATGGGGATGTCTCGCATCCTGGTGGTTATTTCGACCAGCCTGCCTGCGGCAGGCGCCGCTCTACCACTCCGGCCTGCCCGCGCCAAGCCAATCTGAGTAACACACAATCTGCGCTAATCTGTGGATTGCCTTCACCAGATTGACCAGGACAATGCGCTTGGCCGCCCGGCCCGCCTATTTCTTCCCGGTCAGCAGCGGGGCAAGGCGTTTTGTGGTTTGCCGGAGTCGTTCGGTGAGCACCTTGCCCAGTTTCCACAGCAGTTTGGTGCCGATGGACTGATGCCGCCTGACGATTTCTTCAAAATCTTCCTTGGTGATCATCAATACTACCGAGTATTCCGAGGCAATGACCGAGGCGGAAAAGGGTTCATCATCAATGATGCCCATCTCGCCGATTGATTCACCGACCGATAATTCGGCAACCCGCATCTGTTCGTCATGGAGCGCATGCTTGAATACGCCCACCAGACCTTTGGTGATAACGCACATGCGGTTGCTCTTGTCCCCCTCGCTCAGGATAACGCAGCCGGTATCGGCCGAGTAGGCGCTCATCCAGTGTGACAGGACTTCGGCTTCTTTATCATCGAAACCGGTAAAAAATTCGGATTCCCGGATGAGTCTGTAGGCGTTTTTTCTGGACGAAGCGCCGCCGTCGAGTGGTTGTAATTCTTTCAAGTTTAAAGTCCGTGACATATTCAATCAGGCAGTTCGGCAACCGTCCGCAATAGTCGGTATTTGCAGGAAAACGCCCGCTTCAGCCGGGTTTTTTACAATTATACTGGGCCATTTGAGAAATCAGCCGAATTTAATGTTTGCAGGCGATATTCATAAAATCCGTCCTGCCGGGCGCGGTTTGCGGCGTTTGATCTTTCAGGCGCAGTATGATAACACCATGCGAGAGCAGTTATCAACGCAGTCTGGGGATTCGGCCGCGGCAACATAATTCGGGCTGCCCCAGGCTGTTACCGGCGGGGAAGGGATGCCCCGGCTGGGCTTATTCGGGGCGCCATAAGGAAGCTGTGAATAAGTCCGTCCTGGACTTACCTGCCTGCTACAGGCAGGGCTTCAAAATCAATGACTTGTGCCGCGGGAAACTCTGATTCAATCAGAGTTTCCCTAACAATGCTTTTTGAGATAATCGGAGTAGCGCTGTCTTATTTGCGCGCGTTTTTGGTCGGAAACGATGTCGGGGTTGTAGGGATCCGCGGTTTTTTCGTAGATGAAGCGGGCATTTTCAATCTTGTTCAACTCTTTTTTTACTTCCGCGCATTGTCTCTTGCGCTCGGCCAGATCGGCCCTTTCTTTTTGCTGGCGGGCGGTTTTTTCAGCACGCTCGGCCTGTATGACATCCAGCAGTTTTTGCTGTCTTTCCAGCCGCTGCCGGTTGCCGGTCGCGGCCTTGGGCGTGTCTGGCGTCTTTAGCCGCTCGGCCTTTGGGGCCGGCCGATCGCCGTAAACGGTGTTGCCGTCTTCATCTATCCATTTATAGATTTCCGCGCCGGCGGAAGCGCCGTAAAAGAGCGGCAACAAGGCCAGCAGCAGCGGGGGAATACATCTGCGGGGGCGATAATTTGACATGGGCTTTATCTTAATCGGTGCGTCAGCGTTCCAGAAGTTCGATCTTGCCGGGCTTTTCCTTCCATTCGTCGGCGTCTTCCGGGGCCGGCTTCATCTCGTTAATGACCGGCCAGTCCTTGGATAATTCCGCATTCAGTTCAATAAATTGCCGCATTTCCTCCGGCACATCCTCATCCGGCATGATGGCCTCGGCCGGGCATTCCGGTTCGCATAATGTGCAATCTATACATTCGTCCGGGTCGATAACCAGCATATTAGGGCCTTCATGGAAGCAGTCAACCGGGCAAACTTCAACGCAATCCGTATATTTGCATTTTATGCAGTTTTCGGTCACTACAAACGGCATTGGTTTCTCTGTCACTCCTGTTCTTTAGGGAAACTCTAGATTAAATCAGAGTTTCCTGTGACACATGGCAGTGTCGCCAAAATTAATGACACAAATCATTGATTTTAAAGCCCTTCCTGAAACAGGCAGGAAGGTGAAAATCGCATTTTCACCGCCGCGTGCTCTGACCTGCCTGCCGCAGACAGGTAAGTCCTGGATGGACTTATTCAGAGCTTCCTTGAGGAAACTCTGACTGAATCAGTTATTCTGCCTCTCCATCAGCAGGTACACATTGGCCAATGCCATCAAGCTCGCCTGCCTGCCGCCTGGATGCGGCGGGCAGGCAGGTCATTGACGTACCAATTCATCCTGACTGGCAGGCGCACCTCTTGTAGGTATCATTGGCCGCTGTCACCACCACACCATACACTGCGCCACTGCTGACATCGGCGCCCACATGAATCTTCATGCCAAAATAATACTGACCCCCCCCCCCTTTGCGGGTCGAGCACATCTGCGGGTCGCATTGTCTGGTTTTGTTCTTGGCTTGCCTGCTGCAGGCAGGTTGACCCCGAGGCCCGGATTAACATGGCATCCACCATCGTGCCTTTGGACAAGTGACAGCCTTTCTCCCGCAACCTGGTATCAAACATCTATCCTAAATATGGCATATTTTGCCAAATATTGCCAAAATCATTGTTGTCCTTTACTACCGCAATCCCCCGGCCTGCGGCAAACAGGTCGCTTCCGCCGGGCGCGCCGCTGCCGAAACTCTGCTCAGGTGTCCCGCTGTGGATGAGCTACAGAAGGGCCATGATTTATGGCGCGGCAATAAATGACCGCAGAGGCAGATAAGTAGAGCGCCCGGATCAGTCCGCGCCACAGAACTTGCTGACCTGGGTTTTGGCCTGTTTCAGTTTTGCCTGGCGTTCTTCTTCGCCCATGACGCGGCGGCTGCCATCTTCTCTGACTTCGTTTACCCTGGGCCGCTCGAAACTCGCCTGACTGGCCCGGGCCTGCCGACAGAGCGTTTCCTGCTCGGCTTTTCTGGCCAGTTGTTTCTGCATTTTTTCAGCTTTTTCAGCCCGGTCCGCCTGGAGCTTGTCCGCGCGTTCGCTTTGCGACTTCATTTTTCTCTGCGCCGCCTCGGTATCGACCTTCGGCGGCGGGCCGAGCGCTTCACTCGGCAGGCCGCCCGGCGGTGGCGTCTGGGTGTAGTGGGTATTGCCGTCTTCATCGACCCATTTATAGGCCGTGGAAAAGGCAGGCTGTAACGGGAAGGCCGCCAGGATAAAAAGTGTGAGCAGCCGCTTGAATCGGGCTGGCCGGTATTTGTGGATTGAAATGTTGCGCATGAGTAGTGACCTCAATGAATCAAGCATTTATCAGGGAGTTCTGGTTCGATTGTATCATTAGCGTGCTTTTGTTGTTGCCGTGGGCGCCGGAGTGATGACAAGGGCCATGCTCTCCGTTCCGTCATTCTGGCTTGCTACAGGCACGGGTGATAAAGTTTGAATTTTAAGCATCTGCGCTAAAAAGTCTATGATAATAATAGCCCGCTGACACTGTTCTGGTGTTTTGCCCTGCTTTAAGATAGCGATGATGGCTTGTCTTTCCCTCGCCGTGCTTGAAAAGGCGCGCCGCGGGATTCAGGTGAGAATAAATTGCATAGGAATAATGAGGGTGAGCATCGGCTTGCCTATGCTCGCGGGGATCGCAATCAGTGGGTCGGCCCGTTTGATGGCATCCAGCGCGGCCTGATCCAAGAGTGGATAGCCGGAGCTTTTCTCCACGCGGGCAAACAGCAGTTTCCCGTCCCGGGCCACGCCGAGTTTTACCAGAGTAACGCCCGCCTGTCGCAGGCGTCTAGCCTTGTCCGGATAGGTTTGGTGGCGTTGTATCCAGGCGTGCAGTTCAGCGTAGTAACTTTGCAGCCGGCCGGGTTCAGCACTGCCGCCGCCGCGGTTATCGCCGAAGCCGCTCGCCTGCCTGCCGCCACTGCCAGAAGTATTTTCCTGTCCCCGTACCGCCGTTTGCCCGGGTCGTGTCTGAGTGCCGCCGCTTACGGCGCTGTTTGTTAGCTGATGACTATCTCCGATCTCGCCATCGGTCTTGTCATCCGCTACCGGCCGCTCGGCAGGGGCCGGGACGGATGTTGCCGCCGGCACATTGTTGGCCGTTGCCGGCACGGCGGCTGTTGTGGTCTCGGCAGGAGGGCAGTTTTCCGCGCAGGGTTCGGGCGCAGCCTTTTGCAAAGCGGCAGTTTTCGCAGGCCGAATCGCCGGAGGGACGGACAGCGGCGCTGGTTTGGCAGGGTTCAGCGGAGCGGCGGACTGCCCTGCTGACCGGACCGCTTCCTGGCGGGCTGCGGCCGCCGGGCTGTCGGCGGTAAGCGTGTCGCGGTCTTCACGCAAACCAGCGGACTGACCCGCATGGCCAAGCCCGATCTCTATGCCACCGGCCCCCGGCGTGCGGGCGCCGGGTGTCGTTGCCGCGAGCAACAGGAGCAAGACGGCGTGGGCGGCCAGGGACCCCAGCGCGCAGAGCGCCCATATTCGCGCTTGCCGCTTCACATGGGTTGCTCCGCCCGCGTTACTAAATGCACGCGGCCAATATCCGCGCTACGCAATATTTCCAGAACGCGCAATAGCGCCGCCGCCTTGGTCTTTTCATCGGCGAGAATAGTCATCTGTTCAAGCACCGGCAGATCGGCAGCGGCAAGCTCTGTCGGTAAATAGCGCTCCCCCCGCCAGAACAGTTCGCCCGCGGCGTTCATGCCCAATATGTTTGCGTCCGCTTGCATGCTCTCACCATGAGCGGATGCGGGCGGCGTAATCTGCCCGTGGTTGTCGTCTTGCATCTGACCCGCCACCATGAAAAAAATCAGCAACAAAAAGACGATATTGATGAGCGGCACCACATTTTCCCCGGCGGATTTGTGTCGCGGGCGGTAAAACGGCATGTTTAATCCTCTCTTGGAGCCAGCATGTGAATCTTCAGGCCCGCTATGCCGCCCAATTCCTCAATAGCGCGGATATAGCGCCCAAGTTCTGTATCCGGCCCGGCGCTTACGGCGAGCGCCCGCACTTGGCCGGCGCGAATTTCGCGCATCAAAGCCTCAAGCGTGAGCCTGCGGCCCTGCCACAGCACGGCCCGCGGCAGGACATCCAAGCGTTGCATCTGTTCGGCCTCGAACACCGCCACGCCCGGCAGCAATTGCGGCATGTTCATCGGTAGCGCCCGGCGCTGGATAAAACTGGACGTCAGCATAAAAAACACCAGCAGAATGAAGACCACATCGACCAGCGGCGTCATATTTATCCGCACTTTGCGGGTTTGATAGACGATCCCGGCGGCCATTATTCAGCCGTCTGCCGCGTGGCCGGAATGGCCTGTACCCGGGTTGCCACCCGTTCCATGCGCAGCGCCGTGCGCTCGACAACGGCTTCGAAAAAGTTATGCAGGGCAACGGCCGGCACGGCAACGGCCAGCCCCGCCGCCGTGGTCAAAAGCGCCATCCAGATTCCTCCTGAGAGCACCGATGGGTCAACCTGCGAACTGTCGAGTTGCAACTGCTGAAATGCCTCGATCATGCCAAGCACCGTGCCGAGCAGCCCTAGCAGGGGGCTCAAGGTGGCGATCAATTCGATAATTCTAAGCCCGGAGCGCATGGTTTCGATACTCTCCGAGGCCGTGCAGCGCACTTCGGCGGTGATATCCGCGTCATCGCGCCGGGCCGCGTGCAGCGCCTGCACCCGGCCCAGCATGCTCAGCACCGGATTGGCGCTGGCACGCGCCTCGGCCAGAATATCTGGCGTGCCGTAGCCGGCTAGATAGGCGGAGATTTTGTCATCCAGGGCTCGGTAGCGCCAGAGGCGCATGGCCGAGAACTGGGCCAGCTTCCACAACGCCACGGTCAGCATGAGCATCGACATCAGGATCAGAATGGCGATTACCGGCCCGCCGTTTTGCAACAACAACGACAGGGCAGAGAGGGACTGTTCCGCGCTCACAGCGTTTCGAGGAAAGCCTTGAGCGCCTGTTTCTCGGCCGCCGTCAGACCAAGCTTTTGCAGTAGCGGCGAGGTGGTTGGAAACAGCGGATCGTGTATCTGATCGCCTTTTGGCTTGGGCCGGTAGCCACCGGCATTGTAGGCGTTGATGACGAAGTCCAGCCTGGAAAACAGGCCGGTGTGCATCCAGGGGCCGGTGTTTTTGACAGCGCGCAGCGACGGCGTGCGAAACGCGCCGACATCGCGCGCTCTACCGGTCACATAGTAGCGGCCTAGGTCTTCGCCCTTACGCCCATAAAAATGCAGCCCCAGATTGTGGTAAGCATGATCGGTCAAAAGCGGGCCACTGTGGCAGTTCATGCAGCGCGCCTTGGTGCGAAACAGGTGCAGGCCCAGAAGCTCCTGATCGTTGAGAAGCGTCCTTTTGCCGCGCATGAAAAGATCGAATTTGGAGCGGCTGTTGCGGGAGCGGATAAACACCGCCAAGGCCTTCAAAATAGTCTGCATGGAGATTTGCTCAGCACCGTAGGCGGCCGCGAAGGCATCTTGATAGTGCGCTTGGGCGCGCACGTAGGCCAGCGTCTGGCGCGGGTCGGCGGCCATCTCCTTGGGGTGACTGATGGCGGTCAGCGCCTGCGCTTCAAGGGAAGCGGCGCGGCCGGTCCAGGAAAATTCCCGCTGGTGGCCGGCATTTAGTATAGACAGGGCGTTGCGCTGGCCTTCCTGCCGGTCGTGGCCGAAAGATTTATGCAGGCGATCGGTAAACGCCAGTTGTTTGGCGTGGCAGTTGGCACAGGCGATCTGTCCCGATTGCGACAACCCCGGGTCGTGAAACAGCTTTTTGCCGAGCTTTTCCCGGCTTTCGCTGTACAGGTTTTCTGCCGTGTAAACGGCGGAGGGCATGGCGCTCAGGGGCCGGTGTGCGACGCCCGCTGAAAGCGACGGCGCGGGCCATTCCGACTGCGGCCGCGCGTACAGGGCGCGCAGCGTTGCCGAGCACGATTCATTCTCGCCCGCTGGCCGCTGTTGCTCCTCGCAGGCTTGCCCGGCGCCGCCCCGCGCGGGCGCCGCCCATACACAGATGCAAAGCGCGGCGGCCAGCGCCACCGCACCCTTTATTCTCCGACTGTTACGCATGATCTGGCACGTGCTCGAATCAGTCAAAAGGCACTTCAATGCTGAATATAAAGCTACGCCCTTTTTCGTAAGGGTTGCGCGCCGTGGCGGTTCTGGATGAATGATTGAACAGGTTATTGACGCGCGCCCCAAGCGTCACTGGTACGCTGCTAAGATCGAGCCGGTAGCTCATTTCGGCATTGAAACGCAGCCGGTTGCGGCGTTCGACATCACCGTATATGTCATAACGCACGCCCCGGTAGCGACGGCCCCGGCCAGTATTGACTATATCTTTCCAACCGGGTATGAAGCGTCCGTCGATGCTGGTGACCAATTTGCCGCCCAGCCAGTTGGCCTTCCAAAAACCGGACAGTATAAAGGGCGTGGAAAAGTCCTGCCGGCGTAGCGACAACGCATCAATAGTGGTCAGGGTCGCGGCAAAGGCAGCATCGTCAAGTCTGGCCGCGCCCTCGGGATTGGCGAGGTAGGCAACCTGCTCCGAACCATCCTCACTCTGATCAAAGTAATCCAGGTTGCTCGATTCGGTCTTCGACAAGGTCGCAACCAGGGACAGGAAGTGATTGTCCAGCGACTTGTTCCATTCCAGCGAAAGGCCGCGGTAGGAACTGCGGCCGCCGTTGGTGGGCGTATAAAAGCGCTGGTTGTATGTGACTTCCCTGCCTCTGAGTACGCGGGTCAATTGCCGTTGTTCCAGGTTGCGGGCAATCCGGTCCTTGTTGTCGCGGTAAATGCCCTTAAGACGCAGGGTGCCAAGGCCATCAGCGTCGCTGTAGGTTATGGCAAACGTCAGTTCGTCACTGTGCGGCGTTTTCAGATTGGCATCGCTGTACTTGGTCCTTGCAGACTGACTGTAGAGCACCCAGTCATTTTGATAGCGGTAATCCCTGCCATTGCGCTCAAAGCGGCGATTTTCCAGAAAAGGGCTCGGCTTGCCATCGCGCAGGGCATAGGACAGCAGATTGCGCGTGTAGTAGCGGTTTGCGCCGATGTCCAGCGCCCAGGCGTTGCCGACATCCAGGCCCAAACTAAGGCGCGGCGCGATATCCGTATTTTTCAGATAGTCTTCATAAGTAATATTGAGCCCGGCGCGATAGCGAAATTTATTGATCAGGCCATTCAGCGGGATAAATCCCTCAAGCTCCGTGTAGCCGTCAACGGCGTTTATATTTACGCCTATATCATAGGCGGATAATACATTGCGGCGCGTGATTACCTGTTGCCCGCCAATACAGGCGACATCACCGGGATCAACGCAGATAATATTACGGCGACTACCTTGCCGGCTTGAGGCAAAGGCGTAAATATAGTTGGTGTCAAAGCGCTTGCTCTCTACTTCGTCCCGGTACCAGCGGAAGCCGAAGTTAAGATCATTTTTTGCAAAATAATAGCTAAAAGCGGCATCCAGGCCCAAGGTCTGCTGCTGTGACTGAATGTCACCAAAGCCGCCGGTCGCGCAAAGCCTTCTATTGCAAAAATCCGTCTGCGGCTGTCGCGGCCGGCTATTTCTGTACGCCGTGTTGGTCCAGCGCAGGAACGTATTGGGCGCATCCCGCTTCATGTCCGCCTCGGAATAGATCGCCTTAAGATTGGAAGAAAAATTACCGTGCTCGCGACGCCACTCCAGGCTGTTTACATAGCTGATGCCATCGGTGCTCTGCCGGTCCCCAAAGACATTGCCGCGGGTAAATTCGCTTTTATACGGGGTAATGTTCGTGTTCAGCAACAGGGTATCTTCGCCGGACAGGTTATATTTCAGCTTGCCCAGCAATTGCATGCTTCGGCTTGCAGTCTCCGTGGACGGGTTCTGGTAAATGGTGTAATCCGGCGAGATGGGGCGGACGATTTGCGACTGCCGCAGGGAGAGGGCGAGCATGGAGGAAAGCCGGTCGCTAAAGGGCCAATCGACCACGCCACGGAGTTTATACCGCTCAAATTCGGGTTCCGGAAATTTCGCCCGATCCACGGCTTCATCAACGCCGACCAAGTAATGGGTCAGGGAATCGCCCGCATAGGTCGCCGAAAAGGAAGCCCCGGCTGTATCGCGCGGATCGCGGGTTTTAAACTCCACCACTCCGCCTGTGAAGCCGGTGTATTTGGCGGAAACGTTGCTGTCCTGCACGGCAATCTGCTCCAGGAGATTGGAATCAAGCTGCACGATATGGGTAGTTGAGATGCCCAGCGCATCGAAATTTGCGGGGTTATTGTCGGTCACATTATAGATATAGGATTTGGTTTGAATGCCGTCAAAGGTGAGCAGATTACTGTATATATCGCCGCCAGAAATGCTGATTTCCTGTGGTAGAAGTGACTGCTCACTGTCTTTGGTTACCCGGTATTGACTTCGACTGAACTCCAGATTCGGCAGTTGCGTGAAGGCGTCGGTCGGGTCGCCGGCGCCTTGGTCCAAGCTGGCTATGGCCCCGCGGCCAACCAATGCGCGGCCGGTGCTGGTTTTGTCGATAGTCACACCCGTCGGGCGCGCGGCCAGCGCGATGGACGGCGCCAACAGCACGGCATCGTCAGCATCGGTATTGGCGGCAATCGCTTGGATAATTACTCTGTCCGATGCGGCAAAGCGGAAGGTCTGCCCCGCATCAATAAGCAGCACGTAGAGCGCCTGGGGAGGCGTATAGCTGCCGGCGAGCCCGCGGGTTTTCTTGCCAGCCAGCAAGTCGGCATCGTAAACGAGTTCCAGATCGGTTTTGGCCGCGAATTGCGTCAATGCCTCGACAAGATCCCCGGCTGGAATAGCAAACTCGAGTGACTGTTCCGCGACGGGCGCCGCCTGACCTGAGGCAATGGGTTCTGCCGCTGCATTGCCAACAAACAGGGCTGCTACCGCGCCTGCCATGACGGCAAGCAAGCCAGTGCAGATGATACTCCGGCGCTTGCCGGGCCGTGCTTCGTTGTTCATATTATGCTCCATGTTATTATGATAATATTTCTCATTGGTATTAGTATAATCAAGTTAGCAGGGTTCATGTATTGGGTCAAGCCCGAGTCTTGGCAGCACGCGATCTACCCGGTTGACTGGTCTGTCGCAGTTGGATCAACGGCTGGATGAGTGATGCACTACACGGCCCCGGTTGATGTAGTGATAGCGCTGTTTCTTAAGGAAGCTCTGAATAAATCCATCCTGGATTTCCCTGCCTGCAGCAGGCAGGTCAGAGCACGCAAGGTGAAAATGCGATTTTCACCTTCCTGCCTGCAGCAGGCAGGGCTTCAAAATCAATGACTTGCATCATTGATTTTGGCGGTACGTCCCTGTAACGCAGGAAACTCTGATTCAATCAGAGTTTCCTTAAGGATGTATTTGTGGGTTATGGGTTATGCCGTGTCACAGTGTAAAACATTTCGGCGCATAGACCGCATATACGATATTACCAGCTAGATCAAGGAGTTGGAGTGAGAAGTCAGCGATCATTAAGCTCTATTTAATGTACAATGCCGGCTCCATTGATTGATATAGCATGTCGATAATATGAGTACGAACATCTCGAATACGACAGTAAATCGTGTGCTTTTCGACCCTAACATCATTTCTGAGGAAGCAGGAACTTATTCAGAAGTGCTTTGAGTTTTAAGTATCCGGGTCAAGGCTTTATATACTTTGACTTTAAATTAGCAGGCCGGGTTTGCATTATGGGAAAAATCGAAGACATCATTAAATACAGGCCGAGCAGATCGAAGCGCGTAAACACGATGCCGAGATTATCAGCTCGGCTGGCAAGTTTGGAGAGCGCCATCTATAGCGACACTTGTCAGAGGTGAAAATGATAATTGCGCCGCAGTCCTCCATAATCGCCATGCTATAGACAACGGCTCGGATCAGCCGCTACAGCGCCCCTGCGCTTCGCAGACATTTATTGTATTATATTTACCCCGTGCCGCCTTATTTCAGGAGATAAAATATGAAAAAACTGGCTACTTTATTAACTATCGGTTTTTTATTTTTCAGCAGCCCTTTGCTCGCGGTGAGTATTGCCGAGTGCGAGGATAAAGAGGGTAATCGCTCGTTTCAGAAGAATTGTCCGCCCGGTTATACCGAGGTGGGGCGCAAGAATATTTATGTCAAGGGCGAGCCCCGCGGCAAGCCGACTGCCGATCTGCCGGCTGCCGGCCTGGAGACAGACAAATCCGCCACGCTGTACATGATCCCCAAATGTGACACCTGCGATGAGGTCAGGGAGTTTCTACAGGATAACGGGGTCTCTGTGACCGAGATAGATGTCTCCAATGATTATGAAGCGCAGGCTGAATTCGAGGCCCTTGCCGGAGAATTAAAGGTGCCGGTAACGGTGATTGACGGCAAGCTGATCCGGGGCTATAGCCGGGCCGCGTTCAAGGCCGCGCTGGAGGCAGGCCCGTCTGAGCCGGGGCCCGATAGCGACGCTGACGGCGGCGATCAGACGCCTAATATTTATTGATTTTTGGCAAGGGCCCTGGGCAGGGAGAATACCACGCGCTCGGTAATGCCCGGCGCCTCGTCCACCGTTTTTGCGCCCCACTGTTTTAGCTTGGCGATGACCTCTTCAACCAGTATCTCCGGCGCCGAGGCCCCGGCGGTCAGGCCGATATTCTCCCGGCCGGCCAGCCATTCCTGCTTGATCTCAGACGCATCGTCTATCAGATAAGCCGGCACGCCGGCCTTTTGCGAGAGTTCCATAAGCCGGGTGGAGTTGGAACTGTTGGGCGAGCCGACCACCAGGATTAAATCGCACTGCGTGACCAGCTTTTTGACGGCATCCTGCCTGTTCTGGGTCGCATAGCAGATGTCCTCTTTCTTGGGGCCGTCGATTTTCGGAAATCGCAGGCGCAATGCGTCAATGACCTCGGCCGTGTCATCCATGGACAGGGTGGTCTGGGTGACAAAGGCCAGGAAGTCCGGTTTTTTGACCTCAAGCCGCATGACATCTGCAACCGATTCAACCAGATACATCCCGCCCTCGCCGTTTTCGCTGCGGTATTGGCCGATGGTGCCCTCTACCTCCGGATGCCCTTCATGCCCGATCAAGACACACTCGCGCTGTTCTTTTTGGTATTTGCCCACTTCCATGTGCACCTTTGTGACCAGCGGGCAGATCGCGTCAAAAACCCGCAAATTACGCTCTGCCGCTTCCTCGCGCACCGCCTTCGAGACGCCGTGAGCGCTGAAAATGACCGTGGAATCGTCCGGCACTTCATCCAGTTCCTCGACAAAGATCGCGCCCTTGTCGCGTAATGAATTCACCACATACTTGTTATGCACCACCTCATGCCGGACATAGACCGGCGCGCCAAACAAGGTCAGGGCGCGTTCCACGATACCGATGGCCCGATCAACGCCGGCACAAAAACCGCGTGGGTTGGCGAGTAATATTTGCATTTTGTCTTGTCCTGTCCTGTAAGGCGTTGTATTTCAAATTATTTAGATCTGCCTGCTTGGCACAGGCAGATGGAAGCCGAAATCTATATTACACCCTGATTATAGCAACATCTCAGCTTTCATTCTCATCCTCCTTAAACCAGATCGCGTCGATCATGAGCATCACCGCGCCGATGGTGATGGCCGCATCGGCGATATTGAAGGTCGGCCAGGGATTAAACAGCCGCCAAGGTAAAAATGGCAAGTAAACCTGTATAAAATCAATCACATAGCCGAGATAAACGCGATCCCATAAATTACCGGCGGCCCCGCCCAGCACCAGGGCCAGGGCGGCCGGCAGCCAGCGGCGCCCGGCCGGCAGGGCGCGCAGCCAGAATAACAGCACCACGATAATGATGGCCGCGACCGCCGCAAAAAACCAGCGTTGCCAGCCGCCGGCCTGGCTCAGGAAGCTGAATGCCGCGCCGCTGTTATACGCCAGGGTTAAATTAAAGCCAGGGAAAACCGTGACGGGCTGATACAGGATAAGCATCCCGGCGGCATACTGTTTGCTGATTTGATCGGCGCCGATAACAAGCAGCGCCAGCGCCAGCCATTTCAACATGAGAATCCGGCGCCGCCGGCGCCGATATTTTGAATACAGCGCCCGCAAAGCTCGGGATGTCCGGCGTCGCGGCCTACATCCTCACAGCGTTGCCAGCAACGCGCGCATTTTTCATAAGCAGACCTGGATACTTCAATATACAGGCCCTCGATTTCCGATCCGACAGCGGCGGCCGCGCGTTCATTGGCAGGGCAAAGCCAGGCCGCGGATGTGATCAGGACAAAGCGCAATGTCTCGCCGAGCCGCTCAAGACGCGCGTACAGGTCGGCGTCACAATAAAGCCGGACTTCCGCATCCAGTGAGGATCCGATCTCGCCGGTTTCCCTGAGCTTCTCCAGTTGCCGGTTGACTTCGGCCCGAACACGGATCACTTCGTCCCAGAAGGCCAGCCGCGCTTCTGTCCCCGCGGGACTGATGGCCGGCCGATGCCAGTCTTCAAGAAATACCGAAGCAGACCGGCGGCCGGGCAGGAATTGCCAGATTTCATCGGCCGTGAAACTCAGAATCGGCGCCAGCCAGCGCACGTAAAGCTCGGCAATATGATACAGGGCGGTTTGCGCCGAGCGGCGCTCAAGACTGTCGGCCGGACAGGTATATTGCCGATCCTTGATGATATCCAGATAAAAGCCGCCCATCTCCACGACGCAGAACTGGTGCAGCATCTGATAGATCAAATGAAATTCATAGTGATCGTAGGCGCGGATGATCTTTTCCTGCAAGGCCAGGCTGTATTCAATCGCCCACTTGTCCAGTTCCAGCAAACGTTCATAGGCCACCGCGTTCCGCTCCGGTTCAAAGCCGTTCAGATTCGACAGCAGGTAGCGCGCGGTATTCCTGAACCGCCGGTAGGCATCCGCCATGCGTTTCAGTATTTCATCGGAGACATTCAGTTCGGCGCTGGAGTCGGCAGAGGCCACCCACAGCCTCAGAATGTCCGCGCCCAGGACATTGACGACCTTTTGCGGGGCGGTCACGTTGCCTCTGGACTTCGACATCTTCATGCCCCTGGCATCGACCGTGAAGCCATGCGTCAAGACCTGATGGTAGGGCTGGACCTTATTGATGGCGACCGAAGTCAGGAGCGCGGACTGGAACCAGCCCCGGTGTTGATCGGAGCCTTCCAGGTAAAGATCGGCCGGAAAGCGCAGGCGTTCATCGGTCTTCAGCACCGCCTCGTGGGTGACGCCGGAGTCGAACCAGACATCCAGCGTGTCCGTCACCTTTTGATATTGTTCGGTCTCCGCGCCCAGTAATTCGGCCGCATCCAGTTCAAACCAGGCGTCAATGCCCCGGCTCTCGATCCGGGCCGCGACCTGCTCGATCAAGGCCGCCGTGCGGGGATGCAGTTCCTGGGTCTCGCGGTGGATGAACACGGCGATGGGGACCCCCCAACTGCGTTGCCTGGAGATGCACCAGTCGGGGCGGTTGGCGATCATGCCGAGGATGCGTTCCCTGCCCCAGGCCGGCGTCCAGTTTACCTGTTCGATCGCGGCCAGGGTCTGGCGGCGCAACTGATTAGCCTCCATGCTGATGAACCATTGCGGCGTTGCGCGGAAGATAATCGGGGTTTTATGACGCCAGCAGTGCGGATAGCTGTGCTGGTGGGACGCCTGATGGAATAACGCCCCGGTCTCGGCCAGTTTGGCGAGCACGGAGGCATTGGCCTTAAACACGTGTTCACCGGCAAAGAACTCGGTATCCGCCAAAAAACAGCCATTAGCGCCGACGGGATTGTCAACCGGCAGCCGATAGCGCTGACCGACGCTGAAATCATCCTGGCCGTGTCCGGGCGCGGTATGCACCGCGCCGGTGCCGGCCGCAAGCGTCACATGCGAACCCAGTATGACAGGGACTTCGCGCGCATAAAAGGGATGCCGCAACGCAATGCCCTCCAGTTGCTCCCCGCGGCAATGCCCGACGACCCGGCTCTCGCCGATCGCGCCGCGGGACAGAACGGCCCCGGCCAGCGCCTCTGCCAACACCAGCGCCTCGCGGCCGGTATCGATCAGCACATAGTCATAATCAGGATTGACGGCGACTGCCCGGTTGGCCGGCAGCGTCCACGGTGTGGTCGTCCAGATGAGCACCGACACGGGGCCGACACGGGGATCCGCATTGAAGCAGGCCGCCAGCGCCCGATCATCAACGGCCCTGAAACGCACGTCGATGGCCGCTGACTGCCGGTCTTCATATTCAACCTCGGCCTCGGCCAGGGCCGAGCCGCAATCCATGCACCAGTGCACGGGTTTGACGCCCTTGTGTAAATGCCCGGCCGCGATGATCTTGCCCAGCGCGCGCACGATATCGGCCTCGGTCTGGTAGTTCATGGTCAGGAAGGGGCGCTCCCAGTCGCCGAGGATCCCCAGCCGTTTAAAATCGCGGCGCTGTTTTTCAATCTGCTTGCCCGCGTAGTCGCGGCAGGCGGCGCGAAAGGTCTTTTTATCCACCTTGACGCCGGCCTTGCCCACCTTTTTTTCGACCATTAATTCAATCGGCAGGCCATGACAATCCCAGCCGGGCACATAGGGCGAATCAAGGCCGTTCAGCCCCTGCGATTTAACGATGATGTCTTTCAGAATCTTGTTGACGGCATGACCGATATGTATATCGCCGTTGGCATAAGGCGGCCCGTCATGCAGGATAAACTGCCGCCGGCCTTTTCTTTTGGCGCGAATCTGCCCGTATAAATCCTGCTGCTCCCATTGTTTGAGGCGCTCCGGCTCACGCCGGGCCAGATTGGCCTTCATCGGGAAATCGGTATGCGGCAGATTTAATGTGTCTTTATATTTGTTCATTTTTCGTCATTCCGGCGGAAGCCGGAATCCAGTGGTTTTTTTATACATTCCGGTCTCTGAATTCCGGTTTTTACAAACGAACGGCCGGTATTGGTCTGTAAACTGCGGCGGACAGCCATGACATCCTCCCCGATCTGCGCGATCAATTCAGTTTCACTGTCAAAGTCCTGTTCGCCGCGCAGTTTTTCCAGAAACTCAACCTGCAGACGCCGGCCGTACAGATTCCGGTCAAAATCCAGGATATGCACTTCCAGGATCACGCGCTGGCCCAGGTAAACCGGACGGCGGCCGACATAGACCGCGGCCGCAAGCGGCTCTGCCGAGGCGCCATAAACACGCGCCGAGAAAATACCCGACAGCGGCGATAAATAGCGGTGCAATTCGATGTTGGCCGTGGCAAAGCCGATCCGCCGGCCCCGCTTTTCGCCGTGCGCGACCCGCCCGCTGATGCGATAGGGCCGGCCCAGCATCCGCCTGGCCCGCGCCATATCGCCGCCGGCCAGGGTCTTTCTGATCAAGGTGCTGCTGATGCGCGCGCCGTCCATATTCAATGAATCGGTGTTATGAACGGCAAAGCCGTATTTGCGGCCGGCCGCCACTAAAAAGGCATAATCGCCTGCCCGGTCTTTGCCAAAGCGGAAATCATCGCCGATGATCAAGCGCTTGACCGCCAGCTCATCCACCAGTATCTCCCGCACAAAATTATCCGGCGACAGGGCGGCCAGCGCCGCGTTGAATTTGAGGCAAACCACGCGGTCGATCTGCTGCCGTTCAAACTGTTCTATCTTCTCGCTGAGACGGGTCAGGCGGGATGGCGCCTTGCCTGGGGCGAAAAACTCGATCGGTTGCGGTTCAAAGATCAACACGCAGGAAATCGCATTGCCGCTCCGGGCGCAGGACTTCAACTGCGTCAGCACGGCCTGATGCCCCAGATGCACGCCGTCAAAATTCCCTATCGTGGCCATGCAAGGCCTTTTTTGCCGTCGCAGATTGACCCTGCCGCGAATGAATTCCATCAGTCCCGCAAAAGGCCGGATTATACTGACTAGACCGGCCGAGTTAAATGCCTGAAACGCATACCCAGGATCAGCAGCAGGCCAAAATAACTGGCCATGCCCAGGCCGACCAGCAGCAGCAGGTTCAGGCCGCGCCGCCACACGCCCCAGTCGAGCCAGAGCAGCTTGTCGCCCGCGCCGACAAACACGATGGCGCCCATCACCAGCAGCCCGAGCATGACTTTAAGCATAAAGGCCGGCCAGCCGCGGCCGGGTTGATAGACCTGGTCTCTTTTCAAGATCCGGTACAGCAGGAAGGCCTGCAAACAGGCGGCCAGCGAGGTCGCGAGCGCCAGGCCGGCATGGGCCAGCGGGCCGACCAGGGCCAGATTGAGCAAAATATTAGCCAGCATGGCCAGCGCCCCGATCCTGACCGGCGTTTTCGTATCCTGCCTGGAGAAAAAACCCGTTGCCAGCACCTTGATCAAGACGAAGGCCGGCAAACCGGCCGCATAGGCCATGAGGCTCTGGCTGGCCATCTCGACATCATGGGGCGTAAATTCATCATACTGAAACAGGGTGGTCAATAATGGCCGGGCCAGCAGCGCCAGCCCCACCGCCGCAGGCAGGGCGATGAGAAATACCCAGTGCAGGGCCCAGTCCAGCATGGCGGAGAAGCTCCGGGCGCGGCCCTTGGCGTGTTTTTCGGATAAATTGGGCAATATCACGGTCGCCAGCGCGATGCCGAATACGCCCAGCGGAAACTCAACCAGGCGATCGGAGAAATACAGCCAGGAAATACTGCCGGTCACCAGAAAGGAGGCGATCAGGGTGTCGATCAACAGATTAATCTGCACGATAGACACCGCGAATAATATCGGCAGCATGAGTTTTAATATTTTTTTAACCCCGGCCCGATCCCGGTTCAGACCCGGCCGCGGCAGCAGTTTTAATTTAAACAAAAACGGCAGTTGCAATAAAAGCTGGGCCACGCCCGCGATAAACACGCCCCAGGCCAGCGCCTTTATCGGCGTTTCGAGCAGGGGCGCGAGCCAGATGGCACAGCCAATCAGGGCCAGATTGAGCAAGACCGGGGTGAAGGCCGGAACCGCAAACTGCTTATAGGTATTCAGGATCCCGCCGGCAAAGGCCGTGAGCGAGATAAACAGCAGATAAGGGAAGGTAATCCTCAGCAGATCGCTGGCCAGCGCGTGTTTCTCCGGCGCATTGATAAAGCCCGGCGCAAACACGCTGATCAAGATCGGGCTCAATAAAATGCCCGCCGCGGTGATCAAAAACAGGGCAAGGCCGAGCACGGCCGCCGTCTGGTCAACCAGGGCCTTGAGTTCGGCCTGGTCGCGGGTCGCCTTATATTCGCTGAGCACGGGCACGAAGGCCTGGGAAAAACCGCCCTCGGCAAACAGGCGGCGCAGAAAATTGGGGATGCGAAAGGCCACGATAAAGACATCCACGCCGAGGCCCGGCCCGAACAGGCGGGCGATGACGATATCCCGGATCAGACCGAACAGCCTGGAGACGCTGGTCATCAGACTGACGGTAAAGGTCGATTTCAACAAGGGAACACTCATGCCTGTCCCGGCGGCAGGGCCGGTGCTATCTGCTATCTATTTGTTATTTTAGTAAGCTCTGAATAAGTCCATCCAGGACTTACCTGCCTGTAGCAGGCAGGTCAGAGCACGCAAGGTGAAAATGCGATTTTCACCTTGCTTCAAAATCAATGACATACGTCATTGATTTTGGCGGCACACCTGCCTGCAGCAGGCAGGTCCTTGTGCCGCAGGAAACTCTGATTTAATCAGAGTTTCCTTGATCTTATTATGCTGGCCGCCGGCAGCATAACAGATCCGGCCGCGGGGATTGACAAATTGTCCCGATATCCGCATGATCCCGCGCCTTTATCAACACTGTTCAGGAGTCATAGAGTGGCCAATATCGCATCGGCAAGAAAACGCGCGCGGCAGGCGGAAAAAAACCGTCTGCACAATGCCAGTCAACGTTCCAGGCTGCGCACCCGGATCAAAAAAGTCGTCAATGCCGTCGAGGCCAAAGACAGGGCAGCGGCCGAAACGGCCTACAAGGCCGCCGTGCCGCTCATTGACGCGATGGTGAACAAGGGCATCATCCACAAAAACAAGGCTGCCCGGCATAAATCCCGACTGAATTCGCATATTCGGGCCTTGCCGCAAGACAGGGTGGAATGACGGCGGGAGCGTGTATTCTCGCAAAATCAACAACTGGAATACATCCAACATCTCGGCACTCCCTCCCTGGATTCTGGCTTTCGCCGGAATGACAGCGGTGGCATTATTCTTACTCAGGGGAATCGCACTTAAATTTTGATTTTTGGTATAAACTTGTTTCTTGACCATTTCTCATATAGTTGGGTTTCGAGATGACAAGTTTGACCAGTTATTTCAATGATATAGACGATCCTCGTTCTGGCAACACACCGCGCCACAAGTTTTGCGATTTTCTGTGCTTCTCTTACTTTACCAACTGGTCCGGTCGGGTTTGGTTCTGAAAAGCGGTGAAGGTGACTTCACTGGTCCGGTCACCACGGTTCTCAGAGAAAACCTCAGTCCTGATTACGATCTGGTGGTGCTTGCGACTAAATCCTACCACATGAGTGGCGAACTTTGTGCAGACCTCACCAAACTACATCACAATGATTGCTTCTTCCTGCCGCTGCTCAATGGCATGCGGCACATGGACGGGCTTGACGCCTCATTGGGCAAAGATGCAGTTCTGGGCGGCTATTGCCGCGTCTCTATGACCATTGGCGAAGACGGCGTATTGCGTCATCTGAGTGGAGGGTACGAGTATGTGACAGGCGCCCGAACACTTGCCGGACAAGCGATGATTGAGCGGCTTAAGGCTTTTGTCGGAACCACACCTGTTGACTTTCGACTATCGGACGATATCACCATGGAAATGTGGGAGAAATTCTGCACTCAGTCCGCATTTGCAGGCGCTACTTGCCTAATGCGTGCGCCTCTAGGGGCAATCGCCTCTATTGCCGAGGGTGGCAGTTTCTTGACAGACCTGTTCTCTGAGGCGGCTGGTGTTGCGCATAAAGCAGGATACACAATTTCTCCCGGGCTATTCGATGCGCGGATCAAAAGTTTTACAGACCGGAATTCGACACTTTCAGCGTCGATCTTGCGCGATCTGGAAGCGGGTCTGCCAATTGAAGCCGATCACCTGATCGGCGATTTCTATCGCCGTGGTCGGGCAATGGGGTTAGCCATGCCATTGTTTAGGCTGTTGTGGCTCCACATGCAATCCGCCCTCAATCGCCGCGAAACCGAAGCAGCATCCAGCGGACATAACCGTAACTAAAGAGGAATTCAAAAATGACAACCTATCCCATAAGCAAGTTCCCGGTACCACAAATCGAAGACTTGCCCGACGATATTTCATCACGCATCCTGAAGGTACAGGAAAAAGCGGGATTTGTTCCCAATGTCTTTCTTGTCCTGGCCCATCGCCCGGAAGAGTTTCGAGCCTTCTTTGCCTATCACGATGCATTAATGGATAAGGAAGGTGGCCTGACAAAGGCCGAGCGGGAGATGATCGTTGTTGCCACAAGCAGCGCAAACAATTGCTTTTATTGCGTTGTGGCCCATGGTGCTATCTTACGCATATTCGCCAAGAACACGCAGATTGCAGATCAAATCGCCATCAACTACCAAAAGGCCGACATTTCTGATCGTCAAAAGGCGATGCTGGACTACGCCATGAAAGTTTCGCAGCGTGCACAAGATACCAATGAAGGCGATATCGAAACACTGAAATCGCATGGTTTCAATGATGAAGATATCTGGGATATTGCAGCGATTTCCGCCTTCTTCGGCATGTCGAACCGTCTGGCAAATGCAACAGCGATGCGCCCAAATGACGAATTTTTCGCTATGGGCCGGTAAACTTAAAAAAAGCGTAACACGGATTTAAAGAGTGTTAGAGCCTTACCAAAAACCAAGTTGAGTGATTTCATGGGTCTGTAATTTGTTTGGTCTGCAAACAACGTCAGCTCATCACTAAATGCGATATACAGAAATCACTCGCCTTGGCCGTGACAGAGCGATAGCCGGGCGATGTATGCTGGTTGCTGCCTTGACCTGAAACAACTTCAGGATGGTGGCATGTTCTGCGTCTTGAGCAAGATTTTTAAGTTCGGCGGGGTCATTCTCGACATTGAACAACAACGCAGGGTCATCGGCTGAGCCAATGTATTTGAAGGCTCCGCGCCTTATCATGAATATTGGCGCAGTGGTCGATTTAGCTAGATATTCAGCAAAGATACCACGTTCGCAGGCGTTCTCTTCGTCAAGGTTCATCAGATCCTCACCATCCAATGGCTCAACGAAACTTTGCCAGCCACTCACGAAAAATCTGCTGTATCAGGGGAATCGCACTTAAATTTTGATTTTTGGTATAAGCTTGTTTCTTGACCATTCCTCATATATTTGGGCTTCAAGATGACAAGTTTAACCAGTTATTTCAATGATATAGACGATCCTCGTTCTGGCAACGCGCCGCGCCACAAGTTTTGCGATTTGATGACAATCAGTCTTTTGTGCGCGCTGTGTGGTGGGGAGACGGCGGTCGATATGGAAAATTTCGGCACTATGAAGGAGGATTTCTTACGGGAATTTCTCGAATTGCCCCATGGCATACCTTGCCATGATGCGTATTCACAATTGTTCAGGTTGATGAAACCAGCGAGCTTCCAGACGTTTTTCGACAAGTTTCGCGCCGACTTCGCCGCTGGTTCTGGAGAACAAGCCGCCATCGCAATTGATGGCAAAGAGATGCGGCGCCGCTTCGATAAGGCGATGGAACAGTCGAATCTAAACATGGTAACGGCCTTTGCGCATGGTGCGCGGCTGACCCTTGGGAGCACTCAAAGCGCCAAGGGGGGTGGTGAGATATTAGCTCTGCGTGAGTTGATTGAGATGCTCGATATTCGTGGCATCACTATCACCGCTGATGCGTTACATTGCCAGCGTGAGACCTGCGAATTGATCGTAGGGGAAGGGGGAGATTATTGCCTGCAACTCAAAGGCAACCAGGGCGATATGCTGGCGGATGTACAGGCCTTTATCGAAGACCAAAACATTGATTTCATTGATGAATATAAATCAACTGACGCGGATCATGGCCGTATCGAAGAGCGCTCATATCGCGTCTACGATGTCCCGAACTATCTGGTCGAGATGCATGATTGGCCGCACCTGCCTGCAGCAGGCAGGCCTGCAGGCCTTCGTTCAGGTTATCTCAAAACGTGAGGCAGGCAACAAAACCAGCCACTCCGAGAGGCTGTATTTGATGTCAAAACGCCCCACAGCTCAACACGCCGCAACTCTAATCCGCGGCCACTGGCAGATCGAAAACAGCTTGCACTGGTCGCTCGACGTTGTGATGGCCGATGACCATCACCGCGCCCGAAAAGATCACGCCCCAGCTAACTTCGCCGCCCTAAGACGCATCGCGCTTAGTATCATAAAGGCAAACACTGATAAGGGATCAAATCGGGGAAAATTCAAAAAAGCAGGATGGAACAACAATTTCCTCAGAAAACTCATAAATGGGTTTTGAAGTGCGATTGCCCTGAGTCCTTACTACTTCGTCATTCCGGCCTGCCTGCTGCAGGCAGGCGAAGGCCGGAATCCAGTGGTTTTACCTATGAGGAATGGTCAAGAAACAAGTTTATACTAAAAATCAAAATTTAAGCGCGATTCCCCTGGAGTGCAGAGACTGTGGCGTTGACAAACGCTTCCTCGGATGATGTGCCACCATATTCGGTAATAAACTGTTCGGTGCTCGTAAACAGCCGTGCTGAATGATCATTCAGCAGAAAAAATGAATCGGTATTTTTGCCAATCTCATCAATCAGGTGCGATGAAACCACGAACGCCCTATCCTCGGACTGCATGTCTTTAATCAAACGCCAGATCAAATGCCGGTGCTGGACATCTACCCCGGCTGTTGGCTCATCAAGAATGAAGAGCTGTTTGTCGTGCCCAAATGCCAGGGTTGCACAAACGACCATTGAACGCTTTTCACCGTAGCTACAAACGCCAGTTCGTCGATCTTTGATCTTATTGTAGCGCTCAATCATCGCCTCGGACCAATAGCGGCGGATTAGCACGTCGGCATCGGTTGAAGACAAGCGTTGAAAACACGCAATCATCTCCAAGACTTCGCGAACTTTGAGGGCAGGAGGAAGGTTAATCACCTGCTGTAGATAAGACACTTGCTCACGGGCCATCGCTAACGACAGTGTTCCTTTGGTAACGCCAAGGTCGCCTGAGACGATGTCAAAAAGCGTGGTTTTTCCCGCGCCATTTTCGCCTAAAATGCCGGTAACCTGGCCACCATTAAAGTCAATTGAAAGATCCTCAAGAACAGGTCGACTCTTTTCGTATTCGAAAGATACACTGTCTAACTTGACGATTGGATTTTTCATTGCCTGTTCCAAACCGGGGTGATTCGAAAATAGACATAGCCGATGACCCCAAGAACAACTGAGGCAAAAACCAGAAAGATATGGCTGAGGGAAAACGCTCCTACAGAACTTATGAATGATGCCCATAAATGTAGTGGGTTAAATGCGTTGATCGCCTGGAGGACCGGATTGGGGCTGGCGTAGTTCCCTGACACACTAAGAATCAGAAGCATTGCTGAGAAAATCGATATTCCAGAACTTGCGTTCTGGAATGTAACAGGCAAAGCGGCAATCACGAGTGTGGCTGTCATCGAAAGCAGAAGTGCAATCAAGAAAGGAAAACACAGAGAAACCGCTACAGAGGCCATCGGCACTTTAACCAGACTTGCTGTGATGAAGATAAACATAACAAATGCACAAAAGGCAAGCGCTGCTGATGCAAGCGCTTGCGCTAAAATGAAGGTAAATTTGGCTCTCTTTCCGACAATAAATGATCGGACAAATCCGCTCTCGCGTCGACCAACAAAGTAGAGAGCGAAACTGAATAACGATACGGTAATTGCGATATAGCTAAGATACCAACCCGCCGTTGCTTCGTACCATGACACTGAAGAGGCTGTTTGTGCACCAGTATTCAAAAAGGTAAAGAGGACTGGAGGGGCGATCACCAACCAAAATATCCCGACTGGCTCGCGCAATTGCTCAACAATCAAAAGCTTGCACAATCGAACCACAACATTTGGCCATGAACAGATCAACATTTATATTTTCTCTCGTTTACTATCGTATTCCCGCGAATGCGGGAATGACAATAGTAAATTTAGGGCCTGTTAACACTATTTTGGCAGGCCCTGTTGTGTCCCAAACTGCGCCAATCAAGGCACGCGGAGCGAAATTTGGTTATTCCAAATGAGCGACCTGCCTGCAGCAGGCAGGCAAGCAACGCCGAGTGGCGCAGTTTGGGGCACAACCCGGAGGGCTTGGCCTGTTTTGCGCCCCAGCTTCGTTGTCAGTCGCTTGAGTAGCGCAACTACACTGCGCTCCTTCCGCCTTGCTGACGCGCAAAACAGACTCAAGCAGGGACTGCTAAAATAGTGTGGCCCTTTTAAATTCCAAGTGGGTTAAACCGCATGTGGATTGAGTGTGCGAAAGTTGAGTTTTCCAGCAATCAGGAAGATGATGGTGCGAATGGTTGACAAACGCCGATACCCTCGGGCCTTGCGTTTGGCGGCCTGGAACAGGCCGTTAATGGCTTTGAGGAAGCCATTGGTCATTCGTGTTCGTGCCCAGGCAACGATGCCCTCAAGGTGGTTTCGAATTATCCGCGCTACATCCTTCATGGCCTCGACCTTTGAGCGCATGACGTTTGTGCACCATTGTTTGAGCATCTGGCGCACGACATGGCGCTGCTTGCGGTTGAGGATTTCGCGCAGGTCTTCCCGGTATTGCCAGGCACGCGCGGCCTGCCTGCTACAGGCAGGTAGCATTTGGTCTGCGTGTCATGCACCGCGTGCTCGCCCGCCGCATCAGGGTGAATGAAGTGGCTGCCAGAGCGAAAATCCACAAGAATCGTCAGCGTCCTGCCCGGCTGGTCAAAGCACGTCTCAACCACATACCACGGCGAACTCATACCAAGTGCCGCTTCAAAAAGCTGTTCCGATTTCACTGTCCTATCGTCTCCTTCTCATTGATAAATAGTGACAGAATTATTACATTACCCACTCTGATTTTAAAAGAGGCAATAGTGTTAACAGGCCCTAGTTGTATGATCCCATCCAGAGATGGAGTGGGTTAATATTAAACAATTTAGGTTGTTTCTGCCACCAGGTCAAGATGGCTTCATAGGGTGTTTTTCTCTTGAGCGCAGAGAGTTTTTTGGCGCAATTATAGGCGCTCATAAAGCTGCTCAGGTGGGTTTTGAGCTGGTCTACGCTGTCATAATGGTCTATTTTCGTGGTGGCCTCCTTGATGGTTCGGTTCATGCGTTCTACCTGGCCATGGGTTTGGGGGCGATAGGGCCGTGTGGTCTTATGACGAATCCCGTGTTTCTGGCAGGCCCGAGTGAAGCGGTGGCGCCTGGCCGGGCCCCTGCCACGCCTGCCTGCAGCAGGCAGGCCGCAGGATGGCTTTGGTGTAGGTAAACTGACTGCCGTTATCTGTCAGGATAGTGTGCAGCTTAAAAGGGCAGGCTTTGACCAGATGTTCCAAAAACGCCAGGGCATGGTCTGTGCTCATGCGCTCGAAGAGTTCCGCATAAGCGTATTTTGACACCCGGCACCTGCCTGCTGCAGGCAGGTATGCCAACAAACAGGTAGAGTTTTTGTTTGCCGACATGAAGCTCAGCGATGTCCACGTGCACAAAGCCAATCGGATAATCCTTGAATGTCTTCTTTGGCGCCGCCTCCGTTTGTTCCTGTTTGCGCATGGCATTCAGGTTGGAAAGCCCATGCCTTTGCAGACAGCGATGCAGGTTGGAACGGCTGAGCTTCGGGATTTGCTCCTTCAGGCAATCGTAACAATCGTCCAGAGGCAGGCGCGTCTGGCGCCTTCCTGCAGCAGGCAGGCCGGAATTCGCAAATCACCGCTTCCTCTGCCGCGCTTAACACCGAGCGCGCGCTTTTTGACCCCATCTTACGGTCTGCGACACCTTCCCCTTTGCGTGAACGCCACTTGGCCACCGTCTTGGGGTTGATACCGTAGCGCTTCGAGAGCTTGCTCAGGCTCTCTTCACTATTTTGTATGTCTCGACGCACCTTCTCTGTCGTGCGGGCGCAAGCGTGTAATAGTTGTCCCATAATTCACTCCTATCCAGATAACGATATTGGCTTCGTGTGTATGATAATACTCCATTACTGAATGGGATTATACACCTAGGTCATCCCTGCGAAATCAACAACTGGCATCGATCCAATATCCCGACATTGCCTCCCTGGATTCCGGCTTTCGCCTGCCTGCAGCAGGCAGGCCGGAATGGCGGCTGTGTCCCGCCGCTGTCCTCCGGCCTGCTCAACTCAGGATCAGATTGTCCCGATGGATCAGTTCGTCTTCTTCAAATTGTCCCAGCAACGCCCGGATCTGTTTGCTTGATTTACCCATGATCAAGATGGACTGCGCCGAGTCATAATTGCAGAGGCCGCGTGCGATCTCCTTGCCGCCCGGGTCCAGACAGGCAATGATCTCGCCCCGCTTAAAATCGCCGCTAACGGACTTGACGCCGACCGGCAACAGGCTTTTGCCTTGCTCCCGCAGCGCCTTTACCGCGCCCGCATCCAGCGAAACCGCGCCGCGCAGGTGATTTTGATTGGCCAGCCATTGTTTGCGCGCCTGCATGGAATCCTGATCGCTGTACAACAGGGTGCCAGACGGCTCGCCCCCGGCCAGTTTAAGCAATATATTTTCTTCAGTGCCGGAGGCGATCAGGGTCAGGGCGCCCGAACGGGCCGCGATCCGGGCCGCCTTTAATTTGGTGCGCATGCCGCCGCGCCCGAGCGCGCTGCCTTCGCCGGCATAATTTTCAAGCTCGGGCGCATGGACCCGCGCCTGCGGAATCAGACCGGCGGAACCGTCCTTGCGCGGATCGGCGCTGTAGAGGCCGGCTTGATCAGTCAACAGGGCCAGGGCATCGGCCTCAATGAGGTTTGCGACCAGACCGCCCAGGGTGTCGTTATCCCCAAACCGAATCTCGTCCGTGGCGACCGTATCGTTCTCGTTGATGATCGGGATCACGCCCAGTTTAATCAGGCTGTTGAGCGTGGTTCTGGCATTGAGGTAACGGGATCGGCTGGCAATATCATCATGCGTCAGCAACACCTGCGCCGTATGCTTGCCGTATTGCCTGAAACAGCCCGCGTAGGCCTGGATCAGCCCCATCTGCCCGACCGCGGCCGCGGCCTGTAGTTCATGCACCGCCGCAGGGCGTTGCGGCCAGCCGAGGCGGCTGATCCCCTCCGCAATGGCGCCGGAGGAGACGATAACGAATTCAAGACCGCGCCCGGACAGTGTTGCGATCTGTTTTACCCAGAGTTCCAGCACATCATGCTTCAGGCCGCAACCGTTATCGGTCACAAGCGCGCTGCCTATCTTGATCACCCAGCGCCGGGCCGATTTCAATCTTGCCCGCTTAGTGCTCATGGGCTTCAGCCTGCAACCATTGGCTGGCGGCGTGGATCAGCGCCCGGCAACCCGACCCGGTGACGGCCGAGGTGATATAAACAGGCATGTCGGCGGCGTAATTCGCTTGAATTTCTTTTTTTAATTCTTCCATCATGGGCGGCGGCGTTAAATCGCCTTTGCTTAATACCAGCCAGCGGGGTTTCTGATACAAGGCGGCATTATACTGCCTCAGTTCGCTGTCAATGGTCTTGATATTATGAATAACCCGCGCCGGGGCGGGGCTTGAATCGACGATATGCAACAGCAGCCTGGTCCGCGCCAAGTGTTTCAGGAAGGCAAAGCCCAGCCCGGCCCCCCTGGCCGCGCCCTCGATCAAACCGGGGATATCGGCGATAACCAGGCTCTTTTCGTCGCTGGCCCTGACCACACCCAGGGCGGGATAGACAGTGGTGAAGGGATAATCCGCGACTTTGGGCCGGGCCGCGGATACGGCGCGAATAAAGCTGGATTTGCCGGCGTTGGGCAGGCCCAGCAGGCCCACATCCGCCAGGATCTGTAATTCGAGCCGCAGATTGCGCGCCTCGCCCGGCGCGCCCTTGCTGGTTTGTCTGGGCGCGCGATTGACGCTGCTCTTGAAACGGGCATTGCCGAGGCCATGAAAACCGCCCCGGGCAACCCGTAATTTATCTGTCCGGTTTATCAAATCCCCGATCATTTCATCGCTGTCATCATCATAAACGAGCGTGCCGATCGGGACCTTGATGTACAGATCATCCGCTTTCCTGCCCACGCGCTGCCGGCCCATGCCGGGCCGGCCGTTTTCGGCGCGAAACAGGCGATTATGGCGAAAATCAACCAGGGTGCCGAGACCTTCGTCCACGACCAGATAAATATTGCCGCCATCGCCGCCATCGCCGCCGTCCGGCCCGCCCCTGGGGATGAATTTTTCACGCCGAAAGCTGAGGCAGCCATCACCGCCCTTGCCGGCCTCAACCCGGATCGTCGCTTCGTCAACAAACTTCATCTAAAAAACAGCCATAAAGCAAAAACCCCGCCGAGGCGGGGTTTTCTGCCTGCCTGCAACAGGCGGGCGGCATCGGGAGGCGCCGCCAAAATCAATATTCAATCCGTCACCACATCCACAAAGGCGCGCTTGTTCGGGCCGCGCCGGTTGAACGCGACCTGGCCCGCGGCGGTCGCATACAGGGTATGATCATGGCCGAGGCCGACATTCACGCCGGCATGATATTTTGTGCCGCGCTGGCGGATGATGATATGCCCGGCCAGCACCCGCTCGCCGCCGAATTTTTTAACGCCCAGACGCTTGGATTTTGAATCACGCCCGTTGCGGGTGCTGCCGCCTGCCTTTTTATGCGCCATTTTCTGTCACCTCCGCGACCTGCCCGGCCGCAATGCCGGTTATGGAAAGTTCCGTGTAGGCCTGACGATGCCCCATCTGTTTGCGGTGATGTTTGCGCCGGCGAAACTTGACAATCTTCAGTTTGGGCCCGCGGCCATGACTTTCGACCGTGGCGCTGACGCTGGCGCCCTCCACAAAAGGCCGGCCCACGGTCACATTGGCGCCGTCAACCAGCATCAACACGGCGGAGATATCGAGCTTTGCGCCGGCCTCCGCGTTGATCTTTTCAACCTTGAGTCTGCTGCCTTTTTCCACTTTATACTGTTTGCCACCGGACTTGATTACCGCGTACATCCTGATTCTCCATGCCTATGCGTTTTGTGCTGTCTAAGAAGGGAGCAGATTCTAAGGAATTCAACGGGTGGTGACAAGCCAAACAATGTTAAAATTTGCCCCTTGGATTGAATTTTACGCGGCCTGACAGTATTTTCCGCCCGGATCTTTGAAATTCACACCGTTGTAAGCACAGAACCATTGCCCATGAACCTGACCGACGCCGCCGCAAAAACGACCCGGATAAACGGGATCGAGGCGATTCGCGCGCTGATCAGGCCGGATATGGCCCGGGTCAACGCGCTGATTGAGTCCAGCCTGTATTCCGAAGTGGGCCTCATTGATCAACTGGGTCATTATATTATCGAAAGCGGCGGCAAGCGCCTGCGGCCCGCGCTGGTGCTGCTCAGCGCCCAGGCATTTGATTATCCGGGCGATCTGCATATCAATCTGGCCGCGATCATCGAGTTTATTCATACGGCCACACTGCTGCATGACGATGTAGTGGACGCCTCGCTGTTGCGGCGCGGCCATATTACGGCCAACCAGCGCTGGGGCAACGAGGCCAGCGTGCTGGTGGGCGATTTTGTCTATTCGCGCACCTTCCAGATGATGGTTGAGGTGGATTCCATGCGGGTCATGCGAATCCTGTCGGAGGCGACCAATGTCATCGCCGAAGGCGAAGTTCAGCAATTGATCAACCGGCATGACCCTGAAATCACCGAGGCCAGTTATCTGGAGGTGATCCGCAACAAGACCGCAAAACTGTTCGAGGCGGCGGCCCGGCTCGGCGCGGTCATCAGCCTGCGCGATGAGGCGGAAGAACAGGCCATGGCCGCCTACGGCCGGCATCTGGGCACCGCCTTTCAGTTGATCGACGATGTGCTCGACTACAGTTCTTCGGCCGGGGCGCTCGGCAAAAATATCGGCGATGACCTGGCCGAGGGCAAACCGACATTGCCGCTCCTGTATGCCATGTGGCATGGCGCCGAATCCGACCGGGGCGTGATTCGGGACGCGATAAAAAACGGCGGCCTGGATAATATTGAAAAGATAAAACAGGCCATTAATGCCACCGGCGCCATCGCTTATACTGCCGGGCTGGCGCATAACGAGGCAAGACTGGCCATGGCGGCCCTGCCCGAACTGCCCGCATCGGATTACCTTGACGCCCTCTATGCGCTGGCAAAATTTTCCGTAAGCAGGCATTATTGACCCCGCCCGTGGTCTGTCTGCCCGGGGTTCACAGACGGAGTGTAGCTCAGCCTGGTAGAGCACTGCCTTCGGGAGGCAGGGGCCGGAGGTTCAAATCCTCTCACTCCGACCATTAAAAATCAGCCCCTACCGGATACCCTCACCCGCCTTACCATCGTATGATTCGCATTATCTCCCATGCCGGCCTGCTCGCCGGCCTGTTAGTCCTTGCCCTGTTGGTCGCATGGCAGGGGGCGGGCGGGATATTTGCGTTATTGCTTGAGTCCGGCTTCTGGCTGCTGTTGCTGCCGCTGAGCTGGCTGCCCGTCTCCATCGCCGCGGTCTTGTCCTGGCGGCTGCTGTTTCCGCTTGAACGGATACCACCTTTCAGGGAATTAATGCTGGCATTGTGGATGGGGCGGGCGATCAACAGCCTGTTGCCCGTCGCCACCATCGGTGGCGAGATTGCCAGGGCCAGGTTATTGCTGTTATGGGGCAGAAACGGCATAGAGGCCAGCGCCTCGGTCATGGTTGACAAGACCGTGCAGGCGCTGGCAATGGTGCCCTGGGCGCTGATCGGCACGGGATTGCTCATGCTGGTGGCGCTGGATAATGAACTGGCCGTGTATATCGTGCTCGGCGTCCTGGCGCTGACTTTGGGCATTGCCGGTTTTGTGCTGGTTCAAAAGGCCGGCATATTTGCCCTGGGCGCGAGGATGATCGGCAAATTCACGGCCGCCGATGGCTGGCAACAGATCACGGCCAACGCCCGCGCGGTCGATAGCCGCATAAAGGCCATCTACCACAATAAAAAACGGCTGGCGGCGGCCGTGGTCTGGCGCACCGGCGGCCTGATCCTGGAAACCGGGGAAGTCTGGCTGGCCTGTTATCTGCTCGGTCAGCCCCTGTCCCTGATTGAAGCGCTGCTGCTCAAAAGCCTGACCTCCATCATTACCGATATTGCCTTTATCATTCCGAACGGTTACGGCATACAGGAAGGCGGCTATCTGCTGTTTGGCGCCCTGATCGGGCTTTCGCCCGAGTTTGCGCTGGCCATCTCGCTCGCCACCCGTATCAAGGAATTTCTGATCGACCTGCCGGGACTGCTTTACTGGCAGCGGGTGGAGGCCAGGTATCTGCTGAAAAAACCGGGCAAAGGCGGTAAAGATTAGCCGTTTATCCGCGAGAGTTTTGCGGCGCGGTTTGTTATCAGCTTGGCATAGCCTCTCATCTTTTTGAGCGCGTCTTCGTTCAGGTCAAAGCCTGCTTCGACCCGGCCGGCTTCCTGCAAAACATGATCCGCCAGCGCCTTTGCGCGGCGTTTGACCAAGGGCTCGGTAAGCCCCGACTCTTCCGCAAAACGCGCCCAATCGGTCGCTTTCAATTCATCGAGTGTGGCTTTCCGGGCGATCTTCATCGCCAGTTTCGGGCCGAGATCAGGGTAGGCAACCGTGGCTAAAAGATCATACAGCGGCGCCATTTCGACGGCGTCATCGCGGTACAGCAGACTGTAGTTTTTGGCATGCGCGTCCGCATTGCCGATGATGAGATTGAAGATCGCCGCATCAAAAAGTTTCAAGACATCCCGCGCCGGCCGCGTTGTCGCTGAGCGCAACAACACCACCATCACTGAACAGGAGATTAAAATGGCTATGGATAAATTAAATAACCGACCCCGAAAATGCCTTGACATGAAAACACCTAATCAGGTATTTTTCGGAATCAATCCTAATGTTGCACTTGCTGGTTGAATCCACGGATCATTAGATGAAACGATAAAGCCTGATGCTATTCTAGCGACTAACACAACTATGCCGCTAGCGATATATGATGCCACTAGCCGCATAATTAGCTGTTAGGCTTACAAACACGAGGAGCCACTGATGTCATTTCTGAAATCTCTATTTGGTAAAACTTCCCCACAAGAATTAATGTATTCGTTGCTGCGAGGGCCTGGCACACAGATGGCTGATGAAATGGAGCGTGTGTATCGCGGCCAGATCGAAGCTTATTCGCAGGATTTCACCATGTGCCAAGTAAGTGCAAAGGGTTTACTAAAGGCAAGATTGTTCGGTGTTTCCTTTGTGCTTCTTCCCTTCCGAAAGAAGTCGGGGGGCTCCGATCATCTACCGGAAATGATGGACGCTAGCAGTGGCCTTGCCATGTTGCCGTTCAGCTCGCCCGGATATGTACCCTACATTAGTAGAGAAACGGCAGCGTCGTTTACTGGAGAATACATGACACGAGTTGTTAAAAATATCCTTATCGAGTTAAGGCAGGGACCAAGCACCCCTGCGGATATGAGTGCCGGCTTCTCCGGTCTTGTTTTGTGCTATGAGGAAGCACTTATAGAATCCATTGGCGCTAGCAACTTCACGCCGCAAGTTAAGGAGCGTTTCTTTCCAATGGTAGCAGGGGCGGTAAATGCAAATCTCGGATTCATGCACCAAAACTTGTAGGCCTAACAAATTTGCCAACAGGACATTTTTTGCTGCGCTCCGTTTTGCGGTGGCTACGCCACTTTACCGCAAAACTCCACTACACAAAAAATGCCTGTTACAAAGGCGTTATGCATATA
This sequence comes from Gammaproteobacteria bacterium, assembly GCA_965240365.1. Classification (GTDB taxonomy): domain Bacteria; phylum Pseudomonadota; class Gammaproteobacteria; order Eutrophobiales; family Eutrophobiaceae. Next base: position 422,240 of record OZ251218.1, on the reverse strand, counting down.
GATAGCTATGAACAATCGAATAAGAAAGCAGAGTATTCTGGATAAAATTACATGAGAAAAGGACTCTGACTGGGTATAAGTAGAATAAACACCCTGTTGGGCATACACAAGCAAACACAAATGCTGGTTTACGGCCGCTTTCTTGTCTTTTTCTAGTTGCTCTGGATGGAAATCGGACTGATTTTTACCTGCTTTGGCTTGAACAGCAAAGCATGAATGTCTGACCCACGAACGGAATCCCACCCTGCCCGCAGTGTCGATGGGAAATGTTAATCGAACAGCCTCAACACTGGCGGCGCGCGTTCCGGCGTTAGTTCGTACGGTTGAGCGAGCATCGGGCGGGCAGGCGGTTTAGAATATCGATCAGCGCCTCATCAGCGAGCGCTTGCGCCGGTTCAATCGCCGCCGCCGCAACGGGCGGCCGCTGTCCCTCCGGCTACAGGGAAAGCGCGCCGGCAATCGCAATGCGCTGGCTTTCTTCCGGCAAAAGCCCTTCAAAAAAAGGCCGGCTTTCACGCCTTGAAAACGGCGCGGCGCTCAGGGGCAGGGAGACGGAAATCGCGCGCGCGGAAGGGCACCCCAGCCATGTCTCGGCGTAGGAAAAAGACGTGTCGCCATGCCGGTTTATCCTCAGTGCGCCGACCATTGCATGATCCCACCAGACGGTCAGGGCGTTCGTCATCGGCCGCCTGCGTCCGGTAGCTTGATGTCGATAGCGCAGCCCAGCGCCGAGAGCACGCTCAGCGTTTTGCCAAGCTGGGCGGTCTCCTTGCCGGCTTCCAGTTCAACCAGAAAACGCAGGCCGCGACCGCCAGTTCATCCTGACGCAGCCCCTGGATTTTGCGCGTGTCGCGTATCAGTTTTCCGATCTGCTCTGCTGTCATTTTTCTTTCCCGTTTGGGAAAATAATACCGTTTCAGGCCGATTTCAAGCAAAACTTTCCCGCTCGGGAAGTTCCGGGCTTGCAAGGGTAAGAGAAGACAAAAATATCCCGAACGGGGTATTTTCTGAAATATATTCTTGAAAAAGGGTTGGAAAAATCGTTGACAGGGCCAATTTAACAGGTTGTGTTGCAGCGCAATATATTGCACTGCACAAAATTTGCAGTTACGCATTATTTAGAGGTATATTGGAATGCCTTAGACAGCAAGCCAGTTTATGGAGGGTATAAATATGAAAATAAGCGCTATAATCATGGCCGCTTTTATTCTGGCGCTGCTGCCAGCTTATGTTTTTGCACAGCAAGTCCAGTTTCAGTTGGACTTCAAGATAGCAGAGCATTATCAGGGTAAAAGCGGTGAAGAGAGCAAAACAGAAGTTAACATCAAACAAGGCCCGTCAATTGTAACTCTTGCCCTCAAAGAAATATCGGTCCGCAGCGGCGACAATGAAAGGGTTTATGATTTTTCCAGCAACACTCTTGCCTATGTTGATCATTCTCAAAAGCAATTTCTGAAAATCTCTCTTTATGCCATCCCCGCTTTCAAGGATTATGAAAAGCGAAACAGGCAAATGCTTTCAACAGCTGGACAAAAAGCAGGAATCGAGAGCCTGGGGACAAACCAGTTTGAACTGGAGATGATGTTTGGGGCTGATGTGGATGGATACGTTGCAAAGAACATTGAAGTCCGAAGGGAAGGAAAGGCCCATAAGTTTTATTATGAGGGTGAAGAGGTTGTTTCTTATCAACTGTCTGAACGAGCCATTCCGCAAGCGCTTGCAGATATCTATAAAAAATACCTGACATATGAACACAACGTGCACTCGGTTATTGTCGAAAATCTTTCTGCCAGCGGGCTGGTGTTCAGTTCCTTCCAATACCGGAACAAACAGGTAGTTCCTTTTTTGACGAAAAGCGCGTACGTGCTTGCATCTTCTAATGGCGGACACAGCAAGAGCATTTCTATGCCCGAAAATTATCAGGAAACTTATGCTTCGGATCAAAGACTAGATAAAGTTATCCGACTTGCAAAAGCGCAAAAAGAAAAGAGCGTTGATTATTACGCTTCCCGAATAAACAAGTTGTTTGATATGGACAAATATATTGAGGCTTCGTTGGTATTTCATGAGTATTCCATTCACCACGGACTAAAAGACATCGATAAGATAAAACCCGCTATCCAGCGTGTTTTTAAACAGTCTCCACCGCAAAGTGGCCTGAAGAATTTAACCGCCGCTATTTCGCGGCAACCTTCTTCCAGGCAGGGGATGCAAGAGGCCATAAAGCTGATAGAAGACGCTCAGAGCAAAGTCAGTGCTCACGGATATGTGCTTAACGTCTATCTGGCCAATTACTATGATGCCATCGGGCAGAATAAAAAGGCGATTGATTTAATTCTGAAAGCGCTCGAACAAAATCCATTTTTAACGGGAGCCTATAGGGACCTGGGCAATAAATATTTCAAGGCGTATGAAATGCCCGACGCTTGGGCCAGTTGGGATCAGATGCGAAGGGTAAACCCGGACCATCAACTTGCATTGGACATCAACAACATGGAACAGGCAATCAGGCAACAACATCCCGCTTACTTTCAGTAGTCTGACCATAAAAGCATTCCACTGTCTGCTCAACACATTGAGCAAGCATGTCATCTTGTCCCGATCCGGGTACCGGTAGATGAAGATACGGCTGCCTGTTCTGCGCATTCCGACCCACCAGTCTGGAATAATTATGCAACTATCTTTGACGTGGGGGGATGGCCTGGGATGACTGCTTATGAGATGAAGGAGGAACAGGTAATATGCTCAAAATTTTTCCCCCTTTCTAACCTTCACCTCGGGGTATAAGTAGAATAAACGCCCTGTTGGCCATACACAAGCAAACACAAATGCGGGTTTACGGTCGCTTTTTTGTCTTTTTCTAGGGCGTAGACTCATAAGAGCCAAATCACAACAGCAGCGAGTTGTGCGGCAGCGAGGAACGTCTCGGGACATCGGAAGGTTCGAAGGGACAACTGGCGCCAGTCCTTGATGCGGTTGAACATGCGTTCGATGATGTTGCGTGTTTTATAGAGCTCGGTGTCATATTCGAACTGCACCTTACGGTTTTTGCGGGGTGGGATGCAGGCTGTTGCTTTGACTTTGAGTAACCAGTTACGCAGGTGATTGGCATCGTATCCGCGGTCGGCAATAACGGTGCAGCCCTTACGAACATGACCCTCAAGGCAGTGACGGGCCTGGGTAATACCTGCCTGCTGCAGGCAGGTCAGCCCGGTTACCTGCCGTCAGGTGCAGGTGGACAGGGCGGCCCTGACCATCGCACACCAGATGCAGCTTGGAATTCAAGCCGCCCCTGGTCTTGCCGATGGCTCGCCCCTGACTGTTGTTTTTTTTACACCATTGGCGGCAATCCGGTGGGTTTTGATGTGGCTCGTGTCAATCATCAGCGTGCTGAGGTCTGCGCCCTCACCTGCTAAAGCCTTGAATATGCGTTCGAACACGCCCGCCTCAGACCAACGCCTGTAGCGATTGTAGAGCGTCTTGGCCGGGCCGTATTCCGCAGGGACATCGCTCCACCGATACCCCCGCTGAAGACAAAAAATAATGCCTGACAAGACCCGCCTGCCTGCCTGCTGCAGGCAGGTCGCACACGCGGGCAACACCACGCGGCTTGTTCGGTAGCAATGGTTGGATTGTTTTGAACTGCTCTTTCGTTAACCAGAAATTTAGAGACCTGCCTGCAGCAGGCAGGCATGGGGACCTCCTGAGTTTTTTATCTTGCCGCCATTTTAACTGTTACTTGTTTATAGGTCTACGCCCTAGAACAGCAAAGCATGAACGTCTGACCCACGAACGGAATCCCACCCTGCCCGCAGTGTTGATGGGAAATGTTAATCGAACAGCCTCGACACCGGCGGCGCGCGTTCCGGCGTTAGTTCGTACGGTTGAATGCCGGCTTGCAAGGCTTCCTTTTGTTTCAAGTGTTTTAGAATATGTGCGACCACCGCCGGCTCGATCGACGCCGCAGCAGCGGACAGCCGCTGTCCCTCCGGCCACAGGGAAAGCGCGCCGGCAATCGCAATGCGCTGGCTTTCTTCCGGCAAAAGCCCTTCAAAAAAAGGCCGGCTTTCACGCCTTGAAAACGGCGCGGCGCGCAGGGGCAGGGAGACGGAAATCGCGCGCGCGGAAGGGCGCCCCAGCCATGTTTCAGCGTAGGAAAAAGACGTGTCGCCATGTCGGTTTATCCTCAGTGCGCCGACCATTGCATGATCCCACCAGACGGCCAGGGCGTTCGTCACTGGCCGCCCGCGTCCGGTGGCTTGATGTCGATAGCGCAGCCCAGCGCCGAGAGCACGCTCAGCGTTTTGCCAAGCTGGGCGGTCTCCTTGCCGGCTTCCAGTTCAACCAGAAAACGCCGGCCGCAGCCGCCAGTTCATCCTGACGCAGCCCCTGGATTTTGCGCGTGTCGCGTATCAGTTTTCCGATCTGTTCTGGTGTCATTTTTCTTTCCCGTTTGGCAAAATAATACCGTTTCAAGCCGATTTCAAGCAAGACTTTCTTGCTCGGGAAGTTCCGGGTTTGCAAGGGTAAGAGAAGACAAAAATATCCCGAACGGGATATTTTCTGAAATATATCCTTGAAAAAGCCTTGGAAAAATCGTTGACAGGCCGAATTTGACAGGTTATGTTTCATGCTGAAAACCAAGACGTGATTAATCTCATCAATCAGGAAGTCACACGTCAAAATGCTAATCTGGCGCGGGTTGAGAATATTAAGAAAATCTGGTTGATGACCAAAGAGCTTTATCATGATGATGGCGAAGTGACCGGGACGGCCTGTTTGACCGCGCCCTTTCAGGCTAATATATGAAAAATAGGGCAAACCATTTGCTTGTGCAATGTCGTGAAGAACATTGCAGATATAGTCAAAATTCATGACTCCATCGAACGGGTTTTCATGAAGCTGGTTTGCCAATATGGCACATACCCCCTTAAGAAAATTCTACGACATATAGAAAAATCTGTCAAAAGTTTCAAACTAACATATTTGCTAGTTCCCCAGTTGACGCCTTTTTTGTTTCTTTAAAGCATTGATCTAAACAAGAATTTGGGAGGTCAGAAAATGCTCAAAACCAAACTGATAATATTCGCTACTGCAACCGCTTTGATGGGTGCATCCCCTGCGTTTGCCGAGGTCATCAAAATTGGCCTGCTTGCACCGCTGACAGGCCCTGCGGCGGCCGATGGTGAGGAATTTGTCCGTGGCGTCGAATGGGCCATTGGAGAAGCGAATGCCGGTGGTGGCGTTGCCGGCTACACATTTGAGTTGGAAGTTGCAGATGTGAAAGACCAATCTGCGGCTAATGTGTCCAGCGCGACCGAGCGGCTTATCGGGACCGATGGGGTCGAGGTCATCCTGACCGGCTACGCCAGCCTTTCCATGTTTGAGGTTGATTTGATGGCCGAGGCGGGAATGCCCTATATCGCAGCGGGCCCGTCTCCGTCTTTTGCCAGTATCACAACGCAAAATATCGAAGATTATTGGTGCTGCTATTCCTACACCGCATCGTTCAAAGGCTATGAGACAGATGTTATGCCCGCGGTCGAAGCACTTGCTGCAACCGGAGCCTTTGATCTGCGCGAAAAAACCGTGGCGATCATCTCCTCCGATAACGCTTATTCCCGCACGATTTCCGAAGGCATGAAGGTGTCGTTTGAAAAAGGCGGATGGAACATCGTTGTCGACGAACTCGTCCCGTTTGGAGAGGTTGGCGACTGGCGCGCTATCTTAGCGCGGGTACGCGAGACAAATCCTGATCTTGTGATCAACACCGATTACCTGCCGGGCAATTCGGCGCTGTTTCTGAACCAGTTTCTTGAAGAGCCGACAGACAGCGTGATGTTCTTACAATATGCGCCATCGGTTCCGGAATTTGTAACCTTGACCGGCGATAACTCTGTCGGCGTTCTTTACAATCTGATCAATGCGCCGTTGGACAGTGAAGCATGGCCTCGCGGTCAAGAACTGATGGATGCCTATGAGGCTAAGTTTGGCTTTGAATCCGGTCCGTATGGTGTCGGATTGTACGAGATGGCAAACTTCTATTTTGAGGCTTTGGCAGAAGTGGGCGACCCGGCGGACCGCAAAGCTATTGCGAACGCAATTGGGCAGATCAAGCGCCCCACAGCTGCCGGCAATCTGGAGTTTGATCCCGAAACCCACGTTGCACTGCAAAGTGACGATCATATCCCGGTATCCTTCTGGCAAATCCAGGAAAACGGCGCGCGGGTTCTGATCGAGCCTGGCAAATATGCCAATGGCGCGTTCATGCTACCTCCTTGGATGTCTCGATAAGAGAGATCTCTTCCTGGCCGCTGCCGCCGGAGCAGCATCTCCGGCGGCATTTCATTCCTGGAGATTTCAATGGATGAATCACGGTCCCTGAAGCTGGATCCAATATTGACGGTATCCGGTATATCAAAATCGTTTGGAGCGTTGCGCGCGGTAGATGACGTCAGTTTTGCCGTCGCTCCGGATGAAATTCTGGGCATCGCCGGGCCAAATGGTTCAGGCAAAAGCACTCTGTTTAATGTGATCACCAAGATTCCTTTTTGTGCTGATACAGGAACGGTGACCTTCGACGGACAAGACGTACAAGATCGCCCCGCACATGACCTTGCGAATATGGGGCTTGCACGGACGTTCCAGCGAGAGACGGTATTTGCCAGCCTATCTGCGATAGACAATGTTTTGGTTGCCGTTGAACAGACCAATCGTGGCGGCTCAATGCAGCGCAGCGTTTTCTTGGCTGAGCAAGCGCTGGATGTGGTCGGCTTCCCGGCGACGTTGCACAATTGGCGCGCCGCTGAACTTCCGATCTTTTTGCGTAAACTCGTAATGGTCGCAAGTGCCATGGCGCTTGATCCGCGCGTTTTGCTTCTGGATGAACCCGCTTCCAGTCTGACACCACAAGAGATTGACCGGATGCGGGCGCTGATCTTGCACCTGAAGGAAATGGGCATTGCAATTCTGCTTATTGAGCATGTTCTGGAACTGCTGACCGGCGTATCTGACCGATTGCTGGTATTGGATCAAGGCGCACCAATTGCCCTTGGTGATCCCTCAGCCGTTGTCAAAGACCCCAAAGTTGTCGAGGCCTATCTTGGAGTGGCCGCATGACGGAGGCTCTTCTTGAACTTCGCGCGCTTTGTGGTGGCTACGATCCCATACAAATCTTTCAGGATGTCGATCTTGTTGTGGAAAGGGGGACATCCATCGGGTTGTTTGGTCCCAATGGCCACGGAAAATCAACGTTGATGAAAACGATCAGCGGCGTATTAGAGCCATGGTCCGGTGATGTGATCTTCGAAGGACAGCGCATGAATCGCGCAGTCGACAGAGGCAGCCGCCGGTTTCGGAATTTTAATTACGACGCCGTCACGCGGCGTCGAATGGACCCAAAGTCGGTTGCACGCGCAGGCCTCATTCATGTTGCGCAGGGAAATCTACTTTTCCCGGAAATGATCGTTGATGAGGTGCTCTCCATCGCCCCGATGGCAGCGGCGGGGCGGGTCGCAGAGGCACAGACGAAGGAACGGTTCGCGCAGATTGATGCGCTCTTTCCTAGGCTTTCCGAGCGCCATAAACACAAGATCAGGTTTCTGTCGGGCGGTGAAAGGCAAATGGTTTCGATTGCCGTAGGTCTGCTGGCGGAGCCAAAGCTGCTCATTCTTGATGAACCGACTCTGGGGCTGTCTCCGAAATTGCGTACAGAACTTTGCGAAGCCGTCAAGGCGATCAAAGCCATGTCCATCCCGCTGATCGTGATTGATCAAGATGTCGCATTTCTGTGTGAGCTGATCGACCGGCTCTATCTTTTTGATCATGGGCGGATTTCGCAAACGCTCGAGCGGGGTGATATCCCGGACCATGATACGCTGATGGCCATGCTATTTGGGGGGGCCGTTTCATGATGGGGTTTGAGACATTTCTGGCTGTCGCGGCTGGGGGGCTGGTGCTGGGTGCGATTTATGCTTTGATGGCGGCGGGTCTGGCAGCGATCTGGACAACGCTTGGCATCTTCAACTTCGCACATGGCGCCTTTATCGCGCTTGGTGCATATGTCGGATGGACGCTTGCGGATAGTCAGGCGGCGGGGCTTGGGCTGGCCGTTGGGGCAGTTGGCGCAACCGTCGCCATGTTCTTTTTCGGGATCATGTTTCATCTGATCTTGGTTCGGCCCTTTGAAAGGCGTCCTGACATCGTCACAGCCTCGGTGATTACAACACTTGCAGGTGCGGCCATCATTGAAAGTGCGATCAATCTGATCTGGGGTCCGCGGTCAAAGCAACTTGGACGGGTGGCCAACGGCGAGATTGATTTGGGTGTCTTCAGTTTTCCAATCAACGATCTTGTCCTGATTGCTTTGGTAGCGGCAGCCCTTGTCGGCCTGGGCTGGTTCCTGGGCCGTACCCGTACCGGCCGGGCAATGCGGGCAGTCTCCCAAAATAGAGAGGCCGCAGAATTCATGGGGCTTGATGTGCCCAAGCTCTTCGCGCTCGCCTTTGGTATATCTGCGGCCATGGCGGCGCTTGCCGGGATTTTTCTGGGCGGTATTCGGTTCATGGCGCCAACCATGGGCATCGACCCGCTGATGAAGGCGCTGATCGTTGTGATCTTCGGTGGTATCGCGCGCTTTACCAGCCCGATTTATGCAGCCTTCGTCGTGGGGTTGGTCGAATCTTTTTCCAACTACTTCGTGGGACTTTATTGGACGCCTGCGGTCCTCTTTACGATGATGATCGTGGTTTTGTTCCTGAAACCGTCGGGCCTTTTCGGACATCATCAAAGGACCCTTTAAGATGCGCTACGATCCCCCGTTTCATAAGTCAAATGGGCTCATCCCTGCGCTATTCGTGCTGGTTGGACTTACCGTCTTGCCTTGGATTTTTGATGCAAGTTACGCGCGTCATCTGATGGTGCTGGTCTTTGTCTTTGCCGTTGTAGCAGCAAGCTGGGATCTCAGCTTGGGATATGGCGGCCTGTTCAACTTTGCCCATGTCGCGTTGTTTGCGGTTGGAATCTACACCTATGCCATTCTCGCCAAAACGCTGGGTGTAAACCCGTGGATCGCAATGCTTGCCGCAGGGCCGGTGGCGGCCCTTGTTGCCGTTTTGATTGCGCTACCGGTCTTAAGGCTCGACGGCATCTATGTAATCCTTGTGACCATTGCTTTTTCGCAGCTGGTTTACCAGGTGATCATCAGCCAATCGTCAATCACCGGTGGGACGTCGGGCATGGTTACCCTACCGGCGCTGAGCATAGGCGACTACCGTTTCACCAAAGATGGGCGGATCGGGTACTACTACACCGCGCTCGCATTGCTGGTCGGCGCTTGTGCATTTCTCTACGCAGTGACGAGGTCCAAATGGGGACGGGCGATCGTGGCGCTTAGAGATGCGAAATATGCGGCGATCTCGCGCGGTGTGCCCGAAGCCCGCACACGCGCGCTGACGCTTGCGGTGAGCGGTTTTTTCGCCGGAATACCAGGAGGTTTCTATGCTTCCTATGTCAGGGTTGCCTCGCCTGATATTTTTGGGCTCGGCTCACTTACCTTGATCCTGTCTATTCTACTTGTTGGAGGGATAGGAACAATCTGGGGTCCTGTGGTCGCCTCTTTTATCATCGTTTTGTTGTCAGAGGCGATGACCGATTTCGGTCCGTGGCGCGATATCCTGATCGCCGTGCTGATTATTCTGGTCATCGTGCTTTATCCGGGTGGGGTATGGGGCGTTATCCAGGAACTTCGAGAAGTGCTGACGACCTGGTGCTCAGGCTTGCGTGCATGGCGACGGCGCGGACGTGGTAAAACGGCACGTGAGACGCTTTTGGGTGCGGCTGAGAACATGATTGAGACACGCCATGGGAACATCGCCGTTTCAGACACCGGCGGTAACAAACCGGTTATTCTCGCCATTCATGGCAATTCCGCCTGTAAGGAAGTATACACCAAGCTCTTCGATGAATTTAAACGGACGCATAGGCTGATCACCTTTGATCTTCCGGGGCATGGGGCTTCCAGCAATGCAGACCCTGAAACCGCCTATAATGTCGCAGCCTATGCCGATGTCGCAGAAGATGTTCTGAAAGCCGCCGGTGCGAAGAACGCCACGGTGTTGGGCTGGTCCTTAGGTGGCTATGTCGGGCTCGAATTGACAGCGCGTGATCCTGGTGCCTTTGCCGGTTTGTGCATCACCGGAACGTCGCCGTTGAATATCGTGCCTGAAGATTTTGCTCTGGGCTATGATGCATCAAGTCATCTCGTTTTGGCGGGCAAGCAGTATTTCACACACGCCGAACAACACGCTTATGCGTGTTCGGCCACGGCACCGCTCTCCAAAGACAGTGCGTTTATGCATCGGAACATCTCGCGCACTGACGGCCGCACGAGATACTACATGGTTACAAAAATGGGTATTGTCGATTGGCCCCGGCAGATGCGTATGCTGCGCGAAGGCCTGATCCCTTTTGCAATCCTCAACGGTTCGGACGATCCGTTCCTGAATCATGAATATATCGCCAATCTGAGCTATGGTCTGATCTGGACCGGCGGCCCTCGTGATATTCCAAATGGGCAGCATATACCGTTCTTCAACAAACCCGGTGAGTTCAATGATTGCTTCCGGGGCTTCATGGAATGGGCAATTAAAGGCCCTGATTGAAGGGGTCGGGTGGTCTATTACATACCGGCTTACACACCTCTCTGTTTTTGATTGGCGATCGCGCATCCCATAAAATTTGCAGACAGGGTGCAAAGTGCAGCATATCATAGCCGCTTCGGTGCAAACCGTTCTCGCTGAACTGGCGGGTATCGCCAAAGAGCAATGAGGTCGTCATGCCCACAGTCATAAACATACCTAATTGTATAGTCCCGCAGTGTGCTGAAGTGGATTAATGATAAACCGTTCAGGTTCCTTTTGCCACCCTTCAATGACTTTTTCGTAGGGTGTGAGCCCTTTTAAGGTTTTTAGACGTTTGGCGAAGTTATACGCCTTCAGGAAAGCCTGCAGATGGGCTTTGAGTTGTGCATGTGCGCTGTAGTGGTATCGCTTGACGATGGCCTCTTTGATGGTTCGGTTCATGCGTTCCACCTAGCCGTTGGTCCAGGGATGATTGATTTTGGTGAGCCGGTGTTCAATGTCATGTTCCTGGCAAACACGGTCAAAGAGGCGCATAGATGCCGGTTTGTCCTGTTTGCGGTGGGTAAATTGAGCGCCGTTATCGGTCAGGAGGGTGTGTATTTTGTAAGGCAGGGCCGCAATGAAATTTCTCAAGAACTGTACTGCGGTCATCTTCTTTTTATCCGTGTGTAGTTCAGCGTAGGCCAGCTTGCAGGTGCGGTCAATGGCCACAAAGAGTTGCAGTTTACCTTGTTCTGTCTGCACTTCAGCGATATCGATGTAGAGATAACCAATGGGATATTTCTTGAACCTTTTCTTCACCGGCTTATCGCCTTCGATATTGGGCAGGCGACTGATGCCATGACGTTGCAGGTAGCGATGCAGGGAAGAGCGTGTCAGATGCGGGATCGTGGCTTGCAGGGCATACAGACAGTCATCCAGGGGCAACAACGTATGCTTGCGGAAGGCCACAACCATAGCCTCCTCTGCCAGCGATAAACTCGTGGAGCGTGGCTGTTTCGGCCCCATTTTTGCGTCATGGACAAAATCACGCCGTTTCCATTTCGCCACGGTTGCGGGGTTCAGACCTGCCTGCTGCAGGCAGGTTATAGCGCTTCGCCAATTTGGCTATGCTCTCTTGACTATTTTGTATTGCTCGACGCACCGTCTCTGTCGTTGTGGCGCTGCCGTGTAGTAGCTGGCCCATAGCTCCTCCTTTGTTGGTATAGCAGAATAACTTATGTTATCACACTGCGGGACCTTACAACTAATTACCACTTATACTAAGCCCAGCTTGAGCAGTCTTTCTGGCATAGGCAGTGTTCTCAGTGCCACATAAGCCAACTTTGGCATCATTGCACAGAGGTCGAATCGTCGATTGAAGCGATATTGGAACTCGGCAAGGTAGCGCTGTGCCTGCCTGCAGCAGGCAGGCGTACTTGGGTGTATCGCGTGATATGTGCTGCGCAAAGCTGTTTTCAAATTACTCAAAATGGTGTTCACCCAATAAAACTCAGGTTCTTCAACAGAAGCTCGACCGCCACCACAGACTATCTTGTCGTGCTCAAAGCCCGCTTCAGAAACCGCATTAAAGCAGGCCAGCCCGCCTGCCTGCAGCAGGCAGGTCGGAGATGACGGTACTGCCCACACACAGATTCTCACGGCTCCAGGACGCAATAGCTTCGCTTCGAAAGCCCTCTATGGCCGAGAGCTTAATCCTTGTCGGGCAACCTTGAACAGTAGTCTCAACCGCAGTAACAAAGGGTGTTTTGCCCTCAGCACCACGGCCCGGCTTGCATCCCGTGCGCTCGCCGCCCAGATAGGCATCGTCCAACTCAATAAAGCCTGACAACTTTTTTTCATGGTCACGCGCCATCATCGCCTGCATGAGCTTGTACTTCATGCGCCAGGCGGCATTGTAGGAAATACCTAACTGACGGTGTAGCACCATGGCCGAGACGCCTTTTTTGTGCTGCGTCATCAGGTACAGGCCCTGAAATCAGAGGGTCAGCGGCAGCTTGGTCGATTCGAACAGTGTACCTGCTGTTAGAGAAGTTTGTCGGCCTGCCTGCTGCAGGCAGGTAGCAGCGGTAACACTGTTGCAGTTTGCGCTCGGTCAACTGGCAGTGTTTGTCACAGCCACAATGAGGACAGATAAACCCGTCGGGCCAACGCCATTTGAACAGCGCCTCAAAGCACTTCGCTTCGCTGCCGTATTGTTGGATAAATGCCGTCATACTGAGCCCTTTCTGGAATTGCACCTGGTTTCTGGCCATGTCTCTTCTCCATGTAAATCAATTACTTAAAGAATATAAGTGTACCTCATAAGTAGGTTTAGTGATAGGGGTAATTAAGAAATGTTTATGGGTGAAGATACGCCTGAAACGCGGGCGAAATTCTTATCGACAATTCTCATCGGACGGTTCTCGACACCCGAAGATATGGGCAATGCCGCCTGTTATCTGTGCTTGGATGAAGCAAGCATGGTGACCGGTGTGTGTATGGAAATCGATGGCGGGCGCTGCATCTGATGCCGAGGTTACGTTTTTCACATGTAACGGAATATGCCATGCAGGCCAAGGGGAAGCGCTAAATCCAACTCGGCTTTCATGATCGGGCCATCTGATAGATGTGCGCCTTCATAAATCGATATATTCGTTATCCCCTTCTGCCAATCAAGCGCCGTCCCCATGATCCAAAATGCGCCTTCCCGTCCGGGTTTCGGAACAATCAGATGTTCTTCCAAAATCTCCGTTTCTTTGACATCAAAGAAAGAATGACTTTCGGATAAACGATCAATCAAAAGCAGACGATTGAAACGAAAATCCTTTGCGTCACTGGCATGGGCAAGCATAAGAGCATAGCGATGTGGCAACAAATTTTCGCGGCAATCTGTGTGAATAAATTCGACTTGACTGAATTCTGAGGCTGCCTCCAGATGAGCGGTTTTTGAGGTCAAATTGATTTTGGCTTGGACATAACGTGATGCGGCAGAGGTTCTACCATCCCAACTGCCGTTCATTGCTGCAAACGCATCTTGCGTAATGAAATTGGGCGTGTCGTACAAGGCAAAATCAAAACCGATTTCCGTTGCGCTCATGTCATAAGCATTGCCAAAGTGAAAAACCCAAAACGGATCAATTTCAACGATGGACACATTGGTCAGATCGTTTTTGTCAATAATCAATATTTGGGTTGGCTGCGCCGCATCCCATTCAAATAAATCCACAAAGGTTTTTCCTGCCATATTTGAGGCCGAATAAGGCGGAGCGACAATCACGATTTTTGAGGCCGTAATCATGAAGTCATGAACCATCGGGGTAGAGGTTTGCGGTAAGATATGCGTGCGCAAAAGCTGACCGTCCGAGGTAATATGGTAAAGGATCAGTGCCGCCGGATTGACCGAATATCCGATATTCCACAATGACCCGTCCTGATCGCGGCGCGGATGGGCGCCGAATGGCAGCCCCTTGGTTTCCGGTGACCAGTCTTTGCGGGCCTCGGTTTTCAAGCTGTCCGGGTCAATGATGTGTGCAGATCCGCCCTCCCACAAGGCGAGCAATTCACCGCCATGCTGTACAAGGCTAATATTCCCGACATTTTGCCCGTCGGCAGACCCGCCAGAGCCTAAACGATCTCCATATGTGCCAAACGCCGAAAACAGAATAGCGCCCGCCTTCGCTTCAGCGACATTGCGAGCCGTCTCGATCAATCGGCCATGATGAGAAATTTTGTTGTTAGCGAAGGTGAATTTTTGAACCATACCGGGTGCGTCAAACCAATGGCTGAAACGATCTGATCCGATATTGTGCATCGCAGGCCCATTCCGATACAAATGGCCACGCAGATCGGACGGTAATTTGCCCGATACAATGCGTATATTTGCCTGAAGCTCGGTTTGTTGAATGCCGAGATAGCCAAGCAGCCAAGGTTTTTCTGCGAGCGCTTTGAAGAACATGGCCTGATTTCCGATAGGCGATTGAGCGCGCAAAATGCCCGGCAGCGTCGAAGCTGTGATCGACCCGATTAATATTTTGTTGAACGTGCGGCGATCCATTGGTCAACCTCCATTCAATGTGATGTGGATTTCCTGAAATTCTCCATCAAATTCAAATTTAAATTCTTCAAATTTAGGGGCTGAAAACCGGATGACCGGATTATTGGAAAATCCAAACGGCTCCGTCGGTGCGCCAAAGAGATTTTTATCCGGGTTTTCATTTCCATTTAGGTCTTGAAAAATAGCAACGCCGTAAATTCCAGGTTTGAGACCTTTGACGTCAAGTTTTGTCACATCAAGCTTTGCAGGGGCCGTAACGCCGGTGAGCATATCACCTTTCTCAAAGGCTTCCTGGCTTGTGTAGATCGCAGCGCGAATATGACCCGTATCGGATTTTGTTTCGACCGCCAATCTGAGCGTCTCAGCCTGTGCCATCGTTGCAGGACCCAAAGCAAGGATCATGGCCAGCGCCATCGTTTTGTGCATTGTTGTTTTGTACATTGTTCTCACCGTGTTAAGTTACGATGACGTCAGGATGAACGATCAGGTTTGTGTCAGGCAAGACGGCTCGCGGATAAATACGCCAATCAAAGAGTTTTTTTCGTGAAACGTAAGAAATTTGACTTCACGAAGCGCGAAATATTGAGATTAGAACACCGGGCGATAAAATCGCATTACGGCTGCGAAGGGCCGCAACGGCGGCCCCGCGGCGCTTATGCGCCGAGAGCCTGCGTGGCGATTGAACGCAACCTTAACATGGGGAATCCCATGTTAAACTTTGAGACTTTAAGAAAGGAGGTAGAATGTCAACACGGCATATGATCGCAAAAGCGACCGTAAGATCGCTTCAAGACGCCACATTCTGGATGATCAATCTTGGTGTCATTATCGTTTGTTTTCTAAGCGGGCCTTTTGGAACCCTAGAAGCACTGCCAGATGGTTTCAGATTGATCTATTGGGGATCGATTGTGGTGACGGCGAACCTGCTTGCTGTGTGGATGAATGCGTTGATCCGTGCACGACATTGGATTGAGCTATCAAAAATTTCAGCCGCGAGCATCGTCTTTGGACTCCTCGTTGCCGGGCTGGTGATCCTGATCAGCCTGTCATTGTTGCAACCGATCCAAAAATATCCCGGTCATATTGATTTATTGTCTTACAGTTTCCCCAGCGCCGCCGTTATTTTTTTCCTGTCCGCTCTTGCGAGGCGCTCAAAATCCATGCCGAGCAAAGAAATTTCTCAAAAGCGATCCCCTTTGTTAAACCGATTGGGAAAATACCCCAATGCCGAAAAAATTTTGTCCCTATCGGCGCAAGATCACTATGTCGAAATAACCACCGAATTGGGCGCGGAACTGTGTTTATTGCGCCTCGGTGACGCCATTGCGGAAACAGCGCCAGAGGAAGGCTTTCAGATACATAGATCACATTGGGTGGCAAAATCAGCTATTGTCGAACTGACAACCAAAGGTTCAGTCGGACAGGTGCGGTTGATAGACGGAAGAGTTTTGACTGTCAGCCAGTCCCGCCTTGCTGATTTCAAAAATTATTTAGAGCCGTGATCCCGCATCGGCGGCGATCTCTTCTTCAATCTCCATTAAATTTAATGGCGCCGCTCTGGCGGTGTTTTTTCCAGTCAGGCGTTCGTGCCTGTGTGTTGCTGCGATCTTTGTTCCCCGCCTGGCCGGGGTTAGCTGAATGCGGTGTTTACTGTTGGGGGCGAAGACACCGTGGAAAGGGGTTAAGTTGACCCTGGGTTTAGGCGCCAGGGCTGCCAGCCGTGCAATAAAATCCAGTGGCTCAAAGAGCACATGCGTAGTGCCATCGCGGCAGGGCGTCTTGAGTTGGTAACGAATCTTTCCGTTCGGGGTCAGTACCAGACGCTTTTCCGATACCGCTGGTCGCGAAATATATCGACACAGCCGCTCCGGCTTATCTCGACGATGCGGTTCAGCGACTACACTCGCATATAATGAAAAACCGGCCACCTTGGTGGCCTGCCCCGAATCTTCACCGCCCGCAAGGGGTGGCAGGGTTTGCAATGTGAAAACCTTACGGCCTTGGTGTGGACCCACCGCAATTCGGTAGCTCACCGAATGACCGTAAAGCTGCTGCATCACATCCTCTTCCTGCTGCTCAAACACCAGGTAGCCGTTTTCCACATCACGTTCAAGCAGCCCTCGCCTTTCCAGGAACCGGGCAACACGATGACTCAGGGTATGCGTTAAACGTAGCAACTCTTCTTGAGTCGGCGCCTTCACCCAATGAAAGCACATCTTCCCCCTGGCATCTTCAGCGTATACGCCAGCGAGCATCGGGCGGGCAGGCGGTTTGGAATGTCGACCAGCGCCTCATCGGCGGGTGCTTGCGCCGGTTCAATCGCCGCCGCCGCAACGGGCGGCCGCTGTCCCTCCGGCCACAGGGAAAGCGCGCCGGCGACCTCGCCGCCGAGCGCCTCCAGCAGGCGAAATTCGTTCCCTTCCGAGAGTCCAAGCGCGCCGGCAATCGCAATGCGCTGGCTTTCTTCCGGCAAAGCCGCCCGCGTCCGGTGGGCTTGATGTCGATAGCGCAGCCCAGCGCCGAGAGCACGCTCAGCGTTTTGCCAAGCTGGGCGGTCTCCTTGCCGGCTTCCAGTTCAACCAGAAAACGCAGGCCAACGCCGGCCGCGGCCGCCAGTTCATCTTGACGCAGCCCCTGGATTTTGCGCGTGTCGCGTATCAGTTTTCCGATCTGCTTTGCTGTCATTTTTCTTTCCCGTTTGGGAAAATAATACCGTTTCAAGCCGATTTCAAGCAAGACTTTCCTGCTCGGGAAGTTCCGGGCTTGCAAGGGTAAGAGAAGACAAAAATATCCCGAACGGGATATTTCCTGAATATATTCTTGAAAAAGGGTTGGAAAAATCGTTGACAGGGCCAATTTAACAGGTGTATGTTCGTTAAAGGTGGCATTGTTTTTAAGGGGCCACTCAAGCGAGCCGAACGGGCATGAGAAGTTCGGAGCGTCTTTGCTGGCCCATGGGGAGTCTCATTCAGGGTTAGGGAGGCAGAAGCGTATTTTCACCAGAAAATAGGCGCTTTGTCAGCTTTCCAATATAGGCGGACTGGCTTTATCTTGCTCAGACTAAAATCTGGGCGTAGTGTTGAGCCCAACTTAAACATAAGGTATGTCGCGATGATCACCGATACAGTTCCTGTGGATCGAAACGAAGCCGGCCTGTCCCAGGTTGCGGGATTTTTGGCGAACCGTTTTAAAGCACGGTTTCAGACCGGCAAATCTGTGTGCGAACAGCATGGGCATACGACGACCCATACCCTCAACCAACCGCCTGACGGTGTGGTGTTTCCCGAAAATGCCAAAGAGGTTCAGGAGATTGTCCGGGCATGCGCCGAACATCGTGTGCCAATCATTCCCTTTGGTGTCGGCACCTCGCTTGAGGGGCATGTCAATGCACCGGTTGGCGGCATCTGCGTCGATACCTCGCGGATGAACAAAATTGTCAGCGTCAATCCCGAGGACCTCGATTGTAAAGTCGAGCCCGGCGTGACGCGTGAAGACCTCAATATTCATCTGCGCGATACCGGGTTGTTCTTTCCGATTGATCCGGGAGCCAATGCAAGTCTTGGCGGCATGGCGGCAACCCGGGCATCTGGAACCAATGCCGTTCGCTATGGCACGATGCGCGATGTTGTCGTGGCACTGGATGCTGTCATGGCAGATGGCTGTCTGATCGAGACCGCGAAGCGCGCCCGAAAAACCGCCGCCGGATATGATTTGACCCGCTTGCTTATCGGGTCGGAGGGTACGCTTGGGATCATCACGTCACTGACCCTGAAACTGTCTAGCATCCCGGAGGCAATATCGGGGGGCGTGTGTCCCTTCCCGAGCGTCGAAGCCGCCTGCAACGCGGTTATCGCGACGATTCAGATGGGCATTCCGGTTGCCCGGATCGAATTGCTCAATCAACTTCAGATGCAGGCGATTAATCTGTATTCCAAGACCGACTATGCGGAATGCCCGTGCTTGTTCTTGGAGTTTCATGGCTCGAAAAGTGCCGTTGCCGAACAGGCCGAAAGCTTTGGCGATATCGCGGATGAATTCGGCGGCGGACCGTTTCAATGGACATCGGTCGCCGAGGAACGCAACACGCTTTGGAAGGCACGCCATGATGCATTTTGGGCCGCGCATTCCCTGCGTCCCGGTACAAAGGCGATGTCAACGGATGTGTGCGTTCCCATCTCGCGCTTAGCCGACTGCATTGCACAAACCGAGGAAGACATTGCGAGCACACAATTGATTGCGCCGATCGTAGGTCATGTTGGTGATGGTAATTTTCATGTGCTGGTTCTCATCGACCAATCCGACCCTGCCGAGATCGCCGGTGCCAAAGAATTCGTGGCCCGGCTCAATCAGCGTGCCATTGCCATGGATGGCACCTGTACCGGAGAGCATGGGATCGGTCAGGGTAAAGTACCGTATCTGCGTCAGGAATTGAACGATGCCGTCACCTATATGCAGCGCATCAAAAAGGCGCTTGATCCCGATAACATCATGAATCCGGGGAAAATATTCTAGCTGTCTGTGGAGACTTAAGCGTTTAACCGCATCCCAGGCTCTAACGGGGCTAGGATAAGATGCCGCTCCGCACTTATATAGCTGGTCGCATAGCCCGCGCGTACTTCAAACGCTTGCTCAATTACTGAAGGGCTAAGCGCCTTTTCGACATTGCCTTGAGCGATCTCGGCACCGTCTTTTAAAATCAACACCTGATCCGCACAGCGGGTTGCGAGATTGAAATCATGCAGCACGATAACAACCGCATACTCTTCTTCTTTTGCGAGTTTGTGGGCCAGATCAACGACGCTCAAAGCGTGTTCGACATCCAATCCGGCTGTCGGTTCGTCTAAGAATAAAATTTGGGGCCGGGTATCGGATAAGCGTAGTTGCAACAGTACCCGTGCCAATTGGACCCGGCGTTTTTCTCCGCCGGAGAGCACCGGATAAGGTCTGTCCGCCAAATGCAGCACTTCTGTTGCCGCCATGGCGGCTTGTAAGGATGCGGTATGTTGGTCGCGTACCCGCCACGACCCGGGGTATAAGTAGAATAAACGCGCTGTTGGGCATACACAAGCAAAGACAAATGCGGGTTTACGGGCGCTTTCTTGTCTTTTTCTAGTTACTCTGGATGGGAATCGGACTGATTTTTAGCTGCTTTGGCTAGAACAGCAAAGCATGAATGTCTGACCCACGAACGGAATCCCACCCTGCCCGCAGTGTTGATGGGAAATGTTAATCGAACAGCCTTGAGACCGGCGTCGCGCGTTTCGGCGTTAGTTCGTACGGTTGAATGCCGGCTTGCAAGGCTTCCTTTTGTTTCAAGTGTTTTAGAATATGTGCGAGCACCGCCGGCGCTTCGATACTGGCAATGACCTTGACCTGGCCACCGCAACGTTCACAGGTTTCGATGTCGATATTGAAAACCCGTTTCAAGCCTTGCATTCAGGTCATTGCCCGGCGCCGCTCTGGCGGTGTTTTTTCCAGCCAAGCGTTCGTGCCTGTGTGTTGCTGCGATCTTTGTTCCCCGCCTGGCCGGGGTTAGCTGAATGCGGTGTTTACTGTTGGGGGCGAAGACACCGTGGAAAGGGGTTAAGTTGACCCTGGGTTTAGGCGCCAGGGCTGCCAGCCGTGCAATAAAATCCAGTGGCTCAAAGAGCACATGCGTAGTGCCATCGCGGCAGGGCGTCTTGAGCAGGGTTTGCAATGTGAAAACCTTACGGCCTTGGTGTGGACCCACCGCGATTCGGCAGCTCACCGAATGACCGTAAAGCTGCTGCATCACATCCTCTTCCTGCTGCTCAAACACCAAGTAGCTGTTTTCCACATCACGTTCAAGCAGCCCTCGCCTTTCCAGGAACCGGGCAACACGATGACTCAGGGTATGCGTTAAACGTAGCAACTCTTCTTGAGTCGGCGCCTTCACCCAATGAAAGCACATCTTCCCCCTGGCATCTTCAGCGTATACGCCAGCGAGCATCGGGCGGGCAGGCGGTTTGGAATGTCGACCAGCGCCTCATCGGCGGGTGCTTGCGCCGGTTCAATCGCCGCCGCCGCAACGGGCGGCCGCTGTCCCTCCGGCCACAGGGAAAGCGCGCCGGCAATCGCAATGCGCTGGCTTTCTTCCGGCAAAAGCCCTTCAAAAAAAGGCCGGCTTTCACGCCTTGAAAACGGTTCGGCGCGCAGGGGCAGGGAGACGGAAATCGCGCGCGCGGAAGGGCGCCCCAGCCATGTTTCGGCGTAGGAAAAAGACGTGTCGCCATGTCGGTTTATCCTCAGTGCGCCGACCATTGCATGATCCCAC
Organism: Gammaproteobacteria bacterium; assembly: GCA_965240365.1. GTDB lineage: Bacteria > Pseudomonadota > Gammaproteobacteria > Eutrophobiales > Eutrophobiaceae. The sequence goes on along the minus strand of OZ251218.1, from coordinate 401,269 downwards.
CAGACGGTCAGGGCGTTCATCATTGGCCGCCCGCGTCCGGTGGCTTGATGTAGATAGCGCAGCCCAGCGCCGAGAGCACGCTCAGCGTTTTGCCAAGCTGGGCGGTCTCCTTGCCGGCTTCCAGTTCAACCAGAAAACGCAGGCCAACGCCGGCCGCGGCCGCCAGTTCATCTTGGCGCAGCCTCTGGATTTTGCGCGTGTCGCGTATCAGTTTTCCGATCTGCTTTGCTGTCATTTTTCTTTCCCGTTTGGGGAAATAATACCGTTTCAAGCAAGACTTTCCTGCTCGGGAAGTTCCGGGCTTGCAAGGGTAAGAGAAGACAAAAATATCCCGAATGGGATATTTTCTGAATATATTCTTGAAAAAGGGTTGACAGGGCCAATTTAACAGGTTATGCTCATTATAAAGGCGGCATCGTTTTTAAGGGCTATTATAAAGATGAGATTAGGGTTTTATCTAGCCTGTGCGGGAGACGGCCGCCGCACCTAATCGCCGGAAGAAAAGGGTCGATAAATGCGCATTTCCGGTCCGTTAAATTGCTTGGGTAATGAGTGTTGCTGTGCTTATACTTCGGTGTGAGCTGTATCATCCCATGGCGTTTTTTCGCCGTTTCGGTAATCAAGAAGGTGAATTGCAATCCATTGATATCACTCAACTAATGTAAACACACTCTAACAATTTGGGAAGAGGCCATGAAAATTTCGGTGCTATCATCAACAGTAAAAGTATTTGGGGCGGTCGCCTTTGCTTTGTCTATGAGTCATTCAGCATTCGCTGAATCCGAACCTGTCCGCTGGAAGGTGCCCATAGCCTTTCCTTCGGGGCTTCCTGCATTGGGGGACAATATTCACTACGTTGCCAAGGCCGTAGATCAGGCCAGTAATGGCGATATAAAATGGAAGGTATTTGAGCCGGGTAAGCTTGTACCGTCTTTGGGGATTGTTGGTGCAGTTCGTGAAAATAAAATTCCAGCCGGGTACACTTGGTTAGGGTATAATCAAGGGCAAATTCCGTCTGTTGCACTTATTTCTGCCGCACCATTTGGTATGGAGCCATGGGAGTATATGGGCTGGTGGTACGAAGGTGAAGGCGAGAGCCTGACAACTGAGGTGTTCGATGCTCAAAATATCAAGCCCATTCTATGCGGTATAACCAGCCCTGAAACGGCTGGCTGGTTCTCCTTTGAAATAAACTCTTTAGAAGACATTAAAGGTCTGAAAATCCGCTTTGCCGGTTTAGGTGGGAAAGTTCTTCAAAAACTTGGTGCATCTGTCACGGTGCTGCCGGCAGGAGAAATTTTCCAGGCACTTGAAAAGGGAGCGATTGATGCAACTGAATTCTCTCTTCCGGTCGTCGATGAAAAACTTGGCTTTTACAAAATTGCCAAATACAACTATTTCCCCGGATGGCACCAGACTTACGCAGCGCTTCATCTGGTGGTGAACAAAGATGTTTGGGCTGGGCTTGGATCAGATCAGCAAGCTCTTATTGAAATGGCCTGTACTGCGGGTGTTTCACGTAACCTCGCGCGCTCAGAAGCCCTTCAAGGAGTTGCCGTTCAAAAATTCCAGGAAGAATTGGGCGTGACGTCACGTCGTTTGTCTGACGACATTCTGCGTGAACTTGAGCGTTTAACGAATGAAGTTCTGGATGAAGAAGCGGAAAATGACGACAATTTTGCAAAGATTCTTGCTTCGCAAAGAGCTTACATGAAAGTATCAAAATACTGGAAATCGCTCGGTTATCTCCCTCGCGATTTCTAATTGAGCCTAAATCAGGCAGCTGTAACAGGACCGCCATCATGAAGAATGATAATGTCTATGCCGATGAATCCCAGATTGGCTTGGATTTGATGACGCATCCGACACAGCTGCCTGAAAACATGTTTTCTAGAAGGGTGGATAGATTTTTGCGCTGGGTTGGGGATCAAGCTTCCTGGGTATGGATGATCTTGGTTACCGTCATTCTGGTCAATGTGATCACGCGACATTTTTTTGGCCAGGGCCGGATCGAATTTGAGGAGCTGCAGTGGCATATTTATGCCATTGGCTTTTTGATTGGCCTATCTTACTGCTACCAGGCGGATGAGCATGTGCGTGTTGATGTGCTGTGCGAGCGCTTTAGCCTTAAGCTAAAAGCTTATATTGAGCTCATCGGCATTACCTTGTTTTTGATCCCATTTGTCATTTTTGTTCTGATCTACAGTGAACCGTTCGTCCGCTTCTCTTTCACAATCGCAGAGGTATCGGCTGCACCGGGTGGGTTGCCTGCCAGATGGTTGATTAAAGCATGTCTACCTCTTGGTTTTTTTCTCTTGCTCTTAGGGGCGTTTTCTCGTTTGAGCAAAATATTCAACTTTCTGTTTTTAAAAGAAAAACACTAGGGCGTAGACCTATAAACGGGTAACAGGTAAAATGACTGTAAGATAAAAAACTCAGGAGGTCCCAATGTCTTTAAATTTCTGGCTGACGGAAGAACAGTTCAAAAAAATCCAACCATTGCTACCGAACAAGCCGCGTGGCGTTGCCCGCGTGTGCGATAGACAAGTCTTGTCAGGCATCATCTATTGTCTTCAGCGGGGATATAGGTGGAGCGATGTTCCCGAGGAATACGGCCCGGCCAAGACGCTCTACAATCGCTACAGGCGTTGGTCTGAGGCGGGCGTGTTCGAACGCATATTCAAGGCTTTAGCAGGTGAGGGCGCAGACCTCAGCACGCTGATGATTGACACGAGCCACATCAAAACCCACCGGATTGCCGCCAATGGTGTAAAAAAAACAACAGTCAGGGGCGAGCCATCGGCAAGACCAGGGGCGGCTTGAATTCCAAGCTGCATCTGGTGTGCGATGGTCAGGGCCGCCCTGTCCACCTGCACCTGACGGCAGGTAACCGGGCTGACCTGCCTGCAGCAGGCAGGTATTACCCAGGCCCGTCACTGCCTTGAGGGTCATGTTCGTAAGGGCTGCACCGTTATTGCCGACCGCGGATACGATGCCAATCACCTGCGTAACTGGTTACTCAAAGTCAAAGCAACAGCCTGCATCCCACCCCGCAAAAACCGTAAGGTGCAGTTCGAATATGACACCAAGCTCTATAAAACACGCAACATCATTGAGCGCATGTTCAACCGCATCAAGGACTGGCACCAGTTGTCCCTTCGAACTTTCCGATGTCCCGAGACGTTCCTCGCTGCCGCACAACTCGCTGCTGTTGTGATCTGGTTATTATGAGTCTATGCCCTAGAGAATCTATTTTAGAGAGGAAATTATGGCTTTGGAATTCAATGAGATTCTATGCGTCTTGATGTTTGTAAGTTTCATTGGCTTGCTGTTCACAGGTTTTCCGATTGCTTGGGTTTTAGGTGGGCTGGCTATTTTATTTACCGCAATTGGTGTAATCGTAACCGAATATACAGACCTGCTTTCTAATTCTTTCTACACCATTGATTGGGCTTACACATCCACTGTCGTTGACCGTATGTGGAGTACGATGTCGAATTGGACGCTTGTTGCTCTACCCATGTTCATTTTCATGGGCTTGATGCTTGACCGTTCTGGTGTTGCCTATCAATTGATGCTGAATTGTACAAAACTCTTTGGCGGTCTGAGAGGAGGGTTGGCAGTTACGGTTTCTTTTATCGGTATTTTACTGGCCGCATCCACGGGTATCATTGGCGCATCGGTGGTTCTGCTCGCTCTTCTAGGGCTGCCTGCCATGATGAAGGCAGGGTATAAGCCAGAGCTTGCAGCAGGGACAATTTGTTCGGTTGGTACATTGGGTATTCTCATTCCTCCGAGTATCATGCTTGTTCTTATGGCAGAGCGGCTGGCCTTATCCGTTGGCGATCTATTTTTAGGCGCACTTATTCCGGGTGTCATATTGGGCTGCTTATATGTTGCCTTTATTTTGTGCTATGCATGGTCCGTTCCTTCTGCTGCGCCTGTTCCTGAAAATCTTGAGAAAATCACCTGGAAAGATGTGGGAGGAGTCGCTGGCGCGATTATCCCTGCCGCCGGGCTTATTATGGCGGTTTTAGGGTCTATATTCTTTGGGATTGCGACCCCTACTGAAGCTTCGGGTATTGGTGTTGTCGGCACGATATTACTTGCTTTAATCAACAAAAAATTTAGCCTGGAAATGTTAAAAACAGTGGGGCACCAAACGACAAAAACTACCGGTTTCATATTCGCAATTCTTTTAGGTGCGACGGCTTTTTCATTGGTGTTTCGAGGGCTAGGCGGGGACGATCTGATTGAACGTGTCCTCACCTCGCTGCCATTCGGTCCTGCCGGTATCATTGTCGTTATTCTTTGTTTCACCTTTATTTTAGGGTTTTTCCTAGATTGGATTGAAATCTCATTGATCATCTTGCCTTTGGTTGGCCCCGTTGTTGCAAATTTAGGGTTTGATCTCGTTTGGTTTACGGTTTTGTTCGCAGTATGCTTACAAACTTCTTTCCTAACGCCACCTGTCGGCTTCGCAATCTTCTACCTGAAGGGGGCTGCGCCGGAGGGGATTTCGGTGGACCATATATATCGCGGCGTACTCCCATTTATTGCGATCCAGTTGATTGGATTAGCGCTGGTTTTTGTGGTTCCAAGCTTGGTCACATGGTTACCTGCGCAGGCCTATGGAAATTGAGGATTCCTAAAAGGGTCCCCATAGATGTTTAATATGAAAGCGGGGAATCTGAACGGTGGTGGTGAGAATGCGCGCTCACGACATCGATATGAGAATTGCGGCAAGACCTTGCCGCGAAAGCCGAGGAGGGGTGATGAATGCTTGAGAAGAAAGAGACTTATGACAGCACTTATGAGCACTTCGAATGGCAGATTCCGGGCCGATACAATATTGGTGTAGATATTTGTGACAAATGGGCGGATTGTGACCCAGAGCGTATCGCTCTGATAGATGTGGGGCCGAACGGTAAGAGGGAGAAGGTCAGTTTCGGTCGCCTGAAAATAAAATCTAACCAATTGGCAAATGCCCTTGTTGCTTTGGGTGTGCAACGCGAACCCGGCAAGATTGGGGATCGGGTTGGTGTGCTGCTACCACAATGTGTCACAACGGCGGTTGCTCATATCGCTGTGACAAAAATGGGGTGTGTTTCGATCCCTTTGTTTACCCTTTTTGGTGAAGAGGCATTGCTTCACCGGCTACGTGATTCAGGCGCGAAAGCCGTCATCACAAATTCCGAAGGGGAGGCCAAGCTCGCAGCAATCCGAGATCAACTGCCTGATTTGGTATTCGTATTATCCGTGGATGAACCGGTAAAGGGTAATTTAAGCATTTCAGCGATTTGCGAAAACCAGTCGGAACAATTCGTGCCTGTCGATACAGCTGCTGATGATCCCGCAATTTTGATCTATACGTCCGGGACGACCGGTGATCCCAAAGGGGCATTGCATGCTCATAGAGTTTTGTTGGGACATTTGCCCGGCGTTGAGATGAGCCATAACTTTCTCCCTGAACCAAATGACCTTTTCTGGACACCTGCGGATTGGGCATGGATCGGTGGCCTCCTTGATGTGCTTATGCCTGCTCTGCACCATGGAATTGCGGTTGTGGCATGTCGTTTTAACAAATTCACGCCAGAGGCTGCGTTTGACCTCATTAAATCACACGGTATTCGCAATGTCTTTCTGCCTCCGACGGCGATCAAGATCATGAAATTGCATCCGCAAGCAGAAGAATTAGGCGTAAAACTCAGATCCGTTGGAAGCGGCGGTGAAACACTGGGGTCTGAGTTGTTTGACTGGGGGCGCAAGGCGCTTGGCACCACAATAAATGAATTTTACGGACAAACCGAATGTAACATGGTTGTCTCCTCTTGCTCTGCATTTGAACCACCTAATCCCGGCTTGATGGGCCGCCCTGTCCCCGGTCATATCGTTGAGGTCATAGATAGAGAAACGGGCATTGTGCTGCCGCGAGGTGTGGAGGGAGCGATTGCGATCAAAACGCCTGATCCGGTAATGTTTTTGGGCTATTGGAACAATCTGGAATCCACCGCCGATAAATTCGTTTCAGGCCCTGATGGCCGTTGGCTGCTTACAGGAGATCGCGGCGCGCGCGATAAAGAGGGGCGGCTTTTTTTTCTGGGAAGAGACGATGATGTGATCGGTTCGGCAGGATATCGAATTGGCCCTGCTGAAGTGGAAAATTGTCTCATCGGGCATAAAGCGGTGAAGCTCGCTGGGGTTGTTGGCAAACCCGACGCGCTGCGAGGCAGTGTGGTCGCTGCATATGTCATGCTGAAAGATGGGTATTTGCCCTCTGACGCGCTGGCCGATGACATCGCTCAATATGTCAAATTACGATTAGCAGCTTATGAATACCCACGGGTGGTGCGTTTTATAGACGAGATGCCTATGACCACAACGGGCAAGATCATACGTAGAAAACTTCGAGCTTTTGCTGAAATGGAAGCCGCCCAAGAAAAGGAGCTTGCCAATGGTGGAACGTGATCCTCTCCCAGACTGTGACCCATCGCCGATGGTACTTCCGAGCCGTCGGAAAAATCGTCGAATTTATAAGTTAGGGTATAAGTAGAATAAACGCCCTGTTGGGCATACACAAGCAAAGACAAATGCGGGTTTACGGGCGCTTTCTTGTCTTTTTCTAGTTGCTCTGGATGGGAATCGGACTGATTTTTAGCTGCTTTGGCTAGAACAGCAAAGCATGAATGCCTGACCCACGAACGGAATCCCACCCTGCCCGCAGTGTCGATGGGAAATGTTAATCGAACAGCCTCAACACCAGCGGCGCGCGTTCCGGCGTTAGTTCGTACGGTTGAATGCCGGCTTGCAAGGCTTCCTTTTGTTTCAAGTGTTTTAGAATATGTGCGAGCACCGCCGGCGCTTCGATACTGGCAATGACCTTGACCTGGCCACCACAACGTTCACAGGTTTCGATGTTGATATTGAAAACCCGTTTCAAGCGTTGCATTCAGGTCATTGCCCGGCGCCGCTCTGGCGGTGTTTTTTCCAGTCAGGCGTTCGTGCCTGTGTGTTGCTGCGATCTTTGTTCCCCGCCTGGCCGGGGTTAGCTGAATGCGGTGTTTACTGTTGGGGGCGAAGACACCGTGGAAAGGGGTTAAGTTGACCCTGGGTTTAGGCGCCAGGGCTGCCAGCCGTGCAATAAAATCCAGTGGCTCAAAGAGCACATGCGTAGTGCCATCGCGGCAGGGCGTCTTGAGTTGGTAACGAATCTTTCCGTTCGGGGTCAGTACCAGACGCTTTTCCGATACCGCTGGTCGCGAAATATATCGACACAGCCGCTCCGGCTTATCTCGACGATGCGGTTCAGCGACTACACTCGCATATAATGAAAAACCGGCCACCTTGGTGGCCTGCCCCGAATCTTCACCGCTCGCAAGGGGTGGCAGGGTTTGCAATGTGAAAACCTTACGGCCTTGGTGTGGACCCACCGCGATTCGGTAGCTCACCGAATGACCGTAAAGCTGCTGCATCACATCCTCTTCCTGCTGCTCAAACACCAGGTAGCCGTTTTCCACATCACGTTCAAGCAGCCCTCGCCTTTCCAGGAACCGGGCAACACGATGACTCAGGGTATGCGTTAAACGTAGCAACTCTTCTTGAGTCGGCGCCTTCACCCAATGAAAGCACATCTTCCCCCTGGCATCTTCAGCGTATACGCCAGCGAGCATCGGGCGGGCAGGCGGTTTGGAATGTCGACCAGCGCCTCATCGGCGGGTGCTTGCGCCGGTTCAATCGCCGCCGCCGCAACGGGCGGCCGCTGTCCCTCCGGCCACAGGGAAAGCGCGCCGGCGACCTCGCCGCCGAGCGCCTCCAGCAGGCGAAATTCGTTCCCTTCCGAGAGTCCAAGCGCGCCGGCAATCGCAATGCGCTGGCTTTCTTCCGGCAAAAGCCCTTCAAAAAAAGGCCGGCTTTCACGCCTTGAAAACGGCTCGGCGCGCAGGGGCAGGGAGACGGAAATCGCGCGCGCGGAAGGGCGCCCCAGCCATGTTTCGGCGTAGGAAAAAGACGTGTCGCCATGTCGGTTTATCCTCAGTGCGCCGACCATTGCATGATCCCACCAGACGGTCAGGGCGTTCATCATTGGCCGCCCGCGTCCGGTGGCTTGATGTAGATAGCGCAGCCCAGCGCCGAGAGCACGCTCAGCGTTTTGCCAAGCTGGGCGGTCTCCTTGCCGGCTTCCAGTTCAACCAGAAAACGCAGGCCAACGCCGGCCGCGGCCGCCAGTTCATCTTGGCGCAGCCTCTGGATTTTGCGCGTGTCGCGTATCAGTTTTCCGATCTGTCCTGGTGTCATTTTTCTTTCCCGTTTGGGAAAATAATACCGTTTCAGGCCGATTTCAAGCAAGTGTCCGGGTTCAATACCTATGAGACGAATCAGGCGGCCTGTCCAAGTTTCTGATAATACGCCATAGGCCTGCCTGCTGCAGGCAGGGGTCTGCAGTCCAATACCATCATGGGGGCGATAGTAGTTGTAACAGTGCGGGTACTGGGCCAGTTTTCGGTTGATGGCGGCCAAGGTGAGTGGGCCCTCATAGAAGGGGTAGAACTCATAGCGGCTGGTTCCACCTGCCTGCTGCAGGCAGGTTGGCGCGCTCGACACAGCCATTGTACTTGGGGCTTTTTGGGGGCAGCACGTAGAGGGGGAGCGTTAAGTCCTTGCAGGCCTGTTCGAATTCGGCCATGAACTCGCTGCCGCCATCGACCTGCACGGAGAGCAAGGGGTAGGGTAATTGCTCAATCAGAGCGTGCAGGAACCGTCTGGCATTGAGGCTGCTGGCGCTACGGTAGGCGCGCATCACGGTAAACCCGGTTATTGGGCAGGTGGCCTTGAACTCCTTGAGGCTAACCCCTTCCGTGAAGTGCACCGTCATGTGGTCGAGTTGAATCAACTGCCCGGGCTTTTCGGCCTTCATGCCGTGCTGCCAGCGCCTGGCGTGGTGTGTGAACTGACGCCGGCGCTTGGGCTTGACCCGGCCCATGTAGAAGGCCTGCCTGCTGCAGGCAGGCTGCCGGCCGCACCCGCCCACGGGCGACCAGGTGCTTGAGAATGCGGCCCACGGTGCTAATGCTCAGCGTGAAGCCCTGGTCGCGGCAGAGTACCTTCCACAGCTTGCGCTTGCCCCACAGCCGGTGACGCTGGCGCAGGTGCAACACCTGTTGTTCGTGCTGTTTCGTCCACTGCCGCTGACGTTGGCGCCTGGGGCGCGTTGAGCGCGCCTCCAGCCCCGCCCACCCCTGGGTCTGACCTGCCTGCTGCAGGCAGGTAGCGCTTGTGCCAACGGTAATAGGTCGCTCTTGACCAGCCAGGCGCCTCCAGCGCAGTAACACTGGAACAGCCCTCCTGACGAAGTGTGGCGTACAGTTCAAGCTTCTTCAAACGCGCTTTCGCAAACGGACTGGCCGTGGTATTCACTCGCCAGCTTTTGTATGCTCGGATTCGCAGGCTTCTGGTCTGCACCTGCCTGCTGCAGGCAGGTCGGTAGTCTCCTGTGTGTGGTAACAACTCACAGGCTACCCGATTTCTTTTCACAAAAAAGTCTCACTTCTGTTTGAACCTGTACACAAGACTTCCCTGATCGGGGAAGTTCCGGGCTTGCAAGGGTAAGAGAAGACAAAAATATCCCGAATGGGATATTTTCTGAATATATTCTTGAAAAAGGGTTGGAAAAATCGTTGACAGGGCCAATTTAACAGGTTATGGTCATTAAAGGCGGCATCGTTATTTAAGGGCTACTATAAAAATGAAGACGCAACCAATTCGACACTTGTCGATGGCTGCATACGGGGGATGTTGCGCAAAAATTTGCAGATCAATCTTATTCGATTATTGATCATAAGAAAGACATTATGATCAATGCGGCGGGTAAGAATCTGACGCCGTCACTGATTGAAAATACGATGAAAACCTCAAGCTATATCTAAGGAATGCGTCATCATTGCCGATCGGCGCCCTTATGTAATGGCACTTGTGCAGCTTGATTTTGAAACGGTGCGTCTTTGGGCCGAAACCAATGGCGTAACCTATACGACATTCCGTTCTTTGGCTGAAAACCAAGACGTGATTGATCTGATTAATCAGGAAATCACACGTCAAAATGCCAATCTGACGCAGGTCGAGCAAATTAAAAAAATCTGGCTCATGGCCAAAGAGCTTGACCATGATGATGGTGAAGTGACCGCCACGATGAAAGTCAGGCGCGCCAAAATTACCGAAGCTTATGCGAATGAGATCGAGCGTCTTTACGCCTGATGTGAAAAGGATTTGAAAGATGAATAATGCAGTAATTGTCGATTATGCCCGTTCTGCTTTTCAGCCGGCCAGAAAGGGTGGTTTGGTCGGTATGCGCCCTGACGAGCTTGTCGCTAAAATTGTGCGCGCCATTGTTGATCGATCCCACGTCAATTTAGACGATCTTGAAGATTTGATTGTCGGCTGTGCCTTTCCCGAAGGGGAGCAAGGCTACAATATCGGCCGGATTGCCGGTTTAATGGCCGGTTTGCCAAATGCCACCAGCGGGGCAACCATCAACCGCTGGTGTGGCTCATCAATGCAATCTATCCATATGGCGGCAGGGTCTATTGCCCTTGGTGCAGGCGATCTTTTTGTCTGTGCCGGGGTTGAAAGCATGACCCGCGTTCCGATGATGGGCTTTAACCCTTTACCGCATCCGACATTCGCCAAAGATCGCCCCGATACTTATATAAGCATGGGGCACACGGCCGAAAATGTGGCCGATAGATGGAAGATTTCACGCAAGGCACAAGAAGAATTTGCCGCAATGTCGCATGCGCGCGCCGCAAAAGCGCAAAGCGAAAACCTCTTAGATAATGAGATCATTCCGGTTGAAACCAAGGCGGGCCTCGTTGATCGGGACGGCTGCATTCGCCCCGATACGACACCTGGCATATTAGCTGATCTGAAGCCGATTTTTAGACAAGACGGTTCCGTAACCGCCGGAACATCCTCGCCCTTAACCGATGGGGCCTCAGCGGTGATCCTTGCCAGCGAAGCTTACGCCAAAGAACAGGGGCTTAATATTTTAGCGCGCATTAAATCAACGGCCGTTTCCGGCTGTGATCCCGCTATTATGGGGATCGGCCCGGTTCAGGCTTCAAAAAAAGCAATGGCGCGCGCAGGCCTTTCGCCAGATCAACTTGACGTGGTAGAGTTAAACGAAGCTTTCGCCAGCCAGTCACTTGCCTGTATTGCCGATCTCGGCCTTGATCGGAACAAGGTTAATATAGATGGCGGTGCGATTGCGATCGGTCACCCGCTTGGCGCAACGGGCGCCCGTATCGTAGGCAAAGCCGCCAGCCTGTTAAAGCGTGAAGGGGCAAATTACGCGCTTGCCTCTCAATGTATCGGCGGCGGGCAGGGTATTGCCACAATTCTGGAGGCCGTTTGATGTCCCGGTTTGAAAAAATTGTGGTGATTGGTGCCGGAATCATGGGGGCGGGCATTGCCGCACAAATCGCCAATGCTGGTATCAAGGTCGGTCTTTTGGACATCGTCCCAAACGGTGCGGATGACCGGGACGTGATTGCAAAATCCGCAATTGCCAGACTTGGCAGGACAAATCCGCCGGCACTTATGCACCCGCATCATGCCAGGCTGATAACACCCGGCAATATTGAAGATAGCGACGCGCTTATTGGCGATGCCGATCTGATCATTGAAGCGGTGGTTGAAAAAATTGAGGTCAAACAATCTCTTTACGAAAAGATAGACCCTTTGCGCAAAGAAGGGTCGATTGTTTCTTCCAACACCTCGACCATTCCGCTTGAAAAACTGATTGCAGGGCAATCAAAGCGCTTTTGCCGTGATTTTATGATCACGCATTTTTTCAACCCTCCGCGCCATATGCGTCTGCTTGAACTGGTCAGCGGTGGCGAAACCGACCCGCAAGCCGCAAAAGCGGTCGCAGAATTTTGCGATATCAATTTAGGCAAGAGCGTTGTGATCTGTCATGACCGGCCCGGATTTATCGCCAACCGATTGGGCATTTATTGGCTGCTAACCGGTCTTCATGAAGCAATGCGTTTAGGGCTGAGCATTGAAGAAGCAGACGCGATCATAAGCAAGCCGTTCGGTATTCCCAAAACCGGCATATTCGGGTTGATGGATATGGTTGGGCTCGATTTGCTTCCCCATGTCAGCCACAGCCTTGAAAGCCTGCTGCCATCCGGTGACCCTTTCCATACGGTTAAACAGACGCCTGATCTGGTACGCAATATGATCGAAGACGGATATACCGGGCGCAAAGGCAAAGGCGGTTTTTACCGGATGAACAAAACGGCGGGCAAAAGGATCAAAGAAGCCGTCGATTTAAGCTCCGGTAACTATGCACCGGTGATAAAACCGCAAATTGAACTGCTCGAAACCGCAGGTAAAGACCTGTCTTTATTGCTGAGCGATAAGAGTAAATACGGCGAATTTGCGCGCTGTGTTATGGGCGTAACGTTAAGCTATGCGGCCCGTCTTGTCGGTGATGCGACAGACCGGTTAGACCGCATCGATGAAGCCATGTGCATGGGGTATAACTGGCAGATTGGCCCTTTTGCGATGATGGATCAAATCGGCGCCGGGCATTTAATCGACATGATATGCCCGCTCGCACAGCCTGTGCCGCCTCTGCTTGAAGCGGCGCGCGCAAACCCGTTTTACCGCGTTGACAATAAACAAAGACAAGCGCTTGGTTCAAACGGTCGATATGAAGAGCTGAACCGCCCCGAAGGGGTTGTTTTGCTAGAAGATATCAAGCTTGGCTCAGAGCCTGTTTTGCAAAACGGCTCCGCTTGCCTTTGGGATTTGGGCGACGGTATCACCTGCTTTGAGTTTGATACCAAAATGAACACCATCGATCTTGGTGTTTTTGATCTTTTGGAACAAGCCGTCTCTTTGGTTCAAGACAAATATAAAGCCATCATTCTTTATAACGAGGCATCGGTCTTTTCTGTCGGCGTTAATCTTACGAAAGCGTATGATGCTATTTTATCGGAAAACTGGTCAGATATTGACGCGCTCGTTATCCGTGGCCAGGAGGTCATGGCGCATCTTAAATATGCCGATATTCCCGTTATCGGTGCCCCCTCCGGCTTAGCGCTTGGGGGGGGATGCGAATTTTTGCTGCATTGCGACCATATTCAGGCCCATAGCGAAACCTATATGGGGCTGGTTGAAGTTGGCGTCGGCGTGGTTCCCGGCTGGGGGGGGTGTAAGGAAATGATGGGCCGCTTCGGGCAGGATACGCAGCTCCCCAATGGCCCAATACCCGCAGTGATGAAAGCCTTTGAGCTGATCTCAACCGCAACGGTTTCTCAATCCGCCGCAGATGCACAAGCAAAAGGCTATATGCGCGCCTCGGACGGTATCACCATGAACCGGAACCGGCTTTTGGCCGATGCGAAAAAAGCCGCATTGCGTTTGGCGGAAAATTATCAAAAACCGCAGCCTTACGAATATGAACTGCCCGGACCGTCCGGCAAAACGTTAATGAATGCCCTTGGCGCAAATGTGCACATATCCGGCAAAGCAACGCAATATGATCTTGTGGTATGCGATGCGCTCGCCGATATCTTATCCGGGGGTGATCATGATGTGATTACGCAAACGACGGAAACCGACATTCTGGCACTTGAACGCGTTGCTTTTAAGCGCTTAATCCAAAAAGATGGAACGCGTGATCGCATTAAACATATGCTTGAAACCGGCAAACCGCTTAGAAATTAAAGGTATAGGGACTTTCAATATGCTCGCCCCGCTTTTTCAAAATCAACTCAGACTTCCGGCCATGGTTGCACCGCTTTTCCTCTTAAGCGGGCCCGAATTGGTGATTGCTTGCACAAAAGCGGGGATTCCGGCGGCATTCCCATCGCTGAACCATAGAACAAGCGCAGGTTTTGGCGCATGGCTTCATGAGATCAAACAGGCGCTTTCCGATAAGGATGAGCTATATGCGCCTTATGGCGTCAACCTCATTGTTCATCCGACCAATAAACGTCTGAACGATGATCTTGAGGTTGTGATCAAAGAAAAAGTTCCTTATGTGATCACATCGCTTGGGGCGGTGCCGGATATCGTGGCAAAAATCCATGATTATGGCGGGATCGTTTTGCATGATGTGACCCATAAGCGCCATGCTGAAAAGGCAATGGCGGCAAATGTGGATGGTATTATTGCGGTCTCGGCAGGCGCCGGTGGCCATGCCGGGCAACTTCATCCATTCGCGCTTTTAAGCGACGTTAGATCGATTATCGGTGATAAGATGCTGATTTTATCCGGTTGCATTTCAACGGGTGGCGATGTTGCGGCAGCCCTTGCCGCCGGGGTCGACCTCGCCTATATGGGCACGCGCTTTATCGCAACGGATGAGAGCCGGGCACAAAAAGACTATAAAGACATGATTATCCGCTCCGATGCGCGCGATATTGTCTATACCGACAAAATTTCCGGTGTCCCAGCCAATTTCATGGCTGAAAGCCTCACCCGTGCCGGGATTGATTTGGACACAACAGATCAGCCCGATCTGGATATGGGCGAGGAGGCCAAAGCCTGGGCGGATATCTGGTCCGCCGGGCATGGTGTCTCCGCCATTAAAGAGACGCTGCCAACGGCACAATTAGTCACAAAACTGGAAGATGAATTTCGCCTTGCAAAGACACGGCTTAATGAATGGTGCTGAACAGCTAAAGAGCAGGCATGGCATGGTGCCGCTCTTTTTAACGCCGCGCCAAAGCTTAATCGATAAACTGTCATTTTAAGGAGATGATCATGGCATACAAAGCCCCTGTTGAAGAGATGATGTTTGTGCTTGAAAACCTCTGTGATTTACAGGAATTAGCAAAATTGCCGGGCTTTGAAGAGGTACAGCCGGACATGGTCAGCGCCGTTTTGACCGAAGCCGGTAAATTTGCCGATCAGGTTCTCGCCCCGCTTAATCACAAAGGCGATATCCAGGGTGCTCAATTTGATCAAGGCAAAGTTACAACGCCGGATGGGTGGAAACAGGCCTATGAGCAAATGGTTGAAATGGGTTGGAATAGCCCTAAAACAGATCCTGAACATGGCGGGATCGGTATTCCCTCTGCCGTTAACGCTTGTATCCAGGAAATGTTTAATAGCGCAAATACGGCTTTCGCCCTCTGCCCGCTGTTAACGCAAGGTGCGATCGAATCGATTTCAGGCTTCGCATCGCAAGAGCTTAAAGAAACCTATTTGCCAAATCTCGTATCCGGCATATGGGCCGGCACGATGAATTTGACAGAGCCCGATGCGGGATCCGATCTGGCCTCGGTGAAATCAAAAGCCGTCCCTAATGCGGATCATTATCTCGTTTCAGGCCAAAAGATTTACATCACCTATGGCGAGCATGACTTAACGGAAAATATCATTCATCTGGTGCTTGCCCGCCTGCCCGATGCGCCTGACGGTGTGAAAGGCATTTCATTATTCATCGTCCCGAAATTCCTGGTCAATGCGGACGGGTCGCTGGGTGAGCGTAACGATGTTGATTGTATTTCGACCGAACATAAGCTTGGCATTCATGCAAGCCCCACATGCACAATGAGTTACGGCGCCAAGGGCGGTGCCATCGGTTACCTCGTCGGCGAGCCGCATATGGGATTGAAATATATGTTTACCATGATGAATGCCGCGCGCTTGAGCGTCGGTTTACAGGGCATCGGCATTGGCGAACACGCAACACAAGCGGCGGTTGATTATGCCATGGAGCGCAAACAAGGCCCAACAATCGACGGAGCGGAAAAAACTATCATGGGACATCCCGATATCCGCCGGATGCTGGGTTTGATGAAATCACGCACCGAAGCGGCGCGCGCCCTTGCCTACCGTGCCGCCATGTCAGAGGATTTTGCCCATCATGCGCCGGATTCTGAGCTAAGAGCCTATCACCAGCGCCGCCTTGATTTGCTTATTCCCATTGTCAAAGGCTGGTCAACCGAGCTTGCAATCGACACGGCAAGCTTAGGCGTTCAGGTGCATGGCGGCATGGGGTATGTTGAGGAAACCGGTGCTGCACAACATTTGCGCGATGCGCGTATCACAACGATTTACGAGGGCACGACAGGCATTCAGGCACTTGATCTTATTGGCCGCAAAATCAAGCGTGATAAGGGTCTCGCCGCACAAGAACTGATTGCCGAAATGCGCCAAAGCGGCGAAGAGATCGGGCGGCGCACCGATACACACGCCGATTGGGCCAAAATTTCCAAACATATTTATGATGCGGCCCAGGCCATTGAAGAGACGACAAACTGGCTTGTTGCCCGCAACGATTATGCGCCCTTAGCGGCAGCGGTCAATGTGATGGAGTTGTTTGGTATTGCGCTTGGCACATGGATGATGGGGCTGTCTGCGGTAAAAGCAGCCGATCAGCTTGAAGCGAATAACAATCCACAATTTGCCGCCTCAAAACTCACTATGGCCGGTTTTTTCATCGGGCACACAACGCCTAAAATCAGCCATTTGACGGCAATCATACGGGATGGCTCAAACAATGTTTTGAAATTAGAGGCACAAGACCTCGCCGTTGCGTCTTAAGCGCCGTTTATTCTAACACCGGGCTCCAGGTTTTTGGGCGTTCTTTTGCTCTTCCACTTCATGCCAGGCACGTTGGAGTATAAGTAGAATAAACGCCCTGTTGGGCATACACAAGCAAAGACAAATGCGGGTTTACGGCCGCTTTCTTGTTTTTTTCTAGTTGCTCTGGATGGGAATCGGACTGATTTTTAGCTGCTTTGGCTTGAACAGCAAAGCATGAATGTCTGACCCACGAACGGAATCCCACCCTGCCCGCAGTGTCGATGGGAAATGTTAATCGAACAGCCTCGACACCGGCGGCGCGCGTTCCGGCGTTAGTTCGTACGGTTGAATGCCGGCTTGCAAGGCTTCCTTTTGTTTCAAGTGTTTTAGGGCGTAGACCTATAAACGGGTAACAGGTAAAATGACTGTAAGATAAAAAACTCAGGAGGTTTCAATGTCTCTAAATTTCTGGCTGACGGAAGAACAGTTCAAAAAAATCCAACCATTGCTACCGAACAAGCCGCGTGGCGTTGCCCGCGTGTGCGATAGACAAGTCTTGTCAGGCATCATCTATTGTCTTCAGCGGGGATATAGGTGGAGCGATGTTCCCGAGGAATACGGCCCGGCCAAGACGCTCTACAATCGCTACAGGCGCTGGTCTGAGGCGGGTGTGTTCGAACGCATATTCAAGGCTTTAGCAGGTGAGGGCGCAGACCTCAGCACGCTGATGATTGACACGAGCCACATCAAAACTCACCGGATTGCCGCCAATGGTGTAAAAAAAACAACAGTCAGGGGCGAGCCATCGGCAAGACCAGGGGCGGCTTGAATTCCAAACTGCATCTGGTGTGTGATGGTCAGGGCCGCCCTGTCCATCTGCACCTGACGGCGGGCAACCGGGCTGACCTGCCTGCAGCAGGCAGGTATTACCCAGGCCCGTCACTGCCTTGAGGGTCATGTTCGTAAGGGCTGCACCGTTATTGCCGACCGCGGATACGATGCCAATCACCTGCGTAACTGGTTACTCAAAGTCAAAGCAACAGCCTGCATCCCACCCCGCAAAAACCGCAAAGTGCAGTTCGAATATGACACCGAGCTCTATAAAACACGCAACATCATCGAACGCATGTTCAACCGCTCGGCAGCTCACCGAATGACCGTAAAGCTGCTGCATCACATCCTCTTCCTGCTGCTCAAACACCAGGTAGCTGTTTTCCACATCACGTTCAAGCAGCCCTCGCCTTTCCAGGAACCGGGCAACACGATGACTCAGGGTATGCGTTAAACGTAGCAACTCTTCTTGAGTCGGCGCCTTCACCCAATGAAAGCACATCTTCCCCCTGGCATCTTCAGCGTATACGCCAGCGAGCATCGGGCGGGCAGGCGGTTTAGAATGTCGACCAGCGCCTCATCGGCGGGTGCTTGCGCCGGTTCAATCGCCGCCGCCGCAACGGGCGGCCGCTGTCCCTCCGGCCACAGGGAAAGCGCGCCGGCAATCGCAATGCGCTGGCTTTCTTCCGGCAAAAGCCCTTCAAAAAAAGGCCGGCTTTCACGCCTTGAAAACGGTTCGGCGCGCAGGGGCAGGGAGACGGAAATCGCGCGCGCGGAAGGGCGCCCCAGCCATGTTTCGGCGTAGGAAAAAGACGTGTCGCCATGTCGGTTTATCCTCAGTGCGCCGACCATTGCATGATCCCACCAGACGGTCAGGGCGTTCATCATTGGCCGCCCGCGTCCGGTGGCTTGATGTCGATAGCGCAGCCCAGCGCCGAGAGCACGCTCAGCGTTTTGCCAAGCTGGGCGGTCTCCTTGCCGGCTTCCAGTTCAACCAGAAAACGCAGGCCGCGGCCGCCAGTTCATCCTGACGCAGCCCCTGGATTTTGCGCGTGTCGCGTATCAGTTTTCCGATCTGTCCTGGTGTCATTTTTCTTTCCCGTTTGGGAAAATAATACCGTTTCAAGCCGGTTTCAAGCAAGACTTCCCTGATCGGGGAAGTTCCGGGCTTGCAAGGGTAAGAGAAGACAAAAATATCCCGAATGGGATATTTTCTGAATATATTCTTGAAAAAGGGTTGGAAAAATCGTTGACAGGGCCAATTTAACAGGTTATGTTGCAGCATAAAATTTGCAGTGCCCAAAAACAAACTGAACTCACATTGAAACAGACAAATGAAGGAAATATTCCAATGCGTTCAACAATTATCGCACTCTCTCTTCTCTTAACTATATTGGTCGCCCATGCGGAAACAAAGATGATCGATCTCGATCAAGTACCTGCAAAAAGAGTGTATGATGTGGCTGATTTACGCCCCATCGCACTCACCAATGCAGGGGTACCTTCGATCGTGGTTCTATCCGTTGACAAAGGCGTTGTGGTACCGCCTCACGCAACGAAAACGGGGCTGCGTCTCCTGACCGTATTATCGGGCAATATGTCATACGGCGACGGGGCCGAAGTCAAACAGGATCAAGAAAGAATCTATCCTGCAGGAAGCCACCTGCTCGTCCGGGCCGGTGATATGCACTGGGTCGCCGCCAGAAGCGGGGATGTTCGGCTTCAATTGGTGCTATTGCACGACCAAAAACTCACACCGCCGGTCGCCAAACAAGCGGCACAATAAGCACCATTGATTTAGAGCACGGGTTACATCTCTGCCGGATGTAGCTCGGGCTCTAAATCCTCTCAATTCAATGCAAACAGCACTTCTTGAACTTCTTGCCCGATCCGCAGGGGCAGGGGTCGTTGCGGCCGACCTTGGTCGTCATCGCAACAAAGGGCGGTGTCGGCCCAGAATTGCCATGGTTCTGGTTGGCCGGGGCGGGGGATGTTTTGCTCCCGATAGGCGGTGAGGCGGGCATGGTGCAAGATTTCCACCTGCTCGGGGATCAGATCGGGGGCGTTGACCTCTAATTCCTCGTCAGCTTCCATTGGCATTATGTCATCATATTCCGCCGTCACCAATTCACCGAGTCGGCCCATGATGAAGAACGCGGTTTGGATTACGTCACTACCGGATTTTAAAAATTTCAGCCAAGCCTCGGGACGCAATTTCAGGGCGCATGTGAACCCCTCCATCCACCCTTCCCATATGATTTCGTCTTTGCCGAAACAATCATAAAGGGGTCGAAAACTTCCCTGATTGAGTTGGTGGATGATGTCGTTGTAATGGCCCATAATAGTGTCGAAAATCTGTTGGGCGTGTTTTTCGTCCTTAAAAACCGGTTCGTCGCTTCCCCAAGCCAAAGGCATCCATTCGCTCGGCGGGATCATATCCGGGCAGACAATGATGCCGGCCAAAAAACCGTCAACTTCGCTTAGCAGCATCGAATCCTCACCCACCATATCGCTGATGAGAAAGGCGTCAAGCTTGCGCAGTTTAGACATAAGCCGAGCGGATTCGGAGGATTTTGCCATGGCCTTAGCCGTTTAAGGCATCCTTAAGCGCTTTACCCGCTTTGAACTTCGGGGCTTTGGAGGTGGAAATCTGGAGGGTTTCGCCGGTTTGCGGATTGCGGCCGGTGCGCGCGGCGCGCTCGGAAACGCCGAAGCCGCCAAAACCGGTGATTTGCACGTCACCACCTTCGGCAAGGGTCTCACCAACGGCTTCACAGAAGGCGTTCAATGCCTTGCCCACATCGGCCTGGGCGAGGCCGGATTTTGCAGCCATGGCGGCGATCAGTTCAGATTTGTTCATGATTTTGATTTCCTTAATACGCATCGTTGAATGCCATCCCTGATAGCTGCCTTTGGCCTCTGACACAACTGATTTGAAAGTCGATCAAGGAAAGTGGCAGGTGCGAACAGGAGTAGCGATGTGCTTGATTGCGCTCGCGCGGTCGGGTTTTTTATTTAGCCCCTCAATCGCCGGGCGCCCGGTGGCGAGGCAGAACAATATTTTAAGAGCCGAATACTTTTTTATAGGGACGAATCACGACGGATTCGAATAGCCCCGCCTTTGTATACGGATCATTTTCGGTCAGGGTTTCCGCAGCGGGCAGATCGGGCAGATCAACGATGGAGACGGAACCGTTCATCCCCTCCATATCCAGATCCAATGTCGGACCGGCGACGAGGATTTTATCGGCGTAGTTCTCTTTCATATAGGCCAAATGGGCGGGACGGTTGGCTTTGCGCAGATCCAATTTTCCGGGCTTATCGGTGCAGTGAATGTAAAACAGCATTGGTATCGTCTCTCTTGGTGGCGTATAAGCGTTTATATGATGTAGAAGTAATCAAATTATAGCAGGCGCGCAACGATGAGCCATTTCATTGCCTTGTCGATGATGACCGTAACATTCTCACCTCCGTCTCCATGGCGTTGGAGGAAGAGGGTTATGCGGTGCGAACCTACATCGACGGCTCCGAGGTGCTGCACGCGCTGAACGCGGATCAACCGGATGTGGCGGTGCTCGATATCAAGATGCCGCGCATGGACGGGTTGGAATTGCTGTCTCACTTGCGCAAGAAAACCAATCTGCCGGTGATCTTGTTAACCTCAAAAGACGACGAAGTGGATAAGTTGACTGAGTTAAGGCTGGGGGCGGATGATTACATCAAAAAGCCGTTCTCTCAGCGCTTGTTGATTGAGCGCATCCGCACCCTGATCCGGCGCAGCGACATACAGTCGGGCGGCGGTGAAAATACGGCGGGAAGCGATATTTTCTCGCGCGGGGCGTTAACGCTGGACCCGTCTCGGCATTTTTGCTCCTGGAAAGGCGATCCTGTCAATCTGACCGTCACCGAATATCTGCTTATTCAAACACTTGCGCGCCATCCGGGGCATGTGAAAAGCCGCGACCAGTTGATTGATGTAGCCTATGGGGAGCATATCTATGTCGATGATCGCACCATCGATAGGGGTATAAGTAGGGTCTGCGCAGAAAGTTCTACTACCATGAATCCCGAAGCCAGACTCCACCTCTTTTTCATCCAGGGTCACCATCCTTATCCAACACACATCGCGATGCGATTTAAAAACCTGTATTTTGCCCCAGCGCGAAACTTTTTCAAGAGCAAATAAAAAGCCTTCAGCAGAATCAGCAGGTTCATCACCAGGAAAATGCTGTTGATCCAGGCCGTCGATGTGTCCGAACGTTTCGCTCTGATGTAATTCAGTCGGTATCCATTCTTACCCTGGCCAAACTTCCCTTCAATGGGAATACGCTGCACATACTCCTGGCGCCTGTCTGCTGCAGGCAGGTAGGCTTCAACTTGCGAAGGCAGGTCATGGCCTTCGTGGAAGGCATCCCAACGCACGTGATCAACCCGTGCGATCCCATCGCCGGTCAAACTCACACTAAGCTTGGCGCCAAACTCCGTCGGTTTATCTACCTTCCCGCGCACAATCGGCCGAACGTGCGGCTGGCTGATACTCACAATGCGATCATCGCAGCGTTTGGTGTTGTTGCGGTACATCTCCCACTGCTGCGCATAGACGTACGGGATGACCCAATACCGGCGCAACAGCCAGTACGGTAGAGGTAATTTCTTACACTCCGGAAAGTGCGCTAACAAGCGCTCGATATGACCTAGGTTTCGACGCAAATACTGGAGTTGCTGCTTGATATCCCGGCGAACTACCTTCGCACCCGGGCGCTTCTTCTTCACAATGCCCAGATACGCTTTGCGCGCCTTTTGCCGGTAAGTTCGGGGTTTCTTCTTCAACGTCGTTCTGGCATAGAGTTCGTCAATGACCCGCTCGCTGAACTCTCGAGCCTCATTCAGTAAACTCAAATCCGTTGGAAAACGAATCGCTTGGGGGGCCACGGTCGCATCGAGTATCAACTTCCCTTGGGGCGGCGGTTCCGCCGTTTCAGACTTGGGAGGGGTATTTGAATCCGGCTGAGCATGGTCGTTTGGAACAGCCGGAGATTGGACCTCATCATCGGAGGATTTCGATGCCGCCGTTTCAGAGGCGCAGGGGACGCTTGAAGCCTCCGGGGTTTGACCCTCATCGGGTGGCGCCGACGGTGCGGGCGCCGGCTTGCTGGAGGCAGGCCGCTTGCGCTTGGCGGCCGCGTTCTGTTTAGCTCGATTCACCGCCTCGATCACTGCGTCATAAAACACATCAAACACGGGTTGCCCCATGCGTTTGCGGATATCGACAAACAGCGACGGGGCGAACGGGGGGCCTTCTGATAGCTGGGGAGTCCGACGAAGTGCTGCAGGTACGGGTTTTCCTGAATCTGTGCCACAGTCTCGCGGTCGGAAAGATTCAGCTTGTGTTTGATGATTACGGCACCGATGACGAGGCGAGCGTCTTTGCTGGGTCGGCCCTGAGTGCAGGACAGGCCATCATAGTACGCTTCGGCGAGTTCATCCCAGGGAACACACTCGCCCATTTTGACCCATCGATTATCGGCATCCAGTGCAATCTGGAAAGGCCAGTCAAAGGCGTCTAGGGAAAGTTGTCGGTGACTCTGAGTTCGGATCATAGGTGCACGCTTTTTGTAGGGCTGTGGTAGGTTTATCGTGCACTATGATACACTGGATTCGACATTTTTCCTAGTAATTGTCCGGGTTCAATACCTATGAGACGAATCAGGCGGCCTGTCCAAGTTTCTGATAATACGCCATAGGCCTGCCTGCTGCAGGCAGGGGTCTGCAGTCCAATACCATCATGGGGGCGATAGTAGTTGTAACAGTGCTGGTACTGGGCCAGTTTTCGGTTGATGGCGGCCAAGGTGAGTGGGCCCTCATAGAAGGGGTAGAACTCATAGCGGCTGGTTCCACCTGCCTGCTGCAGGCAGGTTGGCGCGCTCGACACAGCCATTGTACTTGGGGCTTTTTGGGGGCAGCACCTGCCTGCAGCAGGTAGGCATAGAGGGGGAGCGTTAAGTCCTTGCAGGCCTGTTCGAACTCGGCCATGAACTCGCTGCCGCCATCGACCTGCACGGAGAGCAAGGGGTAGGGTAATTGTTCAACCTGCCTGCTGCAGGCAGGTCAGAGCGTGCAGGAACCGCCTGGCATTGAGGCTGCTGGCGCTACGGTAGGCGCGCATCACGGTAAACCCGGTTATTGGGCAGGTGGCCTTGAACTCCTTGAGGCTAACCCCTTCCGTGAAGTGCACCGTCATGTGGTCGAGTTGAATCAACTGCCCGGGCTTTTCGGCCTTCATGCCGTGCTGCCAGCGCCTGGCGTGGTGTGTGAACTGACGCCGGCGCTTGGGCTTGACCCGGCCCATGTAGAAGGCCTGCCTGCTGCAGGCAGGCTGCCGGCCGCACCCGCCCACGGGCGACCAGGTGCTTGAGAATGCGGCCCACGGTGCTAATGCTCAGCGTGAAGCCCTGGTCGCGGCAGAGTACCTTCCACAGCTTGCGCTTGCCCCACAGCCGGTGACGCTGGCGCAGGTGCAACACCTGTTGTTCGTGCTGTTTCGTCCACTGCCGCTGACGTTGGCGCCTGGGGCGCGTTGAGCGCGCCTCCAGCCCCGCCCACCCCTGGGTCTGACCTGCCTGCTGCAGGCAGGTAGCGCTTGTGCCAACGGTAATAGGTCGCTCTTGACCAGCTAGGCGCCTCCAGCGCAGTAACACTGGAACAGCCCTCCTGACGAAGTGTGGCGTACAGTTCAAGCTTCTTCAAACGCGCTTTCGCAAACGGACTGGCCGTGGTATTCACTCGCCAGCTTTTGTATGCTCGGATTCGCAGGCTTCTGGTCTGCACCTGCCTGCTGCAGGCAGGTCGGTAGTCTCCTGTGTGTGGTAACAACTCACAGGCTACCCGATTTCTTTTCACAAAAAAGTCTCACTTCTGTTTGAACCTGTACACCAGGTCAAGATGGCTTCATAGGGTGTTTTTCTCTTGAGCGCAGAGAGTTTTTTGGCGCAATTATAGGCGCTCATAAAACTGCTCAGGTGGGTTTTGAGCTGGTCTACGCTGTCATAATGGTCTATTTTCGTGGTGGCCTCCTTGATGGTTCGGTTCATGCGCTCTACCTGGCCATGGGTTTGGGGGCGATAGGGCCGTGTGGTCTTATGACGAATCCCGTGTTTCTGGCAGGCCCGAGTGAAGCGGTGGCGCCCGGCCGGGCCCTTGCCGCGCCTGCCTGCAGCAGGCAGGCCGCAGGATGGCTTTGGTGTAGGTAAACTGACTGCCGTTATCTGTCAGGATAGTGTGCAGCTTAAAAGGGCAGGCTTTGACCAGATGTTCCAAAAACGCCAGGGCATGGTCTGTGCTCATGCGCTCGAAGAGTTCCGCATAAGCGTATTTTGACACCCGGCACCTGCCTGCTGCAGGCAGGTATGCCAACAAACAGGTAGAGTTTTTGTTTGCCGACATGAAGCTCAGCGATGTCCACGTGCACAAAGCCAATCGGGTAATCCTTGAATGTCTTCTTTGGCGCCGCCTCCGTTTGTTCCTGTTTCTGCAGGGCATTCAGGTTAGAAAGCCCATGCCTTTGCAGACAGCGATGCAGGTTGGAACGACTGCGCTTCGAGATTTGCTCCTTCAGGCAATCGTAACAATCGTCCAAAGGCAGGCGCGTCTGGCGCCTGCCTGCAGCAGGCAGGCCGGAATTCGCAAATCACCGCTTCCTCTGCCGCGCTTAACACCGAGCGCGCGCTTTTTGACCCCATCTTACGGTCTGCAACGCCTTCCCCTTTGCGTGAACGCCACTTGGCCACCGTCTTGGGGTTGATACCGTAGCGCTTCGACAGCTTGCTCAGGCTCTCTTCACTATTTTGTATGTCTCGACGCACCTTCTCTGTCGTGCGGGCGCAAGCGTGTAGTAATTGTCCCATAATTCACTCCTGTCCAGATAACGATATTGGGTTCGTGTGTATGATAATACTCCATTACTGAATGGGATTATACAGCTAACGTCTGTGGCTAACATTTGTGGCTGATGTTTTGGCCAGCGTCCCGGGTAGAGGGTAAACCGCGCCGTCAATGACACGGTGATGTTTCCAGGGTCATTCCCAGGCGTTCGAAGAGCTGGCCGTCCTGACCGATGTCGGGGTTGGACGTGGTCAGGAGTTTTGCGCCGAAAAATACGGAATTTGCGCCGCCGTGAAAGCACAGCGCCTGCACGGCATCGTCCATAGACTCGCGGCCGGCCGACAGGCGAATGTAGGCGTCGGGCATCAACACCCGCGCGGTAGCGATCATGCGCACGAACTCGATCGGATCGAGGGCCGGAGCGCCATACAGGGGCGTGCCTTCGACCTGCACCAGTAAATTGATCGGCACCGATTCGGGTTGAGGGCGCATGTTGGCCAGTTGAACCAACAAGCCGACACGATGGCGGCGGTTTTCACCCATACCCAGAATACCGCCGCAGCACACGCGGATGCCGATCTCACGCACATTGTCCAGCGTATCTAGGCGGCACTGATAATCGCGCGTGGTGATGATTTCTCCGTAAAATTCGGGCGAGGTATCGATATTGTGGTTGTAATAATCCAGCCCGGCGGCGGCCAGACGTTCGGATTGGGCGGGCGTCAGCATGCCCAGGGTGACGCAGGTCTCCAGTTTTTCAGCCTGCACCGCTTTGATCATATCGATAACGACTGCAAGATTCTTGTCGCTGGGATTACGCCAGGCCGCCCCCATGCAAAAGCGGTGGCGCCCTGTCGTTTGGCCGCGCGCGCTGCGGCGCACTTCGTCTACAGACAATAAACGTTCACGTTCAAGCCCGGTGTCGTAGTGAGTGCTCTGCGGGCAATACGCGCAATCTTCAGGGCACGCGCCGGTTTTAATGGACAGCAGTGTGGCGGCTTGCAGGCGGTTCGGGTCGTGGTGGCGGCGATGCACGCTCTACGCGGCAAATAACAGATCGTTAAACGGGCGCGCAAAAATTTCTTCGGGTATAAGTAGAATAAACGCCCTGTTGGGCATACACAAGCAAAGACAAATGCGGGTTTACGGCCGCTTTCTTGTCTTTTTCTAGTTGCTCTGGATGGGAATCGGACTGATTTTTAGCTGCTTTGGCTTGAACAGCAAAGCATGAATGTCTGACCCACGAACGGAATCCCACCCTGCCCGCAGTGTCGATGGGAAATGTTAATCGAACAGCCTTGAGACCGGCGACGCGCGTTCCGGCGTTAGGGCGTAGACCTATAAACGGGTAACAGGTAAAATGACTGTAAGATAAAAAACTCAGGAGGTTTCAATGTCTCTAAATTTCTGGCTGACGGAAGAACAGTTCAAAAAAATCCAACCATTGCTACCGAACAAGCCGCGTGGCGTTGCCCGCGTGTGCGATAGACAAGTCTTGTCAGGCATCATCTATTGTCTTCAGCGGGGATATAGGTGGAGCGATGTCCCTAAGGAATACGGCCCGGCCAAGACGCTCTACAATCGCTACAGGCGCTGGTCTGAGGCGGGTGTGTTCGAACGCATATTCAAGGCTTTAGCAGGTGAGGGCGCAGACTTCAGCACGCTGATGATTGACACAAGCCACATCAAAACCCACCGGATTGCCGCCAATGGTGTAAAAAAAACAACAGTCAGGGGCGAGCCATCGGCAAGACCAGGGGCGGCTTGAATTCCAAACTGCATCTGGTGTGCGATGGTCAGGGCCGCCCTGTCCATCTGCACCTGACGGCGGGCAACCGGGCTGACCTGCCTGCAGCAGGCAGGTATCACCCAGGCCCGTCACTGCCTTGAGGGTCATGTTCGTAAGGGCTGCACCGTTATTGCCGACCGTGGATACGATGCCAATCATCTACGTAACTGGTTACTCAAAGTCAAAGCAACAGCCTGTATCCCGCCCCGCAAAAACCGCAAGGTGCAGTTCGAATACGACACCGAGCTCTATAAAACACGCAACATCATTGAGCGCATGTTCAACCGCATCAAGGACTGGTGCCAGTTGTCCCTTCGAACTTTCCGATGTCCCGAGACGTTCCTCGCTGCCGCACAACTCGCTGCTGTTGTGATTTGGCTCTTATGAGTTTACGCCCTAGTTCGTACGGTTGAATGCCGGCTTGCAAGGCTTCCTTTTGTTTCAAGTGTTTTAGAATATGTGCGAGCACCGCCGGCGCTTCGATACTGGCAATGACCTTGACCTGGCCACCACAACGTTCACAGGTTTCGATGTTGATATTGAAAACCCGTTTCAAGCGTTGCATTCAGGTCATTGCCCGGCGCCGCTCTGGCGGTGTTTTTTCCAGTCAGGCGTTCGTGCCTGTGTGTTGCTGCGATCTTTGTTCCCCGCCTGGCCGGGGTTAGCTGAATGCGGTGTTTACTGTTGGGGGCGAAGACACCGTGGAAAGGGGTTAAGTTGACCCTGGGTTTAGGCGCCAGGGCTGCCAGCCGTGCAATAAAATCCAGTGGCTCAAAGAGCACATGCGTAGTGCCATCGCGGCAGGGCGTCTTGAGTTGGTAACGAATCTTTCCGTTCGGGGTCAGTACCAGACGCTTTTCCGATACCGCTGGTCGCGAAATATATCGACACAGCCGCTCCGGCTTATCTCGACGATGCGGTTCAGCGACTACACTCGCATATAATGAAAAACCGGCCACCTTGGTGGCCTGCCCCGAATCTTCACCGCCCGCAAGGGGTGGCAGGGTTTGCAATGTGAAAACCTTACGGCCTTGGTGTGGACCCACCGCAATTCGGTAGCTCACCGAATGACCGTAAAGCTGCTGCATCACATCCTCTTCCTGCTGCTCAAACACCAGGTAGCCGTTTTCCACATCACGTTCAAGCAGCCCTCGCCTTTCCAGGAACCGGGCAACACGATGACTCAGGGTATGCGTTAAACGTAGCAACTCTTCTTGAGTCGGCGCCTTCACCCAATGAAAGCACATCTTCCCCCTGGCATCTTCAGCGTATACGCCAGCGAGCATCGGGCGGGCAGGCGGTTTGGAATGTCGACCAGCGCCTCATCGGCGGGTGCTTGCGCCGGTTCAATCGCCGCCGCCGCAACGGGCGGCCGCTGTCCCTCCGGCCACAGGGAAAGCGCGCCGGCGACCTCGCCGCCGAGCGCCTCCAGCAGGCGAAATTCGTTCCCTTCCGAGAGTCCAAGCGCGCCGGCAATCGCAATGCGCTGGCTTTCTTCCGGCAAAAGCCCTTCAAAAAAAGGCCGGCTTTCACGCCTTGAAAACGGCGCGGCGCGCAGGGGCAGGGAGACGGAAATCGCGCGCGCGGAAGGGCGCCCCAGCCATGTTTCAGCGTAGGAAAAAGACGTGTCGCCATGTCGGTTTATCCTCAGTGCGCCGACCATTGCATGATCCCACCAGACGGTCAGGGCGTTCATCATTGGCCGCCCGCGTCCGGTGGCTTGATGTAGATAGCGCAGCCCAGCGCCGAGAGCACGCTCAGCGTTTTGCCAAGCTGGGCGGTCTCCTTGCCGGCTTCCAGCTCAACCAGAAAACGCAGGCCAACGCCGGCCGCGGCCGCCAGTTCATCTTGGCGCAGCCCCTGGATTTTGCGCGTGTCGCGTATCAGTTTTCCGATCTGTCCTGGTGTCATTTTTCTTTCCCGTTTGGGAAAATAATACCGTTTCAAGCCGGTTTCAAGCAAAACTTCCCTGATCGGGGAAGTTCCGGGCTTGCAAGGGTAAGAGAAGACAAAAATATCCCGAATGGGATATTTTCTGAATATATTCTTGAAAAAGCCTTGGAAAAATCGTTGACAGGGCCAATTTAACAGGTTATGCTCGTTAACAATTTAAAAAAATATTAATTTTGATATTAATAACAATTTTAGAGGAGGAAAACATGCGGAAACTATTCAAACTCGCAGCAATGGCAGCGTGCGCTGTCGGTTTATCAGCAAATGCTGCGCAGGCGGCAAAGGTGCCGGAGATCAAGGACGAATATCGTTTCGTTATGATACCAATTTTGGCACAAGCTTGGTTTGACATCGTTCACAATGCAGCCGTGGGTGCTGCGGACCGAATGGGTGCACAGATGGGTACCAAGATTACGATTGACTACCAAGCCCCGGCAACGGCAAATCTGGTTGAGCAAAACACGTTGCTTGAACGTGCAATTGCAACACAGCCTGATGGTATTGCGATTGATGCCATTGACGTGAATGCTTCAATGCCGATCCTGAACGAAGCTCGTGACCGGGGAATTCCAGTTGTTCTCTATGTATCAACTGCCCCCCAGGGGTCGCAGTTCACCTATATCTCCAATGACTTCTATGATCAGGGCCGTATTTTGGCCGAAGAGCTTCTGAAGCGAATTGATGAAAGTGGCAAAGTCGCAATCTTACAAGGTGTACCAACAAACTCAGCTCATGCTGACCGCTATCAGGCTATTCAGGACCTGTTTGCCAAATACCCAGATGTTGAGGTTGTGGACGAAGGTTTCGACTATGACGATGTGCAAAACGCTCAGACCGAGGCCTCTCGGATTCTTGCGGCAAATCCGGATTTAGACGCAATCGCCGTTGTGGATGCTGCTGGTCCTGTTGGAGTTGGGCTCGCATTGCAAGAGGCGGGGCGCGTTGGTGACGTGCAATATGTCGGCATTGACGATGTGCCACAGCTTCAGGAACTAATGCGCCAAGGCGTGCTTGACTTGTCGATCGCCACGCGCCCGCGCATGATTGGTGAATGGACGACCATTACACTAATGCTGCAAAACATGGGATTCCAGACGCCTTCCTGGATTGATACCGGCATCGGTTACATGACGCCGGACTTAGTTAAAGACGGTATTATTGACGGCTTCTAAGTACTCCGGTTCAATACGAAAATTGCCGGGTTAGCTCATGTTAGCCCGGCAACACCTTAGGGGTGAGATCTTATGAGCCTCCTTGAAGCTCGGAGCATTACAAAGACATTTCCAGGTGTGGTTGCTTTAGATTCTGTTGATCTCGCGTTTGAACGTGGCGAAGTGCATTGCATCGTCGGAGAGAACGGAGCTGGTAAATCGACGCTTGTGAAAGTTCTGACCGGTATCTACAAACCGGATGGTGGGGAGCTTTACTATGATGAATCTCAGCCGCCAACTATCGGTTACGTACCACAAGAACTGAACCTGTTTGACCACATGACCGTGGCGGAAAACATGTTCTTACCGTTTAGCGGAACAATTGCGCGCAAAGGGTTGTTTCGGCGAAAAGCGATTGAAAAGAAAGCGCGCAAGTTCATTGAGCAACTAAAGATGACTTGCGAACCAGGCGATATTGTTCGCTATATTTCAATAGCCGAAAAGCAACTGCTACAAATTGTGAGAGTGTTAGCAAAAGAACGCTCAGATATTTTGATTTTGGACGAACCGACTGCATCTTTGACCAATTCCGAAATTGATAGATTGTTCTTAATTGTAAAAGAACTGCAATTAGAAAATAAGGCGATTGTTTTCATTTCCCACCGTCTAAACGAAGTCCTGAGATTACAATCCAATATTTCTGTCTTGCGCAATGGAAAGATCGTTGGAAATTCGGCCGGCGCATCGGTTTCCCAAGCTTGGATTATAGAGCAGATGACCGGCAAGGATATGGATCTGTCGAGGCTATACCGTCCGCGTGGTCAAAGAGGGGCTCAAATCCTGAGAGTCAGGAACTTGTCTGGCGATGGGTTTAGCGACATTTCATTCGACCTACATGAAGGTGAAGTTCTGGGATTTGCCGGTCTTGTGGGTGCCGGGAGATCAGAAATTCTTCAAACATTATTTGGGATACGTAAGAAAACATCTGGTGCAGCTTGGTTCAAAGATCATCCCTGGCAATTCGGTAAGCCTTCTAAGTCAATCGCATGTGGGGTCATATACCTATCCGAGGAAAGGAAATCGCATGGTATTTTTCCCCATATCAGTGTACGGCAGAATATCAGTATCGGATTGTTAGCTCAAATTGCCCGCGCCGGGATCATAGATGGGACACAGGAGCTGGCTTTGGCGCAGGATATTATTGATAACTATCGTGTAAAAACCGCGTCGGACGAGACTAAAATTATGAACCTCTCCGGTGGTAACCAACAAAAAATATTGATTGCCCGAAGCTTGATGGCCGCCCCAAAAGTCATGATTTTTGATGAGCCAACTCGTGGCATTGATGTGAATACAAAAGACGAAATTTACCGACTGATACAAAAGATTGCAGAAGAACAGAGAATTGCAATTGTCCTCATCTCCTCTGAAATCGAGGAACTTCTGAAATGTAGCAATCGTGTGCTGTGCCTTTATGAGGGACATATCAATGATGAAGTCAGTGGTGACGCTTTGACAGAGGCACATCTACTAAATTCGATCATCAATACTCCTAAGATGAACGGTCGGAGGACACCCTCAAACGGAGGAAACTATGTCTGAAAATGCATTAAAAGCAAACAAATC
The DNA here is from genome assembly GCA_965240365.1 of Gammaproteobacteria bacterium. Taxonomy (GTDB): domain Bacteria; phylum Pseudomonadota; class Gammaproteobacteria; order Eutrophobiales; family Eutrophobiaceae. Next base: position 369,496 of record OZ251218.1, on the reverse strand, counting down.
ACGCAAAATTAATTTGTTAGACACCGGCCAAGTTTTTGGAGTCTTTGGAGCTCTGATTGTTATTTGTGCGGTTGCCGCCCTGGTCGCCCCCCAATTCATGACAACTTACAATATGACAATCATATCGCGCGAACTGGCCTTTATTGGAATGGTAGCGATTGGTCAGGGATTGTTGCTGCTTCTGGGGGATATTGATGTCTCAATCGGTGCGATTGCAGGCCTTGCAGGCATTATCTGCGCCAAGCTGCTTGTCGATTTTGAAGTGCCACCCCCACTCGCCATACTCGCCGGTCTGTTGGTTGGCGCCATGGCTGGGGCATTGAACGGCACGATCGTAACCTTGTTTAATCTGAACTCTCTAGTCGTGACGATTGGTATGCTGAGCGTCTATTCAGGATTGAATCTGTGGATTACCAAAGGACGAACCATTGTCGGATTACCTGAGGATGTGACCTTTCTTGGAAGAGGGTCACTCTTTGAGGTGCCGATCCCGGTATACATCATGTTAGCCGCTTTCTTTGTGATCCTGTTCGTTACAACGAAAACCGTCTATGGCCGCAAGCTCTATGCAGTCGGTAACAGTCGAGAGGCGGCCAAAATCGTCGGCATCAATGAACAACGCGTGCGCATTACAACATTTGCAATTGCCGGAGCGATGGCTGGATTGGCAGGCATACTCCTATGCTTCCGCTTGGTCTCCGCTCAGGCATCCATGGGTCAATCTTGGCTTCTTCCGTCAATTGCTGCGCCGGTTATCGGCGGGATCGCCACAACAGGCGGGATTGGAACCATATGGGGCGCGTTGCTTGGGGCGACGATCATTGCCGTGATTGGCAATGTGATCGTATTGAGCGGTGTCAATGTCTATTTGCAACAGATCGTGACAGGTTTGATTGTTGTGGTCGCGGTCGCATTCGATGCGATCTCGCGAAAGATGGGCCGATATTAAGCAGATTAGCACATGTCTTTAAAATAAGAGGAGGAACGGAAAGATATGACGGATACGAAAATTTCTCAGATTGGGGTCGTCGTCCGCGATCTGGATAAAACTATGAAACACTATACCGACTTGCTCGGATGGGGTCCGTGGAATGTATATGAACATACGTCACCTTCGCTGCACGGAACCCATCTGCACGGCAAGCCAGCAGTATATTCGATGCTCTGCGCCGAAACGATGGTTGGTGACATGTGCTACGAGTTAATTCAGCCACTCGAAGGGGAGTCTATATATAAAGAGTGGCTAGAGGAACATGGCGAGGGACTGCATCATATTGCAGTGATGAAACCGGCTGCTAAAGATTCCGAAGCGTTCAAACAGATGATGGCCGATGACGGCGCAAAAATGCTTATGGGCGGGCGGATCGGAGAGTCGATCGAGTTCTATTATCTGGACAGTGAGCCGAAACTAAAGGTGATACTTGAAAGTGGCACCGGACACGCCATTGATCTAAAGCCTGTGCGCGTCTACCCAAGCCCTGGCTAATGTTTGAACCACTTTGATCAAAGGGAACCTTTGAGGCTACAACCGGAAATACGACACATCTCTTGCTCCCAGATGTGCCGTAGCCTCAAAGTTTCTTTGGATTGCGCAGGCACCTTGGGCTAGGCGTTTGAACAACCAGGATGATCACTTCCGGCTCACTGGCTCCCAAGGGTTGATGAGGACGCACCGCGCACCTCATATGTGGCGTTTTGAAATGCCCACTTTTAGATGGACGAAAAAGGCGCTCTCGCAACGCATATGGTGGCGCGGTTGGTCCAGTTCGCCTCGTCCGTCAATGGGGCGGCCACCTTGTTTTAATGGTTTGGGCATAAACGCCGCAAACCGTTATAATCTTATGTTTTCAAAGCACAAAAAGGCACAAGTACCCCTTTGTGGATCCGAATTAATACCCAAGCTTTTCAAATTGCCACAGCCGAGAGGCAGGAAAAATGCAGGTTGACATGAGAAAAATATCCATTAGATTATTAGTACCATTTAGGAGGTACGAATGGACATATTAAAGATTGCCGCAATTGGGGATCAGTTTATAACGTCATCGGTTTTTGAAGCCGCGATTAAAGAGTATATTTACCAGCCTGTCGACGTCATAAAGCGAGATCTGGATTGGCCGGAAGTCCCCTTTTTTGGGCATGATGGCCCTGCCGGAAGTGAGATTAAGGAATACAGCGGCAGCCCGGCTGACATTGCTGATTTGCTTACAGATACGGATGCGCTCGTCACTCACTTGGCCCCGGTCACCGAAGAGATATTGGCCGCATCTCCCAAACTAAAATTTGTCGGTGTACCACGAGGCGGGCCGGTAAATGTGAATATCGAAGCGGCCCGTAAATTCGGGGTCACTGTTTGCAATTTACCAGGTCGAAATGCGTCGGCAGTTGCGGAATTTACGCTGGGCATGATTTTAGCAAATACGCGCCGAATCGGATTGGGCCATGCCGATTTGAAGCAAGGCATCTGGCGCGGTGACCTGTATCGCTACGATCGTACCGGTAATGAACTATGTGACTTGACTGTCGGGCTTATCGGATACAGCCATATCGGCCAGCGGGTCGTGCGTCTGCTGAAGCCGTTTGGATGCAAGATTCTGATTTGCGACCCCTTTGTACGGCTAACGGTACAAGATGAGTGCGACGGGGTCGAGCAGGTTGATTTGAACGCATTGCTGGAGCGCACGGATATTCTGAGTCTGCATGCCCGGCTCACACCTGAAACCAAGAAAATGATTTCTTACGATCAAATTGCCAAAATGCGCCCAGGCGCTGTGATCGTCAATTCAGCGCGTGGTGAGTTGATTGATCAAGCAGCGCTGGTCGATGGCCTATCGTCTGGGCAATTAGGCGGTGCTGCGCTTGATACATATGAAACAGAGCCGCCCGAGCAAAACTATGAACTCCTGGCATTCTCCAATGTAACGTTAACGCCCCATATTGCTGGCGCGTCGCGGCGAGTCGCAAACTATGCGGCAGAACAGATCGTGCAAGATTATGGGCGCCTGCTGCGCAGCGAAACGCTGTTAAACGAATTCACATAACCATTCATTGGATATGAACCGCAGCGCAAGAGTCGTAAGGGAGGTGAGCATGTCAAAACGTCATGTCATGGCGATTGATGCTGGGACAGGAAGCGGACGCTGTATCATTTACGATCTGGACGGAAAGACCGTTGGATCGGCACAGGAAGAATGGGCGCACGCATCTGTCGAAGGCGTGCCCGGAGGTCTTGATTTTGAAGCGGAACGCAATGGCGCTTTGATTGATCGTGTAATCAAAAAGGCTATTCAAAAAGCTGGTCTTGAACCTGCAGACATTGCTGCAATTTCAACGACCTCCATGCGCGAGGGCTTTGTCCTTTATGATGAAAACAGTAAAGTCCTTTGGGCCTGTCCCAACATTGACGGAAGGGCACGAGCGCAAGCCGACCGGTTAACTGCGGCGGGCTATTCCGACACTATTTTCCGTATCGGTGGCGACTGGGTGTCTTTGACTGCACCAGCCCGTTTTCTTTGGCTAAAGGAACATAAACCCGAAATCCTGTCAAAAGCGCGATACATGGGTATGCTGTCTGACTGGATGGCCACACGGTTGACCGGCAAGTACTTTACGGACCCTTCAATCGGCTCATCCAGCGCAATGTTTGATCTCAATTCTCGGAACTGGTCTGAGGAATTATTTGAGATCGCCGGAATAGACAGAGCAATCGCACCGCAAGTGGTTGAAGCGGGCGAGGTAATTGGAAACGTCACACATCAAGCCGCGTTAAAAACGGGTCTGGTTCCCGGTACTCCGGTCATCGCCGGCGGTGGCGACACACAGCTTGCGCTTATAGGGCTTGGACGAAAGGCTGGGCAAGCCACCTTGGTTGGCGGAAGTTTCTGGCAGATGACCATTTTAACCGAGCGGCCCTTCATTGCCCCGGATCGCGCACCACGCTCGCTTTGCCATGCCCGCCCAGGCCAGTGGATGACCGAAGGTATCGGGTTTTTGTCCGGATTTGCGCTACGTTGGGTGCGCGATGCCTATTTCGATCCCATCCTCAAAGCAACGGGCAGCGATGCGGACGGTTTCGAGTTGATCGAAGCCATGGCCTCTATTGCGCCTCCAGGGACGATGGGCGTTGTGGCTGCGGTCGCCGCACCTATGCAGTCTGACAATTGGCATCAACCTCCTTTAAGCCTTCTTGGACTCGACATACATTCTCCAGATCACACCCTTGGAAACATTGCCCGGGCTGTGATGGAAACCGGCGCTTTTCTAGCCAATACCCATTTACGAGCGCTCGAAAATCTGTCTGGCAAGCACTACGACACAATCCAGTTTACGGGCGGGTCATCGCGTGGCGCTCTTTGGCCCCAGATTGTGGCGGATGTCACCGGGCGCAAAGTCGAAATTCCGGTTGAAAAGGAAACCACAGCGCTCGGCTGCGCCATGCTGGCAGCATTGGGAGCGGGATTGTTTAATACGATTGACGAGGCTGTTGGCGCCATGGCGAGTCCCATAGGACGCCGCGTATCGCCAAACCCAGAAAACACAGACTTGTATCGAGAGATACAAGACCGTTGGGCCGATGTCACAATGTGTACTTCAGCAATGTCGGAACGGGATTTGCTCGAACCGATTTGGCGTCCAGCTGGCGCCACGTCGACACAGATGACCCCAATCCAGAAGGCAAAATGACATGAAATCACTTTGGAATGACGCTGAAGCCCAGAAATGGATCAAGGGTGCCGGCAGCAACCCCGCAGATATTGATTTGGCTTTGCGCGTCTATACCTCGCGCCTCATTGGGCAAGAGACGGACCTTGTTTTACACGGCGGTGGTAACACCTCGGTCAAAACCCGGCGAATGGCGGCGGACGGGTCTGAGCGCGACGTGATCCACGTAAAGGGGTCTGGTTGGGATCTTGAAACAATTGAAGGGCCAGGCTTGCCGGGAATGTGGCTGGATCCGCTTCTGACAGCCCGCGACGTGCCAAACATGACCGATCAAGAGATGGTGGTTTTTCTTAGGGACGAGATGCTGGACCAAAGCGAACCGACCCCTTCGGTAGAGGCCTTGCTTCACGCATTCTTGCCCGCCAAATTTGTGGATCACACCCACTCTTGCGCTGCGCTTGCAATTGCAAATCAGCCCAATGCCACAGAACTCTCAAAACAGATATTTGGCGATGAACTTTGCGTGGTGTCCTATGTCATGCCGGGTTTCAAGCTAAGCCATGAAGCCGACAGGATTTTTCAAGATCAAGGCTTGGGATCGAAAGGTATGTTCCTGGTTAACCATGGGTTGTTCTCTTTCAGCGATACTGCACGAACCTCTTATGAGAGGATGATCCGCTACACAGATGCCTGCGAAAAATTTCTCGATCGGATGGGAGCGCGGTTAATGCCCGAAGAAACCGCGACAACAGTTACCAATCCAGGAGACCATGCCTCGGTTACTGCATTACGCGATGCTTTGTCGACATGGAGCTTCTTTGGCTCAGATGGTCCTATTCTAGACCTGCGCCGAGGCAAAGCGAACGACACCTATCTTGCGCTCGATAACCTCGAAGAGATATCTGCCCGCGGCACTGCGACCCCTGACCATGTTATTCGGATCAAGCCTCGTCCAATAATCGGATCCGAAAAATTCGCTAAAGCTGATTGGATGAAAGCGGTTATGGACTATGCGGACTGGTATGGAGCCTATTTCAACCGGAATGCCCCTCACGCCGAAGAAACCAAGACGATGCTTGATCCTTTACCTCGTGTTGCACTGGTCCAGGGCCTTGGCATTATCGGCATTGGACGGAACGCAAAAGAAGCTGCGATTGCGGCGGATTTGGCTGAACAGAATGCGCGCATCATCCTTTCCGCCGAGGCCTTTGGCAGGTTCACACCAATAAATGAACGCGATCTGTTCGATATGGAATATTGGTCGCTGGAACAGGCAAAACTGAAGAAAACTGCCTAGGTGTAAGGTCCCGCAGTGTGATAACATAAGTTATTCTGCTATACCAATAAAGGAGGAGCTATGGGCCAGATACTACACGGCAGCGCCACAACGACTGAGACGGTGCGTCAAGCGATACAAAATAGTCAAGAGAGCATAGCCAAATTGGCGAAGCGCTATAACCTCAACCCGAAGACGGTGGCGAAATGGAAGCGGCGTGATTTTGTCCATGACGCAAAAATGGGGCCGAAACAGCCGCGCTCCACCAGCTTATCGCTGGCAGAGGAGGCTATGGTTGTGGCGTTTCGCAAACACACGTTGTTGCCCCTGGATGACTGTCTGTATGCCCTGCAGGCCACGATCCCGCATCTGACACGTTCTTCCCTGCATCGCTGCCTGCAACGTCATGGCATTAGCCGCCTGCCCGAGGTCGAAGGCGATAAGCCAGTGAAGAAAAGGTTCAAGAAATATCCCATTGGTTATGTCCACATCGATATCGCTGAAGTGCAAACAGAACAAGGCAAGCTGCAACTCTTTGTGGCTATTGACCGCACCTGTAAGTTGGCCTACGCCGAACTACATACGGATAAAAAGAAGATGACCGCGGTACAGTTCCTGAGAAATGTCATTGCGGCCCTGCCTTACAAGATACACACCCTCCTGACCGATAACGGCGCCCAATTTACCCACCGCAAACAGGATAAGCCGGCATCAAGGCACCTCTTTGACCGTGTTTGCCAGGAACATGACATTGAACACCGGCTCACAAAAATCAATCACCCCTGGACCAACGGCCAGGTGGAACGCATGAACCGTACTATCAAAGAGGCCACCGTCAAGCGCTATCATTACGGCGCACATGCGCAACTCAAAGCCCACCTACAGGCTTTCCTGAAGGCGTACAACTTCGCCAAACGTCTAAAAACCTTAAAAGGCCTGACACCCTATGAGAAAGTCATTGAAGGGTGGCAAAAGGAACCAGACCGGTTTAGAATTAATCCATTTCAGCACACTGCGGGACTATACACCTAGGAGGCGTTCTCAATTAAGCCAGATGACGGCGGAGATGAGGCTTAACATGGCCAGATAAGTGACAGCCAAGCGCTCATAGCGTGTGGCAACCTGCCTGCTGCAGGCAGGTGCGCCGGTAGTTTTTGAGTTTTTGAAAGCATCGCTCAACCAGATTTCGCTCACCATACAGGTGTTCGTCATAGTCTCTGGCCACCGTGCTGTTGCACCTTGGTGGTATCACCGCAATGGCCTTAGTCGCCTCGATAGCTTCAATGAATGTATCCGCATCATAGCCTTTATCAGCAATGACATAATCAGCTGAAAAGCCGGCTATCAGGGCATCAGCCTGCTTGATGTCGGCCTGTTGTCCGGGCGTAATCAGCAGGCGCACCGGATTGCCCAAGGCGTCAACCGCCACATGAATCCTGGTGCTCAGGCCGCCTCGTGACTTACCCATTGCTTCCTGTTCCTGCTGTTTTTTTTTAGCCGCGCCATGCTGGTGTACCCGAACGATGCTGCCATCAACCATCAGGTGCTCAAAATCCGGGTCATCCGCCAATGCCTCAAAAATCCGAAGCCAATGGCCCTTATGAGCCCAGCGGTTATAACGCACGTAAACGCGATGCCAATCACCGAAACGCGCCGGCATACCTGCCTGCAGCAGGCAGGTCACGCCACGGTGAGCCAGTCCTTGCAATCCACAGCACCGCTTCAAGAAACAGGCGATTATCCTTTGCTGTAACCCCACAGCCTGCCTGCTGCAGGCAGGTCACTGGCTTTCCCCGGTAAAAGGTCCTTGATTCGTTCCCATTGGTCATTTCTGAGCATTCGGCGTTTCATGTACAGGTTCAAACAGAAGTGAGACTTTTTTGTGAAAAGAAATCGGGTAGCCTGTGAGTTGTTACCACACACAGGAGACTACCGACCTGCCTGCAGCAGGCAGGTGCAGACCAGAAGCCTGCGAATCCGAGCATACAAAAGCTGGCGAGTGAATACCACGGCCAGTCCGTTTGCGAAAGCGCGTTTGAAGAAGCTTGAACTGTACGCCACACTTCGTCAGGAGGGCTGTTCCAGTGTTACTGCGCTGGAGGCGCCTAGCTGGTCAAGAGCGACCTATTGCCGTTGGCACAAGCGCTACCTGCCTGCAGCAGGCAGGTCAGACCCAGGGGTGGGCGGGGCTGGAGGCGCGCTCAACGCGCCCCAGGCGCCAACGTCAGCGGCAGTGGACGAAACAGCACGAACAACAGGTGTTGCACCTGCGCCAGCGTCACCGGCTGTGGGGCAAGCGCAAGCTGTGGAAGGTACTCTGCCGCGACCAGGGCTTCACGCTGAGCATTAGCACCGTGGGCCGCATTCTCAAGCACCTGGTCGCCCGTGGGCGGGTGCGGCCGGCAGCCTGCCTGCAGCAGGCAGGCCTTCTACATGGGCCGGGTCAAGCCCAAGCGCCGGCGTCAGTTCACACACCACGCCAGGCGCTGGCAGCACGGCATGAAGGCCGAAAAGCCCGGGCAGTTGATTCAACTCGACCACATGACGGTGCACTTCACGGAAGGGGTTAGCCTCAAGGAGTTCAAGGCCACCTGCCCAATAACCGGGTTTACCGTGATGCGTGCCTACCGTAGCGCCAGCAGCCTCAATGCCAGACGGTTCCTGCACGCTCTGATTGAGCAATTACCCTACCCCTTGCTCTCCGTGCAGGTCGATGGCGGCAGCGAGTTCATGGCCGAATTCGAACAGGCCTGCAAGGACTTAACGCTCCCCCTCTACGTGCTGCCCCCAAAAAGCCCCAAGTACAATGGCTGTGTCGAGCGCGCCAACCTGCCTGCAGCAGGCAGGTGGAACCAGCTGCTATGAGTTCTACCCCTTCTATGAGGGCCCACTCACCTTGGCCGCCATCAACCGAAAACTGGCCCAGTACCCGCACTGTTACAACTACTATCGCCCCCATGATGGTATTGGACTGCAGACCCCTGCCTGCAGCAGGCAGGCCTATGGCGTATTATCAGAAACTTGGACAGGCCGCCTGATTCGTCTCATAGGTATTGAACCCGGACATTTCATGGCGTTCCTCCACAAAAAACGGATAGAATATAGCATGATAGAGCGTTAAACCCACATTAATTGAGAACGCCTCCTAAGATCACCCTTCATCCAGAATGCGTTTCGCAACGCAACGAGAGGTTATAAAACCGTTCAAACAGCCCGTAAGCAACGATGCGCGGGCAGCTTTCCATTTTTCCATACCTGCACAAATTGCGATAACGGTGCGCGTACGCAACAGATCCCGTTCCATCCCAAGCATCCGCATTGCGATACCTGAATCCACAAAATTCCCGCCGGCATCTACCAAATTACCCGCCAAATCGGCCGCGACGCGCGTACGCCCCAACTCGGCTTGTTCTTTATCGTTCAGGAGATCGAATTCTTGAAAAAAGGACCTAGGGCCAAGATGTCCGATTCCGATCATGATGAAAGACGCCTTACGAAGTATTTCAAATGATCGACGCACACTTTTTTGACGCAAAAACAAATCTCTGTCACCCGCATCATCAACAATCAACGGCGCAGTGAAGGCAAACCCTTTGCCTTCGGTTTTATCAATAAGAGTGTGTATAACTTCAAATGGATTGGCCGCGTGGAGAGTAGCAAATTCGCCGGTTGCCGAAACGAATTCAACATTCCGGCGTTTCGTCCTCGGAATTGTTTTGACAACCTCGGATATGGTTCGACCAGACCCGATTCCAATGACCATGGGTTCTGTACTTTCGAGACGCCCGTGAAGAAATCTCGCCCCGGCACTAGCCACGGCAGGCATGGTGCCATCCATGGTCTGCGGCATTTCTGTATCAGGAACAATTGTACAACTGGTCAGCGCAAAACGCTCAATAAGCCGGGTTTCAAGCTCAACGCAATCGCTGGGGACCGTGTTCACGAAAATCTTAACCATATCCGTGTCATGAGCCGACTGCACCATCCTGTGCACCTTCATTTTACTTAATCCACGGCGTGTGGCGATCTGTGCCTGCGTCAACCCGCCAACATAGTGCATCCAAGCGATTTCGCGGATTTGGTCGTAGGTATCTTGATCTGGTTTCATTTCGGGTAGTCACCAATTTTTGTTGGTATTTCCTGTATGCCATACTACGAAACCGTTGGCGAGTTCCGAAGACGCTTTTCAATACTACCAACCGAGGCGGGCGTGCCCCAAACATGGGCAGCAATATCTCCGCCCGCACCGGACGGTCGGTAAATTCGCTAGGGCAACCTGCACCACCATACTCATGAAGGTCGCCCATTACGCTAGAGCCCAATGTTAGCCAAAGAATTGTAGCCCAAAAACCACTCTGCAGGCTATAAAAATCCGCCTCCGCGCGACGCGTGTCAATTTCGGCTTTGAGCGTTGTTATCGCCTCCTCAAGCGTAAAACTTTTTTGGTGCTTAAAGCCTAGCCGACGCATCGACACGGTGTTTTCCTCCGCCTCGCGCTTGCCCAAAGCGAGGATCACCGGAATTTTGCCATGGCTGTGTTCACGCACTTTAAAATTAATCTTCTCGTTGCGGATATCAAGCTTGGCGCTGATTCCGGCTTCGGTGAGGGCGGCCACCACTGTTTTCGCATACTCATCCACCTCGCTGGTGATAGTGCAGACCGCGACCTGTTCCGGCGATAGCCACAAGGGTATAAGTAGAATAAACGCCCTGTTGGGCATACACAAGCAAAGACAAATGCGGGTTTACGGCCGCTTTCTTGTTTTTTTCTAGTTGCTCTGGATGGGAATCGGACTGATTTTTAGCTGCTTTGGCTTGAACAGCAAAGCATGAATGTCTGACCCACGAACGGAATCCCACCCTGCCCGCAGTGTCGATGGGAAATGTTAATCGAACAGCCTCGACACCGGCGGCGCGCGTTCCGGCGTTAGTTCGTACGGTTGAATGCCGGCTTGCAAGGCTTCCTTTTGTTTCAAGTGTTTTAGAATATGTGCGAGCACCGCCGGCGCTTCGATACTGGCAATGACCTTGACCTGGCCACCGCAACGTTCACAGGTTTCGATGTTGATATTGAAAACCCGTTTTAAGCGTTGCATTCAGGTCATTGCCCGGCGCCGCTCTGGCGGTGTTTTTTCCAGCCAGGCGTTCGTGCCTGTGCGTTGCTGCGATCTTTGTTCCCCGCCTGGCCGGGGTTAGCTGAATGCGGTGTTTACTGTTGGGGGCGAAAACACCGTGGAAAGGGGTTAAGTTGACCCTGGGTTTAGGCGCCAGGGCTGCCAGCCGTGCAATAAAATCCAGTGGCTCAATCTGCGCCTGTTCGGGGCCTCATCCATTAAAGCGTGGTTGGCAGACCGGGAGTTCATCGGCGCCGAATGGATAACATTCCTGGTAGAAAACAAGGGCCCTTTGCCATTCGGCTCAAGGAGGATATACCGCTTCGCCTTGAGGATGGCAGCCTGCAAAAGTTTCGAACTCTTTTGCGCAAGCACAAGCGCGGCTCATGGCAGGGCTGGTTGAAAGGGATGGAACCCACTTCTAAAAACCAACTGCACGTGAGCGCCAAACGCATCAAAAAGGAGGAACTGCTCATCGTTGCGACCAATCTTGAAAACGCCAGACGAGGCTTCAATCTCTATCGGCGCCGATGGGCTGTCGAGTGCTTGTTCGCCGATGCCAGGACCCGTGGCCTCAATATTGAGGATACCCACATCACCCATCCCCACAAACTCGCCACCCTGCTCGTTGTCGTCGCCCTCGCCGTGACATGGGCCTATCGATGCGTTACCAAAACCATGGGACGCAAGACTAGCCGGCGAAAAACCCATGCCAGACGCGAAAAATCATAGTTCCGAACCGGCCTTGATGCCCTGCGAAACTGGATACTCTATCAGCCCCAGAAAGCCCTCCAGGCCTGGACACAAACAGATCCAAAAAGACCCATTAATACACTTCAGAGCTAAATGAGTCGTGTACTGTGGCCGCCAATATGCCCGGCGCGGTGGCGCGCACCGCGACCATAGTCCTGAATAACGCCACATTGCCGTTGGCCCTGGCGCTCGCCAACAAAGGCGCGCGGCAGGCGCTTCTGGATGATTAGGGCGTAGACCTATAAATAAGTAACAGGTAAAATGACTATAAGATAAAAAACTCAGGAGGTCCCCGTGTCAAAGAGCAGTTCAAAACAATCCAACAATTATTGCCGAACAAGCCGCGTGGCGTTGCGCGTGTGTGCGGCCTGCCTGCAGCAGACAGGCCGGTGGAGCGATGTTCCCGCAGAATACGGCCCGGCCAAGACGCTCTACAATCGCTACAGGCGTTGGTCTGAGGCGGGTGTGTTCGAACCGATATTCGAGGCTTTAGCAGGTGAGGGCGCAGACCTCAGCACGCTGATGATTGACACAAGCCACATCAAAACCCACCGGATTGCCGCCAATGGTGTAAAAAAAACAACAGCTAGGGGCGGGCCATCGGCAAGACCAAAGGCGGCTTGAATTCCAAACTGCATCTGGTGTGCGATGGTCAGGGCCGTCCTGTCCACCTGCACCTGACGGCGGGCAACCGGCCTGAGTAATACCTGCCTGCAGCAGGCAGGTATTACTCAGGCCGGTCACTGCCTTGAGGGTCATGTTCGCAAGGGCTGCACTTTCATTGCCGACCGTGGATACGATGCCAATCATCCCTGCCTACTGCAGGCAGGTGTGTAATTGGTTACTCAAGGTCAAAGCAACAGCCTGCATCCCACCCCGCAAAAACCGCAAAGTGCAGTTCGAATAGGACACCGAGCTCTATAAAACACGCAACATCATTGAGCGCATGTTCAACCGCATCAAGGACTGGCGCCAGTTGTCCCTTCGAACCTTCCGATGTCCCGAGACGTTCCTCGATGCCGCACAACTCGCTGCTGTTGTGATCTGGTTATTATGAGTCTACGCCCTAGTATGCCAGCAGATTACATAGTATCATAAGTCGAGACCGGATATTGCTTGCAAGCGCTGATTGGCAAAGCCGCGGTTTTGCAGATAAATATGTGGCGCGCTGTTGCCGGGAACTGATCTTCGGAATGCCGGCACAGGCATGTTTCCAGTATCCGGGCAAAGATTTTGTCCGGACTAAATAAAAAACTGCGGAGAGACGTTGTGAAAAAAGTCGTGGTTACCGATCAGGCTTTCGGTAATACCTGCGCCGAAGAAGCGGCCGCCAAGACGGCTGGCGCCAGCTTCGCTGCCTACCAGGCGCGGAGTGAAAAAGACACTGCCGTCGCCGTACAGGGCGCGCATGCCGTATTTAACTATTTTGCGCCTATGACACGCGCGGTCATGTCCTGCATGGCCCCTGATGCGGTCGTGGTGCGGTACGGAGTCGGCGTCGATAATGTCGATCTTGACGCCGCCCGCGACCTTCGGATTCGGGTCTGTAACGTGCCTGATTACGGTATCAACGAGGTCGCGGACCATGCGTGCGCCATTGCGCTCTTTTTGGCTCGCAAGATTCATCGTTTCGATGCGGCCGTTCGAGAGGGGAAATGGCAAATAACCGATATCGTGACCGATCTTCGCTCCCTGTCGGAGACGAATGTTGGATTAGTCGGATTTGGCCGCATTGCGCGGCATGTCGCCAAGAGACTTCAGGCCTTTGGATGTGAAATCACCGTCTATGACCCTTTCGTTGATCCTGGTGTTGCAGATACCATGAATGTCCGTAGTGCCGATCTGGATGCAGTGATATCAAGCGCCCAAATCTTGTCGCTGCATATCCCGCTTCTGCCTGAGACCCGGCATCTTCTTAATTCTGAACGGATTGCGGCTTTGCCGGAGCAGGCGATTGTCATCAATACTTCCAGAGGCGGATTAATTGACGAGACGGCGCTTGTCGCCGCGTTGAAGAGCGGGCGCATCGCCGCCGCCGGCCTGGACGTATTTGAAACAGAGCCGCTATCCAGGCGCTCTCCGCTTTACGGGGCGCCAAATTTGTATATGACCCCGCATACGGCGTTCTTCTCGGATGCTTCGGCTCGCCGGCTGCAACGGCTGGCGGCGGAGGAAGTCCTGCGCGCATTACAGGACAAGCCGCTGCGTTGCCGGGTGGTTTAGGTTATGGCAATGGACTACGCGGCAAAAATGTCACTGCGAGGCAAGCGGGCCGTGGTCACCGGCGCCGGCCAGGGCATCGGCGCGGCCTGCGCCGAAGCGCTTGCCGCAACCGGCGCGCATGTGATTGTCACTGATCTTGAGAGCGACCGCGCTGATACGACCGCGCAGGTCTTGGCCGCGGCCGGTTACAGTTCAGAAAGCCGGGCGCTTGATGTGACCTCCACAGCGGAACTGTCAAAGATAGCCGGGGAAACGGGCGCGATTGATATTCTCGTCTGCAACGCCGGTGTTGTCACGTCTTCCAGGGCCGAGGAAATGTCGGACGAAGACTGGCAGTTTGTAATTGATGTAAATCTGACCGGCGTCTTTCGCACCTGCCGGGCTTTTGCGTCTTCCATGATTTCCGCGGGTGGCGGCGCCATTGTGAGCGTCGGCTCAATGTCGGGCCTGATTGTCAATACACCGCAACCGCAATGTCACTATAACGCCTCCAAAGCGGCAGTGCACCAGCTTACACGCTCTCTGGCGGTAGAATGGGCGCCCTATGGTCTGCGGGTAAACGCGGTCGCTCCGACATATATCGCCACGCCACTGTTAAACGATGTCAAAGACGGCGCTATGCTTAAAGCGCGCTGGATCGAACAAACCCCGATGGCGCGCCTGGGAGAGGCGCATGAAGTCGCCTCGGCCGTGCAGTTCCTGGCCTCCGATGCGGCCAGTTTGATTACGGGGACAATTCTTGGTGTCGATGGCGGCTACACCTGCAGATAATAGAATTTGAGACGCCGGAAAGCCCCTGTCCTGTGTCTAATTGTAAAGTCCCGCGGTGTGCTGAAGAGGGTTAATAGTAACTCGACGTACCACCTCAGTCGTTGTGGCGCTGCCGTGTAGTATCTGGCCCATAGCTCCTCCTTTGTTGGTATAGCAGAATAACTTATGTTATCACACTGCGGGACCTTACAGCAGGCAGGCCTATGGCATATCATCAGAAACTTAGGCAGGCCGCCTGATTCGCCTCATAAGTATTGAACCCGGACACCTGGTGGCAAAAAGAACCTGAATTGTTTAATATTAATCCGCTCCATCTCTGGATGGGATAATCCAAGTAGATTCTTAAATTGAGTGGCTTAGCTTAGGTGCTTGCGCGCATCGTCAGACGCACCACGCATGGCACACGCAAACAAGCTGACATCAATAGCGGTTGCGATGAAGCTGCCCCCGAGATTGCGGACTTCTTGCTGCAAATCCACATCAAGTGTCAAGATTCCAGCAGCTTTGCCCGACGCGATGATTTTTTTTATCGCAGCCTTAACCGTATCTTTTACCACCGGTGCCCCTACTTGTCCAATATGTCCCATATCCGCCGCGAGATCGGAGGGACCGATGAATACACCGTCAATCCCATCAACGGCAAGAATGTCGTCAAGAGCTTCGATCCCTTTCCGGTTTTCGACTTGCACAAGAAGGCAAATTTCATCCCGGGCGGTAGTCAGATAATCACCGATGGCGGCAAAATCGGACGCACGAGCCAGGACGGCCCCGACGCCGCGCACACCGTGCGGAGGATATGTCACGGCATCCACAAGATTTTGAGCCTGCGCGCCGCTTTCGACCATAGGCACCAGCAGTGATTGCGCGCCCGCGTCAAGCAATTGCTTGATGATCCACGTCTCGCCGATAGGCGGGCGGACCACAGCTTGGCTCTTGCGCGTAGCGATCACCTGCAGCTGCGCCGTGATCGAGCGCAGATCATTAGGGGCATGTTCGGCATCAATCAGCAGCCAGTCAAAGCCCGCGCCCGCGCTGATCTCTGCGATGTAGGGGTCTGCAAGGCCCAGCCAGCATCCTGTCTGCAGGGTGCCCTGCGCGATGGCCGATTTAAATTTATTCTTTGGAGCCGGCATGAAATTTCCTTTACGCAAAGGTGATTTGGGCGGAACCGAAGCGGCCGAAATCCGCACGGATTTGCGTCCCCGAAGGACATTCGACAGGCCGAATGAAGCTACCGGACAAAATGATCTGACCGGGTTCAATGCTCTGGCCATACTGCGCCATGCGACGGGCGAGCCAGACAACACTTTCAACGGGGTCATTCAGCACCCCTGCTCCCAGGCCGGTTTCCTCGACCTCTGCATTGCGGGAGGTGATCGCCCCGACCCATCTGAAGTCAAAAGCATCTGCCGCATGACGCTCTGACCCCAAAATAACACCTGCATTTGCCGCATTGTCGCTGATCGTATCAAAGACCGTGCGTGTTTTCCGGGTCTCGGGGTCTACGCGCAGAATGCGCGTATCAAGGATTTCGATAGACGGGGCCACATAGTCGGTCGCGGCAATGACATCGTCGCGCGTCACATCCGCCCCGCCAATCGGCGCTTTCATCACAAATGCAATCTCCGCCTCAATTCTCGGCTGAATAAAACGTCCTTTTGGTACGGTCGCACCATTTTCGAACACCATGTCGTCAAACAGGATACCGCTATCGGGGATATCGATGTTCAGCGCATATTGCATCGCCTTCGAGGTCAACCCGATCTTCCAGCCGACAACGGACCGCCCCTCTGACAGCTTGGCGCGATAAATGGCATTTTGAACCGCATAGGCGTCATCCATGCCCATCTCCGGATGCCGTTTGGTCAGCAGGCTGATCTGATTGCCGGTGCGTTCCGCACCCAGAAGATCTCTGGGCGGCCTTTGCATGATCCTCCGGGATCATAGTACTTCGTCCTCGACGGTGTTGCGCAGGATACCGATTCCGTTCACCTCGACCTCAATCACATCACCGGGATTCATATTCAGTCCTGCGGGATAAATGACACTGCCGTCTTTCTGCTTCAAGTCATAAATAAAGTCAGCCTTGACATAGCCGCTGATGCTGAATTCCGTGTTTGTTCCCGGAATCAGGAAACTGCCCGGGCTTTTGCCTGTGGACAGAACAACTCGGTCGCGGGTGTCATCGACCATCTCTTCGGTCCCGGCCTGCTTGGCCTCCAGTTCCTGCAATCCTTCGGTGATCATGCGCAACTGCTGCCTGAGTTCTTCGACCGTATGGCCGTCGGCCCGAGCCACCCTGCCACGCCCAGCCCCAAGAGGGTCGTTACCGTGATGCAGCATACCGTATTGTTGATAAATCGGGATTTCATCTCTCTGTTACCTCACTGTTAAATAGTAGTTTGTGAACAAATCATCTGAACGGACGATGCTGTCGCTATAATAGTAGAATTCATGCGTTTGGCAAGCGCCGCGTTCATTTTCCCCTGCTTTTAGCAATTTTGCGATTGTGACAATATTACGCGATGAATTCATGCAACAATAAATTTGCGATAAATTGCAATTATTTTGCTCTGACCGAAAGGCAAGGCCGGGAAAGGCGGGGGAATAACGGGTTTCTGGCTTTGTGCCTTGTCATCATTCCGACATTGCCTTCCTGCGCCCGTGCATATGGCGAATAAGGAGCCGGCTTATTGGCCGATAGAACCTTAATGTGGGCTATATCATATTTAGAGGAGATCATCGGGACTCCTCGACGGAAGCCAGCCGGGCCTTGAGACCGGCCATATCTTCTTTGCCGGAGACTAGGGATTCGGCCGCTGCCGTGGCCTTTTGATCGGAAACATTGGCCTCAATGAGGGCGTCATAGAGTTATTTATTGATCATTGCCATAAGATCGGTTCCGTGCATTTGAAGAATCTGGGCCAGCATAATATAATGAATGACCTGTATTATTAAATCCGGTAATGCGCCGGAATGACGTAAAGCCAAAACAACACCCCATCGTCATTTATGGACAGGATGTCCTGTATGCGGCGTGAGAGCACGCCTACAGGACGTAGGTGGTAGAGCAGTGCCTGCCTGCAGCCATAGTACACGACGCTATTGCATTGAGAGGCGAAAAGGAGTCGACTTGAAGATTCTCAACCACAAGGGTCTTCGCAATGTTCGGCTCACTCCTCGCCCCTCTATTGGCAACATTACGCCCACATTTTAATCTGAGCAAGACGCGGCTTGAAACTCTGGCCGTGTTACTGTTGGGTTTGGCGAACAGTCGCACGGTAAACCTGTCGCATCTTGCCAGCCAGTTCCCCGGCCCTGCCTTGCACGCTTCGAATTACCGTCGTCTACAACGGTTCTTCCAGCATGTGCGGCTCAACGGCGACAGCGCCGCCCGGTTGATTATTCGGCTTTTAAGGCTTAACCGTCCGACCTTTTTGGCGCTTGACCGTACCCATTGGAAACGGGGTGCGAGCGAAGTGAACCTGCTTGTTCTGGCGGTCGTAACGGGCCGGTTCCGGGTCCCGTTGATGTGGACGCTCATTGACCACTCGGGTCATTCCAACACCACGCAACGCATCGCGCTGATACGACGTTATCTGCGCCTGTTCGGGGCCTCATCCATTAAAGCGTGGTTGGCAGACCGGGAGTTCATCGGCGCCGAATGGATAACATTCCTGGTAGAAAACAAGGCGCCCTTTGCCATTCGGCTCAAGGAGGATATACCGCTTCGCCTTGAGGATGGCAGCCTGCAAAAGTTTCGAACTCTTTTGCGCAAGCACAAGCGCGGCTCATGGCAGGGTTGGCTGAAAGGGATGGAACCCACTTCTAAAAACCAACTGCACGTGAGCGCCAAACGCATCAGGAAGGAGGAACTGCTCATCGTTGCGACCAATCTTGAAAACGCCAGACGAGGCTTCAATCTCTATCGGCGCCGATGGGCTGTCGAGTGCTTGTTCGCCGATGCCAGGACCCGTGGCCTCAATATCGAGGATACCCACATCACCCATCCCGACAAACTCGCCACCCTGCTCGTTGTCGTCGCCCTCGCCGTGACATGGGCCTATCAATGCGCCACCAGAACCATGGGACGCAAGACTATCCGCAGAAAAACCCATGCCAGACGCGAAAAATCATGGTTCCGAACCGGCCTTGATGCCCTACGAAACTGGATACTCTATCAGCCCCAGAAAGCCCTCCAGGCTTGGACACAAACAGACCCAAAAAGACCAATTTATTAACCCGGCAATTAAATACTATGCTTATATAAATATTTCCTGTATCCTTTGTTTATGGAGAAGACAGATGCACGCAGATTACCCCCGGAGGCCCAGGAACAATTGCGCAAGCAAGCGGTTCGGTTGAAAAAGAAGGGAAAAAGTTTTGCCGACATCACCAGGCTGCTGGATGTTCACCGTAATTCGGTATCGAATTGGTGGACAGCCTATGAGAGCGCCGGCGCCACCGGCCTTCGCCCTCAGACCCGTGGCCGGCGGGCCGGCGAACAGCGCACACTGAGTCCTGAGCAAGAGGTTGAGATACAGGCTCTGATTAGCGACAAGACGCCAGAGCAATATAAGCTCACGTTTGCGCTATGGACACGTCAGGCGGTTCAGGAATTAATCAAATTGCGTTTGAGGCTGACCATGCCGCTTCGCACTGTGGGGGAATACCTGAAGCGCTGGGGCTTTACGCCCCAAAAGCCGTTGAAGCGCGCCTATGAGCAGCGCCCGGCCGAGGTGAGAAAATGGCTGGCAGAGTCTTACCCGGCGATTGCCGCACGAGCTAAGGAGGAAGGGGCTGAAATTCATTGGGGGACCTGCCTGCTGCAGGCAGGTGAGACGGGTATTCGCAGCGATAGCCAGCATGGGCGGAGTTACTCGCCGAAGGGGAAAACACCGGTGATTCGCCTTTCGGCCAAGCGTGCCTCGATGAATATGATTTCGACAGTGACGAATCAAGGCAAGGTGCGTTTTATGGTGTATAGCGGCAGCATGAATGCGAAGCGGCTGCTCCGGTTTTTTGCGCAATTAGTGAAGGATGCGGCTCGGAAGGTATTTTTGATACTGGATAACCTGCGGGTACATCATGCCAGGCTGGTCAAGGCTTGGCTGGCAGCGGAAGAGAACCAAAGGAACATTGAGGTCTTTTTTCTTCCGGCCTATTCGCCGGAATTGAATCCCGATGAGTACCTCAATTGTGATTTAAAGGCAGGCGTGCATTCCAGGCCACCTGCAAGAGATGCTGAACAGCTTAAAAAGAAGATTCGCTCACACATGAAAAAGTTACAGATCTGCCTGCTGCAGGCAGGAGACACCGGTTCGAGTTCGCAACTACTTTAAGCATCGCAAAATCGCTTATGCCGCTTAATACGCACTGTGTTTAATTGCCGGGTTAATAAATCCAAGCAAAGAATACGGAGAAGTGAGAAAGGCATTTGCTGGAAGCTATCCAGGTATAAAAGGTAAAAATAAATTTACTAAAGTACAAATTTCTTTGACGGCAGATAAAGCTATTCAAAAATATTTTACAGATAATATTAAAGAAATTGAAGCCTGGTTTAATGTAATCTCACCGCAGGAAACTAATTTAAGCAAATTAAAGGCGGAGCTTGATTCTCTTGCCAAAAAAGACTGGATGGAAATTTTAAAATGACCGCCGGGCGAACAGTTAATTCTCAAAATGTTAATTGGTGTACTCCACCAAAGTATATAGCAGCAGTTAAAGATGTCGTTGGCGGGCGGATAGAACTTGATCCTTGTTCAAATAAATGGTCGATAGTAGAAGCGGAAACAGCCTTTGCTTTGCCAAAGTGTGATGGTTTGGTAGAAGAATGGAATTATAAAACTATCTATGTAAATCCACCCTATGGCGCCGATAGAAATCGGAGGACAACGATAAAGCATTGGCTGTATAAATGTGCTTATGCTCACAAACAATTCTACTCAGAGGTTCTAGCCTTGGTTCCTGTCGCTGCCAATACAAAGCATTGGAAAGAGTATGTATGGGGAAGAGCTACAGCAGTTTGCTTTCTTTACGATACCCGTCTTAAATTTCTTGAAAACGGAAATGGTGAAGGCAAAGGGGCACCGATGGCTTGTGCGATGATTTATTGGGGAAATAACTATGATAATTTCTTTGAAGTGTTTTTGGAATTTGGCGCAGTGGTTGATCTGCGTGATCTGCTAGGCAAAACCATTGGAGATAAAAATACCTTGAAGCAATCGAGTCTATTTCATGATGATGAAAGGCTAGCGAGATATGCTAACAGAATTGCTGCTTTGCACGGCAAATCCTGATTATTAAATGCTACACTAATTCATAAAAACCCAGCTAACCCTGACAACCGCAACTCACCCTTAGCACGAGGAGGCACAATGACGGGGGTCGATGCGATCGCGTTAATCGGCTTTGCCTATATCTTCAGCCTGTTTCTAATCGCCTATTTCGGCGACCGCAACGGCGGGCAGATGGGCAGGGCCGGCAACAGTAATCTGGTGTATGCCCTGTCGCTGGCGGTGTACTGCTCATCCTGGACGTTTTACGGCGCCGTGGGCACGGCCGCGGTGGATGGACTGGATTATCTGCCCATCTATCTGGGGCCGCTGCTGGTGTTTTTGTTCGGCTATCCGCTGGTGCGCCGGATTATCCTGATCTGCAAGCAGAACAGCATCACCACCATTTCCGATTTTCTCTCCAGCCGCTACGGCAAGAGCCGGCCGATCGCGGCGCTGGTGACGGTGATCGCCGTGGCCGGTTCTCTGCCCTATATCGCCCTGCAACTGAAGGCGGTCTCCACTTCTTATGCCCTGCTGGGCGCCGCCGAGCAGGCGGGGCCGGGCTTTATTGCCGACCATGTGGCCCTGATCGTGGCCGCCGGCATGGTGCTGTTCACCATCCTGTTCGGCACCCGCCACCTGGACGCCACCGAGCACCACAAGGGCATGATCCTGGCCGTGGCCTTTGAATCGGTGGTCAAGCTGGGCGCGATCCTGGCGGTCGGCTACTACGCCATGTATCTGCTGCTTGATGCCGGTCATCAGGCGCGGTTTGACCGCTTTATCGAGCGCCGCCCGCTGGAATGGGCGCTGCGCGGCGAGCAGTCAAGCTGGGTGAGTTTTACCACCAAGTTGTTGCTGAGCATGAGCGCCATCATCCTGCTGCCGAGGCAGTTTCAGGTGACCGTGGTCGAGGCCAAAGACCACACCCAGTTCAAGACCGCGATCTGGGTGATGCCGGTCTATCTGGTGTTGACCAGCGTGATCGTGGTCCCGATTGCGCTGGCGGGCCTGGTGCTGCAACCGGGTCTGCCGGCCGATATGTATGTGCTGTCGCTGCCGCTCGCAGCCGGCAACACGCCGCTGGCGGCGGCCGCCTTTATCGGCGGACTGTCGGCCGCCACCGGCATGGTCATTGTCGCGGCCATTTCGCTCAGCACCATGATCTCCAACGACCTGGTCATGCCCTATCTGATTCGGCGGCGCGGCCGCGGCTTTTTGGAGCGGCCAGACCTGAACAGCCTGATCCTCTGGATCCGGCGGCTGGCCATCTTCGGCCTGATGCTGGGCGCCTATGGCTATTACCGCCTGATCGACAGCGCCGCGCAACTGGCCAATATCGGGCTGGTGTCGTTCGCGGCCACCTTTCAGTTTTTGCCGGCCATGCTGTTTGCGCTCTTCTGGCGCGGCGCGCACGGCAAGGGGGTGTTCTATGGGCTGGTCGGCGGCTTTGTCCTGTGGTTTTATACCCTCATCCTGCCCGCCATCCTGCCGGAAGGGGCGCTGGAATCGGTGTTTGCCGGTTCGCTGTGGCACCCCGAGGCGCTGTTGGGCGTGGCGCTGGATAATCCGCTGACGCACGGCGTGGTCTGGAGCCTGGGCGTCAATCTGTTGCTGAGCGTGGGCTTCAGCCTGCGCGCGGAGCAGTCCGTGATCGAGACCTTGCAGGCCAGCCGCTTTTCCGGGGCCGGCCTGCCCGTCAGCGGCGAGGCCGCCGCCAGCCGCCACAAGGTCAGTCCCGATGCGCTCTATATCGTGGCCGAGCGGATCATGGGCGCGAAGAGCGCCGGGGCGCTCTTTGCCCAATATCAGCAGCGCACGGGCCGGACGCTCAAACAGGAGGCCCAGGCCGACCCGGCCCTGATCGCCGCCGTGCAAACCGCCATGACCGGCGTGATCGGCGCCGCCTCGGCCGAGCGCGTGATCGCGGACATACTGCCGGGGGACAAGGCCCAACTCGGCGAACTCACGCACCTGGTCGATGAGACTTCAAGCGTCTTGAAGTTCAACCGCAACCTGCTGCAAACCACCTTGCAAAACATCACGCACGGGATCGCGGTGGTCGATAAGGGCCTTAATCTGGTGATCTGGAACGACACCTAC
This sequence comes from Gammaproteobacteria bacterium, assembly GCA_965240365.1. Taxonomy (GTDB): domain Bacteria; phylum Pseudomonadota; class Gammaproteobacteria; order Eutrophobiales; family Eutrophobiaceae. The sequence continues at coordinate 346,319 of OZ251218.1, read as the reverse complement.
CTGCGCCTGTTCGATTACCCCGAGACCATGCTCTACGTGGGCAAGCCGATCCGGGAAATCTTCGAATACAGCGCCGGGCGCGGCGACTTCGCCGGCAAAAACGCCGCCGAAGAGATCAAAAAACGCCTCAACTACCTCAAGGGGCGCTCGTCCTACACCACCGTGCGCAAGACCGTCAATGGCGTGATCATCAAGGCCACCGGCGAGCCCATGCCCGACGGCGGCTTTGTCACCACCTACGAAGACATTACCGAGAGCGTCAAGGCCGCCCGCCTTTTGAAAGAGGCCAACGAAGAACTGGAAAACCGCGTGCAGGCGCGCACCCTGGAACTGGAAGCCCTGACCAGAGAACTGGAGCGCAACACCCGGAGCAAGACCCATTTTCTCGCCGCCGCCAGCCACGACCTGCTGCAACCGATCACCGCCGCGCGCCTGTTTAATCACAGCGTCGCCGAGTGCGTGGAAGACCCGGCCGAAGTCCGGCGGCTGGCAAACAGCGTGGACCAATCGCTCGCCACCGCCAACGACCTGCTGCGCGCGCTGCTGGACATCTCCCGGCTCGATGCCGGCGGCATTCAGCCCAAGCCCGCGCTGCTCGGCATAAAAGACTTTCTGCGTGGCATTGAGGCGGAGATGCAGGCCAGCGCCAACGAAAAAAAAGTGGCCCTGCGGGTCGAGGCGCCGCCGCTCTTCGTGCATACCGACAAACAACTGCTGTTTTCCGTATTGCTGAATCTGGTCTCCAATGCGCTGCGCTACAGCAGAGAGGGCGGCGAAGTGATCCTGCGGGCCGGCCGGGCCGGGCCGGGCGCGATCGAGATCGCGGTGCTGGATTCGGGGCCGGGCATCGAGCCGGAACACCTGGAACATATCTTTACCGAGTTCTACCAGGTCAAAGACAAAGACCGGCGCAACAGCCAGGGCCTCGGGCTGGGGCTATCCATCGTCAAGCGCATCTGCCAACTGCTGGATATTACGGTCAAGGCCGAGTCGGAGGTGGGCCGGGGCAGCGCCTTCACCATTAACCTGACCGAGGCCGAAGCCGAGGCGCCCCGGCGCATCCCGGCCGCTACCGAGACGCCCGCGCCGGGCGCGCGGCTCGCGGGCATCCGGGTGCTCTGCCTGGATAACGACCCGCGGGTGCTGGAAGCGCTGGAAACCCTGCTCGCGGGCTGGGGCTGCGAAGTGGCGGGCGTCCTGAGCTACGAAGAGGCCGAGGCCCGCTTTGAGCAGGCCGCCTTCGACATCGTGCTGGCCGACTACCGGCTCGGCCAGGGCGGCACCGGCCTCGACTTTCTCATCCACGCCCGCGCCCGCCACGCGGCCCTGGCCGGAGTGCTGATCACGGCCGAACAGGACAAGTCCCTGCAAGAGCAGGCGGCCCGGCACGGCTTTATGTACCTGCCCAAACCGGTCGAACCGGCCTCGCTGAAATCTTCGATGACTTATCTGGTTGCCTCGTTGTGAGTTTGTAGCCATTTGAGCGATCCATTTGCCATGCCGTTACTGCGCCCCAGCCGTCATTCCGGCCTGCCTGCGGCAGGCAGGTCTGGAACAGGCCGTCGAGGAATCCAGGTAAGCGGGTGGCGGGATGATCAGTGGTTTCCGGGTTTTGCGGGATAGCGCACTGGATGTTATTCCCGCTTAGGCGGGAATAAATTGTATAAACCACTGGACTCCTCGGCCGCTTGTTCCAGACGCCGCTCTACCACCTACACCCCTGTAGGCGTACGTCCTGTAGGCGAGCTTTCGCTGGAATGACAACGGGGACAAATACAGCCCGGCATGGCAGCCTCATAAATTTCCATTAACCCCCCAATGCGTCCTTGTCGCGGCGCGGCCGGCTGCGGTATGCTTGCGGGCTTTTTATGGCCTCTTTTCAGGAAAATGAATGAAACAGGAATATAAACCGGCCGAGATAGAGCGGGCCGTGCAGGCAAAGTGGGCGGAGCAGGGCGCGTTTTCCGTGCGCGAAGACCCGGACAAGGAGAAGTTTTATTGTCTGTCGATGTTCCCCTATCCAAGCGGCAAGCTGCACATGGGCCATGTGCGTAATTATACGATCGGCGATGTCATCAGCCGTTATCAGCGGATGCGGGGCAAAAATGTATTGCAGCCGATGGGCTGGGATGCGTTCGGCCTGCCGGCGGAGGGCGCCGCCCTTAAAAACGGGGTCGCGCCGGCCCGCTGGACCTATGAAAATATCGCCGCCATGCGCAAGCAGTTGCAGCAACTCGGCCTGGCTTATGACTGGCAGCGTGAACTGGCGACATGCCGCCCGGAGTATTATCGCTGGGAGCAGTGGTTTTTTACCCGGCTTTATGAAAAGGGGCTGATTTATAAAAAGACCGCGCTGGTGAACTGGTGTCCGCGGGATTTGACCGTGCTGGCCGATGAGCAGGTCGTTGAAGGCGGTTGCTGGCGTTGCGCGAGTCCCGTGGAACGCAAGCAGGCGCCGCAGTATTTTATGAGGATCACGGACTATGCCGATGAACTGCTGGCCGATCTGGAAAAACTGACGGGCTGGCCGGATCAGGTGCGCGCCATGCAGGCCAACTGGATAGGCCGCTCCGAGGGGGTCGAGATAGATTTCAGGGTCGAAGACAGCGATCAAACCCTCAGCGTCTTCACCACCCGCCCGGATACCCTGCTGGGCGTGAGCTATATGGCCGTTGCCGCGGAGCATCCGCTGGCCGCAATGGCGGCGGAAAATAACGCGACCCTGCGCGCCTTTATCAAGGAATGCAAGAGCGGCGGCCATTCCGAGGCCGCGATTGCGAAGCGGGAAAAGCAGGGCATGCCGCTCGACATCCATGTCCGCCATCCCATAAGCCATGCACCGATCCCGTTGTGGGTCTCGAATTTTGTGTTGATGGGTTATGGCACCGGCGCGGTCATGGCCGTGCCGGCGCATGATCAGCGTGACTGGGAATTCGCCCGTAAATACGGCCTGCCGATCAAACAGGTCATCTTCCCGGCGGCCGGCGCCGGGCACGATCTGGGCGAGGCGGCCTTCACGGACCAGGGGTTCTTAAAGAATTCCGGTGAATTCGACGGCCTGAACTCCGCCGAAGCCTTTGCCGCCATTGCCGATCACCTTGAAAAGAACGGCCGCGGCCGGCGCAAGGTCAATTATCGCCTGCGCGACTGGAGTATCTCGCGCCAGCGCTATTGGGGCTGCCCGATCCCGATCATTAAAAATAAAGCCGGCGAGGAATTGCCCGTGCCGGCCGATCAATTACCGGTCGTGCTCCCGGAAGACATCGAATTCGAGGGCGTCGGTTCGCCGCTGAAGGCGCTGCCGGAATTTATCCGGGCCGAGGCGCCGGACGGCAGCGGCATGGGCGAGCGGGAGACCGACACCTTCGACACGTTTTTTGAATCATCCTGGTATTTCGCCCGCTTTTGTTGCTGGGACAACGCCGAAGGCATGCTGGATGAACGCGCCAATTACTGGCTGCCCGTGGATCAATACATCGGCGGCATCGAACATGCCATCCTGCATCTTTTATATGCGCGTTTCTTTCACAAGCTGATGCGCGATGAAGGGCTGGTCACGGGCGATGAGCCCTTCACCCGGCTGTTGACGCAGGGTATGGTCTTGAAGGACGGCGCCAAGATGGCCAAATCCAGGGGCAACACCGTTGACCCCGAGGCCCTGATTGACAAATACGGCGCGGATACCGTGCGCCTGTTCGTCATGTTTGCCGCGCCGCCCGAACAAAGCCTGGAATGGTCCGACACGGCGGTGGAAGGGGCCTGCCGCTTTCTGAAACGCCTGTGGAAACTCGCCGCCGAGCATATCAACGAGGGCGCCGCGCCGGGCCTGGATAAAAACGCGCTGAGTCCCGCGCAAAAAGACCTGCGCCGCAAGATTCACGTCACCATAGACAAGGTCAATGACGACATCGGCCGGCGCTATACCTTTAACACGGCGATTGCGGCCATCATGGAAATGCTGAACGCCCTCTCGCGCGCCCAAATAAAGGACGATAACGACCGGGCAATCCGGCGCGAGGGCATCGAAACCGCGGTCTTGCTGTTGGCGCCCATCGTGCCGCACATCACGGACGCCCTGTGGGCGCGGCTGGGCCACGGCGAGTCTTTGCTTAATGCGGCCTGGCCCAGCGCCGAGCCGGCCGCGCTCGAACAAAGCGAGAGCCAACTGGTGATTCAGGTCAACGGCAAACTGCGCGGCAAGATCACCGTCCCGAAAAACTGCCCGCGGCCCGAGATTGAAAAACAGGCGCTCGCCGAGCACAACGTGCGCCGCAATATCGCCGGCAAGGAAATACGGAAGATCATCGTTATCCCTGAACGGCTGGTGAACATCGTGCTGGCAGGCTAAGATACCAATCCGGCTTAGCCCTCACTCAGACCCGAGATTTTATTATGAAAAAAGCGCATCTGCTCCTGCTGTCACTGGCGTTACTGACCACGGCCTGCGGTTTTCAACTGCGTGGCACGCTGAGCGGCCAGTTTGAGGCCCGGAATATCCACATCCGCGCGCCGGGCGCGGCGCAACTGGGGCAGGAAGTCCGCTTCCAGTTGGCCGGGACCCGCCTGACCCTGGTCGAAAGCGCGGCGGGCGCGGCCTATGTCCTTGAACTGAAGGCGGAGAACTTCGAAAAATCCGTGCTTAGCGTGTCGGCCAGGACCGGCAAGGTGGAAGAATACCGTATCTTTTACACCGCCAGGATGACCCTGTTCGGGGCCGACGGCAACGTCCTGAGCGGCGATGAGCTTATCCGTATCAGTCGGGATCAGATCGTTGACGAAGAGGCCGTACTCGGGAATTTTTCGGAAGAAACCCTGATCCGGGAAGAACTGGTGCGGAGCGCCGCCAGCCGCGTATTGCGCCGCTTGCAGGCCCTGCTGGCAAAGCCGGACTAGGGCCTGCCAAAATAGTGTTAACAGGCCCTAAGCCCCGGCCCCATGCAACTGCGGCCTGATCAGCTTGCGGCGCATCTGCGGCGCCAGACCCTCGCGCCCGTCTATTTCATCAGCGGCGATGAACCCCTGCAACAACTGGAATGCGGCGACCAACTCCGGGCTGCGGCCCGCGCCGGCGGTTATGCCGAGCGCGTCGTGCTTGATGTCGATAAGGATTTTGCCTGGGACTCGCTCACCCGGACCCTGGCCGAGCGCTCCCTATTCGGCGACCGCCAGCTTGTTGAACTGCGCATGACCACGCCCAGACCCGGGCGGGAAGGCGGCAAGGTCCTGGCCGACTGCGCCGGGCAGGCCGCCGAGGACAAACTGCTGCTGATCCGCGCGGGCAAGCTGGACAAGGCCGCGCTGCAAACCAAATGGCTCAGGGCCATAGAAAAGGCCGGGGTCCTGATCCGGGTCTGGCCGATCGCCCCGGCCCAGTTGCCGGACTGGATTCAACGCCGTATGCAGGCCCTGCAAAAACAAATCAGCGCGGAGGCCGCCCGCCTGATCGCGGAGCGGGTCGAGGGCAACCTGCTGGCGGCGCGGCAGGAACTTGAAAAACTGGCCCTGCTGATCGACAAGGACACCATCGAGATCGAGGATGCGCTCGGCGCGGTGGCCGACAGCGCCCGTTACGACGTATTCGCCATGATAGAAAGCGCCTGCCTGGGTGACGCGCGCCGCGCCTTGCTGATGCTGAATGGCCTGCGGCGCGAGGGCGGCGAACCCCTGGCCCTGTTCGGGGCCTTGATGTGGGAATTCCGGCGCGCCTGCTCAATGGCCGCCGAACTCGAAGCCGGGGCCGGCCTGGGAGAGCTATTCGCCCGCTACAAAATCTGGCAACAAAGACAACGGCCGCTCGGCGCCGTCCTGAAACGGCACTCCGCCGCCAGACTGCGCCGCCTGTTAAGGCATTGCGCCGCGATCGACAAGACCTTAAAAAGCAGCCGCAGGGAAGAGGGCTGGGATCAACTGGGCGCGTTACTGCTCGCCATCAGCGGCCTGAATACTGAACGGCTACAAGGCGGGGTATGATGAATTTGATTGTCATTCCCTCTGCCTGCTGCCTGCCGCAAGCGGCACAAAACAACAGCGCTAAAAATAATTTCATATTTTTATAAAAATAAACTTGCTAATCATTCACACTACGTCTAAACTAGGGTTTTCCAATTAACCAAAGACACCAAAGGACTTCCAAAATGAAAACGCTTGCAAACATACTGCTCATGCTTTCTATCAGCGCGCCTCTGTTCGCCAACAACATTACCCCCCCCCCCCCCCCCCCCCCCCCCTCAAAATTAGCTGAAAATACCACCACACAAGGCTTTCCTGCCATCGACCAAACCTTTAGTTCAGCCGTTACCAACTCCAACGACAACCCGCTCATCGCGGACACAACGGCTAATACCAACCCCGAATCCAAAGCAGAAGAACCTGAAACGCTGCCGCGCTTGACGGTGCAAGGGACGGCAATGGAAGAAATTACCGTCACCGGAGAAGCCGAAGCATACCCGGGCGGGCAGGTCACGCGCAGCGGCCGTATCGGTCTGCTCGGTAATAAAGGCATCTTTGACACACCGTTCAGTATCAGCAGTTACACCGCCGAACTAATCGAAAACCAACAGGCCAGAACGGTGGGCGATGTCATTCGGAATGATGCCTCGACCCGCCTGGAAAGTGTTGGCCAGGGCTTTTTTGAAGGTATCACTATCCGGGGCTTTTATGTAGGTAGTTCCAACTCAACACTCTATGACGGCCTGCCAAACTTGACTGGTTTCCGCTCAACGGTTCAGACCCTTGACCGGGTCGAGGTCTTCAAGGGACCCAATGCCCTGCTCAACGGCGCATCCGGTCGCGTGGGCGGCGTCATCAATCTGGTCCCCAAGCGTCCGACAGATACTCCCTTGACCCGATTCACCGCCGACTACGATTATCAATCACGCCTCGGCATTCACGCCGACCTCAGCCGCCGCTTCGGTTCAAAAAAACAGTTCGGCGCCAGGCTCAATGCCCTCTATCGTAATGGTGAAGGGGCCACCGAAGGCATCGGAGAAACATTTGGCGAGGCGGCCCTGTCACTGGAATATCGCGGCGACAGACTCAAGCTGGAGACCATACTGGATTATTCTGACCGGAAGTTGCGCAGAGGGCATCAGATTTTCTTTTTAAGCGGGAACGCCACCGCGGCGCCCTCTGCGCCGGACCTTGAGAATGCCATTCAACAGCCCTGGGAGAAGGTCAAACAAAAGGCCAGCCGTGGTCTGCTCAGGGCGGAGTATGCCCTCGGCCGGGACTGGGCCGCGTATGCGGCCTATGGCGCCCTGGGCTACGAAAACTATGTAGTGCGGACGATTGGTCTTAATCTTGACGCCAGGGGAGATTTTAATCCGCTGCTTCAATTCTTCCCATACAAGCAAAACAACTCCGCCTGGAATGCCGGTATCAGCGGGCGACTTGAAACCTTCGGGGTCACGCATCAGCTCTCAATGGAAACCATGCGAACGAAGTATGAACAAAGACGTTCCAAAAATACTAAATTTTCAAGAAGCCTGAATATCACCTCAAACCTGTACAAGCCGGTGTTTGTCGCGCGCCCGGCCTTTGATGATTCAATCGGGGGCTGGGGCAAAGATTATGAAACCCTCGATTCATCCATCGCCCTTGCCGACACCCTGGGCTTCCTTGATGAGCGCCTGCTCTTGACCGCCGGGGTCCGGCGCCAGAGTATAGGAGCCAAAATCTTCAACTGGAGGACAGGCGCATTCAGAAGCCAATACGACAAGTCAGCCATCACCCCGGCCTTCGGCCTGCTGGCCAAACCCTGGGATTTTGCCTCTCTCTATGGCAATTATATCGAAGCATTGGAAGAGGGACCCACCGCGCCGAGGGGAACCGTCAACGAAGGGGAAATATTCCCGCCATCCGTGACCAATCAGATTGAACTCGGCGTGAAGCTTGACCTGGATGGTCTTGGCCTGACGGCCGGGCTGTTTCAGATCGAAAAGCCAAACGGGATCACCGATGTCACAACTAACCGATTCAGTCTTGATGGCCAGCAGCGCAATCGCGGGTTTGAACTGACGGCCTTTGGCGAATTGCGCCCAGACCTGCGCCTGCTGGGCGGGTTCACTTATCTCGACAGCAAACTGACCCGCACCCAGGGCGGCAGGTTTGACGGTAAGGACGCGGTCGGAGTCCCGGAACTGACGGCCGTGTTGAACCTGGAATATGATACGCCCATTCTTCCCGGCCTGACATTGACGGCCCGCGCCGAGCATGTAGGCAGCCAGTTTATCCGCAATGACAACAGCCTGAAAATTCCCACCTACCAGCTTTACGGCCTTGGCGCCCGATATCAGCGGATGCTGGGCGACAAGGCATTCACCCTGCGGTTGAATATCAACAATCTCCTTGGTGAAGACTATTGGATCGCTTGGGCGTCGTTTAGTAACATCCTTTCCCCAGGCGCGCCCAGAAGCATAAATTTGTCATTCATGGTGGATTTCTAAGGCCGGCCGGCCTTCCCCCTTTCCCCCCACCCCAACCCTCCCCCCGCCGGGGGGAGGGAGAGTGAAACCCTGCTCCTTCTCAAGAGGCAGGGTCAGGGCAGGTGCAGCCTTGCTCCTCCCCCCAGCGGGGGGAGGCTGGGAGGGGGGAATTCTGCCGGGTCGCGGGCAGGCCGGAATGACGACGGGGTGTTTTTCAAGTTTTCCGTTATCCTGGTTTGCCTGCGGCAGGAGGCCGGAATGACGGTAAGGGCAATAGGCGCATCCCGGCAACCTTCAATGTCATATTGCCCTGCCTGTAGCAGGCAGGTCCGCGGATTACCTGCCCGATTGCCCCCGCCAATATTGACCCCAAAAACGAAATTTACCCATCCCGCCATTCTGGTTTATACTCCCCCGCCGGTTGCCGCGCCCGTGATGTTTCGGGGCTTTCTCCGGCCGATTCACCCTTCATTAAACAGAGCAAAACAATGGTTGATTTATCCAGATATAGAAATATAGGCATCTTCGCGCATGTGGACGCCGGCAAGACCACGACTTCGGAGCGGATCCTTAAGCTGACCGGCAAGATTCATAAAACCGGCGAGGTGCATGACGGCGAGGCCACCACGGATTTCATGGAACAGGAGCAGGAGCGCGGCATCACTATTCAGTCCGCCGCCACCAGTTGCTTCTGGAATGAGCATCGCTTCAATATCATTGACACCCCGGGACACGTTGATTTCACCATTGAGGTCTATCGCTCGCTCAAGGTGCTGGACGGCGGCATCGGCGTTTTCTGCGGTTCGGGCGGGGTCGAGCCGCAATCCGAGACCAACTGGCGCTATGCCAATGAGTCCGAGGTCGCGCGTATCATTTTTGTCAATAAGCTGGATCGGGTCGGCGCCGATTTTTACCGTGTCATCAAGCAGATCGCCGAGGTGCTGGGCGCGACGCCGCTGGTTATGGCGCTGCCAATCGGGGCCGAGGACGATTTTACCGGCGCGGTTGACCTGTTGACCCGCAAGGCCTGGATCTGGAATGACCCGAATGACCCGGGCAATTATGACATCACCGAGCCCCCCGCCGGGATGGCGGACAAAATCAACGAATGGCGGGAAAAGCTGATTGAAACGGCGGTCGATCAGGATGACGATGTGCTGGAAAAATATCTGGAAGGCGAGGAACCCACCATTGAAGAACTCAAGGCGTGTATCCGCAAGGGCACGATCAATCTGAGCTTTTTCCCGGCCTATTGCGGTTCCGCCTTCAAAAACAAGGGGATCCAGATGGTGCTGGACGCCGTGGTGGATTATCTGCCGGACCCGACCGAAGTGAAACCGCAGCCGGAGATCGACCTGGAAGGGACCGAGACGGGCAAGCTGGCCCTTGTCGATCCCAAGGCGCCGCTGCGCGCGCTGGCCTTCAAGATCATGGACGACCGCTTCGGCGCGCTGACCTTCATCCGCATCTATTCCGGGCGGCTGGGCAAGGGTTCTACCGTGCTCAATACCTTCACCGGCAAGACCGAGCGCATCGGCCGGATCGTCGAGATGCACGCCGATGAACGCATCGAACTCGACAGCGCCGAGGCCGGCGACATCATCGCCGCCATCGGCCTGAAAAACGTCCAGACCGGCCATACGCTGTGCGACCCGGAGCAGCCGGCCACGCTGGAACCGATGGTCTTCCCGGAGCCGGTTATCTCGATCGCGGTCGCGCCCAAAGACAAGGCGGCCTCGGAAAAGCTGGGCATCGCCCTGGGTAAAATGGTCAAGGAAGACCCGTCATTCCGGGTTGAGACCGACGAAGACAGCGGCGAGACCATACTCAAGGGCATGGGCGAGTTGCACCTGGATATCAAGGTCGATATCCTGAAACGCACCCATGCCGTCGAAGTCGAGGTCGGCCATCCGCAGGTGGCCTATCGTGAGACCGTGACCCGGCGCATTGAAGATTCCTACACCCATAAAAAGCAATCCGGCGGTTCCGGTCAATACGGCAAGATCGATTACATCATCGAGCCGGGCGAATCCGGCAGCGGTTTTCAGTTTGAATCGACCGTGACCGGCGGCAACGTGCCCAGGGAATTCTGGCCGGCCATTGAAAGCGGCTTCAAAAAGAGCATGGAAAAGGGCGTCCTGGCCGGTTATCCCTGCCTGGATTTCAAGGTCAACCTGTTTGATGGCGCCTTTCACGCGGTCGATTCCTCGGCCATCGCCTTTGAAATCGCGGCCATGGCCGCCTACCGCCAGAGTATGCCCAAGGCCGGGCCACAGTTGATGGAACCGATCATGCAGGTGGACGTGTTTTCACCGGAAGATAATATCGGCGATGTGATCGGCGATCTGAACCGGCGTCGCGGCATGATTAAATCGCAGGAAGCCGGCCTGGCCGGCGTGCGCCTGCGGGCCGAGGCGCCGCTGAGCGAGATGTTCGGCTATATCGGCGCCCTGCGCACCATGACCTCCGGCCGCGGCCAGTTCTCGATGGAATTCCTGCACTACAGCCCCTGCCCGAAGAATGTCGCGGAGGAAGTGATCGCGGAGACCAAAGCGCGTGAAGAACGCAAGAAGGCCAAATAAGCCCCGATGAGCGCCTTGCGACACGCCTTGCTGTACTATGTCCTTTGCACCGCGCCGGCGCTCGCCGCCGCGCCAGCGGCGCAGGATGCCTTCGCCGGGCTGTTGCGGGCAAACGTGAGCCCGGCCGGCGCGGTAAATTATCCCGGCATCAAGGCCGATCCGCGCTTTGCCGACTACATCGGCTATCTGGCCGGGGCCGACCCGGATGCCTTCGCCACCCGGCAGGAAAAACTGGCCTTCTGGATCAACGCCTACAATGCGCTGGCCATCAAGGGCATCCTCGACGGTTTGAGCCCGGACGGCCTGTTTGCGCGGGTGACCTTCTTCCGGACGACCGATTACACGCTCGCGGGCCGGCAGATTGACCTGTATGACCTGGAGCGGGAGATCATTATCCCCTTCAATGAGCCCAGAATTCATTTTGCCATCAACTGCGCCTCGGCCTCATGCCCGAGACTCGGCGCCGAGCTCTATACGGCAGCGCGGCTCGAACAACAACTGGAGGCCGCTACCCGCGCCTTTATCAACGATGAATCCAAAAACCGCTTTGCGCTGGCTGAAAACACGGCCTCTATCTCGAAGATCTTCGACTGGTTCCGGGAAGACTTCGAACGCGCCGCCGGTTCCGTGCAAAAATACCTGGCAAACTACGTGGCAGACGCCGAAATCGCCCGCCACCTGGCAGAAGAAGGCTTTAAGGTGCAATACATGGACTACGACTGGTCCCTGAACGGCACGCCGCTCAGGTAATGCCTGCCTGGTGCGCGGGCCGGAATCCAGGAGGGCGGGCCGGGATGTAAAATGAGCGCCGGTTTTGTCTAATTGTCATTCCCGCCTGAGCGGGAATGTATGACATAAACCACTGGATTCCAGCTTTCGCTGGAATGACGGCAGGGGCGATAGGCGCATTATGCGCGATATTAACGATACCGTGGCCAGGATACCTGACGCCTTATTTTAGATGAGGCGACCCTGCCTTCCTGCTAAAGCCCTGCCCGCATTAGGCAGACAGGATGACGGAAGGCCAAAACAACACCCCCGTCGTCATTCCAGCGAAAGCTGGAATCCAGGAGGGCGGGCCGGGATGTAAAATGAGCGACAGTTCTGTCTGATTGTCATTCCCGCCTGAGCGGGAATGTATGACATAAACCACTGGATTCCTCGGCCGCTTGTTCCAGACGCGGCTCTACCACCTACGTCCTGTAGGCGAGCTTTCGCTGGAATGACGGCAGGGGCAATAGGCGCATTATGAGCGATACTAACGATACCGTGGCCAGGATAACTGACACCTTATTTTAGATGAGGTGACCCTGATTAAACCCGGACCAAGTCTTGAATAAATCTGCTGAACTCTGTAAGGTAAAATACGCTTTACAGATAAACCCCCTCAACAATCAGGAGTAATAACATGAAAAAGATATGTTCGCTCTTTGCCCTGTTCTCTGTCTTGCTATTCCCTTTTAACGCTCAGGCCCAGGAGACCGGCTTTTACGCCGGCGGTTCCGGCGGCTGGAGCATGATTGAGGATGAGACGATTAATAACGAAAAAGAAGACCTGCATAGCGTAGATGACAGCAGTCTGGGCTGGAAATTCTTCGCCGGCTATAACCTGAATCAATACCTCGGCGCTGAAATCGCCTATGTTGACCTGGGCGAGGCCACCGCGAAGATCAGCGCGGCCAATAACAACAACAGGGGCGTGGCCTCGGAGCTTAAATCCGAGATAGCGGGCTTCAGTTTCGCCGCCACGGGCCGTTATCCCTTTACCCGGCAGTTTGATGTCTTCGGCAAGGTTGGCGGATTTTATTACTCCAACGGCCTCAGCAGAGATCAGGCAGTCAGTTTCGACAGACAGACTACGGCTCGCGTAGGTTCGCGCGTGGTCGAAGTGCGTGAAACTAGCACAAGTCCGGTCTACAGCGTTTCCTTTGATGGCGTGTCCTATTTCTTCGGTCTCGGCGCCAGATATGACTGGAACGAAAATCTCAGCATCCGGGCCGAGTGGGAAAGGTATGAATACACGAGTGGTGTCGAAAATCTGCTAAAAGGCCGCAAAAATGAAGTCAGTATCGACTTTTTCAGCGCCGGTTTTGAGTACCACTTTTAGAAAAATCGTTCTACGTGTCGCAGGCGCGCGCGGGTTCAAGCGCCGATACCCATTATGTCCAGTAAAAAATCCAGCCCGCTGACATTGATCTGATAAGGCAGGGTGGCCCGCAGCAGCGGTTTGGCCTTATAGCCGACGCCCAGCCCGGCGGCCGTGAGCATCGGCAGGTCATTGGCCCCGTCACCGACGCAGCAGGCCCGCTCCGGGCCGATGCCCAGTTGCCGGCATTCCTGTCGCAGCACGGCCAGCTTGGCCTGACCGTCAACCACGGGGCCTTGCACCCGGCCCGTGAGTCTGGCATCCCGGATCTGCATGCGGTTGCAGACATAATGGTCAAAACCCAGGCGGGCGGCGACATCGCTGACGACAGGTTCAAAACCGCCGCTGACCAGCACCGTGCGCAGCCCGGCCCGGCCGGCTTGCCGGATCAGCCCGCGGGCGCCGGGGTTGAACCGGACTCCGGCCGCCGCCCGGCTCAGGACTTCGGCCGGAAGCCCCCGCAACAATTTCACCCGCTCGCGCAGGGCCTCGCAAAAGTCGAGTTCGCCGCGCATGGCGCGGGCCGTGATTTGGCCAAACGCCGGGCCGATGCCGGCCTCGGCCGCTATCTCATCCAGCGTTTCACCCCGGACTATGGTGCTGTCCATATCACACAGCAGCAGCCGTTTTTTGCGCCCGCGGGCCGGCGCCACGGCGATATCAAAGTCATTGCCGGCCGCCTCAGCCAACAGCCTGCGGAATATCAGCCAGACCTGTTCGGCTTCTGCATGGACATGCAAGGCCAGGGCGCGTTCGCGCAGGACATGGCGGGCGGCCACGGCTACACGTTCGGCGGCAAGCGCTTGCAGCAGGCGCGCGGCGGCGTCTGCCGGCGAGGCCGGGCTTGCCAGGAGCATAACAAATTCCTGCGCCGCCCCCGGCGGGCCATTCTTTAACCAGCCCGGCGCGCGCATGCGGGTGGCCCGCCTCACGGCAGGCCGGGTTCGAAGCTCAGATATTGGGCGTCATGGATCTGATCGATGGCCTTGAGCAAGGCCAGATCAGCCGGGCTTACCGGCGCGTCGATCTCCAGCAGCGAGATCGCGTCACCGCGGCTCTGGCGCCGGCCCAGGTGCATATTGGCGATATTGATCCCCTTGCTGGCCGCGAACCGGCCGATCTCGCCGATCATGCCGGGTTGATCCTGATTGGTGATATACAGCATATGCCGCCCGAATTCCGATTCCAGCTTGATGCCCTTGATTTCAATCAGCCTGGGCCGGTTCTGAATCAGGGCGCCCGCGACGCCGCGGGTCTTGTCTTCGGTGGTGACGCTGAGCGTGATGCGGCTCTGATAGGCGTCTTCCAGGTCTTCCTTTGCCTCGGTGATATGGATCCCGCGCGCCCGCGCAACGGCGCGCGCGTTGACGCCGTTGATGTCGCTGCAATGCGGCGCCAGCAACGACTGCAAGGCCCGGGTCGTGAGCGGTTCAACATTGAGCCGGGCGGCCAGGCCCGCATAATTAACGGTCATGCCCTTGATTGCCGTGTGCGTGAGTTGGCCCGCGAAGGCCCCAAGATAATCCGCCAGCCTCAAATAGGGCTTGAGTTGCAATATTTCCTCGGCCGAGAGGCTGGGCGCGTTCAAGGCGTTCTTGACGGACGCTTCCAGCAGATAATCCGAGATCTGCGCGGCGATCTGCATGGCAACCTTCTCCTGCGCCTCGCTGGTCGAGGCGCCGAGATGCGGCGTGCAGATCACGTTCTCCAGGCCGAACAGCGGGTTTTCCCTGGCCGGTTCCGCGGCATAGACATCAAGCGCCGCGCCCCGCAACTGCCCGTTTTTCAGGGCGGCCCGCAAGGCCGGCTCATCAATCAGGCCGCCGCGGGCGCAATTAATCAGCAGGGCCGTCCGCCGCATGGCCTTGAGCGCGGCCGCGTCGATCATGTTTTCCGTTTCCGCCGTCTTGGGCACATGCAGCGATATGATATCGGAACTGGACAACAGGTCCTCAAGCGCGACCTTTTTAATGCCCAGCGCGCCGGCCCGCTCTTCGCTCAGATAGGGATCATGGGCCTGCACCTTCATGCCGAAACCCATCGCCCTGGCGGCAACGATAGCGCCGATATTCCCGGCGCCGATGATCCCGAGTAGCTTGCCGCTCAATTCAACGCCCATATAGCGGGACTTGGCCCAGGCCCCGGCCTGGGTGGTCCGGTTTGCCTCCGGGATTTGCCGGGCCAGCGCGAACATCAGCGCCAGGGTATGCTCGGCGGTCGTGATGGCGTTGCCGTCCGGCGTATTCATAACCACAATGCCCCTGGCCGTGCAGGCGTCCACATCGACATTATCAACCCCGATACCGGCCCGGCCGACAACCTTCAGTTGCGTGGCCGCGGCCAGGAGCTTTTCGGTCACCCGGGTCGCCGAGCGAATGGCCAGGCCCTGAAAGGCCGGGATCATCCGCATCAGTTCGTCCTCGCCGGGTTTAGCGGCTTGCACGGTCTCAATGCCGCGCTGCTCAAACACGGCGGCGGCCCGGGCCGACATCGGGTCGGCAATCAGGACGCGCGGCTGGTTGGCCGTTTTGTTCATAGGTTTCACCTCTTGTTGAAATGAATATATCGTCTTTCTTGTATTTCAGTGACTTTCAGCACTCCGTCATTCCGGCCTGTTACAGGCAGGCATAAGCGGAAATGACGGTCTGGTGTATCACTCCGGCAGAGAACCGGAATTCATTATACCCTCTTGGCAAGGCCTTCCTGGATTCCGGCGGAAGCCGGAATCCAGTGGTTTATCATATATTCCTGCCTGCCTACGGCAGGCAGGAATCACAGTCTGGCAATGTCAGTTTGGCAGAGAGCCGGGAATTTATGTACTCTCCCGGCAGCGCTCCTCCTGGATTCCCCGGCAGCGCTCCTCCTGGATTCCCCGGCAGCCTGTTCCAGCCGCCCCGCGCCCTCTTGCCTCAATTATGACCGATGCTTACCCTCGTGCCCGTTTCGACCCGGTCGAACAGTTCGATAATATCCGCGTTACGCATCCGCACGCAGCCGCGTGAACCCGGCCGGCCCATCGTGACATCGTCCGGGGCGCCATGAATGTAGATATAGCGCGCCTGGCTGTCTCTGTCAGCGCCCTTGTTTTTGCCCGCTTCCAGCCCGCTCAGCCAGAGTATGCGCGTGAGGATCCAGTCCCGTTCCGGCTGGGCCTGCCTCAGCGCGGGCCCGTAAAATTCGCCGGTCGGCCTGCGCCCCACGAATACCGTATTGACCGCGGCGCCCGCGCCGATCTTTTCGGCAATGATATGCTCGCCACGGGGCGTGCACTCACTGCCCATCACTTCTCCCGGACCGTTTTTTGCCGTGGAGACCGGATAACGTCTGATGGTTTGATCACCGTCAAGCAGTTGCAGACATTGTTCTGAAATCGAGATTTGAATACGCGGGGCCATTGCTATGCTTGCCGCGCCCGGCGTCAGGCCGGCCAGGCCTTGAGGAATTCCTGCAAGTGGGCCTTGTCTGCCGCGCCCAACAACTCGCGCAGCCGGGCGCATTCCGAGCCGTAGGCCGCCTTGTCAAGCCGGCCACGGATCAGTTCATAACGCAGATAAATCAGATAGGTGTTCAGCGCGTCGGTTTCACAATAATTGCGGATCGCCTCGATATCGCCCGCCCGGTAAGCCTCCCAGACCTGGCCGCCGTGCATGCCGATCTTGCCGGGGAAGCCCAGTATCAGCGCGAGTTGATCCAGCGGCGCCTTGCATTGCGGCACATAGCCGGCCAGCACGTCCATGAGATCGGTGTGACGGCTGTGAAAACGGGACAGGTAGTTATTCCATCTGAAACCCGGGTCATCGTCGCCGTTTTCCCAGTAGCGCCGCGCGGTGACGCCGTGCAACAGGGCGCGGTAATGCAGCACCGGCAGGTCAAAACCGCCGCCGTTCCAGGACACAATGGTCGGGCTGTAACGTTCGATGCCTTCAAAGAAACGCCGGATGATCTCTTTTTCATCGGCATCCACGGCGCCCAGAGACCAGACTTTGAGTTGTTCATGGGTTTTCAGCACCACCGATATGGCCACGATTTGATG
Organism: Gammaproteobacteria bacterium; assembly: GCA_965240365.1. Taxonomy (GTDB): domain Bacteria; phylum Pseudomonadota; class Gammaproteobacteria; order Eutrophobiales; family Eutrophobiaceae. Next base: position 329,135 of record OZ251218.1, on the reverse strand, counting down.
CAGATAATGACGCATAAACTCGGACTGGCCGTCCGTTTCCTGCCGGCGCTGATTAAACATCAGTTCGGCCGCGGCCTGATCGCTCAAGCCTTCCAGGTCATAAAGTTTTTTGCCAGACTCGATATCGGGGATCGTTTCGATATCAAACACGAGAATATTCATCATTTATCAGGGCGTAGATTCATAAGGTCCTTGAACTTGAGAAGATTTTCAATCCCCCAGTCATGAATGTCCTGAAGTTCTTCATCCGAATCTTCGATCGACCCTGTACGGTACAGCGCAACTCGGCACGCTCGTTTGTCTTCCAGGCGCTCCCATTCCAAGGGGCATCCAAACGTCGATTCAATCGATTGTTGATCAGCGTACAGGCGGTCAAAAAATGCTTTGTTTTCCTCTCTATCCCCGCTATCGATATAGATTTCTGTGCGTACTCGACCGCTATTCGTGAAGCTGTGGCTATACTTAAACTGTTGGTTGCCCGAGGCAAAGGTGTACCAGTTCTGAGGCTGGCCCACTTTTGCTCCAGTGAATTGATAGTTCTCACGCAGATCGTCCAGAAGCCTTTGGAAGTATTGTCGGTACAGTTCAGAACGCCCCGATTCTTTGGAAGAAGACTGTTTCTTGGTAGTTTTTTGCCATTCATTTGGTGAAACGACAACGCGGAATTGCAGTGCTGGTTTGGAATCACCAATTTGAAGCACCTCGATGACAACGCCAAAAAACTCAGTACTGGAGTCTGTTCGTTGATTTAGCCAGTCCAGAGCTTGCCTATGCTCCTCTCGAATCTGCGTTGCAATCCAAAGCACAACCTTTGCGTCATACCCGCTAGCGTAGGTAATGAGCTTGCCGAGGTGGTCATGATCTGTGGCCGCAAGCTGATTCTCGATGATCACGTTTGCGTCTCGGCCAAGATCTCTGGCGAGCAGGTCGAGTGAAAAGCTGCCGACATCGGCTTCGCGTTCGAGTAGTTCCAGCTCAATGCCGATTGCATCTCCAAGCCGCGCAAGATTTTCCGCAAGCCAAGGCGTGAAATCATGAGCTTCATGTTTCCATATCTCACGTGGATCTACTTTTTGCAGGGGCTCGAACTCGATCATCGCTCTGTCAGCCAGAAATTGATAGACCTGCCTGTCGCAGGCAGGCATGAGACCTCTTGAGTTTTATATCTTGAAATCATATTATCTGTTACCTGTTTATAAATCTACGCCCTAAATCATTCAGGCGCGGAAAACATCGGTCGAGAGATAGCGATCGCCGCGATCGCAGACGATGGAGACGATCAGGGCCTGCTCGGCCTCTCCGGCGATCTGCAAGGCGGCCGCCATCGCGCCCCCGGCTGAAATACCGGCGAATATGCCTTCCCGCCTGCCCAGTTCCAGGGTGGTCTTTTCCGCCAGTTCCTGGCTGACATCAATGATGCGATCCACCCGCGCCGGCTCATAAATCTTCGGCAGGTAGGCCGCGGGCCAGCGGCGGATGCCCGGAATCTTCGCGCCGGCCGCCGGCTGTACGCCGATGATTTGAATCGCCGGGTTCTTTTCTTTGAGAAAGCGCGAGGTACCCATAATCGTGCCCGTGGTGCCCATGGAACTCACAAAATGTGTGATGCGGCCGCCCGTATCGCGCCAGATTTCGGGGCCGGTGCCTTCATAGTGGGCGCGCGGGTTGGCCGGGTTGGCGAATTGATCGAGTATCCGGCCCTTGCCTGCGGCCTCCATTTCCCGCGCGACATCAATGGCCTCTTCCATGCTGCCCGCGGCCGAACTCAGTATGATCTCGGCCCCGAAGGCGCGCATCACGGCGCGGCGCTCGACACTCATGCTCTCCGGCATGACCAGGATCATCCGGTAACCGCGAATCGTCGCCGCCATGGCCAGCGCAATGCCGGTGTTGCCGCTGGTCGCCTCGATCAGGGTGTCGCCGGGCTTGATCCGGCCATCGGCCTCGGCCTGTTTTATCATGCCGAGGGCCGCCCTGTCCTTGACCGAACCGGCCGGATTGTTGCCTTCGAGCTTGGCCAGCACGATATTGCCCGTGCCGACGGTCAGGCGTTGCAGCCGCGCCAGCGGCGTATTGCCGACCCGGGCTTCCAGGGTCGGGAAGTCCGCCAGACCCGGCGGCGCATTGTGAGGCGCGTCCGGCTTCATTGAATCGGCAGCCCCGTCAGGGTCCGCGCCAGGATCAGCGCATCCTCGCGCCCGCGTCTGGCCGGGTAGTAATTTCTGCGCGCGCCGACCTCGGCAAAGCCGTTGGCAAGATACAGTTTGATCGCGGCAAAGTTGGTCGGCCGCACCTCGATAAAGCTGGTGTTCGCGTTATGCCGCCTCGCGGCCTGTAGCAGGTGCAGCAGCAGGCGCCGGCCGAGGCCGATACGCTGATAATCGGGATCGACGCATAAATTGAGAATATGCGCCTCGCCGGCGCTGACCGACATCACGCCATAGGCGGTCAGCGCCTGATCATATTCCAGCGCCCAGCACCCATAGCCGACCCTGAGGCAATCCTGAAAGATGGCCTTGCGCCACGGGAATTGATAGGCGCGCTGTTCAATCGCCATGACCCGCCCGAGGTCGGTTTCCGCCAGCGGCCGGATGACGCAGGGCGCCGCTTTTATAACCGCGCTCATGCCGGCGCCCGAAAGGCGCGCAGGGCGAGCTTGAGGTCTTCCCAGACCTTGCGCTTTTCGCGCGGCGAGCGCAGCAGATAGGCCGGATGATAGGTCACGAATACCGGCAACTCGGTGTCGGGATAGCGGTAACGCTTGCCGCGCAGCTTGCCTATCGGGGTATCCACCATGAGCAGGTTCTGGGCCGCGACCCGGCCCACGGCCAGGATCAGTCTGGGCCGGATCAAGGCGATCTGACGCCTGAGATAGGCGCTACAGGCGGCGACTTCGGCCGGCTTCGGGTCCCGGTTTTTGGGCGGCCGGCATTTGAGGATGTTGGCGATAAACACCTGCTCTCTTTTGAGGCCGATGGCCAGTAACATGGCATTCAGCAGTTTGCCGGCCCGCCCGACGAAGGGTTCGCCGCGGCGGTCTTCATCGGCGCCGGGCGCCTCGCCGATGATCAGCCAGTCCGCGTTCGGATTACCGCAGCCGAACACGGTCTGGGTGCGCGTTTCGTGCAGGCCGCATTGGCGGCAGGCGGAGACCTGCCCGGCCAGTTCGGCCAGCGCGCTTGCGGCGGCGAGCGGCGGCCGCGCGACCGCCGCCGCTGTCCTGGTTTCGGCGGCGGCCGGGGGCGGTTGGGCTGTCTGCGTTTCGGCAACGGCCGGGGGCGGCCCTGTACGCGCCAGCCAGACAGGGATACCCATTTCCCTGAGGTATTGCCGGCGCCGGGGCTGCATCATCCCTTACAGGCTCTGCGGGTGGGCGCGTTGCCCGCCGGCCAGCAGCCGGTTCAGGGCGTTGATATAGGCCCTGGCCGAGGCGATGACGATATCGGTATCCGAGCCGGAGCCGTTGACAATGCGGCCGGCCTTGTCAATCCGCACGCTCACCTCGCCCTGCGAGTCGGTGCCGTCGGTAATGTTGTTAACCGAATAAAGCTGCAAGCGGCAACCGCTGGCGACCATGCTTTCAATGGCCTTAAACGCGGCATCGACCGGCCCGCTGCCCGCGGCCCGGGCCTGCCTGTCCTGGCCGTTGATCGAGAGGGTGATCTCCGCCTCGGGGGTCTTGCCGGTCTCGATGCCAACCTTGAGCGAGACCAGCTTGATGGGCTCATCGGCGCTTTCCTGGATGGATTCGCTGACCAGGGCCTGCAGGTCGTCATCGTAGATTTCGTGCTTTTTATCGGCCAGTTCCTTAAAGCGGGCAAAGGCGGCGTTCAGTTCTGCCTCTTTGGCAAAGGTGATGCCCAGTTCTTCCAGACGGGTCTTGAAGGCGTTGCGGCCCGAGTGTTTGCCGAGCACCATGCGGTTCGCGCGCCAGCCCACGTCCTCGGCGCGCATGATCTCATAGGTCTCGCGGCTCTTGAGGACCCCGTCCTGGTGGATGCCGGATTCATGCGCGAAGGCGTTGGCGCCGACAATGGCCTTGTTGGGCTGCACCGGAAAGCCGGTGATCGTGGCCACCAGCCGCGAGCAATTCAGGAGTTGGGTGGTGTCCAGCCGCGTGTCACAGGGAAACACATCGCGCCGGGTGCGCACCGTCATCACGACCTCTTCCAGGGCCGCGTTGCCGGCCCGCTCGCCCAGGCCATTGATCGTGCATTCCACCTGGCGCGCGCCGTTTAAGACCCCGGCCAGGGAGTTGCCGACCGCCAGCCCCAGGTCATTTTGGCAATGCACGGAAAAGACGGCCTTGTCCGAGTTGGGGATCTTTTCCATCAGCGCCCTGATCAATTCGCCATACAGGGATGGCAGGCTGTAGCCGACGGTATCGGGGATGTTGATGGTGTTGGCGCCGGCCGCAATGGCCTGCTCCAGCACGCGGCATAAAAAGTCAAGCTCGGAACGGGCCGCGTCTTCCGGCGAGAATTCAACATTATCGGTATAGTTGCGGGCCCGCTTTACCGCGGCCACGGCATAGTCAAGCACCTGCTCCGGTTGCATACGCAGTTTTTCACGCATGTGGATCGGGGAAGTGGCCAGAAAGGTGTGAATGCGGGCCGAGCGGGCCGGTTTTAATGCTTCGGCGGCGCGATCAATGTCCTTGTCCAGCGCCCGGGCCAGGGCGCAGACGGTGCTGTCGGTGATCGCTCCGGCCACGGCCTTGACCGATTCAAAATCGCCGGGGCTGGCGATGGGAAAGCCGGCCTCGATCACATCCACCCGCATTTTTTCCAGCGCCCTGGCGATACGAAGTTTTTCATCCCTGGTCATCGAGGCGCCCGGGCTTTGTTCGCCATCGCGCATTGTGGTGTCAAAAATAATTAACTTGTCGTTCATTATTCTGCTCCGCTACAGAGGCTCAATAGTATGTTGATACACTGAGCAATACAAATAAAGGAAACTCACGTTTTTGAGAAACGCGACATGAGATCAGATTGTGGGTGTAAAGAGGTCTGCCCCTCAGGGCAGGAGGAACAGACGTGACAGGCAGGCCGGCAACGGGCTTCGGGCAAAGAGGCTGATGTTGTATTTGATTGACATGCTTAAACTATAGCCTGCTTTGGAAAAAAATCAATCCTTGTCCGTGATTTTCTCGGGCGGCGGCTCCGGGGTCTTTCTGGCCTGCCGGCGCCGGCGGATCATAAACAGGGTCATGGCCGGCCCCGATATGGCATAGACCGCCGCCATGCCGAACAATACCAGCGGCGGTTCAATGGCGATCAGCGCGAAGACGCCGGCCACCAGCAGGACGGCCGTAAACGGGATGCGCCCCTCCAGATTGAGTTGCTTGAAACTGTGGTAACGGATATTGCTGACCATCAGCAGCCCGACCAGGATGGTCACGGGGAAGCAGAAAACCAGCACGGCCGCGCCGTTAAGCGGGCCATAAGCGCTCCCCAGCCAGACGATGCCCGCGATCAGCGCGGCCGCCGCCGGGCTGGGCAGGCCCTGGAAAAAACGCTTGTCCAGACTGGAGGCCTGTATATTGAAACGGGCCAGGCGCAGGGCCGCCGAGGCCGCATAGATAAAGGCCGCCAGCCAGCCGGGCTTGCCCATCCCCGCCAGGGCCCATTGATACATGATCAGCGCCGGGGCGAGGCCGAATGAGACCATGTCGGACAGGCTGTCGTACTGCACCCCGAAATCGCTCTGGGTGTTGGTCAGGCGCGCGATGCGTCCGTCCATGCCGTCCAGCACCATGGCCACAAAGATGGCGATCGCGGCCGGGGCGAATTGTTCGTTCATCGCGGCCACGATCGAGTAAAACCCGGCAAACAGCGCCGCCGTGGTAAACAGATTGGGCAACAGATAAATCCCGCGCCTGCGTATGGTCACGTCTTTTGGGCCCTCCGCCCTTGTGTTTAGGTCCGGTAGGCAAACATCATGCGCCGTTGTCCCGGATGACGCTGGCGCCCCCGGCATGGATGAGGCGCGCCAGCATTGAACTGCCCGAATTCACGCTCTGCCCGGTCTCGACCAGCACCTTGCAGTCCAGCGGCAGGAACACGTCAATGACCGCGCCAAAATACAGATAGCCGCAACGCTGTCCCTGGCCCACGCGCTCGCCCGAGCGCAGATAAAGATGAAAACGGGGCATGGCGTGCCGGTGCCGGATCGCCATGACCACCTTGTCGCCTTCGTCCGACTGGATATAAAAATCCATGTGCCGGTTCGGTTCGTTCGCGTCCGGCCGGCTGCACCATTGCTCCATGACCTTGCCTTCAATGGGGCTCCGCAATGAGTATATATCATGCGGGCGCATGTCGATCCGGATGCGCCTCGCGCGGCTGTGCAGGCGCGCCTCTTCGGCCTCCTCAATCAGCGTCACGACGCCATGCACCGGACTGACCACGGCCAGCGGATTGGCGGGGATCTCGCGCGCCGGGTCACGAAACAGAAAAACAGCCGCCATCAGCAGCAAAACCAGGACAAGAAATGCCGCCGGCCCCGCCAGAAATTGCGCCAGCACGGCCAGCACCGACAACAGCAAGAGCAGCGGCCAGGCCTCGCGGGCGATGATCGGGTAACGGTTGGAGGGCATCAATGGCGGACAGGCAAGGGGCTCAGGGCGGGCTTGAACGCGGCCGCGGCCGCCGCGCCGCGTTTTTTCGCCTTGCCTTGCGACACCGGCCTTGCCCTTGCCCTGCTAAGCTCTGTCTCAGTTCTTTGCCTGGTCAACCAGTTTGTTGGCCTTGATCCACGGCATCATCGAGCGCAGTTTCTCGCCGACAATCTCGATATCGTGGGCGCGGCTGATCCGGCGCTTCGCCTTTAATACCGCCGCGCCACTCCGGTTTTCCTGGATAAACTCGCGCGCAAACTCGCCGTTCTGGATTTCCGCCAGGATCTTTTTCATTTCCCGCCTGACCCGCTCGTTAATCACGCGCGGGCCGCGGCTGAAGTCGCCGTATTCGGCCGTGTTGGAGATGGAATAACGCATATTGGCGATCCCGCCTTCATAGAGCAGATCGACGATCAGCTTGGTTTCATGCAGGCATTCAAAATAGGCCATTTCCGGGGCATAGCCGGCCTCGACCAGGGTTTCATAGCCGGCCTGGATCAGGGCCGTGAGGCCACCACAGAGCACGACCTGTTCGCCGAACAGGTCCGTTTCGGTCTCTTCCTTGAAGGTGGTCTCGATAATGCCGGCCCGGCCGGCTCCGTTGGCCGCGGCATAGGCCAGCGCGATGTCCCGGGCCTGGCCCGAGGCGTCCTGATAAACCGCGATCAGGGAGGGCACGCCGCCACCGCCGCTGTAGGTGGCGCGCACCAGATGCCCCGGCCCCTTGGGGGCGATCATGATCACATCCAGTTCCGCGCGCGGCAGGATCTGCTCGAAGTGAATATTAAAGCCATGCGCGAAGGCCAGCGCCGCGCCATTTTTGATATGGGGCGCGATCTCTTGCTGATAGAGCAGAGACTGATGCTCATCGGGGGCCAGCACCATGACCACATCCGCGGCCGCGACCGCCTCAGCGATGGGCTTGACCGCGAGCCCGGCGGCCTCGGCCTTGGCGATCGAGGCCGAACCCTCGCGCAAACCCACGCATACCTCGATGCCCGAATCCCTGAGATTGTTGGCATGGGCATGGCCCTGTGAACCATAGCCGATGATGGCCACCTGCTTGCCCTGGATTAAGGACAGATCGGCGTCTTTATCGTAATAAATATTCATAGCTTGCTCTCGTGTTTGAAAATTTCAGGATTGAATGGCCTTGTCGCCGCGCGTGATGCCCAGCACGCCCGAGCGCGCGACTTCAAGGATAATACTTTCATCCAGCGCCCGGATGAAGGCGTCCAGTTTGGCCCCGGCGCCGGTCAGTTCCAGCATATAGGCGTTTTCCGTGACATCAATGATGCGGCCGCGAAAGATCTCCGCGAGACGCTTGATCTCGGCCCGCTCTTCCTTCCTGGCGGACAGTTTAATCAGCAGCAACTCGCGCTCAATATGGCGGTAATCGTTGAGGTCAACCACCTTGACCACATCCACCAGCTTATTAAGCTGCTTGGTGATCTGCTCGATGATCTCGTCCGAACCGCTGGTCACCAGCGTCATCCTGGAGACCGTGGTGTCTTCAGTCGGGGCGACGGTCAGCGATTCAATATTGAAGGCGCGCGCGGAAAACAGTCCGGCCACCCGCGACAGGGCGCCCGCCTCATTTTCCAGAAGCAGTGAGATAATATGGCGCACTCAGGCCAGTTCCCGTTCCGTGGACAGGTGCATTTCATGGTGGCCCTTGCCCGAGGCGATCATGGGGTACACGTTTTCGGTCTGGTCGGTCACAAAGTCCATCAGCACCGTGCGTTCTTTCTGCGCCAGCGCCTCTTGCAGCGCGGCCTCGACATCGGCGCTCTTTTCGATATGCATGCCCACGTGGCCATAGCTCTCCGCCAGCTTGACAAAATCCGGCAGGGCGTCCATGTAGGAATGCGAATAGCGGCTCGAATAAAAGAACTCCTGCCATTGCCTGACCATGCCCATATAGCGGTTATTGAGGCTGATGATCTTGACCGGCGTGTTGTATTGCAGACAGGTCGATAATTCCTGGATGCACATGACCAGACTGGCCTCGCCCGTGACGCAACAGACCGTTTCTTCGGGGAAGGCCAGCTTGACGCCCATGGCCGCGGGCAGGCCAAAGCCCATGGTGCCGAGGCCGCCCGAATTGATCCAGCGGCGCGGCTTGTTGAATTGATAAAACTGGGCGGCCCACATCTGATGCTGGCCCACGTCCGAAGTCACATAGGCGTCGCCGTTGGTCAGTTCGCACAGCTTTTCGATGACATACTGCGGCTTGATCACGGTGGTATCGCGGTCATATCTGAGACAGTCGATGGCGGCCCAGTCATGCACCTGCGCCCACCAGGCCTCCAGCGCGGCCGCGTCCGGCCGCGCCTTGCCGTCCTTCAGGAGCTTGATCATATCTGCCAGGACATGCTTCACGTCCCCCACGATCGGGACCTCGACCTGCACATTCTTCCCGATAGAGGACGGATCCACATCAATATGCACGATGCGCGCATAGGGGCAGAATTTTTCCAGATCGCCCGTGACCCGGTCGTCAAAGCGGGCGCCGATTGCGATCAGCACATCACAATGATGCATGGCCATATTGGCCTCGTAAGTGCCGTGCATGCCCAGCATGCCGGTAAACTGCCTGTCTGTGGCCGGGAAGGCGCCGAGCCCCATGAGGGTATTGGTGACCGGATAACCCAGCAGGCGGCAGAATTCGGTCAGCTCCGCGCTGGCCTCGCCGAGGATGACGCCGCCGCCCGAATAGATCATCGGTTTTTTGGCCGCCAGGATCAGCTTCACGGCCTTTTTGATCTGGCCGGGGTGGCCCTTGACGACCGGCCGGTAGGAACGCAGGTCGATCTGTTTCGGGTAATGATACGCACAGGAATCGGCCGTGACATCCTTTGGAATATCCACCACGACCGGGCCGGGGCGGCCGCTGGTGGCGATATAGAACGCCTTTTTAATGGTCATGGCCAGTTCCGAGACATGATTGACCAGGAAATTATGCTTGACGCAGGGCCGGGTAATGCCGATCGAATCGACCTCCTGAAAGGCGTCGTTGCCGATCATGTGGGTTGCGACCTGGCCGGTAAACACCACCAGCGGGATCGAATCCATATAGGCCGTGGCGATGCCGGTCACGGTATTGGTCGCGCCCGGCCCGGAGGTGACCAGCACCACGCCGGGCCTGCCCGTGGCGCGCGCGTAGCCGTCCGCGGCATGGCTCGCGCCCTGCTCGTGCCGCACCAGGATATGCTCGACCGCATCCTGCTTGTACAACTCGTCATAGATATGCAGCACGGCGCCGCCGGGATAGCCAAACAGATGTTTGACGCCTTCATCTTTCAATGCCCGGCAGAAGATTTCCGCGCCGCGCAATATTTCATTTTGCTTTGCCACTGGTGATTGCCCTGTTATGTTGCCGAAACTGCCGAAAGTTACTGACAATCCGGCACAAGGTCAAGCCGTGTCTGCGATTTATTGGGGAAGCGCTAAACAGAACAGGCAGACAAAGACTTGCGTCCATTTATCATCCCGCCCCTGTTTTTCAGGGCCGGGCGGGATTTACGCTTACCCTTCTGCCCGATTCCGTTTATAGTGCCGCGCCGGGCAAGCCTTTTGCTGAATTCAGACGCATTATGCGCCCGGCAAGCAGGATAACACTATGAAGACATCACAATTATTGACTGCCACCTTGCGCGAGGCGCCGGCCGATGCCGAGATCATCAGCCATAAACTGATGCTGCGGGCCGGCCTGATCCGGCAACTGGCGGCCGGCATTTATACCTGGCTGCCGCTCGGCCTGCGCGTGTTGCGCAAGGTGGAACGGATCGTCCGGGAAGAGATGGACCGGGCCGGCGCGCAGGAGATCATGATGCCGGCCGTACAGCCGGCCGAGTTGTGGCAGGAGTCCGGGCGTTGGGAAAAGTACGGCCCCGAACTATTGCGCATCCATGACCGGCATGAGCGCGAATTCTGTTTCGGCCCGACCCATGAAGAGATCATCACCGACCTGGCGCGGCGCGAGATCCGCAGCTATAAACAATTACCCGTCAACTTCTACCAGATCCAGACCAAGTTTCGGGACGAGATACGGCCGCGCTTCGGCATCATGCGCGCGCGCGAGTTCCTCATGAAGGACGCCTATTCCTTTCATTTGAGCGAGGCCTCGCTGAGCGAGACCTATGAGCAAATGTATCAGAGCTATTGCCGGATATTCTCGCGGCTCGGACTGGAATACCGGGCCGTGCTGGCCGATTCCGGCAACATCGGCGGCAATACATCGCATGAATTCCATGTGCTGGCCGAGTCCGGCGAAGATCTGATCGCGTTTACGGAGAACGGCGGCTATGCGGCCAATATTGACCGGGCCGAGGCAGCCCGCCCGGCTGTTGCCCGGCCAGCGCCCGGCCGGCCCATGCAAAAAGTCGATACGCCCGGCCAGCATACCATAGAGGCGCTGTGCCAATTCCTGAATGTGGCCGCGGCAAATTGCCTGAAGACCCTGATCGTCAAGGCCGAAGGCGGCGGGCTGGCCGCGCTGGCGCTCAGGGGCGATCACAGCCTGAACCGCGTGAAGGCGGAGAAACTCGAAGGGATCATGGCCCCCCTCTGCCTGGCCGGAAATGAGGACATCAAGGCCGGGCTGGGCTGCGATATTGGCTCGATCGGGCCGGTGAATCTGGCCATCCCGCTATTTGTGGATCACGGCGCGGCCGCCCTTGCCGATTTTGTCTGCGGCGCCAATGAAAACGATAAACACCTCTGCGGGGTCAATTGGGGCCGGGATCTGCCCCTGCCGGAACCGGTCGATATCCGCAATGTTTGCGCGGGCGACCGGGCGCCGGACGGTTCAGGACCATTGACCCTGGCGCGCGGCATCGAGGTCGGGCATATCTTCCGCCTGGGGCGCGAATACAGCCGCAGCATGAAGGCCGTGTGTCTGGACGAGCAGGGTCAGGCGGTCACGCTGGCGATGGGCTGTTACGGCATCGGCGTGTCCCGGATCGTGGCCGCCGCCATTGAGCAAAACCATGACGCCAAAGGCATTGCCTGGCCGGCCCGGATCGCCCCGTTTGAACTGGCGCTGATACCCATTAATATGCACAAATCGCAACGCCTGAGCGCGGCGGTTCTGCCGCTTTATACGGCCTTGCAGGCGGCCGGGGTCGAGGTCCTGTTGTATGACCGCAAGGCGCGGCCCGGCGTGATGTTTGCTGATGCCGAACTGATCGGCGTTCCGCACCGCCTGGTGTTTAGCGAGCGCGGGCTTGACAACGGCGAACTGGAATACAAGGCCCGCTCTGACAGCGACAGTCAGACCGTCGCGCTGGATCAGGCCATTGAGTTTATCCGCGCCAGGCTCTCCGAATGAAAGACGCCCTGAAGTTGCACTTCTGGCCTGAATCCGTAACAATTCGCGGATTGTATTAACATGATAATTAAACAGGCCGACCTGCCGCGGGCAGGCGCCGGATTACCTGATGAAACAAGGGGCGGGAATGAGTAATGGCAAAGTTGGTTCTGAGTATTAACGGGCTGGCGCAGGGCGAATACCAGCTCAACAAGGAGCGGGTGACGATTGGGCGCAAACCCGGCAATGACATTCAAATTGACAATCTGGCGGTCAGCCGCAAGCATGCGCTGGCGATCACGATAATGAATGACTCCTTTCTGGAAGACCTGGGCACCACCAACGGCACCTATGTCAACGGCAAGCTGGTGAAAAAGCATGTGCTCAAGGACGGCGATGTTATCAAGATCGGCAAGCATACATTAAAGTATGTGGAAGAACTCGAAAGCGTGGCCGATAATACGTTTGCCAGAAGTCTCGTCATCAAGCCGGGTTCGGCCAGCGCGGCCGTGGCCGCCGCCCGGAAGGCGGAGCGGGCGATCGCCCCGGTTAACAATCCAACCACCGCCGGGGCGACGCCTCTCGGCCGCCTGACGGCCGTGGGCGGCCCTTTCGCGGGGCAGATACTGGACCTCGGCAAGGCCCTGATCATGCTTGGCAAACCCGGTATTCAGGTGGCCTTGATATCACGCCGCGCCCAGGGTTATTTTTTGATTCATGTCGCCGCCGATGGCGACGGCAAGCAGCGCCCGGTGGTCAACGGGGAAGCGGTCGGGCGCGAAGCCCGCCGACTCAGGCATGATGATCTGATCGAACTGGTTGGCGTCAAAATGAAATTTACCGAGCTTCGGGGCCGGGGAAACCTGCACTGAAGCCTCATCCCTGCCTGTCAGCAACGGGTCAATCAGAACCACCCATAAATCTGCTTAAGGAAGCTCTGAATAAATCCATCCTGGATTTCCCTGCCTGCAGCAGGCAGGGCTTCAAAATCAATGACTTGCATCATTGCCAAGTTATTGATTCTGGGGCGGTACGTCCCTCTACCGCAGGAAACCCTGATTCAATCAGAGTTTCCTTAACCAGCCTGCCTGATTTGTCTCATAAGTATGAGCCCGGACACCCCTGCCGTCATTATGGTCATTCCCGCTTATGCGGGAATCACAACAAATGCATTACTTTCAGCTTGCCCCCGCGTACTTCCCACGGTCCTGCCACTCGCATTCGGTGTAGATAATGCAGGCGCCGCACTTGGGCTTGCGGGCAATGCAGACATAGCGGCCGTGCAGGATCAGCCAGTGATGGGCGTTTTTTTTAAATTCCTCCGGCACGAATTTAAGCAGTTTTGCTTCAACCTCGTTGACGTTTTTGCCGGGCGCGATGCCGGTCCGGTTCGAAACCCTGAATATATGGGTGTCAACGGCGATGGTCGGCTCGCCAAAGGCCGTATTCAGGATCACGTTGGCCGTCTTCCTGCCCACGCCCGGCAGGCTCTCCAGCGCCTCGCGCTCTGCCGGCACCCGGCCGTTATGTTTTTCCAGCAGCAGACCGCAACAGGCGATGATATTTTTTGCCTTGTTATTGTATAAGCCGATGGTCTTGATATAGGTCTTTAACCGTTCCACCCCCAGGCCGACGATGGCCTCGGGCGTATTGGCGATGGGATACAGTTTGCGCGTGGCCTTATTGACACTGACATCGGTCGCCTGGGCGGAGAGTATCACCGCGATCAGTAATTCAAACGGCGAATTATAGATCAACTCCGTGGTCGGCGCCGGATTCTGCCGGCGGAGTTTTGCAAAGATGCGGATGCGTTTTTCTCTGTTCAAGAATAGCGGGCCCCGGTTTGTTTTGAAGAGGCGGGTCTTGAAGAACCGCGGGCAATTTGTTCAGTACGACTTCAAATAATTATTTGCCGCCAGCATAAACGCGGCAATAAAAAGCCAGGCCGGCGGCGTGATTGACCACGCCAGGGGCCGCAAAAGGCCGAGCACGGCGGCAAACAAGGCGAACAAGGCCAGGATGGCAAGGCCGGAGCGCAACAGGGTCTTCAGCAGCGCGCCGCCGTCCGGCAGGGAAAAGACGGCTTCCGTGTTTGACAGTATATAGCTGTTAAACAGCAATAACGGGAATAATACGCCGATCTCCTGCAGCCAGGGATAAGCCATTGCCTCAAGCAGCAGGCGGCTTGTGAGGATCAACCCCGCGCCCATCAGCATGATGGACACCAGCCTTTGCCGCGGCGGGATAAAAGAACGCAACAGATAGAAAAAAAGACCGAGCGAGAGAGACAGCAACACGATCAACAGCCCGGTAGCGAGCAAATACGGCGCCGTTGTTACGGACAACAGTATCGGCGCAAAGGCCAGGCAGGCCAGTTGAATATCATCATTCGCGGACTTTGCCGGCATGGATAAAAACCGCCCAAAGTGATTATAGCGTTTCGGTATCGGTCTGCTCACCTGTTAGATAATGTGTCTGCCTGTTATTGACGGAAATAAAATGAAGAAATAGAAAGTAAACCGAAACCCCGCTGTCATTCCAGCGAAAGCTGGAATCCAGTGGTTTTTAATATACATTCCCGCCTGCTGTAAGCAGGCGGGAATGACAACTAAATAAATTATTCCGGCCGGCTCAGCGCTTCATGGCCTCGAAGAAATCGGCATTGCGCTTGGTGGCCTTCAGCCGTTCCAGCAGGAATTCCATGGCGGCCAGTTCTTCCATCGGGTGTAACAGTTTTCTCAGGATCCACATTTTTTGCAACTCGCCCTCGCCGGTCAGCAACTCTTCCCGGCGTGTGCCGGAACGGTTGATATTGATGGCCGGATAAATGCGCTTTTCCGCGATGATACGGTCCAGATGCAGCTCCATGTTGCCGGTGCCCTTGAATTCTTCATAGATCACGCCATCCATCTTGGAGCCGGTGTCGATCAGGGCCGTGGCGATGATCGTCAGGCTGCCGCCTTCTTCGATATTGCGGGCTGCGCCAAAGAAGCGCTTGGGGCGTTGCAGGGCGTTGGCGTCCACGCCGCCCGTCAGGACCTTGCCCGAGGCGGGCGCGACCGTATTGTAGGCCCGCGCGAGGCGCGTGATCGAATCCAGCAGGATCACCACGTCTTTTTGATGCTCGACCAGCCGCTTGGCGCGCTCAATGACCATCTCGGCGACCTGGACATGACGGCTGGCCGGCTCGTCAAAGGTGCTGGAGATTACCTCGGCGCGCACGGAACGCTCCATTTCGGTGACTTCTTCCGGGCGCTCGTCAATCAGCAGGACGATCAGGTGGACTTCCGGCTGGTTATGCGTGATGGACTGGGCAATGCCCTGCAGGATCATGGTCTTGCCGGCCTTCGGCGGCGAGACGATCAAGCCCCGCTGGCCCTTGCCGATCGGCGCCGCGAGGTCGATGATGCGGGGCGTCAGGTCTTCCGTGCTGCCATTGCCGATCTCAAGCGTGAGCCGCTTGTGGGCAAACAGCGGCGTCAGATTTTCGAATAATATCTTGTTTTTGGCCTTGTCCGGCGTCTCAAAGTTGATCTCGTTGATCTTGAGCAGCGCAAAGTAGCGTTCACCGTCCTTGGGGGGCCGGATCTTGCCCGAGATATTATCGCCCGTGCGCAGGTTAAAGCGGCGTATCTGGCTCGGCGAGACATAAATATCATCGGGCCCGGCCAGATAGGAACTGCCGGCCGAGCGCAGAAAGCCGAAGCCGTCCTGGAGGATTTCCAGCACGCCATCGCCGTAAATATCCTCGCCCTTGCGGGCGTGCGCCTTGAGGATTTCAAAGATGACATCCTGCTTGCGCGAGCGGGCCAGATTATCAAGGCCGAGTTGGGAAGAGAGAGAGACAAGCTCTGAGGCGGGTTTTTGTTTCAATTCTGTCAGGTTCATGGGCATCAATACTGGCTGTGGGTTGTCGGGTCTGGATTTAACAGGCGGCAGACGGGCGGCGGCCGCTAAATTCGTTTATTGATTAAAGAAAAAGGGGGTTTGGTGTTTCGGTTGAGAATTATACCGGCGCTTTTTTAAATTAGCACGCGATCCGGCATTCGTCCAGTTAAATTTATCCTGTCTGGCGCTGTTCAGATATTGGTGTCGATAAAGGCTTCCAGTTGCGATTTTGAGGCGGCGCCGACCTTGGTGGCCGCCACATCCCCGTCCTTGAACAGGATCAGGGTCGGGATACCCCTGACCGCGTAAGTCTCGGCCGTGTTTTGATTCTCGTCAATATTGATCTTGGCAACGGTCAATTTGCCCTTATATTGTTCGGCCAGTTCATCCAGGATCGGCGCGATCATCTTGCAGGGGCCGCACCATTCCGCCCAAAAATCCAGGATTACGGGCTGTTCTGATTTTAAGACTTCATCTTCAAAGCTGGAATCTGTAATATGTACTATGGTATCGCTCATTGATCATGTCATCCTGTCGTTGTGTGAAACCGCAATTTCATCGAAATTGGACATTAATTGCAAGCCGGACATGCGCTCCCCATTAAATTTCCCGAAAAAAAATGACCACAAACCCGAATAAACTGCCAGAATTCAGACAGTTTGCGCTGGATGAGCGCCTTCTGAAACGCCTGGATGAAATTGATTTCAGCCATTGTACGCCAATTCAGGCCGAGTGTCTGCCGTTAATGCTGCAAGGGCACGATATTGCCGGCCAGGCCCAGACCGGCACGGGCAAGACCGCCGCGTTTCTATTGTCAACCTATCACTTCCTGCTCAACAATCACCGCAAAAGGGAAACCGGCCTGCGGGCCTTGATCATCGCGCCCACGCGCGAACTGGCGATCCAGATCCACAAGGACGCCGAACTCTTCAACCACTACTGCGGTTTAAGGCTGGGGCTGGTTTATGGCGGCATAGACTATGACAAGCAGCGCGCGGCGCTGAAAGAGGGGGTCGATATCCTGGTCGGCACGCCCGGCCGCACTATCGACTATTTCAAGCAGCGCCTGTTTAATTTGAAGCAGATCGAGGTCGTGGTGCTGGACGAGGCCGACCGGATGTTTGACCTGGGCTTCATCAGCGATATCCGTTATCTGCTGCGGCGCATGCCGCGCCCCGAAAAACGGCGCAATATGCTGTTTTCGGCGACCTTGTCTTACCGGGTGATGGAACTGGCCTATGAGCACATGAACAGCCCGACCCTGGTCAGGATAAATCCGGACAAGCTCACCGTTGACAAGGTCAGTCAGGTGCTCTATCACGTTGCCAATGACGAGAAGGTGCCGTTATTGCTGGGCCTGTTGAAAAGTGTGAAACCGAACCGGAGCATTGTCTTCGTCAACACAAAACGGGTCGCCGAGCGCGTCTGGTCGTATCTGGCCGGCAATGATGTACAGGCCGCGGTCCTCTCCGGCGATGTCCCGCAAAGGCAGCGGCAGCGTCTATTCAACGCCTTCAGCAAGGGCGATTTGAAGGTGCTGGTCGCCACCGACCTGGCCGCGCGGGGCCTGCATATCCCGGATGTGAGCCATGTCTTTAATTATGACCTGCCGCAGAACTCGGAAGACTATGTGCATCGCATAGGCCGCACCGCGCGGGCCGGGGCGAGCGGCGATGCCGTGAGTTTTGCCTGCGAGAACTATGTCTATTCACTGATGGACATAGAATCCTACATTGGCTATTCGATCCCGACGGCGGCCATCACCGAGGCGCTGCTGATCACGCCCCAACCGCCGGTGGCAGAGCGCCGCCGCCGGCCGGCGCCAAAAAAGAAACGCCGCTCCCGGCAGCGCCCCGCCCCGCGCTCCGGAAACTGAGGCGGTTCTGCAAGGGGCATGCGAGGCGGACGATGCGCTGCCGGAATACACCTCAAAGCTATTCACATACACCGTAATATTGGAAGAACTGGAAATCATTGTTGCCTTGCGAAGGTAACTGGCACAAGGTTAGATGCCTGGCAGATATATTTCCACTGCAAAAATTCGCGAATTTAGCGAATTTTCGTGGCAAAGCTATATCATTTTAGTACAGTATGATTACTAAAATTCCTTATTATTGCGAATTTTTGAAGTAATATTATACTATATTATGAAGAATGCGCCTGAGACATTGCCCGCCGGAAGGGCCGCCCTCGCTGCCGTTGTCGGTGCGGCAAGCGATCTCGTGCATATTGAAGACGCTGCCGAGACCCTGCGCCTTACCCGAACACAAGCGGCCAAGATGCTTTCCAGGTGGGTCTCTCAAGGCTGGCTTCGCCGCATCGGGCCGGGAGTTTATGTGCCTGTGCCGATCGAAATGCTTGATGCCGGGCAGGTGATACAAGACCCCTGGATATTGGTCCCGGCGCTCTTTGAGCCCGCCTACATCGGCGGCAGGACCGCCGCCGAGCATTGGGATCTGACCGAGCAGATATTTCGCGACATTCTTGTCTTTACCGCAAGGGCCGTCAGGCGGGCTGCGCTGGAACGGCAGGGCACGGTTTTCACTCTTCGTCACAGGGATAAAAAATTCTTCTTCGGAACCAGGGCCGTCTGGCGCGGCCGGACAAGAATTGCGGTGTCGGATGTCCATCGCACCATCATCGATATGCTCGACGAACCGCCGATAGGCGGTGGCATTCAGCATGTAGCCGACTGTCTCGCCGCTTACTTCAAACGCCAGGATCGCAACGATGAGTTGCTCCTTGCATACGCGGAAAAGCTCGGCAACGGCGCGGTATTCAAGCGTCTTGGTTTTCTCGCTGAGACCGAAGTCACGGCCAGCGAACTGGTTGAAGGCTGCCGGCAGAGACTGACCAGGGGCCACGCACAGCTTGACCCTGCGCTCGACAACAAGCGCCTCGTCACGCGCTGGAGACTCCGCGTTCCGGCCCGTTGGGTGCGGGAGCGCCGGGCGTGATCGGCAAGCGCGAACTACTCGACATCGCCCGCATATTGGGCCTCAATCCTCAAGTGGTCGAGAAGGACTATGCGCTCGGTGGGTGCTTGCCGGCATCTATGCGCATAACGAACTGCGCGAGCACTGGGTATTCAAGGGTGGCACCTGTCTCAAAAAATACTTCTTCGAAACCTACCGCTTTTCCGAAGACCTCGACTTCACCCTGACCGAACCCGCTCACCTTGACGAGGCGTTTCTGAAGTGGGTGTTCGGCGAAATATCCGAGTGGGTCTACGAACGCGCCGGTCTCGAACTTGTTGCCGATAAGCAGGATTTTGAGGCCTATGAAAATCCCCGTGGCAACAAAAGCTGTCAGGGCAGGCTTAGCTATTGCGGACCGGTCTCTCCAAAATCGGCCCTGCCACGGATTAAACTGGACCTCACCGCGGACGAGGTTCTTGTGCTATCGCCCGCGCAAGTCCCCATCTTTCACCCCTACAGCGATTGCCCGGAAGATGGTATCACCGTGCTCGCTTATGCCTACGAAGAAGCGTTTGGCGAAAAGGTGCGCGCGCTCGCCGAACGGGCGAGGCCGCGCGACCTCTATGATGTCATCAACCTTTACCGGAATACCGAAACCCGTCCGTCAGCATCCGTTTTACTCGACGTGCTTCGGCAAAAGTGCGAATTCAAGGATATTGATGTCCCGAAACGCGAGGATCTTGACGGCCACTACGACAACCTTGCTGGCGGCTGGTCCACTATGCTCGCCCACCAGCTACCCGCGTTGCCATCCATCAAAATCTTTTGGGAGGCTCTGGATGAGTTTTTCACCTGGCTGCCTGGTGGCGAAGTCGCGCAGATACCCGCGGCCTTTACAATGGTGCCGGGCGAGAGCGTTATTCGCGAACGCTCACTGCGTCTTCCTGTTAGCAAAACAGAGCAAAACTACCTGGAAATCATCCGTTTTGCCGCATCAAACAGACTCTGTGTCGATCTGGACTACCAGGGTTCGACCAGACGCATAGAACCTTATTCGCTGCGGCGGACACAGGAAGACCATCTCATTCTGCATGCATGGAATACCAACAAAGACGAACACCGCAGTTACCGTGTCGATCGTGTTCAGGGGGCTCGGGTTAGCAACGTAACGTTTACTCCGCGCTATGAAGTAGAGCTCACGCCGTCCGATCCTTTGAGAATCCCGCCCACGGACCGGACACGGCAAATTGAACAAACATAAGGGGTAAGGCGGATCCCCGCTCCGTCAGGATCTGATCGGGCTTGTATTTCGCGATAAGTTGCTCGTCCAAATCCAGGTCCCAGCAGAAAAATATCAGCCCCGGAAATGTGGCATTTATAATGGCTTCTATTTGTTTATCTTCCATCACACGATGACTCCGGCATACCTGTATTGTTAATTTATGGCGCTTATGGCGCGTGGTTTGATCATGTCTTGCATGGTGTTTACTCCCGTTACGCCTGCTCATAAACTATCGGGTTCGGAGCATAGGTGTATATCATTCAAAAATTTAATACACTACACTACGATTCATTAGCGAGGACAATCAGATGAACATTACCAGCATCACAAGCAGAGAATTCAATCAGGATGTCAGTCAGGCCAAAAGGGCGGCAATAGATGGGCCGGTTTTTATTACTGATCGAGGCCGTGCCGCGCATGTGCTGTTGACCATTGAGACGTATCAAAAGATCACTGGCGAGGGTAAAAGTATTGCAGAACTGCTGGCTATGCCGAGCGCCGCCGACATTGATTTTGAAGCGCCCTGCGGCCAATCCGAACTCTACCGCCCGGCGGACTTGTCCTGATGTATCTGCTCGACACCAACGTGATTTCTGAACTGAGGAAGGCCAAGTCAGGTAAAGCCGGGCAGAGGGTTCTGGCGTGGGCGGAGAGCGTTCCCGCCGCCAGTCTTTACCTGTCGGTGATTACCCTGCTCGAACTTGAAACCGGCGTGCTCCTGGCCGAGCGCCGCGACCCTGCACAAGGCAGCGTGCTTCGCGCCTGGCTCGAAACCCAGGTGTTGCCCGCCTTCGCCGGCCGCATATTGCCCGTCGATATGGCCGTGGCCAGACAGTGCGCCAAATTACATGTGCCTGACGCCAAATCAGACCGGGATGCCCTGATCGCGGCGACAGCCCTGGTGCATGGCCTGCCGGTGGTCACCCGTAATATTCAAGATTTCGCGTCCACGGGGGTGGCGCTGTTGATCCCTGGGAATAGACATGCTGATGGCGGCGCGAAATGGCTCATCTTTTTTAGTTCTTGATGCAAGCTGACGTTGTGCCTTGTAAGTGGATCATATGCAAATGCCCGCCGTCCGCTACTTAGTGGCGCCAGCTTGGTCTTTGAAAAGGGTGGCGCATCATAAAAATAAATCCAACATAAAGACTGCCTGGCCAGAGTGAGGTGCTTGCAAATTCATTGAGCCAAAGCTCGGATGTCTTCGGCCATAGTGGGGTCTTCGGCGGAATCAGACTTCATTTTAACGAAACCCGCGTTTATGCGCGGGTTCAATACCTATGAGACAAATCAGGTAGGCATGTCATCTGCAGATTTCGCAGACCTGCCTGCAGCAGTTAGCAGATCAGAATGATGCAGGGGTTGAGAATGACATTCAAGGTTGCCGGAATTTGTCTATTCCCCCGTCGTCATTCCAGCGAAGGCCGGAATCCAGTGGTTTATGTCATACATTCCCGCCTGCGGGAATGACAACTAACTAAGTTATTTCGGTCGACCTGTTGCAGATAGGCGGGAATGACGTAAAGCCAGAACAACGCCCCATCGTCATTCCAGCCTGTCTGCTGCAGGCAGGTGAAGGCTCGCCTGCATGGATGCAGGTGGTAGAGCGGCGTCAGGAACAGGCCGCCGAGGAATCCAGGAGGGCGGCGCCGGGATGTAAAACGGATTGCGATGCTGTCTGGCCGTACCAAGCCGGTCAGAATGAAGTATTTGTTGTTATTCCCGCTGGGCAGGCTCAGGCGGGAATGTCATATAAACCACTGGATTCCAGCTTTCGCTGGAATGACAACGAAGTGTTTTTCTGATTTCCTGTCACTCGACCTGCTTGCAGCAGGCAAGCCGGAATAATAACCAGTATTTCATCCACTCCTGCCGTCATTCCGGCGGAAGCTCGCCTAAAGGAGGTAGGTGATAGAGCGGCGCCTGCCTGCTGCGGGCAGGTCGGAACAGTCGCCGAGGAAGGCAATGTCAAGATGTAAAATTGATCCCGGCTTTTGCCTGCCCGCAACAGGCCAGCCGGCCGGAATGACTTTGTGGCATCACAAACGGCCCGCTCTCGCGCCGTTATTCGGGCAGCAGACTTTCGCCCTTCATCAAATCTTCAATACTCTCCCGCTTCCTGGCCTCATAGACCTGCCCGCCGTCCACCATCAATTCGGCAGCCCGCGGCCGGGAGTTATAGTTGGACGCCATGATAAAGCCATACGCGCCGGCGGAACAGACGGCCAGTAAATCGCCCTGCCTTAATCTCAGCGGCCGCTCCCGGGCCAGACAATCGGCCGTTTCGCAGATCGGGCCGACCACGTCATAGAGCAACTCCTCCGCGCCCGACTCGGCAATAACCCGCCTGATCTCATGCCAGCCGCCATAAAGCGCGGGCCGGATCAAGTCATTCATGGCCGCATCGACCACGGCAAAATTACGGCAGGGCGTGGCGTTCAGATACAAGACCCGGGTCAGCAGGATGCCGGCGTTGCCCACGATACTGCGGCCCGGTTCAAGGATCAGCTCATACTCAATGCCCGCCAGGCATTCGGCGATCGCATGGGCATATTCCTCCGCCGTGGGCGGTGTTTCTTCGCGGTAGGTGATGCCCAGCCCGCCGCCCATGTCAATATGTTGCAGTTTTATGCCGCCGTGTTCGATCCGGTCGATCAATTCCAGCAGCCTTTGCAACGCCTCCTTGAAGGGTTGCAGATTGATAATCTGCGAGCCGATATGACAATCAATCCCGACCACATTGATATGTTCCATCGCGGCCGCCTCCTGATAAAGCTCCGGCGCCTGTTCAAAGGCGATGCCGAACTTGTTCTCGCGCAGTCCGGTTGCGATATGGGGATGGGTTTCGGCGTCGATATCCGGGTTGACCCGCAACGACACCGGCGCGGTCTTATCGAGACTGGCGGCCACGGCATTGAGCAGGATTAATTCATTGGCCGATTCCACATTGAAGCATTTTATGCCCTGTTGCAGCGCGAAGGCCATCTCATCGGGCCGTTTGCCCACGCCGGAAAAAACCACCTTGCCCGGATCGCCGCCGGCCCGGATAACGCGGTGCAATTCGCCCGCCGAGACGATATCAAAGCCGGAACCGAGCCGGGCCAGGATATTCAGCACGGCCAGATTGGAATTGGCCTTGACGGCGTAACAGATGAGCCGCCCGTGGCTGGCCAGCGCCGTGTCAAAGGCGCGCCAGTTGGACTCTATAGCCTGCCTGGAATAAACATAGCAGGGCGTGCCGAACTCGGCCGCGAGATCGGGCAGGGCCACGCCCTCGGCGTGTAATACGCCGCCTTGAGAGGAGAATCCGGACAGCATGGATCAGCTTTTGGCAACATCATCATCGGCAACCGGAGCGGCGGTCTTGTCCGGCAGATAGAGATCGCCTTTCTGGCCACAGGCCGGGACGCTGGACAAAAGCGCCAGTATGATTCCGAGCCTGAATAAATTTGCCCGCGCGGGTCGCATGTTGGGTCGCATGTGCGCTATCCTGTGATGTTTGTGTTATACAGAGATTAGTAAGAGAGACACAGCATAGCAAATAATCTGGCCCGGAGAAATATCGCGATCCGAGCCGGGCCCCAAACAAAATACAGGATAGGACTCATGCCATTTAAACCAGACGCCGTTATCATTGAACCTGCCGACCGCCACCGGGCCAGCGTGATCTGGCTGCACGGGTTGGGCGCGGACGGCCATGATTTTGAACCGGTGGCGCCGGAATTAAAGCTGCCGGACGCGGCCGGCGCGCGCTTTATCTTTCCCCATGCGCCGTTCAGGGCAGTGACCATCAACGGCGGGGCGCGGATGCGGGCCTGGTATGACATCAAATCCCCGGATCTGCGCCAACAGGAAGACGCCGCTTCAATTCGCGCCTCGGCCGACCTGATAGCGCAATATATCCAGGCCGAGACGGAGCGCGGCATCCCCGCCGAAAAAATCATCCTGGCCGGATTTTCCCAGGGGGGCGCGCTGGCCCTGCACACCGGCCTGCGCCATCCCGCCCGTCTGGCGGGGATCATCGTCCTGTCGGCCTATTTGCCGCTGCCGGACAGGCTTCAGGCCGAGGCCAACGACGCAAACCGGGATATACCGATATTTATGGCGCATGGCCTGACCGACCCGGTCATCCCGTCGGCACAGGGTTTGGCCTCGGCAGAGGCATTGCAACAAGCAGGCTATGCCGTGGACTGGCAGGAATACCCGATGCCGCACGCGGTATGCCCGCAGGAGATCGACGCCATCGGCGTCTGGCTGGGCGAACGCCTGGGGCGGTAGGTGCCCTGCCGACAATAATGCCTTGTCAGGTCAGCCGGAAGTTGATCTTCTGCGCCGCGATCGCCAGTGGTTTTAGCATGACCGGGTCGGCCAACGCCCTGTTTATCCGGGTTGACTTGGGGAAAAGCGCGGCGCTGTCTGCCCTTTCAAAGAAAACGACCGTGGGCCTGTTCGTCATTGACGATGGATAGAGTATCCCGCCGATTTCAGGGTAGGCTTCATAAAAGCCTCTGGACCATGCCTGCGCGTGGCCAAAGGGGCCACATATCAGTTTCATTGAAGCGCCCGCCTGAACGGCAAACGTGTCGGTCAGGTCAAGCAGTGTAACTTTCGAGGCCAGTTGAAACGCGGCAAGCCAGGGTTCGTTTTCGTGCCGATCAATGCGCCGTTGAGGCATCTGGAAGAACTCCGCCAGCGCGGTTGGCAAGTCCGTTGCCGCGTACAGAATGCCGCGCTTTTCATGTGACGCGGGGTCCTCGGGTAAGTGATGGTCAAAGCGGGCGAATGGCCCCGCGTGTCGAAACTGATTCCAGCGTGTCGGGTGCGGCCTCGCTCGTCGGTAGATACGGAATAGAAGACAATCGGGTTCAAGCGGGATCGTGCTGGCTTGAAGCGCTTTTAGAACATCAAGATCCGGCTCGCGTGGCAGCTTAGCCACGATTCATGGCATCTGTTTTGCCAGTGTGGCAACCCTTTGCCAGTCCTGCCCACCGTTCAGCCACGCCACGGGGCTGAACGTCCGTTCAATATCATTACCATGATAAAGATCCGGGTGTGGCTCGGTGTACCATTCGAGCACCGACACCGGGTGCAGCGTTTTCCGCAGCGCAACATTGACCCTGGTGATGTGCGGCAGCAAGCGACCGGAGTGGTCAAATTGAAAACGCGGGATGTAACACTGGTTCTTCTCCTGGATGCTGTACAGCGTTCCCTTCGCGATCATTTGCCGTACCTGCCTTTCTGACTTACCAATGCGTTTTGTGATATCCTTGATTGTCAGACTGCTTTTCAAAAGGGCCGCGAATTTGGCGGCGGTCTCGGCCAGTGGATCGGTCTTGAGTTCGGTGTCCAAATCGATCCCCCCGGCCTTCAAAATCGCTTGCTCTTCGGCCGTCAACTCCCCACCAGACGGCGGCATGGCGTCGAGCGCCGGCTTTGGCGATGTGTTCAAGTCTTTTGAGGTGGTCGGCTGGGGCCCTTTTAGGGCCAGGAAGTCTGATGTTGATGTATTCGGCATTGATTTTGCTCATAAATATTGCACATTTCAATAGTATATCATATCACAACACAACGTTAGCATTTCTCAGTTTCAAGACGATGTCCGGCTTCTGTTGGCCCCAGATAGTAATGTCTCCTTTTGTGTTCAGGAGGGGACATGGCGAAGGAATAAATCAAGTTGAGTCACAAAGGACTTGCCCGGGTGGAGGTGATCCGCCCGGTTATTCGCAAGCAGCGCTGCCTGCCTCTATCCGGCGTCTAAAGCGCATAGCCGATCAGTTTGTAGTGGAATTGTAAGTTTTGTATATTTTAGTAATATACAACAATGGTCGATTTGAGCAAGATAACGGGTTTTGACTGGGATGCAGGAAATGCTCGGAAAAGCCAGGATAAACATAGTGTTACTCAGGCTGAGGCGGAGCAGATTTTCTTCAACGAACCCCTTTTATTACTTGTAGATGTCAAGCATAGCAAGAAAGAGTTTAGGTACCATGCCTACGGAAAAACAGACTCGGAAAGGAAACTGCATATTACAATGACACTGAGAAATGATGATACGTTGATTCGGATAATCTCAGCTAGAGACATGCATCCAAAGGAGAGAAAGAGTTATGAGCGAACTTAAGAAAGTCCCGGCCTTTAAAACTGAGCAGGAGGAACGTAAGTTTTGGGAGACGCATGATTCAAGTAAATATTTTGACTTGAGTAAGGCGGAAAGCGTTGTCATGCCCAACCTGAAGCCATCAACACAGACAATATCCTTGAGATTGCCACAAGGTTTGCTGGACAGCATCAAAGTGGAAGCCAACAAAAGAGATATGCCTTACCAGTCTCTTATTAAAGCGTGGCTGGCCAGAGATGTTCAGGAAAGCCGTCAGGCTTAAAGCGTGGATTAAAACGCGGTAAGTCAGGGAATATTCGCCGGATTCCTCGGTGGCCTGTTCCAGATCTGCCTGCAGCAGGCAGGCGCCGCTCTACCACCTACGTCCTGTAGGCGAGCTTCGCCGGAATGACGAATTACCGGCTTTGGCCATATGGCAGTGAAGATGAGCTTACAGAAGTGTTAAAGGCCTCTTTTAAAATCCGAGTGGGTAATTGCAATAATTCTGGCTTAATTGATGACCAGGACAGAACGGAGATGGCCTGCGGGCAGCAGGTAGGCCAAAATGACAACAGTTTCGTCATTCCAGCGAAAGCTGGAATCCACGCCTGCCGCAGGCAGGTAGCGGGGTGGCAGGTAACTCAGCGGGGTCGGTTGGAATGAGGTATTCAGATGGTCATTCCCGCTTATGCGGGAATGTATTGTATCAACCACTGGATTCCAGCTTTCGCTGGAATGACGATGGGGTGTTGTTCCGGCTTTACATCATTCCGGCCTGTCTGCCGCAGACAGGCTCATGCCATTTTCTGCACACTCAATCCACATGCGGCTTAACCCACTCGGAACTCAAAAGAGCCTGTTAAAAGCGCCGCCGCAATGAAACCGAATCGCCTTGGCCCCGGTCTATCTTGTTATGCTAAACTCGCAATCCAGGCATGAACCGATAAAACACGCATGACCGTTTCCCTAAACAAACGCCGGCATCATTTCAGGCTGATCCTGCTGTTGACCCTGATACCGGCCGTGGTGGCCGCCGTCACCCTGCAGGATTTGCCGGACTTCGGCGATTCGGCCGGCGGCGTGGTCTCGCCCGAGTATGAGCGCCGCCTCGGGCAGATGTTTTTGCGTGAAATCCGCCAGTCTGCCCGGGTCGTGACCGACGCCGAGGTGGAGTCTTATATTCAGTCGCTCGGCCACCGCATCGCCTCGCACAGCGATAATACCCGCCAGCCCTTTAGCTTCTTTGTGATCGATAACCCGACCATTAACGCCTTTGCCGGGCCGGGCGGCGTGATCGGCATGCACAGCGGCATCATCCTGAACTCGGCCAATGAAAGCGAGGTGGCCGGGGTCATGGCGCATGAGATTGCCCATGTGACCCAGCGCCATCTGGCGCGCCAGTTTGAAGAGGCCAGCCGTTACCGGCTGCCGACCGCCGCCGCCCTGCTCGGGGCGATCCTGGTGGGCATTGCCAACCGTGACGCGGGCGCGGCCGCCATCGCGGGCATCAGCGGCCTGAACACGCAGAACAGGATCAACTTCACCCGCGCCAACGAAGAGGAGGCCGACCGCATCGGCATGCAGGTGCTGGCCAGGGCCGGCTATGACCCGCGCGCGATGCCCACGTTCTTTGAAAAATTACAACAATTGTCGCGCTATTCCCAGAGCGGCGCGCCGGAGTTTTTACGCACCCACCCGCTGACCAGCGACCGTATCGCCGACGCGCGCGCGCGCGCGGAGCGTTTCCCGCCCGGCCAATTCCGCAATTCGCAAGCCTATGAACTGGTGCGCAACAAACTCCGGGTTGATTCGTATAAGACGCCCAAAGAGGCCGCGTTAGCCCTGCGCAAGGCGCTCGAAACCGGCCCCGCGAGGGCCGGGCGGAATATGCCGCTGCGCTATGGTCTGGCCTATGCCTATATCAATAATAATGATTTTTCACTGGCCCGGCAGCAGGTCGATATTCTGCTCAAGGACAGGCCGGATGACAGCGCCTATCTGTTGCTCGCGGCCCGGCTTGAGACCCGCAAGGGCGATTATGCCGCGGCCTTTGAAATCTATGAGCGGGCCTATGGCCTTTATCCCGATTACAAGCCGGTGATCATGAACTACAGCCGGGCCCTGCTGGATGTTAAGCAGGCCAAAAAGGCGCGCGCGCTGCTGAAGGATTATGAGCGCCAGCATGCGCATGATCTTAAATCCTACAGCCTGCTTGGTCAGGCCGAGGCGTTGCTGGGCAATGATATCGAGGTCGCGATCCTGCAGGCGGAATATTATTATCTGGCGGGCGATACTGAACTGGCGCTTGATAAACTTGAATTCACAAGGCAGCAGTATGCGCTGGATTATTATCAGTCACAGCGCATCGCCGCGCGCCTGGCCGAATTTGAATATGAGCTTGAGTTGCAGGAGGCCCTGAAATTATAACCGCGCGGCGGTTGAAATTCTTAATGAGTGGGCTTAGGGCCCAGAGTCACCTCATCTAAATTGCTAACATAGCGGGCGATATGAGCGATACCAACGATACCGTGGCCAGAATACCTGAGCGTTATTTTAGATGAGGTGACCCTGTGTTCCCGCTAAAGCCCTGCCTCTTGCAGACAGGCAGGATAACGGAAAGCCAAAACAACACCTCGTCGTCATTTATGGACAGGATGTCCTGTATGCGGCGTGAGGGCACGCCTACAGGACGTAGGTGGTAGAGCAGCGTCTGGAACAAGCTGCCGAGGACGCCCGTAGCCGCCCGGCCTGCCTGCTGCAGGCAGGCGAAGGCCGGAATCCAGGAGGGCCGGCCGGGATGTGAAATGAGCGCCAGTTCTGTCTAATTGTCATTCCCGCCTGGGCGGGAATGTATGGCATAAACCACTGGATTCCAGCTTTCGCTGGAATAACGACAGGGGCGATAGGCGCATTATGAGTGATCCTAACGATACCGTGGCCAGGATAACTGACACCTTATTTTAGATGAGGTGACCCTGGCTCAGGGCCGCGCTTTAATGACATCCGGGTGGAACAGAATCTCGCCGTTTACCTTGAAATTGCCGATGATGGCCTGCCCCTGCCGGCCGCGGATAAAGGCGGAATACTGCCGGGCCGGATCGACCTTGGCATGAGGGTGTCGGGCCGGATTGACCAAAATAACATGATAGGGATTGAACAGGGCCGCGGCGCCCTGAAACAGGATGCCGAGCGAGAGTTTATCGCGGTAGGCCAGATAGGTGCCGCGGTCGGTTAAGGTATAAGCCTGTTTGTCATTGGCGATGCGCAGCACGACCCCCATCCCCTGACCGACCGAAAGATACCAGCCGCCGGTCGGCGTCCGGCCCGTGGCCTGCCACAGGTTTTTTTCCTTTTTATGGGTGCCGGAGTCATCGCCCCTGGAGACAAAGGGGTGTCTGGCATTCAGCAGCCTGGTCATGGCATCGCCAATATCGGCCGCCTGGCGCAGACCGGCCGGGTCGGAGGCCGGGCCGATAAGCACAAAATCGTTGTGCATCACCGGCTCGCGTTCAATGCCATAACCCTCGCTGACAAATTTCTGCTCGGCGGCCGGGGCATGCGCCAGGATAAGATCCACATCGCCGTTGCGGCCAAGCCGCATGGCCTTGCCGGTGCCGACCGAGATCACATCCACCTTGACATTATATTTTGCCTCAAACGGAGGATTGAGCACGGCCAGCAGGCCGGAATTTTCCGTGCTGGTGGTGGTGGCCAGTTTCAACCGCGCCTCGCCCGCGTTTGCCGACGAAAGGACAAACGGCAACAAGGCACATAGGAGTAAAAAGGACTTCATGGCGACTTGCCTGCAACAGGCAGGTCGGCCTGTTTCGGTCAATGAATGCGCGCCCCCGCTATCCATTATCCATTTTCAATTATTTTAGCCCCCGTTCTAAAACGGAATATCATCATCAAAATCGTCCGCCGGCGCAGCATTCGGACTGGCGGCGGCCGGTTTGTCCGGCGCGGCCTTGTTTTGCGGGTGATTGGTCGGGGCATTGGCGGGCGCGTTATAATTTGCGCTGGCCCCGCCACGGCTGCCTAGCATCTGCATTTCATTGGCGACGACCTCGGTGGTATAGCGGTCGTTGCCCTCCTTGTCCTGCCACTTGCGGGTCTGGATCCGGCCTTCGACATAGACCTGCGAACCCTTGCGTAAGTACTCACCCACGATTTCGGCCAGCCGGCCAAAGAAGACGACCCGGTGCCATTCGGTGCGTTCCTGCTGTTCGCCGGACTCCTTGTCGCGCCAGGATTCCGCCGTGGCCAGACTGATATTTGCAATCGCCGTGCCTGACGCGGTGTAGCGGATATCCGGATCGTTGCCTAAATTGCCAATCAAGATGGCCTTGTTGATGCCCCTCGCCATTACGATATTCTCCTGCGGTGTATAGTAGAAGCTCTGAATAAGTCCATCCAGGACTTCTCAGAGCACGCAAGGTGAAAATGCGATTTTCACCTTGCTTCAAAATCAATGACTGGCGTCATTGATTTTGGCGGCACACCTGCCTGCAGCAGGCAGGTCCCTGTGCCGCAGGAAACTCTGATTAAATCAGAGTTTCCTGGCGTTATTTGTAATCGTTAATCGGCCGCGATGCGGCCCCAGCCGTCGGGCGCGATGCTGCCCAGCACTTCAATCCCCTTGTCGCCGAGCGGACGCAGCACGTAGGCAATGCCCATCGGCTCGGGGTAAATCCCGGCCACCGCCTCAAACGGGTCATCGTGGCCCACGATCACGGTGTTGACCCCCGCGGGCGGGCGGGCCGATACCAACGGCAGCACCCGCCGCCGCATCTCCCGCACCTGGGCTTCGGTGTAATCCTCAAAGGGCAGAAAGTTCAGGTCGGCCTGTTTCCGGTAGCGGCCGAAGGCCAGCCAGGCGGTCTGCCAGGCGCGAAAATACTCGCTGCTATAGACCGTGCCCACCGGGATGTTGTAAAAGCGGAAGGCGTTGCCGATATGCACCGCCTCGTGCCAGCCCGCCTCGCTCAGCACGCGCTGGGTGGCGCCGTTGTTGACATCGGCGGAGACCTGATCGGCGTAGTCGCTCTCGGTGGAGGCGTGGCGGATGTAAATCACCAGCCCGCCCTGCCGCATCTCGGCGATCAAGTCCGCGGCGGATAATCCGGCCAAGGCCGGCCGCGCGTATTCCTGGGCAAACAGCCCGCCGCTGAAAAGCAACGCGGCAAGCAAAGGGAAAATGTGAATTCTCATGTCTAAGCTCCCTGAAAATAAAATTTATCCTAGCCGTTTGGGGATCGGATGGTCAAGGTTTTTAGGAAAATTATTGCGGTCGGCCCCGGCGCCGGGGCCGGGCATTGCCCATGTCCAGCATTCAGCCCGGACGCGGGCGGGCAATTATGCAAATTTCGCTTGATTATTCCAGCAGACTAAATCACAATCACTTTCCCCTGAAAAGGTCAAGCAGTATTTAACATGATGCCCGGGCGGTATGGGGCGTCTTTCAGAGCTTCCTTAGTGAATTCGGTTGCTATATTAAATCATGCTATATTAAATCATAAGTTAAAGAGGAGGGCCCATCATGGACCAAAAAGTACAGCTAACCCCGGATAACGCGCTGGATACGGTCAGCGCAAATCTGACCATCCAAAAGCGTTATGAAAATTTTATCGGCGGCGAATGGGTGGCGCCGGCCAAAGGCCAGTATTTCGAGAATCCCACCCCCCTGACCGGTCAAACGGTCTGCGAAGTCGCCCGTTCCTCGGCCGAGGATATCGAGACGGCGCTGGACGCGGCCCATAAGGCCAAAACGGCATGGGGCAAGACTGCGGTCACCGAAAGGGCCAATATCCTGTTGAAGATCGCCGACCGGATCGAGGCCAACCTGCCGGATCTGGCGCTGGTTGAAACCATGGATAACGGCAAGCCGATTCGTGAGACCACGGCGGCCGATATGCCGCTGGCGGTGGATCACTTCCGCTACTTCGCGTCCTGTATCCGCGCCCAGGAAGGTTCGATCTGCGAGATCGACGACGATACGGTCGCCTATCATTTTCATGAACCGCTCGGCGTGGTCGGGCAAATCATCCCCTGGAACTTCCCCGTGCTCATGGCGGCCTGGAAACTGGCCCCGGCGCTTGCGGCCGGAAACTGTGTCGTGCTGAAACCCGCGGAACAGACCCCGATGGGCATCATGGTGCTCATGGACCTGATCGCGGACCTGTTGCCGGCGGGCGTGCTGAACGTGGTAAACGGCTTCGGAGTCGAGGCCGGCAAGCCGCTGGCCAGCAACGCGCGCATCAACAAGATCGCGTTCACGGGCGAGACCACCACGGGCCGCCTGATCATGCAGTACGCCTCGGAAAACATCATCCCCTCGACGGTGGAACTGGGCGGCAAATCCCCGAACATCTTCTTCCCCGATGTCATGGATGCCGATGATGACTTCCTCGACAAGGCCCTGGAAGGCTTCACCATGTTCTGCCTGAATCAGGGCGAGGTCTGCACCTGTCCTTCCCGCGCGCTGATACACGAGTCCATCTACGATCAATTTGTCGAGCGCGCGCTGGCGCGGGTCGGGCAGGTCCGGCAGGGCAATCCGCTTGATGAAGGCACCATGATCGGCGCCCAGGCCTCATCTGATCAGCAGGAAAAGATCCTGTCTTACATCTCAATCGGCAGGGAAGAGGGCGCGAAGCTGTTGACGGGCGGCGGCAAGGCCGACATCGGCGCCGATTTTGCCGGAGGCTACTACATTCAGCCCACCGTGCTCGAAGGGCACAACCAGATGCGCATCTTCCAGGAAGAAATCTTCGGGCCGGTGCTCGCGGTCGGCAAATTCAAGGATGAGGCCGAGGCCCTGTCGATTGCCAACGACACCCTCTATGGCCTGGGCGCGGGTGTCTGGAGCCGCAACGTGCATACCAGCTATCGCATGGCGCGCGGCATTCAGGCCGGCCGCGTCTGGAGCAACTGTTACCACCTCTACCCGGCCCATGCCGCGTTTGGCGGTTACAAGCAATCCGGGGTCGGGCGCGAGACCCACAAGATGATGCTGAATCATTATCAGCAGACCAAAAATATCCTGGCCAGCTACAGCCCCAAGGCGCTGGGCTTCTTCTGAGTCTGCTTCGGTTCAGCCGGCGAGTAAAGGCCAATGGAAGTAAAACGTGTCTCTGTCACCGGGGAAGCGGTGAGCTTGATCGACAAGCTAAAGGCGGAGCACGGGCCTTTACTCTTTCATCAATCGGGCGGCTGTTGCGATGGCAGCGCGCCCATGTGTTATCCCGTCAATGAATTCAGGATTGGCAACAGCGATGTGTATCTGGGCGCCATCGCCGGTTGTCCCTTCTATATCAGCGCCGCCCAGTTCGAGTATTGGCAACACACCCACCTGATCATTGATGTGGTCAAGGGGCGCGGCAGCGGTTTTTCACTCGAAGCGCCGGAAGGCGTGCGTTTCCTGACCCGTTCCAGGCTCTACACCGACGAGGAAAGCCGGCTGCTGGAACAGAATCCCCCCGAACGCGGCAAACCGGCCACGGGCCGAGACTGATGCGGCGCCGGCCTCGCGTAATTGCCCCTGCCCATCGACGCCTGCCTGTCCGTAAAACCCACATAAAACCAGAACCTCCAAAAACACCCGCATTGCCCGCGGGTTTTTTAATGACTGCAATGACCGGCTGAACTCATGCGGCGTATTACCGAACCTGAATTGATGGACGAAGCCGGGCAGGCGGCCGCCTATGCCGGGGCTGACTTTGAAGCGCCGCATAATCACTTTATCCAACTCTTGAAGGAAACCGTCGGCGGGCATTTACCCGGCACGGGCAGGGCCGTTGATCTCGGTTGTGGCGCTGCGGATATCAGTATTCGCTTTGCCAGGGCTTATCCCGGCTATCATATTGACGCCATTGACGGGGCGGTCGCGATGTTGGCCGAGGCGCAGAAGGCGCTGGCCGACCTGCCTGCGGCAGGCAGGCGCGCTGGGCTGTCAAATCGTATTACACTGATCAAGGCCCGGCTTGACGCCTCTTGCCTGTCGCAACAGGCTTATGACTTGATATTCAGCAACAGCCTGCTGCATCATCTGCATGATCCCATGTTGTTGTGGGACTGCATTAAGAATGCCAGGGGCGATCCCGCGGTTTTTATCATGGATTTAATGCGGCCGGATAACGACGCGCGGGTTTCGGCGCTGGTGCGGGAATACGCCGGCAGCGAGGCGGAAATATTACAACGTGATTTTAAGGCTTCCCTGAAGGCGGCCTTCACGCCGGCCGAAGTCAGGGCGCAACTGCTTGCGGCCGGCCTGGAAGAACTGACCGTCAGCGTGGTCTCCGACCGGCATCTGACGATTCACGGCCGGCCGTTGCGGCGCAATCCTGCTTGAACGGCCGCGGGTGGCAAAGCGGTGTCCGGGTTTCAATACCTGTAAGACAAATCAGGGCTGCTTCGCGCCTGCCTGCGGCAGGCAGGCGAAGGCCGGAATCCAGGAGTGCGGGCCGGGATGTGAAATGAGCGCCAGTCCTGTCTAATTGTCATTCCCGCTAAAGCGGGAATGTATGACATAAACCACTGGATTCCGGCCTTCGCCGGAATGACGACATAGGGATGGACACATCCCGGCAATCTTCATACTCAACACTCCGTGATTCCGGTCTGCCTGTGGCAGGCAGGCGGCAGAAGGCCGGGTAGTCTCCCGTGTGTGTTAATCACTCACAGGCTAACCGATTTCTTTTCTCAAAAAAGTCTCACTGCTGTCTGAACCTGTACAAGCGGCGCCTGGCACAAGTCGCCATAGCACCCGGAAAGTCATGCCAAAATGACGGCATTTCAGCAGGGGATTAAATATTCGATAAAGAGTTGCAGCCGCTTATCCTGATAATAATCATTGATGCCTAAGCGATAGACGGAATGGATACTGTCCGGATTAGCCGGCCAGTTTTCGTCCGTAGTATTAAATGCGATGGCATCGACAACCTGATCATCGACCTGCAACTTGAGCCGCAGATGACTGTTGCCGACCACGCGCCGGCCGAGGATTTTGAAATGGCCTTCAAACAGCGGTTCGGGAAAGGCCTGACCCCAGGGGCCGGCCGCTTGTATGGCCTCGGCCAATTCATAAGAGAGTTCGCGCGCCGTGATTTCGCCGTCTGTCAGGTATTCATCCTGCAACAGGTCCGTTGAGATAAAAGATTTAAGCACGTCATTAAAACAGCCCGAGAACCGCTCAAAACAGGATTCATTGATGGTCAGACCGGCTGCCATGGCATGGCCGCCGAAGGCCAGGATCAATTCCGGGTTTCGGCGCGCGGTCTCTTCCAGCAGATCACGTATATGCAAACCGCTGATCGAACGCGCCGAACCCTTGATGACGCCGTCACGCTCCCGGGCAAAGGCCACGACCGGCCGGTTAAATTGCTCTTTTACCTTCGCGGCCAGAATCCCGATGACCCCCTGATGCCAGTCCGGCTTATACAGGCAAATACCGTCAGGCACGCCGGACTTCGCTATATCAACACAGCCTTCCAGTTCAATAATGGCCTCCGCCTGCATCTCATCCTGAATCTGCCGCCGTTTCCTGTTCAAGTCATCCAGCCTGCCTGCCATTTCCGTCGCGGCCTCCGTGTCATCGGTGAGCAGGCATTCGATGCCCAGCGACATATCGGTCAGGCGGCCGGCCGCGTTTAAGCGGGGCGCGACACTAAAGCCGAGGTCGGCGGCCGACAGATTCTCCACCGAACGCCGCGCCTGCCTGAGCAGGGCCAGTATGCCGGGGACGGTTTGCCCCCGGCGGATCAGCTTCAGGCCATGCGCTACCATGATGCGGTTGTTTTTATCCAGCGGCACCACATCCGCGACAGTGCCCAGCGCCACCAGATCCAGCAGTTTTGCCAGGTTTGGGCAAGCGATACCCTTATCATCAAACCAGCCCGATTCTCTAAGGCTTGCGCGCAGCGCCAGCAACACATAAAAAATAACGCCGACCCCGGCCAGGTTTTTGCTCGGAAATTGATCGCCCGTTAACTGCGGATTCACAATCGCGCCGGCGTCAGGCAACACGGCCCCCGGCAGATGGTGATCGGTCACGACGACCTTTAGACCGCTGGCCCTGGCATAAGCCACGCCGTCAATGCTTGCAATGCCGTTATCAACGGTAATCAACAACTGCGGGTCATATTCCAGCGCCACATCAACCAGCTCCGGGCTCAGGCCATAGCCATATTCAAAACGATTCGGCACCACATAAACAATATTGTCACAGCCCATCATGGTCAGCGCGCGTATGGCCAGGGCGCAACCGGTCGCGCCATCGGCGTCAAAATCGGCAACGATCAGGATCTTCGTTCGTTCTGCCAACGCTTCCTGCAACAGGCCGACCGCGGCCTCAATGCCGGACAGCTTATGAAAAGGGCACAAGCCCGCGAGTGAATAATCCAGATCATCCCGGCTCTGGATATTTCTGGCGGCAAACACCCGTTTTAATACCGGGTGAATCGTATCGGGCAGGTCAATGGCCGCCGGCAGCGGGCGCCGGCTGATCTTTTTAGTCCTGGTTTGTTGAAGGGTATTCATTTTCTGAACGATTGCAGGGTTTTATCATTTTTCCAGAATTTAAAACGGGCGCTTTTGCCGAGAGTAATGCTGTCGCGTTCCGTTCTGATCTCAAGACAGGCCATCCGTCCTGACTTAAAGGCCCGTTGCAGCGGCAAAAACCAGTTTTTCTCATATTCCGGCAGGGCCGCCAGCCAGCCCTCCGGGTCCTGATAGTCGCTGAACCTTTGCAGGGCGTTGATCACCACCAGACCGCTGCCATCTTCCGGGGCATGTTCAAGCTGCTCATAATGCCCCGGCACGGGCTGAAAAGGGATTTCGGCAAGCAGCGCGAGCCCCTTTGCCAGACTTTCGTCACCCGCGATAAACGACCAGCGGCGTTCAATGGTCTCAGGCAGCGATCCGTAACCCCAGAACCAGAGGCTGTTGATCGGTAGTAATTTTTGTCTTTGCCTCTGTTCATTGATCAACGCGGAATGTAATGTCATTTGTATCTCATTCAAGAGCCGCGCGAGTTTGATACGGTCATCCCCGCCCGGCATCCGCGGCAGAATATCCCGGCCGACAACCGCATCCAGGGGCGTCGTCTTTAACGCCAGCCGGGCGGAGAGACGGATATACCAGCGACAAGACGCCGGGATTTCCAGTTTCAGCCCGTGTGATTTTAACAGGGGATCAACGGCGGCGGCCAATTCATGCGCGTCAGACAGACTCAGACTAAAACGCCGATCATCAAGCAGGATCAAGCCGTCCCGGTCGGCCGCAACATGCGCCGGATCGGCGCGCAACCACAGCCCTTCCGGCCGTGGGCCGCCCTCGCTCAAACGGGTTATCGCGGCAATCGGATAATCATCTTCATGCCCCCGGCCCAGGCCGCACAATTCACACAGCCCGTAGCCTGGTGAAACTGTCGCAACCGCTGATCGCCGCCGGCCCCGGCCGAGTAACCAGTTTAAGGCAGGCAAACCGGGCAGATCATCGGGATGAAAGGCAATATCAGGCCCCAATAGTCCCGGTATAAACACCGTTAATTTACGCATTTCCGCTCATCCTGCTTGCTGCCGGCCTGCTGTAGGCAGGTATTTTAACCCGGCGGCAAGCAACAGGTCATGCCATTCCTTTTTTTGCCGCAATGACGGAGGGGCGGACAGGCGCATCCGGGCAATCCTCATTGAGAAAATGTGCCTACAGAATGCAGGCGGCAGAGCGGCGGCCGGTTCCAAACGCCACCCTATAATTTACATTCTTATATCTATCGCAAGGATGGCTTTAGTATTTAAGTCATTTCCTAAAATTGTTTCACCACAGCGGTTTGATATGCTCGCGCCCCACGGCTTTAAGCGTTACCGACATCCATCCCTGATATGGCCCCTGGATACTATGCACCTTAAAATACCCGCTGGTATGGATGTCCGACACATATCTGGTATTTAAATGAATTTCCGGGTCATCGCGAAAAAAGCCAAACTCTGTGCCGGCGCCGTCATGTTCTACGAAAAACCAAATAATTTTTTCTGCATTCTTTTCATTAAGCCAATCCACTATCTCTCTGCTTTGCTGTCCATTGAACTGTAGTTGCATCTTGAATATGTTGTCTGTGTTTGCCCATATAAACTCGGAAAACTCAGAGTCCAGGGCGCCAGTGTATTCCGGAATCTCTCTGCCGGACTTAAAGAGTTCAAGCGTAAAAGTTACTATTATGATGATGGAAGCTAAAAGCCCCAATATTCTGGAAATTAAAATCCAGTATTGTTTAAACCAATGAGCAATCTTCATATATTTCTATATACGCTTAACGTTCTGTATTATTGGCAAAGAAACGGCGCGGCCGAATTGTTGTCGGACTGCATGCCTT
The DNA here is from genome assembly GCA_965240365.1 of Gammaproteobacteria bacterium. GTDB lineage: Bacteria > Pseudomonadota > Gammaproteobacteria > Eutrophobiales > Eutrophobiaceae. Next base: position 290,650 of record OZ251218.1, on the reverse strand, counting down.
CGCCAGGCACAATTTTCCAACCGGCGCTGGCGCGCCGCAATATCATTGTTTCATTTATATATAAAGGTAAAGATCTTTTTTCAAAGTGTTCCGAGTTTACCGTGACTTTGATAAAGCTCAGACAATTGTTTCCGATCCATTTTACCTGATCCGGCCCCCAGTCAGTTGGCTCTTCTTCGAACTCCAGACGCCATTCATCTTCAATACGATAAACCTGAAATATGTTGTCATTGTAACCCGCAAATAAATCTTGATCTGCAACAACAATTGACCGACCGTCAGGTGAAACTGCCGGATAACCTCTGAGCTTTTTCTGAACACCTGAAGAAAGGTTAATCAATAAATACGCAGCGCCTTCATAGTATTGTCGCAGCACAACTACAGAGTCCATCTTTGCTATATATTCCAAAACGGCAAACGAGGCCCGCGTATCAATTTCTGAATTGTTATTTTCAAGGATAATTTTCTCGCCGTTCCTCAGGCTTAAAACAATAGTTTTTTCATCTGTGCGTCTAAAGAATGACTGGTCGGAAAGTTCATGACGCTCAATATACAGGGCGCACTCGTACGAGTTATCTATTTCAGGACAGTTATATCTTCCATCTATTACGCTATACTGCCAACCAAGAACATTGATTGGATAAGACAGAAAAATGATTAAAAAGATTCTCATTGATTTTAATCTAAAAGCAAAAGGCCCGGCGAGAATCCCAGGCCTTGCAAGACACCATGCCGGATTGCAATTTCCGCCGTATGGTGGCCACTTTCGTGGACTTACCAAGCCCGATGCAAGGCAGAGCGGGAACAATGTCAGCATAGATTGCTACAGGTGGTCTGTCAATGAACTGTCCGGGTTCAATACCTATGAGACCAATCAGATCAGAACACGTGATACTAATTAATGCAATTTTTACTCTGCTTCAAAAGCAATGACTGGCGTCATTTACAGCCTACAAATTATCCAGTATGGCCGCCCTGACCCCGTCCAGTTCGGCTTCAACCTCGATCACCGGCGTCGTGCTTTGCTTGATCGCGGTGTCCGGGTCTTTCAGGCCGTGGCCAGTCAGGGTGCATACCACACAACTGTTAGCCGGGATCTTGCCGGATTTTATATCACGCATGGCGCCGGCCACGGACGCCGCCGAGGCCGGTTCGCAGAAAATGCCTTCCTTGCTCGCCAGCAGTTTTTGCGCGGCGAGAATTTCTTTATCGCTGCATTCATCAAACCAGCCGCCCGATTCTTTATGCGCATTCCAGGCATAGTCCCAGGATTGCGGATGACCGATCCGGATCGCCGTGGCCACGGTCTCGGGCTTGTCAACCATGACGCCGCGCATAAACGGCGCCGCGCCGCTGGCCTGATAGCCCACCATCTTTGGCCGCCCCAGGGCGCCGCCTTCAAAGGCGCCTTGGTCATTATTATCGGCTTTGTTGTCGGCGCCGGCATATTCGCTGTAACCCATCCAGTGGGCCGTGATATTGCCGGCATTACCCACCGGCAAACAGTGAAAGTCCGGGGCGCGGCCCAGCGCTTCGATGATCTCGAAGGCCGCCGTTTTCTGTCCCTGCAAGCGATAGGGGTTGACCGAGTTGACCAGCGTAACCGGCGCTTCGGCGGCGACGGCCTTGACCAGACGCATCCCGTCATCAAAGTTGCCCTTGATCTGGATCACAATCGACCCGGCGATCATGGCCTGGGCCAGCTTGCCCTGGGCGATCTTGCCGCCCGGAATCAGCACAAAGGCCGCGATACCGGCCCGCGCCGCGTAAGCGGCGGCCGATGCCGATGTATTGCCGGTCGAGGCGCAGATGATGGCCTCTGCGCCGGCTTCAACCGCCTTGGTGACCGCCATCGTCATGCCGCGGTCCTTGAAGGACCCGGTCGGGTTCAGGCCCTCATACTTCACATAGATATCGACCTCGGCGGCCAGCAGCTTGGGGATGTTATGCAGCTTTATCAGGGGTGTATCGCCCTCATTGAGGCTGATCAGGCGGGTATCCGCGGCGACCGGCAAGCGATCCCGGTAGCGCTCGATCAGGCCGCCCTGGCGGGGGCCGGCCAGGCGCGGCCCGCTTAGATACGGCTTTGGTAAAGGCAGTGTCATTAAATTGTTATTCCAGTGTTTCCATGCGAATGCGCATGACCCGGCCCTCGATCGCGGCCAGTTGTTCGATCCCGTCCAGCGCGGCATTCATGTTTTTCTCTTTGGTGCGCTGGGTCAGCAAGATGATCGGCACGTAATTGGCCGCGGGCGCCGGCTCTTTCTGCAATATGGCTTCAATGCTGATCCCGAAATCGGCGAGGATGCGGGTCACATCCGCCAGCACGCCGGGCTTGTCCAGCGCGTTCATTCTAAGGTAATAGGCCGTTTCGATCTCGCTTATCGGCAGAATATCAAGATCGATCAGGGCATCCGCCTGAAAGGCAAGGTGCGGCGCCCGGTTTTCGGGCGCGCCGGTTAAGGCGCGCGCCACGTCAACGACATCGGCCAGCACCGCCGAGGCCGTGGGTTCGGAACCGGCCCCGGCGCCGTAATAAAGCGTCGGCCCAAGCGCATTGCTGTTGATCAGCACCGCGTTCATCACGCCATTGACATTGGCCAGCAAACGGCGTTCCGGGATCAGGGTCGGGTGGACGCGCTGCTCGATGCCGTCCCGGCCGCGGCGCGCGATGCCCAAGTGTTTAATGCGATAGCCCAGTTCGCCGGCGTAGGCCACATCCTGTAATTCAATCCGGGTGATCCCCTCGGTGTAGGTCTGGTCAAACTGCAAGGGCATACCGAAGGCGATGGCGGCCAGGATGGTCAGTTTGTGGGCCGCATCCGTGCCCTCGACATCAAAGCCCGGATCCGCCTCGGCATAACCGAGCGCCTGCGCCTCCTCCAAGGCCGCGGCAAAATCATGGCCCATATCGCGCATTTCGCTCAGAATGTAGTTGCCGGTGCCATTGATAATGCCGGCAATCCATTCGATCCGGTTGGCGGCCAGACCTTCCCGCAGCGCCTTTATGATCGGGATGCCGCCACCAACGGCCGCCTCGAATGCGACCATGACCCCCCGCGCCTCGGCCGCGGCAAAGATTTGATTGCCATGCAACGCGATCAGGGCCTTGTTGGCGGTCACCACATGCTTGCCGTTCTCAATCGCCCGCAACACCAGTTCGCGCGCCGGCGAACAGCCGCCGATGAGTTCAATGACGATCTCCACGGCCGGGTCGTTGACCACGGCAAAGGCGTCGTCTGAAAGCGTTTCGATCCGGTCCAGTCCCTCAATCCGATCGGCGTCATATTCCCGCGCCGCGGCATGCGTGATGCGGATGCCGCGCCCGGCGCGGCGCGCGATTTCATCGGCATTTTGGGCGAGCACATTGACGGTGCCGCCGCCCACCGTGCCGAGTCCCAGTAAGCCTATCTTTACAGGTTCCATAATGTATTTGTCGGTTTATAAGAACGATTAAAATAATAAAAGAAAACGCGCTGACTGAATCAGGAGTTTCATAATCCGGCCGCGGGTTCAGGCCGTGTTCACGCGCGGGGGCTCCGCGCGCAACAGGGCGCGGATATTCCTTAATGCCTGGCGGGTGCGATGTTCATTTTCGATCAGGGCAAAACGCACATAATGATCGCCATAACTGCCAAAGCCGATGCCGGGCGAGGTGGCCACTTTTGCCTCAAGCAGCAGCTTTTTTGAGAATTCCAGCGAGCCCATGCCACGCCAGGGTTCCGGGATCGGCGCCCAGACAAACATGGTCGCCCGTGGCCGTTCCACTTCCCAGCCGGCGGCGTTCAAACCGTCACACAGAATATTGCGGCGTCTGCAATACTTGTCACGAATCTCGGCGACACAGCGCTGATCGTCCTCCAGCGCCGTAATCGCGGCGACCTGGATCGGGGTAAACATGCCGTAGTCCAGATAAGATTTGATCCGTGTCAGCGCATGCACCAGGGTTGGATTCCCGGCCATGAAGCCGACCCGCCAGCCCGGCATGTTATAACTCTTCGACAGCGAGAAAAACTCGACGGCAAACTCCTTCGCCCCCGGCACTTGCAATATTGACGGCGCGCGGTAGCCGTCAAAGACAATATCCGCATAGGCCAGATCCTGCACCACCCAGAGCTTATGCTCCCTGGCAATCTCGATGATCCGGCTGAAGAATGCCAGATCAACGCACTGCCCGGTCGGGTTGCCCGGAAAATTGATCAACAGCAGCTTGGGTTTTGGCCAGCAATCCCGGATCGCCTTTTGCAGTTCCTGGAAGAAATCAATATCCGGCCCGATCGGCACATGCCTCACATCGGCGCCGGCAATGACAAAACCGAAGGGATGAATCGGATAGGCCGGGTTTGGCGTCAGCACCGCGTCGCCCCGTTCAATAACGGCCAGCGCCAGATGCGCCAGCCCCTCTTTGGAGCCGAGCGTCACGATGGCCTCGGAATCCGGGTCCAGGTCAACATCATAGCGGGACTTGTACCAGTTGCAGATCGCCCGCCGCAGGCGCGGAATACCGCGCGAGATCGAATAGCGATGCGTATCATCCCGTCGGGAGACCTCTACCAGTTTGTCAACAATATGCGCCGGTGTCGGCTGGTCGGGGTTGCCCATACCGAAGTCGATAATATCCTCGCCGCGCCGCCGCGCGGCCATCTTCAACTCATTGACAATATTGAAGACATAAGGCGGCAAACGGCCGATGCGCGCAAATTCCTGGTTCAATTTGAGAATCTCAAAAGGTGGTCAAAAAAGCCGTGATTATATGGTATCGCCGCACAACGATACAGCCTTGATTAAACCGCCCGCAATCGGGGGCACTTTTGAAAAGCAGCGCGCGGGCATTGATGCAGGCTGCCGCTTTAGCGTTTCCCTTTTAGTGTTTCTATGAATCTCAAGTATAATCCCGCCCATGTCCATAGTCGCCGCCATCCAGATGGTATCCAGCGATACCGTTGCCGAAAACCTTGCCACTGCCGAAAGGCTGATCGCCGAAGCCGCCTTGAAAAAAGCGGCATTCATCAGCCTGCCCGAGAATTTCCCGCTGATGACAAAACGGGATAAGGAAACCCGCGCGCTTGGCGAGCCGTTTGGCGCCGGCCGCTTGCAGAGCTTCCTCGCCGCACAGGCCCGAAAGCACCGGCTCTGGCTCCTGGGCGGCACCATTCCCCTGTGTTCGGATAAGGCCGGCAAGGTCTATGCGGCCAGCCTGCTTTATAATCCCGCTGGAGAATGCAGCGCCCATTACCGCAAGATACATTTATTTGATGTGCAGATAGATGAAAGCGGCAAGGACGCCTACCGGGAGTCCGACTGTTTCACGCCCGGCCGGGATGTGGTTGTGGCCGCAACCGGCGTCGGCAATATCGGCCTCTCCATTTGTTATGACCTGCGCTTTGCGGAACTCTACCGGAAAATGCACCGGGATAATGTCCAGATCATAGCGGCGCCGTCTGCCTTTACCGCCAAGACCGGCGAGGCCCACTGGGAAATATTGCTTAAAGCCCGCGCCATTGAGAACTTGTGTTATGTGATCGCCTCCAACCAGGGAGGAAAGCACGCGAATGGCAGGGAAACCTGGGGGCACAGCATGATCATCGACCCCTGGGGCAGGATACTGGCCAGACTGGACAAGGGCGAAGGCGTCGTCACGGCCGAGATCGACCTTGCAAAACAGGCCCGGCTGCGCGCCCTGTTCCCTGCTATAACGCATATCAAAATGAATTTATAAATCTCCGGCAAGACAGACATAAAATACAGGTATAAAAAAATGACCCAGGCACTCAACGTTGCGCAAAATCTGTTATTAAACGAACGCGGTCTTGAACTCAACGATCTGCAAAACACGCTCGACCGAATCATGCTGCCCTCTATCGATCAGGCCGATCTTTACTTTCAGTCGGCGCATTCCGAGTCCTGGGTGCTGGAAGGCGGCATCGTCCGTGAAGGTTCACACAGCATTGATCAGGGCGTTGGGGTGCGCGCCATCAGCGGTGAAAAGACCGGCTTCGCCTATTCCGATGAAATCATGCTGCCGGCGCTGACCCAGGCGGCGAATGCCGCGCGTTCAATCGCCAGTCATGGCGACAACGGCCGCCTGCAAGCCTGGCGCAAGACCGACACGCCGCTGCTCTATTCGGACCACAATCCGCTGAACGCCATCAGCACTGAAGAGAAGGTCGATCTGCTGAAACGGCTGGATCGGGCGGCCCGCGACAAGGACCCGCGGGTGAAACAGGCGCTGATCAGCCTGGCCGGCTCCCACACCACCATCCTGATCGCGGATGATCAGGGCCTCTTGAGCGCCGATGTGCGCCCGCTGGTCAGGCTGAATGTGAATATCATTGTCGAGCAGGACGGCCGCATTGAAAAGGGCGGGTCCGGCGGTGGCGGCCGGTTTGGCTACGATTACTTTTTGGCTGACGGCATGGCCATGCGCTATGTGGAAGAAGCGGTCGAACAGGCCCTGCTTAATCTCAGGGCCGAGGCGGCCCCGGCCGGAACCATGCCGGTGGTATTGGGGCCCGGCTGGCCCGGGATCCTGTTACACGAGGCGATCGGACACGGCCTGGAAGGCGATTTCAATCGCAAGCAAACCTCCGCCTTTTCGGATCGCATCGGCGAGCGGGTGGCCTCGCCCGAGGTGACCGTAGTTGATGACGGCACGATCGAAAACCGCCGCGGCTCGCTCAATATTGATGATGAAGGCACGCCGACCGCGTCCACCACGCTGATCGAACGCGGCATACTCAAGGCCTACATGCAGGACAAACACAATGCCCGGTTGCTGGGCGCGAAGCCCACCGGCAACGGCCGCCGGGAATCCTACGCCCACCTGCCGATGCCGCGCATGACCAACACCTACATGCTGGGCGGCCGGCATGAGCCTGAAGCCGTCATCGCCTCGGTGGACAAGGGGATTTACGCCCAACAATTCGGCGGCGGCCAGGTTGATATTACCAGCGGCAAATTCGTATTCAGCGCCAGCCAGGCTTACAAGATCGAGAACGGCAGGATTACGGCGCCGGTCAAAGGCGCCACATTGATCGGCAATGGCCCGGATGTGTTGACCCGGGTCAGCATGGTCGGCAACGACATGGCGCTCGATTCAGGCATCGGCACCTGCGGCAAAGATGGGCAGTCAGTGCCGGTCGGGGTCGGCCAGCCCACCCTGCGCATTGACGACCTGACCGTCGGCGGAACCAGCACCTGAGTTTCGCCGGCAACTCTGATTAAGTCCCGCCCGGACTCCCTGGCTCGCGCAGCCGGAACCAGGCGATGGCAAAGCCTGCCGCGCTTAACAAAGCCGCAAACGCAAAAGTCTGCATCGCGCCCAGTATCTCCCATAGATAGCCGCTCAGCAGGCTGCCCGCGGCCGGGCCCGCGCCAAAACTGATACTACTGTAGAGCGCCTGCCCCCTGCCCTGATGATTGCCCTTGAATATGCGGTGCACATACTGAATGGCAACGGCATGATAAACACCGAAACTGGCGGCGTGCAGACATTGGGCAAACACCAGCACGGCCACGTATTCCGCCAGACCGGCGGTCAAGCACCAGCGCAGCGTTGTCAACAGCAAGGCCAGTAACATCAGCCGGCGCAGGCCGAAACGGCCGATCACCCGATGGATAAAAACATAGACCAGCACCTCGGCAAACACGCCCAGCGCCCAGGCCGCGCCGATAAAGCCGGTGCTGTAATGATATTGCTCAAGATAAATAGAAAAAAAAGTGTAATACGCCCCATGACTGGCCTGCATCAAAAAACACACGGTCAGCAAGGCCATGACGGGCGGTTTTAACAGGGTTGATCTGAACCGCACGCCGCCTGTCCCGGCTGACGGGCAATGAAAATCCGGGATAGCCAGACTTTGCAACCACACCAACAGCAGCGACAGGATCAATATCGGCGTCAACAGATAGATCGGGTTTTGATCAAAAAACCGGCCCAGCAACAATACCGACACGATAAAACCGATTGACCCCCACAGCCTGACGACCGTGTAGCGGTCACTGGCCTCCCCCAGATGCGACAGCGTGACCGCCTCGATCTGCGGCAGGGCCGCGCTCCAGAATATCGAGAAGACAAACAGGATCACCAGCAGGGCGCCGAAGTCCTGATAAAACAACAGCAAAGAGAAAGACAACAGCGAAAACAGCGAGCTCCAACGAATCACCTGCCGGCGTTTGCCGCTGTAATCCACAACCCAGCCCCACAGAAAAGAGGAAAAGATTCGGGTGACGACCACCATGGCTGACAATATACCGATCGCCCCGGCCGTCATACCCAGAGACTTGAGATACAAAGACCAATACGGCATAAAGGCGCCGAGGCTCAGAAAAAACAAAAAGTAAAAACCGGACAAGCGCCAATACGGCAGGCCGTCAACCTTGATCATATTCAGGGGATCTCTAATATTTGCGAAGCCGTCATTTATCTTCACACCCGCAAGGAAGCAGGCAGGCGGGCCTAAAATCAGCCGCCGAGGATGACAGGTCAGCGGCGAGAGGGCAAGGACAGTATCCGGGGTCAATACCTATGAGGCGAATCAGGCAGGGAATTTGCAGACCTGCCTGCTATAGGCAGGTTACGCAGATTACACCCCCGCCGTCATTCCGGCGAAAGCCGGAATCCATTGGTTTTTGTAATACATTCCCGCAGTTCGTATTATTGTTTTCGAGCGTTTTCGGGAGATGATACGATGTTAGGCCGTGTGGCGGATGAAGTTGTTCTGAGCGACGATGAGCGAGCTTTTCTGGAGGGGCAGGTTTGTCGGCATAAAGCGGCGCGCTCGCTTTCAGAGCGCTACCGGATGCTCCTGCTCTGTGCGCAGGGACTGCAAAGCAAGGAGGTCGGCGCCCGGCTTGGCGTGCATGAGCACACGGTCGGCAAATGGCGCAGGCGTTTTATGCGCGAGCGAATCGAAGGTCTCACCGACGAATACCGGTCTGACCGTCCGCGCACGGTGTCAGACGATCAGGTGGCCGGGTTGGTCGAGCGCACATTGAACTCTACTCCGAAGGACGCCACCCATTGGTCGACCCGTTGCATGGCCGCCGAATCTGGACCGCTTTCGGCCTTCAACCGCACCGGAGCGAGACATTCAAACTTTCCACCGACCCGTTGTTCGTCGACAGATCGCGAGCAACCGGTTTTGCCGATGGCGCCGGGTGTCGCCGAGCAGAGAACCTACACCTATGTCCGGCATGGGACCACTTCGCTGTTTGCCGCCCTCGATGTCGCAACAGGAGCGGTGGTCGGCAAATGCTAACAGCGCCACCGGGCGACTGAGTTTCTGGACTTCCTGAAAAGGCTTGATGCCGCTATGCCAGAGGGGCCGGACGTGCATCTGGTGATGGATAACTACGCCACCCATTAAGGCACCGAAGATCAAGGCCTGGCTCGCCCGCCGCCCGCACTGGCATATTCACTTCACACCTACCTCGGCAAGTTGGGTCAATCAGGTCGGGCGATGGTTTGCAGAGTTGACCCGTAAACAATTGCAACGGGGCGTTCATTGCTCTATTGCCGAACTGGAGGCCGACATCGCCGCGTTCATCAAGGCGCATGATGAAAACCCTAAACCCTGCAAATGGGTCAAATCAGCCGATGAAATCCTCGCATCCGTCAAGCGCTTCTGCCTGCGAACTCAGCCAAACCTATGTGACGAACTTTAGATTCAGGTGATTAGGATAGAAGAGAGGCCGGTTTTTGGCACTTAAAGATTCTCGGTATGGCAGATATCGCCTTTTGAATTAATCGGTAATATTTTGTAGCCACTTTTGATAAAGCCGATCCGTCAATTGATGCATCTTTGCAACCCGCGCCGCCATATTATGGCGAATCTGCGCGATCGATTGCACGCTGGCGCCGTTGGGTTTTATGTCGTGACCGTACTTGTGGAGCCAGACGTTTAACATGGCAACGGTTACTTCGATATGGGCGACCGTGGCCAGGGTATGATCGAGCACGAAGGCATGGCATTGACAGTAAGGGCTGGCAAACAGTTGCACCGCGCCCTCGGGCAGTGAGAATTCGTCATGGTGCCAGGCCATGACTTCGAGTTGCTCCGGCAGATCACCAAGCCATTCCCGGCTTGTGTTGTTTGCGGCCGCTCTTATGGGATGCCAGCCGATCTCGTTCTCGGGCATGGTTTGCACCGTTGTGCCCAGAGCCTTGCTGATTAATTGTGAACCCAGGCAATGCCCCAAGAGCGGCAGGCCCTTGTCTGCGGCCTTCCGAATCAGCCTGAGTTCAGCGGCCAGCCAGTCATGCCCGTCATTGACACTCATGGTCCCACCGAGGAAGACCAGGGCGGACATCGCGCCAGTATCCGCGGGTACCGGATCGCCCCGGTCGATGGCAATGATTTTGTAATCCATGCCCTGTTTGTCGAGCACTTCGGTAAACCGCCCGGCCTGAATCCAGTCTTCATGCCGAAATATGTAAATCGGTTTCATAAGGCCCACGGGCTGTTATTCAGATTTTAGAAATGCCCTTTACTGCCATTCTCATTGCGGGTTTTTCTGTGCAGGTAAATTGCGGCCAATGTCGCCAGGATACCCAGACTGAAACCGGCAATCTTATATACCCCGGTGCTGCTTGAAACCACATAGCCGCAGAGTATGATAACGATAAACAGGAAGATGCCGGCCGTGACGGGTTTCATGCCGAACGTTTTTTTACGGCAGAGATAAAGTTGTCATAGATCAATCTGGCCGAGTGATTAAAATCATCCATCTGTTCATGCGTTTCGGCCCCTAATCTTTCCAGCGAACCCGGCCCCAGTGTCTGTTCAAGCGCCTGTTTGTAGGCCGGTATCTTGCCCCAATCGGCCACGGTCGAATCGATTATTTCAATATGGAATTGCAGGCTGAATGCAGACTCGCCGTATTGCAGCGCCTGTATGCCGCACAGCGGCGAGCGCGCCAGTATCAGGCTGTCCGGCGGCGCCTCGCAGATCTCGGCCCCGTGCCATTGCAGGCTTTTGAATGTTGCGGGCAGGCCGGCAAGGATTTGTGCGGCCCGACCCGCCGAAGTCAGTTCAACCTCCAGAATGCCCACTTCCGGCTCGCTCATCTTGCCGACTTTGCCGCCCAGCGCGTCAGCCATAAGCTGATGCCCAAGGCAAAAGCCCAGGAAGGGCATCTTTAAATCCATGATGGCCCGGCGGATGGCCTGCTTTTCAGCTATCAGCCAGGGGTGTTCCCGCTCTTGCCAGACATCCATCGGCCCGCCCATGACAATCAGCGCGGCATAATCCTCCAGTTCCGGGATGGCGGCGCCCATATCCAGTTCAACGGTGTCCCATGCTATGCCGTCTTCTCTCAGAAAGTCACGGAAGATGCCGGGATGCTCTATGGCAATATGTTGAAATACAAGCACTTTCATGGGTTATCATGGCCCGTCTTTGATGGAAACATCAAGTTTAGATGGCGCAAGAATGAAACACTATATCTCCAAATGGGTATAAGTATTCCGGCGCGCGGCGTCTAAACTCGGGGCGCGGCCGCAGAGCGGCGGTCAACCCGTGTATTGATGATACGGAATTACACAATGTCCAATAGCCTAAAACACGATTATAACAGCGAAACTACCCCGGGATTTATAAATCTGGCGGCGGATGAGGCCGGGGAAAAACAACTGGAGATGGCTGTCGGCTCGCAGATCCGCACGTTTCGCAAGCAGCTTAAGATGACGGCCGGCGAAGTGGCCAAGCAGGCCGGCCTGTCGCAGGGCATGTTGTCGAAGATCGAGCGCGGCGTGACCGCGCCTTCGCTCGGGACCCTGTATGCCCTGGCCAGGGCGTTGAATGTCCCGGTCACGTCCTTGTTCAGAAAATATGAAGAACAGCGTGATTGCAGTTTTGTAAAGTCGGGCAAGGGCCTGTTGATTGAACGCCGGGGCACGCGCGCCGGGCATCAGTATCAACTGCTCGGGCACAATATCAACCGGCTGGCGTCACTGGAACCCTATCTGATCACCTTGACCGATCAATCCGAGGTCTTTCCGCTGTTTCAGCATACCGGCGTTGAATTTATCTATCTGCTGGAGGGGGAAGTCATCTACCGGCATGGCAATGAGACCTATTTGATGCAGCCGGGCGATTCGCTGTTTTTTGACTCGGACGCGCCGCATGGGCCGGAGGAATTGCTCCGGCTCCCGATCCGGCTACTGGCCTGTATCTATCGGCCCAATCTGGAAGAATAAGCGCTGCCTGACCTTGCGGATGAACTTAATATTCCTGATAATAATATTATATTACTCAAAGTTGACAGCGGCCATATCCTCTACTAAACTCAATTCAAGTCGTTTTCAGATTAGCGGAAGGCCAATAGAACGACCTCAAAAAGCCTTATATTATTCGCCAGATGAATAATATATTATCGAAGGTGCTGTAGGCATCAGACCTGATCGCCAATACTATGCAGGGGGAGCAATGTGCGGAATTGTCGGAATTTTTATCAAGGCGCCCGAGCTGGAAGATAAACTCGGGGCCTTGTTGTCGCCCATGCTGGTCGAAATGACCGAGCGCGGGCCGGACAGCGCCGGTATTGCCATTTACGGCGATACCGCGGCCGAGGGCATGACCCGGATCACCGTGCTTTCAATCGACCCCGATTATTCCTGGGAGAGACTCGGCGCCGGGCTCAAGGAGGTCTTCGGCGCGGACTCGGCGGTCGAGATCAAGAGCAATCATGCCGTTTTAACGGTGCGGGCCGCTGCCAAGACCCTGCAGGGCTGGTTGCAGCATGAACACCCGGAGTTGTACATGACCAGTTCCGGCACCAATATCGTCATCTACAAAGAGCAGGGGCTGCCGCGGGATGTCATCCGGCGCTTTGAAGTAGAGGGCATGTCCGGCACTCATGCGCTCGGCCATACCCGCATGGCGACCGAGAGCGCGGTCAGCACATCGGCCTCCCATCCTTTCTCGACCGGTGAAGACCTCTGCCTCGTGCACAACGGCTCTTTATCTAATCACAATCGTCTGCGCCGGGCCCTGCAAAGGGAAGGCGTGACATTCCAGACCGAAAACGACAGCGAAGTGGCGGCCGGATACCTGACCTGGAAATTGCAACAGGGCGCGACGCTGGACGAGGCGTTGGCCGAAGGCCTGGAAGACCTGGACGGTTTCTATACCTTTGCGATCGGGACCCATGACGGCTTTGCCGTGATGCGCGACCCTATCGGCGCCAAGCCCGCCATTCTGGCCGAGACCGGGGACTGGGTGGCCATGGCCTCCGAATTTCGTTCCATCGCCTGTTTGCCCGGCGTAGAGAACGCCCGAATCTGGGAACCCGAACCGGCAAAAATCTACAGTTGGCAGAGGTCATCACAATGAATAATCCGGCATTAATCCATACGCAAGGCGCTACCGAGCCTCAAATAAACAATGACAGCGCGCATCCGCTAACGGCCAGAGAGCAGGAAATACAACGGCTGATCACGGCCGGGATGAGCAACAAGATGATCGCCAGAGAGCTGGGCATCTGTGAAGGCACCGTAAAGATCCATGTCAAGAATCTGATGCGGAAGCTGCGGGCGCGCTCCCGCCTGCAGGTGGCATTGATGGCGCTTGGAGTAAGCATAAACACACAATCGGTTCGGGGCCGGCGGTAATGCAGGAAATCGATCTGGATAAACAGGCCGTGCGCGAGTTGAACGCCAGGCTGCATAAGCTCAACCATAAAGACAGCGACAAGCGTTTTAGAATCCTGCATCCAAACGGCAAGCATAATATCGCGGTCGGTGTCGATGCCGAGGCGGACATCGCCATAGCCGGTCATGCCGGGCATTATGCCGGCGGCATGAATAAACACGCGCGTATCACCGTCAACGGCAATGCCGGCGCCGGGCTGGCCGAGAACATCATGTCCGGCGTGGTGCGGGTCAAGGGCAACGCCTCCCAATATACCGGCGCCAGCGGCCGCGGTGGTCTGGTCGTGGTCGAAGGCGACGCCGCCGCGCGTTGCGGCATATCCATGAAGGGGGTCGATATTGTCGTGGGCGGTTCGGCCGGGCACATGTGCGCCTTTTTGGGTCAGGCGGGCAACATGGTGATCTGCGGCGACGCCGGGGATGCGCTGGGCGATTCTATCCTTGAGTTGCAGATTTTTGTGCGGGGCGAGGTAAAGAGCCTGGGCCATGATTGCGAAGCGAAAGAGATGGGGCCGGAACAGACCGAAACCCTGCAGTCCCTGCTTGACAGGGCCGGGATAAAGGCCGACTGGAAAAAATTCAGGCTCTACGGGCCGGCAAGGACCCTGTATAACTTCAAGATCGATCATGCGGCCTTGTAGATCGCGGCCGGGCAGGTGGCGCGATCAAGCCCGAGAGCAGGCGCAGGAACCCACAATTCAAACAAAGGAGCAAGCCGATATGAATGAAGACCCCGTGTTGCAGGAATCGTATATCTGGAACCGGCATACCATTCAGGAAATCCAGCGCGCCGCGACCGAAGGCATCTACAGTATCCGTGGCGGGGGCGCGCGGCGCAGGCTGCCGCACTTTGACGATTTATTGTTTTTAGGCGCCAGCATGTCGCGCTATCCGCTGGAAGGCTATCGTGAACGTTGCGATACCGATGTCAGGCTCGGCGCGCGCCATGCGAAAAAACCGCTGCACTTGAAGATACCGATCACCATCGCCGGCATGAGCTTCGGCGCCCTGTCGGCCGAGGCCAAGGATGCCCTGGGCAAGGGCGCGGCGGCCATGGGCACCTCGACCACGACCGGTGACGGCGGCATGACCGCGGAGGAACGCCGCTCTTCGGAAACCCTGGTCTATCAGATGTTGCCTTCACGCTACGGTATGAACCCGGATGATTTACGCCAGGCCGACGCGATAGAAGTCGTCTGCGGGCAGGGCGCGAAGCCCGGCGGCGGCGGCATGTTGCTGGGCCACAAGATCAGCGACCGGGTGGCGGAAATGCGCACCCTGCCAAAGGGGATTGATCAACGCAGCGCCTGCCGGCATCCGGACTGGACCGGCCCCGATGATCTGGCGATCAAGCTCGCGGAGATCCGCGAGATCACGGACTGGGAAAAACCGGTTTATGTGAAGATCGGCGCGACCCGCACGCGCTATGATGTGCAACTGGCGGTCAAGGCCGGGGCCGATGTGATCGTGGTTGACGGTATGCAGGGCGGCACGGCGGCGACCCAGGATGTGTTTATTGAGCATGTCGGTATTCCGACCTTGCCAGCGGTACGCATCGCCGTCGAGGCATTAAAGGATATGGGCATGCACCGCAAGGTACAGCTTATTGTGTCCGGCGGCATCCGCAACGGCGCCGATGTCGCCAAGTGTATGGCGCTGGGGGCCGATGCCGTATCGATCGGCATGGCCGCGATGTACGCATTAGGCTGTAACTCGCCCAAATACGCCGAGGATTACCGCAAGATGGGCACGGCCCCCGGTTATTATGACGCCTATCACCTCGGCCGCTGCCCGGCCGGTATTTCAACCCAGGAACCGGAACTGGCGCGGCGGTGTGACCCGGAACTCGGCGGGCGGCGGATTAAAAATCTGTTGCAGACCATGACACTGGAGGCGCAAACCCTGGCGCGCGCCTGTGGCAAATCGCATCTGCATAATCTTGAGCCGGAAGATCTGGTCGCGCTGACCGTCGAAGCCGCCGCGATGGCCGGTGTGCCGCTGGCCGGGACGGACTGGATCCCGGGGGGCGACAGTTACAAATAGCCTTACATTTATCTGGGGGAAATGCCATTCTTGCCGGCAACAACATTATTGCCGCGTTTGCGGGCATGCTATTCTATTCTGTATCGCTAAAACAACAGGAGTGACGTGATGACAACCGATCTGGCCAAGGCCGCAAAAGAGAAAGGGATCAAATATTTTCTGATCAGTTTCGTGGATCTATTCGGCGTGCTGCGTTCCAAGCTGGTGCCGGCGCGGGCCATTAAAACCATGCAGAAAGAAGGAGCCGGTTTCGCCGGTTTTGCGGCCTGGCTGGATTTGACCCCGGCCGACCCGGATATGTTTGGCGTGCCTGACCCGGACAGCCTGATTATCCTCCCGTGGCAGCGGGAGACGGCCTGGCTGGCGGCTGATTTATGGCTGGACGGCAAGCCTATAGCGGCCTCGCCACGGGTTGCCTTGAAGCGGCAACTGGCAAACGCCGGGAAAAAGGGATACCGCGTTAAAACCGGCGTGGAATGCGAGTTTTTTCTGACCAGGGCCGATGGCATGGCCTTGTCCGATGAGTATGACACACAAGTCAAGCCCTGCTATGACCAGCAGGCCCTGATGCGGCGTTATCCGGTGATCAGCGAGATCTGCGACAGCATGATCGAACTCGGTTATAACCCGTACCAGAATGACCATGAAGACGCCAATGGCCAGTTTGAAATGAACTGGGACTTTGATGACGCCTTAAAAACTGCCGATCGGCATGTGTTTTTTAAATTCATGGTCAAGACCATTGCCGAAAAACACGGCTATCGGGCGACCTTTATGCCCAAGCCGTTTGCCGGCTTGACCGGCAACGGCTGTCATGCGCATGTCTCCGTCTGGGACAAAACGGGCAAGAAGAATCTGTTTCTAAATAAAAAGGACAAGCTCGGCCTGTCGCAACTGGCCTATGCCGCGTTGGGCGGCGTTATGCACAATGCCACCTCGCTGTGCGCCCTGTTCAATCCAACCGTGAACAGCTATAAACGCATCAATGCGCCGCGCACCCTGTCCGGCGCCACCTGGTCGCCCAATACCGTCACTTATGCCGGTAATAACCGCACCCACATGATTCGGATCCCGGAAGACGGCCGCTTTGAACTGCGCCTGATGGATGGCGCGGCGAATCCTTACCTGCTTCAGGCCGGGGTGGCGGCGGCGCTTTTGGATGGCATAAATCACAAACGTGACCCGGGCGACCCGTTGCATATTAATATGTATGAGGAAGGGCACAAGATCAAGTCGGCCAGGAAGCTGCCGGCGACCCTGCTGGACGCGCTGCGCTTACTGGAAAAAAGCAAGGTGCTGCGTGACGCCATGGGCGATGACTTGATTGATGCCTTTATCAAATTAAAGATGAGCGAGTGGGCCGAATATACGGCCCATCTCAGCGAATGGGAAAAGAAACATACCTTTGATTGTTAGCAAAGCCCCGCGCCGGCCCGCTTCATGGGCCGGTAAGCGCCATTGCCGTCTTGCTCTATCCCAAGCTGCCGAAGATAGCGGGCCTCGTCAAACCCGGATGCCTTTGCAAGAAACCGGCCGTGAATCGGCAGTGATTCCAGATCGCCTCTTAATATTTTGCGAGTACTGAACAGTTTTGCAAATACCCAATTCATAACATCGCTGTTCAAGAGTTCAGCAAGCACTCTGGCCGGAACGGGGAAGGTATTATCCGGGATCAGCATATTGGCGCTGTTGAGCACATACCTCTGCCGGTCGTCATAAAAAAACACCAGTCTGTCGGATATGAACTTATAGATCAGTTTCTCCTTAGCTTCATAAAATTGAAGCGGCGCGACCTGCTGATACAGGTCCATATCGGCGGGTATGAAACCGCTCGCCGGTTTCAGGCGTCCTCGCAGAATATCGGCGCCCCTGTAAACGGGTATATATCCCTTTGCAGGCTTTGATCTTATAAACTTTTTATTATTGCCGGTAACGATGCCCAGTCCCCATGCCGCCCGGTTTTTTAGCGTGATATGGGGTATAGACCAAAGATGTTGCAGGGTGCGCGCCGCTTGGGTATCACAATGTAGATTGAGGATAGACTTTGGGTTGCCGGCAAATGAAGCCATCGATCTGTGATAAAAAGCCCCCATAAGCTCGCATGAAATCCTTGCATGAGACACGGGCGGTCTGTTTTTGAGCGCCAGCGCCTGTGCCTTTGTCATCAGACCTTTGAAGACTCTGCCATAGTCGATGAGCCTCTCGATGGAAAGCCGCAACGCCCTGGCCCTGGCTTCCTCGAAAACGGCAATATTGAAAAAGGACTCGGGCAACAGCAGGCCCAAAACCCCGTTGTCTTTAAGATATTTGAGACAGGCAAAGAAAAAGAGTGAGCAGGTGTCTGTGCTGTTCCCTGCTTTAAGTCTTAATCCGATTGCCGCCCTGGTTTTCTTCCGAATCTTCTTGCCCCAGGGCGGATTGGTGTAGATAAAATCAAACCCGGCGTGCCCTTGCCCGGCCGTTATATCCAGGAAATCGGCCAGCTTGATATGCGGGCTTTTATAGCCGCTGAGTTTATAGATTCTGGCCTTTGTTATTTCCACGGCAACCGGGTCAGTATCATAGCCATAGATATTTTGCGGCTGAAAGCCCAACTCCAGGGCGCGGACAATAAAGTTCCCGGAACCGCAGCACGGGTCACAGAATGAGGCGTTTCGGATATCATCTTCTGGCGCTGAAAATAGATTGCTTACTACACTAGCAGGGGTGTAGTAGATTCCTTCTTTGTTGCGGTAGGAATCTGATAAACTCGATTCATATTCTATACTTATCTTCTCTGGCGAATTGATAGCTGAAGTGACCCTGGCAAGAAACATGGATACCGTTTTTTCATGGTCATGCGCGTCTTTTAATGACTTGTTTGCCCTTTGAATCAATTTTTCCTTAGCCAGAACTTCCAACTGAAACTGCTCCAGCGAATCTTGTGTAATCCTTCCCTTCCCTACCTGCTCCAGATATTTGGTTTTTATCCAGTTTCGAATGGTTGCAGTGGAGACGCCCAGGCGACTCGCTGATTGCTCGATAGTAACTGTAGTAGGTGATTCAGTTTTGCCAGATAGACTACGTTGTTCCATTTTTTAATTCCAATTTCGCCGGCGGCATAATGATGCGCCGCCAAAATAAATCAGGTAAATTATTGATTTCAAAAAAAAATGAGTTCGCGCTATACCGCAGTTTGCTCTAAAGTAAGTCCGGGATAGATTTATTCAGCGCTTTCTAAGTATCACTAAATAGATACATATTAATAGATATGTCAATCAAAGAATTATTATGCTAAAGTCCTGATCAATAGTCATCAAGTGTTGACTTTTGCAACAAACTGTTTGTGTAACAGACCACAAAAAGGGGGAATATCATGGATAATGAATTATCGTCATTGGTCGTAATATTCACAGAATTCTACTACTGGATCACCGTGGTGTTGATGTTTTTGATCCATGTCGGATTCTGCATGTATGAAGTTGGTGTTTCAAGGCGCAAGAATCAGTTGCACACGCTGATGAAGAATACGATGCTGATACCGTTGATCACGGTGACTTTCTTTCTGTTTGGCTGGTGGATCTATTTTGCCCTGCCGAACGGGCCGTTTCTGAATTTTGCCGGGCTGCAACAGGAAGGCGGCGGCCTGATCGCGGCCGTGAACGCGGTGCCCTGGAGCGAATTGATGGGGGTCCACATGGGCGGGGCCGCCTTTCAGGAAGGCGTCACGGCGGACGACACCGGCTATTGGGCGCGTATCAACGGCGCCTTCTGGGCCGCGTTCCTGTTGTTCTCCTGGACCACGGGTTCAATTGTGTCCGGCGCGGTGATCGAACGTATCCGTTCAGGCGCGTTCTGGATGCTGGCGGTGCTGCTGGGTTCCGTGCTCTGGATTACGGATGCGGCCTGGGGCTGGCACTGGGACGGCTGGATGGTGCACAAGCTGGGTTACCATGACGCCTATGCCTCCGGGGTGGTGCATGCGATTGCCGGCGGCTTCGCCCTGGCAGTGCTCACCGTGCTCGGCCCGCGTATCGGCAAATTCAGGGCCGATGGCAGCCCGCGCGCCATTCGCCCGCATAATCCGTGGCTGGTGACCATCGGCCTGTTCCTGATCTATACCGGTTTCTGGGGCTTTTATGCCGCCTGTAATATACCCATTATTGATTTTTACGGGCCGGATGTGCTGGATATAGAGGGCAGCTTTTTTACCGCCACCAATATCTATCTCGGCCCCACCTCCCTGTCGGGCATTACCTTCACCTTCCTGATGTCCCTGTCCGGCGGCCTGCTGGCCGGTTATTTCATGTCCAGAGGCGATCCCTTCTGGACCTACTCGGGCGGCCTGGCCGGCGTGATTGCGGCCTCGGCCGGTAATGATCTCTATCATCCGATCCAGTCCATGCTGATCGCCGCGGTGGGCGTCTGCCTGATCTACAAGCTGCATTACTGGGTGGAACGCCGGTTCAAGATCGATGACGCCGTCGGCGCCGTTGCCGTGCATGGTTATGCCGGTTTTTACGGCGTGGTCGTCTGCGGTTTCATGCTCTGGGGTTATCCGGCATCGCCGTTTATGGAATCCACCATCAACCCGCTCGGCCAGCTTGCGGGCGCGGTCATCATGTTTTTTGTATTGGGTTTTATCCCCGGTTATATCGTGGCCAGACTCCTGAACG
Organism: Gammaproteobacteria bacterium; assembly: GCA_965240365.1. GTDB lineage: Bacteria > Pseudomonadota > Gammaproteobacteria > Eutrophobiales > Eutrophobiaceae. Next base: position 270,301 of record OZ251218.1, on the reverse strand, counting down.
GCGTGGGCCTGTTACGCATACCCAGGGAAATCGAACTGGCGGGCCTGGATCTGGATTACGACCTTGAAGACACCAGGGCGGCCGAAGCCCTCAATAACGCGGTGCGTGATGAGGCGAAGAAGATTGGTTTACTTTAAACACAGGAGGACATAATGATGTCAACGGGCGTGGAAAGTTTTGACAAGGCGGCTGAACTGGGCGCGATTTATCCCTTTCAGGGCAGCGAGGGTTTACTGGTTTTACTCTGTGTCCTGTTCTGGCTGGGCTGGCATATCTGGCAACTCAGGAATGAATCCAGGGAATGCGATGTTGAAATCAAGGAGATGAAGGACAAGGCGCAGGCCAACAAGGTGCTGCAACCGGACGCGGGCCACATGTCGTCCTGATCGACCGCGCGGCCCCGGCCCGGCTGAAACCGGTTGCCGGGGCGCCGCGAAGGCGTTTGCAACAGACCCCGGGCTTGAGCGGAGTTGGGCGGCTTATTTAAGGAAGCTCTGAATAAATCCATCCTGGATTTCTCAGAGCACGCAAGGTGAAAATGCGATTTTCACCTTGCTTCAAAATCAATGACTTGCATCATTGATTTTGGCGGTACATCCCTGTACCGCAGGAAACTCTGATTCAATCAGAGTTTCCTTAAAAACAGGAAACGCGCCGCATGAACATCAGAAACGCCTTGAACAGCCTGCCCGGCAGGCCGGGGATGGTCATTGCCGTTGTGCTTGCCGTTATCGTTTTAGCGGCTTTTTATGTTCAGCAATATCGAATCTGTACGGATATCGGCATGCTGCGGGCCGCGCTTTATGAAAAGGTGAGGCAAAATGCGGGCAAAAAAATCCGGCTGAGCGATATGATTCCCTTTGCCTGGCAAAGGGCCAGAATAATCACCCATTTCCAGAGCAGGATCAGGCTCCCGGACTGCCCGTTTAACTGGGACTTGAGCCAGCGGGAAAGAAGGCGGATGATGGCAGAGGCGCAGTTGAGTGTGATCGCCTTCGCCACCAGAGACGGCAACAGAGTTATCGACTTCAACAATGAGATAATCGCCTTCGATTTGCGGGAAACGACGCTCACGCCGCGGCAGGCCGTATTTATGGTAGAAAGAAAAGCCGGCGGATTTATACTGCGTCAGACCGATTAGCTTGACCTGCCTGTAGCAGGCAGGCAAAAGCTGGAATCCAGGAAGGCGCTGTCGGAATGCTGGACAGCCCTCGGTTTTTGTTTACGGTGTCAGGGTGAAATGATGAAAGAGTAATGGTCGCCAATGTGCCCATATCGACATAGGCAATCCGGCCTGCCAGGGTTTCTCTGGATTGTCTCAGCAGGTCAATTGAGGTAGAACCCAAAATCAAAAACCGGTTTTTGTCCTTCTTCCTACGCCGGCCCTTATCTACCACGCCGCACAAGGCCTCAAATAAATCCGGCGCGCGATGAATTTCGTCCAGAATGATGAGCCGATCTTCAAATTTCTCAAAAAACAGAATGGGTTCGGTCAGGCGATTGCGATCATTGCTATCTTCCAGATCCAGACCGCCGGCTGCCTTGCCGATTTCAAGCGCAAGCGTCGTTTTGCCGGCCTGTCTGGGTCCAATGAGCGCAACCGCGGCCTGGCGCCGCAGGGCTTGTTGCACCTTTGAAGTAATAAATCGGGCGATCATCCTTGTAAATTAGGCAAAATCTGCCTGATTTGCAAGGATAAAGGACAAAATCGCGTAAAGTTTGCCGTCGCCGGGAAAGTTTAAGGCGCCAACATTTACCACCGAAGTGGTATATCGACAGATAAATTGACCGCTGCCTTGCAACAATCGAATATGAGATTGTAATCGGTTATTCCCGGTTCATTTAATGTTATGTTTTTATCTTGAACGAGGGGGCCACATGACATTCCCGACACACAGCAAGTATTTAATTATTGGCGCCGGCATTCATGGCTTGAGCACGGCTTATCATCTTGCCCTTGAACTAAAGGCCGGCGGCAGGGGCGGCGGCGTTGATATTCTGGTTATTGACAAGCGCGGCATTGCCGCCGGGGCCTCCGGTATCGCCTGCGGCGTGATTCGAAACAATTACTATCAACCCGCGATGCGCGAACTCATGGCGCACAGCGTTGATATCTGGGAGGCGGATACAGAGGCCTACGCCTACCGGCCGGTCGGTTATTTGCAGATCAGCCCGGAATCCATGCGCGCAGATGTGGCGGCCATCGCCGATCAGCAAAGGGATATCGGCTATGAATCGGTCTTTGTCGAGGGCGCCGCCGACAGCCGCAAATATATGAAAGCCCTGTTTGATGACTGGCAGGCCCAGGGTATCACCTCTGTCCTGCATGAAAAGCGCGGCGGTTATGCGCACAATCGCAAGTCGATGTATGGCCTGGCCGGCAAGGCCGAGGCGGAAGGCGTCAGGATTGAATCCGGTGTCACGGTGACCGGCTTTAAGAGCGCCAACGGCAGCGCCGCGATCAGCGCGGTCGAAACCGATCAGGGCAGCATTGAGTGCGATTATGTCATCGTTGGCGCCGGTCCCTGGGCAAAGCGCTTTTGGGATATGCTGGCCTTGCCGAAGACGATCAGCGTCAAGGCCGCCGACGGCAGCCTGCATACCGATATCAATATGTGGATTTACTGGTCCTTGCAGGAAGGCACCCTGGGCGTCGATCCGAATTATCTTAAAACGAATGACGGCCGGACACCGCCGGTTATCCATGTTGACAGTGACGCGCCCCTTTATTCGGATGTCAACGGCAGCTTGATCAGCGACGAGATGTGGGGCATCTACTACAAGCCCGATTTTAATTTTGGCGGCGTCCAGGGCGGGGCGGCCCCCTGTCCGATCAGCACTGACCCGGATGAGGTGGCCGTTGATCCCTATGGCCCGGAATCACCGGACTATGTCATGGGCGAGGACTTTGCCCACATGTGGTGCTCGGCATTGGCCCATTGTCAAAAACGCTTTGAAGGGCGGCTCGGCGTCTATAAAAAGGAGGCGTCCGGCGGCATTGGCGCCTTCACCCCCGACAGTTTCCCCGTGTTTGATGTATTTCGTGAAAACTGTTATTTCATTGCCGATTCGAATCATGGCTACAAGATGCTGGGCGTCGGCAAGCTGGTCGCCGGCGAGATCATGGGACATGCTTCCCGCCTGCTTGAACCATTCCGGTTTTCAAGGTACCGTGAAGGCCGTCTGCATCCGGTATCCAACAGTCCTTTTCCATGGAGTTGAGCCGGACGCTGGAGACGTAAAATTTCGCGTCTCTACAAGGGCCGCCAGAGCGCCGTGTTGCCAGCGGAAAGGCAAGCGGAAAAAGATTCATAACGAAATAGGGAGTCAGCAAAATGACAGAACTGGAAGCGCATGTGGCAGCGCCGGGCCGGGCCGAACGGGTCGAACAGGTACGCGCAAAGATTGACGAACTGGGTATCACCTATATTTATTTTCAGTTTGTCTCGGTAACGGGCCGTATCGTGGGTAAAGGGGCCCCGGCCGATCATTGGGAACGCATTGCCGAAAGAGGCTTTCAACTGGTTTATGGTTCAACGGCCAACCTGTTCATCGACCGGCACGGCAATTACATCGGCTACGGGCCGGAGGCGTCGGAACTGGTGGGCATCCCGGACCCGGAGACCTTCTGTCAACTGCCCTGGGACAAACGCTTTGCCCGGGTCTTCTGCACCTGTTTCCGCAACCGCGAAGAAAAGGAAAATCCGGGCGCGCATTTAAGCTCGGATTGCCGCGGCAACCTGCGTATCATCCACGAGGCGTTCAAGCAGAAGCACAATGGCCTGCATCTTCGAATCGGCACCGAACCGGAAATGATGTGGTTAAAACGGGGCGAAGACGGCCGCCCCGATGGCGGCGTGACCAAGCCCAACTGTTATCACATCGATCAATTTGAAGAACTGCGTCCCGCTTCAATAAAAGTGATCGAATACGCCCAGAAAATGGGCTTTGACATGATTCAGGGCGACCATGAAGACGCGCCGGGCCAACTGGAATTGAACTGGATGTTTGATGAAGTGATGCGTAATTGTGATCGCCTGACGACCTATCGCCAGATCTGCGCCCAGGTTGCCCGTGAGCAAAACCTGATTGCCTGTTTTATGACCAAACCGTTTATGAGCGTGTCGGCCTCGGGTTGTCATCATAACGTCTCTTTATGGCGCGGCGGCGAAGACAAGGTTAAAAACCTGCATCAGGACACACTGCCGGCCATGGCGGGGGTCTTTACCTATCTTGAAGGCGGCGAGAATCTGTTTCTGCCGGCGCCGGAAATTGACGCGCGCAAACCGGGGCCGGTCGGTCTGCAAGCCATCGGTGGCGTGATTAAACATCTGGGAGCATTGACCGCAATCGGCTCATCAACGGTCAACTCATACCGGCGCCTGTGGGACACCGGTTTCTGGGCGCCGGTGTTCGCCGACTGGGGCTATCAAAACCGCACCTGCGCCCTGCGCGTCTCGGCGCCGGGCCGCTTCGAATATCGTTCCGTGGATTCCATGGTGAATCCGTACCTGATGGCCGCGGCCCTGTTAAAGGCGTTTGATGACGGGATCACGCGCGATCTGGATCCGGGCGAACCGGAAGAACGCAATATTTACGAGGCCATGGACGCCGGCAAGCAGGTCAGGAAACTGCCGATGTCACTGGGCGCGGCGCTCGAAAAACTGCAGCAGGATGACATCATTAAGTCGGCCCTGCCGGGCGAAATGTATGATGTTTACATGCACTACAAGAATGACGAGTGGGAAAGATTCAATCACATGGTCACGGACTGGGACCGCGAAACCTATATGGATTGTCTGCCTTGAGGAAATCCTGATTCAGTGATGCCAGGAGCGGGAGTGAAAACCGGGATTGCCGTGATTTGTCCGTATCACTCCATCGTCATTCCAGCGAAAGCCCGCCTGCATGGACGCAGGTGGTAGAGCAGCGCCTGCCTGCTGCAGGCAGGTCTGGAACAAGCTGCCGAGGAATCCAGGGAAAGGATGCCGGGGTGTTGAATAACCCGTAGTTTCTGTTTACAGCGCCAGATTCAAGGCTGTAATTTGTTATTAATTCAAGAGGCAAAAGAATTATGTGTGGTATTGCCGGACTTATCTGGAAGGGAGGCACGACCTCGAACATCGGCATGGAAATGACCTCAATGTTGCAGGCGCTGAAGCACAGGGGGCCGGATTCAACCGGTTTTGCCCTTTATGGCAAGGCGGACAAGGACGATTATGTCATGCGTTTCAAAACGGCCGAGCAGGAAGATCTGCGTACCGGATTTTATATCCATAAACAGATCAAGGAACGCGAACAGACGGTCAAGACCCGTTTGCGGGAAATGGGGGTCAGGCTTAAAGACCAAGCGGCCGCGACCGAATACTCGCATCGTTATGTGTTCGGTTTCGCTGGCGATATGACCCGCCTGATTGATTACATCGAGGACATCGAGGGGGTCGAAGTGTTGTCCCTGGGCAACGCGCTGGAGTTGATCAAGGATCTCGGCGATTCCAGCACCGTGTCCGCGCAATATGACCTGGCCGGCTTTGAGGGCACCCATGCCATAGGCCACAGCCGCATGGCCACGGAGTCCGATGTGGATATTCGTTCCGCCCATCCCTATTGGGCCTATCCGTTCAGTGATGTGTCGCTGGTGCACAATGGCCAGTTGACCAATTACTGGAGCCACCGCCGCGACCTGGAGCGGCGCGGCCACCGCTTTATGTCCAACTGCGACTCTGAACTGATCGCGGTCTATATCGCCGATCGCATGCGCCAGGGCGATGACCTGGAAACGGCCATGAACAGTTCCGTTAAATACCTTGACGGCGTGTTTTCCTATCTGGTAGCGACCCGTGATCAATTAGGCATGGCCAAAGACACCATGGCGGCAAAGCCCATGGTCGTTTATGAAAGTGATGAATTTGTCGGGCTGGCATCGGAAGAAATTGCGATACGCAGCATCTTCCCGCGCGAGATTGACACTTTTGATCCCTACGAAGGAGAGGTGCTGGTATGGCAGGCGTAGAAGAACATAAATCCCATGCAATGGGGATGCACGATGAACAACTGGCCGGGCGCAGCCAGCAAATTTATTTCTCGTCTTCCGAGGAAGAAAACTTTGTGCATGCCTATGCCTATGCCGTAGATTTCGACAAGGCAGCGGAATTCGACTGCGCCGAAATGAGCAACTCCGAGATCAATCGCCGGCTGCGGGAACTGATGAAGGAAGGTTATGGCGCGATCACGATTACCAATCCAATGGGCAAACATGCCCTGGGGGTGGGCATCCTCAATCGCCTTAAGCTGGATTTTGAGGGCAGCTTGGGTTATTTCGCCTGCGGCTTGATCGACGGGCCGAATGTCCGCATCAATGGCCGCGTGGGCTGGTCATGCGGCGAAAATATGCTGGCCGGCACGGTCGTGATTGAAAAGAATGCCGGCTCATTGTTCGGCGCCGCGATCCGGGGCGGCGATCTGGTTTGCAAAGGGCGCGCCGGCGCCCGGGTCGGCATTGACCAGAAGGGCGGCACTATCATTGTCGGTGACAGCGTGGGGGCCTTTACCGGTTTTATGATGCAGCGCGGCCGGCTGATCATCTTGGGCGATGCCGGCGAAAATCTCGGTGATTCCATGTACGACGGCACGATCTATCTGGGCGGCAAGGCCAAAAGCCTGGGCGTGGACGCCGTGCAGGCCGATTTAACCGAACTTGATATTCAATACCTTGAACACAAGCTCCGTTTGTATGGGCTGTCCGCGCCGGATGGCGTTGAAAACATGAGCAAGATCGAGTCAGGCAAACAGTTATGGAACTATGACAATCTGGAGCCGACCGAAAAGAAACTGGTGCTGTAAAAACCACGAGAGGGTAAAAATTATGTCTGCCGTAAAAGAAGCCAAAAAATATCAGTTGGGAAAGAGTTTTATCTTTCCGCCCGAAGTGATCAACGACATCCATGTCAAGGCCGAACTCGGCCGCTACCGGATGCGCGGCTTTTCACTGTTCAAAAAGATCCCGACCTGGGATGACCTGACCTTTATGCCGGGCACGCTGACCCGCTTTGTGATCGAGGGCTACCGGGAAAAATGCGCGACCCGGACCATCATCGGCCCGCGCGCCAAACGGCCGCTGGAACTGGACATCCCGGTTTACATCACCGGCATGAGCTTTGGCGCGTTGAGCTACGAAGCCAAGACCGCGCTGGCCCGCGGGGCGACCATGGCCGGCACCGCGACCTGCTCCGGCGAAGGCGGCATGATCCCGGATGAACGCCGCTATTCGGAAAAATGGTTCTATCAATGTATTCAATCCCGTTACGGTTTTAATCCGCAACATCTGCGGCTCGCCGATGGCGTTGAATTCTTCATTGGTCAGGGCTGCAAGGTGGGCCTGGGCGGGCACCTGATGGGACAAAAAGTGACCGATCAGGTGGCGGAGATGCGTTCCTTGCCGGCCGGTATCGACCAGCGTTCACCGGCGCGTCACCCGGACTGGATGGGGCCGGACGACCTCGCCCTGAAGATCGAGGAAATTCGTGAAGCGACGGACTGGCAGATCCCGATCCAGTTAAAACTGGGCGCGGCCCGGGTCTATGATGACGTGCGCATGGCGGCCAAGACCGATCCCGATTCCATATACATAGACGGCATGGAAGGCGGCACCGGGGCCGGGCCGCATCTGGCCACGGAAGACACCGGGGTGCCCGGCATCGCCGCGATCCGGCAGGCCCGCCGCGCCATCCAGGAAGTGGGCATGGAAGGCAAAATATCCCTGATCTATGCCGGCGGGATTCGCAACGGCGCGGACTTGGCCAAGGCCATCGCCCTCGGCGCCGACGCCGTTGCGATCGGTCACTCGGCCATGATGGCGATGAACTGTAACAAGGATATCCCCGAGGCCGATTATGAAAATGAATTGGGGGTCGAGGCGGGCTACTGTTACCACTGCCATACCGGTCGCTGCCCGGTCGGTATCGCCACCCAGGATCCAAAACTGCGCCAACGCCTGAACCCGGACGAGGCCGCGGTGCGCGTTTACAACTTTCTGCACACCCTGGCGATAGAAGCGCAGCTTTTTGCCCGCGCCTGCGGCAAGACCAATATTCATTCGCTCGAACCGGAAGACCTGGCGGCCCTGACGATGGAAGCCTCCGCGCTCGCGCAAGTGCCGCTGGCCGGTTCCCAGCATACCGTAGGCTGCCCCGACATGACCCGTTTCTGAAGTAAGGAATACCCTGCTTTTTTAGCCAGCCGGATAAGCGCGGCGGGAGAAGAACATGAGCAAAGATATTGATCATTTTTTGGAGAGCGATGGCCTCGACAGCGAACGCGAAAAGATCATCGGCCAGCATATCGGTTACCGTTATGACGTAAACCTGGTGCCGGATCTCAACATAATCACCCCCTTCCTCAAAAAATACATCGAGATCATGGGCTGGCAAGACCTGAACTGGCTGGAAGATGTGCATATGGGCTATGAAGAAGGCCGGGCGGCCGTGTTTGACCGCAACATCAACGGCTGGGTGACGGTGCCGGAATCCATAGATCTGCCCGACAATCAGCAGGAGCGTGATATGATCGCGCGCGAATTGCTGGTCAAGTTTCAGATGTCGCCCAACCACCCGCTGGTGGACTTGAGAAGGGCCTATGAGAAGTTCAGTTAGGGACCCCGCCCCCCAGAAAATGAAAATAAGCAGATCGATACACGGCCGTTTCTGATTACAAGGGCCGTTGTAATCCAGATAAAATCAGAGAGGAGCACCACCATGAGTTATAAATCAAGCAGGCGATTATTACTGTCGCTTATCCTTGCCGCGCTGGCCCTGCCTGTTCTGGCGGAATCCGGCGACCCGATCAATATCCCGATTCATAATTGGTCCAGCCAGATTGTCGGCGCCCATATTGTCGGCAAGATACTGAATCATCATGGCTACAAGACCGAATATGTGCCGTCCGACAGTCAGGTGGTTTATACCTCCATGTGTGAAGGCGATGTGCATCTTGTGCATGAAGTCTGGCAGGGGGCGTTCGGCGTCGCCTTTGAAAAAGTCGTGCGTGAAGGTTGTGTCATTGATATCGCCACCCATGCGGCCAAGACGCGCGAGGAATGGTGGTATCCCGACTATGTCGAGCGGCAATGTCCCGGCCTGCCCGACTGGCAGGCATTGAACCGGTGCGCGGCGCTTTTTGCCGTTGCCGAGACCGGCGCCAAAGGGCGTTTTCTGGCCGGGCCGGTGGACTGGCTGAAGTACGACAAGGAACGGGTCGAGGGTCTGGGCATGAATTTCCAGGTCGTCAACGCGGGTTCGGCCGCGGCCTTGTGGGCCGAACTGGCGGCGGCCTCGAAACAGCAGAAGCCAATCGTCCTGTTTAACTGGACGCCCAATTTCATTGAGGCCGTCTATGCCGGAAAATTCATTGAATTCCCCGAGTATGACGCAAAGTGCAAGGAAGAGCCGGCCTGGGGGCTGAATCCCGACAAGACCCATGACTGCGGCAACCCGAAGGACGGTTATCTGAAGATCGGCGTATGGCAGGGCTTCGAGGAAAAATGGCCAAAGGCTTACCGGGTCCTGCAACAACTGACATTCAGCAATGCCGATATAGCGCTCATGGCCAAACTGGCCGACATTGACGGCATGGAGCCTGAAGAAGCGGCCGACAAATGGCTGGCCGATAATGAGGCAAAGTGGCTGGCCTGGGGGAAATAAGAAAAAGTCTGCACAAGTCCACCTCGCACTTTCCTGTTGAAATGATTTTACAGATCACAAATCAACGGTGAATACAGAACCGATCATCTCCTGTCGCGGACTGTGGAAGCTGTATGGGCCCGATCCCGCGGCTTTTCTTGAGCGGCACGGGGAAAATGTCGAACCCGCGCTGCTCAGGCAGTCAGGCTATATTCCCGCCGTGCGCCGGGTCGATATTTCCGTGTATCCCGGCGAAATACTGGTTGTTATGGGCCTCAGCGGTTCCGGTAAATCCACGTTGGTGCGTTTGCTGGCGCGTCTGATCGAGCCGACGGTCGGCAGTATCCATTTTCAGGGCGCGGATTTACTCGCGGCCTCGGCCAGGGAAATGATCGAAATCCGCCGCCACAAGATGGGCATGGTGTTTCAACACTTTGCCCTGTTGCCGCACTGCACGGTGCTTGAAAACGTGGCCTTCCCGCTGGAAGTACAGGGCGTGGGGCGCACTGAACGGCAGGCGGCCGCGCGCGAATTGATCGCGCTGGTGGGCCTTGAGGGCCGCGAAGGCTATTATCCGCACGAACTCTCGGGCGGTCAGCAACAGCGGGTCGGGATCGCGCGCTCATTGGTGGTTGACCCTGATATCTGGTTTCTTGACGAGCCTTTTTCGGCATTGGACCCGCTGATCCGGCGCGAGATGCAGGACGAATTCCTGCGCTTGCAGTCCAGGCTGCACAAGACCATCGTGTTTATCACGCATGATTTTGATGAGGCCATACGCCTGTCTGACCGCACCGTCATTATGAGCGAGGGCGAGATTCACCAGGCGGGCGCCCCGGAACAACTGCTGCTGAGCCCGGCGACCGATCATGTGCGTGAATTTACCAGGGGCATTGCCCGCGAAAAGGTATTGACCGTGCGTTCGATTATGGAACCGCCGGCCGCCGGGGTCACCCCCGCCGTGGCGATTTCCCGGGATGAGCGGCTGGCCGCCGTGGCGCATGAGATATTGCAGAGCCGGCAGGATACGCTGGCCGTGCATGATGAGCAGGGGGCCGTGGTGGGCCTGGTCCGGCGTCAGCGTTTTATTGACGCCGTGTTTAGCAAAGCGGACGCGGTGGCGGGCGGATAGTGGCGGCCGCGCAACCTGCCCTGGCCGGCCGCCGGCCGGCCCCCGGCCAGGCCCTCAACCGGTGGGGGCTGGCGCTGCTCCCGGTCATTATTATTTTTGCCGCCAGGCCGCTGTTGCCGGCCTGGTTGAATACGCCGGCCGAGGCATTGATTCTCCCCTTTGTGGACTGGATCAATGCCATTTTCAAGTTCCTGAAAACGAAGGATATATTCGTCTGGTTCAGCCTCAGGGATCTGACCCGTTTTATCGCCCTCGCGGTCGAATGGCTGATCGACATGGTAGAGGGCATACTGGTCTCGGGGTTTGACCGGAGCGGGCTTCCGGCCTTGCCGTGGATAATGACCGCGGGCCTGTTCGCCGTTTTTGGCTGCTGGCTAAAGGGCTGGCGGCTGGGTTTACTGGCCGGCGGCTGTATTTTTTACCTGGCCCTGTTTGGCAAGTGGAAGCTGGCGATGACCACCCTGGCCATGGTGCTGGTGTGCGCGCCTGTCAGCGCCCTTGGCGGGCTGTTGCTCGGGATCCTGGCATTGAAATATAAATCCTTTGAGCGCCTGCTTTGGCCCTGCCTGAATGTCATGCAATCCCTGCCCCATTTTTCCTATTTGATCCCCATCGCGGTGTTTATCGGCGTTTCCCACCGGGCCGGCGCCATCGCCACCATCGTGTTTGCCGTGCCGCCTATGGCGCGCCTGACCCTACTCGGCCTCGGGCGGGTCGCCGATGAGGTCCTGGAGGCCGGCATCACGGCCGGTTGCACGGCCAGACAGATGCTCTGGAAGGTGCGCATTCCGGCCGCGCGCGCCAGCCTGATGGCCGGCGTTAATCAGGTGATCATGCAGTGTCTGGCCATGGTCGTGATCGCCTCTTTCGTGGGGGCCAAAGGGCTGGGGCATGACCTGCTGTTCCGCTTGCAGTCCCTGCGCCTGGGCCAGGCGCTGGAGACCGGGGTGGCGATCGTGTTTATCGCGATCATGCTGGATCGCCTGAGCCTCGCCTTTTCTGAAAAAAAACCGGATCACGTCCCGCCCGGCCCCTTCTGGCGGACACATCCCTGGCTTATGGCCGCCGGCGCGGTAGTCATCGCCGCCGCAATCGCGGCCGCGGCCATGCCGGCGCTGCACACGCTGCCAAAGGCGCTGACCATCACAACCGCGCCCCTGTGGGACGCGCTGATCGATATTATCACCCTGCATTTTTATGAGCCCTTGCAGGGTTTCCGCGATTTCGCGCTGATCCATGTGCTAATCCCGATACGCGACGGCTTCGGCTATACGCCCTGGATAGCGATTGCCTGGCTGGTGACTTATCTGGGCTGGCGGCTGGCCGGCTGGCGGCTCGGCTTGATTGTGCTCGCTTATGTCCTGTTTATCGTCTGTTCGGGTTTTTACGAGCGCGCCCTGATAACGGCCTATATGGTATTTGTGGCCTTATTGGTTGCCACCGTGATCGGTGTCCCGCTGGCTGTTTGGGCCTCCGCCTCCGACCGGCGCGCCGGCAATGCCCGCTTATTGTGTGATATTTTTCAGACCTTCCCTTCCTTTGTCTATTTGATCCCCGTGATCATGTTGTTCCGGGTCGGCGATGTGGCGGCCATCATGGCCGTTATCATCTATTCGATGATACCCATAGTCCGTTATACCCTGCTGGGCCTGCGCGCCGTGCCCGCAGAAATTATTGAAGCGGCGATCACCTCCGGGGCGACGCCCATGCAGATACTGCTCAAGGCGCGAATGCCGCTGGCCCTGCCGGAAATTATGCTCGGCATCAATCAGGCGCTGATGTTTGCCTTATTCATGGTGATCATCGCCGCCTTTATCGGCACCGTTGACCTGGGCCAGGAGATTTTTCGCGCCCTGACCTTTAATGACGCCGGCAGGGGACTGGTGGTCGGTTTATGTGTTGCGTTTATGGGCCTGACGGCGGACAAGCTGATCGTGGAATGGGCCAGGCAGAAGAAACAGGCGCTTGGCATTAAAGCATAATAACCGGGCCGGTTGGCGCCGGTCTGACACACAGGAGAACGCTTTTGTTGAACGGTATGAATCATTTTTCAGGAAGGCCCCCTGCAAGACGACCCAGGGAACCCGGCCTGTATCTGTCCGAACTCGGCCGGGAGCGTTATGTGATAAGCGGCGGGGGGGCGCTGTTATTGGCCCTCTGCGCCGGAGACAGGATCGAGCTTGTCGATCCCGAGGGTTGCCAGCCGGTACACATCGCCGGCTTTGACGAGCGCGGGCGCGCCCGCGTGGGCAGGCTGGGTCTGCGGGAGACGGCATCGGGTGACGCCATGCTGGCCAGCCTTCAGGCCGGCGGCGCCACGGCCGGTAGAATACTGGCCAGATTAAAACGCCATGCCGTCTCGCTGGCCGCCGCCCGGGTGGCGGTCCTGTTAAATGGGCAGACAGCGGCCAACAGCAGCGCGACATTGACCTGTGAACAGGATGTTCTGGGCGTCATCGCCGCGCCCTGCCCGCCGATGGGCGTGGCCGGCTCATGCCCGCCGACAGACATTATCGTCTCTATTGACCGCGCCAATCGGGCCGGCGTTGCCGAGGCCGTATTGCCGGCGCCCCTGGCCGATCCCGCGCAGGACTTCCGCATCGCACACTCCAGCGCCAGCGCCTATGAAGTCAGGCGGGGCGACTACATCCAGATCATCGACGTGCAGGGCCGGCAGTGTTCGGATTTTCAGTGTTTTGACAAGGCCCGGCTGGAGGCCGGGGTGGAGCGCTGCCTGGATGCCACGACCACGCGATCTTTGACCGAACGGGTCTGGCCGGCGCCCGGCCTGCGCGCCAAATTTTATGATGTTGACTTTGAACCCCTGGTGGAAGTCATCCAGGATACCTGTGGCCGGCATGACAGTTTCAGCCTGGCCTGCAACAGCAAATATTACGAAGACGCGGGTTATCCGGGCCATAAAAACTGCTCGGATAACTTTAATCTGGCGCTGCGACCCTATCCGGTCTCGCCCAGAAAGGGCTGGATGGCCATAAACTTCTTCTACAACACCTTTTTTGACGACCACCACCAACTGCTGCTCGATGCGCCCTGGTCGCGGCCGGGAGACTATGTGCTGCTGCGCGCGCTCAAGGATCTGGTCTGTCTTTCGTCCGCCTGCCCGGACGATATTGACCCGGCCAACGGCTGGAATCCGACCGATATTCATCTGCGGACTTATCCCGGCAAGACCGCATTCAAACGCGCCATTGCCTTTCGCAAAACAACCGACGGGGAATACAAGATGACACAGGAGACCGGTTTTCATAAAAAAACGTCTGCAATCACCCGTGATTTCACAGAATATAACGGCTTCTGGCTGCCGAATACCTTCACCGCTTATGGCGCGGTTAGCGAATACTGGGCCTGCCGGGAGCGCGTGGTCATCGCCGACCTGTCGCCGTTACGGAAATATGAAGTGCTCGGCCCCGATGCGGAATTGCTGCTCAATACCTGCCTGACCCGGGACATGCGTAAACTGGCCGTCGGCCAGGTCGTTTATACCGCCATGTGCTATGAATCCGGCGGCATGATCGATGATGGCACCGTATTCAGACTGGGCGAAAATAATTTTCGCTGGATAGGCGGCTGCGACAACTCCGGCCTGTGGCTCAGAAAACAGGCGGAGGCACTAAAGCTCAAGGCCTGGGTCAAGGAGTCCACCTCGCAACTGCATAATCTCCAGGTGCAGGGCCGGCACAGCCGCAAACTTTTACAGGACATCGTCTGGAGCGGCCCCGAGCAGGCCACAATCGGCGAACTGGGCTGGTTCAGATTTTGTATCGGGCGGCTTGGGGGCGAGACCGGGATCCCGATCATCGTGTCACGCACCGGCTACACGGGTGAATTAGGCTACGAAGTCTTCTGCCATCCGGCGGCAGCCGCCGAGGTATGGGATGCCATCTGGGAGGCCGGGCAACCACACGGCATTGCCCCGCTGGGCCTTGCCGCGCTGGACATGCTGCGCATTGAGGCCGGACTGATATTCGCCGGCCATGAATTTTGCGACCAGACCGATCCATTCGCTGCGGGCATCGGCTTTACCGTGCCATTAAAATCCAAACAGGGCGATTTTATCGGCAAACAGGTCCTGCAAAAACGCAAGGGAAACCCCCAGCAACGATTAACGGGGCTGGAACTGGCCGGAGAAGAAACCGCCGCGCATGGCGACGGCGTTTACTCCGGCAAAGAACAGGTCGGCGCGATCACCAGCGCCACCTTCTCCCCCATCCTCGGCAAAAACATTGCGCTTTGCAAAATGAAGATCGGACACACGGAGATCGGCACGGACATAGAAGTCGGCAAACTGGACGGACACCAAAAAAGAATCCCGGCAACCGTTGTGCCGTTCCCCCACTTCGATCCCGGCAAACAGCGCGTCAAGGGGGATTATGTTTAGGGAAACCCTGATTGAATCAGAGTTTCCTGCGGTACAGGGGCCTGCCTGCCACAGGCGGCTAAGCCGGCGTCTCAGATGAGGCGTTCCAACCCTACCCGTGTTTTATCTGCATCACTTTGGTGCCGATAAGTCCGGGGCGCGACCTGATGGTGCAGCATGAGGGCTTCAAAGAAGGCCGCAAGGCCGTTCGGAATGGCACAATCCTCAGAAAACCCT
Organism: Gammaproteobacteria bacterium; assembly: GCA_965240365.1. GTDB lineage: Bacteria > Pseudomonadota > Gammaproteobacteria > Eutrophobiales > Eutrophobiaceae. The sequence continues at coordinate 254,877 of OZ251218.1, read as the reverse complement.
GTTTTAAGCCGTGATTAGCGCGCGAGCCGCGCGCTGGTATCGCTTTTGCATTGCTCTTGAACTATTACAGTTATTAACTTATCAGGAGAATGTCATGGCCTATCTGGCGCCATCGGAATTCGTCACTAAAATGGTTGATGCCGGCGAATCCAAAGTGTTTATGTCAACCAAAGATACCTTCGTGCGGGCCTATATGGCCGGCGCTATCCTGGCGCTGGCCGCGGTATTTGCCATTACCATTATTACCAGCACGGGCAGTCTGTTATTGGGTTCCATCCTGTTCCCGGTCGGCTTTTGTATGCTTTATCTGCTGGGCTTTGATCTGCTCACGGGCGTCTTTGTGCTGTGCCCGCTGGCGCTGCTGGCCAAAAGGCCCGGCGTGACGGTCAAGGGCGTGTTGCGTAACTGGGGCTGGGTGTTTCTGGGCAATTTCAGCGGCGCCTTGACGGTCGCCTTTATGATGTCTTTTGTTTTCACTTATGGTTACAACACGGATGGCGGCCCGATCGCCGCGAAAGTGGCGTCCATCGGCGAGGCGCGCACCCTGGGCTACGCCGAATACGGCTTGGCCGGCTGGCTCACGATTTTTATGCGCGGCATGTTGTGTAACTGGATGGTGTCAACCGGGGTGGTGGGCGCGATGATTTCCACGCATGTCAGCGGCAAGGTCATCGCCATGTGGATGCCGATCTTCGTATTCTTTTACATGACCTTTGAGCACTCGGTCGTCAACATGTTTCTGTTTCCGTTCAGCATTATTATGGGCGGCGATTTTTCCGTGGCCGAGTATTTTATCTGGAACGAGATTCCAACCGCGCTCGGCAATCTGGTCGGTGGTCTGGCGTTCACGGGTCTGACCCTGTATGCGACCCACTATCGCACCTCGCCGGCCCGCCCGCGGCCGGGCATTAACCGCAGCCCTGAAACGGCCTGACAGGCAAACGGATTTCCGCCTGGCGGCCGGACTGCAGGCCGCCAGGCGGAAATAGCATGCCCAATTCCCCCGAAAAACAACTCACTATCTCATCCGGGCAATACTCCGAGAAGGGGCGCAAACCGGTCAATCAGGATTTTCACGGCATTTATTGCCCCGCCGAACCCCTGTTAAGCGCTAAGGGCATCGCCGTGGCGCTGGCCGATGGCATCAGCAGCAGCGCGGTCAGCCAGATTGCCAGTGAAACGGCGGTGGCCGGTTTTTTGGCGGACTATTACAGCACGCCCGAAAGCTGGAGCGTAAAAAATTCCGCGCAGCGTGTGCTGGAGGCCATCAATTCCTGGCTGTATGCCGAAACCAGGCGCGGCCTGCATCGCTACGACAAAGACAAGGGCTATGTCTGCGCGTTCAGCGGCATTATCTTTAAATCCGCCACCGCCCACCTGTTTCACGCGGGCGACGCCAGAATTTACCGGCTGCGCGGCCAGCGCCTGGAGGCGCTTACCCAGGAACACCGGCTGCGTGTCTCGGCACAGGAAACCTACCTGAGCAGGGCGCTCGGGCTTGATAACAAAATAAGCCTGGATTATGTGAGCCTGCCGCTGGAGGAGGGCGACATCTTTTTGCTGGCGACCGACGGCGTGTATGAATTTGTCGATCAGACAGAATTGCCGGCAATACTTGATAAGCACCAGGCTCAACTGGACACGGCCGCCCGGCTGATTGCCGACCAGGCCATTACAAACCACAGCCCGGACAATGTCACCGTACAGATCCTGCGCCTGGACAGCCTGCCGGATCACAGCGCCGATGAAGCCCTGAAAGCGCTGACTGATCTGCCCTTTCCGCCCGACTTAAGGCCGCGTATGCGCCTTGACGGCTATACGCTGATACGCCCGCTTTACAGCAGCGACCGCAGCCACCTGTGGCTGGCGGCCGATGATGAGAGCGCAGAACCGGTCGTGATTAAAACCCCGGCCGCCGCCATGCGCGCCGACCCGGCTTATCTGGAGCGTTTCCTGTTTGAAGAATGGATCGCGCGCCGCATCGACAGCGCCCATGTCCAAAAGCCCTGCCGGCGGACACGCAAGCGCCATTATTTTTATATCGCAACGGAATATATAAACGGGCAAACATTGCGGCAGTGGATGCTGGATCACCCGGCGCCGGAACTCGAAACCGTGCGCAATATTATTGAACAGATCGCCAGGGGCCTGCGCGCGTTCCATCGTCTGGAGATGCTGCATCAGGACCTGCGCCCCGAGAATATTATGCTGGATGAGACCGGCACGGCCAGGATTATTGATTTCGGCTCTGCCCGGGTCGCGGGCATCGAAGAGCGGGATTCGCCACTGCAAAATTTTCATATCCTCGGCACGGCGCAATATGCGGCGCCCGAATATTTTCTGGGCGAATACGGCACAGAGGCTTCTGATCAGTTTTCTCTGGCCGTCATCGCCTATGAGATGTTGAGCGGCGGTCTGCCCTACGGCGCCGAGGTCGCCAAAACAAAAACCCGCCGGGCGCAGCGCCGGCTGAGTTACCGCAGCGTTTTACGCGCGGATCGCGACATTCCCGCCTGGATTGACGCGGCGCTCTGCAAGGCCGTGCAGCCCGATCCCCTGCAACGCTATGAAGTGATCAGCGAATTTCTGCATGACCTGCGCCATCCAAACCCGGCCTTTATTCACAAAACACGGGCGCCATTACTGGAAGCCCGGCCGCTTGCCTTCTGGCAGGGCGTGGCCCTGATCCTCGGCGTGATCATCGTCTTTTTGCTTTATACGCGCTGATGCCGGGGGGTATAATTTTTCGGCATTTTGATGCGGGCAGGAACAACGGGTCTATGTAAAAGTTGATTCCGCCCATATCGTCATTCCAGCAAAAGCTGGAATTTACTTACATCCCGGCTCGCCTTTCTGGATTCGGGCTTGCGTCTGCCTGCGGCAGGCAGGCAAGCCGGGTTTAGGATGGGTGGCGGTTTGCTTAGAACTCAAGCTCTATGCCCAGCTTGAATATGCGCGGCATGCCCTGCTGCAATGCGCCAAATCCCGGGTACGCAACAATCCAATAGGCTTCGTCGGTCAGATTGTCCACATTAAGCCGCAGGGTTAAACTCTGACCCGCGACTTTCGTTTCATAGCGCGCCCCCATGTCAAACAGAGTGACATCGTCGAGATAGAACCGGTTATTCGAATCGACCGGGCGCTTACCCACGTAACGCGCGCCTGCTGTTAATGTGAGCGGAAAATCCGGCATGAGGTATTCGCCATAAAGGCTGAGCTGCTCACGAGCCGCCCCCGCTATGCGTTTGCCATCAAGGGCGCCGCCCGTGGTTTTCTGGTTGGTGGCATCCAACCACATGGCGCTGGCCGTCAGAAGCCAATGATTACCTAAGCGGAATTTGCCGTTGAGTTCCAGGCCTTGATAGCGGGCTTCGCCGTCCTGAGTGAAGACATTATCCCGGGTGTAGGTAAGCCCTTTTTGTAGCCGGAACAACGCGGCGCTGGCCGACCAATTATTACCTTCGGCCTTTGCTCCAAACTCGTATTGCTTGCTCACAAGTGGCGGGAAGACTTGATTGGCGTTGGCCGTGGTGGGTGGCGCCGTTCTCCCTTGTTCCAACGCTTCTACATAGCTGCCGTAAAGGGATAAACCCTCCATTGGGCGGAAGATGGCGGCAAGGGTGGGGGTGATTGCGTTCTTGTCGTAGTCCGAGAACTTGGCATCCCAATTGGCGTGCCGCAGGCCAAGGATGATATCCCAGTTCTCGCCAATTCGTAGCGTATCTGATACAAATAGCTCTCGCCGATGATTGGTGCGAAATTCGTTATCTGCGTCCTTGTAAGAAAGAAAATTATTAGATGGGCTATTAATCTCGACTGGATTGAACAGATTACCCACATTAGAAAATGGCACTAGATAATCACTGCCACGCCTGAAGAAATTGGATATTTTAGTGTGTGCAGCGCCCACTGACAATTCATGCGATATTGGGCCGGTTATGAAGATGCCATTGATCATTGCCTGAGATTGTGCGCTTTTATATTGGTTTGCAAAGTCATAGAAAGACAACGAGTAGTTGCCGGCAGGGTCAGAAAAGATATTTGTAAGATAAGTTTCGCGTCCGTTGTATGAGTAGCGATGCGCCAGGGTCAAAGTCCAGTCTGCGGCAAAATCCCAAGACAGATCTGTGCTGTAGGTTTTTTGAATTGAGCCATAGTGTGTCAAGGAGGGGGCAAGTCTGCGACTGCCGTCAATCGGCGCCGGTGGTTTACCAGCGGAGCTAAAGTTGTTAGCAGCGCCATCAGAGTTTGGGAATAAAGCAGAATAACCACCTGCTCGTATATGCTTCGCTAATAGCGAATCAACCCGCCATAGCAAATCGGGTGTGATTTGCCAGTCCAAGGCGATGGAGGCTGAATTGCGGCGTGACTCACCATCGTTAATATAGGTATCTCCCGATTCATGGATCAGGTTGACGCGGTAACCAAAGCGATCATCGGTGCCCAGCCGTCCGCCCACATCGCCATGAACCAGCGCCAAACCGCTGTCCATCACCTGTGTGCTCAGGCTTCTAAAAGACTGGTCTGTGGGTCGCTTCAATACGTAATTGATGATGCCACCTGGTGCCCCGAACCCGTACAGGAAACCACTTGCGCCCTTGAGAATTTCAACACGTTCCAGGTGCTCTAGAGGTAGATCTGCCGATCTCACACGTGCATTAAGAAGGCCGTCGATTTTTTGTCCAGCATCACTGTCGATCGTTATGCCCCTTACAGCCAGCGCGTTATTTTCATGTAAAAGATTGTCTACCATTAAACTAATTGAGGCATCGCCTTTGGTTATATCGGCCAGCGAGCGTGCCTGTTTGTTTTCTATTAGTGCCTGTGAATACGATTCTATGCTGTAGGGTGTGTCCTTAAGTAGTTTGTTCCCGAGCACACCAACATTGGCGTCTTCCACGCGATACGCCTTTTCGGCATCGCCGGACAACCACGGCTGCGCCGATTGTGCCTCCCCTTCTACCGTGAGGGGCGGCAACATTTCAGGTTCTTCTTCTTTGGATTCGGGTTTGGTATTGGCTGTTGCGTCCGCGATGAGCGGGGTGTTGTTGGCGGTGGTAACGGTTGAATTAAAGGTTTGGCCGATGCCCGGAAAGTCTTGTGTGCTGGAGTTCTTAGCTAATTTTTCGGGGGGGGGGGGGGGGGGGGGTAATGTTGTTGGCGAACAGAGGCGCGCTGAGGGTAAGCATAAGCAGCATGTTTGAAAGTGTTTTCATTGGGACGTCCTCGTGTCTTTTGGTTAATTAGAAAAACGGTAATTATAGAAGCAGTTGAAATGATTCGCAAGTTTATTTTTATAAAAACAGGAAATTATTTTTAGTGTCGTCATTCCGGTCTGCCTGCCACAGGCAGGTCGCCGCATACAGAACATCCTGTCCATAAATGACGACGGGGGTAATAGGTATATCCTGATGATCCTTGAAAAGCGGTTGAGGAATCCAGGAAGGCGGAGTGGACAGACAGGGACCAGGACGAAATTTGCGTAGCTGGAGGCGCAAAATTTTACCTGCCCTCAGCAGGCAGGCAGGGCCGGATCGGATAATGAAGTGATTGTATTGTGCTTGATGGTGGCTTATCTTTTACCGGTGATTATTTTCCATTTCAGCAAGGCCGGCCGCCGCTTTCCATTCGCCGCAGACATCGGCTCTGACAGTCATATAACAGTGATCGTCCGTATTTTGCCCGGGCGCATGGCTGTTCATCCGGAAAACCCATGCTGACCAACAGCACACTTTTTCTGTTTCGCAACGATCTGCGCCTGAATGACAATGCGGCCCTGGCGGCCGCCTGTAAAAGCGGGCAGCCCTTGATTCTGTTGTATATTCTCGATCAGACCGTGCTGGATGATAAAAAGCGGGGCATCGGCGGCGCCAGCCGTTGGTGGCTGCATCACAGTTTGCGGGCATTGGCGGAAGATATTGCGGCGCGGGGCGGCAGGCTCATCCTGCGCAAGGGCCGGACCTTGAATATCCTGGACGAGATCATCGCCGCGGCCGGGGTCAAGCGGCTTTATTTCAGCCGCGGCTATGAACCGGCGGCGCGCGGGGTGGAAGAAGACATCCATGCGCGCTATCACGACAAGATTGAGGTAAAGCGTTTCGCGGGTTATTTGTTGTTTGAACCGGAGCAGATCGCCCAGGCTTCCGGTTTGCCCTATAAAGTCTTTACGCCGTTCTGGCGGGCCTGTCTGGCCGAGGCCGGGCCTTATCCCGCCGGGTCTTGCCCGGATAAGATTCCGGGCTTCAATGAAGCCGGTCTTGAGTCCGAGGCGCTGGCCAGTTGGGGCCTGCTGCCGGGCAAGCCGGACTGGGCGGCCGGCTTGCGGCAAACCTGGCGGCCGGGCGAGAAGGGCGCCAGTCTGGCGCTGGATAAATTTCTGGACGGGGCGGCGGCAGACTATGACGCGGAGCGGAACCGGCCGGATCGGGACGGCACGTCCTGCCTGTCGCCACACTTGCATTTTGGCGAGATTGCGCCCGCCAGAGTCTGGCGGCAGACCCAAGCGCGGATCAAGCCGCCGGCCGCGAGAAAAAGCGCTATGGCCTTTTTACGCGAACTGGGCTGGCGTGAATTTTCAACGCATCTTTTGTTTCACTGGCCCACCCTGCCGGAAAAGCCTTTTCGCCCTGAATTTGCCGAATTCCCCTGGGCGCCGGATGCCGGGGCGCTGGCGGCATGGCAGCGGGGCCTGTGCGGCTACCCGCTGGTCGATGCGGGTATGCGGCAGCTTTGGCAGACCGGCTGGATGCACAATCGGGTGCGTATGGTCACGGCCTCGTTTCTGGTCAAGCATCTGCTGATTCACTGGCGCGAGGGCGAGGCGTGGTTTTGGGATACCCTGGTCGATGCCGATCTCGCCAATAATGCCGCCAGTTGGCAATGGGTCGCGGGTTCCGGCGCGGATGCCGCGCCCTACTTCAGAATATTTAACCCGATATTACAGGGGAAAAAATTTGATCCCGAGGGGATTTATATCAGAAAGTGGGCGCCTGAACTGAAAAAGCTCCCGACAAAATATCTGCATGAGCCGTGGCTGGCGCCGGCCCCGGTATTGGCGGACGCCGGAGTCCGCCTGGGCGAGAATTACCCGCTGCCGCTGGTCGAACACAGCGCGGCGCGCGTCAGGGCGCTGGCAGCCTTCCGGCAGATCAAGAAAGAGGCTTAAGGAAACTCTGATTGAATCAGAGTTTCCTGCGGTACAGGGACCTGCCTGCTGCAGGCAGGCGTACCGCCCCAGAATCAATAACTTGGCAATGATGCAAGTCATTGATTTTGAAGCAAGGTGAAAATCGCATTTTCACCTTGCGTGCTCTGACCTGCCTGCAGCAGGCAGGGAAATCCAGGATGGATTTATTCAGAGCTTCCTTAAGGGTCGCGCCGCGCGCTATGCCGGCCCGGCGGGCGGAACGGCAGGCCCGCTTCATCCGGCCCCAATCTTGCTTTCCGTGCCGCTGATCAGCTTGCGGATATTGGCCTGGTGACGCCAGATCAACAGGCCCGCCATCAATACATGGATCGCCAGAAAGCCGGGGTTTTGCAGTATCAACCAGGAGCAGAACGGGGTAAGCACGGCCGCGCAAAGCGCCGCCAGCGAAGAGTAACGGAAAATAGCGGCGGTGATCAGCCAGCTTGTAACATAAGCCATGCCTAACAGCCAGTGGGTGGCAAACAGCACGCCGATCAGCGTGGCGACGCCCTTGCCGCCCCTGAATCTGAAAAATACCGGCAATAAATGGCCGGCAAACGCGGCGAGGCCGGCCAGCGCATGGGTCGTGGCATTATCGGACAGGGCCCTGGCCAGCAAAACGGGGATAACGCCCTTCAGCACATCGCCGGCCAGGGTCAGCAGCGCCGCCTTTTTGCCATACAGCCGCATGACATTGGTCGCGCCCGGGTTGCCGGAACCCCGCGTTCTGGGATCCGCGCAACCGAGCAGTTTGCAGATCAGGATGGCCGATGCCACCGAACCCATTAAATAAGCGAGGATGACAAGTAATATATCGGTGGTCATACTGTCCATTGATCGTATTCAGTCGTGGCGTGGGTGATTGGGAAGCCTGGTTGACATTTTACCGCACAGGCCGCAACGTGTACGCTTTAATCAAGGCTGTTGAGGTATGGTTGGTGGTAAGCGAGACATCGCCGGAAGGAGCGAGCGCAATGATAGGATACACGATGGTCGGCACACAGGACCTGGAACGGTCCCTCCGCTTTTACGATCCGCTTTTCAGCGCAATGGGATGGGACCAATGCTGGCGAGACGAACAATCGGCTTCATGGGGAGACAAGGCCAACGAAACCGCGCCGCGCTTCTTTACGGGCTATCCGTTCGACAAGCAGCCGGCTGGCGTTGGTAATGGCGCGATGACGGCGTTTCTTGCCGCAGGTCCCGCGATGATCGACCGTCTTTACGAGATCGCCATGCGCGCGGGCGGATCGGAAGAGGGCAAACCGGGCTTTCGCCCGCAATATGGGGAAGGCTTTTATGGCGCTTATGTGCGGGATCCAGATGGCAATAAACTCGCCTTCGTCTGCTATGACGCAAAACCAACCGGATAGTGATCCCGCACGATTGTTTCTATAGAAGGCGGTGGCAAATTCAGGTGGTGCATAGAGCCCAGTGAATCCGTCCGCCTTTGAGCTAAATCGTGAATCGCCTGGCGTCACGCCGAGCGCCGTTTCAAGATAACGATGTGGGATGATCCGAGAACTCGGTGGCCGCTTTGCCAATGTAACAGCCGCAAAAACAGAGACATAAAAGTAATGGATATTATTTATTTACGTGATCTTAGAATTGACGCCGTGATCGGTATCTACGATTGGGAGCGCCGGATGAAACAGACTATCATCCTGGATCTGGAGATGGCCGCCGATATCAGTCAGGCCGCAAACAGCGATAATATTGAGGATACCCTGAATTATAAATCGGTGGCCAAGCGCATAATCCGTTTTGTGGAGCAAAGCGAGTTTGAACTGGTGGAAACCCTGGCCGAGCGGATTACCGAAATTATATTGACCGAGTTTAACGTGCCCTGGTGTCGCTTAACGCTGAATAAAAAGGGGGCGGTCCGCTATGTGCGGGATGTCGGCGTTATCATTGAGCGTGGCAAAAAGACATGAAGACGGTCCGGGTCTATGTCGGTATTGGCAGCAATATCGAGCGCAAAAAAAATATCCGCGGCGGTCTGGCCGCGCTGACCCGGTATTATGGCAAATTAACCGTGTCGCCCGTGTATCAGGCGCGCGCGATCGGTTTTGAGGGTGATGATTTTTTTAATCTGGTCGCGGCCTTTGATACCGGCCAGGCGGTTGACGAACTGGAAACCGGCTTGCGCCGGATCGAGTTTGAACATGGCCGGCGCCGGGATGAAGACCGCTTTTCGGCGCGCACGCTGGATATTGATTTATTGCTTTATGGCGATCTTATTTCTGCGCAACATAAAATCCCACGGGCAGACATTACAAAATATGCGTTTGTAATCAAGCCGCTGTTCGATCTGGCGCCGGATTTAATCCACCCGCGGAGCGGGAAAACCGTCACGGAGATATGGCAGGCGTTTGAGTTTGACCGGGATGATATAAAACAGATCGATTTTGATGTGGGCCGTTAATACAGTTTCCGGTTCATGCCCAGGGTCACCTTATCTAAATTGCTAACATAGCGGGCGATATGAGCGATACTAACGATACCGTGTCCAGGATACCTGAGCCTTATTTTAGATGAGGTGGCCCTGCATTCCTGCTAAAGCCCTGCCTGTTGCAGACAGACAGGATGACGGAAAGCCAAAACAACACCCCGTCGTCATTTATGGATAGGATGTCCTGTATGCGGCGTGAGGGCACGCCTACAGGGATGTAGGTGGTAGAGCAGCGTCAGGAACAGGCTGCCGAGGATGCCCGTAGCCGCCCGGCGAAGGCCGGAATCCAGGAGGGCGGGCCGGGATGTGAAATGAGCGCCAGTTCTATCTAATTGTCATTCCCGCCCGCGGGAATGTATTTCATAAACCACTGGATTCCGGCCTTCGCCGGAATGACGGCGGGGGCGATAGGCGCATTATGAGCGATACCAACGATACCGTGGCCAGGATAACTGACGCCTTATTTTAGATGAGGTGACCCTGTGCGCCCCCCTGGTTTTATATGGTATTTTTTTCAGAAGACTGTGATAATAGCCCCATGTTCAGAACAGCGGTTTTACCATGAGCGCCAGAATTCTGCCTGTCTATTTGCTTATCTTTTTACTGGTGGCGATCACGGGTTGTGACAGATACGCCAAAAAAAAGCGCGTCACCAGCCTGGAAAAGGCCATGACCAGTTACGAAGTGGCCCTGCGCTGGGCGCAATATCAGGCTGCCTACGATTACCATGTGTCGCCTGACGGCACGCGGCCGGCGGAGGACCTGGAGCGGCTGACCGAGGTCAGCGTGACGGGGGTCAAGCAGACCCAAAAGATCCTCAACGAAGACCACACCGAGGCAAAGGTGAAGTATATTATTTCCTACTATATCAAAACGCAGGGCACGGTTAAGGAGTTAAAACCGGAATATAAATGGTGGGTCAATCAGGACACCGGGCAATGGTTTATTGACAGCGAGTTCCCGGCTTTTTTTTAAGGCGGTTTTGAACATATTCAGGAATACAGGGTGCGGCCGCCATCCACGGCGATAATCTGGCCGGTAATATAACCGGCGTCCCTGATCAAAAACGCGGCGGTCTTCGCAATATCCTCTGCCTTGCCGGTTTTCTTCAAGGCGACCCGGTCCAGTATGGCCTGCCGGGCGGATTCATCCATTGCCTGCGGCCAGGTAATCGCGCCCGGCGCTATGGCATTGACCCGAATGGGCGCAAGTTCCCTGGCCAGGGATTTGGTCAGCATAACCAGACCGGCCTTGGCCACGCAATAGACCGGGTGCGCCTCCAAAGGCCGGCAGGCATGAATATCGGTAATATTAATGATGCAGCCTTTATTTTCGTGCAGGGCCGGGGCGGCCTGTTGGGCCAGAAATAGCGGCGCCTTGAGATTGGTATTGATAAGCGTATCCCAGTCATCGCCCGTAAGCGTAGTTATCGGTGTCGGATAGAAGGCGGAGGCATTGTTGATCAGCGCGTCCAGCCTGCCCTTGAAGGCCAGCGCGGCCGCCATCACGGCCGTATAATCCTGCCCGTGTTTCAGATCGGCCTGGATGGTGGCGGCTGAATCATGGCGCAGCCCGTTGAGCCTGGCGGCAAGCGCCTCGGCCTCTCTGGCGGAGTTATTGTAATGAACAATGACATCCATGCCGGACTGATGCAGATGCTCCGCCATCGTTGCGCCAATGCGTTTGGCCGCGCCCGTGATTAAAACAGTTTTATTGTTCAAGCCAGCGCTCCTCGGGTTAAATAAATGATTAAAAGTGATCCGCTCATACCTTGATTCGCCCGCCAGGCAGCATAACATGAAAGCGTCATGACACAATTCAAGGCCGATAAATCGGCATGGCCGATCCCTGATCAAGACGCATTGCGTCACAGCCAACGGCTCTCGCAATACATCCGGGACGTGATCGATGACTCGGGCGGGAGCATCGGTTTTGAACAATACATGGCCGCCTGTTTATATGAACCCGGCCTCGGTTATTACAGCGCCGGTTCATGCAAGATTGGCAAAGGCGGTGATTTTATTACGGCCCCGGAAGTCTCGCCGCTCTTTTCCCGTTGCCTGGCCAGACAATGTGTTGAAATCCTCGGGCAACTCGATAAAGGGTTTATCCTGGAACTGGGCGCCGGCACGGCCCGCATGGCCGCCGATATCCTGCTGGAACTTGAGAGACAGGACGCCCTGCCCGAGGCTTACCGGATCCTTGAACCGAGCGCGGATCTGAAGCAACGGCAACAGGCGTTGCTGCATGACCGTGCGCCGCACCTGCTGGAGCGGGTGGTCTGGCTGGATAGTTTGCCCCGGCAGACATTCAACGGCATCATCATTGCCAACGAAGTGCTGGATGCCCTGCCGGTCTGCCGTTTCGGCAAGGACGGCGCGGATTATTATGAACTGCGGGTCAGCCACGCCGGGCGCGCCTTTTTATGGCGACAGCGGCCGGCCGCGGCGGCCCTGACAGAGGCCCTGCGACAACTTGAGCAACGCTTGAAAACACCGTTGCCGGGGGGCTATATCTCCGAATTTAATCCCGGTCTGGACGACTGGTTAAACGCCGTGCAGACATCTTTGGCCCAGGGCGTGATCCTGCTCATTGACTATGGTCACTCCGGCCATGAATATTATCAGCCGCAATATACGGCCGGCCGTTTATTATGTCACTACCGCCATCATGCGCATGGCGATCCATTTTATTATCCCGGCCTGCAGGATATCAGCGCGCCGGTGGATTTTACGGCCGTGGCCGTTGCCGCCTGCCGATTCGATCTCTCTGTCAGCGGTTATACCACCCAGATGTATTTTTTGCTGGCAAACGGCTTGCAGGATTTTGTTGCCGATATAAACAACATGGACATCAAGACCCGAACGGCGCGCGCGCAACAACTCAAAATGCTGACCCTGCCGGATGAAATGGGGGAGCGGTTTAAGGTCATCGCCCTGAGTAAACACTATAACAGGCCGCTGTGCGGATTTTCGCTTATGGACCAGCGGGCCAGACTTTGAGCCACCGCTATGGATTTAACCCAACTCATCATCCTTGCCATCATTCAGGGCATCACCGAATTTCTGCCCGTGTCGAGTTCGGCGCATTTGATCCTGCTGCCGCTTTTAACAGAGTGGCAGGATCAGGGGCTCACGATCGATGTCGCCGCCCATGCGGGCAGCCTGTTTGCCGTGCTGCTTTACTTCCGCAAGGATATTAGCCGAATATTGCTGGCCGGCATCGCATCAATCGGCCGCCGCGACACGGACAACCCCGATGCCGGATTATTCTGGCTGCTGGCGGTGTCCAGCCTGCCCGTGCTGATCGCGGGCTTTTTACTGAGAGATATAGTGGCAGGCCATTTGCGCGATCCGCTGATCATCGCCCTGGCCTCCATCGGCTTTGGCTTGCTGCTGTGGTTGGCCGATGTCAAGGGCGGACGGGCGCGCCGGCTTGATTCGATCAGCCTGCGCGATGCCATCGGTATCGGTCTCGCCCAGGCGCTGGCCCTGATTCCGGGCGCCTCCCGTTCCGGCGTCACCATGACAGCGGCGCTCATGCTGGGCTTTGACCGACACAGCGCGGCGCGGTTTTCCTTCCTGCTGGCCATACCGGTCCTGCTGGCGGCCGGCGGCTACGAGGGGCTAAAACTGACGCAATCGGCCGGCGGCGTTGATATGGTTAATTTTATGATCGTGCTTGGACTGTCGGCGCTCAGCGCGTTTTTCGCCATCCACTATTTTCTGAAGCTCCTGGAAAAGATCGGTATGCTGCCTTTTGTGATCTACCGGGTCGCGCTGGGTTTTGTCCTGATCTTGCTTTTCAGTTAGGCGGGAATGGCAATAAATTACCTCGCTCCGGCCGGCCCGCATTCCTGTCGCGCTATTCCGCAAAGATATGCGCCAAATCAGGCGACCAGTTTACAAACAGCCGGTCGCCCCTGGACAGCCCCTGAACGCATTCATGTCCATACGGCAGGCGCACGGCCAGTTCATCATCCCAGGCCGTGGTTACTTTCACGTAAGTGTTGTTGCCGAGAAAGGTCACATCCGAGATCGTAACCGCGATACTGGATCGTGTCGCATCGGGTTGACGGGCCAGATCAATGCGCTCGGGGCGCAGCATCAATGCTATTTCATGCCCCGCCACAACATGACCATGCGCCGGAATGCCGGAGGCAACAGAATCATCCGCAAAGCGGATATCGGCCTTGCCATTCCGAACGGCCGTGACCCTGCAACGCATGAAATCGGAATCACCAATGAAGCCCGCGACAAAACGCGTTGCCGGGTTACCGTAAAGCTCCGGCCCGGTTCCAATCTGGTCAATCACACCTTTGGAGAAAACCGCGATCCTGTCGGACAAACGCAAGGCTTCTTCCTGATCATGCGTGACATACAAGATCGTCACGCCGGTCTCATGGTGGATACGGCGAATTTCATGCTGAATTTCCTCCCGCAGTTTTTTATCCAGCGCGGAAAGGGGCTCGTCCATCAACAAAAAAGGGGGATCGTAGGCCAGGGCGCGGGCCAGCGCGACCCGCTGCTGCTGCCCTCCCGACATGTTGGCCGGCATTCTGTCTTCAAGGCCCTCAAGACGGACCAGAGACAGCACATGCCTGACTCTTGCGCTAATTTCAGCCCGCGAATGCCGACGAACGCGCAGGGGAAACGCCACATTCTCGCCCACGGACAGATGCGGGAAGAGCGTATAGCGCTGGAAAACCATACCGATATTACGCTGATGGGAAGGGGTATTCAGCAGGGTTTTGCCATGCAGCAGGATGTCCCCCGCGGTCGGATCCTGGAAACCGGCAAGGATGTAAAGTGTGGTTGACTTGCCGGACCCGGAAGGCCCGAGCAGGGTCAAAAATTCACCCTGCTCAATGGTCATGGAAACATCCTCTATGGCAACCACCTTGCCGTACTGTTTTTTCAAGCCCTCAATTTGCAGAAACGGGGCTGTCATGACTTTTCCCTTTTGCGAATAAAGGCAAACAACACCATCAGGGCGACCGTGAAGGCAATCAGCAAGGTAGAGGCCGAGGCGATGACAGGCGTCAGATCCCGATGCAATATTCCCCATATTTTTACCGGCAGGGTTTGCAGGGTCGGACTGGCCATGAAAATGGCAAGTATCACATCATCCCAGGAAATCAGGAAAGAAAAGATCGCGGCCGAGAACAAGCCATGCCGAATGGATGGCAGCGTAATACGAAACCGGGCTTCCCACGGGGAAGCCCCGCACAACACGGCCGCGTCTTCAATCGACTGGTCAAAGGATTCCAGGGCGTTGGAAATTGTGATAATCGAAAAGGGCAGGGCAACGATCAGATGGGCAATCACAAAACCGGTGAGGGTTCCGTTTAATCCCAACTGAAGAAAAAGCGCATACAGGGCAACAGCCAGCACCACCAGAGGCAACACTATAGGGGTCAGGAAAAACGCCCTGAGTACTTCCCGTCCCCTGAAGGTCCCTCTGGTCAGCGCAATAGAGGCAAGCAGGCCAAAGATCAGCGAGAGCAAGGTCACGATCAAGGCAATTTTGGCCGAAGTCAGCATTGATTCCAGCCAGCGCGGGTCAGCAAAAAGTTGTTCGTACCATTTCAGCGTCCAGTTCGGGGGCGGGAAAATCAGCCAGCGTGAAGAACCAAAGGAAAGCGCAATGATAAAGAGGATCGGCGCCAGCAGGAACACTCCGGTCACCAGCACAATCCCGTTCAGCGCCCATTTCCAGGCTCCAAGGCGTTGATAAGATAACAACATCTTACTGCCCTACCTTGTAAACGCCGACGACCTTCAATTGCAGGCTGTAAAGCAGGAGCGTCACCACCAGCAGCACGAAAGCCGCGGCCCCTCCCAGTCCCCAGTCAAGCAGAGACTGCACGAGTTGGGCGATCAACTCCGCGAGCATCATGTTTGCCGTGCCGCCCAGCAAGGCCGGTGTTATATAGTAGCCCAGAGTCACCACAAAAACCATCAGGCCGCCCGCCGCCATGCCGCGAGAGGAAAGGGGTAAAAGCACCCGCGTCAGGGCCTGCCATTTGCTGGCGCCACACAATGCCGCCGCCTGTAAGATGGCCGGATCTATTTTCCTGATGACACCATAGAGAGGAAGAATCACAAAAGGCAGCATAATGTAGGTCATGCCGATCGTGACCCCGACCAGATTGTTCACCAGCGGCAAGGGGCTGTCGATAAGACCGAGTTGCATGAGTGTCTTGTTGATCACGCCTGTTCTTTGCAACAACACCATCCAGGCATAGGTCCTCACCAACTGGTTGGTCCACATTGACAACAGGACAATAGCAAACAACATCATGGCCCGGCGTTCGGGCATGATGGCCAGCATCCACGCGACCGGGAAACCGATCAGCAGTGACAGCGCCGTCACCAGCGCGGAGACCACAAAAGTGTTTAGAAAAACCTTCGCATAGGTCGCCGTGCCGAACAGTTCCGCATAGTTCTGAAAACCCGTTTCAGGCTCTGTCACAGAGCGCAAAAGGAGCAATAAAACCGGCACAACGAAAAAAAGCAGCAACAGAAGCAGCGCGGGCAGGG
The DNA here is from genome assembly GCA_965240365.1 of Gammaproteobacteria bacterium. Taxonomy (GTDB): domain Bacteria; phylum Pseudomonadota; class Gammaproteobacteria; order Eutrophobiales; family Eutrophobiaceae. The sequence continues at coordinate 238,697 of OZ251218.1, read as the reverse complement.
CAAAATTGAAACCGTTTGCCTGCATACGCCTTAACAGACTTTTTCGGTCTTTATGTTCCGGTGTCGTCCCTCCGGACAGGATTGCCTGACTCATCTTCTCACCCTCAATCAGGACCTGGCAGATAAAGCAAACATGCCTGTTGACGGCCGTCTCGGCAATGTTTGTTTTCTTCTCGATCCTTTAGGAAGCTCTGAATAAATCCATCCTGGACTTACCTGCCTGCAGCAGACAGGTCAGAGCACGCAAGGTGAAAATGCGATTTTCACCTTCCTGCCTGCTGCAGGCAGGGCTTCAAAATCAATGATTTGCATCATTGCCAAGTTATTGATTCTGGGGCGGTACGCCTGCCTGCAGCAGGCAGGTCCCTGTACCGCAGGAAACTCTGATTCAATCAGAGTTTCCTTTAGTTAGGTTTTTTCAGGCCGCCGAGGCTTTAGCGCCATTTGAAGCCCCGGAAGTCCTGCATTCCGACATAAAAGCGCGAGGCAGGCAAACAGTATGCCCGCCTCGCACAAGGCCTTACTCGGCTTGCCAGGCGTACCAGCGTTTCCCGATCGCTTCTCGGTTTTCCGCCCAGTAACGGACATTCGTATCCACCGAGTTTGCATCGTGCGCGTCAGGTAGCGTTGCCCGGATATCCGGCGCCATGAGAGCGGCTGATTTCAGATTGATCGGCGCATATCCCGAGAGCGTGGCGAATTTGGCCTGACCCTCGGCGCTGGAGGCAACGGCCAGAAACCGCATGGCCGCGGCCTTGTTTTTAGTGCCCTTTGGAATAACCAGCGCATCAGCGGCCGTGATGTTCTGATCCCAGGAAATGCCGATATCAACACCATCCCTCTGCAGGTAAGCCAAACGGCCATTCCAGAAGATGCCCAGCGGCGTTTCGGCCGAGGCCAGCAACTGCTGCGATTGAGCGCCGCTACCCCACCAGATGATATCGTCCTTGATCGTATCCAGTTTGGCGAAGGCGCGATCCAGATCCAGCGGATACAGGTTCTCGGGCGCGACACCGTCCGCCAGCAGCGCCGCTTCAATCACGCCCGGAGCCGACCATTTATAGAGGGCCCGCTTGCCCGGGAACTTTTTCGTATCAAACATATCCGCCCAGGTCTTTGGCTTGTCTGCGCCAAAGGCGCCGGCATTGTAACCCAGCACAAAGGCATAATAAAAACTGCCGATGCTGTAATCGGTGACAAAACGCGGATCCAGATCGCGCTTGTCGATAACGGAGAAATCAAGCCTTTCCAGCAGCCCGGCTTCACCGGCCCAAACCGCATAGTCAAACTCGACGTCAACCACATCCCAGCTTACAGAGCCGGCCTCAACCATCGCCTTGATCTTGCCATAATCGGTGGGGCCATCCTGCACCACGGTAACTCCGCTGGTCTCGGCAAACGGCTTCGCCCAGGCTTCGGCCTTTTGATCCTGCGCCGTTCCTCCCCAGGCGGTAAAAACGATTTCTTCTGCTTGTGCGCCCAGTGAGCTCAAGCCAAGTACAACGCTCACAACGCCAATAATGATACTGTTTTTCATCATAGTTACTCCTCTTGTAGGTTTATGCCTCCGCGGAGGCGTTACTCTGTTTCCTAACGCATGACAAACGGGTCATGGATCGGCTCGTCTGATGTTCTCAGCCAGACTGTTTTTGTCGTGGTGTAATCCAAAGCGGCCTGCAAGCCGCCTTCGCGTCCACGGCCGGACAGGCCATAGCCGCCAAAGGCGGCAATGGGTGAAACGCATCGGTAGGTGTTGACCCAGACAACACCGGCGCGCAGTTTTTTAATCATGCGGTGCGCGCGCGTCAGGTCGCGGGTAAAGACCCCTGCCGCGAGGCCAAAGGCCGTGCTGTTGGCCAAACGCGCGGCCTCTTCCTCCGTGTCAAATGAAAGCGCGCAAAGAACAGGCCCAAACAACTCATTGCTCACGACCGCGGCGTCCGTGACCTCTGAACAATCCAGAACGGTCGGGGCAAAATAGAAACCGGGTCTCGGCAGCGCGGCGCCGCCCGTTACCAGTCTGGCCCCCTGCGCGCGGCTTTTTTCGACCATGGTTTTGATGTGATCAAGCTGTCGCCGTGTGCACAATGGGCCGATTTCCGTGGCCATGTCCCCGGGCGAACCGATAGCAATCTGCCCGGCCTTTTCCTTGAGGCGGGCCAGGAACCTGTCCTTGACGCCGGTTGCCACCAAAAGGCGGGAACCGGCCACGCAGCTTTGCCCGGCAGCCGCAAAGATGTCGGCAGCCTGGGCATTGACCGCGCTTTCAAGATCCGCGTCGTCAAAAACGATGAAGGGTGATTTCCCGCCCAGTTCAAGCGATGTGGTCGCCAGATTGTCCGCCGAGTTTCTAACGATGTGCCGCGCTGTTTCCGGCCCGCCTGTAAAGGCAATATGGTCAACACCCGGATGCCGGGTCAGCGCCTGACCGCAATCCGCTCCAAAACCGGTGATAATGTTCACCACACCGGCCGGGAAACCCGCCTGATGAACGATCTCCGCGAACTTCAAAAGCGGCGCGGGCCCATCCTCTGAAGCCTTGAGCACAATGGTACAACCCGCGGCCAGGGCCGGCCCCAGTTTGACCGCGGCAAGAAAGAGTTGACTGTTCCAGGGGACCATCGCGGCAACGACCCCGACCGGCTCCCGGCGCAACCAGACCTCCATATCCGGCTTGTCGATCGGGAGATGCGCGCCTTCGATCTTGTCGGCCAGGCCGGCATAGTAACGATAATAGTCCGCGACATAGGCGATCTGGGCCGAGGTCTCCCGGATGATCTTGCCGGTGTCACGGGTTTCCAGTTCCGCCAGTTGCCCGGCATGCGCCACAATCAGATCAGCCAGCCGCGCGAGCAGTTTGCCACGCCCGGTCGCGCTTAAATCGGCCCACTCCGGCGACAGAAAAGCCCGCCTGGCGGCCTTGACCGCCCTGTCAACATCCGCCGCGGAAGCCCTGGGCATCAAGGCCCAGGTCTTCCCGCTGGCAGGCTCAAGGCTTTCAAACCGCGCGGCGCCCCGCTCGAAAATCCCGCCTATATAGCATTTAAACTCTTGCATCGGGCTATCCTTTCAAAGCGGACTCTGACTCAAAAGCAGGCATGACATCATTTATAAAGCGCAGCAGCGAAGCCTTTTTGCGCTCGAAGCTCATGCCGCTGTCGATCCAGAAGGAATACTCATCATAAAGAGAAAACTTCATCTTCGCCTGGTCTCCGTCTTTGCAAGATTCAATAAATCCGGCGAACCTCGCCCTGGTCCTGATTGCCCAGATAAATGCCGAAATGGCCCATCCGGCTCTCTTCCACAAAGCGGCGCAACATGACCTGAACGGCCTTGTCTGCGATCCGCGCCATAACCCCGTCTTCCGGCGGCAGGAAAACGCCCTGCACGCCATTTTCAGCGGCTGCCGTGCAGCGATAGATAAGATGCTGGGTGTTGCTCTGACGGTCCTCATAAACCGAGTAGATAAACCCAATGGAAGCAGACGCCCCGAGATCGCCGAGGAGTTGCTCAAGATTGTTACTGGGCACGCCCTGTTTCACTGCTCTGGCAGGCAGGGAAAGTCGCCCCTCTGCATCCTCGGCGAACAGAATCTCGCCATCCTTTTCCACCAGGGCGCTCACCACGATATCGGTATTGGCTTGCAGCACCTTAGGCGCCGGGCTGAAATAGGCGCCACGGGCATAACCAAGCCCGCTGGCGGAACCATTTTCAAAAGCCTTCACTGCCCCGATCAGAATGGCGTGGTCGCCGGCCTCAACAACCTGATGCATGGCGCAGTCAAACCAGGCGGAAACGCCCTCCAGCACGGGTGAGCCGTTTGGCCCGTCTTGCCATGCCACAGAGGCAAAACGATCCTTGACCTTGCCGGCAAAGGTATTGGAAATATCCCTCTGTCCTTCGGCCAGAATATTGACCGCAAAACCGGCGGCCGAGATCAGCGCCGCATAATTGCTGGAACGCCTGGCCAGGCAAACAAGCAGCAGCGGCGGGTCAAGTGAAACGGAAGTAAAGGAATTGGCCGTAAAACCCAGAGGCCGGCCGGCGGGGCTGTAAGCGGTCACTACTGTAACGCCGGTCATAAACGCGCCAAAGGCGTCTCTGAGCGCATAGGGATTATCCATTGCCATGCTTCATACCGCCTCTATTGTCGCTGGTTCAACGGCCTCCTGCAGCCACTCGGCCATAGCCGCATTGACCTGATCAGGCGCGGTCAAATTGACCATGTGCTTATGGTGTTTGATCACGCGGGCCTTTCCATTCGGCGCCGCGGACGCCATTTCCCTGGTCATGGCCCCGGTCGAATTCGGATCGTCTTCACCGGTCAGGAACAAGGCGGGACAACTCACCTGCCCCCATTGATCGGCAAACACATCATCGCCCTTGGCAAAGGCGCTGTAAGTCACGGCATAACCATTTGGATCTACCGTTTCCAGCCACCCCTTAACCTTGTTTCTAATACCTTGTTCCGCCTCACAATCACCGAACCAACGTATTAGTGGTTCCTCTACATCCATTTGTCTCTGCACGATTTGCAAGGCCCGTTCTTCAACCGCCTTCCGCGCCGCGGGGGTACGGCGATAAACACTGTTCAAAAGAGCAACACGCGAGACCTTTTCAGGATAGGTGGCGACAAAACCGCCTGCAATCAGGGCGCCCATTGAGTGCCCGGCCAGATTGACAGTGTCGAGACCCAGGGCCGTAAGAACCTCAGCCAGCCATTGCACGAAGTCACGCAAATCAGCGCCCGAGGACAGTGAGGTGCTCCCGCCATGGCCGGGCATATTCAAGGCAATCACCCTGTGCGTCCTGGCAAAACAGGAAATTTGCGGCGCCCATACAAGGGAACGCAGGCCCACGCCATGAATGAGCACCAGCGGATCACGGGTTCCCTGCTCGTGATAGCAAACAACCCTGCGCGCTTCAGGCGAAGCGTCAGGCTTTGACAGCGGCAGGGTTTTCAACATCATGGCCCAGTTCTTTCAAATCCTGATAACGATCACCGATCCTGTGATGAGGACGGCCTCCGTTGGCCGCCCCCAGGGCAATCACAATTTCATCAGGCCCCGGAGCATCGGCAATAGAGAGCTGGATTGTTAAATAGTGAGAACGACGGCCTCCGTCATGCTTGTGCATAAGGGGGATCATGATGGGCGCATTCGCTCCCCCGCGCGTGTTGCAAAAGGCCAGATAGGATTTTGCCCCAACCGCTTCCCGGTAGTGGTTGCCAAAGCGCAAAGTGTGAATCAAGGCGGAAGCATGCTCAATCTCTCCATTCACCCCTATAACCGCTGACTTGCCATAACCCTCAACGACCTCGCCGGAACCGGCAACATCCAGAATCATTTTTGTCAGCAGTTCCCCCAGGGCGGGGGCGCAAGTATGAATACCGGGCTTGAGATCCTCGACAAAACCCTGCCCGGCCCACGGGTTCCTGATCACGGCAAGGGCCGCGATCAGGCGTAAAGGCGCCGCGGCGGCCTTGCCCCCTTCAATCAGGGTATCCTCCACATGCAAGAGCGTCTTGCGAATTTCGGCTGGCATTTTTTTCTCGCTTGGTTTTTTTTGGAATTCAATATTACTGTAACATAGTATACCATAATATGAAATGTCAAGTTTTTTTGATTCCCTTGCGGAGACGCGCTAGATTAAGCCTATGCAGCAAGAAACAAATTCACCGCTCAAAATCGAACGCCCGCCCCAGACCCTGAGAGAAATGACCTTGGAGCGTATGCGGACAGCCATCATTTCAGGTTACTTCAAATCAGGACAACGATTGGTCGAACGGCCTTTGTGCGAACAACTTGGTGTCAGCCGGTCTGTTGTGCGCGAAACGATTCGCTATCTGGAAGCAGAGGGTCTGGTGGAAACCCTGCCCAACAAAGGCCCTATCATTGCCACAATGCACTGGGCGCTCGCGGAGCAGATTTACGACATACGCTGTCTGCTGGAATCCAATGCCGCCCGCGCCTGCGCCCGACACGCGGATGCCGACACAAAGGCAAAACTTAAAAAGGCGCTTAATAACATTAAGACAGCCTATTCCAACGTAGAAACCGGAAGAATTCTCAAAGCAACAAGCGCCTTTTACGAACTCATTTTTGTCTCAAGCGGTCACGCTGTGGCCTGGGAGATCGTTCAGCGCCTGAATGGACGCATAAGCAGATTGCGGGCCATGACGCTTGGCACGAGAGGCAGACATGAATCAGGTTTTGCCCGCATGGAGAAAATCTACAGTGGCATCAACAACAATGATCCCGAAGCGGCGGGTCTGGCCACGGAAACACACATTCGTGAAGCGGCACAGATCGCCAAAACACTGCTGACAAAACCGGATTCCAGTGTTTGACAGGATGACCAAAGCGCGTCTTGCCCCGTCCTGAAACAGCCGGTTATTCAGCGAGCGATTTGATCTTTTCTATGCGTTGCTGCCGGATTGCATCGCCCAGCGCCTTGCCTGTCAGCCCTCTTTCTTTTAACGGGGCCGTATCGACCCGGTTTGCCGCCCTGAGCGCCTGCCTGAAATAATCGGCCTGCGGATATTCCCGATCTTCAAAACCGGCCCGGCCACGGGCGTCGGCCTCGCAGGCCAGCAGAAATTGTTCAAAACGTTGCGGCCGCCGGAAGGCGTCAAGTTGTTCCAGTTTTTTCAGCACGGTCCCGGCCCGCAGTTGCCGGACGCGATGACAATCCAGGTGAAAGCGGGAAACGGTGATCGCCAGTTCGGCATATTTTTTGGGGATGCGATAGCGCCGGCATAATGTGTCAATCAACTCGACCCCGCGCGCCTCATGACCGTAATGGTGGGGCAGTTCATCCTTGGGCGTATTGCCTTTGCCCAGATCATGCAGCAACGCGGCCAGACGCACCACGGGATCAGCGGACAGGCGCACGGCCTGGTTCAGGCTCATGAGCGTATGCAAACCGGCATCGATCTCGGGGTGGTGTTGTTCGGGCTGCGGGATCCCGAACAGTGTGTCGATCTCGGGAAACAGTTTTTCCAGGGCGCCGCAGTTGCGCAATGTCAGGATAAAGCGGGCCGGATAGGCGCCGCCCAGGGCCTTTTCGAGTTCGGCCCAGATACGCTCGGGCGTGAGGGTATCCAGTTCGTCCGAGGCGCTGATTGCCCGCAATAAGGCGCGGGTTTCGGCCGCTATCTTGAAGCCCGAGGTGGCCGCAAAGCGCGCCACCCGCAATACCCGCAACGGGTCTTCGACAAAGGCGGCGGAGACATGGCGCAGGATGCCGTGCTTGAGATCGGCCACGCCATTAAACGGGTCAATGAGCCGGCCGGCCTCGTCTTCCGCAATGGCATTGATCGTCAGGTCGCGCCGTTTCAGGTCCTGTTCCAGGGTCACGCCCGCCGAGGTTTGAAAGGTAAAGCCCTTGTAGCCCCGGGCCGATTTACGCTCGGTCCGGGCCAGGGCATATTCTTCCTTTGTCTCGGGGTGCAAAAATACCGGGAAATCCTGGCCCACGGGCTTGAAACCCTGTTCAAGCAGTTGCTCCGGGGTCGCGCCGACCACCACCCAGTCCCGGTCCTTGACCGGCAGGCCAAGCAATTTGTCACGCACGGCCCCGCCGACCAGATAGGTTTTCATAATCGCTGTTTATAAAGTGATGGAATATTCCGCCCGTGGTTTATCGCAGATTCGGATAGTAAGTGCAACGGGTAAATAAAGAACTCAGCGGTTAGGCCACCCCTCGCTGACCCGGAGCGGGCTAACGGATTTATCCGCTTGCCACCGATACGGAGGCAGGCAAGCTAACAACGCGGATAAAATTGTCATTCCCACCTAGGCGGGAATGTATGACATAAACCACTGGATTCCGGCCTTCGCCGGAATGACGGCGGGGGCGATAGGCGCATTATGAGCGATATCAACCATACCGTGGCCAGGATACCTGACACCTTCATTTTAGATGAGGTGACCTTGGAGGATAAACCACGGGCCATATTCACAGCCAGCGCCGATTTTTGAGGAATATCTCCAGATTACGCCGCAAGGTCGCTGAATGTGGATGTTTCGGTCCGAGCGCGCGCTCCATGATTTCCACCGCCTTGCGGAAAAGCGGCTCGGCCTCCTTATAGCGCCCCTGCGAATTCAGGTTGGAGGCGATATTGTTATAGCTTGCCGCCGTGTCGGGATGCGCCTCGCCCAGCACCCGCTCGCGTATCTCAAGACCCTTGCGGCAGAGCGGCTCGGCCTCCGCGTAGCGCCCCTGCTCACTCAGGTTGTGGGCGACATTGTTGTAGCTCATCGCCGTTGAGGGATGCGCCTCGCCGAGCGCCCGCCGGTAGATTTCAAGACTCTTGCGGTAGAGCGGCTCGGCCTCGGCATAGCGCTCCAGCGAATTCAGGGTAGAGGCAAGATTGTTGTAGCTGCCCGCGGTCGAGGGATGCGCTTCGCCGAGCACCCGCTCATAGATCTCAAGCGCCTTGCGGTAAAGCGGCTCGGCCTCGGCGTAGCGCTTCTCCGCGTCAAGGTTGTGGGCAACATTGTTATAGCCCGCCGCCGTGTCGGGATGCTCCTCGCCGTGCGCCTGCCTGTGGATCTCAAGGGCCCTGCGGTAGAGCGGCTCCGCCTCGGCGTAGCGCCCCTGCGCATTCAGGTTAGAGGCCACATTATTGTAGCTCATGGCCGTTGCGGTATGCTCTTCGCCAAGCGCCTGCTTGTGGATCTCAAGACCCTTGCGGTAAAGCGGTTCGGCCTCGGCATAGCGCGCCTGCGAATTCAGGTTGGAGGCGACATTGTTGTAGCTTAGCGCCGTCAGGGGCTGCGCGTCGCCGAGCACCCGCTTGCGTGTTTCAAGGGCCTTGCGATAGAGCGGCTCGGCCTGGGCGTAGCGCCCCTGTGAATTCAGGTTGGAGGCAAGGTTGTTATAGCTCGTGGTCGTGTCGGGATGATCCTCACCCAACACCTGCTTGCGTATCTCAAGACACTTGCGAAACAGCGGCTCGGCCTGATCATAGCAGCCCTGCGCATTGAGGTTTAGGCCAACCGTGTTGTAACTGGTCGCCATTAAGGGATGGTCCGCGCCCAGTTTCGCCTCAAGAAAGCTCAAGGCGTCACGCCAGATCAGTTCGCCCGTGCGCGCCCAGTCCGTCAGCCGAAACGGCTCGATGACCCGAAACAGCCAGGCCGCAAAACCTTCCGGGCCAAGCTGCTGGCGCAAGGCCATCGCTTCAAACAGCGCGGAGCGATGGGTCTCGTCGATCTGTTGCGGCGAGGCCGGCGTGGCGCGCGGCTCGTAATGCGCCAATAGCCTGACCGCGGCTTCCCGCTGATGTTCCGGCTTGAGACTTGCGCGCAACGCGGCGCGGATCGCCCGGTGCAAGGTCAGAAAACCGTCTTCATCCTTGCGGACAAAAGGCAGGGCCAGAAGCCGGTCGAAGGCGTCCTTCTCCAGCCCCTTGCCGAAGCTGTAACGCACATGATCAAAGGCCGCCCTGTCAAACCGGTCGGCAACGCACAGCCGTTGCAGCATGTCTTCCCACGCCGTGCCATGATCGCGCAACAGCCGGCCCAGAAGCGCCCGGCAGCGCGTGTTGAAATCCGCGCCCTCGACCTTGAAGTCCGCCGGCTTCGGCAACTCGTTCCGCCCCTGTATTTCCTCCCAATGCGCGATCTGAAGTTCCAGCAGCAACGGACAGGCCAGGGCCTCCGCCGGCGCGCCATCTCGCGCCCCGTCGATCATCGCGGCGCGCAGCGCGGCGTCCGTGACACCGGCCTCTTGCAGCCAGCGCCCGGCGTCCGCGTCTGGCAGACCCTCCAGCGCGTGTTGGCGACCTTCCAGATCGGCCCGCCAGTCCGGATCGTCCGCCCACGGCAGACGATCTCTGGAAAAAAAGACCGCCAACAGACCCTTTGTCTCCGCCACGATCCGGCGCAACGCCTGATCAAAGGGATTCTCCTGCCAACGCTGGCCGGCCCCGCCCTGGTCAAACACCCGCTCATACTCATCGACCAGCAACACGAAGCGATCCCCCGTATGCCTTGATAAATGGTCATTCAGGTCTTGCGCCAGGATCCAGGGCATCAGGGCGGACAACTCATACGGCTCTTTAAGCCGGTCGCCGATATACAGTTTGGCGAGATGTTTACTGGCGCGATGCAGCGGTGTCGGTTTAAAACGATCCATAAACCAGCGCGCGCCGCGTGTGAGCAATGGCCCCAATAGCGGAATGGCCCTGACGGTGTTTTGCGCGACTTTCCGAACCGCCGTGACGCCATCGCCACTAAACTCCCGCGTTTTCGCCAGCCACGCCTGCTCAAGTTTGGGGAAGGGCGCCTCGGGGCGGTTCGCCTGCCAGGCAATGGGAAATGCCAGATCAAAGGTCGGGCAGGGCACACCGGCCCGGACAAAGCCGTTGCGGATCCATACCGGCAAGCGATCCGGGTCCAATTCTCTATGCGCGTGCAGATCGAGTTCCGCGACAAGGATTTTCGCGTGATTTTCAGCCCTGGCCATCGCCGACAGACGTTGCGCGATATGCTGGCATAACGCGGTTTTACCCTGGCCGCCGGGGCCGTAGAACACCAGCACCTTGCTGTCCGCGGCGCCAAGCCCGGCCACGGCCCGTTTGATCGTTTCAATCGGGCCTCTGCGGTTTACGAAAATATCGCGGGTGGCTTTTGATGGCTCCCTGCGCGATCCGGCCATAAGAAATATTCCTCGATTCAGTGAAAAATGGTCAGGTTGTCATTCCCGCCCGGGCGGGAATGTATGGTAAAAAACTGGATTCCTCGGCGGCTAGTTCCAGACGCCGCTCTACCACCTACGTCCTGTAGGCGAGCTTTCGCTGGAATGACGGCAAAGGCATCATTCCAATTTAGCCAATGCAGGCAGACGAAAGCAGGAGTAACGGATTCTTGACTCCATGCTTTATCGTCATTCCTGCCACCTCGTCAATCCAGCAAAGTCCATCCGATAAACACCCATGGACAAGGCTCAGTCGCGCCGGGATTGGCTGCGGAACAAGGCATAGGCCGAGCGGTAGGAGCGCCGGTTCAGGTAGCCGGGCACGGCGCTTTCTATGGTTGTCGCCTCAATCTCATAGCGCGCCAGATCATTAACATCACAAACACTGTCCGTTTTTGCGGAGAGATAGTTGTCGGTCGAAAAGGGTTTGCCGGGCACGAAATCAAAGACGGCGGCCTGCATGCGCGACAGCCTGTCGTTTAACGGGATAATTTTTCGCTTTGTACCGATGACTTTGGCCGTGTATTCGACCAGTTCCCTGAGCGTATAAATTCCGGGGCCGCGGAGTTGGTATTTCTGGTTATAGCTGTCCGGGTCTTTCAGGCTGCGCGTCATCATTTCAACCACATCCAGCACATAAACCGGCGCAAATCTGGCGTCAGGGCAGGCCAGCGGGAAAAAGATCGGCGTGAGCCTTAAAAGCCTTGCAAAGCGGTTAAAAAAACTGTCATTCGGGCCAAAGATCACGGACGGCCGGAAGCTCGTGACCCGAATTTCAGCACTGTTGGCGTGCAATATATCCTCGGCCCGGCCCTTGCTGCGCAGATAATGGCTGTTGCCGTTGATGGCGTCGGCATTCAGGGCGCTCATCTGCAAGAGCCGCCGGATTTTGTTCTCCCGGCAGGCCCCGACCAGGTTTTCCGCGAGTGTAACATGCGCCCGCTCAAACCCGGCGCCATCGTTGCCTTTCTCATTCAGGATGCCGATCAGGTTGATAACGGCATCGCAACCGGCCAGGTGTTGCCGCAGGCGTTCCGGGTCATGAACATCGGTCTGCACCAGGTCGAGTTCCGGCAGCAGGATCATGTTTTCCCGGTTGTATTCACGGCTGCGGGTCAGCACCCTGAGCGCATAACCCTCTTCCGTCAGGCGGTTGCACAGGGAGCGGCCGACAAAGCCGGCGCCGCCAAGCAGCGCGATGCGCTTAATCAACATGAGGCCGACCCGCTATCTTCAAAGCCTTGCAGCCGGGTTCATCCGCCGCCAGAGCCAGGCGCTGCCTTATGGGTTTCAGCCCGGTTTGCAGGCGCCAGTCATAGATGTTGGCAAAATAGAACACCCGGCGCACATACTGGCGGGTCTCGGTAAACGGGATCTGCGCGATCCACAGATCCGGTTCCATGCAGGCGGCGGGCCGCCACCTTGCGACCCGCCGGGGGCCGGCATTATAGGCCGCCGTGGCCAGCAGCATGCTGCCGTCAAATTTATCCAGCATTTGCCTGAGATAGGCGCTGCCAATCGGGATGTTGGTCTCGGCCTGCCTGAGCTTGTGCCTGTTAAAGTTTTTAAGGCCAATCCGCGCGGCCGTCATTTTGCCGGTGCCGGGCAACACCTGCATCAGGCCGAGCGCCCCGGCCGGGGATTCGGCGTCCTCAATAAAGGCGCTTTCCGCCCGCACCAGGCCATACACCCAGGCGCGGTCAAGCCCGCGCTTATCGGCATATTTATCCAGCAAATCATCATATAAAACCGGAAAACGCAGCACCAGATCGTCATAGGCCCCGGCCCGGCTCACGCTGCGGATGGCCTGATCATGCCAGCCCCAAAGGCCGGCGAGTGTCGCGGCCGTTTGCATTTCAGCCGCCGTCATGCGGCCGAGGGCGTAATGCCATTCTCGCCGGGCCGGCGCCGGCATGTTCAGTTTGAAGAATTCATGGGCGCGTTTGATGGCGGGCAAGGCGGCAAGCCGCGCCAGCGCCGCCGGATCCTGCGGCAATGGCGCGTGGTTCATGCGATAGGCGCTGTTGATCCTGTCGGCGGCCAGAAAACCATAATAATCACGCTCCCTGGCCAACTCGGCAAAGATGGCCCCGGCCTGGTCTGCCGCGCCGGTTTCCTGCAAGGCGCGCGCGTGCCAGTAGCGCCAGCGCAGTTCATAAACCGCGGCCGGGGACTGGCCGCCGGTCCAGCGCTTTAACAGCGGCCAGTCGCGCCCGGCCAGGGCGGCGCGCAGGCGGTAATAAAACACCTGTTCGTCAATATGATCATGATCAACCTTATCAAGCAGTTCGGCCGCCAGCGGGCTTTCTGCCCGCGCCGCCCTGAGGGCCAGCGTCCTGTTGATCCCGGCCTCGGCCGCGGGCGAAAATTCATAGCGGGCCTTGAGCAGAGACCAACGCCTGACGGCCAGACCGATATTGCGCCGCGCCAGCCTCGCGATGCCGTGCAGCAGGATCGCCCGGCCGTTTTCATCATCCTTGAGTTTTGGGTTGGCGGTCCCCCGCGCGGGGTGATGATGAATGGCGATCCATTTTTCAGCCTGTTGTTGATAGGCCGGGGCCTGGAGTTTGCGCGCGAGATAAGCCGCGAGCCCAACTTGATTGTTTTGCATGGCCAGCCGGATGCGCGCCCATAGCAGATCATCGTTCATCAACTCGCTTTGATACAAGAGGGCGAAGGCCGGGTCGCATTGCGGCGGCAGGGAACTGCCCGTGAGCCACACCGCCCGGATGGCCTCCGGCAAGGCGGCCCGCGCGCCGGTCTTCATGCGCGCCTGCAAGTGATAGCACTGCAATTTGGGATCGGATTGCGGGCTGTAATGCGCCAGAAAGGTTTGCCATTGGCCCCGTTCGGCCAGACGTTTCAACCAGGCCGCGCGCAATCGGGGCGTCACCGGCAGGTCGGGATACTGTTTCAAAAAATCAATGAATTCGGCGTCCGTGGCCGTCCCGAAGCGTTTGCGCAGAGCGCGGTGGCGCAGATAAGGATAGAGCGGATAATCCCTCAACGTGTCCGCGATCCGGCCGAAGCGTTTATATTGACCCTGTTGCAGGGCCTTCAGGGCCAGCAGATAATCCTTGCGCTGCGCCTCCGGCGTCTGGGCAAACGCGGCCGGCAGCCCCGTGGCGGCAAGCAACAACAGCAGCAGACAGGCGCGGGCATGACGCCTCAGGCCGGCCACGGGCCGCCATGTTGCATGTGGCCACGTTGAATATGATTGAGCAATAAAACGCATTCGGTCAGTCAATATCAGAAAATGAAAGCTCAGGATTGTCCTGATTTTACCCGGCTTTGCAACCGCCGTGGCCGCGGCCGGGCGCCGCGACAGGGTGACTTCATCTAAATTGCTAACATAGCGGGCGATATGAGCGATACTAACGATACCGTGGCCGGTATGCTATTTTTTGTTGTCGCGTGTTTTCCGTGGTCGCCCGGGCTTGCCGGGGGCAGGCGGCGGTTGCCGCGCGGGCTTAGGTGATTTGCCTGGCCGGGCATTACCAGGCGAGCGAGACGGCTGTGACGGGAGTTTAGCCGAGGCAGGCGGAGGGACTGATAGAGGCATTGGCTTGAAAACGCCGATGGATTATGATCGGAAATTCAGGCAAGTTGTCCGCAGTGTCTCTTGGGCATACCCGGACAGTTCGCCGGCCGGCCCGGACTCATTGGCATTGGCTCACATTGGCCTGATGATTCAAAACAGGCTAAGAGAACAAGTAACAAACATGTAAGAGAAAAGATTGCTATGTCTATAGGAAATTCCAGATTCATTAACCTGGTGGTAGAAGGAGACCCAACGGTTCTCCTGATCTTAGGAGGCATCGCAGTCCTCGTATTTCTGGCTATATTTTTTGCAACAGACGTGAAGTTGAAATTTATGCCCAAGCCGCTGCGCACCGCGAAGATGTGCCTCGTGGCCGTTAAAAAGAATTGGGAGGCGCTTAGATACGTGCCCGAATCCCTACGCACGGCGGAACTATGCCGGGCGGCGATTGAGCAGAACGGATACGCGCTTAAATACGTGCCCGAATCTCTACGCACGGCGGAACTGTGCCGGGTGGCGGTTGAGCAGTACGGATCGGCGCTTGAATACGTACCTGAATCCCTGCGCACGGCGGAACTGTGCCGGGCAGCGGTTGAGCAGGACGGATGGCCGCTTGAATACGTGCCCAAATCCCTGCGCACGGCCGAACTGTGTCAGGCGGCGGTTGAGCAGGTCGGGTTGGCGCTTGCATATGTCCCCGAACCCCTGCGCACTGCGGAACTGTGCCGGGCGGCGGTTGAGCAGGTCGGGTCGGCGCTTGAATATGTGCCCAAATCTCTACGCACTGCGGAACTGTGCCGGGCGGCGGTTGAGCAGGTCGGGTTGGCGCTTGAATACGTGCCCAAATCTTTACGCACGGCAGAACTGTGCCGGGCGGCGGTTGGGCAGTTCGGGTCGGCGCTTGAATACGTGCCCAAATCTCTACGCACTGCGGAATTCTACCTTGCAGCGGTTAAAAAGAACGGGAAGCTTGCATATGTCCCCGAACCCCTGCGCACGGCGGAACTATGCCGGGCGGCGATTGAGCAGGAAGGATGGGCGCTTGAATACGTGCCCGAATCTCTGTGCACTGCGGAACTGTGCCGGGCAGCGGTTGAGAAGGATGAGTCGGCGCTTAAATACGTGCCCGAATCTCTACGCACTGCGGAACTGTGCCGGGCGGCGGTTGAGCAGGTCGGGTGGATGCTTGAGTACGTGCCCGAATCTTTACGCACTGCGGAACTGTGCCGGGTGGCGGTTGAGCAGGTCGGAGGGGCGCTTAAATACGTGCCTGAACCCCTGCGCACGGCGGAACTGTGTCTGGCGGCGGTTGAACAGGTTGGGTGGGCGCTTGCATATGTCCCCGAACCCCTGCGCACGGCGGAACTATGCCGGGTAGCGGTTGAGAGCAGCTGGCATGCGCTTCATCACGTCCCCGAACCCCTGCGCACTGCGGAACTGTGCCGGGCAGCGGTTGAGCAGGTCGGGTTGGCGCTTGCATATGTCCCCGAACCCCTGCACACGGCGGAACTATGCCGGGTAGCAGTTGAGAGCAGCGGGAATGCGCTTGCATATGTCTCCGAATCTCTGTGCACTGCGGAACTGTGCCAGGCAGCGGTTGCGCAGGATGGGGGGGCGCTTAAATATGTCCCAGAACCCTTGCGCACGGCAGACCTTATTAAGGTGGCATCCGAATCTTAGCTTGTTCGCAAAGGCCGGAGCCTGGACTTTCGGGTTAACTATCGGTAAGGCGGGCGAACGGCAGCCCAATGGACAGGACCGGGATGTTCGGGGCTTCGGCGTCAGAAGTGGCAGAGACATTACGAACCAGGAAGGGGCCGGCGCCGAACCGCGCCGTTCCCTCGGTCACGCCCTGCTCGTAAGTCTGGAAAGCGCCATGTACGGCTTTTCCCTTGATCAGCAGGAATTTGCCGGGGTGCTTCTGCGGTATATCAAGGTAGAAAGCGCGCGCGGGCGCCGCTCACGGCCCTGGATACCGCAGTTGTCGTGGAGGATTTACGCCTTCCGCCGGGTAACCGGCTGGAAGAATTGAAAGGGGACCGGGCCGGGCAACATGCCGTGCGGATCAATCGCCAATGGCGTATTTGCTTTGTCTGGACGCCGAACGGCCCCGCTGATGTTGAGATTAGCGATTACCACTGATGAGGATTAAGTCCATGAGCCTGCTCAAAGCCCCCATGCACCCCGGCGAAGTCCTGCAAGAACTTTACCTTGTGCCCCTGGATATGGGGGCCATTGCCCTTGCCCGCCGCCTGGGCGTGCCGCGCACGCGGATTGAGCGGCTTGTCAAGGGAGCGACCGGCATGACGCCGGACACCGCCCTGCGGCTTGCCCGCGCCTTCAATACCACTCCGGCCTACTGGATGAATATGCAGACTAGGGCCTGTTTACACTATGTTGGCCGTCCTGCTTGAGTCTGTTTTGCGCGCCAGCAAGGCGGAAGAAGCGCAGTGTAGTTGCGCTACTCAAGCGACTGACAACGAAGCTGGGGCGCAAAACAGGCCAAGCCCTGCGGGTTGTGTCCCAAACTGTGCCACTCGGCGTTGCTTGTCGCTCATTTGGAATGACCAAACTACGCTCCGCGCGCCTTGATTGGCGCAGTTTGGGACACAACAGGACGACCAACATAGTGTAAACAGGCCCTAATTACGATATGGCAATGGCGTCTGGAGAAGTGGATGTGTCCGCGATTGAACCGCTTGTTGGTGCTTAGACGGGTATTGTTGAAAAATGATAGCTTGCCGTTGTCATGGCCTGTCTGGACTTGTCGCCTACTCTGCCCTGATTGCTGCCGGTGAATTAGTAGAATGAGCAATAGCCACGCGAGAGGCTGTCCGGGTTCAATACATATCAGACTAAACGCCGTGCAAATACGCCTTGTTGCCCGTTTCACCAACTACAAAAAAAGCATCACACAAAGTGTATTATGTGAAAAGGGAAATTTTTTGCACGATATATTCGACTTTTCTGCATTTTATAGCATCAACTTAATAAACCAGATTGTTCTAAAAGGTGCGGCAGCCAGGGCCAGTTTTTCGCTGTTGTGTCGTTTACGACCAGATAAGTGTTGCGCTGAAATGACGGAGCGTCGAGAATCGCGAAGAGCCGTGAGGTCTCCAGATAGGGCGCGGCAAGCCTTTTCGGCAAATAGGCCGACCCGCCATTGGCAAGCAGATATTCCAGCGCCCAGATTGCCGAGCCAAAGCTGATCCGCGCCGTGTCGGCATCCGCATAAGCAGCGGCGTGTTGCTTGCGGAACTCTTCGCCCTGATCAACGAAGATATATTTGGGATCGAAGCGCATCGGCCGGTCTGCTTCCGTCGCATAAAGGAATATGTCGTCTGCAGGAAGCGCGTAGACGGTCTGATTACCCTGAACCGACGGCTGGTAAGTAATGACCACATCGACAAGACCCGATCGCAGCCACTGGCTCAATTTGTCATGCCCGCCTTGCCAAGCCGCGAGCGCCATTGTGCTGTGACGGTCATTGACCAACTGAAAGAACGCTTTTCCCGGGCCGGGCCAAAGATCGGTATGGCAGCCAAAATTGCACACCGAAACCGTATCCTGGGGCAGGCCGGTCTCGTATTTCGCCTGCCGCCAAAGACCGATCATGATTTCTGCATACCGCATGAGTTTCGTGCCCGCAGGTGTCAGTGTTGCCCCGGATTTGTGGCGTAAGAGCAATGTTTGCCCCAGCTCGTCCTCCAGCGTCCTGAGCCGCGCCGTCACCGTCGATTGGGTGACATTCATGTACTCCGATGCCCGCACAAGCGAGCCTGTTTCAATGATTGCAATAAACGTTTTGAGGGCGATGATATTCATGAATTTCCTATAATTCGATTTTTTTGAATTTTTTATGCTAAAAGTTTTGCTTTTCAAATTCAAACTCTTTTGTCAATCTTCTAAGATGCTTTCATCTAAATATTACCTGGAGGAGTATCATGCGTGAAATAGGAGTTGCTGGGGCGGCTTGTGCCTCTCAAGCCGAGTTCATTCGCGCAATGCGGATGGTTGCCAGTACTGTCACGGTTGTAACAACGGACGGTCCCGCCGGACGGCACGGGGCCACCGTCAGCGCCTTCTCTTCCGTTTCTGCGGACCCTCCGACAGTTCTTGTCTGTCTGCGGGCCGACAGCAGGATTGCCCAGGCCGTGGGCGAAAATCGACACTTATGCGTCAATGTCCTGGCAGAGCGGGGCCGGGAGACCGCAAACCGCTTTGCCGGCCGCGACGATGGGCGGCTCGCAGACAGGTTTGCGGGTATTGGCTTTCGCGCTGGTCCGGGCAAGCCCCCTGAACTGGACGGCGCCACGGTTTTTTGTTGCCAAGTCGATAAAGCAGTCTGTTCCGGCAGTCATATGATTTTCATCTGTCATGTCATGGCGGTTCGCGAAAGCTGCGAGAAGCCGCTGACCTATCTCGACGGTTGTTATCACGAGGTTGTTCCGCAAATCGCCAACGATGCTGGTGCGGCAAAAAACATGGCCAAATCGGCTTAAAGGAGATATCTGCAAATGACGGAGGTTCAAGCCTACAAGATGCTGATCGGCGGGGAATGGGTGAGCGCCTCGGACGGGAAATTTTTCGACAGCATCAACCCTGCAACCGGTAAGGCCTGGAGCCGGATACCGGAAGCGACAGCGGATGACGTTAACAGGGCTGTTGGTGCTGCTGATCTGGCCTTTCACTCCGGCCCCTGGGCTGAGGTGACGCCAACGCAACGGGGTCATTGCCTGCGCCGATTGGCGGATCTGCTGGCAGAGCGGTCGGAACGGCTCGGTGAAACCGAGACCCGCGATACGGGAAAAATGCTGAAAGAGACCCGCTGGCAGGCAAAATATATCAGCGAATTTTACCACTTCTATGCCGGATGCGCTGACAAGATCCAGGGGGAAACCCTGCCGATCGACAAACCTGACATGTTCGTTTTCACCAATCGCGAGCCGCTGGGGGTGATCGCGGCCGTCGTGCCCTGGAATTCGCAACTGTTTCTTGCCGCGGTGAAGATCGGTCCGGCTCTGGCGGCGGGCAACACAATTGTGCTCAAAGCCAGCGAACACGCCTCTGCGCCGATGCTCGAGTTCGGTGAGTTGATCTCGGAAGCCGGGATTCCCGACGGTGTCGTGAATATCGTGACCGGTCACGGGGATCCTTGCGGAAAGGCTCTTACCTCCCATGCGCGGGTGGCGCGGATTTCCTTTACCGGCGGACCGGTATCGGCCAGGCACGTGATCCATAATTCGACCCATAATTTTGCCGAGCTTTCGCTGGAGTTAGGCGGTAAATCCCCCTTCATCGTGTTTGACGATGCCGATCTGGAAAGTGCGATGAACGGATGTGTTGCCGGCATTTTCGGGGCTTCGGGGCAAAGCTGTGTCGCCGGTTCCCGGCTGATCGTGCATGAAGACGTGGCCGATGAATTCCTGAAACGGATGGTTGAAATCGCAAAGGCCGTGAAGATCGGTGATCCGATGCGCGAGGAAACCGAGATGGGACCGATCTGCACGGCGGGACAGTTGGAGAATATTGAGCGGGAAGTGGCAAGGGCGCTTCAAGAAGGCGGCAGGCTTTTGTGTGGCGGCAAGCGGGTGGATGGCGGATCGGACATGTTCTACGCGCCGACCATCATCGACTGTCCGTCCCCCGATCTTCACATTGTCGATACGGAATTGTTCGGACCTGTGCTCAGCGTTCTGCGCTTCAAGACGGAAGAACAGGCCCTGGCGCTCGCCAACAATACCGAGCACGGCCTGGCGGCCGGCATCTTCACCCGGGACGGCGCCCGCGCCCTGCGGATATCGCGCAAAATCCGGGCCGGGATCGTCTGGATCAACACCTATCGCGCGGTTTCGCCGATTGCTGAATTCGGCGGCATCAAAAACTCCGGCTACGGCCGCGAAAGCGGCTTTCAGGCCATCTATGACTACACACGGCCAAAGACGGTCTGGATGAACACATCTTCTGAGCCACTTGGCAGCCTGTTTGTTGCACGTTAATTATAAGGAGGAGAAGGATATGAAGTTTCATCTTGCAATCAATCTGGAACGCATGACAGCCGCGACAGATATGCGCGAGGTGCGCGACCATACGCTTGAAATGGTCAAAATGGCCGATGCGGCAGGGTTTGACATTGCCTGGGCGGCGGAACACCACGCCCTTGAAATGACTATTGCTCCCAATCCGTTTCAAATACTGACGTGGTGGGGCGAACATGCCAAACGGATACGCCTTGGTGTCGGTGTCGTGAATACGGCCTATTGGCACCCGATCGACCTCGCCGGTGAAGCGGCGTTTCTCGATCTGACCAGCGAAGGCCGGCTGGAATTCGGGATCGGGTCCGGCGCGTATCAGCGCGAATTTGACCGGATGAAACCCGGTCTCGATCAAAAAGACAGTTGGCGCTACATGCAGGAAATGCTGCCGGCCGTGAAAAAACTCTGGCAGGGAGATTATGCGCATGACGGCGATTATTGGCAGTTTCCAACAGCCACTTCCTGCCCGAAGCCGGTACAGAAAGAGGTTCCGGTCTGGGTCGCTGCAAGGTCACCGATCACATTCGATTATGCGGTGAAACACGGCTGTAACATCATGAGCTGGCCCCTGACGATGCCCATGTCGGAAGCCGAGGCCTACCGGCAGCGCTTAGATGACGCCATTGCAAAGAATGATGGCGTCTATCACGGCACATGGGCTCTGATGCGCCACACGGCGGTTTATGACACGGAGGCAGACCGCCGGAACGCCCTGAATTCTGTGCGCAAACAACTCGCCATGTTTGGCAATCTGATGACCAAAACCGGCGATGTGATCAACGGTTTTCCCGAGGAAATCGATTTGGAAAGCCTTGAGGGGAATTTCCGGGTCGATCCGGCGGTGCTGGAAGAGAATTTGAGCTTTGGCTCACCGGATGTTGTCGCAGAGAAGATGCGTCAGTACCGGCGCATCGGCGTGGACGCCTACATCTATTATGCGTCGATGGGCATGGATATGGCACAGCAAAAACGGTCGCTTAAACTCTTTATCGACGAGGTCATGCCCGTCGTCGCAGAAAAGGAACTTGCACATGCCGGTTGATATTTGCCGCACCCTGCTCTGGCAGCAGACCACTTATGTTGAAGGCTGGCAGAAAGTGCCCGAGCCGACCCTGCTTGCCGCGGCTATGGCCATCATCAAAAACCCCTGGTTCGGGCGCGGACATGTCGAGAATTTGCGGCCCGAGATCCGGGAATATTGCCCGGATCTCGGCAAGATTCTGACCGATATGCTGACCGGGGTGACCGGGGAGCGGTTGGAAGGTTGCGGCAAAGCAAGTGTCGTGGGCATGGGGGGTGAAATCGAGCACGCCCAGGCGCTCACCCATTCGCTGCATTTCGGCAATCAGCTTCGCGAGGCGATCAATGCCAGGAGCTATCTGGCGTTCTCCAACACCCGAGGCGCGGCCAATTGCCCGATCACCATACCGCTTATGGACAAGGATGACAGCGGACGCCGCTCGCACTACCAGACGATCCAGACAAGTATCACGGACGCCCCGTCGGAAGATGAAATCATCGTCGCGCTTGGCGCCTCTGTCGGCGGGCATCCCAATCACCGGATCGGCGACCGATATGAGGATCTGCGCGAGATGGGCCGCGATGTCGATAACCCGGCAGGTGTCTGAGCCATGATGTCGGGCGGAACAGCCTATGATCTGGCGGGACCGGCCGATGCGCCGGTTGTCGTTCTGATCCACGGCCTTGGCCTGACGCGCCGGATCTGGGATAACTTTATCACAAGTCTGGCGCAGAGCTACCGGGTTTTATGCTACGAGCTTTCTGAAACGCGCGCTCAGATCAAAAGCTGAAGCAAAATAAGGAAATTAAGGATCAGAGCATGCAAAAATTGACTGGAGGACAAGCTGCTGTCGAAGCGCTCAAGAGCGAAAAGGTCGAATATGTTTTCGGCTTGATCGGCTCTGCGACCATGGAGATGTTCGACGCGCTTTATGATGCCAAGGAGATCAATTTCATCGGAGTGCACGATGAACGCACCGGTACTCACATGGCCGACGGCTACGCCCGCGCCAGCGGAAATGCTGGTGTTATTCTGGCCGGGCAGAACGGACCGGGGGCAACAAATCTGGTCACGGGCCTTGCCCAGGCCGCTGCTGCCTATTCCCCGGTGGTCTCCATCGCAGGTTCTCTGGCATCCGGCCATGTGTATCGCGACGCGTTTCAGGAAGTCGATCAGCAAGCGCTTTTCAAACCGATCACGAAAAAAACCTGGACAGCCACAAGCGCCGAGCGGGTACCGGAGATGTTTCGTGAGGCCTTCCGGGTCGCCATGACCCCCCGGCGCGGGCCGGTGCAGCTTAACCTGCCACGTGATGTCTTGTCGGCACAGGCTGATTTTCCGCCTTTTCAGCAACCATGTGCCTATCGTGCGCACTCCGCTCCCGCCGCCCAGGCCGCAGCCATTAACGATGCGGCGGCACTGCTTGCAAAGGCCAAACGTCCGGTTATCATCGCAGGTGGCGGTATCAAGAATACCGGTGGGCACGGCCAAGCGCTTGGGCTGGCCGAAACCCTCAACGCCCCAATTGTCACTTCGCCCGGTCATGGCGATGCCATTCCCTTTGCCCACCCTTTAAATGCCGGTCAGATGGGGCCACGCGGTAATATCGTCGCCTCCCGGCTGGTGCGGGAAGCTGATGTGATACTGGCACTGGGATCGCGGATCGGATTCAACGCCACTTTTTACAGCTACGACAACATCAACAAGGATGCCGCCATCATCCAGGTGGAAGTTGAGCCGACGGCGATCGGAAGATATTTTCCCGTTGTCCTTGGCATCTGGGCCGATGCCCCCACCGCGGCACAGCAATTGACCGAAGCGCTGAAGAAGCTTGAAAATCGCGCGACAGCCGATGCCTGGACCGAGGTTTTTCAATCGGAACGCGCCGATTATCTCGCCAAGCGCGATGCGGATGCAAAGCTCAATGCCATGCCGATCCATCCCTCCGGGCTGTTTAAGACGCTAAGAGATGTCTTGCCGCAAACTGCGGCGATGACAATGGATGCCGGAACGCTTTGCCTTCAGGCCACCGACGCCTTGAACTATTGGCAACCAAAAAGCCTGTTCACCCCCCTCGATTTCGGCCTGGTCGGTTTTTCTTTTGCCTGCGGGCTGGGCGTCAAGCTCGCCCGGCCCGATCGGCCCGTTATCAGCCTGATGGGGGATGGCGGGTTCGGCATGACGGTTTCCGAGCTTTCCACGGCGGTCGATTACGGCATCAATACCGTGACAATTGTGATGAATAATCGCTGCTGGGGGGCGGAAAAAGCCTATCAGCGCGACTTTTTCTCCAAACGTTATATCGGGGCGGATGTTTCAAGCCCCGAATTTGACAAACTGGCGGAATTATACGGCGCGCAAGGGTTTAAGGCCACGAGTCTGACCGAGACTGCAGAAGCCATCGAAGCCGCTCTTGTCTGCGGCAAACCGGCGGTCATTGATGTCGCCGTGGATCCGGCGGCGCTCTACAGTTTCCGCCGCGACAGTTTCAAACATCGGGGAGGGTAATCAGATGACAAACACCAAAACTTATCCGGCAACGCAAGCACAGAAAATATCCGGCGACTGGAATCCGCTGTGGGACACGCTGGCGGATCTGGACCCGGATTATCTGGAGGCGTTCCTCGCCTTCCGGTCCATTCCGCAGACCAACGGGCCGCTTGAGCAGAAATACAAGGAGCTCATCTTCATTGCGATCAATGTGGCAACAACGCATCTCTGGCCGTCCGGTGTGCGCCGTCACATCCAGAATGCTTTGAAGGCCGGTGCGACAAAGGAAGAGATCCTGGAAGTGATGCAACTCACCTCGATCATGGGCATCCATTCCATGGCTCTTGGCGTGCCTATTCTGCAAGAAGAGATCGAAAAATCGGCAATGCCTTGAGTATCTTCTGCTATGGTGGTTCTGAACAATCTATCATCGGGCGCCAGCTTTCCCGGATCGTGAGATCAATCGTTGTCACTACCGTCCGCATCCACTATGCGTGACGCTTATGTATTTGCTGGATGCGCTGCGCTTACTGGAAAAAAGCAGGGTGCTGCGTGACGCCATGGGCGATGACTTGATTGATGCCTTTATCAAATTAAAGATGAGCGAGTGGGCCGAATATACGGCTCATCTCAGCGAATGGGAAAAGAAACACACCTTTGATTGGTTGGGGAAGCCTCGTGCCGGCCCGTTTCATGGGTCAGTATGCGCCATTGCCATCTTGCTCTATCCCAAGCTACCGAAGATAGCGGGCCTCGTCAAAAATCAGTTAAGCTGAATCCAGGAGAGTTGGCTGAGACAGCCCCAAATTTAAATCAGCGCCATCATATTCAAATATGACATGGCAACACCGCCGACCGCTGTCGCCGACACAAAGCCAAGCACAAAAGGCTTTAATCCAAGGCTACATAGTAATTTGATATTGGTGGTTAAGCCAATGCCTGCCATGGCGGCAGTTAAACACCATTTGGCTGCTTTGGTGCTGTAGCCGATCAGCGCCTGCCATTCAGAAGCCGGAATAAAGCCAAACGCCTGATCGCCCATATCGCCAATGGTGCGGATAGCGACCATCAGAGCAAAGCCAATAATAAAGAGAGGAACCATATGATACCAGGCGGTTGCCTTGTAAGGCTCGCCACTGGAGCGCCGGTTTAGCCAAATCCCCAACAGGGGGATAACCAGAACCATACTGAGATTGCGCATCAGTTTTGTCAAGGTGGCAATATCCAGCGCCATGGGTTGCTGGTATTGCTGCTGATAGATAAACCCGGCGCCTGCAACCTGAGCGGTTTCATGAATTGAGGCGCCAAGGAAATAGCCGATGATGACCGCGTCTCCATCAAACGCCATATGTGAAATAAACGGGTAGGCAAACATGGCAAACAGACCGAATATGGTGATGGTCGCAATGGCGTAACTGGTCTCTGCCTGCTCAGAGCGTATTAAGGGAGCTGTCGCACAAATGGCGGTGCTGCCACAGATACTGGTTCCCACGGCAATGAGAGCGCTCAAGCGCCAGGAGAGATCCATTTTTTTGCCTATCAGAAGAACCATGGCCAGAGCAAAAGCGATACAGACTGCAATCAGCGGTATGGCCTTTAAGCCAATATCACCGGCAACAGTCAGGCTGAGCCGAAGGCCAAGAAAGACGATGCCCAGTTTCAGAATGGCGGAGGCACAGAAGATAAAGCCTTTTTGAAAGTTTTCGGAAAACGACCAGCAGTTACCAAGGATAACGCCGAAAATAATTGCCAGCATAATCGGGCTGATGGGAGAACGAGAGAAACCCATGAGTTCAATGCCTATCCAACTCGCGCTGCAGTAAGCAGTGACCACTAAAAACACCACAATCAAGATACCGAATATCATCTTAAGCCGGTGTGTATTGTCCATATCGATTGTCTTGGGTGCAGCAGGTCTAAAGTCTTCGATCGTTAAAATCGAATTTGTTTGGAAAACGCGAACTGTCGTCTATAACGGAGGGTTAAAGACAGTCACCGGGGGCAACTCGCCTTTAAGTTTTTCGATTTTCTGGAAGTGCGCCGGTCATGGGTGGGCATATTGGTATTACCGTGCTTACCCATTGTGCTCAATGCGCCTGGATTTTCTGAGGCATATTTGACCGGTCTGTCCGTCATGCCGATAGAGGCATTCGCCCCGTAGCCAATGCCATAGCCGGCGCCAGCCGTGCCTATCTGCCCCGGTATGATGGTCAGGATCACGGTCATCCATAAAGGTTGCTCGCTAAATTCGGCCCGTTGCAAACCGATTGCCGTGCAAATCAGAGTGTGGGAATTTGCCATGCGTAGCGCCAGATCGCGAATAATATCCGCAAGTATATCAGATAGCTTGCTTGCCCGGGTTACGTCTTTGGGCGTGCCATCCTGCCGGCCCAACAAATACGCCCGCACCCGCTCAAAACCCACGGTGTACTGATCGAGAAAGATCCGGTCGCGGCTCCGAATGTTTTTTTACGGCAGAGATAAAGTTGTCATAAATCAATCTGGCCGAGTGATTAAAATCATCCATCTGTTCATCCGTTTCGGCCCTTAATCTTTCCAGCGAACCCGGCCCCAGTGTCTGTTCAAGCGCCTGTTTGTAGGCCGGTATCTTGCCCCAATCGGCCACGGTCGAATCGATTATTTCAATATGGAATTGCAGGCTGAATGCAGACTCGCCGTATTGCAGCGCCTGTATGCCGCACAGCGGCGAGCGCGCCAGTATCAGGCTGTCCGGCGGCGCCTCGCAGATCTCGGCCCCGTGCCATTGCAGGCTTTTGAATGTTGCGGGCAGGCCGGCAAGGATTTGTGCGGCCCGACCCGCCGAAGTCAGTTCAACCTCCAGAATGCCCACTTCCGGCTCGCTCATCTTGCCGACTTTGCCGCCCAGCGCGTCAGCCATAAGCTGATGCCCAAGGCAAAAGCCCAGGAAGGGCATCTTTAAATCCATGATGGCCCGGCGGATGGCCCGCTTTTCGGCTATCAGCCAGGGGTGTTCCCGCTCTTGCCAGACATCCATCGGCCCGCCCATAACAATCAGCGCGGCATAATCCTCCAGTTCCGGGATGGCGGCGCCCGCGTCCAGTTCAACGGTGTCCCATGCTATGCCGTCTTCTCTCAGGAAGTCACGGAAGATGCCGGGATGCTCTATGGCAATATGTTGAAATACAAGCACTTTCATGGGTTATCATGGCCCGTCTTTGATGGAAACATCAAGTTTAGATGGCGCAAGAATGAAACACTATATCTCCAAATGGGTATAAGCATTCTGGCGTGCTTGCCTAAGCCGAAGTCCCCCCTCCGCCCTCATCGTCATTCCGGCCTGCCTGCCACCACAGTACACGACTCATTTAGCTCTGAAGTGTATTAATGGGTCTTTTTGTGTCTGTTTGTGTCCAGGCCTGGAGGGCTTTCTGGGGCTGATAGAGTATCCAGTTTCGTAGGGCATCAAGGCCGGTTCGGAACTATGATTTTTCGCGTCTGGCATGGGTTTTTCGCCGGATAGTCTTGCGTCCCATGGTTTTGGTGGCGCATTGATAGGCCCATGTCACGGCGAGGGCGACGACAACGAGCAGGGTGGCGAGTTTGTCGGGATGGGTGATGTGGGTATCCTCGATATTGAGGCCACGGGTCCTGGCATCGGCGAACAAGCACTCGACAGCCCATCGGCGCCGATAGAGATTGAAGCCTCGTCTGGCGTTTTCAAGATTGGTCGCAACGATGAGCAGTTCCTCCTTCCTGATGCGTTTGGCGCTCACGTGCAGTTGGTTTTTAGAAGTGGGTTCCATCCCTTTCAGCCAACCCTGCCATGAGCCGCGCTTGTGCTTGCGCAAAAGAGTTCGAAACTTTTGCAGGCTGCCATCCTCAAGGCGAAGCGGTATATCCTCCTTGAGCCGAATGGCAAAGGGCGCCTTGTTTTCTACCAGGAATGTTATCCATTCGGCGCCGATGAACTCCCGGTCTGCCAACCACGCTTTAATGGATGAGGCCCCGAACAGGCGCAGATAACGTCGTATCAGCGCGATGCGTTGCGTGGTGTTGGAATGACCCGAGTGGTCAATGAGCGTCCACATCAACGGGACCCGGAACCGGCCCGTTACGACCGCCAGAACAAGCAGGTTCACTTCGCTCGCACCCCGTTTCCAATGGGTACGGTCAAGCGCCAAAAAGGTCGGACGGTTAAGCCTTAAAAGCCGAATAATCAACCGGGCGGCGCTGTCGCCGTTGAGCCGCACATGCTGGAAGAACCGTTGTAGACGACGGTAATTCGAAGCGTGCAAGGCAGGGCCGGGGAACTGGCTGGCAAGATGCGACAGGTTTACCGTGCGACTGTTCGCCAAACCCAACAGTAACACGGCCAGAGTTTCAAGCCGCGTCTTGCTCAGATTAAAATGTGGGCGTAATGTTGCCAATAGAGGGGCGAGGAGTGAGCCGAACATTGCGAAGACCCTTGTGGTTGAGAATCTTCAAGTCGACTCCTTTTCGCCTCTCAATGCAATAGCGTCGTGTACTATGGCGGGCAGGTAGGCCGGAATGACAACGGGGGCGATAGGCGCATTATGAGCGATACCAACGATACCGTGGCCAGGATACCTGACACCTTATTTTAGATGAGGTGACTCTGGGCGCCCCGAATGGAAATAGTCTCATGCCCTCAGTTCAGGCGGCTGACCTGGAGGATCACGCCGTACAGGGGATGGTCAAAATAATGGATCTCGTTGAGTTTGATCTGGCGGGTTTCCTTGAGCGGAATCGGCGTTGTTTGCATGGCGCCGAACGCCGTGGCGGGATCGGCGCGGCCGATCTCGTCCGCTGGCGCGATCTGGCTGAAATAGGATAAATCAATATCGGCGTGCAGATAAAAACCGCTGCGGATGCGTATGACGC
This sequence comes from Gammaproteobacteria bacterium, assembly GCA_965240365.1. Classification (GTDB taxonomy): domain Bacteria; phylum Pseudomonadota; class Gammaproteobacteria; order Eutrophobiales; family Eutrophobiaceae. The sequence goes on along the minus strand of OZ251218.1, from coordinate 210,022 downwards.
CGTCAATGATCCGCTCCGCCGGCAGGAGTTCCTCAATAAACGCGGGTTCTGCCGCGCGCGCCGTGACAGCGGGCTTGGGGTGTTGCAGACGCACATAGCCGGCCTGTCGGCCCGTGGCGGCCGGTTGTTGCCAACTCAGATGCAACAGCGGGCGGTATTCGGCCGAGCGCCGGAACATATTATAGATGCCGCCCAGCCGTTGCCGCTCCGGCGGTAACAGGCTGTAGGGGATGCGCGCCTCGTCAGCGGCCGGGTCGGCGGCTTGCAGTTCAACCCGTCTGGCCGGCAGGCTAAAGGGCGCGGCGCGCCATTGTTCGCCGCCCGGGTCGGGGTCAAGCCTGTCGAAGATAATCACTTCGACCTGATACCATAATTCGGCCTGCGCCGGGGCCGGCAAAAACAGCAGGAACAAGTAGAAAAGTCTTGTCTTCATGGTCGATCAGGCCGCGTCTTGCAGGGCAATTTCACCGAACAGGCGTTCCAGCAGTTGCAAACGGCTTTCCGGTTCGGGTAAATCCCGCCTGATCCTTAATTTATCCTGCCCGTCCAGCCGGTAACCGTGCGGGTCGGATTGCAGCAGGCGGATGATGCGGCCGGGGTCGATCCGGGTCTCGGCTGCAAACAGAATGCGGCCCCCCTTTTCACCCAGATCAATCTTGCGGATCCCGAGCCGGCCGGCCAGTTGTTTCAGGCGGCTGATCTCAAACAGATGCCTGGCCGCATCGGGCAACAGGCCGAACCGATCGATCATCTCTTCCCTGAGTTCCCACAGTTCGCGGTCTGTTTTGGCGCTGGCGATACGCTTGTACATGATCAGGCGCAGGTGCACATCCGGCAGGTAGTCGGCCGGTATCAGCGCCGGCGCGTGCAGATCGATCTCGGCGCCGTGGTCCAGGGGCCGGTCCAGTTCCGGCTGGCGGCCGCTTTTCAGGGCCTCGACGGCCCGCCCCAGAAATTCCATATACAGGCCAAAACCGATCTCCTGGATATGCCCGCTCTGGCCCTCGCCGAGAATTTCCCCGGCCCCCCTGATCTCCAGGTCATGGGTGGCCAGGGTAAAGCCGATGCCGAGTTCTTCCAGCGCCTCGATGGCCTCCAGCCGTTTTACGGCATCGGCGCTCATGGCCTGCCGGGGGGGCACAATCAGATAGGCATAGGCCCGGTGGTGCGAGCGTCCCACCCGCCCGCGCAACTGATAGAGCTGCGCCAGGCCGAATTTATCGGCCCGTTCGATAATAATGGTATTGGCCGTGGGCACATCAATGCCGGTTTCAATGATCGTGGTGCAGACCAGCACATTAAAACGGCGATGATAAAAATCCAGCATCACCGCCTCAAGCTGTTTTTCCGGCATCTGCCCGTGCGCGATCTGCACCCGCGCCTCGGGCAGCAGTTGTTTGACCGCGGCGGCCTTCCTTTCAATGGTTCTGACCTCGTTATGCAGATAAAACACCTGGCCGCCGCGCTTGATCTCGCGCAACAGGGCCTCTTGCAGCAGGCTGTCGCTGTGCTCCAGCACGCAGGTCTTGACGGCCAGCCGCCGCGACGGCGGGGTGGCGATGACCGACAACTCGCGCAGGTCCGACAGCGCCAGATTCAGGGTGCGCGGGATCGGCGTGGCCGTGAGCGTCAGCACATCGATCTCGGCCCGCAATGCCTTAAACTTTTCCTTCTGCCGGACCCCGAAGCGGTGTTCTTCATCGATCACGATCAGGCCGGGATTCTTAAAGCGAATCTCGCCTTGCAGCAGTTTATGGGTGCCGATCACAATATCGGCCTGGCCGCCGGCGATCGCGGCCTCGGCTTCGGCCAGTTCCTTTTTGCTCCTGAAACGGGACAGGAGTTCTATCCTGACCGGCCAGTCGGCAAAGCGGTCCACGAAATTTTGATAATGCTGTTGCGCGAGCAGGGTGGTCGGCACCAGCACGGCCACCTGCCGGTGATTCTGCACCGCGATAAACGCGGCCCGCATGGCGACCTCGGTCTTGCCAAAGCCGGCGTCGCCGCATATCAGCCGATCCATCGGCCGCGCCCGGCGCATGTCCGCCAGCATGGCCTGGATCGCGTCCTGCTGGCCTGGCGTCTCTTCAAACGGGAAATGTTGCACAAAGGCCCGGTAGGCCGCCTCGTCACAGGCGTAGGCGTGGCCCTGGCGCGCCGCGCGGCGGGCCTGCAATTCCAGCAGTTCGGCCGCGACATCGCGCGCCTTCAGGGCCGCCTTGCGCTTCGCCTTTTGCCACTGCCCGCCGCCCAGTTTGTGCAGCGGCGCATGATCGGGATTCACCCCGGTGTAGCGCGAAATAAGGCCCAGCGCCGCGACCGGGACGTAGAGTTTGTCGCCATCGGCATATTCAAGCTGAATAAACTCGGCCGGGATACCGCCGGTGTCGAGGGTGGTCAGGCCGCGATAGCGGCCCACGCCATGCTCCTCGTGCACGACCGGCGCGCCGAGGCTTAATTCGGTCAGATTGCGGATCACGGTCTCCGGGTCCTGCGACTTCTGCCGGCGCAGGCGGCGCTGCTCGGCGCGCCCGGCAAAAAGCTGCGCCTCGGCCAGCACGGCAATATCCGGCCGGCGCAGGATCAAACCCTGCTCGATCGGCAACACGGCAATGCCGAACTTAATATCGCCCGCGAGAAACTCCGGCCAACTCTCGACCCGGACCGGCCGCTCCCGCCGCTCGAACAATTCCAGGATCGTCTCGCGCCGGCCCTGGCTCTCGGCCGCGATCAATACCCGGCCGTTAAATTCAGTCAGAAAGCGCCTCAGCAGCCTGAGCGGTTCCGGCGCCCGCGCGTTGACGGGCAGGCCGGTGGGCATGGCTGTGTCATATTCGATCACGGGCAGGCCGGAACCCGCCCGGGGCTTGCCGATCCGGATCCGCGGAAACCGTTTTAACTCCGCCGCCAGAGCCTTGTCATCCAGAAACAAGGTCTCCGGCGGCAACAAGGGCCGTTCGCTCTGATGACGGCGCTGCTCATAGCGCGCCCGGACATCGGCCTGAAACGACTGAACGGCCTCATCCACGCCCTCATCCAGCACCATCACGGCCCCGGCGCAGAGATAATCGAACAGGCTGCTGGTCTGCTCATAAAACAGCGGCAGATAATATTCGATCCCGGCCGGGGCCAGGGCCTGACTGACATCGCGGTAAAGCGGGCAATGCCCGGGGTTGCCCTCAAACCGCGCGCGCCAGTTGCCGCGAAAGCGGGCAATGCCCTCGGGGTCCAGCGCGACCTCGCGCGCGGGCAAGACCCGAATCGCCCCGACTTTGGCAATCGAACGCTGCGTCTCGATATCAAAAGTGCGGATACTGTCGATCTCGTCATCAAACAGATCAATGCGATAGGGCCGCGCGGCGCCCATTGGGAAAATATCCAGCAGCGCGCCCCGCCCGCAAACCTCGCCATGCTCCGAGACCTGCTCGACAAAACGATAGCCCTGGCGCTGCAAGCGCTGCTTGAAGCCGGCCGGTTCAAGCGTCTGCCCGACCTTTAACAGCAGACTGTTGGCCCGCAAATAATCCACCGGCAGCAAACGCTGCATCACCGTGCTGACCGGCGCCACCAGGATGCCGCGCCTGAACTCCGGCAGGGCCGCCAGCGTCTCCAGGCGCCGCGAGATAATATCCTGATAGGGTGAAAACAGATCATAGGGCAGGATTTCCCAGTCCGGGAAGGTCATGACCGGGGTAGTCTCGGCATCGCTTAAATAGGCGCGCAACTCGGCCAGCAGGCGGACGGCGCGGGCCATATCGGCCGTCAACACGACCAGCGGCGCCGTGCCCTGTTCGGCCAGACGGCCCAGCGCCAGCGCCCCGGCGCTGCCATACAGCCGGGACCAGTATAATTCCCGGGCCGCTCGCCGGGGCGTTCGGGAGTCAATACGTTTTGTCTTTTTTGTGTTGCCATGCGGTAATGAAGCTGTTTTATCTAATCCCCTGGGCAAAAACATCGTTCGGGAGTCAATACGTTTTGTCTTTTTCATCAGGGCCGAACTTCGCCTTCCTTGCCTCCCAGGTCTGCCGAAGTAGCGCTTCCGCCTCATCAAAACGGTCAAGGGCATGCAGGGTCACGGCCAGGCTATACTGGCTGTCGAGGGTCTTCGGGTCATCGGGGCCGAGCTTCGCCTTCATTGTCCAGGGTTGCCGATGCGCTTCCGCCTCATCAAAACGGTTGATCATGCAGGTTTTGACTGCGGAATCCGGGTCATCGCCGAGCTTCGCCTTCCTTGCCTCCCAGCGCGATCTAGCGCTTCCGCCTCATCAAAACGGTTGAGGTCAAGGGTCCAGCCAGACCATGGACCGAGGAGGGTATCCGGGTCATCGGGGCCGAGCTTCGCCTGCCTTGCCTCCCTTATTCACCGGCCACGCCAAAGATCGGATTTAGCGCTTCCGCCTCATCAAAACGGTTGAGTTTACGCAGGTTCACGGCCAGTTCATGCTGGCTGCGGAGGGTATCCGGGTCATCGCAGCCGGGACACTGCCAGTGCAGGGTCTTGCCTTTGAAACCACAGTGGCCGCATTTATAAACGGCGCGGCCTCCCAGGTCTGCCGATGTAGCGCTTCCGCCTCATCAAAACGGTCAAGGGCATGCAGGGTCACGGCTAGTTCATGCTGACTGCGGAGGGTATCCCGGTCATCGGGGTCGAGCTTCGCCTTCCTTGCCTCCCAGGTCTGCCGATGTAGCGCTTCCGCCTCATCAAAACGGTCAAGGGCATGCAGGGTCACGGCTAGTTCATGCTGACTGTGGAGGGTATCCGGGTCATCGGGGCCGAGCTTCGCCTTCCTTGCCTCCCAGGTCTGCCGATGTAGCGCTTCCGCCTCATCAAAACGGTTGAGGTTATCCAGGGTCACGGCCAAGCTATGCTGACTGTTGAAGGTATCCCGGTCATTGGGGCCGAGCTTCGCCTTCATTGCCTCCAGGGTCTGCCGAAATAGCGCTTCCGCCTCATCAAAACGGTTGAGGTTATCCAGGGTCACGGCCAGGCCATGCTGACTACGGAGGGTGTCCGGGTCATCGGGGCCGAGCTCCGCTTGCTTTGCCTCGCAGGTCTGCCGAAATAGCGCTTCCGCTTCCTCATGCCGGCCGAGTCCATTCAGGGCTACGGCCACATTACTCTGAGTGTTGAGGGTGTTCCGGTCATCGGGGCCGGCGGTTAGTCTCAGAATGTCCGTAGCCCGATTGAAGAAAATACGAGCGAGAGAGTAGTTGTGGTAGCCTAAAGCCTCTAGGCCGAGTTTATTGAGTGTGGCCGGATCCGAATCTTCACCGACATACTTATAGGTCAAGTCCCACGTTCGCTCCCAGAGCTTGTCCGCCCTGCTCCACTCCCCTTGCTCTTCCTTGATGGGCGCGTAACGTTCGCTGAACTCGAACTCCAGTTTTCGTAGCCCGTCATCTGCCGGGTTCAGGGCGCGTCCTATGGTGATAAAGCACTCCGCGTCGGCCAGCGCCTTCGCCTGATTTTCAGGGTAAAAAGCGAGATGCCATTCCGCCAGATGAAAGCTGACTTCAGCAATCCAACTGGCTTCCCGCTCAAACCAATCGCCAAGCTCGCGCGCGGCCCTTTCTTCGTTGCCCTGTTTAATCTCCGCATCGTATTTTTTAAGGGCCTCCCTGGGTAAACTCTTTCGCGCCGCCTTGAGTTTACGTTTCCGCCTCTTGGCCAAAGCCTCTTGCTTAGAGAATTCTTTCTCCCAATGGGCAACATCCTTTTCTAATTTATAAATCTTGGCTTTTTTGCTGGACTGGCGACGATGCCAGTAACTCCAACAGAAGAACACAACGATACCGGTCCATATTACCAATTGCACCAGTGACGTTAATGCCGATAAAAGATCGGCTTCTTCAGTAATGCCGATAATGGTTTCCATTGAGGATAAATCCCATAATAAAGAACAGCAGAGTATATCCTAACTTTACATAAAGTCGGCATAAATGGCGTCAGGCTGCCAGGGTCACCTCATCTAAAATAAGGTGTCAGCTATCCTGGCTACGGTATCGTTTAGTATCGCTCATAATGCGCCTATTGCCCCTGTCGTCATTCCGGCGAAGGCCGGAATCCAGTGGTTTATGTCATACATTCCCGCCTGGGCGGGAATGACAATTAGACAGAACTGGCGTTCATATCACATCCCGGCCCGCCTTCCTGGATTCCGGCCTTCGCCGGAATGACAACGGGGTGTTGTTTTGGCTTTCCGGCATCCTGTCTGTCTGCCGCGGGCAGGGCTTTAGCAGGAATGCAGGGTCACCTCATCTCAGCACTCGCGCTCAGCTTTTCAACCCGGCGCCGCGGCCCTTATTCACCGGCCACGCCAAAGATCGGTTTGATAGCCTCCCAACACTTGCAGCCGGGACACTGCCAGTGCAGGGTCTTGCCTTTGAAACCACAGTGGCCGCATTTATAAACGGCGCGGTTTTCGCTGAGTTGCGCGGTCAGTTGCCGGATGGTCTTGAGATGTTCATGGGTCTCGCCCCGGGATTTGGCCAGCGTGTATTCAATCAGGCGATGCACGCCCTTGACGTTGGGCCGGCCTTTTAATTCGGCCGAGATATAGCGGATCGCGGCGTCCTCCCCGGCCTGCTCCGCGATCAACCCGGTCAGCGTCAACAGGGCGCTGATCCCGCCATAGCGGCCGACCAGGGCGCGCAGATAGCCGGCAAACTCACCCAGCCGATCCAGCCTGCGGTAACATTCATGCAGGGGTTCGATGATCTCGCCGAGGTAGGCGCTGTTCTGGGCCTCGACCCGTTTATAGGCCCGGATCGCGGCTTTTTCCCTGCCCTGGGACAGGTGTGTCTTGGCCTCAATCATACTGGCGCGCACGCAGTTTGGGTCAAACCCCAGCGCCCGGCGCGTTAAATCCCTGACGGCCTTCAGGTTGCCGCTGGCGGCGGCCAGTTCGGCCTGCTCGCAATAGAACTGGCCGATGATCTTGTTTTGTGAAACACCGCTGGCCGCCGCCAGCTTGCGGGCCATTTTGATGGCGTTCTCCCAGTCTTTTTCCTGCTCGTAGATCGCCACCAGCTCGGCGCAGGCCGGCGCCAGATGCAGATTTGAGTCCGCCAGTTCCAGGAATAAACCCTCGGCCCGATCCAGCAGGCCGGAACGCATATAATCCATGCCCAGTTCAAGCAGGGCCTCGGCCCGTTGTTCTCGATTTAGTTTTGGCCGGGCTATGAGGTTTTGATGGATGCGGATGGCCCGATCCACCTCGCCCCGGCGCCGGAACAGATTGCCGAGGGCCAGATGGGTCTCAACCGTCTCGCTATCGACCTCAAGCATGCGGATAAACACCTCGATCGCCTTGTCCGGCTGTTCATTCAGGACAAAGTTCAGACCCTTGAAATAGTCCGGGTGGAACAGCGCGCCCGGGGTGTTTTTTGAATCCGGGCCGCGGCGGCCCAGCCAGTAGCCACTGAACGCGGCGACCGGCAACAGCAGCCAGAGCAATAGCCAGTCTATGGACATCGCTTAATCCTTGAGCGGCATGACCCGCAGATTGTTGATCTCCTTCTCGCTGTTTTTTATCTGTTTTTCCAGCCTGCGCCTTTGTCGTCTGAGTTTAAAGATCAGCGGCAGGCTGGCCAGCACCCCCAGTATCGCGCCCGCTATCAAGCTCAGGACAATGATCAGTGACAGCGGCAGTTCGATCGCGCCCAGGTAATAGCCGAGCGTGACCCGCTGGTCATTTTGCAAATGCAGCAGTAGGCCAAACAACACCACGGCAAGGATCAGGATCAATCCGGCAATACGCGACATAGGCTCTCCAGTATGGGATTCCGGGGCTTTGCGGTCATTTTGGCCAGCCTGCCCGCATTGTTCAGCCGCTGATCGGGCGGTCGTTATCGACCCTTGCCCGCATCTGTTTGCCGGGCTTGAAGTGCGGGACATATTTGCCGGGCAGTGAAACCGGCGCGCCGGACTTTGGATTGCGGCCGACCCTGGGCGGGCGGTAATGCAGGGAAAAACTGCCAAAGCCGCGGATCTCGATACGTTCGCCGCTCGCAAGCAGGCTGGTCATGTGTTCCAGCATGGTCTTGACCGACAGTTCAATATCTTTATAGGCCAGTTGAGGCTGTCGTCTTGCCAGTAATTCAATGAGTTCGGATTTTGTCATGCCCCTATGCCCCTAATCCTCGGCGAGTGTAGTTCAGTCGGCAAATTCGCGGTCTATGCAGACCGTTGCCGGCAAAATGACAACGGCGCCGCGGCCGTTGTGCCTGCCCGCCGCTGGCAGGCCCTAATTGTCCAGGTGTTCCTTCAAGAGGTCGCCCAGTTTGGCATTGCCGGCGCTTTCCGGTTTGTATTGTTTGACCGCGGCCTGTTCGTCATCCGATTCCCTGGCCTTGATCGACAGGTTGATGGCGCGTTTTTTGCGGTCGATGGCGGTTATTTTCACCTCAAGTTCATCGCCCTGCTTGACCACGTTGCGCGCGTCGTCAATGCTTTTTTCCAGTGATATTTCGCTGGCCTTCAAGGCGCCGCGCACGCCCTCGGCCAGGAGCAGGGTCACCAGCCGCTGTTCGACATTCTCGGCCTGACCCTTGACCACGGCGCCCTTGGGATGGGCCGCGATATAGCTTGAGAACGGGTCTTTTTGCAGTTGTTTGATGCCGAGCGAGATGCGTTCACGTTCGGCGTCAACGGCCAGCACCACGGTTTCCACCTCTTTGCCCTTTTTGAAATCACGAATCGCGCTGTCGGAATTGGCGGCCCAGGACACGTCCGACAAATGCACCAGGCCGTCTATGCCGCCGTCCAGGCCGATGAAGATGCCGAAATCGGTGATCGACTTGATCGCGCCGGTGACGCGGTCGCCTTTCTTGTGGGTCGCGGCAAACTGCTCCCAGGGATTGGCCACGCACTGCTTCATGCCAAGCGAGATGCGGCGCCGTTCCTGGTCGATGTCCAGGATGATCACATCCACTTCCTCGCCGGCATGCACCAGCTTGGACGGATGCACGTTTTTGTTGGTCCAGTCCATCTCCGAGACATGCACCAGACCCTCGACCCCTTCTTCGAGTTCGACAAAACAGCCATAATCGGCCAGATTGGTGACCCGGCCGCGCAGGCGCGCGCCGTCCGGGTAACGCCGGGCCAGATTCAGCCACGGATCTTCGCCCATCTGTTTCAGGCCCAGCGACACCCGGTTCTTGTCACGGTCGAACTTGAGCACCTTGACCTCAAGCTCATCGCCGATATTGACCACCTCGCCCGGATTCCGGACCCGCTTCCAGGCCATATCGGTGATGTGCAACAGGCCGTCTATGCCGCCGAGGTCGATGAAGGCGCCGTAATCGGTCAGGTTCTTGACCACGCCCTTGACCAGCGCGCCTTCGGCCAGCGATTTCATCAGCGCGTCGCGCTCTTCGCTGCTCTCGCTTTCCACCACGGCGCGGCGCGAGACGACCACGTTATTGCGTTTCTGATCGATCTTGATGATCTTGAATTCGAGCGACTTGCCCTCAAGGTAGGAGGGATCGCGCACGGGCCGCACATCCACCAGCGAGCCGGGCAAAAAGGCGCGCACCTTGTCGATATCCACGGTAAAGCCGCCCTTGACGCGCTCGGTGATCACGCCGCAGACGGTCGCGTTTTCCTCATGGGCCTGTTCCAGCGCGGCCCAGGCGATTTTGCGCTTGGCCTTTTCGCGCGAGAGGCGGGTTTCGCCATAACCGTCTTCAATGGCGTCCAGCGCGACATCCACATCATCGCCGACCGCGACCTCAAGCGCGCCGTTTTCATCGTGGAATTGTTCGATCGGGATGACGCCCTCGGATTTGAGGCCGGCGTTGACGATGACGGCATCGTCCCGCACCGCGATCACCCTGGCGCTGACGATGGCGCCGGGCCGCATTTTGGTTTCTATCTGGCTCTGTGCAAATAATTCGGCAAAACTCTCGCTCATGAAAAGTCCTGGGGCCTGTCCGGAGCGGGGCAGGCGGGTTAAGTTTAAATTCGGGCCGGGCGCTCCACCGGCCCCCATGTTTATTTTTGGAAGCCCTGAATAAATCCATCCTGGATTTCCCTGCCTGCAGCAGGCAGGGCTTCAAAATCAATGACATACGTCAATGATTTTGGCGGCACATCCCTGTGCCGCAGGAAACTCTGATTCAATCAGCGTTTCCTTATGGCAGGATTTACGGCAAGGCGGGCAGCCTTGCGCTCGCCAGTTGCCTTATCTTTGCCAGCACGCCATCAATATCCAGCTTATCGGTATCGATCACGACGGCGTCTGCCGCCGGTTCGGCCGGCGCAACCGGGCGCCGACGGTCCCGCTCGTCCCGCTCTGCCAGCAGAGCGGAAAGGTCGCGCAGATTAGCATTGATGCCCTGCTCCTTCAACTGTTTATAACGTCTTTTGGCCCGTTCGGCGGGGCTTGCGGTCAGAAACAGCTTTAGATCGGCGGCCGGAAACACGACCGTCCCCATATCGCGGCCATCGGCCACCAGCCCCGGCGCCCGCCTAAAGGCGCGCTGGCGCTCCAGCAGGGCCGCCCGCACCGCCGCCAGCGCGGCGATCGCGGAGGCGGCCTGCCCTGTCGCCTCGCCGCGTATGGCCCGGCTCACGCATTGGCCGTCCAGCCACACCTCGACCGGGGCGCCCGCGCCGGCCGGCCGGAATTGCGCCTCAAGGCCGGCGGCGAGGCCGGCCAGGGCGGCCTCATTATCCACTTGAATCCGCTTTGTTTGCGCGGCCAGCGCCAGCGCCCGATACAAGGCCCCGCTGTCCAGCAAATGCCAGCCCAGCCATTCGGCCAGATGAGCGCAGACCGTGCCCTTGCCCGTGCCGCCCGGGCCATCAACGGTAATCACGGAGATCCGGCTCATCGTCATGCCAGCCACGGCACGGGCGCGCGCATATCAGCCACCCGCCGCTATGGCCATGCCGGCCCCGGCGGCCAGTTCGGCAAAACCGGGGAAAGAGGTGGCCACATTGGCGCAGTCCTCGACGCGGACAGGCGCCTCCGCCACCATACCCGCCACGGCAAAGGCCATGGCGATACGATGATCCCCGTGGCTTTGCACCGTGCCGCCCCGGAAGCGGCCGCCCGTGACGATCATGCCGTCCGGCCTTTCCTCGGCCTCAATGCCGGTCGCCCTGAAGCCATCCAGCATGGCCGCGATGCGGTCGCTCTCCTTGACGCGCAATTCCGCGGCCCCGGACAGGCGGGTGACGCCCCGGGCCGCCGCCGCCGCCGCCAGGATCGCCGGAAATTCATCGATCGCCACCGGCGCCAGCGCCGCCGGGATATCAATGCCGCTGAGCGCGCTGTGCTTTATGCGGATATCGGCCACGGGTTCGCCGGATTGCTCGCGTTCATTCAGCAGTTGGATATCCGCTCCCATCAGGCGCATGATTTCCAGCATGGCATGCCGGGTCGGATTGACGCCGACCGCTTCCAGCACCAGATCCGAACCCGGCGCCAGGGTCGCGGCCACGATAAAGAAGGCGGCCGCGGAAAAATCGGCCGGGATTTGAATCGCGGTGGCCCGCAGCCGCCCGGCCGGGCGCATGATAATAGTATTCCCCTGCCGAATGAGCGGCTGTGAAAATGCCGCCAGCAGGCGTTCGGTATGATCGCGGGTCGGGCGCGGTTCAATGAGGCGGGTCTGGCCCCCGGCATAAAGCCCGGCCAGTAATAAACAGGATTTTAACTGGGCGCTGGCCACGGGCAGCCGGTATTCAATCCCGTCCAGTCGCCGCCCGCCCTTGATCCTGAGCGGCAGGGTATCGCCGCCGGCCCCGGCAATAGCGGCGTTCATTAAACTTAGCGGTTCGATGATGCGCCGCATCGGTCGCCGCATTAGTGATTCATCGCCGATCAGCACGGAATCAAAGGCCTGGGCAGACAACAGACCCGCCAGCAGGCGCACGGCCGTGCCCGAGTTGCCCAGATCAAGCGGCCCATCGGCGGCGCTCAGGCCCCGCAGGCCAACGCCCTGAATCCGCGCCGCATGGCCGTCATTCTCAATGCTTACACCGAGCCGGCGCAGGGCTTCGGCCGTGGCCAGGGTATCCGCGCCTTGCAGGAAGCCGCGCAGGACGGTCTCGCCCTCGGCGATCGCGCCCAGCAGCAGCGCCCGGTGGGAAATGGATTTATCGCCCGGCAGGCGGATGCGCCCGGAAAGCGCGCCGCCCGGCGAGACCTTGAAACAAACAGGGTTGGTATTCATGGTCATTTCTCTTCAAATTGAATTATTGTGGCGAGACCTTGAAACAGACAGGGCCGGCATTCATGGCCCGGCTCGCCCGGCCCTGTTGCGGGACCGATTTTCGGGCCGGATAAATTTATCGGCGTATTTATCGCGGGCCTGTTTGGCCCGCCTGAAAATGTCCAGCAGCGTGTGACCGTCCGCGCGTTCTATGGCCTGTTTGATCTGCCCGAGTTGATCGGCAAAGACGCTCAGGTTAGCCAGCAGCGCGGTTCGATTTGCAAGGCAGATATCCCGCCACATCTCGGGGTTGCTGGACGCGATCCGGGTAAAATCGGCAAAGCCACCCGCGGCCGAGCCGAAGATCTCATCGCGCTCGGGCCGTTGCGCCAGACAATCGACCAGAGTATAGGCCAGCAGATGCGGCAGGTGACTGCTCGCGGCCAATATCGCATCGTGCCGTCCGGCCTCCAGCGTCTCCACTTCGGCGCCCGCGGCGCGCCACATTGCGGTGATTAACTCAGAGGCCCCGCGCCCGGTCTCCGGCAGCGGCGTCAGGATAACGCGGTGGCCGTTGAATAATTCCGCAAACGAGGCCGCCAGCCCGCTGTTTTCAGTGCCGGCAATCGGATGGCCCGGCACAAAACACGGCAAGCGATCCGCCAGCGCGGCCCGGGCCGCCTTGACCATATTGCCCTTGACGCTGCCCACGTCGGTCAGCGTGGCCCCGGCTTTGAGCGCCGCGGCCACTTCAGCCAGCAGTTTTTCCGTGGCCGCCGGCGGCGTGGCCAGCACGACCACATCCGCGGCCGCGCTCGCCGCCCTAATATCCGGCGCATAGTCATCGATCACGCCCTGCTCAAGCGCCTGCCTCAGCGCGGCCTGATCGTGGTCATACGCGCTGATGCGCCCGACCTGCCCGGCCCGGCGCAGGGCCCGCGCCAGCGAGCCGCCAATCAGGCCGAGACCGATAATGGCCAGCCGCTCGATCAACATGAGGGCCGCGCCAGGATCCCGCCCAGCGCGTCAATGAAACGGCTGTTTTCAAATTCGCGCCCGATGCTCACGCGCAGATGCCGCGGCAGGCCGTAATTGGCTATCGGGCGCACGATCACGCCGGCCCGGAGCAGGGCCTCATAGACTGCGGCCGCGGGCCGGCCGCAATCCACGCAGATAAAATTGCCCCTGGACGGGATACACTCCAGGCCGAGGCCGGTCAGGGCCGCCGTCAGTTGCGCCATGCCGGCCTCATTCAGGCGGATGCCGCGCTCGATATATTGCGGTTCTTCCAGCGCGGCTGCGGCCGCGGCCAGGGCCAGGCTGTTGCTGTTGAAAGGCTGGCGCAGGCGATTCAGCAGGTTGGCAATATCCGGGTGCGACAGGGCATAGCCCACTCTCAAGCCGGCCAGACCGTAAGCCTTGGAGAATGTCCGGGTCACGATCAGGTTTTTAAAATCATTCAGCCACAGGCTGCAATCCGGGTATTCTGCCTCCGCCTCGGCATAGTCGAAATAGGCTTCGTCCACCAGCGCGATCACATGCTCCGGCAGGTTCTCCAGCAAATGGTGCAGGCACTCGCGGTTTATCCAGGCGCCGGTCGGGTTATTGGGGTTGGCGATAAACAGCAAACGGGTCCGCTCAGTAACGGCCGCCCGCATCGCCGCCGGGTCATGGCCCCAGGCGGTGGCCGGGACGACCACATGCTCGGCGCCGATGGCCTGGGTGACCAGCGGATAGACCGCAAACGCATGTTGTGAATAGATCACCTGATGCCCGCTTGTCACAAAGGCGCGCGCGGCCAGTTCCAGGACTTCATTGGAGCCGTTGCCGAGCGTAATGCAGTCTATGTCGATATTGTGTTTCTCGGCCAATGCCCTTTTCAGGGTAAAACCGTTGCCGTCGGGATAACGCGCCAAATCCCGGCAGGCCGTGATCGCCGCCAGCGCCGATTCGGGCGGCCCCAGCGGATTTTCGTTCGAGGCCAGTTTAATGATCTCGCCGAGGCCGAGTTCGCGCCGCAGCTCTTCCGCCGGCTTGCCGGGATGATAAGGCCGCAGGCGGGCGACGCCCTCCGTGGCCAGACTGAACAGATCACAGGACATGCGGATAAAGGCGGCGCGGCTCAGAGCGCCGCCTGCGGATAGGAGCCCAGTAACTTGAGCATGGCGGCGCTCGCGGCAAGGCCGTCCAGGGCCTTTTTCACGGGGGCGTCTTCGGCGTGCCCCTCGATATCGACAAAGAACACGTAGTCCCACATCTCGCGGCGCGAGGGTCTGGACTCGATCCGCGTCATGCTGACCTGATTCTCGGCCAGGCAATTCAACATCCGGTGCAGGGCGCCCGGCCGGTTGGCCGTCGAAAAGATGAGCGATGTCTTGTCGCGGCCCGACGGCGGGCACATGGCCTTGCCGATCACCAGAAAGCGGGTCGTATTATCCGGCTGGTCTTCGATATTGCCGGCCAGCCGATTTAGCTGATGCAACTCGCCCGCCGTTTCACCGGCGATGGCGGCCCCGCCGTCCTCACTGGCCGCGATGCGTGCCGCCTCGGCGTTGCTGGCCACCGCGATGCGCTCGGCCGCGGGCAAATGGCTGTCCAGCCAGCCCCGGCACTGCGCCAATGACTGTTGATGGGAATAAATGCGCCGGATCGGCGCTGGCTCTTCATGGCGGCTGAGCAGATGGTGATGGATTCTGAGTTCCACTTCCCCGCAGATCATCAGGCTCGAATGATGCAGCATGTCCAGGGTATGGTTGACCGCGCCCTCGATCGAATTCTCAACCGGCACCACGCCGTAGTGGCAGGTGCCGGCCTCGACCTCGCGGAAGATCTGCTCGATGCCGCCAAAGGCCGAGGTCTTGACCGAATGGCCGAAATGTTTCAGGGCGGCCGTCTGCGTAAAAGTGCCGGCCGGCCCCAGATAGGCGATATCCAATGCCTGTTCCAGGGCCAGGCAGGCCGACATGATCTCGCGGAACAGGCGCGCTATCTCCTCGGCCGGGAGCGGGCCGCCGTTGTCCCGGTTGCTTTGGATAATCCTGTCGAGGATCTGCGCCTCGCGTTCAGGCCGGTAAAAACCGGCCGCGCCCTCTGCCGAATGCTTGATCGCCGCCGCCTGCTGGGCCAGACGCGCGCGGGCGCTGATCAGTTCGAGCAGTCGCCCGTCAAGGGCGTCAATATCTTCGCGCAGTTGTGCCAGTGTTTTTTCAGCGGCCATGGGTCTCGTGTCAATCAATCGTGTATTTTTGGAAGGGCGACAGGATACGGCAGAGCGAGGAGCTTGGGAAGCGCTGAAAAACACCTTGATTTTGGGTCCCTGTTTCTGCTTTTGTCTGCCTGTAGCAGGCCGGCCGGAATGACGGAGGGGGTTATTTCCACTATCCGTTATTCATTTAGGCGAGCGTTCTCTGGAATAACAGATTCTTGACTGCATACAGAACCGGCGCTCATTTCACATCCCGGCCCATCGTCATTCCGGCCGGCCTGCCGCGGGCCGGCCGGGATGCGGTTCCTGTTAGCCCGGCGCTAATGACCGCGCTCAAACTCTTTCATAAAATCAGCCAGTTGCGCAACACCGGATTCAGGCATGGCGTTATAGATACTGGCCCGCATCCCGCCGATCTGGCGGTGGCCCTTGAGGCAGTGCAGGCCGGCCTGTTCGGCCTCGCTCAGGAAAACCTGTTCCAGACCCTTGTCCGCGAGGGTAAAGACCACGTTCATATTGGAGCGCCAGGCTTCGGCAATCGGGTTTTCATACAGGCTGCTGGCGTCTATCAGGCGATAGAGCCGGCCGGCCTTCTGCTCGGCCAGTGTTTGCATCGCCCTGACCCCGCCCTGGGCCTTGACCCAGTCGAACACCAGACCGGCCATGTACCAGTTAAAGGTGGGCGGGGTGTTCAACATGCTGTTGGCCTCGGCCTGCCGGCGGTAATTCAAAAGATCGGGCGTGCCCGGCAGGGTTTCGGCCAGGAGCCCGGCCTTGACGATGACGATGGTCAGCCCGGCCGGCCCGATATTCTTCTGCGCGCCGGCAATAATGACGCCCAGGCGGGAGACATCGATCACTTTTGACAGTATGGATGAGGTCATGTCCGTGGCCAGCACGCCGGCGACATCCGGCACGGATTTAAATTCGAGGCCGCTGATCGTCTCGTTATCGCAGTAGTAACAGTAGGCCGCGTCCGGGTTTAAGCGCCATTCTGCAATGGCGGGGATGGCCGTGAAGGCGGACGCCTCGCCGGAACAGGCGATATTGATTTTTGCATAGGCCCCGGCCGCCTGCAGGGCCTTGCCGGACCAATGCCCGGTATGGAGATAGTCCGCCCCGGTTTTGCCGGCCAGCAGGTTCATGGGCAGGACCGAGAACTGGTGGGTCGCGCCGCCGGCCAGAAACAGCACATGATAGTCGGCCGGGATAGCCAGCAGTTCGCGCAATGTGGTCTCGGCGTGTTCGGCGATGGCTTGAAATTCCGGGCTGCGATGGCTGATCTCCATGACCGACTTGCCGCTTCCGCGCCAGTCGATAAGCTCGGCCCGGGCCTGCAACATGACCTCTTCCGGCAACATGGCCGGGCCGGCGGAAAAATTGATTATTGGGGGAGACATTGGCGCGCTGATCAAGCCCCGGACGCCGGCGGAAAATCACGCAAAAGACGCATGGCGGCCCTTACTCCGACCCGGTCGCGGTTTCAACAATCTGTTCCAGACCGGCCCTTTCCAGACTCGCAAGCTGCTCCGCTTCAGCCAGACTGAGCAGGCGCACGCCCTGGGTATTGCGCCCGTAGAGCGAAATATCCCTGACCGGGGTGCGGATCAGCGTGCCCTGATCGCTGATCAGGATGATCTCGTCCTCGTCTTCGACCATCACCGCGCCCACCACGGCGCCGTTCCTGGCCGACACCTGGATGGAGATCACCCCGGCCCCGCCGCGGGATTTCCGCGGATAGTCCGCCAGCGCGGTGCGTTTGCCGTAACCGTTGCGGGTGGCGGTCAGTATGCTCGCGGCCCGGTCGCCGACAATGATCAGCGAGATCACCCGCTCCCCCCGGCCGAGGCGCATGCCGCGCACGCCCCTGGCGGTTCGGCCCAGGGCGCGCACCTGCGCTTCCGGGAAGCGCACGACCCGGCCGGCGTCGCTGAACAACATGACATCGCGCGCGCCGTCGGTCAGTTCGACCCCGATGAGTTGATTGCCATCGGCCAGTTCAATGGCGCGGATGCCGCTGGGCCGCGGCCGCGAGAATTGTGACAGCGCGGTCTTCTTGACCGTGCCGTCGGCGGTGGCCATGAACACGAATTTGTCCGCGGAGAATTCGCGGATCGGCAGGATGGCGTCGATCTGCTCGCCGGTCGCCAGCGGCAACAGGTTGATGATGGGCTTGCCACGCGCCGCGCGGCCCGCCTGGGGCAGTTCATAGACCTTCAGCCAGTAGAGTTTGCCGTGGCTTGAAAAACACAGGATCGTGTCATGGGTGCTGGCGATAAACAGTTTGTCGATGAAGTCTTCATCCCTGACCGAGGTCGCGCTCTTGCCGCGGCCGCCGCGCCGCTGTGAGCGATAGGTGTCGATCGGCTGGGATTTGGCATAACCCGCGCGCGATAAGGTGACCACGACATCTTCCTCCGTGATCAAATCTTCCATGCTCAGGTCTTCTTGCGCGGGCACGATCCGGGTCCTGCGCTGATCGCCGTAACGCGCCAGAATTTCCTGAAGTTCCTCGCGAATCACCTGCAACAACCGCTCGGGGCGCGAGAGAATATCCAGCAAAGCGGCGATGGCATCAAGCAATTCGCCATATTCTTTTAATATCTTGTCTTTTTCCAGGCCGGTCAGCTTTTGCAGGCGCAATTCAAGGATGGCCTGCGCCTGGGCCTCCGACAGGCGATAGCCGGCCCCGCTCAGGCCATATTCCTGTGCCAGATCATCCGGGCGGGAGGCGTCCGCGCCGGCGCGTTCCAGCATTTCCCGGACGGCAGCCGATTGCCAGGTTTCGGCCACGAGCGCCGCCCTGGCCTCGGCCGGGGTCGGGGCCGCCTTTATCAGCGCGATCACGGGGTCGATATTTGCCAGCGCGACGGCCTGGCCTTCCAGGATATGGGCCCGGTTGCGGGCCTTGCGTAATTCAAATATGGCGCGCCGCGTGACCACCTCGCGGCGATGACTGATGAACGCCTCCAGCAGTTCTTTGAGGTTCAACAGGCGCGGCCGGTTGTCGGCCAGGGCCACGATATTGATGCCGAACACCGTTTGCATCTGGGTGAATTTATACAGGTTATTCAGGATCACCTCGGCCACTTCACCGCGTTTCAGTTCGATCACCACGCGCATGCCGTCCTTGTCGGACTCATCGCGCAGGCCCCTGATGCCGGTCAGTTTCTTGTCTTTGACCAGTTCGGCAATCTTTTCCTGCAGGCGCGCCTTGTTGACCTGATAGGGCAGTTCGGTGATGACGATCCGGTTGCCGGCCTCATGCTCCTCGACTTCGCACAGCGCGCGCACATAGATGCGGCCGCGGCCGGTCTCATAGGCTTCCCTGATGCCGGCCGAGCCGTTGATGATGGCCGCGGTCGGAAAATCCGGGCCGGGGATATGCCGCATCAACTCGGCAATGCTCATGGCGGGCCGGTCGATCAATGCCAGACAGGCGGCCACCACCTCGGCCAGATTATGCGGCGGTATGTTGGTGGCCATGCCCACGGCGATGCCACTGGAACCATTGACCAGCAGGTTCGGGATGCGGGTGGGGAGGACCACCGGCTCATGCTCGGAACCGTCGTAATTCGGACTGAAATCGACCGTCTCCTTGTCTAGGTCGGCCAACACCTCATGCGCGATCCGCGCCATGCGCACCTCGGTATAGCGCATGGCCGCGGGCGGGTCCCCGTCCACCGAGCCAAAGTTGCCCTGCCCGTCCACCAGCACGTAGCGCAGCGAGAAGGACTGCGCCATGCGCACGATCGTATCGTAAACCGCGCTGTCGCCGTGCGGGTGATACTTGCCGATCACATCGCCCACGACCCGCGCCGATTTTTTATAGGGCTTATTATAATCATTGCCCATCTCCCGCATCGCAAACAGCACGCGCCGATGCACTGGCTTCAGCCCATCGCGCACATCCGGCAGGGCGCGGCCGACGATAACGCTCATGGCATAGTCCATATAAGACTGCCGCATTTCGTCTTCGATATTGACGCGGGAAAGTGAACGCGCGAATTCAGATTCAGACATAAGGGTGGGTGGAGGAACGGCCTTGTTTCCGGTATTTATGAAGGTCGGAATAATAACACAAACGGCCCGGCCGCCGCACCCTTTTTTACGCCTTTCGCGGGCGCCGGGCCGCTGTTTTCAGGCCGGGGTTCAGGCAGGCCCGAGTGACACTTAACCGGAATCCCCCTCGCCGAAAACGGCGAGCATTTTTTCACTGTCGGGCCGCTCTATAATGCCCTTCTCGCTGACCAGCACATCAATCAGTTCGGCCGGCGTGACATCAAAGGCGGGGTTGCTTGCCGTTACCCCTGCCGGCGCCGTCGGCCCGCCATTGATTTCCGTGACCTCAAGCGGCGCCCGCTGTTCAATGGGGATCTCCGCGCCGGACTTGAGCGACATATCGACCGTGGCGGCGGGCGCGACCACCATGACCTTTACGCCATGATAGTTTGCCGCCAGCGCGTGTGAACAGGTGCCGGTCTTGTTGGCCACATCGCCATTGGCGGCGATGCGATCCGCGCCCACGATCAGCCAGTGAATCCGGGTGCGCTGCATGAGGCCGGCGACCGCCGCATCGACCAGTAACTTCTGCGGGATCCGCGCCTGCCGCAACTCCCAGCAGGTCAAACGCGCGCCCTGCAGGGCAGGCCGCGTTTCAGACACATAGACTTGCCTGATCAGGCCGTTTTTGTGGGCCGCGCGGATGACTCCAAGGGCCGTGCCATAGCCGCCGGTGGCCAGGGCGCCGGCGTTGCAATGGGTTACGACCCGGCTTTGAGCTTGCAGCAGGGCCCCGCCGGCCCGCCCCATCTGCTGATTGGCGGCAATATCATCGTGATGAATGCGGCTTGCGACTTCCAGCAGGGCAGGTTCGGGATCGCCTTCGATAGCGGCAAAGGCGCGGCGCATTTTGCCGATCGCCCAGCGCAGATTGACCGCCGTCGGCCGGGCCGTGGCCAGGGCGGTCAGATCTGGTTCAATTTCCTGCCGCCAGGCGGCGGGGGCCGTCCGCCGGGCCGCCCTGGCCGCCAGCACCACGGCATAGGCCGCAGCAATGCCGATGGCCGGCGCGCCGCGCACCACCATGGCCGTTATCGCGGCGGCCACGGCCGCGGCCGAATCATAATCGAGATAGACGATCTCGGCCGGCAAGCGGCGCTGATCCAGCAGCCTGAGCCGCCCGGCCCGCCACGCTACGGCCGCATAGGATTCTGTCTCCGGGGATGGCATTTTCATGTTCAGTGGTTTATTCCTTCAATTCACTTATTATGGTCATAAAAATTGCGGATAACATTTCATCATGCAGGTCGATACCCTTATTCATGCCAAATGGATTATACCGGTGGAACCGGAAAATGCCGTCTATGAGGATCATTCCATTGCGATCCGGGAGGACCGCATCGAGGCACTGTTGCCGACCGCGGCCGCGCGGGCCGAATACTCGGCCCGGACCGAGATCGCGCTTGGACAGCATGCCCTGATTCCCGGTCTGATCAACGCGCACACTCACGCGGCCATGAATCTGCTGCGGGGTTTGGCCAATGACTTGCCGTTAATGCAGTGGCTGCAGGATCATATCTGGCCCGCCGAGGCCCGCTGGGTCAGCGCCGATTTTGTCCGCGACGGCAGCGGGCTGGCCGTGGCCGAGATGATCCGTGGCGGCGTCACCTGCTTTAACGATATGTATTTTTTCCCCGAGCAGACCGCGGCGGTCGCGGCCGGGGCCGGTATGCGGGCCGTGGTCGGCCTGATTTGTATCGACTTCGCCACGGCCTGGGCGACGGATACCGATGAATACCTGCACAAGGGCGTCGAGGTGCATGACACTTACCGCCTGAATCCGCTGATCAGCACGGCCTTTGCCCCGCACGCGCCCTATACCGTTGCGGACGCGGCGTTGCGGCGGATCGGCATACTCGCGGAAGAACTGGATATCCCGATCCATATGCACATCCATGAAACGGCCCGGGAGGTCGAGCAGAGCATGACGCAATACGGCCGGCGGCCGTTGCGCCGCTTGTCCGAGCTGGGCCTGTTAAGCCCGCGCGTGCTGGCCGTGCACATGACGCAGCTCGAATCAAACGAGATTGAGGAACTGGCCAGGCTGGGCGTCAACGTGGCGCATTGCCCGGAATCCAACCTGAAACTGGCCAGCGGTTTTTGCCCGGCGGCCGCATTGCAGAAGGCCGGCGTGAATGTCTGCATCGGCACCGATGGCGCGGCCAGCAATAACGACCTGGATATGATCGGAGAAATGCGCAGCGCCGCGCTGCTGGGCAAGGCCGTGGCGAATGACAGCACCGCCCTGGACGCCCATGCCACGCTCAGGATGGCCACCCTGAATGGCGCGCGCGCGCTCGGGCTCGGCGCGGCGATCGGCTCCCTGCAACCGGGCAAGCAGGCCGATATTGCCGCGCTTGACCTCGACCGGCTTGAAACCGTCCCGCTCTATGAACCGCTGGAACAGATTATCTATGCCGCCGGCCGGCAGCAGGTCACGGATGTCTGGATCGCCGGCAAACGGGTCTTGCAGGAGCGGGAACTCACCACCCTGGAGTATCCCGCGTTGCTGGAAAAGGCCAGAGCATGGGGGCAAAAGATTAAAAAGGAAGCTCTGAATAAGTCCATCCAGGACTTATCAGAGCACGCAAGGTGAAAATGCGATTTTCAACTTCCTGCCTGCAGCAGGCGGGGCTTCAAAATCAATGACTTGCGTCAATGATTTTGGCAGCACATCCCTGTGCCGCAGGAAACTCTGATTGAATCAGAGTTTCCAAAAATGAACAACGGCCCGGCCAGAGGCTTCCAATGCGGCGCTTTTCAATTAGAATGGCGGCCCGGCAAGCGCCGCACTCTTACATTTTGACTGAATCAACACGACAATCATCCCGGCTATGGCCCAATATGTTTACAGTATGAATGGCGTGGGCAAGATCGTCCCGCCCAAACGTCACATCCTCAAGGATATTAACCTGTCCTTCTTCCCCGGCGCCAAGATCGGCGTGCTGGGCCTGAACGGCGCCGGCAAATCGACATTGTTAAGGATCATGGCCGGTATTGATAAGGAAATCATCGGCGAAGCCCGCCCTATGCCCGGTATCAAGGTCGGTTACCTGCCCCAGGAACCGCAACTGGATCCGGCCAAAGATGTGCGCGGTAACGTGGAGCAGGGCCTGGCCGAGCCGCTCGCCGCGCTGGCCGGCTTAAACGAGGTCTATGCCGCCTATGCCGAAGCGGGGGCCGATTTTGCCGCGCTGGCGAAAAAACAGGAACAACTGGAGCGCATCGTGCGGGCCTGGGACGCGGAAAACCTTGAGCATACGCTGGAACGCGCGGCCGGGGCATTGCGCCTGCCGTCCTGGCAAAGCGCCGTGGCGACCCTCTCGGGTGGTGAAAAACGCCGCGTGGCGCTGTGCCGCCTTTTATTGTCACGGCCCGATATGCTGTTACTGGACGAGCCGACCAACCATCTCGACGCTGAATCGGTGTATTGGTTGGAGCGCTTCCTGGCGGATTTTAAGGGGACGGTCGTGGCCGTCACCCACGACCGCTATTTCCTTGATAACGTGGCCGGCTGGATCCTGGAGCTGGACCGGGGCGAGGGCATCCCGTTTGAGGGCAATTATTCACAATGGCTGGCAAACAAGGCGGCCCGGCTAAAACAGGAGGAGCGGGCCGAAACCGCCCGGCAAAAGGCGATCAAGCAGGAACTGGCATGGGTCAAGACCGCGCCCCGCGGCCGCCATGCCAAAAACAAGGCGCGCCTCGCCCGCTTTGAGGAAATGCACTCGCGGGAATTTCAAAGACGCGGTGAGACCAATGAAATCTATATCCCGCCCGGGCCGCGGCTGGGGGAGCGCGTGCTTGAGTTTAATGCGGTCAGCAAACAGCTTGGCGAGCGCGTCCTCTACCAAAGTCTCAGCTTTAATATCCCCAAAGGCGCTATCATTGGCATTATCGGCGCCAATGGCGCGGGTAAATCCACCCTGTTTCGCCTGATAAGCGGCCGTGTCAGGCCGGACAGCGGCGCCATCCACATCGGCGAAACCGTAAAAACCGCCTATGTTGAACAGAGCCGCGCCACCCTGGATGATCAAAAAACCGTCTGGGAGGCCGTCTCAAACGGGCTTGACAACATCATTGTCGGTCATTATGAAATCAACGCGCGGGCCTATCTCGGCCGCTTTAACTTCAAGGGCGCCGATCAGCAAAAACGGGTCGGCGAGTTGTCCGGCGGAGAACGCGGCCGGCTGCACCTGGCCAATACCTTAAAGCAGGGCGCGAATGTGCTGTTGCTGGATGAGCCGTCCAATGATCTTGATGTGGAAACCCTGCGCGCGCTGGAAGAAGCGTTGCTCGCCTTCCCCGGCTGTGTCATGGTAATCTCGCACGACCGCTGGTTTCTGGATCGGATCGCCACGCATATCCTGGCCTTTGAAGACGACGGCGAAACGGTCTTCATGGAGGCCGGTTTTAGTGAATATCACCAGGACTTTTTAAGCCGCAGGGGGAATGACGCCCAGGCCGGACGCATGAAGTACAAGCGGCTTGGCGCCGGCTGAATGCAGCGCGGGGCGCCTTTAGAATGATGGCAAGTATTTAAAGTTATAAAGGAATAAATAATGACAAAAACAAACAAGATAGAGACCATTACCCGCTTTAACGCCACCGATCGGCAACTACAGCCGGTCGGACTCGGGCATGGCGAGGCGGTCTGCTTTTCCAGCCGCTCGCCCGCCAAAGACAGCGCCAACGAGGACGCGCTGGCGATCATTCCGGTTGACGAGCAAGTCACCATACTGGTGGTGGCCGATGGCCTGGGCGGCATGCCGGCCGGGGAGCAGGCCTCGCAAATGCTGGTGGAAAACCTGATCACGGCGCTTGCAAACGGCAAGGATAATATTCGTGACGCCATCCTGCGGGGGATTGACGATGCCAACCGGCAAATCCTGAACATGCAGAGCGGGGCCGGGACCACGGTGTCCATTGCCGAAATCAATGGCGCTAAAATGCGCAGCTATCAGGCCGGCGACTCGCTCATCCTGCTGGCGACCGGAGAAGGCGGGATGAAATATCAGACCTTATCCCAGTCGCCGATCGGCTATGCCCTGAGCTGCGGCGCGCTGGAAGAGGAACAGGCCATGCTGCATCCGGCCCGCAATCTGATCTCAAACTATGTCGGCTGTGACGACATGCACATCACCATCGGCCCGTTCATCGAACTCGCGCCCAGCGACACCCTGATCCTGTGCAGTGACGCCGTCTCCGACAACCTGTACGAAGAAGAGATCTGCAACCTCATTCACGAGCGCCCGCTATTGGACGGCATCAGCGACCTGATCAGACAATGCCAGAACAACATGCACATCCCCAAATCGGACCGTCTGTGCCATCCTGACGACCTGACCCTGATCAGCTTCCGATCCGGCCAGCCGTCATAGCGGCGAAAATCCGCCTGCCTCAGGTTTTACCGGGCTGTAAGTGAGTTCAGTTTGCGGCCGTGTCGGTGCGCAGGCGCAGGCGCCATTCCTCCATTTTTTCGTCTGAGATGGCTTGGGGGAATTCCTTTCTGGCCTGGGCGAAGATCGCATCGCGCAACTGGGCGCCGGCCCGGTTGAGCAGGGCCTCGCGGATCTGCGGGCGGGCCTGATCCAGTTCAAGCGTGGTCGCGGCCACGATGGCGCCTCTTTTCACGATGTGCAGACCCGTTTCAGATTCAAGCGGCCTGCTGATCTCTCCCGGTTTCAGCTTTAGCAGCGGCGCCTTGATGGCCGGCAACAGGTCATCGGTCTGCAACAGGCCCATGTAGCCGGCCAGCATCCGGCTCTGCGGATGTTCGGACTGGGCCAGGGCGATGTTGGCAAAATCGGCCCGGCCGCGGCGCAGGTCGTTATATAGCGCATCGGCCTTTTTCTTCAGGGCCGCGATCTGCCTGGCATTGGCCTCTTCCTCCCGGGCGAGAAAGATCTGCCAGACATGCACCTGCTCGGGCGCCAGGAACTGCGACTTGTTATTTTCGTAGTATTCCCTGATCTGCGCCTCGTCCGGAAAGCCCGCCGGCAGCCTGGAGCGGATCAATTGCCCCAGATAGGCCTCGCGCAGGGTGGCCTCGGCGCTGCGGCGCATTAAAAATTCCATATTTTCGTTGCGCTCAAGCTGGTTGGCAATGGCGGCCGAGACGGTGGCCCGGTTGTTTGCCTCGCTCTCGACCACCTGCTTGAAGACCGCCGGGTCGGCCAGCACCGTATCGCGTTCCTGTTGATTCATATTGGCAAACAGCGCGCTAAAGTAGTTGAGATCCAGTTGCGGATTCTGCGCCGCGGCGGAACTGCCCCAGTCGATGTCGTTGTTTTTATCCGTGGCGGCCGCCTCGGCCGCCCCGTTTTCGGTATTTTCCTTGTCGGGATTTTTCAGGCCCAGCAACTCTCTCAGGGAAAAGGCGGAAACCTGGGGGATTTGCAACAGCACGATGAGGAAGGCGCAGAACAGCGCCAGCAGCGGGTTAATTTTAAGATTTATGGTTTTCATGGGATAATAGCAGTTATTGATAAATTTAAGGAAGCCCTAATTCAATCAGAGTTTCCTTAATATATCAACATATTGCATCTCTGATGTCACTTAAAATTGTAATGGCCCTGCCCAAGTCCGGGCCATGCCCTGAGGCAAAAGGGCTTAAAATAACGCTAAAGATTTCATTTTTCTGTTGATTTTGTGTTTTAATATCAACTGGCCGCGGCGCGCTGAAAGGCCGGATATGAATGGCTGCCGCGGATTGCGGTTTTTTAGACAAATCAGGCAAATCCGGCCGGGCAGGAAACGGCCCTGTTTCAGGACGTTGAATAAAAATGACATTTAAGTCAATATTCAGGATTGAGAAAATAATGAACGACTCTTGTACGGACGCGGCCGCTCAAATGGCGGTCGTGTTTATCCTTATGCTCATAACATTTAAACCTTCTCGGGCCAGGGCCTGAAGCTAACAGTCCATGTCACCAAAAGCGACCAGACTGGCGATCATGTTTGCCGATATCAGCGGCAGCACCCATCTGTTTGAGATGCTGGGCGATAACGAGGCGCGCGCGCTCGTGGCCGACACCCTCAAATTATTGACCGCGGTGGCCGAAAAGCATAACGGCACCCTGATCAAGACCATCGGCGATGAAATCATGTGCACCTTCCCGGAGGCGGACAACGCGGCCCGCGCCGCCGCCGAGATGCAGGAAACCCTGCAAAACAGAAACAGCAAGCAGGAAGAGGGGCCTGCTGTCAGGGTGCGCATCGGTCTGCACTATGGTGATGCCCTGTGGGAGGCCGGAGACGTGTTTGGCGACGCCGTCAATGTGGCGGCAAGAATGGCGGCCCAGGCCAAGGGCGAGCAGATTATCACGACCAGGAGCACTATTGATTTACTTGAGGCCGACATGCGCGATAATACCCGCTGGATGGATCGGGCCGCCATCAAGGGTAAAAAAGAGGATATTGAAATCCATGAGATCATCTGGCAGAAAGAGGATGTGACCCAGATGATGATACCGAAAATGATGCACAATGTGCCCAAGATCCCGAAGATTTCGCTGCATCTCAGTTATCGTGGCCGCTCGGTCACCCTGAATCACAACCACGCCGGGCTGGTGCTGGGCCGCGGCAAGGACTGTGGCCTGCCCATTAACGAAAAACTGGCCTCGCGCCAGCATGTCCGCATCGAATTGCGCCGCAACAAGTTTTTTATCATCGACCAGAGCACCAACGGCACCTACGTCAAGCTCGATAATGCCGACGACGCCTTTTTAAGGCGCGAGGAAATGGCCATCACCACCAACGGCCAGATCAGTCTCGGCAAATCCTTCGCCGAGGGGCCGGCCGAGATCGTTGACTTCAGGCTGGAGGAATCGGCATGAAGCCGATACCGGAAAAAAGCAGGAATGGCAGCGCCCTGTCCTGGCATTCCTATGGCATCACCAACGTGGGCAAGATCCGCGAATATAATGAAGACTCGCTGTTGCAGCGGCCCGAGGCGGGGATGTGGGCCGTGGCCGATGGCATGGGCGGGCATCATGCCGGGGATGTGGCCAGCCAGATGATCGTCAATACCCTGGACAAGGTGCACGAAGGGCAATCGCTGGAACAGTTTATCGACGATATTGAAAACAGGCTTGTCCTGGTCAATGAAAAACTGATAAAAAAGGCGGATGAAAGTTACATCCCCATTACCATCGGCTCTACGGTCGCGGTCATGGTCGCCCACAGCCGTTTCTGTGTTTATCTGTGGGCCGGCGACAGCCGTCTTTACCGGCAGCGCAACGGTGAATTGCAGCAGTTGACCACTGACCATTCCCAGGTTCAGCATTATATCGAGTTGGGACTGATTAACCCCGAGGAGGCCACCAAGCACCCGCACCGGAATATCATCACGCGCGCGGTCGGCGCGACCAAGAAATTTTTCCTTGACATGGACATCCAGGAGATGCGGCAGGGCGACCGTTATCTGCTTTGCAGCGACGGCCTGAACAAGCATGTGGTTGACGCCGAGCTTGAGGACATTCTGCACAAAGGCTCAACCGAACGCATTTGCTGGGAACTGATCGAACTCACCCTGCTGCGCGGGGCCAGCGATAATGTCACGGCGATCGTTATTGATATAGACTAGAATAATGCAAGCATTACCGTTATTACAGGATCATTATTTTGGCTGATTTCAAGCACATACTTGAAGCCCTGGGAGAGGGCAAGATAGATCTTGAGGCGCTCTCCGCCCAACTGGAGCGGGAGCTCGGGAAATATCCCCAATTTGCCCGCAGGACGCTGGAACAACTGGACGAGATTCATGCGCGAAAAGGCATCGACGATCAGCAGTATACCCAACTGAAACGGCAGATAAACCAGTTCCGCCGCCTCCATGCCGGGGTCACCGAGATCGGGACTGATGAAAGCCTGCAGGCGACCGTATTTGCGCATGACTCGGTGACCTCGGCCACGCCGGTCAGCGCCGTCATGGATAACCCGGCCGCGGCCGGCGGAGGTCAAAAGACGGGGGCCATGACCGACGCCTCGGCTATTTTCCCCGATACCAACGTGCCCGGCGCGGATACTTCGACCCCGTCGGTCACGGGCGCGTCCGGGCCGGCCGGGACCCGCTGGAATGCGCCGGATCTGACCATCGGCGACCTGTCCGGCAATTATGATGTCGGTTCGATCATCAAGCAGCGCTTCAAACTGCTCAAGATTCTCGGCGTCGGCGGCATGGGCAAGGTTTACAAGGCGCTGGACCTGCTCAAGGCCGAGGCCAGGGACAAAAAGCCGCACGTTGCGGTAAAACTCCTGAACGATGACTTCAAGGAACACCCGGAGGCCTTTATCGCGCTGCAACGCGAATCCAGCCGCCAGCAAAAACTGGCGCACCCGAACATCGCCACGATCTATGACTTCGACCGGGTCGGCGGCCCCAATACGCCGGTCTTTATCACGATGGAATTCATGGAAGGCATTGAGCTCAAGGACTACATCAAGAAAAAAATCCGGGCGCAGGGCGGGCTGCCCTTCGCCGAGGCCTACGGTATTATCAAACAGCTTGGGGCCGGCCTGATCTACGCCCACGAGCGGCAACTGGTTCACTCCGACTTCAAGCCCGGCAACGCCTTCCTGTGCAATGACGGCGCCGTCAAGACGCTCGACTTCGGCATTGCGCGCGCGGTCAAAAACCCGGTCACGGGCAAGGCCGAAAAGACCCTGTTCGACGCCGGCCGACTGGGCGCGTTGACGCCCGCCTATGCCAGCCTGGAGATGCTTGAAGGCAAGGAGCCGGACACCCGCGATGACACCTACGCGCTCGGCTGCACGGCCTATGAATTATTGACCGGCAAACACCCGTTTAACAAGCTCCCGGCCAACAAGGCCCATGACAACAAGCAGGTCCCGCCCTATATCAAGAAGCTGAACCGCAAGCAGAATCGCGCGCTCAGGCGGGCCGTGGCGTTTCGCCGCGAGGACCGCAGTCCGACCGTCGCGCACTTCCTGGAAGAACTGCAAGGCAAGGCGACCTGGCACAAGAACCCGTTTGTGATCGCGGCCGGTATTCTACTCATCATCGGTCTGGCGCTCATTGAGCCGGCCCGGGAATATCTGCACGACCAGAAACTGACCAACATGATTGCCCAACTGGCCGGCGCCTCGGCCCAGACCATGGACGCCAGTCTGGCCGAGATGCGCCTGCTGGAAAAAACCGATCAGGTGCTGATCAGCAACGATGAAACGGCCAAAAGCGCGCTACAGGATTACTTCGGCGGCAAAATCGCCGCCCTCATAGATCGCCGGGGCGACAACTATGACTTTACCGCGGCCAGGGCCGTGATCGCCGAGATCCGGGAATTTTACCCCGATTCGGTTTTTTTGCAGGAACAGAGCAGCCTGCTGAGCCGCGCGGCGGCCGAGATCATCGGTGAATTGACCAAGCAATATGTCTCGACCCTCAAGGATTTTCGCCTGATTGACAACACCAGCAACATCCTCAAAAAAATCGCGCGGATCGACCCCGAACACCCGCTGATCGGCGACCCGCGCCTCGGCAATGCCTACCGCCTCCTGGCGCTGCAAAAACTTGAGGCCGGTGACCCGGCCGCGGCCCTGGCGCTGGCGCGCTCCGGCATGGGCACCGAGGCCGGCCGGCAGGATCCGCGACTGGCCGACCTGGAGGCGCGCATCCTGCGCGAGCAAAGAGTGACCGAACTGGAAGCCGCCCTCGGCCGGGCCGCGCCGCAACTCACCGCGCTCGGCGACTTCAAGGCGGAGCAGGCGGCGCTGGTCGAACTGGCCCGGCTCGCGCCCGGCAGCGAGTTGCTTGAGTCGTTGGCAGGCGCCTTCAAGCCGGCCATGCAGTCAGAACTGGAGGCGCTACTGGCCAGCGGTTCGCGCCCGGCCGCGGAAAGCCTGGTGGCCGATTACGGGGAATTGATGAACAGCCTCGGGCTCAATGAACAACTCATGCAGGCCCGCTTAGCCAATCTCAAAGACCGGGAACTCAGGGCCTATGTCAATGAACTGGCGGCCAGCGCCGGCAGCAGCATCGAGTTTGCGCTGGTCGATCCGGAAATCGACGCGCCGCAATGGGAGGCCGGGCTGCTCAAGAATGTGCAGGAACTCAGCGCCCTGGCCAAACAAAATGCGACGCTTCTGCCCGAGCTTGCGCGCTACCGCGAGCGCATCGCCGACCTGTACGCGACCAGGGCCCGCGCCACCATTGCCGCTGGCCGTTATGACGCCGCGGACAGCTATATCGACCGGGCCGTACGCTATGCGCCGGGGGCCGAGCCGCTGGCCGACGCCCGGCTGGCGATCACCGCCGCCCGTGCAGAAAGCGAACGGCAGGAACGGATCGAGGCCAACAAGAGCGACCTCAGGACCTTTGCCGACGGTAATAATATCGCCGAGGCTCTGGAAGTCTTTGAAACGCTCAAGGCCGACCTGCCGGAGACAGACAGTTACCTCGCCTTTGAGGCGCCGCAACTGCTGGCCGCGAGCTTTGCCAGACTGGCCGTGGCAGCGGCCGAGGCTGGCGATTACGAGACGGCCTACTCGCTGGCCGGCCGGGGGCTTGAGGTTGACCCCGCCAACGTGCTGCTGAACACGCTTGAGAATGACTATGAAGCCGAAGTGAATATCGCCGAACTTGGCCGCCTGTTCCGCTCGGCCGCGCTCGTATTTCCGGCCGATATCCGGCTTAAGGCCAGCCAGATCGAGAATGCCAATCCGGCGCGCTATGCCGAATTCAGCAAAGAGGCCGCCATGGCCCTGTCCGAGCGCATCAATGCGCTCAGCGCCCGCGATGAGAGCAGCGCGGCCGCGCTTGCCCGGGCCGCCTCGCAACTGTTCCCGGCCAATGCCGTGCTGGCCGATCTGCGCGCCAAACTGCAACTCAAGCCCTGGGACGGCCTTGCGCCCGCCAATACCAGCATCGCGGCCGGCAAACTGAGCCAGGCGCGGCAACTGCAACAGGACGCCGCCGCCGAATTTGCCGCCCATCCCGATTTCATTGCCTTTTCAAACGCGCTTGAGACGCGAATCGGCGAGGCCAACAGCGTCTTTAACATCTACCGGGGGGATAAAGCAGCGGCCGGCGAGGATTTCAATAAACTGCGCGCCACCAAAAACCTGCTCTTGCGCGCGCAGGCCCTGTGGACCGACAACCCGGATTATGCGGCCGAGCAAGACGAACTGGACCGCTTGATCGAAGCGGCCAGGCCGAAACCCAAACCCAGGATCAGAGTCGCCGAAAAATCGCTGGAAGAAATCACGGTTGCCGCCGAAACGGCAACGCCCAGCGCGGCGGGCGCCGCCGAGGCGCCCCCGCCCCCCCCGTGGCGGCCCATTGCCAGCGAATCGGAATGCACCGGCCGCCTGGCCGGCTATGGCAGACGCGCCCGGGCCATCTGCTTTGACATGATCCACGCCGCGGCGCGCGGCCCGTTGCTGGTCGTGGTGCCGAACAGCGACGAATTCGAGCGGCCCTTTGCAATATCCAAATATGAAATCTCCATCAGTGACTGGAGCAAATACTGCATCCTGAGCGGCACCTGTCAGGCGATCAAGGATCAGGGACGGCGTAACGAACCGATCACGGGCATTAGCCTGCAACGGGCCCGGGAGTACACGGCCTGGCTCAGCGAGCGCACCGGCAAGACCTACCGCATCCCGACCCGGGCGGAATGGGAATATGCCGCCAATGCCAACGGCAAACAGCCGAGTCGGGACTTCAACTGCCGGGTCTCGGCCGGCGGCAAACTGATCAAGGGCACCGGCACGGTCAGCGTCAGGAGCGGCAACTCCAACGGCTGGGGCCTTAAAAATTACATCGGCAATGTGCAGGAATGGGTCGTGGACGGCGGCTCGACCCTGGCCAGGGGCGGCGCCTTTACCGACGCCCATGCAAAATGCGAGATCTCGCTGGAACGGGCCCACAACGGCAACCCCGACGAGACCACCGGGCTGCGCCTGTTGCGGGAAGATATCGCCCAGGATGCCAGAACCTGAATGAGCAAGGAAGTCACATTGCGGGAGTTGGCCAGAATCTACGCGCGCGGGGCCATCGACCGGAGCCACTACCATAAAAGCCGGTCGGAATTGATCAAGGGCATCGTCGAGGGCAGGATCGAGGTCAAAGATATTGAGAAGACATCGCCCCTGAAAAAAGACAAGGCCATCAGTGAGGCCGGGCAAGGGGAAAAAAGAGATGACGGCGTCACCCAAATCAGGCCTGAAATACCGATGGCCGGCAATCCGCAAAGCCGCCCGGACACAAATAGAAAGCTGTTGCTGATATTTGTCGGCATCGGCGCGGCTATTCTGGCGATCCTGATCGTGCTCGCCGTGCTGCTGATTCAAAACTCCTGAGCTAGGGCCTGTTAACACTATTTTAGCAGTCCCTGCTTGAGTCTGTTTTGCGCGCCAGCAAGGCGGAAGAAGCGCAGTGTAGTTGCGCTACTCAAGCGACTGACAACGAAGCTGGGGCGCAAAACAGGCCAAGCCCTTCGGGTTGTGCCCCAAACTGCGCCACTCGGCGTTGCTTGTCGCTCATTTGGAGTGAGCAAACTACGCTCCGCGCGCCTTGATTGGCGCAGTTTGGGTCACAACAGGGCCTGCCAAAATAGTGTTAACAGGCCCTAGGGCCTGTTCGGCAGAACCCGTTGTCATTTCAGCCTGCCTGCAACAGACAGGCGGTATTACCTTGCTTAACCGGAATGCCCTTAAATCTTTCAAACCACTTGCTGAATCGACATTCGATATCAAATGAAACAGAACACCAATATCCATGAGGTCAAAAAGTTCTCGGCGAAGGCCGCCGAATGGTGGAACCCCCGGGGGCCATTCAAGACACTGCACGATATTAACCCGGCGCGGCTGGAATTTATTATGGCCGAGCGCCCGCTTACCGGTCTGCATGTGCTTGATGTGGGCACGGGCGGCGGGATTCTGGCCGAGGCAATGGCCAGGCAGGGCGCTATCGTGACCGGCATTGACGCCGGCAAGGAAAATATTGCCGTCGCCTCCGCCCATGCGAATGAAAACGGGCTGGAGATCGATTACCGCGCCGGCACCGCCGAAAGCCATGCGGAAAAAAATAAAGGCCGCTTTGACCTGATCACCTGCATGGAACTGCTTGAGCATGTGCCCGACCCGGTCTCGGTCATCAGGGCCTGCGCCGCCATGGGCAAGACCGGCGCGCATGTGATGTTTGCCACGATTAACCGCAATCTAAAGGCCTTCCTGTTGGGCGTGATCGCCGCTGAATACCTGTTCAAACTGCTCCCCCGGGGCACGCATCAATACGGCAACTTTATCCGCCCGTCCGAACTCGTGAACTGGTGCCATGCCGCCGGCCTGAGACTAAACCGGCTCAATGGCCTGCGCTATAACCCCCTCCTAAGCCACTGCGCGCTCAACAACCGGCCGGATGTGAATTATCTGCTGGATACGGTTGTTGGCTGAGGCCGTGATCCGCGCCGTTTTGTTCGATCTGGACGGCACCCTGGCCGATACCGCCGCGGATCTCGCCCATGCGCTCAATGCGATTCGCCGCAAATACGCGCGCCCGGCCCTGCCCCAGGCGCGGATACGGCCGTTTGTTTCGCTTGGCAGCGCCGCCATGCTCAAACTGGCCTTTGATGTCGAAGAAAGCGATGCCGGCTTTGCCGGGTTGCGGGCGGAATTTTTGAATCACTATGCCGCTAATATCGCCCGCGAGACCCGCTTGTTCGAGGGCATGGAGGCCGTCATAAGCGACATTGAAGCGGAGGCCAAATGGGGCATCGTGACCAATAAGCCGGCCTGGCTGACCACCCCCCTGCTGCGCGAATTGAAACTGGACAAGCGCGCGGCCTGTGTGGTTTCAGGGGACACGCTCGAACACTGCAAACCGCATCCGGCGCCGGTGTTGCACGCCTGCGCGCTGACCGATACAAAGCCCGCGCAAACGGTCTATATCGGCGATGCCGAACGTGACATAGAAGCCGGCCGCAGGGCCGGCGCCCGCACCCTGGTCGCCGCTTACGGTTATCTGGCCCCTGAGGCAAGGCCGGAAAACTGGCAGGCCGATGGCATCGTCGCCAGCCCGCTTGAAATCAGGACCAGACTGCGGGAATTTTGTGCCTGACCCGGTCGCGCTGGATTACTGCGTCGAGAAGGCCGCGGCGGCGGGTTCCGATCTTTACTACGCCACGCTGTTTGCCGATGCGCGCGGCAAACCAGGCATCATCGGCCTCGGCGCGTTAAGCCATGAACTGGCCGATGTCATAGCGGAATGCGCCGAGCCGGCCGTGGCACAGGTCAAATTTCGCTGGTGGCAGGAAGAGATCGGGCGCCTGTACCAGCGGCAGCCGCGCCACCCCGTGACCCGGCAATGGCTGGCCGGCGGGCTGACTGATGTCATTCCCGAAACCGGCCTGCTGGCCGTTGTTGCGCATTTTGAGAGCCTGCTTTATATCGAACAGCCGGACTCCTTTGAGCGCTGTGTGCGCCTGTTTGAGCCCAATGCGGGGGCGCTCTGGGGTCAGTACGGGCGGCTTGCCGGGATCAGGGACAAACCGCTGCTGGCGTTGTTGTGCCGATCAGGGGCGCTTTATGGCTACCTGTCCTGCCTGCAACAGCCGCATATTTACATCAACCCCTCGCGTTGTATTGTGCCCAAAGAGCGGCTCCCTCATGCCGAACTGCTTGCTGTAAAAGCCGATCCCGGCCGCGGCCAGAATGATATATTTGCGCCGCTCCTGGAACAGATAATGCGCGGCTTAAAAGAGGCCTCTCGACAGATACCCAAAGCCTGCCGCCTGCGGCTGAAACATATACTGATACTGAATCGGCTCGGATTACAACTGGCCAAGGAGATCAAGGCCGACGGCGCCGACTTGTTGACAAAAAAGACCGTTCTGACGCCCCTGCACAAACTCCGGCTCGCCTGGTTTACTCATTTGAAACTCAAGTATTTTTAGGAAAACCCTGAAAAATGTTTGCCGGAGCGTCCGAAAGGGGGGGGGGTTAAACTCTGAACAATCCGGGCGGCAAGGCATCAGAACTCTTCCCCGTTTTTCTGACTTATATTGAGAATGACACTATGAGCACCGCCAGGACAATCCGTAAGCATGTGCTGCAAATCCCGAAGGGAACGCCGTTTACCAACAAAGGACTCCTCAAGCTGGGTTCCAGGGCGCAGGTGAACAGGACACTGTCCCGTTTGGTCAAGGAAGGCATAATCCGGCGGATCTTCCGGGGCATGTTCGTGCGCCCCAGGAAAAGCCGTTATGTCGGCTACGTCATGCCCGGTGTGGATGAAATTGTGAAGGTCCTGGCAAGGGAGCGTGGCGAGACGATTCAGAAGCAGGGGGCGGCGGCGGTCAATCGCCTCGGTCTATGCACTCAGATGCCCCTCGTGCCGATCTTCTGGACCAGCGGTCCGAGCCGGGAATTCAGGATTGGCAAACTGCCTGTTAAGCTCAAACACGTCAGCCCCCGCAAACTTCAGATGGCCGGGCAGCGTCCGGGCTTTGCGCTCTCGGCCCTGTGGTGCCTGGGAAAACGCATGGTCGATGCTGATGTGGTCAGGACCATCCAAAAGAAACTGACAGTGGCCGACTTTGAAGCCCTGAAACAGGCCGATATGCCGGCCTGGATGGAGGATGCACTGGAAAAGTATGCCGAGGAAACGGCTCATGTCTGGGCCGTTTCTGAAGCTGCCGCCCGTTGCCCAAAGGAATATGCTTGAAAATGAAACCAGAAGCCTGCGGGTCTCTTATGCGGTTTTGATTTATCAGGTTTCTGCTCCGGCCGGGGCCGATTGCCGTCTTTCCGTAGCGCCCTCTTAATCCACACTGTATTTCAATCTGACGCGCAAGCGCCGGAAGACACCCTCGGCCAGCGCCTGCCGGGTAAATATGAAGTCGCGTTGCCGGCCCGCGTAGCGGAGCCGGATGATGGTCAGTCGTGGATGCAGGTACATGGGCGATTCGAGCACGGCCGCGTGCGTGTTGCCGGACTGCATGACGACCTGCCAGCTATTGTCGCCAAGCAAGACCAGCCATTGCGGCCGATCCCCATGCAGGCCGCCGGAATAGCGGTAGAGACACCAGACACAACCAAAAAGCGGCACACCCGTCCATAGCAATTTATAGACCAGGGCGAGGCCGCTGCACCAGGGCATGATTAGCGAGATAATATGCAAGCTCACCAGCCCGTACAGAATGGCGGGCGGCATTGCCGCCGGCAGCCGCAGATTGTTTAAAAAGGGGTTATTGTCGCTGTCCATGTCTTGCCTGTGCTTGTCTTGCAATCCGCCGGCCGGGCAAAGATACTGATACACAAACACCCGAAAACCAGTATAATTTATCTTGCATTGCAACAAAACCGGGACATCATGCCCGCTACAGCGATATGAAAAAAAAACCGGATCAAAATAACAAAAAACGCGCCAAAACCCCGCAAAAAACCGTCAAGCAAAAAGAAATCGGCGGTCCGCCGGGGCCTGAGCCGACCCGCTATGGCGACTGGGAAAAGAAAGGCCGTTGCATAGACTTCTAAACCGGGCCGCGCCCGGTTTTAAGTATCCCATCGGCCCGAACCGCTGGCATTCAAGCCAAAGAGGATATAACATGTTTTCGGTGAAACAGCCGTTATCACCCCACCTGCAGATCTACAAGCCGCAGATTACCTCGGTGTTTTCCATCACCCACCGGGCCACGGGCGTTTTTCTGAGCTTCGGCGCGCTGCTGTTCAGCGCCTGGCTGGTCGCGCTGGCCGCCGGTGAACCGGTCTTTAACCGGGTGCAGGCGCATCTCGGCGCCTGGTACGGCAAGCTCCTGCTGGCCGCCTTCGTGTTTTCGCTTTATTACCATCTTTGTAACGGGATCCGGCATTTGTGCTGGGATATGGGGCTGGGTCTTGACATCTCGACCACTTATAAATCCGCCTATGCCACGCTGATTGCGGCCTTAATCCTGACGCTTTTGACCCTCGGCGCGGGCCTGCTGTTATGAACCTGAAAACGGCGGCGGCCAAGATTCGCGGGCTCGTGGCGGCCGGGCATGGCGTGCAACACTGGTGTGTGCAACGCCTGAGCGCCATTTTGCTCGCGCCATTCAGCCTCTGGTTTGTCTATTCCCTGTCCGCCCTCGGCGACGCCGATTATAACGCCGTCAGCGCCTGGTTCGAACGGCCGCTGAATGCGGCATTGATGCTGAGCTTCATACTCCTGCTTTATTATCACGCTGCGCTCGGGATGCAGGTCGTGATTGAAGATTACATCGCCTCGGAATGGCCTCGGAATACCTGTTTAAGGCTGGTCAGGCTGCTCATGGCAAGCGCCGCCCTCGGCGCGGCGCTTGCGATCCTGAAGGTATATCTGCAATGGTAAAAACAGGCTGAGAGCCAGCATGGCAAAGTCGTATGAAATCATTGAGCATCGGCACGATGTGGTGGTGGTGGGCGCGGGCGGGGCGGGTCTGCGGGCCACCTTCGGCATGGCCGCCAAGGGTCTGAAGACGGCCTGCCTCAGCAAGGTCTTTCCGACCCGCAGTCATACGGTCGCGGCCCAGGGGGGGATGAGCGCCTCGCTCGGCAACATGGGGCCGGATGACTGGCGCTGGCATATGTATGACACGGTCAAGGGTTCGGACTGGCTGGGGGATCAGGACGCGATTGAATACATGTGCCGCGAGGCGGCGCCGGCCGTGCTTGAACTGGAGCATCAGGGCGTGCCCTTCTCGCGCACCGAAGATGGCAAAATTTATCAGCGGCCGTTCGGCGGCATGACCACCCGTTACGGCGAAGGCGCCGCGCAGCGCACCTGCGCGGCGGCGGATCGGACCGGCCATGCGATTCTGCACACGCTGTATCAGCAATCGCTGAAGCATCAGGCTGAATTCTACATAGAATATTTTGCGCTGGACCTGATCCTGGATACGTCCGGGGTCTGCCGTGGGGTGATGGCCTGGGATTTGGCCAAAGGGGCGTTTCACCGTTTCCGCGCCCATCAGGTGGTGCTGGCCACGGGTGGCTACGGGCGGGCCTACTTCTCGGCCACCTCGGCCCATACCTGCACGGGGGACGGCAACGGCATGGTGTTGCGGGCCGGTCTGCCGTTGCAGGACATGGAGTTCATTCAGTTTCACCCGACCGGCATCTACGGTTCGGGCTGTCTGATTACCGAGGGCGTGCGCGGCGAGGGCGGCTATCTGACCAATGCGGCGGGCGAGCGTTTCATGGAGCGCTATGCGCCTTCGGCCAAAGACCTGGCCTCGCGCGATGTGGTCAGCCGGGCCATGACGCTTGAAATCCGCGAGGGCCGGGGCGTGGGGCCCCACCAGGACCATATCCACCTGCACCTTGAACACCTTGGCCCTGAGGTCATTCAGGAGCGGCTGCCGGGCATCGCCGAGTCGGCCCGCATCTTTGCCGGGGTTGATGTCACCCGTCAGCCGATTCCGGTGATTCCGACCGTGCACTACAACATGGGCGGCATTCAGACCAACTACCGGGGGCAGGTAGTGCAACTCAAGGACGGCGACCCGGACGCGATTATCGAGGGGCTCATGGCCATCGGCGAGGCGGCCTGTGTCTCGGTGCACGGGGCCAACCGGCTGGGGTCCAACTCCCTGCTGGACCTCATCGTGTTTGGCCGGGCCGCGGCCGATTACTGCGCCGAGACCCTCAAGCCCAACGCGCCGCACAAGCCGCTGAACGGGGCCGGGGAGGACGCCATTGACCGCTTTGACACGCTCCGGCACAAGCAGGGCAGCATTGCCACGGCCGAGATTCGCAATAATATGCAGCGCACCATGCAGAATGACGCGGCCGTCT
Organism: Gammaproteobacteria bacterium; assembly: GCA_965240365.1. Lineage (GTDB taxonomy): Bacteria > Pseudomonadota > Gammaproteobacteria > Eutrophobiales > Eutrophobiaceae. The sequence goes on along the minus strand of OZ251218.1, from coordinate 170,817 downwards.
TTCGCAGCGGCGCCACATTGCAACAGGGCATTGACAAGATGCGCGAGATTTGGGCGGCGTATGCCGAGGTCAGGGTCGAGGACAAGGGGCTTATCTGGAACACCGACCTGGTCGAGACCCTGGAACTTGACAATCTGCTGCGCTGCGCGCTGACCAGCATCCATTCGGCCCTGCACCGCGAAGAGAGCCGCGGCGCCCATGCGCGGGAGGACTTCCCGGAGCGGGACGATAAGCGGTGGATGCGGCATACCCTGGCCAGCCTGAATGAGCGCGGCGAGGCGTGCTTTGAGTACCGGCCCGTGCATATGCGCACCCTGACCGATGAGGTCGAGGTGTTCCCGCCCAAGAAGCGGGTTTACTGAGAGAGGAGGTTTGTGATGGCCAAATTCACCCTGCCCAGACATTCCAGAATAAAACCCGGCCGCGCCTTCAACGGCGCCAATGGCGCAAAACGCAAAAAGACCTTTCGTATCTATCGCTGGGACCCGGACAAGGGCGAAAATCCGCGCATGGACAGCTACGAGATCAACCTCGATAACTGCGGGCCGATGGTGCTGGACGCCATTATCCATATCAAAAACGAGATCGATTCGACCCTGACCTTCCGCCGCTCCTGCCGGGAGGGGATCTGCGGTTCCTGCGCGATGAATATCGGCGGCACCAACACGCTGGCCTGCACCCGCGCGATTGAGGCCTTCTCCGGCGATATTCCGATTTATCCCCTGCCGCACATGCCGATAGTCAAGGACCTGGTGCCCGACCTCACGCACTTCTATGAACAATACGCCTCGGTCAAGCCCTGGATGCAGACCCGCAGCGAGCCGCCGGCCGAGGGCGAACGGCTGCAATCCAAGCCGGAACGGGCAAAGCTGGACGGCCTGTATGAATGTATCCTGTGCGCCTGCTGCTCCACCAGTTGCCCGAGTTACTGGTGGAACGGCGACCGCTACCTGGGCCCGGCCATCCTGTTGCAGGCCTATCGCTGGATCGCGGACAGCCGCGATGAATTCACCAACGAACGGCTGGATAATCTGGAAGATCCATTTCGCCTGTACCGCTGTCACACCATTATGAACTGCACCAACACCTGCCCCAAGGGATTGAATCCGGCCAAGGCCATTGCCGAGATTAAAAAACTCATGGTGGCGCGCATCGGCTGAGGCAGGCATGGCAAATTCCCGTCTGCTCTGGCGCTGCCGCCGCGGTATCCGTGAAATGGACATCGTGCTGCAAGACTTCCTGACCCGCTGCTATGATGGCCTGCCCGAATCCGATCAACGCCTGTTCAGGGCCCTGCTGGATGAATCCGACCTCGACATCCTGAACTGGCTGATGGGCAAGGAAAAACCGGGCAGCGCCGAATTGCGGCGGATTATTGATCTGCTGCGCCAATCCAGGCAGATGGACTGAGCGGCCATGATGGCGGACGCATGGCGCCGTTTTCTCGGGGAGCAGGGGGCCGCCATCGGCGCTGACGGCGCGATCGAGTTTATAAACACGGGCCATGAACCGGAAACGCTGATAACCAGGCCCATCGCCTGCCCGTTGAGCGGTTTTGCAACGCTCGAAGTCAGCGGCCAGGACGCCCGCGCCTTTCTGCAAAACCAGCTTAGCAATGACTTAAATGCGCTGGCAGTCAACGGCAGCCAGTTTTCGGCATGGTGTAACCCCAAAGGCCAGGTCATCAGCAACTTCATCGTCATACGGCGCGACAGCGGATACCTTTTGCTTTGCAAGGCGTCCCTTAAAGCGCCGGTGCAAAAACGCCTGGGTCTCTACGTGCTGCGCTCCGCTGTCAGCATCAATGACCGCTCCGGGCAACTGGCGCTGCTCGGCATTGCCAATACCCGCCTCGATACCGGCCGGCTGGCCGATATCGAGGGATTGACCGCGGTCGCGTTGCCGGCCGGGGCAAACCGCTACCTGCTGGCCGGCGCGGCCGGGGCCATCGCCGCGGCCCTGGCTACCCTTGCGGACAAACCGCAACTGGCCGGCAGCCGTCTCTGGGAGCAACTTGATATTCAAGCCGGGGTCCCCTGGGTCGGCCCGGAAACACAGGCGCGGTTTCTGCCGCAGATGTTAAATCTGGATCTCCTGCCGGGCCTCAGCTATCAAAAAGGCTGTTATCCGGGGCAGGAAGTCATCGCCCGCCTGCACTATCGCGGCAAACTGAAAAAACGCATGGCCCTGTTCAAGGCCGAGACCGGGTTGCATGCCGGCGGCAGGATTTATCAAAAGGGCCTGAACAACGCGGTCGGCGATATCATCAATGCCACGGCGCCCGGCCAGAGCGCTTATGCCCTGGCCGTAGTGCAACTGGACAGCCTCCAACAACCGCTATTCCCGGGACCGGATTCAAACCAGGCATTGACCCGGCTGGACCTGCCCTATGCGGTCGATGCCTGAATAATCACTGCCACCGCTTGGTCATTCCCGGCTGTCTGCGGCAGGCCGGAATGATAACAAAGGCAGAGAGACGGCAAGCGGTAGTTCGCCCACTACCCGTCATTTATGGACAGGATGCCCTTAGCCGCCCGGCCTGTCTGCACCAGACCGATCAGAATGGTGTGTTTGGTTGTCATTCCCGCTGGCGCGGGAATATATTACATAAACCACTGGATTCCAGCTTTCGCTGGAATGACGATAGAGTATGAAATCAAAAATCCGTTATTCCAGATAGCGCTCGCCTACATGAATAACGGATAGTGGGAATAACCCCCGCCGTCATTCCAGCGAAAGCTGGAATCCAGGAAGGCGGGCCGGGGAGTGAAATGGATTACGATTCTGTCCGTCTGCCTGATGCAGTCAGGTAGCAGGCAGGTCGGGTAGTCTCCCGTGTAGTCACAACTCACGGGCTACCCGTTTCTCCAGTCCTTATAGGGATGGCTGACCAGGCAGGTGTTGTAATAGCGCGGCTCATGCGAGACTTCCTGCCCGGCCCATGCCGGCAGCTTGAAGCCTTCCTCGGGCGTGGCGAGTTCAATCTCGGCCACGATCAGGCCCTCGTTCTGGCCGGCAAAGACATCAATTTCCCATAGATGGCCCTGATGCCTGACAGGATAACGGGTTTTTTCGATCAGGGGTTGATCACACAGCTTGTGCAGCAGTTCCCGCGCCTCGGCCACGGGGATCGGATAATCGAATTCGCTGCGCAGAATCGCCGTGGTCCTGCTTTTTATATTCAGGTATGCGTTTTCACCGTGAATGCGGATCCGGATCGAGCTTTTTTCATTGCCCCCCAAATAGCCCTGAACCAGGGCAATGCCTTCCCCGGCCGCCTGCCGCCAGCTATCGCCCGTGACCAGATATTTGCGTTCTATTTCAGTTGGCATTTTTTGATTCAAATTTTAAGTGCTTGCCGGCCAGATAAATGATGCCCAAAACTGGCACGCCAAGCAACGAGGCAAACAAAAAGAAATTCAGATAACCCGTGTGCTCGACAATCGAACCGGAATAGCCGCCGATGATCTTCGGGATCAGCGTCATCAGCGAACTGAAGATCGCATATTGCATCGCGGTAAAAGAGACATTGGTCAATCTCGACAGAAAGGCCACAAAGGCCGCGCTGGCAATGCCGGCGGACAGATTGTCGGCCGAGATGACGACATAGAGCAGTGGCATATTATAGCCCGCGGCGGCCAGCAGCATGAATAACAGGTTGGTGAGCGCGGTCAGCAGGGCGCCCAGAAACAGGATCCTGATAATGCCGAAACGGACCGCCAGGATGCCGCCCAGGAAGCCGCCCGTGATCGTGACAAACAGGCCAAAGGTCTTGACCACCGACCCGATCTCCTGCTTGCTGTAACCGAGGTCCTGGAAAAAAATATTGGTGATCACCCCGAGCACGATGTCGGAAATTCGGTAAAGGCAGATCAAAAGCAGCAGCAGCAGCCCGAGCCTGAGCGGATAGCGCCGGAAAAAATCGGCCACGGGCGAGATATAACCTTCAAGCACGATGGCCTCGGCCACAAAGCCGAGCTTGATCAGGCCGGTTGCAACAAAGAGCGCGGCCAACAGGCCGGCGCCGAGGCGCGCCAGTTCAACGCAGAAAGCGGCCAGGGCCGCGTTGCCCGAGACCGCCGCCAGCCGGCCTTTCCAGTCGGCGGCCAGGCTTGAGCTAAGATAAAAGGTCAAGACAAAGGCGCCGATCGCAAGGATAAACAGGGCAAAGAAGCGGATATAAGTCTGCCTGTCATGCTTATACTTATCGGCTTGCCCGGTGTCCGGTTCGGGGATCGAGAGCGTAGTGACCACGCCGATCAACATGGCCGCCGCCATGCCGAGATAGGCTGTTTTCCAGGCCGTATATTGATAATTCCCGAGTTCCGTGCCCAGCGTGCCGGATATCAACAAGGCGCCCGCGCCCGAGATCAACATGCCGATGCGATAACCGGCGATATAAGTGGATGACATCATGGCCTGTAATTCCGCCGCGGCCGATTCAATGCGGTAGGCGTCAATGACGATATCCTGAGTGGCCGAGGAAAAGCCGAGCATGACGCAGGCCAGCGCCATATATTTCAAATGATTGTCGCTGGCGGCCGGGTCAATCATGGCCATTAAAAAGATGGCCGTGATCACGGCCGCCTGGGCCGTCAGCAGCCAGGCCCTTCTCCTGCCGAGCCTTCTGCTGAGCCAGGGCAGCGGCAGTTGATCAATGATGGGCGCCCAGACAAACTTGAAAGAATAGCCGAGCGCCGCCCAGCTAAAAAAAGTCGCGGTTGAGCGGTCCACCCCGGCCTCGCGCAGCCACAGCCCGAGCGAAGAAAAGATCAGCAACAGCGGGAGCCCGGCGGAAATGCCGAAGAAAAACATGGTAATGACCCTGGGATGCCGGAATGCCTCAAGGCCCGCGCGCCAGGTCTGTGGGTCTGATGAGCTGGCGGCTTTCAAGGGCTTTGACAAGGCGTCCGGGTGATGACGGCCGGGCGCGGCGGATGATCCTGCCGGCGCCTGGCCCGCTCCGGTCCGGCCTTATTGGATTTCCCGGACGACCCGAATACCGATGTGATCGTAGGATCGATCCGATTCAAATTTGTCGCGCTTGGCGCTGCGGATAGACTGTGCCGGGGTGCGGTAGGCGCCGCCGCGCACCGAGCGCAGCCTGCAATCGCCGTCCTCGCGCGCGCTGGCATATTCGGGCGCGCCCTCATAGCTTTTATACCAGCAATCCTGCACCCATTCGGCGACATTGCCGGCGGTATCGTAAATTCCAAACGGGTTAGCTTCGAAATTTCCGACTTTGACCGGTTTCGAGGTATCCAGCCCGCTGTCGCAGTCAAAACAATGGGCCCGCTTCGCGCCCTTCTCAAAACCCCACCAGAAGGGCGTCCGCTTGCCCGTGGAGGCCATATATTCCCACTCCGCCTCGCTGGCCAGGCGATACTGCTGCCCGGTTTCTGCCGACAGCCAGTCCGCATAGGCGCGGGCATCGTTCCAGGAGACCGAGATCACGGGGTTAACGCCGCGCGCCATGCCGCGCGAACCCGGTTTGCCGCGCCCGGTCGCCTCGGCAAATTGATCATACTGGGCGAAGGTGATTTCATATTGACTCACGGCAAAGGGCGCTACCGTCACCTCGCGGCGGGGCCGCTCATCCGGGTTGGTCGAACGGCTGCTGCCCATTTGAAACTTGCCGGCCGGGATCACGACCATGCGCGGCCCCATGCCGCCGGACTTCAGGCTGTCCTGAATGGTTTTGCCGGGCAGCCCTATTGCCACCGTTGCCGGGGGCGTTGTGCGGGGGGCCGGTTCGGCGGCGGCGACTGGCCCGGCCGGGGCTTGATCCGTTGCCCCGGTTTCATCATCGTCACTGAGGACGGTCATCGTATCCGGGTCAATCCCGGCCGGGGCGGACGGTTCCTCGGGCAACATGAAAAACACCGCCGCGCCGATTAAGACAATGACCGCGGCGGCGATGCCGATGAACAAGCCGCCTTTACCCTTGCTCTTGCCGCTGGCTGCCTTTGGCGGCGGCAAATCCGGCACGGCGGTTTCCTCCGCCTCGGGCGCGGCTTCGGCCGGGGCCGGCTCTTCGGCCAGAGCGGATTCTTTCACGTTGATGGCAATGACCGTGGTATTGTCCTGGCGCGGCATATCGGCATTCTGGACGGCCTGCATCAGCGCATTAACCAGGTCTTTGGGCGATTCCGACCAGTCGGAAAACTGAATAATGTCATCAAAGCTCAAGGTATCAAGACCATCGCTGCAAATCAGCACCCGGTCGCCGGCGGCCAGATCCAGCGGCGTCTCGGGCACATCGATCTCGTTGATATCCTCGCCGGTAATGGCGCTCATGAGCATATTGCGGGACAGGGTAGGTTCGGGATCAATCGGGGAACCGGCCGCTTCCATGCGGTCCAGAAAACCGCCATAACTGTGATCCGCGTTGATTTTCTTCAGTTCATTAGCGCGGATCAGATACAGGTGGCTATCGCCGACACTGGCCCAGGTAATTTTGTCCTGCTCCAGGATCGCGGCCACCATCGTGCAGCCCATGCCTTGCAGGGCCGGGGTTTCCGAAATCGTTTCCTTGATGGAGTCATTGGCCTTGGTGACGGCCTCTTTCAATACTTCGGCGGGGTTTTCGCTCGGGTAATTGGCCGAGACATGGCGGTTAAAGGCCTGCACGGCCATATTACTGGCCAGATTGCCGGCATTATGGCCGCCCATACCGTCGGCAACGATGACAAAGGCGCCGGGCCTGCCGTTCGCATCGGTCAGGTGGGTAATCAGGAAGGCGTCTTCCTGATAATCTCTGGCGCCGTCGATCTGGGAGCCGGCAAATTCAAATTCGAGTTTCATAGATTGATTCTGTTTGATTCATTCGAAAAAAACAAGTGGTCGTGCTTTTAAAAGTATTATCGCGGATTCAAATCACAAGCGCAACTTGCTGTCCGGGTTCAATACCTATGAGACAAATCAGGGCTGCCTGTGGCAGGCAGGCCGGAATGACGTAAAGCCAAAACAACACCCTATCGTCATTCCGGCAAAAGCCGGAATCTATGAGGGCGGGGCCGGGGAGTGAAATGGATTACGATTCTGTCTGTCAGCCTGCCTGCTTTAGGCAGGCCGCCTGATTAATCTCATAATGTACTAAACCCGGACACGGGCTTGCAAGTGTCGCCGGGGCGGGACAAAATCCGGCATGGGTGGGACTTCCATTGAATTTTCAATCTTCCTGATCTTTACTGGGGCGGCCCTGTTGGCCACCGCTGCCTTGTATGCGCGCCAGGCCATGATCGTGGCTTATATGATACTGGGCCTGATCCTGGGGCCCTGGGGCGCGGGTTTTATCGACGACCCGGATTTGATCAGCGATATTGCCAATATCGGCATTATCTTTCTGTTATATCTGCTGGGCCTGGATTTATTGCCGCAACAGCTCTGGCGCATGTTGCGCGAGGCGACCGTGGTCACGTTCAGCAGCACGGCCGCCTTTATCCTGCTGGGCTTTGTTATCGGCCTGGGCTTCGGGTATCAGGCCCTGGAAGCCCTGTTGCTGGGCGCCGTGATGACTTTTTCCAGCACCATCATCGGCCTGAAATTGTTGCCGACCACGACCCTGCATCATAAGCATACCGGCCAGATCATTATCAGCGTACTGTTGATCCAGGACCTGCTGGCGATCATCGTGCTGCTGTTGTTGCAGGGTTACGGCAAGGGCGGCAATGTGTTGCTGGACATTGGCATGCAACTGGTTTATCTGCCGCTCTTGATCGCGGCCGTTTATCTGGCCGAGCGCTTTATCCTGATCAGGCTGATCCAGCGCTTTGATCAGATCCACGAATATATCTTCCTGCTGGCCATCGCCTGGTGTCTGGGCGTGGCCGAATTGGCCCATTATCTGGGTTTGTCCCATGAAATAGGGGCCTTTATCGCGGGTGTGACGCTGGCCTCAAGCCCGATTGCGCTGTTTATTACCGAACGCCTGAGGCCATTGCGCGATTTCTTCCTGATTCTGTTTTTCTTTTCGCTCGGCGCCGGCTTTAATATGTCCATCATCAACGACATCATCATCCCGGCGGCCGTGCTCGCGGGTCTGGCGCTCACCCTGAAGCCGCTGGTTTTCAGTTGCCTGTTGCGGATGCATGGCGAGAAGAAAACCGTCTCCGGCGAAACGGGTTTCCGGCTGGGTCAACTGAGTGAATTTTCCCTGTTGATCGCGGTTTTGGCGGTGGAGTCCGGCCTTATCGAGGATAAGCTGTCTTATTTGATACAGCTTGCGACCCTGATCAGCTTTGCCGTTTCTTCTTATATCATCGTGCTGAGATACCCGACACCGATTGCGACCCGGGATAGTCTCAGGAGGGATTGAGTTATTGTCATTCCCGCCTGGGCCCTGCCTGCTGCAGGCAGGTCGCCGCATACAGGACATCCTGTCCATAAATGACGACGGGGGCGATAGGCGCATTATGAGCGATATTAACGATACCGTGGCCGTGGTCAGGATAACTGGCGCCTTATTTTAGATGAGGCGCCCCTGGCATCCTGCCCTCCCTGCTTGCAGCAGGTAGGCGAAAGCCGAAATAGTAAACAGGCGCCAGAATTCATCTTGACACAACACAGATTGTGCTTGCAGTTTTACCGGGCCGGCTTAAAAATAGGAATCGTTTTATCAATTCAATTTATCAATCCAATGGCCCTCGGCCCATCAAGACAGGAGTTCTGACAAGCTATGTTCAAGAAGAAAACCGACACCCGGGCGCCGATCCATGAACTGATCGCCGCGCGCTGGAGCGGGTGCGCCTATGACCCTGAAAAAAAACTGGAACCGGAGCAGGTCTTGAGCCTGATCGAGGCGGCCCGCTGGGCGCCTTCCTGTTTCGGCGATCAACCCTGGCGTTTTATTGTGTGCGATAAAAACCGGGATCAGGCGGTCTGGCAGCGCGCCTTTGAATGTCTGGTCGAGGGCAACCAGCCCTGGGCCGCGCGGGCGCCGCTTTTGTTGCTGGCCTGCGCCGATTCGGTGATGAGCAAAACCGGCAAGCCGAACCGCTGGGGGCAATATGACACCGGCGCCGCCGCCGAGAACCTGTGTCTGCAAGCCACAGCAATGGGCCTCATGGCGCATCAGATGGGCGGTTTCGACGCCGACCGGGCCCGGCTCGAATTCAATATCCCGCAGCAATTTGCGCCCGTGGCGATGATCACGGTCGGCTACCAGTTGCCCGAGGCGGCGATCCCGGACGGGATGAAGGAGCGCGAATACGCCGCCCGCGCGCGTAATCCGATCAATGACAATTTCTTTAACGGCAACTGGGACGAACCCTATCTCTGAAATCAAGCCCTGCCTCATTCCCGCGCCGGCGTGAATGAGGCAAACCACGGCGGCAGGCTGAACCGGTCCGCCGGGCGCGCGCCCGCACGCCGCCTTTCACAGCCGCTATAACCCCCGGCGCCGCGCGCCTGCAAAGGCGGCACGAATGAAAACGTCAATCCCTGTTTTGTATGCGCAAAAATAACGCCAACCGGGCCTTCTGGCTGCTGGCCGGGCCGATGATGATCAGCAATGTCAGCATGGCGCTGCTGGGCCTGGTTGATACGGCCGTGATCGGACACCTGGACACGGCGGTTTATCTGGGCGGGGTCGCCGTCGGCAGCATCATCTTTGATTTTCTTTACTGGGGCATGGGCTTTCTGCGGATGGGCACCACCGGTGTGACGGCCCAGGCCCAGGGGCAAAGCGATGCGGCCGAGATCCGGACCCTGCTGCTGCAATCGGTCTTGATCGGACTCGGCATCGCATTGCTTATGCTGCTGTTACAGACGCCGATCATCCATTATGGCCTGGCGCTGCTGGAAGGGAGTGAAGAGGTCAAGCGCTATGCCGCCGTTTATTGCCATTGGATGATCTGGGGCGCGCCAGCCCTGATGGTGTTGTTTGCCATCAATGGCTGGTTGCTGGGGATGCAAAATGCCGTGGCGGCCCTGCAAATCGGCGTCTTTGTCAACGTGATCAACATCATCCTCGATATCGTCCTGGTGATTTATCTGGCTATGGATGTGCGCGGCGTGGCGCTGGCCTCGGTCATCGCGCAGTACGCGGGCGTCCTGCTGGCCCTGGCGCTGGTGCGGAGGGAGCTTGCAAAGCGCGGCGGGGCTTGGTCTTTGGCCAGGGTCTTTGATCTGCAAAAGCTGAGGCTGTTCCTCGCCTTAAATCACGATATTTTTATTCGGACGGTCTGCATTATATTGGTGTTTGCCTTTTTTACCCGCGAAGGCGGGCGGCACGGGGATCTGGTGTTGGCCGGTAATTCGATATTGATGAAGTTTTATCTGTTGATGGCCATGGCGCTGGACGGGTTTAACCATGCCGCCGAAGCGCTGGTTGGGCGGGCGGTGGGCGCCAAAAGTCGGGCGCTGTTTAACAGGGCGGTGCTGCTGACCTTGAAGTGGTCGCTTTGCTTTGGCCTGTTTTTCACCTTGTTTTACTGGCTTAACGGCGAATGGCTGATCAATATGTTGACCGATATTGAACCGGTCCGGGAGGTCGCGCTGGTCTATCTGCCCTGGATGGTTATCCTGCCCTTGTTATCGGTCTGGTGTTTTTTGCTGGACGGCATATTTATCGGCGCCACGCGCGGGCCGGAGATGCGCAATGCCATGCTGATCTGTACCTTTATCTGCTTCCTGCCCGCCTGGTATGCGTTTCAATCCCTCGGCAATCATGGCCTGTGGCTGGCCTTTATCGTCTTTACCATCATGCGCGGCGCTGTATTGGGGCTTTATTATTTGAGAATAGAACGCAACGGCGGTTTTGTGCGGATGGCGTAGCAGCGCGCCGGCTCGCTGCTCAATCCTAGTTTGGCTCACGCGCGTTGACGCGGGTAAAGCGGATGATATGGCGCCGTTCGCGCTTGCCCGGGCGTCTGCCCGCGCCCGGCGAGGCCGCGCGCGCTCGGCTGATTTGTTCAGCCAGCCTTTGTCTTTGTTCGATGCTGGCTGCGGTCTCGGCGTATAAAAGCGCGGCCTCGCCGGCCGACAGGCGCGCGGCGGAGAGCGCCAGCACCGTGATCACATATTCATAGGGCGGCTTGCGTATGCGGATGCTGTCGCCGCCGCGGATGGCCCTGGCCGCCTTGACCTTGCCCCCGTTGAGCTTTATCTTGCCGCCCTTGATCGCCCTGGCCGCCAGTGTGCGCGTCTTGAAAAAACGCGCGCACCAGAGCCATTTATCAAGCCGCATTGATTCAGGCGTTGCCCGCTCGGTCACATTAGTCTGCCCGTGTTATCATCCCGTCAGGATCATTTGCAAAAATAATACTATGGCAGAAGCACAACCACAGCGCGAGTTTATTCCCCTCAATATTGCCGTCTTGACGGTGTCGGACTCGCGCACGGAAAAGACCGATACATCCGGCCGCTGTCTGGCGGAAAGGCTGACGGCCGAGGGGCACAGGCTGCATGAAAAGCGGATTGTGCCGGATGATATTTATCAAATACGCGCGCTTGTTTCCGGCTGGATCGCGGCCCGCCAGGCGCAGGTTATCCTGACCACCGGCGGCACCGGTATCACCGGCAGGGACGGCACGCCGGAGGCCATCCGCGTCCTGTTCGACAAGACCATTGCCGGCTTCGGCGAAGTCTTTCGCCATATCTCCTACGCCCAAATCAAAACTTCCACGCTGCAATCCAGGGCGCTTGCCGGGGTTGCGAACGGCACTTATATCTTCTGTCTGCCCGGCTCAACCGGCGCCTGCCGGACGGCCTGGGATGAACTCATACGACACCAGCTTGATAACCGCACCCGGCCCTGTAATCTGGTTGAACTGATGCCCCGTTTGGGAGAGAAATAGAGGAGATGTGTTTGTCTCCATGCCGGCAAAGGCGTTATTGTAGTCCGGCGAGCATGCTCCTGCCTGTAGCAGGCTGGCCGGAATGGCAGCATGGCGTCATTCCGGCGAAAGCCGGAATCCAGTGGTTTATATAATACATTCCCCCTGCCTGCTGCAGGCAGGGCTTGTGCGGGAATGACGACCTTCCGTCACTGCCTGCCACCCGTAAAAATCCCATACCAGCCGATTGTTGCGGCGCAATATAAAGTGTTTTATAATTTGAAACTTATTTTAGCGGAGAAACTCTGAACAACGTGTGTGAGTTCCTCCGTTATTTTCATGTGCAGAGGCAAGCGGCTTGAACCGCGAGTCAATGGCATCGGCGCCGGGCCTGTTTCAGTTGTCACTACCATTAAAATCATAAAGAACGATTTTCCCGGCGCCCCTTTATCTGCAAATTACCATCAGGCCGGTCGGCCCCACTTATGAAAAATAAAAATCCTGTTTATCCATCGGCCCTGCATTGCGCGCGCGTGATTATGCCGAATTATCTGGCCCGGCTTGGGTTTATCGTGGCCGGTCTTTTTTCAGCCCCCGCTTTTGCCGCCGCGCCGCCGCCCGCGCTGGTCGAGATCGAACCGGCGGTTGAGCTCGAAATCTCGCCCTTCGTCTGGGTCAGCGGCACGGTCATCGGGCGTTATGATGCGCGCGTCTCGGCCGAGGTCGAGGGCCGGCTTGAAAGCCTGCCGGAGGTCGGTGATTCGGTAAAAAAAGGCGAGGTCATCGCCGTGCTTGACGCGACCTCTTACCGGCTGGCGCTGCGCGAAGTGGAGGCGGAGATCGCGCCCATAGAGGCATTGCTGGTATTTTATGATCGCGAGGCCGCCCGCCTGGAAAAGCTGGCCAGGCAGAATAATGCGGCCAGGAATCAACTGGAGCGGACCCAGGCGGACCGCAATCAGGCGCTGGCCCGGATCCGGGCCATAAAAGCCCGGATCGCGGTCGTGAAGGACAAGCTGGACAAGACGCAGATACGCGCGCCGTTTGCCGGCATCGTGACCGAGCGCCCGCGCGCGCCCGGCGAGCGGACTGAGGCCGGCGACCCTATCGTGCGTCTGGTTGACCCGGGCCGGCTCGAAATCCGGGCGCGTATCCAGCAACAATCCTTTCAATTCGTAGGGGCCGGGGATCGACTCGCCATCCGCGGCGGCGGCGAACAGATCGAGGGCAATATCCGCACGGTGATCCCGGCCGGTGATGATATTTCACGCCTGTATGAAATCCGCGTCCTGTTTGAAAAACCGGATTGGCCCATCGGCAAGGCGGTGCAAATCGCCGTGCCGGTAAAGCAGAAGCAAGCGGTTATCGCCGTGCCGCGTGACGCGCTGGTGATCCGCGAGACCGGGATTCTGGTGTACCGGATCGGCGCGGATAATACGGCGGAAATGATCCCGGTTGAAACCGGCGTGGCAAACCCGACCCATATCCAGGTCATCGGCGGCGTGAATGAAAATGACCGGATCGTGACGCGCGGCAACGAGCGCCTGCGCCCGGGCCAGCCGGTGCAGATCATCAACGGCGGCGGGCAACCGTGATCATAACCCGCGCCGGGCTGGCGAATCCCGTGGCCTTGCTGGTCGCGGTGGCGCTGTTGCTGATCTTTGGCCTGATCAGCCTGTCGCGCCTGCCCGTGCAGCTTACCCCCGAGATCCAGGCGCCGGAGATCACGATCAGCACCAACTGGCGCGCGGCCGCGCCCAATGAGGTGGAGGCCGAGATCATTGAAGTCCAGGAAGATGTGCTGCGCGGCCTGCCGGGCCTGGTCGAGATTCGGGCGCAGGCCTATCAGGGGCGGGCCGAGATCAATCTGCGCTTTGCGGTCGATATGGATATGCGGCGCGCCCTGGTCGAGGTGATGAACCGGCTTAATCAGGTCTCCGATTATCCCGATGACGCCGATGAACCCTCGATCTCGACGGTCGGGCAGAATGCGCGGGCGGTCGCCTGGTTTATCATCAAGCCGGGCGAGACCAATGAACGGCCGATCGAGACCTACAAGGATTACATCGAGGAGGTGGTGCAATCGCGCTTTGAACGGGTGCCCGGCGTGGCGCGCTCGGAGGTTTATGGCGGCAGCGACCGGGAACTGAGGATCACCTTCGACCCCTACAAGGTCGCTAATTTTGGCATTCAACTCGATCAGGTGATGCAACTGGCCGGCGCCAGTGTTGATGTGTCCGGCGGTTTCGTCGATGTGGGCAAGCGTGAGTACAGTCTCCGCTTTGCCGGCAAATATGAGGCGCATAATCTGGGCGGGATGATCCTGGAATGGCGCGACGGCCGGCCGGTCTATCTGCGCGATGTGGCCACGGTCGAGGAACGCCTGTCCGACAAACAGGGTTTTGTGCTGACCGGGGGCTCTCTGTCCATTGCGGTCAATGCCCAGCGTGAAACGGGCGTCAATGTGTTGCGGGTCATGGCCGGTTTGAAACAGGCCGCGGCCGAATTAAACGAAGGCCCGCTGCAACGCGCCAATCTGAGCCTGGAGCAGGTTTATGATGAGACCGATTATATTTATCAGTCTATCGGGATGCTGCGCAATAACCTCGGCCTCGGTATCCTGCTGGCCATTACGGTCTTGTTTCTGTTCCTGCTGAAATTCCCGGCCACATTGATCGTAGCGGCCTCGATCCCGATCTGCCTGGTGGCCAGTTTCAGCGTCATGGATATGACCGGCCGGACATTGAATGTCATCTCCCTGGCCGGCCTCGCCTTTGCGGTCGGGATGGTGCTGGATGCCTCGATCGTGATCCTGGAAAATATCATCCGTCTGCGCGAGCGGGGTCTGAGCCCGGACGAGGCCTCGCGCCAGGGCGCCGATCAGGTCTGGGGGGCGCTGCTGGCCTCGACCCTGACCACGATTGCCATATTTCTGCCGGTCGTTTTTCTGGCGGACGAGGTCGGGCAATTATTCTCGGATCTGGCGATCACGATCACGGCCGCCATTATCTTTTCCCTGCTGGCCGCGATTACCGTGGTCCCGGTCGGCGCGCGGCTGTTTCTGGCGCGCCGCAACTTTAAGGACCCCTACGGTTTTATCTGGCGCAGGCTGTGCCGGCTTATCATGGGCCTGACGGCGACACCCTGGCGCCGGGGCGCGTGGATCGTGATCCTGATCACCCTGCCGGTGGCGATCATGCTGGCCCTGAAACCCAGGGCGGATTATCTGCCGGAGGGCAATCGCAACCTGGCCTTTGCCTTTATCCTGCCGCCGCCGGGCGTCAATATCGCCACGCTGGAGCAGGAAATGGGCCGGGTCGTGGCCGAGCGGATGCAGCCGCATATTGACGGGCTCAAGGCGCCGCACATCGAGCATTACTTTTTCGTGGCCTTCGGCAGCGGGGTTTTTCTGGGGGCCAAGGCCAGATACGATAAGGACATAAAACAGTTGGTGCCGCTGGTGAATTCAGTCGTGCAGGGCTTCCCCGATGCCATCGCCTTTGCCAGGCAGGTGTCATTATTCGGCGACTTTGGCGCGGGCCGGACCATTGATATCAATATTCAGTCCAAAAACCTGTCGGCCCTGATGGAGGCGGCCCTGCCGAGCTTTTTTCAGATTGTGGCCAAATACCCCGAAACCCGGCCGCTGCCGGGGCTGGAACTGGCGCAGCCCGAGTTGCGCTTCATCCCCAATGAGCGGCGTATCTCCGAGGCGGGCTGGAATCGCTCCCTGGTGGCCGCCCTCACGCAGACCTTTGGCGACGGCCGTTATGTCGGCGACTATTTCGATGGCGAGGAAACACTGGATATCATCCTGCGCTCCACGCCCTGGGAGACGCCGGAAGAACTGGGCAGCATCCCGGTGATGACCAGGCACACCGGCGTGCTGCCACTTGGCGAACTGGTTGATGTGGTGCGCACGGCCGGGCCGGAGGAAATCCGCCGGATCAATCGCCGCCGGACCGTGACCCTGGAAGTGTCACCGCCGGCCACGACCTCGCTGGAAGAGGCGCTGGAGATCATCCAGCGCGATATTGAGCCGCAGATCATGGCCAGGCTGCCCGCGGACGGCGCCGTCAATTATGGCGGCGTGGCCGACCGGCTGGACACCGCCCTGAGAAGCATGGCGGGAAGCTTCATCCTGGCGATCACGATACTCTATTTGCTAATGAGCGCCCTGTTCAGGTCCTTCCGGGACAGCCTGCTGGTGATCCTGGCGGTACCCCTGGCCACCTTCGGCGGGGTACTGGCGTTGCGCCTGGTCAATATTTTTACCTTTCAGGCGATGGATCTGCTGACCATGATCGGTTTTATTATTTTACTGGGCCTGGTGGTGAACAATGCCATTTTACTGGTGCATCAGGCGCGGGCTGCGGAGCGTCTGGGCAAGGGCCGGCGGGCGGCCGTCGAGGAGGCCGTGTTGCTCAGATTGCGGCCGATCATGATGAGCACATTGACCAGTATCTTTGGCATGTTGCCGCTGTTGCTGATCCCGGGCGCCGGCACCGAACTTTACCGCGGCCTCGCGGCCGTGGTTGTCGGGGGCATGCTGGTAAGCGCGTTTTTTACCCTGATTCTCCTGCCCTGCCTGTTGCGCGTCGGCGAGGGCAAGCGCCCGGCCGCGATTCCCGCAGGATTGCAATAAGCCGCTAATTCATGGACACTGTAATCCTGATAAGGAAGCTCTGAATAAATCCATCCTGGATTTCTCAGAGCACGCAAGGTGAAAATGCGATTTCCACCTTCCTGCCTGCAGCAGGCAGGTCCCTGTACCGCAGGAAGCTCTGATTCAATCAGAGCTTCCATAAATAAAGGTTGTGACCCGTGCTGAGACTGTTATTCATTCTGCTTTTGAACTTATGCTGCGTATTCCCCACGCAGGCGGCGCGCTATATCCTTGACGGTTCGGGCGCCACCCTGGTCGGCGAGGCGAGCGTCACCGAGGCCCGCGAGCGTGATACCCTGCTTGATATCGCGCGGTTTTATGGTTTCGGCTATCAGGATATGAAACTGGTCAACCCGGAGCTTGACACCTGGCTGCCCGGCGCGGGCCAAAAGGTCATATTGCCCTCACAATTTGTGCTGCCGTTTGCGAGGCAGGAAGGGATCGTCCTGAATATTCCCGAAATGCGCCTGTATTACTATCCGCCGCTTAAAAAAGGCCAGCCGCGCGAGGTCCTGACCTATCCGCTGGGCATCGGGCGGGAAGGCTGGGCGACGCCTTATATTTCAACCCGGATCATTGAAAAAAAGGTGAAGCCGAACTGGTATCCGCCGGAATCCATCCGCCGGGAATATGAAGAAGCCGGCGATCCCCTGCCGAAAATCGTCCGGCCCGGCCCGGACAATCCGCTTGGGGACCATGCCATGCGCCTCGGCCGGCCGGAATACCTGATCCACGGCACAAACAAGCCCTATGGCATCGGTATGCGGGTCAGCCACGGCTGCATCCGTCTTTATCCCGAGGATATTGAGGCCCTGTTCTCGCTGGTCACGCTGAGGACGCCGGTTAATATTATCAACCAGCCCTACAAGATAGGGGTGAAAAATGATGTGATCTACCTGGAGGCCCATCCCTTTTTGCAGGAAGACAGCGAGAAATACCGGAATAACCTGACCAGTGTGGTCAGCCTGCTGATTAATATGGCCGGTGAACGGGGTTATGAAGTGGATTGGGACAAGGCCCATGAGGTGATCAACCAGCCGACGGGATTGCCGGTTGCGATCGGTATGTTCCTGCCGGAAATCATGCCGGCAACGGCCGGGCAGGGGCCGCAAATGAGCATTTCCGGGGGCCAGACGGCCAGCCCGGAATAAGATTTGCCAATCAGACAGGCCCAGGCAGGCTTGCTGCCATAGGATTGGCGATCAGCGCCCGGTGTGGCGACACTTCCCTGTGTCGCGGGCAACCCCCCGCGCCCGCTTGCGCGGGCCGGGGCCGCCCTGAAAAATAACGCGTCCGGTTATTTCATCATTGCCTTTTCAAACATCCGATCCATCTTGTCGGAGTTTTCATTACAGCACCGCTGGGCGGAATCAGCCGCGTCCTGCGCCCTGGAGGCCTCAAAGGCCGCTTCACTCGCCCTGTTTGAGGCAGTTTGAGCCAGGTCATAGGCATCGTTTGCCCTCGCCAGCGCTTCGGCCGCCGCGGCCTGGTTTTTCTCGATATTGGCTATCATTCCTGCACAGCCGCTGATCATACCCAATGAGAGCGCCAGAACGGTCGCTTTTATCAGTTTAGTTTGCATAGGTTTGTTCTCCAGTTAAAACGTATCCTGGGTCATCCCCAGTTCCAGTATTGAAGGCTTATAATGACGCATTTCTGCCGGTTGATCAATTTTTTTATCGTTAAAAAATAGGGCTAAAGCAGGCAAATAGGGAATATTTTATCAGCGCCCGCCCGGATCGGCCGCCGATTTCGTCCCCGCGACGCCGGGGATGGCGATACGAACGGCGCAAAAGCGGGGAAAATGGCAGATTTCGTGGCGCTTGCCCGTGATTCCTCCGCGATCATATCGCCGGGGCCTGCTCATTATTTATTCGAAGGGCATGCGCTTGCCCGAGAACTGGCCCTTTAGAAATTCCATCTGATCGGCGAGTATGCGCCTGTTCGACAGGGCGAGATATTCGGCCCAGTTCGGAATATAAGGGATAGCCAGTAACGGCATATTGGCGTCCTCCGGCCGGCGGCTGCCCTTGTGCGTATTGCAATGACGGCAGGCGGTGACCACATTGGACCACTTGTCCTGGCCGCCCTTCGACAGCGGGATAACGTGATCGCGGGTAAGCAGGGCCTGGCTGAACTTGTTGCCGCAGTACATGCAGAGATAGGCGTCTCTAAAGAACAGTTCACGGTTGGTCAGCGGGGGAATCGTCCGCTTGTTATATTTATAGCGGGCCGAACGCTTGACGGCGATGATGGAATGAATGGTGACACTTGAACGGCGCCCGGTCATGCGGCTGACACCGCCATAAAAGGTAAAGACATGCTCGCCTGCGGTCCAGGCGATCATTTCACGGCTGTATAAATTTACCGCGTCCTGCCAGGGGATCCACCGCATCGGCGAACCGGCCACATCCAGGCGCAAAATCAGGGGCGTCATGTTACAGTTACTGTTAAATAGTCTTTTGCAAAAGGAAACTCTGATTGAATCAGAGTTTCCTGCGGCACAGGGACCTGCCTGCTGCAGGCAGGCGTACCGCCCCAGAATCAATAACTTGGCAATGATCCAAATCATTGATTTTGAAGCCCTGCCTGCTGCAGGCAGGAAGGTGAAAATCGCATTTTCACCTTGCGTGCTCTGATAAGTCCAGGATGGATTTATTCAGAGCTTCCAAAATAATCCAGGGTACGTGTTTTATTAGAATAAGCGCGGCAGGTCAAGTCCCGGGCTAAAATACCGGCTGCCGCCGGAACAATTTAATGAATCGCAAGGAAAAACCGTATTTGCCGGATGGTGTCGGCGCACATCTGCCGGCCGTCTCGCGCGCCCTGGAATTACAGAAGAGGGCGGCCGCGGTGGGCTTTGATTGGGACAGCGGCCCCGCCGTTCTGGCCAAGATGGATGAAGAATTGTCTGAACTCAAGGAGGCCATCGCCTCCGCTCAGGATGCCCGACGCATCACGGAGGAATTGGGTGATTTATTATTTTGTTGCGTCAATCTCGCCCGGCATTTTCATATTGACCCCGAATTGGCCCTCTCTGCCGCCAATGAAAAATTTATCCGGCGTTTTAATCACATCGAATCCGGCTTGAAGGCCTCAGGCAAACGGCTTGATGAAGCCTCGCTCGAAGAAATGGAACGGCTGTGGCAAGAGGCCAAGCGAGGGGCTATCTGACCCGGTATCGCTCGCGGGAGACGAGTCTTCCGGCCGAATTGAAGCGCAGCTCGGTAATCCATTTATTGGTGTTGCGTTGAGACGGGATATAAAACCAGGTTTTGGAAAAGATGTCATTATATCGATCACTCTCGACGGTCCTGTGATCATAAGGTCCGAGGCGGTATAGCACCTCGGCCTCGGACATGCCGTTTCTGAGCAGATTATAATCACGCATATCAATCGCATCGGCAAGGCCGGCGCCGCTGTAAAGCAAGGTCAGGAGCAGGATAAATTTATTCATGTTCGTTAATCTCATTATTTAATGATATAGAATAAAAAGCGGGCATCTGGTTCCGCCGGCGGCATAAATAAAGGGCAAAAAGGCGGCCGGCGGGAATCCGGCGGGCAGGTCGATTGTCCGGCGGCTTTCCCCTGCTCCGCCTGCGACAGCAGGCGAAAACCGGGTTTGCCACAGAACGGGTTTCAACCCTGTTGTTCCGGCCTTTCGCCACTGCCATCTGCCGGTTCCGGTATCAAGCGATAACCACGCAATTTCTTCCGTTTGCTTTGGCCTTGTAGAGGTTTTGATCGGCCCTGTGCAGCGTTGTTTTAAATGATTCAAAGTCCTCGCGTAGCGTGATACCCGCGCTCAACGTGATTCTGAAATCAACATTATTATGGCTGAAGGTGACAGCCCTGATGTCCGAGCGTATCCTCTCCGCCAAATGCAGGGCGCTGTCCTTGTCTTGAGACAGCATAATAACGACAAACTCATCTCCCCCATAGCGAATACAAAGGTCATCCGGCCGGGATTTTTCTTTTATGACGCCGCCGGCCTTTGCCAGGACTTGATCGCCGCAGGCATGGCCATAGCTGTCATTGATCTTTTTAAAATAATCAATATCAAGGAAGATGACCGATAAATATTTGTCCATATCCCGTTTATGCCGGGCCATAAGCCCTTCTATATGCTCGTTCATATAGCCTCTGGTATAAAGGGATGTTAAAGGATCATGCATGGCCATTTTTCTGACCGGCTGAACGTCACCGTTGATATGGTCGCCCAGGTAGAAGCCGAAGTTGCCGACCCGGCTCTCGGCTGAAAATCGTTCGAGCATGAGGCATATAGCGGGATCGGCGACATTGGCGAGTGTTGTTTCCGACAACTCGGTAAAGACGCCGTGTGTTACGCGGGTGTCATCGGCTTGACAGAGGAACGCGATATGCTGCGTTTGCCGCTCTTTATTCTCATACACCGAATAGACGAATCCGGGCGCGGCCGAGGCGCCGATTTCGGCGATCAGCCTTTTCAGGGCGCGGGTTACTCCCTCTTTGCCCGCCTCTGTTTCCGGCAGGGTGACGCGACCTTTGCCGTCATCGATCAGCAGGAGCTTGCCCTGATACTCGATCAACACGGACACAAGCAGGCTGTTTGCGCGGCCTGCCGTTTCGGTCACGGGGCCAGAATACAGGCCGCGCGCCGGACTGCTTTCAAAGCCCTCGACTTTGCCGATTAGAATAAGGTGATCGCCGGTTTTAACCGTGTTGCACAATGAACAGTCAAACCAGGCCGGGGCATCCTTGAATATTGGCGCGCCATACGGCCCGGGCTTCCAGTGCACATCCGGAAACCGGTCTGCAAGCGGGCGCGCAAACGCGGCGGCTATCTCTTTTTGTGCTGCGGCCAGAATGTTTACCGCGAAACCTGAGGCTTGCGCGAAGGCATCGCGATGGCCGGCATTGTTTGCCAGACAGACTAGGGCGTAGACTCATAATAACCAGATCACAACAGCAGCGAGTTGTGCGGCAGCGAGGAACGTCTCGGGACATCGGAAAGTTCGAAGGGACAACTGGCGCCAGTCCTTGATGCGGTTGAACATGCGCTCAATGATGTTGCGTGTTTTATAGAGCTTGGTGTCGTATTCGAACTGCACCTTACGGTTTTTGCGGGGCGGGATACAGGCTGTTGCTTTGACCTTGAGTAACCAGTTACGTAGATGATTGGCATCGTATCCACGGTCGGCAATAACGGTGCAGCCCTTACGCACATGACCCTCAAGGCAGTGACGGGCCTGGGTGATATCAGCCCGGTTGCCCGCCGTCAGGTGCAGATGGACAGGGCGGCCCTGACCATCGCACACCAGATGCAGCTTGGAATTCAAGCCGCCTTTGGTCTTGCCGATGGCCCGCCCCTGGCTGTTGTTTTTTTTACACCATTGGCGGCAATCCGGTGGGTTTTGATGTGACTTGTGTCAATCATCAGCGTGCTGAGGTCTGCGCCCTCACCTGCTAAAGCCTTGAATATGCGTTCGAACACACCTGCCTCAGACCAACGCCTGTAGCGATTGTAGAGCGTCTTGGCCGGGCCGTATTCCTCGGGAACATCGCTCCACCTATATCCCCGCTGAAGACAATAGATGATGCCTGACAAGACCCGCCGGTCGCACACGCGCGCAACACCACGCGGCTTGTTCGGTAGCAATGGTTGGATTTTTTTGAACTGTTCTTCCGTCAGCCAGAAATTTAAAGACATGGGGACCTCCTGAGTTTTTTATCTTACAGTCATTTTACCTGTTACCCGTTTATAGGTCTACGCCCTAATATAAGGGGAGATTCAAGCGACACGGGCGTAAAGGAACTGGCCCTAAACCCAAGCGGGCCACCGTCCCTGTCATGAGTGGTCACCACGATTATGCCGGTCAGAAATGTGCCTAAGGCGTTTTGTAATCTGCCCGGATCAACGGTGTTCATGGCGTATTTCTCTCCCGGAGGCGGGCGTCGTTTGTTTCACCCCAACACCCTGCGGCCCGCATCATTATTATATATATAATAGCAAAAGCTGGCGGGAGTTTCTCCCCGAACGGCCGCTGGCCGGATGCCGCGACAGTAACGGCGCCGTCTGCAATTTGCGTCTGCATTTAAGAACGAAAAACCGATTAAGACTATTAACCCGGCAAATAATAATATAGCGGGTTAACCTGCCTGCAACAGGCAGGCATAGCCCGCGGAGCCCAGTAAAATCAAGCAATTCCGCAGATTGCGCCGAATTTTATTGGGCGACAATTAAACAGGCAAGGATGTCTGTTTAATTGCCATGTTAATATCTCCCGAATTACCGGTTTCGGTTCACGATATAGTCAGCGATTTTTTTCAGCGTGTCCGCCCGCTCGTCAAACACGGTCAGGCATTCAATGGCCTTTTCATACAAATCCCGGGCGGCCTGTTTGGCCCCCTGCATCCCCAGCAGATTGGGGTAGGTCGGCTTGTTCATGGCGATATCAGAACCCTGCGGCTTGCCCAGTGTTTCCGTATCGCCCTCGATATCCAGGATGTCGTCCTTGATCTGAAAGGCAAGTCCGATACATTTCGCATATTCCGAGACGCGCTCAAACAGGGCCGGCCCCACATTGTCGGCCGACAGGGCGCCCAGTTCGGCGCTGGCGCGTATCAACGCCCCGGTTTTTTGCAGGTGCATAGTTTCAAGTTCGGCGATATTTAATGACTTTCCGACCGAAACCAGGTCGATGGCCTGGCCGCCCGCCATGCCGCGGGAACCGCTGGCAACGGCCAGCGTGTCTATCATGCCAAGCCGCTGTTTGCTGTTGGCGCTGATATCCGGGTCATGCGCCAGGATATGAAAGGCCAGCGCCTGCAAGGCGTCACCGGCCAGGATCGCGGTCGCTTCATCGTAGGCCACATGACAGGTTGGCCTGCCGCGCCTGAGGTCGTCGTTATCCATCGCCGGCAGGTCATCATGGATTAATGAATAGGCGTGGATCATCTCCACCGCGCAGGCCGGGCCGTCCAGCCTCTTCAGTTCCAGCCCGAAGGCCTCGCCGGTGGCATACAGCAAAATCGGCCGGATCCGTTTGCCGTCACCCAGCACAGAATAGCGCATGGCCTGATGCAATGCCGGCGGTTCGGTATCCGGGCCGGGCAGCCAGCGATCCAGCGCCGTTTCCACGGACTGCCGATAAGCCCGCAGGCGTTTCGAAAAGTCTGACATGGATGATGGTCAATCGGCCGGATTGAAGGGTTCCAGCGCCGCCTTGCCCTCTTTTTCGAGCAATATCTGGACCTTTTGCTCGGCCTTTGCCAGCGCCTCCCGGCAGGCCCCGGTCAGGGCAATACCGCGCTCGAAATGTTGCAGTGATTCTTCCAGCGAGAGTTCGCCAGCCTCCATTTTTTCAACCAGGTTTTCAAGTTCGGCCAGCGTTTTTTCAAAATTGATGGATTGATCCTTTTCGGCCACGGGCTATTCTCAACATCGCGTTAATGAAAATCGTAAAAAAGCGCCTATATTAAGCGTTCACGCGGCCTTTTACCAGCCTTAGCAATGGAGATTTTAAATGCGAAGTTATCGCACGAATTCACACGGCAAGTATGATCTGGAGGTTCACTTGATCTGAATGTCGTAAGCGTATATGGAAACTCTGATTGAATCAGGGTTTCCTTAACCCACCAGCAGGTGTTTTTCCGCCTTGCTGATCGCCGTTTGTCCCCCCTCGATAACAACGGCGTCGCCGATGCTGAACCGGAAGCCGGGTTCGAATGACTCGATGCGCCGGCGGCCGCGTCTGACCGCGGTCAGCGCCGCGCCGGTCCGGTTTAGCGCAAGCTCCGCGATGGCCTTGCCGACCGCGAAGCTGCCCGGCAGCAGGATAACGGTATGCAGGCGCAGCGCGTCGGCGTCATCCATACTCAACATTTCCTCGCCGCGGAAGAAGCCGCGCAGGCGCCGGTAGTCTTCCTTTCTTGCCTGCCGGACAAAGTCCCTGGACTTGTCGATGGAAACATTGAGCCGTTGCAACACATGAATCGCCAGCACCATGCTGGCTTCGAAGCTCTCCGGCACCACATTGCCGGCGCCGGCCGCATAGAGCCTGTCCATGTGGCGGTCATCCTTGCTGCGCACGATAACAGGCAGCGCCGCATTGACCGGGCGGCAGGCGTGGATGATATTTTCCGCGACCGCGGGGTCATCAAAGGTGACGGCCAGCGCGGCGGCATTGGCCAGCCCCGCGTTGCGCAGGATGCGGGAGTGGGTGCTGTCGCCGTAAAACACGTTTTCGCCCGCCTCCCAGGCTTCCCGGATCAGGCTGTGATCCAGATCCAGCGCCACATGGCCGATGTCCATTTCGCGCAGTATATGGGCCAGATTCTGACCGATACGGCCATAGCCGCAGATGATCACATGCCCGGACAGATCCTGGCAGGCCAGATCCAGTTGCCTGGGCGGGGTCTGCACCCCGCTTTTGTATTTGCCCCGGAACAGGGCTTCCGTCAGCGGGCCGTTATAGCGGATCAATACCGGGCTCAGGATCATGCTCAGCAGCGCCGCGGCGATGACCGGCTGGGTCTCTTGCAGCGACAACAGTTCGTTACTGATCGCGACCACCAGCACGGCGAAGCCGAATTCGCCGGCCTGTCCCAGCACCAGCCCGGTGCGAAACGCGACCGGCAATTCATAACCCGCCATGCGCGTCAAGATCACGATCACGGCCCCCTTGCCGATGATCAGGCCGGCCGTGAGCAGGCCGATCCAGAACCATTCCCGCGCCAGGATAGAGACATCAAGCTGGGCGCCGACACTGATAAAGAACAGGCCCATGAGCACATCGCGGAATGGGCGGATATCGGTTTCGATCTGATGCTTATACTCGGTTTCGCTCAAGAGCAGGCCGGCCAGAAAGGCGCCGAGCGCCAGTGACAGCCCGAGCAGATTGGTGATCCAGGCGGCCGCCAGGGCCACGAACAGGGTGGCCAGGGTGAAGATTTCGGCCGAATGGGTCGCGGCAATCTGGTGATAGTAGGGCCTTAGCAGCCAGCGCCCGGCCTTGAACAGGATAAAGAACGCCAGCAGGCCCTTGGTCAGCGCCCACAGCGCCGGCCAGGTCAGCGATTGCCCGTCGCCCAGCGCCAGTATGGGTATGATCACCAGCAGCGGCACCACGGCCAGATCCTGGAACAACAGCACGGCGATCGCCAGTTGCCCGTGGCGCGCCTGCATTTCCAGTTGATCGCCGAGTTGCTTGGCGACAATGGCGGTGGAGGACAGGGCCAGGGCCCCGCCCGTGACCAGCGCGGCCTTCCAGTCGATGCCCGTCAGCCAGGCGATGAGGCCGCCCGAGAGGGTGGAGATCAGCACCTGGATGCTGCCAAGGCCAAACACCGTGGCCTTCATCGCAAACAGCCGCGAGATGGAGAATTCAAGGCCGATCATAAACAGCAGAAAGACCACGCCGATCTCCGCCAGGGTCTGGATATTTTCGCTTTCGGGCAGCCAGCCCAGCGCATAAGGCCCGACGATCACGCCCACAAAGAGATAGCCGAGAATCGCGGGCAGGTGGATGCGTTTTACCAGCCAGACCATGACCAGCGAGAGTACGAGCAGTGTCAGTCCTTCATTGAGGGCGCTGTGATCCATGAATGAGCCGGGCCGGTTATTATAATTGTTGCAGGTTCAAGGGCGGTTTAGCGGGTCTCGGGCGGGGGACATTAAATGCTTGTGCGCGCCTGTTTTTGAGTTAAAGTGAATATTTATTAACATGGCAATTAAACAGGCATCCTTGCCTGTTTAATTGTCGCCCAATAAAATTCGGCGCAATTCGCGGAATTGCTTGATTTTATTGGGCTCCGCGGGCCTGCCTGCCTGCGGCAGGCCCGCGCCAGCACATCCCTGTGCTGGATTATTAACCCGCTATATTATAATTGCCGGGTTAATAACACGCTATATTATTACGCGGGGTCGGTAATGATCAATAGAGAGGGATCGGCGCATGGAGACATGGGAACAAATACTACTGGGTATTGCCGCGTGTGCAATTGCATTTTTCTTTTGGCCCGGCGTGAAGAGGACACTGGAACAGAGCCGTCAGGCCGAAAACCCGGACTGGCGCGGGGCCTTGCTGCCGATTGGCATCGTGGTCCTGTTTGTGATCGTGCTGATCTCGCTGGCCGGCGCCTGAGCCGGCCCGGGTAAATGGATTCCCGGGGCCGCAAGCGCTCACGCCGGCGCGCGCCGGGATCAGACTTTGTGCCGTCCGGCCGAAAATGACTTGTGTTATTCGGCTTTCCCTACAATAATCAAGCCCTGCCGGATTATAAGCTAAAATAGCATACAGAACATGTGACAAGCCCCATATATCTCTAATCAAAAATCAAAACGATGTCAAAAGAAGATACCCGCCTGTTGGAGCAGATCAAGAATCTGGTTCCGGTAAACGAACTGCCGCGAAACCTTCAGGCGCGCCTGCTGCAACAGGCGCGGATTATGGACGTGAAGAAATCCCGGTTTCTGTTCAAGCAGGGCGATAAAGACAACTATTCCTATTTTTTGCTGGAGGGCGAGGTCGAGTTGCTGGCCGACAACCAGTCCGACAGCACTATCCTGGCCGACAGCGACCGCGCCCGTTATGCCCTGGCCCAGATTCAGCCCAGGCAATTTTCCGTCAAGGCAAAAACACCGGTAAAAGTCCTGATTATCGATCGCAACAGCCTGGATCAACTGCTGGTGCTGGCGGACCAGGCGCGGCCCGACGCGGACTCCGGGGCCGATATGGGGGTCGATCAGATCGATACGGTCAGCGATGACTCCGACTGGATGACGCACATGTTGCAGTCCGGGCTGTTCTCGCGGATGCCGACGGCCAATATCCAGCAGCTGTTTGTCCGGCTGGAGGCCACGGAATACAAGGCCGGCGCGGTCGTGGTCAAGCAGGGCGATCCCGGCGATTATTACTATATTATCTCCGAGGGCCGCTGCGCCGTGTCCAGAAAACCCTCGGCCAGGAGCAATGATGTCAAGATTGCCGAACTCGGGATTGGCGACAGCTTCGGCGAAGAGGCGCTGGTGTCAAATTCCAAGCGCAACGCCACGATCACCATGATCACGGATGGCGTGGTGATGCGGCTGGCCAAGGATGACTTCGTGGAATTGATCAAAAAGCCGACCATGCAGGCGCTGCCCTATAAAGAGGCGCAGGCATTGGTCGAGCAGGGCGGGCAATGGCTGGACGTGCGGTTCCCCGATGAGTATCAGGATTCGGCCATTGCCGGCAGTGTCAACATCCCGCTCAACTCCTTAAGGCTGGAAAGCGCCGGGCTCAGTGACACCACCTGCTACGTGCTCTATTGCGACACGGCGGAACGCAGCTCGGCCGGGGCCTTTTTGCTGGCCGAGCGCGGCTTTGAGGTCGCCTATCTGGAAGGCGGCCTGCTCAACAATCCCGAGGCGCTCGGGGTCGCGCTCGCCGCGAAACCGGCCGCGGCCGAGGCCAAGGCCCCGCCGCCGGCCACGGAGGCCGAGGTCGATGCCGGGGTTCGGGTTGAGATCCTGAACGCCGAACTGGAAACCACCCAGATGCGCATGCGGGCGGCCACGGCGCAGGCCGGCCAGGACGCCGATCAAAAAAAGGAACTTGAAGCGCTGCAAAAGAAGCTCAGGGAAGAACGCAAAAAACTCGAAAAACAGAAAAAAGAGGCCGAGGCGGAGGCCCGCAAGAAGGCCAAAGAGGAAGAGCAGCGCCTGAAAGACCTCGTGGCCGGGGCCGAGAAGAAGATGCAGCAGGAGAAGCGGCAGCTTGAGGATATCTACAATAAAAACGCCAGAGAGATGGAAAAGCTGCAAAAGGCCAGGCAGGTTGCCAAGGAAAAGACCCGGAAAGACAAGGAAAAACTGGAGCAGCAGGCGGCCGCCGTCACCAAACAGATCGCCGAGGCGCAGCGCCTGCAACGCGAGATCGAGACCTCGAAAAAGTCGCTTGAACAGGAGGCCGAGCAGAAGCGCAGAGAGAACGAACAGCATGAGAAAGACTTGCAGGAAAAGGCCAAGGCCAAGCTGGAGCAGGAACGCCGGAAACTGACCGAACAATACGCCCGCAATGTCGAGGAGTTTGAAGCGCTGAAGAAAGAAAAGGCCGCGGTCGAGGCCTCGCGTCTGGCGGCCAGGGAAGAGGCGCAGAAGATCATCCGCGAGTACAAGCTGCTGCATGACAAGACCCGGGCCGAAGAGGAGGCCAAGATCAAGGCCGAGCGCCGCAAACTGGAGCAAGAGGCGAAACTGATCCAGCAGACCATGAAACAGATCCGCAAGATCAAGCTGGAGGCGGAACTGGCCAAGCAGCAGGCCGAGGACGAGGCCCGCCAGCTTAGAGAAAAACAGATGGATGAAACCAGTTCCAAGGCGCAACGCGACCGGCTGGCCACCGAGATCACCGCGGCCAGGGAAAAGATGGCCGAGGCGCAGAGAGAAATCGAGGACGCCCTGCAACGGGAAAAACGGGCCGCCAGCGCCAAGCAGGAAAATGAGGCCGGCCTGAGCCGCAAAAAGCAGGAGCAGGAGGCATTGCTGTCCAAAATCAAGACCGATCTGGTGGACTTTGAAGACCAGCAGCAGGAAGAGGCGGCCACCATCACGGAGATCATCATCCAGGCCGATCACATGCGCCGTATCAGGGAAAAGGCCGAGGCTGCCAAGCGCAAATCGGCCCTGGCCAACGCCAGCCTGCAGAATGATATTTCCAGGCAGTTGCCGCCGGAAGATGAGTCCGCCGATGCCGGTTCGTAATGGAAACTCTGATTGAATCAGAGTTTCCTGCGGTACAGGGACGTACCGCCAAAATCAATGACGCAAGTGATTGATTTTGAAGCAAGGTGAAAATCGCATTTTCACCTTGCGTGCTCTGAGAAATCCAGGATGGATTTATTCAGAGCTTCCTAATTCAATATTTTCATAAAACGACAATAAGCGGGAGCGAAAGCAGTGAGCGAAAGAATAGTCATGCGCGTGGGCGAGGCGCTGGTCGCGGGCGGTCCGCCCGGCACCGCGGCCGAGCCGGAAGTTGTTATAGGAGAACTGGACGGGCCCGTGGGTCATGCCTTTGCGAACCTGATCGGCGATCAGGTCAAAGGGCATTCCCGGGTGCTGGCGATCATGAACACCGATGTTATGGTCAAGCCGGCCACGCTCATGGTCAGCAAGGTCACGGTCAACAAGGAGCGTTACACCAATATTCTCATGGGCACCGTACAGGCCGCGATTGCCAACGGCGTGCTGGACGCGGTCAGGCAGGGCGATATTCCCAAACAAAAGGCCAATGACCTCGGGATTATCGTGTCCGTCTGGCTAAACCCGCTGGTGGCCGATGCGGATGATCTCGATCACCGGATATTGTTTGATATCCACCGCAAGGCGACCACGGCCGCGATTCACAAGGCCATGAATAACCAGCCGGATATCGACTGGCTGCTGGAAAACCAGCAACAGATCGTCCACAAATACTTCCAGATGGGGCTGGACGGCAAAATTTAGCGAAACCGGGCCAGCTATCTCTGCCCGGCCCAGACAGGCACAGGCAAAAACTCATTCGCCGCGCGGCCTCCCGGCTTGACCCTATATAGATGGCCCGGGCCGGTCAATTCAAACCAAAGCGTAGCAAATCATGCGGATCAAAAATGTGGCCGTCATCGGCCCGGGCGTCATCGGCGCCGCTATTGCCGCGCAGTGCGCGAACGCGGGGCTGCGCGTGTGCCTGCTGGACCAGGCGGCCGCGCCCGCCGACCGCTGCGCCTTGCCCAGGGCGGCGATAGCGCGGCAGCTTGAGGCGGGCGGATTTATGGCGGCGGAATTCGCCGCCAATATCGAAATCGGCAATCTCGAAGACGATCTGGATAAACTTGCCGCGGCCGACTGGATTATCGAGGCCGTGGTTGAAGATTTGCAGGTCAAGCGGCCGTTGTATGCGCGGCTTGATTCGGCGCGAGGCCCCGCCGCGGCGGTCTCTTCCGCCAGTTCAACCTTCCCGTTAAGCCAACTGACCGAGGGCAGGCCAGCGGGCTTCCGCCGGCATTTTATGCTGACGCATTTTTTTAATCCGCCGCGCGAGCGGCCCCTGCTGGAACTGATCGCCGGCCCGGACAGCGAGCGTGAGGCGCTGCAACGGGTCGCGCAATGCGCTGACCGGAAACTGGGCCTGACCGTTGCCCGCTGCTAGGGCCTGTTAACACTATTTTAGCAGTCCCTGCTTGAGTCTGTTTTGCGCGTCAGCAAGGCGGAAGGAGCGCAGTGTAGTTGCGCTACTCAAGCGACTGACAACGAAGCTAGGCGCAAAACAGGCCAAGCCCTTCGGGTTGTGCCCCAAACTGCGCCACTCGGCGTTGCTTGTCGCTCATTTGGAATGACCAAACTACGCTCCGCGCGCCTTGATTGGCGCAGTTTGGGGCACAACAGGGCCTGCCAAAATAGTGTTAACAGGCCCTAGGACACGCCCGGTTTTATCGCCCACCGTATCGGCATGTACTGGCTGATGCTGGCGGTGCATGCCGCGCTGGAATTCGGCCTCCGCGTTGAAGAGGCCGATGCGCTGCTCGGCAAGTCGGCCGGCCTCCCCAGGAGCGGCGTGTTTGGCCTGTGTGACGCGCTGGGCATCGGCCTCTGGCCGCAACTGGCCGGCGGCATGATCGCCCGGCTGCCGGCAACAGACCCCATGCGGGCTATCGCGGCGCCCCCGGCCGTTGTGCAGAATATGAGCGAGGCCGGCCATAGCGGTTTTTATCTGCCGCGGGCAGAAGCAGGCCGGCGCGGGCCGCAAGTGCTGGACTTGCAGGACGGGCAATATCGCGCGCCTGCAAGACCCGCGTTGGTGAGCCTCGCGGCCGGCCGCAACGGTCTCCGCGCCCTGCTTGAACAGGGCGATCGGGGCGGCCGCTATGCCTTACGGGTGTTGAGCCGCACATTGGCCTATGCCGCGGCGCTCATACCCGCGGTTGCGGACGATATTCAAACGGTCGATAAGGCCATGCGCGGCGCTTATGGCTGGCGGCAGGGGCCGTTTGAACTGCTGGACGCTATCGGCCCCGCCTGGCTGGCGGAGCGGCTGGCAGAGGACGGTCAGGCCGTGCCCGAACTGCTGCAAAAGGTAGGCCGGCAACAGTTCTACCGGGAATCCAAAGGCGTATTGCGCGCCATGAACGGCACTGGCCGCTACCGGGCCGTACGCCCGGCCGCGGGGATTCTTTTGCTGGCGGACCGCAAACGCCGCGCCGGGCCGCTGTGTCAAAACAGGGCGGGCAGCCTGTGGGATACTGGCCGCGGCGTGACCTGCCTTGAGTTTCACACCAAGATGAACGCCCTGCAACCCGAGTCGATGGCGATGATTCAAGAGGCGCTGGCCGTCACCGGCGCCGATTTCCGGGCGATGGTCATCTACAACGATGGCCCGGCCTTCTCGGCCGGGGCCGATTTGTCGCTCATGCAACAATGGTTGCAGGCCGGCGCGGCGGAAAACATAGAGGCGCTCTCGCGCGCGGCCCAGGCCGCCTTTAATGCCATCAAATTTTCACCCTTCCCGGTGGTCGCCGCGACCGCCGGGCTGGCGCTGGGCGACGGCTGCGAAGTGGCCCTGCATTGCGCCGCCATCCAGGCCCACGCGGAAACCCGGGCCGGTCTGGTGGAAAAAAATGTCGGTCTGGTCCCCGGCTGGGGCGGCTGCAAGGAAATGATACTCAGGCATAGCGGGCGGGTGGAGACGGCGTTGCCGCTGATCGCCAGGGCGAAGATCTCCGCCTCGGCCGCCGAGGCCCGCCTTATGCGCATACTGCGCCCCGGCGACCGGATCAGCATGAACCGCGCGCGCCTGCTGGCCGACGCCCGCGCTAGGGCGCTGGCATTGAGTCGGGACTATCAGGCCCCGGAACCGGCAACCATAGAACTGTTGCAGCCGCGGAGAGAATCATCAGCGCAGTGGATTCACAGACAGTTTTCAGCTTATGACCGTATCATCTGCGAGGCATTGAGCGGCATACTGGCCCCGGGCACGGTCACCGAGTCCGAACTGTCCCGGCGAGAACTCGCCGCCTTCATGCAACTCAGCGCCCGTCCGGAAACCCGCGCGCGCATTGAGTGTGTGCTAAAGACCGGCAAGCCCCTGCGAAATTAAAGGATTCCCGCTCCACTGTCATCCCGGCCTTGCCGCAGGCAGGCCGGGATGGCGATGTAAGAATAGACATATCCCGACAGTCCTCAATTGAGTTATTCCTTGCTCCCTCGTCATTTATGGACAGGAAGTCCTGTATGCGGCGAGAGGGCAGGATGCCCGTAGCCGCCCGGCGCAGGCCCGAATCACCTTTATAACAGAACCTTCATTATTTGCGGAGAAATGCCATTCTTGCCACTTCGTCATTCCAGCGAAAGCTGGAATCCAGTGGTTGATACAATACATTCCCGCATAAGCGGGAATGACCATCTGAATACCTCATTCCAACCGACCCCGCTGAGTTACCTGCCACCCCGCTACCTGCCTGCAGCAGGCAGGCGTGGATTCCAGCTTTCGCTGGAATGACGAAACTGTTGTCATTTTGGCCTACCTGCTGCCCGCAGGCC
The DNA here is from genome assembly GCA_965240365.1 of Gammaproteobacteria bacterium. Lineage (GTDB taxonomy): Bacteria > Pseudomonadota > Gammaproteobacteria > Eutrophobiales > Eutrophobiaceae. Next base: position 137,837 of record OZ251218.1, on the reverse strand, counting down.
GTCTCCGTTCTGTCCTGGTCATCAATTAAGCCAGAATTATTGCATTACCCACTCAGATTTTAAAAGAGGCTTTATAACAGAACCTTCATTATTTGCGGAGAAATGTCATTCTTGCCACTTCGTCATTCCAGCGAAAGCTCGCCTGCATGGATGCAGGTGGTAGAGCGGCGTCAGGAACAGGCCGCCGAGGCATCCAGTGGTTTTTTATATACATTCCCGCGCAAGCGGGAATGACAATCAGGCGAATATGTTGCGAGTTCCGCCCAACTTCCTTAGCATTACGGCTGTAACCCAATTTAAGGAGATTGAATCAATGCTGCGCCTTTTATCCTCTTTAGTGCTTGCCGGCTGCCTGATGTCCGCGGCCTTTGCCGATATTTATTCCGCCAACGAGGCCCTGGCCCGGGGCGATTTTGCCGAAGCCGCCAGGGAGTTTAAAAAACTGGCCGAGGCCGGCAATGCCAGCGCCCAGGCCAACCTAGGTTATCTGTACCATGCCGGCGAAGGCGTGCCACGGGATCAGCAACAGGCCGTGTACTGGTATCGCAAGGCGGCCGTGCAGGGCAACCGGGACGCCCAGTATAATCTGGCCGTGGCGCATGCCTTTGGCGAGGGCGTCAGCCCGGATCTCGGCGCCGCGGCGCTCTGGTATCGGCGCGCGGCCGAACAGGGGCATACCCTGGCGCAATACAGCCTGGGCATTTCCTATGCCAAAGGTGAAGGCGTGGCGCGGGACCCCGCCGAGGCCGCGCGCTGGTTTCAAGCCGCGGCCGGGCAGGGCTATCCCCAGGCCCAACTGCAACTGGGTAATCTGTACAACAGCGGCGCCGGCGTGCCACGGGATTATTCCGCCGCGGCCCGCTGGTACCGGCTGGCCGCGGAGCAGGGCGATGCGGCCGCTCAATATCAACTGGCGCTCTTGTATCGCTCGGGCAAAGGCGTCCGGCGGGATCCTGCCAGCGCGGCCAGATGGTACGCGCTGGCGGCCAAACAGGGCCACACCGCCGCGGCCGCCGGGCTTAAAGACCTGGAAAAACCGGAACCCAGCCCTGAACCCCCCGCCGGGCGCGCTGCCACGGCCGGCGAGACCCAAAGCACAGGCCTGCTGGGCCTGTTCAGCGGTCTGTTTGGAGAAAAGCCGGCGGCTGCCACCCGGCCGGCCGAGCCGGAACAGGGCGAAGCGGCGCCGGCCGCCGTGGATAAGGCGCCGCAAGCCCCGGCCGCGGGCGCGGCCGCGGGCAAAACAGGGAGGCCGCTTGCAGACGCCGGCCCGGATAGCCCGAGCGCGGACACGGCGGCCGCCCCGCCGGCCGAAGCCGGCGGACTGGTGACATGGCTGGCTAAACTGTTGGCGTCCGGGAGTGGCGAGGCGGCCGCTCCCGACCCGAAAGCGTTGCCAAAAGTGCGGGCTCCGGCAACGGTTGCAACAGCGGCAACAGCGGCAACGGCCGCAACGGCTGTAACGGAGGCAACGGACGATCAAGCGACCTTGCCGGCCCTGCGCTCGCGGGCCGCGCGGGGAGACAAAGACGCGCAATATGAGCTGGGCCGGCTCTATTATGCCGGTGATCAGCTTGGGCAGGACGCGGCGCAGGCCGCCTTATGGTACCGGCGCGCGGCGGAGCAGGGTAATGTCGAGGCGCAGGCGCGTCTGGCGGAACTTTATCTCAAGGGAGAGGGCGTCCGCCCGGATCGGACACAAGCCGGCTACTGGTACGGATTGGCCGCCGAGCAGGGCCATGCGTCCGCCCGGGCGAGGCTGGCTGGCTTGCAAAAAAACCGGCCGGCGCCGACCGCGACCCCTGAGCCGCCCGCCCCGCGACAGGCTGACAACAGCGGCCGGGCCGACTATGAGCGGGGCCTGGGCTATGCCCTCGGCGTTGGCGTTGCCCGCGATGAGCAGAGCGCATTCGGCCATTTCCGGGAGGCCGCCCGGCGCGGCTATGCCCCAGCCGAGTACAGGCTGGGGCGGGCTTATGCCTATGGCGAAGGGGTCGAGCAGGATGACGGGCAGGCCATCGAATGGTATCGCAAGGCGGCTTTGCAGGGCCATGCCATTGCCCAGCGCAACCTCGCGCTGATGTATCTGAACGGCGCGGGCGCTGAACCCGACCGGGTGCGGGCGCTGGCCTGGTATGAGATCGTGGCGGGCGCCGGCAAGGCGCTGGACATCTACCGGCGCGACCGGCTCAGGCAGGCGCTCAGTGACAGCGAACGCCGGGCCGGGGCCGAACTGGCCGGGCAGATCAGCCGCCGTCTGGGGAAACCCTGATCGTTTTATTCCGGCCGGTTTGGCGCCTGCCCGTGTCAGGAGGGCAGGCCGGGATGTGGTATGAGCGCCGATTCTGTCTAATTGTCATTCCCGCCTGGGCGGGAATGTATGACATAAACCACTGGATTCCAGCTTTCGCTGGAATGACGCCGGGGGCAATAGGCGTATTATGAGCGATATTAACGATACCGTGGCCAGGATACCTGACGCCTTATTTTAGATAAGGTGACCCTGCATTCCTGCTAAAGCCCTGCCTGCGGCAGGCAGGATAACGGAAAGCTAAAACAACACCTCGTCGTCATTTATGGACAGGAAGTCCTGTATGCGGCGTGAGGGCAGGACGCCCGTAGCCGCCCGGCGAAGGCCGGAATCCAGGAGGGCGGGCCGGGATGTAAAATGAGCGCCGGTTCTGTCTAATTGTCATTCCTGCCAGGCAGGGGGAATAACGTAAGGGGGTGTCTGACAGATGCCTGCTGCACCGCTTTATCGTCATTCCCGCTTGCCTGCCGCAGGCAGGCTTTAGTGGCAATGACAATATCACCCCGCCCTGTCTATACTGACAAAGACAAAGCAGGATCAAAGACTGTTCAAAAATAAAAAATCCAGCCGCTGAACCGGCCCAATGAAAATGTATTCCATAATTTCGAAACGCTGTTCTATAATTACGGAATAGACAAAGCCTGAGCGGATTTGGGCAAAACATGAGCAAAATATGAGCACAAAGCATGAGCAAAAATAAAAATCTATTATCCGTGGTTGGAGATAAAGCGCCGTCAACCGTCATAACCGGGCGCGAGCAATGCTATCGCGCCATGTTTGAGGCGGCCATGTTCGGGATGGTCATGTATCGGCCGGACGGCGCGCTGATCAACTGTAACCGGGCATTTCTCGACATCATCGGTTATTCCGGGGATGACATCGCCCGCTTGGATATCACGGATATTATCCCGCAGGACTATCGCAAACAGGCCATACGGCGCCTGAGGATACTCAAGGAAAAAGGCCGCTATGGCCCTTATCAAGGAGAATACATCGATAAAAACGGCCAGACAGTGACCGTATGGTCAAATGATGTGTTGATAGAAGAGGCCGATGGGCAGAATTATATCTTTTCAAGCGTCCTTGACATTATCAAATGTCCCGCGGGAAAAATGCTTCAATCAGAGTTTTCCCTGATAAGTCAGGCCGTTGATAACGCGTTTGACGCCTTTTCAATCGCCAACGATCAGGGCCGGTTTATCTACGTCAACAAGGCCCATGTCAGATTATGGGGTTATGACTCCGTGGACGAGGTTATCGGGCTGTCGCCGGCCACCCATTGCGCCCAACCGGGCACCGCGCAAAAAATCATCAAACAGACCATTAAAAACGGCGATTGCCAGCTTGAATTCAAGGCCAGACGCAAGGATGGGTCGCTGTTTTGCGCGTTGATGCACGCCAAGCTCGGCCACGATGTGGATGGCAGGGAACTTGTTATTGCAAGCTGTATTGATATCAGCGCCAGGAAAGAGGGCGAAAGGGAACTGATCAAGCTGCAACGCGCGGTCGAGTCCAGTTCTTCGGCCGTTATCATCACCGACACACTGGGCGTTATCGAATATGTCAATCCCAAATTCACCCAGATAACCGGTTATGAAAAATTTGAGGCCCTCGGTCAGCAGCCAGCCAAAATCCTGCTTTCCAGCAAGATCTCGCGCACCAAGGCCCATTACGATATGTGGCGCACTATTTCAGCCGGCAAGGAATGGAGCGGGGTGCTCAGGAACACCAGAAAAGACGGCGGCCTGTACTGGTCAAAAAACTCGATCTCCAGTGTCAAGGACAGCAAGGGCGTGATAACCCATTACATCACCGTCCATGAGGATATTTCGGAACACTATGAGTTAAGCGAAAAACTGACGTATCAGGCCAGCCACGACACCTTGACCGGCCTGATCAACCGCCGTGAATTTGAGCGCCGCATGCAGAGGGTCATCTCGTCCGGCAGGGCGGTCGGAGCGCAGCATGCCCTGTGTTTTATGGACATGGACCAGTTCAAGGTCATCAATGACACCTGCGGTCACATTGCCGGCGACGAATTACTGCGCCAGATCGGCGTTATACTGAAACGGACGGTGCGCAAACGCGACACCATCGCCCGCCTCGGCGGCGATGAGTTTGCCGTGCTCATGGAGCATTGCCCGCCTGAAAATGCCATGCGGGTGGCAAACTCGCTGCTTGAGGCCGTGCGTGACTTCCAGTTCGCCTGGAAAAAATATAATTTCAAGCTGGGGATCAGCATCGGCCTGGTGCCCATTGACAACACTATCAGGAGCGTGACCCAACTGCTGTCCGACGCCGATCTGGCCTGTTACATGGCCAAGGATCAGGGCAGAAACCGGATCCATTTCTACCATGATAAAGACGCCGGCATTATTGAACGGCATGGCCAGATGCAGTGGATCAGCAGCATCAACAAGGCGCTGGATGAGGATCGCTTTTGCCTCTACGCGCAGCCCATATTGAGCATGGATGGCGCCGTCAAGCACTATGAATTGCTGATCAGGATGCTTGATGAACAGGGCAACGTCATTCTGCCGGGGGCCTTTCTGCCGGCGGCGGAACGCTACGGCCTGATCGTCAAGCTGGATCACTGGATCATAAAATATGCCTTTTCACTGCTGGCGGAACACCCCGAATTGACCGAGGCGTCAAATCTTTATGCCATCAACCTTTCCGGCCCATCACTGGCCGACCCGGCGACCCTGGATCTGATCGTGGAATGGCTGGATGAATATCAACTGTCCGGCAAAAATATCTGCTTTGAAATCACGGAGACGGCCGCCATAACCAACCTCAGCGCGGCCAAGCGCTTTATCGAAACGCTCAAATTTCTGGGTTGCCGGTTTGCGCTGGACGATTTCGGCAGCGGCCTGTCTTCTTTCGCCTACCTGAAAAAGCTGCCGGTCAACTACCTGAAGATCGACGGCATGTTTATCAGGGGTATCGCCGATGAGCAGGTTGATTTTGCGATGGTCAAATCGATCAATGAAATCGGGCAGGTCATGGGCATGCAGACCATCGCCGAATTTGTCGAAAACAAATCGATCAAGTCCAAGGTTGAAGAGATCGGCATCAATTACGCCCAGGGCCATGAAATCGGCGAACCGGTCGAACTGATGCGGTTGATCGAATCCTGATAGGTGGCGGACCGGAATCCATGAGGGCGGGGCAGGATGTGAAATGAGCGCCAGTTCTGTCTAATTGTCATTCCCGCCCCGGCGGAAATGGCTTGTGTAAACCGCTGGATTCCAGCTTTCGCCGGAATGACGACGAGGTGGGAATAACGGAGGCGGGCATGACGATAGAGGGAATGGCAGAGACGGCAGAAGGACTGGCAATGAATAAAAATACCCGTCATTCCAGCCTGCCTGTCCGCAAAAGGTCCGGCACGACCGGGGGCGGCCGAAAAAAAATTAATCAACCGCCTGACCGGGGGCCTTGAGCAGCAGTGTGAACAAGAAAAAAATAATGGCCGTTGGCCTGTTTCTGGCGGCCGTTGCGCTTTTTTTCAGCCTTGACGCCGGGCAGTATCTGAATCTGGACTATCTCAAATCGGAGCGGCAGGCGCTTGAGCTGTACCAGAGCGCTCACCCGCTTAAAACCGCGCTGATCTTCTTTATCATCTATATCCTGATAACCAGCGTCTCCCTGCCCGGCGCCGCGGTCATGACGCTGGCGGGCGGCGCGCTGTTCGGCCTGGCCTGGGGGACCCTGCTGGTCTCCTTTGGTTCCGTGATCGGCGCCACCATCGCCTTTCTGCTGGCGCGCTATTTGTTTCATGATTATGTCCAGGAGAAATTCGGGGACCGGCTGGCGCCGATCAATCGCGGCATCAGGAACGAAGGCAATTTATACCTGTTTACGATCCGGCTGATCCCGATATTTCCGTTTTTTATGGTGAATGTGCTCATGGCCCTGACCCCGATCAGGACGCTGAATTTTGCCCTGGTCAGCCAGATCGGCATGCTCCTGCCCACCATTATCTTTGTGAACGCCGGCACCCAACTGGCCGCGATTGAATCTCCGGCCGATGTCTTCTCGCTGCAACTGATTCTTTCCTTTGTCCTGCTGGGCCTGTTTCCATTGCTGGCCAAAAAAACCGTCGCGCTTGTCCAGAGGCGCCGACAGAAAACTATCGAGGCGGTCAAAACCGAAGACGATGCCTGATGCGCCGCGGAAATTTGATCGCAATCTGATCGTGATCGGGGCCGGCTCGGCCGGTCTGGTGGCGGCGTATATCGGCGCGGCCGTCAACGCCAGCGTGACCCTGATCGAGCGGGACAAGATGGGCGGCGATTGTCTGAATACGGGCTGTGTCCCCTCCAAGGCCCTGATCAAATCGGCCAGGGTGGCGGCCCTGATCAGGCGCGCGGGCGAATTCGGCCTCAAGACCGCCGCGCCCGAGGTCGATTTTCGGGCCGTGATGGAACGGGTGCGGTCGGTTATCGGCCAAATAGAACCGCATGACTCCGTGGCGCGTTATGCAAGCCTGGGCGTCGAATGTATCCGCGGCGAAGCCAGGCTCACATCGCCCTGGACGGTGGCCGTCAACGGCAAAACCCTGAGCGCCAGAAGCCTGATCATCGCCACCGGCGCGCGCCCGTTTATCCCGCCGATCAAGGGTCTGGCGGAGATTGAACCGCTCAGTTCGGACAATCTCTGGCAACTGCGCGAATTGCCGCAACGCCTCCTGGTGCTGGGCGGCGGCCCGATCGGTTGTGAATTGGCGCAGGCCTTTCAGCGGCTCGGCAGCCGGGTCACGCAGGTCGAGATGCAGGCGCGTATTCTGACGCGGGAAGATGAAGACATCGCCGCGCTGATCCGGCGACGTTTTGTAGATGAAGGCGTGGATATCCGCGCTGGGCACCGGGCGCGAGAGATCATAAAAAAAGAGGGCCGCAAGATACTGATCTGCGAACATGCCGGTCAAACCGTCGAGATCGAATTTGACCAGATTTTGTGCGCGTTGGGGCGGGTGGCCAATAGCGGCGGCTTTGGTCTGCAAGAAACCGGCGTCGAATTGAACCCCGACCGGACCATTCGCGTCAATGAAAGGCTGCAAAGCTCGATACCGAATATCTATGCCTGCGGCGATGTGGCCGGGCCTTATCAATTCACCCATACGGCCGCGCACCAGGCCTGGTATGCCGCGGTCAACGCCCTGTTTGGCCGTTTCAAGCGCTTTAAGGCGGATTACTCGGTCATCCCCTGGGCCACCTTTACCGACCCGGAAGTGGCCCGGGTCGGGCTGAATGAGCAGGACGCGAGACAACAGGGGATCCGCTATGAAGTCACGAAATACGGCCTGGACGAATTGGACCGGGCCATTACCGAAGGCGAGGATTACGGGCTGGTCAAGGTGTTGACCGCGCCCGGCCGGGATAAAATCCTGGGCGCGACCATTGTCGGCGATCATGCCGGCGAATTAATCACCGAATACATCAGCGCCATGAAACACGGTTTCGGCCTGAATAAAATCCTGGGTACTATCCATGTCTATCCGACCCTGTCGGAGGCCAATAAATTTGCCGCCGGCGCCTGGAAAAGGGCGCATGCCCCCCGCTTTGTGCTGGCGCTCCTGAAAAAATATCACCGCTGGATGCTGGGTCGTTGAGTCTTTGGAGCTAAAGGCGAATCATGCCTGACTATCAATATGATTTATTCGTCATTGGCGCCGGTTCGGGCGGCGTGCGGGCGGCCCGTGTTGCGGCCGGCCTGGGCGCGCGCGTAGCCATAGCGGAACAGGGCGCGCTCGGCGGAACCTGTGTCAACGTGGGCTGTGTGCCCAAAAAACTGTTTGTCTATGCCGCCCGCTATGCGGAAGAATTCAAGACCGCCGCCGGCTTTGGCTGGCGGCCGGGCCGGCCGGAGTTTGCCTGGCCAACTTTATTGGCCAACAAGAACAAGGAGATCAGCCGCCTGAATGATGTTTACCGGCAACTGCTGACACAGGCCGGGGTTGATCTCCTGCTCGGCCGCGCCGGTCTGGTCGACGCGCATACCGTCACGGTCAATGCCGAGGCCGTCACGGCCGAACGGATCCTGATTGCCACGGGCGGCCGGCCGAATCTGCCGGATATTCCGGGCGGGCGGCATATTATCTCGTCCGATGACGCCTTCTTTCTGACTGAATTGCCGGCGGCGATCATCATTGTCGGCGGCGGCTATATCGCGGTTGAATTTGCCGGGATATTTAACGGCCTGGGACTGGATACGACCCTGATCTACCGTGGCCCGTTATTCCTGCGCGGTTTTGATCAGGAATTGCGCGAGCAACTGGCCGCAGAGATGCGACAGCAGGGCGCTACGCTCCGGTTTGACACAAGCGTGACCCGGATTGACAAAGACGGCGATCAGTTAGCGGTGACATTGGCCGATGGCCAAAGGCAAAGCGCCGGGCAGATCATGTACGCCACCGGCCGCAGGCCGAATACGGCCGGGCTGGACCTGGAAAAGGCGGGCGTCAGGCTGGACGCCGACCATGCCATTAGCGTGAATGAACAGTATCAGACCAATATCCCCTCGATCTATGCGCTGGGCGATGTCACCAACCGGGTCAATCTGACCCCGGTCGCGCTGGCAGAAGGCATGGCGCTGGCCCGTCATCTCTATGCCGGCGAGCCGCTGCAATTAAGCTATGACAATATCCCGACCTGCGTCTTCAGCCAGCCGGCCCTGGCCACGGTCGGCCTGAGCGAGGCCGAGGCAAGACGGGAATACGCTGATATTGCCGTCTATAAATCTGCCTTCAAACCGATGCGGCTGGCCCTGTCCGACACGGCGGAAAAAACCCTGCTGAAACTGATCGTGGACAAGAAAACCGACCGCGTCATCGGCGCGCACATGCTCGGCCCTGATGCCGGCGAGATCATCCAGGGCATTGCGATTGCGATCAAGGCCGGCGCCACCAAGCGGGATTTTGACTCAACCATGGCCATTCACCCGACAACGGCGGAAGAATTCGTGACCATGCGAGAGCCGGTTGTTTGAGGTTTGAGGTTTGAGGTTTGAGTTGAGGCGCGGAGTTCAGTCTGGTATGCGGCGATAGCCGGGTTTAATATCAGCGCGGTTTTGCCCAGGTCCGGTTTTTTTGCCGGACTCTCTGTCCAGTTCGGCGATAAGGTCTTCCATGCCCGGATCAGCGAACTCGCCCCGTCTGTCTGCACTGCGGAAAACGAAGTAAGGTATTGGGTTATTATTCCCGCTGACGCGGGTGGATTCCGGCCTTCGCCGGGCGGCTACGGGCGTCCTGCCCATAAATGACGGCGAAGCCCAAGAGCTAAAGGACTGGCAGCGAACACAAACGCCCGTCATTCCAGCGAAAGCTGGAATCCAGGAAAAACAACGCATTCCGGCGGAAGCCGGAATGACATTATTTATCAACGGCATAAAAACGAATTGTGTATCATGTTGCGCCTGTCATACATCACTTTACAGACTCAAGCCGATGCTGAATTCATTTGAGGGCATGATCGGTCTGCATTATGTGCGGGCCCGCCGCCGGAATCATTTTATTTCGTTTATTTCCCTGACTTCCATGCTGGGCGTGGCGCTGGGCGTGCTGGCCCTGATCACGGTGTTGTCGGTTATGAACGGATTTGAAAAGGAATTAAAGGAACGCATTCTGGGCATGGCCTCGCACGCCACCGTCATCGAAGACGGCGATGCGCTCAATGAATGGGAACCGATCGCCAGACAAGCGCTGAAACATCCCGGGATCATCGGGGTTGCGCCCTATCTGCATGCCGAGGGCATGCTGGTCAACAAGCAGCGCGTCAACGGCACGATTATCCGCGGTATCTTGCCGGCCGAAGAACCCAAAGTGGCCGTAGTCACGGAAAAGATGATCGAAGGCGAACTGAACGCCCTCAAGGCAGGCAGCTTTAATATCGTGCTGGGCGGCGAGTTGGCGCAAAAGCTGGGCGTGGCGCCGGGCGATAAAATCACGCTGATCGCGCCGCAGGCCAATGTGACCCCCGCCGGCATACTGCCCCGCCTGAAGCGCTTTACCGTGGCGGGTGTCTTTGAGGTCGGGATGCACGAATTCGACAGCGGTCTGGCGCTGATCCACATGGACGACGCGTTGCGTTTGTTTCGCAAAACGGGGCCTACCGGCCTGCGTTTGAAGACGAACGATATTTTAAGGGCGCCGGTGATCAGCCGTGAGATCGTGGCCGAATTGCCGGGGCGTTACTGGGTCGTGGACTGGACCCAGCGACATGCGAATTTTTTTCGGGCCCTAAAGACCGAAAAGACCGTGATGTTTGTCATTCTGACCCTGATCGTGGCGGTCGCGGCCTTTAATATTATTTCGACCCTGGTGATGATGGTGTCCGACAAACAGTCCGATATCGCCGTATTGCGTACCCTGGGCGCAAGCCCGGCCAGCATATTAAAGATATTTATGATTCAGGGCACGGTCATTGGCCTGGTTGGCATCATTCTGGGCGTGATCGGCGGTATCTGGCTGGCGGCCAATGTCGAAACCCTGGTGTCCGGGCTGGAAGCCATGCTGGGGCAGAAGTTCCTCTCACCGGATGTCTATTACATCAGCGATCTGCCCTCGGATATGCACTGGAATGACGTGCTTACCATCAGTATCGTGGCCTTCGTTCTGTGTCTCGCGGCCACGGTCTATCCGGCCCTGCGCGCCGCCGGCATACAGCCGGCCGAGGCCCTGCGCCATGAGTGACGCGCTGCTGGAAGCGCGCGATCTGGGCAAGTGTTTCAGCGAAGGCCGGCTTAGCGTCGAGGTGTTAAAAGAAGTCAATTTTTCCATCCCCGCAAAACAAAGCGTGGCGATCACCGGCGCCTCGGGTTCCGGCAAGAGCACCCTCCTGCATCTGCTGGGCGGATTGGATCTGCCGAGCCGGGGTGAAGTTTTTATCAACAACCGAAACATAAGCCGCATGAATGAGGTCGAGCGCGGGGCGCTCAGAAATAAATATCTGGGCTTCGTTTACCAGTTTCATCACCTTTTGCCTGAATTTACCGCGCTCGAAAACGTGGCCATGCCCCTGTTCATCCGTCGCGCTGACAAAAGGCGGTCACTGGCCGAGGCCCAAGCATTGCTGGAAAAGGTGGGTTTATCAAAGCGCCTTGCCCACAAGCCCGGCGAGCTTTCAGGCGGCGAGCGGCAACGGGCCGCGATCGCCAGGGCATTGGTGACCCGGCCAAAGTGCATCCTCGCGGATGAGCCTACCGGCAATCTGGATCAGAAAACCGCCGATCAGGTCTTTGATTTAATCCTGGAACTCAACCAAAGCCTGGGCGCGAGCCTGGTCATGGTGACCCACAATCTCGAATTGTCACGCCGCGTTGACCGGATTGTGGAATTAAAGAACGGCGCGCTTCAGGCAGATCCGCCTGCCGCGGGCAGGCCGGAATGATAATATGGAAGTTGCTTCCATTCCTTCGTCATTCCATCCGCCATGCCCGGAGCGCAGAGCGCCCGGGGCCTGCCGGGGCAGGCGGACCGTCACTTTGTCTTGCGTCTGTTTTCCCATTTGTTGACCGCGCTGATCCGCCAGATGAGTCGGATCAGGAGATAGGTGATCAGCGCCGCGCCCGTGCCCAGTATGAAGCAGCCCAGTAATAACGGTTGCCAGATCTGCACCAGGGTGGTGCTGATCCATTCGGCCGACAGGCTGAAGTCAATCTGCTGTTGTTTAAGCCCCAGTAGTGCGGCGCCGAATTTATAGGCAAAATAGAAGATAGGGGGTATGGTGACGGGATTGCTGAACAGGGAAAAGAGGATGGCAACAGGGAGATTTACCCGGAACAGGATGGCCAGCGTCGCCGAGCCCAGCGTTTGCACGGGCAGGGGGATAAACGCGCAGAACATGCCGATGGCGGCCCCGCCCGCGGAAGAGCGCCGATGCAGATGCCAGATATTCGGGTCATGCAGATAATCGGAGAGCAGGTGCATGGCCCCCTGTTTTTGGATATGTTCTCGATGTGGCAGGTAGCGCTTAAAAATTTTTTTTAGACTCATTTAGTCGCGGGCTTGCTCAAAAAGCGCGGCATTATAGCCCAATAATGATCACCTGGGAGTGAATTTCATGCTGGCCGCGACCTTTGCGTTTGCCCTGGGGATAGCCTGTCTATTACAGTTTTCTTCCTTGCCGTCTGCGGCCTGGCTGTTGTCGTTTTTCCCCCTCTTGTTGCTATCGCGTTATTTTTACCCTGCCCGCTGGGCCTGTTTTTTTGTGCTGGGCCTCGGCTGGGCCATGTTGAGGCTTGCCCCCGCTATTGATCCGAAACTCGATGCGCTGATAAACAGCGACACAGTGCATATCTCCGGCGCGGTGGCCGCCATGCCGGAGGTCTATGAGGACCGCGTGCGATTCAGATTCAGGGCCGACAAACTCTGGCTGGAGCAGGGCGGGCGGCAGGCCCTGTCATTTAACGGGCCGCTGAACCTGCGTCTGAACTGGTACCGGCCACAAATAACGCCCGGGCCGGGTGAATACCGGCAATTCAAGGTTCGCCTGAGACGGCCCTATAATTTTATGAATCCGGGCGGCTTTGACTATGAAACCTGGCTGTTGAGGAAAAATATTCAGCTAACCGGCTATGTCAGGCAGGCCGCGCCGGATAATGCGGTGGATCATGGCAGCGCCCCGCGCGGGTATCTGAGCGAGCGTCTGCGGCACGCCGTTTCAAAAAGACTGGATGAGTTGCCCGCCGCTTCCCCCTCGGGGCTGGCCCGGGCGCTGTCGATCGGCGACCGGAGCCGGCTCGGCGCGACCGAGCGCGGCTTGTTGCAACAGACGGGCACGGGTCATTTGATCGCCATCTCCGGCCTGCACCTGTCAATGATCGCCATCGTGGTCTATTTCCTTGCGCAATTTATCCTGCGTCGTCTGAATTTTGTGACGCAACGGCTTGCCGCGCCGGCGCTGGCGGCCGGCCTGGCCTTTGCCGCCGCCGTATTTTATGCGGCCCTGGCCGGTTTTACCCTGCCGACCCAGCGCGCGCTGATCATGCTGGCCGCCGTTTTGCTCGCGCTGCTCTACGGCAAAAAAATAGCGGTTCAGAATGTGATCGCCGGCGCCGTGCTGTTTATCCTGTTGCTGGACCCGCTGGCCGTGATTGCCGCCGATTTCTGCCTGTCGTTTATGGCGGTCGTTTGCATTTTATACCTGACGCGCTATCGCTTTGGCAAAGACCCGGCCCTCATTAAATGGCTGCAACTGCAAATCGCCTTGAGTATCGCCCTGTTGCCGCTGCTTGCCTTTTGGTTCAAGCAGATCCCGCTCTACAGCGCCGCCGCCAACCTGGTCGCCGTGCCGCTGGCCGGCTTTGTGATCATCCCCTTATTGTTGATCGCCCTGCTGTTCCTGTTTGCCTTGCCGCCGGCCGCTGTTTATCTCTATGCCCTGGCAGACCGGGCCGGCGCGGTATTCTGGGACTACCTGCTTTTTTTAAGCGACCGGGCCGTGGCCGTGCTGCCCGTGGCCGGGCCGAATCTGCCGACCCTGGCGCTGGCCATGACGGGTATGTTTATCCTGTTTATGCCGCGCGGCCTGCCGGGGCGTTATCTTGGCGTCCTGTGGATGCTGCCGCTGTTCTTCCCGCTGATCGACCGGCCCGACAAGGGCGCCTTTGAACTGGCGCTGCTGGATGTCGGCCAGGGCCTGGCCGTGGTGGCGCAAACGCAGGGCCATGCCTTGTTATACGACACCGGCGCCCGCTTTTCAGAGCGCTTCAACATGGGCGACGCGGTGATCATGCCGTACTTGAAATATCGCGGTGTCGAGCGCCTGTCGGCGCTGGTCGTGAGTCATGGCGATAATGACCATATCGGCGGGGCCGGGGCCGTGCTGGCCAATATACCGGTTGACCGCGTCATCAGCAGCGTCCCGGAAAAACTGCCTGTTGACCGGGCCGAAGCCTGCCACGGCGGGCAAAGCTGGGCCTGGGACGGGGTCGCGTTTACGCTGCTGCATCCCCCGCCCGCGGGTGGCTTCAGCGGCAATAACGGCTCCTGCGTGCTGCGGATTTCAAGCCGCCACGGCGCCGTCCTGCTGACCGGCGATATTGAACAGGAGGCGGAGCGCTTTATCAGCCAAAAGACGCGGCACAACCTGCAAGCGGATGTGCTCATTGTGCCCCATCATGGCAGCGCGACATCTTCAACGCCCGGGTTTATTCAAAAAGTGGCCCCGACCCACGCGCTTATCTCGGCCGGATACAGAAACCGATTCGGCCTGCCGCAACCGGATATCATGCAATACTACCGGGACCAGGGGATTGAAACCCGTGTCACCTACCTGACGGGCGCGATAAGAATACGGGTATCGCAAGAGGGCGTCAGGCTGGATAATTATCGGGAACAGCGCCGGCGTTTCTGGCACTACCGGCCCTGATGCGTCTGTCGTCATTCGGTGTGGGCAAGTAATCCGCAGATTTCGCAGATTAGCGCAGATTATTGATGCAGGGAGATCAGGATAACGGAAAACAGAACAATACCCCTTCGTCATTTATGGACTGACGCAGGCGGGAATAACTCTGCGTAATCTGCGAAATCTGCGGATGGCATTTCCCCCGCCTGCCGGGAATGACAAAAACCAAAAAAAATTTGACTAAATCCATAAAATCCGTTAGAATCTCACTATTTTTACACAACAACAGGTAAGGAAAAAACAATGACTGGTTTATCCGCTCTCCGCTCTCCGCTCTCCGCTCTCCGCTCTCCGCTCTCCGCTCTCCGCTCTCCGCTCTCTTAGCGTAATCTGCGCCCCGGCCCTGCTGCTGGCCGCGACAGTTGTTGAAGTCCAGGCCGCCACTATCACCATTAACAGTACCCAGACCCAACCTAACGGCGGCCAGACGACTACGAACACGGGCAACATCATCACCGTGACCAGTAGCGGTTCCATTACCACGACCGGTGGTACCACGACCGGAGTTGATGCTATTGAGCCAGCATTTCCCGGGGACAACAACATCATCATCAACCGGGGCCTCATCCGCACTATAACCCGTGGCAGTGGCATTAAAGTCCAAAGCGGCAACACCATCACCAATGCGGCGGACGCCAGCATCCAGGTCGAGGGCAGGTTTGTCAGTGGCATTTCCTCCGCTGACCGCAACACCATCAGCAACGCGGGCAGCATCAGCGTCGAAGGCAGAGACAGCTCGGGTATTGACGCCGGTGATAACAACATATCCATCATCAACAGCGGCACTATCAGCACCGACGGCAGACTTACCCCGGGCATCAAGGTTTCTTCTAACAACCCGATAGTTACCAATAGCGGCAGTATCAGCACCAAAGGCGATATCGCCCACGGTATTTCCTCCACAGGTAGCAATAACGTCATCACCAATGAGGCGGGCGGCCCGGGTGATGGCATCAGCACTGAAGGCGAGCGCGCCAATGGCATTCACTCCAACAATAACGACCAAATCACCAATCTTGGCAACATCAGCACCGAAGGCAGGGATGCCAAGGGCATCTTCGCCCGTAATGGAAACACCATCACCAACAGCGGCAGCATCAGCACCACCGGGGCCAGTGCGCCGGGCTTCCGGGTGTACAATGACAATGTCCTCACCAACAAGACGCGCGGCCTCATCACTACCGGGGCCGCGGATTCCATAGGCATCTCAATGCTCAATGGCAATGAACTCATCAATGAGGCGGGCGCCGCCATCCGCACGGCCGGCGCGAATGCCACGGGGATCCGGGCCGGATTGTCAATATTTGCATCCTTAAACAGGCCGGACAACGGCAATAACCGCATCACCAACGATGGCGAGATCCGCACGGGCGGGGCCAATGCCGCGGGGATTCAGGTTGTTGGCGCAAAGAACACCGTGATCAATAACGGCAGTATCGACACCACCGGCGAAGGCGCGGCGGGCCTGCTGGGCATCACGGTCAACACGCAGGGCCGAAGGCCCGAGGCGCCCCGTGTTAACGTTTCACTCACCCTGCGGCCCACCGATACCGACTTCACCAACAACGGCACGATCAACACCACCGGGGTCAATGCGCCGGGGGTCCGTGTAGAAGATGACAGCGAGGTGACCAACAGCGGCGATATCAACACCAAAGACCGGTCTGCCGCGGGCATTGTCGCCGGGAGTAGCAACACCCTTACCAACAACAAGGCCATCACGACCGGCGGCCAGGACGCCAACGGCATTCAAGCCGCAAACAACAACAAAATCACGAACAGCGGCACTATCACGGTCACGGGTCTCGGCGCGGCCGGGATACGGGCCGGAGATGGCAACGAACTGACGCTAAGCGGCGCCGTCACCAGCACCCGGGGCAGCGCCCTGATTCTGGGGAACAACAACACCGTGAATCACAGCAGCAACAAGACCCTGCGTGCCAGCGGTACAAATACCCCGGCCGTAGTCCTGGGCAATAGCAACACCCTGACCAACACGGGCCGCATTGAGGCCACGGGCGCCAACGCGCATGGCATCACGGCCGGCAACAACAACAAAATCACCCACAGCGGCGCCATCGCGGTCACCGGCCCCGGTTCAGCCGGGATACGAGCCAGGGATAACAACGAACTGACGCTAAGCGGTACCGTCACCAGCGCCCAGGGCAGCGCCCTGATTCTCGGCAATAACAACACCGTCAACCACAGCAGCAACAAGACCCTGCGCTCTACGGGCACAAATACCCCGGCCGTCGTCCTGGGCAGCAACAACACGCTGACCAACACGGGTCGCATCGAGGCCACGGGCAGCGGGGCCAACGCCAATGCCATCACCGGGGACAGCAACAACACCATCAACAACAGCGGCGTGATTTCTGCCAATGGCGGCAAGGCCATCTGCTTTACAGGCCGCAACAACACCCTCAACCTGCTGGCCGGCTCGGTGCTGAGGGGCGATATTTGCCGCGGGGCCAACAGCCGGGTAAACATCACCGTAAACACGGCCCCGGCCTATGCCGTGTTATGGGAAGACATCACGGCCAGACCGAAAAGCGGGCAGGGGATCCCCTTCTTCTACAACGCCCGGACCCGCCAACTGGCGACCTACGACCCCCGCCTGCTGGCGGCCGCGTCCCAAAGCCTGGGCGATGTCAGCGGCAACATCAGCGGCCTGATGGCCCGGCCCGTGCTGGCCTCTTCTGCCAATACCCGCAACCTGAGCGGGCGCGCGGCGGCCTTCTGGCTCAGTCCCTTCGGTAGCCGGGCCCGGGAGCGGGACAGCGGCCCGGCGGGGCTGAGCCCGGAGTTTACCCATCTGGGTCTGGCCGGGGGCTATGACGTCCGCCTTGCGGCCACGCAACTCGGGGTGCTGGCGGGCTATGGCCGGGGGGAACGGGTCTTTGAAGGGGCACAACGCTTTAAGCCCGGCCCCGGGGTGTTCAAGGGGCCCTTTGCCGGGCTTTATGCCCGTCAGGATTTTGCCCGGTTCTATGTGCATCTGGGGCTTGCGGGCGGGACCTTGAAGCATGAACACAGCCGTCTGGTGAATGACCAGCGGGGGTTAAACGGCGAGACGCGGGCCGAGGCCCGCACGCGCAGTTGGTGGCTGGCGCCGGAGGCGCGGATTGGGTGGCGGGCTTTGGATACGGGTTTGGCGCGGTTTGAGCCTTCGCTGTCGGCCCGTTATGCGCGGCAGAGCATCCGGGCTTATACTGAAACGGGGATTCGGGCCCCGGCCGCGGTGGGGCGGCGCACGGTGGAGATGGTGGAGACGCGGTTGGAGATGAAGGCCAGCCGCGAGGTCGGCCCGG
The DNA here is from genome assembly GCA_965240365.1 of Gammaproteobacteria bacterium. GTDB lineage: Bacteria > Pseudomonadota > Gammaproteobacteria > Eutrophobiales > Eutrophobiaceae. The sequence goes on along the minus strand of OZ251218.1, from coordinate 119,805 downwards.
GGCGTTTGGCCTTGCGGCTGGGTTGGCAGTATCGGAATGACCTGAATTCGAACCGGACGCAGGTTCGGCTTTTGGGTGAGACGCAAAGTCTGAGATTTGAGCCGAAGTTGGGTAGCAGTGTTTATCTGGGTGCGGAGGCGGAGTTTGAGTTGGCCCCGGGTTTGTTCTTTAGTCTCAACGGCGAGGCGGTGTCCGGGGGCGGGTATCGGAGTTTGAGCGGGATGGCGAGTTTGTATATGCGGTTTTAGATTGTCATTCCCGCCTGGGCGGGAATGTATAGCATAAACCACTGGATTCCAGCTTTCGCTGGAATGACGGCGGGGGGTATGGATGCAGCCCGGCAACCTTCAGTGAGATTTTTCGCCCCTTATTGGCACAGTGGGTCAGGATGACGACAAAACAGAACAACACCCCCGCGTCATTCCAGCGAAAGCTGGAATCCACCCGCACCAGCGGGAATAATGACCAGTCCTTCACATTGTCATTCCCGCTTGCGCGGGAATGTATAGCATAAACCACTGGATTCCAGCTTTCGCTGGAATGACGGCCGGAGGATATGGATGCAGCCCGGCAACCTTCAATGTCATTTTCGCCCCTTACGTCATTTATGGACAGGATGTCCTGTATGCGGCGAAAGGGCACGCCTACAGGGATGTAGGTGGTAGAGCAGCGTCAGGCACAAGCTGCCGAGGATGCCCGTAGCCGCCCGGCCTGCCTACAGCAGGTCAGGATTACGAAAAAGCAGAATAACACCCCGTCGTCATTCCGGCGAAGGCCGGAATAACTCTGCGTAATCTGCGGATTGTTTTCCACGACGCAGGCAGGCAAACGCCGGAATGACGGTGCAGTGCTGTCGCAGCCCGTATCGTCCGGTTAAACACCGGCTTATCAGCCTGCCTGGTCTCAGTGTTCCCCCCCAACCCAATATAAAGTACAATACACACCGGCCCGAATAATGCCGAACACACCCTGCCTCTTTGAAAAAATAAACGAGTCTCATGGAACGAATCCCTGAATTTATAGCGAACCATCTGTTTCTGGTTTGCCTGTTGATTGCCATCCTGATGTTGCTGGCGTGGAATCTGTTTGGCGACAGCCTGAGCGGGATCAAGAGCCTGCCGCCGCAGGAGGTGACGCGCCTGATCAACCGCGATGACGCCAGGGTCATCGACCTGCGCGGCCGCTCGGAGTTTGAAGCGGGCCATATTATAGACGCGCTCAATATTGACGCGGCTCAACTGCAAGGCCAACTGGAAAAGCTGAAGAAATATAAACAGCAGGGCCTTATCTTTTGCTGCGCCACGGGCGGCGTCTCGGCGCGGGAGGCGCGCAGGCTCATGCGCGAGGGGTTTGACAAGGTATATACCCTCAAGGGCGGTATTTATGCCTGGCAGAATGCCAGCCTGCCGCTCGCGAAGGGCGTAAAATAGCATCCAACCGGAATAAACATAATGGCCGAAGAACAGTCCCCCCTGCAATTGCACAAGGATGCGCAATTTTCGATCCAGAAGGTCTATGTCAAAGACCTGTCATTTGAAACCCCCCATTCGCCGGAAGTCTTCAAGGCGAAATGGCAACCCAGCATGGATATGCACCTCACCAACGAGGGCAGGGCGCTGGGCGATAACCTTTATGAAGTCGTGCTGTCCATTACCCTCACGGTCAAGCTCGACAAAAAGGCGGCTTATCTGGTCGAGGCCGATCAGGCCGGCATCTTCTTCATTGATAAAATCCCGGAACAACTGATCGAGCGCATGCTGGCCACCGTCTGCCCCAATATCCTGTTTCCGTTTGCCCGCGAGACCGTGTCGGACGTGGTCAATCGCGGCGGCTTCCCGCAATTATTGCTGGCCCCGGTTAATTTTGAGGCCCTCTATCTCCAGCAGCAACAGGGCGGGGCCGCGGCCGGGCCGGAGATCACGCACTGAATTCAACGGACATGGCGGAATCGGCACTGGTGCTGGGCGCGGGTTCCTGGGGCACGGCGCTGGCGCTGCTCATCGCCGGCAACGGGCGCCGGGTCTGCCTCTGGGATATTGATAGCGACCTGATCGACGCCCTCAAGCGGGAACGTTGCAACCGGCGTTACCTGCCCGCGGCCGCCTTGCCCGATAATATAATCCCGCTGGCCGCCATCGAAGAGGCCGGCGCGGACATCCGCCAGATTATTATCGCCGTGCCCTGTCATGCCCTGCTATCCAGCCTCGGCCGTCTCCATCATTTTGCCGATATCCGCGTGTGTCTGGCCTGCAAAGGCTTTGCGGCCGGGCCTGAAAAATTCAATCACCGGCTGGTTGAGCGGGAACTGGGCTGCCCGGTGGCCGTCTTGTCGGGGCCGTCCTTTGCCGGGGAAGTGGCGCGCAGGCTGCCCACGGCGGTCGCGCTGGCGGCGGCGGATGAGACCGTGGCCAGCGCCTTTGCCGAATTATTTCAGAGCGACGCCTTCCGGGTTTATACCCAGGATGATCCGGTCGGCGTTCAGATTGGCGGCGCCGTGAAAAATGTCATGGCGATCGCGGCCGGTATTGCCGATGGTCTGGGTTATGGCGCGAATACCCGCTCGGCCCTGATCACCCGTGGGCTGGCCGAGATCATGCGCCTGGGTCTGGCGCTCGGCGCCCGCCGGCAGACCTTTATGGGGCTGGCCGGGTTGGGCGATCTGGTCCTGACCTGCACCGATGACCAGTCGCGCAACCGCCGCCTCGGGCTGATGCTGGCAGAGGGTCATGCTGTCGCCGCGGCCGAGACCGCGATCGGCCAGGTCGTCGAAGGCGTTAAAACGGCCTTTGAAGTCACGCGACTGGCCGCCGACCTTGCCATCGAGATGCCGATCACCGAACAGGTCGCCCGCGTGCTGAACGCCGCCGCCACCCCGGCCGAGGCCGTGCGCGCCCTGCTCACCCGCGACCCCCGGCCCGAAGAAGCCCCGAACGCGGCGCCGGGGTAGTAAACGGATGGATTCCGCCTTCCGCCGGAAGGCCGGAATGTGGGGATGTCTTAAAAGTGACGAACGGGGCCGGCCGGAACGACGAAAAACCTGCTATCGCCCCCGTCGTCATTCCAGCGAAAGCTGGAATCCAGTGGTTTATGTAATCTATTCGCGCATTAGCGGGAATGACATCCCACAGGAGCGGAACCCGACGCGTTCTCCCAAAAAACCCGGCAATCATTAACCCCCCGGCCTCGTCCTCCTGGATTCCAGCTTTCGCTGGAATGACGGTAAAGTGCTGTTGTTGGGAATCCGTTAAAAGTGATGAACGGGGCCGGCCGTAATGACGAAAAACCTGCTATCGCCCCCGTCGTCATTTATGGACAGGAAGTCCTGTATGCGGCGAGAGGGCACGCCTACAGGATGTAGGTGGTAGAGCAGCGTCAGGAACAGGCTGCCGAGGATGCCCGTAGCCGCCCGGCGAAAGCTGGAATCCAGTGGTTTATGTAATCCATTCCCGCGTTAGCGGGAATGACATCCCACAGGAGCGGAACCCGACGTGTTCTCCCAAAAAACCCGGCAACCATTAACCCCTCGGCCTCGTCCTCCTGGATTCCAGCTTTCGCTGGAATGACGGTAAAGTGCTGTTGTCGGGAATCCGTTAAAAGTGATGAACGGGGCCCGGCCGGAATGACGAAAAACCTCTATCGCCCCCTCCGTCATTTATGGACAGGAAGTCCTGTATGCGGCGAGAGGGCACGCCTACAGGACGTAGGTGGTAGAGCAGCGTCAGGAACAGGCTGCCGAGGATGCCCGTAGCCGCCCGGCGAAAGCCGGAAACCATTGGCTACCCCGGCCTCGTCCTCCTGGATTCCAGCTTTCGCTGGAATGACGGTAAAGTGCTGTTGTCGGGAATCCGTTAAAAGTGATGAACGGGGCCGGCCGTAATGACGAAAAACCTGCTATCGCCCCCGTCGTCATTCCAGCGAAAGCTGGAATCCAGTGGTTTATGTAATCCATTCCCGCGCAGCGGGAATGCCATTTAAATGAAAGCGGAAACACAACACTTGCCGCCCACAATCAAAATGGTATGCTTACCCCCAAATCAAACAAGCAACGGAGAACAAACCATGTCACAGGCCAACCCGGACTCAAGCACAACCCAATCCGCGCAAAGCCATACCCACCGGGCCTTTCAGCCCGCTCCCAAAATTTTAGGGGGGGGGGGGGGCGATGACCGCCGCGCGCCGTGTCCTGCCGCTTTCCCTGGCGTGCCTTTTGGCCCTCGCCCTGCCCGCCGCCCCGGCCCGGGCGGAGACCTTCACGATTGACGGCACGGTCAACCGTTCCAATGGCGGCAATGTCCTGGATGGCGACGATGAGATCATCATCAACACGGGCGCCAGGATTGAGGTCGATCGAAGCTCCACGCCCGTTATCGCCGGTGAGGCCAATACCGGCGTTATACTGAGGAAGTCCGACGGCACTAACAGCCCCAACAATACGGTGCGCAATAACGGCGATATCGTCTCAAGCGGGGATTTTGGCAAAGGCGTCAGCGTTATTGATAACGGGACAAGCGGCAGCAGGCTCTTTAACAATGGCAACATCAGCGCCGTGGGGAGGGGGTCACGCGGGGTTGTTCTTGGCCAGAACAGCCGGCTGGTCAATAACGGCACGATTACCCTGACCGACGATTCTACCACCCGTGACCCGGCAACCGGGGTGCTTGTCGGCAGTAATTCCATTATCACCAATAACGGCGCCATTGAATCGCAAGATGCGGACGGGGCCGTTGTTTTTAATTCAACAATTAGTTCAACAAGTGGAAACATTGGCGGATCGACGCTGAATAACAACGCCGGGGGCCGGATTATTCAGCGGGCGCTGCGGAATGGGCTTAGATCAGGCCCCGCTGTTTCTTTTGGAGGTGACAGGAACACCCTGAACAATGCCGGGCTCATCGACCAGCAGGGGAATGAGATCGCCATACTTTTCAGTAACGGCAATAATAACACTTTTAAGAACAGCGGCACGATCACGACCAGCGCCGATAATGGCGGCGCGGCAGTCGAATTCAACGCCAGATCGTCGACCAGCAACACCATCGACAACCTCAAAGGCGGCCGCATCATCACCAAAGGTGACGCCGCCCCCGGCATCCAGGCCGGGAACAGGAACACTATCACCAACGCCGGCGCGATCACCACCGAGGGCCTCAGCGCCTACGGCATATACATCGATGCCAACAACACTGTTATCAACAGCGGCACGATCACCACCGCCGGCAACAGTTCCTTCGGCATCAACGCCTCTCTTTTCGGCAACACCGTCACCAACAGCGGGACGATCACCACCACCGGCCCGTTTGCCAGCGCTATTTCCAGTGCGCGCGGTAACACCATCACCAATAGCAAGAGCGGGAAGATCGCCACCGCAGGGGAGAGTAGCCACGGTATTATCATCGGCGCCTTTGGCAGCAGCGAGACCACAATCACCAATAGCGGCGCCATCAGCGTGACCGGACGCAATGCCCACGCCATCACCACCAGCCGCGGCAACAACACCATCACCAACCGCGGCACATTGTCAAGCCGCGGCGGCCATGGCATCCGTTTAGTCGGCGCCGACAATAGCGTAAGCAACGAGGGCGGCGCCATCACCATCTCCGGTGACAATGTTGAAGCCATTTCCGCCCGCGCCGACAACAACCGCATCAGCAACAACGGCGCGCTCACCACCCGTGGCGCGAACTCCGCGGGCATTCGAGCGGGCAATAACACCACGCTGACGCTGGGAGTCAACAGCCGGATCACGACCACGGGCGCGAATTCGGACGGGATCCGCATAGACGGTCTGAGCGCTGCCAGCGCGACCCTGAGACAGCGCGGCAGTATTAAGGCCAGCGCCACCGGCATGGCCATCGCGGGCGACATCCCCACCCTGATCAACGAGGCCAGCCCCGGCGTTGAGGGAAGCGGCCTCATCCAGGGCGGCGCCACGGGCGTCACGGCCCCCTACATCGGCCGTCTTGAGAACAGCGGCCGCATCATCGGCCGGACCGGGGACGGCGTCAGGCTCACTGCCACTGCCAATCCCAGAACCGCCACCGTCGAAAACAGCGGTACGATTCAGGGCCAGACCCACGGCCTCAACTACGGCATTCACGCCATCAGCAACCTGCAAAACAGCGGCGTCATCATGGGGACGAACGAGTCCGGCGTGACCTTCACGGGCACGACCACCAACCCCGTGACCGTGACCAACAGCGGCACGATTCAGGGCGGCGCCTACGGCCTCGACTACCGTGCCAACGCCATTGTCAGCCTGCAAAACACCACCAAAGCCAGCGCCATCCGGGGCGGGCGCAACGAGGCCCTGAGCGCGGCCAGCCTTGCCACCCTGAACAACGAAGGTACTATCGCCTCCACTTCCGCCGCGGCCATCACCCTGACCGGCAGCACAACCCAGGCGGCCACCGTCAGCAACAGCGGCACGATTCAGGGCCAGACCCACGGCCTCAACTACGGCGCCCATGTCATCACCCGCCTGACTAACAGCGGCGCCATTATCGGAACCACGGGCGCGGGCGTGACCTTCACCGGCAACACGACCCAGGCGGCCACTATCACCAACACCGGCACGATTCGGGGTGCCACCTACGGCCTCAATTACGGCAACAACCCCATCGCCAGTCTCACCAACACCAGCCCCCGCACCCTGCGGGGCGGCAGCAGGGAAGCCCTGAGCGCGGGCAGCCTGCTCACCCTCAACAACAGCGGGACGATTCTCTCCGACAAAGCCAGCGCCATCACCCTCACCCGCACTGTGACCCGGGCCGCCACCATCACCAACAGCGGCACAATTCAGGGCAACATCCACGGTCTCGACTACAACAACAATGCCATTGCCAGCCTCACCAACAGCGGCACGATTAGGGGCACAACCGGCATCGGCGTCAAGGCCGCGGGCCTCGCCACGCTGAACAACACCGGTACCATTGAAGGGAATACCGGGATTCAGATAAACCGCGCCGGAACCCTCGCTGACGGGGCCGCTTCCCCCGCGGGGGCCACAATCAACAATGCCGGTACCCTGCGTTCCCTCAAAGGTTCCAAAGGTGCCGCCCTGGACCTGCAAGGCCCAGGCCGGGACACGCTCAAGCTGCAAGCCGGTTCCACCCTGGAAGGCCAGGTGCGCTGGGACGGCCAGGACGACACCCTGAACCTTGCCACCGGCCCGGCCCGGCTGACCCTCATCGACAACAATGCCGAACCCGGACAGGCCCCCACCCCCTTTACCATCAACACCAATGGCCGGCCCTTCCTGCTGAACACCACGACAGCTACAGCACGAGGTCAGGCCCAGACCACCGTGACCGTGCTTGACCCGGCCCGCATACACACCCGCACCGAGAGCACCCAAAGCCAATGGACCGGGGCCGTTTTCCAAAGCCTGGCCCAGCAACAGGGTACCCGCACCGGCCCCAACGCGCGCAACAGCACGGCCGCGGTTCATCAAACCCTCTGGGTCCGGCCCTTCGGCGGTCTGCACAACTTCAAGCGAGACGGTCTCACCCCGGCCGCCCGCTACCGCTATGGCGGGGCGCTGGCGGGTTATGCGGTTGCCAGCACGGACTGGCAGGCGGGCGGCTTTGTGGGGGCGGCGCAGGATACGCTGGTGGCCCGCGGGCCGGGGGCGGACGCCGAAGGCCGGCATGTGTTTGCCGGGGCGTATGCCCGCACCCGCTGGCAGGCCCTGAACCTCAAGGCCGGTCTGCTGTTTGGGCAAAGCCGCACCGAGACCGAATGGCAAAGATTGAACAATCAGGTGACAGGCGGTCAGGAGCGGGTGGTGTATGAGGGCCGGCGCTACGTTGTCAGCCCGGAACTGGGATTGGCCACCCGGCTGACCGTGAAGGGTGTGGCATTGGAACCGGCATTGAGTCTGCGTTATCTGGGTCTGTTTGGGGCCGAGGAAGAGGAGCGTCTGGTGGCGGGGCGTGAGCCGTTGCGCTTTAGGGCGGAAGACCGGCATGTGGGCCTGGTGCGGGCGAGTGTGGGCGTGCCGTTGCGTTTTCCTGTGAATGCGTATGGGGGGCAATTGTACGGGCAACTTCGGGTGGGCGCCGAGGGGCGGAAGCGCTTTGGCGGAGAGCGGATAGAGGCCCGGCGGGGGGATGGGCTGGTGCGTTTTAAGGTGGCGGATGAGGCGACCGTGAGGGGGTTTATGGGCGTGGGCTTTGAGTATGTGGTACCGGATTTGAATCTGAGTTTCAGCGCGGACTTTGAGGCGAGTTATGGCAGTGAGGCGGTGTTGGGGGTGCAGGGGCAACTTGGGGTTGTGTGGGGGTTTTAGGGGGAGGATGTCATTCCCTGTGGGAATGGATTGCATAAACCACTGGATTCCAGCTTTCGCCTGCCTGCAGCAGGCAGGCTGGAATGACGACGTAGGTGATAGATACGGCCCGTTGGTCTTCAAGGTTATTTCGGCTTCTGTCATTGCCGCTCCTTTTGGCCCTCTGTCCTCTTTTTCATTCCGCCCCCGTCGTCATTCCAGCGGAAACTGGAATCCAGGAAGGCAAGGCTGGGATGGTAAACGAATTGCGGTTTCTCCCTGCCCACCGCAATGACGCCTTCGTTGTCATTCCCGCTCACGCGGGAATGGATTGCATAAACCACTGGATTCCAGCTTTCGCTGGAATGACGACGGGGGTGATAGATACAACCCGTTGGTCTTCAATGTTATTCTGGCTTCTGCCACTGCCGCTCCTTTTGGTCCTCTGCCCTCTTTTTCATTCCTGCCCCTTCGTCATTCCAGCGAAAGCTGGAATCCAGGAAGGCGGGGCCGGGATGCTAAGCAGATTGCAATTTCTCCCTGCCCGCCCGCCAAAGGCAGACACAGTTCAGCCAATGTGAGCATCAAGCCTGCCCGGATATACCTGTCTCTTCGTAATCCGCCGAAGCTATCTGCTATAGTACCCGCCCCATGCAGATTCACCTGAAAACACTGGGTTGCCGGCTGAATGAAGCCGAACTGGAATCCTGGGCCGATGAGTTTCGGGCCCGCGGGCATACCTTGACCCGGGATGCCAGTTCGGCCGACTTATTGGTTGTCAATACCTGCGCGGTCACGCAGGAGGCCGTAAAAAAATCCCGTCAGATTATCCGCCGCGCCCGGCGCGGCAATCCGGACGCAAAACTGGTTGTCAGCGGTTGTTACGCCAGCCTGGATCCGAATATAAAACAGGCTATCCCCGCCATTGATTTATTGATCGACAATAAAAACAAGGGGCAACTGGTTGACACTACCCTGCGCGAACTGGCGGCCCCGGCCAGGCCCAAACCGGCCATTGAGCCCGGCGCAAGTAGTCTTTTCGGGCGCGGCCGTCACCGCGCTTTTATAAAAATACAGGATGGTTGCCGCTATCGCTGCACTTTTTGTATTGTCACGGTCGCCCGGGGCGAGGAGCGCAGCAGGGCGGAGCAGGATATTATCCGGGAAATCAATCAGCATCGCCGCCGGGGCGTGCTTGAGGTCGTGTTAAGCGGCGTCCATGCCGGCGGCTATGGCAGTGATATTGATTCCAGTCTTTACCGGTTGATCACCCGGCTGCTGGCCGAAACGGATATTCCCCGCATCCGGCTCGGCTCGCTTGAACCCTGGGAGTTGCCGGATAATTTCTTTGCGCTGTTTCAGGACAAGCGTTTGCTGCCGCATCTGCACCTGCCGTTACAAAGCGGCAGCGACAGCGTGCTCAGACGCATGGCGCGCCGCAACAGGACCGGCGATTTCAAAAGGCTGGCTGATAAAGCCCGCGCGGAAATTGAAAACTTTAATTTGACCACCGATATGATTGTCGGCTTTCCCGGCGAAACGGAGGAAGAGTGGCGGGCGTCATTGAATTTCATCAGGCAGATCGGTTTCTCTCACATTCATATCTTTACTTATTCGGCCCGGCCGGGCACGCGGGCCGCCGGCTTCGGCGCGCAGGTCCCGGCGCGGGTAAAGAAGCAACGCAGCCAGGAATTACATGAACTCGGCCGGTCTCTCCGGGCCGGCTTTCTGCAAAAGCAGATCGGCGCGCACGACCGGGTATTATGGGAGAAGGAAAACGATAGCGGTGTCTGGACAGGCTACACGGAAAATTTTATCCGTGTCGAGGCCGATAGAAAAAGTGCTGGATCACTGGAAAACAAGATAACGCCCGTCAGAATGATCGCCGTTGAGGGTGATCATGGTATTGCCCGGATAACCGGGTGAGTAAAGTCACTTCACCCCTGATAAATTCAGGACAACATCAGACTCAAGCAGAGCCGGCCGGCAACGCGCAGGGCACGCCGGCGCCGCCCAGGCCGCAATAGCCGCCCGGATTTTTTGCCAGATATTGCTGGTGATAGCCCTCGGCATAATAAAATTCAGGCGCTTCGATAATTTCCGTGGTGATGGCCCCATGGCCCGCCTTATCTAGGGCCGCCTGATAATCCCGGCGCGATGTTTCAGCCGCTATCTTCTGGGCCTCGCCGTAATAATAAATGCCGGATCGGTATTGGGTACCGGTATCATTGCCCTGGCGCATGCCCTGGGTCGGGTTATGCGCCTCCCAGAAGACCTTGAGCAGCATTTGATAGGAAATCACCGAGGGCAGGAACGCCAGCCTTACGACTTCGTTATGCCCGGTCATACCGGAGCACACCTCTTCATAGCTTGGATTGGGCGTATAACCGCCGGCATAGCCGACCGCGGTCGTATAAACGCCCGCCAGTTCCCAGAAGCGCCTTTCAGCCCCCCAAAAGCAGCCCAGGCCAAATAACGCCAGTTCAGCCTCGGCCGGGAACGGCGGCGCCAGCGGATGGCCATTGACATAATGCCGGTTTTCGATCTGCATCGGCGCGGCCCGCCCGGGCAGGGCCTCGCCGGCCGAGGGCAAGTCAAGTTTCTTATACAATCCGAATAACATACTTCAGTCTGATTGCGCCTGACCCGCGGGGTTCCATGAGGAAGCTCTGAATAAATCCATCCTGGATTTCTCAGAGCACGCAAGGTGAAAATGCGATTTCCACCTTGCTTCAAAATCAATGACTTACGTCATTGATTTTGGCGGTACGTCCCTGTACCGCAGGAAGCTCTGATTCAATCAGAGCTTCCATGACATTATGGAAATATTTATTGCAGCGCACAAAATATGCTCTACAATGCGTTAAATTCATTTTCCATTGGTCAACAGGAGGTCAAACATGGAAATTAAAAACAGAGTCGCAATAATTACCGGCGCGGCCAGCGGCATCGGCCGCGCCGTTTCATTTGAACTGGCCCGGCGCAGTATCAAGGCCATTGCCATGGTGGACATGAGCAATGACATTGATGTGGCCGCCGAGCAGGTCAACAATGACGCCGCGGCCCCGGTTGCTGTGCCGTTCAGGGGCAATGTCACGGATGAAGATTTTCGCGCCGGGGTATTTGAGCAAATGGAGAGAGACTACGGCAGGCCGACGATCTGTGTCCCGGCCGCCGGCATTACGCGCGACGCGCTGGCCGTTAAAATCAACAAGGAAACCCGCGCGGCGCATATCTATCCCATAGAAAATTTCAAGCTGGTGCTGGATATAAATTTAACCGCCCCGGTTTACTGGGCCATGCAGATGATCGCCAATATTGCCGAAGACCGCGCCAAGCGCGGCCTCAAGAAATGGCAGGCGGACGAGGGCGTGCAGGGCACGGTGGTGTTCATCGGCTCAATTTCATCGCAGGGCAATAAGGGTCAGGTGTCCTATGCCTCGACCAAGGCCGGCCTTGAAGGCGCGGCCGCCACCCTGACCAAAGAAGCGATATTTCATGGCGTGCGCTGCGGCGTGATCCATCCGGGCTTTACCGACACGCCCATGGTCAGGGCGATGGGTGAAGAGTATATTGAAAAATACGTGCTGCCCGACACCCAGCTTGGCCGCCTGATCCGGCCCAAGGAAATCGCCGATGCGATCTGCTTTATGATCTCCAACTCCGTGGTAAGCGGAAACCTCTGGGCCGACGCGGGCTGGCATCCCTCTCCGGTATGATAATGCGGTTTGGGGTTGGCAGGCGGTAATGCTCATTGTCATGCCGGTCCGTCTGTAAGGGCCGGAACTGTTCGTCCTGTTGGCGAGTCAGTTCGGGTCTCCTTCCCCAGGGCCTGTTAACGCTATTTTAGCAGTGCCTGCTTGAGTCTGTTTTGCGCTCCAGCAAGGCGGAAGAAGCGCAGTGTAGTTGCGCTACTCAAGCGACTGACAACGAAGCTGGGGCGCAAAACAGGCCAAGCCCTGCGGGTTGTGCCCCAAACTGCGCCACTCGGCGTTGCTTGTCGCTCATTTGGAATGACCAAATTTCGCTCCGCGCGCCTTGATTGGCGCAGTTTGGAGCACAACAGGCACTGCTAAAATAGCGTTAACAGGCCCTAATCTCGCCCCGATCAATTAACAGGGTTCTCTGCGAAAGATTTTTCAACAGGGCGGGGTTGGATTCGGCGATGATCAGGGTGATGTTCCGGTCGCTGTCTCTGAGCTTGCGCAGGGCGGCCGCGTATTGGCGCGCAAGCGCCGGCGCCAGACCCTGAAACGGTTCATCAAGCATGATGAGTTCCGAGCCGATAATCAGGGCGCGGCCAAGCGCGACCATCTTGCCCTGTCCGCCGGAGACCGCGGCGGCCGGGCGCTGGGCCATCTGTTTGAGTTCGGGCAGGATTTCATAGACCCGCGCCAGCTTTTTCTGCAACTCGGTCGCGGAAAAACCGGCTACCTGGCCCGGCATCACGATATTTTCCAGCACCGTGAACCCGGAGAACAGACGCCGGTCTTCGGCCGCGTAGCCGATCCCGAGGCCGGGGCGGCGAAAGGCCGGCATGGACGACAAGTCAATCTCGCCGAAGGTGATCCGTCCGCTCATTTGCGTCAGCCCCATGATGGTGCGAAGGGTGGTCGTCTTGCCCGCGCCATTGGCCCCGATCAAGGCCACCGTGGCGGCCTTTTCAATATCGAGATCGACATGCCGCAGAATGCGCACGCCGCCCAGCCTGACGGTCACATCTTGCAGCCGCAGCATGTTACAACTCTGCCCCGATCACATCACGAATCACGTCCGGGTGACTCAAAATATCATCCGGCGCGCCCTGGAAAAGAATCTCGCCGCGATTCCAGACGGCGACTTCATCCGCGAAGTGGTCAACGATCCCCATATCATGTTCAACGAAGACCGCCGTCACGCGCGCCTCGCGCAATGCCGCGGCGATGATGTCGAGCAGGTCGAATTTTTCCGCCGAGGCCACCCCGGAGGTGGGTTCGTCCATAAACAGCAGGCGCGGCTTCAATGCCAGCGCGATGGCAATATCGATCAATTTTCGCTGGCCCTCGGGTAATTCCGAGACCGGACGATCGGCCAACTGGCCGCACTTTGTTAATTCGAGCAGGCGCTCCATTTCGCTATATTGCGCGATCCGGTTGAGCGGCGTCAGTGGCGCCCAGTTCCTGGCCCGTGCCGCGCCGGCCATGAGCATATTTTCAATGACGGTGTGTTCGGTAAATAACTGCGGAATCTGAAAGGCGCGCGCCATGCCCCTGTGCACGAGTTTTCGCGGCGCGGTCCCGGTCACATCTTCGCTGTTGAAAAAGATGCGGCCGGCCTGCGGTTTGAGATAGCCCGTGCAAATATTCAGGAAGGTGGTCTTGCCCGCCCCGTTCGGGCCGATGATCGCCAGATTGCTGTGTTCCCGGAGCTTGAGGTTGACATCAGAGGCGGCCACAACGCCGCCGAAGCGCAACTCAAGATTTCTGGCCTCCAGGATCACCTTGTCATTCATTGCGTCTGTCGCCCTCCGCCCCGCGGCGCTCCAGGGTTTGCAGCAGTCCCGCCATGCCCTTTGGCGCAAACAGTATGACCGCCAGCAAGACCACGCCCAGCACCAGTTGCCAGATATCGGCCGCGAACGCGGCCGCATAGGTCTTGACGGCCTCATACGCCAGCGCGCCGACCAGCGCGCCATGCACGGAGCCGGCGCCGCCGAGGATCGCGATGAACACAAATTCGCCCGAGCGAACCCACCAGGCATATTCAGGCGTCACGACACCCTGCGCGGTGGCCATCAGCGCGCCGCCCAGACCACACAGCGCCGCCGAGACCACATAGCCGGCCAGCAATATGCGCCGCGATGACACGCCGAGATATTCCAGGCGCACCTCGTTGGTCTTGATCGCGCGCAGCATCTGCCCCGTGGGCGAAGATAAAAAGCGGTGGGTGAGCATCAGCGTCAACAGTACCAGCGCCAGCGAGCCGTAGTACAGAACCACTTCAAAGCCGGCCCGTTCCAGCGTGAAACCCAGCACCGTCGGGCGGGGCACGCTCAGGCCGTCCGAGCCGCCGGTAATATGGTAGAACTTCTCAAGGAAGGAAAAGAATATCATCGAGACCGCCAGGTTGAGCATGCCGAAAAAAATCTCGCGGTAGCGCACCACAAAAAGACCGACAAGCAACGCGGTCAGGGCGGCAACGATCACGCCGGACAAGAGATTCAGGATCAGTTCACCGCCCGCCATCGAGCGCCCGAGAAACGCGGCCGTGTAGGCCGAGACCGCATAGAACAGCGCATGCCCGAAGGAAACCTGCCCGGCCTGTAACAACACGATGATGCCGAGCACGGCCAGTGATTTCGCCAGCGCCAGGGTCAGCATGACCTGGGTGGTCGGCGCAAAAACCGGGGCCAGCACAAGCGCCGCCAGCAACAGCAGGGACAAGCGGTTTTTGGCGATCTGTCGAATCAGCATCCGCGGCTCAGATCTTGCGGGCCTCGGTCCTGCCGAACAGCCCCTGGGGCCGGACCAGCAGAACCGCGAACATGATGAGATAGGGGATCAATACCTCCATTTCCGGCCAGGTGTAGATCGCAAAGCTGCGGCCCAGCCCAATCAGCAGGGCGGTCACCGCCGTGCCTTCGATTTGCCCAAGTCCCGCGGTGGCGACCACCGCGAATGAAAGCACAATCATGTCCGCGCCCATGCCGGGCATCACGGAGGTCGTGGCGGAGGCCAGCGCGCCGCCCAGGGCCGCCAGGGCCGTGCCCGTGACGAAGGTAATGAGATAGATCTTTTCCACGTTGATGCCCAGCGTGATCGCGGCCTCGCGATCTTCGGTGACGGCCGTGATCAGGCGGCCGGTCAGCGTTTTGCGCAAGGCCAGACGCAGCCCGAACAGGACGATGACGGCAACCGCCGGCAAGAACAGCAGTTGATAAACCGTATAGGTAATGCCCAATACCTGGATGGTGCCGAGCAGATTTAAGGCGCTTGATTCAAACAGCGGTTGCGCGCCCCAGATCAGGCGCTGCACATCTTCCAGGATCATGAATACCGCAAAAGTAACCAGCAGTTGCAGGACATTCTCAAGCCGATAGATGCGCCACAGCGCCGATGACGGGATGGTCGCCGCCGGCGCCGGGAATGGCCCTTATGCCGGCCAGCGCCCGGACGGCATTCGGATGTCTGCTGCCGGCCAGACCGACGCCCAGCGTGTCGATCAGCAACTGTTTGGCCCGCGCCGTCACCGGATCCGGGATATCTTCGAACCGCGTCGCGCGGACGAAATCGGCCAGTTGTCGGGAATAGCTCATGCCGTGTCCGTGTCATCGCGCGCCACCCGACCACCCTGCCGGACCGCGGCAATCACCTGATCGACAATTTCCGGCGCCGCGCCGACATAGCGTGTCGGGTCCGGCAGCCTATCCAGTTTCGCATCGCTCAAGGCATTACGAATGACGGTATTTTCCGGCAACGCCTGTCGGACTGTCAGGCCGGTCTCAAGCCCCTTCATCGCCGCCTCCACATCAAGCCGGCGCTGCATGCGCGCCGCGTCATTGAACACGCCGCGCATCTCTTCAGTTGACCAGGCGTCCTTTAACAGGTCGGAATCAAAAACGCTCGTTCCCATCGGTATCTTCCTCTTTCCACTTGATATGCTTGCCTTGGATTGTATCAGGCCGGCCTGAAAGGTTGTGCAAGGCTGGCGATCAGATCGTTGATATGTTCAAAAGCACATCAAAGATTACCGCCAGTTCCCACTTCGAATTTTCCTCGCCGCCGCGTATCTCGCGGCAATTATAATTTGGTTCTTATGGAAGCTCTGAATAAATCCATCCTGGATTTCTCAGAGCACGCAAGGTGAAAATGCGATTTCCACCTTCCTGCCTGCCGCAGGCAGGGCTTCAAAATCAATGACTTACGTCATTAATTTTGGCGGTACGTCCCTGTACCGCAGGAAGCTCTGATTCAATCAGAGCTTCCTTATGGGTCTGCGCTTTGAGGCTTGGAAATCGCGTTAAAGATTTTTTCTGCGGTGACACAGCCTTCCAGTTCTTCATCGGCGTTCACCACGCAGAGGGGCGCCTTTGACTGGGAGGCTTCTTTGAAAATGTTGTCCAGGGTGGTGTCGGTATCCACGGTGACGGCGTCGTGAATTTGTTCATCATGCCTTCCTGTCGCAATCTTTACGGGGGCGCCGCTGGCAGAGACGGCGATCAGGGGTTGTTCGGTCGCGGAGGCAAAATGCTGCTCGATTTTCTCGGCCGTAAAGTCGCCTTCCGGCACGGTCACGGCCTCCACGGCGATGCTGCCGGCGGTCACGACATAGGATCGGTTTACATCCATGACAAAACGCTTCACATAATCATCGGCGGGGCGCAGCAGAATTTCTTCCAGGGTCCCCACCTGGCTCAACGCGCCATTTTTGAGGATGGCGATATGGTTGCCGATACGCAGCGCCTCATCAAGGTCATGCGTGATGAACACGATCGTCTTGTGCAGTTTTTGCTGTAGTTCCAGCAACTGGCGCTGCATATCATAGCGGATCAGGGGGTCAAGCGCGCTGAAGGCCTCGTCCATGAGCAGGATTTCAGCGTCGGTCGCCAGCGCGCGCGCGAGGCCGACCCGCTGTTGCATGCCGCCCGATAACTGGAACGGGAGTTGATCCTCGAAACCGGACAGGCCGACGATCTCGATTTGCTCTCTTGCCTTTTGTAATGCCTCTTGTTTTTTGACGCCGCTGATCAAGAGGCCGCTGGCCACATTTTCCAGCACGGATTTGTGCGGCAGCAAGCCGAATTTCTGGAATACCATGCTGATTTTATAGCGGCGAAGGTCGCGCAGGCCGTTTTCATCAAGCTGAAGAATATCCTGTCCGTCCACCAGGATCTTGCCCGCGGTCGGCTCTATCAGTCGGTTGAAGTGGCGGATAAGCGTGGATTTCCCGGAACCGGACAGACCCATGATCACAAAGATTTCGCCGGATTCGATTTGCAGGCTGACTTCCTGTACGCCGACGATGTTGCCGGTCTTGTTAAGGATGGCTTCCTTGGAGGCGCCCTGGCGCAGCATGGCCATTGCGGTCTTTGGATCGGGGCCAAAGACCTTGGACACGCCTTCTACCGAAATTTTTACCATCAGCTTTCCGTCCAGGCCCTAGTTTTCAAGATGCAGATGTTTTTGCATTTTCTTGCCGTAGGCCTGGGCAATGCGGTCAAAGATAACGGCCAGGAACACGACGCCGAGACCAGCCAGCAGGCCGCGGCTGACTTCAAGCCGCTGAATGCCCTGCAACACCTGGTAGCCCAGGCCGCCCGCGCCGATCATGGAGGCGATCACCACCATTGACAGCGCCATCATCGTGGTCTGGTTGATCCCGGCCATGATGGTGGGCATCGCCAGCGGAATTTGCACATTAAACAGCACCTGGCCCCTGGTCGCGCCAAAGGAAGTGTAGGCTTCTACGGCCTCCGAATCAACATGACGGATACCGAGATTGGTCAGGCGGATGACCGGCGGCACGGCAAACACGATGGTGGCCAGCAAGGCCGGGATATTGCCCGGGCCAAACAGCATGACGAACGGGATCAAGTAAACGAAGATCGGCATGGTCTGCATGATGTCCAGCGTCGGGGTCATTATAGAGGTGAATTTGTCGGAGCGGGACATAATGATACCGACCGGGATGCCGATGGCGATGGCCAGGATGGTTGAGGTGAGCATCAGCGCCATGGTCTTCATGGCCGCGTCCCAGACGCCGATCAACCCCATGGCAAACAACATGGCGGCCACGCCGCCGGTCATGCGCCAGCTTTTGCCGGCGGCATGCGCCAGGACGCAGACCACGGCGATGATCACATACCAGGGGGTCCACAGGAACAGGTTCTCAAACGCATTGAGCAGTTTCAATACCGGCAGGAATGTGATTTCAAGCTGCTCGCCCCAGGTCGCCACAATCCAGTCAAAGTATTCGTCAATGGCGATACGCAGGTCGCGCGTATCAATAAGCTCCGGAAAATTATCGGCCATGGCGGCGCTCCCGAATAGAATAAAAAGAGAGGTGGAATAGCGTCATTCCACCTCTGAATTGGGGCCGGCCTAGAGTGACGCCCGGATCTTTCCGGCCACGTCAGCCGGCACCCACTTTGTCCAGATGGCCTCTTCCGTTTTGAAGAAATGCAGGGCCAGATCTTCCGGGCTGGCGGAGTTATCGTCGCCCCATGCCAGGATTTTGTTGACGGTCGCATTCGGGAATTGAAATTTACCCAGAAACTCGGCGACATTGGGCGCCTTGTCGGCCAGTTTTTGCACGACCGCGACGGCCACTTCGCCTTTTTTCCAGCCGGTCACTTGCGGGTTGGCGCAGTTTTTATCGGTCAGACAGGTAAATTTATCCGCTTCAAATTTTGGCGTTTTCAGCAGCCGCAGATTGTATTTGCCGACCACGTCCGTCGGGCTCCAGTAATAGCCGACTATCGGCTTGCCCTGGGAGGCCTTGCGCGCAAAGGCGGCCTTCAGGTTGGCGCCCGAACCCGGAGAAAACAATTCATAATCATTTTCGAGGCCCAGCGCCGTATAAAGGTTGTTGATGATCACCTCGCTGCCCCAGCCCGGCGGCCCGCCATAAATGCGGCCGACATCGGGATTGGACATTTCGGCAAAGACCTCGGCGTGATCTTTAAGATCGGTGATGGATTTCAGGCCGGGGTTCTGCTCCATGACATAGGCCGGCACCCACAGTCCCTCTTCACCACCGCCTTCAAAGATATCGCCGGCCTTATAGACATTGCCTTTGTCCAGCGCCTTCAGCCAGATGGATTCCGCGGTGGATACCCACAGTTCCGGCGCGATATGCGGCGAGCTTTTTTTGTACATACTGGTCGCGGTCGGCACGGTGTCGCCGGGCACGATTTCGGTATTGCAGCCATAACCGTCGTCCAGAATCTTGTCGGCGATATACGCCAGCGTGCCCGCCGACAGCCAGGTCATCTCGGCAATTTTAATCGTGTCATCGGTGCCGCATTCGGTGGCATAACTCGCGCCGGGCGTGATCAGTACAGACGCCATTAATGCGCCCAGCCCGGTCAGGATAGTCTTGATTTTCATATCGGTTTCCTCATAGCAGTTATTGAAAAATATTGTCTTCGGTCAATCAAATTAACCTCAGGGCCGTCATATTGCGTTGACGGTCTGTTTATAGTCCGGCGCGCGTTAGAAGCGCGCCACCTTCAGCCATAATCGCGGGGCGTAAATCGTTAAGCTGCCCCACGCAAACGGCTTGAGAGAAATTGAGCGTCATCGTGCTAGTCCGTATCGACCAGGCCCGCGCCGGCGCCGCTGAGGCGGGATTCCTCGCTGGCCGCGACCAGGCTGTTTTTAAAATGTTTAAGCAAGCCGTCCCAGCCCGCCCGGTTCACCGGGATATTGTGATGGTCATTGATGGCCGGGGCGGATCGGGCGGGGCGCTGGCCGCCGGCGGCGCTCATCTTCAGGATCAAGTCGCCGGCCGCCGCGGCCGGCATAAAATCCACGCCCGCAAGAGATAACACTGCCGGGCCTGCCCCGTTGCAGACGGCCCGCATGTTCAGCGTATGATTTTTGAGGCTCAGCGCCGAGGCAAAGGCCGCCGCCAGTATGGGCGAATCCGTGTTTTCAATGACCAGCGAGCGGCCCGTTTCATCGCCGATCAGGGCCAGTTGATCACTGGCCGCTATGCCCGCGTAGATCGCTGAACAGGGGCGCCCGTTGCTGGCGGCCAGCTTGATGTCTCCCGCCGCAACGGTCTTTTTCAAATCCGCCGAGGCGCGTTTATTCACCAGATTATCAAGGGCGTCTGTCAGCGTTGGAGTCGGGTCAATGCCTTTTTTGGCCAGCCAGACAGCGGTGGCCGCGACATCTTCGGCAACGCCATGCGGACAACCGGCGCCAAGGGCCGCGCGGCCCGAGTAGAAGGTTAACTCGCTCAGAGAGACCGGCCCGAAATCGCTCATGACGGCCTCGGTTCCGGCTTGACCGGCAAGGCCCAGGTATCGGGATCCGTGTCCAGTATCTCATCGAACAGCGGCGCCCCCTGGTACATATTGATGCGGGTCCACAGGCTGGATTTCGGGTCAAACTTGCAGGCCCCGAAGAACGATAACTTAAAGCGCAGCAGATCGATTGGCCGGGTCGTGGCGGCGATCAGGTTGTCGTAAACCTCGCCATAAGGATAGGCGTCAACGGTCTGAATACGCCGGATTAAATGGCGATATTCGGCCTGAGCCAGCAGGAAATCGGCGACACTGATCGTATCGTCCACCGTTGTCAGTGCCGCTTCCAGGTTTTTTATATCACGCGCGATGGCCAGCGGCATTTCCAGTTCCGCGCCCGGCACGGCCTGCCGCTCGCCCAGGCGAGGCTCCATTTTTTCTTCGGAGTAGTACCAGAACATGGCCCCGTTCCGATCCTGACTAAAGTCAATATCATGCGCCCAGTCATAGTTTTTGCGGATCAGCCGCTTGAGTTCGCCAATGCGCATGGCCGGGTCAAACTCTTTGCCCTTTTCCTCAAACATCAGATCACCCAGCTCGTCAACCAGGTCGCCGTTACACTCGATGATCAGGCTTTCAACGAAAGACAGCGCCTCGGCGCCCAGGTGACGGGCGGCATAGTCATACACCTCATTCCAGAACTGACCCGAAACATGGTCCGAGTCGGCCAGCCATTGCATGAATGACCGCATATCCCTGCGCAGGCTCAAGATAGCGCCGGCCTGCGTTTCATCGGCCACATTCCATTGATCAAGATGAGTGAGGGCCCTGGGCAGGAGCGCCTGCAGTTGCGCCCGCGCGGCGGCGGCGCTGATCGGCCTGTTTCTGGAACGGCACAGGGCTTCCTCCCTTAAATCCACCCAGCGGTGCATCAATTTACTGTGTTTTAACAGGAAAGGGGCCATCCCCAGCCCGGTTGAATTACCGACGCCCAGGAAACGCTTTATGCTGTCGTCCAGCCTGACCGCGGTTTCGGGCGCCTGGGATTTTGCAATATGGTCAATAAGATCAAGCGTAAAACTGCGGAACAGATAGACCGCCAGCATTTCCATGTGGAAGGAAGGTTGAATTTCAGGGCGGGCCTCTATCGCCATGCGATCCGCGCAGCCGAACTTGCCGCTGCCATACACGGCCGAGGTGCGCATCAGATAGCCGACCTCCGCGACCCGGTCGATATCCGGCTGCCGGCCCTTTTTCAGGCAATCCAGGATCAGACTGAACATGCGCAGGCTTTTATTGGCCCGGCCCAGCACCAGTTCTTTCGCGCTGAAACGGCCGGCCTCCTGCAACGGCGTGTTTTGTGACAGACGCCGGATATCGGCCGCCGTCGGGATCCCGTCAAACAGATTAAAGGTCGCGTCCCAGGCCTCCGCGATCACCCGATCAGTTCGCTTTTCCGGCGCCAGCGCATGGGTAAAGACCACCAGAGAGTAGGGGCGCTCAGTGGAATGGGCGGTATAGACGGCATGTCCAAATCCGTCCGTGTCAAGATTAAAGGCGCGTCTTTCCAGTTTCCATTTCTGGCCGTGGATTTTGCGCACCAGATTACGCATGAAGCTGATGCGCGAAGGAAAGGCCGTGCCCATTTTTCTGAGCGACAGGATTTCTCTCGCGGGCCGCTTGGCTATGATGGGCGTCTCTCTCTCCTGCATGCTCATGTTGATGTCTCTGCTTTATGTTTCTGGTTTATGTCTCTTGGGCCGAGAAAGATTCAGCAAAAAACGACAGCCAGTTCCCGCCCGCGATTCGGGCGATCTCTTCATCGTTAAAGCCGGCTTCCCGCAAGCCTGCCAGGATGTTTTTGAAGCCCGTGTTATCCTTGAACCACTCCGGCTGGGCGGGGAAGCCGGCCGCCGACTTGCTGCCCTCGCCGTAATCCGTTTCATTGGTCCAGGTGCCGTTGCGCATCCATTCAACCACGTCGTCCGGCTGCGCCTGACACAGGTCGCTGCCGAAACCGATATTGTTTACGCCAAACTTTTCGGCCGTGTCCGCGATCATCCGGCAAAAATCTTCCAGGGTGCAAGCGGATTTGTTTTTCATGTGATGCGGATACATCGAAAAGCCCAGCATGCCGCCGCTTTCCGTCAAGGCGGAGAGCACGGTGTCGGACTTGTTGCGCAGCGCCGCAAACCAGAAAGACGGATTGGCATGGGTAATGGCGATCGGACGTTCCGAAATCTCAATGGCTTCCAGCGTTGACCTTTCGGCCGAATGGCTCATGTCCACGACCATGCCGACCCGGTTCATCTCGCGGATGATCTGCCGCCCCATGCGGGTGATGCCCGGATCATTTTGTTCATAGCAGCCGGTCGCCAGCAGGCTCTGGTTATTATAGGAAAGCTGCATAAAACGCGCGCCCAGGTCATGCAGGATTTTCACCAGGCCGATGTCGTCTTCAATCGGGGAGCAGTTCTGAAAGCCGAAGATGATCGCGGTCTTGTTTTCGGCCCGGGCCCGCTCGACATCCGCGGCCGTCTTGCCGTGGATGATGTAGTCGGAATATTGGCGGAAATATTTATTCCAGGTGATCATGTTTTCCACGGTCTCGGCAAAGTCTTCGTGATAGGCGATGGTGATATGTATGGCCGCGACCTCGCCGGCCCGCATCTGCCTGAAGACATCCTCGGACCAGTTGTTGTACTGCAATGCGTCAATGATCAATGGGGTCGTGTTCATTTCTTGTCAGCCTTGCCTGTCAGGACGGTGAACCGGAAAAAATATAGGCCGTCTTCACCTGCGTGTAGAATTCCCGCGCATATCTTCCCTGCTCGCGGGGGCCATAGCTGGAATGTTTGCGCCCCCCGAACGGCACATGATAATCGGTGCCGGCCGTGGGCAGGTTTACCATGACACAGCCGGTTTCGGCATGGCGGCGGAAATGCGTGGCCCTGGCCAGAGATTGCGTAATGATGCCCGCGGTCAGGCCATAATCGGTGTCATTCACCAGCGCCAGCCCCTCTTCATAGCTGTCGGCCTTGATCACGCAGGCCGCCGGCGCAAACATCTCTTCACGGTTCACGCGCATCCGGTTGTGGCCATTCAGCAACAGGGCGGGCGACATATAGAAACCGTTATGTTCCAGCGTCAGGCGCTCACCGCCACAGGCCATTTCACAGCCCTCCTCTGTTGCCAGTCTCATATAATCAAGATTGGAATCAAGCTGCGCCTCGCTGGCCACGGGGCCGATTTGCGTGCCGTCCGCGAGGGCATGACCCACTTTCAAGGCCCCGGTGGCGGCCAGCATACGTTCAACAAACTGATCATGAATGGCCTCATGCACAATCAGGCGGGAAGAGGCCGTGCATTTCTGCCCGGTACCGCCAAAGGCGCCGCCCGTTGCGGCCGGGACCGCGATATTCAGATCCGCGTCATCCATGATCAGCAGGGCATTTTTGGAGCCGAGTTCCAGTTGCAATTTGGTGAAATTCCCGGCGGCGGCCCTGGCGATGCCCCTGCCCACCTCGCACGAACCCGTGAAGGAGATCGCATTGATATCCGGGTGCGAGATCAGATTCTGGCCGATCCCGGAACCGGAGCCCATGATCAGGCTGAACAAACCCTTGGGGATATCCTGGCGGGAGATAATCTCGGTCAGCGCCCAGGCGCTGGCCGGGGTCAGGTTGGCCGGCTTCCAGATGACCGCGTTGCCATAGGCCAGGGCCGGCGCGATCTTCCAGCTTGCGGTGGCGGTGGGGAAATTCCAGGGGGAAATGACCGCGACCAGCCCCATCGGTTCACGCCGGATATCGACCTCAACACCGGCGCGCACGGAATCCGCGTTCTCGCCCGTTTGCCGCAGGCATTCGGCCGCGTAATACGTAAAAAACTGACCGGCGCGATAGACCTCGGCCACGCCTTCCGCGCGCGGCTTGCCTTCCTCGCGCGCCAAAAGCTCGCCGAGCCTGACGCTCTCGGCCATCATCTCGCGGCCGATTTTATTTAACACGGACTGGCGTTGTTCCGGGCCGCTTGCCTGCCATTCCTTTTGCGCCCGGCCGGCAAGCTCAATGGCGTCCTGCAACTCCGCCTGGGAAGCCTGGGCATAGCGCCCGATGACATCAGAGGTGTCTGAAGGATTGATATTGGCGATGGTGTGCTTGCTCTTTACCCACTCGCCCGCGATGAAATTACTGTACGTCTCTGGCATTACTTTTCTCAGATTTATTGTTTATAAATCCGAATAAGGCGACAGAATACAGTTTGATTCAATCGAATTAAATTGGAGTATATTTCAATTTTTATGAAGTCAGGCCGGATTGAAAAAGATAAGCCAAATAAAACAAGACCTTAGTATCTCTCTCTGGCGTGAATCGTATTCTTAAAATAATTCAAAAAAAGCGTTGAGGCCGCTGCTATTGAATGGGCCGGGTTGGTTATCAGCCCGATTTGCCACGAATTATTCGGCAGGCTGAGCGCGCGGATTTTTATGCCTGCCGCGCCTTCGGCCACGGACAGGCGCGGTAACACGGTGACGCCCACGCCGGCCGCGACCAGTGTCAATAATGAAGCCGTATTGTGGGCATTCAGCCGCGAGGCGGCATGAAATTGCCGCAACGGTTCATCACTCGAAGCGGCGATGATGCCGTTTGTGATGCAGGGCAGGGCCAGCAGGCTGCCAATATCAACGGGGGCCTCGGGCAGCGATGGCGCAAGGCGGTTGGGGTATACCAGCACCAGTTCATCGGCCAGCAGGGGGTCAAAATTGATCTCCGGGCTATCCGGCACGCCGCCGATGCCGAAATCCACCTTGCCCTCTGCCACCCAGCGCGCGATTGTGGCCGTATCCATATCCCACAATTCCAGTTCTACGGCCGGATTATCCTGCCGGAACTCACTCAGCGCGGCGGGCATGAGCGAGGTGGCAACGGACGGGATAAAGGCGGCCCGCACCGTGCCCAAATGCCCCCTGGCAAACGCCTGCACATTCAAAAGCGCCTTCTCATAAGCGCCCACCTGCGCCAGCGCCGTGTCGTACAGATAATTCCCCAGAGGGGTCAACTGATTTTTTCGGTCAGTCTCAAACAAGGCCCCGCCGACCTCTTCCTCCAACAGCTTCAGCGCCGTTGAAACCGCGGAGGCAGAGCGACAGGCCCGCTTTGCCGCGGCATGGATATTGCCGGCCTCGACCACGGCGATAAACAACTTCAAAACAGAGATTTTGATATTCATAACGAAATATTCCGCTCCACCGCGGCCGGATTCAGGCAGAACCGGGATGTTTTGATGCGGAGACCGGCTAACCTGGCGCTGCCCCCGGCAGCGCAAAAGCCTGAACAGCAATCATACAAGAGCCAGTTTGTTAATGCTATGCGCGGTGGGGGGAGGGGTAGGCCACAGGCCGGAATGATAGTCCTACCTCCGCCGTCATTCCGGCCTGCCTGCTGCAGGCAGGCGAAGGCCGGAATCCAGTGGTTTTATGTAATATATTCCCCCTGCCTGCTGCAGGCAGGGCCTGGGCGGGAATGACATCAAATACACCATTTCAGGAAGCTTATGCAGGCAGCAGCTAAACCCGGCTATTCCGGTCAGTGCAAACGTGATTTGAAGGCCGCTCAAAAGCGCGGCAAGGACATGGAGAAGATCAAGAGGTTGATACGCCTGCTAATCGAAGGAAAACCCTTGCCGCCAGAGTACAGGGATCATCCCCTTAAAGGTAATTGGCGCAGTTTCCGGGATGCGCGCATTGAACCGGGCTTACTGCTGATCTACAAACTCTCCAGTGATGTTGTAAGGTTTGAACGCACCGGATGGCATACCACCTGTTCAGCGAGTGAGCGCGCCGGCGACCGCCTGCTTTTACTGGTCTTTCAATCCGTCGCGCCTCAATTGAGGCGCTATGATGCATAAATTCCCGGATATTTCTTGAAGCTCTAGCTTATTTCGTCTAATCTAAAGTTTCATCTTAGATTAGACGATGCCAAATTATAAATGCCAAAGATGATTAAACGCACACTGGGGCGATCTATTCTCGATGCCAGCGAGAATTTTAAGGTTGTCTTATTGACCGGACCACGTCAGGTCGGAAAAACGACCCTTTTGCAGGAATTGCAGAAAAAGACGCGCTCTTATGTGACGCTGGACGATCTGGATATGCGTCTGGCCGCGCGGCAGGACCCCGCCAGTTTTCTGGACAGGCTGGCGCTTCCGGTGCTGATAGATGAGGTGCAATATGCGCCCGATCTGTTTCCGTATATCAAAATGGTAGTTGACAAAGAGCGGCATAACGGCCTGTTCTGGCTCACGGGGTCACAGCAATTCGACATGATGAAACATGTCACGGAATCCCTCGCGGGGCGTGTGGCGGTTTTACAGCTCCGGGGTATTTCTCAGGCCGAAGAGCAGGGGCGCAGCAGCGATGCGCCGTTTTTACCGGAATTGAAAAATCTGAAAGCGCGGCAAAAATCAGCCAAAGCGCTTACAATGTCAGAACTGTTTCATAAAATCTGGCGCGGTTCTTATCCTGACAGGGTTGCTCGGAACAATGATAAAAACTGGGAGCGATTTTATAGTTCTTACGTTACAACCTATATTCAGCACGATGTGCGGGAATATCTCGACATTAGCAATACAGCCGCCTTTCATAAATTCATGCAGGTGGCCGCCGCGCGCACCGGGCAACTGGTGAACTATGCGGACATATCGCGCGATGTCGGCATATCGCAACCCACCATCAAAACATGGCTGGACGTGCTGCATGCTTGCGGCGTGGTGTATTTGCTCCAACCCTGTTTCAACAACCGGACAAAACGGCTGGTTAAAACACCTAAACTTTATTTTATGGACACGGGGCTTTGTTCATATCTGACCGGCTGGCTTAATCCGAATGTGCTGGAACGCGGCGCGATGTCAGGTGCGATATTTGAAACATGGACAATAACAGAAATCATAAAATCCTGGCTGCATAACGGACGTCATCCCCGCCTTTATTTCTACCGCAACAAAGACAAGCGGGAAGTCGATTTGCTCATTGAAGAGAGCGGAACGCTTTACCCGGTTGAGATCAAGAAAACGGCTGCTGTGCAAAATTCCGGTTTCAAAGATTTTGGCATGTTGGAAAACCTGAAAACACCCATCGGTCATGGCGCAGTCTTGTGTATGACTGGCGCCCTGACGCCTATGGGCGATAATGTGGATGCCGTGAATGTGGGGTTTTTGTGAATTTAAATGGCTCTTTTAAATTCGGCCGAATGCGAATTCGGTATTAAAGAAGTTTAAAGGTTCAGACAGAAGTGAGATTTTTCTGATTGACCTGCCTGCTGCAGGCAGCAGGCAGGTCGGAATAACAACGAATATTTCATTCTACCCCTGCCGTCATTCCGGCGAAAGCCGGAATCCAGTGCTTTATGTAATACATTCCCACCTGCCGCAGGCAGGTGGGAATGACAGCTAAACACACCATTGCGGCCTGCCTGCAGTGGGCAGGCTGGCAGACAGAATCGTAATCCATTTCACTGCCCGGCTTCGCCCTTATGGATACTGGCTTTCACTGGAGTGATTATAAAGGTAGGGGAAAGTGGCTGAATTTTGGTCTCTGCTCACGCTTGCCAGACAAAAATAATGGACTTATTGTTATTCCCACTCAGGCGGGAATTCATAATAAAATACTGGATTCCAGCTTTCGCTGGAATGACGACGGGGCAGGAGTAAATAAGCCCGGCGGATGAATTTCGGATCAATGCAAAAGGCTGAAAATATTATTTAAACCCGGCCGCGATGTAAGTGGCCAGATTGGCAATATCATCCTCGCTCAGCGCGGCGGCCTGGCCCCACATCAGCGCGCTTTGCGCGCCGAGGGTCTCGCCGGCCTTGTAGGCGCTGAGCTTGGTGATGATATCGTCGCTGCTCTGCCCGGCCAGGGCCGGGCCTATGCCGCCTTCGCCGCTGAGGCCATGACAAGCCGCGCAGGTCGGATAGAGCTTTTTGCCCTTGTCGCCGGGGGACATGACGCCGAGCATGGCGATCTGTTTTTTAACCACCTCCGCCGGCGCGCCGTTTTCCGCGAGGTATTGTTCGTAACATTCCCCGACACATTCCTGCACAAAGTCAGTATCGGTCATATTGATCTTCGAAATCATGTAAATGGGTACGGCCAGATAGATTACTGCCAGTATTTTCCAGATCATTGCTTATCCTCTTTACATCTTCTTTTTATGTTGATCCTGTTTTGTCATGGACAAAAGGCTGACAGGCAAACAGCCCGATTGGCGCCACAGGCCGTTCAGGCGCGGATAAAATATCCGCCGCCAACACGCCTTTCAGCGCTCCGGCCGGCTGGTGTCAGTCATCAGCCCGGCTCTCTGTATCCGGGCTGAATTCCGCCGGCCACGGGGCATCAATCCATTAAAATACCTGATTTTCAGGTTCTGGCGGAGAGGGTGGGATTTGAACCCACGAGGCCCGCGAAGACCTGCCGGTTTTCAAGACCGGTGCATTCAACCACTCTGCCACCTCTCCAAAATAGCCCGTAATCCTGAGGAGCGAGAGCATACAGGATCAAGACCGTTCGGAAAAGCCGAATGAACAATGTGATTTTAAGGAAAAATTGGTTGAATAAAACTTGAAATTATTGTGTCATAGCATTAAATATAAGTCTGCTAATCACTTTGCGAGGTCTAAAACAATGAGTCAACCATCCTATACCGTCGCCCGTCCGGCACAATCCACGCTGGCGACCAATAAACTGATACGCAATACCTACACCCTGCTCTCCATGACGCTGCTTTTCAGCGCCTTCACGGCGGGCATGTCGGTCATGTTCAAGCTGCCCCATCCCGGGCTTTTAATCACGCTGGCGGGCTATTTCGGCCTGCTGTTCCTGACCTCGGCCCTGCGTAACAGCGCCTGGGGCCTGGCCTCAATATTTGCCCTGACGGGCTTTATGGGCCTGACACTCGGCCCCATGATCAGCGCCTACCTGACCATGTTTTCCAACGGCGGGCAACTGGTAATGACCGCGATGGGCGGCACCGGCGCGATCTTCCTGGGCTTGTCCGGCTATGCCTTGTCCACCCGCAAGGATTTCAGCTTTATGGGCGGTTTTATCATGGTGGGCGTGCTGGTCGCGTTTCTGGCCGGTATCGGGGCCGCGATCTTCGGCATTCCCGCGCTTTCACTGGCAGTCTCGGCCATGTTTATCCTGCTGATGTCGGGTTTTATCCTGTATCAAACCAGCGAAATGGTGCATGGCGCTGAAACCAATTACATCATGGCCACCGTGAGTCTGTATGTGTCAATTTACAATCTGTTTACCAGCCTGTTGCATCTGCTGGGCGCATTTGCCGGCGATGACTGAAACCTCGGCGCGGTTGTAAAACCCACAAAACCCGGCCCCGGCCGGGTTTTTTAATGCCTGATGATGCCGGGCCGGACGGCTTGACCGGGCAACGGTGAATTTATTGATGCCCTTTATTCTGGAATTCTGCGCATGAGCGTTGTGCTTGGCGTGGATGGTTGCCGGGGCGGCTGGCTTGGCCTGTGTTTTGATACCGAACGTCAAGGCATAACATTGCTGCCGGTGGCGCGCTGGCGGGAATTGCCCTGGCGGGAATGTGAGCGGGTGGCCGTCGATATGCCGATTGGCCTCGCCGATGCCGGCCGGCGGGAATGCGATAGCGCGGCCCGGCGGCTTCTGCCTAGGGGCCGGAAGTCCAGTGTTTTCGCGCCGCCCCGGCGCTATATGCTGGCCTGCGATGATTGGGATGCGGCCCATCGTCTGGGTCTCGCGCGGGAGGGGGTCGGCCTCTCCAGACAAGCCTGGAATATCACCGCGAAAATCCGCGAACTGGACGCCGCGCTCGTCCCCGCCGATCAGTCAAGCGTATGCGAGGCGCATCCTGAACTGGTGTTTCATCATCTCAATGGCGGCGCGGCCCTGCCGCCCAAGCGCGAGGCGGCGGGTCAAAGGGCGCGGCTGGCCCTGCTCGGCCGGGCGCCGGGCCTGCCCGATCTCACTCCCTGGCTGCGTTTTTTGCCACGACACTTTGCCGGCCCCGATGATGCGATCGATGCGGCCGCCTGCGCCCTGGCGGCGTTGCGGCGGCTCAAGGGGGAAGCCGAATGCCTGCCGTCGCGCCCGCCCGTTGACCGCCGCGGTTTGCAAATGGCGATCTGGTATTGAGTTGACTGGCAGAGTGGCGGGGGTTGGGCGGGATGCTGTTCCTTTTATCGGAATGCCGCATTTTGTTGTCATTCCCGCTGGCGCGGAAATGTATAGTAAAATCACTGGATTCCGGCTTTCGCCTGCCTGCCACAGGCAGGTCCAGGCAGCCGTGATTTGTCTCATAATGTACTGGACCCGCAGGGCCACCGCATCTAAAATTTAAGGTGTCAGGTATCCTGGCCACGGTATCGTTAGTATCGCGCATAATGCGCCTATTGCCCCCGTTGTCATTCCGGCGAAGGCCGGAACCCAGTGGTTTATGTCATACATTCCCGCCCGGGCGGGAATGACAATTTTAAGGCTTGTCTGACGGTGCTGATTTCTGAGACTGGGCCTTTTCCCGGGCCAAAACACGCTCCGCTGTCTCTACGATACGTGACTCGTTGGCACCGTGCGGATATTCTCCCCGGAACGCCTATTGCTCCGGTGTCGCTTTATACCGGGTTTTCTTTCCCCAAAAGATGCCGCTTATGACACCAAACACTGAGAGCCAGAAACCATTGATAAACGCCCGAAGTATGCGCTGATCATTCTCGACGCCATCTATGAAATGCGCAAGTGCCAAACCAGCGAATGAACCGATAAATATCAATGAAAGGGCAACCAGAATAATAAGCAAAATATGCCGACGCTTCCTTGCAAAAAAATAAGCTGGAAAGCCCGTCAGCAGTAAAATAATAGTAAGTGATATAAAAGACATGTTTTTTCTCCCATTATTAACCCGGCAATTAAACACAGTGCGTATTAAGCGGCATAAGCGATTTTGCGATGCTTAAAGTAGTTGCGAACTCGAACCGGTGTCTCCTGCCTGCAGCAGGCAGATCTGTAACTTTTTCATGTGTGAGCGAATCTTCTTTTTAAGCTGTTCAGCATCTCTTGCAGGCGGCCTGGAATGCACGCCTGCCTTTAAACCTGCCTGCTGCAGGCAGGTCACAATTGAGGTACTCATCGGGATTCAATTCCGGCGAATAGGCCGGAAGAAAAAAGACCTCAATGTTCCTTTGGTTCTCTTCCGCTGCCAACCAAGCCTTGACCAGCCTGGCATGATGTACCCGCAGGTTATCCAGTATCAAAAATACCTTCCGAGTCGCATCCTTCACTAATTGCGCAAAAAACCGGAGCAGCCGCTTCGCATTCATGCTGCCGCTATACACCATAAAACGCACCTTGCCTTGATTCGTCACTGTCGAAATCATATTCATCGAGGCACGCTTGGCCGAAAGGCGAATCACCGGTGTTTTCCCCTTCGGCGAATAACTCCGTCCATGCTGGCTATCGCTGCGAATACCCGTCTCACCTGCCTGCAGCAGGCAGGTCCCCCAATGAATTTCAGCCCCTTCCTCCTTAGCTCGTGCGGCAATCGCCGGGTAAGACTCTGCCAGCCATTTTCTCACCTCGGCCGGGCGCTGCTCATAGGCGCGCTTCAACGGCTTCTGGGGCGTAAAGCCCCAGCGCTTCAGATATTCCCCCACAGTGCGAAGCGGCATGGTCAGCCTCAAACGCAATTTGATTAATTCCTGAACCGCCTGACGTGTCCATAGCGCAAACGTGAGCTTATATTGCTCTGGCGTCTTGTCGCTAATCAGAGCTTGTATCTCAACCTCTTGCTCAGGAAGCAGTGTCCGCTGTTCGCCGGCCCGCCGGCCACGGGTCTGAGGGCGAAGGCCGGTGGCGCCGGCGCTCTCATAGGCTGTCCACCAATTCGATACCGAATTACGGTGAACATCCAGCAGCCTGGCGATGTCGGCAAAACTTTTTCCCTTCTTTTTCAACCGGACCGCTTGCTTGCGCAATTGTTCCTGGGCCTCCGGGGGTAATCTGCGTGCATCTGTCTTTTCCATAAACAAAGGATACAGAAAATATTTATATAAGCATAGTATTTAATTGCCGGGTTAATAAAATAAGGTGTCAGGTATCCTAGCCACGGTATCGTTAGTATCGCTCATATCACCCGCTATGCTAGCAATTAGATGAGGTGACCCTGCTGGACCCGGACACTGCTATGCTTTGCAGGCCGAATCGTGTTAGCATTCTGCCCGTACGCAATAAAAATAAATCAAATCTATTCCGAACTATTTTGAATCCTGACAAAGGAGAGGTAGAGCGATGAAGATCGGTGTGCCCAGGGAGACCTGTGCGGGTGAAAAGCGGGTGGCCACCACGCCCGAGGCGATTAAATGGCTGCAAAAATCAGGCTATGAAGTCAGGGTCGAATCCGGCGCCGGCGTTGCGGCTAATTTCCCGGATGAGGCCTATCACCAGGCCGGCGCGGAAATCACGGACAGCGCCGGGGACTTGTATGAAAATTCCGACATTATCCTCAAGGTGCGCGCGCCCGGTGATCAAGAGGCCGATCTGCTGCATGACGGACAAACCCTGATCAGTTTTATCTGGCCTGCCCAGAACGAGGGGCTGATGCAGCGGCTTTCCGCTAAAAATATCAATGTGCTGGCCATCGACAGCCTGCCGCGCATCTCCCGCGCGCAAAAAATGGACGCGCTGAGTTCAATGGCCAACATCGCCGGCTACCGGGCCGTGATCGAGGCCGCGCACCATTTCGGCCGTTTCTTCACGGGTCAGATCACGGCCGCCGGCAAGGTGCCGCCGGCAAAAGTGCTGATCATCGGCGCCGGCGTGGCGGGTCTGGCCGCGATCGGCGCGGCCGGCAGCCTCGGCGCGGTTGTGCGCGCCTTCGATACCCGCCCCGAGGTCAAGGAACAGGTCGAAAGCATGGGCGCCGAGTTTCTGTTGCTGGATTTTGCCGAAGAAGGCAGCGGCAAGGGCGGCTACGCCAAGACCATGAGCGCTGAGTTTATCGCGGCTGAAATGGCCCTGTTTGCCGCGCAGGCCAAAGAGGTGGACATCATCATCACCACCGCGCTCATACCCGGCAAGCCCGCGCCCAAATTGATCAGCGCCGGGATGGTCAACGCCATGAAAAACGGCAGCGTTATCGTTGATCTCGCGGCCGAACAGGGCGGTAATTGCGAACTGACAAAGCCCCATGAGGTCACGCGCAGTGAAAACGGCGTGACCATCATCGGCTATACCGACCTGCCCAGCCGTCTGGCCACGCAATCCAGCCAGCTTTACGCGACCAATCTGCGGCATTTACTGGCCGATATGACCCCCGAAAAAGACGGCCGGCTGGTGATCGATTTTGAAGACGAGGCCGTGCGCGGCGCCACGGTCATCAAAAACGGCGAGATCACCTGGCCGCCGCCCGCGCCGAAGCTGTCGGCCGCGCCCCCGGCCAAACCGGTGGCAGTGGCGCCCGTCGCGCCCGTCGCCGAACCACAACCCGCCAGACCGGGCCTTGTCAAGCAGGCCCTGCCCGTGCTGCTGGGCGCGGCGCTGCTTTATGGCCTGGGCCGGGTTGCCCCGCCTTCCTTCATGGCCCACTTTACCGTGTTCGTTCTGGCCTGCTTTGTGGGCTACATGGTCATCTGGAACGTGACGCCCTCCCTGCACACGCCGCTGATGAGCGTCACCAACGCGGTCAGCAGCATCATTATTATCGGCGCGCTGATACAGGTCTCCTCGGCCAATATCTGGCTGGTGATACTGGCGGCCTTCGGCATCCTGATAACCAGCATCAACATCGCGGGCGGCTTTGCCGTCACCCAGCGCATGTTGCAGATGTTCAGAAAATAGGGGGAAGCAGCATGTCGGCCGGACTGGTTACCGTTTCATATATCGGCGCCACCATTTTATTCATCCTGACCCTCGGCGGCCTGAGCCATCAGGAAACGGCGCGCAAGGGCAATATTTACGGCATCATCGGCATGACGGTCGCCGTCCTGGCCACCATTTTAGGGCCGGAGGTGAGCGATAATATTGCCGTCATCGTGATTATGATGCTGCTTGGCGGCGCTGTCGGCATCACCCTGGCCAGGAAGGTTGAAATGACCCAGATGCCGGAACTGGTGGCGATACTGCACAGCCTGGTGGGGCTGGCGGCGGTGCTGGTCGGTTATGTGAATTTCATGGACGAGAGCATCCGTTTCCCGACCGAGATCGAGAAGGTCATCCATGAAATCGAGGTTTATATCGGCGTGCTGATCGGCGCGGTCACCTTCTCGGGCTCGGTCATCGCCTTTGCCAAATTAAGCGGCAGGATCGGCGGCAGCCCGCTGCTGCTGCCGGCCCGCCACTGGCTGAACCTCGGCCTGCTCCTGGGCGCGATCTACTGCGGCTATGCCTTCGTGCAACAGGCCGGGCAGGGCGGCGGCATGCTGCCGTTGCTGATCATGACCGTGCTAGCGCTGTTATTCGGTATCCACATGGTCATGGCCATCGGCGGCGCCGATATGCCGGTCGTGGTTTCAATGCTGAACAGCTACTCCGGCTGGGCGGCCTCGGCCACGGGTTTTATGCTCTCCAACGACTTGCTGATTGTCGTGGGCGCGCTGGTCGGCAGCAGCGGCGCGATTCTGAGCTATATCATGTGCCGGGCCATGAACCGCAGGTTTCTGGCGGTCATCGCGGGCGGCTTCGGCACGGACAGCGGCGCGGCCGGCGCCGGCGCGGCCGCGGCGGAACAGGGCGAAGTCCAGGCTATTGAAACCGAGGAGGTCGCCGGTCTCCTGCAAAGCGCCAAACAGGTGATGATCATTCCGGGTTACGGCATGGCCGTGGCGCAGGCGCAGCATACCGTGTATGAGATCACCAAAGTCCTGCGTGAAAAGGGCGTCAATGTGCGCTTTGGCATCCATCCGGTCGCGGGCCGTATGCCGGGGCACATGAATGTCTTGCTGGCGGAAGCCAGGGTGCCTTATGACATTGTCTTTGAAATGGAAGAGATCAATGCCGACTTTCCCGCTGTCGATGTCTCGATCGTGATTGGGGCCAACGATATCGTCAACCCTTCCGCCCAGGAAGACCCGCACAGCCCGATCGCGGGCATGCCGGTCCTGGAATGCTGGAAAGGCCACACTACCATCGTTATGAAACGCAGCATGGCGACCGGTTATGCCGGCGTGCAAAACCCGCTTTTCTTCAAGGAAAATACGCGCATGTTCTTTGGCGACGCCAAACAGCGACTGGACGAGGTGCTAAAGGCATTGCCTTGATGAGCAATGAAAAAGTGGCTGGGGCCTGTTAACACTATTTTGGCAGGCCCTGTTGTGCCCCAAACTGCGCCAATCAAGGCGCGCGGAGCGTAGTTTGGTCACTCCAAATGAGCGACAAGCAACGCCGAGTGGCGCAGTTTGGGGCACAACCCGAAGGGCTTGGCCTGTTTTGCGCCCAGCTTCGTTGTCAGTCGCTTGAGTAGCGCAACTACACTGCGCTTCTTCCGCCTTGCTGGCGCGCAAAACAGACTCAAGCAGGGACTGCTAAAATAGTGTTAACAGGCCCTAAAACAGCGACTGGCACAAACACGCTAAACATTAACCGCTAAATGAGGTACAGCCCCATGAAAAAACTCATCACACTGGCGCTTTTGCTTGGTTTTATGGCCATGCCGAAGGCAGACGATAGCTATGTCGTAAATACGGCGATTTATTACCAAAACGCCCTCATCGCCGACCCCGTGCTAATGGTCCTGCCGGGCCAGGAGGCCGCCATTGAGGCATCCTATACAGAAGAAGACGCCTATCGCCTCGCGCTCACCGTAACCCCGCTTGCCAATAAAAAGATAGATATAGCCGCACATCTGAAACTGGCCGGCGAAGACCTGTCATTCTCGATAGTCCTGAAACCCGGCCAGCTTGGACAGATAAGGACAGGCCCGAGAGGGCTTGGCCTTATGGTAGAAAAACCGGACAACGGGTCGCCGACGGGGCAGAAGTGAATTGAGCCCATAAGGGTAGAAGAGAAGCCAGGCGCAGGCAGGCCGGGAACAGGCCGCCGAGGAATCCATATCAAGAAGGGCGCCAACCCCCGGCCGCCCCGATCTCCCGGACACCACCCAACCCATAATGTCATTCCGGCTTTCGCCGGAATGTGTCGTTTTTCCTGGATTCCGGCCTGCGCCGGAATGACGTCGGGGGTGGGAATGACGGCGGGGTGGCAGAGGGCCTGAAGTCTGGCAATGAACAAAAATACCCGTCATTCCGGCGCAGGCCGGAATCCAGTGGTTTGTAAGATACATTCCCGTCCTGCGGGAATGACAACGCCGGTTGTCTTGCCGCCGCTGATTGGCGCCGCGAAGCCCACCCGGCGGGCGGCTGCCAGGACACCCTCTATTTTTGTTCCTGCCCCGTTGTCATTCCAGCGAAAGCTGGAATCCAGTGATTTTTACCATACATTCCCGCCTGCCGGAGGCAGGCGGGAATGACATTGCCTTGCTGACGCATGACAAACAGCCTGCTAAAATCCGCCGAATTCCCGTCTTAACCCTTAAAGGTAAGTAATAAATGCCGCAATCCTCTGTCGTTGTCGCCATGTACAAGTTTGTCGATTTGCATGACTTTGCAGCGCTGCGCCCGGGTCTGTTGGCCTTTTGCCGGCAACAATCCATCAAAGGCACGTTCCTGCTGGCGGCCGAAGGCATTAACGGCACGGTGGCCGGCACGCGGGCGGCGATTGACGCCTTGTTGTCTTATTTGCGGTCCGACCCGAGGCTGGCCGATCTGGAATGTAAAAAATCCTGCGCCGATGTGCCGCCGTTTCAGCGTATGAAGGTGAAACTGAAAAAAGAGATCGTGACATTGGGCCGGCCCGGCATCCGGCCCGCCGAATGCGCCGGCACACGCATTGAACCAAAGCAGTGGAATAAGGTGATTGCCGATCCCGCTGTCGTTCTGATCGACACGCGCAATAACTATGAATACCAGATAGGCACGTTTAAAAACGCCATATCGCCGCGGACGGTAAACTTTCGTGAATTCCCGGATTATGTGCGGACGGAACTGGATGCGAACCGGCATAAAAAAGTGGCCATGTTCTGCACCGGCGGCATTCGCTGCGAGAAGGCCAGCGCCTATATGTTGCAACAGGGCTTTGAGACGGTCTATCAACTGCATGGCGGTATCCTGAACTACCTGGCGGAAGTCGAGGCCAAAGACAGTCTTTGGCAGGGCGAGTGTTTTGTCTTTGACGCGCGGGTTTCCGTGGATCATAAATTGGCCAGAGGCCGTTATCAGCAGTGTTTTGCCTGCCGGCGTCCCCTGTCTGAAGAAGATATGCAATCGGAACATTACCGGCCGGGCGTGTCCTGCGCGCGTTGTATCGGCGAGACCAGCAAAGCGCAGCGGGCCGCCTTCAAGGAACGCCAGTATCAGGTTAAACTGGCCGGCCGGCGCAATGCAAGACATATCGGCGAAAAGCAGCCCGCCCGCTGAATGCCGCAAACGATGAAGGATACTTTATACCGGAACCATAGCGGCCCGGTTAAGCCGTTTGAGTTTGATCAAAAAGTGGCGGAGGTATTCCCGGATATGATCAAGCGTTCCGTGCCGGCGTACCCGCTGATTATTGCCATGATACCGGTCATTGCCGATCAATATATTCAGCCGGATTCCAATGTTTACGACCTGGGTTGTTCGCTGGGCGAGGTCAGCCTGCGCATACAGCGCGGCGCGTCTGTCAGGGATTGCAGGATTATTGCCGTGGATAACTCGGCGGCCATGATCGAGGGCTGTGTCAAGCGCGTTCCCGCCGGTCACGGTAAACCGGAGATAGAATTTTGTTGTGCGGACATACGGCAAACGCCGGTTCTGAACGCCTCGCTGGTGATTATGAACTTTAGCCTGCAATTCATCCCGCCACGGCAACGGGAGCGATTGATAAAGAGAATTTATGACGGCCTATTGCCCGGCGGTGTCTTTATGCTCTCGGAGAAATTGCGCTTTGCTGACGAGTTTGAGCATGACATGATGCAACAATTACATCACCGCATGAAGGCGTTAAACGGTTATGCCGAACTTGAGATCGCCGCCAAGCGCGAGGCCCTGGAAGACGTGTTAATCCCCGAGTCGGTGACGGCACATCAGGCGCGTCTGCAACAGGCCGGGTTTAAAGCCGTGCTGACCTGGTTGCGCTGTTTTAACTTCGTCTCCATGCTGGCGTTCAAATAAGCCTGACTTATGGACTGCCGCCGCCTGCTCAATGTCCTCGGAGAAAACGGCATGGCGGCATGGGCGGCAAGGCTCAAGGTTCAATTACAGGACTATTTCCGCTATATCAGGCATGGAGATTATCAAAAATGGCGGGCGGCCATCTCCGCTTTGCCTGCCGTCACCCCTGCCCGTTATTGTTTGCGGCAGGATGCCGTTACTATCGGTCAGGAATCGGATTGCGGCGCGGGCCGGCGGCGGCGCATTGAGGCGCAATTAAAACGGCTGCTGCCCTGGCGCAAAGGGCCGTTCAATCTGTTCGGCGTTTACATTGACAGCGAGTGGCGTTCCAATCTTAAATGGGCGCGTTTAAGCGGCAGGATTCAAACCCTCTCGGGCAGGCTGGTGCTGGATGTCGGTTGCGGCAATGGCTACTATGGTTGGCGTATGCTGGGCGAAGGCGCGCGCCATGTGGTCGGTATTGATCCCACTCTACTGTTCTTCATGCA
Source organism: Gammaproteobacteria bacterium (assembly GCA_965240365.1). Taxonomy (GTDB): domain Bacteria; phylum Pseudomonadota; class Gammaproteobacteria; order Eutrophobiales; family Eutrophobiaceae. The sequence continues at coordinate 80,858 of OZ251218.1, read as the reverse complement.
ATTCTCGGCGATCAAGAAATACCTGCCGGATTCCGCCATTGATATCCTGCCTTTTGGCATAGAGAACCTGCCGCAATCACCGCTGTATTTTGACACCGTTTTCTCTATGGGCGTGATTTATCACCGGCATGACCCGGTCGCCCATCTGCGACAACTCCACCGGTTTTTAAAGCCGGCTGGCGAACTGGTGCTGGAGACCCTCATACTGGAATCCGGCCCGGCGCCCGTGCTCTACCCGACCGGACGCTATGCCGGCATGAACAATATCCGGGCGATTCCCGGCGCAAAAACCCTGCTGCAATGGGCAGAGCAGGCCGGTTTTAACGATGCCAGGATCATTGATGTCACAAAAACCACCAACCAGGAACAACGCCGCACGGACTGGATGCGATTTCATTCCCTGGATAATTTCCTGGACAGTAAAGACAGGCACAAGACGATTGAAGGCCACGCGGCCCCGGCCAGGGCGATATTGCTGGCAGGAAAGTGAGGGGATAAATAGTTTTTTGGGGTCTGCTAATAAAGGCTCTTTTGAATTCTGAGTGGGCTAAGCCGCATGTGGATTGAATGATGTAAAGCCGGAACGACACCCCATCGTCATTCCAGCGAAAGCTGGAATCCAGTGGTTGATACAATACATTCCCGCATAAGCGGGAATGACCATCTGAATACATCATTCCAACAGACCCCGCTGAGTTACCTGCCACCCCGCTACCTGCCTGTAGCAGGCAGGCCTGCCTCCGGCAGGCGTGGATTCCAGCTTTCGCTGGAATGACGAAACTGTTGTCATTTTGGCCTACCTGCTGCCCGCAGGCCGCCTCCGTTCTGTCCTGGTCATCAATTAAGCCAGAATTATTGCATTACCCACTCAGATTTTAAAAGAGGCGCTAAAAAACAGTCGTTGCCGTGGCAGAAGTTAAAGCGGCGCCCGAGTTGACGCGGAAACGGCGGCTGTTTAAGATCAGGCGCAATGACAGGCGGGGATCAAGGCAATGACAGAAAATACTGAAAATCTGGTACTGGAACATCTCAAACACTTTCAGGTTGGACAGAAGCGCATTGAACACAAACTTGACGAGCACACCCAAAGGCTGGGTCGTATTGAAATCGCCATAGCCGGGTTACGCCGCGATATAGCGCATGGTGAAGAATCCTGGGCGGAGCAGAGCGTGCGAATAGATAATCTGGCAAAACGGCTGGAGCGGTTGGAGCGCCGGTTGAATCTCAATGATACTGTCCCTGAATCCTGATATGGCCAATTTGCGGCCGGATTTTACATAAAATTTTTACAGAATTGTCCAACTGGCTGCGCCTGTGGCAGGCAGGCGAGTATGTTACCAGTCTGACAGGCCGGAATGACGATGGGGGCAGGAATGACAACTTTATCACTCCCAAAAAAAATGCCCGCAACCGGGCCTATCAAAAAGGCTTTAACAAAAAGACACAGGCCGGGCAATGCCCGGCCGTGCCTTATCTGCCAGGGAGGGCCTCCGGTGATACCGGCAGCCCTCCACCGTGCGCCTACGGGTTGGTAATCGTCACCTCGAAATGCTTCTGCACGCACTTCACATAATCCCCCGGCGTGAAGGCCGAGAACGGGGTCTGATAACCGACCAGCTTGCAGGCCCGGCTTTTGCCATCGGTCGTGTCCGGCGACCAGCTCCAGTCCTGCTCCCAGTAAATCGCCAGCGCGCCGCTGCCTTCGCTGCTGAACTGCTTCATGCCACGGCAACCCAGCACTTCACTGGCCGCGATGGGCACGTTCAGATACCCGGCAAAGCTGCGATAGTAGCTCATGCGGTTTTTAGACTGGGCCACCTCGACCGTGCCGCCGCATTCCACCCCGCCATTGATAATCTGGGTGGTCACGCCGAAGCCCGGGGTCAGATTATTGGCCCGGTCTGAACTGTTCGGCTGCCAGGTGCCGTCAATCACATGCAACATGCTGGGCTTGGGCGGCTGCGGATAGACAAAGAAGAAGATGGCGCTGGCCAGATTCAGCCAGGTGTCGGCCACCAGTTCCGGGTTATCCAGCAGCGTCCTGACCGTGCCGTACATGGCCAGCGAGAAGGGGCCGTAGTTATAGTTGTAGCTCAACTGCTTCGAACCGCGCCCGAAATAGCTCTTGAACTCGCCGTTCTCGAACTTGCCGCAGGGCCAGGTCTGCCCCTGCCAGACCTTCGGGTTGCACTCGCCGTTATAGCCGCCGCGCATCTGCTCCGTCCAGCCCATCTCGCGCACCCAGACCAGACCCTGGCGCCATTCCGGCTCGGCCCAGTGCTTGGTGTGGCCGCCGGTCTCCTGGGCGAAGTGGGCAAACATCACCGCCAGAGACTTGCGGCATATCGCGGTGGCATCGCGCCCGTCGCTGTATGCGCCGCAGAAGGCGGGGAACTTGGCCACGGCCTTGAGGAAGTTCAGATACGTGTACTCACTGGCGCGTCTGGGGAAGAGGTGTTCCCAGGTGGCGGAAGTGATGATGCCTTCCACCCGGCGGACGTTATCGGGATTGGTCGCGGCCCCGGCGGTGATGCCTTCGACCACCGAGTTCGGACGGGTGCGGATGCTGTTTTTGACCTTGACCATGAGCGGGCTGTTGGTCAATTCCCGTTCCCGCTTTTGCAGGGCGGCCAGGGAGACGGTGTTGCCCGTCACCGTGGGCGTGGTGGGCGTGGTCGGCTTCGGGGTCACCGGTTTTGGTTTGGTGGGCTTGGGCTTGGCGCCATCGGTGCGGCTCCAGGCCTGTTCCCAGGCGGTGCCGACGCCGGGTTCGTAGGCCCAGGCCGCGCCTGAGCACCAGGGCGCGGTGATGCCCGGGTTACAGCGGTACAGCAGGCCGTAGTTGGCGACCACATCGCCGCCCTTGTAGGTCGTGCCGGCCACGTATTGGGGGGCCTTGAGCTTGACCGTGGGCTTGGGTTTATCCGGCTTGGGCGTGACCGGCTTGGGCTTGTCGGGCTTCGGTGTGACCGGGGCCGGGGTCTTGTTGGTCAGGGCCCAGGGGGTCTGCCAGGCATGGGCCACGGTGGCGACTGCGGCCGGGCTCTGGCCGGGGTTGGCCCACCATTTGGCGCGGAAGACCTGGTTATTGTAGCTGACCTCAGCGCCGCTGCTGTAGTGGCTTTGAGGATTATAGGGTTGGGCCGCGCCGAGACTCAGGCTTACGCCGAGCATCATCAGGAGGCCGAGGGTAGTTATGGATTTCATGGTTGTACTCCTATCGTTATTAAGAAAGACGCTGATTAAGGTAGACCATGAAGGGCGATTTGTCAGACCAAAGGGCGGCTGGATGTCTGAAATTGTGAATCCGGACACAAACCCCGGGGTGAAGTGTGAAGGGGGACACAGTCTTTGGATGGATAGAAGTAGTGTCATTCCCGCCGGGGCGGGAATGTATGACATAAACCACTGGATTCCTCGGCGGCCTGTTCCTGACGCCGCTCTACCACCTGCATCCATGCAGGCGAGCTTTCGCTGGAATGACGATGGGGGAATAGAGGTATTCCGGCAACCTTCAATGTTGTTCCGATTTGTCCGCCATAAAGCAGTTTGGAATTACAACAAGAGGCTATGCTTGAGAATCAGGCAGGAATAACCGACAGGGTTCAGGGTGCCTCCATTCTTACTGCCACCCCATCGTCATTCCAGCGAAGGCTGGAATCCAGTGGTTTTTACAATACATTCCCGCTTTGCGGGAATGACAATCCTGGGTTCCGGCTTTCACTTGCCCGCAGCAGGCAGGCAATGGCGGGTTTTGTTGGACGCCCCAAGCCGGGCGGCTTTATCAGGCGGCAGAAGTGGTCAGGAGCGCGAAGAGTACCGCCAGAATAGTGGTGCTGATGCCCAGGAACGCGCCGAGCTTGATGGTCAGCTTTTGTTCCATTTCCTTGATGGTGACCTCTTGCGCCTTGAGTTTTTGTTCCAGGTTGGCCTGCAATTCCATGAGGTCGAGTTTCAGGGCGGCCTTGAGTTTTTCGAGTTCGTGTTTTTGGGCGATGTCCTGTGCCTTGAGTTTTTGTTCCAGCCTGGCTTCCAGCGCCTGGAGTTTTTGTTCCAGAGTGGCTTCCAGCGCTTCAAGTTTTTGTGTCAGGCTGGCTTCCAGCGCCTTGAGTTTTTGTTCCAGGATGGCTTTCAGTTCTTCAACATCGCGTTTGCTGGCAATGCGCAGTTGTTCAAGGTCTTGTTTATTGGCAATGCCCAGTCGCTCAAGGTCCTGTTTGGTGGCCAGGCGTTCCTGGATCAGGCGGGATTGTTCTTCGGCGAGGATTTCGGCCTGGGGTTCGGGCATGCCGGCGCTGGTCAGGCGCTTGACGAAGCCGTGGGTGTCGAAGGTGGCGGTTTCCGTTTGCATAAGGGGCAGGGTACGGGTTGGGGCGGCTATTTGCAAGTTATTGTGGCATTGTTCCTGTTAATTTGGGAAGCTCTGAATAAATCCATCCTGGATTTCCCTGTCTGATGCGGGGCAGGCCGGAATGACGGCGAAGGAAGTAGAGGCTTTCCGGCAAGCTGCAATGTCGTTCCGGCCTGTCCGCCGCGGGCAGGCCGGGGCGCGCGGGAGTGGCCGGCGCGCCCGGCGGCAAGCGCCGCCATCGTCCGGGCATGGCCGGGCCTCTGCGCCCGGGGGCGTGATTATCTGTTGTATGGGCGCGGAATTCAGCTATTCCGCCGCTTGAATACAATTTAATTCTTGCACACTATTCAAATTATTGTATTATCATGCCGTTTTTTCAACGTTAACCGCGAGACTATACTGTAATGAACAAGCCGAATTCCATTATGCCCCTTTGCGCCCTGGCCCTGCTGGCCGCGCAGATGTTTACCCCCGCGTTTGAGGCCCGGGCCGTCGATTTCACCGTGAGCGATGCCAGAACTGAAACCAACGGCACCACCGCCAGCACAACATTGTCGCCACCAACAATCAGGTCAGTTAATAGCAATGATCGCCTGACCGTCACCGCGACCGGTTCTATCACTATCTCGACCTCGACCATACCTTTGTCCGGATCCTCGTCCGCTTCGACACATGGCGTCAGCGTCACCGCCGCGGCCACCAACACGACTGTCATTAATAACGGCAGTATCACCACGAGCAAATTAGGCAGCGCCGGCATTCGAGGCGCCAGCAGCGGCAGCATCACCAACAATAATAACATTACAACCACACTCGCTAACTCCCCCGGCATTAGCGCCGTAAATGGCAACACAATCATCAATAATGATGACGGCAACATCAACACCAGCCTCAGCCCGGGCATACAGGTGGGTAACAACAACCGGATTACCAACCGCGGCGTCATCACCGCCGCCAATCCCGGCGACGCCAATGGCGCGATTACCGTAACAGGAACAAATAACATCCTGAGCAACAGCGGCCGCATCACCGCGACCACGGGCAAAGGCATCGGGGGCGCCGCGACCTCTTCCATCACCACCCTGACCAATACGCGCAACCCCGCGGGGGTGACAAGCAGCGGCACTATCCGGGGCAGCACCGATGGCATCAATGTTGGGTTTATCGGCAGCCTGACCAATAATGAGGGCGCCATTATTCGCGGGGAAGCCGGCGAGGGCCTCACCCTGAGCCGCACGACGGGCGGATCCGGCGCCGTTATCAACCACGGCACTATTCAGGGCGCCACCCGCGGCCTGAACTATGGCGCGCACACCATCAGCAGACTGACCAACAGCGGCGCCATCCTGGGCGGCACGGGCGAGGCGCTCAAAGCGACCGCCATTACCCGGCTCGACAACAATAGCGGGGGCAGGATTGTATCGACAAGCAGCGAGGGCATAAGCAGCACGGGCGTCATTGGCGCATTGACTAACAGCGGCACTGTCTCGGGCGGCACCTACGGCGTCAACGCCGCTTCCATCGGCACGCTGACCAACAACAGCACCGGCCTCATCCAGGGCGGGACGCTGACCACGGCGACTGATGCCAACAGCGCCGCGGTGAGGTTGAGCGCCGCCGGCGCCTCCATCATTAACAACAGCGGCCGGATCATTGCCACAAAGGGCGAGGGCATCCGCGGCATCGCCACTTCCATCATCACCAGCCTGAGCAACACGGTCAGCCCCGGGGTGACAGGCAGCGGCACGATTGAGGGCAACACCGATGGCATCAATGTCGGGCGCATCGCCAGCCTGACCAACACCGGCACGATTGAGGGTAAGGGGACAACCGGCGCGGGTATCATTCTGAGCGGCGTCGCCCCGGGCCGCACTGTCAATACCTCCGTCAACAACAGCGGCACCATTAAGGGCGGCAGAGATGGCATGAGTTATGGCAACAATGTCATCACCAGCCTGACCAACAGCGGCGACATTGAAGGGACAACCGGCACGGGCATTCTCCACTTGTCCGGCGCCCGAACTAACCAGCCTGTAAACATCACCAACAGCGGCGCCATTAAGGGCGCCATCGGGGGCATAGACTATAGCGTCAACACCATCACCAGCCTGACCAACAGCGGCGCCATTGAGGGCGGCACGGCGGCGGCGCTGGCAGCAGGCACGATTACCCAACTTAACAACCAGGCCGGGGGCAAAATTATATCGACGGGCCCCAATGCCGATGGCATAAACAATAACACGGGCAGCATTGGCACGTTGACCAACGACGGTGAAATCTCGGGCGGCCGGCACGGCGTGAACACCGGTGCCATCAGCACGCTGCTGACCAACAACAATACGATCAAGGGCGGCGCTACCGGCAATGGGCTGAACGCGACCGGCGCGATCGCAAGGCTGGACAACAACAGCGGCGCTGAAATCTCGGGCGGTCTGCACGGGGTGAACGCCGGTTCCATGGCCATCCTGGAAAACGACGGCCTCATTGAGGGTCAAGGGGCGGCCGGCGCGGGCGTCAATCTGACCACTACCACCGCCGGCAACGCCACGGTCACCAACAGCGGCACCATCAAGGGCGGCGCGCAGGGTCTGAATTATGTCGGCAAGACCATCACCCGTCTGGAGAACAACACCAGCGGGAGCCGCATTGAGGGCGGCACGGGTCATGCGATTAACGCCGCCAATATTGAAGAGCTTAAAAACGAAGGCAATATCACCTCAACATCCGCCGCCGGCATCAACCTGGCCGCGGGCGCCGGCAACGCCACGGTTATCAACAGCGGCACCATCAGGGGCGGCACCCTGGGTCTGAATTATGACGGCAAGACCATCACCGATCTGCAAAACAACGGCAGCACCAGTCTTATTGAGGGCGGCGCGGGGCATGGGGTGAACGCCGCCAATATTAACGACCTGACCAACCAGGGCACCATTGAGGGTAAAGGGACAACGGGCGCGGGCGTCAATCTGACCGCTGGTACCGGCAACGGCACGGTCACGAACAGCGGCACGATCAAGGGCGGCGCCCAGGGTCTGAATTATGTCGGCAAGACCATCACCAATCTGCAAAACAATGGCAGCAGCAGTCTTATTGAGGGCGGCGCGGGGCACGGGGTGAACGCCGCCAATATTAACGACCTGAGCAACCAGGGCACCATTGAGGGTAAAGGGACAACGGGCGCGGGCGTCAATCTGACCGCTGGTACTGGCAACGGCACGGTCACGAACAGCGGCACGATCAAGGGCGGCACCCTGGGTCTGAATTATGTCGGCAAGACCATCACCAATTTGCAAAACAATGGCAGCAGCAGTCTTATTGAGGGCGGCGCGGGGCATGGGGTGAACGCCGCCAATATTAACGACCTGAGCAACCAGGGCACCATTGAGGGTAAAGGGACAACGGGCGCGGGCGTCAATCTGACCGCTGGTACTGGCAACGGCACGGTCACGAACAGCGGCACGATCAAGGGCGGCACCCTGGGTCTGAATTATGACGGCAAGACCATCACCCGTCTGGAGAACAACGGCAGCGGGAGTCGCATTGAGGGCGGCACGGGTCATGCGATTAACGCCGCCAGACTTAGCGTGCTTGAAAACGCAGGCAATATCATCTCAACGTCCGCCGCCGGCATCAATCTGACCGCCACTACCCCTGCCACGACCGCCGTCACCGTGAACAACAGCGGCACGATTCGGGGCGCCGATGGCATGAACTATCGCGGCAATGTCATCACCACCCTGAGCAACAGCGGCACGATTCGCGGGACAACCGGCGCGGGCATCACCATGAGCGGCACGACCACCCGGCGCATCACCGTCACCAACAGCGGCACGATTCAGGGCGACACCCTGGGCCTGAATTATGGCACAAACACCATCGCCAGCCTGACCAACGACGGCACTCTCCAGGGCGGCACGGGCGCGGCGCTGACAGCGGGCGCCATTACCCGGCTCAACAACAATGCCGGGAGCAGCATTATATCGACGACCGGCGCGGGCATTAACAGCGCGGGCGCTATTAGCAACCTGAGCAACAGCGGTGAAATCTCGGGCGGAGGAACCAACCACGGCATCAGCGCCGCTTCTGTCGGCACGCTTGTCAACAATGCCGGGGGCAAGATTGCAGCGACCGGTACCGGCAATGGCATCAACAGCACGGGCGCCATTACCAGCCTGAGCAACAGCAGTGAAATCCTGGGCGGAACCAACGGCAGCGCTGTCAGGGCCGCCTCTATCGGCACGCTTATCAACAATGCCGGGGGCAAGATTACGGCGACCGGCACCGGCAATGGCATTAACAGCACGAACGCCATTACCAGCCTGAGCAACAGCGGCGACATCTCGGGCGGGGACAGCGGCGTCAGGGCCGGTTCCATTGGCACGCTTAACAACAATGCCGGGGGCAAGATCACGGCGACGCAGACCACGGGCAGTGGCATCAACAGCACGGGCGCCATTACCAGCCTGACCAACAGCGGTGAAATCTCGGGCGGCCGGCACGGCGTCAGGGCCGGTTCCATTGGCACGCTTGCCAACAATGCCGGGGGCAAGATTACCGCGACGCAGACCACGGGCATTGGCATCAGCAGCGCGGGCATCATTACCAGCCTGACCAACAGCGCTGGCGGTGAAATCTCGGGCGGCCAGCACGGCATCAGCCCCGCTTCCATCACTGCCCTGAGCAACAGCGGCGCCATTGAAGGCACGACCGGCGCGGGCATCACCCTGGACAATACCGATGGAAGAGTCACGGTCACCAATACCAGCACCGGCAGCATTAAGGGCGCTACTTACGGCATGAACTATAATGCCAAGACCATTACCAGCCTGAATAACAGCGGCGAGATCCGGGGCGGCACGCAGGCGGCGCTGAGAGCGGCCGCCATTACTCTGCTCAACAACAACGCCGGGGGCACGATTACATCGACGGGCAATGATGGCGTCAGTAGCGCGGGGAACATTGGTCAGTTGAACAACAGTGGCGACATCTCGGGCGGAGGCGCCACCGGCGACGGCGTTAGCGCCGCTTCTATCAACAGGCTGATCAACAACAGCGGCGCTGGAATCTCGGGTCGGCAGGGCATCAACGCCGTTTCCATCACCATCCTGAGCAACAGCGGCACCATTGAGGGCACGGCCGGCGCGGGCATCACCCTGAGCACTGCCGCTGGAAGAGTCACGGTCACCAATACCAGCACCGGCATCATTAAGGGCACAACCTATGGCATGAACTATAATGGCAAGACCATCACCAACCTGAACAACAGCGGCGAGATCCAGGGCGGCACACAGGCGGCGCTCAGGGCGGCCGCCATTACCCTGCTCAACAACAACAGCGGGGGCACGATCAAATCGACGAGCAGCCATGGCATCAGCAGCACGGGCGCCATTGGCGAGTTGACCAACAGCGGCGAAATCTCGGGCGGAGGGGCCGGCCACGGCATCAGCGCCGCGTCCATCACCACCTCGCTGACCAACAACAGGACGATCACGGGCGGCACGACCGGCAGCGGGCTGAACGTGAGCGGCGAAATCGCCCGCTTGACCAACAACAGCGGCGCTGAAATTTCGGGCGGGCAAAACGGCGTCAACGCCGGCAGCCTGATTAGCCTGATCAACAACGGCCGTATCACCTCAACTACCGGCGGCGGCATCACCCTGACCGGCACGGCTTCCGGGGCCGCCACGGTCACCAATACCAATACCATCCTGGGCGCGACCCACGGCATGGACTATGGCAATAACGCCATCAGCCGCCTGACCAACACCAGCACCGGCCTTATCCAGGGCGGCACGGGCGCGGCGCTGGCCGCGGGCGATATTAACCGGCTCCAAAACGACGACGGGGGCAGGATTACATCGACCGACGGCGACGGCATCAGCAGCACGGGCGCCATTAGAACGCTGATTAACAACGGCAGCATCACCTCAACCAACGCCAGCGGCATCAGCTCGACCGGGGCCGGCGCCGGCAACATTACCATTACCAACAACAATACCATCTCGGGCGGTACTTACGGCATCAACTACGGCAACAACAAAACCATCACCCGCCTGGAAAACAGCAGCACCGGTCTCATCCAGGGCGGCAGCAACGCGGCCGTGGCCGCGCGCGATATTACTGATCTTAACAACAGGATCAGGGGCCGGATTATATCGACGGACAACGACGGCATAAGAACCACCGGCGCCATTGACGACCTCGATAACAAGGGCACTATTTCCGGTGGTCTGGACGGTGTCAGCGCCACCTCTGTCAATACCCTGGTCAATGCCAACACCGGCCTCATTCGGGGCGGGACCGTGGACACTGCGACCGATGACAACGCGGCGGTGAAGCTGAGCGGCGGCGGCAGCAATATTACCAACCGCGGCCGAATCATCGCCGATAGGGGTGACGGCATCGGAGGCACCGCTACCGCCTCAATCAACAGCCTGATCAACGAAGTGGCCGACAACACGGTGGTGGGCAGCGGTACCATCTCGGGGGCCGATGCCGGCGTCTCGGTTGGCGGGTCGATTGCCACCCTGACCAACCGCGGTACTATCTCGGGCGGTCGGGATGGCGTCCGCGCCTCCTCCGTCAATGCCCTGAGCAATGCCAGCACCGGCGTCATTAGCAGCGGGACCGCTACCACTACGACCGCGGAAAACGCGGCGGTGAGGTTGAGCGGCACGGGCAGCAATATTACCAACCGCGGCCGAATCACCGCGCAAAGGGGTGACGGCATCGGGGGCACTCCCGCCTCTTCCATCACCAGCCTGAGCAATCAGGTCAGCAGCGGCGTGACCGGCAGCGGCGCCATCACGGGCGCCAACAACGGCATTCGGGTGGGGTCTATCGGCAGTCTGACCAACAATCCTGGCGCGAGGATTGAGGGGACAGCCGAGGCCGGTATCAAGCTGCTTGGCACGGCCACCGGGGCAGTGAACGTCACCAACCGGGGCACGATTAAGGGCGCTACCCAGGGCATGGACTATCTTGCCAATACCATCACCAAACTGGAAAACACCGGCACGGGCAGGATTGAGGGCGGCAGTGGCGAGGGCGTAAAGACCACGGGCGCGATTACCGAGCTTGACAACGATGGCGAGATTACCGGTGGCACGGACGGCGTCAGCGCGGCTTCGGTGGGTCTGGACAACAGCGGCACGATCACGGGCGGGACTTCTGCGACTACGGCGACCGCGAACAACGCGGCGGTGAGGCTGAGCGGCACGGGCAGCAATATTACTAACCGCGGCCGAATCACCGCGCAAAGGGGTGACGGCATCGGGGGCGTTGCCGCTTCTTCCATCACCAGCCTGACCAACGAGGTCAGCAGCGGAATGACCGGCAGCGGCGTCATTTTGGGCGCGAACAACGGTATTCGGGTGGGGGCTATCGGCAGCCTGACCAACAATGTTGGCGCCACGATTCGCGGCACCAGCGGCGCGGGCATCAGCCTGACCGGCAGCGGTGTCGGCGGCGCGGGCACGGTCAGCAACAGTGGCGCCATTCAGGGCGCCACCGAGGGCATGGACTATGGCCGCAACACCATCACCCGCCTGACCAACACCCGCACCGGCCTTATCCAGGGCGGCACGGGCGCGGCGCTGGCCGGCAGCGATATTACCCGGCTGGACAACAACGCCGGGGGCCGGATTTTATCGACAAGCAACGATGGCATCAGCAGCACGGGCACTATTGGCACGCTGAACAATGACGGCGCCATCTCGGGCGGGCGGCACGGCGCCGGCGCGGCTGCCATCGGCACGCTGACCAACAACAAGACGATTACGGGCGGCCGTGGCGGCAGCGGGCTGAACGTGAGCGGCGAAGTCGCCACGCTGACCAACACGAAAGAGGCTGAAATCTCGGGCGGGCAGAACGGCATTCGCGCCGGCAGCCTGATTACCCTGACCAACGCCGGCCGTATCATCTCGGCCTCCGGCGGCGGCATCACCCTGACCGGTACGGCTTCCGGGGCCGCCACGGTCATGAACACCGGCGCCATTCAGGGCGCGACGCACGGCATGGACTATGGCCGCAACGGCATTGCCAGCCTGACCAACATCAGCGTCAACAGCATCCGGGGCGGCACGGACGATGCCCTGCGCGCCGCCACCCTGCTCAGGCTCAATAACCGCGGTACTATCGCCTCGGCGTCCGCCGGCGGCATCACCCTGACCGGCGAAGCCAGCGGGGCCGAATTCACCAACAGCGGGACCATTGAGGGCAGAACGCACGGCATCAATTACGGCAACAACGCCATCGCCCGCTTTGATAACACCGGCATCGTGCGCGGCGTCACCAGCGCGGCGATCATGGGCGGTCCCCTGGGTCGTCTGAACAATAGCGGCACGATTGAAGGCCGCACCGGTATCCGGATCACGCGCCCGGCGGTGGCCGCTGGCGCGCCTGTCCGCGGCGGGGCGACCATTGATCACTCTGGTCTGCTGACCGGGACCGGCGGTACCGCGCTGGAACTGAGAGGCCGGGGCCGGGACACCCTGCTGCTGCGCGAAGGCAACCGTCTTGAAGGGCTGATTCGCTGGGACGGCGAAGATGGCGACAGGCTGCATTACATACCGCGCGGCCCGGGCATATTCAGCTTTGTTGATAACAACGCCCCGGCAGGCAGCGCGCCCTCGCGCTTTAGCATTGTGGCCCCGGGGCAACAGACCATCCTGACCAGCGCCAGCCCCTCGTCCACCCCTGGCGAGGCCCGCGTTACCGTGGCCTTTCTTGACTCGAACCTGTACGCCCTGACCGACAATACCTTTAGCCGCTGGACAGGGTCTGTCTCCGAGGCGCTGGTTCAGCAGACCCGCAGCGAGGGGCCGGACAGTACAGGCAAAAATATCTGGCTGCGGCCGTTCGCCGGTTTTCAGCGTTTCAAAAGCGAGGGCCTGCGTCCGGCGGTTCGCCATAAACTACAAGGGCGGGCTGGCCGGCTTTTCCATGTCTTCGGGCATAGGGCGCATCGGCCTCTTCGGGGGCGCGTCTGACGCCAAAATTGATGTGCGCGGCCCGGCGCGTGATCAGGAGAGCAACAGCTTCTTTGCCGGCGCCTATCTGCACGGCGCTTTTCACGGGCTGCGCCTGCACGGCGCGTTGCTGGCGGGCCAAAGCCGTTATCGCTCGACCTGGGAGCACGCCAACAACCTGGCTCCCGGCGGCCGCGAGCGGGTGCAAGTGGATTACAAGAGCCTCTTTGTCAGCCCGCAAATCGGACTCAGCGGCGAATTTAATCTGAACGGGCTGCGCTTGCAGCCGGCGGTTCAGTTGCGCTATCTGGGGAGATTTACCAGGGATCACGCCTACCAGCCGGTCAGCAACAGCGCGCCGGCGTTATTCAGGATCAAAAAACACAATGTCCATATCGGCCTGTTGCGGGCAGAACTCAGGCTGCCGGCCAATCTGTGGACTGACGGGCGGAGCACCCTGGACGGTGAACTGCGGTTTGGCGGCGAGGGGCGCATGGTGCTCAGCGGGAGGAAGATCCCCGGTCAACTCGCGGGCGGGGATGTCTCCTTTAAAGTCGGCAAAAAGAAGTCCGCGATGGGCTTTGTGGGTGCCGGGCTCCGCTACAATGTGTCCAGAACTGCACCTGACGCTCAGCGCCGATATTGAGGGCAGCTACGATACCGACTCAGCCACCTCGGTCTGGGGACAGGTTGGGTTTGAGTGGGCGTTTTAGGGGGTTAGTGATACGTTCTTGCCCGCTCGTCGTCATTCCGGCCTGCCTGCTGCAGGCAGGCGCAGGCCCGAATCCAGTGGTTTAGACGATACATTCCCCCTGCCTGCAGCAGGCAGGGCTTGGGCGGGAATGACAATAATTATTGCATTTCGGTCAGTTTGGCACAGGCAGAGGAAAGGCAGAATTCGTTTCGCATCCCGGCCCCGCCTTCCCTGGATTCCGGCCTTCGCCGGAATGACGACGTAAGGAGTAGAGGCATCCCGGCAATCTTCAATGTTATTGCCATTCTCTGTCGTTATTTCAGCAATCTTAATTTTATTGCGATTCCCCGTCGTCATTCCGGCGAAGGACTTAAGACACAACCCATCTGTCACTGCCGCTTCCTTCGACCCTCCGTCCTCTTTTTCATTTTGGCCTGCCTTTGGAAGGCAGGCCAAAATGTTGGATTTTTATTGAGTACTTGAGTTCGGGCGGCTTTATCAGGCGGCAAAAGCAGTCAGCAGCGCGAAGAGTGCCGCCAGAGCCGTGACGCCGACGCTCACTATCACGCCGAGCTTGATGGTCAGCTTTTGTTCCATTTCCTTGATGGTGACCTCTTGCGCCTTGAGTTTTTGTTCCAGGGCGGCTTGCAGTTCCATGAGGTCGAGTTTCAGGGCGGCCTTGAGTTTTTCAAGCTCGTGTTTTTGGGCGATGTCCTGCGCATTGAGCTTTTGTTCCAGGGTGGCCTTGAGTTTTTCAAGGTCGTTTTTGTGGGCCATGTTCTGCGCTTCAAGCTTTTGCTCCAGGCTGGCTTCCAGTGTCTTGAATTTTTGCTCCAGAATGGCTGCCTGTGCATTGAGTTTTTGTTCCAGAGAGGCTGCCTGTGCTTCGAGTTTTTGTTCCAGGGTGGCCTTGAGTTTCTCAATCTCACTCTTGTGAGCGATGTTCTGTGCCTCAAGCTTTTGCTCCAGGCTGGCTTCCAGTGTCTTGAATTTTTGCTCCAGAGAGGCTGCCTGTGCATCAAGTTTTTGCTCCAGAGAGGCTGCCTGTGCATCAAGTTTTTGTTCCAGGGTGACCTTGAGTTTCTCGATCTCGCTCTTGTGGGCGATGTCCTGTGCCTTGAGTTTTTGTTCCAGGATGGCTTCCAGCGCCTTGTGCTTTTGTTCCAGGATAGCTTCCAATGCCTTCTGCTTTTGCTCCAGGATGGCTTTCAGTTCTTCAATATCGCGTTTGTTGGCGATGCCCAGTCGTTCAATGTCTTGCTTGTTGGAGATGCCCAGTCGTTCGATGTCTTGCTTGCTGGCGATGCGCAGTCGCTCAAGGTCCTGTTTGGTGGCCAGACGCTCCTGAATCAGGCGGGATTGTTCTTCGGCGAGGATTTCGGCCTGGGGTTCGGGCATGCCGGCGCTGGTCAGGCGTTTGACGAAGTCGTGGGTGTCGAAGGTGGCGGTTTCCGTTTCCATGATGGACAGGGTACGGGTTGGGGCGGCTGTTTGCAAGTTACTGTTGGCTAATTCACAGACCTGCCTGACGCAGGCAGGCCGAAATGACGACGAAGGAGTAGAGGTATTCTGGCAACCTTCAGTGTTATTTTTGCCTCCATCGTCATTCCGGCGGAAGCCGGAATCCAGCAGTTTTTTACAATACATTCCCGCCTGCCACGGGGCAGGCGGGAATGACAATACTCCGCCCAGGCCTAAAAAGCGTACTGCCAGCCCGCGGTTATGGTTAAGCCGGTCTGCATTTGCGGCCCGTTGAGATCGCGATGCAGGGGGATGCCGGCCTCGAAGGCGAGGCGGTGGCCGCGTAAGCGACCGGTTTGACCGGCCAGATTCAGGCCGAAGTGCAAGCGGACATTATGACCGCCATGATTGTCCGGGTTGGCCGTTTGCACCGGCGCCCTGATGTTTGGGTCCATACCCTTGATTCGGCCCTGATGATGATATGACAAACGGGTCGATGCGCTCAGCCAGGGTCGCCATTGATAACTGAGCCAGGCGGTAATTTGCTGTTTGTTGCCCAGCCGGTAGCCTTCATCATCGCCGGTGCGAAAGACCCCCATGTATTGCGCGCCCCAGTTGAACCGGCTTAATGTGGCCGAATAGGTGAGGCCCGGCAACAGATCAAACGTGCCTGAACCCGGTTGCATTGGGTAGGGCAGCCTGAGATTGGCCGTCCTGTTCATCGGCGTCAGCACATCGGCGCGTTCGGTATTGGAACCGGTTGGCAGGCTCAAGCCGGCATTGAGGTGAAGATGGTGTATGCCCGCGTCATAAAGTTTGATCAGGCCCGACACCTTCGTGTCGCCGATGCCCTTGCTTGCGGTCGTAAAGGCGCCGAGGCGGGTGGCGCCGGCCATGCCCTTAAAGGTGATGTGGTCCATCGAATTTTCCAGATACATGCCCATGACCATCAGGGTGAGCCAGTCGGTCGGCGCGTACATGGCCCCGAGCATGTGCATCTTCATCGTCATTTCAACGGGCACGACCCGCAGTTTAGGCGGGCGGCCGAATCTGTTGGCGACATTGGCCGCGATAAATTCGGGCGTGACTTCGCGTTCGCCGATGCGATTGCCCCGCATCGCCATCTGCATATAGCGATAGGAAACCATCCATTCCCCTTTTTTATGTATGTGGTCGCCCATAACGCCAATCGGGGCATGGCTGTCGGCCCGAACCGCCTTCGCGCCGTTGTCGGTCAACACCGCCCCCGCGGCCTGATAGCTATCGGCAAAGGTATGGGCAAAAGTCAGTAATGAAGCCGCAAGCAGGCCAGCCGCTTTTTTCAAGAAAGAGCACATATAAATTTCTCCCGGATAATACAAATATAAAGACTCGCGGCCGAAAATAGGCGGCGAGATAATGTCAGTGTCAATAATTGCTGTATTAGCCGAGGGCGGGGGGAGCGCGGGCAAGCGCCGTGTTGCCTGAATAGCGGGGTAATGATCGGTTTTTGTAGGAGATCAGCGCGGCGGGGAAGCGCTCCGCCGGGAACAGGGGCAAGTCAAAATAGAGCAGTAATGACGGGCTGCTTGCCGACCAGAGATCGCAGGCTGAAAAGCGCCTGTCTTCAGAGCCATGCCCGAGCGGCTTGCCGGCCTGAGGTTCCTGATGATCAGGCTTATCGGCATGTCCCGCGATAGCGCTGACCGCGCCGGCGCAGAGTTCAAGCGAGAGCCGTAAATCGCCGCCCGAACTTGTATTCAGCATGTAACCGGGCGCAATCAGCGAACGTAATAACAGCCCGCCAACCAACAGCGCAACCAGACGCCTGGATTTATTTTTCAAACGAGAAAAATACATCAATAGAGAAAAGTGTTCCGGGCAGTTACGGGAGCCTGTTTATCATTTAGATATCCCGCCTGCCTAGTTTGGAAGTTTCGGGGTATGGCAACAAGGCGAGACGGTCAGGATGTCGGCGCGATATGGGTGCTGAGGTAATTCAGTATCAGGCGGCGCCTGGCGGGTTCGAGTTCCGGCATGCCCTGTTCTTCCACCATCCATATCAGGGTTTCATCCCAGGCCTCGCGGTCCAGCTTTTGTTGCGTCACGGTCTGGATCGAGTGGCAGCTTGAACAGCTATAGATGACTTCCTCCCGGCCTTTGCCCTCCGGGAGTCCGAGCAGCAGTCCCGCGCCGCCGGCCTCATCCCGCGTTTGCGCGCCGAATGGCAGGGCCAGCAGCAGGGCCGCCAGTAATGGCCTGTATGAGCGCATTGCTTTATGCCCGGCGCACCGCGACTCGGTGCAGGCCATTGTTGAGATAGCCCTTCGGGTTCCAGTCGATGGCAAACGGCTGGCTCTTGCCGTTGCTGTCTGTCGCGCGCGCCCAGATCTCATAGTAACCTTTGGCCGGCAGGTTCACCCGCGCCCTGAAGCGTTGCCATGCCCCGGCGTTGTGCGGCGCGGCCAGCGCGGCCTGCCGCCAGGTGGCGCCAAAGTCATAGCTGATATCAACCCGCGCAATCTCAAGGTCGCCGGCCCAGGCATGACCGCGCACTTCAAATTCCGCCCGGCTTATCTCTGCCAGCGTGGCCGGGTAGGTGATCAATGATTTCACCGGCATGGCCTCGATAATCTCGAAGTCTTCCTTGGCGACCTTCTCCCCGGGCGCCACCTTGTAAGATGGCACGCGGTAGGACATGCCCGTCATTTTTGCGCCGTCATGCACCTGATCCCTGACCCAGACGCGGGTCAGCCACTTTTGTGAACAGGAACCCGGCCAGCCCGGCGCCACCAGCCGCAGCGGCGCCCCGTTCATGGGGTGCAGCGGCGCGCCGTTTTGCCGGAAGGCAATCAGGTTATTGTCCCGCAACGCCTTTTGCATGGGCAAGCCACGCGAAAGCGGCTTCTTGTCGGGATTGCCGGAGAGGTGTACATCCGCGCCTTCATGGGCCGTATAGACGGCCTCCGGCCGCACGGCGGCCGCCTTGAGCACGTCCGAGAGGCGCACCCCGGTCCATTCGGAACAGGCCACGGCGCCATAAGTCCATTGATTGCCGCGCGCGGGCGGGTCAAAAAACGCGCGGCCATTGCCGGCGCACTCAATCAACAGGCGCCGGGTGATGACCTCAAACTCACGCTGCAGGTCCGCGATAGACAAGGACAGGGGATTGTCCACCAGGCCGTCAATGGTCAGGCGCCACGGGCCGGGATCCATATTGGCGGGCGGATGGCCGTTGTTGCGGATAAAGTGCCGGTTCACCGGGGTAATCTCATCATCCAGCAGATGCGGCGGCGTTTCCGCGTTCAACGGGCGATCGTTCAGCAATGTGAGGCCGGCCTTGCCCTGGATCGCGTCCATTTCCGCCGCGCTGACGGCGGGAATAAAGCCTTCCGGCAGGTTGCGCGCAAACGGGACCGACATCCCCAGGATCATACCGGCCGAGACGCCGCCCGTATGCGTTAAAAACCGGCGCCTGCTCCATTTTTGCGCTTGCTTGCTTTGGCTTGACATAAGCTGAGACCTCCAGCGTGAAGTTGATTGTTTGAAAGAGTGTGGCAAGGTAACGCCTTGTGCCTGGGATTGCAAGCGGGTGCGCGGGTTCAATACCAGACCGGCCAGAATGAGACATCTGTTGTCATTCTCGCTTGAGCGGGAATGACAACAATAAACCCCTCAACCCAACAACAAGGTCTTCGCCGGCGCGCCGTTTTCTTCCCGCGCCAGCCTCGGCACAAGGTAGCCGGAGACCCGCGACCGCATGGCGGTGATCAGCCGGGTGGCGCGCGCGGGCCCCACGGCGTAATGGGCGGCGCCGGCCACCGGGTCGAGCAGATGCAGATAGTAGGGCGAGATCCCGTTTTCTATCAAGGTCTCGGATAATGCGATCAGCCGCTCGACCGAATCATTCACGCCGCGCAGCAATACAGACTGATTAAACAGCAAAATACCGGCCTTTCTCAGCAGCATGGCCGCGGCGATGACATCCCCGTCAATCTCATTGGCATGATTTATATGCAGTACAAACACAACGGTCTTGGCGGAGGCGGCCAGCCGGGCCGTCAAGGCGGCGGAGATTCTCGCGGGCAGGACGATGGGCAGGCGAGTGTGAAAGCGTATGCGCTTGATATGCCTGATCGCCGAGAGCGCGTCAAAAAAATCGAATAAACGCCGATCGGACAGGCTCAACGGGTCACCGCCGCTCAGGATGACCTCTGCAATGGACTTGTCCGCTTCTATCGCGGCCAGGCTACGGTCGAGATTACCGCGCGTCATGGCAGAATCCTGATAGGGGAAATGGCGGCGAAAACAATAGCGGCAGTGTATCGCGCAGGCGCCGGTCGTGATCGCCAATACCCGGCCGTGGTATTTTTGCAGCAAGCCCGGCGCCCCGCGCATTGCCGCCTCGCCGAGCGGGTCGGTGACGAAACCCGGGGCGGGGCGCGCTTCCGCGCTAAAGGGAAACACCTGCCGCAACAAGGGGTCTTCGGGGTCGCCCTTCCGGATGCGATCCGCAAAGGCATGCGGCACCCGCAGCGGAAATCCGCGCAGCGCTTCCGGGCTGAAGCCGAGCGCGTCGGCCCGCAGCCCGACATAGCTCAGCAACGCCTCGGGGCGGCGGATGGCGCGCGCCAGTTGTTCCTGCCAGGATAAAGGCTGCATTATTGACCGGTTTCCATGTGGAAGCTCTGAATAAGTCCATCCTGGACTTCTCAGAGCACGCAAGGCGAAAATGCGATTTTCACCTTTCTTCAAAATCAATGACATACGTCATTGCCAAGTTATTGATTCTGGGGCGGCACACCTGCCTGCTGCAGGCAGGTCCCTGTACCGCAGGAAACTCTGGTTCAATCAGAGTTTCCATGTATGATATGCCGTTTTTTATTGGCGATTAAGGGCGAGCATAATCGCTTTCAAGCGTGTTTGAAAAGAGGAAAAAATGGCGACCTATAACACAAATGAATTTAAACCCGGCCTGAAGGTCATGCTGGATGGCGATCCCTGCTCCATTATTGAAAACGTATTCGTCAAGCCCGGCAAGGGGCAGGCCTTTAACCGGGTCAAATTCCGCAACCTGAAAACGGGCCGGGTGCTGGAAAAGACCTATAAGTCCGGCGAATCCATCGAGGCCGCGGATGTCATTGAACTGGAGATGCAATACCTCTACAACGATGGCGAGCAATGGTATTTCATGGAGCAGGACACCTTTGAACAACACGCCGCCCGCGCAACGGCCGTGGCCGAGGCCAGGCCGTGGCTCAAGGGAGAGGAACGCTGCGCGGTCACGCTCTGGAATAATGAGCCGTTGTCCGTAAGCCCGCCCAATTTTGTTATCCTGCAGATCACCGAGACCGACCCCGGCGTGCGCGGCGACACCGCCCAGGGCGGCTCCAAGCCGGCTACCCTGGAGACGGGCGCGATTGTCAAGGTCCCGCTGTTCATCGAGAACGGCGAACTGTTAAAAATCGACACCCGCACGGGAGAATACGTCAGCCGCGCGAAGGAGTAAGGGGGTGTCATTCCGCCTTGTCTGGGCGGGCGGTTGAACGCCGGAGCCTTTTCAACATCCCGGCATCGCTCTCCTGGATTCCGGCCCTGCCTGCAGCAGGCAGGGCCCGGGCGGGAATGACAATTCAAGACAAACCGCCGCATTTAGGTTAATCTGCGCGCCTGTATTGCCGGTCTGCCCCTCAGCAGGGCAAAGCCCGGCGATCCGTTTGCAGATTCCCCGGGGGTTCTCCTTTGCTAAAGGTCAAGGATTTACATAAAAGTTTCGGCGCCGTGGAGGTCATCAAGGGCGTCACGCTTTCCGCCAGCAAGGGGGACGTTATTTGCATCCTGGGGCGCAGCGGTTCCGGCAAGAGCACCTTTCTGCGCTGTATCAACTTTCTCGACATGCCCACAAAGGGCGCCGTGACATTGCTCAATCAGGAAGTCGCGGTGAAACAAAACAGCCGGGGCGAGCCGGTCGTCTCCGACAAGCAACAAATGCTGTATCTGCGCACCCGGATGGCGATGGTCTTTCAGCAGTTTAACCTGTGGTCGCACATGACCGTGCTGGAGAATGTCGCCATTGCCCTGACCACGGTGCTCAAGCTCAACAAGCCCGAGGCCAAAGCCAGGGCTGAAAAATACCTGGCCCAGGTCAATATGTCGCACCGGCATGATTTCTACCCGGCCCAGTTATCGGGCGGCCAGCAACAGCGCGCCGCCATCGCGCGGGCGCTGGCCATGGAACCCGATATTCTGCTGTTCGATGAACCCACCTCGGCCCTGGA
This sequence comes from Gammaproteobacteria bacterium, assembly GCA_965240365.1. GTDB lineage: Bacteria > Pseudomonadota > Gammaproteobacteria > Eutrophobiales > Eutrophobiaceae. The sequence continues at coordinate 59,126 of OZ251218.1, read as the reverse complement.
TCCCGAACTGGTGGAAGAAGTCCTGAATGTGATCCGGGCGCTGGCCGAGCAGGGCCGCACCATGCTGGTCGTGACCCATGAACTCAAATTCGCCTGCGAGGTATCCAGCCGGATCATTTTCTTCGATGAGGGTATCATTGCCGAAGACGGCTCGCCCATCGAGGTCTTTCAACATTCCAAATCAGCGCGCTTCCAACGCTTTATTTCGAAGGATTTTTAAGGAGAAAACATGATGAAACAAGTACTGATAAATCTGGCCGCGCTTATTGCCGGCCTGGGCCTGCTGGCCGCTTGCGGCGGCGGCGGAGAAGAAGAGGCGCCAAAGGCGGCCGCGCCCGCGGAACCGGCCCCGGCGCAGGTGGAAGTCCTGCGGGTGGGGGTCGAAGGCGCCTATCCGCCGTTCAGCTTTGTGGATAAAGACGGCGGACTCGGCGGCTTTGATATTGATATCGCCCATGCTCTGTGCGCCAACATGAAGCGCAAGTGCGAACTGGTCACCCAGGACTGGGACGGCATCATCCCCGCCCTGCTCGCAAAAAAATATGACGTCATCATCGCCTCGATGTCGATCACCGAAGAGCGCAAGCAGAAAGTTGCCTTTAGCGACCGCTATTACCAGTCCCCGGCCCGCTTCATCCATAAAAAAGGCGAGACGGCCGCCATTTCCAAAGAGGGTCTGGCCGGTAAAAACGTGGGCGTGCAGCGCGGCACGGTCTCCGACAAATTCATCACCGGGGTCTTTGGCGAGGGCGTCAACGTCAAGCGCTACGGCACCCAGGAAGAGGCCTATCTGGATCTTGAAGCGGCCCGGCTGGACCTGATATTTGCCGACGCCTTCGTCCTGCTCGAATTTCTGAACAGCGACCGGGGCGCGCCCTATGAATTTATCGGCGACAGCTATACCGATACCGCCTACTTTGGCGAAGGCATCGGTATCGTGGCGCGCAAGGAAGACACCGTGCTGCTCAGCCGGCTCAACCAGGCCATCGCCGCCATCCGGCAAAACGGCGAATACGACAGGGTGCGCGCCAGATATTTCGATTTCGATATTTACGGCGAATAGCCGGCCGCGAAACGCAAGGCCCCGGCCGGCGCCGGGGCCTTTTAGCCGCTGCATGCCATGCCCGACATCTTTGCAGGCTACCTGCCGTTTGTGCTGCAAGGCGCCTCGCTGACGGTCAAGGTCGCCGTGCTGTCCCTGCTGCTGGCCGTGCTGCTCGGCATGTTCGCGGCCACCGCAAAACTGTACGGCCCGCCCCTGGCGCGCTGGATCGCAGGCCTTTACACCACCATTATCCGCGGCATCCCCGATATCGTGCTGATGATGCTGATCTTCTTCGGCGGGCAGGCGCTGGTCAATGCCATCGGCGCTGAACTGGGCTGGGGTTATATTGATGTCAACCCGTTTATGGCCGGGGTATTGACCATCGGCTTTATCTTCGGGGCCTATATGGGCGAGACCTTCCGCGGCGCCATTATGGCCGTGCCCAGGGGCCAGATCGAGGCCGGCCACGCCTACGGGATGAACGCCTGGCAGGTCTTCAGACTGATCACCCTGCCGGCCATGGCGCGGCATGCCATGCCGGGTTTTTTCAACAACTGGCTGGTGCTGGTCAAGACCACCTCGCTGGTCTCGCTGATCGGTCTGCAAGACATGGTTTTCAACGCGGGGATCGCCGCCAACAGCCTGCGCAAGCCGTTTACATTTTATCTGCTGGTGGCGATCCTGTTTTTACTGATCACGCTCGGCAGTGATCTGTTATTGCGCTGGCTGCAACGGCGCTATGCCAGGGGAGGGTGTTAAATGACCCCATCTATCATCTTTGAAAATCTGCCACTGTTTATCAGCGGGCTGGCATTAACCTTACAGCTTCTGATCGTTTCCGTGCTTATGGGCCTGGCCCTGTCCATCCCGCTGGCCTTGTTGGCGGCCCTGGGCAATAGGCTGCTCGCCTGGCCGGTAAAGGGATTCATCTATATCTTCCGGGGCACGCCGCTCCTGATTCAACTGTTTGTGATCTATTACGGGTTGTCCCAGTTCGACTGGATCAAGGCGGGCCCGTTCTGGCCCGTGCTCAAAGAGGCCTGGTGGTGCGCGGTGATCGCGTTTACCCTCAATACGGCGGCCTATACCGCTGAAATATTCCGCGGCGCCATCCTGCAAACGCCCAAAGGCGAGATCGAGGCCGCCACGGCCTGCGGCATGAGCGCGTATGTAAAATACCGCCATATCATCCTGCCCAGCGCGCTGCGCCGCTCCATCCCCATGTACGGCAACGAAGTGATCTTCATGCTGCATGCCACCGCGCTGGCCGGCGTTATCACCCTGGTTGACCTGTTCGGCACGGCCAGGATCATCAATTCGCGCTATTATGCGCCGTTTGAAGCCTTCCTGACCGCCGCCCTGTTCTACCTTTGCGTCACCTTTCTGATTGTCTGGCTTTTCAGACAACTTGAAAAACACTATCTCAGGCACCTCAACCCCGCCCACAAAGGCCGCGCGCAATGAATACCCTGCTGCTGCCGTTTATCAATGGCCTGCTGATCGGGGCCGGACTGATTATGGTCATTGGCGCTCAAAATGCCTATGTGCTGCAACAGGGCCTGCTCAAAAATCATGTCTTTACCCTGTGCACGATCTGCTTTGTCGCCGATGCCGTGTTGATCATTGCCGGCGTGCTGGGTCTTGGCGACCATATATCCCGCTATCCGCTCATCCTCAAAGTGGCCGCGTTTCTGGGGGTGGGCATACTGCTTTTTTATGCCTGTAAAAGTCTCGGGGCGGCCGGCCGGGCGGACGCCCTGACCGCCGCGGCAGACACCGAGAAAACCGCGCTGTGGCCGGCCGTGGCCACCCTGCTGGCGCTGACATTTCTAAACCCGCATGTCTATCTGGACACCGTTTTACTGATAGGCAGCATCTCGGTTCAATACCGGGATCATGCCCTGACCGCGTTCACGCTGGGCGCGGTTTTGGCCTCCTGCGCCTGGTTCTACAGCCTGGGTTATGGCGCAAAGGCCCTCTCCCCGGTACTGGCGCGCCCGTCCGCCTGGCGCAAACTCAACATCGTCATCGCCATCATCATGCTGCTGGTCGCCTTCAGCCTGCTGCGTTATGGTCTGAGTATTTCTGTTTAATGTCATTCCCCCTGCCTGCTGCAGGCAGGGCTTACGCGGGAATGCCAACACAACACTTGCGCCAGCAAGCCATTCCCGGTAAATTCTGCGGAACAAACCAATCCCCGAGGAAAACGCATGGCCACGATGATCACAGAAGTGTACGAAGCCTTCCGCAAGGTCGGCATCCCCAACCCCGAGGCAAAGCAGGCGGCCGAAGCCCTGTCGGCGGAAAACGTGAGCACAAAAGCCGATATAAACGGGGCAGAAAAGAGGCTGATAGCTTATATTAACGAAGTTGAAAAGAGGTTGGGCGAAAGGATCAGCCGAGAGGTTGCCGCGCTTGATGACAAGTTGAGCGACAGGATTGCCGCGCTCGATGACAAGTTGAGCGACAGGATTGCCGCGCTTGATGAAAAGTTCAGCCATGAGATTACCGGCGTCAAAGTCAGTATAGTCAAACTGGATCGGCAAATGGCCGTGATGAAATGGATGATGGCGACCACCATAGCAGGCATTCTCTCCCTTGTGATCAAGAGTTTTTTCCCGATTTAAAAACCTTGTCTCCCATTCCGGCCTGCCTGACACGGCAGGGCCTAAGTGGGAATGCCGACATAAAACTTGCGCCAGCAAGCCATTCCCGGTAAATTCCGCGGAACAAACCAATCCCCAAGGAAAACGCATGGCCACGATGATCACAGAAGTGTACGAAGCCTTCCGCAAGATCGGTATCCCCAACCCCGAGGCAAAGCAGGCGGCCGAGGCCCTGTCGGCGGAAAACGTGAGTACAAAAGCCGATATAAACGCGGCAGAAGAAAGGTTAAGGCGCTATATTGACAAGAGCAAAGAAGAACTGAACGGCAGGATTACCGCGCTTGATGACAAGCTCAGTGAAAAAATCAGCCACGAGATTACCGGAGTTAAAGTCAGTATAGCCAAACTGGATCGGCAAATGGCCGTGATGAAATGGATGATGGCGACCACCATAGCAGGCATTCTCTCCCTGCTGGTGGGTGTCGCTTCTATTGTGATCAAGGTTTTTTTCTCGGTTTAAAAGCCTGTCTCCCATTCCGGCCGGCACGGCGCGGACAAGCAAAAGCCTGCGGCGGGAATCCACCCCTATCGCCATTAGTTGAGAATGACGCGCTCATTCGCCGGAATTCGAATGATGGAGTTTAAAAATGATGGAGTTTAAATGATAATAGACAAATAACAGAAACAGGGTCTAAAATAGCAGTAACGCGCCCGTTATCGGCGCGAGCAGGCGACGGGGGGAGGAGACAGCAACGCAGCAACCAGACAGACAGCAGCCATGAACAAGACAGCGACCGTAGCGCATATCCAGACCCGCAAGCAACGCCGTCTGGCGGCCCGCCGTTCCCGGCCCCCCGGGGCCGCGCCAGTCGCGCCGCGCTTTCGCCTGAAACACCTGACGGTCGCCATCCGCACCGCGATCCCGGTGACCCTGCTTGGTCTGCCCGTGACGCCGCAGGCCGGCCCCGAGGGCGGGGTGGTGACGGCCGGTTCGGGCACGGTGGCGCGGCCGGACGCGCGGACGACCAATATTCAGCAACACTCCCAAAACCTCATCCTCAACTGGGACAGTTACAACGTCCAGGCCAACGAGGCCGTCAACTACCGTCAGCCCAACGCCAATGCGCAGGCGCTGAACCGCATCCTCGACCACAACCCGAGCCAGATCTTCGGTCAGATTAACGCCAACGGCCGGGTGCTGCTGGTGAATCCGAACGGGGTATTCTTCAAGCCGGGGGCGCGTGTGAACGTGGGGGGTCTGGTGGCCTCGGGTCTGAATATCAGTGATAAGGACTTTCTGGCGGGCAAGTATCACTTTGCCCACGATGGCAAAGGCGCGCCGGGCGCGGTTATCAATCAGGGTTTGATTCAGGCGGCGACCGGGGGGGCGGTGTCGCTGATTGGCGGGGCGGTGAAGAACGAGGGGACGATCCTGGCCCATGCCGGTCAGGTGAATCTGGTTGCTGGCAAGGCGATGGCGATGGATTTTGACGGGGATGGTCTGATTCAGTTTGCGGTGACCGAGGAACTGCTGGAACGGGCCGAGGGTCTGGAAGCCGCGGTGTCCAACACGGGCGCGATAAAGGCCGAGGGCGGGGCGGTATTGTTGAAGGGCCGTGCGGCGCGGGACGTGTTTACGCAGGTGGTGAATAACAGCGGCGTGATTGGCGCGGGCCGGGTGGAGCGCAGCGGCGGGGTGATTCGGCTGGTGGCCAGAGGGCCGGGGAGTTCGTTGCTTAATACGGGGACGCTGAACGCGGCCTCTGAAAAGGGCGCGGGCGGGGCGGTTAAGCTGGAAGCCGGGGGTAAGGTTGAGGTTTCGGGCGAGGCGCGGATTACGGCGGCCTCCAGGTCCGGTCAGGGCGGGCGGATTGATATTAGCGGCGGTGAGGTGGCTGTTTCGGGTAGCGCCCTGATTACTGCCGCCTCCGGGGTGGGTCAGGGCCGGGCCGGTGATGCCCTTCTCAACATGGATTCCAGCTTTCGCTGGGCGGCTACGGGCGTCCTGCCCTCTCGCCGCATACAGGGCGTCCTGCCCATAAATGACTCAGAAGGTGCAGATTCCAAAGGACTGGCAACCAACAACCAGACCCGTCATTCCAGCGAAAGCTGGAATCCAGGAAAAACAACCCATTCCGGCGGTAGCCGGAATGACATTATTAGTCACGCGGGCGGCACGATTAAGATCAAGGCCAGTAACAAGGTCGCGGTCACGGACAAGGCCCGCATTACGGCCGCCTCGGGGACGGGGAAAGGCGGGCAGATTGACATCAGCGGCGGGGAAGTGTCCATTTCTGATGGCGCCCTGATTACTGCCGCCTCCCGGACGGGTCAGGCCCGGACAGGCGATGCCCTTCTCAACATGGATTCCGGCCCAGGCCGGAATGCCATTACCGGTCTGGCAGGCGGCACAATCAAACTCAAGGCCCAAAACAAGGCCGTAGTCTCGGGCAAGGCCCGGATTACCGTCGCCTCCGAAACCGGCACAGGCGGCCAGATAGAAATCACCGGCGACAAGGTCGGTATCCTGGGCCAGGCCCGGCTGGACGCCTCGGGCGCGGCTGGGGGCGGCGGGATTCTGGTTGGTGGCGATTATCAGGGCAAGAACCCGGCCGTCAGGAACGCCAGGATCACCTACATCGGCAAGAACGCGCGCCTGAGCGCGGACGCCACCCAAAAAGGCAAGGGCGGCCGGATCATCGTCTGGGCGGACGACACCACGCGCTATCACGGGCAGATTTCGGCCCGCAGCGGGGCAAAGGGCGGCGATGGCGGCTTTGTGGAGGTCTCGGGCAAGCGTTATCTGGCGTTTCGGGGCGAGGTGGATGTGAACGCGCCCAAAGGCCGGGCCGGGACGCTGCTGCTGGACCCGAACGACCTCTGTATCGGCGGCAATACAAGCTGCGGCGGCGCCGGTACGCCGGAAGACACCACCGCCCCCTTTACCGCGGCCTCGGCCGACGCCAATTCCTGGGTTAGTACGACGACCCTGAGCAATCTGGTGACGGGCAACAACGGGATCGACCTCCAGTTCACCGCCTTAAACAATATCTATTTCGACGCCGACATCAACCTCCCGGCCCACACCGGGAGGTTCCAGCTCAACGCCGGCAACGACATCAACATGAACAGCCGAACCCTGACGCTTGGGGGAAGCGCGACGTCCGGGCTCTACTTCATCGCGGGCAACAACATCCGGGTCGGCACGATCAGCGCCGCCAACCGTGACGTCTATCTCGCGGGCAGCGGCGCCATTACCCAGACCGGCATCATCACCGCGCGGCAACTGCATCTCAACTTTGGCGTTGCGGTAGGCAGAGGCGGCGCGTACACCCTGACCCAGAACAATGCCGTCACCAGCCTGTGGGTGTACGGCGGCGAGGGCAACGTCAGCTTCCGTGACGACACGGGCTTTCAGATTGGCAGATTGCTTAACACCGGCACGAGCCGCACTATCACCCTGCGCAGCAACGGGGCCATCACGCAGGCCACGGACGGGACCCTCCTGGGCGCGGGCACGCTGCTCAAGCAGGGCGCGGGCACGCTCACGCTCAGCCGGCCCAACAACCTGTTCACGGGCCGGCTCCGCATCATGGGCGGCCGGGTACACTTGACCGAGAGCGGCGGCCGGGCCCTTGAAAACGGCAGGGTCGATTTCCGCAATCCCTCCGGGACCGTGGCCAGGCTCACCCACAGCAACAACCAGACCATCAGAGGTATCGCCCGTGGCAACGCCAACAGCAGTGTCGAAGTTCAGAAGGGCGCCACCCTGACCATAAGGAACCCCCGCGACTCCAACCCCACCTTTTGGGGCGTCCTCAAAGACGGCGGCGGCAGCGGCGCCGGCAACCTCGTCATCGCCGGCGAGGGCATGCAGACCCTCGGCAGCGCCTACACCTACACGGGCGCCATCACCGTTAAAGGCTGGACCGGCGCGGCCAACACCGCGGACAGCGAGAAAAACGGCAGCCGCCTGACCGTGTTTCGCGGAGGCCCGGCAAGCGGCGCGGGCACAATCACCGTAGAAAACTACGGCAGCCTCCTCTTTGGGCATCCCACTATAAGATCGAATACACCTGTTAAACTTGTAGCCCCCCTGAATCTGCGAGGGCCGGGCGCCTGGTCCAATCCCGATCCGGACGCCTCCGGCCGTGAACGCCTCGGCGCGCTACGAAAGTACGGATCAGCCGGGCCCCTTGAGCTTGCGGGCCTCATTAGCCTGTCCGGCGACACCACCATTAAAAACGTCTCTGACCAGCCCCTGCGTCTCTCTCTGTCTGCAAACAGCGGCCCCGCGCTATCCACCGCGCCCAGAGAAGATGTAAGCCTGAACCTGGGGGCGCATAACCTCACCTTATATGCCGGGCGCGGGAGCACAATCAATCTTCAGGGTCCCGGCGGGCCAGTTCGCGAACGACCAGACTTCAGTCAGTATTACGTCAGCGTCCACAGGGGCAGCCTCACCGTCACGGGCACGGGCAAGCTCATCAAGACCGGCCCCGGCGCCCTGAATATCGGCGGCACTTATCGCAGGACAACGCTCGGGCACGCCGGCGAAACCGAACTCCGGGAAGGCGTCCTCAATGCCGTCCACAGCACCGTCGAAGGCGGCACCTACGGCAACGCGGTAGTATGTGAACCAGATTGTGGGGTCTGGGATGGAGGATCCATCGTGAGGACCGAGCCTGTCTCCAGAACCGAGGCTGTCTCCAGAACCGAGGCTGTCGAAGGCCGCCTCGCCAACAGGGGCCTGACCAACAGCAAGCTGGTCATAAAGGGCGGGACCCTCAATATCGGCGCGCAAAACTACCCCATCGGCAGCCTGCGGCTGGAAGGCGGCATCATCAACGGCACGGGCACGCTGACGCTTAACACCGGCAGCTACGACCTTCGAGCCGGCACGGTCAACGCCAGACTCGCGGGCGTCGCCGGGCTTATCAAGCGGGGCGCGGTGAACAGCCTGGTCACCCTGACCCGCGCCAACACCTACACGGGCCTGACCACGATCGGACGGGGCACGCTGCGCATCAACCACCCCAACGGGCTGGGCGGCACGAGCAATGGCGTGAGCATCAACCGTGGCGGGATCCTGGAACCGGCGGCGCCCACATCCAGCCAGCCTCTCATGCTTAGAGCGGGACAGGCCCTGACCCTGAATGGCGGCATCCTGCGGCTGCGGAAATCCTATACAGATACCACGACCCGAACGTTCAGCAACGCCATCACGCTGACCACAGCGTTCAGCAACACCATCGAGAGCCGCGCTGAAAGCTTCATTGAGCACAGACTGGTTGGCCCGGCAAACACCCCGGCCGCCTGCGCGCTCATCGCCTGCGACCGGACCACGACCCTGAGCGGCAACATGGTCCTCGGCCATACCCTGGGCATCAGGACGGAAAAGACCGGCAATCTTACCGGGAACTACAACTCCAAGGTCCGGCTCAGCGGCAATATCAGCGGCGCGGGCGGCCTGGTCAAGGAAGGCGCGGGCGACCTGCGACTGAGCGGAGCCAGCACCTACACCGGCCCGACCACCATCAACGGCGGCAGCCTCACGCTCGGCATAACCAACGCCATCTCCATCGCCAGCCGGCTGTTCATCAACAACGGCGCGACCCTGAATATGGGCAACTTCAACCAGACCCTGAAGGGCCTGCGGCTGAACAACGGCAATATCACGGCCAACGCCCGGCTCGGGGACACCACGGCCACCAGGCTCGGCGCCACCGCGAGCGGCGTGCTGACCATGACCGCGCGCGACGTGGATGAAGAAGAAGACCCCGCCGAGGGCCTCGGCGAATTTGACGTGCGCAAGGGCAGAATTGAGGCCATCCTGCGTGGGCAGAACATCGACCTCATCAAGCGCTCGGACGGCACGACCACGGGCGACGACATCGGCGGCACCGTGCGCCTGAGCTTTGGGTTCGCGCACCCGTTCACGGGCGGCGATGTCACTATCGAGGCCGGGCGGCTGATTATTGACGGCACGCTGGCCGGCGGTACCCTGAGCGTGCGCGGGACTTACGACCTGAAAGGCGTCAACCGGGTCTGGGCCAACGTGACCCTGATTTCGGGCCGCATTATGGACAGCGGGCGCATAGTCGGCAGTCGCACCCTCGTCAAAGGCGCCCTGACCGTCACCGGGACCCTCAACCTGCAAAGCGGTCTGGTCAGCGCCAGACTCTCCGGCACGGGCCCGCTGGTCAAGAACCAGGTGAACGACACCACGCCGGGCAAGGTCACCCTGAGTAATGCCGGCAACGACTACAGAGGCGCCATCACCATCAACGCCGGCACGCTGGCCATTACCCACGCCGGCGCGCTGGGCACGGGCACAAGCGCGGTCACGGTCAACAGCGGCGGCGCGCTGGCGCTGGAACCCGCCACGGGACGCAACCTCACCCTGACCCGGGCCTTGAACCTGGTCGGCGGCGCGCTCGCCAGTCTGCGCGGTAACAATACCTGGAGCGGCAACCTCACGCTCACCGCCAACAACAGCGTCATTCGCAGCGCGGCGGGCAGCACGCTGACCGTCAGCCGCGGCCTGAGCCTGCAAACCACCGGCGGGACCCCCGCGCCCCTTAATCTCAAGATAAAAGGCATGGGCAATGTCGTCCTCTCGGGCGTCATCAGCGGCCTTGGCGGCCTGATCAAGGGCGACCCCGCCGCCGGCGATACGGGCCTGCTCGGGCTCACGGGCGACAACACCTTCGCGGGCGCGGTCACTGTCAACCACGGCGTGCTCCGCGTCGAGCACAACAACGCGCTCGGCACGGCCCCTGAAAGCGCGGCCAGCACGACCACCGTGAACGATGGCGCGACCCTGGACCTCGCCGGCGGCGCGGGCAACCTGAGCATCGCCGGCGCCGAAAGCCTGACCCTGAGCGGGGCGGGCGCCGCGAGCGTCCCGGCGGAGGCCAAGCTGCGCAATATCAGCGGCAACAACACCGTCAACGGCAATATCCAACTGCGGAACGATGTCGCCATCCACGCCGCCTTTAACACGACCCTCACGCTCGCGGGCGTTATCAGCGGCGTGGTCCTGACCTCGCCGCCCTCGGCGGCCGGCCTGTTCAAGACCGGCGCGGGCAAGCTCGTGTTCACGGGCAGCAACACCTACCAGGGCGAGACCCGCATCGACGAGGGCGAACTGGAACTTCGGAACGGCGCCGCCCTGCACGATAGCTCCGCGGTCACCCTGGGCGCCGTTTCAAATATCTCGACACCGGAGCCATCCGTCAACGCCAAACTCATCATCACCGACAGCGAGACCATCGGTTCGCTGCGAGGCGGCGGCCAGGGCGGCGGCAATACCGAGATCAAAAGCGGCCAGACCCTGACCGTGAACCAGACCCGCGCTAGCCAATACGATGGCCGCATCCGCGGCGCGGGCAACTTCAAAAAGAGCGGCGCGCGGAAGCTCACGCTGGCCGGCGCAAATGACTACAGCGGGACCACCGAGGTTGACGCGGGCGCGCTGGCTATCACCCGCAGCAGCGGGCTCGGGACCGCGGAAGGCGGGACCACCGTAAACGCCGGCGCGACCCTGGAACTCGCCGCCGCCGGCCTCAACGTGGCCGATGCCCTGACCCTTTCCGGCACGCTGGACAACGCGGGCGGCGATAACGAATACAGCGGCAATATCACGCTCGCGGACACGGGCGCGCTGGACAGCGCGGCCGACACCACCCTGACCGTCAGCGGCAACATCGGTGACACGGGCGACTTGAACAAGACCGGCGCGGGCGTGGTCGCGCTCACGGGCGATAACGACTACGCCGGGGCGACCCGTGTCACCGCCGGGATCCTGCGTATCACCCGCCAAAACGCCCTGGGCACGCCGCCTTCGGGCATAAGCAACGGCAATACCACCGTGGTCAACGGCGCGACCCTGGAACTCGACTCGGCGAGCGGTAACCTGACCATCGCCGAAGCCCTGAGCCTGGCCGGGCAGGGCGTCAATACCGCCGCGGAAGGCGAACCGGCGGTGTATCTCGGCGCGCTGCGCAATGTCAGCGGCAATAATACCGTCAGCGGTACGATTACGCTCGCGGCCGCCGCCACCATTCACAACGCCGCCAGCGGGGCCAACAGCCTCACGCTGGCCGGCGTCAGCGGCGCGGGCCATAACCTGAGCGTCACGGGCGCCGGCAATACCACCATCAACGGCATTATCGCCATTGGCGCGGGCCGGCTGAGCAAGGCCGGCGCAGGCCGGCTCAGGCTCACGGGCGTGAACAGCTACACGGGCGACACCCATATCAACGATGGCGAACTGGAACTTGACAACACCACCGGCAACGTCATCGCCCAAAGCGCCAATGTCATCCTGGCCTCTACCGGCAGCCCCAAACTGAGCATCACCCGGGACCAGACCATCGCTTCGCTGCGCGGCGGCGGCGAAGTCGCCATCGCCGCCAGCCGCAGGCTGACCGTGGACCAGGCCGGCAACACGAGCTACAGCGGCGTCATCAGCGGTACGGGCGCGGGCGGCCTCACCAAAGACGGCGCGGGCACGCTCACGCTCGGCGGCGCGAACACCTACGCCGGGACCACCGAGGTCAACGCGGGCAAACTCGTCATTACGCACGACACCGCGCTCGGGGCCACGGGCAGCGGCAACGGGACCACCGTGGCCAGCGGCGCGATCCTGGAACTGCGGGGCCGGGCGAGCTTTGACGCGAGCGGCACGCTCAACGCTTACAGCAATATCACCGTGGCCGAGAACCTGACATTAAACGGCGGCACGCTGCGCAACCTGCACGGCTTCAATATCCTCAGCGGCACGATCACACTCGGGGCCGACAGCCTCATCGACAGCCACCGGGACGAGGACACGGTGGTCGGTACGATTGCCCCCGGGCAGCCCGGTTGTCCCGGGACCGAGGCATGCGAGAGCAAGGGCCTGCCGGGCCGCCTGAGCCTCTCCGGCGTCATCAGCAGCAGCGGGACCGACACCTTCGGCCTGACCAAGATTGGCCTGAACAATCTGGTCCTCTCGGGCGCGAACACCTACGGCGGCGAGACCATCGTTGCCCGGGGCGCACTGACGGCCAGCCACAACAGCGCCCTCGGCGCGACGGGTGCGAACGCGGGGACCATCGTCTATAACAACGCGAGTCTGGTCTTGCAGGGCAATATCGCCATCGGCAATGAAGCCCTGACACTCGCCGGCGGCAGCCTCAACAGCGGCACGGGCAACAACAGTTGGGCCGGCGACATCGCGCTCGGTTTCACCCGCGTCCGCAATAATGACGGCACGGTGACGACCGGCACGGCCAGCATCACCGGCCACATCCGCGCCCTGCTCGGCAACCTTGCGCTGAGCGGCGCCATCAGCCTCCGAAGCGGCGCGGGCGATGCGGCCCGCGCCCATACCCTCGAAATCTTCACCACCCCGGCCTTCGGCCGGACCCCGGCCAGCGCCGTGACCATCAGCGGCGACATCAGCGGCGCGGATGGCAAACTGAGCAAGCTCGGCGGCGGCAAGCTCACGCTGAGCGGCACGAACACTTACACGGGCCTCACCCAAATCGGCCGCGCCGCCACCACCGGCCCCGTGGCCCCGGCCGTCAGCGGCGGCGAACTCGAACTTCAGGACGGCAATGCCATCGCCGACGGCGGCGCGGTCGCGCTGGCCAATGTCGCCAATACCAGACTCACCGTTACCAACAGCGAGACCATCGGTTCGCTGCAAGGCGGCGGCGAAGTCGCCATCGCCAGCGGCCAAAGGCTGACCGTGAACCAGAGCGGTAATACGAGCTACAACGGCCTCATCAGCGGCGCGGGCGGCCTCACCAAAGACGGCGCGGGCGCGCTCACGCTGAGCGGCGCGAACACCTACGGCGGGACCACCCTGATCAACAACGGCACGCTGGCCATCACCCGCGCCGGCGCGCTGGGTAACACCAGCGGCGTCACGGTCAACAGCGGCGGCGCGCTGGCGCTGAATCCCGCCGCGGGAAGCGACCTCAGCCTGAGCCGGGCCCTGACGCTGGCCGGCGGCGCGCTCGCCAGTCTGCGCGGTAACAATACCTGGAGCGGCGCCCTCACGCTCACCGACCACAGCGTCATTCGGAGCGCGGCCGGCGCGCTGACCGTCAGCGGCGACCTGAGCCTGCAAACCGCCGGCGAAACCCCCGCGGCCCGCGACCTCACCATAAAAGGCGCGGGCGATGTCATCCTCTCGGGCCGCATCAGCGGCCTCGGCGGCCTGATCAAGGGCGATGCGGACGCCGACACGGGCCTGCTCAGGCTCACGCGGAACAACACCTTCGCGGGCGATGTCGAGGTCAACCACGGCGTGCTCCGCGTCGAGCACAACAACGCGCTTGGGGCCGCGACCGCGGCCGGCAACACCACCGTGGCCGCCGGCGCGACCCTGCAACTCGCGGGCGACGGCCTCAATGTGGGCGAGGCCCTGAGCCTGGCCGGCGGCGCGCTCGGCAACCTGCGCGGCAACAACACCTGGAGCGGCAACCTCACGCTGACCGCAGACAGCGTCATCCAGAGCGCGGCCGGCGCGCTGACCGTCCGCGGCAGCCTGCGCCTGGAAACCCCCGCCGTGGGCGATGCGGCCGCCCGCGCGCACGGCCTCACCGTAAAAGGCGCGGGCGATGTCATCCTCTCGGGCCGCATCCACGGCGCGGGCGGCCTGATCAAGGGCACTGCGGGCGCGTCGGGCACGGGGGACACGGGCCGCCTCACGCTCTCCGGCACAAGACCCAACACCTACGCCGGCGCGACCGCCGTCAATCATGGCGTGCTGCGGATCCGCAAGGCCGGCGCGCTGGGCGCGGCCACGAACCTCAGCACGGACGACACCACCGTGGCCGCCGGCGCGACCCTGGAACTCGACCCCCCGGCCGGCAACCTCACTATTGACGCCAACGAGGGCCTGAGCCTGGCCGGAGAAGGCGCGCTCAGCGCCAGCGCCCGCCTCGGCGCGCTGCGCAACACGCGCGGGGACAACACCATCAGCGGCAATATCGCGCTCACGGGCGACGCCACCCTCCACGTCGGCGCGGGCGCGACCCTGACCGTCACCGGCGCCATCGCCCACGCTTCCGGGGCCGCCGCCGGCGCATCCTTCGGCCTCGGCAAGACCGGCGCGGGTCGGCTCACGCTGAACGGCCAGAACACCTACACCGGCGTCACCAATATCAAACAGGGCGCGCTCGCCATCGGCCGGACCGACGGCATCAACCGGGCCAGCCGCCTGGTCGTGGGCCAGTTGCGTAGTAGCACGACCGCGGCCGTGCCGGGCGAGTTTGTCCTGGGCGCCTATAACCAGACCTTCAGCGGCGTACAACTCAACGCCGGCGCCATCACGGCCAGCCCGGTTGCGCCCACCACGGCGGGCAACGCCAGCACCGGACAGGGCGTGCTGACCGTCACGCCGCGCCGTGCCACCGCGCGCACGGCCGCCAACCAGGGCGTCGGCGAATTTGACCTGCGCGCCGGCGAGATTCAGGCCATCCTCAACGGCCCGGCCGACATCATCAAGGACTCCGACGGGACCACCAGGGCCGACCAGACCCCCACCCGCAATGCCGAAGACATCGGCGGCGTGGTGACGCTTACTTATACCGGCGACCACCTCTACACCGGCTCGGTCAGCATCCTGGCCGGGCGTCTGGTCGTGCGGGGCAACCTGCCCTCCAGCATCCTCATCGTGCAGGGCGGCGTCCACGACCTCAGGGGCCGGCCGGAAAGCTATCGCGGCGTGCGCCTGATTTCGGGCAGCATCATCG
Organism: Gammaproteobacteria bacterium; assembly: GCA_965240365.1. Classification (GTDB taxonomy): domain Bacteria; phylum Pseudomonadota; class Gammaproteobacteria; order Eutrophobiales; family Eutrophobiaceae. The sequence continues at coordinate 43,722 of OZ251218.1, read as the reverse complement.
ACTCGGGCCGGGCCGTGCCAGACAGCGAGACGCGCGTCAAAGGCAGCCTCACGGTCAACGCCGACACCCGCAGCGGCGCAAGCTACGGGGAATTTGACCTTAGAAGCGGCACGGTCAGCGCCATCCTGGCGGGCAGCGGCGCGCTGGTCAAGCGCACGGGCGTCACGACCGCGGACGGGAACCCCGGCGGCCTCGTGACGCTGAGCGGCAACAACACCTACAGCGGCGACACCACCGTCGAGGCGGGCGTCCTGCGTATCACCCACGCCAACGCGCTCGGCACGCCGGCCACGGGCGAGACCACCAACACCACGGTCCGAAACGGCGCGACCCTGCAACTCGCGGGCGGCACGGGCAGCATCAACTTCTCCAACCGCGAGATACTGACCCTGAGCGGCCAGGGCGTGGCCGCGGCTGTCACATACGGCGAAGAATCGCCCCTGGGCGCGCTGCACAACCTCAGCGGCAACAACACCTGGAATGGCGCGATCAACCTCGCCGCCGCCGCCACGATCAACGCCCAGGGCGCCTTTGTCCTTCAAAGGCTGCTGCCAGAGGGGCAGGTTTACACCCTGAGGCTGACCGGTCAGATCGACAACCGGGGCCATAACCTGACCCTGAGCGCGTTCGCCGGCCTGTTTGAAATACAGTTTCAAGGCACGGGCGCCCTTCGCCGCGCCGCCGGCACCATCGAAGTCTCGCCGGCTGGTGCGGGCCCGGCCATCACCGGCGCGGGCGGCCTGATCAAGGGCGGCGGTGGCATCAGGTGCTTTGGTGAGAGTTGTCAAAACAGCCGGGTCACGCTGGCCGGCGCCAGCGACTATACGGGCCAGACCACCATCAACGCCGGCGAACTGTGGCTGACCCACGCGGAGGCCCTGCCGGGCGCGCTCAACCTCGCCAATCAGGTCGGCGCCCATCTTGTGGTCGCGGCCAACGCCACCATCGGCAGCCTGAGCGGGGGCGCCCCGTCCACGGCCAGCGGCAACGCCCTGGACAACGGCCGGATTATCATCCTCAAGGGCGACACCCTGACCATCAACCAGACCACGGCCGGGACCTACGGCAGCCGCATCATCGAGCAGGACCCCGACCCGGTTCCCAACCCGGCCCCGGGCGGGGCGAACCTCGTCAAGACCGGCGCGGCGCGGCTCACCCTGACCGGAGACAGCGCCTACACGGGCACGACCACGGTCAGCGGCGGCGCGCTGAACATCCGCCAGGTCAACGCCCTCGGCCCGACCACGGGCGCGGCGGGGCGCGTCACCGTCAACGGCGGCACGCTCGAACTCCAGTTCAACACCGGCGCCCGGACCTTCGGCAAGAACCTGCGCCTGGCCGGGCCGGGCGCGCTCAGCGACCCGGACGACACCGCCAGCGCCCGCCTCGGCGCGCTGCGCAGTATTAGCGGAACCAACACCCTGTCCGGCCGGATCACACTCACGGGCAACGCCACCCTCTACAGCGCCACGGGCGCGGACCTCACGCTCGCGGGCGTCATCAGCCACGGGGCCGGGTCCTTCGGCCTGGTCAAGCGGGGCGCGGGCGTCCTCACGCTGACCGCGGCCAACACCTACACCGGCCGGACCGACATCCAGCAGGGCGAACTGAGACTGAACCACAGCGGCGGCAACGCCCTTCACAACACCAGCGCCGTCAACCTGAGCACGGACGCCGGCAGCACCAACACCGCCAAACTGAGCGTGCGCACCAACGAGACCATCGGCGCGCTCTCCGGCGGCGGCGCGCTGGGCGGCAATGTCGAAATCAGCAAGGGCGTTACCCTGACCGTGAACAGCGTCGCGGGCGTGAACACCACCTATAATGGGCTGATCCGCGAGGTCGGCGCGTCCACCATCACAACGCGCGCCAACCTCATCAAGACCGGCGCGGGCCGGCTCAGGCTGACCCGCCCCAACCAGTACACGGGGACGACCACGGTCAGCGGCGGCGTGCTCGCCATCGCCAGCAACCAGGCGCTGGGCACGGAATCGGCCGAGGCGGGGCGCGTCACCGTCAACGGCGGCACGCTGGAACTTGCCACCAGCGGCGGCGCCGTCAGCTTCTCCAAGCTGCTGACCCTGCACGGGTCGGGCCACGCCAACCAGGGCGCGCTGCGCAATGCCACCGGCGTCAACACCTGGGCCAGTGTGATAACGCTTGGGGATGCGGCCCTCATCCGCAACGTCAACCCCGCCACGCGCGACAGCCTGATCCTGAGCGGCGGCATCAGCGGGACCAACCGCGACCTGACCGTGGCCGGCGCGGGTCATACCCTGATATCCAGCGCGCTTGCCACGGGCACGGGCAATCTGCTGAAGCAGAGCGCGGGCACGCTCACGCTGAGCGGGACCAACACCTACACGGGCACGACCGATATTGACGGCGGCACGCTGGCCATTACTAGCAGCGGCGCGCTGGGCGCGGGCGCGGTCAGGGTCAACAGCGGCGGCGTGCTGGCGCTGAGTTCCGACCCGGACGGAACCGGCCTCACCCTGAACCGGGCGCTGACCCTGAACGACGGCGCGCTGGGCAATGTCCGGGGTAATAACATCTACAGCGGCGCGCTGACGCTCATCGACGACAGCGTCATTCGCAGCACCTCCGGCACGCTGACCGTCAACGGCCCCCTGAAGCTGCAAACCGACGCCGTGGGCGGGACGGCCGCCATCCCGCACGACCTGACCGTCGCCGGGGCCGGCAATGTGGGCCTCTCCGGGATTATCAGCGGCGCGGGCGGTCTGAACAAGACCGGCGGCGGCACGCTCACGCTCTCCGGCGCGAACACCTACAGCGGCGACACCCTCGTCCGGGGCGGCACGCTCGCGCTCGGCGCGTCTGATCGCATTCTGAACACCGGCAAGCTGGTCATTGATGGCGGCACGTTCAGCATGGGGGCCTTTAATGAGACCGTGGGCGGTGTGGAACTGAAAGGCAACGGCAATATCAGCGGCACGGGCACGCTGACGCTCAACAACGCGGGCGCCGGCGAGGCCAACCGGCGCAACTTCATCCTCGAAAGCGGCACGGTCGGCGTCATCCTCGCGGGCAGCGCGGGGCTTATCAAGCAGGGCGCGGCGGACACCCTGGTCACCCTCGCCCGCGCCAACACCTACACGGGCGAGACCGATATTAATGGCGGCACGCTGCGCATTAACGACCCCAACGGGCTGGGCGGCACGACCAATGGCACGACGATCAACAGTGGCGGGATTCTGGAATCGGCGCTGGTCACACTTGTTCAGACCACAATGATTAACGCGGGAGAAGCCCTGACCCTGAATGGCGGCGTCCTGCGTCTGCGGAAATCATATCTGGATACAAGGAACCGAACGTTCGGCAACACCATCACGCTCGGCGCTGACAGCGCCATTGAGCATAGACTTGTTGGCCCGCCAAACGCCACAAGCACATGCAATGACCCCGCCTGCGACCGGACCACGGACCTGAGCGGCAACCTGGTTCTGCAAAGCGCCAGCGACGGGACCACCACCGGCCATACCCTGACCATAAGGACAGACAAGACCAGCAATCTTCTCGGCAACTACAACTCCAACGTCCGGCTCAGCGGCGACCTCAGCGGCGCGGGCGGCCTGATCAAGGAAGGCGAGGGCGACCTGCGGCTGAGCGGAACCAACACCTACACGGGCAAGACCACCATCGACGGTGGCAGCCTCACGCTCACCAAAAACAACGCTATCTCCACCGCCAGCCGCCTTATCATCAACAACGGCGCGACCCTGAATATGGGCAACTTCAACCAGACCCTGAAGGGCCTGCTCCTGGACGATGGCAACATCACGGCCAACGCCCGGCTCGCGACCACCGGAGAGGGCGCGGTCACCGAACGGGGCGTGCTGACCGTGACCCCGCGCGGCGAGATGGAAACCGCCGTGAACGGCCTCGGCGAATTTGACGTGCGCAAGGGCACGATCGCCGCCATCCTGCGCGGGACCAGAATCAATCTCGTCAAGCGCTCGGACGGCACGACCACGGCGGACCAGACCGACACCAAAAACGCCGACGACATCGGTGGCACGGTGCGCCTGAGTTTCGCGGGCGCGCACCCGCTCACGGGCGAGGTCACCGTCGAGGCCGGGCGGCTGATTATTGACGGCACGCTGAGCGGCCAGACCCTGACCGTGCGCGGGACTTACGACCTGAAAGGCGTCATCCGGCGCTGGATCAACGTGCGCCTGGTTTCGGGCAGTATTATTGACAGCGGGCGGGAAGTCACCGATGCGGAGGGCGCGCGCACCGAATACGGCGCCCTGACCGTCAGCGGGCGGTTCAACCTGGAAAGCGGTCTGGTCAGCGCCAGACTCTCCGGCGCGGGCGCGCTGAACAAGAACGCCGCCACCGGCGAGAATCCCAACCTCGTCACCCTGAGCAACGCCGGCAACGACTACACCGGCCTGACCACCGTCAACAACGGCACGCTGGCCATCACCCGCGCCGGCGCGCTGGGTAACACCAGCCGCGTCAGGGTCAACAGCGGCGGCACGCTGGCCCTGAACCCCGCCGCGGAAAGCAACCTCAGCCTGAACCGGGCCCTGACGCTGGCCGGCGGCGCGCTCGCCAGCCTGCGCGGTAACAATACGTACAGCGGCAACCTCACGCTCACCGCCAACAGCGTCATTCGCAGCGCGGCGGGCAGCACGCTGACCCTCGACCGCGACCTGAGCCTGCAATCCGGCGAGACTCCCGCGGCTCGCAACCTCACCATAAGAGGTGCGGGCAATGTCGTCCTCTCGGGCGTCATCAGCGGCCTCGGCGGTCTGATCAAGGGCGTGGACGCCACCGACACGGGCCGGCTCAGGCTCACGCGGAACAACACCTTCGCGGGCGCGGTCACTGTCCGCCACGGTGTGCTCCGCGTTGAGCACAACAACGCGCTCGGCACGGCCCCCGAGGGTGCGGCCAGCACGACCACCGTGGCCGCCGGCGCGACCCTGGAACTGGCCCCCGCGAGCGGCGACCTGACTCTGGCCGCCACCGAAACCCTGAGCCTGGCCGGGAACGGCGTCAATACCGGCGCCGAGGCCGCGCCCAACTATCAGGGCGCGCTGCGCAATGTCAGCGGCAACAACACCGTCAGCGGCGCGATTACGCTCGCGGATGATGTCACCATTTACAGCGCCAGCGGCACGGGTAACGGCCTCACGCTCGCGGGCAACATCGGCCAGACCTCCGGGTCAGTCTTCGGCCTGAGCAAGACCGGCGCGGGCAAGCTCACGCTCAGCGGCACGAACACCTACACGGGCGACACCAATATCAACGCGGGCGAACTGGAACTTCAGGGCGGGGCCGCCCTGGCCGATAACGCCGCTGTTGACCTGGGCACGGTCGCCAGCGCCAGACTCACCGTCACCAACGGCGATATCATCGGTTCGCTCTCCGGCGGCGGCGCGGCGGGCGGTCATATCCAAATCGAAAGCGGCGAGACCCTGACCGTGAACCAGACCGCAGACCTCGAATACAACGGCCGCATCGGCGGCGCGGGCAACCTGAAAAAGACCGGCACGAACACGCTCACGCTGACCGGGGCCAACACCTACGAAGGGACCACCGAGGTTGACGCGGGCACGCTGGCTATCAGCCGCGCCACCGGGCTGGGGACCGCGGACGGCGGGACCACCGTGGCCGCGAACGCGACCCTGAAACTGGATAGCGACAACCTCAGCGTGGGCGAGGCCCTGACCCTTTCCGGCACGCTGGCCAACGAGGGCGCCGGGAACATCTGGCGCGGCGCGCTGACGCTCACGGGCACGGGCACGCTGGACAGCGGGGCCGGCGAGACCCTGACCGTCAGCGGCGCTATCGGCGGCGCGGGCGGCCTGAACAAGACCGGCGTGGGCGTGGTCGCGCTCATGGGCACGGGCGTGAACACCTACGCCGGGGCGACCAATGTCAATGCGGGGATCCTGCGCCTTGGCAAGAGCAGCGCGCTCGGCACGCCGGCCGCGGCCGAGGACGGAACAACGCCCACGACCAGCACCACGGTCGCGGCCGGCGCGACCCTGGAACTGGCCCCCGCGGACGGCATCAGCGGCCTGACCATCCCCGACACCGAAACCCTGAGCCTGGCCGGGGACGGCGTCAATACCGCTGCGGAAGGCGACCCGGCGGTGTATCTCGGCGCGCTGCGCAATGTCAGCGGCAATAATACCGTCAGCGGTACGATTACGCTCACGGGCGATGTCACCATTCACAACGCCGCCCCCGGGGGCAACAGCCTCACGCTGGCCGGCATCAGCGGCGCGGGCCATAACCTGACCGTCACGGGCGCCGGCAATACCACCATCAGCGGCATTATCGCCATTGGCGCGGGCCGGCTGAGCAAGGCCGGCACGGGCCGGCTCACGCTGACGGGCGTGAACAGCTACACGGGCGACACCGAAATCGACGCGGGCGAACTCGAACTTGACGACGCCACCGGCAACGTCATCGCCCAAAGCGCCAATGTCATCCTGGCCTCTACCGGCAGCCCCAAATTGAGTATTACCCAGAGCCAGACCATCCGCTCGCTGCAAGGCGGCGGCGAAGTCGCCATTACCAGCGGCCAAAGGCTGACCGTAAACCAGATCGCCGGCGCGAATACCACTTACAACGGCGTTATCAGCGGCGCGGGCGCGGCCGGCCTCAGCAAAGACGGCGCGGGCACGCTCACGCTCGGCGGCGCGAACACCTACGGCGGGACCACCGAGGTCAACGCGGGCAAACTCGCCATTACGCACGACACCGCGCTCGGGGCCACGGGCGATGGCAACGGGACCACCGTGGCCAGCGGCGCGACCCTGGAACTGCGGGGCCGGACGAGCTTTGACGCGAGCGGCACGCTCAACGGTTACAGCAATATCACCGTGGCCGAAAGCCTGACATTAAACGGCGGCACGCTGCGCAACCTGCACGGCTTCAATATCGCCAGCGGCACGATGACACTCGGGGCCGACAGCCTCATCGACAGCCACCGGGACGAGGACACGGTGGTCGGTACTATTGACCCCGGCACGGCAGATTGCCCCGCGGGGGGCGCGGCCTGTGAGAGCAAGGGCCTGCCGGGCCGCCTGAGCCTCTCCGGCATCATCAGCAGCGGGAGCAGCAATTACGGCCTGACCAAGATTGGCCTGAATAATCTGGTCCTCTCGGGCGCGAACACCTACGGCGGCGAGACCATCGTTGCCCGGGGCGCGCTGACGGCCAGCAACAACAGCGCCCTCGGCGCGACGGGCGCGAACGCGGGGACCATCGTCTATAACAACGCGAGTCTGGTCTTGCAGGGCAACACCGCCATCGGCAATGAAGCCCTGACACTCGCGGGCGGCAGCCTCAACAGCGGCACGGGCAACAACAGTTGGGCCGGCGACATCGCGCTCGACTTTGCGCGCGACCGCAATAGTGCTGGCACGGTGACGACCGGCACGACCGGCATCACCGGCCACATCCGCGCCCTGCTCGGCAACCTCCGCATCACCGGCAACATCAGCCTCCGCAGCGGCATGGGCGATGCGGCCCGCGCCCATACCCTCGAAATCTTCACTACCCCGGCCTTCGGCGCGACTCCGGCCAGCGCCGTGACCATCAGCGGCAATATCAGCGGCGCGGACGGCAAACTGAGCAAGCTCGGCGGCGGCAAGCTCACGCTGAGCGGCACGAACAGCTACACGGGCCTCACCCAAATCGGCCGCGCCGCCACCACCGCGGCCCCGGCCGTCAGCGGCGGCGAACTGGAACTTCAGGGCGACTCCGCCATCGCCGACAACGGCGCGGTCAGGCTGGCCAATGTCGCCAACACCAGGCTCATCGTCACCGGAACCGAGGCCATCGGCGCGCTCTCCGGCGGCGGCGCGGCGGGCGGCAATATCGAGATTACCTCCGGCAACACCCTGACCGTAATCCAGGCCGGCCCCACGACCTACAACGGCGTCATCAGCGGCGCGGGCCTGGGCCTGCGCAAGCTCGGCGGCGGCACGCTCACGCTCGGCGGCGCGAACACCTACAGCGGGACCACCCGGATCGAAGGCGGCACGCTGGCCATGACCGACAGCAGCGCGCTCGGCCTGTCCACGGGCAGTGGCAACAGGACCATCGTGAGCAACGGCGCGACCCTGCGGCTTAGCGGCAATAATCTTGCTGTGGCCGAGGCCCTGAGCCTCGGTGGCACGCTGGCCAACACGGGCGGCAATAACGAATACAGCGGCGCGATTACGCTCACGCGCAACGCCGCGCTGGACAGCGCGAGCGGCCGCACCCTGACCGTCTCGGGCAACATCGCCCTCGGGCGCCACTGGCTCAATATCAATGGCGCGGGCAATATGACCATCCCGGGCAATATCAGCGGATCGGGCGCCCTCATCAGTAAGAGCGGTTCCGGGCGCCTCACGCTTGGCGGCAACAACAGCGGTCTCACCAGGGGTTCCATCCGGGTTGGCAGAGGCGTGCTCCGCCTCACGAGCAGCAGCGCGCTCGGTTCTGCCTTTGTAAGTATGGCGTCTGGTACCGTCCTGCAACTGGCGGGCGGCAGCACGAATCCGCTCGCTATCGGGTCAAGAATATATTTGAGTAACAGGAGCACCCTGCTCAACCTGAGCGGCAATAACACCTTGCGCGGCCAGATCACCATCCTGGGCGTTGCTGGCGGCGACCCGGTCAGCGCTACAATCGAGAACCGCCAGACCGCCGCGGGCGGCGCCGCGAGCCTGACGCTGTCGGGCGGTATCGTCAAAGAGCTTTCCAGCAGCACCCTCTCGCTTTCGAGCAGCGCCCTGAGCTTCACCGGCGCGGGCAACACCGTTGTCAACGGCATCGACACCCGCGCGGGCAGCAGCCTGATCAAGGACGGCGCGGGCCGCCTCACGCTGAATGGCCAAAGCAGCTACACCGGCGTGACCGACATCCGGCAAGGCACGCTCGCCATCGGCCGGACCAACGCCATCAACGCGGGCAGCCGCCTGATCGTGGGTCAGTTGCGGAGCGGCAGCGGCGCGAGCGCCACCGACCCCGTCGAGGGCGTGTTTGCGATGGGCGCGTATAACCAGACCTTTAGCGGCGTGCGCCTGAACGCCGGTTCCATCACGGCCAGCCCGGTTGCGCCGAGCACGGCCGGCGACGCCAACACCGGGCGGGGCGTGCTGACCGTCACCCCCGCGCGCCCCGCAACGGGCGGCGCGGACGGCGTGGGCGAATTTGACGTGCGCGATGGCGAGATTCAGGCCATACTCAACGGCCCGGCCGACCTCATCAAGCGCACGGACGGCACCACCCTGGCGGCCCAGACCGCCTCCGGCAATGCCGAAGACATCGGCGGCGTGGTGAGGCTCACATATCCCGGCGCGCACCTCTTCGAGGGCGCGACCCGCATCCTGGCCGGCCGCCTGGTCATCGCGGGCAGCACTCCGAGCAGCATCCTGGTGGTCGAAAACAACACCATCCACGACCTCAAGGGCCGGCAGGAAAGCTATCGCGGCGTGCGCCTGCTCACGGGGGGCAGGATCGTGGACACGGGCCGCACCGAGACCAGCAGCACCGCGGTCATAAAAGGCAGCCTCACGGTCAACAGCAGCGCCAGCAGGGCCACCAGCGCCGGGCAATTTGACCTGCGCAGCGGCACGGTCAGCGCCATCCTCGCGGGCACGGGCGCGCTGGTCAAGAGCACCGCCGGCGCCGTGACGCTCAGCGGCAACAACACCTACAGCGGCGCCACCACCATCAACGGCGGCATCCTGCGTATCAGCCACGCGAACGCGCTGGGCACGGCCCCGATGGTCGGCGGCGTCACGCCCACGACCAATACCACCGTCAACAGCGGCGGCACGCTGCAACTCGCGGGCGGCATTATCGTCCCCGCGACCGAAAGCCTGACGCTGAACGGCGGCCTGCTCCACGGCCTGAGCGGCGCCAACACCTGGGCCGGGAATATCGATCTCGACGAGGCCAGCCGCATCCTGGCCCAATCGGTCGAGAGCGCGGCCGGCGCGGCCACGGCGCCGGCCGGGACCACCTTGAGACTTTCCGGCGCGATCGACAACGACGGTCACAGGCTGACCCTGGAAGCCACGGGCGCCGGCACGACCGGTACCGAGGCGGCGATAAGACGCCGCGCGGCCTCGTCCATCACCGTCCAGCGTCCGAGCGGCACGGACACGACCGCCATTGCCATCACCGGCGCGGGCGGCCTGGTCAAGGCCGGCAGCGGACTGCTCACGCTGGCCAGCCGCAACGACTACGCGGGTCTGACCGACATCACGGGGGGCGAACTGAAACTGGACATCGCCCAGGCCATTCAGGGCGCCGCGGTGCGACTGGCCAACACCAGCGGGGCCAAGCTCACGGTGACGCAGGACACCACCATCGGCGCGCTCTCCGGCGGCGGCGAGAACGGCGGCAATATCGAAATCACCAAAGGCCGCACCCTGACCGTGAACAGCGCCACGGGCGCGGACACCACGTACAGCGGCGTCATCAGCGAGACCGGCACATCGGCCACGGCGCGGGCCAGCCTCGCCAAGACCGGCGCGGGCAAGCTCACGCTGGGCGGAAGCAACACCTACACGGGCACGACCACGATTAGCAACGGCATCCTCGCCATCAGCCACAGCGGCGCGCTGGGCACGGACACGGGCGCGAACGCGCGCGTCACCGTGAACACCGGCGGCACGCTGGAACTGCGGCTCACGGCCACCAGCACCAACAGCTTTGGCAAGCTGCTGACCCTGAACGGGCCGGGTTTCAATACCGGCACGACAGAAGAGCCGGTCTATCAAGGCGCCTTGCGCAACGTCAGCGGCATCAACACCTGGTCCGGCGCGATCACGCTTGGCGCGAGCGCCGCCATCCATAATGCCGATACCACCAATGCCCTGACGATCAGCGGCGTCATCAGCGGTACTAACTTCGGCCTGACCAAGACCGGCCCCGGCGCGCTCACGCTCGGCGCGACCAACACCTACACGGGCGTTACCCGGGTGGAAGGCGGCGCGCTGAAACTCGGGCAGAGCAACGCCATCAACAGCGGTGGCAGGCTGGTGGTCGCGGGCGGGACCTTCGACCTCGCGGGCTACGAAAATACCTTTAGCGGCGTGCAACTGCTCAGCGGCACGATTACCGACAGCGGCCGCCCGCCGCCGGCTGACACTATCGGAACCCGTTACGGCGCGCTCACGCTGAACAATGTCGGCACGGCCGCCAGCGGCCGCCGCTACTTTGAACTGGAACAGGGCACGGTCAGCGCCGGTCTCGCGGGCACGGCGGGCCTTAGAAAGACGGGGGCGGGCAGAGTGACCCTCGCCAGGGCCGTCACGGACAACACCTACGAAGGCGCCACCTTCATCGACGAGGGCACGCTCACTATCGCCACCGGCGACGCCCTGGGCGGCGTCCTGGAAGAAGGCGAGCTAACCACCGCCACCACCGTCGCCGCGGGCGCGACCCTGGAACTGGACCCCGGGGCGGGCGAGACGCTCAACACCGACGAAACCCTGATCCTGAACGGCACGGGCCATAACAACCGGGGCGCGCTGCGCAACGTCAGCGGGACCAACACCGTGGTCAGCCCGATCCGGCTGGCGAGCAATGCCACCATCCACAACGCCAGCGTCGCCACCGGCGCGGCGCCCACCCTGACCCTGAGTGGCGCCCTGACCCTGCAAAGCGCCGCGACCCCGCCCGTGGCCGCCGGCCTCACCCTCACGGGCGCGGGCAAGACCCGCATCACGGGCCGGATTACCGGCCTCGGCGGTCTGATTAAACGGGGCGCGGGTACGCTGGTGGTTAATAACAGCAGCAGCACCAACCCGAACAACTACCAGGGCGGCACTGAAATCAGGGAAGGCGAACTTGAACTTCAGGGCGGCCACGCCAGCCCCAATGACGGCGCGGACGGGCGGGGCATTACGCTGCGCAATGTGGCGGGCGCAAAACTGACCGTGAGCAACAGCGAGAAAATCGGTTCACTCTCGGGCGGCGGCGGCGCGGGCGGCAATGTCGAGATTGCCAGCGGCCAGGCCCTGACCATGAACAACGCCGATGGCAATAACACCACCTACGCCGGCTCAATCAGTGGCACGAATGCCGATCTCATCAAGGAAGGCGAGGGCATATTTACCCTCGGTAGTCCCACGGGGAGCCAAAGCACCTACACGGGTTTAACCGAAGTTAAAGGCGGCGCCCTGGCGCTGGGCCGGGATAACGCGATTAGTGGCAGCGGCACGCTGCGCGTGGAAAACGGCAGCACCTTTGACCTTCGTACCTTTACGAATACCTTTACAGATCGGGTCCAACTGGTTCACGGCATCATTGACGCCACGGGCGCGACCACGGGCGCGAACGCGGCCCGCGATTCGGATCGGGGCAAGCTGGTCTTAAACCGAAATTCCTTCCAGCTTCTCAGGGGAACGGTCAACGCCAAACTGTCCGGCGCTATTGGCCTTAGCAAATCGAGCGCCGGGGAGGTGACCCTGAACGGCCTCAACAGTTACCAGGGAGCGACCCTGGTTTCCGGCGGCACGCTGACGCTGGGCGCCGATGATGTGTTGCCCGGTACCACCCGGGTGGATGTCGGCTCCGGCGCTGCTACCCTCGGCGCGCTTGCCAGCGCGGCGACGCTGGCGCTGGGCGCCACGAACAACACCGTGGCGAATGTGGCGCTCAGAAGCGGCGCCATTACCCGCGCCTCCGGCGCGGCGGCCGGCCGGGGCGTGCTTACGGTTGCCGCTGGCGGCCGCTTTAACCTGATGCGCGGGCGCGTCAGCGCCATCCTGGCCGGCGCCACGGCAAACGTGGGTCTGGAAAAGAATGCCGTGCGCGAGTTGAATCTTGACCCCGTCACCGCGCAGGGCGTTGTGACTCTGGAAGGGGCCAACACCTACACTGGCCAGACCCGCGTCAACGCCGGTGAACTCATCCTCACGGGCGGCCGCGCCATTGCCGATACCAGCGCGGTCGCGCTCAACAGTGCCACGGCCACCAACACCGCCAAGCTCACCGTCCGCCAGAGCGAGACCATCGGCACGTTCTCCGGCGGCAGCAGCGCGGGCGGCCATATCGACATCACCAAAGGCCAGACTCTGACCGTGAACCAGACCGCTGCGGGCGTTTACAACGGGGTTATCAGCGAGATTGACCCCACCCCGGCCGATGCCACGGCGACGGCGGCCAACCTTATCAAGGCGGGCAGCGGCAAGCTCACCCTGGGCGGGGCCAACAGTTACACGGGTCTGACCACGGTTCAAGAGGGCATCCTGGCCGTTGCCAACGCCCTTGCGCTTGGCACGGCCGACACGGGTACGCTCGTCAACACCGGCGCGGCGCTGGAACTGAGCGGCGGCGTGACGGTCGCCAGTGAAGCCCTGAGTCTGGTCGGGGCCGGCGTGTCCGGTACGCCGGGCGCGCTGCGCAACGCCAGCGACAACAATACCTGGAATGGCACGATCACGCTGGAAGGCGACACCACCTTTGCCAGCGACAGCGGCCGCCTGACCGTGGGCAGCGCGTTGACCCTGACGCATGAGGGCGCGGCCGCCGACCTCACCGTCACGGGCGCGGGCGACACCACGCTGAACGGCCGCATTAGGGGCCTCGGCCGCCTGATTAAACAGGGCGCGGGTACGCTGGTGGTTAATAACAGCAGCAGCGCCAACCCGAACAACTACCAGGGCGGCACGGACATTCAGGCCGGCGAACTGGAACTCCAGGGCGGTTACGCCAGCCCCGATGACGGCGCGGCCGGGCAGGGCATTACGCTGGCCAATACGGCCGGCGCGACGCTGCGCGTGACCAACAGCGAGACTATCGGTTCGCTCAAGGACGCGGACCAAACCGCGGATAGCAACAGCCGTGTTGTGATTGGCGCCAACCAGACCTTGACCGTCGCCAACGCCGATGGCAATGACACCCGCTACGCCGGCGTTATCAGCGGCACACCTACCGGCGCCTCGGATGGCTCGCAATCGGAGGCCAGCCTCACCAAGACCGGCGCGGGCACATTCACGCTGGCTGGCGCCAACACCTATAATGAAACAACCCAAATTGAAGGCGGCACGCTGGCCCTGGGTAGAAATCAGGCCATCAACAGCCGGCGGTTGATCATAGATGGCCCCAATGCCACCTTTGACCTTGTCAGCTATAGCAATACCTTCAATGATGGAACAACAAGTGGAACCGCCATTATCCAGTTGCGATCCGGCAGCATCGTCGCCTCGGGACTCAGCGCGGCGCAACGGGCCACCCTCGGGGCCGAAGGCGACCCAGGCACGCTGACCATGAATAGTGAGTCTGGTTTTGAATTACAAAGCGGCATGGTCAGCGCCAGACTTGCGGGCACGTCGGGCCTTTCCATAAATGGCGGGGCCGGGGCCCGGGTCACACTGAGCGGTCTCAACAGTTACCAGGGCACTACCGGGGTTGCGTCAGGTACCCTGGTGCTGGCAGAAAGAGATGATGTGCTTCCCACTAACACCAGGCTGGAAGTGGGCCCTGAAAGGGTTAACGATCCCGATGCCACTGACGTCACCCTGGACCTCGGCACAACCAACGCCACCGTGGCCCATGTCCTGCTCCGCAGCGGCAACATCATCCGCGCCGAGGGCGCGACCGGGGATCAGGGCGTCCTGACGGTTAATCCGGCCGCCGGCGGCAAGATTGACCTCCGCCGCGGCACGGTCAGCGCGATCCTCGCCGGGAACGCGAACCTTGAAAAGAGTGCCGTGACTTTAACCCGGTTTGCATTTGGAGAGCTTGACGTAACAGTCACCAGAGAAGGCGTCGTCACCCTCTCCGGCCCCAACCGCTACACGGGCACGACCACTATCAACGCCGGCGAACTCATCCTCACGGGCGGCGCCGCCCTCCCCGACGACAGCGCGGTCATGCTCAATAATGACGCGACCGGCAACACCGCCAAACTCACCGTCCGCCAGAGCGAGACCATCGGTTCGCTCTCCGGCGGCCACAACACGGGCGGCGGCATCGAAATCAACAAAGGCCAGACCCTGACCGTCAACCAGACTATTGATGGCGTTTACAACGGCGTTATCAGCGAGGTCGGCGACACGGGCCGGGCCGGCTTCACCAAGACAGGCGCGGCCAGACTCACGCTGGGCGGCCTTAATCTTTATACCGGTCTGACCACGATTAACGCGGGCACGCTGGCCATCGCCAACAACGGCGCGCTCGGCAGCGGCGCGGGCAGCCTGGGTACCGTAGTCAACACCGGCGGCGTGCTCGAACTCGCGGGCGGCACAACCGGCCTCAATGTTGAAGACGAAGAACTGGAACTGAACGGCGGCACGCTGCGCAATGCGGCCGACGAGGGGGACGCGGATAACACCTGGGGCGGCGCGATAACGCTGGCCGGCAGCGGCGGGCGCATTGACGGCACGGGCGGCCTGACCCTGGACGGCGCCATAGACGGCACAACCGCCGGGCAACAGGACCTGACGCTCGCCGGTTCGCTCACGGCCACCTTCAACAGCGCCATCGGCGGCCGCGTGGCGCTGCGTGATGTTATCGTTGAAGGCGCGGCCCAAATCATCCTGAACGCCAACCTGACGGCCACGCGGCGCGTGACGTTCAGCAACATCACGGCGGCCGAGGCCGTCAACCAGACCGCCGGCGTGCTGCGCGCGCCGGAACTGCTGCTGCAAAACAACGCCGGCAGCATCAATCTGGTCAGCGAAGGCAACGACATCAGCACGCTGGCGGGGGCGAATCTGGGCGGGCAACTCAACTACATCGACCGCAACGGCTTTACCGTGGGCACGGTCGGGGATGTCAGCGGCATTACCACCAACAACGCCGGGGTCAGCCTCGCGGCGGGCCTCGCCGAGGCGGGCGCGCTCAACATCGGCGCGGACATCCGCGCCGGCAGCGGCGAAGTCCGCCTTGCCAGCCAGAACGGCGACATCAACGGCGCGGGCGGGGTTGTGGCCACCTCAAACCGTCTGATAGTCACGGCCAGCGGCGGCGTAGGCGTTAATGGCGCGTTCAGAACAGAATTCACCGGCACAGAAGCGGGCAGCCTGAATATCAGCACTTCAGGCGCGGCCGCGGCCGGCAACATCAACCTGGTCGATCCCAATCTGAACACCCGCGTCCTCGCGTTCAATACGGACGCCAGCACCGCGCAAACTATACGCCTCAGCACCCGTCATTCCGGCCTGCCTGCAGCAGGCAGGCGCAGCCGGAATCCAGGACAAACAACCTCCGGCGAAAGCCGGACTCCGATCCTCGTAAACAACACAACCGCCGGCGCAAGCGCCCTCGACGCCAACGACACCCTCATATTCGACGGCCCCGCCCAACTCGACAGCGACATCAACACCAACAACCCGGCCTTCACCTTCAACGGCCCGGTCACAACCAACGCCAACCTGCCTACAGCAGGCAGGCCGCGCATCAACACCGGCCGGGGCGCGCTGACCTTCCGCTCCACCATAAACGCCGGCGCGAACACCCTCGCGCTGACCTCCAACCGCCTGACCCTGTTCGACGACATCACCTCTGGCGCGCTCGACATGAGCGGCGCAACCGAACTCGTCATCTCGGGCAACAGCCCGACCCTGAACGTCAACCCGGTCAACATCCGTTTCCCGGACACCCTGACCGGCCGGGGCGCGCTGACCATCCCGGGCATGCGCGGCCAGGACCTCGACGTGGGCGCGGGCCTCAGGCTGGCGGCCAACATGCGCGGCTACCGCGGGCACCTGATCATCGGCGGCCGCATCACGCCCGAGGGCATGACGCCATACTACGGCCGCTCCGTGAGCAACATCAGGGTCAACGTGCCGAACCTGACCATCAGCCGTCCCATAGAGACCGGCGGCCCCCTGACGCTGCTGGCCGGGGACATCCGGCTGACGGCGAACATCGGGACGGGCGGTCAGCTTGGCATCCTGGCCGCGGGGTCGAATGTGCCGGGGCTGTCGGGTTCCCGGGGCGTGATTGACGCCTCGGCCGGGCCGGTCAGGCTGAGCGTGCCGGCAGACCGCGTTGACCCGGCCCGGCCCTCGGCGGCGCTGGTGGCCGTTGGCGGCTTCGCCAGTCCGTCCAACGTCAATCTGGCGCTGGCCCGGCGCGAACTTGATGTGGCCAGCGGCCAGGGCTCGGCCAGCTTTGACCCCGGCAGCCGCTTCACCGACCGCGTCACCGACCCCGCCTTCCGCGACTTTATCGCGCGGCTGGGCATGACGCTGGGCGCCAGCGGGCCGCTTGGTCTGCAATTTGCGCAGGCGTTCTCCAGCAACCCGGCGGCGGGTCTGGTGGCCGCTGAGACCCTGGCGTTTGTGGATTTAAGCCTGCTTGGGGAAGAACTGACCCTGTTCGGCATGATTGGGGCCGGCATCGCGCTGTCGCTGTCGCAATGCGAAGAACAATACGGCTGCGCGCCCAACATCACCCTTGCAGAACTCGACACCCTGATCGAACAACTGGAGGCCCGCGTCAACGAACTTGAACGCCGCTGGGTGGAAGCGGACGACGCCGGTCAGGCGGTGGTCTATCAACAATTATTTGACTACTGGCGCGAACTGAAAACCTTTGAGGACTACCGTGAAGAGTTGAAAAGATACATCCTCACGGAAGAAGACCCCGGCGAGGACAGCCTGGAGGCGCTGCCGGAGGCGGCCGGGGACAGCGATGAAGTGGCCAGGCTGACCCGCGTATTACAAAGCGTGCGCGCCCGCGTCCGCTGGCTGGAAGGGCTTAAAACCGACCCGGCCGAAAGAGAACGCCTCGGCCAGACCACGGGCGCGGAACTCACCCTTGACCGTCTGGAAGCCATCATAGAAGCCACCCGCGCCCAGGCCGGTTCCATAGAAAACCGCATCCGCCTGCTGCTGGAAGGCGCCAGGGCCATGCTGCCGGCAGAGCCGGACTTCAAGGCCGAGGCGGGGGATTATGAGGCCATGGATGTCGTGCAATACGGCGACCCCTCATTCGACCTTGGGGCCTTGACGGGGGAAAGGGGTTTGTATTGACGGGGACAAACAACCGTCATCATTTATGGACAGGAAGTCCTGTATGCGGCGACCTGCCTGTTGCAGGCAGGGCCAGGCGGGAATGCCAACACAACACTTGCACTAACAACCCATTCCCGGTAAATTCCGCAAAATCCCGCCAATTCCCAAGGAAAAACGCATGGCCACAATGATCACAGAAGTGTACGAAGCCTTCCGCAAAGTCGGCATCCCCGACCCCGAGGCAAAACATGCGGCCGAGGCCCTGTCGGCGGAAAACGTGAGCACAAAAGCCGATATAAACGGGGCAGAAAAGAGGCTGGGCGAAAGGATCAGCCGAGAGGTTGCCGCGCTTGATGAAAAGTTCAGCCGCAGGATTACCGAGCTTGATGACAAGTTGAGCGAGAGGATTGCCGCGCTTGATGAAAAGTTCAGCCGCAGGATTACCGAGCTTGATGAAAAATTGAGCGAGAGGATTGCCGACCTTGATGAAAAATTCAGCCGCAGTATGACCGAGCTTGATGACAAGTTGAGCGATAGAATTACCGCGCTTGATGAGAAGCTCAGTGAAAAAATCAGCCGTGAGATTGCCGGAGTCAAAGTCAGTATAGCCAAACAGGATCGAGAAATGGCCGTGATGAAGTGGATGATAGCAACAGCCATAGCAGGTATTCTCTCCCTTGTGATCAAGAGTTTTTTCCCGGTTTAAAAATATCGTTTCCCGTCCTCCCGTCGTCATTTATGGACAGGAAGTCCTGTATGCGGCGACCTGCCTGCTACAGGCAGGGCCAAGCGGGAATGCCAACACAACACTTGCACTAACAATCCATTCCCGGTAAATTCCGCAAAATCCCGCCAATTCCCAAGGAAAAACGCATGGCCACGATGATCACAGAAGTGTACGAAGCCTTCCGCAAAGTCGGCATCCCCGACCCCGAGGCAAAACATGCGGCCGAAGCCCTGTCGGCGGAAAATGTGAGCACAAAAGCCGATATAAA
Source organism: Gammaproteobacteria bacterium (assembly GCA_965240365.1). Classification (GTDB taxonomy): domain Bacteria; phylum Pseudomonadota; class Gammaproteobacteria; order Eutrophobiales; family Eutrophobiaceae. Next base: position 24,773 of record OZ251218.1, on the reverse strand, counting down.
CGGGGCAGAAAAGAGCTTGATGGCTTATATTAACGAAGTTGAAAAGAGGCTGGGCCGCCGGATTACCGAGCTTGACGACAAGTTGAGCGACAGGATTACCGACCTTGATAGCAAGCTGAGCGAGAGGATTACCGACCTTGATGAAAAGTTCAGCCGCCGGATTACCGAGCTTGATGAAAAGTTGAGCGAGAGGATTGCCGCGCTTGATGAAAAGTTCAGCGGCAGGATGACCGACCTTGATGAAAAGTTCAGCGGCAGGATGACCGAGCTTGATGAAAAGTTGAGCGACAGGATTACCGCGCTTGATGACAAGCTCAGTGAAAAATTCAACCACGAGATTACCGGCGTCAAAGTCAGTATAGCCAAACTGGATCGGCAAATGGCCGTGATGAAATGGATGATGGCGACAACCATAGCAGGCATTCTCTCCCTGCTGGTGGGTGTCGCTTCTATTGTGATAAAGGTTTTTTTCTCGGCTTAAAAACCTTGCCTCCCATTCCGGCCGGCACGGCGCGGACAAGCAAAAGCCCGCGGCCGGAATCCACCCCCAACCTCATTCTGCTCAGCCCGTGGCAGGCAGGCTGGAATAACCAAAAAGCGAGAATGTTGCGCGCATTGTCATCCGCTGGTCTGTCAAAATAGCGTGCCAGCCGGGACATAATTAAAGCCTGAACTGTGAACTGGTTCACAATAAATTCTGCAAAATCAATGAATACTCCGCGCATAGACCTATCCAAGATAAGGATTCAGGCTTGTTGAGCTATAAAATCAGGCAATCCCGCGAATTGCGCTTGATTTTATTGGGCGACAATTAAACAGGCAGGATACCTGTTTAAATGGGTTGGGAATGACAGTAATCGCCAAAATAACACAAAAGGTCTAAAATAACGGTAATGCGCCCGTCACCGGCACGAACAGGTAACAGCGCGGACAAGACAGCAACGCAGCAACCAGGGCCATGAACAAGACAGCAACCGCAACGCACATCCAAACCCGTAAGCAACGCCGTCTGGCGGCCCGCCGTTCCCGGCCCGGGGCCGCCCAGGGCGCGCCGCAATTCCGCCTTAAACCTTTAACGGCCCTCGTCCGGGCCACGCTCCCGGTTACCCTGCTTGGCCTGCCGGCCGTAAGTCTGGCCGGCCCCGAGGGCGGGGTGGTCACGGCCGGTTCGGGCACGGTGGCGCGGCCGGACGCGCGGACGACCAATATTCAGCAACACTCTCAAAACCTCATCCTCAACTGGGACAGTTACAACGTCCAGGCCAACGAGGCCGTCAACTACCGTCAACCCAACGCCAATGCGCAGGCGCTGAACCGCATCCTTGACCACAACCCGAGCCAGATATTCGGTCAGATTAACGCCAACGGCAAAGTCCTGCTGGTAAACCCGAACGGCGTATTCTTCAAGCCGGGGGCGCGTGTGAACGTGGGGGGTCTGGTGGCCTCGGGTCTGAATATCAGTGACAAGGACTTTCTGGCGGGCAAGTATCACTTTGCCAATGCCGAAGGCAATCCGGGCGCGGTTATCAATCAGGGTTTGATTCAGGCGGCGACCGGCGGGGCGGTGTCGCTGATAGGCGGGGCGGTGAAGAACGAGGGGACGATCCTGGCCCATGCCGGTCAGGTGAATCTGGTGGCGGGCAAGGCGATGGCGATGGATTTTGACGGGGATGGTCTGATTCAGTTTGCGGTGACCGAGGAACTGCTGGAACGGGCCGAGGGTCTGGAAGAAGCGGTGTCCAACACGGGCGTGATAAAGGCCGAGGGCGGGGCGGTATTGTTGAAGGGCCGTGCGGCGCGGGACGTGTTCACGCAGGTGGTGAACAACAGCGGCGTGATTGGCGCGGGCCGGGTGGAGAAGAACGGCGGGGTGATTCGGCTGGTGGCCGAAGGCGCCGGGAGTTCGTTGCTTAATACGGGGACGCTGAACGCGGCCTCTGAAAAGGGCGCGGGCGGGGCGGTTAAGCTGGAAGCCGGGGGTAAGGTTGAGGTTTCGGGTGAGGCGCGGATTACGGCGGCCTCGGAAACGGGTCGGGGCGGGCAGATTGATATTAGCGGCGGTGAGGTGGCTGTTTCGGGTAGCGCCCTGATTACTGCCGCCTCCGGGACGAGTCAGGGCCGGGCCGGCGATGCCCTTCTCAACGTGGATTCCAGCTTTCGCCGGGCGGCTCCGGGCGTCCTGCCCTCTCGCCGCATACAGGGCGTCCTGCCCATAAATGACGACGGGGGCGGGAATGACGGCGGGGGTGGGGCCATAAATAACGGCGAAGCCACAGGATCCAAAGGACTGGCAACAAATAAAAAACCCCGTCATTCCAGCGAAAGCTGGAATCCAGGAAAAACGACGCATTCCGGCGCAGGCCGGAATGACAATAGAGGGGGCATAATCAGACTCCAGGCCCAAAACAAGGCCGTGGTCTCGGGCAAGGCCCAAATTACCGCCGCCTCCGAAACCGGCAAGGGCGGCCAGATAGAAATTACCGGCGACAAGGTCGGTCTCCTGGGTCTGGCCCGGCTGGACGCCTCGGGCGCGGTCGCGGGCGGCGTGATTCTGGTTGGCGGCGATTATCAGGGCAAAAACCCCAAGGTCAGGAACGCCACGGTCACCTATATCGGCAAGGGCGCGCTGCTGAACGCGGACGCCACCCAAAAAGGCAAGGGCGGCCGAATCATCGTCTGGGCAAACGACACCACGCGCTATCACGGGCAGATTTCGGCCCGTGGCGGCCCACGGGGCGGCGATGGCGGCTTTGTGGAGGTCTCGGGCAGGCGCTATCTGGCGTTTCGGGGCGAGGTGGATGTAGCCGCGCCCAAAGGCCGGGCCGGGACCCTGCTGCTGGACCCGAACGACCTTTGCATCGGCGGCACGGCCACCTCGAACAGTTGCGGCGGCACAGCCGACAACCCCACGCCGGAAGACACCAGCAACCCCTTTAGCGCGGCCTCGGCCACGGCCAACTCCTGGGTCAGTCAGGCGACCCTGACCGCCGTCGGCAATGCCAATATCATCCTTCAGGCCACCCGCGACATCTTCTTCGACAGCAACATCAGCCTCGGCAGCGCCGCTACAGGCTACACCGGCCAGTTCCGCCTCATCGCCGGGCGCAACATCAACATGAACAACAACAACCTCACCCTCACCGGGACCGGCGCTTCGGCCCGCTTTTACGCGGGCGGCAACATCGTGCTTGGCAGGGTCAGCGTCTTAAACGGCAGTATCTACCTTTCAGCCAACGGCGCGGTCACGCAGCCCAACACGGGCAAAAATCTCAGAGCGGCCGACCTCTACCTCAACGCCCAACGCCCGGCCAATACCGGCAGCGGCGACTTTGCCGGCGCCCAAACCTACACCGGCACGTACACCCTCAACACCCGCAACAACGCCATCACCAATCTGTACCTGGGCGGGACCCTGGGCGGCAACCTCCGTTTCCTGGACAACACGGGCTTTGCTATCCTTGGCGCCGGCGTCAACATCGGCGCCAACTCGATTTACCTCAACAGCAACAACGCCATCATCCAGAACGAAACCGCCGTCATCTCGGGCACGGGTGCCCTTAGCAAACAGGGAACGGGCACGCTCACGCTCAAGGCGGCCAACACCTATTCGGGCGTGACCACCATTAACAACGGTACCCTTGAACTCGACGGCAGCCGCACTAGCGGCGGCCCCGTCAATGTCCTGCGCAACTCCCGCGTCAGCCTCGGCAACAGCGCGACGGCCAAATTTGCCGTCAAGCAAAACCAGACCATCGGCGGCCTCAGAGGCAACAATGCCGCCAGCGAAGTCATCATCGAACAGGGCAGCACGCTCACCGTAAACAGCAGCAGCGACAGCCGTTACGCCGGCATCATCAAGGACAGCGCAACCGGCTCCGGCGGCGGCAACCTCACCATCGCCGGCACGGGCAAGCTGACGCTGGCCGGCGTCAACACCTACACCGGCATCACCACCGTGCGCGGCTACCGTTTCACCGGCGCTGGCGAAGATACCACCCCGGAAGCCGAAAAAAACGGCAGCCGCCTGGCCATCGAAAGCGCCAGCGCCCTCGGCGCGACCAGCGCGGGCACCGTAGTGGAAAACTACGCCAGCCTGATCCTCCGCGCCCCGGCTACCGGCAGTGTCACTTTCGACGCCGAACCCCTGACCCTGCGAGGCGCGGGCGCCTGGAATACGCCCGATACGACACGCCCCAACCGTTACCGTTACGGCGCGCTGCGCGGCGAGCGCGGTACCAACATCTGGCAAGGCCCCATCACGCTTGCCGCCAACACCCAGATCCGCAGCGGCAGCATAGGCAAAATGCTGACCATCAACAGCAATCTCAGCCTGCAAGGCGCCGCCGCGGCGAATCCCCGCAACCTCAGGCTCCGCGGCCAGGGCAACATCACCCTCGCGGGCCTCATCAGCGGCAGCGGCAACCTCATCGGCTACATGAACAATCTCAATGCCACGCTTACCCTCGGCCGCGACCGCGGCACAGACGCCACCCACACGGGCCAGACCCGCGTCGAGCGCGGCGTCTTCAAGCTCGGTGCCAATAACGCCCTGTCCACCGCCAGCACCCTGGTTGTGCAGGCGCCAGCAAGACTCACGGCCGCCCAGGCCGTCCTCGACCTCGCCGGGTATAACGCCGAAGTCGGCGGTATGCAACTTATCAAGGGGACCATCCGGGACAGCGGCCGCGGGGAGGGCGGCGCGACCAAAGGCGTCCTGACGCTCAACAACGACGGCTCGACAACCCGCAACTTCGACCTTAGAAACGGCGTCATCAGCGCCAGACTCGGGGGCAGCGCGGGGTTGAGCAAGACCACCACCAGCACCGTCACCCTCTCCGGCGATAACAGCTTTTCGGGCGCGGTCACGGTGAGCGCGGGCATCCTGCGCATTGAAAACAATAACGCCCTCGGCACTCATGCAACCAACACGACGACCACTACCGTAGCCAGCGGCGCGACCCTGGCGCTGGCGGGCGGCATCACCGTCTCCGCCCGCGAAGCCCTGACCCTGAGCGGCACGGGCGCGACGACCAACGTCGGGGCGCTGCACAACGTCAGCGGCGGCAATACCCTGAGCGGCACGGTCGCGCTGGCGGGCAACACCACCATCACCAACGTCACCGGCGCCCTGACGCTCAGCAACACGCTAAGCCGGGCCGCGGGCATCGCGGCCACGGCCACGACCAATCTGACCCTGGCCGGCGCCGGCAACACGCTTATCTCCGGCGCGATTCAAACCGGCGCGGGCGGCCTGAGCAAGACCGACGGCGGCACGCTCACGCTTAGTGGAACCAACACCTACACGGGCGCTACCACGGTGAGCGGGGGCACGCTCAAGCTCGGCGCGGACAATGTGATTTCCGACAGCAGCAATCTGGTGGTCAATGGCGGTACCTTTGACCTCGACAGCTACTTTGACACGGTCGGCGGCGTGCAACTCACGGGCGGCGGCAGCATTATCGCCTCGGGCCTGACCTTGGACGCGGACAAGGCCGCCTCCTCGACCAAAGGTACCCTGACTCTCGGCGGCGGCAGCAACTTCGACCTCCAGCACGGCACGGTCAGCGCCAAGCTCGCGGGCGGCGCGGGGTTGAACAAGACCACGGGCAGCACGGTCACGCTCTCAGGCGCCAACAGCTTTACGGGCGCGGCCACGGTGAGCGGGGGCGTGCTAAGCATCGCCAGCAACAACGCGCTCGGCGCTACAGGCGCGAGCAGCGGGACCACGGTCAATAACGCCGTGCTGGAACTGGCCCCATCCGGCGGCACGAACCTCAATACCGCCGCCGAAGCCCTGACCCTGAACAACGGCACGCTGCGCAACGCCAGTGGCAACAATGTCTGGAACGGCACGATAAACCTCACGGGGGCGGGCACTATCGACAACCAGCGGACTGCCGTGGGCAGCACGCAAAGCCTGACGCTCACGGCCAACATCACGAGCACGAGCAATCAAAACCTCACCGTCATGGGCGTTGGCAACACCCACATCCAGGGCAACATCCAGACCGGCACGGGCAGCCTGACCAAGACCGGCGGCGGCACGCTCACGTTGAGCGGAACCAACATCTACACGGGCGTGACTACCGTGAATGATGGCGAACTGGAACTTGCCAATACCAGCGGCACGGCCCTGCACGACAGTTCCGATGTGGTGCTGGCCAGCACCGGCAGCCCTAAACTGACCGTCACCAACGGCGAGACTATCGCTTCGCTGGCCGGCGGCGGCGAGGTCGAAATCGCCAGCGACCAGATCCTGACCGTCAAGAACAGCGCGGGCACAAATACCAGCTACAGCGGCGTCATCAGCGGCGCGGGCGGCCTCACCAAGGGCGCGGCGGCGGGCGACACGGGCCGCCTTACGCTTGGCGGCAACAACACCTACGGCGGCGCGACCAGGGTGGACGCGGGCACGCTGCGCATCACGCACAACAACGCGCTTGGCACGCCCGCAGCCAGCACGGCCGCCAACACGACCACTGTGGCCCGGAACGCGACCTTGGAACTCTCGGGCAACGGCCTCAATGTGGCCGAAGCCCTGAACCTCGGGGGCACGCTGGCCAACCCGAGCGGCAATAACGAATACAGCGGCGATATTGCGCTCACGCGCGCCGCCACGCTCAGCAGCGCAACGGCCGGCACCACCCTGGCCGTCTCCGGCGGCGTCACCCTCGAAACCGCCGGCAGCGGCACTGACCCGGCGACCGCCCACGCCCTCACGGTCACGGGCGCGGGCGACACCGCCATCAACGGCGCTATCAGCGGCGCGGGCGGCCTGAGCAAGACCGGCGGCGGCACACTCACGCTCGGCGGCATGGGCCTTAACACCTACGCCGGGGCGACCGCCGTCAATACCGGGATCCTGCGCATCGGCAAGAGCAGCGCGCTTGGCACGCCGACGAGCGGCGCCAACGGCGGGACCAGCGTGGCCGGCGGCGCGACCCTGGAACTGGCGAGCAGCAGCGGCCTTGACATCTCCAGCACCGAAACCCTGAGCCTGAACGGGGCCGGGGTGAGTGGCCGGGGGGCGCTGCGCAACGAAAGCGGCAACAACACCTGGCGCGGCGCGATAACCCTTGCGGGCAATACCATTATCACCAGCGCCAACAGCGCCAATACCCTGACGCTGGCCAGCACCGCCAGCATCGGCAACGGCGCCCACCTCCTGAGCTTCGCGGGCGCGGGTGACACGCTTGTCGCTGGCGTAATCGGCGGCGGCGCGGGCGGCCTGAGCAAGAGCGGCGCGGGCACGCTCACGCTGACGGGTGCGAACACCTACACGGGCGACACCACCGTGAATGCGGGCGAACTGGAACTTGCCAATACCGGCGGCACGGCCCTGCACGACAGTTCCGATGTGGTGCTGGCCAGCACCGGCAGCCCGAAACTTACCGTCACCAACGGCGAGACTATCGCTTCGCTGGCTGGCGGTGGCGAGGTCGAAATCGCCAGCGGCCAGATCCTGACCGTCAAGAACAGCGCGGGCACAAATACCAGCTACAGCGGCGTCATCAGCGGCGCGGGCGGCCTCACCAAGGGCGCGGTGGCGGGCGACACGGGCCGCCTTACGCTTGGCGGCAACAACACCTTCGCGGGCGCGGTCAACGTCGCTCACGGCGTCCTGCGTATCACCCACCAAAACGCCCTGGGCACGCCGCCTTCGGGCACAAGCAACGGCGGCGCCAGCGTAGCCGCCAACGCGACCCTGGAGCTGGCGGGCAGCGGCAACTTCAATATATCCAATACCGAAACCCTGCGCCTTGCCGGGCTGGGCGCGACCAGCGGCAGTAACCGCCTCGGCGCGCTGCGCAACACCAGCGCCAATAACACCTGGAACGGCACAATCACGCTCACGGCTAACGCCACGCTGAACAGCGCAACGGCCGGCAACACCCTGACCGTCTCCGGCGGCGTCACCCTCGAAACCGCCGGCAGCGGCACTGACCCGGCGACCGCCCACGCCCTCACGGTCACGGGCGCGGGCGACACCGCCATCAACGGCGCTATCAGCGGCGCGGGCGGCCTGACCAAGACCGGCGGCGGCACGCTCACGCTCGACGGCGCGGCCGCCAATACGTACGCCGGGGTGACCGCCGTCAATGAAGGTATCCTGCGCATCGGCAAGAGCAGCGCGCTTGGCAACACTACGGGCAACACCACCGTGGCCGATGGCGCGACCCTGGAACTGGACAGCCCGGGAACCGGCACGAGCCGCGCCCGGCTGACTATTCCCGCCGGCGAAACCCTGAATCTGGCCGGCACGCTGCGCAACCGGAATGCCGGCGGCAGCGCCCCGTTCGACAACATCTGGAACGGCGCGATTACGCTCACGGGCAACAACGCCACGATTGATAACGCCGTCCCCGCTTCGGGCGCGGTCAACAGCCTGACGTTGAACGGCAATATTCTCTACTCCGGCGGTACCGGCCGCAATCTCACCGTCACCGGCGCGGGCAACACCCACATCCAGGGCAACATCCAGACCGGCACGGGCGGCCTGACCAAGAACGACGGCGGCACGCTCACGCTCTCCGGCAGCGGCAACAACTACACGGGCGCGACCACTATCAACGGCGGGACCCTCGCCCTCGGCATTGCCGAGGCCCTCCCCGCTGCCAGTCGTCTGGTCATCGGCGGCAGCGGTACCTTTGCCCTGGGCGTCTTCAATCAAACCCTGACCGGCGGCCTGCAACTGGATAATGGCGGCCAGATTACCGGCACGGGGACCCTGACCGTCAACACGGGCGGCATCACGGCCCAGGGCGGGACCATCAGCGCGAATCTGGCCGGCAACGCGGCGCTGACCAAGCGCGGCGCGGGCACGCTCACGCTCAGCGGTGACAGCAGTGGCTATTCGGGCGCGACCACCATTGAGGGCGGCACGCTCAGCGGGAACATGGGCACGGGCGACGTGAGCTTCGCCGGATCCGGCGCGACCACACTTGTCACCACCGGCAACCAGACCATCAACAATCTGACTGGCACCGCCAGCAGCAAGGTGCAAATCCGGAAGGGTTCTACCCTCACCATAAACAATAGCCGAGACACCAACTTTGCCGGCGTCATCGAGGATGGCACGGGGGGCGCTGCCACCGACCGTGGCAGCCTGACCAAGACCGGCACGGGCATGCTCACGCTCTCGGGCGCGAACACCTACACGGGTCTGACCACCGTCAGCAATGGCGTCCTGCGGATTAGCCATAACACGGCCCTCGGCGGCGGCACGGGCAGCCTGGCGCGCACCATCGTGGCCAGCGGCGCGAGACTGGAACTCTCGTCCAGCGGAACCACTGGCCTTAATGTGGGCGAAACCCTGGATCTCTTTGGCACGCTGGCCAACCAGAGCGGCGACAACGAATACAGCGGCGCTATCAATCTAAAGGGCACCCGCATCGACAACAGCACGGCCGGCAGCACCCTGACCGTGAGCGGCGCCCTGAGCCTGGAAGAGACCCCCGCGGGGGGCGAAACCGTGGCCCGTGACCTTACGGTAACGGGCGCGGGTGATGTCGTTCTTTCCGGCATCATCAGTGGATTAGGTGGCATCACGAAGGGCCGCGTGAATACGGACACCGGCATCCTGACCGTGAGCGGCAACAACACCTTCGCGGGCGCGGTCAACGTCAACCACGGCACGCTGCGCGTGCAACACAATAACGCGCTGGGCACGCCGGGGGGGACAACCACCAATGGCGGGACCACTGTAGCCGGCGGCGCGACCCTGGCACTGGCGGGCGGTACCGGCAATCTGAGCATTCCCGCCAGTGAGGCCCTGCGGCTGGCGGGCACGCTGCGCAATCTGAACGCCCTGGCCAACAACACCTGGAACGGCGCGATTACGCTCACGGGCAACGCCACTATCGAGAGTCTTGCGCAAACCCTGATACTGAGCGGCAATATCGGCCTCAACAGCGGCGACACCGCCACCCGCGACCTCATCGTCACGGGCGCGGGCGACATCAGCATCCAGGGCAACATCCAGACCGGCGCAGGCGGCCTGAGCAAGACCGGCGCGGGCACGCTCACGCTCTCCGGCAGCGGCAGCAACTACACGGGCAATACCAACGTCAACGCGGGCACGCTCAAGCTCGGCGCGGACAACGCCCTGTCCACGGGCAGCGCCCTGGTCGTCTCCAACAACGCCACTTTCGACCTCGCCGGGTACGACGCCGAAGTCGGCGGCGTGCGGCTTGTCAGCGGCGTCATCCAGGACAGCGGCCGGAGCGTAACGACCACCACCCCAACCACCACCCGCACGGGTACCCTGACCCTCAACAGCGGCAACTTCGACCTGAGAAGCGGCACGGTCAGCGCCAAACTCGGCGGCAGCGCGGGGCTGACCAAGACCACGGGCGGCACCGTGACGCTGTCGGGCGATAACAGCTATCGGGGGCTGACCACGGTCGGCAGGCTCGGCAGCTTCAGCACCGCCGCTGACAGCGGCGGCTGGCTGGACATTTCCAGCGCCAGCGCCCTGGGCAGCACGGCGGCGGGCACGGTGCTACAGGGAGAGACCTTCCTTTCGGGACTCCGCTTGTATGGCGGCCGGACCTTTGACGCGGAACCCCTGACGATCAGGAACAGCAGTTCGTTGCGGAGTATAAGCGGCGCCAATACCTGGACCGGCACGATTGACGCCGGGAGAAACGGACCAAGCGTAATCTACCAGCAGTCAAGTACGGGAAAATTTACTCTGACAGGTGACATCACTATTAACGTTAACACCACCAGAAGAGGCGCCATTGTTGAAGTTACCAACAGTGCGGGCGCCGGCGGTGAACTGGAAATATCCGGCAATATCAGTGGTCCTGGCGGCAACCTACTCCTCAACCAGTTTGCCGCCGGCCCAAGGGCCGTCCTCGACACTCAAAAGATCATCCTCAGCGGCGCCAATACCTATCGGGGCAGAACGCTTCATAATTTTGGGATTCTTGTGCTCAGGGGCGGCAGCGCCATCCCCGACCCCGTGGATGGGCAGCCCGACCGGGGCCGGCTTGACACTGCCAACGACATCCGGGTCGAGGGTAATGAAATCATCGGCGAATTGCGATCCATTGACAGTTCTACAAAAGTAGAAATCGTCAAGGGCAACACCCTCACCGTCCACGGCGGCAACTTCGCCGGGGTCATCAGCGGCGTCAATCCTGCCGGCGTCACGTCCACCACCCTGCGCGCCGGTCTCACCAAAACAGGCACGGGCACGCTCACGCTCTCGGGCGCGAACACCTACACGGGTCTGACCACCGTCAGCAACGGTATCCTGCGGATTAGTCATAACACGGCCCTCGGCGGCGGCACGGGCAGTCAGGCGCGCACCATCGTGGCCAGCGGCGCGAGACTGGAACTCTCGTCCAGCGGAACCGGCCTTGATGTGGGCGAAACCCTGGATCTCTTTGGCACGCTGGCCAACCAGAGCGGCGCCAACGAATACAGTGGGGCTATCACCCTGAAGGGGACCACCATCGACAGCGCGGCCGGCGTCCTGACCGTGAGCGGCGACCTGAGCCTGGAAGAGACCCCCGCGGGGGGCGAAACCGTGGCCCGCGACCTCAGGGTAACGGGCGCGGGTGATGTCGTTCTTTCCGGCGTCCTCAGTGGATTAGGTGGCATCACGAAGGGCCGCGTGAATACGGACACCGGCGTTCTGACCGTGAGCGGCAACAACACCTTCGCGGGCGCGGTCAACGTCAACCACGGCACGCTGCGCGTGCAACACAACAACGCGCTGGGCACGCCGGGGGGCACAACCACCAATGGCGGGACCACTGTAGCCGGCGGCGCGACCCTGGAGCTGGACAGCCCGGAAACCGTCACGGGCACGAGCCGCACCCGCGCCCGGCTGACCATTCCCGCCGGCGAAACCCTGAATCTGGCCGGCACGCTGCGCAACCGGAATGCCGGCAGCGGCGCCTCGGCCGACAACATCTGGAACGGCGCGATTACGCTCACGGGCAACAGCGCCACCATTGATAACGCCGTGTCCGCTTCGGGCGCGGTCAACAGCCTGACGCTCGCGGGCAACATCACCGGCGCCTTCGACCTCACCGTCACCGGCGCGGGCAACACCCGCATCCAGGGCAACATCCAGACCGGCGCGGGCGGCCTGAGTAAGCGCGGCGCGGGCACGCTCACGCTCTCCGGCAGCACCAATAATTACACAGGTGCGACCACCATCAGCGGCGGCACCCTCGCCCTCGGCGTTGCCGAGGCCCTCCCCGGCAGCAGTCGTCTGGTCATCGGCGGCAGCGGTACCTTTGCCCTGGGCAACTTCAATCAAACCCTGACCGGCGGTCTGCAACTGGCTAACGGCGGTCAGATTACGGGCGGCACGGGCGTCCTGACTGTCAACACGGGCGGGGGCGGCATCACGGCCCAGGGCGGGACCATCAGCGCGAATCTGGCCGGCAACGCCACGTTGACCAAGACCACCGCGAACACGCTCACGCTCTCCGGTACCAACACCCGCACGGGCGCGACCACCATTGAGGCCGGCACACTCAGCGGAGCCATTGGCACGGGCGCCGTGACCTTCGCGAATGCCGTTGGAACCGCGGCCACCCTTGTCACCACCGGCGACCAGACCATCGGCGGACTGGACGGCGACAACGCCGACAGCAAGGTACAGATCCAGAAGGGTTCTACCCTCACCATAAACAACAGCGGAAACACCGCCTTTGCGGGCGTGATTGAGGATGGCGCGGGCACCGGCCGCAGCAGCCTGACCAAGACCGGCGCGGGCATGCTCACGCTCTCGGGCGCGAACACCTACACGGGTCTGACCACCGTCAGCAACGGTATCCTGCGGATTAGCCATAACACGGCCCTCGGCGATGGCACGGGCAGCCTGGCGCGCACCATCGTGGCCAGCGGCGCCAGACTGGAACTCTCGTCCAGCGGAACCGGCCTTGATGTGGGCGAAACCCTGGATCTCTTTGGCACGCTGGCCAACCACAGCGGCGACAACAGATACAGCGGCGCTATCACCCTGAAGGGGACCACCATCGACAGCGCGGCCGGCAGCACCCTGACCGTGAGCAACAGCCTGAGCCTGCAAGAGACCGTCACCTCGGGCACTACGCCCACGCGCCGCGACCTCACGGTAACGGGCGCGGGTGATGTCGTTCTTTCCGGCGCCATCAGTGGATTAGGCGGCATCACGAAGGGCAGTGTGAATACGGACACCGGCGTTCTGACCGTGAGCGGCAACAACACCTTCGCGGGCGCGGTCAACGTCAACCACGGCACGCTGCGCGTGCAACACAGCAACGCGCTGGGCACGCCGGGGGGGACAACCACCAATGGCGGGACCACTGTAGCCGGCGGCGCGACCCTGGCACTGGCGGGCGGCGCCGGCAATCTGAGCATTCCCGCCAGTGAGGCCCTGCGGCTGGCGGGCACGCTGCGCAATCTGAATGCCCTGGCCAACAACACCTGGAACGGCGTGATTACGCTCACGGGCAACGCCACTATTGAGAGTCTTGCGCAAACCCTGATACTGAGCGGCAATATCGGCCTCAACAGCGGCGACACCGCCACCCGCGACCTCATCGTCACGGGCGCGGGCGACATCCGCATCCAGGGCAACATCCAGACCGGCGCGGGTAGCCTGACCAAGACCGGCACGGGCACGCTCACGTTGAGCGGAACCAACACCTACACGGGCGACACCACCGTGAATGCGGGCGAACTGGAACTCGCCAATGCCGGCGGCACGGCCCTGCACGACAGTTCCGCTGTGGTGCTGGCCAGCACCGGCAGCCCGAAACTGACCGTCACCAACGGCGAGACTATCGCTTCGCTGGCCGGCGGTGGCGAAGTTGAAATCGCCAGTGGCCAAACTCTGACCGTCAAGAACAGCGCGGGCACAAACACCAGCTACAGCGGCGTCATCAGCGGCGCGGGCGGCCTCACCAAGGGCGCGGTGGCGGGCGATACGGGCCGCCTTACGCTTGGCGGCAACAACACCTACGGCGGCGCGACCAGGGTGGACGCGGGCACGCTGCGCGTCACGCACAACAACGCCCTCGGCACGCCCGCAACCAGCACCGCCGCCAACACGACCACCGTGGCTCAGAACGCGACCCTGGAACTCTCGGGCAACGGCCTCAATGTGGCCGAAGCCCTGAACCTTGGGGGCACGCTGGCCAACCCGAGCGGCAATAACGAATACAGCGGCGATATTGCGCTCACGCGCGCCGCCACGCTCAGCAGCGCAACGGCCGGCAACACCCTGACCGTCTCCGGCGGTGTCACCCTCGAAACCGCCGGCAGCGGCACTGACCCGGCGGCCGCCCACGCCCTCACGGTCACGGGCGCGGGCGACACCGCCATCAACGGCGCTATCAGCGGCGCGGGTGGCCTGACCAAGACCGGCGGCGGCACGCTCACGCTCGGCGGCACGGACCTTAACACTTACGCCGGGGTGACCGCCGTCAATGAAGGTATCCTGCGCATCGGCAAGAGCAGCGCGCTTGGCACGCCGACGAGCGGCGCCAATGGCGGGACTACCGTGGCCGGCGGCGCGACCCTGGAACTGGCGGGCGGCAGCAGTGGCCTTGACATCTCCAGCACCGAAACCCTGAGCCTGAACGGGGACGGAGTTGGCGGCCGGGGCGCGCTCCGCAACGAAAGCGGCGACAACACCTGGCGCGGCGCGATAACCCTCGCGGGCAATACCATTATCACCAGCGCCAACAGCGCCAATACCCTGACCCTGGCCAGCACCGCCAGCATCAGTAACGGCGCCCGTCTCCTGAGCTTCGCGGGCGCGGGTGACACGCTTGTCGCTGGCGTAATCGGCGGCGGCGCGGGCGGCCTGAGCAAGAGCGGCGCGGGCAAGCTCACGCTGACGGGCGCGAACACCTACACGGGCGATACCAACATCAACGATGGCGAACTGGAACTTGCCAATGCCGGCGGCACGGCCCTGCACGACAGTTCCGATGTGGTGCTGGCCAGCACCGGCAGCCCGAAACTGACCGTCACCAACAGCGAGATTATCGCTTCGCTGGCCGGCGGCGGCGAGGTCGCCATCGCCAGCGGTCAGATCCTGACCGTCAAGAACAGCGCGGGCACAAATACCAGCTACAGCGGCGTCATCAGCGGCGCGGGCGGCCTTACCAAGGGCGCGGCGGCGGGCGACACGGGCCGCCTTACGCTTGGCGGCAACAACACCTTCGCGGGCGCGGTCAATGTCGCTCACGGCGTCCTGCGTATCACCCACGAAAACGCCCTGGGCACGCCGCCTTCGGGCACAAGCAACGGCGGGGCCAGCGTGGCCGGCGGCGCGACCCTGGAACTGGCGGGCGGCGGCGCTAACCTTGGTATTCCCAACAGCGAAGCCCTGAGCCTGAACGGGGCCGGGGTTGGCGGCGGGGGCGCGCTGCGCAATGTCAGCGGCAGCAACACCTGGAATGGCGCGATAACGCTTGGCGGCGACACCACCATCACCAATGCCAACACCGGCGCGGGCAACACGCTGACGCTGGGCAACGCCACCAATGGCATCAGCGGCGCTCACAATCTGACCCTGGCCGGCGCGGGCAATACCCTGATTGCCGGCGCGATCACCACGGGCAGCGGCGGCCTGACCAAGACCGGCGGCGGCACGCTCACGCTCGGCGGCACGGGCGATAACACCTACGCCGGGGTGACCACCATCAGCGCCGGGATCCTGCGCATCCGTAAGAACAACGCGCTTGGCACGCCGACGGGTGAAGGCGCTACCAACGGCGGAACCACCGTGGCCGATGGCGCGACCCTGGAACTGGCGAATGACATCACCGTTCCCGCCGGTGAAACCCTGAGCCTGAACGGGGCCGGGGTTGGCGGCCGGGGGGCGCTGCGCAATGTCAGCGGCGGCAACACGATAAGCGGCGCGATAATCCTCGCGGGCAATACCACCATTCACAATGCCAGCAGCGGCACGGGCGCGACCCTGACGCTGGGCAACGCCACCAATGGCATCAGCGGCGCTTACAACCTGATCCTGAACGGCGCGGGCAACACCCTGATTGCCGGCGCGATCCAGACCGACGCGAGAACCCTGACCAAGACCGGCGCGGGCAAGCTTACGCTTACTGGCAACAACACCTACACGGGCGACACCACCGTCAACGATGGCGAACTGGAACTTGCCAATACCGCCACCACCGGCGAGGGCGCTATTGCCGACACGGGCACGGTCATCCTCGGCGCGGGCGCGAAGCTCACGATTACCGAAAGCGAAACCCTGGGCGCCCTGACCGGCGGCGCGGCCAGCGGCGGCACGGGCGCGGCCGAGACCGCCATCGCCAACGGCCAGACCCTGACCCTGAAAGGCATCGGCGGCGGCCAATACGCCGGCCGCATCCGCGGCATGGGCAATCTTACTTATAACCCCGGCAGCGGCAGCACTACCAGCGTCTTCACCCTGAGCGGCAATAACGATTACAGCGGCGGCACAACCGTAAGCGCCGGCATCCTCGCTATCGCCAGCAACACCGCGCTCGGCACGGCGGAGGGTGATACCACGGTCGAAAGCGGCGCGACCCTGCGGCTCGCGGGCGGCGCCAGCGGCCTTAATGTCGCGGGCGAGGCCCTGACGCTCAACGGGGGAACCCTTGAAAGCTACGACAGCGACAACACCTGGTCGGGCAACATTACCCTCACCGGCAATGCCACCCTGCGCGCCGAGGGCGTGCTGTCGGGGGCGCCGCGGGTCGCGCGCCTGCGCGTCACGGGCAACATCACCAAAAACCAACATCGGCTCACGCTTGTGGCCGTTGGGGGTGGTGAATTGGGGGACGATGAGCGCCTGGCCTCTGAAATTATTATTTCCGGCAATATCAGCGGCGCGGCCACGGGTGATCTCGGCCTGACCGTCGCCAGCCCGGCCGCGGACGAGCCACGGGGCCGCGTTACGCTCTCCGGCACGAATACGTATCGCGGCCTGACCCAGGTCAATTCGGGCATTCTCAGCGTCAGCAATAACGCCGCCCTCGGCGCTTCCGGCGCGGGCAACGGCACGACCGTGGCCGGCGGCGCGACCCTGCGCCTCTTGCGCCGGGCGGCGGCGTCAAACGCGGGTGTCAATATTGCCGGCGAAGCCCTGACGTTGAACAACGGCACGCTCGAAGCCTGGAACAGTGATTCCACCTGGGGCGGCGACATCACCCTCGAAAGCCCCGGCACGCTCAAGGCCGACGCGGCCTATCTGACCACCCCGGCCACCACGGGCGCGCACCTGCGGGTCACGGGCAATATCGCCAACGGCGCGCACGACCTCACGCTGAATGCCACGGGCAGGGCGACCCGGACCGTGCGTAGCACAACACAAACCCGCGCGGCCTCGCAAATCACGCTTTCCGGGCGCATCGGCCCGGCGTCTCCGGCAGACCCCAGCGCGGGCGGCCTGATCAAGACGGGCGGCGGTACCGCCACGCTCTCGGGTTCCGGCAACTATACGGGTGACACCCGCATCGACGACGGCGACCTCACCCTTGGCGCCACTGACGCCATCGCCACCACCAGCCGCCTGATCATCGGCCGGCGTCGCACTACCCCTGCCGGTGACCCGGTCAAGGGCGTCTTCAATATGGGCACTCACAACCAGACCCTCGCGGGCCTGCAACTGAACGAAGGCGATATTAACGCCACCGCCGTTGCCCCCGCCGGCACAAGCGCCGGGCAGGGCGTCCTGCGCGTCAGCCCCGCGCGCGCGGCAGACTCCACCGAACCGGAAGGCGCGGGTGAATTCGACCTGCGCAACGGCACTATCCAGGCGATCCTCGCGGGCACGAATGTCAATGCGGTCAAGCGCACTGATGACAGCGCCGCTGGCGGTACCGTGCGCCTCGCCTTCTCCGGCAGCCATCTCTACACGGGCGCGACCCGCATCCTGGCCGGGCGTCTGCTGTTTACGGGCAGCGTGAGCGGCAGCATTCTGGTGGTCGAGAACAACAACACGCACGACATCGCGGGCGCCGAACAGAGCTGGCTGGGTGTGCGCCTGATTTCCGGGCGCATCATCGACAGCGCCGCGGCAGGCAGCAAGGGCAGCCTGACCGTGGCCAGCAGCGACAGCAGCGTGGAAAGCGCCGGAAAATTCGACTTGCGCAGCGGCACGGTTAGTGCCATACTTAAAGGCACGGGTGATCTGGTGAAGAGCACTAACAACACCGTCACCCTCTCATCGAACAACGAGTATAGCGGCCATACCCAAATCAACGCGGGCACGCTCAGCATCGCCAGCAATGGCGCGCTGGGCACGCCCGCTACCGGCCGCACCACCACCACAGTCGCAAACAACGCCGTCCTGCAACTCGCGGGCGGTACCCTCAATATTGTCAGAGAAGACCTGACCCTGAACGGCGGCACACTCCGTAGCCTGAGCGGCGACAACACCTGGGCCGGGAATATCACACTTGACGCCAACAGTACCATCAAGGCCGAATCGGCCGCGGGCGCCACTTCAACGCCGGCGGGCACCAATCTGACCCTTACCGGCCAAATCAACGTCAACAACCATAACCTGAGCCTGGAAGCCACGGGCGCCGACACCACGGCGCGCCGCGCGGCCTCCACCATCAAGGTCGAGGCGGCGGTGTCGGACACGGATTCCATCATCGGCGCGGGCGGCCTGATCAAGGCCGGCACGGGCCAGGTCACGCTGGCCAACGGCAATGACTACAGGGGCCGGACCCAAATCAACGCGGGCGAACTGATCCTCGCCGACAGCGGCGGCGATGCCATCAGCAACGACAGCGCCGTCAGCCTGAGCACGGCCGCCAGCAACAACACCGCCAGACTCAGCGTCCTGAACAGCGAGACCATCGGCACGCTTTCCGGCGGCGGCAGCGCGGGCGGCAATATCGTCATCACCAAAGGCCAGACCCTGACCGTGAATCAGGCCACCGGCGCGGATACAACTTACAACGGTGTCATCAGCGAGACCGATCCCGTCCCGGCCGATACCACGGCGACCGCGGCCAGCCTCGTCAAGTCCGGCGCGGGCAGGCTCACGCTGGGCGGAAGCAACACCTACACGGGCGCGACCACGATTAGCAACGGCATCCTCGCCATCAGCAACAGCGGCGCGCTGGGCACGGGCACGGGCGAGACCGGGCGCGTCACCGTGAACACCGGCGGCACGCTGGAACTGCGGCTCACGGCCACCAGCACCAACAGCTTTGGCAAGCTGCTGACCCTGAACGGGCCGGGTTTCAATACCGGCACGACAGGAGCGCCGGTCTATCAAGGCGCCTTGCGCAACGTCAGCGGCATCAACACCTGGTCCGGCGCGATCACGCTTGGCGCGAGCGCCGCCATCCATAATGCCGATACCACCAACGCCCTGACGCTCAGCGGCGCTATAAGCGGCGCGACCTTCACCCTGACCGTGGCCGGCGCGGGCGACACCGAAATCGAAGGCGTCATCGGCACCACCACGGGCGGCCTGAGCAAGACCGGCACGGGCACCCTCACGCTCGGCGCGACCAACACCTACACGGGCCTTACCCGGGTGGAAGGCGGCGCGCTGAAACTCGGCGGGGACAACGCCATCAACAGCGGCGGCAGTCTGGTGGTCGCGGGCGGGATCTTCGACCTCGCGGGCTATGACAACACCTTTAGCGGCGTGCAACTGCTCAGCGGCACGATGACCGACAGCGGCCGCACGGTCTTGACCCTGACCACGCCCGAATCCGTTACAGGCAAGCTCACGCTGAACAATGTCGGCACGGCCGACAGCGGCCGCCGCTACTTCGACCTGCGGGAGGGCACGGTCAGCGCCCGGCTCGCGGGCACGGCGGGCCTGAGAAAGACGGGCGCGGGCAAGGTCACCCTGAGCTCCGCGAACAGTTACACCGGCGCTACCCTCATCAACGCGGGCACGCTCGCTATCGGCGACAACCACGCCCTGGGTTTCGATGACAGCGACACCCCGTCCACTACCACCACCACCGTCGCCGCGGGCGCGACCCTGGAACTGGACCCCGGGGCGGGCGAGACGCTCACCATCAACAGCGAAGACCTGACCCTGAACGGGCAGGGCGTACTTGACGGCGGTGTTCGCCAGGGCGCGCTGCGCAACCTCAGCGGGACCAACACCTGGAGCGGCGCGATCCGGGTGGCGAGCAACGCCACCATCCACAACGCCAACACCACCGGCACGGCGCCCACGCTTATCCTGAGCGGCGCCCTGACCCTGCAAAGCGCCGCGGCCACGCCCGCGGCCGCCAGCCTCACCCTCAGGGGCGCGGGCAAGACCCGCATTACGGGCCGGATTACCGGCCTCGGCGGTCTGATTAAACAGGGCGGGGGCGCGCTGGTGCTCAACCGAAGCGTGGCGGCCACGGCCAACAACTACCAGGGCGGCACGCGCATTGAAGCAGGCGAACTCGAACTCCAGGGCGGTTACGCCAGCCCCGATGACGGCGCGGCCGGGCGGGGCGTGACGCTGTCCAGAGGCGCGACGCTGCGCGTGAGCAACAGCGAGACCATCGGTTCGCTCAGAGATAATTCAGCCGACACCACGCCGGGCGGCAATGTCGTGCTGGGCGAGTCCCAAATACTGACCGTCTCCAACGGCAGAGGCAACGACACCACCTTTTCCGGCGTTATCAGTAACAGCGGCGGGGGCTTTGGCCAACTCATCAAGGACGGCGCGGGCGTCTTTACATTGGCAGGTCAAAACACCTATACCGGCCTGACCACTGTCAGAGGCGGCGGTACCCTGGCGCTCGGCCGAGATAACGCGATTGCTGGCAGCAATATTCTGCGCATTGAGAGCGGCGGCATCTTTGACCTCCGCACTTTCAGCAATGCCTTCACAAGAGGCGTTCAACTGGATTCCGGCGAGATCCGGGCGACGGGCGCGGACCCGAACCGCGATTCAAATCAGGGCAAGCTGTTTGTGAATTTCGCCCTTGGCGGATTTGCCCTTTCCAGCGGCACGGTTGAGGCCAAGCTCGCGGGCACGGCGAAGCTCAGTAAAATAACCACCGGCACGGTCAGATTGCGCGGCCTCAACAGCTACACGGGCATTACCGAGATTTCTAAAGGTACCCTGACGCTGGAAGGAAGCGATGCTGTGCTTCCCACTAACACCAGGCTGGAAGTGGGCACTGAAATTGTGACCGGCCTTGATGCCACTGACGCCACCCTGGACCTCGGCACAACCAACGCCACCGTGGCCCATGTCCTGCTCCGCGGCGGCAACATCATCCGCGCCGCGGGCGCGACCGACAATCAGGGCGTCCTGACGGTTAATGCGGCCGCCGGCGACAAGATTGACCTCCGCCGTGGCACGGTCAGCGCGATCCTCGCCGGGAACGCGAACCTTGAAAAGGATAGCGTGACGATAACCCGGCGTGTATTTGGAACGCCGGCCGTAACAGCCACCAGACAAGGCGTCGTCACCCTCTCCGGCCCCAACCGCTACACGGGCACGACCACCGTCAACGCCGGTGAACTCATCCTCACGGGCGGTGCCGCCCTCCCCGATAACAGCGCGGTCACGCTCAATAATGCCGCGAGCGGCAACACCGCCAAGCTCACCGTCCAGAACACCGAGACCATCGGTTCGCTCTCTGGCGGCAGCAGCGCGGGCGGCGGCATCGAAATCACCAAGGGCCAGACCCTGACCGTGAACCAGACTACCGCGGGCGTTTACAACGGCGTTATCAGTGAGATTGACCCCACCCCGGCCGATGCCACGGCGACGGCGGCCAACCTTATCAAGGCGGGCAGCGGCAAGCTCACCCTGGGCGGGGCCAACAGTTACACGGGTCTGACCACGGTTCGGGAAGGCATCCTGGCGGTCGCCAACGCCCTTGCGCTTGGCACGGCCGCCACGGGGACGCTCGTCAACACCGGCGCGGCGCTGGAACTGAGCGGCGGCGTGACGGTCGCCAATGAAGCCCTGACTCTGAGCGGGACCGGCGTGTCCGCCACGACGCCGGGCGCGCTGCGCAACGCCACGGGCAACAACACATGGAATGGCGCGATCACGCTGGCAGGCGACACCACCTTTGCGAGCGATAGCGGCCGCCTGACCGTGGGCAGCACGTTGACCCTGATGCACGAGGGCGCGCGCGCCAATCTTACCGTCACGGGCGCGGGCAATATGACGCTGAACGGCCTGATTACGGGCCTCGGTGGTCTGACCAAACAGGGTGCGGGTACGCTGGTGGTTAATAACAGCAGCAGCGCCAACCCGAACGACTACCAGGGTGGCACGCTCATTGAAGCGGGCGAACTGGAACTTCAGGGCGGTTATGC
This sequence comes from Gammaproteobacteria bacterium, assembly GCA_965240365.1. Classification (GTDB taxonomy): domain Bacteria; phylum Pseudomonadota; class Gammaproteobacteria; order Eutrophobiales; family Eutrophobiaceae. Next base: position 2,513 of record OZ251218.1, on the reverse strand, counting down.
CAGCCCGGATTCGGGCCTCGCGGGGCGGGGCGTTACGCTGCGCAATGTGACGGGTGCAAAACTGACCGTGAGCAACAGCGAGACCACCGGTTCGCTCTCGGGCGGCGGCGGCGCGGGCGGCAATGTCGAGATTGCCAGCGGTCAGGCCCTGACCGTGAACAACGCCGATGGCAATGACACCACCTATGCCGGCGCAATCAGTGGCACGAATGCCGATCTCATCAAGGAAGGCGAGGGCATATTTACCCTCGGCAGTCCCACGGGGGGCCAAAGCACCTACACGGGCCGGACCGTTGTCAGAGGCGGGACTCTGGCGCTGGGCAGAGATAACGCGATTAATGGCAGCCGTTTGCTGCGCATTGAGAACGGCGGCATCTTTGACCTTGGCGTCTTCACCAATACCTTCGGCGGCGATGCTGAACTGGTTTCCGGCGAAATCAACGCCACGGGCGCGGATTTGGCGCGCGATTCGAATCAGGGCAGGCTGGTTGTGAGCGGGGCCGGGAATAACTTTGAGCTGTATAGCGGCACGGTCAGGGCCAAGCTCTCGGGTTCGGCGGGGCTTCTCAAGTATGGTGACGGCACGGTCACGTTGCAGGGTCTCAACAGTTATACGGGCAACACCAGCGTTGTTGTCGGCACGCTGGCGCTGGGCGCGAATGATGTGATTCCCGATGGCAGCAGGCTGAATATAGGGCTTTTGGGCACTGCCGCTGTCTTTGACCTCCAGGGTTTCAATGACACCGTGGCCAATGTGATACTCGCTAATGGCGACATCAACGGCGCGGGCGTCCTGACAGTCAATCGTTCCTCCGGCGAATTTGACCTGCGGCGCGGGCGCGTGCGCGCGGCGCTCGCGGGCACGGCAGACCTTGAAAAGAACCAGGTGAGCGCGACGATACCGGGCGTGGTCACCCTGAGCGGCCCCAACAGCTACACGGGCACGACCACCATCAACGCGGGCAACCTCATCCTCACGGGCGGCGCCGCCCTCCCCGACAACAGCGCGGTCGCGCTCGCCACTGCCGCCAGCGCCAAACTCACCGTCCGCCAGAGCGAGACCATCGGTTCGCTCTCCGGCGGCAGCGCCACGGGCGGCGGCATCGACATCGCCAAAGGCCACACCCTGACTGTCAACCAGACCACTGATGGCGTTTACAACGGCGTTATCAGCGAGTTCAGCTCGGGCACGGAACGCGCCAGCTTCACCAAGACAGGCGCGGCCAAACTCACGCTGGGCGGCCTCAATCTTTATACCGGTCTGACCACGATTAACGCGGGTACGCTGGCCATCGCCAACAACGGCGCGCTCGGTAGCGGCGCGGGCAGCCTGGGCGCCGTGGTCAACACGGGCGGCGTGCTCGAACTCGCGGGCAGCGCGGCCGGCCTCAACGTGGAGGACGAAGAACTGGAATTGAACAGCGGCACGCTGCGCAATGCGGCCGGCGAAGGGGACGCGGATAACACCTGGGGCGGCGCAATAACACTGCGCGCCAACAGCACGATTGACGGCACGGGCGGCCTGACCCTGGCCGGCACGATAGACGGCACAACCGCCGGGCAGCAGGACTTGACGCTCGCCGATTCGCTTACGGCCCGCTTCAATGGCGCGGTCGGCGGCAGCGTGGCGCTGCGTAATTTTACCGTGGCGGGCGCCGAGAGCGTCATTCTGAACGCTAATCTGACGGCCACGCGGCGGGCGACCTTTAGCAATATCACGGGGTCGGCGGCCGTCAACCAGATCGGCGGCGTGCTGCGCGCGCCGGAATTGTTGTTGCAAAATAATACCGGCAGCGTCAATCTGACCCGCGCGGGCAATGACATCACGACGCTGGCGGGGGTGAATCCGGGCGCGCAACTGAACTATACCGACCGCAACGGCTTTACTGTCGGCACGGTCGGGGATGTGAGCGGCATCCGCGCCAACAACACCGGGGTCAGCCTCGCGGCGGGCCTCTCCGAGGCGGGCACACTCAATATCGGCGCGGACATCCGTGCCGGTAGCGGAGAAGTCCGGCTTGCCAACCAGAACGGCGACATCAACAGCGCGGGCGGGGCCGTGGCTACCTCAAACCGCCTGACGGTGACTGCCAGCGGCGGCGTGGGTATCGGCACGGGCGCGGCGCTCCGTACCGAATTCACGGGCACAACGGCGGGCAGCCTGAATATCCAGACCCGGGGCGCGGGCGCGGCCGGGAATATCAATCTGGTCGATCCCAATCTGAACACCCGCGTCCTCGCGTTCAATACGGACGCCAACACCGCGCAAACTATACGCCTCAGCACCCGTCATTCCGGCGAAAGCCGGAATCCAGGAACAACAAGCCCCGGCCTGCCTGCGGCAGGCAGGCGGAGCCGGACTCCGATCCTGATCAACGACACCGACCTCGGAACCGGCGGTCTGGACGCCAACGACAATCTGGTGCTGGATGGCCCCGCCAGACTCAGCAGCAATGTCAACACCAACAACCCGGCCCTGACCTTCACCGGCCCGCTCACGGCCGGCGCAAACC